>NZ_CP020737.1:0-2400000 GCF_002097715.1 Burkholderia ubonensis subsp. mesacidophila
ATGTACGAACGCTCGAAGCTGAACCCGGTGCTCACGTTCGACAACTTCGTGACGGGTAAAGCGAACCAGCTCGCGCGCGCCGCCGCGATCCAGGTCGCGGACAACCCCGGCATCTCGTACAACCCGCTGTTCCTGTACGGCGGCGTCGGCCTCGGCAAGACCCACCTGATCCACGCGATCGGCAACCAGCTGCTGCTCGACAAGCCCGGCGCGCGGATCCGCTACATCCACGCCGAACAGTACGTGTCCGACGTCGTGAAGGCGTACCAGCGCAAGGCGTTCGACGATTTCAAGCGCTACTATCATTCGCTCGACCTGCTGCTGATCGACGATATCCAGTTCTTCTCCGGCAAGTCGCGCACGCAGGAAGAGTTCTTCTACGCGTTCGAGGCGCTGGTCGCGAACAAGGCGCAGGTGATCATCACCAGCGATACGTACCCGAAGGAGATTTCGGGGATCGACGATCGCCTGATCTCGCGCTTCGATTCGGGCCTGACCGTCGCGATCGAGCCGCCCGAGCTGGAAATGCGCGTCGCGATCCTGATGCGCAAGGCGCAGTCGGAAGGCGTGAACCTGTCGGAGGACGTCGCGTTCTTCGTCGCGAAGCACCTGCGCTCGAACGTGCGCGAACTCGAAGGCGCGCTGCGCAAGATCCTCGCGTATTCGAAGTTCCATGGCCGCGAGATCTCGATCGAGCTGACCAAGGAAGCGCTGAAGGACCTGCTGACCGTGCAGAACCGGCAGATCTCGGTCGAGAACATCCAGAAGACCGTCGCCGACTTCTACAACATCAAGGTCGCCGACATGTATTCGAAGAAGCGTCCGGCGAACATCGCGCGGCCGCGGCAGATCGCGATGTACCTCGCGAAGGAGCTGACGCAGAAGAGCCTGCCGGAAATCGGCGAACTGTTCGGCGGGCGCGATCACACCACCGTGCTGCACGCGGTGCGCAAGATCGCCGACGAGCGCAGCAAGGATGCGCAGCTCAACCACGAGCTGCACGTGCTGGAACAGACGCTGAAGGGCTGACCGGCAGCCGGGTTGAGAATTCGGCGTCCGCCCCAATTTAAGGGGGGCGGTTCGGTTTTGAGGCACAATATAGGTTTGACCGCTCCGGCGGCGAAGGGCCAAGAGCCCGGCCGGCGGGGCGTTGCGAGGCTGCTGCAGGCCGTTATCTCAACGAAGGAACTCTATGCAACTGGTCAAGACCGAACGAGACACCCTCCTCAGGCCGCTGCAAACGGTCAGCGGCATCGTCGAACGCCGCCATACGTTGCCGATCCTCGCCAACCTGCTGATCACCAAGAACGGTGCGGACGTTTCGTTCCTGTCGACCGACCTGGAGCTGCAAATCACGACGCGCGCCGATTTCGGCGTCGGCAACGACCAGGTCGCGACCACCGTTGCCGCCCGCAAGCTGCTCGACATCCTGCGCGCGATGCCTGACGGCCAGGTCACGCTGTCGCTTGCCGACAAGCGCCTGACCGTCCAGTCCGGCAAGAGCCGCTTCGCACTGCAGACGCTCGCGGCCGACGAGTTCCCGACCGTCGCGCAGGCGAAGGATTTCGGCGCGAGCCTCAGCGTCCCGCAGAAGTCGTTCCGCCAGCTGCTCGGCATGGTGCACTTCGCGATGGCGCAGCAGGACATCCGCTACTACCTGAACGGCATGCTGCTAGTCGTCGACGGCGACCAGCTGATGGCCGTTGCGACCGATGGTCACCGCCTCGCGTTCTCGTCGATGAAAATCGAGGGCGGCGCATTCGGCCGCCAGGAAGTGATCGTGCCCCGCAAGACCATCCTCGAACTGCAGCGCCTGCTCGAGGACATCGACGACACCGTTACGATCGACATCGCGCAGACCCAGGCGAAGTTCACGTTCGGCCAGGTCGAGCTCGTGTCGAAGCTGGTCGAGGGCAAGTTCCCCGACTTCCAGCGCGTGATCCCGAAGGCGCACAAGAACACGTTCGAGATCGGCCGTGAGGAACTGCAGCGTTCGCTGCAGCGCGCGGCGATCCTGACCTCGGACAAGTTCAAGGGCGTGCGCTGCATCATCGCGCCGGGCCAGCTGAAGATCATGTCGACCAACGCCGACCAGGAAGAGGCGCAGGAAGAGCTGGAAATCGCCTACCAGGGCGACACCGTCGACATCGGCTTCAACGTCACCTATCTCCTCGACGTGCTCGCGAACCTGAAGGTCGACACCGTGCAGGTGAGCCTCGGCGACGCCAGCTCGAGCGCCCTGATCACGGTGCCCGAGAACGACGAGTTCAAGTATGTCGTGATGCCGATGCGCATCTGACGCGCGCGACATCACGACACACACCAGGGGGCGGCAAGCCCCTTTGGCGTTTTTATGGCGAATCTAAAACCCATCCGTTTGGCGCCGGGCCGGTGCCTCGGACGGGTCAGGAAAACTGGAGCGGCCCGGCGTTTTCGTGAAGAAACGCACCGCGCCGCCGCTTGAGTGGCCTCGCAGAACCGGAAGATATCCATGAGTGAACAGCACAATACGCAGCCCGATAACAGCAGCTACGGCGCCTCGTCGATCCAGATCCTCGAGGGTCTGGAGGCGGTGCGCAAGCGCCCCGGGATGTACATCGGCGACACGTCTGACGGCACCGGTCTGCACCACCTCGTGTTCGAGGTGCTCGACAACTCGATCGACGAAGCGCTGGCCGGGTACTGCAACGACATCCACGTGACGATTCATGCGGACAACTCGATTTCCGTGACCGACAACGGCCGCGGGATTCCGACCGACGTGAAGATGAACGACAAGCACGAGCCGAAGCGCAGCGCCGCCGAGATCGTGATGACCGAGCTGCATGCCGGCGGCAAGTTCGACCAGAACAGCTACAAGGTGTCCGGTGGCCTGCACGGCGTGGGCGTGTCGTGCGTGAACGCGCTGTCGAGCTGGCTGCGCCTCACCGTGCGTCGCGACGGCAAGAAGCGTTTCATGGAGTTCCATCGCGGCGTTGCGCAGGACCGCGTGATCGAGACGGTGGACGGCGTGGAAGTGTCGCCGATGCTGGTGACCGGCGATACCGAGAACCGCGGCACCGAAGTGCACTTCATGGCCGATCCGACGATCTTCGGGACCGTCGAGTATCACTACGACATTCTGGCCAAGCGGATGCGCGAGCTTTCGTTCCTGAACAACGGCGTGCGGATTCGCTTGACGGACCTGCGCTCGGGCAAGGAAGACGATTTCGCGTTCGCCGGCGGTGTGAAGGGCTTCGTCGAGTACATCAACAAGACGAAGAGCAACCTGCACCCGACCATCTTCCACGTGAACGGCGAGAAGGATGGCGTGGGCGTCGAAGTCGCGATGCAGTGGAACGACAGCTACAACGAAAACGTGCTGTGCTTCACGAACAACATTCCGCAGCGGGATGGCGGCACGCACCTGACCGGCCTGCGGGCCGCGATGACGCGCGTCATCAACAAGTACATCGCCGATAACGAAATCGCGAAGAAAGCGAAGGTCGAGACTTCCGGTGACGACATGCGCGAAGGGCTTTCGTGCGTGCTGTCCGTGAAGGTGCCGGAGCCGAAGTTCAGCTCGCAGACCAAGGACAAGCTGGTTTCTTCCGAAGTGCGGGCGCCGGTTGAGGAAGTCGTTGCCAAGGCGCTGGAAGAGTTCCTGCTCGAAACGCCGAACGACGCGAAGATCATCTGCGGGAAGATCGTCGAAGCCGCGCGTGCGCGGGATGCTGCGCGGAAGGCGCGGGAAATGACGCGTCGCAAGGGCGTGCTCGACGGCGTCGGCCTGCCGGGCAAGCTCGCGGACTGCCAGGAGAAAGACCCGGCGAAGTGCGAAATCTACATCGTCGAGGGCGACTCGGCAGGCGGCTCGGCCAAGCAAGGCCGCGATCGCAAGTTCCAGGCGATCCTGCCGCTGCGCGGCAAGGTGCTGAACGTCGAGAAGGCGCGCTACGACAAGCTGCTGTCGTCCGAACAGATCGTGACGCTCGTGACCGCGCTTGGGTGCGGGATCGGCAAGGACGATTACAACCTCGACAAGCTCCGGTATCACCGCATCATCATCATGACCGACGCGGACGTCGACGGTGCGCACATCCGGACGCTGCTGCTCACGTTCCTCTATCGACAAATGCCGGACATGATCGAGCGCGGATACGTGTATATCGCGCAGCCGCCGCTTTACAAGATCAAGGCGGGCAAGGATGAGCGGTATCTGAAGGATGATGTCGAGCTCAACGCGCATATGCTGCGGTTGGCGCTGCAAGGGTCCGAGCTGGTGCCTGGCGAGAATGCGACGGCGATTTCGGGCGATGCGCTTGGGGAGCTCGCGCGGTCGTATCTGATGTCGCAGAGCGTGATCGGGCGACTCAGCCGCCTGTATGACCCGGCTGCACTCGAAGCCATCATGGATGGGGTTGTGATCGATCTCTCCAGCGAAGAATCGACCGAGGCTTCGGCCAAGGCGCTTCACGCCGCGCTGCATGATGAAGCGCTCAAGAACGAAGTGCGGGTCGTGCCTTCGTATGATCAGGTGCGTGAGCTGCGGTCGCTGCGCGTCGAGCGCGCGCATCACGGGAATGTGCGGGTCTCCGTCATCGACGAGGAATTCCAGCATACGGCGGATTATCAGCAGCTCGTGACCACCGCGAATACGTTCAAGGGGCTTATTGGGGAAGGCGCGGTCATCAAGCGTGGGGAACGCAGCATGGCTGTGGCGGACTTCAAGAGCGCTATGAAGTGGTTGCTCGCGGATGCCGAGCGGAACGTGTCGAAGCAGCGGTATAAGGGGCTGGGGGAGATGAACCCCGAGCAGCTTTGGGAAACGACGATGGATCCGGCGGTGCGGCGGTTGCTGCGTGTGCAGATCGAAGACGCGATTGCTGCGGATGGGATCTTTACTACCCTCATGGGGGATGATGTCGAGCCGCGGAGAGCGTTTATCGAGTCGAATGCGTTGAGGGCGGGGAATATTGACGTTTGAAGATCGTATAGCAGCTAGAGTTTGGTTCCGACGATAGTCAGACGTAGTTGAAAAATCGCGATAGCGTGGCTATGAACCGTATGTTGACGTAGCAAGCGATACAAGCTGCGTTATCGCGTATGATTTTTCGTACACGATCACTCGATCGTAAAAGATGTGCTCGCCCGGGCGCCAAGGCACGTCTAACCTCGCTTTTTACATTCAAAATCTTCGCTTTCAAGTGTTTTAATCGACAGTCGTATACTCCGCCTCCACTTCCGATATGTGGCGCTCGGCAAATCGTCCACAGACATCTTACCGCACCGGTCAGATACTACGTCTTCGCTTCGCTTTCCAGTTGCTATGCCGAGCACATCA
The DNA here is from genome assembly GCF_002097715.1 of Burkholderia ubonensis subsp. mesacidophila. Classification (NCBI taxonomy): domain Bacteria; kingdom Pseudomonadati; phylum Pseudomonadota; class Betaproteobacteria; order Burkholderiales; family Burkholderiaceae; genus Burkholderia; species Burkholderia ubonensis. The sequence continues at coordinate 5,324 of NZ_CP020737.1, forward strand.
TCCCCTGTCCCCTGAAACACTCTGACACGCTTTAGATCCAGGAACTGTCACAACAATCGGCCTTCGGCGGCGCCCGTCTGCCCGTTAGCACAGCCGAAATCCGGCAAAAGGTTCTTCTTGCACAACCACGTGAACAAAGAGGCTATCACCGGCAGATACGCCCCGGGCTCAGGGGCCACGGGACAGCTCCATTCCATCAGCGCCACTGGACCTACCTGACGCCTGCAGATGGCGTAGGTACAATCTCGCAGGAAAAACCCCAAGCTCCACTCATGACGGCTTACAAAATTCAGTCGACAAGCGTTCGAGCGTGCAAGAAGCACCTCACGCTCACAAACAAGCGAGGAACAGTTTCTTCGCTGACCGTACATCGATTCGCTATGCTCGGCGCAGGCGATCACATATCAATTTCCGGATCTCCGTCCAACCCTACGTTGACGGTACAAGCACAGTCCGGCGGTCAAATCCCGGTGCTTCCACGGTTCGAGAATCATAGAGAAGTGCGGTTCGGAGCCGACAATATTAATATACTCGTTACTGAAATCAGCACCGAAATTGAGCTTGCTGAATATCAAAGGCTGGGACAATTTCACTATAAGGGCATCGACTTTCAGAGTGAGTCTGGCCGCGCCACCCCAAAAGAGACCGGTGGTCGAAAGGCAATTCTTCTGGCAAGCGTTAAAAAAGGCAGTGCATCAAGGGCCATTGGATATATCGAAATACAAATGCCTCTGCTGATGTGCAAGCCCAGGCACGATCTTTTCTCTCGACCATTCATTAGCAAAAAAGCAAAAATCGGTTGGGAGACGTGGCTTGGAGACGGGCAAAAATATGTCAACAGAATTGCCAGAATCGCTAGGGTGGTGGTAGACCCCGAATTTAGAGGAATTGGAGCATCTTCGATTTTGGTAGAAGAAGCAAAAAAATTCTGCGCCGAGCGATGGCACATTGGAGGAGAGCGCCCGCTATTTATTGAAATATCAGCAGAAATGCTTCGGTATATCGATTTCGTCACCCGAGCGGGGCTTTATTTCATCGGGAACACAGAAGGCAACCTCAATAGAATATCAAAAGATCTACGCAGCATTCAAAATGGTGCAAGCGGAAAATCCGGCATAATGAGTTTGCAGCGAAAATATCACACCGCATTTACAACATACTGCAATAAAACCGGGAGAAATTTCGACGAAGCTCGTCTCATTCTTTCTGATTTGCTTCGAGCGAAAGATCCAAGATCTGAAATGGCATCCGATGAATGGCTTGCATTTCGCCCCATCCTCAGATTTCCGATCCCTTATTATTTGGGTGGATTAGACGAAGAATCCAACGCATATATCGAAGATGGTCTTCTTGAGAAAACCAGCGAGACGGCCAACACGTCCGTCACGTCTAACTCTACGCTCAAAAATAGCTCAACAGCTGATTCGCTAGAATATGACAGCCTGGAAGTTTCCGTAAGCTACGACATACCATTATCCCCATACGTTCGATTGATAATGGATAGCTTCGGGATTGAGACGAGTAAAATATCGAATCGAGTGGTTGGCCCCGTCGACATATCACTTTCTCGAGGATCAATATCTTTAATAACCGGCGCAAGTGGAGCGGGAAAATCTATTCTTCTGCAAGCCCTTTCGTCCGAATCGATGCCATATGGAGTGACAAAGAATTTCTCAGGAAACTCCAATTTCCTAAAAACCTGTACATTATCGGCTCTTCCGGACGGAATACCGATCTTCCAATATTTTGCAGACTTGTATGGACCAGAGCGAGCTTTTGACGCGCTGTGTCACGTGGGCTTGAGCGAAGCAATGGTGTTCATAAAACCATTTGAATTACTCAGCATGGGTCAGCGATATAGGACCATGTTCGCCAATTTAATACTCAGCGATGCCGATGTTTGGTTAGTGGACGAATTCTGCAGCAATCTCGATCCAATTACCTCAAAAATCCTTTCAGTTAGATTGAAGAAATTGGCGAAACGCATGGGACGCTTTGTAGCTGTTGCCTCAGCCAACACCGGTCATTTCATAGACGCCCTGAATCCAGATAAAGTTTATGTCGTCCGAATCGGCGGAAATGTAACAAAAATGAGCTCGCGGGAGTATAGAAATGGCTTTTTCGACAAAGGTTTCTGAAGCATTTGGTCGCGTAATTGAAAAATCCTCTTACGGCATTGCCGACCCAGTAGTCAAGTGTACATATATTCAAAAGGGCCACAATTTGATTGTAGGGCGATCGAGCTCGAATCCATCTCCGGAGAATCTCCTTTTCCTTGGAAAAGTTCTTGAGTCATGCCCTAGTAACAATATGCTTGCTAGCGACGTCTGGTTGGACGTCGCATTTCCTCACGTTATTTATATTTCCGGAACTCGAGGAAGCGGGAAAAGTTTCGATCTTGGGGTTCTAATTGAAGGAATTTCCAGATTATCGGAGCCAACACAAATACAACAACAAGTACAACCAATTACAAGCATATTGCTCGACACTCAAAATCAATTTTGGACATTAAAATACAGCCCAAATCTCAATATCCCTGAGCACAGAAAACAACTTGACGATCTAGCAGAGTGGAAAATACCACCAAATAAAGTTTCGGATATTGAGTTATTTAGCCCAAGGGGATCACCAAAATTAATTGGTGACGAAACTGAATTCTCTATCCGCCCTTGCGACGTTGAGCTTCCCGAATGGTGCGCGCTGCTCGGTCAAGAGGTTTATAGCCCACAGGGTCATGTCCTTCGTGCAGCTTTGAAACGACTATCGGGCCGGAATTTTGCCATTTCAGATTTGCTGGCCGATATCAACAGAGACGCAAACTGGCCAGGCATTTCCGAAAGTACTAGAAATGCAGTCAGCTATAAACTTGAAGATTATTCTGATTCTGGATTATTTGATCCAAATGGATTGCGAATTGTCGATCTTCTTAAAGAGGGACGATGCAACGTTTTCATGGTAAGAGAGCTTAGCGACGGAGATAAATCCTTAGTTACGGCAATTATTGCAAAATCACTATTTCGCACTATGGGTGATTTTCATAGTCGAATGAAATTGGCGAAATTTCGAGGCGAGAAGGCCGCTGGCCCGATATTGCCAGGGCGTGTTTGGTTTCTAATCGACGAAGCCCATGTAGTCGCCGGGAAAGGAAATGACAGTCCGGCAAGGGACGCCCTTGTAGAATTCGTGAAACGGGGGCGCGACGCCGGACTATCGTTGGTACTGGCGACTCAACAACCGTCAGCTGTCGATGATCGAATACTAAGTCAAGTAAATTTCTCACTAAACCATCGATTGACATTTCAAAGCGACGTGACGTCTGCAATCTCAAGAATTCCAACAAAAATTGTTTCCAGTATGCGAACAGGCGGGGCAACTATTTCGGATTTCGGAGATATGTTACGATACCTCGAATCTGGCGACTGTTTCTTGGGTGACCAAAGTACAAGTCGATGCCTACTTGTTAAAATTCGACCAAGGGTGACTGCACATGGTGGGTATAGCCCAACCTGAAAATTTTGGCTTTTTCCTGCGAAAGGTTGGATATTCAGTCGGCCTCGAGAATACTTTTGGCCGATTTTCGGATTTTTGTGAGGAATATTCACGTACGCCGCAGCTTAAGATCGGTGATTGGTCAAATTTGATTCATCACCGATGGAATCTTAAAACAAGCAATATATCTGACGTGTTTGCTTCATTGGGAATTGCACAAGTTACCAGTCAAGGTATTTTTGCAGGCCCTTTTGGCGAGGCCGGAGCAATTTGCGTTCGACTATTGGACACAAAATCGGAGCGGGAAGAGGCGCTGAGACACATTCTCGCTTTAAGTATTTTGCTCGCCGATGGTGATATTTTTCTCAATTGCCTTGCTGCCGAGTTTCAACCAGATGATATTTCACGCAGATTAATGTCAATGGTTTTAGTGAAGCGGCAGAGCTTATTCGAGTTATTTAAGAGTCAAGGGGAACGCGAGGCTATCGCAGCCGCCGTTACGATCGAGAGGCAACGCACAAATAAGGGAGGCGCCAGTAAAGTATCTCGATTGACTGCCGCTACTTCGGCAGGTCTCACCGGCGGATTAGGACATTTAGGACTTCCAAAGCCTAAAGATGTTTATGCCATGGATCCTCCATCAGGCGATTACATTCGCCATGTCATACCTTCTCGGCGCGAATGGGCTCGAAGCTTAGGACTCTGTGGGAAGGACGGGGCAGTTACATCCCAGGGATGGCATTGGCTTCAATGCATAGGAAAAGCCGGGTTTACGTTCGATAGTGGGGAGTACAGCTTGCGTCCCACAAAATTCGAACTTGAGCGTAGTCGCCTAGCATCGATTCGAGAGCTTATGGCTCATGCTCCGAGTACTTGGGACTACGTCTCTCTGGTATCATCCGGCCTTACGGTCACTGACACTTGGGAAAAGAATTCGCTAGACAACGACGAGATTGCGGCCATCACTCTATGTTTTTTTGATGTATTTCGAGATTTTGCTCAGGATCGTCGTATATTGCGAAACGAACTTCCTCTGCTTGTGGCACTATCTGCATATATGGGGATATCGCGAGCAAGGGGAGAATCGCTCATCGACTATGAAGCTTGGCTAAAATGCGACCTACCTCAGAAATTTGGCATAAAGGTTCGTTCATCCCGCACAATTGAGCTAGGAATTATTGCACCGAGCAATGGGCAAAATTAATCTTCACCGTCAATTCGTAACGGATTTGGTCAAATCTGGTGACGCGCAGCTTCCTAATCGAGTTCTTAGGAAAGTATTCACGGATACAGGCGACTTCCGGGCAGATCGCGACGACCATCCATATAAAGGCATCGAGGATGCTTGGATTCGGGTTGTAAGTCGCGGAAATACTGCTTATAGAGTTATCTACTTGCGACAGCGAGATGAGATTACGCTCTATCGAGCCGGACCACATTCGGTGGAAGATAATTTAGCCCGCCCGGGTCTAGCCGAAAAATTTTCCGTTGTATCTCACGATGTTATTGAGGCTGCGCTGAGACCAGTTGGAGGTTCAGCCATATCCCAAGAACTCGCTAGAGCGAGGAAAAATTCAATCGAAAATGAAGCATCTCGGTTTACGAAAAATCACGAAAGCCTACGCTTATATGAAAAAATTGTCGGCCGGCGCCTTCTTCCGCATAAAGAAGTAGTTTTCGTATCACCTCATATATCCTTCGATTTAATTGCGCCCACTCAAATTTTTGGTCAAATGCTCGATGAATGGGTATGCGATGAATGCACCGTTACGTTTATTACTCGCCCACCGAACACCGATGAACTTCCCAACTTTGATCAGCTGGAAGGGCGCGGCTTTTCAGTTCTCTACGTTCCGCGATTGCATGCGAAGGCGTATATGTTCAAGGTTGATAAAAATAAATTAAGCACCTTTCAGGAAAACGCCACCGACTTAGCCCTCGTCGGATCAGCCGATTTGACAAATTTTGGATTCAATCCGAATGGGTTAAGAAATGAAGAACCGCAGCTTGAACTCAACTATCAGATCAACGTCGAAGATCAGGACGAGCTCGACGGATTTTTTGCTTATTTGGCTAGTGTGAGTGTTAGTCACGACGTCGTGCGAAACAATCTTTCGAGTATCGGAGCAACGCTATGACCGCTGAAGAATTTTACGCAGCATGCAAACTTACTGGCAATCCATTTCGATCAAATGCCATCTCTGATGAAGATCCGCGCATAAAGATTTGGGTTGGTTATGATAGACAAAAAGCTCTATTCGAACGAATTCTCGACAGAGTTCGTGCGGATCGCGTGGGATTAACCAATTTCCTTTTGCTCTATGGCCATTTTGGCACTGGAAAATCCCATGCACTCCTATGGGCACGCAATAGAGTAAAAGAGCTTAACGCAGGCATCGCCTATTTTGTCCCAACACTAAAAAAAGACAAGGGAAAATTGTCTTTTTCGGCGGCATTTTCAGAAGATCTCGTATCTCGTGGATCACTGTTAGCCGATCTAATGGAATTCAAGACATTTTGCGAAACTCGAATTCTTGAAGCGAAGAATGGACGTCAAATTACTTCCGACTTAGCCATTGACGAGCTCATTAGATCACGCGAGCTTGGAGACTTTGTAAAAGGCTTGATGAACTGCCAGAGCGAAGCAGGCGTGAAAGCTTACCTCAATTCGGATAAGCTTTCTGACTATCAAGCGGTCATGCTTTTCTCCAGAATTGTCAATCTCTTTGTTCAAGAGTTTCAGACAAACCACGGAAATAATCGCTTCCGCCAAGCTGTATTTCTCTTTATCGACGAACTCGATGATTTGCAGCGCCAGCCACCTAAAGAAACGCTGGAGACCAACGACATTCTTCGACATTTGTATGATGCATGCCCCAATTCATTCGGATTGGTTTGCGCAGCGACGGCAGAAGTCACAACACTGCCGAATATGTTTACAGATTATGTCCTGTCGCGCTTGTCACGCCAGATTCACTTCGATCTTCTTGATCGAAATTCGGCAATCGACTTTGTTAAAAATATTTTAGCCTCTAGTCGCCCACTTAACACCACGGCAATTGGTGACTATTTTCCATTTACCGAGGAGTCGATAAATACCGTTATGTCTCAACTGCGAGAAATCACCCCTCGCAAAGTCGTAAATACCATGCAAGCAGTAATCGAAGAATGCCGACTCGCAAATCTGCATTTATCAGATGATAGGCCGATCACTGCGGATACGCTTGACGAGCTAGACATTCTCGACTCGGTCTTCGGTGATGGTTCGGCCGTTTAGAAAAACATGAAAATATAGTCACCAAAACCTATTCCCTGGTTCCACCAGTGTGCTCACAACTCTCTCGTCCTGCTTTCTTGAAGACAGTGGCCCGCAGTTGCATTGATTGGAGTTCATGATAGCAGTGTCGCGAATTGTGTCGAAGATACCGCCTATGCCGTTTGGCTTGGCTGAGCGTGATTCCACCATCACGCGTCAATCTTCCCGTAAACTAAATCGGTAGCACCGCAAAATGCGCGGGCCGCATGGGCTGCCACCCATACGACCCGCTGACCACAACCAACTCACCTCAGGAGTTGACCATGGCTGACGCCAATCATAAGTCACGTCCAAAGAAACGCAATCTGAACACCAGGCTTGCGATGATCCTCCGCAGCACGCCAGACCGCCCCAAGAGAGGCTGGCCGTACCTGCCATGGATGAGCGTCATCGATGCCCACTTCAAGCTGTTCGGATTCGAACCTGGTGACCGCGTCTTCCTCAACATCAATCACAAGACCCGGCAAATCACCATCACGCCGGACTGCATCCAGCGAGAGCAGCGGGCGTAACAAGCAAGGGCCGCTTTATGCGGCCCTTGCTGTATGGGTGATCGGCTCAACGCGAGACGCTTCCCTCAACGAGTCTCCATGCGCCATTCCTTGGCTCGGATGCCCGGCAATTCTTCAACAGCCATCTTCAACAACCGTCACAACAAAAAGCAGCCTTCCAACCTCACCTCCCCACCATCGCCCTCAACACCCCATCCCGCCTCACCAACCCGTGATAAAGCGCCGCAGCGAAATGGAGAAGAAACGTCGCAAAGAACAGATAAGCCACCCACCGATGCGCGATCCTGAGCCACGCAAACGCAACAGGATCAGCCGAAACAATCGCCGGCAGTTGCACCCCGCCCGCGAGCGTCACCGGATACCCGCCGGCGGGGAGCATTGCCCACCCGATCAACGGCATCGCGATCATCAGCGCGTAGAGCGCGAGATGCGACCCAAGCGCCGCAACCTTCTGCCACCCCGGCAAATCCTCCGGCAACCCCGGCGGCCTGGAACTCAACCGCACGACAACCCGCACACAAGCGAGCACGAGAATCGAAATCCCCAGCGGCTTATGAATCGCGACGAGTACCGCATGCCGCTCCGAGACGGACGAAACCATCCCCACCCCGATAAACAGCATCGCGACGATCATCGCCGCCATCACCCAATGCAGCACCCTCGCCGGCAAACCAAAAGTCGTCTTCATCACCGCCCCTCCGATCCCGACCGCGCAGCCCCCGCCACCCCGGCCTCTTCACTCGTCCTTCGCAGATACGAATCCGCATAAGCCGCCGACCTCGCCACCAGCAACGGATCCCCCGAAGCCTGAATCCCTTCAGGCAGCACCGTCGGGTCGTAATTCACATCCCTGCACGGTCCGCTGTCCTGCTCCGCCACGCGATCGAGCACCAGCGTCCCCGCATCGATCGTCGTCCGTTGCGCGGGCCAGACCTTCGTCGCGTCGTCCACCGGGTCCCCCGGTTCCGCGAGCGTGAGCACCAACTTCCACCTTTGCGCACCGTCGGCGATCCGCCGCGTCAGATCCTGCCGCAACACATCCGGATCCCCGGCCGTCGCGACGTCCCCCGCCCCGGCCGTCTGCTCCGGCACCACCCGCCACCTCACCGCTTGCCGCGTTCCAGCCGCATCGACGAGATAAAACGCATTCAACGCGTAGTAAGTCTCGGTGACGAAACTCGCACTCGGCTTCGCCCCTTTCACCCATTCCCGAAACGCCGCCGTCTCCGGATGCGCCGCGAAAAACGCCTTGAGCTTCGCCGGATCCGGCTTCCCGGTTTTCGGATCGGGCTGCCCGGCCACCACCTGCGCATAAAACGCTTCGGGCGTCGCCACCGGGAAAACCGGCATGCTGTTCATCCCGGTCCGCCATTGCTCCCCATCCGGCGCGATGAGCCGCAGTGCCATGCTCCGGATCGGCACGCTGCTGTCCGGCGCATACGGATTCCCGCCCGGCAACGCGAATCGCCCGACCACCGGCGTCCTGACCGCCTTGAAAAAGGGCGCGGTCGAATACGCAGCCGCCGCGCCATTCCCTTCGAAGTAGCCGCTCACACAGACGCCTTTCGCGTGATTCCTTCGATATCCCGGATGCACGCCGCCGTTCGCCTGTAGCCCATCGACGAGCTTGTGAGGCGTCAGCCGGCCCGGCGCGAGCCACCCACCGACATACCCGAACGCCACCGCCACGCCCACCACGGCCCCGCCTATCGCCGCCCAGCGCCATAAGCCGCGCCCAGGCTCCCGTTGCGAAGAAGAAGATCGCTCCATGAATTTCACTCCCGACCACACGGTCTTGTGTCGAACCGCCGTAGGACGCCGCCCGCCCCGCCTTATTCCATCGAAAAATTTTTCCTAAGCTGATGGAATAACCGTGCGCGGCAGGCGTCCTACGCGACGAATCCACGCCGCTCCCGGCACCTGGCCCGCCATGTCCTCGACCGACCAAGACGATCAATTGCGCGAACTGATCCCGCGGCTGCGCCGCTTCGCGCTCTGGCTGACCCGCGACGTCCACGCGGCCGACGATCTCGTGCAGTCGGCGCTCGAGCGCGCGCTGTCGCGCTGGTCGAGCCGCCGCGACGACGCGTCGCTGCGCAGCTGGCTCTTCACGATCCTGTACCGGCGTTTCCTCGACGGGAAACGCAGCGCGAAGCGCTACGCGTGGCTGCTCGGCCGCCTTCAGGAACCCGACGAGCCGCACTGGCCGTCCGCCGAACGCGAGTTCGCCGCGCGTGCGACGCTCGAAGCATTCGGCCGCCTCTCCGACGAGCAGCGCAGCCTGCTGCTGCTCGTCGCGGTCGAGGGCTTCAGCTACCAGGAAGCCGCCGATCTGCTCGACGTGCCGATCGGCACCGTGATGTCGCGGCTCTCCCGCGCGCGCCAGGCGCTGCGCCAGCTCAGCGACGGTGAAATCCCCGCCCCCTCCTTGCGGTTGATGAAATGAACATCCCACCCGACGAACACGACCTCCACGCCTACGTCGACGGCCAGCTCGACGACGACGCGCGCGCCACGGTCGAGCGCTATCTCGCGCTTCATCCGGACCGCGCGGAACAGGTGCAGCGCTGGCGGCAAGACGCGCAGCGGCTGCGAGCGGCGCTGGCGAGCGTGGCGATGCCGGCGGAGAACCCGGCGCTCGATCCGGCGGCAATCCGCGCGCGACAAGCCGAACGCACGAGGATGCGGTTCGCGATGGCCGCTTCCTTTGTTCTCTGCGTTGGCCTCGGCACGTTCGGCGGCTGGCAGGCGCGCGGGTGGAACGCGCCGCCGGCAGCCGCGCCGATGAGCGACGCGGTCGAGGCATACAAGCTGATGGTGGTCGATCGCAGCGCGCGGGTGGATGTCACGCCGACGAGTGCGGCCGAATTGCAGACTTGGCTCACCCGTCGCGTTGGTTCGGGCGCGAAGCTGCCGGATCTGAGCGCGGCGGGGTTCCGGCCGGTCGGTGGGCGTCTGTTTGCCACCGAACGCGGGGCGGCGGCAATGGTGCTGTATGAAGACGATGCGGGGCGCACGCTGAGCTTCTACGTGCGGCCGCCTGAATCCGCGCATCGGCTGCTCGCGGCCGGCGAGCGTGTAGACGGCGAACTGCTCGCGCGATATGGGTCACTTCATGGGCTCAATTACGCGGTAGTCGGGAAGGCGGATAGCCTCGGCGGGAAGGCCGTCTCACGCGCGCTCGACGAGCAGACTTGAGCGATACAATGCGCGCCTCGACGGCAGCATGCGGCGGCCACCAGCGCCCCAAACAGGGCGACTTGGCCTGCGGAAGGCGCTTGCACTCACCATCCAAATGCACAGCGTTTCGACTCGTTTCCGGAGGGAATTGTCCACATCGGAAATGTCGTCATGACGCGCCCGAAACGAACCCGACACCCTCACCTTTGAAATCACAGCATTTCGAGTTGTTGTGAGGGGCGGATATCCACAACGCGACGCATGTGTTTCGCTCGTATCCGCGACTGCGGGCAAGGATGCTTGCTTTTGCGGTGCACAGCATTCCGAGTCGCCGGGAATCAAGATGTCCACAAGCCAACGTGCCAACCGCGCAAGCACCGGGGCACACCCGGCGCGGCACAGCATTTTCGTCCCGTTGAGCGGTGCTTTTCCACAGCCCTGATCCCGTTGCCAGACGCTTTCTCGACAAAGTGCGCGTCGTTCTGGAACAGGGAAAGGAAGCGTTCCATCGGCCTGCATGTCAGCTGCGATGCGGGTCGATTGCATCGCTCGTGTTGAGAAGAAGGGCGATTTCTACGTGTCGGCCAAGTTCGGCGACATCGCCAGGCGTCTGGTCGAATTCATTCTTCAGCTGCCTATTCGCGCCACGTTTCAGAAGCAATCTTGCAGATTCCAGCTGCCCCATCAAAGCGGCCTGATGAAGTGGTGTATTACCCAGATCACCGGCGATGTTCACGTCCGCGCCTGCGTCGATCAATATCTCCATATCGTCGACAGCGCCCTTGCGGGCGACTAGATGCAAAACAGTGTCGTCCACGGCCCCTCGCTGATTTGGCTCAGCGAGCTCAATCCCCAGGAATTCCGGATGGGTTTTGTACTTCTCGAGCACCAGGCTCAACCGATTCTTTGAATGTAATTTCCGGTGCATTTCAGTCCTTCCCGAGCATCGCGTCGACTCGATCACACGAGGTCCGGGCCTGGTGAAGGCAGACACGCTCACAGCGTTTTCACGCCATTCCGCTATCGCTTATCCACAACAAAAACGGTGGCTCGAAGCGCTTTTCCAGGCACCGACAACAGCAAACACAGAATTTTCTCCCCTTTCTGCCGGTGGTTGTACACACCATGCGAAACGACTCGGCGTGCTCTCTGCGCGTCCATAACCACGCTCATCCGCAAGTATCCGGCACAGCATTTTCATCCCCTTTTACTACCGGATATTCACAACCCACGTCACGGCTTCGGCAGCCTGGTCCGCCCGCCAACCAGCAGATGCCGATGCAGCTCGCAGAAACACTCGTCATGCCATCCGTAATGAGGATCCGGGCAGGCCGTGTGTTTGATATATGGCCCCAGCCCGATCACCGAAAGATGAAGATCGGCACACAACGGCGCCGGTGTCATGAACGAGGATGTCATCGTCGTCGCACGCCCTTCACGCCGGCTTTTCGGCGCCAACCACACCGCTACGCAGCAACACTTCCCGCAAGCAGACCGGACAAACCCGCTCCCCCTCATTCCAGAGCTTCACGAAGGCCTCTCGGCTTTCCAGCCGGAACGTCGATTCGACGATCTCGATGCCAGGCCCGAAGACGTTCCGAAGAAACGCTTCATCGAACCAGTACACGGGTTCATGCGCCACCGAAGCATCGACGACCCGAACCACGCGAACCTCGCGCAGCACGCCGATCGTCAGGATTGCCTCCTCGATGTCCGGCGACGATCGCGTCGGAACGATCAACCCGTGCAGTTCGCACTGCGCGAGCGATCCGCTGCACGTCACGCCTTCGGCCACGATCGCCGTATCGAACGCCTGCGCGTCCGACGTCGGTGAATCCGGCACTTCACCGGACCTCACCAGCAGCTCGTCCAGGCACGCCGGGCAGACAGGCGTCCACGCGCGCTCGAGCGCGGCGATCTGCGGAAATGCCGTCACATGCGCGACGTTGTCGACATACTTCGCGTCGACCTGATGCGCGTCCAGATCCGCACGCAGCATCCACGCAATCTTGCTGCCCTTCGGCCGGTCGAGCGACACCTTGACCAGTTCGCCGGGCGCGAACCGCCCGCGCGTCCGGATGCGCGCGCCGATCCCGGTCGACGCGCGCCTGAAGAACCGGAACCCGTGCCGATGACAAAGCACCGGCCCCATTACCTGCGTCCGTTGCGCGCGTCATCCTGCGCTTGCTTCATTTCCGTCAGGCAGCCGTGGCACGTCGCCGTCATCAGATCGAGCGCGGCCCATGCCGCATCCTCGTCGGTGATGCGGTAGTTCCCGTCGGCATCACGCACCGCACCCAGCTCGACGACCGTCGGCCCGTCCGATTCGAGGATGAAACACAACCATTCGATGCCGTCGTCATCGAGCGTCAGCTCGACGAGCCGGCTGCCGGCCGCCCACTCGTCGCGATCGCCGTAGAGCAGCGCGGCCGCGGCGCGCGTCAGATGGATGCCGCTGGCGCTGCCATGTACCGAGCAATTGACTGACGACATCTACGTCCCCTTTTCGAGCGTGTTGAACATGAGTCGGCGAAGCGCCAAGGTCACGCGACGAGCAACCGGACGATGTCGGACATGTCGCTGTCCGACAGCGTGCCGATCCGGTCGACGAACACCCCGTAATCGAGATCGAATTTCACGTTGAAGCGCTCGCCTTTGTAGCGGCAACAGAGGACGTCGGCTTCCGGTATCGACACCTGCTGCTCCAGGACGATGCCTTCGGAGTTGCGTTGCAGACGACGCATCAGGTCGTCGATATCGAGCCCATCCAGTTGTCGGGCTTGTGCCGTCATTGCGTGTTCTCGCTAATACGAAATCCGAGGCTCAGATTCCCCTGCGTCGGATCATGAGTAAACACTGTTGCGAGCGTCACGGGGAAGAGAGCCCGCAGCGTTGATGTGCGCGATTCTACAGAGGAATTCGCACCGCTCGCGGAGGCGGTCTGCCGAGGTTTCCTTCCCGGGACCACAGCATTTCACGTCGTTTGTGCACCGATCACAGTCACCGCCCTGTGGTTCTCCAATGGTTTTGACTGGATATGTATACAAACGTAGTAGTAGTTAACAAGCCCGGCGCCATCCTGTGGATAACTCCCCAAAGCCACTGAAAAATCAACGCGATGTGAAATTCATAACCGCACGAAATTCACCTGCACAGCTCTGTGAAGCACAGAACAACTTTTGGAGCGTTGCACAGACCGCACAGATATCCTCAATCGTTCCACTGTGAGTCCAAAGGCTTGCGAGACGGTTATCCAGAGGGAAATGTGGATAACTCGACGGCCCTGACGCGTTTTCCTGTGCGCGCGGCCATCCGCGTCGCGCGCGGCACGCCGTTTCCGTCTGCCGGCTCGACGCCGCCGGCAACGCCGGTCCGCCTGACGATCACCGCGAGCAGCGCGAGCATCACCACCGGCATCAGGTTGCCGGCCTGCCAGCCCGCGGGCAGGAAGAAGAGCACGGGCGACACCCACGCGGCGACCATCACCGGCACATCGCCGTGCCGCCAGCCGTGACGCGCGCCGTCCTTCCATAGATACAGCAGCGGCAGCGCGAGCCATACGAAGTCGTAGGACAGCAGATAAGGCGGACCTATCAGGCTCGCCGCCGCGAGCGCCGCGGCGCGCAATTCATGGCGCGCAGGCTTGACCCACAACGTGGCCACGGCGGCGATCGCAAGCGTCGCGACAGCGCCGTGCAGCGCATACGCGTGCTCGGGCGCGAGGCCGGCGCGCCGCGCGGCGCCGAACACGGTCGGCATCCCGGTCGGCCACATCGCCGCACGATCGACGATATACGCGCCGAACGCGGAGACCGAATCGAAGAACCGCGCATACGTGTCGAAGCCGAGCAGCGCGCCCGCCACCATGCAAAACACGCCCGCGGTGAGGGCCGCGGCCGCGAACGCGCGCCACTGCCGGCCGCAGAGCAATGCGACGGGAATCGCGATCGCGAGCTGCGGCTTGATCGCGAGCAACCCGAAGCACACGCCAGCGAGTCCGGGCCGGCGGCGCAGCGCGGCGAGCCCGAAGCCCATCAGCGCCGCCGTCAGGAACGAATTCTGGCCGGCCGCGCCGGCGATCCACGCGGCGGGAAACGCAAGCGCGACGAACCAGAACGCGGCCGGCGCGCGCGCTTCGACAATCCGCGCGCACGACCACGCGGCAAGCGCGAGCCCGGCGAACAGGAACACGATGTACGACCAGGCAAACGGGAGCCACGCGAGCGGCCGGACGACGAGCAGGAACGGCGGCGGATAGACCCACGGCGTCGGGAGCACGGCGGCATCCGACGCGAAGCCCTGCAGCGGCAGTGCCACGCGCGCGAGCGACATCCAGTCAAACGCGCTCGCGGCGCCGTGCTGGATCGACAGCGATGACGCGCTCCAGAACACCGCAAAATCCCCGCCAAGCGCCGCGAAATACGGGTGGTGCAGCACGTACGCGCCCCACGCGCGGATGAACAGGAACACCAGGTCGGCGAGCAGCACGATGCCGGCATAGAACATCACGCGGTCGCGCGTGAGCCAGCGGCCGGGCGTGGCGGCATCGGCATCGGCATCGGGTTCGGGTGAGGTCTGCATGCGTGCGCCTCCGGTCGATCGGCTCGCCCGAACGCTTCGGGACGAAGCCGTACCTCGATCAGCGGCCCATCTTATCGGAAGCAACGCGCCAACACTCGCCTCGCTTACCCTTGGCGCACGCGACTCTCCATCACCCCGCACACACCGAATAAAAAAATTGCATCAAAACGCTTGTGCTCTGCAACAACCCTCTCTATAATTCGCCGCTTCAGTAGGCTCGTAGCTCAGCTGGTTAGAGCACCACCTTGACATGGTGGGGGTCGTTGGTTCGAGTCCAATCGAGCCTACCAACGCACAATAGAAGGGGTCCGGCAGCGTGCATTGCCCACAGGCAACGCAGCTCGCCAAACGATCAGACGCCGCGCGGCAAGTCCGCGCGGCGTTTTTCTTTTAGGCCGAGCGCAGCGCATGCAGTCCCAGCGCCAGCGCATTGAACGGCATCTCTCCCGATCCCATTCCGTAGTTCACGATGTTCGGCGCCGCATGCGGCCGGCTCAGCAGCGCGGGCACGATCCGCTCGCACGCATGGCCGTCGCCGTACGGATTGCTCGCGTGCGCCATCTCGTCGTACGCGCTGTCGCTGCCGATCAGGCGCGACGCTTCTTCCACGAGACGCTCCGCGTCCGTGCCGACGAGCCGCGCATTGCCGGCCTGGACGGCTTCCGGGCGCTCGCACGTGTCGCGCGTGACGAGCACCGGCTTGCCGAGCGCCGGTGCCTCCTCCTGGATGCCGCACGAGTCGGTGATGATGAAGTGCGCGCGCGACATCAGGAACACGAACGACAGGTACGCGGGCGGCTCGATCACGTGCAGGTTCGCGATGCCCTCGAGCAGCGCGCACATCGGCTCGTCGACGCCCGATTCGCCGTGCAGCGCATAGACGAACCGCACGTCGCGATGACGGCTCGCGAGGAGGCGCAGCGCATGCCCGAAGCACGCGCGCACGTCGCCGCCGTAGAAATGATGGCCGGACACCAGCACGATGCGGGCGTCGCCGGCGACGAACGGATAGCGCTCGACGATCGTGCGCGCGAACGCCTCGTCGCGTTCGAGGATGCGCCGCACGCCCTGCAGCGCGTCGATCAGCGTGTCGCCGCTCAGCACGACGCTGTCGGCCGGCACGCCCTCGCTGAACAGGTTGCGGCGCGCGCGCTCGGTCGGCGCGAAATGCCAGGTCGACACCGCATCGGTGATGCGGCGGTTCAGCTCCTCGGGCCACGGCGACCAGATGTCGCCGCTGCGCAGGCCCGCCTCGACGTGCGCGACCGGCAGGTAACGGTAGAACGCCGCGAGGCTGACCATCAGCGTCGTGATCGTGTCGCCGTAGACCACCACGGCATCCGGATGCAGCCGGTCGAACAGGTCGCCGACCGCATGCAGCAGGCCCGACGTCGCGTCGGCCTGCACGTGCCCCGCGTCCGTCAGGTTGAGCACGTAGTCGGGCGTGATGTCGAACAGTGCGAGCAGCGGGTCGAACGTCTCGCGCCGTCGCACCGTGACGCAGACCTTCGCGTCGATATTGCCGTGAGCCTTCAGCGCGCGCACGAGCGGCGCCAGCCCGGCCGCCTCTTGACGTGAGCCGAGCACAAACAGGAATTTCCGCATGTCGAACCTCGAATCGCTCCCTGATTCGTCCTGGCGCGGGAGTCTGTCCCGCGCGTGAATCGGCGGCGCAACGCAGCCGCGCTGCGTCATGGCCGGGGATCGTTTCGTCGTGGGGGCATGCATTGGCGAAGCGTCCTCGTACCCGCCATCTCATGGCGAGCGGCAAGTCATGTCATGTGTCGTACCTCGTCATGCCGTGGGTTCCGCCGGCTGAATGGATCGCCGCGCCGCGCGAGCGAGCGCGGTGGTATGTGGCGTGCTGCAAGTTTCAAACCAGCCGCGCCGCATTGGGCGGTCGCGTCGCACGGTGTGCTCGGCAGCCGATCGGCCGTAACGGAACGTTACGTACGTGATACGAGACGCGGCGCCCGCCCGACATGCGCGCCGCGGCGATCAACGCGTGTCCGCCGCCTGCGGCAATGCGCGAGACGCGGCTTGCGGGCCGTGCGGAGCGCAAGCCGCATGCATCGGCGACCGTTGCGCACGCATGGGGAGTTTCCCCCATGCCCGCACGGGCGTTGCACGTCCGAAGCGAAACGTTGCGTCCGTGAAACGGGCATCCGGCGCCCTTGCTGCGGCCGTCTCGCGGCAACTGCGCGCATGCACACAAGGCGCGGTGACGGCGTGAGGCCCGGCGGATGCGCTGTCGCAAAGGACGTCCCTCGCGCGCTGCAGACGGCTGATACGCCGATGAATCAAAAACCTGTCGGCCGCGTGCCCCGGGCCCCGGCCGACACGCGATCCCACCTTGCCGGACGGGGTGCGCCGCACGATGGCTCGGCCTTTGCTTCCGGTGAGGTGTGCGCCGTCCCGACGCTTGAACGACACGCTGCAAATACCGGGACGGTTGAATGCGACTGACACGAGGCCGGGGGGCGGTGTGAGAGGTCGGCATCGGCGGCGCCGCGCGCGGGAAGCGGCGCAGCGGATCGATGCGCCCTCCGCCGGCTCCCGTTGAATCCTGTACGTCAGCGACGGCGATCCCGGCGCGGACACGGGGATGAACGATGAAGGACTGTCGGGCGGGTTCGTTCTGCGTCGACGACGTGTTGCTGGTCGCGCTTGCCTGCACGCTCGCCGCATACGATGCGGCGCTGCCGTGTCCGGCCTGCCGCGATTTCGTCTTCCCGCCGCCGTATTCCGCCGCGTGGCTGTGGCTCGCGGCGCTGCTCGTCTGCGCGCGCAACGTGCGTGCGCTGCCGCGTTGCCCCAACCGCTTCCTGCGTGCGTCGCCCTGCCCGCTGCCGGCCTGGCCGTCGGGCTTGCACGTCGTCGCGGGCGCGATTTGTTGCGACCGGCTTTCTCGTGCGTGCGCGTCAAGCGCGCCGCGCGCCCTCGCCGCTTCCGTCGATTCGTCTGCGCCGCCCGTCGACGACGATGGCCACCTTCGCGAACCCGCTGCACCGCGCCGCAATGCGAGTCAGCACGGAGGCGGCGCTCGTCGCATCGTGACGCGGGCCCCGCCCGGCCGGCGCGCGGCCCTGCATGCGAGCGGCCGTGCGCGCGGCGCACACGCGTGTCGCACACCGGGCCGGCCCCTGCCGTGCAGCGTGCTGGCGCACCTGGTGTCGCTGGCCCCGACCGCTCCGCCGCCGTCACCCTGCGCTTTCTATCCGACGCCGGCCGGCTCGCTGACGCGCACCGTACGAGTGCGTCGCGCCGCGGGGCGCCGGCATCACGACGGCCGCGGCCGTCATCCCGAATCGTTTCGCCCGCGCGCCGAGCGTGCGTGCGCGCGGCACCGCTCACTTCACTGGAGGTAACGCGTCATGTGTGGGATCGTCGGCGCGGTCGCGCAACGGAACATCGTTCCGATTCTGATCGAAGGCTTACGCCGCCTCGAATACCGGGGCTACGACTCGTGCGGCGTCGCGACCGTCGTCGACGGCACGGCGCGACGCGAACGCAGCGTGTCGCGCGTCGCGGATCTCGAAGCACACGTCGTGAGCGCCGGGCTTGCCGGCAGCACGGGCATCGCGCACACGCGCTGGGCGACGCATGGCGCGCCGGCGACCTGCAACGCGCACCCGATCTTCTCGCGCGACGAGATCGCGCTCGTGCACAACGGCATCATCGAGAATCACGAATCGTTGCGCTCGCAACTGTCAGGCGAGCATTACGAATTCGACGGCCAGACCGACACCGAGGTCGTCGCGCACCTGATCCACAGCAAATACCGCGGCGACCTGCTCGCGGCCGTGCGCGACGCGACCTCGCAGCTGCACGGCGCGTATGCGATCGCGGTGTTCAGCAAGTCCGAGCCGCAGCGGCTCGTCGGCGCGCGAGTCGGCTCGCCGCTCGTGGTCGGGCTTAAGGACGGCGAGTGCTTCGTCGCGTCGGACGCGCTCGCGCTCGCCGGCATCACCGACCGCTTCATCTTCCTCGAGGAAGGCGACATCGTCGAGTTGACGGCCGGCCACGCACGGATCTTCGATCGCAACGGCGTGCAGGTCGAGCGCCCGGTGCAGACGGTGACGTCGGGCGACGGCGTGGTCGAGCTCGGCCCGTATCGTCACTTCATGCAGAAGGAGATCTTCGAGCAGCCGTACGCGGTCGCGGCGACGATTCCCGATGCGGGCCTGTTCGATCCGGCGGTGTTCGGGCCGGACGCGCGGCGCATCTTCGAGCAGATCGACAACGTGCTGATCCTCGCGTGCGGCACGAGCCATTATTCGGGGCTCACCGCGCGGCGCTGGCTGGAGACGATCGCGCGACTGCCCGCGCAGGTCGAGATCGCAAGCGAATACCGCTACAGCGACGCGCTCGCGCTGCCGAACACGCTGGTGGTCGTCGTGTCGCAATCGGGCGAGACGGCCGACACGCTCGCGGCGCTCAAGTACGCGCAGTCGCTCGGGCATCCGGACACGCTCGCGATCTGCAACGTGCCGACCAGCGCGATGATGCGGCAGACCAGCCTGCGCTTCCTCACGCGCGCGGGCCCGGAGATCGGCGTCGCGTCGACGAAGGCGTTCACGACGCAGCTCGTCGCGCTGTTCATCCTGTCGGTCACGCTCGGGCGGCTGCGCGGCTGCGTCGACGACGCGCAGCTCGCGCGCTATGCGACGCAGCTGCGGCGCTTGCCCGACGCGCTCGCCGACGTGCTCGCGCTCGAGCCGCAGATCGAACGCTGGGCGGAGGAATTCGCGCGCCACGAGAACGCGCTGTTCCTCGGGCGCGGGCTGCATTATCCGATCGCGCTCGAAGGCGCGCTGAAGCTGAAGGAGATCTCGTACATCCATGCCGAGGCGTATCCGGCGGGCGAGCTGAAGCATGGGCCGCTCGCGCTCGTCACGCACACGATGCCGGTCGCGACGATCGCGCCGAACGACACGCTGCTCGAGAAGCTGAAATCGAACATGCAGGAGGTGAGGGCGCGCGGCGGGCAGCTGTACGTGTTCGCGGATGCCGATACGCGGATCGACAACGGCGACGGCGTGTCGGTGCTGAGGATGCCGGACTACTACGGGCTGCTGTCGCCGATCCTGCACGCCGTGCCGCTGCAGCTGCTCGCGTATCACGCGGCGTGCGTGCGCGGCGCGGATATCGACAAGCCGAGGAATCTCGCGAAGTCGGTGACGGTGGAATGACGGGGAGGGCGGCCGGCGTTACGTTGCGCGCAACGCCGTCAGCTCGCGATCGAGTTGACGCCAGATGCTGCGGAAGATGAATCGGCGGCGGCAGATCGCGCGTCGGCAGCGGGCCTCGAAGCGGCTGAATGCGGACGTCCGCTGCTGGTCGAGCCAGGCGGAGATCTCGCGGATCACGTCTTCGTCGACGAACGCGAGCCACACGGGCGGAACGGGCGTCAGCAGGTTGCTGCCCAGCACCGGCGCGACTTCGTCGAAGAACGCCGCTTCCAGCGCGGCGCGCGACAGGTTCGGGCAGCGCTTGCGCAGCGACGCGGCGATATACGCGTAATCGACTTCGTTGTCGACGAACAGGTCGGACATCACGACCCAGCAGGCGTGCCGTTCGCGGAGGTCGAGTGCGGTTGTCATGCTGCGTGCAGCATCCTGTCGAAAGCCTTTGGTGCGGCCATTCTTGAGGCTCCCAACGGGCTTCGTCAACCGTCTTGCTGCAATGACGGGCTGCTAGAATCAGGCGCCCGATGCAGCGGCCGCGCCGCCTGCCGCTCGATCGCGGGTGCAACAGAACAACAACGCGCTTCGCGCCCGACTGAGAGCACGCCAAGCATGGCCGAGATCCATACCAAGACTTCCAATCGCATCGCCGCATGGCGGCCGAAGCGTGCCATCGCAACACTGGTCGCGAGCCTGCTGCCCGCGGCCGCCGCCCACGCGAGCGGCGACTTCGGCTGCGACCCCGGCGCGACGCTGCGCTACGACGCGTACACGTGCGCGGGCGTGCCGTTCCTGAGCCCGGCCAACGACACGCGGATCAACGCAATGCTGCTGATGGCCGACAGCAGCAAGCTGGGCGACGTATTCCCGAATCCGGCCTCGGTCGCGCCGGCGGACCGCGCGTCGCGGCTCGCGGTGCCGTTCTCGTACGACTTCTCGGGATGGATCGACATCGGCCAGAAGGTGATGACGATGCAGCTCGCCGACGGCGCGGAATCCGACGCCTACGCGGACGGCGAGGGCGGCCTCTGCCGCAGCGCGTCGTCGGGCACCCGGGCGTTCAACGAAGCACTGAGCGCCGCGAAGGGGCTGCCGGGCGACGACGCGACACGCCTGCGTGCGGCGCGCGCGGACATGGTGAAAGCCTGCGCGCCGTGCGCGAACGGGGCAGGCTGGGCGAAGCCGGCCGGCCTGCAGTCGCCGCTCGGCCAGCAGTTCGCCGCGTACCTCGACGGCGCGCACGCGTTCTACGCGAGCGACTTCGCCGATGCGGCCGAGATCTTCGGCGGCCTGCGCAACAGCGCCGATCCGTGGCTGAAGGAAGCCGCGCTGTACATGGTCGGCCGCGCGCAGCTCAACGTCGCGCAGGCCCAGGCGTTCGGCCCCGATAATGACGCGATGCACCCCGACCGCGTCGACAAGGCTGCGCTCAACGCGGCCGACACTGCGTTCCGCGATTATCTGAACGCGTATCCGCACGGCCGCTACGCGCCGTCCGCGCTCGGCCTGCAGCGGCGCATCGCGTGGCTTGGCGGCGACACGGCGCGGCAGGCCGCCGTCTACGACAAGGCGTTCGCCGCCTGGTCGCCGGCCGCGTCGAACGTCCCGCTCGGCCAGCTCGCGAACGAGCTCGACAGCAAGATGCTGATGTCGCTCGGCGACGACACGAGCCGCATTCAGTCGCCCGCCGTGCTCGCGCTCGTCGACCTGATGAACATGCGGTCCGCGGACATGGTGTACTGGACCGACCGCAAGCCGAAGCCACTGACGCTGAGCGAACTGCGCGCGCAGAAGCCGCGCTTCGCCGCCGCGCCGGCGCTGCACGACTACCTGCTGGCGACGTACCACGTCTATGTCGACAAGCAGCCGCAGCAGGCGCTCGCGCTGCTGCCGGCGTCGCCCGGCGCGTCGCTCGACTACCTCGCGCTCAGCCAGCAGACGCTGCGCGGCTTCGCGCTCGAGGACACCGGCCAGCCCGCGCAGGCCCGGCAGCTGTGGGAACGGTTGATCCCGCTCGCGAAGTATCCGCTGCAGCGCGAAGCGCTGGAGCTCGCGCTCGCGATCAACCTGGAGCGGGCAGGGCAGATCGCGCCGATGTTCGCGGCAGGCTCGCTGATCCGCAGCCCGGCAATCCGGTCGATCGTGCTGCAGCACGACGCCGACGCGGACCTGCTGCGCCGCGAAGCGCAGAACCGCTCGGGCGACGCTGCGCTGCGCGAGATCGCACTGGCCACGCTGCTGTACAAGGAACTGACGCGCGGCCACTACGCGGCGTTCCTCGACGACCTGGCGCTCGTGCCGGCCAAGCCGTCGGACGCGTTGAAGGCCTTTGTGCAGACGGGCGGCGTCAGCGACGGCGAGTACGCGTGTCCGTCGATCCGCGACATCGCCGCGACGCTGAAGCGGACGCCGGGCGATCCGAAGGGACACAATTGCGTCGCCGAATTCGTGCGGCGCCATCCGCCCGTCTACGGCGACGACGCCTCGTCGTTCGGGCGATCGCCCGCGGACCCGCGCCTGGCGACGTCGAAGCAAGCGCCGCCGTCGCTCGGCAGCGCGCCGTCGCAGTTCCAGGGCGGCGCCTACGCGCGGATCGACAGTTACCGGAAAGTGATCGGCAACGCGCAGGCGCCGGCCAACGATCGCGCGTATGCGCTGTATCGCGCGGTGAGCTGCTTCGCGCCGGCGGGCTACAGCGAGTGCGGCGGCAACGACATTCCGACCCGCACGCGCAAGCAGTGGTTCAGGACGCTGAAGGCCGCGTATCCGCGCAGCCAGTGGGCGCAGTCGCTGCAGTACTACTGGTGACGCACCGCTGCGGCCTCAATGCAGATGCCGCAGCTTGTCCGGGTTGCGGACCACGTAGATCGCCGCGACCTTGCCGTCCTCGATCTCGAGCGCGGTGGTCTGCAGCTCGCCGTCGGCCTCCAGCGTGACGAAGCCCGGCAGCCCGTTGATGAAGCCCGCGCGCACGAGCGTCGACGCGTTCTTGCGGAACAGCTCCGCGAGATATTCATGGACCTTCATCACGCGCTCGAAGCCGAACACCGGCTGGCCGGCCGCCGACCGCTTGCCGCCGCCGTCCGCATGCAGGCTCACGTCCTCGGCGAGCAGCGCGCCGAGCGCGCGCATGTCGCCGCTGCGCGACGCGGCGAAGAACGCCTCGGCGATCTCGACGCCGCGCTGCTTCTCCACGTGAAAGCGCGGCCGCGCTTCGCGCACATGGGTGCGCGCCCGCGCGGCGAGCTGCCGGCACGCAGCCGGCTCGCGCCGGATGGTCGCGGCCACTTCGTCGAACTCGAGGCCGAACACGTCGTGCAGCAGGAACGCCGCGCGCTCCAGCGGCGACAGGCGCTCGAGCGCGAGCATCAGCGGCAGCGTGACGTCCTCCTGCTCGTCCTCTTCGACCACCGGCTCGGGTAGCCACGGGCCGACGTAGGTCTCGCGCTGGTGCCGCGCGGACTTCAGCTGGTCGAGGCACAGCCGCATCACCATCCGGCGCAGGAACGCCTCGGGCACGCGCACCTCGCTGCGGTCGACGTCCATCCAGCGGATGAACGCCTCCTGCACGATGTCCTCGGCATCGGCGACCGAGCCGAGCATCCGGTAGGCGACGCGCACGAGCAGGCGGCGCAGCGGGTCGAAGCTCGCCGCTGCGTCCGTTGCGTCTGCTGTTTCTGCTGCGGCGGCGGGATCGCGCTCCGGCGTCATGCCGCGGCCTGCGCCGCGTTCGCGGCAGACGGGTCGACCCACATGCCGAAGCCGACGGCGAGCCGGTTCCAGCCGTTGATCACGTTGATCATCAGCGTGAGCTTCACCTGTTCCTCCTGCGTAAAGTGGTCGTTCAGCGTCGCGTACGCGTGCTCGTGCGTGTGGCCTTCGGAGAGCCGCGTGAGCGCATCGGTCCAGCCGAGCGCCGCGCGTTCGCGCTCGGTGTAGCAGGGCGCTTCGCGCCACGCGGACAGCAGGTACACACGTTGCTCGGTCTCGCCGTTCGCGCGCGCTTCGGCGGTATGCATGTTAATGCAGTTCGCGCACGCGTTGATCTGCGATGCGCGGACCTTGACCAGCTCGATCAGCGTCGGCTCGAGGCTCGCTGCAGCGGCGATCGACGTGCTCATCCAGTGCTTCATCAGCGACGGGGCGGCGGCGAACGGGTCGAGTTTGGCAGTCATGGTTCCATCTCCTTGTGTGTGGGTTCCGATGACATGACGAGCGAGCCCCCCGCGTGTGTGACATGCGCGCAAAATTTTTTTGCGGCGTGCGTGCGAGCGCTGATCTTCCGACGATTACGTCGATCGGGCCGCCGGCAACCGGATGCGCACGCAAGCGTCGCAACGACGAAGGCTTTCATTCCTCTTGCGTCGCCGTTTCATTCCAATCGCGGGTCGCGACATTCACATTTCTGGGCCATACTGCTCTGCACGGGCGGACGAATCGACGCCGCATCAGTGGTCCCGCCCGTCGCAGCATCGAAGGTCGCACGTCAGTCGCGCGCACCGAGCGCGGGGCTTCCCTTTCCGGCAACGCAGCTAATCGCGACGTGGACGGTCAACCGATGAGCCTCCTTGCATCCCAGCTTCAGCGCCGCTACCGCGGCGTTCGTGCGCACAGCATCGAACTGACCGCGACGCTGTCCGCCGAAGACCAGGCCGTGCAGTCGATGCCCGACGCGAGCCCGGCCAAGTGGCATCTCGCACACACGACGTGGTTCTTCGAGACGGTCGTGCTGTCGCGCCGCGTCGCGGGATATGCGCCGTTCGACGACGCGTACCGTTTTCTCTTCAATTCCTACTACGAATCACTCGGCCCACGCCATCCGCGGCCGCAACGCGGGCTGCTGACGCGTCCGTCGCTCGACGAGGTGCGCGCGTATCGTCATTACGTCGACGAAGCGATGCTGAAGGCGATCGAGCTCGCGGATGTGGCGATGCTGGAAGCGATCGCGCCGGAGATCGAGCTCGGGCTGCAGCACGAGCAGCAGCACCAGGAGCTGATCGTCACGGACATGCTGCATGCGTTCTCGTGCAATCCGCTGCGGCCGGCGTTCCGGCCGCGCGACGGCGCGAGCGACGTCGATCCGCACGCAGCGGCCGGCGCGCTGCGGTGGCTGCGCCAGCCGGGCGGGCTCGTCGAGATCGGCCACGACGGCAACGGTTTTTCGTTCGACAACGAACGGCCGCGTCACACTGCGCTCGTGCAGCCGTACGAGATCGCGGATCGCCTCGTGACCAATGCGGAGTTCGCCGCGTTCGTCGCCGACGGCGGTTACGCGCGCCCCGAGTTCTGGCTGTCGGACGGCTGGGCGACGGTCCAGCGCGACGGCTGGCGCGCGCCCGCGTATTGGCTCGACGACGACGCCGAAGCGGCGCCGCACGATGTGCCGCACCGCGCATCGCGCGCGTTCGGACTGCACGGCGTCGAGCCGCTCGCGCCCGCCGCGCCGGTGTGCCACCTGAGCTTCTATGAAGCGGCCGCGTATGCGGAGTGGGCGGGCGCGCGGCTGCCGACCGAATTCGAATGGGAAGCCGCATACGGCGCGGATGGCGTGCGGCAGATGACGGGACACGTGTGGCAATGGACGCGCTCGTCCTACGACCCGTATCCGGGTTTCCGGCCGCTCGCGGGCATCGCGGCCGAATACAACGGCAAGTTCATGGTCGGCCAGCTGGTCCTGCGCGGCAGCAGCATCGCGACGCCGCCGGGCCACGCGCGGCCGACGTACCGCAACTTCTTTCCGCCGGCCGCGCGCTGGCAGTTCACGGGAGTCCGACTTGCGCGAGACGTCTGACCTGGCGGCCACGAGCGGTGGCCTGCAATCCGCCCGCGATCCGCGGCCCGTCGCATTCGAGCGCGACCTGATCGACGGGCTGTCGCGCCGGCCGCGCAGCATCCCGCCGAAGTACTTCTACGACGCGGCCGGCTCCGTGCTGTTCGACCGCATCTGCGCGCTGCCGGAGTACTACCCGACGCGCACCGAGCTCGGCATCCTGCGCGCGCACGCGACGGAGATCGTGCGGCGCGTCGGCCCGCATGCGGACATCGTCGAGTTCGGCGCGGGCTCGCTCGCGAAGATCCGCATCCTGCTCGATGCGTTTTCCGCGGAACGCGCGCCCGCGCGCTACGTGCCGGTCGACATTTCCGCGGACTACCTGCACGAGGCGGCCGCGCGCCTGCGCGCCGCGTATCCGTGGCTCGACGTCGCGCCGATCGCCGCCGACTACACGAAGGCCGAGCAGCTCGTCGCGCTGGCGGCCTCGTCGCGCCGCCGCATCGGCTTCTTTCCCGGCTCGACGATCGGCAATTTCTCGCCGGACGAAGCCGACGCGTTCCTGCGCGACGCGGCGCGGCTGCTGCGCGGCGGCGCCTTGCTGGTCGGCGCCGATCTCGTGAAGGACGAAGCCACGCTGCATCGCGCGTACAACGACGCGCAGGGCGTGACCGCGGAGTTCAACCTGAACCTGCTCGCGCGCGCGAACGCCGAGCTCGGCGCGGATTTCGATCTCGACGGCTTCACGCATCACGCGTTCTACGATCCGCAACGGCAGCGCATCGAAATGCATCTCGTCAGCGGGCGCGCGCAGACCGTGCGCGTATGCGGCCGCACGTTCCGCTTCGACGCCGGCGAGCGGATCCATACGGAGAACTCGTACAAGTTCACCATCGACGGTTTTCACGCGATCGCGCGGCGCGCGGGCTTCGAGCCCGATGCGGTGTGGACCGACGACGCGCGCCTGTTCAGCGTGCACTGGCTGCGCAGCCCGGGCGACATTCGCGCGTGACGATGCGCCGCGCAGCGCGTTGCGCAACGCTTCGCGGCGACCGTAAACACCCGTTACCAGTCTCGCAGACCCGTAGCACCTGTATCGGTGCCGCACGCCTACACTCCGAACCGTATTCACTGGAAGCACGTCAAGTGCAGGGAGTCTCGGGATGAACAGGAAACTTCTCCTCGGTGCCGTTCTCGGTGTCGCAGCGCTGGCAGCCTCGGGCGTTGCATCGGCTCACGTCGACGTCGCGGTCGGCATCGGCGTGCCGGGCGTCTATGCGCCCCCGCCCCCGGTGTACGTCGCGCCGCCCGTCACGTACGCGCCGGTCGGCTATCGTTACGACGACTGGCGCGCCCGCGAATGGCGGGAGCGCGAGTGGCGCCGCCATGAATGGCGCGAGCATGAGTGGCGTGAACGCGAATGGCGCGATCGCGGCCGCTGGGATTGACCTGTAACCACCGGCGTCAAGGCCGGATCACAACAACAAGGAGGAGGAATCGCATGACCACCATTCGACACATCGGGAAACTGGCGCTCGCCGCCGGCGTGGCGCTCGCGACGATCGGCAGCGCGCACGCGGCGGGCTGCATGAAGGGCGCGGTCGTGGGCGGGGTCGCCGGCCACTACGCGGGCCACCATGCGGTGGTGGGTGCGGTCGGCGGCTGCATCGTCGGCCATCACCTGGCCAAGCAGCACGCGCAGGAGCAGGCGGCGCAACGCAAGGCCGCCGCGCAGGGCATGCAACCGGCGCAGTAAGCACGGCAAACGCGCCGTGCGCGTCAGCGTTCCGGCCGCCCCGGCGCGAACGCGCACATCGCCAGCGGCGCGACCACGATCGCCGCGCCGGTGAAGAACATCGCCGGCGCGCCGAAGCGCTGCCAGATCCATCCGGCGATCGCGCTGGCGAGCAGCATCGCGACCCCGCTCGCGAGATTGAACAGCCCGAACGCGGTGCCGCGCCATTCGGCCGGCGCGGTATCGGCGACCATCGCCGCGAGTATCCCCTGCGTGAACCCCATGTGCAGCCCCCACACCGCGACGCCGGTCAGCACCGTCGCGGCATCGGCGCGCGCGCCGAGCAGCAGGTCGGCGCCGATCAGCAGCGCCATGCCGATCGCGAGCAGTGCGCGCCGGTCGAGCCGGTCCGACATGACGCCGACCGGATACGCGGACAGCGTATACGCAAGGCTCATCACGACCATCACCGACGGCACCCACGCGATGTCCATCCCGGTCTGCTGCGCGCGCAGCACGAGGAACGCCTCGCTGAAGCGCGCGAGCGTGAACGTCGCGCCGATCGCGACGATGAACCAGTAGCGTCGCGAAAACGCGCGCAGCGCGCGCCGGTCGAGCGGCGAGCGGAACGGGCTGGCGCGGCCCGCCTGCGCGGTGTCGGGCTCGCGCACGCCGAGCAGCAGCACGGCGAGCGTCGCGAACGCGGGGATCGACGCAAACCACAGCACCGTGCGAATGTGATCCGCGAACGCGAACATCAGCGCGATCGCGAGCAGCGGGCCGCCGACCGCGCCGACGGTGTCCATCGATTGCCGCAGCCCGTAGCACGCGCCGCGTATCGCGGGCGGGGCGACGTCGGCGACGAGCGCATCGCGCGGCGCGCCGCGGATGCCCTTGCCGAAGCGGTCGACGAGGCGCGCGGCGATCACGAGGCCCGGCCCGTGCGCGAGCGGGAACAGCGGCTTCGTCAGCGCGGCGAGCCCGTAGCCGGCGAGCAGCAGCGCCTTGCGGCGGCCGAGCCAGTCGCTGATCGCGCCCGAGAAGATCCGCACGATCAGCGCGGTCGATTCGGCCACGCCTTCGAGCACGCCGAGCGCGACGACGCTCATGCCCATCGTCGTCACGAGGTACACCGGCAGCAGCGCATGCACGAGCTCCGACGACAGGTCCATCAGCAGGCTGACGTACCCCAGCGCCCACACGGTGCGGGGGATCGCGGGTCGGGACGAGACGGTGGTGGGCGATTCCATCGGATCTCCACGATGCGCCGGGCGGGCGCGGTCAGGTGAGTGTCGCGCCGGGCGGACGGTGTTTCAACTGCCGGCACGCGTGAATTGGTCTGATGAATGTGCGCCGTATCCCGAGTTACGATTATTTACAACGTGAGCATGTCGCGAATCGGCGCGTTCGTACAATGCAATCACCTCAATGCGCTCCAAGGAGCAACAGATGAAACAACGACGCTTCCTGCCCGCGCTCGCAGCGGCACTTCTCGCGCTCGGCGCGGTTTCGGCACACGCGGCGGCAGGCGGTAACGGCGGTGGCGGCGGTCATGGCGGGGGCGCGGGCGGCTCCGGCGGCCACGCCGGCGGTATGTCGGGCGGCCACATGAGCGGCGAGGCCATGTCCAATTCGAACGGCCACAAGTCCGGCGACCGCGACCAGGGCCTCGCGCGCGCAGCCGACCGCTCCGACACGATCGCCGGTCGCGCGGGTGCGCAGCCGGGCCATGTGCACGGCCACACCGCGCACGCGACCTCGCATACGCATCACTCGAAGCACAACGCGTTCGGCCACACGCTGTAAGCGTCCGGTCCGCGCAAACGAAAAAGGGCGCCCGGGTGAAACCCGAGGCGCCCTTTCTCATGGCTGCGCGAAACGCTCAGCAGCGGCCTTTCTTGGCCTGCCCAGGCGGACAGAAGCCGTTGCCCGGGCCGCCCTGCGGCGCGACCACGACCGGCGCGTCCGGCACATACACTGCGCATCCGCTCAGTACGCTCGACAATCCGGCTGCCGCCAGCAGCGCGATTACCGCTTTCTTCACTTCGTTCTCTCCATTCGAAAAGGAGAGGGCCGCCAGCGGCCCCCTCCGGCCAGATCGTCAAGACGTGCGCTTCACCTTCGTCAGAACGCGAAGTTGACGTTCGCCTGGCTCGTCGTCGCGTTGACGCTCGTTGATTGCGTCGCACCCGACGCGGCATCCGCCTCGATCGTGTACTGGCCCGCGGCGCTCGGCGCGGCAGCCAGCGCGACCGGCAGCGTACCCGTGAACGTGCCGACGATCGGCGCGGCGGTCGGCACCGACAGCGCGTACGCGCCGTTATCCAGGTTCGCGTTCGCCGACGTGATCTCGTACGAAGCCGCATCGATCGACTGCAGCGCGCGCACCAGCGCGTTCGCGGTCGGGGTCACGGTGCCGCTGACCGTGCTCATCGTCGAGGCCGGCAGTGCGATCGGTACGTTCGACGTCGACACGGCCGTGGTCGTGTTCACGACGACCGGCACCGCGCGGACGACGCCCGACGCGACGTTGTGCTGCACGATCACGACGTCGTAGTTGCCCTGCGTCGAGCTCTGGACCAGCGGCGACAGCACGAACTTGCCGGTGCCGTCGGCCACCGTGCCGCGCACGACCTTGCCGCCCTGTTCCGCGTATACGGTCGCGCCGGCTTCGGTCGGCGAAACGAAGCCCGAGATCGCGCCGCTCACGACGGTCGGCGTCGCGGTCACGACCGGCTTCAGCGCATACGAGCCGTTGCCGTGCTGCACGACCGACTTGCACGCATTGAAGTCGAGCACCAGATCGACGAGCGTGTTCGGCTGGACCGTGAACGGGCTGATGATCTTGATGCCGCTTTGCGTCGCGCTGGGCGTCTCGAGCGGCTGCTCGGCGCCGCCCGTCGGCACGACCGAGTTCGCGAGCGTATTGCCCTGGTTCGGCGCGAGCACGAGGCGGACCTGCTGGTACTGGCCCGCCGGCAGCGCGGTCTGGCCGAGGTCGGCGAGCGCGCCGTTGGTCAGCGACAGCAGGTCGATCTTCTGCTGCGCCGGCAGCGCGACCGTCGACCAGCCGGCGTCGTTGTCGCCGGCGTTCGAGTTCATGTTGACGCGCACCTGCGACACGGTGACGAACACGTGGTCGAAGCCGCACGACGGCGCGTCGGTCATCGCGACGTGCAGCGTGCCGGTCTGCCCGCCGGGGCTGCCGCCGCCATCGCCGCCGCCGCAGCCGGCGAGCGCGAGTGAAAAGACGGATGCGCAGGCAAGCGTCTTAAGCAAGTTGTTCATGACGAACTCCCTTCCTTCGTTTCTTGTGTGGGTGCCCGGAGAATAGTGCTGGCGCGTCGTTGCGATTCGTCAAATTTGCAACGAGGCGTAACCGGCTGGTGAAAACGCGTGGCGCGGCAGGCTTTCAGACGGGCAACGGCACGCAGGCCGATGAAAGGGGGAAGCAGTTTTGCGGCGTTGCGATACGGGCCGCAGACGCCGTTGCGCAAGGCAGGATGAAAGAGCGGGGCGACCGCAGGACCGGCCGCCCCGTCGAGTTACCGTCCGCCGCTCGCGAGCGGCTCGCGCGCGAACAGCGCGTCGACGTCGCGCGCCCGCACGAAGCGCGCCGCGTCGTCGCCGTCGGCGAGCGCCCGGAAATGCGCTTCGCCGCACGCAAGCTTCGCGCGGTCGTGCTCGCGCGGCGCGTCGTCGTCGGCGCTGCGCGGCGTATCGACGACGAAGTACAGGCGCGCGTCGCCGTCCCCGCCCGCGAGCACTGCCCAGTCGGGGTGATAGCTGCCGAGCGGCGTCTGCACCTCGAACCAGCGCGGCAGCTTCGCGTACAGCTGCACGTCGTCGCGCGCCTCGAGCGCGTCGGCGAACGCGCGCTCGGCGTCGGTCTCGCACACCACCGCCTCGTGAATCGACTTGCGCGCGTCCGTGCGCAGGTTGCGCAGGTAGCCGGTCAGCGCTTCGCTCTCGAACGATTCGAGCGCGTGCACGTGCCGTTCGCCGAGCTTGCGGTACGTGATGCCGTCGACGAGCGCGAGCCGCTTGCAGCGGTTGATCGCGTCGGCCGCGAGCGCGATGAACTGCTGCGGGTTGAGCCGGAAGTCGTCGAGGCGGCCGCTGTCCGCGAGGATCGTCGCGAGCGAGCGGCGCGTGAGCTGCGTGCGGTCCTGCAACTCGGTGAGCAGGTCGGGCAGCAGCAGCGCACCTTCGTCGATCAGCACCGTGCCGGCGCCCGTCACCTCGATCGCCTCGACGCCGGCCTTGCCGATGTCGATCTCGGCCTTGCGCCACTGCAGCCGCGCGCGCGCCACCTCGGGCGCGTCGCGCAGCGCGGCCGCGCAATCGCTCACGAGCTTCGCGTTGTCGAACTGCACGCGGTACACGGTGCGATGCTTGATGCGCTCCCACAACGCGCGGAAGTCGCGGCCGAGCACCACCGCCTTGCCCGACGGGTCGCGGCGCAGCGCGATCTCGCGACGCTCGTCCGCGTTGCGCACCGCGAAGCGGCCGGACACCTTGCGCAGCGTCGCGACGATTGCCGCGCGCAGCGTCTCGAACGCGGGCGGCAGCACGAGCGCACTTTGCCGCAGCGCGTCCTTCAGCCGGTCGAGCACCTTGCCCTGCGCGTCGATGTAGCCGTGCTCGCGCAGGTGCGTCCACAGCACGCCCGACAGCTCGATGCCGAGCGCATGCGCGGGGCCGTCGCCTTCCTGCACCGCGAGCGCCGCGAACTGGTGTTCCTCGACGATCCCGAAGCGGATGCCCGTATCGGCCTCGATCTCCTTCTGCAGGTTCTCCGCGAAGCTCTCGTAGCGCTCGGTCGCGATCACGGTGAGCGTGTTCACGCCCGGATCGCGCACCCGTTCGCCGTCCTGGTCGACGGCGAGCCGCAGCCCGCGGCCGAGCGTCTGGCGGCGCTCGCGCTCGGTCTGGATGTCGCGCAGCGTGCAGATCTGGAACACGTTCGGGTTGTCCCAGCCTTCCTTCAGCGCCGAGTGCGAGAAGATGAACTTGAGCGGCGTGTCGAACGACAGCAGCGCTTCCTTCTCGCGCATGATGAGGCCGTACGCGCGCTCCGCGTTCTCGCGGCTCGCGGCGCTGCTCTCGCTGGTGTCGGTCCAGCCGCCCTTGCGGTCGATCGAGAAGTAGCCGTTGTGCGCCGCCTCGACCTCGCGCGCGACGTCGACGCCGTCGAACAGCGCGCGATACGCGGGCACGCGCGCCGCGCGCGCATATTCCTCTTCGAAGATCAGCGCGTAGTCGCCTTTCACGGGCGTGCCGTTCTCGTCGTACCGGCGGTAGCGCTCGACCGAATCGACAAAGAACAGCGACAGCACCTTCACGCCGCGCTCGGCGAGCCGCAGCTCCTTGTCCAGGTGCTCGCGGATCGTGCGGCGGATCATCTCGCGCTGCACGGCGAGCGTGTCGATGTCGCCGTACGCCTCGCCGAGCGACAGGAACGCCTCGCCCGCCGGATGGCGCAGCTCGAGGTATTCCGCGCCCTTGGCCGCATGCACCTCACCGATCCGCAGGCCCGCGTACAGCGCCCGCTTCGTCACGCGTTCGAGATCGTCGCCGTCGGTCACGGACGCGATCTGGCGCTTCACGCCGGCCGCCGTCGCGACGTCGAGCTCGACGCGCGCGGCGATCGCGCCACGCCGGTTCGACACGCCGACGAGCCGCAGGTACGGCTTGTTGTGCGCATCCTCGACGATCGCCGACGCGATCTCGATCTGCTTGACGAGCTTGCGCTCGTACGCGTCGACCGCGTCGAGCCGGTACACCATGTGGTGCCGGTCGACGTGGGTCGCCGAGTAGCGCAGCGTGCACAGCGGGTCCATCGCGGCGAGCGCCTCGCGGCCGCGGCCTTCGAGTCCGCCGTCGACGCTTTGCGGCTCGTCGACGATCACGATCGGCCGGGTCGCGCGGATCAGGTCGATCGGCTTCTCGCCGCCGGTCTTCTCGCTGTCCTTGTAGAGGTTGTTGACGTCCTTCTTGTTGATCGCGGCGACCGTCATCACCATGATCTGGATCGTCGCGCTCGCCGCGAAGTGGCGCACCTGGCCGAGCTTCGCGGAGTCGTACAGGAAGTAGTCGTACGGCATGCCCGCGTACAGGCCGCGGAAATGGTCCTCGGTGATCAAGAGCGTCTTGTGCACGCCTTCCTTGATCGCGACCGACGGCACGACGATCACGAACTTCGTGAAGCCGTAGCGGCGGTTCAGCTCGAAGATCGTGCGCAGGTACACGTAGGTCTTGCCGGTGCCGGTCTCCATCTCGACCGTGAAGTCGCGCGAGGCCGGGTCGCCGGACGGCGGCAGCCCGCCGCGCAGCTGCACGTCGGCGAGATTGCGCGCGAGCGCGTCGGCGGTGATCGACAGGTGGTTGCCGACGCCGCGCTCCGACAGCGCGAAGCCGAGCGCCGTCTGCGCGGCCGCCGACGTGCCGGGCGCCGCGTTCGCGAGCACGCTGAAGTCGCCGCGGCACGCTTCCTGCCCGCGAAACAGGTCGCAGACGGCGTCGATCGCCTCGCGCTGGTAGTCGAGATCCGCTTCGAAATGCAGCCGCATCACAGGCTCCGCACGCGCTTCACGCCGTGCTGCTCGAGCAGCGCGGCGAGATTGAGCTTCGCGACGTCGTCGACGAAGCCGCTGTCGCGGAACAGGCAGGTGACGTCGCGCGTCGTGCCGTGCGCGTCGAGCAGCGCGACGATGCCGTCGGCGAGCGGCTCGGCGTCGTCGCGCGACACGCGCGCGTCGAAGCACGCGACCACCGACGGCCCGATCAGGTGGACCGTCTTGCCGGCCACCGCGTGATGCGTGACCGGCGTGCACAGGTCGAGGCCGAGCTTCAGCGTCAGCTCGGCGAGCAGGTCGTCGTCGCTGCGGCCGGTCTTCACATGCTCGACGGATGCGAACAGCGCATGGTCGAAATCGTCGCGGCGCGGGTCCCACTCGATCACGTTGGTCGTGTCGAGCCGGTACACGCGAAAGCCGAGGTCGCCGTAGCTCTCCGGATAGTCGCGCGCGACCTGCTGCGCGGCGCGGCGCAGGCGTTCCTTGGTCAGCTCGGCGAGCGTTGCGGGCTTCTTCAGCTTCGCGCAGAACTCGGCCGCGGCCTGCTGCGCCTTGTCGCGGCCGTCGAGCGGCTCGGGCAGCTGCACGAGCACGTAGCGGCGCGCACCGCCGTCGGTCGCGTTGAGCTGCATCACCGCGTGGCCGGTCGAGCCGGAGCCCGCGAAGCAGTCGACGACGATGTCGTCGCCGCGCGTGCACCAGCCGATCACCGCCGCCGCGAAATCGACCGGCTTCGGCTGCTCGAACGGCACGCCGAGCGCCTTCAGCAGCGCGTCGTCCGAGCCGCCGAACGGCAGCACCGACGGCACGTTCTCGTACATGTTCTCGTCGAGGTAGTAGATCCGCTGCGGCTGCGTGGTCTCGTCCGCGCCGAACTCGATCAGCCCGCGCTCGAGCAGCGCCTGCATCGTCGCGGGCGGATTGCGCCAGCCGCGCTCCGGCATCGCGCACGGCTTGCCCGTGACCGGGTGCACGAGCGGCACGAAGTACTCGTCCGGCGCCTTCTTCTTGTTCGGCCACGCCATCGACACGAGGCGGTACACGCGCCCGTCCTCCGACAGCCGGTCGTACATCACCTCGCCGCCGGACAGGCCGGTCTGCGTCTTGACCCACGCCCGGTACGCCTGCGCGGCGTCCGCAGCGGTGCCGCTGCGACGCACGAGGTCGTATGCCGCGTCGAGCATGCGCTGCGCGTTGCGCTTCGGGCGCTTGAGCGGCGTCGCTTCGTGCAGCGCCTCCGCGTTGCGCGCGAACAGCACGAGCGATTCGTGCTGGTACGCGACGCCGCGAGCGTCGCCCTTCGGGTTGCGCTTGTCCCACACGGCCACGCCGAGCTCGTTCTCCTCGCCGAAGATCTCGCGCAGCATCAGCACCAGCGCATGCACCTCGTGCTCGTCGATGTGCACGGCGATCAGCCCGGCGTCCGACAGCAGCGCGTGCGCGAGCTTCAGGCGCGGGTACATCATGTTCAGCCAGTCGGTATGGAACCGGCCGTTCGCCTCGGTGTTGGTGCTGCGCTTCACGCCGCCGTCGGTCTGGCCGGTGACCGCGAGGTAGTGGCGCAGGCTGTCGCTGAAGTCGTCCGGGTACACGAAATCGCTGCCGGTGTTGTACGGCGGATCGATGTAGACCAGCTTCACCTTGCCCGCGTAGCTCTTGTGCAGCAGCTTCATCACGTCGAGGTTGTCGCCCTCGATCACGAGGTGGCGGGTGTCGTCCCACGCGACGCTGTCGGCCGGGCAGGGCCGCAGCGTGCCGGTCGACGGCGTGAGCGCCGCCTGCCGCGCGCGGCGCTTGCCGTGCCAGTGGAAGCCGTATCGTTCGTCGGCGTCGCCGACCGTGCGATCGCCGACCAGCGCCTTCAGCGCGTCGACGTCGACCGATGCGCCGCCGGGGCCTTCGGTCACGAGTTCGGGGAACAGCGCCTTCAGGCGCGCGACGTTGTCGGCGGTGAAATCCGTCGACTTCGCCTGCGGGCTCGCCGCATCGAGTTTGTGCATCGTCTTTTCCATCCTGGGCCCGGCCGCGCCGCGCCCGGACGTCGGGCGCTGTCGCGGCGCCGGCGGCCGGGGCCGCCGCGGGCGAACCCGAAACGCTAGCGAGTCGGTCGGCGCAGGTCAAGCACCGGTGTGTGCCGGTATGCGCCGGAAATCGGCCCGCCGGGCCGGATCGCCCGCCGGACGGGCGCGGCGGGGCGGCGGCCGCGTTGTCGCAACATGCGGCGCGCGGGCCGGAAAACGACCAAAACGGATCGAACAACGGCGGAAAAGGGACCGGAACGCCCGACGAAAAAAAGGGGCACGGACGGCGCGGTGCGCCGGCGTGCCCCGAGGGAGCGTTCGGGAATGAGGGTCGCGGGCAGGGCGCACAGCGCCCCGCACGGGGTCAGAAGCGGGTGCGGATGCCGGTCGTCAGTTCGAGCTGGTTGTTCGAGCCAAACGTCGACGACACCTTGTAGCCGCCGTGCAGCTTCATGTAGTCGCCCGCCAGATAGACTTCGGTGCGCTTGCTCAGGTGGTAGAAGATCGAGCCGTAGATCGTTTCCTTGAAGCCGCTGCCGACGCCGTTGGTCAGGCTGAACGCGCCGAGGTTCGCGTTCGGCGTGAAGCCGTCCGAGTTGTACGCGGCGTTCTTGGTGCGCATCTGCTGGTAGCCGAGCTCGTAGTCGAGCGGGCCTTGCGGCGCGATCTTCATCGACACGGTCCACGCGTCGTCGTGGCGCTGGCCGAGCGAGCCCTGGTCGCCGTTGTAGCGGAAGTAGCCGGCATTCACGCGCACGATGCTGAACGTGTAGTTGCCGCCGGCCGAGAACGTCTGGTTCCGGAAGCCGTTGTGGTTCACGTGGCTGTAGAAGCCCGACACGTTGAACGGCCCGCCGTTGTAGCCGAGCGCGACCTGGTACGCGGAGCCGTTCGCGAACTGGGTCGAGTTGCTGAACTGGTAGCCCGCTGCCGCGAAGATGCCGTTGCTGAACAGCTTCTTCCACGCGATGCCGTTGTTGTAGCGCGTGCCGGTCGGGCCGGCCGCGTAGAAGATCATCTGCTTGAAGTTGTTCGAGTTGGTCCAGCCGCCTTCCTCGGTGGTCAGCTGCGCGGTGCCGTACGCGTCGCCGTAGATCGCCGCCGCGTCGCGCGCGATCGTGTTCTGGAAGCCGGCCGTCAGCTTGCCGAAGCGTTCGTCCTGGACGCCGACCCACGAATCGCGGTCGAAGATCTGGCCCGAGTCTTCCATCTGGCCGTTCGCGACCACGTATTCGCTTTCGAGGCGGAAGATGATCTTCGTGCCGCCGCCGATGTCCTCGGCGCCGCGCAGGCCCCAGCGGCTGCCGCTGAACCACGGCTCGCCGTCGTTGCCCATGCCGATCACGTGCTTGCCGTTCGCATCCGCGTGCGTGCGGTAGGTCGGGAAGCTCAGGTCCATCAGGCCATAGAGCTGCACGCTCGATTGCGCGTGCGCCTGCGTCGCGGCGCACAGCCCCGCCGCGATGGAAAGGGCCAGGTATTTTCGTTTCAAGATCGTCTCCTCCGAGCTGCCGCATTGAAATTCGGTTGTTGGCAGTACGTAAATGTATGCCGTCTCCTGCCGGCCCCTGCGAGATGACCGACGCGTAGCATCGTAGAGCGTGCAATCCTTCGTGCCGCTTTCGCGGGCTTGCAGATCGGATCAGTGAAAACACCGAACGACGGCAACGCACCGGAGTCCTTAGGGATGCCCGAGGCCGGGCGGACGGGGGAGAGCGGGATCGTTCGCGCCGCGCGCGGGGTCCCGCGGCGTGTGCGTGAATACAACAGTGAACGCGAAGGATGCGCAGCCGGGCACAGGCGTGCGCAAGCGCTGCCGCTCGCGCGGCAGGCCGTGGGGACGCGCGGCGTCAGCCTTGCGCGGTCTTCGCGCGCAGGATGTAGCCGAGCCCGCGCAGCGTGATGATCTCCGCCGTGCTGAGCGCGAGATGCTTGCGCAGCCGGTGGATGTAGATGTCGATCGCGTCCGCGCTCGGCTCGTCGTCGAGCGCGAACACGCTGTCCATCAGCCGCGCCTTCGACACGGTCTTGTTCTGCTGCAGCATCAGCGTCTCGAGGATCGCGTGCTCGCGGCGGCGCAAGGCCAGCGGCACGTCGTGGCAGCGGAATTCGCGCGTGCCGAACGCGTAGACGAGATCACCGCACACGAGCTGGGTCGCACCGACGCCCGCCTGGCGGCGGATCAGCGCGCGGATCCGCGCCACCAGCTCGCGCGACTCGAACGGCTTGACGACGTAGTCGTCGGCGCCCGCGCCGAAGCAGTCGACCTTGTCGTCGACCGAGCCGTGCGCGGTCAGCATCAGCACCGGCACGTTGTCGTTGCGGCGCCGCAGGCGGCTGAGCACTTCCTTGCCGCTGATGCCCGGCAGCCGCATGTCGAGCAGCACCGCGTCGTAGCGTTCGGTCTTCAGCACCGCGTCGGCGCGTTCGCCGTCGCCGACGCTGTCGACCGCGAAATCCTCGCCGCGCAGCAGGTTCACGATCCAGTGCGCGAGCTCGGCGTTGTCTTCGACCAGCAGGAGTTTCA
Source organism: Burkholderia ubonensis subsp. mesacidophila (assembly GCF_002097715.1). NCBI lineage: Bacteria > Pseudomonadati > Pseudomonadota > Betaproteobacteria > Burkholderiales > Burkholderiaceae > Burkholderia > Burkholderia ubonensis. The sequence continues at coordinate 44,219 of NZ_CP020737.1, forward strand.
TCAGACGTTCTCTTCAGACATAGGCGGGCAGCCGCACGGTCACCACGACCCCGCGGTTGCCGGGCCCCGGCGCGAGCGACGCCATGCCGCCGTGCGCCTGCGCGATCTCGCGCACGATCGCGAGGCCGAGCCCCGAGCCTTCAGTATCGCTCGACACGCGGTAGAAGCGCTTGAATACGTGCGGGCGCGCCTCCGCCGGAATGCCGGGGCCGTTGTCGATCACGTCGAGCACGACCGTGTCGCCGTCGCGCCGCGCGGCGACCGTCACGCAGCCGCCCGGCTGCGTGTAGCGCACCGCGTTGTCAACGAGGTTCATCACGAGCGCGGTCAGCAGGCTGTCGCTGCCCGTCACGTCGAGATGGTCGCCAAGGTCCGCGCCGAGGTCGATGTTGCGCCGCTGCGCGAGCACGATCGTCTCCTCGAACACGCTCGATACGACCGCGGCCAGATCGACGCGATGCGTGAGCAGCGTCGACGGCGTCGCCTCCGCGTGCGCGAGCAGCAGCAGCTTGTCGGTCACGTCCGCCATCTTGCGGCTGCTGCGCTGCATGCTGTCGAGCATCGCGGTCAGCTCCGGATCGTCGCGCTCGCGCTGCTGCGCGTACTGGATCTGCGTGTCGAGCACCGCGATCGGCGTGCGCAGCTGGTGCGCGGCGTCGGCGATGAAGCGCCGTTGCGTCGCGGTATGCGTGTTCAGCCGCGCGATGCACTGGTTGATCGCGTCGACGATCGGCCGCAGCTCGTGCTGCAGCCGCTCGGGGCGGATCGGCTCCAGCTCCATCGGCCCGCGGTCGGCGACGTCGTCCTTCAGCTTCATCAGCGGCCGCAGCTCGAAGGTGAGGCCGAGATACACGAGCACGACCGCGAGCAGCAGCATCAGCGACAGGCGCGCGAGCTGCGGCCGCCAGATCGTGTCGAGCATCGCGGCGCGCGAGCGCGTCGTCTTCGCGACCGCGACCGTCACCGTCTCGACCTGTCCTTCGTTGTACAGCTGGCGATCGTACGCGACCGCGCGCAGCACGATGCCGTCGAGCGCGGTGCGGTACAGCGTCGGCTCGACGCCGTGCCGCGCGGGCACGTCGAGCTCGGGGTTGCCCGCGAGCAGCCGGCCGTGGCCGTCGATCACCTTGTAGAACACCGAGTCGCGCGACGGCGACTCGAAAATCTCCAGCGCGGCCGGCGGCACGTCGGCCGCCAGATAGCCGTTGCGCCACTCGACGTCCTCGCCGATCGTGCGCGCGGACGCGACCAGCGCGCTGTCCTGCACGAGGTCGGCGGTGCGCCGCGCGGTGTCGTACGACATCGCGCCCGCGATCAGCACGAACACCGCGAGCGGCAGCAGCAGCCACCAGAGGAGCCGCCCGCGCAGGCTGTGCGTCATCCTTTCCCGCTCCTTCTTCTCAATGCCGAACCGCGCCGGAGCCGGGAAGGCTTCGGGCGCGGTCGGGGTCAGACTGGGTCGCGCGGCGTTCAGAACGCGGCCGGACGCCACTTCAGCAGCCGCTTCTCGAGCCACGTCAGCAGGTAGTCGGCGGCGAGCGCGACCACCGCCAGCACGATCATCGCCGCGAACACGCCGCTCGCGTTGAACGCGCCCTGCGCGGTGGAGATCAAGAGGCCGATACCCTGCTTGGAGCCGAGGAATTCGCCGACCACCGCGCCGACCAGCGCGAAGCCGAAGCTCACGTGCAGGCTCGCGAGAATCCAGGAGAGCGCGGACGGGATCACGACCGACGTGGTGATCTGCCGGCGCGACGCGCCGAGGATCTGCGCGTTCGCGATCAGGTAGCGGTCCGCTTCGCGCACGCCCTGGAACGCATTGCCGAACACGACGAAGAACACCATCACGACGGCGAGCGCGATCTTCGACGCCATCCCGAGGCCGAGCGCGATCACGAAGATAGAGCCGAGCACGACGCGCGGGATCGAGTTCGCGATCTGGATGTAGAGGCCGAACACGTCGGACATCAGCTTGTTGCGGCCGAGCACGATCCCGCAGAGCACGCCGGCGACCGAGCCGATCAGGAAGCCGATCGTGGTTTCCTCGAGCGTCACCCAGACCTGCGTGAGCAGCGGCCCTTGCGACGTGCCGTTGACGAACCAGTCCTGGAGCTGCGCGAAGATCAGCGTCGGCTGCGAGAAAAAGAACGGATCGATCCACTTGAGCCGCGCGGCGAGTTCCCAGCCGCCGAGCACGACGACGAGCACGGCGATCCGCAGGCCGATGATCAGTTGCCGGCGGCGGCGCAGCCGGGTTTGCGCGGCGCGCGACTCGTCCTCGAGCGACTTCGCCGGAATGGCGGTGGGGGGAAGCGTCATGTCGGTCATGCTCCTGTCCTTGCTTTGTCCTTGCTTGCGTCAGCCGATCTGCACTTCTTCGCGCAGGTCGTGCCAGATGTCCTTGGAAATCTCGATGAAGTGCGGGTGATAGCGAATCTCCGACGTGACGCGCGGGCGCGGCAGGTCGATCGGGTACACGCGCTTCAACGTCGCCGGGCGCGCGGTCAGCACGAACACGCGGTCCGCGAGCGCGATCGCCTCCTCGAGGTCGTGCGTGACGAACACCACCGAGCCCTTGTTCGCGGACCAGAGCTGCAGCAGCTCGTCCTGCATCAGCGTGCGGGTCTGCATGTCGAGCGCGGAGAACGGCTCGTCCATCAGCAGGATTTCCGGCTGGTTGATGAAGGTCTGCGCGAGCGCGACGCGCTTCCTCATCCCGCCCGACAGCTGGTGCGGGTAGTGCTTCGTGAACTTGTCGAGGCCGACCTTGCGGATCCATTCCTCGGCCTGCGCGTACGCGACGTCCTTCGAGCGGCCGCGGAACAAGGGGCCTGCGGCGACGTTGTCGATCACGTTGCGCCACGGGAACACCGCGTCGGCCTGGAACACGAAGCCGATGCGCGGGTCGATCCCGTCGACCGGGCGGCCCATCACGCGCACCTCGCCGGAGGCGGGCTTGAGCAGGCCGGTGATCAGGTTGAGCGTCGTCGACTTGCCGCAGCCGGTCGGCCCGACGATCGCGATGAACTCGCCGCGCGCGACGCTCATGCTGAAGTCGCGCAGCGCGACGGTAGCCTTGCCTTCCGGTGAAATGAAGCGGCACGACACGTTGCGAAACTCGATCGCCGGTGTGGTGCTCGGTGAAACTGCCTGGGTCATCGCATTCGTCCTGCGGGTGGGGCGCCGCCTTGGTGTGCGGCGCCGGGGCCGGTCAGCCGGGCCGGAACGGGGGAGCGGTGCGGCGGGATCGTCCGCCGCCGCGCTTACTTCGCGCTCACGTACTCGTTGGTGTAGGTGCGCGCCAGGTCGATGTGCTTGCCCTTCACCGACGGGTTGAACGCCGACAGCACCTTCAGCACGGTCGCCGGGCCGTCGGCCGGCATCTTCGCGTCGGCGGTGTACATCGGCAGCGACGCCTTCAGCGCGGTCACGTACAGCGACTTGTCCTTCTGGTAGTCGGCCGGCATCTTCGCGGCGATCTCCTCGGCACTGTGCGTATGGATGAACTGCATCGTCTTCGCGAACGCATGCGCGAGCTTCACGGCCTGCGCCTTGTGCGCATCGGCCCACGCGGACTGCACGTACAGGCTCGCGGCCGGATAGGTGCCGCCGAGCGCCGCACGCGTGCCGTCGAGCGTGCGCAGGTCGACCAGCACCTTCGCGTCGCCCATCTTCTCGAGCGCGGACACGGTCGGCTCGGTCGTCATCCCGGCGTCGATCCGGCCCTGCTTGATCGCGGCGATGAAGCTCGCGTCGGCGCCGACCGGCAGCATCGTGTACTGCGTCGACGGCACGCCGTGCTGCAGCGCGAGGTATTGCGTGAGGAAGCTCGTCGACGAGCCGAGGCCCGTCACGCCCAGCGTCTTGCCCTTCGCGTCGGCCATCGACTTGAAGGTCGCCGCGGCCTTGGTCGACACCATCTCGACTTCGCCCGGCACCTGGCCGAACACGGCGATCGCCTTCACGTCCTTGCCCTTGCTCTGCAGGTCGATCGTGTGGTCGTAGAAGCCCACCACGCCCTGCACGGCGCCCGCGAGCAGCTCGTTCTCGGCGTCGACGCCGGCCGGCTGCGACAGCAGCTCGACGTCGAGCCCTTCGTCCTTGAAGTAGCCGAGCTCCTGGGTCAGGCGCGCCGGCAGGTAGATCAGCTTCGCGATCCCGCCGACCATGATCGTGATCTTGCCGCCGTCGTCCGCGGCGAGGGCGGGATGCGCGGCGAGTGCACAGGTCAGGGTGGCTGCAACGGCGAGGGGGCGCAGGATGGGTCGCATCGGGGTGTCTCCGGTCGTTATCGGTATGGCGCGACGATGTCGTGCATCGTTGCAACGAGTATAGGGACGCGAAACCTTCCGCAACCTTTCGCGGACCCGTCATTCCTTTAGGGGTTTTCCAGCAAACCGGCAGGCGGCCGCGATGGCCGCGGCTCGCAGCCGGCGGGCGACACGGCCGGGCGGGCGCGAGGTCCGGTGATTCGGCGCGATTCAGGACGGTGATCGCATTATTCGATCTGAATTAGGACAAGTTCTATAAAAATGAAACGCGTCAAAGCCTGAATCCCGCCGATTTATTTTTTGAGATTTCTCGTTTGATATATTCGAGTGAATCGTTTTTGGCTGGAGCCTTATTCATGCGCTTATCCATGAATAATCGCACCTTTATTCGATTCGCCTGCGCACGAACGCTCAACGAGCAGGCTTCTCCTCCGCCGGCGCCGTTGCATCAGGCGTCGCCGCATTGATCATCGACGAAGCATTTTTCAAACGAAACCAATGCGAGATATGAATGCAATAACCATCGCCATTGCCGACGACCATCCCGTGGTACTCGAATTGCTCGATCGCCTGTTGCAATGCACGCCGCCGTTTCGCGTCGTGCATTCATGCCGCAGCGGCGCCGCATTGATCGCCGCGCTGATGCAGGCCCCGGTCGACATCGCCGTCGTCGATTATTCGATGAGCCGAGGCGAGCGCCCGCTCGACGGGCTGCCGCTGCTGCGCAAGCTGCGCAGCAGCGCGCCGCGCACGCGGTGCGTGATGTTCACCGCGCAGTCGAACCCCAGCGTGCTCGCGGCGGCGCTCCGGCTCGGGGTGGCCGCGATCGTCAGCAAGGAAGACCCGGTCGACGAAATCGTCCGTGCGTGCCGGCGGCTCGACGCGTCCGGCACGTGCTACCTGTCGCCGACGGCCCGGGCAATGTTCGCGCGCGGCGACGCGCCCGGGCGGGAATCGGCGCTCACGGCCCGGGAACTCGACGTCGTGCGGCTGTTCGCGTCCGGGCATACGCTGCAGGACATCGCGAAGCAGCTCGGCCGCTCGATCAGCACCGTGTCGACGCAAAAACACACGGCGATGCGCAAGCTGCAGGCCGATACGAACATCCATCTGATTCGGTATGCGTACGAAAACGGCCTGATCTGACTGCGCGGCCACTTATAGGAGGGTCAGCGCAAGCCCGCCACAACCCGCCCCATCGCATCCAGCCCCATATCGAACAACCGCCCGAAGAACGGCACCATGTTCGGCACCATCAGCTGCACGAGCAGCAGGCCGACCAGCATCGTGACCGGAAAGCCGACCTGGAAGATGCCGATCTGCGGCGCCGCGCGATTCAGGATGCCGAGCGCGAGGTTGGCGATCAGCAGCGCCGCGACGACCGGCAGCGCGAGCAGCAGCCCCATCTGGAACACCGTCGCGCCGAACGCGGCGAGCGTGCGCCAGCCGGGCGCGTGCAGCAGGTCGGCCGATATGGGCAGCGTCTGGAACGACGCGGCGAGCGCCGCGAGCACCTGCAGGTGGCCGTCGAACGCGAGGAACGCGAGGATCGCGACCGCGTTCAGGAAGCGGCCCATCACCGGCGTCGCGCCGCTCGCGTGGGGATCGAAGAAGGTCGCGAAGCCGAGGCCCATCGACAGGCCGATCGCGTCGCCGGCGGCCTGGGCGGCGGCGAACACGATCTGCATCGTGAAGCCCATCGCCACGCCGATCAGGAACTGCGTGACGACGATCCAGATGCCCTGCGCGGAAAACACGGTGACGGCCGGCAGCGGCCCGAGCGTCGGCGCGACGACCAACGCCATGAATGCCGCGACGCCGATCTTCACGCGCCCCGGCACCGACGCGTGGCCGGTCACCGGTGCGACCGCGACGAGCGCGAGCATCCGCACGAACGGCCACAGGAACGCCGTGAGCCACGCGTTGAGCTGCGCGTAGGTGACCGAGAACATCGCCGGAGCCCGGAGCCGCTAGGCGCGCGCCGCTCAGCCCGCGCCGAGCGTCGCGACGTGCAGCAGGGTCTGCCGCAGGTAGTCGAGCACCGTCGTCATCATCCACGGGCCGGCGATCACGAGCGTGGCCAGCACCGCGAGCAGCTTCGGGATGAACGACAGCGTCGATTCGTTGATCTGCGTCGCGGCCTGGAACAGGCTCACGAGCAGGCCGACCGCGAGCGCGACGAGCAGCAGCGGCGCGGAGACCAGCAGGCCGACCACCATCGCCTGGTGCGCGAGCGTCATCACTTGTTCGGGCGTCATCGCATGCTCTCCGGCGTGATCAGGTGAAGCTCTGCGCGAGCGAGCCGAGCAGCAGCTGCCAGCCGTCGACGACGACGAACAGCATCAGCTTGAACGGCAGCGACACGGTGGACGGCGACACCATCATCATCCCCATCGACATCAGCACGCTCGCGACGACCATGTCGATGATCAGGAACGGGATGAAGATCGTGAAGCCGATCTGGAAGCCCGTCTTCAGCTCGCTGGTGACGAACGCGGGCACCAGCAGCGACAGCGGCACGTCTTCCGGGCCCTGCAGCGGCGCGGCCTTCGAGATCTTCGCGAACAGCGCGAGATCGGTCTCGCGGGTCTGTTTCAGCATGAAGGTCTTGAACGGCGCGACGCCGCGCTGCACCGCCTGCTCCATCGGCACGCTGCCGTCGGAGAACGGCTTGTAGCCGTCGGAATACGCGCGGTCGAGCACCGGCGACATCACGAAGAAGGTGAGGAACATCGCGAGGCCGACCAGCACCTGGTTCGGCGGCGTCGACGACGTGCCGAGCGCCTGCCGCAGCAGCGACAGCACGATGATGATGCGCGTGAAGCTCGTCATCATCAGCAGCATCGCCGGCAGGAACGACAGCATCGTGAGCAGCAGCATCGTCTGCACGCTCAGCGAGTAGGTCGTGCCGCCGTTCGGGCCGGGGGCCGCGTTGAAGGCGGGCAGGCCCGCCGCCTGCGCGCACGCGAGCGCGGGGGCGAGGCCGAGGATCAGCGCGGGCGCAAGACGCGCCGCGCGGCGCAGGAAGGCGTATTTCATCGGAATGCGGTGAGTGGAAGGGCGCGCGAGCGCATCTCAGCGGTCCTTGCCGCGCCCGAGGCGTTTCGCGGCCTCGCCCGCGAGCGCGTCGCGAAAGCGCCGGCCGAACGTGCCGGGCAAGTCGCCGCCGGGCGCGGAGGCCGACGGCGCATCCGCCGTGACGGCTTCACCGGCAGGCGCGGAGCCGGCCGGCAGCGTGTGCAGCAGCCGAACGTTGCCGGGCGCGACGCCGAGCACCAGCCACGTATCGCCGACCTCGACGATCGTCGCGCATTCCTTCGCGCCGACCGCGACGCTCGACACGACCTTCAGCGGGCCGCCGCGCCGCGCCGGCTGGAAGCCGAAGCGGCGCGCGAGCCACGCGCAGCCGAACACGAGGCCGATCACGAGCGCGAGCCCGACGAGCGTCTGCAGCACCGCGCCGACGCCGAGCGACGGCGCGGCCGAGCCGACCACCACGCTCGACGCGATCGCGCCGGCATGGTTCACCGCGTTCAGGTCGGCGGCCGCGGCCGCCTCGGCGAGCAGCGCGCCGGCTGCGCCCGCCGCGACGAACGCGGCCAGCGCAACCAGGCGGCGGCCGGACGGCGCGAATCTCATCGATTCAGTTTCCGGATGCGCTCGGACGGCGTGATGATGTCCGTCAGGCGGATGCCGAACTTGTCGTTCACGACCACCACCTCGCCCTGCGCGATCAGGCAGCCGTTGACCAGCACGTCCATCGGCTCGCCCGCGAGGCCGTCGAGCTCGACGACCGAGCCCTGCGCGAGCTGCAGCAGGTTGCGGATCGCGATCTTCGTGCGGCCGAGCTCCACGGTCATCTTGACCGGGATGTCGAGGATCATGTCGATGTCGTTGTGCGTCGACGTCGCCGCGGCCTTCGACAGCGGCTGGAACACGCCGGCGCCCGTCGCGCCCGCCGCCGGGACCGGCTGCTCGTTCTGCTCGGCGAGCGCGGCCGCCCAGTCGTCCAGCCCCTGCTCGTCATCGGCGTCGGCGGCAGCCGCGGCCGCGGGAGCCGTCTCCGCCAGCGCGGCGTCAGCCAGTGCCTGCGCGTCGAGCTCGTCCGTCTGATTCAGCTCACTCATATCCACCTTCCTTCATCGTGTCGTTCGCGCTGATCATCTTCTGCACGCGCAACGCATATTGACCATTGAAAATCCCGTAACCGCATTCCATGACCGGCACGCCGTCGACCTTCGCGGTGATCGTGTCCTCGATCGCGAGCGGCAGCACGTCGCCCGCGCGCAGGTTGAGGATCTGCTCGAAGGTCACCGGAATCTCGGCGAGATTCGCGGTCAGCTCGACCTCGGCTGTCTGGACCTGCTGCGACAGCACGCGCACCCAGCGCCGGTCGACTTCGAGCGCCTCGCCCTGGATCGGCGACGCGAGCACGTCGCGAATCGGCTCGACCATCGAATACGGCATGCAGATGTGCAGCGTGCCGCCCGTCGGCCCGAACTCGATCGAGAACTGGGTGACGATCACGATTTCGTTCGGCGTCGCGACGTTCGCGAACTGCGTGTGCATTTCCGAGCGCACGTATTCGAACTGCAGCGGCCGCACGCTCTTCCAGGCGGTCGTGTAGTGCTCGAACACGAGGTTCAGCAGCTTGCCGATGATGCGCTGCTCGGTCGCGGTGAAGTCGCGGCCCTCGACGCGCGTGTGGAAGCGCCCGTCGCCGCCGAACAGGTTGTCGACGACGAAGAACACGAGGTTCGGGTCGAACACGAACAGCGACGTGCCGCGCAGCGGCTTCACGTGCACGAGGTTCAGGTTCGTCGGGATCGGCAGGTTGCGGGTGAACTCGCTGTACTTCTGCACCTTCACCTGGCTGACGGAGATTTCCGCCGTGCGCCGCATGAAGTTGAAGATGCCGATGCGCAGCAGACGCGCGAAGCGGTCGTTGATGATCTCGAGGCCGGGCATCCGGCCGCGGACGATCCGCTCCTGCGTCGCGATGTTGTAGGGGCGAATGCCCGACGCGTCGCGCTTTTCGTCATCCGCGTCGGCTTCGCCCGTAACGCCCTTGAGGAGTGCATCGACCTCCTCCTGGGACATGAACTCTGAGTGGCCCATGCGCGTTCCTTTGTCGGCGAGTTACTGGACGACGAACTCGGTGAACAGCACGTCGTCGACCTTGGCGTGCTGGTTGCCAGGCTGCGTCGGCTGCTCGATCAGGCCCTTCAGCTCGCCGGCGAGCGCGTGCTTGCCGTCGGGCGTCGCGAGTTCCTCCGGGCGCTTGTTGCTCAGCGCGAGCAGGATGCGGCTGCGGATCTCCGGCATGCGCGCGGTCAGCTGCTCCTGCGCCTTCGCGTCGGTGAGCTTCAGCGACAGCCCGACGCGCAGGTAGTGCTGGACGCCGTCGTCCGACTGGAGGTTGACGGTGAGCGGGTCGAGCGGGAAGAACACCGGCGCGGCGAGCGGCGGCGGTTCGACGGGGCCGCTCGCATGGCCGACGCCCTGCTTGCTCAGGAACACGTACATGCCGCCCGCGGCGGCAGCCGCGGCGCCAAGCGCGATGACGGCGAACAGCGCGATGCGCTTGAGCTTGCCGGACGAAGCCGGCTTGTCGGCGGGCGGATTTGCGGTCGTGGAGGCCATGTGAATGCGTGCGTGGTGACTCGTAGCATGCATTGTTCGGCATCCGGCCCGAAGCCGATGGGCGGAAAAGAGGGGGGAATTGCGGTTATCTCAGGCGATTGTCGGGCGGGTGGCCCGGCCGGCGGCGGGTGCCGGCCGGCAAGCGGCGGCAGAAATGGGGGCGCAAGTGCCGGCGTACGCGGGACGGGCGGCCGGCGCCCGGGGCAGGGAGGCGGCGCACCGGGCGGTACGCCGCGGCGGCCCCCCGCTCAGATCGGCAGCAGCGTCAGCAGCGGCGCGAGCAGCACCATCGCGACGCCCGCGATCATCATCGTCAGGCTCGACACGACGCCTTCCTCGCTGCCGATCTCGCGCGCCTTCGCGGTGCCGACGCCGTGCGCGGCCGCGCCGAACAGCGCGCCGCGCGCGAGCCGCGTGCGCATCGGCACGAGCGCGAGCACGATCTCGCCGAGCAGCATCCCGCAGATGCCGGTCGCGATCACGAACAGCGCGGTCAGGTCCTTCGGCGCATGGATCTTGTCGGAGACGGCCAGCGCGAACGGCGTCGACACCGAGCGGGTCATCAGCGAGCGCTGCAGCTCCGGCGACAGGTGCAGCAGCTTCGCGAGCAGCAGCGACCCGCAGACCCCGGCGGCGATGCCGACCACGACGCCGACCGACAGCGACAGCCAGTGGCGGCGGATCAGGTCGCGGTAGTCGTAGATCGGCACCGCGAACGCGATCGTCGCCGGGCCGAGCAGCCACATCAGCCAGCGCGTGTCGTGGAAGTAGACCGAATACGGGATGCCCGTCAGCGCGACGAGCGCGACCAGCACGCCGGGCACGAACACGAGCGGCGAGAACAGCAGCGTCTTCTTGTACGCATAGAGCCGCTTCGACGCGAAGTACAGCACGACCGTCAGCACGAAGCAGCCGACGGAGATCGCGGCATTCGCCTGGTCGGCGGACAGGTTCGACAGCGGGGCAAGCATGATCGGGGTTCCGTCGGCAATGGATCAGGCGGGATCAGGCGCGCACGCGGCGGCGCCCGGCCAGCACGCGCTGCGCGGCGAGCTTGCGCTCGAGCTTCGCGGCGAGGTCGACCGCGACGGCCACCGCGACCATCACGAACGCGGTGCCGGCGACGACGACGAGCGCGAGCCGCCAGCCGTCCTCGCGGAACAGGCCGCCGTACTGCACGGCCGCGACCGCGGCCGGCACGAAGAACAGCAGCATGTCGGACAGCAGCCAGTTCGCGCCGTCCTTCACCCACGCCGGCGCGACGCCGCCGGAAAACAGCAGCACGAGCAGCACCGCGAGGCCGATCACGCCGGACGGAACCGGCAGCCCGACCGCCCGCACCGCCCAGTCGACCGCCAGCCACAGCGCCGCGAGCGCGGTCGCCTGCAGCGCGATCCGCCCGGTGTGCGCGACACCGGCCATCGGCGCGGGCCGGACGGCGGCAATGGCGATCGACTTGTTCATGGTGGGGCTCCCATACAGATAATTCATTGATGGCGCAAGTATAGAATTCCCTCATCCATAAATAAAATGACTTGTCTCTATCCTTGTCATTCCATTTCGGAATTCACGATGGCTGCACCAATTTGGGGAGGCGCCGATGGAGTTGCGCGCACTGCGGTATTTCGTCGAGGTGGTCCGCCAGCAGAGCTTCACCGCGGCGGCCGACAAGCTGTTCGTGACCCAGCCGACCATCAGCAAGATGGTGAAGGCGCTCGAGGACGAGATCGGCTCGCCGCTGCTGCTGCGCGACGGCCGGCAGATGGTGCTCACCGACGCCGGGCGGATCGTGTTCCAGCGCGGCCAGGACGTGCTCGCCGCGCAGGCGCAGCTGCAGTCGGAGCTGAACGACCTCGGCACGCTCGGCCGCGGCGAGCTGACGATCGGCATCCCGCCGCTCGGCGGGTCGCTGTTCACGCCGATCATCGCCGCGTACAAGCAGCGCTACCCGAACATCGAGCTGAAGCTGTTCGAGCAGGGCGCGCGGATGATCGAGGCCGCGCTGGTGGCGGGCGAGCTGGAGCTGGGCGGGCTGCTGGAGCCGGTCGATCCGGAGATGTTCGACCGGCTGCCGATGGTGCGCGCGCCGCTGTGGCTCGTCGCGCCGCGCGAGTCGCGCTGGGAGGAGCATCCGGCGGTGCCGCTCGCCGACCTCGCGCGCGAATCGTTCGTGTTCTACGCGGAAAGCCTCGCGCTGCACGACGCGGTGCTCGACGCGTGCCGGCAGGTCGGCTTCACGCCGTCGATCGTGAGCCGCAGCGGGCATTGGGATTTCATGGCCGCGCTCGTGCACGCGGGGGTCGGCATCGCGCTGCTGCCGGAGCCTTACTGCCGGCGGCTCGACCCCGACCAGTTCACGTGCCGGCCGATCGTCGAGCCGGAGATCACCTGGGCGATCGCGCTCGGCTGGCTGAAGAAGGGCTATCTGTCGCATGCGGCGCGCGCGTGGCTCGAGGTCGCGCGCGCGACGCTGCCGGGCGTGCCGGGCGACGATCTCGCGTTCGGCGGGTTGCAGGCGCGGTGAGGGGAGGCCCCTGCGCGACGCGCGGTCAGACGTGCCGGATGGGGCCCGGATACTGGGCCACGGTGCGGTCGTGTGTCACCAGCGTGATCCCTTCCGAAATCGCTTGCGCAACCAGAAGGCGGTCGAACGGGTCGCGATGGATCGGCGGCAACTGCTCGACCGCGAGCGCGTGCGCGCTCGTGATCGGCAGTTCCACGTAGCCGACGTCGAGCAGATTGCGGCGGAGCACGTTCGCGTCGACCTGGAAATCGTCGCGCTCCAGTCCGCGCTTGATGACGATCTCCCAGATGCTCGCGACGCTGAAGAGCGGCGTGCAGGCGGGGTCTTCGATGAGCGCGCGGGCGCGCTCCGGCAGCTCGGCCGCGCCGGCCGCCGCCCAGAGGAGCAGGTGGGTGTCGAGCAGCAGCTTCACGCGTCACCCTCGAACAGCTTGCGAATCTCGTCGCCGCCCATCGAGTCGAAATCGTCTGGGATGCGGATCTGCCCCTTCATGAAGCCGATCCGGCTCAGCGGAGCAAGCTCCGGTGTATCGATCGGCACGACCTTGACGAGCGGCTTGCCGGCTTTCGCGATCACGAACGGTTCGCCGGCGTGAACGGCTTCGTCGATCAGCCGCGACAGGTTCGTCTTAGCGTCATGCATGTTGTAGGTCTGCATCGCATCCCCCAAGTGAACTAAGTTCATTCAACGATTGAGCTTAGTTTATCTTGACAACATGTACAAGGCCGATTTGTCCACGAGGCGCTGGTCGCGCCCGCGACAGGTCATGCCGACATCAATGCCCCATCGCCGGCCCCGCGCCCTTCCTCGGCTTGGTGATCCAGACGAGCGCCGCAAGCGCGACGAACACGCTCGCCGACAGGTAGAAGAAGTCGTTGGTCGCCATCATGAAGCCCTGCTGCGTGACGATCTGGTTGATCTGCGCGCTCGACATCTGGCCCGCGATCCCGAGCTGCGACAGCGCGCCCTGGTAGTCGACCGTGCTCTGCGCATAGACGCTCACCGATTCCGACAGCCGCGCGTGGTGGTAGATCGCGTCGTTCTCCCAGAACGTCGAGCTGGCCGCGGTGCCGATCGCGCCGGACAGCGTGCGCAGGAAGTTCGACAGCCCCGACGCGCTCGCGAGCCGCTCGTCGGGGATGCTCGACAGCGTGATCGTCGTCATCGGCACGAAGAAGCACGCGACGCCGATCCCCTGCACGAGCCGCGGCAGGATCACGTGGTTGAACGGCACGTCGAGCGTGAACGTCGAGTTCCAGATCGACACACCGGCGAACACGCAGAACGCGAAGCTCGCGACCATCCGCAGGTCGAGCCGGTGCATGTTGCGGCCGATCAGCGGCGACAGCACGAGCGCGAGCAGCCCGACCGGCGCGGTCGCGAGGCCGGCCTTGCCGGCCGTGTAGCCCATCACCGTCTGCAGCCACAGCGGGAAGATCACGACCGAGCCGAAGAACGCCATGAAGCCGAACGAGATGATCATCGCGCCGAGCGCGAAGTTGCGGTCCTTGAAGAGCGTGAGGTCGACCACCGGCTCCTTCTCGGTCGCCTCCCACACCAGCATGAACGCGAGCGACACGACCGCGATCAGCGCGAGCGCCACGATGAACGTCGAGTTGAACCAGTCGCGGTCCTTGCCGAGGTCGAGCATCATCTGCAGGCACGACACGCCGATCACGAGCAGCGCGAGGCCGACCGCGTCGATCCGCTGCTTCGTCGTCTTCGTCTCGCGGCCGCGCAGCAGCACGAACGCGCAGATCGCGGAAAACACGCCGATCGGCAGGTTGATGTAGAAGATCCACGGCCACGTGTAGTTGTCGCTGATCCAGCCGCCCAGCAGCGGGCCGAAGATCGGCGCGACGATCACCGTCATCGCCCATAGGCCGAGCGCGAGCCCGCGCTTCGCGGGCGGGTAGCTGCGCATCAGGATCGTCTGCGACAGCGGCACCATCGGCCCCGACACGAGGCCCTGCAGCAGCCGGAACGCGATCAGCGTCTCGAAGTTGTTCGCGAGGCCGCACAGCGCGGACGCGATCGTGAACGCGAGCACTGACATCGTAAACAGGCGCACCTCGCCGACCCGCCGCGCGAGCCAGCCGGTGAGCGGCACCGCGATCGCGGACGCGACCGAGTACGACGAGATCACCCACGTGCCTTCGCTCGTCGCGACGCCGAGGCTGCCCGAGATCGTCGGCACCGCGACGTTCGCGATCGACGTGTCGAGCACTTCCATGAAGGTGCCGAGCGCGAGCCCGACGGTGAGCAGCGCGAGGGCGCCGCCGGACAGCGGCGCCGGTTCGGCGGCGGGGGACGCGGGCGAGCCCGCGGGGGCCGTGGTGGCGGACATCGGAATCTCCTAGGTGCGGCGCGCACAAAGTGCACGACGGGCGTACACGGCTGGCCGGATCGCAATGCGGCACGAACCGGCTGGGGGCGGGGGGAAGTACGTGGAGCGGAGCGTGTGACGCGTCATCTTCTGCCCAGACAGATAAATAAGCGGATGCTTAACCCAAATATCGACGCCTCGTGCGGCATCAGCAGTCCGGCGAGCCGGACGAATCACACCCGAGGGTGCCGGGGCCGTTCGCGATGAAGCGCTGCAACAGGCCCGTGAGCGTCGCGAGCTCGTCGGCCGAGAAGCCGGCGAGCTGCGCGTTCAGCGCGGTCGCGATCAGCGACGGCAGCGCGCGGGCGGCGTCGGCGCCGCGTTCGGTCAGCGTCAGCTCGATCACGCGGCGGTCCTGCTCGCTGCGCGCCCGCTCGATGAAGCCCTTGCGCTCGAGCCGGTCGAGCATCCGCGTCATCGAGCCGCTGTCGTACGCCATCTTGCGCGACAGCTCGAACGGCGTGCGCACGTACCCGCGCGACAGCAGCAGGATCACGCCGACCTGCTGCGCGGTCAGGTCGAGCGGCTCCAGCGCGCGGTCCATCCGCTCGATGAGCGCCTGACGCGCCTTCGTCAGGTAATAGCCGAGGCTCGATTCCAGCTCGATGCCGTCAGGATCGTAGAGGCCGCCGTTCATTCTCGATTGCGCGCGCAGCAATAGTGCTTTGTCGGAAAAACGCGACCAGTATCTTGAAAATTGGTTGCCCAGTCAATATTATTTCAGGCAACCAGTTACGACGTGCATGTTGCACTGCCGGAGACGATGTTCTGACCTGCCTTGCCCGCGCTGCGGGCGCCCCGAGGATGTTCGCGATGCTGTTCCTGAAAAATACCGCCGGCGCGCTGCGCCGCACCCTGACCGATACCGCTCACCATGTGTTCTCCGGGCCGCACCGCGGCTGGAAGCTCGCGCTGTACGTCGCGATGCTGGTGTTGCCGGGCGGCTCGCTCGCGGCGCTCGGGTTCGCATGGTTCGATCATCGCCGGCAGCGCAACGCGAAGGGCGCGCGCCACGGCGAACGCAAGGCGGCGGCGGCCACGGAGCCGTCGTCATGGCGCGCGGCCGCCATCGAACCCGCACGCTGCCACTGACTGACCCCGGCACCCGCCGGCGATCGGCGCGCCCCGCGTGCGCCATCCGCCGCAAGCGATCCGTAATGCCCGGTAAACCGGCCTGCCGCGCCGGTAACACATTCCCGCCGTCGCGCGCCTTACCCTAACGGCTGCGCAGCTTTCCCGCCGTCAGTTACCATTTGTCCGCCCGCGGCATACCCGCCGCATCGCGCGCCCGCGTGCCCGTGCACCGGGCCTCGCCCAGACAGGAATCACACGCATGCCGTACGTCCCATCCCCGCGCGCCCGTCGCCCGCTCGCCGCGGCCGTCGCCTTCGCGACCGCCGTGCTGCTTGCCGGCTGCGCCGTCGGGCCCGACTATCACCGCCCCGACGCGCCGATGCCCGCCGCGTTCAAGGAAGCGCCCGCCGGCTGGAAGGTCGCGCAGCCGGCCGACGGCGCCGACCGCGGCGCGTGGTGGAGTGTCTACGGCGATCCGCAACTCGACGCGCTGATCGGCAAGCTCAACGCGTCGAACCAGACCATCGCGCAATCGGCGGCCGCGTACCGGCAGGCGCGCGCGCTCGTCACCGAGGCGCGCGCCGCGTATTTCCCGACTGTCGGGCTCACCGCGTCGGGCTCGCGCGCCCGCACGCCGCGCGCGTCGGCGTCGTCGTCGAGCTTCGGCGGCGGCAGCTCCGGATCGATCAGCAACAGCTACAGCGTCGGCCTCGACGCGTCGTGGGAGCCCGACCTGTGGGGCAAGGTGAGCCGCACGGTCGGCGCGCAGCGCGCGGGCGAAGCCGCGGCCGCCGCCGATCTGGCGAACGCGCGGCTGTCGCAGCAGGCGACACTTGCGCAGACCTACTTCCAGCTGCGCACCGCCGACGCGCTGCAGATGCTGCTCGACGACACCGTCGCGTCGTACGCACGCTCGCTGCAGCTCACGGAGAACCGGTACGCGCAGGGCGTCGCCGCGCGCGCGGACGTGATCCAGGCGCAAACGCAGCTGCAGAGCGCGCAGGCGGCCGCGATCGACAACGGCGTCGCGCGCGCGCAGTTCGAGCACGCGATTGCGACGCTGATCGGCGAACCGGCGTCGACATTCTCGCTGCCGCCGCTGCCGCTCGCCGCCGAGCCGCCTGTCACGCCGGTCGGCGTGCCGTCGGCGCTGCTCGAGCGGCGGCCCGACATCGCGGCGGCCGAACGCCGCGCGGCCGCGGCCAACGAGCAGATCGGCGTCGCGATCTCGGCGTTCTTCCCGACGCTGACGCTGTCGGCGCAGGGCGGCGTGCAAAGCTCGGTGTGGTCGAACCTGTTCACGCTGCCGGCGCGCTTCTGGACGGTCGGCCCGCAGCTCGCGGCGACGCTGTTCGACGCGGGCCTGCGCGCCGCGCAGACCGAGGCCGCGCGCGCGACCTACGACCAGGACGTCGCCGCGTACCGGCTCTCGGTCCTCTCCGCGTTCCAGGACGTCGAGGACAACCTGGCGTCGCAGCGCATCCTCGCGCAGGAAATCGACGTGCAGCGGCAGGCGGTCGACAGCGCGGAACATGCGCTCGCGATCGTGACGAACCAGTACAAGGCCGGCACGGTCGGCTACCTGAACGTGCTGACCGCGCAGACGACCGCGTTCACCGCGCACCAGAAGCTCGCGACGATCGCGGGGCAGCGGATGGTGTCGTCGGTCGGCCTCGTGAAGGCGCTCGGCGGCGGCTGGGACGTGTCGCAGATCGCGCGCGAGACGGGCAGCGTGGCCGCGCCCGCGCCGGCCAGCGGCGCGGCGGCCGCACCGATCGCGCAGAAGTAACGTTGGAGGTGACGCGCGATGCGCGCGTCAGCGCGCCGCGTCGCCGTAGATCAGCGACACCGAGCCGTCGCCGACCGGATGGCCGAGCAGGTTCAGCAGGCCCGCGAGGTTCGCCAGCTGCTCGGGCGCCGCATGCGCGGTGCCGCGGAACGACCCGCTGCCCGCGCCGAATGCGCCGTGCCCGTCGAGGAACAACGGGCCTTTCGTCGTCGCGAGCTCGAGATCCGCGCCCGAACCCTTCGCCTGCAGCACCGCGCGGTACGAGCCGAGCGGCTTCACGCGCGACACACGCGAACTCATGTCGTCGATCGTCACCGTCAGCTGGCCGAACGTGTTGCTGCCGATCAGCCGCCAGTCGCTCCAGCCGAGCCGCACGTCGCCCTGCAGGTCGAGCGTGTTGAACGGCGTGCCGAGCCCCGCCAGCAGCGACGCCGGCACCGCCATCGCGCCCGCGGACAGCACCGCGCCGCGCCACGTCGCGTCGAGCGTGACCGCCTCGGGCATCGCCTCGGTCTGCCGCATCCGCATCCGCACTCGCCCGGTCAGCAGCGGCCAGAAGCGCGTGGTCCATTCGACCCGCCCCGGCAGCAGCGTCGCCGCGCTGCGGTCGGCGCCCGGCGCAAGCATCAGCGTGCCCGAGCCGTGCCACAGCGAGCCGTCCGGATCGACGAGATTCACATGGCCGCCCGTCGCGCGCGCGAATTGCGGCGCGACCCACGCGGCCGGCGCGAGCGCGACCAGCGTGACGGCGGTCGCGACCCCGCCCGCCGCGAGCCACGGCAACGCGGCCCAAAGCCGCCTCGACCACGGCCTCATCGGCCGACCGCCGCTTGCATCATCCATTGCGTCGTTTCTGCATCATTTCTGCGTCGACGGCTGCATCACGGCCGTCAGGTCGACCTGGCCGTCGTCCTTCAGCGCGGTGACGTGCGCCTCGCCGACCTGCACCTTGAACTGCTTGCGCGCGTCGTCGAGCCACTGGGTCCACGCCGGGAACGATGCGTTCTTCAGCTGGATCTGCACGCCGGTGCCGACCAGCTGGAATTGCCCGCCGGGCATCCCGTGGTCGGACAGCGACGCCGTCAGCGCATCCTTCAGCGCGGCGCCGGTCGGCGCGACGCCCTGCGCGGCCGCCGTGAGCGAGCGCGCCTCGTTCGCCTGCGCGGTCATCTTCGCGAGCTCCGCGCGCATCGCCGGCAGCGCGTGCGTGATCCGCGCGCGGCCTTCCTGCGCCGGTGACCACAGCACCGAATAGGCGATCGCGACCGCCAGCACGGTGCCGCCCCAGCCGAGCAGGTTCTTTTCCCGCGGGGTGCGTTCACCCCAGAATTGCGTGAGGGTCTGGTTCAGTTCAGCCTTCATGAGCGGCTCCGGATCGTCCATTTGCCCGTGCTGCTGTCGACTTCGCCGGCCAGCCCGTTGCGCGCGAGGCGCTGCGTGAAATCGGGATCGACCGTCACGCCCTGCTTGAAGCCGACGTCGAGCCGACGGTCGTGATAATCGAGCGACGCGATGCCGTTCAGCGGCAGCGCGCCCATCGAGCGCGACAGCCCGCTCGCCAGCGCGAGGAAATCGTTCGGCGACAGCTCGCCCGCCGCGAGGCGCAGCTGGTCGAGCTGGCGCTGCATCTGCGCGGGCGGATCGAGCACCGTCGTGGTTTTCGGGAACGCGGACAGCAGCGTCTCGGTGATCTGCGCCGACAGCGCATCGCGCTCGCGCGACAGCTTCCACCAGTGCACGTTCATCCCGATCACCGCGACGCCGAGCGTCGCCGCGACGAGCGCAGCCGGAATCCGCAGCCGCTTGAGCGTCGCGCGGTCGAAGCGCCACGGCTGCGACTCGAATTCGAACTGGCACAGATCGAAGCGCTCGGCCAGCGCGCGGCGCGCGAACGTGTCGAACGGCAGCGGCGCCGCGCCCGGCAGCAACGGCGCGACGTCCGTGCGCTTGACCGACGCGAGCTGCGGTTCCGCGCCCGGCTCGCCGAGCTCGTACAGCTCGACCGGGGCGCCGCCCGCGAGCGCGGCGAGCGTGCCGGACGCACGCTGCGCGGGCGCAGCGAACCCTTCGCCCAGCGCGCCGCGCGCGACCGCCAGCTCGAGCCGCGGCGAGCCTGATGTGTCAGGCAGCGCGCCCGCTTCGACGAGCGCCGGCTCGACCGACACCGCGACGCCCAGCACCGCGGCGACCGCGGTCGGGCGCGACGGCGGGACGGGGTCGCCCGTGGCCTCAGCCTCGGCTGCGGCCACGGCCTCGTTGGCTGCCGGCGCCGGATCGGCCGCGGCCGTGACCGCCGCGAGCGGCGACGGCAGGCAGCGCGTCGCGGGCACCGCGCGCAGATGCCGGTGGCCGGCCGCCGTGAACGCGTCGCAGATCACGCGGAACCACGCGCGATCGACGACCGCGAGCACGCGGCGCCCGTCGGGCAGCGCGGCCGGATCGACCGCGACGTGGCAGCCCTGCGGGTCCTGGATCAGCTGGTCCTCGACGATGTTGGGCAGCGCTTGGCGCAGCTTCGGCCCCTTGAGCGGCGGCACCGTCGCGGCCAGCAGCAGCACGTCGCGCGCGGCGACGACCAGCACCGTCGCTGCCGCGCGCGGCAGCAGCGCGAGCGCGGCGCGGCCGGCCCGCTGCGTCTGGCCGGCCTTGTCGACGAGCATGAACGGCAGCTCGGGCCATTGCCATTCCTGCAACGGCACGGCGGGCTCGCGCGGCGGCAGTAAAACAATCAGCGTGCTCAAGGGCTCCTCTCCCGAATGGCGTTGTTATAGCTGGTCGCGGATGCGCACGACCCGCGTCGAGTGCGTGGTCGGATCACGATACACGAGCGAGGTGCGGTCGACCTCGGCGCGATCGTGCTGGATCCGGCCATGCACGATGAAATAGTTCGAATTGACGTCGATCAGGGTCGAGTCGAGCGTCACGTTCGGCGGCGCACCGGCGCCGCGCAGCGCGAGCTGCACGTCGCCGACGTTGCGGAAGAACACGGTCTCGCGGCGCGACACGAGCGCCTGCGCCGACGCCACGCTCATCCCCGGCACCAGGGCCGCGATCACCTCGGCTGGCGCGGTGTTCATGTTCACGGGCGTCGTGGTCGGCAGCACGGTGACGAACGGGCGCAGCCGTTCGACCATTTCCGGCGTGACGCCGTCGACGTCGAGCAGGCTGTCGACGCTCGTCATGATGAGCGGCGCCGGCCCGCGATCGCTGTCGGCAAGACCTGGCTCGTCGGTGAAGGTCGTGCCCTGCGTGCCCGTGCCCGCTTCCGGCAAGGGCGCGCCCGCGGCGCCGGGCAGCATCGCCATCTGGAAGCGCGACGCCGAATGCTTCAGCCCCGCGCGCACCTGCAGCGCGATGCGCTTCGCGAACGCGCCGTCGTAGCCGAGCGTCGTCATGAGGCGCTGGAATGCCTGGAGCTGCGCGGCGTTGAGCTGCAGCACGCCGGGCGCGGGCGTCGACACGAGGTTGCGCAGGTTGAACTTCGCCTGTGCGTCCTCGATCGAGCCGGACAGATAGGTGTCTTCGCCTTCGTCGCCACCGCCCACGCCGATCCTGCCCATGAAGTCCGACAGCTTTGTCTTCGCGATCGGCACGCCCCAGATGCCGCCGAGATACGTGATGCCCGGCGCCGTGTCGCCTTCCGAGCGCAGGATCATCCGCGTCCAGTCGAGCGCGCCGCGCGCGACCCACTGCGCCTGCGCGATCAGGCGCTGGTTCTCGATGCGGCGGATCTGCACCTGCTCGCGCCACAGCATCCCCGATACGAGGATCGCCGACAGCGCGACGACGAGCAGCGCGGTAATGATCGCGGCGCCGCGTTGCCGGCGCGGGGAGCGGGGAGACCGGAGGAACGGAAGCGGGGCAGGGGTGCGCATCGTCATTCCCCGACGAGGAAGATACGGGTCACCGGCACGCGCAGCGACGTCGCGCCGATGCTGACCTGCAGGCCCGTCACCGCGCGCGGCGGCGGCGCGTTGCCGAGCTGCGGCACCTTGATCGCGTCGTTGTTCTGCGCGAGCGCTTCGTCGGCCGTCTGCACGTTCGTGGTCCAGCCGACGCGCGGCACGAAGAGCTTCGCATCGATCGCGCCGACTCCGCCCATCAGCGCCACCGAGCTCCAGCCTTCGACGTCGGGGTCCTTCAGCGTGTCGCGCAGCCGGTTCGCGTCGGCGAGCGGCGGCGATGCGTAGCGCACCACGCGGCCGCCCGCGATCCGGTAGCGGATTACCTGCAGCCGCGGCGCGGCGCCCGGCACGTCGAACTCGCGGACGATCTGCAGCGTGTTGCCGGCGACGCCGAGCGCGGGCTGGCCCGCCTCGTCGTCGGTCGCCGCGCGGCGCGCGTCGATGCGCATCTGGTCGAACATCTGCGCGAAGATGCGTTCGTCTTCCATCGCCGACGACACCTTGTCGCGGCCGCGCATGATCTGGTCGAGCCCGCGCCAGGCGAGCACGGCGACGACCGCGAGAATCGCGATCGCGATCATCAGTTCGATCAGCGTGAAGCCGCGCGTGCGGGCCCGACGCGCCGATTCAGAGCGAGCGGCTGGTTTCATTCGCGACCACCGTGACCATCTGCGCGAGCACGCCCTTGCTGTCCGGCGTGCTCACCGATATCTGGACGCGCCGGAACACCGGATTCGGCGTCGCGCTGACGCGCTGCGTGCAGACGAGCTGCACGTTGGCCTGCGAGCAATCGAAGCTCTGCTCGCCGATCTGCGGCCACGCATGCGTGAGCCGCAATTGCGCGAGCGCGTTGTCGGCGCTCCAGCTCGCCAGCAGCCGGCGATGCAGATCCGACGAGCCGGTCGCCAGCGTGCCGACCGCGCGGATCGACGCGGCAAGCGCGACCGCGATGATCGCAAGCGCGACCAGCACCTCGATCATCGTGAAACCGCGCGCCGCGGCCAGTCCCGTGCGGGGACGCATCGCGAAAGCAGGGGAAGGGGGGAAGAACGGCCGCCGACGCATCGTTACTGCACCTCGTAGCGGCCATTGCCGGTGCCGACGATCGTCACGCTGCCGACGGTCGAGTGCAGCGTCACGCGCACCGGCGTGTCGATGCTCTCGGTGCCGAACACGACGCGGTTCACGTGGGTGTCGGAACCCGGGTAATCGATGTCGGCGCCCGTCACGCCGCCGTCCCAGTCGCGCGGGCGCAGCAGGTCGTCGCGCAGCGTGCGCCAGCCGTCGCCGGTCCTCATGTCGAAGCGGAAGCCGCGCGCGGTCGGCTGCCAGGCGATCGGGCGGGCGCGCACCTGCGCCTCGTCGCCCGCGGTCTCGAACAGCAGCGCCACCCGCTGCGCCTCCTCGCGCAGGTCGGTGCGCGGATTGCGCGTCAGCGACAGCGACGCGAGCGACACGAGCAGGCCCGCGATCACGAGCACGACGAGCATCTCGAGCAGCGTGAAGCCGCGCTGCGACGCCCGCACGCCATCCGCGCGCGCCGGAGCCCGGCGCACACGGCAGCCGCGCCCGAAGCGGGAAGTCGTGCGAATGGCGTGCATGGAGGGGGGCGGAAAAGAACGTCGGGCCGGTCAGCGATCGTTTATTGCCACGAACCGATGTCGGTATCGTTGCCTTCGCCGCCTTCCTTGCCGTCGGCGCCGTAGCTGAACACGTCGATCTCGCCGTGCACGCCCGGGTTCAGGTACTTGTACCCGTTGCCCCACGGATCGTTCGGCAGGCGCTCGAGATAGCCGCCGTCCTTCCAGTTGTTCGGGATCGGATCGGTGCTCGGCTTCTGGATCAGCGCCTGCAGGCCCTGGTCCTGCGACGGATAGCGGCCGTTGTCGAGACGGTACAGCTTGAGCGCCTGCATGATGGTGCCGATGTCCTGCTTCGCGGCGATGCGGCGCGCCTCGTCCGGACGGCTCATGATCTTCGGCACGATCAGCGCCGCCAGAATCCCGAGAATCGCGACCACCACCATGATCTCGATCAGCGTGAAACCGCGTTGACGGCGAACGGCTCCGTTGCGTCGAGTGATCCACGTTTGCATGCTGACTTCCTCTTTCCAAAAAAATGTCGTCGATTGAGTGACGTTTCCGAAACAACCGGGTCAGGTCCCTGCGGGACTTCTGCGCCGTTTGCGCCGGCCACGGAGCACGCATTGTAAGGCGCGCTCCGCCAAGGGCTTTCACTCAACGCAAATTTCACATACATCCGTACAATAGCGCGCATGAACGCGATCTCGATCCGGATACTCTCCCTCGCACTCTTCGCGGCGTTGTGCGCGACGGCCACCTACTGGGTCGTCACGCTGTCGGCTCGCGAAGCGCCGCTGCCCGCCGCCGCCGCGCGGCCCCCGATCCGCACCGAGGACGCCGCGGCGCTGTTCGGCGGACAGCTCGACAAGAATCCCGTGCAGGACATCCACCTGTTCGGCATCCTCGCGCTGCAGCGCGGCGCCGCTGCGATCGTCGGCGTCGGCGGCGAACCGCCGCGCGCGGTGTCGCTCGGCGCCGAGGTCGCGCCCGGCGCGAAGCTCGCCGAAGTCCGCGACCGCTCGATCATCGTCGAGCGCAACGGCGCCCGCTCCGAAGTCGCGTTGCCCGCCAACACGCCGTCCCCGGCGATCTACATGCGCTGAGCCTCGGGTGACGGCCGCAACGGCCGTCACTGCACCATGTTGTTCAGCTCGATGATCGGCAGCATCACCGCCAGCACGATCACGAGCACGATGCCCCCCATCGCGAGAATCAAGAGCGGCTCGAGCAGGCTCGTCAGGAACATCGTGCGCCGTTCGAGCTCGCGCGCCTCGCCTTCGGCCGCGCGATCCAGCATCGTCGTCACGTCGCCCGTCGCTTCGCCGGAACGGATCAGGTGCACCAGCACCGGCGGAAACGTCTTCACGTTGTTCAGCGCGCGCGACAGCGCGGAGCCTTCGCGCACGCGCACGATCGCGTCGTCGATGTTCGCGCGCATCGCGCGGTTCGACAGCGTTTCGCCCGCCGCCTGCAGCGCGCGCAGGATCGGCACGCCGGCCGCGGTGAGAATGCCGAGCGTGCTCGCGAAGCGCACCGTGTTGTAGCCGCGCACCAGCTTGCCGGCGAGCGGCGCGGTCAGCACCCAGCGGTCGAACGCGAGGCGCGGCCCGTCGCGCGACAGCGTCGCCCTGACGAACCAGACGATGAGCACGACCGCGATCAGGATCGCCCACCACCAGTGCCGCACGAAATCCGACAGCGCCATCATCACGACCGTCAGGATCGGCAGCTGCTGTTTCGTGCTCGCAAACACGTTGACGACCTGCGGCACGACATAGCTCAGCAGGAACGTGACGATGCCGAACGCGATCAGCGTGACGATTCCCGGATACGTAAATGCGAGCAGGATCTTCTGCTTCAGCGCATTGCTCTGCTCGATATAGTCGGCGAGGCGCGACAGCACGATGCCGAGCTTGCCCGTGTGCTCGCCCGCCGCGACGAGCGCGCGGTAGATTTCCGGGAAATCGCGCGGATGCTGCGCGAGCGCGTTCGCGAGCGAATGGCCGCCCAGCACCTCGGCGCGGATCGCGGCCATCAGTTCGCGGATGTAGTCGCGCTCGGCCTGCTCGGTCAGCACGCCGAGGGCTTCGTCGAGCGGCAACCCGGCGATCAAAAGGCTCGCGAGCTGGCGCGTGAGGATCGCCTGTTCGCGCTGCGACAGCTTGCGGCCGAGCGCGAGGCGCTGCGAGCGCGCGCCGCGGGTTGCGCTGGCCGCCGGCTCGACGACGAGCGGCGTCAGCCCCTGCGTGCGCAGCTGGCCGCGCGCGGCGCGCGCGCTGTCGGCTTCGACGACGCCTTTTTGCGCATGACCCGCCGCATCGATTGCTTCGAAACGGAATGCCGGCATCGCGCTATGCGCCTCCCGTCACGCGCAACACTTCCTCGAGCGACGTCGCACCCGCCGCGAGCCAGCGCTCGGCGTCGTCGCGCAGCGTGCGCATCCCTTGCGCGCGGCCCGTCGCGAGAATCTCCGCGTCGGCCGCGTTGCGGTGGATCAGCGTGCGGATCGACTCGTCGACGATCAGCAGTTCGTATACGCCGCGCCGGCCCGCATAACCCGAATGCCCGCACTTGTCGCAGCCGACCGGATGCCACACCGTGCGGCCTTCCTCATGCCGCTCTTCCTTGCAGGCCGGGCACAGCTGCCGCACGAGCCGCTGCGCGAGCACGCCGAGCAGCGACGACGCGAGCAGGTACGGCTCGACGCCCATGTCGGTCAGGCGCGTGACGGCCGACGCCGCATCGTTGGTGTGCAGCGTCGCGAGCACGAGGTGGCCCGTCAACGACGCCTGCACCGCGATCTGCGCGGTTTCGAGGTCGCGGATTTCGCCGATCATGATCACGTCCGGGTCCTGGCGCAGGATCGAGCGCAGCGCGCGGGCGAAGGTCATCCCGATCCGCTCGTTCACCTGCGTCTGGCCGATGCCGGACAGGTCGTATTCGATCGGGTCCTCGACGGTCATGATGTTGGTCGTCGCGGTTTCGAGCCGCGACATCGACGCGTACAGCGTCGTCGTCTTGCCCGAGCCCGTCGGGCCCGTGACGAGCACGATGCCGTGCGGGCGCGCGATCAGCTTGTCGAACTGCGTGAGCGTGTCGCGGCCCATCCCGAGCGCTTCGAGGTTCAGCCGCTGCGCGTCCTTCTCGAGCAGACGCAGCACCGCGCGCTCACCGTGCCCGGTCGGCAGCGTCGACACCCGCACGTCGACCGGCCGGCCGCCGACCCGCAGCGTGATGCGGCCGTCCTGCGGCAGGCGCTTCTCGGCGATGTCGAGCTGCGCCATGATCTTGATCCGCGAGATCAGCGCGCCGTGCAGCGCTTTCTTCGGGCGCACCACGTCGCGCAGCGTGCCGTCGACGCGAAAGCGCACGACCGACGCATTCTCGAACGGCTCGATATGGATGTCCGACGCCTGCTCGCGCGCCGCTTGCGTGAGCAATGCGTTGATCATCCGGATGATCGGCGCGTCGTCTTCCGATTCGAGCAAGTCCTCGACTTCGGGGATGTCCTGCATCAGCCGCGACAGGTCGACCTCGCCCTCGACCTCGCCGACCACCTGCGCGGCGCTGCCGTCCTGGCGCGCGTACGCCTGGTTGATCGCGTGCGCGAGTTCGTCGGCGGGCAGGCGCAGCACCGAGATCGAGCCGAAATTGCGCGCGATCTCCGCGAGCGCCGCGTCGCTCGTGCGGTCGCTGATCCACACTTCGAGCGTGTCCTCGTGCTGATGCGCGATCAGCACCTGGCCGCTCTTCGCGAAGCCGTACGGCAGCAGCCGCGCGGCGAGCGGCGACGGCGGCGGGCGTTCGCCCGGCGCGCCTTCGTGGGCGGAGGCGAGCACGTCGCTCACTGCGAGGCTCCCGACGGGGCCGTCAGCGGCTGCTGCTGCATCTGCTGCTGCGGGACGGCCTGCGGCTGGACGGCCGGCTGTTGTTGCGACGGCTGTTGCGGCACAGGCTGCTGGCCCTGCTGCTGGCGGCGCATCTTGTCGAGATCGAACAGGTTCATCGCGGGCGAGCCGCCCTGGCTCGGGCCGAGCGGCATCGGCGGCACGACCGGGTCGTCCTTGTCCTTGATGATGTTGTTGTCCGACCTGTACGCGCCCGTCACGCCCTGGATGTAGTCGTAGCGGTTCGCGGTGACGGCCTGCGCGGTCGCACGGTCGTTGATGATCACCGGGCGCAGGAACACCATCAGGTTGGTCTTCTGGCGGGACTTGGACTCCGAACGGAACAACTGGCCGATCCACGGGATGTCGCCCAGCAGCGGCACCTTGCTGTTCGATACGTTGTAGTTGTCCTGCATCAAACCGCCGAGCACGATGATCTCGCCGTTGTCCGCGAGCACGGTCGACTGGATCGAGCGCTTGTTGAACGTCGGCCCGGGATTATTGGCCGTCGTCGAAACGGTCGACTGAACCACCGACGAATCTTCCGTGTAGAGCTGCAGCTTCAGGATGCCGCCATCGGTGATCTGCGGCTTCACGTGCAGCGTGAGGCCGACGTCGCGGCGATCGTACGTGTTGAACGCATTGCCCCCCGTGCTGCTCGTCAGGTTCGAGTACGAACCTGTCGGGATCGGCACGTTCTGGCCGACGACGATCTTCGCTTCTTCGTTGTCGAGCGTGATGAGGTTCGGCGTCGACAGCACGTTCGCGTCGCTAGAGCCGGCGAAGTACTGCAACAGCGCGCCGAGCCCTTGTATACCGAACATGTTGCGCAGCCAGCCGATGTTCAGCCCCGGCGTGACCGCGCTGATCGCGCCGAGCGGCGTCGTCACGGCCTTGCTGGTCAGGTCGGTGATGCTGTTGCCGAGCGCTGCGCCGCTTATCGATGCGCCGCTCGGCAGGTTCGTGCCCGCAAAGAGCGCGTTGTTCGCCACCTGCCACTGAATCCCCAGGTTGCCGGACGTCGTCGCCTGCAGCTCGACGACGAGCGCCTCGATGTACACCTGCGCGCGCCGCGCGTCGAGCTGGTCGATCACCGCGCGCAGGTTCCGGTACACAGGGTCGGGCGCCGTGATGATCAGCGAGTTCGTCGCCGCGTCGGCCTGGATCATCCCGCCCGGCTGGTTGTCGTCGCCCTTGTCCTTGTCGCCGCCCAAGAGGCCGCCGGTGCCTAGGCCGCCGCCTTGCGACGAGCCGCCGCCACCACCGTATGACGACGACGAGCCGCCGAGGCCGCCCGACGGCAGCGGCGGGGTGCCCGCGGTGCCGGTCGAGAAGTTGCCGCTCGATGACGAGCCGCCCTGGTTGAACGCGTTCGCGTCGTTCGACGTCGCCGACGCGCCGGTTTCGCCGCCGCCCTTGCCGAGCATCCCGCGCAGCGTCTTCGCGAGCTTGACTGCCTCGGCGTTCTTCAGCGGCACCACGTGCATGTTGCCCGGCACGCCGCTGGGCGCATCAAGCTGCTGCACGAGCCGCTTCGCGGCCGCGAGGCGCGACGTGCTCGACGCGCGCAGCATCAGCGAGTTGGTGCGCGGGTCGGCGATGACCGACACCTTGAGCGTCGCGTCGCTGTTGCCGATCGCGCCGGGGTCGAGCATCTTCTGCAACTGCGCGGCCAGATCGATCGCGTTCGCGTTGCGCAGCGGCACGACCACCACCTGCGCGCCCGCGGCGCTGTCGACGCCCGCGATGATCTGCGCGATGCGGCGCACGTTGTCCGCATAGTCGGTGACGACGATCGTGTTGTTGGCCGGATAGGCGGTGACCGTGTTGTTCGGCGAGATCAGCGGCCGCAGCACCGGCAGCAGGTTGTTCGCCGATTCGTTACGCAGTTCGAACACCTGCGTGACGACCTGGTCGCCGCGCGCCTGCGGCGTGTTGCCGACATAGGTCGGCACGCCCTGCAGCTTGGCGTCGGCCTCGGGCACGACCTTCAGCACGCCGTGGTCCTGCACGAGCGCGAAGCCCTGCATCCGCAGCGCGGACTGCAGCGTCTTCAACGCCTGGTCTTCCGGCACCGCGCGCTCGGCGACGAGATTGAGCTGCCCCTTCACGCGCGGATCGACGATGATCGTCTTGCCGGTCGCGGCGCCGATCGCCTTGGCGACCTGATCGATATCCGCGTTCACGAAATTGAGCGTGACCTGAGCGTGGGCGGCCTGCGAAACGACGATGCCGGCGACCATCAGCGTCGCGGCGACGCGCCGCAAAACGAAGCGATTTCTTGTCATGGATGAATGGGTCGATGCCGGCTCAGGCCACATCCGGCGGTAGAACTGGATCCAATTCCGAAAACAGCGACATTAGCAGTTTTTCATGTCCGAAATATCACATCGATCCGAATACTGTCTCATATACGACAGTATTCCTGACGTATGTATGCGAGATGTAAGATTTCGCGTTTGCTGCCGTTTGTTCGGTCTCCGTCATCATTTCAGGATGAATTGAAACGAAAATGCGGTATAACCCGGCATGCGGCGCCGCGCTTGCCGCACCGCGACCGGCTGCCGGTATGATACGGGCGCCGCATTGCATATCGCGCGAATTCCGTTCCGGCCGCGGGTTTTCCCGCCCCCATTTTCTGCATTTTTCGATCAATGAACAGACGGCTCGTTTCGATTGCGTTGTTGACCGCCGGCGCATGGCTCGCCAGCGGCAACGCACGCGCCGATTGTTTCGACGAAGCAGCCAAATACCAGCAGGTCAATCCGCTGATCCTGCGTGCGATCGCGTGGCAGGAATCGCGCAACCGGCCGGACGCGAGGAACAAGAATGCGAACGGCTCGACCGACTACGGGCTGATGCAGATCAATTCGATCCATCTGCCCGTGCTGTCGCGCTACGGGATCGGCCGCGACACGCTGATGGAGCCGTGCAAGAACGTCTATATCGCGGCGTGGCACCTGCGCCAGAAGATGAACCGGTACGGCAACACGTGGCAGGCGGTCGGCGCCTATCACTCGGAAACGCCGTCGCTGCGCGACAAGTACGCGAAGCAGATCGCCGGCATCCTGACGCAATGGAAATTGCTGCCGCCGCAGCCGTGACCCGGCGCCGCGCCGGCCGGCCGGCGCGCGTTTGATGCACAATGCGGGCTCACGCCGCGAATTTGCCCCGGCGCCCGGCCCCGGCCGATGGCGCTCCGACCAGGCCGCCGCGGCCGCTTTTTTCTCTTATCCGTTGGTGCGTATCGTTATGAATCCGGCAATGAAACAGCCGTTGCCCGTCACCGTGCTGTCCGGCTTTCTCGGCGCCGGCAAGACCACGCTGCTCAACCATATCCTCGCGAACCGCGCGGGCCTGAAGGTCGCCGTGATCGTCAACGATCTCGCGGCGGTCAACATCGACGCGTCGCTCGTGCGCGACGCGCAGGCGCTGTCGCACGTCGAGGAACGACTCGTCGAGATGTCGAACGGCTGCATCTGCTGCACGCTGCGCGACGATCTGCTCGTCGAGATCCGCAAGCTCGCCGAGGAAGGCCGCTTCGACGCGATCCTGATCGAGTCGACCGGGATCGCCGAGCCGATGCCGATCGCCGAAACCTTCACGTTCGTCGACGACGACGGCACGTCGCTCGGCGAGATCGCGCGGCTCGACACGCTCGTCACCGTCGTCGACGCGTTCAATTTCCTGCGCGACTACGGCTCGGACGACGCGCTGGCCGCGCGCGGCATCGCGGCCAGCGAGGACGACGACCGCACGCTCGTCGAACTGCTGATCGAGCAGATCGAGTTCTGCGACGTGCTCGTGATCAACAAGGCCGACCTCGTCGGCGCGGACGAACTGGCGCGCTTGCAGCACATCCTCGCGCGGCTGAATCCGCGCGCACACCAGCTCGTTTCGACGTTCGGCAACGTGCCGCCCCGCGAGCTGCTGAACACCGGCCGCTTCGATTTCGACGAGGCGGCGAACGCGCCGGGCTGGCTCGCGTCGCTCGAGCATGCGCATGATCACGATCATGAGCACGGCGGCGACCATCACCACGCGCATCCGCACGTGCATGGCGAGGCGGACGAATTCGGCATCGGCAACTTCGTCTACCGCGCGCGCCGGCCGTTTCATCCGGGACGCCTGTGGGCGCTGCTGCACCAGGAGTGGCCGGGCGTGCTGCGCAGCAAGGGGTTCTTCTGGCTCGCGACGCGCAACGACATCGCCGGCTCGCTGTCGCAGGCGGGCGGTGTGTGCCGGCACGGGCCGGCGGGCTTGTGGTGGGCCGCGCAGGATCGCGCGGAATGGCCGGACGACGACGCGCTGCTCGCCGAGATCCGCACGGAATGGCAGGGCGACCTCGACGACCGCTCGGTCGGCGACCGGCGCCAGGAACTCGTGCTGATCGGCATCGGCCTCGACGCGGCCGCATGGCGCGCGAAGCTCGACGCGTGCTTGTTGACCGATACGGAATTCGCCCTCGGCGCCGCAGGGTGGACGGAATTGTTCGACGACCCGTTCCCGGCCTGGGACATCGACTCGCACGACGACGAAGACCACGGCGACGCGCAGATCCTGCATCGTTCGTAACAACCGTTAAATCTTGCAAATCCGGGGCGAAGTGTGGCGAAAAAGCCGCGCGCCGCACGAAAAAAAACCCGCCGAATGGCGGGTTTTTTCTGACAGGCGCTGAACTTAACGCTTGTTGACGGCGTCCTTGAACGCCTTGCCAGCCGTGAACTTGACGGTCTTGGCTGCCGGGATCTTGATGGTTTCGCCGGTCTTCGGGTTGCGGCCCGTACGTGCTGCGCGCTTGCCCGAACCGAAGCTGCCGAAGCCGATCAGCTGAACCGCGTCGCCCTTCGACACGGCTTTCTTGATGACTTCGAGCAGCGTGTCCAGCGTTTCGCCGGTTTGAGCCTTGCTGGCGCCCGTTTGGGCAGCGACGGCGTCGATCAGTTCCTGTTTGTTCATTAAGGTTCCTTTTTCAGGTTAGGGTGACACGAACAGCGCGAACGCGCCGATTATACGTGCGCGAACCGTGCCGTCGAGAGTCGGACTCCGACGGCACTCCGCCGAATCCTGGCCCCGCAGGGCGGCCTCCAGCATGCCGAAGGCCGCCCCGCAGAACGGCGCTTGCTATGATAGCGCAGCGCAAACCCAATAACGACAAGGGTTTCAAAGATTTTCATCGGTATTTCGCCGAATGAATCACAGCCTGCGGGTTTCTTGACCTGCGCCAACCGGACAGGATATGCAGCACGATCGGCCCGTGCGCAGCGCCGTTGGTTTTTGCCAACGGCGCTGCCGGACCGGTCCGCGCAATCCCTTGCCAGGCTTGGTCGCCACGATATTTGTTTCGCATGCCAGACCGACTCGTTCCCGCCACGCTCGCGTTCCGCGACGACGGCACCCTCGTCTCGCCGGCCTACGGCGACGTCTATCACAGCGCCGCCGGCGCGCTCGCGCAGGCGAACCACGTGTTCGTCGCCGGCAACGGCCTGCCCGCGCGCTGGCAGGGCAGGCGCACGTTCACGATCGTCGAGACCGGCTTCGGCGCCGGCGGCAACTTCCTCGCGACCTGGGCTGCGTGGCGCGACGATCCCGCGCGCTGCGAACGGCTCCATTTCGTGTCGGTCGAGAAGCATCCGTTCACGCGCGACGACCTGCGCCGCGCCGCATCGCACGTCGTTGCAGATGCAACGACGTCGGCGGACGTCGACGCGCTCGCCGATGCGTGGCCGATGCTCGTGCCGGGCCTGCACCGGCTCGAATTCGACGGCGGACGCGTGGTGCTCACGCTCGTGTTCGGCGATGCGCTCGCGATGCTGCCGGAGCTCGCGGTGCGCGCCGACGCGTTCTATATGGATGGGTTTGCGCCGTCGAAAAACCCGGACATGTGGTCGGTCGACGTGTTTCGCGCGCTCGCGCGCCTCGCCGGCGACGGCGCGACGTTCGCGACGTATTCGAGTTCGGGCGCCGTGAAGCACGCGCTCGAGGAAGCGAGCTTCGCGTATCGCAAGGTCGACGGCTTCGCCGGCAAACACGTGATGCTCGTCGGCGAATTCGCGCCGCGCTGGCAGATGCGCCGCCACGAGCCGCCGCGTGCGCTGCCGGTCGAAACGCGCCGCGCGATCGTGATCGGCGCGGGCCTCGCGGGCTGCGCGGTGGTCGAGCGGCTCGCCGCGCGCGGCTGGGACGTCACGCTGATCGAGCGGCGCGAACGCATCGCGAGCGAAGCGTCGGGCAATCCCGCCGGCGTGTTCCATCCGCTGATGACGCGCGACGACAACGTCGCGAGCCGGCTCACGCGCAGCGGCTTCCTCCACGCGCTCGCCCGCTGGCGCGCGCTCGAACGCGCGGGCCACGGGTTCGGGCGCAGCACGCGCGGGATGATCCAGCTCGCGGAATCGGCCGACGATTTCGAGCGGATGCGCGCGGCCTTCGACGCGCTCGGCGTGCCGCCGGACTATGCGCGGCTGCTGAACGTCGACGAAGCGCGCGCGCGCCTGTTGCTGCCGGTCGCGCACGGCGGCCTGCTGTTTCCGCACGGCGGCGCAGTGCGGCCGGCCGAGTTGTCCACCGCGCAGTGCGCGGCGGCCGGTGAGCGCGTGCAGATCCTGACGCGCACCGAAGTCGCGCGGCTCGAACGGCGCGGCGCCAACTGGCGCGCGCTCGACGCCGCCGGCCGGACGCTCGCGGAAGCCCCGGCCGTCGTGCTCGCGAACGCCGGCGACGCGGTGCGGCTTGCCGGGCTGCGGCACGTCGCGCTGCAGCCGGTGCGCGGGCAGCTCACGCTGCTGCCGCCGGGCAGCGCGGCGCCGCTCGACTGCCCGGTGATCGGCGACGGCTACGCGGTGCCGCTCGACGACGGCACGCTGCTGATCGGCGCGACGTTCGAACCCGACGACGTCGACCCGGCGCTGCGTCCGGCCGGTCATGCCGAAAACCTGGAGCGGGTCCGGCGCCTGCTTCCCGGCCTGATCGGCGACGCGCCCGGCGTCGACCAGCTGCCCGGCCGCGTCGCGTTCCGCTGGGTCGCCGGCGACCGGCTGCCGCTGATCGGCCCGCTCGCGGACGAAGCGCAGGTGCTCGCCCACGCAAAGGCACTCAGCGGTGCAAAAGCGCGCGACCTGCCGCGCACCGAGGGCCTTTACGGCGCGTTCGGCTACGGCTCGCGCGGCCTCGTCTGGGCGGCGCTCGGCGCCGAGCTGATCGCGTCGCAACTCGAAGGCGAGCCGTGGCCGCTCGAGCGCGAGCTCGCCGAAGCGATCGATCCCGCCCGCTTCCTGATCCGCGCGCTACGCGCCCGACAGGTGGGCGCGGCCAACTGACGCGCCGCGCTTCCTCATCACAGTGATCGCAGTTCGTCGCGCGCGGTTATCCACTATCACCTGTGGATAACCGCGCGAAATCCATGCGTACTCCGTGTGCAATCACAGTGGACGTAAACTGGGCAAGTCCGCACAGCTGTGAAACGCCCCAAAAGTTGCTCAACTCAAACTGCTGTGCGCGCACAGCCTGTGCAGCGGGTTATGGTTTCGCCAACATGTTGATCTGTCTACGTAAACCGAAGTTATCCACAGAACTGCGCGGTTCTTGTTAACTTCTACTACGTATATATACAGGTAAACCTTTGAATCGAAAGGCAAGCCGTCCCGCTGGACGGCCAGTCTGCCAGGCAATCGGTTCCAGAGCGAAAAACCTGTGGCACAATCGGTTTCCTTCGCGTTCGTCCGGCCAGGCGCCGGACATGCTTCAATGGAACGGTCGGCACAGTTTCGAATCTGAATCTTCGAGATCGCGCAGGCCATTCACACACCAGGCCGACAATCCAGATCGGCATACCTGACGACATCGCCGCCGAGTGGCGGAGCAGGCTGTTCCCATGTCCTGCAGTCGCACACAACAATCACATTTCGGGGCAATACCCAGCCGGCGCGCCTCTCGACGTTGACGCTTGACCCCGTGTCGCTGGCGGTTGCTTCCAAACAAGGAGAAGTCACCACGATGAAGTCGGCGTTCTCATTCCTGCCCAATTGGCCGCTCGCACCGGATGCCGTGTTCTGGGCCGGCCTCGCGCTGTTCGCCGCCGGCCTGTGCGGCGAGCTCTGCTATCGCGCGTGGCGGCTGCCGCGCATCACCGGCTACGCGGTGATCGGCCTCATTGCCGGCTCGTTCGGTTTCGGCGTGATCGACGCCAGCACGGACGAAACGTCGCGACTGCTGATCGACGTCGCGCTCGGCCTGCTGCTGTTCGAACTCGGCAGCCGGCTCGACCTGCGCTGGATCCGCCGCAACCCGTGGCTGATCGCGTCGAGCCTCGCCGAAGCCACGCTCACGTTCGTGATCGTGCTGTTCGTGATGCTCGCGCTCGGCGTGCCGGGCATGGTCGCGCTCGTGCTGTCGGCGATCGCGATCGCGACGTCGCCGTCGATGGTGATCCAGCTGAAGGTCGAGCTGCGCGCGGAAGGGCAGGTGTCGCAGCGCCTGATCACGCTGACCGCGCTCAACAGCGTCTATGCAGTCGTGCTGACCAAGCTCGTGACCACCTGGCTGCACCAGGAGGCGTACGGCAACGTGTTCGCGACGGTCCTGCAGCCGGTCTACCTGCTGCTCGGCTCGTTCATCGTCGCGTACCTCGTCGCGCGCACGTGCATCTACCTGTTCCGCCACATGACCGCGACGATGCGCAACGAGCATTCGTTCGTCGCGCTGTTCGGGCTCGTGATGCTCGCGATCGCGGTCGCGCAGGCGCTGAAGCTGTCGACGCTGCTCACGCTGCTGCTCGCCGGCATCATCGTGAAGAACCTCGAGGCGCGTCCGCAGCTCTGGCCCGAGCACTTCGGCACCGCCGGCTGGCTGCTGACGGTCGTCCTGTTCGTGCTCACGCTGACGTCGTTCACGTGGGGCGACATCGCGCTCGGCGGGCTGTTCGCCGTCGCGCTGATCGTGACGCGGCTGGTCGCGAAACTGGCCGGCGTCGTCGCGTTCGCGAAGCCGAGCGGCATCGGGATGAAGCAGGGCGTCGCGCTCGGCATCGCACTGTCGCCGATGTCCGCGCTCGCGTACCTGCTCGTCGACGATACGTACCAGATGTACCCGAATTTCGATCCGCACCTGCGCGCGATCGTGATGTGCTCGATCGTCGTGCTGCAGCTGGTCGGCCCGTTCCTCGTCTACCGCTGCCTGTCGGCGGTCGGCGAGCGCAGCGACAGCAACTGATTTACGGAAACTGCCATGGCACTCGAAACCTTCGTCAATTCCGAGCCGTTCACGTTCGGCGTCGAACTGGAAATCCAGGTCGTCAACACGCACAACTACGATCTGACGAAAGCGGCGTCCGACCTGATGCGGCTGATCCAGGGCGAAACCTTCCCGGGCAACATCACGCCGGAAATCACCGAGAGCATGATCGAGCTGTCGACCGGCATCTGCCACACGCACGAGCAGGCGGTCAGCGAGCTGCATGCGATCCGCGACGTGCTCGTCAAGGCGGCCGACCAGCTCAACGTCGGGCTGTGCGGCGGCGGCACGCACGCGTTCCAGCAGTGGAGCGAGCGGCAGATCTACGACGCGCCGCGCTTCCAGTACATCTCCGAGCTGTACGGCTATCTGGCGAAACAGTTCACCGTGTTCGGCCAGCACGTGCACATCGGCTGTCCGGACCCGGACAGCGCGCTGTTCCTGCTGCACTCGATGTCGCGCTTCATTCCGCATTTCATCGCGCTGTCGGCGTCGTCGCCGTTCGTGCAGAACGTCGACACCGGCTTCCATTCGGCGCGCCTGAATTCGGTGTTCGCGTTCC
This sequence comes from Burkholderia ubonensis subsp. mesacidophila, assembly GCF_002097715.1. Classification (NCBI taxonomy): domain Bacteria; kingdom Pseudomonadati; phylum Pseudomonadota; class Betaproteobacteria; order Burkholderiales; family Burkholderiaceae; genus Burkholderia; species Burkholderia ubonensis. Next base: position 81,074 of record NZ_CP020737.1, read on the forward strand.
CGCTGTCCGGCCGCGCGCCGTTCGTGCTGACCTGGAACAGTTTCGAGGAGTACTTCACGAAGATGGTGAACACCGGCGTCGTCAATTCGATGAAGGACTTCTACTGGGACATCCGGCCGAAGCCCGGCTACGGCACGATCGAGGTGCGCGTGATGGACACGCCGCTGTCGGTCGACCGCGCGGCGGCGATCGCCTGCTACATCCAGACGCTCGCGCGCTACCTGCTGACCGACCGGCCGCTGACGCTGTCCGAGGACGACTACCTCGTCTACACGTTCAACCGCTTCGAGGCGTGCCGGTTCGGCCTCGAGGGCACCTGCGTGAATCCTCAGACGGGCGAGCGGCGCACGATCGCCGAGGACATCCTCGACACGCTCGACCGGATTGCTCCGCATGCTGCAGAACTCGGCTCGCGCGCCGCGCTCGACGAGATCGGCGCGCTCGCGAAAGCGCGCGTGAACGACGCGTCGTGGCTGCGCACGGTCTACAAGCAGGAAAAATCGCTGAATGAGACCGTCCGGCAGCAGTGCTTACGTTGGCGCGAATGAAAAAATGTTTTGCTGATTGCAGGCTCGACCGCAAGGCAATTCGCTGAGCGAAGGTTGAAGGCGTGCTGAGAGGCGGTTGACGCAGGTCAATGGCGAAATCGTTTGCAGGTTTCTTTCAAATCTGTGGATAACCGGATATTCCTCTGCAAAGTCAACGGCCTGCCGAACGGATAACCCGGTGGATGGCATGCCGGTGGCGGCTTTCCCTGTGACGTAGGAAAATGCTTGCCGGTCCGGCAGCGCCGATTGGAGAAAATCCGGGCACAACGTTTTCCGGTCTTATTCAGCCGTTATCCACAGATTGGAGGGGATAACTTAGCTGTGCGATTTTCCGCTCTCGCTTAGAATGTCGGCTTTGCGGACGCCGGAACGACGTGTGTCTCACCGGTTGCCGCGATGGCGGCCGCCGTGTGTGCCTCGCGACGGCCGTGTCGGGCGCGTGAGGTTTCGCGCGCCCCTTTTGAGACAGAGATTCGATCTCCACACTACGGCTGCCCGGGATGACGGGCGGCGGCAAAGCGAAAAGACTATGAGCGAAGGCGTTTACGGGAATCAGGCTGCGGGTCGTGTCACGCACAGTCTGCTGCGATTGAGTACGGCCATGCGGAGCCAGGCATGGGATTGGGCGGAAGGCGCCGGCCTCACGCCGACGCAGGGCGAGATCCTCGTGCTGCTGCTGCAACGCAAGGGCCCGATGCGGCTCGGCGAGATCGCGCGCGAGACGCAGCTCACGGCTGCGACGACGAGCGACGCGGTCAGCACGCTCGAGACCAAGGGGCTGGTCGAAAAGCGCCGTGCGCTGGACGACGGCCGCGCGCTCGCGGTGCGGCTCTCCGCCCGCGGCCGCACCGCGGCGAAGAAGGCGCTGCAGTGGCCCGAGTTCCTGACCAAGGCGGTCGGCACGCTCGGCGCGGACGAGCAGGGCGCGCTGTACCGTGCGCTGCTGAAGACGCTGCGCGAGCTGCAGGTGGCCGGCGCGACGCCGCCGCACCGGATGTGCGTGACGTGCGCGCACTTCCAGCCGTCGAAGGCGTCGAAGAAGGCAGCCGCCGCGCACTACTGCGCGGCGCTGGACCTGACGATGGCCGACAGCGACCTGCGCCTCGATTGTTCGGTACACGAAGAAGCCGACGCGGCGACGCAGAAGAAGACCTGGAAGATTTTCGCGGCCTGACGTCCGTCGATCGACCGGGAGGCCGATGATGAACGCTGAAGTCGTGGCGATCCGCCACGTGCATTTCGAAGACCTCGGGAGTTTCGAGCAAGTGCTCGGCGAACGGGGGAGGCGGGTGCGTTACGTCGACGTCGGTTCATCCCGGGTCGAGGTGCTCGACGTGCTCGAGCCGGCGCTCTTCGTCGTGCTCGGCGGGCCGGTCAGCGTGTACGACGACGCGCAGTATCCGGCAATTGCGCCGCTCGCGGCGCTCGTCAGGCAGCGCATCGACGCGGGCCTGCCGATCCTCGGCATCTGCCTCGGTGCGCAGTTCATCGCGCGCGCGCTCGGCGCGCGCGTCTATCCGGCCGCGCACACGGAGCTCGGCTGGACGCCGCTCACGCTCACCGATGCGGGTCGCGCGTCCGCGCTGCGTCATCTCGACGGCGCGGCGACGTCGATGCTGCACTGGCACGGCGATACCTTCGACCTGCCGGGCGGCGCGATCCATCTTGCGTCGACGCCCGCGTGCCGCCATCAGGCGTTCGCATGGGGGCAGCACGTGCTCGCGCTGCAATGCCATCCGGAAATCCGCGCCGATCGCTTCGAACCCTGGCTGATCGGCAACGCCGGCGAAATCGCCGCGACCCCCGGCATCGATGCGCGCCAGCTGCGCGCCGAGACCGCGCAGCACGGTCCCGCGCTCGAAACGGCCGCGCGTCGCATGTTCGCGGAATGGCTCGACAGCGTCGGGCTCTGATACCCCCTGTCAGCCCCACCTGACCAATCGCTTACCGCCGCGTCGGCATCCTGCACGCAACGCACGCGCGTGCTACGCTCAGCCGCTGTTTCCCTTTCCGAGCGAGCGGCATCCATGACTGCGCTGTTCTCACCCTTCACGCTGCGCGGCGTGACCCTTCCGAACCGGATCGTCATCTCCCCGATGTGCCAGTACTCCGCCGAGCGCGGCGAGGCAACCGACTGGCACATGATTCATCTCGGCCACCTCGCGTTGTCGGGCGCGGGCCTGCTCTGCATCGAGGCGACCGCGGTCGAGCCGGACGGGCGCATCACGCACCGGGACCTCGGCCTTTGGGACGACGCGACCGAAGCCGCGCTGAAACCGGTGCTGGCGGCGATCCGCAAGCATGCGCCGATCCGCGTCGCGATGCAGCTGTCGCATGCGGGCCGCAAGGCGTCGAGCCAGGCGCCGTGGGAAGGCGGCCAGCTGATTCCGGTCGCCGACGGCGGCTGGCTGCCGCATGCGCCGTCGGACGTGCCGCACAAGGACGGCGAGACGCCGCCGCTTGCGCTCGATACCGCGGGCCTGAACCGGATCCGCGACGCGTTCGCGGCGACCGCGAAGCGCGCGGCGCGGCTCGGCATCGATGCGATCGAAGTGCACGCGGCGCACGGCTATCTGCTGCACCAGTTCCTGTCGCCGCTCGCGAATCGGCGCACCGACGAATACGGCGGCTCGCGCGAGAACCGGATGCGCTTTCCGCTCGAGATCGTCGAGATCGTGCGCGCGGCGTTTCCGCAGGATCGGCCGGTCGGCGTGCGCGTGTCCGCGACCGACTGGGTTGAGGGCGGCTGGGAGCTCGACGATACGATCGCGTTCGCGCACGAGCTGAAGCGCTGCGGCTGCGATTGGATCGACGTGTCGTCGGGCGGCGTGTCGCCGCTGCAGAAGATCCCGCTGTCGGCCGGCTACCAGGTGCCGTTCGCGCAGGCGGTGAAGCGCGCGGTGGGCATGCCGACGATCGCGGTCGGGCTGATCAACGAGCCCGCGCACGCGAACCGGCTGATCGAGGCGGGCGATGCCGACTTCGTCGCGATGGCGCGCGCGATGCTGTACGACCCGCGCTGGCCGTGGCACGCGGCCGCCGAACTCGGCGCGCAGGTGACGGCGCCGCCGCAGTACTGGCGTTCGCAGCCGCGCGAGCACAAGACGCTGTTCGGCGACATTGCGTTCGGCCAGCGCTGAATGCCGCGTTCGCGGTTGAATGTTGCAATCCCGACCGTGTAGGATGCGGGTGATTCGCCGCATGCCCTGACGCGGCGCCGATCGGCGCCGCGTTTTCATTTGGCGGGCCCGCGGCGGCCCATTCCTTTTCAAGTCGACTTCACAAGGATTCGTTCGATGAGTTCACGCAGGATCGCGGTGCGCCGCTCGGGCGTACACGGCAGGGGCGTGTTCGCCGTGGCGCCGATCAAGGCCGGCGAGCGCGTTGTGGAATACAAGGGCGAGCGAATTTCGTGGAAGGAAGCGCTGCGCCGCCATCCGCACGATCCGAACGAGCCGAATCACACGTTCTACTTCGCGCTCGAAGAGGGCGGGGTGATCGACGGCAAGGTCGACGGCAACAGCGCGCGCTGGATCAATCATTCGTGCGCGCCGAACTGCGAAGCCGAGGAGCTCGACGGCCGCGTATTCATCCATGCGCTGCGCGACATCGAGCCGGAAGAGGAGCTGTTCTACGACTACGGCCTCGTGATCGACGCGAAGCTGACGAAGAAGCTCAAGCGCGAATACGCGTGCCATTGCGGCGCCGCGTCGTGCCGCGGCACGCTGCTCGCGACGTCCGACACGGACGCGGATGCGAAGAAGAAAAAGAAGCAGAAAGACGACGCGAAGTCGAAGGACAAGAAAAAGAAGAAGTAAGCGTTGGCGCGCGCGCCGCGCGCCGATGGTCTTGCCCGTGCGCTTGACGGGCCGGCGAACTCGCGTTGCCGGCTTCCGTCCTCAGTGCGTCGGCGCCGCGGCCGGCGCGGCATTGCTCGCCGGCTGCGCCGCCTGCGCGACGAGCGGCACCTTCACCACGAACCGCGAGCCGCCTTCCGGCGCGTCCGTATACGACACGCTGCCGCCATGCATCGCGATGATGTCGTGCACGATCGCGAGGCCGAGGCCCGCACCCGTCTCGACGCCGTTGCCGCTTTGCGCATCCCCGCGGAAGAACCGCTTGAACAGGTCCGCCTGCTGGCTCGCGGGCACGCCCGGGCCGTTATCCTCGACGACGATCTCGGCCGCCGGCGCGCCGGCATCGAGCATCGCGCGCCCGACGTTCACCGTGATCCGCGCGCCGTGCGGCCGCGCGAGCGGCACGTACTTCAGCGCGTTGTCGAGCAGGTTCGCGATCACCTCGCGCAGCAGCACCGGGTTGCCGCGCACGAGCAGCGCCTGGTCGTCGTCGGGCGGGTCGTCGCTGCGCTGGAAACCGAGATCGACGTGCGCGGCGAGTGCGCGCGGCACCCATTCGGCGCCCGTCTCGAACGCCATCGCGGCGAGGTCGACGTCGACGAAGCGCGCGGCCTGTTCGCCCGGTTCCGCGCGCGCGAGCGACAGCAGCTGGTTCGACAGCCGCACCGCGCGATCGGCGGCCGCGCGCAGCTCGCGCACTGCGGCGAAGGTCTGCTGCGGGTCGCGCGCGATGGCCGCCTGTTCCGCATGCAGCTTCACCGCGGTGAGCGGCGTGCGCAGCTGGTGCGCGGCGTCGGCGATGAACTTGCGCTGCGCGTCGAGCGCGGTCTTCAGGCGCCCGAGCAGCGCGTTCATCGCGCTCGTCAGCGGCCGGATCTCGAGCGGCACGTCGGTTTCGTCGACCGGCTCCAGCGACGTATGGGTCTGCCGGTTCAGCGAATCGGCGAGATGCGTGAGCGGGCCGAGCTGCTGGTTGACGACCCGCCACACGATGCCCCAGCCGGCGAGCAGCAGCAGCAGGAGCGGCATCATGATCGCGACGAGGAATTCGGCCGCGATCCGGTAGCGGTGTCGCACCGGCTGCGCGACCTCGACGACCATCGGCTTGCCGCCGTCCACTTCGTCGACGCGCACCTGCGCGACCCGCACCGCGCGGTTGTCGTATTCGGCCTCGAACACGTATGCGTAATGCATGCGCCGCACGTTGGTGCCCTGCAGCGGCAGCTTCGGATCGCCGGCGAGTTCCTGCTCGCCGTCGCTGATCCGGTAGATCAGCGCTTCGGCCGGATCGGAGAACATCGCCTGCGCGAGCGGCGGCACCGTGAACGGCGCGTCGGGGCCGGCGATCTGGATCTGTTTCGAGATGGCGGTCGCGAGGTCCGCGAGCGAGCGGTCGATCACGTGCTGCGTGTATTGCCACGCGAGCCAGTACGCAATCAGGCCGCTCATCAGCGCGAGCATCGACAGCGGCGCGGCGAGGCGCCGCAGCAATGAGCGGCGCAGGCTGGTCACAGCCGGATCAGAAGACATTTCGAGAATGAAATGGATGAACGCCGCTCACGGGGAGCGGCGCGGGCAGGGCGTTTGCCGGCGCAAACGCATGGTCGGGCGACGGGCATCCGGCGACCGGAAACCGGCCGGCGCTTGCCGTCGCTTCGCTCAAACGCTCGCCGTCTGGCGGATTTCCTGCAGCAGGTAGCCGAAGCCGCGCACCGTGACGATCTCGACCCGGCACTGCTCGAGTTTCTTGCGCACGCGGTGCACATAGACTTCGATCGCGGTGTCGCCGAGATCGCCGCCGAAGTGCGTCAGGTGATCCTGCAGCTGGGCCTTGCTGACGACGCGGCCGTGGCGCAGCAGCAGCATTTCGAGCACCGCGAATTCACGCGGCGACAGCTCGAGCGGCTTGTCGTCGTTGAAGATGCGGCGATCGACGCCCGACAGGCGGACGCCGCCGAGCGACACTTCCGGACGCGGCATGTCGCTGTGCGGGCCGCTGCGGCGCATCACCGCGCGGATCCGCGCTTCCAGCTCGGCCGGCTCGAACGGTTTCAGCATGTAGTCGTCGGCGCCCGAGTTCAGGCCCTGGATCCGGTCGTTCAGCTCGTCGCGCGCGGTCAGCACGATCACGGGCGTGTGACGGTTGGTCTGGCGGAAACGGGTCAGGAGCGTCATCCCGTCGATGCCGGGCAAGCCGAGGTCGAGGATCACGAGCTCGTGGCGGTTCTGCGCGAGCGCCTGCTCGGCAAAGATGCCGTCGTGCACCATGTCGACGGTGAAGCCAGCCTGTTCGAGGCTGCTCTGGATACCGCGTGCGATGGGGCGGTCGTCTTCGATCAGAAGGAGTCGCATGAAGTTCGCTCAAGTACAATGGGTTGGCGGTTCAGGCACGCGGACAGCACGACGCCGTTTCCACAGGGGCGCCGCGAGCCAGACGTCAAGCAGGCGGCCAGCGAACGAATCAATCCAACAACCATGTCCGATATTTCGATCCACGACCTCGAAGCCGCGATCAATTTCTGGCGCGCCCGCTCGCCGTCGAGCGGCGACGAACTCAAACTCTGCGAAGAGGCTAGCGCGCTCTCCAAGCCGTATGCGCTGCTGATTGTACAGCGGCAAAGCGCCATACAACTGGAAGGTTTGGACCCCAAGGCACGGAAAGCGTGGGACGCTTACGTGCACCTTAAGGATGGCTTGGAAAGCTGAAGGCTTTCGCTCACTACATCGTAGAAAACGTTCATCGAAATGAAAAGTTGACGCGCCGCGCGCCTGAATCGCGCGCGGCGGGGAGAGACGTCAGGCGGCGGGCGTCGCGTGCGCGCCGGCCTGGTCGATGAAGTGGGCGAGCGCGATGTCGCGTTCGGTCAGGCCGTCCGCGTCGTGGGTCGACAGCGTGACGTCGACGCGGTTGTAGACGTTGAACCATTCCGGATGGTGGTTCATTTCCTGCGCCTTGATCGCGACGCGCGTCATGAAGCCGAAAGCCTCGTTGAAATCGGCGAAGCGTAGGCTGCGCTGGATCGCGTCGCGGCCCGGCATGGCCGTCCAGTGCGGCAGGCGCTCGAGTTGGGTCTTGCGTTCTTCTGATGTGAGTTTGTGGATCATCGTGCACCTCGTTCGGTAACGGCGGGCCGCGCGCGACATGCGTCGCCCGGAGGGCCGCCGGCACCGATCATTCTTCCATAGTTGTGTGTCAGGCGTAGGCGGCGCGCACGCTGGTTCGCATCATGCGTGCGCGTCGTCCGGCCAGCCGGCGCCGGTGCCGCGATGCAGCACGCGGTCGGTGTCGAGCACCGCGCCGGCCGGGTGTTCGGGCCGGCCGGCGAGCCGGTCGGCGAGCGCGCGGCCGTCGACGTGCGCGAGCGCGAACAGCTGCGCGAAGTCGTCGATCACGAAGTAGGTCTGCTGGAACGTGTCGATCCGGTACTGGGTGCGCATCACGCGCTCGAGGTCGAAGCCGAGCCGGTTCGGCTTCGCGCTTTCGAGGCTGTACAGGCTCTCGCCCTTGCTCGACACGATCCCCGCGCCGTAGATCGACAGCCCGTTCGTGCCGCGCGGGTCGCGGATCAGTCCGAACTCGACGGTGTACCAGTAGAGGCGCGCGAGCCTTGCGAGCGCGTCCGGATCGTCGGCGACCGCGAGCGCGATGCGGCCGTACGCCTGCATGTAGTCGGCGAACACCGGGTCGATCAGGAGCGGCACGTGGCCGAACAGGTCGTGGAAGCAGTCCGGTTCCTGCAGGTAGTCGAGCTGGTCGGGACGGCGCATCCACCAGGTGACCGGAAAGCGGCGGTTCGCCAAGTGCTCGAAGAACACGCGGTCGGGCACGAGCCCCGGCACCGCGACGATCTCCCAGCCGGTCGCCGGCTTCAGCTGGCGGTTGACGTCGGCGAACGACGGCACGCGGTCGGCGGGCAGGTCGATTTTCGCGAGCCCCGACACGAATGCGTCGCACGCACGTCCCTGCAGCAGCACGGTCTGGCGTGCATAGAGCTGGCTCCACACCGCGTGGTCGACCTGGCCGTAGCGTTCGAGCGGCTGGTCGATGGTGAAATCGGCGCGGGTTTCGAGGCCCGCGTCGAACTGCTCCTGCAGTTTCGCGGTGACGACGGTGGACATGTTCGGCTCTGCACGTTGCGGTTGGGATGCATGCAAGTGTAGAGCGGCATCCGCGCGGGATGGGCGCAAAGTTGGCGATGATTTGCTTGTCGATGCGATAATCTCGCATTAAATAGCTAAATCACGCGGAGAATATTCATGTTGGAACTCGATCACTTCGATCTGGCGCTGCTGGACGTGCTGCAGCGCTTCGGGCGGGCCACGCATCAGCAGCTCGGCGAGGAGGTGCCGCTGTCGCCGTCGCAGATCGGCCGGCGCCTGCAGCGGCTCGAAGCGGCGGGCGTGATCGAAGGCTATCGCGTGATGCTGCGCCCGGAGAAGCTCGGGCTCGGCGTCACCGCGTTCACGAGCCTGAAGCTCAAGCATCACGGCGATTCGATCATCGAGCAGTTCCAGCAGCAGATCGACGTGCTGCCCGAAGTGCTCGAATGCCACGCGGTGGTCGGCGACGCGGACTACCTGCTGCGGATCGTCGCGCCGGACCTGAACGCGCTGTCGCAGTTCGTGATGAAGAAGCTGATGCGGGTGCCGGGCGTCGACAGCGTGCGGTCGAACATCGTGCTGACGACGTTCAAGCGCAACGGGCCGCTGCCGCTCGCGCACCTGGAGCCGGGCGCCGCGTGACCGTGCGCGGCCGGGGAGGGTGAAGCGGGTGGCGGCGCGCGGCGCACCGCCGCTGTTGGTGCAGGCTCAGGCGGCCGTTTCCGGCGCGCCGGCGTTCAAAAGGTCGACGTACGCGACCGCGACGAGATCGTCGTGCGACACGCCGAGCTTCGCGAACACGTCGTGCGCTTCGGCTTCGCCGCCTGCTTCGTCGTCGTCCGGCGCGAGCACGACTTCCAGCTCGATGAAGTCGCCGAGGCCGTCGACGCGGTCGAGGTGAATGCGGGTGCGGCCCGCCAGGTACACGTGCCGCTCCTTCGTGACGATGCCGCGGGTCGTCAGTGCGGTCGCGAGCAGCGCATGCATCGCGTCCGGGTTCGTCACCGGGCTGCGGGTGTAATACGACGCTTTCGGGCCGTCGCGGTCGTCGCGCTGGTAGAAGATCAGCTCGGCGGGTGTGCCATCCTCGAAGCGGCGCAGCTTCAGCCGGCCGCGCGGCACGTCGTAGAAGAAATCCTGCTGGCGATAGAACAGCGGCGCTTCGGTGGCGAGCGCCGCCGCGCGTTCGCGCAGCTGGTCGAATTCACGGGCGTGGGCTTTGATCTCGATGTTGCGGGCCATGCGGGTCTCCTTCGATCGACAAGGGTCTCGCGAGTGCGAACGCACAATCTAGCAAAAAGCGCGCGACGCAGGCGTGACGCGGCGCGCCGCGGGATTATCAGCGGCGCTCATATCAGGCGGGTGACGCGCGCAGCCGCCAGGGCGGGACGGGATCGCGAAGTTGTCCACCGGCGCGGGTGCGTCGAAAGGGTGAGCGCGTGTAAACCAGGTTTCGCACCGCAGCAATGCGCAGGCGACGGTGGATAACACGCCGCACCCATCCCGCGCGATTACCCGGCCCACTGGGTCTCGATCAGGCGCAATGCCGCCGCGATCGCCGGCTCGTCGCGCCGCGCGGCGAGCGTCACGAACGTCAGTTCCGTCGGCACCGTGACGCGCTCGACGATCGTCAGCGCGTGCGCGTGCGCTTCGGCCAGTGCGGTCGAGTCGCGCGCGAGCGTCAGCCCGATCCCTGATTTGACGAGGTCCAGCATCGACTGCTCCTGGTCGACCTCGGCGACCTTCACCGGCTGCGCGCGCGCGTCCGCGAACCGGCGCGTCAGCAGCCGGTGATGCGCGGACTGCGGCGGCGTCCAGATCCACGGCAGCGCGGCGAGCGCGCGCCAGTCCTGCGCGCGCTGCACGCGCTCCTTCCAGCCGGCCGGCGCGAGCACCCGGTACTGGAAATGCGTGAGCGTGACGGTATGGAACAGCGCACCGTCGCGCGGATCGTCCTCGCCGGGCTGGCCGATGTAATAGCCGACGTCCAGCGCCTGCGCGCGCACCTGCTCGAGCACCCAGCCCGACATCCCGTGGCGCAGCGCGGTCTCGATCTGCGGATGGGTCTCGACGAGCGTGCGCAGGAAGCCGCCCAGGCGCAGGAATCCCGGATCGAGGATCGTGCCGATCCGCAGCCGGCCGCGCACCTCGTGGCGCAGCGCCGCGGCCGCGCGCTGCACGTCGGCGGCCGCGGCGAGCGCGCGTTCCGCATGCGGCAGCAGCGTCTGGCCGTCGCGCGTGAGCGCGAGCCCGCGCGACGTGCGCGTGAACAGCACGACGCCGAGCGTCTCCTGCAGATGCTTGATCTGCAGGCTGACGGCCGGCTGCGTGAGGTGCAGCTGCTCGGCGGCGCGCGTCAGGTTGCCTTCGCGGGCCACCGCGGCGAAGGCGCGGAGCAGGGTGAGGTCCATCGTGTCGTGATCGGTTCTGATATAAGCGCGGCTTATGACGCAGTTGAGCATAACTCATTGGATCGGCGGCCGGCAGCAACGGTACGCTTCATCGGCCACGTCATCCGACGTATCCCACCCAACGAGCGAGATCTGGAGAGAGAGATGAGCGAGACCGAGCTGCGCCCCCGCCTGCTGACCCACTTCATCGGCGGCCGCGCGGTCGACGGCGCGAGCGATCGCTACGGCGACGTGTTCAACCCGGCGCTCGGCGAGGTCGCCGCGCGCGTGCCGCTCGCGAGCGCAGCCGAAGTCGACGCGGCGGTCGCGGCCGCGCAGGTCGCGTTCCCGGCCTGGAGCGAGATGGCGCCGATCAAGCGCGCACGGGTGATGTTCCGCTTCAAGGAGCTGCTCGACCGCCATCACGACGAGCTGGCCGAGCTGATCACGCGCGAGCACGGCAAGGTGTTTTCCGACGCGAAGGGCGAGGTGATGCGCGGCATCGAGGTCGTCGAGTTCGCGTGCGGGATCCCGAACCTGCTGAAGACCGATTTCACCGACCAGATCGGCGGCGGCATCGACAACTGGAACCTGCGGCAACCGCTCGGCGTCGTTGTGGGCGTGACGCCGTTCAACTTCCCGATGATGGTGCCGTGCTGGATGTTCCCGGTCGCGCTCGCATGCGGCAACACGTTCGTGCTGAAGCCGTCCGAGCGCGATCCGTCGGCGTCGCTGCGGCTCGCTCAGCTGCTGCAGGAGGCCGGGCTGCCGGACGGCGTGTTCAACGTCGTGCACGGCGACAAGACCGCCGTCGACGCGCTGATCGCGCATCCGGACGTCGCCGCGCTGTCGTTCGTCGGCTCGACGCCGATCGCCGAATACATCTACACGGAAGGCACGAAGCGCGGCAAGCGCGTGCAGGCGCTCGGCGGCGCGAAGAACCATCTCGTCGTGATGCCGGACGCCGATCTCGACCAGGCCGTCGACGCGCTGATCGGCGCCGCATACGGCTCGGCCGGCGAGCGCTGCATGGCGATCTCGGTGGCGGTTGCGGTCGGCGACGTCGGCGACGCGCTGATCGAGCGCCTCGTGCCGCGCGTGAGGGCGCTGAAGATCACGAACGGGATGGACCCGGCCGCGGAAATGGGGCCGCTCGTCACCGCCACACATCGCGCGAAGGTCGCCGGCTACATCGACGCGGGCGTGGCCGCCGGCGCGAAGCTCGTCGTCGACGGCCGCGATCACGTGGTCGCGGGCCACGAGAAGGGCTTCTTCCTCGGCGGCACGCTGTTCGACCGCGTGACGACCGACATGTCGATCTATCGTGACGAGATCTTCGGGCCGGTGCTCGCGATCGTGCGCGTGCCGGATTTCGCGAGCGCGGTGAAGCTCGTCAACGCGCACGAGTTCGCGAACGGCGTGTCGTGCTTCACGTCCGACGGCGGCATTGCGCGCGCGTTCTCGCGCCAGATCCAGGTCGGCATGGTCGGCATCAACGTGCCGATTCCGGTGCCGATGGCGTGGCATTCGTTCGGCGGCTGGAAGCGTTCGCTGTTCGGCGATCACCACGCGTACGGCGAGGAAGGCGTGCGGTTCTATACGCGCTACAAGAGCATCATGCAGCGCTGGCCGGACAGCATCGCGAAGGGCGCGGAATTCACGATGCCGGTCGCGAAGTAGGCGGCGGACCAACGGAACGGATCGGGCGGCTGCCGCCCGAAGCACTATGCTGGAACTGTCGCGCGATGCCGAAAACGCGCGGCGGACAACAAACGAGCTTTGCATGGGACCAGCGTAAGCGCTAAAGCGCTAACGCTGGTCGACCGCGAAGCATGGGACCAGCGTAAGTGCTAAAGCACTAACGCTGGTCGACAGGGGACAGGCTGTGAACACTGAACGGACGCTCGAGGGCGAATTCGATTACGTGATCGTCGGCGCAGGCACCGCGGGCTGCGTGCTCGCGAACCGTCTGACCGAAGATCCGGACGTCAGCGTGCTGCTGCTCGAAGCCGGCGGCAAGGACGACTATCACTGGATCCATATCCCGGTCGGCTACCTGTATTGCATCGGCAATCCGCGCACCGACTGGCTCTACAAGACGCAGCCGGAAGCGGGGCTGAACGGCCGCGCGCTGGCGTATCCGCGCGGCCGCGTGCTCGGGGGCTCGTCGTCGATCAACGGGATGATCTACATGCGCGGCCAGCGCGAGGACTACGACGGCTGGGCGCGCGACACGGGCGACGCGGGCTGGTCGTGGGACAGCGTGCTGCCGATCTTCAGGCGCAGCGAGGATCACCACGCGGGCGCGAGCGACGTGCATGGCGCGGGCGGCTGCTGGCGCGTCGAGAAACAGCGGCTGCGCTGGGAAATTCTCGAATCGTTCGCGCACGCGGCGCAGGAAACCGGCATCCCCGCGACCGACGATTTCAACGGCGGCGACAATGCCGGCGTCGGCTATTTCGAGGTGAACCAGAAGCGCGGCGTGCGCTGGAGCGCGTCGAAGGCGTTCCTGCGCCCGGCGATGTCGCGGCCGAACCTGACCGTGATCACCGGCGCGCAGGCGCAGCGCGTGATCTTCGACGGGCGGCGCGCGACCGGCGTCGAATATCGCGGCGACGGCACGGCGTTCGTCGCGCGGGCGCGCGCCGAAGTGCTGCTGACGTCGGGCGCCGTCAATTCGCCGCAACTGCTCGAGCTGTCCGGCATCGGCGACGGCCGGCGGCTGCAGGCGTTCGGCATCGACGTCGTGCAGGACCTGCGCGGCGTCGGCGAAAACCTGCAGGATCACCTGCAGCTGCGCATGGCGTTTCGCGTCGAGGGCGTGCGCACGCTCAACACGCTGGCCGCGCACTGGTGGGGCAAGCTCGCGATCGGCGCCGAATACGCGCTGCTGCAGCGCGGGCCGATGTCGATGGCACCGTCGCAGCTCGGCGCGTTCGCGAAATCCGATCCGGACGACCCGACGCTCACGCGGCCCGATCTCGAATACCACGTGCAGCCGCTGTCGCTCGAGCGCTTCGGCGAGCCGCTGCACAGCTTCAATGCGTTTACCGCATCGGTCTGCCACCTGCGGCCGACGTCGCGCGGCAGCATCCACATCGCGAGCGCCGATCCGGGGGCGGCGCCCGCGATCGCGCCGAACTATCTGTCGACCGACCACGATCGCCACGTCGCCGCGAACGCGCTGCGGCTGACGCGCCGGATCGCGTCCGCGCCGGCGCTCGCGCGATACCGCCCCGAAGAAATCCTGCCGGGCCCGCGCTATCGGACCGAGGCGGAACTGATCGAAGCGGCCGGCGCGGTCGGCACGACGATCTTTCATCCGGTCGGCACCTGCCGGATGGGGCGCGCGGACGACGACGGCGCCGTGGTCGACAGCCGGCTGCGCGTGCGCGGCGTCGCCGGGCTGCGGGTGGTCGACGCGTCGGTGATGCCGTCCATCACGTCGGGCAACACCAACTCGCCGACGCTGATGATCGCGGAGCGCGCGAGCGACATGATCCGCGCGGACCGGCGCGCATCGCGCGACGCGGCGCTGGTGGGGCGCGATGCGGCCGTATCTGCCGCATGAGTGCCGCATGATCGTCAAGACAGCGGAACGACAGGCGGGCGCCAGGTAGTTCGCCATGCATATCAAGCCGGCGCCCGCCGATTATTTCGGTTAGGAAAATATTCGCTGATGTGCCGCACGTGAGCGTGACGGATTTTTGTTGCGTAATCATGCGCAAATCGAATGCGACTTTCGGCGCAAGCGCGTGTGCGCGCAGCTGCGCAGCCGCGTGCGCACACGTGACGCAATCGGCATGCCGGTCAAAAATATTCCATAAAACGCGGTTCCGATCCGTCCGATATGGCGGCCAGCCCTATAAGTGCAAATCCCGATGAATGCACTGCACCAACGGCGCGACAATGTTGCGCAGTGTGAATACGCGTCGGCGCGGGAGACCACCCACGAGGCGTGAAGCAAAGCTCGGGGGCAGCCTTCTCATCCGCTGACATGTTTGCGGCCGTTTGCGCGAACCCTCCCGGTGCTTCGCCCGATTTCGTACGGAAGGGAACATGATTCTCGGCGACACGATTCTCGAAACACGCGGACTGACGAAGGAATTCAAGGGCTTCACCGCCGTGAACGGCGTCAACCTGCGCGTGCGCCGCGGGGCGATCCACGCATTGATCGGACCGAACGGCGCGGGCAAGACGACCTGCTTCAACCTCCTGACCAAATTCCTGACGCCGACGGCCGGCCAGATCGTCTTCAACGGCATCGACATCACCGACGAGCGGCCTGCGCAGGTCGCGCGGCGCGGCATCATCCGTTCGTTCCAGATCTCCGCGGTCTTCCCGCACCTGAGCGCGCTGCACAACGTGCGCCTCGGCCTGCAGCGCGCGCTCGGCACCGAATTCCATTTCTGGCGCAGCGAGCGGACGCTCAAGGCGCTCGACGACCGCGCGATGGACCTGCTCACGCAGGTCGGCCTCACCGATTTCGCGCACGTGCCGACCGTCGAGCTCGCGTATGGCCGCAAGCGCGCGCTCGAGATCGCGACGACGCTCGCGATGGAGCCGGAGCTGATGCTGCTCGACGAGCCCACGCAAGGGATGGGACACGAAGACGTCGACCGCGTGACCGCGCTGATCAAGAAGGTCGCGAGCGGGCGCACGATCCTGATGGTCGAGCACAACATGAACGTGATTGCCGGCATCTCCGACACGATCACCGTCCTGCAGCGCGGCGAGGTGCTTGCCGAGGGCTCGTATGCGGAGGTGTCGAAGAATCCGCTCGTCATCGAGGCGTACATGGGCAGCGCCGATGCAGCGCTCGCGGGGGCGCACGCATGAAGCGCAGCGAACGGGAGGAACGCGAATTGAGCGGCGTCGAAAGCGGCACGCCTGCGCTGGAGATCTCGGGCCTCGAAGCCTGGTACGGGGAATCCCACATATTGCACGGCGTCGACCTCACGGTGCACCGCGGCGAGGTCGTGACGCTGCTCGGCCGCAACGGCGCGGGCCGCACGACGACGCTGCGCGCGATCATGGGCCTGACGGGCCGCCGCAGCGGCTCGATCAAGGTGGCCGGCAACGAGACGATCGGCCTGGCGACGCACCGGATCGCGCATTACGGCGTCGGCTATTGCCCGGAGGAGCGCGGCATCTTCTCGAGCCTGTCGTGCGAGGAGAACCTGATGCTGCCGCCGCTGATCGGGCCGCGCGAGCACGCGATGTCGCTCGACGACATCTACGCGATGTTCCCGAACCTCGCATCGCGCCGGCAGAGCCAGGGCACGCGGCTGTCCGGCGGCGAGCAGCAGATGCTCGCGGTCGCGCGGATCCTGCGCACCGGCGCGAACCTGCTGCTGCTCGACGAGATTTCCGAAGGCCTTGCGCCCGTGATCGTGCAAACGCTCGCGAAGATGATCGTCGCGCTGAAGGCGCGCGGCTACACGATCGTGATGGTCGAACAGAATTTCCGCTTTGCCGCGCCGCTTGCCGACCGGTTCTACGTGATGGAGCACGGCCGGATCGTCGAGCATTTCGGCGCGCGCGAGCTCGCCAGCAAGATGCCGGTGCTGCACGACCTGCTCGGCGTCTGACCGTCTGACGCCCCCGCGCCGCTAGCCGTGGCGGCCGTCGAATAACCACAACGCATCAGAAGAACAGGAGACGTCAATGAAAATGAAGACCCTCGCACGCGCCTGTCTCGCGCTCGCGGCCGCCGCGTTCACCGCCGGCGCCGCGCAGGCCGCGGATACCGTGAAGATCGGTTTCATCACCGACATGTCGGGGCTTTATGCGGACATCGACGGGCAGGGCGGCCTCGAGGCGATCCGCATGGCGGTCGCGGACTTCGGCGGCAAGGTGCTCGGCAAGCCGATCGAGGTCGTGTACGCGGATCACCAGAACAAGGCGGACATCGCGGCGTCGAAGGCGCGCGAGTGGATGGATCGCGGCGGGCTCGACCTGCTCGTCGGCGGCACGAACTCGGGGACGGCGCTGGCGATGAACCAGGTCGCGGCGGAGAAGAAGAAGGTCTACATCAACATCGGCGCGGGCGCCGACACGCTGACCAACGAGCAGTGCACGCCGTACACGGTGCACTACGCGTACGACACGATGGCGCTCGCGAAGGGCACCGGCTCGGCGGTGGTGAAGCAGGGCGGCAAGTCGTGGTTCTTCCTGACCGCCGACTACGCGTTCGGCAAGGCGCTCGAGAAGAACACGTCGGACGTCGTGAAGGCGCACGGCGGGCAGGTGCTGGGCTACGTGCGCCATCCGCTGTCCGCGTCGGATTTTTCGTCGTTCCTGCTGCAGGCGCAGGCGTCGAAGGCGCAGATCCTCGGCCTCGCGAACGCGGGCGGCGACACGATCAACGCGATCAAGGCGGCGAAGGAGTTCGGCATCACGAAGACGATGAAGCTCGCCGCGCTGCTGATGTTCATCAACGACGTGCACAGCCTCGGCCTCGAGACGACCCAGGGGCTCGTGCTGACCGACAGCTGGTACTGGAACCGCGATGCGGCGTCGCGCCAGTGGGCGCAGCGCTACTTCGGCAAGATGAAGAAGATGCCGTCGAGCCTGCAGGCGGCCGACTATTCGTCGGTGACGACCTACCTGAAGGCGGTGCAGGCGGCCGGCACGACCGACTCCGACAAGGTGATGGCCGAGCTGAAGAAGGCGAAGGTCAACGACTTCTACGCGAAGGGATATATCCGCGCGGATGGCAGCATGATCCACGACATGTATCTGATGGAGGTGAAGAAGCCGTCCGAATCGAAGGAACCGTGGGATTACTACAAGGTGCTCGCGACGATTCCGGGCGATCAGGCGTTCACGACCAAGCAGGAGACGCGCTGCGCGTTGTGGAAGTAAGCGCGCGGCGGCGGCGGGCGGGGCAGGGCGGCGCGATCGCGCCTGTGCCCGGCGTCCCGCCGCCTGCGCGCGCGGCAGACCGGTTGCGCGCGCAACGAACCTCATTCTGACGGCGGAAGCGATGGAAATCTTTGGCATTCCGTTGCCGGCGATGCTGAGCCAGTTGTTGCTCGGGCTCGTCAACGGCTCGTTCTACGCGATCCTGAGCCTCGGGCTCGCGGTGATATTCGGGCTGCTCAACGTGATCAACTTCGCGCACGGCGCGCTGTTCATGCTGGGTGCGATGCTCGCATGGATGGGGCTGTCGTATTTCGGGCTGCCGTACTGGGCGATGCTCGTGATCGCGCCCGTGATCGTCGGCGCGTTCGGCGTCGTTATCGAGCGCTCGATGCTGCGCTGGCTGTACAAGCTCGACCACCTGTACGGGCTGCTGCTGACGTTCGGCCTGACGCTCGTCGTCGAGGGCGTGTTCCGCTCGATCTACGGCGCGTCCGGGCAGCCTTACGACGTGCCGTCGCAGCTCGCCGGCGCGACCAATCTCGGCTTCATGTTCCTGCCGAACTATCGCGCATGGGTCGTCGTCGCGTCGCTGGGGGTGTGCCTCGTGACCTGGTTCGTGATCGAGAAGACCCGGCTGGGCGCATACCTGCGCGCGGGCACCGAGAATCCGAAGCTCGTCGAGGCGTTCGGGGTGAACGTGCCGATGATGATCACGCTCACCTACGGCTTCGGCGTCGCGCTCGCCGCGTTCGCGGGCGTGCTGGCCGCGCCGGTGATCCAGGTGTCGCCGCTGATGGGCCAGCCGATGATCATCACCGTATTCGCGGTGGTCGTGATCGGCGGGATGGGCTCGATCCTCGGCTCGATCCTCACCGGCCTGATGCTCGGCGTGATCGAGGGCTTCACGCGGGTGTTCTATCCGGAGGCGTCGGCGACGGTCGTGTTCGTGATCATGGCGATCGTGCTGCTGATCCGTCCGGCAGGCCTCTTCGGCAAGGAAAGATGATGCAGAGAAAAGTGCTCTACGGCGTGCTGCTTGCCGCACTGCTCGTCGCGCCGTTCGCCGGCGCGTATCCGGTGTTCGTGATGAAGGTGCTCGCGTTCGCGCTGTTCGCGGCCGCGTTCAACCTGCTGATCGGCTATACGGGGCTGCTGTCGTTCGGCCACGCGATGTTCCTCGCGACGTCGGGCTACCTGACGGGCTATACGCTGCAGACGCTCGGCTTCACGCCCGAGCTCGGCGTGCTCGCGGGCACCGCGGCTGCGACGCTGCTCGGCCTCGTGGTCGGCCTGTTCGCGATTCGCCGGCAGGGGATCTACTTCGCGATGATCACGCTCGCGTTTGCGCAGATGGTCTACTTCATCTACCTGCAGGCGCCGTTCACGCACGGCGAGGACGGCCTCCAGGGCGTGCCGCGCGGCCGGCTGTTCGGCGTGCTCGACCTGTCGTCGGACCTGGTGCTCTATTACGTCGTGCTCGCGATCATCGTCGCGGCCTGCGCGTTCATCGTGCGGATCGTCCATTCGCCGTTCGGCCAGGTGCTCGTCGCCATCAAGGAGAACGAGGCGCGCGCGGTCTCGCTCGGCTACGACACCGACCGCTTCAAGCTGCTCGCGTTCGTGCTGTCGGCCGGGCTCGCGGGGCTGGCCGGCTCGCTGAAGGTGCTCGTGCTCGGCTTCGAGACGCTCGGCGACGCGTACTGGACGATGTCGGGCCTCGTCGTGCTGATGACGCTCGTCGGCGGGATGGGCACGCTGTTCGGCCCGCTGCTCGGCGCGGCGCTGATCGTCATGCTCGAGGACCGGCTCGGCGACATCGGCGAATGGCTCGCGTCGCTGACCGGCATCGGCTGGTTCCACTCGCTCGGCGAATCGGCGACGATCGTGACCGGGGTGATCTTCATCGCGTGCGTGCTGGCGTTCCGGCGCGGCATCGTCGGCGAAATGATCGCGCGGTTCAAACCGCTGAGAGCATCGTGACGCGTTGATGCGAAGCACCATCGGGCACCGGTTCCGGACCGCGCCCAGACGCACTCCGGCCGGCGCTGCGCGGCAGACTGATGCCCCATTTTCGTGCGGCGATGCACCATAGGGGTAAATGCTAAGTTGCCGCAGTGTGAAAGGTCCTTTAATCTTCGTCTCAGTTCTGATGCACCGCGAAACGAATTTTGCAGGTGGAGAACGAGGAGACAATCGAGGCACAAAGTGCCCGGACCCAAAGCGCTGTTGGACGGAATCCAACAGCGCTTTTTCATTTGTGCGCGCAACTTTCCGCCGAGCGCGCAGCGGCCGGCTTCGCATGCTGTCATTTCATGCGTTCGGCGCGACTGCCTTCCTCTTCTGTTTTCCCGCCATACGACTGCTGCATGCGCTTCGGGCTTACCCGGTTAGCGCGCACAGCATGCGTCCGTTACACTCGCCTTTCGCCGACCGGGCGGTCGGGAATACAGTCGGCAGTTCTCCTACAAGCAGAATCCAGAAAACGGAGTGCGGTTTGATGAGAAGCGCAGCGCGGTGGAGCGAAGTCGGAGGGGCGGCAGGGGTCGCCAGACGCGTTCCTGCACGGTTGCAGGGGCTTGCCGCGACGCCGATCGAACCGGCCGATGCGCAGCCCGCCTGAGCGTCCGGTGCACGGCCGAATGACCGTCGCCGCGCGCCCGCGATGCACAAGCCGTGCATGGCGCAGGCATCACAGCAGACAGGGTCTGTTTCACGATCGATTTCAACCTGGTTATCCCCACGATAGACCGGCCCGGACGCATCGCGGGAAAACGAGCGTAGGCGCGGCCATGCGAGATAGTTAAATTATTAACTTGTTTGGGACCGGGCGCCGCCCGAGCGCCCCGAGGATTTTTCGAGCAGCGTTTGGAGACACGTCATGAAAATGAATCGATGGATGGAGGCCGTGCTCGCCGCGGGCCTCGTGTGCGCGGCGGCGACGGCGTCGGCGCAGGTGAAGATCGGCGTCACGCTGTCGGCGACCGGGCCGGCCGCGTCGCTCGGCATCCCGGAAAAGAACACGATCGCGCTGCTGCCGAAGGAAATCGCGGGCAAGAGCGTGCAGTACGTCGTGCTCGACGACGCGTCCGACACGAGCCGCGCGGTGCAGAACGTGCGCAAGCTGATCGACGAGGACCACGTCGACGCGATCATCGGCTCGTCGGTCACGCCGAACTCGCTCGCGATGCTCGATCCGGTCTCGCAGGCCAAGACCCCGGCGATCTCGCTCGCCGCGAGCGCGCAGATCATCGCGCCGATGGACGCGAAGCGCGCGTGGATGTTCAAGGTGCCGCAGAACGATCGCCTGATGGCCGACGCAATCGCGGGCTATATGGCGAAGCATGGCGTGAAGACGATCGGCTTCATCGGCTTCGCGGACGCGTACGGTGACAGCTGGTACAGCACGTTCAGCGCGGCGGCCGCGGCGAACGGCCTGAAGATCGTGTCGAACGAGCGCTACAACCGCACCGACGCATCGGTGATGGGGCAGGTGCTGAAGCTGACCAGCTCGAATCCCGATGCGGTGCTGATCGCCGGTTCCGGCACGCCGGCGGCATTGCCCGCGAAGACGCTGAAAGAGCGCGGCTACAAGGGCAAGGTGTACCAGACCCACGGCGTCGCGAACAACGACTTCCTGCGCGTGTGCGGGAAGGACTGCGAAGGCGAGATCCTGCCGGCCGGCCCGGTGCTCGTCACCGACCAGCTGCCCGATTCGAACCCGGTGAAGAAGCCGTCGCAGGCGTACAAGGCGGCTTACGAGAAGGCGTACGGCGCGGGATCGGTGTCGACGTTCGGCGGCCATGCGTGGGATGCCGGCCAACTGCTGCAACGGGCGATTCCCGAGGCGCTGAAGAAGGGCCAGCCGGGCACCGAGGCGTTCCGTGAAGCGTTGCGCGCGGCGCTCGAGAACGTAAAGGACCTGCCGGTGTCGCACGGCGTGATCAACATGACGCCGGCCGATCACAACGGCTTCGATACGCGGGCGCGCGTGATGGTGCAGATCGTCGACGGCAAGTGGAAGCTGCAGACCGACTGAGTTCCATGTGAAATAGGAGGGCGCGTGCGGGCGGTTGGCCGCCGTGCGCGCCTTCGGCTGGTGACCGTGCCTTGACGCTCATCCTGCCGCCCCCCGGAACGGCGATCCGCTCGATCCTGCGCACGCACCGCAGCGTGATGCGCGACGGCCGGCGGTCGCCGTGTTCCCGCAGCCTTCTCGACACACGAAACGTATGGATCTCTCGATTGCGGCGATCCTCGCGCAAGACGGCATCACGACCGGCGCCATCTATGCATTGCTGTCGCTGGCGCTCGTGCTGGTGTTTTCCGTCACGCGGGTGATCTTCATTCCCCAGGGCGAGTTCGTCGCCTACGGTGCGCTGACGCTCGCCGCGTTACAGGCGCAGAAATTTCCCGCCACCTGCTGGCTGCTGTTCGTGATGGGCATCGCGTGCTTCGTGCTCGAAATAGGCGGCCTGATCCGGCATCGCACGCGTCGTCATCAGCTCGGCCGCACGCTGACGACACTCGGCAGCCGCTACGTGCTGCTGCCGCTCGCGGTGTTCGCGCTCACGCGCAGCTACGCCGCGCAGCCGCTGCCGATGCTCGCGCAGATCGCGCTGACGCTCGCGATCGTGGTGCCGATGGGGCCGTTCGTCTACCGGCTCGTCTACCAGCCAGTGGCCGAGGCGACGACGCTGCTGCTGCTGATCGTATCGGTCGCGCTCCATTTCGCGATGGTGGGCCTCGGGCTCGTGATGTTCGGCGCGGAGGGCTCGCGGACCAACGCGTTCTCCGATGCAACGCTGTCGGTCGGCAGCCTGGCGATCTCGTTGCAGAGCGTGCTGGTGGTCGTCACGGCGTTCGTGCTGATCGCGGCGCTCTACGTGTACTTCGGCCGCACGATCGCCGGCAAGGCGCTGCGCGCGACGTCGGTGAACCGGCTCGGCGCACGGCTCGTCGGCATCGGCACGACGGAAGCGGGGCGGCTCGCATTCACGCTCGCGGCGGGGCTCGGCGTGCTGTCGGGCGTCCTCGTCGGGCCGTTGACGACGATCTACTACGACTCCGGCTTCCTGATCGGCCTGAAGGGCTTCGTCGGCGCGATCATCGGCGGGCTGGTCAGCTATCCGCTCGCCGCGGCCGGATCGCTGCTCGTCGGCGTGCTCGAATCGTATTCGTCGTTCTGGGCGAGTGCGTACAAGGAGGTGATCGTGTTCACGCTGATCATTCCGGTGCTGCTGTGGCGCAGCTTCGCGACGCCGCACGCGGAAGAGGACGAGGAGTGACGCGATGAAGAAGATCGTGCGCAACAAGGCGATCTGGCTGTTTCTCGTGGCGCTGTTCGCGCTGCCGGTGCTGCCCGGCGTGCTGCGGGTGCCCGAATACTGGATCACGCTGCTGAATTACATCGGCCTGTACGCGATCGTCGCGATCGGGCTCGTGCTGCTGACGGGTGTCGGTGGAATGACGAGTTTCGGGCAGGCGGCCTTCGTCGGCATCGGCGCGTATGCGACCGCGTACCTGACGACGCGCTACGGCGTGTCGCCGTGGCTCGGGCTGATCGCCGGCGTCGTGTTGACGGCGCTCGTCGCGCTCGTGCTGGGCGCGGTGACGATGCGGCTGTCCGGGCATTTCCTGCCGCTCGGCACGATCGCCTGGGGCCTCGCGCTGTTCTATCTGTTCGGCAACCTCGAACTGCTCGGCAAGTACGACGGGATCAACGGCATTCCGGCGCTGAACCTGTTCGGCGTCGTACTGGACAGCGGCCGCAGCCTGTATTTCCTGATCTGGGCGGTCGTGCTCGCGGCGATCGTGTCCGTGCAGAACCTGCTGAACAGCCGGCCGGGCCGCGCGATCCGCGCGCTGCACGGCGGCGGCGTGATGGCCGAGGCGATGGGCGTGAACACCGCGTGGATGCGCGTCGTGATCTTCGTCTACGCGGCGGTGCTCGCGGCCGTTTCCGGCTTCCTGTACGCGCACCTGCAGCGTGCGGTGAACCCGACGCCGTTCGGCCTGAACCACGGGATCGAATTCCTGTTCATGGCGGTGGTCGGCGGCGTCGCGCATGTGTGGGGCGCGGTGCTCGGCGCGGCGATCCTCACCGTGCTGCAGGACTACCTGCAGACGCTGCTGCCGAAGCTGCTCGGCTCGGAAGGCAACTTCGAGGTCATCGTATTCGGCGTGCTGATGGTGCTGTTGCTGCAGTACGCGCGGCAAGGCGTGTGGCCGTTCGTCGCGAGGCTGTTTCCACGTGGATCGCGTGCGCACGTGCCGCACGATGCCGAGCCTTTGCCGCAGCGCACCCGGCCGGCGACCGGCGAAACGCTGCTGGTCGTCGACACCGCGCGCAAGCAGTTCGGCGGGCTGGTGGCCGTCAACGACGTCAGCTTCGAGGTCAACGCGGGGCAGATCATCGGCCTGATCGGCCCGAACGGCGCCGGCAAGTCGACGACGTTCAATCTCGTGACGGGCGTGCTGCGGCCGACCAGCGGCGCGATCACGTTCCGCGGCGAGCGGATCGACGGCCTGACTTCGCGCGAGATCGTCCGGCGCGGCATCGGCCGCACGTTCCAGCATGTGAAGCTGCTGCCGGGGATGACGGTGCTCGAGAACGTCGCGCTCGGCGCGCATCTGCGCGGCACGACCGGCGTCTGGCGCAGCGTCGTGCGGCTCAACGCGCACGAGGAAGCGCAGTTGCTGGCCGAAGCGGCGCGCCAGATCCGCCGAGTGGGGCTCGACGCCCATATGTACGACGAAGCGGGGAGCCTCGCGCTCGGCCAGCAGCGGATCCTCGAGATTGCCCGCGCGCTTTGCTGCGACCCGACGCTGCTGCTGCTCGACGAGCCGGCCGCCGGGCTGCGCTACAAGGAGAAGCAGCAACTGGCGGACCTGTTGCGGCGGCTGAAGTCGGAAGGGATGAGCGTGCTGCTCGTCGAGCACGACATGGATTTCGTGATGAATCTCACCGATCGGCTGGTGGTGATGGAGTTCGGCACGCGGATCGCGGAGGGGCTGCCACAGGACGTGCAGCAGGATCCGGCAGTGCTCGAAGCGTATCTGGGCGGGGTGGAATGATGGCGGACACGATGCCGATTCTCGATGTGCACGGGCTCTCGGTCCGGTACGGCAAGGTGGAGGCGCTGCACGGCGCGGCGATCAAGGTCGGCGCGGGACAGATCGTCAGCGTGATCGGGCCCAATGGGGCCGGCAAATCGACGCTGCTGAACGCGATCATGGGCGCGTTGCCGGTTACCGGCCACGCGTCGGGCGTGGTCGTCTATCGCGGCACGGACGTCGGTGCGCTACCGGTCGAGCAGCGGGTGGCGCGCGGCATGTGCCTCGTACCGGAAAAGCGCGAGCTGTTCGGCACGATGTCTGTCGAGGACAACCTCGTGCTGGGCGCGTACCGGCGCAAGCAGGCCGGCGAAGCGAACTTCCTCGACCAGCTCGATCACGTGTTCGCGCTGTTTCCTCGGCTGAAGGAGCGGCGCAACCAGGCGGCCGGCACGCTGTCCGGCGGCGAGCGGCAGATGCTCGCAGTGGGGCGGGCGCTGATGGGCAAGCCCGACCTGCTGATGCTCGACGAGCCGAGCCTCGGACTCGCACCGCTGATCGTGAAGGAGATTTTTCATATCATCAGCGCGCTGCGCGGCACCGGTGTCGCGACGCTGCTGATCGAGCAGAACGCGCGGGCGGCGCTGCAGATCTCGGACTATGGCTACGTGCTCGAGACCGGCGAGTTCGCGCTGGAAGGGCAGGCGGCGGAACTGGCGCAGAATCCACAGGTGATCGAAACGTACCTCGGGTTGGCGAAGAAGACGGCCTGAACGACGTGTTCGGCGGGAAACGGACGGCGTGTTTCACGTGAAACACGCCGTTTTTGTTTGAGGGGCGGGTGCGTCGAGGCAGTTTTGCGGCCGGGGAGTGATCGTAGTCAGGGCGAAAGCTTCGAGGACACAGTGTGTGGATAAGTGCCAGGCAAGCAGCCCGAAATTCTGTGAGCCGGGGTGGGTGCAGCGGGTGCAGTGCCGCTGCGGGGCCGTCGCACTGGTGAGACTCGATCGTCTCGGTTCCCGAGCACATTTCCGCACAGTGCAACGGTATGCAGAACACGCTTGGGTGCGTCGCTAGAGCCTAGCCGGGGAGTGATTGCAGTCCGGGGCGAAAGCTCCGAGGACCACAGCATGGGGATAAGTACCAAGCAAGCAGCCCGAAATTCTGTGCGAGATGGAGCGGGTGCGGCGGGCGAAGTGCCGCCACCGGGCCTTCGCACTGGCGAGATTCGATCGTTTTCTGCTCCGCAAGCCCGCTTCCCGAGCGCATTTCTGCACAGTGCCAACGGTGTGCAGAGCGCACTTGGATTCGCCACTGGAGCCGGTCGGACGGCACAGATTTGCCGGTCGACCGGAAGAAAACCGGTGAAATGAACGGACCCTACCATTCGGACGGTCTTCGGGTGAAAAGCGAACCCGCTATAATTCGGCCCATACATTTCTCAGATAGGTTCGTGCGCAGTCCTGCGTGCGGAATCCACCATGCTTTTTCCCACAGAATTTGACGTCATCGTCGTCGGTGGCGGTCATGCCGGCACGGAAGCCGCGCTCGCGTCCGCCCGCATGGGCGTGAAGACGCTGCTGCTGACGCACAACATCGAAACGCTTGGGCAGATGAGCTGCAATCCGTCGATCGGCGGTATCGGCAAGGGGCATCTGGTCAAGGAAGTCGACGCGTTGGGCGGCGCCATGGCTGCCGCAACCGACGAGAGCGGTATCCAGTTCCGGATCCTCAATTCGTCGAAGGGGCCGGCTGTGCGTGCGACGCGCGCCCAGGCCGACCGCATCCTGTACAAGGCCGCGATTCGTCACCGCCTCGAGAACCAGCCCAATCTCTGGCTGTTCCAGCAGGCGGTCGACGACCTGATGGTCGAAGGGGACCGCGTGGTGGGGGCCGTGACGCAGATCGGTATCCGTTTCCGCGCCCGCGCGGTGGTGCTGACCGCCGGGACCTTCCTCGACGGCAAGATCCACGTCGGCCTGAACAACTACACGGGCGGCCGCGCCGGCGATCCGGCAGCCGTGACGCTGTCGTCGCGCCTGAAGGAGCTGAAGCTGCCGCAAGGCCGGCTGAAGACCGGTACGCCGCCGCGCATCGACGGCCGCACGATCGACTTTTCACAGCTGGATGAGCAGCCAGGTGATCTGGACCCGATTCCGGTGTTCTCGTTCCTGGGCCGTGCGGAGCAGCATCCGCAGCAGATGCCGTGCTGGGTCACGCATACGAACGAGCGCACGCACGACATCATCCGCGGCGGTCTCGATCGCTCGCCGATGTATACGGGCGTGATCGAAGGCGTCGGGCCGCGCTACTGCCCGTCGATCGAGGACAAGATTCATCGTTTCGCGTCCAAGGAATCGCATCAGATCTTCCTGGAGCCGGAAGGGCTGACGACCAACGAGTTCTACCCGAACGGGATCTCGACGAGCCTGCCGTTCGACGTCCAGCTCGAGCTCGTGCACTCGATGCGCGGCCTCGAACAGGCCCACATCCTGCGCCCGGGCTACGCGATCGAGTACGACTACTTCGATCCGCGCGCGCTGAAGGCGTCGCTCGAAACCAAGGCGATCAACGGGCTGTTCTTTGCAGGCCAGATCAATGGGACGACGGGCTACGAGGAAGCGGCGGCTCAAGGGCTGCTGGCCGGCGTCAACGCGGGCCTGTATGTGCAGGAGAAGGACGCATGGTGCCCGCGTCGCGATCAGGCTTATCTGGGCGTGCTGGTCGACGATCTGGTGACGCGCGGCGTCGCCGAGCCGTACCGGATGTTCACGAGCCGGGCCGAGTACCGGTTGAGCCTGCGCGAAGACAATGCGGACATGCGCCTGACCGAGATCGGCCGAGAACTGGGCCTGGTGGACGACGTGCGCTGGGATGCGTTCTGCCGGAAGCGCGACGCTGTTTCACGTGAAACCGAACGTCTGAAATCGACGTGGGTCACGCCGAAGACGCTGCCGGCCGACGAAGCCAATGCGCTGCTCGGCAAGGCGATCGATCATGAATACAGCCTCGCCGAACTGCTGCGCCGTCCGGGCATCAGCTACGACGGCGTGTGCGGCCTGAAGGGCGGTGAATGCGGCCCGGCGGAGCCGCTGGCCGACGATCCGGTGCTGCTCGAGCAGATCAAGGAGCAGGTCGAGATCGGCATCAAATATCAGGGCTATATCGAGCGTCAGGCGAGCGAGATCGAGCGCAACGACGCGAACGAAAACACCCGCTTGCCGGAAGGCATCGACTACCGCGAAGTACGCGGCCTGTCGTTCGAAGTGAGCCAGAAGCTGAATCAGTTCCGGCCGGAAACGATCGGCCAGGCGTCGCGCATCTCGGGTGTCACGCCGGCGGCGATTTCGCTGCTGATGGTGCACCTGAAGCGTCGCGGCCTGGGTCGTCGCAACGGCAATGCCGCCGACGCAGTGGAGCAGGGGGACGGCAGCGTCCCGACGCAACAATGACGGCGCGTCGCGCGCCGGCGGTTAATCGGGACGTACTGGAAAGAATGCTCGTCGACGGTGCAGCCACGCTCGACGTCGCGCTGACGGATGCCCAGCGGAACCAGCTGCTCGACTATGTCGCGCTGCTCGGGAAGTGGAACGCGGTCTATAACCTGACCGCGATTCGCGATCCGCAGCAGATGCTGATTCAGCACATTCTCGATTCGCTTTCGATCGTTCCTCATCTGCGTGGCCGCGCGTCAGCGCGTGTGCTCGACGTCGGGTCGGGCGGCGGGTTACCGGGCATCGTGCTCGCGATCGTGCTGCCGGCCTGGCAGATCACACTGAACGATATCGTTCACAAGAAGTCTGCATTCCAGACGCAAACCCGGGCCGAGCTGAAGCTCGCGAACCTGTCTGTCGTGACCGGGCGCGTGGAAACGCTGCAGCCGGGCATCGAAGTGCCGGAAAAATTCGACGTAATCGTATCGCGTGCTTTCGCGGATCTCTCCGACTTCGTTAAACTTGCTCGACATCTGGTCGCGCCGGGCGGATCGATCTGGGCGATGAAGGGCGTGCACCCGGACGACGAGATTGCACGGCTGCCCGATGGCAGCCACGTGAAGCAGACCATTCGGCTGGCGGTGCCGATGCTCGATGCCGAACGGCATCTGATCGAAGTCGCCGTCGGCGAGGCGAATTGACGGCGCGCTGTCGGCGCGCCGATTGTTTGAAGTTAGAAGGACACACCAACGATGGCAAAGATCTTCTGCGTTGCGAACCAGAAGGGGGGCGTCGGCAAGACGACGACAACGGTCAATCTCGCCGCGAGCCTTGCAGCGCAGGAGCAACGTGTCCTGCTGATCGATCTCGACCCGCAAGGCAACGCGACGATGGGTAGCGGGATCGACAAGGCGGGCGTCGAGTCGACCGTGTACGAGGTGCTGGTCGACGGCGTCACGGTTGCCGATGCGCGTGTGCGCCCCGAAGCGGTGACGTACGACGTGCTGCCGGCGAACCGCGAGCTGTCCGGCGCCGAAATCGAGCTGATCGGTATCGACAATCGCGAGCGCCGGTTGAAGGCGGCGCTCGAGCGCGTGGCCGACGATTACGACTTCGTGCTGATCGATTGCCCGCCGACGCTGTCGCTGCTGACGCTGAACGGCCTGTGCGCGGCGCATGGCGTCGTGATTCCGATGCAGTGCGAGTACTTCGCGCTCGAGGGCCTGTCGGATCTCGTCAATACGATCAAGCAGGTGCACGCGAACATGAACCGCGACCTGAAGATCATCGGCTTGCTGCGGGTGATGTTCGATCCGCGCATCACGCTGCAGCAGCAGGTTTCCGATCAACTGAAGGCGCACTTCGGCGACAAGGTGTTCGACGTGGTGATTCCGCGCAACGTTCGCCTCGCGGAAGCGCCGAGTTACGGGTTGCCGGGCGTCGTGTTCGACCGCGGCTCGCGCGGTGCGCAAGCCTATCTCCAGTTCGGCGCCGAAATGATCGAGCGCGTGCGCGCGTTCGATGCGTGATCCGGACATGAGCGAAGCGAGGAAGAAAGACATGAACGCGGTGCCAAAGAAGAAAGGGTTGGGTCGTGGCCTCGAAGCGCTGCTCGGCGGCAGTGCCGACATCACCGAAGCGGTGAAGATCGAGGGTGCGCCGAACACGCTCGCGCTTGCGAAGCTGCAGGCAGGCAAGTACCAGCCGCGGACCCGAATGGACGAGGGCAGCCTGCAGGAACTGGCGGCGAGCATCCGCGCGCAGGGCGTGATGCAGCCGATCCTGGTTCGCCCCATTTCATCAGACAAATACGAGATCATCGCGGGCGAACGGCGTTTCCGTGCCGCGCGCCTCGCCGGCCTCGAGGAAGTGCCGGTGCTTGTGAAGGATGTATCCGATCAAGCCGCCGCCGCGATGGCGCTGATCGAGAACATCCAGCGCGAAGACCTGAATCCGCTGGAAGAGGCGCACGGCATCCAGCGCCTGCTCGACGAATTCAACTTCACGCACGAGCAGGCCGCCGAATCGGTCGGCCGTTCGCGCAGCGCGGTGTCGAACCTGCTGCGCCTGCTGAATCTCGCGGCACCGGTGCAGACGATGCTGCTCGCCGGCGATCTCGACATGGGCCATGCGCGCGCGCTGCTGGCGGTCGATGCGGCGACGCAGATCACGCTCGCGCACCAGGTCGTGAACAAGCGCATGTCGGTGCGCGAGACCGAGAAGCTCGTCACGCAGACGACGAAGGAAGCGCCGGCGGTGAAGGCGCGCGCGAAGGACGACGGCGGCCGCGACACGCGCCGTCTCGAAGAGGAGTTGTCCGACCTGCTGGCGTCGACGGTGAAGATCAAGCTCGGACGGCGCGGGCGAGGGCAGGTGACGGTCGATTTCGGCAGCCTCGATGCGCTCGAGGGCATCCTCGCGCGTTTGCGCGGCAACGTGACGGCGGAAGAGTAACGGGGTGTCGCCGATGGACAACGCGGGCGCTTCGGCGCCGCGCCGGTGGCTGGGCTGGCTCGCGCAGGAGCCGGTGCTGGCCGTGCTGGTCGCCGGCTTCATCCTGCTGCAATGGATGCGTCCGCAACCATTCGGAGTGCTGGTTGATCGCGTCGACTGGCAGACGGTCGCGACGCTTGCCGGCCTGCTGATGCTGACGAAGGCGCTCGAGCTGTCCGGGTGCCTGATGTGGCTGGCCCATCGCATCGTGCATCACGTGCATTCCGAGCGCGCGCTCGCGATGCTGCTCGTCGGGTTCTCCGCTGCACTCGCGATGTGGCTCACCAACGACGTCGCGCTGTTCGTCGTCGTGCCGTTGATGGTGTCGCTGCGCTCGTTGACGCCGCTCCCGTTCCGGCGGCTCTTGATCGTCGTCGCGCTGGCCGTCAACGCGGGGTCGGTCGCGACGCCGCTCGGCAATCCGCAGAACCTGTTCCTGTGGCAGTTGAGCGGCGTGTCGTTCAGCCGCTTCGTGCTCACGCTCGGGCCGCTCGCGATTGCGTTGATGATCCTGCTGCTCGTGGTGACTGCTTGTGCGTTTCGTGCGAAGCCGCTCGACCTGTCCGCCGATGTCGTCGCGTTGCCGGTGCAGCGCATGCAGGCACTCGTCGCGACGGCCCTGTTCGCCGCGTTCGTGCTGCTTGCCGATGCGCATCATGCTCTGCATGGCCTGATCGCTGTTGCCGTCGTGCTGGCGGTCGTGCGGCGCGACGCAGTGTTGAGGATCGACTGGCTGCTGTTGCTGATATTCGTGCTGATGTTCGTCGTGCTGCGCACCGCGGCTGCGCTGCCCGCGATACACGATGTGATCGCGCATGCGCGTCTCGACACGCCGCTGCGCGTGTTCGCGGCTGGCGCGATGTTGTCGCAAGGGATCAGCAACGTGCCGGCCGCGATCCTGTTGTCGGAGTTCACGCGGGATTGGCGCGCGCTTGCGTTCGGGGTATCCGTCGGCGGCTTCGGCGTCGCGATCGGCTCGCTCGCGAACCTGATTGCGGTGCGGCTCGCGAAGGAGCCGCGTATGTGGCTGCCGTTTCACCTCGTGTCGATTCCGTTTGCGATCGCAAGCGCCGTGCTCGGCGGGTGGCTGCTCGTTCACGGGTGAGTCGCGCAACACCGCTTCGATGCGCTGTATTCACAGTGATGCATCGAAAGCGGGGCGTTCACAGCAGTTCATCCGCAGCGTCACATCCGCAACGACTCATCCACAGCACCCCATCATTCGCACCAAACGCGATCGCCGGCCCATCCCGTCCACGACCTTCTCCACGCACGAAAGACTGTGCAAAAAATTGACCTTACAACTGTCATCGTACCTCGTGGATTCACGCGTTTTTCACATCATGAGGCGTCGTTTTACGCAGGTTTTTGTCGCGTCTAAAGCCTTGAATCACCTGCAACTATCGCTTACAATCGCCCGGATTTGTTAGCTAGGCGCCCCTGAAAGCTTTCGGAAAGCTTGGGGCCGGGTTCAGGGATTTTGCGGAAGACTGCGATGGCGGGTCAGGCGCCGAAAAGTGGGCACGATGATCACCGCGCGCAACGCACCGCTTCAGCGGCTGGCGAGCGGCGCGAATCCTCCGGCGATGACTGGGATGCCGAGCAGCAAGATGACAACATCGTTCCGCTCACGCGGGCAGAAGCCGAGAAGCTGTTCGGCCCGAACGTGAGTCGGCCCTCGCGTATCACCCCCTACAAGGTGGTGATCGCGCAAGTGGCCTTGTCCCTGGTTGCAACGCTGGCGTGGTGGCTGTTTTCGAAGTCGCCGGGCGCCGCTGCGCAATCCGCGTTTCTGGGCGGAGCGATCGGCTGGGTGCCGAGTGCGTTGTTCGTGGCAAGACTGAAGGCAGGTGGCTCGGCCACCGTGATGAGCTGGGTGGCAGGCGAAGCCCTCAAGCTCGGCGTGACGATCGGGATGTTCGCCGCAGTGGCGTACGGCTATGCCGGCGTGCACTGGGTGCCGCTCCTCGTCACGTACCTCGTCGTGCTGAAGACGTACTGGATCGCACTGGCCTGGCGGTAAGGAACAAGCAGCGCGCGGTTTCGACTCGAAAGCGCGCCGGCCCGTTCCCGCAATAGCGTATTGCGGAATCGGGCAAAACGATTTTCGACAATTTGGGTGGCATTAACGATATGGCAGCTAGCGAAGGCACGCGCGGTCCGGATCCGTCCGAGTACATTGCGCACCACTTGCAGAATTTCTCCACCTCGCATCAGACGTCGATTTTCGACATTCATGTCTGGAATCTCGACACGCTGTTCTGGTCGATCGTGTGTGGCGTCGTCACCATCCTCGTGCTGCGACTGGCTGCCCGCAAGGCGACGTCCGGCGTGCCGGGCCGCTTCCAGTGCGCAATCGAGATGCTCGTCGAGATGGTCGAAGACCAGTCGAAGGCGATCGTCCACGGCAACCGCGCATTCATCGCTCCGCTCGCACTGACTGTGTTCGTGTGGGTCGCGCTGATGAACTCCCTCGACTTCCTCCCCGTCGACCTGCCGGGCCGCGTGATCGGCCTGCTCGGTCTGTCGGACGTCATTTCCCACCATCGCATCGTCCCGACGGCCGATCTGAACGGCACGCTCGGCATCGCGCTCGGCGTGTTCGTCCTGATGATCTACTACAGCATCAAGATCAAGGGTGCGGGCGGCTTTGTGCATGAGCTGCTGTCGGCGCCGTTCGGCGCCCACCCGCTGCTGTGGATCCCGAACCTCGCGCTCAACATCGTCGAATATCTCGCAAAGACCGTCTCGCTCGGCATGCGGCTGTTCGGCAACATGTACGCGGGTGAGCTGCTGTTCCTGCTGATCGCCCTGCTCGGCAGCATGTGGAGCTTCGGCGGCGATGCATCGTTCCTCGGCTTCATTGGTCACGTGATCGCGGGCAGCGTCTGGGCAATCTTCCACATCCTGATTGTTCTGTTGCAGGCATTCATTTTCATGATGCTGACGCTGGTGTATCTCGGCCAGGCGCACGACAAGCACTAAGCGCGACGTGCAAACAAGAGTCTTCGTTTTAGTTTTTTAAATCTCAGTTCCAAGTCTTTTCACAAAGGAGTGATCATGCAAGCTTACATCGCCAACATCCAGGGTCTGACCGCCATCGGTATCGGCATCATCATCGGCCTGGGTGCTATCGGCGCCTGTATCGGTATCGCGCTGATGGGTGGCAAGTACATCGAAGCCTGCGCACGTCAGCCGGAACTCATCAACCCGCTGCAAACGAAGATGTTCCTGCTGGCCGGCCTGATCGACGCGGCGTTCCTGATCGGTGTTGGTGTCGCCATGCTGTTCGCGTTCGCGAACCCGCTCCTGTCGAAGCTCGCCTAAGGTTCCTCGGAAATATGCGTCCGGCGCAAGCCGGCGCAGGGCGGAACGGAGACTTGGGGCGCTGATCGAATGCAACTCGATGAGCGCCTTACCGTTTCATTTTTCCCCGGAATAGCAGATAAGGAAACACCGTGAATCTCAACGCAACTCTGTTTGCGCAAATGGTCGTGTTCCTGGTCCTCGCGTGGTTCACGATGAAGTTCGTGTGGCCGCCGTTGATCAACGCCCTTGACGAGCGCGCGAAGAAGATCGCCGACGGCCTCGCCGCCGCAGAAAAGGGCAAGGCGGAACTCGACGCAGCGCACAAGCGCGTGGACCAGGAACTCGCGCAGGCCCGCAATGACGGCCAGCAGCGCATCGCCGACGCTGAAAAGCGTGCCCAGGCGGTCGCCGAGGAAATCAAGGCCAACGCCCAGGCTGAAGCCGCCCGCATCGTCGCCCAGGCGAAAGCGGAAGCAGAACAGCAAATCGTGAAGGCGCGCGAAGCGCTGCGTGGCGAAGTCGCTACGCTGGCCGTGAAGGGCGCCGAGCAGATCCTGAAGCGCGAAGTCGATCAAACGGCCCACGCCCAACTGCTGAATCAACTGAAAGCCGAGCTCTGATCATGGCCGAACTTGCAACCATCGCCCGCCCTTACGCAGAAGCGCTGTTCCGCGTGGCCGAGGGGGGTGACATCGCCGCCTGGTCCACGCTCGTGCAAGAGCTGGCCCAGGTTGCGCATCTGCCCGAAGTGCTCTCCGTGGCGTCGAACCCGAAGGTGACCCGCGCGCAAGTGGCCGAGCTGCTGCTTGCCGCGGCGAAGTCGCCGCTCGCGACGTCCGCCGAGGCGAAGAACTTCGTGCAGATGCTGGTCGACAATCATCGCATCGCGCTGCTGCCGGAAATCGCCGTGCAGTTCGACGCGCTCAAGAACGAGCGCGAAGGCGCCGCCGACGCAACGATCGTCAGCGCATTCCCGCTGAACGGTACGGACCTTGAAGGTCTCGTCGCGAGCCTCGAGCGCAAGTTCAAGCGCAAGCTGAAGCCGACGGTCGAAGTCGATTCGTCGCTGATCGGCGGCGTGCGCGTGACGGTTGGCGACGAAGTGCTCGACTCTTCGGTTCGCGCGCGCCTTGCTTCGATGCAGGCTGCCTTGACCGCCTGAGCGCCACGCCGGCACGCAACAGAATTGACTATCAGGAGCGAATAATGCAACTCAATCCCTCTGAGATCAGCGAGCTGATCAAGAGCCGGATCCAGGGCCTTGAAGCGAGCGCAGACGTTCGCAACCAGGGCACCGTGATCTCCGTGACCGACGGTATCGTGCGCATCCACGGCCTGTCGGACGTGATGCAGGGCGAAATGCTCGAGTTCCCGGGCAACACGTTCGGCCTCGCGCTGAACCTCGAGCGCGACTCGGTCGGCGCGGTGATTCTCGGCGAATACGAACACATCTCGGAAGGCGACATCGTCAAGACGACGGGCCGCATTCTCGAAGTCCCGGTTGGCCCGGAACTCGTCGGCCGCGTGGTCGACGCACTGGGCAACCCGATCGACGGCAAGGGCCCGGTCAACGCGAAGCTGACCGACGCGATCGAAAAGATCGCCCCGGGCGTGATCTGGC
The DNA here is from genome assembly GCF_002097715.1 of Burkholderia ubonensis subsp. mesacidophila. Taxonomy (NCBI): domain Bacteria; kingdom Pseudomonadati; phylum Pseudomonadota; class Betaproteobacteria; order Burkholderiales; family Burkholderiaceae; genus Burkholderia; species Burkholderia ubonensis. The sequence continues at coordinate 116,747 of NZ_CP020737.1, forward strand.
GCAAGTCGGTGTCGCAGCCGGTGCAGACCGGCCTGAAGTCGATCGACTCGATGGTGCCGATCGGCCGTGGCCAGCGTGAGCTGATCATCGGCGACCGTCAGTGCGGCAAGACCGCGGTGGCGCTCGACACGATCATCAACCAGAAGGGCAAGGACCTGATCTGTATCTACGTCGCGATCGGCCAGAAGGCTTCGTCGATCATGAACGTGGTTCGCAAGCTGGAAGAAACCGGCGCGATGGAATACACGATCGTCGTCGCCGCTTCGGCGTCGGATTCCGCCGCGATGCAGTACCTCGCACCGTACGCGGGCTGCACGATGGGCGAATACTTCCGCGACCGCGGCCAAGACGCGCTGATCATCTATGACGACTTGACCAAGCAGGCTTGGGCATACCGTCAGATCTCGCTGCTGCTGCGCCGCCCGCCGGGCCGTGAAGCGTACCCGGGCGACGTGTTCTATCTGCACTCGCGTCTGCTCGAGCGCGCGGCTCGCGTGTCGGAAGAGTACGTCGAGAAGTTCACGAACGGCGAAGTGAAGGGCAAGAGCGGTTCGCTGACGGCACTGCCGGTCATCGAAACGCAAGCGGGCGACGTGACCGCGTTCGTTCCGACGAACGTGATCTCGATCACCGACGGCCAGATCTTCCTGGAAACCGACCTGTTCAACGCGGGCATCCGTCCGGCAATCAACGCCGGCGTGTCGGTGTCGCGAGTCGGTGGCGCCGCGCAGACGAAGGTCGTGAAGAAGCTGTCGGGCGGTATCCGTACCGACCTCGCGCAGTACCGTGAACTCGCAGCGTTCGCGCAGTTTGCGTCGGACCTCGACGAAGCGACCCGCAAGCAGCTCGAGCGCGGCCGCCGCGTGACGGAACTGCTGAAGCAGCCGCAGTACCAGCCGCTGCAGGTGTGGGAACTGGCCGTGTCGCTGTACGCCGCGAACAACGGCTACTTCGATGACCTCGACGTCAAGCAAGTGCTGCCGTTCGAGAAGGGCCTGCGCGAATTCCTGAAGACCAGCCACGCTGACCTCATCAAGCGCATCGAAGACACCAAGGATCTCTCGAAGGACGACGAAGGCGCGCTGCGCGCGGCGATCGAATCCTTCAAGAAGTCCGGTGCCTATTGATCCGCGAGTGACACACTGAGGCCGCGCGGGTGCTGATGCGCCCGCGCCGCTTCGGTCAAGGAGCAAGCTATGGCTGGAATGAAGGAAATTCGCGGCAAGATCAAGAGCGTGCAGAACACGCGCAAGATCACGAAGGCGATGGAGATGGTGGCTGCATCGAAGATGCGCCGCGCGCAGGAACGTATGCGCGCCGCTCGTCCGTATGCGGACAAGGTCCGTGCCATCGCTTCGCACATGAGCCGCGCGAACCCGGAGTACCGTCACCCGTTCATGGTGGCGAACGACGGCGCGAAGACGGCCGGCATCATCCTCGTCACGACGGACAAGGGTCTGTGCGGCGGTCTGAACACCAACGTGCTGCGCGCGACGGTGCAGAAGTTCAAGGAGCTGGAAGAGAAGGGCCAGAAGGTCGAAGCCACCGCGATCGGTAGCAAGGGCCTCGGGTTCCTGAACCGCTTCGGCGCGAAGGTGATGTCGCAGGTCGTGCACCTCGGCGACACCCCGCACCTCGACAAGCTGATCGGCGCGGTGAAGACGCAGCTCGACCTGTACTCGGAAGGCAAGCTGTCGGCGGTTTATCTCGCGTACACGCGCTTCGTCAACACGATGAAGCAGGAAGCGGTGATCGAGCAGCTGCTGCCGCTGTCGTCGGAGCACTTCGAGGCGAATGACGGCACGCCGGCCACGTCGTGGGACTACATCTACGAGCCGGATGCGCAGGCTGTCGTCGACGAGCTGCTGGTGCGCTACGTCGAGGCGCTGGTGTACCAGGCTGTCGCGGAAAACATGGCGTCGGAGCAATCGGCGCGGATGGTCGCGATGAAGGCTGCGTCGGACAACGCGAAGACCGTGATCAGCGAGCTGCAGCTGGTGTACAACAAGAGCCGTCAGGCCGCGATCACGAAGGAACTGTCGGAGATCGTCGGCGGCGCCGCAGCTGTTTAAGCGCGAGCCGCAAGACCACCCGAAACTGCGCCTTTGCGCGAGTAAAGAATCAGGTATTTAAAGGAAAAGCGATGAGTACTGCTGCTTTGGTAGAAGGCAAGATCGTACAGTGCATCGGCGCCGTTATCGACGTGGAATTCCCGCGCGAAAGCATGCCGAAGATCTACGACGCGCTCATTCTGGAAGGCTCGGAACTGACGCTCGAAGTCCAGCAGCAGCTGGGCGACGGCGTGGTCCGCACCATCTGTCTGGGTGCTTCCGACGGCCTGCGCCGCGGTCTGACGGTGAAGAACACGAGCAAGCCGATCTCGGTGCCGGTCGGCAAGCCGACCCTCGGCCGGATCATGGACGTGCTCGGCCGTCCGATCGACGAGGCTGGCCCGATCGTGAGCGAACACACCCGTTCGATCCACCAGAAGGCGCCGGCGTTCGACGAACTGTCGCCGTCGACCGAACTGCTCGAAACGGGTATCAAGGTCATCGACCTGATCTGCCCGTTCGCAAAGGGCGGCAAGGTTGGCCTGTTCGGCGGTGCTGGCGTGGGCAAGACCGTCAACATGATGGAGCTCATCAACAACATCGCGAAGGAACACGGCGGTTACTCCGTGTTCGCGGGCGTGGGCGAGCGTACGCGTGAAGGGAACGACTTCTACCACGAAATGAAGGACTCGAACGTTCTCGACAAGGTCGCGCTGGTGTACGGCCAGATGAACGAGCCGCCGGGCAACCGTCTGCGCGTGGCGCTGACCGGCCTGACGATGGCCGAGCACTTCCGTGACGAAGGCCTCGACGTGCTGTTCTTCGTCGACAACATCTACCGTTTCACGCTGGCCGGTACCGAAGTGTCGGCACTGCTCGGCCGTATGCCGTCGGCAGTGGGCTATCAGCCGACGCTGGCTGAAGAAATGGGCAAGCTGCAGGAACGCATCACGTCGACCAAGAAGGGCTCGATTACGTCGGTCCAGGCCGTGTACGTCCCTGCGGACGACTTGACCGACCCGTCGCCTGCAACCACCTTCGGCCACCTGGACGCAACCGTCGTTCTGTCGCGTGACATCGCTTCGCTGGGTATCTACCCGGCGGTCGACCCGCTCGACTCGACGTCGCGCCAGATCGACCCGAACGTGATCGGTGAAGAGCACTACTCGATCACCCGTCGCGTTCAGCAGACGCTGCAGCGCTACAAGGAACTGCGCGACATCATCGCGATTCTGGGCATGGACGAACTGTCGCCGGAAGACAAGCTGTCGGTCGCGCGCGCACGTAAGATCCAGCGTTTCCTGTCGCAGCCGTTCCACGTTGCTGAAGTGTTCACGGGCTCGCCGGGCAAGTACGTGCCGCTGAAGGAAACGATCCGCGGCTTCAAGATGATCGTCGACGGCGAGTGCGATCACCTGCCGGAACAGGCGTTCTACATGGTCGGCACGATCGACGAAGCCTTCGAGAAGGCCAAGAAGATCCAGTAAAGGTCGGGTGTAACGCAGCGGGCGCCCGTGCGTCCGCGATGGCTACCATCTCGGTAGCGCTTCGCGGACGGGCGCCCACGAATACGCTCAACCGCCGTGCATGGGACGAGAGTAAGCGCTGAAGCGCTAACACTCGTCGACAGGAGTCGATATGGCAACCATCAAAGTAGACGTCGTCAGCGCGGAAGAGCAGATCTTCTCGGGCGAGGCGAAGTTCGTCGCGCTGCCGGGCGAAGCGGGTGAGCTGGGCATCCTGCCGGGCCACACGCCGCTGATCACGCGGATTCGTCCGGGTGCGGTGCGCATCGAAACCGAAAGCGGCAACGACGAATTCGTGTTCGTCGCGGGCGGCATTCTCGAAGTGCAGCCGGGCGCCGTGACGGTGCTCGCCGATACCGCGATCCGCGGCAAGGATCTCGACTCGGCGAAGGCCGAGGAAGCGCGCAAGCGCGCCGAGGAAACGCTGCAGAACGCGAAGTCGGACATCGACCTCGCGAAGGCGCAGTCCGAGCTCGCGACCGCGATGGCGCAGCTCGAAGCGATCCAGCGTCTGGCGAAGATCCGCAGCCGTCACTGAGCCGCGCTTCATGCGTCGTGCGAAAGAAAGCAGCCTCCGGGCTGCTTTTTTTTCGCCCCGGTTTCGTCAGGGTTTCGTCCGAGCGTGCTATTTCGCCCGATAGCCGAGAATCGATGTCAGAGTGTTGTCAGCGGAGCGCGCTATCGTCCGCTGCATCAGACTGACAAAAGACACGAGCTTTGCATGGGACCAGAGTAAGCGCTAAAGCGCCAACTCTGGTCGACAGGAGACATTCATGGCTGCAGACCCTGGCGTGCGGGCGCTGATCGCGCCCGAGAACGGATTGTCGTACGTGCGCGGCGCGACCGACGTGCCGCTTTCCGAAGCGACGATCGGGCAGTTCCTGCGGGATACTGCCGAACGCTTTCCCGATCGCCCGGCCGTGGTGTTCCGTGAGCAAAACGTGCGCTGGAGCTGGCGCGAATTCGCCGACGAGGTCGACGTGCTGGCCACGGGCCTCGGCGCGCTCGGCATCGCGCGGGGCGACCGCGTCGGCATCTGGTCGCCGAACCGCAGCGAATGGCTGCTCACCCAGTTTGCGACCGCGCGCATCGGCGCGATCCTCGTCAACCTCAATCCCGCCTACCGGCTCGCGGAACTCGAATACGCGCTGAACAAGGTCGGCTGCAAGGCGGTGATCACCGCCGAGCGCTTCAAGTCGTCCGGCTATGTCGAGATGCTGCAGGCGATCGCGCCGGAACTCGCGAGCGCGACGCCGGGCGACCTGCATGCGGTGCGCGTGCCGAGCCTGCGCACGATCGTGTCGATGAGCGAGGTTGCGCCCGCCGGCATGTTCCGCTTTGCCGACGTGATGGCGCGCGGCCGCGAGGCGCTCGACCGGGCCGCGCTCGACGCGCTCGGCGCGGCGCTCGCGTCGATCGATCCGATCAACATCCAGTTCACGAGCGGCACGACCGGCAGCCCGAAGGGCGCGACGCTCTCGCACCGCAACGTCGTCAACAACGCGCGCTCGATCGCGCAGGCAATGCGCTTCACCGAGCAGGATGCGCTGTGCATTCCGGTGCCGCTCTATCACTGCTTCGGGATGGTGCTGGCCGTGCTCGCGTGCGTATCGACCGGTGCGGCGATGGTGTTCCCCGGCGAGGCGTTCGACCCGGCCGCGACGCTCGCCGCGGTATCCGACGAACGCTGCACCGCGCTGCACGGCGTGCCGACGATGTTCATCGCGGAGCTCGATCATCCGGACTTCGCGAAGTACGACCTGTCGTCGCTGCGCACCGGCATCATGGCCGGCTCGCCGTGCCCGATCGAGACGATGAAGCGCGTCGTGTCGCAAATGCACCTGTCGGAAATCACGATCGCGTACGGGATGACGGAGACGAGCCCGGTGTCGTTCCAGAGCTCGACCGACGATCCGCTCGAGATGCGCACGACGACCGTCGGCCGCATCCAGCCGCACCTGGAAGTGAAGATCGTCGATCCGAGCGGCGGCATCGTGCCGGTCGGCGCGACGGGCGAGCTGTGCACGAAGGGCTACTCGGTGATGCGCGGCTACTGGGACGACGACGAGAAGACGCGCGATGTGCTGATCGACGGCTGGATGCACACCGGCGATCTCGCGACGCTCGACGCGGACGGCTACTGCAACATCGTCGGCCGGCTGAAGGACATGCTGATCCGCGGCGGCGAGAACATCTATCCGCGCGAGATCGAGGAATTCCTGTTTCGTCATCCGAAGATCCAGAGCGCGCAGGTGTTCGGCGTGCCCGACGCGAAGTATGGCGAGGAAGTGTGCGCGTGGATCGTGCTGCGCGCGGGCGAGCAGCTGACCGAGGACGACGTGCGCGCGTTCTGCCAGGGGCAGATCGCGCACTACAAGATTCCGCGCTACATCCGCTTCGTCGACGAGTTGCCGATGACGGTGACGGGGAAGGTGCAGAAGTTCGTGATGCGCCAGCGCATGATCGACGAGCTGAAGCTCGACGTGCAGAAGACCGCATGATGCGGCTCCGGCGGCTCGACGGAGGAAAAGCGCGACGGCCTGCGGGCCGTTGCGTTTTCGATGGACGAAAAAAAGCGGGCTTATTAGCCCGCTAAAAACCACACGCTACGGGGTTAGCGCGAGGAGACCAAAGATGGAACGCGTCCGGTCCGGGGACCGGAAACGACTCCAACAAGGATGCCCCCCGGAAGGGCTTCGGCATATAACCGACGGGCTCGCAGTGCTTCGCGTCCGCTCACACTTGGCACACGAGACCGCATCCGTGTTGAAACCGTTGAAAGGCATTGTGGGCGAATTGATGTGCCCTCGCGGTAACAAAGTGTTTCAGGTTGTAACGCCCGCCAGATAAGGCTTCCCGGGATTTTTTGCTGTTTTAAGGGGCTCTATGGAGGTCATTTTTACCAATATTTTCGAAAGAGTTTTCATCGCATGCGCGTAATGCGTTTTTCATGCGTGACAGGCTCGACGAAGTCCACAATTGCACGCCAAAAAGTGCAACGCGCAGAGGATTTGATGTCCGACGATTCAATCATCAGAAAGATTTTGAAACGTGATCGGGTGATCGCGGTAGTCGGCCTTTCGGATAAACCTCATCGCCCGAGCCACGGCGTCGCCGAAACCATGCAGCAGGCGGGCTACCGGATCGTGCCGGTCAATCCGGCGCTCGACGGCCGGCGCGTGCTCGGCGAGCGCTGCTACGCGTCGCTGCCTGCCGCCACGGCCGCGCTCGCGCACGACGGCATCGCAATCGGGATGGTCGACGTGTTCCGCAAGTCGTCGGAAGTCGCAGCGGTCGCCGACGATGCGATCGCGATCGGCGCGCAGTCGCTGTGGCTGCAGCTTGGCGTGATCGACGAGGCCGCGGCCGCACGGGCGCGCGCGGCGGGCCTCGACGTCGTGATGGATCGCTGCGTGCTGATCGAGCATCGGCGGCTCGGCGCGGGTTGATGGGCGGCCCGGCCGCGGCGGCCGGCGTTACTTCAGCCACTTGTCCGAGATCGCCCGGAACTCGCCGTTCGCGAGCGACAGGTGCAGCCATTGATCGACGTACTGCTGGAACACGACGTCGCCGCGCGGCACCATGTACGCCTTCTCGCCGAACTGGAACGGTTGGTCCGGATGCACCGAGCAGAGGCCCGGATTCAGTTTTTGCTGCAGCAGCGTCTCGGACGCGTCGGTCACCATCACGTCCGCCTTGCCCGCGAGGATCTGCTTGAAGATCGTCACGTTGTCCGGGTAGACGGTGACGTTCGCGTGCGTGAAGTGCTGCTTCGCAAAGCGCTCGTTGGTGCCGCCGGGGTTCACGATCACGCGGGTCTCGGGACGGTCGATCTGCGCGACGGTCTGGTATTTGTCGGCGTCCGCGCAGCGCACGATCGGGGTCTTGCCGTCGGTCATGTACGGCTGCGTGAAGAATGCGCGCTTCTGGCGCTCGAGCGTCGTCGATACGCCACCGACCGCGATGTCGCACTTCGCCACGAAATCCGCGGTCAGGTTCGGCCAGCTTGTCTTCACGTAGTCGGCCTTCACGCCGAGCGATTTCGCGAGCGCGTCGGCCATGTCGATGTCGATGCCCTCGAACCTGCCGTCGGCGCGATAGTACGAATACGGCTTGTAGTCGCCCGTCGTGCAGATGCGCAGCGTGCCGCGCGCGAGCACGTCGTCGAGCCGCGAGCCGGCGCCTGCCGCGCCGCTGCCGCCCGGGGCCGTCTGCGCGTGCGCGGCCGCGGCGCATACCAGCGCGGCGACGGCGGCGATCGTGGCGAGCTGCTTCATCGGGTCTCCTCCTTCGTTCGTTTCGATATGGGTGTCCGATCATAACGGAGCCATCGCGCGCGTCATATGGCCGCCATCGGCGCCGCGTACGCGGCGGGATCGCGCCGCTCCGGTAAAATGCGCTTTTGCCTCTTCCGCATCGTCGCCTCCACCGTGGCTCATACCCTGCTCAACGACACCTTCCTGCGTGCGCTTCTGCGCGAGCCGACCGACTACACGCCGATCTGGCTGATGCGTCAGGCCGGCCGCTACCTGCCCGAATACAACGCGACGCGCGCGCGCGCAGGCAGCTTCCTCGGGCTCGCGAAGAATCCCGACTACGCGACCGAAGTGACGCTGCAGCCGCTCGAACGCTTCCCGCTCGACGCCGCGATCCTGTTCTCGGACATCCTGACGATTCCGGATGCGATGGGCCTCGGTCTCGACTTCCAGGTCGGCGAAGGGCCGAAGTTCGCGCATCCGGTGCGCACCGAGGCGGATGTCGCGAAGCTTGCGGTGCCGGACATCGGCGCGACGCTCGGCTACGTGACGGACGCGGTGCGCGAGATCCGCCGCGCGCTCACCGACGGCCAGGGCCGCCAGCGGGTGCCGCTGATCGGCTTCTCGGGCAGCCCGTGGACGCTCGCGTGCTACATGGTCGAAGGCGGCGGCTCGGACGACTTCCGCACCGTGAAGTCGATGGCGTACTCGCGGCCGGACCTGATGCACCGGATCCTCGACGTCAACGCGCAGGCGGTCGCCGCGTACCTGAACGCGCAGATCGAAGCGGGCGCGCAGGCGGTGATGATTTTCGACACGTGGGGCGGCGCGCTTGCCGACGGCGCGTACCAGCGCTTCTCGCTCGACTACATCCGGCGCGTCGTGTCGCAGCTCAAGCGCGAGCACGACGGTGAGCGCGTGCCGGTGATCACGTTCACGAAGGGTGGCGGGCTGTGGCTCGAGGAAATCGCGGCGACGGGCGTCGACGCGGTCGGGCTCGACTGGACCGTCAACGTCGGCGCCGCGCGCGAGCGCGTCGCGGGGCGCGTCGCGCTGCAGGGCAACCTCGATCCGACGATCCTGTTTGCGCCGCCGGCCGCGATCCGCGAGCAGGCGCGCGCGGTGCTGGACAGCTACGGCAACCATCCGGGCCACGTGTTCAACCTCGGCCACGGCATCTCGCAGTTCACGCCGCCCGAGCACGTCGCCGAGCTGGTCGACGAGGTGCACAACCACAGCCGCGCAATCCGTAGCGGAGCCGCGCGCTGATTGCAAGTGCGGGCGTGCTGCGGTGCGGAGCCGCAGCGTTTCGCGCCCTGAGCTAAACAGGGCGCAACCCCGCCCGGGCGGGTGATCGGCAGCTTGTCAAGACTTGACTTATACACATTTTCCACGTTGCAGCGCGGTAGAGCCCCGTATCGGTCAATTTGCCCCGCTATGGTCTGAGAATTTGAATAGCAGCCTTATGGAATAAGGCTTTGCGGGCCCCGGTTATGAACCGGAAAAAGCAGCGGCAGGCTCGGCCCGACGCGCTCCGGGCGCGGTAAGTGTCAAGTTCTCAACAAAGTTATCCACAGGCCGGTCAGGGTATACGGCGATTCCTAATGCGAATCCAAAACTTAGCGCCGAATCTGAAGTTTTACTTTAAGTTTGCCGCCGCCGCCCCCGCATTGAGGGGCGGAACCCGGACGCTTCGCATGCTCACGGGAGGCCCGTGACCGACGGCACCTATCTGCGGGTGGCGCTCGACCATCCACTCGCGACCCTGTTCGATTACCGCTGCAACGCGCAGCCGGCGCCCGGGCCCGGCACGCTCGTGCAGGTGCCGTTCGGCAAGCGGCAGGCGGTCGGGCTCGTCTGCGAAGTAACGACTCACACTGACGTGCCGCCGTCGCGGCTGCGCGCGGTCGACGCGATCTGCGCGGACCTGCCGCCGCTGTCCGCCGACTGGCTCGCGCTCGTCGCGTTCGCCGCCGACTACTACCAGCGCGGCCGCGGCGAAGTCGCGCTGCCGGCGCTGCCGCAGGCGCTGCGCGACGCCGGCCGCTGGGGCCGGCTGCTGGCGCCGGAGATCCGCTATCGGCTGTCGGAAGCCGGCCGCGCCGCGCTGCCGGATGCGCTGCCCGCGCGCGCCGCCGCGCTGCGGCGGCTGGCGCAGGCGCTCGTCGATGCCGAGTCGCTGAGCCTGCCCGACGCGCGCGCGCTGCATCCGAAGGCGGCCGCGACGCTCGACGACTGGGCCGCGCAAGGCTGGGTCGACGTCGAGGAAATCGGCTGGGCGGATAACCCTGTGGCCAAGCCTGGGGATAACCTGTCGACAACGAGTGGAAAAGGCGGTGGGCGAACTGTGCCGCCGCCGCTGACCGACCAGCAGGCGGAGGCGCTCGACGCGATCCGTGCCGCGCAGGGGTTCGCGCCGTTCCTGCTGCACGGCGTGACGGGCAGCGGCAAGACCGAGGTCTACCTGCATGCGCTCGCGGCGCTGCTGGACGCGCGGCCCGATGCGCAGGCGCTCGTGCTCGTCCCCGAAATCAACCTGACGCCGCAATTCGAGGCGGCGTTTCGCGCGCGCTTTGCCGGCACGCTCGCGTCCGACGCGATCGTCACGCTGCACAGCGGGCTCGCCGAAGGCGAGCGCGCGCGCAACTGGCTGGCCGCGCATACCGGCCGCGCGCGGATCGTGCTGGGCACGCGCCTCGCGGTGCTCGCGTCGCTGCCGGCGCTCGCGCTGATCGTCGTCGACGAGGAGCACGAGCCGGCCTACAAGCAGCAGGAAGGGCTGCGCTATTCGGCGCGCGATCTCGCGGTCTGGCGCGCGAAGCAGCTCGGCATCCCGGTCGTGCTCGGCTCCGCGACGCCGTCGCTCGAGAGCTGGTGGCAGGCCGAGCAGGGGCGCTATACGAAGCTCACGCTGTCGCGGCGCGCGGTGGCCGACGCGGTGCTGCCGAGCGTGCGGCTGGTCGACCTCGAAGAGGAGCGGCGGCGCGGGCGGGCGTCGATGGGCGGGTTGTCCGGGCCGCTCGTCGCGGCGCTGAAGGCGCGGCTCGAGCGTAGTGAGCAGAGCCTCGTGTTCCTGAACCGGCGCGGCTACGCGCCCCAGCTCGCGTGCGACGCGTGCGGCTGGGTCGCCGGCTGCCCACGCTGCAGTGCATACGTCGTGCTGCACAAGCCCGAGCATGCGCTGCGCTGCCACCACTGCGGCTGGGAGGCGCGCATTCCCCGGTCGTGCCCCGAATGCGGCAACGTCGACATCGCGCCGCTCGGCCGCGGCACGCAGCGCGTCGAGGAAGCGCTCGTCGAGGCGGTGCCCGGCGCGCGAATCCTGCGGATCGACGCGGACAGCACGCGCCGCAAGGGCAGCGCGCAGGCGCTGTTCTCGGACGTGCACGCGGGCGAGGTCGACATCCTGGTCGGCACGCAGATGATCGCGAAAGGGCACGATTTCCAGCGCGTGTCGCTCGTCGGCGTGCTCAACGCCGATACCGCGCTGTTCTCGCACGACTTTCGCGCGAGCGAGCGGCTGTTCGCGCAGCTGATGCAGGTGAGCGGCCGCGCGGGCCGCGCCGGGCTGCCGGGCGAGGTGCTCGTGCAGACGCGCTATCCGCGTCACGCGCTGTACCACGCGCTTGCGCGGCACGATTACGTCGGCTTCGCGAATTCGACGCTCGGCGAGCGCCGCGACGCACACCTGCCGCCGTTCGTCTACCAGGCGCTGCTGCGCGCCGAAGGGCGCACGCTCGACGCGGCGCTCGAATTCCTGCAGCGGGCCGCGGCGGCGCTGCCGGGGCTGCCCGGCGCGGACCGCGTGACCGTCTACGACGCGGTGCCGATGACGATCGTCAAGGTCGCGAACGTGCATCGCGCGCAGTTGCTGCTCGAAAGCGCGTCGCGCGCGGCGCTGCAGCACGCGCTGCGTGCATGGCAGTACGAGCTGCGCGCGTTGAAGGGCGTGCTGCGGTGGAGCGTCGAGGTCGATCCGCTGGATATCTAGCGGAACGCAAAGAGGTGGCGAGGAAGGGGGCTTGGCAGCGAGCGCTTCGTCGCTGTGCGGCCTGGCAGGCGATGGATCACATGCGGCTATCTCGAAAATTGCAATGTAATCAATTGGTTAGTATTGTTCCTTTCGTTTTTCTTTCATCGATGAGGGGACAATGCAACCAAGCGATGCAGGAGAAGTCCGGGTCATACTGAGTGTGGCGCAACTGTCGGCGGTGCTGAGAGGACAATCGATCAGTCCGACCGAGATGCTGAGCAATCGGATGTGGGGCGGCTTGCAGGTGATCGGCGAGCCTGCTCGAAATGGCGGGGGCGGCGGCGCTATGCGTCGCGCCGGAGCCGACCGGCCTCACCAAGCTCGGCTGCGTCGCATTCGGCGTGCACGGAGCGGATACGGCGGCGGCCGCGTTGAATCAGGTGTGGACTGCGCGAGATACGAGCGCGCTGTTGCAGCAAGGGGTGAGCAAGCTCGTCGGTGCGGCGAATGCGCCGCCGGAGATGGCGGATCATGTCGGGCTGTCGCTGGATATCGCGGTGCCGTTCGCGCTCGCGGGAGCGGTCAAGGCGATCCGCGCGTCGAGCATCGTGGCCGGGCGGATCGATTTGATGCAGCATGAAGCGAGGGCGACGAATCCGGGACTTGGCGGGCACACGATTGCGAAGCATGTCGGAAAGAGTGAAGCGTATCTCAGATCGCGACTCAAGGCTGAACCGAAAAAGGACTTTGTGTCGTCATTTTCGAATTTGGCCGAGGCGGAATGGGCCATTTCAAATGTCATGCAGAAAAATGCCACCAAGATAGGTGTATGGGCGCAATCTGCCTCAAAAGGTCCTCTTGTTCTCAATGAAAGCGTCGGACGAAGCGTCGGTTATGGGCTAAGCAGAGAAAATGGAATCGTTGGAAATCTAAGTCACGTCCAAGTCGTCTTGAAGCTGCGGGAATACAACGGGATGCCATTTTATATTATTTCATCATATTTGACGAAGTGATGATAAACGCTCAGGAATATCCTCGACTTTTCACTATTCTGGGATCGTATCTTGGTCAGGACTCGGATCTGTGGGGAGCGACATTCGATGAAATCATCGCGTGCTACAAAAGCGAGAGTACAGATGCTGAAAGGGCCGAACTATTGCGCGAAATAGATTTGTTTGAAGAGAGATATCGTTCAAACCTCGATGAAGTATTTTTGGAAGCGTACGGGCATGATTTCAACCCCAAGCTCTGGGGATTCACCACGGTATCTTTTTTTGATGCGCTGAGAAGAATTCTGTAATGGCTATTTCCTGGCGCATCGGCTTGTACTTGATGTCTTGTACACATCTCATCAAGGCTCTCGGTAATCCGTGATTACGGCGGTGGCCGGACAACGGCCCGAGTCTCGTTTCCGGGTGCTCCGCAAGCTGGAGTCCTCTATTTCAAAGGGCTCCGGCAAGCACGTGTTGCGGACACAAAAGACATGTCGAGATAGGGAGCCTCAGCCTCAAAGGATGCCGCCGACATCTACGACGATTTCCCCTTCATCGTAGCCGCCGATCAGGGAAAATACTGATCCCCGTTGCACGGGCAACCCCTAGGTTGCGATGGCATAAGTTACTGATTATATTGGATAAGTTTAAGGTGCAACCTCGCTTGCAATTTGGTTGCACCTTTTTATTGTGTGCCGTAGGATTTCGCGCATCCTCTCACGTCACTGGCCGGCTTTCGTCCGGCGCACGAAACCATCATGGCAAGCACCACCCTTGGCGTCAAAGTCGATGACCTGCTCCGCTCGCGCCTGAAAGACGCGGCGACGCGGCTCGAACGCACTCCCCACTGGCTGATCAAGCAGGCGATCTTCGCGTATCTCGAACGCATCGAGCACGGTCAGCTGCCACCTGAGCTGTCCGGCCACAGCGGCGTCACCGAGCTGGCCGACAGCCACACCGGCGACGGCGACGACGACAACTCGCCGCATCCGTTCCTCGAGTTCGCGCAGAACGTGCAGCCGCAATCGGTGCTGCGCGCGGCGATCACCGCCGCGTACCGCCGCCCCGAGCCGGAATGCCTGCCGTTCCTGATCGGCCAGGCGCGGCTGCCCGCGAACCTGCAGGCGGACGTGCAAGCGCTCGCGACGAAGCTCGTCGAGGCGCTGCGCGAGAAGAGCTCGGGCGGCGGCGTCGAAGGACTGATCCATGAATTCTCGCTGTCGAGCCAGGAAGGCGTCGCGCTGATGTGTCTCGCGGAAGCGCTCCTGCGCATCCCCGACCGCGCAACCCGCGACGCGCTGATCCGCGACAAGATCAGCAAGGGCGACTGGCGCTCGCACGTCGGCCACGCGCCGTCGCTGTTCGTCAACGCGGCGACCTGGGGGCTGATGATCACCGGCAAGCTCGTCACGACCAACAGCGAAGCGGGCCTGTCGTCGGCGCTCACGCGCCTGATCGGCAAGGGCGGCGAGCCGCTGATCCGCAAGGGCGTCGACATGGCGATGCGCCTGATGGGCGAGCAGTTCGTGACCGGCGAGACGATCTCGGAAGCGCTCGCGAACAGCCGCAAGTACGAAGCGCGCGGCTTCCGCTACTCGTACGACATGCTCGGCGAAGCGGCGACGACCGAAGAGGACGCGCTGCGCTACTACGCGTCGTACGAGCAGGCGATCCACGCGATCGGCAAGGCGGCCGGCGGCCGCGGCATCTACGAAGGCCCGGGCATCTCGATCAAGCTGTCGGCGCTGCACGCGCGCTACTCGCGCTCGCAGCAGGAACGCACGATGACCGAGCTGCTGCCGCGCGTGCGCGCCCTTGCGCTGCTCGCGCGCCGCTATGACATCGGCCTGAACATCGACGCGGAGGAAGCGGACCGTCTCGAGCTGTCGCTCGACCTGCTCGAGGCGCTGTGCTTCGATCCGGAGCTGGCGGGCTGGAACGGCATCGGCTTCGTCGTGCAGGGCTACCAGAAGCGTTGCCCGTTCGTGATCGACTACCTGATCGATCTCGCGCGCCGCAGCCGTCACCGCCTGATGATCCGCCTCGTGAAGGGCGCGTACTGGGACAGCGAGGTCAAGCGTGCGCAGGTCGACGGCCTCGAAGGCTATCCGGTCTACACGCGCAAGATCTACACCGACGTGTCGTACCTCGCGTGCGCGAAGAAGCTGCTCGCGGCGCCGGACGCCGTCTACCCGCAGTTCGCGACGCACAACGCGTACACGCTCGCGGCGATCTACCAGCTCGCCGGCCAGAACTACTACCCGGGCCAGTACGAATTCCAGTGCCTGCACGGGATGGGCGAGCCGCTGTACGAGGAAGTCACCGGCCGCGACAAGCTGAACCGCCCGTGCCGCGTGTACGCGCCGGTCGGCACGCACGAGACGCTGCTGGCGTACCTCGTGCGCCGCCTGCTGGAGAACGGCGCGAACACGTCGTTCGTGAACCGCATCGCCGACAAGACCGTGTCGGTGAAGGAGCTGGTCGCCGATCCGGTCGAGGAGGCGCTGAAGGTCGTGCCGCTCGGCGCGCCGCACGCGAAGATCCCGCTGCCGCGCAACCTGTATGGCGACGAGCGCTCCAACTCGATGGGCCTCGACCTGTCGAACGAGCACCGCCTCGCGTCGCTGTCGTCCGCGCTGCTCGCGAGCGCGCACCATCCGTGGCGCGCCGCGCCGATGCTCGCCGACGACGCAGTGACCGACGCGCCGGCCCGCGACGTGCGCAACCCGGCCGACCAGCGCGACGTCGTCGGCGCGGTCAGCGAAGCGACCGCCGAGCACGTGAGCGCCGCGCTCGCGCATGCGGTGGCCGCCGCGCCGATCTGGCAGGCGACCCCGGTCGACGCGCGCGCCGACTGCCTCGCACGCGCGGCCGACCTGCTCGAAGCGCAGATGCACACGCTGATGGGCCTGATCGTGCGCGAAGCGGGCAAGTCGCTGCCGAACGCGATCGCGGAAATCCGCGAGGCGGTCGATTTCCTGCGCTATTACGCCGCGCAGATCCGCGACGAATTCTCGAACGATACGCACCGTCCGCTCGGTCCCGTGGTCTGCATCAGCCCGTGGAACTTCCCGCTCGCGATCTTCATGGGGCAGGTGGCGGCAGCGCTCGCGGCCGGCAACACGGTGCTCGCGAAGCCGGCCGAACAGACCCCGCTGATCGCCGCGCAAGCGGTGCGCATCCTGCGCGAGGCCGGCGTGCCGGCCGGGGCGGTGCAACTGCTGCCGGGCACCGGCGAGACGGTCGGTGCGGCGCTGGTCGCCGATGCGCGCACCCGCGCGGTGATGTTCACCGGCTCGACGGAAGTCGCGCGCCTGATCAACAAGACGCTGTCGGCACGCCTCGATCCGGACGGCAAGCCGATTCCGCTGATCGCCGAGACGGGCGGCCAGAACGCGATGATCGTCGATTCGTCGGCGCTCGCCGAGCAGGTCGTCGCGGACGTGATGCAGTCGTCGTTCGATTCCGCCGGTCAACGGTGTTCGGCGCTGCGCGTTCTGTGTCTGCAGGACGATGTCGCGGACCGCACGCTGACGATGCTGAAAGGCGCAATGCAGGAACTCGCACTCGGCAACCCGGACCGCCTGTCGACCGACGTCGGCCCGGTGATCGACGGCGAAGCGAAGCAGACGATCGACACGCACGTCGCGGCGATGAAGGACAAGGGCCACGGGGTGACGCAGCTGCCGATGCCGGAAGCCTGCACGTACGGCACGTTCGTGCCGCCGACGCTGATCGAGATCGGCAGTGTCGACGAGCTGAAGCGCGAGGTGTTCGGCCCGGTGCTGCACGTCGTGCGGTATCGCCGCAGCGCGCTGGACAAGCTGCTCGAGCAGATCCGCGCGACCGGCTATGGCCTGACGCTCGGCATCCACACGCGGATCGACGAGACGATCGCGCACGTGATCGAGCGCGCGCACGTCGGCAACATCTACGTGAACCGCAACGTGATCGGCGCGGTGGTCGGCGTGCAGCCGTTCGGCGGCGAAGGCTTGTCGGGCACGGGCCCGAAGGCGGGCGGCGCGCTGTACCTGCAGCGCCTGCTCGCGACGCGCCCGTCCGGCCTGCCGCGCGCGCTCGCGGACATGCTGATCGCGGACGACGTCGCCGAAGGCGAGAAGCGCGAGAATCCGGCGGCGGCGCTGACGGCGCTGCGCGACTGGCTGATCGAGCAACGCGAGCCGGCACAGGCGGCGCGCTGCGACGGCTACCTCGCGCAGGTGCCGGCGGGCGCGACGGCGGTGCTGACTGGCCCGACGGGCGAGCGCAACACGTATACACTCGGGCCGCGCGGCACGGTGCTGTGCGTCGCGGCGACGCCGAGCGGCGCGCGTGCGCAGTTCGCGGCGGTGCTCGCGACCGGTAACCGCGCACTGTTCGCGGGCGCGGCGGGCGAGGCGCTGGTCGCCGCGCTGCCGGCGGCGCTGAAGGCGCATGCGGGCGTGCGCAAGCAGGCGGATGCGGCGTTCGACGCGGTGCTGTTCGAAGGCGACAGCGACGAGCTGCAGACGCTGGTGAAGGAAGTCGCGCAGCGGCCGGGCCCGATCGTGTCGGTGCAGGGCGTGTCGGCGGGCGCGTTCGAGAACGGAGACGCGGAAGACTACGCGCTCGAGCGTCTGCTGACGGAGCGCTCGGTCAGCGTGAACACCGCTGCGGCGGGCGGCAATGCGAATTTGATGACGATCGGCTGATCATCCTTGCCGTTCGGATCAAGAAAAGGAAGCGGCAAGGCGATCCCGAAGCCGCTCCATTTATACCTGGTACCTAGGAGAAGCTATGCAACACACGATGAAAAAGCTGGCAGGCGCGACGTTCGTTGCGGTCATGTCGCTGGCGGGGACTGCGCATGCGGATGACGTGAAGGTCGGCTACGCAGGGCCGATGACGGGTGCGCAGGCGCATTACGGCAAGGACATGCAGAACGGCATCGTGCTCGCGATCGAGGATTTCAACGCGACCAAGCCGGTGATCGGCGGCAAGCCGGTGAAGTTCGTGCTCGACACGCAGGACGACCAGGCTGACCCGCGCACGGGCACGACGGTCGCGCAGAAGCTCGTCGACGACGGCATCAAGGGGATGCTCGGCCACTTCAACTCGGGCACGACGATTCCGGCCTCGCGCATCTACGCGAACGCGGGCATTCCGCAGATCGCGATGGCGACCGCGCCGGAATACACGCAGCAGGGCTACAAGACGACCTTCCGCATGATGACGTCCGACACGCAGCAGGGCTCGGTGGCCGGCATGTTCGTCGCGAAGGATCTCGGCCTGAAGAAGATCGCGATCGTCGACGACCGCACCGCTTACGGCCAGGGTCTCGCCGACCAGTTCGAGAAGGCTGCGAAGGCCGCCGGCGCGACGATCGTGATGCGCGAATTCACGAACGACAAGGCCGTCGACTTCAAGGCGATCCTGACGAAGCTGAAGGCAGCGCAGCCGGACATCGTCTACTACGGCGGCGCGGATTCGCAGGCGGCGCCGATGGTCAAGCAGATGAAGGCGCTGGGCTTCAAGGCGCCGCTGATGGGCGGCGAAATGGTGAAGACGCCGACGTTCCTGAAGATCGCGGGTGACGCGGCCGACGGCACGATCGCTTCGCTCGCGGGCCTGCCGCTCGACGAGATGCCTGGCGGCAAGTCGTACGCCGACAAGTACAAGAAGCGCTTCGGCGAGGACGTGCAGACCTACTCGCCGTATTCGTACGACGGCGCGATGGCGCTGTTCAACGCGATGAAGAAGGCGAACTCGACCGATCCGGCGAAGTACCTGCCGCTGCTCGCGAAGACCGACATGCCCGGCGTCACGTCGACCCACCTCGCGTACGACGCGAAGGGCGACCTGAAGAACGGCGGCATCACGATGTACAAGGTCGAGAAGGGCGAGTGGAAGCCGCTGAAGAGCATCGGCGGCAAGTAAGCATCGTGTCGGCGGGCGGCGGCTGCCGCCCGTGCGGCATATCGAAAGCCATCGGACTGGAAGGTCCGGTGGCTTTTTTCTTTGTGCCGGCGCTTAACCGTCCCGCCTGCGCAGCAGGAACTTCTGCAGCTTGCCCGTCGGCGTGCGCGGCAGCGCGTCCGCGAACACGACTTCGCGCGGCACCTTGTACGCGGCGAGCCGTTGCGCGCAGAACGCGCGCAGCGTGTCCGAGTCGCGCGCCGCGCCGGCGCGCACGACGACGTGCGCGACCACCGTCTCGCCCCATTCCGGATGCGGGATGCCGACGACGGCCGCGTCGGCCACGTCCGGATGCGCGCCCAGCACATCCTCCACTTCCTTCGAATAGACGTTCTCGCCACCCGTGACGATCATGTCCTTCAGCCGGTCGACGAGGAACAGGTAGCCATCCTGATCGATGCGCGCGACGTCGCCGGTGCGATACCAGCCGCCCGGCGCGAACGCGGCGCGCGTCGCGGCCGGATCGTCGAGATAGCCGAGCATCATGCTGTCGGTCTTCAGCCAGATCTCGCCGGTCTCGCCCGGCCGCGCGTCGGCGCCGTCCGTGCGCACGACGCGCAGGTCGACGCCGGGCCCGCCGTGATGGCCGATCGAGCCGGCCTTCGCGACCTGCTCGTCCGGATACAGCGAGGTGCCGGCAGGTCCCGTCTCGGTCATCCCGTACACCTGGAAGAATGCGCCGCCCCGGTACGCATGCGCGAGCCGCCCGGCCTGCGCGGCGCCGATCGGCCCGCCGCCGTAGATCCATGCGCGCACGCTCGCCAGGTCGAACGCGGCGAAGCCCTCGACCAGGTCGAGCGGCAGCGTGTACGACACCGGCGCGCCGAAATAGAGCGTCACGCGCTCGCGCTCGACCGTCTGCAGGAAGCGCAGCGGATGGTATTCGCGCAGCAGCACGACGGTGCCGCCCGCCATCAGCGTGCCGGCGAACCAGTTGTTGAGCGGCGACGAATGCCAGATCGGCATCGCCATCAGCGTGCGCTCGTCGCGCGTGATCGACAGCGCGAGCGCGGCCTGCATCGCCGCGAGCGTCACCGTGCGATGGCTGTGCATGCAGCCCTTCGGGCGGCCGGTCGTGCCGGACGTGTAAAGGATCTGTGCGAGGTCGCCGTCGGCGGGTTCGATGCCGGGGATGCCGTCCGCTGCCGCGAGCATCGTGTCGAAGCACGGCAGGCCGGCGGGCGCGCCTTCCGTCACGAGGCGCTGCGCAGGGTGCGCGACGCGTTCGAGCACGGGCGCGAGCGACGCGTCGAACAGGATCGCCTTGCTGCCGCTGTGCGCGAGCACGTAGTCGACTTCGGCCGCCTGCAGCTTGTGGTTGACGGGCACGAACGCCGCGCCGAGCCGCCACGCGCCGAACAGCAGGTCGACGAACGCGGGCGTGTTGAAGCACATCGCCGCGACGCGGTCGCCCGCCGCGACGCCGAGCGCGCTCAGCACGGCCGCCGCGCGGTGCGAGCGGTCGCGCGCCTGTTCGTAGGTGATCGTCGCGCCGTCGTGGCGCAGGAACGGTTTGTCGGGCGTGGCGCGCGCGGCGCGGTCGAGGGCGGCGACGAGGTTCATTGAAGTCTCCGGAGCCAAGCCGAGGCGAATGGCGCGCGGCGCGGCGGTCACGCGGGGTACGCGCGCTGCAGCAGCGCGGCGACGTCGACGCCGCGCGGATCGAAGCCGCCCGCGATGCGGCCCCACGCCGGCTCGGCGAGCCGCGTCGCGACGAACGCGTCGGCGACCGCCGCCGGCGCGTCGCGCCGCAGCAGGCACGCCTGCGCGGCGAGCACGAGACGCTGCGCGAACAGGCGGCCGGACGCTTCGAGCGTATCGGGCGGCGCGGCGAGCATCGCGCGCAATGCGTCGAGCGCGGCGCGGATGCGCGGCTCGTCGCCGCCCAGCTCGCGCAGCTCGTCGAGCAGCGCGGCGGCCGCGTCCGGCTCGCGCGACACCGCGCGCAGCACGTCGAGGCACATCACGTTGCCGGAGCCTTCCCAGATCGAGTTCACGGGCGCTTCGCGGAACAGCCGCGCGATCGGGCCGTCGTCGACGTAGCCGTTGCCGCCGAATACTTCCATCACTTCGCCGGTCAGCTCGACCGCGCGCTTGCAGACCCAGAATTTCGCGGCGGGCGTGACGATCCGTTTCCACGCGCGCTCGCCCGGCGTGTCGTCGCGCTCGAACGCGGCGGCGAGCCGCATCGCCAGCGTGAGCGCCGCCTCGCTTTCGAGCGCGAGATCGGCGAGCACGGTGCGCATCAGCGGCTGCTCGGCCAGCGCGCGGCCGAACGCATGGCGCTGGCGCGTGTACGCGATCGCCTGCACGACGCCCTGGCGCAGCATCGCCGCGCTGCCGAGCACGCAGCTCAGGCGCGTGTAGGTCGCCATCTCGATGATGGTCGGGATGCCGCGGCCTTCGTCGCCGAGCATGATGCCCCACGCGTCGTCCAGCTCGATCTCGCTGCTCGAGTTGCTGCGGTTGCCGACCTTGTTCTTCAGGCGCTGGATCTCGACCGCGTTCTTCGTGCCGTCGGGCCGCCAGCGCGGCACGTAGAAGCACGACGGGCCGCCGGCGTCGGTGCGCGCGACGACGAGGTGCGCGTCGCACATCGGTGCGGAGAAGAACCACTTGTGGCCGCGCAGCCGGTATTCGCCGCCGCGGTCGCCCGCGCCGATAGGCGTCGCGAGCGTCGTGTTCGCGCGCACGTCGGAGCCGCCCTGTTTCTCGGTCATGCCCATGCCGATCCAGATCGAGCGCTTGTCCGCGACCGGCACGTCGCGCGGGTCGTAGACGTCGCTGTAGAGCTTGTCGCGCAGCATCTCCCACAGCGCGGGCTCCTTTTGCAGCACCGGGATCGCGGCCTGCGTCATCGTCGCCGGGCACAGCGTGCCGGCCTCGATCTGGCCGTGCAGGTAGAAGCCGGCCGCGTTCGCCGCCCAGCGGCCGGGGCGCGTGTCGCGGAACGCGAGCGACACGAAGCCTTCGTCGCGATACAGGCCCAGCAGCGCGTGCCAGGCCGGATGGAACTCGACGCGGTCGACGCGCCGGCCGCGCCGGTCGAATGCGTTCAGTTCGGGCGCATGGCGGTTCGCGTCGTCGGCGAGCTGCGCGGTGTCGGCGCTGCCGAGCCGCGCGCCGTAGGCGTCGAGCTGCGGCGCGGCCCAGTCGGCGCCGGCGCGCGCGAGCGCCTCGCGCAGCGCGGCGTCGGTCGTGAAGAGGTTATAGTCGACGAGTTCGTCGAACTGGTTCGAGACTGCGTGCGTCGGGCCTGTCATCGATGTGTCTCCGGTCCCATCCAGGGCTTCGTCTTGTCCTGATTCCAGAGTAGCAAATATGCCGCCGCGACATGTTCAGGTTCCGGCGCCGCCCGGCACGCCGGCGGCGCAACCCCGGCCCGCGCTGCGCCGCCGGCCGCGCCAGCCGCGCGCGCAGGCGAGCTCCGACGCGCTGCAGCAGGC
This sequence comes from Burkholderia ubonensis subsp. mesacidophila, assembly GCF_002097715.1. Lineage (NCBI taxonomy): Bacteria > Pseudomonadati > Pseudomonadota > Betaproteobacteria > Burkholderiales > Burkholderiaceae > Burkholderia > Burkholderia ubonensis. Next base: position 138,946 of record NZ_CP020737.1, read on the forward strand.
GTTCGTTCAGCTTTTGCTCGAGCGCGGCTACGCGAAGGCGACGATCCGCGAGATCGCGGCGGTGGCGGGCGTGAGCGTCGGCACCTTCTACGAGTATTTCGCCGACAAGCAGAGCCTCGCGGCGCTGTGCATCCACCGGCGCGTGCAGGCGATGGCCGAACGGCTGCGCGCCGCGGCGCACGCGTTGCGCGGCCGGCCGCGCGCCGAAGTGGCCGCCGCGTTCGTCGATCTGCAGGTCGACATCGTGAACGCGGACGCCGAATTGTGGAGCGCGCTGTTCGCGCTCGAGCGGCAGGTGTCGCCGATTGCCGCGTACCGGCGTCATTACGACGGGTACGTCGAACTGTGGCGCGACGCGCTGGCGCACGCGGCCGATCCGCCGCCGGCTGAGCGGCTCGGCGAAGTCGCACGGCTCGCGCATTCGCTCTGCTACGGCTGGGTGTCGCAGTCGCTGCTGACGCGCGGGCCCGCGCCCGGCGCAGCCGCGCTGCGCGACGAACTGCACGCGGCGCTGCAGGCATATCTCGCCGCCGTGCCGGGGGGGCGTCTCTAGTTCGAAATGCGCTCGTTGCATGACGAGCGCCGTCAATCCTCGCAAGAATCCCATTGGTGCGATGCCGGCCATGATCTGAATGCATGGCTGCCATGACTATCTTTCGATTGCCGCGCGATATTGGCTGCGGCTAAATCGGTTGAACGATCCGGATGCGCATGCCGCGTCCGCCCGCGCACCAACCAGGAGGAGTCATGCGAAGCGCCACCGCGCCCCGTTCGAAGCTGCCCGACGTCGGGACGACGATCTTCACCGTGATCGGCCAGCTCGCCGCGCAGCACGATGCGCTGAACCTGTCGCAGGGCGCGCCGAATTTCGCGCCCGATCCGGCGCTCGTCGAAGGCGTCGCGCGCGCGATGCGCGACGGGCACAACCAGTACGCGCCGATGGCCGGCGTCGCGCGGCTGCGCGAGCGGCTCGCCGACAAGACCGAGGCGCTCTACGGCACGCGCTACGACCCGGCCACCGAGGTCACGGTGATCGCGAGCGCGAGCGAAGGCCTGTACGCGACGATCAGCGCGCTCGTGCATCCGGGCGACGAGGTGATCTACTTCGAGCCGTCGTTCGACAGCTACGCGCCGATCGTGCGGATGCAGGGCGCGATGCCGGTCGCGATCAAGCTGTCGCCCGCGCATTTCCGCGTCGACTGGGACGAGGTGGCCGCGGCGATCACGCCGCGCACGCGGATGATCATCGTCAACACGCCGCACAACCCGACCGCGACGGTGTTTTCCGAAGCCGACGTCGCACGCCTCGCGCAGCTCACGCGCGGCACCGACATCGTGATCCTGTCCGACGAGGTCTACGAGCACGTCGTGTTCGACGGCGCGCTGCACCAGAGCATGGCGCGGCATCGCGAGCTGGCCGAGCGCAGCGTGATCGTGTCGTCGTTCGGCAAGTCGTTCCACGTGACCGGCTGGCGGGTCGGCTACTGCCTCGCGCCGGCCGAGCTGATGGACGAGATCCGCAAGGTGCACCAGTTCATGGTGTTCTCGGCCGACACGCCGATGCAGATCGCGTTCGCCGAGGTCCTCGCGCAGCCCGACAGCTATCTCGGCCTGGCGGCGTTCTACCAGGGCAAGCGCGACCTGCTCGCGCGCGAGCTGGCCGATTCGCGCTTCGAGCTGCTGCCGAGCGAAGGCTCGTTCTTCATGCTCGCGCGGTTCCGCCATTTCTCCGACGAGCGCGACAGCGATTTCGTGCTGCGCCTGATCCGCGACGCGCGCGTCGCGACGATTCCACTGTCGGCGTTCTACACCGACGGCACCGACGCCGGCGTGATCCGGCTCAGCTTTTCGAAGGACGACGCGACGCTGATCGAAGGCGCGCGCCGGTTGCGCGGCATCTGACCACCACTTCGGTCGACACGGGAGACCTCGATGAAACACCTGAAACTCTGGCTCGCGCTCGCCTGCGCGTTCGGCTCCGGCGCGGCGTGCGCCGACGGGCAGCAGACGCTGCGCTTCGGCCTCGAGGCGCAATATCCGCCGTTCGAATCGAAGGCGCCGAACGGCGACCTGCAGGGCTTCGACATCGACGTCGGCAATGCGGTCTGCCAGACCGCGAAGCTGTCGTGCAAATGGGTCGAGACCTCGTTCGACGGGCTGATCCCCGCGCTGCAGGGCCGCAAGTTCGACGCGATCAACTCCGCGATGAACGCGACCGAGCAGCGGCGCCAGGCGATCGACTTCACGACGATCATCTATCGCGTGCCGACGCAGCTGATCGCGCGCAACGGCAGCGGCCTGCAGCCGACCCCGGAAGCGCTGAAGGGCAAGCGGGTCGGCGTGCTGCAGGCGTCGATCCAGGAAACCTATGCGAAGGCGCACTGGGAGCCGGCCGGCGTCTCGGTCGTCGCGTACCAGGACCAGAACCAGGCGTACGCGGATCTCGTGTCGGGCCGCCTCGACGCGACGCTGGTGCTCGCGCCGTCCGGACAGCGCGGCTTCCTGTCGCGCCCGGACGGCAAGGACTTCTCGTTCGCCGGGCAGCCGGTGCGCGACGACCGGATTCTCGGCAACGGTATTGCATTCGGCCTGCGCAAGGGCGACGACGCGCTGAAGGCGAAGCTGAACGCCGCGATCGACAGGCTGAAGGCCGACGGCACGGTCAAGACGCTGGGCCGGAAGTACTTCGGCGATATCGACATCTCGACCAAGTAAGGATCGCGAAGTGATGCCCAGCAGCGATCAGGCGGCCGCGGCCGGCGGCGACGCGATCGTCGCCGCGCTCGTCGCGGAACTCGGCACGGCATGCGTGACGCCGGCGGCCGACATCGAGCCGCGCTTTTTCACCGCGTACAACGAGCCGCCCGGCGTGCGGCCGCGCGCGCTCGCCTTGTGCTCGCGGCTCGGGCAGCCGGTCGTGCCGCAGGGCGGGCTGACCGGGCTGGCGCGCGGCGCGGTGCCGCTCGGCGGCGAGGTGGTGCTGGCGATGGAGCGGTTCGCGGGCGTCGAGTCGCTCGACGCCGCGGCGGGCACGATCACGGTGCGCGCCGGCACGCCGCTGCAGACGGTGCAGGAGGCCGCGCAAGCGGCGGGCTTCACGTTCGGCGTCGACCTGGGCGCGCGCGGGTCGTGCCAGATCGGCGGCGCGCTCGCGACCAACGCGGGCGGCACGCGCGCGATCCGCTACGGGATGATGCGCGAACAGGTGCTCGGGCTCGAGGCGGTGCTGGCGGACGGCACCGTCGTGTCCTCGATGAACCGGATGCTGAAGAACAACGCGGGCTACGACCTGAAGCAGCTGTTCATCGGCAGCGAAGGCACGCTCGGCGTCATCACGCGCGCGGTGCTGCGGCTGCATCCGCAACTGGCCGCAACTGCGACCGCGCTTTGCCGGGTTGCCGGCTACGACGCGGTGGTCGGGCTATGGAACCGCGTGCGCGCGCTGCCCGAGGTGGTCAGTTTCGAGGCGATGTGGCCGGCGTTCTACCGATATGTCGCCGCGCACACGCCCGGGGTCGCCGCGCCGTTTGCCGCCGACGACGATTTCGCGGTGCTGATCGAATGCGCGACGAGCGCGCCGGGCGGGGATGCGCGACACGCGCTCGAAACTTGCCTCACCGATTGCTTCGATGCGGGGCTCGTCGGCGACGCGGCGCTCGCGACGTCGGAGCGGCAGGCGCGCGACATGTGGACGCTGCGCGAAGGCCTCGCGATCGACGCGCTGCCGAATCTCGTCAACTTCGACGTGAGCCTGCCGACGGGCGAGCTCGGCGCGTTCGCCGAGCGTTGCGAGGCGGCGCTGCGCGCGCGCTGGCCGGCGGCGGTGTGCCTGTTCTTCGGGCACGTCGGCGACGGCAACGTGCATATCGGCGTGTCGCTTGCGGCGCACGACGCCGCGACCGGCGACGAACTGGATCGGGTTGTCTATGCGGTCGTGCAGGCGATGGGCGGCTCGATTTCCGCCGAGCACGGGATCGGCGTGCTGAAGCGCCCGTATCTCGGCTGCACGCGCAGCGACGCGGAAATCGGCGTGATGCGCCGGCTGAAGGACGCGCTCGATCCGCATCACATCCTGAATCCCGGCAAGGTGCTTTGACGCGCGGCGCGAGGCCGGCCTGCCGCCGGCCCGGGTTCGATCAGCCGTCGACCCAGCGCAGCGCGCCGATCCGCAGGTGTTCGACGACGCTGCGCAACCAGCCGAGCTCGGCGTCGAGCAGCACGAGCGCATGCTCGTTCTGCAGCAGGAACAGGCGCGGCACCTGGTCGGCCTGCGCAGTGTTGCGCAGCGATTCGAGACGCGCGCGTTCGGCTTCGAGCAAGGCGATGCGGCGCTCGAGCTGCTGACGGGCGTCGTCGGCGTCGAGCAGCGGCAGGAACGCGAGCCCCGCGCCGAACGCGGGAAACTCGCGGGCGGGTTCCGCGAGCTGCGCACGCAGCCACGCCTCCCCGGCGGCGCGCCCGGCATCGGTGAGTTCGTAGCGGGTGCGCTCCGGAAACGCGCCGTCGCGCTCGGTGTCGTGCACGGCGATCAGGCCGTCGCGCAGCAGGCGGTCGATCGTCTGGTACAGGCTCGTGCGCTGCCGCACGTTGACGACTTCGTCGTGGCCGCGCGCTTTCAGTTGCTGCAGCATCCCATACGGATGCATCGGGCTTTCGGTGAGCGTCGCGAGGATCGCGAGCGCCAGCGGCGATGGACGGCTCATGGGGAATAAATAGTCTTGCTATGTCTAGTCAAATTATGACTAGTTTATGCGTGACTATCATATCCGGCAAGGGTTTCAGCCGAGGTGCGAGCGTTTCGCGGCCGGCGCGACCGTCTCCATCGTCGCGAGACCGTGCACGATCCCGCAGTCCTCGACCGAGTGCTCGCCCACGCATTGGCGGCGCAATTCGGTCAGCTGGTCGCGCAAGTGCGTCAGTTCGGCCAGCCGCGCGTCGACGTGCCCGATGTGTTCGTCGAGCAGCGCGTTGATCGAATCGCAGCGATCCGCGGGCGTATCGGTGAGGCGCAGCAGCGCGCGGATTTCGTCGTGCGCCATGTCGAGCGCGCGGCAGTTGCGGATGAAGCGCAGCCGTTCGACGTGGGTTTCCGTGTAGTTCCGGTAGTTCGCGTCGGTGCGCTCCGCATCGGGCATCAGCCCCTCCTTCTCGTAGAAGCGGATCGTCTCGGGCGTGCAGCGCGCCGCCTTGGCCAGTTCGCCGATCTTCATACTTTTCTCCCGCTGAAGGGTTGACCTTGTAGTGGCTTCAGGGTGTTAACTCTACACCGTCAAGCTATTAAGGAGTTTGTGATGACCGAGGCCCTGCGTACCCCCGACGAACGAACCCGCGCGGACGGCGAGGCCGGCGCATGCTGCGCCGATGCGCACGGCGTGTGCGACGTCCGCGCGGCGGATGTCGCCGGCGCGCAAGCGGCTGCACCGGCGAAGAAGTCGCACGGGTGCGGCCATGACCACGACCACGGTCATGCACATGAACACGGTGAGGGCGCGGTGCACGACGACGGCGAAGCGCACGCGCACGATCACGATCACGATCACGATCACGATCACGATGGCGCGCACACGTGCAGCCACGGTGCGGCGCAGGGTCACGATCATGCGCATGACCATGCGCACGACCACGACCACGACCACGACCACGACCACGACCACGACCACGACCACGACCACGACCACGACCACGACCACGCGGCCGGCGCCTGCTGCGCGCCCGCCGCGCTGACGCTCGCGCCGCTGCCCGCGTCGCAGGCGATCGCGTCGGGCAACGTGCGTTCCGCGTTCCGGATCATGCAGATGGACTGCCCGACCGAGGAGACGCTGATCCGCAAGAAGCTCGGCGGGATGCGCGAGGTGTCGGCGCTCGAATTCAACCTGATGCAGCGGATGCTGACGGTCGACCATGCGCCCGGCGCGCAGGCCGCGATCGCCGGCGCGATCCGCTCGCTCGGCATGACGCCCGAAGCCGCGTCCGCCGATGCGCCGCCGTCGCCCGCGCGCGCCGAGCCGGCGAAGCCGTGGTGGCCGCTCGCGCTGGCCGGCGTCGCCGCGATCGCGTCGGAGGCTGCGAGCTGGGCCGGCCTGCCGTCGTGGCTGTCGGCGGTGCTCGCGCTCGGCGCGGTGCTCGCGTGCGGGATCACGACCTACAAGAAGGGCTGGATCGCGCTGCGCAACGGCAACCTGAACATCAACGCGCTGATGAGCATCGCGGTGACGGGCGCGATGGCGATCGGCCAGTGGCCCGAAGCCGCGATGGTGATGGTGCTGTTCACGATCGCCGAACTGATCGAGGCGAAGTCGCTCGACCGCGCGCGCAATGCGATCCAGGGCCTGATGCGGCTCGCGCCGGATACGGCGACGGTGCGCGACGCCGACGGCTCGTGGCGCACCGTCGAGGCCGCGCAAGTCGCGCTCGGCGCGGTCGTGCGCGTGAAGCCGGGCGAGCGGATCGGCCTCGACGGCGAAGTGGTCGACGGCCGCTCGACCGTGAACCAGGCGCCGATCACCGGCGAGAGCCTGCCCGTCGAGAAGGCGGCCGGCGATACCGTGTTCGCCGGCACGATCAACGAATCCGGCTCGTTCGAATACCGGGTGACCGCGGTCGCGTCGAACACGACGCTCGCGCGCATCATCCACGCGGTCGAGGAGGCGCAGGGCGCGAAGGCGCCGACGCAGCGCTTCGTCGACCAGTTCGCGCGCGTCTATACGCCGATCGTGTTCGCGATCGCGCTGCTGGTCGCCGTGGCGCCGCCGCTCGTCGTGGGCGGCGCGTGGCACGAATGGATCTACCGTGCGCTCGTGCTGCTGGTGATCGCGTGCCCGTGCGCGCTCGTGATCTCGACGCCGGTGACGATCGTGTCGGGCCTCGCGGCCGCGGCGCGGCGCGGGATTCTGGTGAAGGGCGGCGTGTACCTGGAAGAGGGGCGCAAGCTCGCGTGGCTCGCGCTCGACAAGACCGGCACGATCACGCACGGCAAGCCGGTGCAGACCGATTTCGCGCTGCGCGCGGCCGACGTCGACGCCGTGCGCGTCCGGCAACTCGCCGCGAGCCTGGCCGCGCGCTCGGATCACCCGGTGTCGCAGGCGATCGCGGCGGCGGCGCGCGCAGAGGGCGTCGCGTCGTTCGCCGACGTGCAGGACTTCGAAGCGCTCGTCGGACGCGGCGTGCGCGGCGCGATCGACGGCGCGCGCTACTGGCTCGGCAACCACCGGCTTGTCGAGGAGCTGGAACGCTGCTCGCCGTCGCTGGAAGCGCAGCTCGACGCGCTGGAGCGCGAGGGCAAGAGCGTCGTGATGCTGATCGACGAGGCCCGCGTGCTCGGCGTGTTCGCGGTCGCCGACACGATCAAGGACACGAGCCGCGCGGCGATCGCCGAGCTGCATGCGCTCGGCATTCGCACCGCGATGCTGACGGGCGACAACCCGCACACCGCGCAGGCGATCGCGCAGCAGGCCGGCATCGACGACGCGCGCGGCAACCAGCTGCCCGAGGACAAGCTCGCGGCGGTCGAGGAGCTCGCCACCGGCGGCGCGGGCGCGGTCGGGATGGTCGGCGACGGGATCAACGACGCGCCGGCGCTCGCGCGCGCCGACATCGGCTTCGCGATGGGCGCGATGGGCACCGATGCCGCGATCGAGACGGCCGACGTCGCGCTGATGGACGACGACTTGCGCAAGATCCCCGCGTTCGTGCGGCTGTCGCGCGCGACGCATCGCGTGCTGGTGCAGAACATCGGCTTCGCGCTCGGCGTGAAGCTCGTGTTCCTCGGCCTGACCGTCGCGGGGCTCGGCACGATGTGGATGGCGGTGTTCGCCGACGCGGGCGCGAGCCTGATCGTCGTCGGCAACGGCTTGCGCCTGCTGTCCCGCAACAAGGCTGCCTGACAGGCGCACCTACGGCGCAAAGGAGCGGACGATGGGATTCCTGAAATGGATCACGGGCGGCCACGGGTCGCGTGGCCATCACGGCGGCGGCTACGGCAGCGGACATGGCGGTGGCCACGGCAGCCGCGGCAATGACCACCACGCACGCGGCCGCGACCCGCACGGCTGGGGCTGGCAGGCGCCAGCTTCAGGCGGCGCGGGACAGGACGCCGCGCCGCTGCGTCAGCTCGCGTGCGCGGGATGCGGCGCGCTGAACGACGCGCAGGCGCGTTTCTGCACGCAATGCGGCGCGGCGCAGCAAAGCGCCGCGTGCCGCCGATGCCATGCGGCACTGGCCGCGGGCGCGCGCTTCTGCCCGGCGTGCGGCACGCAGGCGGCTTAGCGCCGCGCCGGTTTCCCGCAGGGACGAGCTGGCGAATGTGCGTTGCCGTCGCCCCGCGCCCCAAACGAAGCCTGCGCGAGGGATCGGCGTGCAATTGGCGCGTAACCCGCGCGCGTGGACGGCAGGCGCGTCACCGCAGCGGCAGGTGGATTTCCGTGCGCAGGTCGGCCGCCGCCGTATCCATCGGCGTGTTCAGGTACAGCTCGAACGGCGGCGCGTCGGCGGCTTCGCGGCCGGAGTGGCGCAGCCACTCGCCGTACAGCCACTGGTACGCGGTCTTCAGGTCCGCATAGGGCCCGGTGTGCAGCAGCACCGCGTACTCGCCGCCCGGCACGGTCACGCGCTCGACGGGGGCCGCCGGCTCGACGTCCGGCGCGCCGTCGGCCGGCACGAAGCACGCTTTCGCGCGCAGCTGCGCTTCGGGCGTGGTGTCCGGATCGTCGTAGTAAATCCCGATCATCTTCGCGCCGGGCCCGATGAGCCCGTGTTGCGCGACCCAGCCGCCGATCCGCGCGAACGCGTCGCTGACCAACATGTACGACCCCGTATGGCCGACCGCGTAGCCCTGCAGCGCCGGCAGGCGGCGGATCGAGACTTCATGCTTGAACATGTCTTCTTCTCCTCTCAGTAATGGATAGATCGGGCGATGGACGCCGGCGCGCCGGTGCTGCGCGGGCGGCACGCCGTACGCATCGCGAAACGCGCGCGCGAACGCGGGTGTCGAGCCGTAGCCCGCGCGCCGCGCGACCTGCTCGATCGGCAGCGCGGTGCAGGCGAGATCCTCGGAGGCGCGCGTGATCCGCATCCGCCGCACCGTCGCCAGGATCGACTCGCCGTACAGCGCGCGATAGACGCGATGCCAGTGGTACGGCGACAGGCACGCGATCTCGGCGAGCCGGTTCAGGTCGAGCGTGTCGTCGAGGTGCGTGCGGATGTAGTCGTGCACGCGCGCAAGACGCGTCGAATAGCGGGCCCAGCAAGGCGATTCTGATTTCATCGGCGCACCCGGAACAGGACCGACGTCAAGGTAGCACGCCGCGCTTTGATAAATCTTGCTGAGTTGCGCCGCGCGGGAGCCATGCGGGACTGAACCTGCCCCATTTCTTTTTTGAAATGGGGTCTCGTCCTCATCGATCTATGACTAAAGTTAAAGACGGTGAAATCGGAGGAAAGCGTCATTTTTCTGGGTTAAGTTGCACGAGCAGGATCGCGCGTCATTTCGAAGTACGCAGGTAGTTCGTCGATGTTCAATCGCAACGCCACGTTTTCGGAGGGAAGAAGAAATGGATGCATCCAGCTTCATCACAACGCTGCAGGCCACGCTAGGGGGCTACCTGCCCAAGATCGCCGGCGCGATCGGCATCCTGGTGATCGGCTGGCTGATCGCGGTCGGGGTGCGGGCCGGCACGCTGCGGCTGCTCGGCGCGCTGAAGGTCGACCAGCGGATCACCGAAAGCACCGGCCAGGGTGCGTACGTCGAGCGCATCGTCGCCGGCGGCCTGTTCTGGCTCGTGCTGCTCGTCACCGCGGTGGGCATCTTCAACGTGCTCAACCTGTACGCGGTGTCCAATCCGTTCTCGCTGCTCGTCACCCACATCGTCGACTACCTGCCGAACCTGATCGGCGGCGCGGCGCTCGCGCTGATCGCGTGGCTGATCGCGTCGCTGTTGCGCAGCCTCGCGAACCGCGCGCTGAAAGCCTGCAAGGTCGACGACAAGCTGACCGAAAGCGCCGGCATGCAGCCGATGAGCGGCTATCTCGGCGACGTGCTGTTCTGGCTGGTGATCCTGATGTTCCTGCCGGCGATCCTGTCCGCGTTCGCGCTGTCGGGCCTGCTGGCGCCGGTGCAGGGGATGGTCGACAAGCTGCTCGCGATCGTGCCGAACCTGTTCGCGGCGGCCGTGATCGGCGTCGTCGGCTGGATCGTCGCGCGCGTGCTGCGCGGGCTCGTCACGAACCTGCTGATCGCGGCGGGCGCGGACAAGCTCACCGAGCGCCTCGACAGCCCGACGCCGGTGCGCGTGTCGAGCTTCGTCGGCACGGTCGTCTACGTGTTCGTGTTCGTGCCGACGCTGATCTCCGCGCTCGACGCGCTGAAGATCGACGCGATCTCCGGCCCCGCGACCAACATGCTGAACCAGTTCCTGTCCGCGGTGCCGGACATCGTCGCGGCGCTCGTGATCGTGCTCGTCACGTTCTACTTCGCGCGCTTCGTCGCCGCGCTCGCGCAGAAGCTGCTGGTCGCGGCGGGCGTCGACGGCTTGCCGAAGGTGCTCGGCGTCGAGCCGGTGTTCTCGGGGATGCTGCAGCCGTCGGTGCTGGCCGCGCGGCTGATCGTGTTCTTCGCGATGCTGTTCGCCGCGGTCGAGGCGTCGAACCGGCTCGGCTTCTCGCAGGTGCGCGACATGGTCACGCTGTTCATCGAGTTCGGCGGCCACGTGCTGATGGGCGGCGTGATCCTCGTGATCGGCTTCTGGCTCGCGGGCCTCGCGCGCCGCGTGATCCAGCAGGCGGACACGCAGCACAGCGTGCTGTTCGCGCGCATCGCGCAGTTCGCGATCCTCGGCCTCGTGTTCGCGATGGGGCTGCGCGCGATGGGCATCGCGAACGAGATCGTGCAGCTCGCGTTCGGCCTCGTGCTCGGCGCGATCGCGGTGGCGGTCGCGCTGTCGTTCGGCCTCGGCGGACGTGACGCGGCCGGCAAGCTGCTCGACCGCTGGTTCAACCAGCGCGGCGGCGAGTGAGAAACGAACACGCGACGGGCCGCGCTGACGTTTCGCTTACGGAAACGGCTGCGCGGACCTTTGCCGAATTTCGATAACACGTCGATTAATGACTCACTAGCATCGATTCTCAGTCGTGCAGACCAGCCCGGCGGACGTGCCCTCGCGGCACGCCGCCGGATCGATACGCGGTCTGGCGCCCTTGAGGAGAAACCGATGAAAGCAGAGTCGAATGGCCGGCCCGCCGCCGGCGGCAAGTCGTCCGGCCAGCCCGCGCTGCAGCAGACGCTCGGGACCTGGCAACTGTGGGGCATTGCAGTCGGCCTCGTGATTTCCGGCGAGTACTTCGGCTGGAGTTACGGCTGGGCGAGCGCGGGCACGCTGGGCTTCGTGGTCACCGCGCTGTTCGTCGCGGCGATGTACACGACCTTCATCTTCAGCTTCACCGAGCTGACCACGTCGATTCCGCATGCGGGCGGCCCGTTCGCGTATGCGCGCCGTGCGTTCGGCCCGACGGGCGGCTACCTGGCGGGCGCGGCGACGCTCGTCGAGTTCGTGTTCGCGCCACCCGCGATCGCGCTCGCGATCGGCGCGTACCTGCACGTGCAGTTTCCCGGCCTTGAACCCAAGCACGCGGCGATGGGCGCGTATCTCGTGTTCATGGCGCTGAACATCGTCGGCGTGCAGATTGCCGCGACCTTCGAGCTCGTCGTCACGCTGCTCGCGATCTTCGAGCTGCTGGTGTTCATGGGCGTCGTGTCGCCGGGCTTCGCGTGGAGCAACTTCGTGAAGGGCGGCTGGTCGGGTGCGGATCACTTCAGCCTCGGTTCGTTCCACGGGATGTTCGCGGCGATCCCGTTCGCGATCTGGTTCTTCCTCGCGATCGAAGGCGTCGCGATGGCGGCCGAGGAAGCGAAGAACCCGAAGCGCTCGATCCCGATCGCGTACGTGGCCGGCATCCTGACGCTCGTCATTCTCGCGATCGGCGTGATGGTGTTCGCGGGCGGCGCGGGCGACTGGACCAAGCTCGCGAACATCAACGACCCGCTGCCGCAGGCGATGAAATACATCGTCGGCGAGAACAGCGGCTGGATGCACATGCTCGTGTGGCTCGGCCTGTTCGGCCTCGTCGCGTCGTTCCACGGGATCATCCTCGGCTATTCGCGCCAGATCTTCGCGCTGGCCCGCGAAGGCTACCTGCCGGAGTGGCTCGGGAAGGTGCACCCGCGCTTCAAGACCCCGCATCGCGCGATTCTCGCGGGTGGCGTGGTCGGCATCGCGGCGATCTACAGCGACGAGCTGATCCAGTTCGGCGGCCAGACGCTGACCGCGAACATCGTCACGATGTCGGTGTTCGGCGCGATCGTGATGTATATCGTCAGTATGGCCGCGCTGTTCAAGCTGCGCCGCACGCAGCCGAAGATGGCGCGGCCGTTCCGCGCACCGCTGTATCCGTTCTTCCCGGCGTTCGCGATCGTGGCCGCGCTGATCTGCCTCGCTACGATGGTGTACTTCAACGGGCTGGTCGCGATGGTGTTCGTCGCGTTCCTCGCGCTCGGCTACGCGTACTTCCTCGCGACCCGCGCGCAGCGCGCGGACGCGCCGGGCGACGCGCTGCTGGAGGAATGAAGGTGAAGGGCCGTTGACACGGCATCCGGCGCGCCCTGTCGAAAGGGCGCGCCGTCGGCTTTTGGCAAGGAGACTCGCACGATGTCCTACACGGAGACGATCGGTTCGCGCACCTACCGCTTCGCGGACCTGAAGACGCTGCTCGCGAAGGCGAGCCCGCTGCGTTCCGGCGACCAGCTCGCCGGCGTCGCGGCGGCAAGCGAGGAGGAGCGCGTCGCCGCGAAGATCGCGCTCGCGGGCGTGCCGCTCAAGGCGTTCCTGAGCGAAGCGCTGATTCCGTATGAAGACGACGAGGTCACGCGGCTGATCGTCGACGATCACGACGCGCACGCGTTCGCGGAGATCTCGCACCAGACGGTCGGCGACTTCCGCAACTGGCTGCTGTCGCCGGCGGCCGACGGCGCGGCGCTCGAGCGCATCGCGCCGGGCCTCACGCCGGAGATGGTCGCGGCCGTGTCGAAGCTGATGCGCAACCAGGACCTGATCACGGCGGCACGAAAGCGCCGCGTCGTCACGCGCTTTCGCAACACGGTCGGGCTGCCGGGCCGGATGTCGGTGCGGCTGCAGCCGAACCACCCGACCGACGATGTGAAGGGGATCGCCGCGTCGATGCTCGACGGGCTGATGTACGGCTGCGGCGACGCGATGATCGGCATCAACCCGGCCACCGACAGCCTCGCCGCGATCGTGAAGCTGCTCGCGATGATCGACGGCTTCCGCGAGCGCTACCGCGTGCCGACGCAGTCGTGCGTGCTCACGCACGTGACCAACACGATCGCGGCGATCGAGAAGGGCGCGCCGGTCGATCTGGTGTTCCAGTCGATCGCGGGCACCGAAAAGGCGAACGCGAGCTTCGGCATCTCGCTCGCGCTGCTCGGCGAGGCGCGCGAGGCTGCGCTGTCGCTCAAGCGCGGCACGGTCGGCAACAATCTCATGTACTTCGAGACGGGCCAAGGCAGCGCGCTGTCCGCGAACGCGCACCACGGCGTCGACCAGCAGACCTGCGAGGTGCGTGCGTACGCGGTTGCGCGCAAGTTCGAGCCGTTCCTCGTGAACACGGTGGTCGGGTTCATCGGGCCCGAATACCTGTACGACGGCAAGCAGATCATCCGCGCGGGGCTCGAGGATCACTTCTGCGGCAAGCTGCTCGGCGTGCCGATGGGCTGCGACATCTGCTACACGAACCACGCGGAAGCGGACCAGGACGATATGGACAACCTGCTGACGCTGCTGGGCGCGGCGGGCATCAACTTCATCATGGGGATTCCGGGCGCGGACGACGTGATGCTGAACTACCAGAGCACGTCGTTCCACGACCAGCTGTACGTGCGCGAGGTGCTCGGCCTGCGCCGCGCGCCCGAGTTCGAGGAATGGCTGGAGACGATGGAGATCGCCGACGCGCACGGCGTGCTGCGCGCGGCGTCGGCGCGGGTGCCGCTGCTCGCGGGCGCGAACGAGTGGATGGGGCTTTCAGCATGAGCGACGCCGTCGAAAAGAACCCGTGGGGGCAGCTGAAGTCGTTCACGAACGCGCGGATCGCGCTCGGCCGCGCGGGCAACAGCCTGCCGACCGCGCCGCTGCTCGCGTTCAACCTGTCGCACGCGCAGGCGCGCGACGCGGTGCACCAGCCGCTCGACGCGGACGCGCTGCGTCGCAAGATCGAGGAGGCGGCCGGGCTGCCGACGCTCGGCGTGCAGAGCGCCGCGCCGGATCGCCAGCATTACCTGCGCCGGCCCGACCTCGGCCGCAAGCTGTCCGACGACGACCGCGCGCGGCTTGCCGCGCACGGCGCGGCGCTCGACGATGCGCCGGACATCGTGTTCGTGGTCGGCGACGGGCTGTCCGCGTTCGCGGCCGCGAAGCAGGCGCTGCCGCTGTTGCAGGCGGTACGGCCGCGGCTCGACGCGGACGGCTGGCGGATCGGCCCGGTGGTCGTCGCGCGGCAGGCGCGCGTCGCGCTCGGCGACGAGATCGGCGAGTTGCTGCGCGCGAAGCTCGTCGCGATGCTGATCGGCGAGCGGCCGGGGCTGAGCTCGCCGGACAGCCTCGGCGTCTATCTCACGTGGGCGCCGAAGGTCGGCTGCCACGACGCGCTGCGCAACTGCATCTCGAACGTGCGGCCGGAAGGGCTGCCGTACGACGCGGCCGCGCACAAGCTGCACTACCTGATGACGCATGCGCGCAGGCTCCAGCTGACGGGCGTCGGGCTGAAGGACGACAGCGACGCGCTGCTGCCGCAGGCGGAGGCGGAGCGGATCGGCGCGGCGTGACGGCGGCGCGCCGCTACCTGAACAGCCGCTCGCACAGAAAGTCGACGAACACGCGCAGCTTCGGCGACAGCTGCCGGCTCGACGGCCACACGATCGAGAATTGCCCCGGCGCGATCCGGTAGTCGTCGAGCACGGTGACGAGCGCGCCGTGCGCCAGCGCGTCGCGCGCGAGGAAGTCGGGCATGTAGCCGATGCCGAGGCCCGCGAGCACCGCGCCGCGCAGCGCCTCCATGTTGTTGCAGGTCATCGCGGTGCGCAGCTTCAGCGGCGTGCCGTCGTCGGCCGCGAGCGCCCAGTCCTGCAGCTTGCCCGTGGTCGGGAAGCAGTAGCGCACGCAATCGTGCGCCTCCAGCTCGCGCGGCACGCGCGGCGTGCCCGCCTGCGCGAGATACGCGGGCGTCGCGCACAGCACGAACCCGAACGGGCCGAGCCGCCGCGACATCAGGCTCGAATCCGACAGCGGCCCGCTGCGGATCACCGCGTCGAACCCGCCCTCGACGACGTCCACCATCCTGTCGTTGAAATCGAGGTCCAGCTCGACGTCCGGATAGTGCCGCTTGAACTCCGGCAGCACCGGCAGCAGGAATCGGTAGCCGATCACGGGCAGGCTCACGCGCAGCTTGCCGCGCGGCCGCTGCGCGGACGCGGTCACGGTCGCCTCCGCGTCGCGGAAGTCCTCGAGGATGCGCTGGCAGCGCTCGAAGAAGTGCCGGCCCTCGTCGGTCAGCGTGACGCGGCGCGTGGTGCGGTTGAACAGGCGCACGCCGAGCGACTGTTCGAGCTTCGCGATCGTCTTGCCGACCGCCGACGCCGAGATGCCGAGCGCGCGGCCGGCCGCGACGAAGCTCAGCGTTTCCGCGGTGCGCACGAACGCGACGATGCCGTTCAGGTTGTTCATCGAGGTTCCGGATGCGGGTCTTGACGTTGCAATTCAGGAATTCTAGTCCGCTATATCCGGAGCTCGGCGTGGTTTTTCGGCGATTGAATCGGAATTATCGTGTGTCGCTTCCACGGCGCGGGTGCGCCGAGTCTTCGAGGAGCGAGAGATGGACCACACGTTTTCCGCCGCGTCGGCGCACCGCCGCACGCTCGTGCTGGCCGCCGTGTGCGCGGCCGCGGTCGCGCTGCCGCTGAGCTTTTCCGGCGGCGCGGTCGCGACGCCCGCGATCGGCCGCGACCTGCACGGCGGGCCGGTCGCGCTGAACTGGATCACGAACGCGTTCATGCTCGCGTTCGGCAGCTTCCTGATGGCCGCCGGCGCGCTCGCCGACCAGTTCGGCCGCAAGCGCGTGTTCGCGATCGGCGTCGCCGCGTTCACGCTGTGCTCGGTCGCGCTCGCGTTCGCGCCGTCGATCGTCGCGCTCGACCTGCTGCGCGCCGCGCAAGGCGTGGCCGCCGCGGCGGCGCTCGCGGGCGGCACCGCCGCGCTCGCGCAGGAGTTCGACGGCCCGGCGCGCACGCGCGCGTTCAGCCTGCTCGGCACGACGTTCGGCGTCGGCCTCGCGTTCGGCCCGGTGCTGGCCGGCTGCCTGATCGAGCGCTACGGTTGGCGCGCAATTTTCGTGACGGGCGCGGTGGCCGGCGCGCTGTCGCTCGCGTTCGGGCTGCCACGGATGCGCGAGTCGCGCGACCCGCACGCGACGGGGCTCGACTGGCCCGGCACCGTCACGTTTACCGCCGCGCTGACGCTGCTCACGTTCGGCGTGATCGAGGCGCCGGAGCGCGGCTGGACGAGCCCGCTCGTCATCGTGCTGCTGGCCGGCGCAGCGCTGCTCGCGGCCGCGTTCGTCGCGATCGAGACCCGCGTCGCGCGGCCGATGCTCGACCTGTCGCTGTTCCGCATCCCGCGCTTCGTCGGCGTGCAGGTGCTGCCGGTGTCGACCTGCTGCTGCTACATCGTGCTGCTCGTCGTGCTGCCGCTGCGCTTCATCGGCATCGACGGCTTCAGCGAGATCGACGCCGGCTGGCTGATGCTCGCGATCTCCGCGCCGATGCTGGTCGTGCCGCTCGTCGCGGCGACGCTCGCGCGCCGGCTGTCGGCCGGCGTGATTTCCGCCGTCGGGCTCGTGATCGCGGCGGCGGGGCTCGTGTGGCTGGGCGTCGCATTGCGCCACGGCGCGGGACCGGCGGCGATCGCGCCGATGCTCGCGATCGGCGTCGGCGCCGGAATGCCGTGGGGGCTGATGGACGGGTTGTCGGTGAGCGTCGTGCCGAAGGAGCGGGCCGGGATGGCGACCGGCATCTTCAGCACGACGCGGGTGGCGGGCGAGGGCATCGCGCTCGCGATCGCCGGCGCGGTGCTCGCGACGCTCGCGCAGGCGGGGCTGCGCGCGACGTCCGTGGGGGCCGTGGCGGGCGTGACGCCCGACGCGATCGTCCGCGCGTCCGCCCGGCTCGCGACCGGCGACCTCGGCGGCGCGGCGGCCGCGTGGCCGCAGGCCGGGGCCGCGGTGCTGCGGCACAGCTACGCGCAGGCGTTCGATCATCTGCTGATCGGGCTGGCCGTCGTCACGCTGCTGTGCGCGGCGGTCGTGTTCGTGTTTCTCGGCGGGCGGCGCGCGGAATCGGCGTAACTGGAGTAAGCCCGTGCTAGGCCGGAACGAGCATCGGCAACCCGGCATCCGTGCGCCGATCCGCGGTGTCGACCGCGACGACGACGTAGCGCTGCGCCGCCGGCCAGATGTGCGCCCAGCGGCGCGCGTCTTCATCGATGCTTGCGCGGCCCTGCACGCGCCACGTCGTCTGGCGCGCAAAGTCGACGAACAGCAGCGCGATGCCGGGATTCACGAGCAGGTTGCCGAGCGTGTTGAACAGGTTGTTGCCCGCGAAGTCGGGGAGCACGAGCGTGCCCCGATCGGGCGCGTCGACGAGCGGCTCGAACGTGCCGTCGCCGCGCGGCTGCCGCCCGCGGTACGAGCAATCGGCGTCGCCGGCCGCATTGGCGGTCGCGACGATCAGGAACGCCTGCTCGCGGATGAACGCGATCGCGTCGGCGGAAAGGGGACCGGGACGATTCATTGGCTCGCTCGATGAACGCGCAGGGGCGCACGACACGCGGACGCAAGCGGCATGCCACCGTGCCGCTGCCGCGCGCGTGCGCATGGCAGTGCGCCGGCGCTGTTGAAATTCCGAACGAATCGCGGAGCGCAGGCCGGGCGCGGTGTTCCGTTTTTGAGCAGTCCCCTGCGACACATCCGGCGTCGCGCACGGCGCGCGGCCGTGCCGTCCGTCCGCCGCTCCTTTGGCATGCATGTTGCGTTATCCGACACGCGCAACCACCCGGTGCTGCATTCCGACAAGCATCACAAACAGGAGACACTGATGAACCCCTTCGACCTGAAACAACTGGGCCTCGACGTCGAATACCCGTACCGCCAGCAATACGACAACTACATCGGCGGCAAGTGGGTGCCTCCGGTCAAGGGCGAATACTTCGAGAACGTGTCGCCGATCAACGGCCAGCCGTTCTGCCGCATTCCGCGCTCCGGCGCCGACGACATCGAGATCGCGCTCGACGCGGCCCATGCCGCGCGCCGCCAGTGGGGCAAGACGTCCGTGACCGAGCGCGCGAACCTGCTGCTCGCCGCGGCCGACCGGATGGAAAAGAACCTGAAGCTGCTCGCCGTCGCGGAAACGATCGACAACGGCAAGCCGCTGCGCGAGACGATGGCCGCCGACCTGCCGCTCGCCGTCGATCACTTCCGTTATTTCGCGGGCTGCATCCGCGCGCAGGAAGGCGGCATCTCCGAGATCGACGACAACACGGTCGCGTACCACTTCCATGAGCCGCTCGGCGTCGTCGGCCAGATCATCCCGTGGAACTTCCCGCTGCTGATGGCCGCGTGGAAGCTCGCGCCGGCGCTCGCGTCCGGCTGCTGCATCGTGATGAAGCCGGCCGAGCAGACACCCGCGTCGGTGCTCGTGCTGATGGAGCTGATCGGCGACCTGTTCCCGCCGGGCGTGATCAACATCGTGAACGGCTTCGGCAAGGAAGCCGGCGAGGCGCTCGCCACCAGCAAGCGCATCGCGAAGATCGCGTTCACGGGCTCGACGCCGGTCGGCAAGCACATCCTGCGCGCCGCCGCCGACAACCTGATCCCGTCGACGGTCGAGCTGGGCGGCAAGAGCCCGAACATCTTCTTCGCCGACGTGCTCGACCAGGACGACGCGTTCCTCGACAAGGCGCTCGAAGGGCTCGCGATGTTCGCGCTGAACCAGGGCGAGGTCTGCACCTGCCCGTCGCGCGTGCTGATCCAGGAGTCGATCTACGAGCGCTTCATCGAGAAGGCGGTCGCACGCGTCGAGCGCATCAAGGCCGGCCATCCGCTCGACCTGCAGACGATGATCGGCGCGCAGGCGTCGCAGCAGCAGCTCGACAAGATCCTGTCGTACATCGACATCGGCCGCGGCGAAGGCGCGCAATGCCTGACGGGCGGCGAGCGCACGGCGCCGGCGGCCGACCTCGGCGCGGGCTACTACGTGAAGCCGACGATGCTGCTCGGCAACAACAAGATGCGCGTGTTCCAGGAAGAGATCTTCGGGCCGGTCGCGTCGGTGATGACGTTCAAGGACGAGCAGGAAGCGATCGAGCTCGCGAACGACACGTTCTACGGCCTCGGCGCGGGCGTGTGGACGCGCAACGGCACGCGCGCGTACCGGATGGGCCGCGAGATCGAGGCCGGCCGCGTGTGGACCAACTGCTACCACCTGTACCCCGCGCATGCGGCGTTCGGCGGCTACAAGCAGTCGGGCATCGGCCGCGAGACGCACAAGACGGCGCTGTCGAACTACCAGCAGACGAAGTGCCTGCTGGTCAGCTACCAGGCCGAGGCGCTCGGGTTCTTCTGATCGCCGCTGGGGCGGGCGCGCGCCGTTTGCGTTCGCGCGCCGGCGCGCGTCAGTCCGCGCCGGCGCGTCCCCCGAGGAGCCGACATGGCGGAACCGATTCGACCGACTTCGCGGGATCCGGTGTTTCACGACGGCGAGCTCGACGCGCATCGCCGCTTCGGCGTCGTCGACGAAGCCGAGCACATGCGCGACGTCGTCACGACGCGGCTGAGCATCGGCGTGCGGCATTTCATCGAGACGCAGCCGTTCATGTTCGTCGGCGTGGGGGGCGGCGGCCACGCGCCCGTGACCTGCGACATCGTGCAATCGATGCGCGACGCGCACGGCGAATGGCTGCCGGTCGTCACGGTGCTCGATACGAGGACGCTGCGCTTCGCGTTGCCGCGCCCGGCCGGGCAGGGCGATGGCGGCCGGATCGGCGCCGCGCAATGCGACGGCAACGGGGTCGGGCTGCTGTTCGTCGATTTCCTGCGCGGCATCCGGTACCGGGTCAACGGTCGGGCGGTCGTGTGCAACGACCCGTGCGACGGCGGCGCGACGCCGTGGCCGGCGGGCTGCCCGATCGTCGAGCTGACCGTCCGGCAGGCGTACGGGAATTGCGGCACGCGCGTCGTGCGGCTGCGGCCGGGAGGCGGCGCGTGACCCGGCGCGTGATCCGGCGCGTCGTCCGCGAGTTCTCCGATGTGGCGGGGCGAGCGGGCAACCGCGTCGGGCTCGGCTGCGCACGACGCACCGGCGCTCGCGCGGCTGCACCAGCCGGGTGCGCGTCGGGCGGCATCGCGGTCAGTACGCATTGCGCGTCCGGGCGCGCCGTCGTTGAATGACGGGCTTGAGCCGGATCGCACAGCCTGTCCGCGATTCGGCACGGGACTTGCGTGTCATGCGCGGTTCCGGGCGGTTGAAGGAGAAACACGATGAGTGAACGAGTGGAGCGTGCCGCCGAGCCGACGGCCGAGGACACGCGGTGCAATGCGCAAGGCGGCGAAGCGCCGGCCGGGCAGGCCGTCGTCAGCGTCGCACACGACGCCGACGAGCAGGCGCGCAACCTGATCGGCTGGCGGCAGACCTACGACCAGCTCGCGGCGGGCCGCTTCGTCGGCACGCTGACCGAGCTGCCGCTCGACACGATGAAGCTGTTCCGCGAATCGACGAGCCACATGTTGCGCCAGGCGTGCGAGGTGCGCGGCGATGCGTACTGGTTCGGCATCCCGCTCGTGCGCGACGGCGCGGCGCGCGTCGATGCGCACCGGATCGACGCCGGCGCGCTCGCGTTCCGGCCCGGCAACGTCGAATTCGAATTGCTGACGCCCGCCCAGTTCTCGATCTACGGCGTCGTCGTGCGCGGCGACGTGCTGCGCCGGTATGCGGAGCAGGTCGAGCGCTGCGGGCTCGACGACCGGCTGCCCGCGCAGAGCGTGATGCAGGTCGGCGAGGCGCGGCTCACGCGCCTGTGCGCGCTGCTCGGTGCGCGGCTCGACGACGCGGCGGCCGCCGCCGCGCCGCTGCCGGACCCGCAGCGCAACGACCTGCAGGCCGAGGTGCTCGCGGCGCTGTTCGACGTGTGTGCGCTGCCCGCCGACGGCGCGGCCGGCACGGCGCTGTCGAGACGGCGCCGGATCGTCGAGCAGGCGCGCGACTACGTGCTCGCGCACCGCTCGCGGCCGGTCGGCGTGCCCGAGCTGTGCGAACAGCTGCACGTGAGCCGCCGCACGCTGCAGTACTGCTTCCAGGACGTGCTCGGGATGGCGCCCGCGACCTATCTGCGCACGCTGCGGCTGAACGGCGCGCGGCGCGACCTGTGCGGCCGCGCGGTGGGGTCCGTGCAGGATGTCGCCGAGGCGTGGGGCTTCTGGCACCTGAGCCAGTTCGCGACCGACTACCGGCGGATGTTCGGCAAGCGGCCGTCGGAGACGCTGCGCGACGGCGTGACGATGGTCGCTGCGGGGTAATGGTGGCGTAACGGCGTCCGGGCGCGGCGGCGTGGGTCAAATTACCGGCCAGCCGACCGCATCCCAATCGACCGCGCGATAGGCGGCCTCGACCGCCGCAAGGTCGTCCGGCGCTTCGCTGCGGTGCACCCCGCGCAGCGCGTCCGGCACGTCGAGCGCGACCGGCACGCAATGCGGGTAGTCGCGCACGCGCAGCGCCGGCGCGATCGTCGTGAAGCACGCGAGCGTCGGCACGTCGAAGCCGTCCGCGAGATGCACCGCGGCAGTGTCCGGCGCGAACAGCACGCTTGCGCCCTTGATCCATGCGATGAATGCCGCAGTGTCGCGCGCGAATCCGCTCGCGTCGACATACGCGGGATGCGCGACCGGCCCAAAGCCGACCACGGGCAGCCGGTAGCGCCGCGCGAGCCGGTCGACGAACGCGGCGCGCAACGCCGGCGGCACGCTGCGCACCGCGGTGGTCGCGCTCGGGCAGAACAGCGCGTACGGCCGCCGCCACGCATCGGGCAGCGCGGGGAGCGGCAAGCGTGCGAGCCAGCGGTTGCGCCTGGCCGACGCGGGCAGCCCCGCTGGGTCCGCGCCGAGCGCGGCGAGAAAGAAGTCGATCATCGGCAGCCGCGCGAAATCCGGCCAGTACAGGTGATTGCCGAGATCGATGCAGCGCGTCGCGGCCGGCAGCGCGTCAGCCGGCCACGGCAACGCACGCAACGGCGCGACGACGTCGGCCGCGAGCGCATACAACTCGTCGACATAGCGCGGCGCGCAGGCTGGGCGGTACAGCGTGAAGCGCAGCCCGGGGTGCGCGTCGCGCAACGCGGCGAGCGCGGTCAGGCCGATCACCGAATCGCCGAGCGTGACGCCCATGCCGTTGATCACGTGCACGTGCGGCGCGCCGCCGTAGTCGAACCGGAACGGCTGGGTCGCCGCGTGCAGCAGGCCCAGCGCGGGGGCGGCCGGCACGTGGCCGACGGCGCAGCCATGGCTCCGCTCGAGGTCGTAGGGCGCGACGAGCGTGCCGTCCGGTGCGAGCAGCGTGCCCGGCCAGACGAGCGCTTCGTCAGGTGACAGCGCGGTTCCGGCCGGCATGGCGCACACGTCCATCGTCACGCGCCGCGCGCGCGGCGCCCCTGCTCCCGGATCTGTTCGAGCGTCGCCGCCGGCGTGCAGGCTTCCTGCGGCACGCGGATCTCGATCAACGCGGGCAGGCCGCAGGTGAGTGCGCGGTCCAGCGCGGGCGCGAAGTCGGCGGTGCGCTCGACCGTCTCGCCGTGCGCGCCGAACGCGCGCGCATACGCGGCGAAATCCGGGTTCGTGAGCCCGGTGCCGTGCACGCGTCCCGGGTAGTTGCGCTCCTGATGCATGCGGATCGTGCCGAAATGACTGTTGTTGACGACGATCACGACGATGTTCAGCCCGTACTGCATCGCGGTCGCCAGCTCGTTGCCGGCCATCATGAAGCAGCCGTCGCCGGCGAGCGCGACGACCGCCCGCTGCGGATACAGCGACTTCGCGGCGAGCGCGGCGGGCACGCCGTACCCCATCGCGCCGCTGGTCGGCGCGACCTGCGAGCGGAAATGGCGGTACGCGAAGTGCCGGTGCAGCCAGATCGCGTAGTTGCCCGCGCCGTTGGTCAGGATCGCGTCGTGCGGCAGCCGCTCGCGCAGCTGCACCATCACGTCGCCGAGCTGGACGTCGCCGGGCATCGGCAGCGGCGCATGCCAGTCGAGATACGCGCGGTGCGCGTCGGCCGCGCTGCCGGCCCACGCGGGCGATGCCGGCGGTTCGAGCGCGGCGAGCGGCGCGGCGATCTCCGGCATGCCGGACACGATCGGCAGGTCGGCCGCGTAGACCCGGCCGAGTTCGTCCGCGCCCTGGTGAACGTGGATCAACGTCTGGCGGGTCTTCGGGATGTCGAGCAGCGTGTAGCCGCCGGTCGTCGCTTCGCCGAGGCGCGGCCCGAGCGCGAACAGCAGGTCGGCCTCGCGGATGCGTCGCGCGAGCGCGGGATTGATGCCGAGCCCGACGTCGCCCGCGTAGTTCGGATGCGCGTTGTCGAAGGTGTCCTGGTAGCGGAACGCGCACGCGACCGGCAGTTGCCAGCGCTCGACGAAGGTGCGCAGGTTCGCGCACGCGTCGATCGTCCAGCCGCTGCCGCCGACGACGACCAGCGGCCGCTGGGCGCGCGCGAGCCGCTCGCGCAGCTCGTCCATCTGCGCGGCGGACGGCGCGGCCGCGACGCGCTTCGCGGCTGGCACGACCGGCTGCGGCGCGCACGCGTCGGACAGCACGTCTTCCGGCAGCGCGAGCACGACCGGGCCCGGCCGGCCCGACATCGCGACGTGGAACGCGTGGCTCAGGTATTCAGGGATGCGGCGCGGGTCGTCGATCTGCGCGACCCATTTCGCCATCTGGCCGAACATGCGGCGGTAGTCGATTTCCTGGAACGCCTCGCGGTCCATGTGCTCGCGCGCGCACTGGCCGATGAACAGGATCATCGGCGTCGAATCCTGGAACGCGGTGTGCACGCCGATCGACGCGTGCGTCGCGCCGGGCCCGCGCGTGACGAACGCGACGCCGGGGCGGCCGGTCAGCTTGCCGGCCGCCTCCGCCATGTTCGCGGCGGCCGCCTCGTGGCGGCAGACGACCGTCTGGAGGCGCGCGGTGTGGTCCGCGAGCGCATCGAGCACGGCCAGAAAGCTCTCGCCCGGCACGCAGAACACGCGTTCGACGTGATTGGCGAGCAACGCATCGACGAGCAGGCGTGCGCCGTTGACGCCGCGCGGCTCGAAATCCTCGGAATGCGACATGAGATGCCGTCTCCCTGGGTAGCGGGACGTACAGCTTACGCCGGTTCGGGGGCGGGTGAAAAGTGTCGGAACGCGGGGGGTGTCCGGGAATACCGGGTCGCTCGTCGCGCCAGGCGACGGTGCCGACTGGGCGATGTGCACGCGCCGGCTTTCGTCGTGAATGCGGATGCCGCTCAATAACCCGTCAACGCGCAACGACGGGAGAGGGTGAACGATGCGTACAGATGGATTTGAGTTGTGCGTGGAAGAAATCAGGGAGCGCGTATCGGACATGCCTGTCCGATACGCATGCATACGACCCGGATATTCAGGATCGGCGGTTCCCGGGCCGTGTCGCCCGACGCGCTCAGCACTCGACGATATTCACCGCCAGCCCGCCGCGCGACGTTTCCTTGTACTTCGTCTTCATGTCGGCGCCGGTTTCGCGCATCGTCTTGATCACCGAATCGAGCGACACGTAGTGCGTGCCGTCGCCGCGCAGCGCCATGCGCGCCGCGTTGACCGCCTTCACCGACGCCATCGCGTTGCGCTCGATGCACGGGATCTGCACCATCCCGCCGACCGGGTCGCAGGTGAGGCCGAGGTTGTGCTCCATGCCGATCTCGGCCGCGTTCTCGACCTGGCGCGGCGTGCCGCCGAGCACCGCGGCGAGCGCGCCCGCCGCCATCGAGCACGCGACCCCGACTTCGCCCTGGCAGCCGACTTCCGCGCCGGAGATCGACGCGTTCAGCTTGTACAGGATGCCGATCGCGGCGGCCGTCAGCAGGAAGTCGATCACGCCCTGTTCGTTCGCGCCCGGCGTGAAGCGCGTGTAGTAATGCAGCACCGCCGGGATGATGCCGGCCGCGCCGTTGGTCGGCGCGGTGACGACGCGCCCGCCGGCCGCGTTTTCCTCGTTGACCGCGATCGCGTACAGGTTGATCCAGTCGATCATCGACAGCGGGTCCTGCAGCGCGCGCTCGGGGCTGCCCGTCAGCGTGCGGTACAGCTGCGGCGCGCGGCGCTTGACCTGGAACGGGCCGGGCAGGTTGCCGTCCGCGTCCGGGTTGCCGATCCCGCAGCCGCGCGACACGCACGACTGCATCACGCTCCAGATCTTCAGCAGGCCGTCGCGGGTTTCTTCCTCGGTGTGCCACGCGCGCTCGTTTTCCCACATCAGCTGCGCGATCGACTTGCCGGTCGACTCGGTCAGCGCGAGCAGTTCCGCCGCGTTGGTGAACGGATGCGTCATCTGCTCGGCGGCGCTCAGCACCTTGGTGTTCGGCGCGCCGGCCGTCACGACGAAGCCGCCGCCGACCGACAAGTAGGTGCGCTCGACCAGCACCGCGCCGCTCGCGTCGGTCGCGCGCAGCTTCATCCCGTTCGGATGCTCGGGCAGCGCCTGGCGGTAGAACGCGATGTGCTCCTTCAGGACGAACGGAACCGGATGCTTGCCGAGCAGCGCGAGCGTCTTCGACGTGCGCACGGCTTCGAGACGGGCGGCGATCGTTTCGGGATCGACGGTGTCGGGCGCGTCGCCGAGCAGGCCGAGCATCACGCCGCGGTCGGTGCCGTGGCCCTTGCCGGTCGCGCCGAGCGAGCCGTACAGCTCGACCTTCACGTGCGCGGTCGCGTCGAGCTGCCCGTCGCGCTCGAGGCCCTGGACGAACATCAGCGCGGCGCGCATCGGGCCGACCGTGTGCGAGCTGGACGGGCCGATGCCGATCTTGAAGAGGTCAAACACGCTGACTGCCATTTTGATTCCTGCCTTGCTGTAAGAATTCTAGCGCGCCTGCAGCGGCAAGCACGCGGCTAGCCATGCGGGCGGCGTCGGGGAGAGCTGCTGCGCGATGCGGGCGTAGCGCCCGTCGAGCCGCGCGGCCAGATGAAAGAGTTCGGTGGCGTTTTTCGGGTCCCACTGCCCCGTGTAGCCGGGAAGGCCGGCTTCGCGCCGCTTCGCGTCGAACGCGACCGGCGAATGCACGAATTCCTCATGCGTTTTCTCGCCGCGTGCGTACGGCGCGAGCCAGTCGAGCGCCGCGGCGAGCGTCGCGCCGTTCGCGCCCTTTTCGCGCAGCCAGTTGCGGTTGAAGCGGCGCGCGGCGAGCGCGGCGGTCACGAGCGGCTGCAGGTCGTAGACCGCGTAGTGCAGCGCATCGCGCTCCGTGAAGTCGTAGGTCGTGCCGTCCGCGGCGATGTTGTCGGCGAGATGCTCGACGAACAGTCGCTGCGCGGCATTCATCATCTTGCGGTCGCCGAGCGTGAACGCGGACAGCGCGATCAGCTTGATCCGGTGGCTCTGCCAGTTGTTGCGCCAGGTGCCGGCGAGCGGGCGCTTCTGCGCGTCGATCTGCGCGACGTAGCCGGCGCCGAGCTTCGCGATGAACGCGGACGCGGCGTTGCGGGTCTTCACCGGCAGCGCGCTCGCGGTCATGTCGTAGGCCAGGATCAGGCTCTCGAAGCGCGTCTCGTCGATCGGGTTGAAGCTCGGCTGGTAGGTCGCGACCCACGCGGACAGGAAGCGGTCGACGAACTGCAGGTAGCGCGGATCGTTGGTCACGCGCCATGCGAGCGCCGCGTCGCGCATCAGGTCCATGTCCTTCATCGCGGCGACGCTCTGGTCGTACAGGCCTTCGTGCGGCAGCGTGCCTTCCGTGTGCACGCGCGGCAGCGCCTTCGGCTGCTCGCCGAGATGCGCGTCGACGCCGCGGACCAGCGCCTGCACGCCCGGCTCGGCCTGGGTCGTCTCGCTCGACTGCAGCGCGGGTGCCGCGCAGAAATTCATCGCCGCGCGCGCCGCGCCCGACGCGCCGAGACCGGCGGCGGCGAGCGACAGCGACGCGACGAGCGTCGGCACGAACGTGCGGGCGCGCATGCGCCGCCGCATGTGCCGTGATTCGCGGCCCGGGAACATCAGACGCACCATGCGGAACTCCTTCATTGGCTGGATCGCGTGTGATGTTAGCCGGATTGGGGGACGAACGTGAGCCGGTTCGGCTTCCAGGGCAAAAACCGCACGCAACCGGGCGGTTGCGTGCGGTGCGGCATCGGCCGGGCCTGGCCAGGCCTGACCTGGCCGGGCCCGGCCGGAACCAACGCGCGCGTTACGCGTATTCCGACATCGGCACGCACGCGCAGAACAGGTTGCGGTCGCCATAGGCGTTGTCCGCGCGGCCGACCGGCGGCCAGTACTTGTTCGTGCCGAGCGACGCGACCGGGTACGCGGCCTGCTCGCGCGAGTACGCGTGCGGCCATTCGTTCGCGGTGACGACGGCGGCCGTGTGCGGCGCGTGGCGCAGCGGGTTGTCCTCGCGATCGGCGCGGCCTTCCTCGACCGCGCGGATTTCCTCGCGGATCGCGATCATCGCGGCGATGAAGCGGTCGAGCTCCTCCTGCGATTCCGATTCGGTCGGCTCGACCATCAGCGTGCCCGGCACCGGGAAGCTCATCGTCGGCGCGTGGAAGCCGTAGTCCATCAGGCGCTTCGCGACGTCGTCGACGCTGATGCCGCTCGACTCCTTGATCGGGCGCAGGTCGAGAATGCACTCGTGCGCGACCAGCCCGCCCGGGCCCGAATACAGCACCGGGTAGTGCGGCGCGAGGCGCTTCGCGATGTAGTTCGCGTTGAGGATCGCGGTTTCCGTCGCGGCGGTCAGGTTCTTCGCGCCCATCATCGCGATGTACATCCACGAGATCGGCAGGATCGACGCCGAGCCGTACGGCGCGGCCGACACCGCGCCGATGCCTTCCTCGCCGCGCGCGTAGCCGGTCGAGCGCTGGTTCGGCAGGAACTTCGCGAGGTGCGCGCCGACCGCGACCGGGCCGACGCCCGGGCCGCCGCCGCCGTGCGGGATGCAGAAGGTCTTGTGCAGGTTCAGGTGCGAGACGTCGCCGCCGAACTGGCCCGGCGCGGTCAGGCCGACCATCGCGTTCATGTTCGCGCCGTCGACGTACACCTGGCCGCCATGTGCATGCACGATCTCGCAGATTTCGCGTACGTTCTGCTCGAACACGCCGTGCGTCGACGGATACGTGATCATGATCGCCGCGAGGTCCTTCGAATGCTCGTCGGCCTTCGCCTTCAGGTCGGCGATGTCGACGTTGCCCTGCGCGTCGCACGCGACCACCACGACCTTCATGCCGGCCATGTGCGCGGACGCCGGGTTGGTGCCGTGCGCGGACGCCGGGATCAGGCAGACGTCGCGGTGGCTCTCGCCGCGCGACGCGTGGTACGCGTGGATGACCAGCAGGCCCGCGTACTCGCCCTGCGAGCCCGCGTTCGGCTGCAGCGACACGGCCGCGTAGCCGGTGGCCGCGACGAGCATCTGCTCGAGCTGGTCGATCATCTCGCGGTAGCCGACGGTCTGCTCGGCCGGCGCGAACGGGTGGATCTGGCCGAATTCGGGCCACGTGACGGGCAGCATCTCCGACGTCGCGTTCAGCTTCATCGTGCACGAGCCGAGCGGGATCATCGAGCGGTCGAGCGCGAGATCCTTGTCCGACAGGCTGCGCAGGTAGCGCAGCATTTCCGTTTCCGAATGGTGGCGGTTGAACACGTGGTGCGTCAGGTACGCGCTCGTGCGTTCGAGGCCGGCCGGCAGCGCGGCGACGCCGGCGAGGCCCGCGTCCAGCGCGTCGACGTCCGGTGCGGTGCCGCCCGCTGCCTGCGCGAACACGGCGAGGAGATCGGCGAGGTCGCCGCGGGTCGTCGTCTCGTCGACCGACACGCCGACCTGCGTGGCGCTCACGCGGCGCAGGTTGATGCGCTTCGCGCTCGCAAATTCGTGGATCTGCGCGGTGCGCGCGCCGGTGTCGATCGTCAGCGTGTCGAAGAACGTGTCGTTGACGGTCGCGAAGCCGAGCTGCTTCACGCCGGCCGCGACGAGCGCCGCGATGCGGTTCACGCGCAGCGCGATCGTCTTCAGGCCGTGCGGGCCGTGGTAGACCGCGTACATGCTCGCCATGATCGCGAGCAGCGCCTGCGCGGTGCACACGTTCGACGTGGCCTTCTCGCGGCGGATGTGCTGTTCGCGCGTCTGCAGCGCGAGACGCAGCGCGGGCTTGCCCTGCGCGTCGACGGTCACGCCGACGAGGCGGCCCGGCATCTGGCGCTTGAATTCGTCGCGCACGGCCATGTAGGCGGCGTGCGGGCCGCCGAAGCCCATCGGCACGCCGAAGCGCTGCGAGTTGCCGACCGCGACGTCCGCGCCCCAGTCGCCGGGCGGCGTCAGCACGGTGAGCGCGAGCAGGTCGGCCGCGACGACCACGTGGCCGCCGGCCGCGTGGATCGCTTCGGTGAGCGCGCGGTAGTCGCGCACGTCGCCGTTCACGCCCGGATATTGCAGCAGTACGCCGAACGCGTTCGACTGCGCGGCGTCGGCGGCGGGGCCGGTCTTGACCTCGATGCCGACCGGCAGCGCGCGGGTGCGGATCACTTCGAGCGTCTGCGGCAGCACGTCGTCGGCGACATAGAACACGTTCGATTGCGGCTTGCCGACGCGCTGCAGCAGCGTCATCGCCTCGGCCGCGGCGGTTGCCTCGTCGAGCAGCGATGCGTTCGAGATCGCGAGGCCCGTCAGGTCCGCGACCATCTGCTGGTAGTTCAGGAGCGCCTCGAGGCGGCCCTGGGAAATTTCAGGCTGGTACGGCGTATAGGCCGTGTACCACGCCGGGTTTTCGAGCACGTTGCGCAGGATCACCGCCGGGGTGTGCGTGTCGTAGTAGCCCTGGCCGATGTACGAGCGGAACACCTGGTTCTTGTCCGCGAGCGCGCGCAGCGCGGCGAGCGCTTCCGCTTCGCTCTTCGGTTGCGCGAACGGGCCGAGCGGCAGCGTTTCGGCACGGCGGATCGACGCGGGGATCACGGCGTCGATCAGGGCGGCGCGCGTCGCGAAGCCGAGCGTGTCGAGCATGGCCTGCTGGCTGGCGGCGTCGGGGCCGATGTGGCGTTCGGCGAACGCGTCGTGCGTTTCGAGCGCGGCGAGCGAGAGGGGCGTGCGGTTCATCAGGCGGTCCGGGTGTTCGAGCTTCATGGCAATCCTGCAGTCGCGGAGCGCCGCCCGTGCTGCCGGGCCGGCGCGTCGCGCGATTCGTGAGTAGTTGGGTTAGCCGACCAGCTTTGCGTACGCGGCGGCGTCGAGCAGGCCGTCGGTCGATGCACCGGCGGCGAGCTTGATCTTGAAGAGCCACACGTCGTACGCGTCGCTGTTCACCTCTTCCGGCGTATCGACGGCGTCCGCGTTGATCGCGACCACCTCGCCCGACACGGGCGAATAGATGTCCGATGCGGCTTTCACCGATTCGACGACGCCGACGGCGTCGCCTGCCTTCACCTGCTTGCCGACCGGCGGCAGTTCGAGGAAGACGATGTCGCCGAGCGTGTTCTGCGCGTGATCGGTGATGCCGATCGTCAGCGTGCCGTCGGCTTCGGTGCGGATCCACTCGTGTTCGTCGGTGTACTTCAGATCGGCCGGGACGTTGCTCATCGGATGCTCCTGAATAGAAAGGATGTGATTCTTCGTTCTGGCGCACCGTGGCGGTGCGCCGAGTGTGGTTCGCCGGGCGCCATGCCGCCCGGCCCTCCGGGTCGTTACGCAGCGAGGACCTTGCCGTTGCGCACGAACGGCAGTTTTACCACGCGCGCGGGAAGTTGCTTGTCGCGAATCTGCACCTGCACGGTGTCGCCGATCTGCACGGCCGCGGGCACGCGCGCAAAGGCGATCGACTCCTGCATCGACGGCGAGAACGTACCGCTCGTGATCTCGCCTTCGCCGTGCGGCGTGACGACTTTCTGGTGCGCGCGCAGCACGCCGCCCGCCTTGCCGTTCTCCTTCTGCAGGATCAGGCCGACGAACGCGGCGCGCGTGCCGTCGCGCTCGAGCGCGTCGCGGCCGACGAACGCGCGCGGCGTCGTGAGGTCGACGGTCCACGCGAGGCCCGCGTCGAGCGGGGAAACGGTGTCGTCCATGTCCTGGCCGTACAGGTTCATGCCGGCCTCGAGGCGCAGCGTGTCGCGCGCGCCGAGCCCGCACGGGCGCACGCCGTTCTGCTGCAGCGCGCTCCACAGGGCTTCGACGTGGGCGGCCGGAACGATCACCTCGAAACCGTCTTCGCCGGTGTAGCCGGTGCGCGCGACGGTGAGATCGCCGAACGGCGTGCCCGCGACCTGCGCGGCGTTGAACGGCTTGAGCTCGCTCGTCGCGGCGCGCGCGGCGGGGATCGTCGTCCACGCCTTTTCACGGGCGTTCGGGCCCTGCACGGCGACGATCGCGAAATCGCGGCGCGGCGTGATCGTGACGCCGTAGCCGCCTTGCTCGTTGAGCTGGTTGAACCACGCGATGTCCTTCTCGGCGGTGCCGGCGTTGACGACGACGCGGAAGAACTCCTCGGTGAAGTAATAGACGATCAGGTCGTCGATGACGCCGCCCTGCGGATTGAGCAGGCACGAGTAGAGCGCCTTGCCGGGCGTCTTGAGCTTGCCGACGTTGTTCGCGACCGCGTGCTCGAAGAACGCGCGCACGCGGCTGCCGGTGAAATCGACGACGCACATGTGCGACACGTCGAACATGCCGGCGTCGGTGCGCACGGCCTGGTGCTCTTCGATTTGCGAGCCGTAGTTGACGGGCATGTCCCAGCCGCCGAAATCGACCATGCGGGCGTTGAGCGCGCGGTGCGCGGCGTTGAGCGGGGTATGTTTGAGTGCAGTCATCGAGGCCTCAGGCAAGGCGCTTGCGCGCGGGACAATACGGCGATGTGCCGACCGCCGCGGCCTTGGGCCGGCGGGCGGTGCTGTACGTGCCCCTCTGTCCTCGATACCTGAGAGATTGCGCCGCGGGCGATGGCCCTACGAACGCGCGCCCCTTCGGTGGGCAGCCTGCCCGCGCTGCATACGCGCAGCGGGCTACTGCCGCTCTCCAGAGTGCGAAGATCGCGGCCTGCGACGTGCGCAGGCGGGATGCTTCGACGCGGCCGGTCCTTTTGCCTGAGAGTTTGCGGGTGTGCCCCTTCGGCGGCGCGACCGGCGTTTCAGCAACGCGGTCACACGCTCTCCCGACGCGTGCGGGCGACTGTACGCGAGCCCGAAAGCCTTGTCAATTTGGGCAAATCGATGTCGCTTCGCGACAAGCGGCGGCAGGGCGCCGCCGCGTTTTTCGTCTGGCCGCGGTCGTGCGGCTGGCGTTACTCGCCGATCGCGCGCGCCGCGGTGTCGAGTTCCTGGTTCAGCACGCGCTGCTCGTCGCCGGACAGGCCGCCGCCGTGCTGCGCGGCCATGTCGGTCGATTCCTGGCGGATCACGTCGAGCCGGCGATGCAGCGCGGCGCCTTGCGGCGGCGGGTAATAGCCGCCGTTCACGCGCGAGTCGATCCGGCGGCCCAGGTTGTCGATCCGGTTCTGGATCTGCTGCATCCGCTCGTACGCGACGACCTGCGGGTTGGGTTGCGGACTCACCGGCGGGCTGACCTGCGGCACGGGGCGGGGCGGCGGCGCCGGGCGACGCTGCTGCGGCTCGACGATACAGGCCGCGAGCGAGGAAACCAGGGCGCAGCATACTGCCGCGCGAATCAACCGTTGCATCAACATTCTCCTGACGGTGTGGTGTCGGTTTGGTGTCGGATCGACTTTTTTGAGAAACGCATCAGACAGGAGCACCGCTGACTTTCGTTCCCGCGCCATTTGTAACCGATTGTTCCGGCGAAATCGAGCGGGACGGGCAAGGTTCCACGATCGCGGCCGGCGAGGCCGGCTCAGGTCGCTCAGACCGGCTTGCGCACGAACGGCAGGCGCCGTCCTTCGTGCTCGCTCTGCGCGGCGAGCTCGATGATCGTCATCGCGTCGACCGCATCCTGCGGCGTGACCGGGAACGGCGCGCCTTCGCGGATCGACGCGGCGAGCGCGCGGTAGAACTCCGCGTACTGGCCGTCGAGGGTCGGCACCGGGCGCTCGGTTTCGACGTCGCCGTCGAGCATGCGCAGCACGCCGGGCAGGTTGCCGCCGCCGAACTCGACGTCGTCGGGCGTGAGGCCCGCCTTCAACTGGTCTTCCTGCGTGTCGAGCCCGAACTTCTGGTAGCTGCCGCGCGTGCCGTGCAGCGTGAAGCGCGCCGGCTCGATTGCCGACAGCGCGCTCGCGTGCAGCGCGACGTCCTTGTCCGGGTAGCCGAGCTGCAGGTGGACGAAGTCGGGTGCCGAACCGTTGTCGCGGCGGGTCTTGACGGTCGCGCTCACCGTGTCGGGCAGGCCGAACAGCGCGAGCGCCTGGTCGATCAGGTGCGGGCCGAGGTCGAGCAGCAGGCCGCCGCCGCGCGCGGCTTCCTCGCGCCAGCGCACGCGCACCTGCGGCCGGAACCGGTCGAAATGCGACGTGACATAGGTGATGCGGCCGAGCTCGCCGGATTCGACGAGGCGGCGCACGGTGAGGAAATCGCCGTCCCAGCGGCGGTTGTGGAACGGCGCGAACACGCGGCTGCGGGCGTTCGCGAGCCGCGCGAGCGCGAGCGCCTCGTCGGACGTCAGCGTCACCGGCTTGTCGACGACGACATGGCGGCCCGCATCCAGCACCCGCCGCGCGAGCGGGAAGTGCGTGTCGTTCGGCGTGGCGATCACCACGCACTCGATGTCGTCGAGGGCCAGCAGCGCGTCGAGATCGGGCACGACCCGCGCGTCCGGATACGCGGCGTGCGCGCGCTCCGGCTGCCCGGTGGCGATCGCGGCGACCTGCGTGCGGCCGCTCGCCGCGATCACCGGCGCGTGGAACGTCGCGCCGGCGAAACCGAAACCCATCAAACCAATCCTGAGCAATGACGACATGGCATTCCTTGGCAACAAGCGAAACGTGAGGACGGTGCGCCATAACGGCACCATAACGGCGCGATGACGATCGGCTATTTTGGCACGACGGCGGTTTTGAATCCGGCGCGATTTTTGCGCGCGCGCACGTCAGGGGGCGAGGCGCCGGTTCAGTCGTCCAGCCGCTGCCGCAGCGCGGCGGCCGCCTGCGCGGCCCACGACGTGCACGCGGCCGCGCCCGGATGGAAGCCGTCGGACGCCATCAGGTGCGGCTCGAGCGGCACCGCGCACGGCAGGAACGTGCAGCGCGGCTGCGTCGCGGCCCAGCCGGCAAGCGTCGCGTTGAGCCGCTTCGCGCGCAGGCCGAGATACCACCGCAGCGGCTGCGGCAGCGCGGGAAAGCGCTCCATCGGCGGCACCGCGGACAGGATCACGTGCTCGACCCTGAAGCGCGTGGCGAGCAGCTCGACGAGCGTCGCCTGCGCCGCGCGCCAGCGGGCCGGCGGCACGCCCGCCGTCACGTCGTTGACGCCGAGCGACGTGACGGCCGCGTCGAACGCTTCGGCCGGCTCGGCGGCGAGCTGGTCGACGAGATCCTGCGTCGTCATGCCGGTGCGCGCGAGCAGCTTCCAGCTCACCCGGCGAAACGGCGCGAGGGCGTTCGCGAGCTGCCCCGAGAGCGCGTCGCGCTGCGTCGTCACGCCGACGCCGGCGGCGGCGGAGTCGCCGAGCACGAGCAGGCGCAGCGGCGGGCCGTCGCCGGTCACGCCGCTGCGCGGGCCGGCCGCTTCCGCGAGGCGCGGGGTGACGCGGCGCACGTAGCGTCCCTGCGCGAGCAGCAGCGGGCCGAGCGCGGCGGTGGCGAACTGGTATCCCATGGTGTCGATCCGGTGGCGATCCCTATATGGATTGGGGGGCGGATGCAATTGCCTGCGGTCGCCCATTGTCGCGCAATCGC
This sequence comes from Burkholderia ubonensis subsp. mesacidophila, assembly GCF_002097715.1. NCBI lineage: Bacteria > Pseudomonadati > Pseudomonadota > Betaproteobacteria > Burkholderiales > Burkholderiaceae > Burkholderia > Burkholderia ubonensis. The sequence goes on from NZ_CP020737.1 coordinate 174,159, forward strand.
CCGCGCGCGCGCCCGAATTGGCCGAACGGACAGGGACGCACGCCCCCGTCCGCCCGCACAGCCCCGCCCGGCGCGGCTCCGGAAATCGCCGCGGCGGCCGTGTTAACATGCGCGTCCTGCCCGTGCGTCCGCATGCCCGACCCGGCACCCCGCGCGCGGCATCCTCCCGGCGTCCCGCCGTCAACCGCAACACCATCCGCAACCATGTCCGCAGGCCTCAATCCCGCTCAGAACGAAGCGGTGCGCTATCTCGACGGTCCCTGCCTCGTGCTCGCCGGCGCGGGCAGCGGCAAGACCCGCGTCATCACGCAGAAGATCGCGCACCTGATCGAAGCCAAGGGCTTCGAGCCGCGCCACATCGCCGCCGTCACGTTCACCAACAAGGCGGCCGCCGAAATGCGCGAGCGCGTGTCGAAGCTGCTCGAGGGCAAGACGCTCACGACGCCCGGCAAGGAAGGCCGCAAGGTGCCGGTGAACCAGCTCACCGTCTGCACGTTCCACTCGCTCGGCGTGCAGATCCTGCGCCAGGAGGCCGAGCACGTCGGCCTGAAGCCGCAGTTCTCGATCATGGATTCGGACGACTGCTTCGGGATGATCCAGGAGCAGATCGGCACGACCGACAAGGGCCTGATCCGCAAGATCCAGACCACCATCTCCCTGTGGAAGAACGGCCTCATCATGCCCGAGGAGGCGATGACGATCGCCGCCAACGAGGACGAGCACCAGGCCGCGCTCGTCTACCGCAACTACGTCGCGACGCTGCATGCGTACCAGGCGGTCGATTTCGACGACCTGATCCGCCTGCCCGCCGAGCTGTTCGCGCGCAACGAGCAGGTGCGCGACCGCTGGCAGAACAAGCTGCGCTACCTGCTGATCGACGAGTACCAGGACACCAACGCGTGCCAGTACGAGCTGCTGAAGCTGCTCGCGGGCCCGCGCGCGGCGTTCACCGCGGTGGGCGACGACGACCAGGCGATCTACGGCTGGCGCGGCGCGACGCTCGAGAATCTCGCGCAGCTCGGCAAGGATTTCCCGAAGCTGCACGTGATCAAGCTCGAGCAGAACTACCGTTCGACGGTGCGGATCCTGACCGCCGCGAACAACGTGATCGCGAACAACCCGAAGCTGTTCGAGAAGAAGCTGTGGTCCGAGCACGGGATGGGCGATTCGATCACCGTCACGCCGTGCAACGACGAGGAGCACGAGGCCGAATCGGTGGTGTTCCGGCTGTCCGCGCACAAGTTCGAGCGGCGCGCGCAGTTCCGCGACTACGCGATCCTGTATCGCGGCAACTTCCAGGCGCGGATCTTCGAGCAGGTGCTGCGGCGCGAGCGGATCCCTTACGTGCTGTCAGGCGGCCAGTCGTTCTTCGACAAGGCCGAGATCAAGGACCTGTGCGCGTACCTGCGCCTGATCGCGAACGCCGACGACGATCCCGCGTTCATCCGCGCGATTACGACGCCGCGCCGCGGCATCGGCAACACGACGCTGGAAGCGCTCGGCTCGTTCGCGGGGCAGGCGAAGGTGTCGCTGTTCGAGGCGGTGTACATGGGCGGCATCGAGGCGCGGCTGTCCGCGCGCCAGGTCGAGCCGCTGCGGATGTTCTGCGACTTCATCCAGCGCCTGACCGAGCGCGCGGACAAGGACCCCGCGACTGTCGTGCTCGACGACATGATGGAGGCGATCCACTACGAGGCCTACCTGTACGACGCGTTCGACGAACGGCAGGCGCAGTCGAAGTGGCAGAACGTGCTCGAATTCCTCGAATGGCTGAAGCGCAAGGGCACCAAGCCCGAGGCGGCGGAGGCCGTCGACGGCGAGGCGGAAGGCTTCCACAACGCCGACGGGCTTGCCGATACCGGCAAGAACCTGCTCGGCCTGATCCAGACCGTCGCGCTGATGTCGATGCTCGAAGGCAAGGAGGAGGACCCGGATGCGGTGCGGCTGTCGACCGTGCATGCGTCGAAGGGGCTCGAGTATCCGCACGTGTTCCTGGTCGGCGTCGAGGAGGGCATCATGCCGCACCGCGGCGGCAGCGAGGACGACGGCCCGATCGACAGCGAGCGGATCGAGGAGGAGCGCCGGCTGATGTACGTCGCGATCACGCGCGCGCAGCGCAGCCTGCACCTGAACTGGTGCAAGAAGCGCAAGCGGGCGCGCGAGACGGTCGTCTGCGAGCCGTCGCGCTTCATCCCGGAGATGGGCCTCGACGAAGCGCCGCCGCCCACGCCGGAGGAAGCGCCGATGACGCCGAAGGACCGGCTCGCGAGCCTGAAGGCGCTGCTGCAGAAGTGACGCTGCCGGCCTGAAAAAACGAACCCCCGCGGTGCTCGCGCAGCGCGGGGGTTTTTCGTCGGGCCGGCCCGAGCGTTACTTCGCCGCGTTGACCATGTAGTCGACGGCGGCCTTCACGTCGGCGTCCGACGCATTCGACCCGCCCTTCGGCGGCATCGCGCCCTTGCCGTGCAGCGCGTAGTTGTAGACCGTGTCCATCGATTCCTTCAGCCGCGGCGCCCAGTCTTCCTTGCTGCCGAACTTCGGCGCGTTCAGCACGCCGGCCGCGTGGCACGCCTGGCAGACCTGCGTGTACAGCGCCTTGCCGGCGGACGCGGCGTCGGCGCTGGTCGGCGCGGCAGCCGGCGCTTCGCCCGCCTTCGGGATCGCGGCCATCGCGGCCTGCGCGGCGGCGATCTGGGCGCTTGCGGCCTCGGTGGCGCCCGGCGCGGGCGCGGCGCTCGCCGCCGCCGTCGCGTTGGCGGCCGGCGCGGCGGGCTCGGGGAAGTTCGCGCCGTCGTTGTTCGCCATGTACACGATCGCGCGGGCGATCTCGTAGTCGCTGTAGTCGTCCGGGCTCGTGCCGCCGCGCGGCGGCATCGCGCCCTTGCCGGCCAGCGCGGTCTTCAGCAGCGTGTCGAAGCCCTGCGAGATGCGCGGCGCCCAGTCGTCCTTGCTGCCGAACTTCGGCGCGCCCGCGGCGCCCGTGCCGTGGCAGGTCACGCACACGGCCTTGTAGACTTCCTCGCCCGTCTTGTAGGTGCGCGGCGCGTTGGCGTCCTTCACGTCGACCTGCGCGAGCGGCGCGATGCGCTTGGCCACCTGTTCGTCGGACAGCGCGTCGGTGCCCGCGCCGGAACGGAACGCATAGTTCGCGTAGGTGGCGAACAGGATGATGACGACGATTGGAATCGCGAACGACGCGATGATGAGGCCGATCAGCTGCCGGGGCGTCTGGATGGGAGATTTGTGGGGTGCTTCGCTCATGCGTGCCTCGTCTCCGTGAATAGGAATTGTGAGCGGTGCAACGACAAAATGGCTGTGCAAAGAAGCACGACGATTATAGACGGAACGTTTACATCACGGCGAGCGGCGCGGCGGCGCGTGTTTACCCGCACGATCGCCGCCAGGCGGGCGATTCGCCGGCATGGTGGACGCGTCATGGGAAACCGGGTATCCTTGTCGTCTTGCCATCCGTGGTCGGCCGGTTTTCCGGGGTCGCTCCACTGTCACACACGCGCCCGTAGCTCAATGGATAGAGTACTGCCCTCCGAAGGCAGGGGTTGCTGGTTCGATCCCAGCCGGGCGCGCCAATCGCAGTAAGGCTTTCAGCGGTATCCCTCCCTCGTCGGACAGACTCCTTGCAGCTAGATTGCAGCTAGCATCGGCACCGGCTCGGCTGTCAGCGGCGTAACCCACTGCGCCAGGTGGTCGGCCGACAGGTGCGCGTAGCGCTGCACCATCTCCATCGTTTCCCATCCGCCCAGCTCCTTGAGCACCTGGAGCGGCGTGCCGCGCTGCACGTGCCAGCTCGCCCACGTGTGCCGCAGGTCGTGCCAGCGGAAGTCGTGGATGCCCGCGCGCGCCAGCGCCTTCTTCCACGCGGCCGTCGTGGTCTGACAGACCGGCTTGCCCTGGTAGACGAACACGCTGCCGGCGCACTCGGGCGCACGCTTCATCGCGAGCTGGCGGCGCAGCACGGCGAGCGCCGTGTCCGACAGCGGCACCGTGATCGCCTTCTTCGCCTTCGCCTGGTCCGGGTGAATCCACGCGACGCGCCGCGCGAGGTCGACCTGCGACCACTGGAGCCCGGTCACGTTCGAGCGGCGCAGGCCGGTCTCGAGGCTGAAGCGCGCCATGTCGGCCAGATGCGCGGGCAGCTCGGCGAGCAGCCGCTCGCTTTGCGCCGGCGTCAGCCAGCGGATCCGCTTCGACACGACCTTTGCGCGCTTCGTGACCGGCGCGCGATCCAGCCATTCCCACTCGACGGCCGCGTTCAGCACGGCCTTCAGCACGCCGAGCACGCGGCGCACCGTGGCGTCGCTGACGCGCCGGCCGGTCTCCACGACACCGTGCCGGGTGCGCACGACGCACGGCTCCCGCCGTTTCGCGAGCGCGATCGCGTCGATGCGGTTGCGGTCGATGTCGGCCAGCGCGACGCCGGCGAGGTGCCGGTCGAGCCAGCGCAGATGCGTCTTCGACGTTTCGAGGCTCGGCAGCCCCTCGCGGTCGACGACGTAGCGGACGACCGCGTCGTTCCACATGTAGCGCGGCTTCGTGCCGAGCCGCGCCTGGTTCCACAGGTCCACCTTCAGCCGGTCGTGGAATTCCTGGGCCTGCGCTTTGTCGCGGGTGCCAGTGCTTCCCTGTATCGGCGTTCCGCCGCCAGGGGGGTACAGCTTGTATTGCCAGTTCGGGCTGGTTTTGCGTTTGTAGAGCGACATTCGTTCACTTCCTCCTGCGGTTTGCCCTGCGCCGCCCGCGGGAGCCATTCTCCGGCGAGGTAGCGCTGCAGGGCAGCGATCGAGAACATCCAGCGCTTGCCGACCTTGCGGCCCGGCAGCGCGCCGGCCTTGGCCTTCAGGCGCACCGTTTCAGGGTGTGCGCCGAGCAGGGCCGCCGCGCCGAACAGGTCGACGGTCGCCGCTTCGGTGTGCCGCGCGTCAGGGGGACAGGCAGCGCAACTCGTGGAATGGTGGCTTGCACGGGAAATGTTCATAACGCATTGATTTTCATGGATTTTGTTTGCCATCAGTTGCCATCATTCAGGCGTGGCGGCCCTGAAAGACTCATGGCGCGAAAAACGGGCAGCGCGTGCGACCGATGGCGACACGCGCGCGACTCGTGGCGCGCGATGCGGGCCGGTTCTCACCGCTTCCCGGTTGTCTTTCTTCTTCTTTTTCAATGAGTTGAAGAGAGAGAAGAAAAGGGCGGGCGCGGCCGGCGCGAAGCCCGGACTCGTGGCAAAAACGGCCCGACACATGGCGGATCCGGCACGACGCGCGGCGGCAGTTCGCTCAAGAATCAAGGACTTGCAAGCGGACACCCGCGAAATCCACGGCTCGCGTGCGCTGCCTGCCGGTTCCCTGCGGCGTTCCCCGCCCGCCGGCCGGTTCAGCTGATCGCGATTCACGCGCGGCCCCCCTGCATCGCGTCGGACGCGAGGTCTTCGCGCACGGACACATGCAGGCCGAACGCGGCCAGGCGCTCGAGCGAAACCGGCGTCAGGTACGGCACGCGGCGCATGTAGATGCGGCGCTCGACCTCCTTCTCGCCGACCACGACGCCGGCGTGCTTGAGCTGCGCCTTGAACACGCGGTCGGACTTCACCGGCAGGCCGTTCCACTTGTCGCGCAGCGCGCTCGTGTGCGCGAGGTGATCCATCACGTGCCCGGTGCGCAGCAGCAGGCAGAACTCGCCGTCGACGGTGTCGAACGTGTACGGATGCTTGTAGTTGCCGCCGTCGATCTCCGACAGCACGGTTTCCATGATCCAGACCCACGGCTCGCGATCGGCGCTCGTTTCGGCGACGTGGCCGTTCATCTCGGCGACCAGGTCGCGCGGGAAGTCGCCTTCGCTCGGGTCCATGCCGGCGAACTCGCACAGGTAGCGCCACGCTAGCGCGACGGCCGCGTAGTTGCCGGCCATGCGCCGCGCGCCGTCGTCCTCGCCGCTCGCGCGGCAACTGGCCAGCGCCTTGTCGCGCAGCGTCGCGTACTGCTCGAGCGCGGTGCGCTTGTCCAGGCCGGCGAGGAATTCGAGCCATTGCCGGACCGGAAAGCGCGGCAGGTCGTCGGGCAGGAGCGGCCCGCGCTTGCCGGTCAGCGTCGTGCGCACCAGTTTGCCGAGCAGGCTGCGCACCGGCACGTCCTCGCCGGCCAGCATCACGGGCGCGCACAGCAGGTATTCGGTCATGTCGGTGCCGCGCCGCGTCACCGTGTACTGGTAGTTTTCCTGCAACAGACCGACCGCCTTGTCGATCACGTCCTGCCGGCGCGCGGACAGTTCTTCCCAGCCGACCGGATGGCTCGTGTGGCTGATGCTCGTGAGGAGGCGGAATTCGGTCTGCAGCGATTGCCCGGAGAACATCGTGAACGCGAGCGAGCGTTCGAGCCGCTTGATCAGCGTCGACTTGCCCGCGCCCTTGTTCGCCTGGATCGTGAGGTGCGGCCAGAAGCCGAGCAGCGCCTTCAGGTGGCCGCCGAGCGCCCACACGAGCGGGATCGTCGCGGCGTTCTGCTTGAACGTCGTCTGGTACGCGGCGATCACGCGGCGCGCGTCGCCGACGAGGCCGCTCGGGAACGTCAGGTTATGGTACGGGCACTGCTTGTCCGCCTCGGTGAAGTAGCAGTCCGGGCCTTCGTTGACGATCAGCCGGCCGTCGCGCCACGCGAGCCCGACGAAGTTCGCGGCCTGGCGCGCGCCGAGATCCGCGCCGCGCTCGAGGATGTTGACCATCCGCTTGAACGGCGCCGGCGCCCAAATCGGGCCGAACTTGCCCCACTGGTCGACGTTGTGCAGCTGGTCGTCGAGCATCACCCGGCGGATCAGCTGAGCGCCGTGGCGCGGCGCCTGCACCGACACGGCGAAGTAGACGGTCGGCGCCTGGTCGGCGTCGCCTGTCATCGTCGACGTCGCGCTCGCGACCGACACGCGGCTGATGCCGGCGATGCGAAAGCCGCACAGGTCCGTCATCACGGGCGTCTCGACGCCTGCTTCCTCGTTGCGGTCCATCTTCGTGATGTAGCTGGTGAAGTCCGGCCGCACGCGAAAGCGCCAGTACTGCGCGAAGTCGTGCGGCGGCAGGAAGATGCGCGGCCGGCCGCGGCGCGGCGCGTCGCCGGGCAGGCCGGCGACCAGCCACGGCTCGACCTGCTCGAGCGCGCGCGCCAGCTCGGCCGGGCCGCGCAGCTGCAGGTAGTCGTTCACGTCGTTGATCGGCTGCTGCGCCGTCTCGCCGTCTGCAAGGTCCGCGAGCCAGCCGGCCTGGTCGACCAGCACCGCGCTGACGTTCAGCGCGGTGAGCCGCTCGTGGAGCGCACATGCGGCTTCCGGGCCGGGGCGGTGGCCGGCGCGCGGGTGGCCGTCCGCGAACGGCTCGTCGTTGTCGAGGCAGATCACGACGTGCTTGCCGCGCAGGAACGCGAAATCGATGCGCTCGACGTTCGCGAGGCCGCGCAGCGCGAGCGCCGCGGTGCCGGGCAGCGCGCAGGTGTCGACCGACAGCGCGTTGATCGCGCTTTCGACGATGATCACGCGCTTCGCGTTGGCGAGCCGGCGCGCGTCGGCGGTCCAGCCGTAGCCGGCCTTGTCGCCCTGGGTCTGCGTCTTGACGCCGCCGTTGAGCGCGGGGTCGACGTAGCGCATGTCGACCGCGACGACGCGTGCGTCGCCCGGCGCGCGCACCACGAACGCGGCGGCCGGGCCGCCGTGGCCGACGTCGCCGGCGGCGACCTTCGGGCTCGTCCACGTGTTGAAGCCGAGCGTGCGCGCGGCGATCGCCGTGTCGAGCGCCGCGGCGGCAATGCCGCGGCCGCCGAGGTATTCACGCAGGCGGCCGCGCTCGGCGACGCAGCGATCGGCGATGTACTCGACGGTCGACTTCTCGCGGCGCTCCGCCGGCGCCGGGCGCTCGGGCGGGAAGCCGTAGACGTCGTGGAGGTAGCGCACGGCGTCGGCGACGGTGCCGCCGCGCGCATGGATCACGAGGTCGATGCACGAGCCGCCGGCGTCGGCGCTGTGGTCGCGCCAGCCGGTGCCGTGCTTCGGGTGGTTCACGTAGATCGACAGGGACGGGCTCCGGTCCCCGTGCTGCGGCGAGTGGTAGAGCGCGCGGTCGCCGCCGCGGCCGCGCTTCAGGCCGAGGCGGCCGGCGAGGTCGTGCAGGTCGATGTGCCGTTTCAGTTGATCGATCGAAGCCATCGTTTATTGCTGCTGGTCAGGTTGCTGCCGGGGGCGTTGCGCCGGATTGCCGGTCGTGGCGGGCGACGCGACGAGCGCGTGCAGCGCGGCGGCGGAGTGCGGGAAGCCGAGCGCCAGACGATCGCCGAGGGCCGCGACGAAGCAGGCGAGCGCGTGCTGCCGCGCGGCGCTGTCCGGCGGGTTGTCGAAGCTCGGCACGTCGGCGGCCGCCGCGATCGCGACCCGGAGCACGGCGTCGTGCGGCGCGGGTTCGAGGGCGTGGTTCATGCGCGCGCCTCCCCGGCGAACGCGCCGGCGGGGTGCGCCGCGCGGCGGAAAATCGCGTGACCGGCAGGGCGCCGGGCGGCGCTGCAAGGCAGGGTCGGGATCATCATGTGTCCTTTTCGACGGCAAAAAGAAGCCCCTCGCGCCGTTCAGGCGCGATGCGAGGGGCCAGGCAGGGGGCGGGAGTTAGGGCGTCAGACGGGCAGTTCGAGCTGCGCCGCGAGGCGCTCGCGCACGTGCGGCGAGAGCGGCAGCTGCAGCGACAGGTTCGGGATCGCGGACGGCGACAGCGTGCGCGCGAATTCCATGTTCACGACATACGTGTGGCCGCACTCCGGGTTCGTGCACTGGAAGGTGATTTCGCGGAAGGTCAGCGACATTTCGCGGCTGCTGCGCGCGGTGGCGCGCGTGCGGCAATGCGGGCAGCGGTTCAGGATTCGCATTTCGTCTTGCTCCGGGCGGCCTGCGCGATGCAACGTTGGCCGATTGGCGAGTGGGTGGGCGCGCACGCGTGGTCCAGAATCGACACGTCGCGGGCGGGATCGAAGGACATGAAGGCGCGTCGATTCAATGGCGCGCGGTGCGCGAGCGGGGCGCGGCGATTGCGCGAAGATGGCTCGCGCCGATGCGGATCAGCTCGCGCGCCATGCTGGAAATCGAGCGGTTGCGCTGTGCGGCGAGCTGCTCGAGCTCGCCGCGTTCGGTCGGCGTCAGCCCGACGTAGACGGGCTTGTCCGACATCGTGCCGCGCGGCGAACGGCGTGGGCCTTTGGAGGTGGTCATGGTCGGTATACTTTGTTGAGATAGTCTTGCGTTACGGTGGGGCTAGTCTAATGAGCAAAAAACGACGCGTCAATTGTTAATGGGTAATTTATGACACAAATCGGGAGTCGCTTGCGAGACGAGCGCTTGCGGATCGGACTCAGCCAGGATGAGTTTGCGACCGTGGGTGGCGTCGCGAGACGCTCGCAGTCCGCGTACGAGTCGGACGAACGCTCTCCCGACGCGGCCTATCTGCTGGCCGTTCGCGGGATCGGCGTCGACATCGGCTATGTGCTGACCGGGGAACGGCTCGCCGCCGATGGCGCGGCGGCCGAGCAGGGCGAGCGCGACGCCGACGAGGCGGAAGTGCTCGCGATGTACCGGCAGCTCAACGAAGCCGGCAAGGCGTCGCTGCATGCGTTCCTCGCCAGCTGCATCAACACGGGCGCGATGCTGCAGACGGCGACGCCGCGGCGCGCGAAGCGCCTGCCGGAGAACCGCCGCGCGGCGCTCGATCAGCGCACGGCCGAAAACGTCGATCGCGCGATGGCCGAGCTCGAGCGGCTGAAGGCCGAGCGCGCGGCGAAGGAACCGAAGAAGTAGGGCGCGGCGCGCCGGCGTCGGGTGAATCAGGGCCCTGCACCGGCGGACGCGCGCCGGTCTGTTTGCATCCGGCCGCCGCATGAGGCGGCCCGGAGGGCGGCGGCGTTCCCGCTTCGCCGTGGTCCCGTCATTCCGCCATCCGGCGAAATCCCGGCTTTTGTTTCGTTGAAGATCCTGCCGCCCGCGACTCGGGCGCATGCGCCCGAGCCCGGCCATGCGCCGGGCCGTGGCGTTCGGACATTCCGCAAAAGCATCGGATAAAATCCGAACAATCACTGTATATCCATACAGTATTGGTTTAGCATTCTGAAAGCCGGTGAGGCTGGTGACGGTGGGAATTCCGAGGCTACCCCCGTCGCGTCAGGCGGCCCCGCCGGTTGATGACTGTGTTTGTGGAGACCGGAAGAATGAAAAGTAACAGTGAGCACAACACCGGCACGATTGGCGCGTCGCTGCCGGCTGATCATCACGCGGACACCCGCGGGTCGTCGATGTTCACCCCGCGAATCCGTACGGACCTGACCGACGATGAGCGGGCTGACGCGCACGCGGCGATCGACACCGCGATGCAGTCGGTCGGCCAGGTGCTCGAGGCCGCGCTGCAGGCGATGGCGAACCTGCGCGATGCGCGCGCGACGTTGACGCAATATGGCGACGGGCGGGACGCGCGCCTGAATCTCGGCGGGCAGCCGACCTCCCGCTGAGCCGCGCTCATGCCTGACGCCATCGCGACCGGTCGCGCGATGGCATGCCGAATCGCCACGCAGGCCGGTTCTCCGTCCGGCCGCTCCTTCCTTTCCTTCCTCGCGATCCGAGCCGCGCCTCCGGCGCCGCGCTAGTGCTTGCCGGTCGTCGCGCCAGCCTGCTTCTTCTTCGAATCCTTGCGCACCTCGAGCTCGAGCTCCGTCGTGAAGCCTTCGCCGCCGAGCTTGTGCGTCGCCTTCTTCACGAGCCACGGCGTGTCGTCGATTTCGGGCTTGAAGCCCGACACGGTGACGGGCATCTCGGGAAACAGCTCGGGCCGGCCGAGCGCCAGCGTGTAGAGCATCGTCGCCTGCTGGCGCTGGATGCGCGCGTATTCGGCCTGCGCCGCCGCGCGCGCTTCCGCTTCGGTCGCATAGTCCTGCGGCAGCACCTTCGTGTTCTTGCCCTTCTCGTCGCCGACCACCACCGACTTGCGCTGCGCCCGGCCGTTCGAATGGTAGTGCGCGCGCACGGCCGCGTAGCTGTCGCGCTGCTCGATCTTGTAGTGATGCTGGTCGCCGCTCGCGCGCGTGAGCGGCAGCACGTCGAGCGGCTTGCCGCTCGCCGTCTTGCCGCCGCCGATCGGCAGGAACAGCAGATGGCGGGTCTTCACCGTCATCACGGCGTCGTAGCGCTTCGCGAGGCGCGTCAGGAACGACATGTCGGATTCGTGCGTCTGGTCGATGTGGTCGATCAGGATCTGCGCGAGCGTCGCGTCGACGGCCGGCTTCAGCCCGTGGCGCGCGGCGATGGCCCGCACGATCGCGCCGATCGTCTGCCGGTGCCAGCTCTTTTCCCGGCGCTCGTGCATGCGGTTCGTCATCGACGCCGAGCGCGCCTTGATCGTGATGATGTCCGGCGCGCCGCTGTGCTCGACGTGGTCGACGGTGAACGTGCCCTTGTCGACGAGCGGCTCGCCGACCCAGCCGATCGACACCGCGATGCTCGCGCCGCGCAGCGGAATCGCGAACGTGTTCTGCGTGTCGTCGATCACTAGGTCGAGCACGTCGGCCTCGTCCGCGCGCGATTCCACCAGCTGCAGGCTGACGAGATTCGGCGCGATCAGCCGCGACAGGTCGCGGCCGTCGAGCGTGATCCGGTAGTCGGCCTGCGGTTGCGTGCGTCCCGTGCGGGTCGGCCGTTCGCCCGGCTTGCAATCGAACGTGCTCATGGCTTGGCCGCTCCGTCGTCTTCGTTCGCCGGCGCACCGTCGTCTTCCGGCGGTGGCGCTGCGGCCAGCACGCCGTCGTCGACGCGCTTGAGCACCAGCGTGAAGTCGATCTTGCGCGGCACGCCGTCCTTCGTGTGATACGTGCCCGTCACGCTCAGGTTGTCGATGACGTACGCGCCGTAGACGTAGCCGTTGCCGTCGACGAGCACGTACGCGTCGCCGATGTCGCCCATTCGCGCGAGCGTCTCGATCGACGCGATCTCGCCGATGCCGTTCTCGGGCGCGACCGTGCCGCTGAGGGTGATCGTGTCGTCGCCGGCGCCGGTGAACTGGCTCGCGTCGCGCACGCCGATGCGCGCGGTGGCGCGGTGCTTCCAGTTGCGCTGGCGCTGGAGCTCCCGGTAAGGCGTGGTCGCCAGGCTGAAAACGAACTGGTCGAGCGACATCATCATGGCGGGTTTCCTTTCGTTGAAGCGGACAATCAATCGGACAGGCGCGAGCTGGCGCGCGAGGCCTTTTCGCGTTCGGCGCGTTCCCACTGGGCGCGCACCAGACGGGCGACCTCCGCCTCGTTGACGCCTGGCGGAGCGGTGAAGTTGATGATGACCGGGCCGGATGCAGGCGCGGCGCTCGCGGCGGCGGCCGGCGCCATGAGCGGCTGGCGGTAGTCGAGCGACGTGTTATAGCGTGCGAGCGGCGACGCGGCGGTGGCCGACGGGTTCATGGCGTAGGCGGGCGGGCCGGCGAGGGCCGCCGCGGTCGTGATCGTGGCGGCGGTCAGCGCCACGCGCCCCTGGCCGCCTGCTGCGCCGGGCGCGTCCGACGCTTGCAGGCCGAGCTTTTCCTTGAGCCAGCCGAGCGCCGAGCTGCCCAGGTTGCCGATCGTGTCCTTCAGCGCGCCGAGGCGATTCGTGATGCCGTCGATCAGCGCGGAAATCAGGTTGCCGCCGATTTCCATGAAGCGTGCGCCGATGTTGCCGAACCAGTCGCCGATGCCGGCCAATGCCGCTTTCACCCACTCGACCGTGGCGTCCCATTTCGCGGCGATCCAGTCGCCAGCCGCGCCGAATGCGCCCGCGATGGTGTCCCACAGCGCGATGAACTTCGGGCCGAGCGTGTCCCAGTTCTGCCAGACATAGACCGCGCCCATCGCGATCAGGCTGATCACGGCCAGCAGCGGGTTCGCCAGCGCCAGGCGGCCGAGGCCGAGCAGCGCCTGCCCGATGACGTTGAACGCGCTGACCATCGACATCGCGAAGTGGAGCACCGCGATCGATCCGAGCACGGTGCCGAGCGCGCTCGCGAGCGTGCCGACGACGACGAACAGCCCGGCGAGCATTGCCAGGGTCGTGACGATCACGTTCGCGGCCGTGCGGTGCTCGCGCATGAACGTGACAATTTTTCCGATCGCGGTTGCCGTGAGGTCGAGCGCCTTGTTGTAGATCGGCGTGACCCGCTCGCCGATCTCGAGCTTCAGGTCGCGCAGCTGCGCGAGCGCGGCGAGCTCGCGGCCGTGCGTCGACTCCGCGCCTTTCGCCTTCATCCCGTCGACGCCGTCGGCGGCGGCACTCTGCCGTTCGGTGTCGTGGATCTGCTCGCGCTGCTCGTACATCGTCGTGAGCAGGTTCCCCGCGGCCTTGTCGGGGAAAAGTTTCGCAAGTTCGGCCTTCACCTTGTCGGGGCTGGTGATCCCCTTGGCGGCGAGCTTCGGCAGCAGCACCTTTTCGAGCCACTCGAGCGGCGACGCCTGCAGCATGTCACTGCCCGACAGTGCACCAGGCTTGAGTCCGCTGATCGCGCCGTTCTTCTTGTGCTCGACCAGCTTCGGATCGACCAGGCCGAGCGCCGCCAGCCGTTGCGCAGCGGGCCCGGACGCCTTGCCCTGGAACGCGCTGCCGTACAGCGACGCGAGGCCTGCGCCGGCCGCCTTGCCGCCCAGCTTCTCGATGAGCGGCTGCATCTGGTAGTAGAACGCGTCCGTGCGCAACTTCTTGGCCGCATCGCCGCCTGATTCGGCGAAGTTGTCCCACTCGTCGCCGCTGACCTTGCCGCCGGTTGCCGTGAGCATCTTCTGCACGATGTTCGCTTCGGCGCCGAACGCCGCTTCGTTCCTGGTACCGCCGCGCAGGTCGATCACCTTCAGCATGCCCATGAACTGGTCGACGTTCTTCTTCGCGTCTTCCGCGCCGAACAGCGCTTCGTTCGCGAATTTCATGTTCGCGAGCGTCGGCATCGCGACCCGTGCATGCTGCTCGTCGCCGCCCAGCGCCGTCAGCGACTCGCGCATCAGGCCCAGGTTGTCGATGGTCGACTGGCCGTAGGCCTGCTGCGCGCGCGCGAACTTCACCGCATCGGCCGACGCGCCCTGCGCGCGCATGCGCAGCGTTTCGCTCTCGGCCTGCTTCGCGAGGTCGAGCGGCTCGGACAGCATGCCGAACATGTCCTTGCCGATGCCTTTGATGGCCTGGCCGCGTGCCGAGAATTTCTCCCCGACGCCCCGCAGCGCCTCGATCCTTGCGCGCCTGGCGTCGGCGCGCTGCTGGCGCTGGGCGTCGTACCCGCGCACCCCCGCGTCGATCATCGACGTGCGCGACGCCATGGCCGCGCGCAGGTTGCGCTCGTCCCGCGACAGGTTGCGCGTGTCGATGCCCGCGCCGGCGAGCTGGGCGCGCAACTTGCGCACGCGGCCGGCTTGCTGGTCGTGCGTGGCCGCCAGGCTCGAGGCCGTGCGTTTCGCGTTCTCGAAGTCCTTGATCATCTGGCGCGACGGCGGGCCGGACGCGCGCAGCGACTCGCCGAGCGCGTCGACGCGCGCGCGCGCGGTCCTGAGATCCGACGCAGTATCGGCAAGGCCGCGACGCATCTCGCGAAACGTGCCGATGCGCTTCTGCGTCTTCGCCATGTCATCCAGCTCGCGGCGGGTATCCCTCAGCGAGCCGGCCAGCCCCTTGTTGCCGGTCAGCATCATTTGCAGGGGCTTCGTCATGTTGTCGACCATGTCGAACATGACGCGCAGTTTCAGGGTGTTGTCCATCGTCGATCGTTTCGCTCATTCGGCGCCGGCGCGCACTCGCGCGCGCTCGCGCCAGTCCATCAGCTCGGCCAGGCTGAAGGCATCCATCACGGGCGGTGTCCAGCCGAACACCGCCGCGATGTCCGCCATCGGGTCTTCTATGCGGTCTGGGAGGCCAGTCGGGATTTCACGGCCTTCGGCATCAAAAAACCCGCGAAGATGCCCCCCAGTTGCACGAGGTCGGCGGGGTCGATGTTGGCGACGTCGGCTTCGGTCAGCATCGGCGTGCTGATGCGCGGCAGCACCTTCGACAGCGCGACGACGTCGAGGCTGACGAGGTCGGACAGCGATACGCCGCGCAGCTCGCCCGAATTCGGCTTGCGCAGCGTGATCGTCGTGATCGTCTGGTTGCCGCGCACGAGCGGGGTGTCGAGCGTGTGCGTGGCCGGATCGTCCTGAGCGGGCGCTGCCTCGGTGACGGCTGCAGCGGATGCGTCGACCTGCAGGTCGGTCGCGGCTTGTTCGGATTGGGTCGGATACATGGTGGTCCTGGCGATGATGAAGGGAATACAGCGGGCGGGCCCGGCCGGGAATGCCGGCCGGGCCGCGGCTTACAGGCCGATCGCGTTGCGCAGCGCCGAGAACAGGTCGGTGCCGTTGTACTTTTCGATCATGTTGATGAAGTCGATCTCGATCAGGTCCACGCCGTTGACGGACAGCTTGTAGTAGCTGGCGACGGTCGTGACCTTGAACGTGGTGTCGTCCTTCGGCTTCGCGGTGCCCATGTCGATTTCGCTGTGACGGCCCTTGATGACGATCTCGACCGCGTCGACGCTGGTCGAATCCGCGGCCTGGTAGCCGCCGGCGAAGCGCAGCAGCACGCCGTCGTGCTTCGTGATGCCGTACTGGCCGAGCACGGAGCGCATGAAGCCGCCGCAGGTCCATTCGAGCTGGATCCCTTCCTGCCCGAAGTCGACCTTGATCGGGCCGCTCATGCCGCCGCCCTGGTAGTCCTCCATCTTGCGCGTGAGCTTCGGCAGCGTGACTTCGACAACCTGGCCGACGAAGTTCTCGCCGTTCTGGAACAGGTTGAATCCCTTGAGTTTGCGAGGCATACCCATTGTGTTTGACTCCTGGTGAGGCCGACTGTTACGCGCTGACGCGCGCGGCGAAATCGGCGAGATAGCGGTCGGTGATGCGCTGGCGCAGCATCAGGTTTTCGAGCGGCGGAACCGGCGTGTACTCGTAGTCGAGATACGCCTTGCCGGACTTCAGCACGTCGGTCGTGTTCGGCTCCGGGTCGTACCAGGCCGAGCCGCCGATCAGGTAGCCCTGCGACGTCCATTCACGGAACTTGCCGTTGATGGTCTCGATGATGTCGCGCGGCAGCGACGGGTTGAGCGGGCCGTCGATGATGGCCATCTGCGCTTCGGCGATCGAATCCGCGATGACCTGCGCGGTGCGCGTGTAGTTCTCGAACGCGAACAGCGGATCGTCCGAGCACGTGCGCGAGCCCCAGAAGCGGAAGCCGTTGCGGTTCACGAGCGTCGTCACGTCCTGCTCGTTCAGGAAGCCGGCGTCGGTGGCCGGATCCTGCAGATCCCACGACACGTCCGCGCTGATGCCCGTGACGCCGTTCACGCCGACGTTCGACAGCGTCTTGTGCCAGCCCGTGTCGTTGTCGATCTTCGCGCGCAGGCCCGCGGCGTACGCGGTGGCCGGCACGACGACGGTCGAGTTGGTCGCGTCGTCCCACGCGAGGAAGTCCGGCCAGATCACCATGATTTCGCGCTGGCTGAACTGCTTGCGATAGGCAACGGCTTCTTCCTTCGTCTTGGCGCCGTTGGCCGACACGTACGCGAACGCGCGCAGCGACTGCGCGATCGTCGCGAACGCGGCGGCGACCGGCTGCGTGTCGAGGCCCGGCGCCGCGAGGATGCGCGGCTTCACGCCGAAGCGCGCCTGCGCGCCGAGCAGCGCCTTCATGCCGGTGTACTTGCCGTCGGCGGTGACGGCGCCGATCACGTTGGTGTTCGTTTCGGCGGCGTCCTTGCCTTCGGCGACGCGCACGACGATCGTGACGGGCTTGGTCTGGCGGCCGATCGCGTCGAGCGTGCGGCGCAGCGTGCCTTTCTTGCCGGCCTTGCCGAGCGCGGCGACGACGTTGGTCAGAAGGACCGGGGTGTTGAGCGGGAACGCGGTGGCGTCGGCGTCGTCGGCCGTGCAGACGATGCCGAGCACGGCCGTCGAGACCGTGCGGATCGGACGGGTGCCTTCGTTGATTTCGATGACGCGTACGCCGTGGTGGTAATCCTGCGGCATGGTGTGTGGCTCCTGTGTTTGCTTGCGGAAGAGAGAAAACGGGAAGAATCCCGTGCGGATCAGGTCGCGGTTTCCGCGACCGGAGCTGCAGGTGCGCTCGGCTCGGCCGGCGGCGGCGGTACGTACGGCGCGGGCGTGGCGGGCCACGCCACCGCATCGGGGAACGTCTCCGCCTGGATCGCCGAAACGAGGGCCATCTGGTATGCGGACCAGGCCTTGAAGTAATAGATGCCCTCGTCGTCGAGCAGGCCCGAGGCGTAGGCGTCGGCCTTGCCGGCGTTCGCCTTGCGCGCGGTTTCGAGCCGTCGTTCGAACTCGGCCATCGCCGCGGCGCGCTTCTCGCGCTCGAGCTGTTCGGGCGGGACGGTCCACGCGCCGTCGATCCACGTGTGGCGTGGCGACGGCCGTGCTTCGGTCGTCAGGCCGAGCTCGTCGGGCGTCTTGCCGGCAATCGCGATTTCGATCGGCTCGCCGGTATCGGTGCGATAGCAGATGCGCCCGCGGTAGTCCGGCAGGAGGATCCACGCGCCGTCGCGATAGAACGGCCAGGTGGTCGGCGTGCGCGGTGGCGGCGCGTCAAGCGTTGCCCATGCGGGGATGAGCCAGCGTTGGTCGTTGCGCGGGTCGGCATCGGGCTGGCTGCTGCTCAGGTATTCGCCGGTCGACTGGCTGTAGTGGTGAATCAGCATGGTTCGGTGTCCAAGTTAGTAGGCGCGGATCATGACGAGCATCGCGACGTTGCGCGGTCGCGCTTCGCTTTCGCCGTCACCGTTGACGGTAATGGCGTGGCCGTGGTGACCGTTCCAGCCAATACCGATGTTGTGCCCGTGGTTGCCTGAGCCTTCGGTGTTGAATTCGTGGCCGTGGTCGTTCACCCAGGCGAGGTCTGCGGAATCGTTGGGGCCGACCGCTTGCTCGATCCCACTGCCTTCCTGATCGGAACCCGTCAACGAACCGGGATAGGGTGGACGCAACAGGCGACTGAATACCCCGTTGACGTGGTTGTGCGCGCCCGCTCCAGCGGTCCATCCGTGGTGACCGTGCCAGCCCTGGACGTCCGTCCATGCGGAGTGGATGTGATCGCCGCCCTCGCTTGCGCTCGCGCCGTGGCTGTGCGATCGGTTCGCGCTGTCCTGCCACGAGCCGATCATGCGATTTGCGTCGATACCGCGGGCGTCGTCCCAACCACGGATGAACTCGCCGCGCATCTCCGGGAGGCGGAACGTCGTTTCACCGACTCCGGACGAGAAGCAGCCCACGCGACCCTTTTGCCATTCATCGTCCGACACGAGCGCGCCGCTGGCCTGCGCATAGGCCCACAGAGCGGGGTAGTCCGCACGATTGACGAGCGCGCCGTTGGCTTTCAGGAATCCGGCACGTACCGTCGCGCGGGGCTCGAATACGATCTGGCCGACGGCCGTCGTCGAGAGGGCGGCCAGCACCCATTCGGTCGTGGCGAAACGCGTGGAACGGTCGCCTTGGGCCGGCGTCGGGCCTGTCACCGGCTGATCGAACGCTGTGAGCGTCGGGGTGAAGCGCGCCACGGACACGCCGTTGCATGTCACGCCAAAAAAACCATCGCCGCTGTGGTACAGCCCTGTATCCGGTTTGCCATCGTTCGCGAACGTGAGCGACGGATTTGCGAGGCCTCCTTCCGCGAGTACCAGGCGCTTGCCGGGCTCGAATGCCAGATCGCCATTCATGGTGCCGCCGGCGATCGGCACGTAGTTGTCAGGACTGAAATTCCCGGCATCCCACACCGTCTTGCCGTCGACGGTCGGCCGCTTCGAAAAGTTGATGACGCCGGTCGTCCGCGAAATCCACAGAACGTTGTCGATCCACTTTCCATCGTCGCCAATACGCGACAGATACCAGTGCGATCCGGTGTTGGAGCCTGTTTCAGCGCCGTTGTCGGTTCCCATCTCCCATCGGGTGACGCGATCGGTTTTCCAGACGATCGCGCGATACGTCTCGCTCATGCCGTTCAGCACGTAGTAACCATTCGCGTTACCCCGGTCGACCCACACGTCGCCGGTGAAAGTTGAGCCGGCCAGTGAGGCATAGCGTGTCGCCGCCGTCTTTGGCGTCACCGCTCTCGTATCGTCGGCACCCGCATCGACTTCCGCCTGCGTCGCCAGCTCGACTACGCCCTGCCGCTCGGTGGTCGCCGGCGGGTTGAGGAACGACGCATCACCGAACACGAGCTGCGTCGCATCGATCGTCGCGAACTGCAGGTCGGTCGACAGCAGCAGCAGCGCGGCCGGCGATTTCTCCATGATCGGCGTCGCCTGGCCGTAGGCGGCCAGCAGCACCCCGTTCTCGAGGTAGAGGCCGAACCCGTACAGCGAGTACTGGTCCGCCGTGTCGTCCTTCAGCGTCGCGTGAATCGTGTCCGGCGCGATGTTGGCGCCGCCGAACGTCGTGATGCGCTTCAGCTCGTTCGGCAGCTTCGTGAGCCCCTTGTCGGCGACGAAGGGCGCATTCGCAAGACCGATTGCCGTGACCTGGTGGGCGCTGGTGCCGCCGTTGCCGGGCGCGACGAGCGCTGCGCGGCCGGCGTCGGTGATGAGGATCTGGGTTGCCATGTGCGATCAGTTGTCGGTGAGGTTCATGCGGCGATAGACCGCCACGCGAGCGGCGGCGCCGACCCGTTGCCGGCCCCGCATCGCGAAGCCCTGCGTGAACGTGTAGTGCGCCCGTACCGGCTTGGTCCGGTCGATTTCCGCGACGATGTCGGCGACGTATTCGGCGGTGGGCGGCTCGCCTTCCTGGCCGCTGACCGTCAGCACGACGTCGAACGTGCCGGGCCGGCCCGGCGGGTCCTGCTCGAACCATTCGCGCAGCACGAGGTTGCCGCCGAAGGTCGCGACGACTTCGCGCACGGCCGCGGCGGTGCCCTTGCGGCGCGCGATCGGAATCGCCTGCCTGACGCGGGCGCGCTTCACGTGCTCGGGCCAGTAGTCCTTCCACGCGTCGACGCCGAGGTGCCACGCGAGCCACGGCAGCAGGTCGAAGCGGATGGCGTCCGGGTACATCAGCGTCGCGAGCGGAGTCGGAATGTCGTCGACGCGCGCGTTCACGGCGGCGAGGTTGCGCTCGAGCCGGGTCGCATTCGGCGGCAGGACGTCATTCATTGCTGTACACCCCGCCGTCGATCAGCTCGATCCCGGTGCAGTACGGCGCCTGCTGCTTCGTCGCCGGAATGCCGGCGAGCGGGCTTTCGAGGACCACCTTCTGCACGCCTGCGGCGCGAGCGGCTGCATAGATGCCGTCCAGCGTGACTTCCATGCCGAGCCGGTGCATGTCGTCGGCGTATTTCTTCATCGCCTTGTTGGCTTGGGCGAGCGCCACGGCGCGATCCGGACCGGCGAAGAACACCAGCCGCGCGCGGATCGCATAGCGCAGGATTTCCGCGGCGCGCACCGTCACCTTGTCGGTGAGCGGCCGCACGTCGTCGGCCTGCAGCGCGGTCTTCACGGCGTCGACCAGTTTCTGGTCCGCCGTGCCGTCGCCGTCGCGCGCGAGCACGGTGACGAGCACTTCGCACGGAGCGGGGCTGACTGCCGATGCGTCGAGCACGCGGCCGTCCGCGTTGCGCGCATGCGAGACGTACGCGCCCTCGGGGCCGGCGACGGAGAAGCGCTGCGGCGCGAGCTGCGTGCGGGCACGCAGGTCGACGTCGCTTTCCATGACCGCCGCCAGGTTGTGTTCCGGGTCGGCGGGCGTGATCGTCAGGCGGCGGATGCCGAACAGGGCCGCGAGATGGTCGAGGTCGTCGCCGCGTGCGTACGCGAGCATGACCGCGCGCGCGGCGTCGTTCACGCGCTGCCGCAGCACGAGCTCGCGGTACGCGTTTTCCTGCAGCAGCTTCACCATCGGCTCCGATTCGAGCGCGAGGGTGGCGGCGATCTCTGCCTGCTCGGTCGACGGATACAGCGACACGAGGCGCGCCTTGCGTTCGGCCAGCAGCGTTTCGTAGTCGATCGTTTCGACGACGTCAGGCGACGGCAGCTGCGAGAGATCGATCGGCGTCACGCTCATGCCGGGCTCCCGTGCGCGACCGGCACGCGCGTCGTCACGGTCGTGCCGTTCTCGCTCGTCCAGCCTTCGATGTCGAGATAGATCGCGCCGGCCGCCGCGTTCGAGTCGTCCGCGGCGAGCACGACGCGGGTCAGCGTGAGGCGCGGCTCCCAGCGCATCAGCGCCGTCGCGACGGCCGCATACAGGCGCGTGCGCATGGCGCCGTTGCCGGGCGCGTCGATCAGGTCGGGCAGCTCGGAGCCGAACGTGCGGCGCTTCACGCACGACGCGAGCGGCGTCGTGACGATCTTGCCGATCGACTGGTAGAAGTGGCCGAGGCCCGAAATCGAGCGGCCGGTGTTCGCGTTCATGCCCTTCATTGCGGTTGGCTCACCAGTTGTCCATCGCCCTGTTCGCGATGCGTGTGATGCGGGAGGCTGATGCCTTGCGAGGTCACTTCGCGGGTGAAGCTGGCCGCGCCGTCGATCTGCATCGTGGCGCCGCCTGCGCCGCCCTTGCCGGTCATGCCGGACTCGAACGCGAGCGGCCCCTTGACCGTCATCGCGCCGGTGCAGGTGGTCTGCGGCGCGTCGAGCGTGATGGTCTCGGCCTGCACGGTCGCGGCCTTCGTCTGCACGGTGATCGAGCCTGGAGCTACGACGAGCACGGTCGCGCCGGCGGGCAGCTCGGCCTTGAGCGCATGCGCGGCGTGGTCGTACGCGACGCTCGCGCCGTCGGGATAGACGCGCGTGTGGGTGTCGGGGCTCGACGCCGGTGCCGGGGCGGCGTCGGAATAGAGGCCGCGCAGCGCGACGCCCTGGGCCGGATCGCCCATCGGGCAGAGCAGCACGACCTGCTCGCCCGGGGTCGGCGGCAGCCACTCGCGCGTGGTGCCCGCGGTGCAGGCGATCCACGGAATCCAGTTGGTTTGCAGTCCGCCGCCGTCTTCGTCGGGCGTACCGACCGAGACGCGGCACAACGCGGCCGCATGGTCGACCGCGAGGATCGTGCCTTTGCGCACCGCGTTGCGTGCCTGCCGTTGAATTTCGTTAGCGTCCATGTGGTCATGGTGCCGGGCGGGGGCTTGCGGGGCGAGCGATCGCGTGTGTCGTGGGGGTGAGGACGGAAGGGGCGTGAGGCGGGTGGGGGGATGGGTGTCGAGGAGCGCGAATCGATGGGCGAGGTGATGGGCGCGAGGAGGGTTGCGCGCTTCTTCTCAGCGTTCAGGGAACTGGATCGCGTGCGTCGGCCGATGCCGTGTTCGCGGCCGGGCTGACGTTTCGTGGAATCGTTGTGTGGAGCAAGACACTGGAGCGCGCGGATCCGATGTTCTGGAGGATTCGCGCGACAGGCCAGGGTCAATGCATGGGAGAGGCGTTCGCGGAACGTGGAGTTTCAGCCTTGGCGCATCGACCTGAAGTGGCAGGTGATGGCGAGGTGCGTCAAGCTCGCGAGCGAAGTTTTGCGGCGCCGGCGTTGGTCAGAAGAGCCGGTGTGCGGGACGGGAGTGCGGGGGCGTCGTCGTCGGCCGTGCAGATGAGGCCGACGACGATCGACCAGGTGATGCGGATCCGGCGGCGTGCAGTCGACGCCGGGTTGGCCGGTGGGGAAGGGTGATCAGGCAGTCCCGGTCACGAAGTCCGGTGCCGGCGGAAGAGCGACGTAAGGCCAGCCGTCCGCGTCGCTGAGATCGCGCAGCGCCTGACGGTATTTGATGAGCGTCGAGAATTGCGCGGCCGAAAGCGTCGTGCCGTTGCCGATCAGCTTTTCGTCCTGGTGGCGCGATACGAGCCAGTCGGTTGCTTTCATTGCCGCGTCGCGCTTTCCGCGCATGGATGCCGCCACGTCGTCACTTCGATGTTGATGTTGTCCGAGTCGACGACGAACGAAATCGCGTCACCGGGATTCAGCGTGACGGTCGGGTCCATCATCCTTGTCACGGCGACAAACTTCGCCGAGCCGTTGATCGCCAGCGTCGTCTGTCCTGCGGTGGTGTAGTTGGCATAGACGGTCATCCGCACGCCGTCTTTCAGCTCCGCGAAGTTGATCGTCTGGGTCGTGCCGGGTGCCAGGACGTACACCTGCATGCCCGCCTGTGCCGCCCCCAATGTCCCGCTGGTCCTCGTGACGTAGCTGCCGCGCATGTTGCCGAGCGACTGCTGCACAAACGCCGTCGGCGCCATCTTGTCGCTGCTGTCGAACTGCGCCGGCGTCGGCGCCTTCGGCGTCCCCTTGAACACCGGCGACTCGATCGGCGCCTTCTGCGCAAGCGCATTCGTCATCGTCGTCGCAAAACCCGGATCGTTGCCGAGCGCGTTCGCCAGCTCCCTGAGCGTATTGAGCGCCTCCGGCGACTGATCGACGAGCGCCGCGACCTTCTGCGCGAGATCCGCCTTCGTCGCGTATTGCGGATACGGATCGACGGCGCCCTCGTGCGCTTCCTGCCTGTCCTTCAGGAAACGCGTGCGATTCGCGAGTTGCCGCAGCGGCACGTTATCGATCCCGTCCGGCCCGCCTTCAACCGGATCGGACGTTTCGAACTGGCGGATGCCGGGTGTCCAGGTCGAGCTTTCAACCAGGTCAGTCATGACTTGATACTCCCTCTGTTGTACTGGCCGTCGCGATGCGCGAAGCCGTTGTAGCGAATCGGTGCTTCGCGGTAGTCGAGCGACACCAGCATCGAGCGTCGCGGCGCGTAGCGCTCGAGCACCGCCTTCAGGTTGTCCGCCTGGTCGCGCGTGATCGGCCGCGACAGCTTGACGATGTATTCCGCCCACGCCGATTCGTGGCCGTGCACGTGGTCGCCGTTGTAGGTGGCCGACCCGTCGCGCCGGCGCACGCGCCGGCCCTCGACGATCGTCACCTCGCCGAAGCCGAGGCGGCGGATCACTTCACGCACCGCCCACGGCGTGCCGCGCTTCTGGTGCAGCCGGATCGCGCTCCGGACGAGCGCGCGGCGCGCATCGTCGGACTCGGCGAGCTCCCAACCGTCGATCGACACTTCGGCAGCGAGATACGGCAACAGCGCCGACGCGCAGCGATCCGGGCTCCAGTAATCGCGAATCGGAACCGGCAGGCCCTCGGCAGCGGCCAGCGCGCGCGCGGCGCGCCGCTCGAGCGGCGTCGCGTTCGGCGGCAGCAGGTCACTCATAGATGCCGCCGTATTCGATGACGACGTCGACGCAGTAAGACGCCTGCGTCGGGCCGATCGCGAGGTCGCCGGCCGGCTCGATCAGCTCGGTCTTCGACAGGCCGGCGGCCTGGCAGACACCCTTGATCGCCGATTCCGCGACGCCGACGCCGAGGCGGCGCACCTTGTCGGCATACGCGCGGGCGTTCTTCGTCGCCTGCGCGATCAGCACGTCGGCGCCGACCGGCGAGCGCGTATAGCCCTTCGCGCGGATCCGGTAGCGGACGATCTCGGCCGGGCGCGCGAGGACGGTGTCGTTCAGCGGCCGTTGATCCTCGGCCGACAGCGCGGACTCGACCGCGCGGCAGAGCGCGGCGTCGGCCGTGCCGTCGCCGTCGCGCGACAGCAGCGTGACGAGCACGTCGCCCGGCTGCGGGCGCGTGGCCTTCGCATCGAGCACGCGGCCGTCGACGGCGAGCGCCTTCGATTCGTACGCGGCAGCCGGGCCGGCCACGCTGAAGCCCTGCGGCGCGAGCTGGACACGACGGCGCAACGCTTCGTCGTCCTCGTAGACGGCCGGGATGTCGTTGGGAAGGTCGGCGGGCGTGACGACGAGCCGTTCGATCCCGAACAGCGCCGCGCGCTGGTCGAGGTCGCTGCCTTTCGCGAACGCGAGCATCACGGCCCGCACGGCGTCGTTGACGCGCTGGCGCAGCACGAGCTCGCGATAGCAGTTTTCCTGCAGCAAGCGTGCGAGCGGCTCGGATTCGAGCGCGACCGTCGCCGCGATCTCGGGCCGTTCGTCAGCGGGCCAGAGCGCGACCAGCGCGGCTTTCCGGCGTGCGTACAGCGTTTCGAAATCGAGCGCCTCGAGCGCGTCGGGGGCGGGCAGGCTCGATAGGTCGATGAGCGCGGCGGCCGTCATGCGGCACCTCGCTGCGGCAGCGCGACCCACGTCAGCGTATTCGCCGGATCGACCTGCGTGTCGTCGACGTGCGTGATCACCTGCTTGCCGTCCGGCCCGGTCGTGACGACGACGCTTTCCGTCAGCGCGAGCTTGATCGACAGGTCGACCGTCGCCGCATCGCGGACGCTCGTCTCGAAGGTGATGCCGTCGGCGCGCACGGCGGGGTTTGTCACGAGGTCCGGCTGGTTCGCGCGCACCCATTCGACCAGCGCGACGAACACGGGGTCCGCGTCGCCGGTGAAATTCGTGGCGAGCACGTGGGCCATGTACCGGTATTCGAACGACGGCGTCAGGGTGCCGGTCGCGGCGAGCGAACCGTGCTCGACGAGCACGGTCAGCTTGCCCGGGTCGGCCCCGAGCGCGGGAACCGCGGCGACGAGCGCGCGCCGCAGGCTGTCTGGCTTATTCATGCGGATGCTCCACGTTGTCGACGGCCGGCTGCGATCTGGCCTGGCACGTCGCGATCATGTCGACCTTGGCTGCGCACGTCGCCCATGCCGCCTTGGCGGTCGTGAGCGCCGCATCGAGCTCACCGTTGGTGCGCGGCGCGAGCGCCGGCAGCGTGCACGGGCTCACCGTCTGGCAGGCGTCCGACGTAATCGTCGGCGCCGGCGAGAGCGGGATTGGCTTGCAGGCGGACAACATCGTCAGGCAAACGAGTGTCGGCCCAGGCGCGAAGCGCGGCGTTTTCATCGATCAATCTCCGGTTTTCAAGTCGAACGGCGTCGAGCTTCGACGCGATCGCGTTCTGCGTGCGGTCGAGCCGCGCTTGCTGGTTGGCGCGGTCGGCGGCGTCCTGCTGCAGACGCCGGATCGCGCCGTCACGATCGGACAGGCCCTGCCGCGCGTCGGCGAGTTGCTGCCGGGCGGCCGCCAGGTCGGCGTGCAGTTCGCGCACGTACAGCGCGGCGGCCGCGCACGCGGCAAGCACGACAACCCCGGCGGCGAATTTGGCGGCGAGCTCGCTCATGCCGCCGCCGCGGCGTCGGCGGATCCGGCCGGCGCAATGGGCTGCGACGCATACCGGTCGTAGGCGCGAGCGAGCTTGACGTCGTAGAGGTTCGCCGCGTAATCGGGCCCGTTGTAGCCGCGCGCGAACGCGGCCCAGTCGCGGGCGCGCAACGCGGCGAGCAGCCTGGCGTCGGCGGCGACGAACCGCACGAACGCGTCGAGGTGTTCCGCTTCGCTGCTTTCCATGCGCGCGACGAAGTCGTCGATGCCGTCATAGCCGAGGCGTTGCCAGTGATAGCCCATCACCTGGAACGCGCCCCAGCTCGCGGACTCCCACGCCGCGCGGGCGTCGATCACTTCGGCCGCGGCGAGGCGCGTGTATTCCGCGGTGCCGCCGCGATAGCCGCCGCGCGTTTGTGACACGATGTCCGGCTGCCTGGCCGCGAACGGCGCGGGATCGATGCCGCGCGCCTGCAGCCGCTTCCAGAAGATGTGCCGCTCGAACAGGATGACCGGCCGGCCGTCGGGCAGGAAGCCGGCGCCGCGCGATTCGACTTCGTTGACCGCGCGCACGCAGGCGAGCGGCACGTCGAGCGTGCGCGCGGCGCGCTCGAGGTCGGCCAGCGCCAGGTGTTTCGGATCGCGCTGGCCGGTGGCGAGCGCGGCATAGGTCTTGGGGCCGGCGATGCCGTCGTCGACGAGGCCGGTTTTCCGTTGCAGCGCGATGACGGCGGCTTCGGTGGCCGCGTCATAGACGTGCGTCACCTGCACCGCATAACCTGCGCGGATCAGGCGGCGTTGCAGCAGGCCGACGTCGTCGCCGTGGTCGCCGAGGCGGCGGGTTTTCATGGTTCATTCTCTCCGCAGAAGGCGCGCGACGTTGCCGCGCGCGCCGTACACGAACATCGCCAGCAAGACCGCTGTGGCCGCTTCGAAGAAGCCGACGGATGCGGCATGCAGCAGCAGCTCGATCGACGCGCCGCCCGTCACCACGACGAGGGCCCACGCGACCCACGACACATGACGGCGGTGGCGCGCGCCGTTGCGCCGGTAGGCGAGCACGCGCACGAGCGCGGCGAGATGCGCGGCGAGGGCGATCAGCGCGAGCGGGATGTGCATGTCATCCACCTTTGCGGAAGAGCGACAGCAGGTCCAGGGTCTTGACCCGCTCGATGAGCTGCAGCGTGACGGCGATCACGAGCGCGGCCGCGAAGAACGCGGCGACGCCGGTCGAATGGATCGGCGTGGCGCTGACGATTTCCGGCGCGGCGAGATAGCCCATCACGAGCGAGATCAGCAGGTAGGCCGCGCGCCGCGCGACGCCGATCTCCTTCGACGTGACGACGACGAGCGCCGCGCCGGTGAACGCGCCGATCAGCGCGTTGCCGTCGATGCCGGGCGCGAGGCCGGCGAGTCCGATCGCGGTCGACAGCACCGCGGCGGTGGTGGTGTTCGGTTCGGCCATGGCGGCGTTCCAGGGTCAGTCAAACAGTTGCAGCAAGGGCTTCGTGCTCGACACCGTGTCGAGCGGCGGCAGGTAGACGGGCGTGCCGGCCGGCAGCACGACGCCGAGATCGGCGAGACCGGTGTTGGCCTCGAGCACGGTTTCGACGGTGCCGTCGGTGCGGCCGTAGTGCCGCCAGCACAGCGCGTCGACCGTGTCGCCTTGCAGCGCGCGCACGATCATGGCCGGCTCCCTCGAGCCCGGATGCCGCGACCGTCGCGGGCCGCGGGTTGCGATCCGACGCGGAAGAATGTCGATGTCGAGTTGCTTGGCATGGCCGGATGTCGAACCGTGAGTCAGTGAAGATGGCTCACATGTTCGAACTTCGTGCGGCGCGGCTCAACGAACGGCGTGCGTCGTCCGCCCGGGCACGCAGCGCGGCGCGTGCCGGGGCGGGCGGGGCGTCTTACGCTTCAGGAAAGGGCGCGGTGCGGGGCTATGCAGCTGGATTGCAGCTTGGATGAACTGGCGGGGCCTTGAGTGACCTTGTGCAGCCTTGGTTTTGCGGTGGGCGCGGGGCGCGGGGCCTTGATGGGCAAGGGTGGGGGAGGCGTAGGTAAAACTCCGAAGGCAGGGGTTGCTGCGCCGCTCACCCCTGCTGCGCCAGCCGCGCGCGCAGCGCGTCGATCTCCGTATCCGCGAACACCTCGATGCCGTGCTGCCGCAGCAGCGCGGCGGTGACGCCCGCGCCCGCATGTCGGTTGCCCGCGAAGCTGCCGTCGTAGATGAAGCTGCTGCCGCATGACGGGCTGCCGTCGGCCAGCAGCGCGAAACCGCAGTCATGCGCGCGCGCCAGCGCCAGCGCGGCCTGCGCACCGGCGATGAAGGGCGCCGTGACGTCCGCGCCGGTCGCGTCGACGATGCGGGCGACGCCCGCCAGCACCCGCTGCCCGGATTCGCCGTCGGCGATTTCGGCCGGCGGCCGCGGCACGCCGAATCCTCCCGACAGCTCAGGACAGATCGGCACGAGACGTCCTTCGCGGCGCCATTGGTCCAGCGCCTGATGCGCGGCCGTCTTGGCCGACCCGTTGTAGCGGACCGGTTGGCCGAGCACGCACATGCTGACCAGGATCTTCTGTTTCGTCCGCAATGTCGTCTCCTCGCGCGGGATGGGGGAAAGGCCTGAAATTCTACGGCAGGCTTGCCGACGCACAGCGCGTGCCGCGCGCCGCGCCGTCATGCGAGAATCCCCCGCAACGACAACAGCATGCGTCGATCGCGACGGCCGTCCGCGCATCGCGCCGACCTCCGATGGTTCCATTCCCGACGTCCGTCGCCACAGCAGCAGCCGATGCGGATGCGCTGACCGAACCGCAGCGCGCGCTGCTCGCGCGCCTGCAGGCCTATGCGCCCGACGCGCCCGATGCACCGCTGCCGTACAGCCGCCGTCTCGCCGAAGCGGAGCACTGGCCTTACGAGCATGCGCTGGCCGTGATCGACGAATACAAGCGCTTCGCATTCCTCGCGCAGGCGGCCGGCCATCCGGTCACGCCGTCGCACGCGGTCGACGCCGCATGGCACCTGCATCTGCAATACACGCGCGAATACTGGGACGTGTTCTGCGCCGACGTGCTGCGCGCGCCGCTGCACCACGTGCCGGGCGCGGGCGCGCCCGGCGAGGCCGCGAAGTACGAACAGCACTACCGGCAGACGCTCGACAGCTACCGGCGGCTGTTCGGCTGCGAGCCGCCCGCGGTGATCTGGCCGCGTCCCGCGGCCGGGCCCGCCGACATCCCGGCGCAGCGCATCGGCCCGTCGTGTGAGCGCGCCAAGCGCACGCAAGGCTGGCGGCGCGTCGCGAAGTTCGCGTGGCCGGCGGCGGCGATCAGCGTCGCGGCGACCTGCGCGTCCGCGAGCGACTTCAACGTGCTGGACTTCTCGGGGCCGGAATTTCTCGCGTTCTACGTGCCGCTCTGCATCGCCGCGCTGCTGCTGATCGCCGGCCTGCAGTGGATCGAGTACCGGTTCCGCGCGTGGGGAACGCGGGCCCGCGAATCGTCGCCGGACCTGAGTGCGGAGGAAGCGGCCTATCTCGCGGGCGGCGGCTCACGGGTGGCGCAGGTCGCGACGCTGTCGCTCGCGCATGCCGGCGCGATCGAGCTGGTGCACCAGGCCAACGGCGCGCGGGTGCGGATCGCCGATCCGCAACACGCGGGCGCGTATGGCGCCGACTGGGAATGGCTGAGGAAGCAGCTCGGCGGCGAGACGAGCTACCACGCGTTTCGCGAGCGTCTCGCGTGGCGCGAAGCCGGCTACGCCGATGCGTTGCACCGGAAAGGCTGGCTCTGGGCGCCGGGCGAAATGCGCACGACGCGGATGGCCGCGCGCGCAATCCTGCTGCTCGTGCTCGGCGCGGGGGCGGCGAAACTCGCGATCGGCCTGAGCCGCGGCCGGCCGGTGTTGCTGCTGATGATCTTCATGGCGGCGTTCACGGCGGCATACCACTTCCTGGCCGGGCGCCTGCCCGGCTTCGGGCGCGGCGGCGTGACGAGCGGCGGCCAGGCGGCGCTCGACGCGCAACGGAACGAACGCCAGGGCGACCGCGCAACCCCGGACGGGCTGCTGTGGACGGCCGCGCTGTTCGGCGCCGGTGCGCTCGCGGGCACCATTTGGGCGGAGCACTTGGGTGCGCTGATGGCGCCGCCGCCCGTTGTCGCCGCGAAAACCGGCGGGTCGAGCGGTTCGTCCGACTCTGATGCCGGGGACAGCAGCGGTTCGAGCTCCTGCGGATCGTCGAGCTCGTGCAGCTCGAGCAGTTGCGGCGGCTGCTCGAGCAACTGAACGCGTTTCGAGCGCGGCCGGCCGCGCTCGGTTTTTTTTAATTTGAGATAAAAGCGGTGGCCGATGACGCCATGCGATACCAAGATGAAATCGATTGAATTACGCATCGAAATTAATTAGTTAGATGACTCATCCGTGCTGAAAAAGTGCCTCGACAAATTATATTGAGATAATAAAAAATAATTTCACGCGATACGTAAATAAATGGATTAAAGAAATTCGAAATACCTCCGTAAACGACGAATGCATAAGAGGAAATTCAAATTTGCATTGATTCGTACTTTTACGATGAGGCTTGAAATGAAGTACTTCACGCACAGCATCAAATTCAAGGTCGTTCTCGCATTCGTTGCCTGCGTCGTCCTGATGGCGGCGATCGGCGTATTCGGAATCAACGGCCTTGCCCGCCTCAATTCGAATGTCGCCAATGCGTATTCCGGCAATACGGTACCGATCAGCGAACTGTCAGAAATCCGCGCCGCCGAGTTCGGCATCCTGCTGAAATTGCGCCAGCTGCAGCTCGATCGCGACCCGGCGCGGACCAGGGCGGGCGTCGCGACGGTGCGCGCCGAGCAGGCGCGGCTCGACGCAACATGGGCCCGCTATTTCCCGGACGCGGTCACGAGCGACGGCGAGCGCCGGATCGCCGAGCGGATGCGGGACTTGCTGCCCGGCTTCCGGGCCGGGACGGACGACGCGCTCGCGATGCTGGAAAGCGGCAGCGACGCGCCCGGCGCGGCCCTCGACCGGCTGGCGCCGACTGCCGACGCGCTGCGGCGCGCGATCGACGACAACATCGCGCTGAACATCGTCCAGGCGAAGGCGTTCGCGGAGGACAGCGCCGCGACGTTCACGCGGATCTTCTATACCGCGATCGCGCTCGTCGGCGTCGGCGTACTGGTTGCCATCGGCGTATCGGCCTACCTGCTGCGGCAGATCACGCGGCCGCTCGATCGCGCGGTGCGGGTCGCCGGCGAGATTGCGGCCGGCCGGCTCGAGAACGGGATCGTCGTCGATTCGCACGACGAATTCGGCCGTCTGCTTGACGCGCTGGCCGTGATGGATCGGCAGCTCGGCGACACGGTGCGGGGCATCAAGCGCAATGCGGAATCGGTGACGATCGCCGCGCACCAGATCGCTAGCGGCAACGCGGACCTGTCGGCACGCACTGAAGCGCAGGCCGCGTCGCTCGAGCAGACCGCGGCGAGCATGACCGAGCTCGCGGAAACGGTGAAGCACAATGCGGACAACGCGCAGCAGGCGAACGCGCTGGCGACGCGCGCGTCGGGAATCGCCGACGCCGGCAATGACGCGGTGCTCGGCATGGTCGGCACGATTGAGGAGATCAGCGCCAGTTCGAGCCAGATTTCCGACATCACGGGCGTGATCGAGTCGATCGCGTTCCAGACCAACATCCTCGCGCTCAATGCCGCCGTCGAGGCGGCGCGCGCCGGCGAGCAGGGGCGGGGCTTCGCGGTCGTCGCGACCGAGGTGCGCAATCTCGCGCAGCGCTCGGCCGCGGCCGCGAAGGAGATCAAGGAGCTGATCGCGTCGTCGGTCGCGATGATCCGCGACGGCGCGAAACAGGCGACCGACGTCGGCGCGACGATGGCGCAGGTGAAGCTGGCGATCAAGCAGGTGTCCGACATCGTCGCCGAAATCGCCGCCGCGTCGCAGGAGCAGAGCCGCGGCATCGAGCAGGTCAATCAGGCGGTCGTGCAGATGGACGACGTCACGCAGCAGAATGCGGCGCTCGTCGAGCAGGCGGCCGCCGCGGCGCGCTCGCTCGAGGATCAGGCGGGCAGCCTGAAGGACGCGATGGCCGTATTCAGCGTCTCGGATGCGCGTGCCCCGGCGCGCGCGCCGGCGGCTGCCGCGATCGCGCACGCCGCACCCAGGCCGCTGAAGCTGGCGACGGCGGTCTCGACGGCAGACGGCGCGGTGTGGGAGACGTTCTGACGCCGCCCGCGCTGCAGCACGCGGCCGGATGCGGCCGCGCGAAGCCGGCCGGCGCGCGGGGCGCGGATTTCGTGCCGCCGCGCGCGCAAGCCGCCCGAAGCCGCGCGCGATCCGGCGCGCCTCTTTCGAACGCCGTTCGCCGTGACGGGGACGGTTGCCTGCCCGATGAACCTCTTCTCGTGCCTGACCAATGCCGATCTCACCGTGGAGACGCTCGCCGACGCGTGCCTGCGCTTCGACGCGGCCGACCGGGATCAGCGACTGGTCGTGCAAGCGCTGGCGATGCCGATGCTTGCGCGACGCCTGACGTGGCTGCGGCTTATGCAGCGGGCGAGCCCGGACAGCGCCGCGACGCGCTCGACGATTGAGCGGATCGAGTGCGCGCTCGCGAGCGCGCGTGCGCGGCTCGGACTCGACGGCGAATGCGGGGCCGCTGCCAGGGCGTAGCGCCGGCGGCGTCCTGACGGATTGCCGTGAGCGGGCCCTACGCCGTCATCGCATCCGCATCCGCGTGCGCCACGTCCCCGTCACCCGCCTCGACGATCAGCGTCCAGTCGAACGCCGGCAGCGCGCAGAGCTGCTCGACGGTGGCCGCGTACTCGTGCGCGGGCGTGCCCAAATAGCGCACCTTGTCGGTCCACTCGGGCAACGGCGCTTGCGACGTGGTCACCACGACCGCCAGCAGATCCTGTTCCGGCCGCTTGGCGACTTCGTGCAGGCTCTGCCTGACCTTGTCGAGATCGCCGTCGGCGTCGAGGATCAGCACGCCGGGAATCGGCGCATCCGGGCGGCCGGGCTGGCCGCCGCTGACGCCCTTGTCGATGCACTGCTGATACACGTGGCGATAGTGCGGCAGCGCCTGCTGCAGCGCGTGGTGCTTGCGGACCTTCGCCTGCGCGGTGCGCGCGAGCCCGCGGCGCAGCGCCGGGTTCGCGATCAGCCGGTCGAGCGCGTCGATCCAGGCCTCGCGCGCATCCGCGACCAGCAGGCCGTCGCAGCCGTCGTTCAGCGCGAAGCGATAGGCGGGCCGGTCGCTGACGATCGTGGCGATGCCGGCCGCCGCATATTCCTGCCAGCGGATCGTGCTCTTGCCGGCGTGGTAGTCGTCGTCGGCGAGCGGCATCAGCGCGATGTCCCAGCGCTGTTGCGGCAGGCGTTGCGCATACGCGTCGTAGTCATGCAGCGCGGGCTCGAACGTGGCCGCCGGATGCGCGGCCCAGCCGGCGGGTGCGTCCGGGCCGGCGAAGCACACCTTGACCTTGCCGGGATGGCGCGCACAGATCGCCTGCAGCGCCGCGTCGACGAGCGCGAAGTTGTCGGCGCGCAGCGACGCGCCGGCGATGCCGATCGTCACGCAATCGTCGCTGCGCGTCGCCACGGGGCGGTAGAACCGGACGAAGTCCACGCTGTCGGGCAGCACGTGGATGCGCGGGTTCGACAGCCGGTAGCGGCTCGCGGCGAACGGCGTCGACACGATCACGGCATCCGCGTTGCGCAGCGTGAACTCGATCCCCGCGCGGGCCATCGCGCCCTGCGCGGCGAGCGGATGCGCGGCCGGCAGGTCGGTCAGCAGGTCGTCGGTCTCGTAGATCACCGGCTTGTTGAGGCCGAAGATGGCCCGCACGCCTTCGTCCGTCATCACGCCGGGCGTCATCCGGTGCAGCAGGACGGCGTCGGCGCCGGCCAGCACGCTGCTGTCGATCCGGCCGTCGCGAATGCCCCAGACGAGCTCCCATTCGTCGCGCAGCCGGTCGAACGGCTGCACGAGGCGAACGCGCGCCGACGCGCTTTCGGGCGGCTCGACCGAGTACACGACGAGCCGCTTGCGGCGCGGCGCGGCGTCCGCGCGCGCGACGACGGGCGCCGGCGCGCGGTTCTGCTCCAGCAGCCGCGCATACAGCGCGCCGTGGCGCGCGGCGTTGCGGCTGACGTCGTGCCGCGCGCGGATCGCGTCCTGCGCGGCCGCGGCGAGTTGCGCGCGCGCCTGCGGATGCTCGATCAGGTGCGCAATCGCGCCGACCCACGCGTCGGCGGCGTCGGCGGCGAGCCAGCCGGTACGGCCGTGGACGATCGCGCTGCCTTCCGCGTGCGCGGCGACGAGCACCGTGGCCGCGCCGGCCGCCGAGTATTCGAGCCATGCGCGCGGCGGATCGTCGTCGCGCAGCGCGAGCGGCGACGCGACCAGCGCGAGGTCGAGGCCGGCGTGCTTCAACTGGTCCGCATAGGCGTCATAGGGCGCGTTCGAGGCGATCAGCGTGACATCCGGATCGCCGTCCCAGCCGGCCGGCAGCGCCGGCCCGACGAACGACACGCGGAGCTTGCCCGGATACCGGCGGCGCAGCTCGGCCAGCGCCAGCCGGACCTGTTCGAGACGGGCGCCGTCGAGCCCGGCGCCGGACACCGCGAGGTTCACGTGGTCGCGAGCGCCGGGCGCCGCGCGGTACAGCCGCTCGACATCGATATCGGCCGGCAGCACGTGGACCGACGCGTTGACCTCCCGGTACTGCCGCGCCAGCGCCTCCGACGGCACGACGAGCGCATGCGCGTGCTGCGCGGCGTAGCGGAGGTTCGCGTTGCGGCGCGCGTTGTCGGCGGCCCCGGGCGTGCCGGCGAGCAGCGTATCGAGCGGCGCGTCGATCTCGTGGATGACCGGCTTGCCGAGCGCGAACAGCTGTTCCAGCGTAGCCGCGGACAGCAGGCCCGGCGTGTCGCCCTGCAGCACGATCAGGTCGGCGCGCTGCAGCGAGTCCCCATCGATGCCGGCGTGCGTGACCGGAAAGCTCAGTTCCCATTCACGATCCAGCAGCGCGAACGGCTGCACGAAGCGCAAGCTGGCGCGCGCGTGCGCGGACGGTTCGGCCATCACGACCGCGATGCGCTTGCGTGCCGAGGCCGCCTGGCAGCCGGCGGCGCCGGCCGCGACGGCCTGCGCGTCCAGTTCGTCCGCGCGGGCCTGGGTCTTGTCGATGAACGTCTGCAATTGCCGCCAGAACGTCTCCTCTTCCTGCAGGTAGACGTCGCGCGCTTCGTGAACGGTGGCCTTCGCGCGGGCGATCTCCGCTTCGTCGAGGCTCCACGCGATGCCCTTGCCTTCCATCACCCAGCGCTCGGCCTTCGGCATCGACGCGTCGTTCACGATGCACACGACCGGACAGCCGCACAGCAGCGCCTCGAACGCGGCGGTCGACCACTCGTACAGGTAGACGCACTCGACCTGGCGGAACAGCGCCGCGAGCTCGTGCGCCGAGCGTGCCGGCACGCGGTTCGAGATCTCGATCGAATCGGCGGTGACCGGATGCAGGCTGCCGCCGCGTACCAGATGCCGGTTGATGAAGACGGCCGTGCCGCTGCGGCGCGCGTCGTCGACGCCGTCGCTGTTGAAGATGCGCGTGTCGACCAGCGGCATGCGCAGCAGGTCCGCCTGCCATCCCGCGGGCACCAGCGTCGGCCCGAACGTGAACACGAGGTCGCTCGGCTGCAGGTCGATCGCATTGCCCTCGATGCGGCCGGGTTCGGCAAGCAGGTAGCGCGCGACGCAGCGCGCGTTGAACGGATTGTCGGAGACGATTTCCGGGTAGACGGCGATCGGGCTGCGATTCGCGTTGGCGTGCGCCTGCGCGATGTCGTTGGTCACCTGCGGCGTGCGCAGGTCCGGATGCACGACCGGCGTGGTGACATACGCTTCGTGCCCGAGCAGGTTCAGCACGTGGCACAGGTAGTGCATCGCGCGGACCCCGCCGGACGTCTGCCGGAAATTCGGCGCGTACACGTAGTACGGATGGTCGAGCCGCGCAAAGATGCGCGACCCGTGGCGCGTCGGGCCGGAAGTCGGAATCGTCATCGTTATCGGGTGCGGTAGAAATCGAAGACCACGTCGAGGATGCGGTCCTGTTCGGCTTCGGTCATGTCGTGGTACAGCGGCAGACGGACGAGCCGGTCGGCGACGAGGTCCGTCACCGGCATCCCGGACCCGCAGCGCCCGTAGCGCTGGCCGGCCGGCGAACTGTGCAGCGGCACGTAATGGAACACGGCGTTCACGCCCACCGCGCGGATCTGCTGCAGCAGCGCGGTGCGCTCGGCGAGGTCGCGCGCGAGGAAGTAGAACATGTGGCCGTTGC
The DNA here is from genome assembly GCF_002097715.1 of Burkholderia ubonensis subsp. mesacidophila. Classification (NCBI taxonomy): domain Bacteria; kingdom Pseudomonadati; phylum Pseudomonadota; class Betaproteobacteria; order Burkholderiales; family Burkholderiaceae; genus Burkholderia; species Burkholderia ubonensis. The sequence goes on from NZ_CP020737.1 coordinate 210,664, forward strand.
CGCGCTCGGCGAGCGAAATCGCGGGCAGCTCGACCAGCCCGTCGGCGTGCAGCGGCTGCAGCGCGTCCTGGTAGCGCTGCACGGTCGCGCGCCGCTGCGCGGTGATCACGTCCGCGTGTTCGAACTGCGCGTACAGGAACGCTGCGATCAGCTCGCCCGGCAGGAACGACGAGCCGACGTCGACCCACGTGTACTTGTCGACCTGCCCGCGGAAGAACTGGCTGCGGTTGGTGCCCTTCTCGCGGATGATCTCCGCGCGCTCGACGAGGCGCGGGTCGTTGACCAGCAGCGCACCGCCCTCGCCTGAAATCACGTTCTTGGTCTCGTGGAAGCTGAGGCACGCGAGGTGGCCGAGGCTGCCGAGCGGCTTGCCGTTCCACGTCGACTGGAGCGCCTGCGCGGCGTCCTCGATTACCCACAGGCCGTGATCCGCCGCGAGTTGCCCGATCACGTCCATGTCGCACGCGACGCCCGCGTAGTGCACCGGCACGATCGCGCGCGTGCGCTCGGTGATCGCGGCGGCGACGAGCGTCTCGTCGAGGTTCAGCGTGTCGCGGCGGATGTCGACGAACACCGGCGTCGCGCCGCGCAGCACGAACGCGTTGGCGGTCGACACGAACGTGTAGGACGGCATGATCACTTCGTCGCCGGGCTGCACGTCGGCGAGGATCGCGGCCATCTCGAGCGCGGCCGTGCACGAGTGCGTGAGCAGCGCGCGCTGGCAGCCGATGCGCTGTTCCAGCCAGCGGTGGCAGAGCTTCGTGAACGCCTGGTCGCCGGCGAGGCCGCCCTGCTCGACCGCTTTCGCGATGTAGTAGAGCTCCTTGCCGACCACGAACGGACGGCCGAACGGAATGCTGTCGAGATTGGGTGGGCCGAACATGGTCAGGCTCCGTGGTAAGGGGTGGGACGCTCGGCCGCGCGGCGTGCGCGGCGCCGCTCAGACGTCCTTGCGGACGAGGATCGTGAATTCGTACAGGCCGTAGTCGTGCAGCAGCGCGACGTGGCGCGAATAGCGGCGCTTGCAGCGATCGAACAGCGCGCACGGATCGGCGTAGTACAGGAGGTCCGGGCGCATGAACGGCGGATCGGAATACGACGTCAGGCAGTTGAACGCGAAGCCGCGGCGGCTCGTCGCGTGCAGCGTGTCGAGCGTCGCGTGGATGTAGTCGAGCCACGCGTCGTCGCCGTGACCGCGCCTGACGTTGAAGATGCCGGACGCGATCCCGTAGTCCGACTCGGCCTGCGGCGTCGCGCCGACGTGAAACGCGACGTTCGCGTCGTCGCGGTAGCGCTGCCGCGCGGCGTCGACCATGTCGGACGAGATGTCGTTGCCCGCATAGGTGAAGCCGTCCGGCAACGCGCGCGCCTTCAGGAAGTCGACCAGCGCGCCGTAGCCGCAGCCGATGTCGTTCAGCGAGTGGCCGCCGGCCGCGGGCAGGATCCTGGTCAGCTGCTCGAAGCGCAGGAACTGGCCGGTTTCGCCGTTCCAGTCCACGCCGCGCGCGGTGGCGCCGTGTTCCGCCAGCCGTGCGCTGTAGTACGCGGCCACTTCCTGCAGCAGGCCGGCATGCGGGGATTCGCTCATGGAGATCGCCTCACGCTTTCGAGGTCAGCGCGTAACGGCGCGCGTCGGGACCGCAGTTGAACAGCACGTCGAGCACCGTCACGCCGTGGACGAAGTCGCCCCACTGCTGCGGATACTCGGGATAGGCCGGGTAGTCGAACCAGCGCACCGCCACCCCGGCGTCGGCGAACAGGTTCTCGTCCAGGTAGCTGCGCGCGGCCGGGCCCGACAGGTACTCGGTCGCGCCTGCCTGCACGCACAGGTTCAGCAGCTTCTCGGTGCGGTCGCCGTGCAGTTCGTAGTCCGAAGACGACGACACGCGCGTGTCGATCTCCAGCTGCCTGAGGATCCACGTCAGCATCGCGAGATTCAGCTCGCTCAGCATCCCGTACGTGCGGCCGAGGTACAGCGCTTCGAGTTCGTCCGCATAGCGGCCGAAGTGCGGCGCGCGCGCGTAGTTCTGCTGCAGGCGCTTCCAGTGCAGCGGCGCCCATTCGGCGCCGTCGAGCTCCGTCTCGCGGATCGACTGGTGATACTTGCCCTTCACCTTCACCGGCACGCTCAGCCATTGCACGCCCTGCGGCGTCTTGATCTGGTTGCGGTTGCGCCAGTCGCGGCGCGTGTACTGCGCGTCGTCGTAGAGGATGAACTCGTCGCAGGCGGCGATCAGGTCGAAATAGCCCTTCCACGGAATGTAGTTGGACTGGACGATCGCCACCCGCTTCGCGTCGCGGTTCATGTGCGTGACGCTCATGCCGGAATGTGGCCGTACCGGTACATGTCGACGAGCTCGGGCGGAATGCCCCACGCCGTTGCGCCCAGCTTGTCGTGCAGCGCCTCCAGGTCCGCGCGCATCGCGTTCTGGAGCTGTTCGACCATGCGGTTTCGCGCCGGCTCGAAATCGTGCTGGTAGGCCGCATTGATCTGATGGCGCACCGTCTTCGCGATCGCGGCCTCGCGCGTCATGTTGCGGATCAGCGGACGCTCGGGCGCGAGTTCCGCGTAGCGCGGGTCGATCGGCTCGCCGCGCATCGCCGCGACGAGGTCGCGGCACAGCACCGGCGACAGGTGGAAGCCGTCGCGCTTGGTCCCGCCGAGAATCCACAGGTCCCGCACGCTGGTTTCGCCGAACAGCGGATACAGGTCGGACGTCGTCGGCCGCCAGCCGACGTTGACGTTGACCAGGTTCGCGCGCGAGAAGCGGGTGTTGATCTGGTCCATCGCGGACTTGAGCAGCGTGTACGCGCTGCCGGCGTGGCCATGCTCGTGCGGCACCGGGCTGATGTAGTTGCTGGCGCCGACCAGCGTGCGGTCCGGCCCGTGCGGCGCCGAATACACGCCGCACGCGAGGCCGCGGTTGGTCGTGCGCACGCAGTGCGTGTGCACGTTCTCCGAGCTTTGCAGCTCGACGGACATGCCGATGCCGTAGAACATCCGCTGCACCGGCAGGTCGGGCAGGCTCGCCTGCAGCACGCGCGTCAGGTTGGCGCCGTTGCTGAGGATGAAGCGGTCCGCCGCGAGCACGCTGCCGTCGGACAGCCGCGCCGCGACGACGCGTCCGGCGGCGGTGTCGAGCCGCTCGACTTCGGCGTCGATGAAGCGCGCGTTGCCGGCTTGCGCGACGGATGCCGTCAGCGCGTCGAGAAACTGCTTCGGATTGACCCAGCCTTCGCGCTTCAGGAAGACCGCCTTCAGCGCGCGATAGCGCGGGTCCGGATGATAGTTCGGGATGCCTGACGGATCGACCGCCTCGCAGGGCTCCTCGAATTCACGGCAGAACCGCTGCACGGCCGCGAAGTTCTCGTCGTCGAGCGCGTCGGTCGCCGCGTTGTTCAGCACGAAGGTGCCGAAGCCGTGCGCGACCGCGCGCTCCGGCGTGCAGATCTCGGCGAACACGGCGGGCCAGGCCGCCGTCGCGGCGCGGCTCAGCTCGAACTTGAAGCGGTCGATCGGCGTGCCGAGCGAGTCGCCTTCCAGCTCGGTGAAGGAGTTGAGCATCGCCGCCGCCGCGCGCGTCGCCGAGCCGGGCCGATGCGCGTGGCCGACGATGACGAGCTCGACGCCCGGGTCGGCCTGCTGCCATGCGCGGGCCGCCATCAGGCCGAGGATGCCGTTGCCGAGAATTGCGATTTTCATTTGCGTGCGCCTCCGCCTTCGGGGAACGACAGGTAGCAGAGCGACGGATACGCCGCCGCCTTGTGGATCTGGTGCGGACGATTGCCGAGCAGGTCGCGCAGGTAATGGATGCCTTCCGCCGGCAACTGGCCGCCGCGGGTGAGCTGCCAGAACGCGACGACGCCGCCGGGCACCAGCCGCTCCATCACCGCGTCGAACGCGTGCCGGGTCGGCTCGATCACGTTCAAGTCGAACCACGCGAGCGCGACCATCTCGCCGGGATGCGCTTCGTCGAACGCCGCCAGCGTGTCGCGGCAGTCGCCTTCCCACACGCGGTGCTTGTCATGCACGTGCCCCATCGCGTTGTTGCGCTCGTGCAGGTTCAGCAGCTTGCGCAGCAGGTCGGCGTACTCGCCGGACAGCGAGTAGGTGCCGTCGGAGAACAGCTTGCGGTCGCGCGCGTCGTTCTCGGCAAAGCCCGTGTAGCCCGTGAACGTATCGAACGCGTGAATGCGGCGCTGGAAGTTCAGCGGCTCGAGAATCGCGCGGAAGTTCTCGCACAGCACGGCGGTCTGGCCGCGCCACGTGCCCATATCGAGGATCGCGCCCGGCAGCGGCACGATCCGCTGGTACACCTCGAACGTCGCCAGGATGCGCGCGAGGAGCGAGCCGCGCACGAACAGGCCGAGCGAGCGTTCCAGTTCCTCGCGCGTCGCAGGATAGGTCTGCATCAGGTCGAACAGTTCGCGGCGCGCCGCGAGCTGATCGCCGTCTGCGTTGGTGATGATCGCTGATTCGTGCATACACAAGGCTCCAGGCACAAAGGGTGAGACCGGACGAACGCGTGAGCGCCGCGGCGACATCGGGTGCGCGGCTGTCCGCACGGCGCAAGTCGGACATCTTTCTACGATCAAGTCTATCGACCGCCGCCAGGATCGAATGTCGGATTAGCGGCCCATTTCACCCCGCATTTCGATGGATGCGCGGGCGTTCGGCGCGGTTTTCGGCGGGCTTGCAGTCGCGGGAATTACGACCAATTCCGGCGCCTGATCGCCGGATTGGAACGCGATGCGCGCGGAGAGAATTCGGACACGTCGGAGACTGTCCGTGCGTGGCGCCGCACCCCGGCCTTGCGGTACTGCGACCGGATGACGCGCCGCCGACGTGACCGACTCACCTGCGCCCGTCGACTGGAGAGGGTTCAGGACCTTATCGAACGCGGCGCCGGCCGCGTTTCGAACCCCGTATTGGCTAGCAGGACGACAGATCTCATGATGCCCATTTCCCCCGCCACCGCCACGATCGAACACGCGCTGGCGCACCATCAGGCCGACCGGCTCGAAGAGGCCGAGACCTTGTACCGGCAGATCCTCGACATCGATCCCCGGCATGCGGACGCGCTTCACCTCCTCGGCCTGATCGGCCATCAGTACGGTCGCTATCAGGAGGCGTCCAGCCTGATCATGGCGGCGATCGAGATCAAGCCCGACGCGATCTACTACTACAACCTCGGCAACGTGATGCAGGCGGACAACCGCCATTCCGCCGCCGCCGAGTGCTTCCGCCTCGCGACCGAGCTGCGGCCCGACTACGTCGACGCGTACAACAACCTCGGCAACGCGCAGCGGCTCGCCGGCGACGCCCGCGCGGCCGTCGATGCGTTCTGCAAGGCCATCTCGCTGAAGGCGGACAACGCCCAGGCCTACAACAACCTTGCGAACGCGCTGTTCGACCTGAACGAGATTCCGGCCGCGCTCGAGGCGTACCAGCACGCGGTCGCGCTGCGTCCCGACCTGCCGGAGCCGCGCAGCAACCTGCTGTTCGCGAGCCACTGCAGCGAGGCGTTCGACCACGACGCGTATCTCGCCGAGGCCGCGCGCTACGACGAACTCGTCACGCGGCGCGCGAAGCCGTGGACGGACTGGCTCGTCGACCTGACCGCCCGCGTCGGGCGACCGCTCAAGGTCGGCATCGTGTCGGGCGACCTGAAGTCGCATCCGGTCGGCTATTTCATCGAGAGCATGCTGAAGCATCTTGATGCGAACCGGGTCGAGATGCATGCGTACCCGACGCGCGACGTCGAGGACGACGTCACCGCCCGCATCAAGCCCTATTTCTCGACGTGGACCTGCATCGCCGGCCTGAGCGACGAAGCGGCCGCCGCAAGGATTCGCGCGGACCGCATCGACGTGCTGCTCGACGCGGCGGGCCACACGATCTACAACCGCCTGCCGCTGTTCGCGTGGAAGGCGGCGCCGCTGCAGGCGAGCTGGCCCGGCTACTTCGCGAGCACCGGCGTGCGCGCGATCGACTACGTGATCGGCGACCGCTACGTGCTGCCGCCCGCCGAGGCCGCGCATTTCACCGAGCGGCCGTGGCATCTGCCGGACAGCTATCTGTGCTTCACGCCGCCGGCCGATGCGATCGACGTCGGCGCGTTGCCGATGCTCGCGAACGGCCATCCGACCTTCGGCTATTTCGGCAAGCTCGCGAAGATCACCGATCGCGTCGTCGCGGTCTGGTCGCGCGTGCTGCAGGCGGTCGCGGGCGCGAAGCTGTTCGTGAAGGCGGAGCATCTCGACGATCCGCGCGAACAGCAGGCGCTCGCCGAGCGCTTCGCGGCGCACGGCATCGACGCGCAGCGCCTGATCCTCGAAGGCCGTTCGCCGCGCGCCGAGTACCTGGCCGCGTACCGGCGCGTCGACCTGATGCTGAGCCCGTTCCCGTACCCGGGCGGCACGACGACCGCCGAAGCGCTGTGGATGGGCGTGCCCGTGCTGTGCCGGCGCGGCGAGCGCTTCCTGTCGCACATCGCCGAGAGCCTGCTGCACGCGGCGCGCCTGCCCGAATGGATCGCGGACGACGACGACGCGTACGTCGCGAAGGCCGTGGCGCAGATCGGCAAGCCCGCCGAGCTGGCGGTGCTGCGCACGACGCTGCGCGCGCAGCTGCTCGCGTCGCCGCTGTGCGATGCGCCCCGCTTCGCGCGCCACTTCGAGGACGCGCTGCACGGCATGTGGGCGCGCCACGTCGAAGCCGCGCCGGAAGCCGCCGCGTGAACGGCGCCTCGATCCTGATCACCGGCGGCGCGGGCTTTCTCGGCTCGCACCTGTGCGAGCGCCTCGTGAGCGCCGGCCACGACGTGATGTGCGTGGACAACTTCCACACCGGCAGCAAGCGGAACGTCGCGCACCTGATCGGCCGCGTGAATTTCGAGGTGATCCGTCACGACGTGTGGCTGCCGCTGTACGTCGAGGCGGACCGCGTGTTCAACATGGCGTGCCCCGCGAGCCCGGTCCACTACCAGAGCGACCCAGTGTCGACTGTGAAGACGGCCGTGCTCGGCGCGATCAACATGCTCGGCCTCGCGAAGCGCTGCGGCGCACGCATCCTGCAGGCGTCGACGAGCGAGGTGTACGGCGACGCACAGCAGCATCCGCAGCAGGAGAGCTACTGGGGCAACGTCAACCCGAACGGGCCGCGCGCGTGCTACGACGAAGGCAAGCGCTGCGCGGAAACGCTGTTCTTCGACTATCACCGGCAGCACGGCGTCGACATCCGCGTGGTGCGGATCTTCAACACCTACGGCCCGCGCATGCGCGCCGACGACGGCCGCGTCGTGTCGAACTTCATCATGCAGGCGCTGCGCGGCGAGCCGATCACGCTGTACGGCGACGGCAGCCAGACGCGCTCGTTCTGCTACGTCGACGATCTCGTCGAGGGGCTGCTGCGGATGATGGACCAGGACGACGACACCGGCCCGATGAACCTCGGCAACCCGAGCGAGATCACGATCCGCGAGCTGGCCGAGTGCGTGCTGCGCCTGACCGGCTCGAAAAGCCGCATCGAATACCGCCCGCTGCCGACCGACGATCCGCTGCAGCGCCGGCCCGACATCGGCCGCGCGCGCCAGCGGCTCGACTGGCAGCCGGGCGTCCAGCTCGAGGACGGCCTGAAGGAAACGATCGCCTACTTCCGCAACCTGGTGAAAGCATGAGTCCTGACCTGATCGACGCGGCCTGCCCCGTCTGTGCGCACGCGGTCGCCGCGCCGTTCTTCGACGCCGGCGCGCACACGCTGGCGACGCTCGCGTGGCCGGATTCCGCGGCAAGCGCGCGTGCGCTGCCGCGCCACCCGCTCGAGTTCGTGCAATGCCCGCGGTGCTCGCACGTGTGGAATCACCGCTTCCATTACGACGCGATTCCGTACCAGAGTAATCCGAACCGGATGTTCAACAACGGCGGCATCTGGAAGGGCCATCTGGCGGCCACGCGCGACCTGCTGCTCGGCAGCCTGTCCGCTGCGCCCACCGTCGTCGAGATCGGCTGCGGCGAAGCGCACTTCGTGCGCGGCCTCGCGCAGGCGAGCGATGGCGGGCGCTTCATCGGCTTCGATCCGAACGCGAGCGTCGGCACCGGCAACGGCATCGAGTTCCATGCGCGGCTGTTCGAGCCGCTCGCCGACATGGCCGAATTCCGGCCCGACGCGATCGTGATCCGCCACGTGCTCGAACACCTGACCGAGCCGGCGAAGCTCGTCGAGCAGCTCGCGTGGGGCGCGGCGAGCCAGCCGAACCCGTGCTGGCTGTTCGCGGAGGTGCCGTGCATCGACCGCGTGTTCGAGACCGAGCGGCTCGCGGATTTCTTCTACGAGCACGTGTCGCAGTTCACGACCGAATCGTTCCGCGCGCTGATGGCGCGCGCCGGCGAGATCGTCACGCTCGCGCACGGCTACGACGGCGAAGTCGTCTATGCGCTGGTCCGGCTCGGCGTGCCGGCGCCGCTGCGCGCGCGCGCGGGCGCGGCGGCGCGCTTCGCGGCCCGCACGGTCGAGCATCGCGCGGGCATCGCGCAGCAGCTCGCCGAGCTGGCGGCGTCGGGCCGGCGGGTCGCGATCTGGGGCGGCACCGGCAAGGCGGCGGCGTTCATCCATCACTTCGACGCCGATGCGGGCCGCTTCCCGCTCGTCGTCGATTCCGATCCCGACAAGGTCGGCACCTACGTGCCGGGCACCGGGCAGCAGATCGTGTTCCGCGATGCGCTGAAAGCCGCGCCGGCCGACGTGATCATCATCCCGACCCAGTGGCGCGCGCGCGACATCGTCGCCGAGATGGCCCGCGAAGGGATCGCGGCGCCGGCCGTGATGATCGAGCACGGCGGCAGGCTGATCGATTTCGGACGCGACCCGCATCCGTATTGAGCACGGCGGACGAGATGGACAGCATCGGACAGGCGTTGCAGGCGGCGCTCGCGCATCATCAGGCGGGGCGTCTCGCCGAAGCGAAGACGCTGTACGACGCGATCCTCACCGCACAGCCGGGCCAGCCGGACGCGCTGCATTTCCTCGGGCTGCTCGCATGCCAGCTCAAGCAGTACGACGCGGGGCTCGCGTTGATGCAGCAATCGCTCGTCGAGCGGCCGGACGCGTCGTACTTCAACAACCTCGGCAACATGCTGCGCGAATGCGGGCGGCTCGACGACGCGATCGCCCACTATCGCCGCGCGGTGGCGCTGCGGCCGGACTATCCGGAAGCGCACAACAACCTCGGCAACGCGCTGCGCGATGCGCGCGACCCGGCGGCCGCGATGACGAGCTGCGCGCGCGCGATCGAGCTGCGTCCCGGCTATGCGGAGGCGTACAACAACCTCGGCAACGCGCTGCAGGATCTGGGCGAGCAAGATGCGGCGGCCGCGAGCTACGGCAAGGCGGTCGCGCATCACCCGCAGTACGCGGAGGCGTACAGCAATCTCGGCAACGTGCTGCGCACGCAGGACAAGCTCGACGCGGCGGCCGACGCCTATCGCCGCGCGCTCGCGCTGCAGCCGGGGCTGCACGCCGCGCGTCACGGCCTCGGCCTCGTGCAGTGGTCGCAGGGCGCGCTGAACGATGCGTTGACCACGTTGCGCATCGCGGCGCAAAGCGGCGATGCGAGCGTCCACAACAATCTCGCCGGCCTGCTGCGCGACATCGGCGACCTTGACGGCGCCGCCGCGCACTATGCCCGGGCGATCGAACTGGACGCGTCGATGGCGGCCGCGCACGCGAACCTCAGCGGCGTGCGCCGCCGGCAGATGCGCTACGCGGAAGCGCTCGCGCATGCGCTCGACGCGATCCGGCTTGCGCCGGACCTGGCCGACGCGCACAACAACGCGGGCAACGCGTATCACGGGCTGGAGCGGCTCGACGCCGCGCAGGCCAGCTATCGCACGGCTGTCGCCCTGAACCCGGCGGACGCCGGCGCGAACCACAACCTGTCGGTCGTGCTGCTCAAGCTGAACCGGCTCGACGAAGCGCTCGTGTATTGCCGGCGCGCGCTGGACGCCGGCGCGCCGAGCGCAGCGATGCACATCAACCTCGGCGACATCCTGCGCGCGCAGGGCAACGTCGACGCGGCGGTCCCGGCCTATCGCGACGCGCTTGCGCTGGTGCACGACGACGCCGGCGACGCCGCGGCGGAAGTGCTGGGCCGGCTGCTGTTCAGCGCGGCGGCGTCCGCGTGCGTGAGCCCGGCCGACTACCTGGACGACGCGCGGCGCTACGGCCGGCACCTGGCCGCGCGCTCGACGCGCTACGCGCACGATCCGCGCGAGCGGGCTGCGCGCGCGCAAGGGCGCCCGCTGCGCGTGGGCTTCGTGTCGGGCGACCTGCGCCAGCATCCGGTCGGCATCTTCCTGGAAAGCGTGCTCGGGTACGTCGACCGCACGCGCATCGACCTGCGCGTGTACGTGACGCTGGACGAGGAAGACGCGATCACCGCGCGACTGAAGCCGCACGTATGCGGCTGGCGCTCGATCGCCGGGCTCGCGCCGGAGGCGGCCGCGCGGATGATTTACGACGACGGCATCGACGTCCTCGTCGACCTCGCCGGCCATACGCAAGCGAGCGGGATCGCCGTGTTCGGCTGGAAGCCCACGCCGGTGCAGGCGAGCTGGCTCGGCTTTTTCGCGTCGACCGGCTGCGACGCGATCGACTACTTCATCGGCGATGCCTACACGCTGCCGGCCGCCGAGGCGCATCACTTCGTCGAGCAGCCGTGGCGGCTGCCGGACAGCTGGCTGTGCTTCACGCCGCCCCCGTACGACGTCGAGGTCGGCCCGCTGCCGATGGCGGCGCGTGGCTATCCGACGTTCGGCTGCTTCGGCAAGCTCGTGAAGATCGGCGACGACGTCGTGCGTGCGTGGTCGCGGCTGCTGCATGAACTGCCGGCGGCGCGGCTGCTGCTCAAGGCGCAGGAGCTCGACCGCGCGAGCGTGCGCGACGCGACCGCCGCGCGCTTCGCGCGGCACGGCATCGACGCGGCCCGGCTCGAATTCGAGGGCGCGACGCCGCGCGCCGAGTATTTCACCGCATACCAGCGCATCGACGTCGCGCTGAGCCCGTTCCCGTACCCGGGCGGCACGACCACGGCCGAGGCGCTGTGGATGGGCGTGCCGGTGCTCGGCATGAAGGGCGCTCGCTTCGTCACGCACATCTGCGAAAGCCTGCTGCACGCGGCGGGGATGGGCGACTGGATCGCGGACGACGAGGACGCTTACGTCGCGAAGGCGATCGCGGCGGTGCGCGACCGCGAGCGGCTCGCCGCGCTGCGCGCCGGGCTGCGCGCACAGGTGCTCGCGTCGCCGCTGTGCGACGCGCGCCGGTTCGCGGCGCATCTCGAAGCGGCGTTCCTCGGTATGTGGCAACGCTATACGGACACGACAAACGAAGCATGAACGATATCCACGACACGCTGCAGGCGGCGCTCGCGCACCATCAGGCGGGGCGTCTCGCCGAAGCGAAGGCGCTGTACGACGCGATCCTCACCGCACAGCCGGGCCAGCCGGACGCGCTGCATTTCCTCGGGCTGCTCGCATGCCAGCTCAAGCAGTACGACGCGGGGCTCGCGCTGATGCAGCAATCGCTCGTCGAGCGGCCGGACGCGTCGTACTTCAACAACCTCGGCAACATGCTGCGCGAATGCGGGCGGCTCGACGACGCGATCGCCCACTATCGCCGCGCGGTGGCGCTGCGGCCGGACTATCCGGAAGCGCACAACAACCTCGGCAACGCGCTGCGCGATGCGCGCGACCCGGCGGCCGCGATGACGAGCTGCGCGCGCGCGATCGAGCTGCGTCCCGGCTATGCGGAGGCGTACAACAACCTCGGCAACGCGCTGCAGGACCTGGGCGAGCACGATGCGGCGGCCGCGAGCTACGGCAAGGCGGTCGCGCATCACCCGCAGTACGCGGAGGCGTACAGCAATCTCGGCAACGTGCTGCGCGCGCAGGACAAGCTCGATGCGGCGGCCGACGCCTATCGCCGCGCGCTCGCGTTGCAGCCCGGGCTCCGCGTCGCGCACCAGGGGCTGAGCGCGACGCTGATCGCAGCCGGCGATCCGCACGGCGCGGTCGAGCATGCGCGTGCGGGGCTCGATCCGCACGACGCGGACGCGCACTACGTGCTCGGCAAATTGCTGCGCGGCATGAACGATTTCGACAACGCGGGCAAACTGTTCGAGCAGGCGGTCGCGATCGACCCGGCGCATGCGCCGGCGTGGGCCCGGCTCGGCGAACTGCGCGGCCAGCAGGGCGAACACGAGCAGTCGGTGCAGCTGTGCCGGCGCGCGATCGAGCTCGATCCCGAGCTGGCCGACGCGTACAACTTCCTCGGCCTCGCGTATCACAACCTCGACCGGATGGCCGCCGCGGAGCTGAGCCACCGGCACGCGATCGACCTGAACCCCGACGATGCCGACGCGCATCACAACCTCGCCGCCGCGCTGTTCCGGCTCGACAAGCTCGACGACGCGATGAAGCATTCCGAGATCGCTCGGGAACTCGGCGTCGATCCCGTGAAGATCCAGCTGACGCTCGGCGACATCCGGTGGGCGAAACGCGATTTTGCCGGCGCGGTGGACGCGTTCCGCGCGGCAATCGACCATGACCCGTATCGCGCGTACGCGCGGCTGATGTTCAACATGTCGAGCTCGCCTGCGTTCACGCCCGACGAGTGGGTCGCGGAAGCGCGCCGCTACGGTGCGTATCTCGCGCGCGACGCGGTCCCGTTCGAGCACGACCGCGCAGCGCGCGTCGCGCAGGCGCAAGGGCGGCCGCTGCGCGTCGGCTTCGTGTCGGGCGACCTGCGCCAGCACCCGGTCGGCATCTTCCTGGAAAGCGTGCTTGCGCGGCTTGACCGGTCGCGCATCGAGCCGCATGCGTACGTGACCTTCGTCGTCGAGGACGACGTGACGGCGCGCCTCAAGCCCGGCTTCGCGAGCTGGACGAAGCTCACCTGCATGAGCCGCGAGCAGGCCGCGCAGATGATCCACGACGACGGCATCGACATCCTGATCGACATGGCCGGCCACACCAACTGGAGCGGCGTGCCGATCTTCGGGCACAAGCCCGCGCCGGTGCAGGCGAGCTGGCTCGGTTTCTTCGCGACGACTGGCTGCGGCGCGATCGACTATTTCATCGGCGATGCGCATACGTTGCCGGCCGACGAGGCGCACCACTTCGTCGAGAAGCCGTGGCGGCTGCCGGACAGCTACCTGTGCTTCACGCCGCCGCCGTATGACGTCGCGGTCGGCCCGCTGCCGATGGCCACCAACGGCGGCGTCACGTTCGGCTGCTTCGGCAAGCTGACCAAGGTCAGCGACGACGTCGTCGCGCTGTGGTCGCGCATCCTGCATGCGCTGCCGGACGCGCGCCTGATGCTGAAGGCGTTCGAGTTCGGCACCGGCGACCTGAACCAGGCGACGCTCGAGCGCTTCGCCCGGCATGGCATCGGCGCGGACCGGCTGATCCTCGAGGGCGGCTCGCCGCGCGCGGAATACTTCGGCGCGTACAACCGCATCGACATCGCGCTCAGCCCGTTCCCGTACCCGGGCGGCACGACCACCGCCGAAGCGCTGTGGATGGGCGTGCCGGTGATCGGGATGAAGGGCGGCCGGTTCGTCACGCACATCTGCGAAAGCCTGCTGCACGCGGCGGGCATGGGCGACTGGATCGCGGACGACGAAGCGGCGTACCTCGCGAAGGCGGTCGCGTTCGCGCGCGACCGCGACCGGCTGGCGACGTTGCGGGCGACCCTGCGCGAGCGCACGCTGGCGTCGCCGCTGTGCGATGCGACGCGCTTTGCGCGCAACCTCGAGAATGCGCTGCACGGCATGTGGAACGTCTACGCGACGGGTGATGCATCCACCGGGGACGCGCGATGAGCGAAATCGCCCGGCAACTGGACGCGGCGCTCGCGCATCATCAGGCCGGCCGCCTGGCCGACGCGCACGTGTTGTACGAAGCGATTCGCCGCAGCGAGCCCGACCAGCCCGACGCGACGCATTTCCTCGGCCTGCTTGCCTGCCAGATCGGCCAGTTTCCCGCCGGCATCGCATTGATGGAGCGGTCGATCGCGCTGCGCGCCGACCCGGTCTACCTGAACAATTTCGGCAACATGTTGCGCGCGCACGGCCGGCTCGACGACGCAATCGCGGCCTACCGGCGCGCGGTCGCGCTGAAGCCCGACTACGCGGAGGCGCACAGCAACCTCGGCAATGCGCTGCGCGACGCGGGCGATCCGGACGCCGCGATGCTGAGCTGCGCGCAGGCGCTCGCGTTGCGCCCCGATTACGCGCAGGCGTTCAACAACCTCGGCAACGCGCTGCGCGACAAGGACGAGCTCGACGCCGCCGCGCGCGCCTACGACAAGGCAATCGCGCTCGAGCCCGCCTACGCGGACGCGCACTACAACCGCGGCAACGTGTTTCGCGCGCAGGGCCGGCTCGACGACGCGGTGCGCTGCTACCGGCGCGCGGTCGAACTGCAGCCGGACCTGTACCTGGCGCATCACAGCCTCGGGAGCCTGCTGTTCGAGCGCGACGAGCTCGAGCCCGCGATCGAGAGCCTGACGCGCGCGTCGCAGGGCGGCAGCGCCGACGCCCTTTTCGGCCTGGCCGCCGCCTTCGACCGCGCGGGCGATCTCGACGGCGCCGCGGCGAGCCTGCGGCGCGCGATCGCCTCGGCGCCCGAGCGTGCCGAGCTTCATCACAATCTGGCGCAGGTGCTGGTGCGGCAGGGCAAGCGGCCGGAGGCGCTCGAATGCTGCCGGATCGCGCTCGCGCTGCCGGGCCAGACCGCGCACATGCACGCGGTGTCCGCGGAAATTCTCTGCACGCTGTGGCACTTCGAGGCCGGGCTCGCGAGCTACGATCGCGCGCTCGAGCTCGATCCGTCCTATGCCGGCGCGCACTCGGGCCGCCTGTTCTACCAGGCCAGCATCGAGCGCTGCCCGCCCGCGCAACTGGTCGACCATGCGATGCAATTCGGCGCGCGGATGGCGGAACGGGCGTCGCCGCGGCGGCACGCGCCGCGCGCGGCCGGCGGGCGGACGCTGCGCGTCGGCTTCGTGTCCGGCGACCTGCGCTCGCATCCGGTCACGGTGTTCCTGCTGGGCGTGGCGGCGGCGCTGGATCCGTCGAAGGTCGTGCTCGCCGCGTACGCGACACAGTCGCGCGAGGACGCCACGACGGCCGCGCTGAAGCGGCACTGCGCGATCTGGCGCGACATCACCGCGCTCGACGACGAGGCCGCGGCGGACCTGATCGCGCGCGACGGCATCGACATCCTGATCGACCTGAGTGGCCACACGTCGCTGAACCGCCTGCCGCTGTTCGCGTGGAAGCCCGCGCCGGTGCAGGCGACCTGGCTCGGCTATTTCGCGACGACCGGCATCGCCGAGATCGACTACATCATCGGCGACCGTCACGTGCTGCCGGCCGGCGAGGAGACGCACTTCGTCGAGCGGCCGTGGCGGCTGCCGGACAGCTATCTGTGCTTCACGCCGCCGCAGCAGCAGCTTGCCGTCGCACCGCTGCCGGCCGCCGGCAACGGGATCGTGACGTTCGGCAGCCTCAACAACGCGAACAAGCTCGGCGACGCGGTGATCGCGCTGTGGGCCCGCGTGCTGCATGCGGTGCCGGGGTCGCGCCTGCTGCTCAAATCGCCGCAGCTCGACGAAGAGGCGCTGCGCGTGAGCCTGGCCGCACGGTTCGCCGCGCACGGCATCGCCGCGGAGCGCCTGCCGATGCGCGGCGGCTCGGCGCGGCTCGCGCACCTGAGCGCGTTCAACGACATCGATATCGCGCTCGACCCGTTCCCGTATCCGGGCGGCACGACGAGCCTGGAAGGACTGTGGATGGGCGTGCCGCTGGTCACGCGGCGCGGCGAGCGGTTCCTGTCGCACATCGGCGAGAGCATCATGCATACGCTCGACATGCCGGAATGGATTGCGCAGGACGACGACGACTATGTCGCGAAGGCGGCCGCGTTCGCGAGCGACCTGCCGCGGCTCGCGGCGGTGCGCGCGGGGCTGCGCGAGCGCCTGCTGCGCTCGCCGCTGTGCGATGCGGCGCGCTTTGCGCGTCATCTGGAAACGGCGTTTGCGCAGATGGTCGACGCGGCCGTTGAGCAGGCGGGGCGGGAGTAGGCGGCGTCAGCGCCGCCCGTGCGTCGACGACTTCTCGCGATCAGCCAAAAAAAAAGCCGCATTGAAGCGGCTCGACGGTACGGCGACAACGGTCCGCTCGACTGGCGGCGTCTTGTGGTTCGAAAGTCGCGGCGCACGAGGCGCCCGGCCGGTCACAGCATGCCGGTCGTCTGGTACAGGCTCGCGGCCTTGATCCGGTCGCGGGACTGCGCAAATTCCACGCTCAGACGGTTCCGGTCCGCATGGGCCTGCTCCGTGATCGACGCGTCGATCGCCATGATCTGCCTGAGCAGGTCCAGCGCGTCCGGCGTCTGGTCACTGGACAGGCCCATCAGCAGCGGCGAGCGCTCGTCGGCGAGGGTGGCGACGCGAACCCAGTCGCGCGCGTCGGTCGCCGACTGCATGGCGCGGGTCAGGTCGAGGGCGCGGGACAGGGTGTCGGTCGTCATGGTCAGGCTCCGTCGGTGCGGTGCAGCGGGCGCTTACTTGTTGTTGGCGAGCGCGCCGGCGCTGTTCTGGCCGCCGAACAGCTGGGTCAGGTACTTCGTGTTGTTCGCCATCGTCGCCATCAGCGTGTTCAGCGCGGTGAACTGCGCATTGTACTGATTCGTCAGCTGGGACGCGTAGGTCGACAGCCGGGTCTGCTGACTCGTCAGGTTCGCCACGTCCGCGTTGATCGCCTTGGTGCGCTGGTCGATCAGGCCGTTCGTCTGCGTGTAGCCGGTGATCAGCGAATTGAGCGTCTGGCCGATGCCGTTGGTCGTGTTGAAGATCGACGACACCGCCGAGCTGTTCGACGTGAGGGCAGTGGTCAGGGCGGCGGTGTCGACCTTCAACGAACCGTCGGCGTTCAGGTTGATGCCGATGGAGGCGAGCGAATAGGTCTTGCCGCCCGTCGTGACGCCGCTGCTGAGCGCCGTCGCGAGCGTGTTCTGGATCGAGGTCAGCATCGAGTCGCCGAGCAGCGGGCCGGCGTTCGACGTCGTCGGATCGTAGGACGACAGCTGTTTCGCGGTGGTCACGAAGTTGCTGTACGCGGTCGCGAAATTGTTGACCGCGGTCGTCATCGCGGACGTGTCCTGCGACAGCGTGATCGTCTGCGGCGTGTTGAGCGCGAGCGTGCCCGGCGCCAGGGTCAGCGTGACGCCCGTCAGCGCGCCCGATACGCTGTTCGACGCGCTCGTGACCGGCGTGCCGTCGATCGTCAGCTTCGCGTCGGCGGCCGGCGTGGTCGTCCCGTAGCCCGACGTCAGTTTCGAATTGACGCCCGTGCCCGTGATCGCGATGGTATTGGCTGCGCCGGTCTGGTTCGATTGCAGCACGAGGTGCTGGCCGTCCGAGCCCGTGACGACCGACGCGGTGACGCCGGAATTGCCCGATGCGGAGTTGATCGACGTGGCGATGTCGGACAGCGCCGCGCCGGCCGACACGTTGACGTTGAACGCGGGGTTGCTGCCGTACGTGATGCTCAGCGAGCCGGCCGAGATCGTATCCGACGACGTGACGCCGGCCGACGTCAGCTTGTTGGCGGTCGCGAACTGCGAGACGTTGACCTGGTACGAGCCCGCCACGGCGCCGGCGCCGCTCTTGATCGTCGTCGTGATGCCGGTGCCGCTCGCCGTCGCTGCGAGGCTGCTGAGCGTGCTGCCGTTCGACAGGCCGGTGATCGCGGTTTGAATCGCGGACAGGGCGGACTTCAGCTGGCCGATCGCAGTCAGTTGGGTGTTGTCGGCGGTCAGCTTGCCATTGAGGATGGCCGCCTGTCCTGCCGTCTTCGACTGAACCAGCGTCGACACGAGCGAATTGACGTCGAGCGTCGAATTGGTCGAGCCACTGATGAGCGATTGCCCGGCCTGGGCCAGGATGCTGCTGATATCCGCGCTGCTGACGGGGGTGGTGGTGGTCATGCCGTTGCTCCGGTCGTCCGCGCAATCAACGCGCGCGATGCGGCGGGTGGCCGCGGTTCAATGCAAAGAGGGAGGCGGGCCTCCCTGGAGAATTCGTTTCGGGGCTGTTCCGGCGGCGTCGCGATGCGTCGCATGGCGACGCCGCCGAGCCCGGAGGCGGGCGGGCGAACCGCCCGCCGCGCGTGCTTCTCGATTAGCCGAGGAGCTTCAGGACTTGCTGCGGCATCGAGTTCGCTTGCGCCAGAACCGAGATGCCTGCTTGCTGCAGCACTTGCGCCTTGCTCAGGTTCGCCGTTTCCGTCGCGAAGTCCGCGTCGGTGATCTGCGAGCGAGCAGCGCTCATGTTGGTTGCCTGGGTTTGCGTCGTCGAGATGGCAGCCGAGAACGTGTTCTGTGCTGCACCCAGCTGTGCCTGGAACGTGTTGACTTGCTTCAGTGCCGCGTCGATCGACGTGAGTGCCGACTGTGCTGCCGTCTGGTCGCTGACGCTCAGGGTGTTGACGTTCATGCCCGAGCTGTTCCACACCGTTGCGCCGAAGTTGACGGCGACGGTCTGGTTCGCTGCCGCGCCGATCTGGAACGTGACGTTGCCGGCAGCGCTCAGGATGGTCTGGCTGTTGAACGTCGTTTGCGTCGAGACACGGTCGATTTCGCCGAGACGCGTCGTCACTTCAGCCTGCAGGTTTGCGCGGGCGCCCGAATCCAGCGAGCCGTCGCCGGATTGTTGTGCCAGCACGCGGATACGCTGCAGGTTGTCGATCGTCGATTGCAGCGCGCCGTTGGCGGTCTGGATCATCGAGATGCCGTTGTTCGCGTTTGCCACGCCTTGCGTCAGCGCGTTGATCGCTGCCGTTTGCGACGTCGAGATCGCGAGGCCTGCCGCGTCGTCAGCTGCGGTGTTGATGCGCTTGCCCGACGACAGGCGGTTGATTGCCTGCGACAGCGCGTTTTGCGTGCCCGACAGGTTCGTCTGCGTCGACAGCGACAGGATGTTGGTGTTGATGTTCAGCATTTGCTTCCTCGTTTGGGAAAACGCCTGTGAGAGGCAGGTTTTCAATCTCGGCGTTGCGCTTATCGCGAGTAGCGCTGGCCGCCTTTCCTGGTTGACGGCGGCATCCGGAGAAAACTTTAGAGGGTTGCTCAAGGAAATTCGGGACGGAAAGATCGAACGGCCCCGCTGACCTCGGCCAACACAAGGCCGGCGGGCGCGCCGGACGGTTCGGGCGACTGACCGTCAAGTCGCCCGTCCGGCCGCGGCCCCGGAGGGCCGTCGGCGGCGCTCGTGAAAAGGGTGGTTTTCTCTGTGATTCCCTGATATGATGGCGGGCTGAATTGAGATTTTCTGTCACGCCTGTGCCGGCTCGGCACGTTTGCTGGCAGTCAAACGCGGCGCTGCACGCGGCTTGTGAAGCGTACTCGCGGTGCTTTCCGCCTCTCTTTTCCGGCCTCCGAGGCCGTATTTCCGCTCGTTTCGCCTGTTGTGGGAACGCCCGGATGGCCGGTGCGTGGC
This sequence comes from Burkholderia ubonensis subsp. mesacidophila, assembly GCF_002097715.1. NCBI lineage: Bacteria > Pseudomonadati > Pseudomonadota > Betaproteobacteria > Burkholderiales > Burkholderiaceae > Burkholderia > Burkholderia ubonensis. Next base: position 230,225 of record NZ_CP020737.1, read on the forward strand.
GCTTGGCCGCTACGTTTTTGACCGTTTAAGCAATTTAGGAACGACATGACGACGATTCTTCTGAAAGAAAACGAGCCGTTCGAAGTGGCGATTCGCCGCTTTCGCCGCGCTATCGAAAAAAATGGCCTGATCGCTGAACTGCGCGAGCGCCAGTCCTACGAAAAGCCGACCGCAGTCCGCAAGCGCAAGAAGGCAGCTGCCGTCAAGCGCCTGCACAAGCGCCTGCGCAGCCAGATGCTGCCGAAGAAGCTCCACTAAGAGCGTCTTACGGTTCGCCGCAAAACGGCGGAGCGTGCTTCGAAAGAAGCCGCTCCGCCGTTTTGCTTTTTGGGCAGCGCTCAGGCGCTCTGGCGGGCGCGAGCGGTGCGGGGCCCGGCACGCGGCCCGTCCGGGCCGCGCCCGCCGTTATCCGCCCGCGCGCCTGCGTGTCGGCCGCTTGCCGCCCAGCGCCGCGCACTGCGCGTGACACGGGCAGCCGACCTCATGATCGTTGACCATGCCGGTCGCCTGCATCAGCGCGTAGCAGATCGTCGAGCCGACGAACTTGCAGCCGTAAGCCTTCAGCGCCTTGCTGAGCGCGTCGGAGCGCTCGGTCGACGCGGGCGCGTCGCGATACGACTGCCACGCGTTCTGGATCGGTGCGTGATCGACGAAGGACCACAGGAATTTGGCGAGCGAGCCGTGTTCTTCGCGAATCCGCTGCACGGCCTGTGCGTTCGCGACCGCGGCCTGAACCTTCGCGCGGTTGCGCACGATGCCCGGGTCCTGCAGCAGCTTCTCGATGCGTTGCGGCGTGAAGCGCGCGACGGCGTCGACGTCGAAATCGGCGAACGCCGCGCGGTAGCCCGCGCGCTTGTTCAGGATCGTCGACCATGACAGTCCCGCCTGCGCGCCTTCGAGGATCAGCATCTCGAACAGGTGCCGGTCGTCGTGCGACGGCACGCCCCATTCGGTATCGTGATAGTGAGCGTCCGCTTCCGTTTTTACCCAGTTGCACCGCTGCGACATCGTGTGCCTCGCTTCCAGTATCGATTCGATCGCGCCAGCATAGCGGATGCCCGGTACGCGGCAAAGGCGGCCGAACGGCAGATGGGCGCGCGGCGCCGATCCGGTTAAGCTTGGCGCCTGTTCGAATCGGCAGGATGAAGTGATGACGGATTTTCTTTTCGCGATCGGCATCGACGGCGGCGGCACCGGCACCCGCGCGGTGCTGGCGGATCGGCAGGGCCGCGAGCTCGCACAGGGGCGCGGCGGCCCGTCGGGGCTCGGTCTCGGCATCGAGCGTGCGTGGGCGTCGATCGGCACCGCGTGCGCGGAAGCGTTCACGCAAGCGGGGTTCGCGCTCGACTGGTCGCGCTGCGTGCTCGGCTGCGGGCTGGCGGGCGTCAACAACGCGAGCTGGCTCGCGGCGTTTCGCGCGCAGGCGCCGCTCGCCGCGCTGGTGGTCGAAAGCGACGCGTATACGACGGTTGTCGGCGCGCACGGCGGCGCGCCGGGGCTGATCGTCGCGCTCGGCACCGGCAGCATCGCGGCGGCGCTCGATCCGGCCGGCGCGTGCCGGATCGCGGGCGGCTTCGGCTTTCCGTCGGGTGACGAGGCGAGCGGCGCGTGGCTCGGCCTGCGCGCGCTCGCATATGTGCAGCAGGCGCTCGACGGCCGCGTGCCGCGCGACGCGCTGGCTGACGCGCTCCTTGCCGAGATCGGCGCAGCGGATCGCGACACGCTCGTCGAGTGGTCGTGCGACGCGAACCAGACGGCCTACGCGCGCCTGGCGCCGATCGTCTTCGCGCATCGCGCGCATCCGTACGCGGCGGCGCTGATCGCGCAGGCGGGCGGCGAGATCGGCAAGATGATCGACGCGCTCGATCCGCAGCGCGCGTTGCCGGTCGCGCTGTGCGGCGGGCTCGCCGACGCGCTCGCGCCCGCGGTGCCGGCGCGCCACGCCGGGCGGCTGCGCGCGCCGCTCGAGGATTCCGCGCACGGCGCGCTGAGGCTCGCGCTGGCGGCGGCACAGGGCGGCTGAGCGGCGCCGGCGTGCCGGCGCGCGGCGCGCCAACCTGACAACTGCCCGACACGGCCCGGCGCGCGACGCTAGAATAGCGGTTCCGCAGAGCCAACCGCGCCTTATCCCGTCCCATGTACAAAGTCATCGCCACCGATCTCGACGGCACCCTGCTGAACAGCGATCACCAGCTCGACCCGTACACGATCGAGACCGTGCGCCGTCTCGACCGCGACGGCCTGCAGTTCATCATCGCGACGGGGCGCCACTATGCGGACGTCGCGGGCATCCGCGACCTGCTCGGCATCCGGCCGTACCTGATCACGTCGAACGGCGCGCGCGTGCATGCGCCCGACGACACGACGATCCACGCGCAGGACATCGATCCGGCGATCGTGCGCCGTGCCGTGCAGCCCGACGTCGTCGGCGCGCATGGCCGCGTGATCGTCAACCTGTTCGCCGATCACGGCTGGCTGATCGACCGCGATGCGCCGCACCTGCTCGATTTCCATCAGGATTCGGGCTTCCGCTACGACGTGATCGACATGGCGGCGCATGCGGGCGCCGACATCGCGAAGGTGCTGTACATCGGCGAGCCGGCGGACCTGGCGGTCGTCTCCGAACGGTTGCAGGCGCAATTTGGCGACGCGCTGTACGTGACGTACTCGCTGCCCGACTGTCTCGAAGTGATGGCGGCGAACGTGTCGAAGGGCCGCGCGCTGCGCGCGGTGCTCGGGCGGATCGGCGTCGAGCCGGGCCACTGCATCGCGTTCGGCGACAACATGAACGACATCGACCTGCTCGAAACCGCGGGCCACGCGTTCATGATGAACAACGCGAACCCGGACCTCGTTGCGCGCCTGCCGCACATCCCGCGGATCGGCAACAACTTCGACGCGGGCGTCGCGCGCCATCTGCGCGCACTGTTCGCGCTCGAGGACGGCGTCGCGGCGCGCTGAATCCTCCAATGAAAAACGGGCGCCGACGGCGCCCGTTGAATTTGCCTGCCTCGCTTTTGTTCGACAGCGTGAGGCTCGCTGCTCCTGCCCGCATAACCCCGTAGTGTTTTATTCGCTTGTGCGAGCGGATGCCGACGGCAGCAGGCCGGGGGCGTCGTCACGCCCCGCGACCAGCGGATAGATGACCCCGGCGAGCGCCGCGCCGATCAGCGGCGCGACCCAGAACAGCCAGAGCTGCCCGATCGCCTCGCCGCCGACGAACAGCGCCGGGCCGGTCGAGCGGGCCGGGTTCACCGACGTGTTGGTGACCGGAATCGAAATCAGGTGGATCAGCGTCAGGCACAGGCCGATCGCGATCGGCGCGAAGCCGGCCGGCGCGCGCTTGTCGGTCGCGCCGAGAATCACGAACAGGAAGAAGCCGGTCATCACGACTTCGCAGATGAATGCCGCGCTGAGCGAGTAGTGGCCGGGCGAGCGTTCGCCGAAGCCGTTCGTCGCGAAGCCGCTGCCGACAACGTCGAAGCCGGGCTTGCCGGTCGCGATCAGGTACAGCACGAACGCGCCGATCGTCGCGCCGATCACCTGCGCAACGATGTACGGCACGAGGTCGCGCGCCGGGAAGCGGCCGGCGACCGTCAGGCCCACGCTCACCGCAGGATTCAGATGGCACCCCGAAACATGTCCGATCGCGAACGCCATCGTCAGCACGGTGAGGCCGAAGGCCAGCGCGACGCCGGCAAAACCGATGCCGAGCCCCGGAAAGGCCGCTGCCAGCACGGCGCTGCCGCACCCGCCGAGCACCAGCCAGAAGGTGCCGAATACCTCTGCCGCGAGCCGCTGAGAAAGGTTCATGTGAGCAATCCAGTTCCAATGAGGTGAGACACGACGGCGGCGCGCACTCGATGCCGCCGCCCTGATTTGGTCTGGATTATAGGAAACGAATCGGGGCGAAGAGGGTCAACGATTGTTAAATAGGAATGCTGGACGAACGGCTTTTATTAGAATAAGTCCGCATTCCCGATATAGCCGTTTCGGTTAAAAATGCCGGCATTTATTTCGACGGGCACAGTGGCAGTGCGGATTGCGTAACGGATGCTTTGTGTCTAGGCTGGAATTGCCGGGGCCGCATCATGAAACAGGGAGCCGAAAATGTCTCAATACGCGAAACTCAGGGCGCAGATCGCCGATTTGCAGGCCCAGGCGGATGAAGTGCGCCGCCAGGAAGTCGAGGCGGTGATTGCCGATGTTCAGCGGGTGATCGCCGAATACGGCCTGACCGCCCAGGATCTGGGATTTGCCGAGCGCGCGCGGCGCGGCCGTCCGCCGAAAAAGGCGCCGCTGCCGGCGAAATACCGCGACCCGAAGTCGGGCGCCACCTGGAGTGGCCGAGGCAAGCCGCCGAATTGGATCGTCGGTAAAAACCGCGACCGTTTTCTGATCGCCTGATGCAGAGGACGTAACGAAAAGAGCCGCATCGTCGATGTGGCTCTTTCGTTTTTCGCGGCCGATTTCGGCGCGCATTTTCACGCCCGTTCCCGGGCGAATTTGCAGTGGCGTCAGCCGCCTGCGACCCGGCGCAATACCGGCTGTTTAGTCGATGCGCACAGTGTTTCGTAGGTGTCGACGTAGCGTTGCGCCATGGCTTTCGCGCTGAAGCGCGTGTCGAAGCGCGCGCGGATCGCGTCGCGCGACAGGCTGTCGATCCGGTGCAGCGCGCCGACCGCGCCCTGCACGTCCTCGACGATGAAGCCGGTCACGCCGTCCTCGATCACTTCCGGCACCGAGCCGCGGTTGAATGCGACGACCGGCGTGCCGCACGCCATCGCCTCGATCATCACGAGCCCGAACGGCTCCGGCCAGTCGATCGGGAACAGCAGCGCCTTCGCGCCGGAGAGAAACGCGGGCTTCTGCGCCTCGTTGATCTCGCCGATGAATTCGACGTGCGCCTCGCCGAGCAGCGGCTCGATTACTTCCTTGAAATAGTCGGCGTCGGCCTTGTCGACCTTCGCGGCGATCTTGAGCGGCAGCCCGCTTTGCGCGGCGATCCGGATCGCGGTGTCGACGCGCTTTTCCGGGCAGATCCGGCCGAGGAACGCGAGGTACTCGGGCTTCACGCCCGGTTGCGGCGTGAGCAGCGTGCCGGGCAGCCCGTGATACACGGTGCCGGCCCACGCGGCCTGCGGCAGCGGCTTGCGCTGGTTGTTCGAGATCGACACGACGGGCGTGTCGGGGAACGCGTCGAACACCGGCTGCAGTTCCGGCAGGTCGAGCCGCCCGTGCAGCGTCGTCACGTACGGCGTGTCGAGGCGCGACATCAGCGGGAACGGCAGGTAATCGAGATGGAAGTGCAGCACGTCGAATTCGTGCGCGACCCGGGCGACCTGCTCGAGCAGGCGCATATGGGGCGCCATCGTATCGCGGATCGACGGATCGAGCCGCAGCGCGCGCGGCCAGGCCGCTTCGAGGCGTGCGGACGTGACCGAGTCGCCGCTCGCGAACAGCGTGACGTCGTGGCCGAGCTCGACCAGGGCTTCGGTGAGGTAGGACACGACGCGCTCGGTGCCGCCGTAGAGTTTCGGCGGGACGGCTTCGTAGAGCGGTGCGATCTGGGCAATGCGCATGGGCGATCTCCGATATCGACCCGGCTCGGCGTTAGAGCGCCTGCTCGGGCCCCATGTAAAACGGTCGATCGGAGCGTATCCTTCAGCGTCGGACTCCGATCCCGGACAAAGCTGCACGGGTGGCGAAACTTGCCGACGCACGCGGGTGGCGGCGCGCGGCAGGGCTTCGGGCGGCAAGCTGCGGGGCGGACCGGCAAGCATCGCGCCACCGCCCATTGGAGCCATTATCGGGATCGGTCGGAAGGGTTCGAGTGTTTTTTCAAACACTTAAGGCTTGTTACACGCTGAAATACGAGAAAACCCCGATAAACGGGGTGGGACGCGGAATGTGAGACGTCCAAGTCAATTGTTGCGTCGCCGTGAAAAAGTACTATAATTTTTACCGATCTTCGCGCCGACAGCCTCGCCACTCGGTCATCCGCGGCATTCCGCCGCGTGAATTTCAACAATCTTCCTTTCAATTGCCTTTGTAGGAAAAATTCCTACACGGTTTACAGACAAATCCTGCGCGGCGCACGCCACTTTGCTGATACCGGCATAAAACCCGTTTAGCCAAAATCCCGTTGTAAGACCATAAACATGCCGATTGCGCGCCACGAGCCGCCACATCGAGCAAACGTTTTCATAACACGAATGGCCAAAGGCACTTAACGGGGAAATCATGAGCGCTACAAGCGAAATGCTCAGTGAGATCAAAGAGGTAAACCTGTCGTACCTCCTGCTCGCGCAACGCCTGCTGCGCGAGGACAAAGCGATGGGCATGTTCCGCATGGGAATTTCCGAGGAGCTGGCCGATGTCCTCGGGAACCTCACGCTCGCCCAGACCGTGAAGCTCGCGGCGTCGAACCAGATGCTGTGCCGCTTTCGTTTCGACGATCACGCACTGCTGTCGTCGCTAGCCGACAAGGGGCGCAGCACCGTGGTCTCGCACGCCCATTCGGCGATCCTGATGGCCGGCCAGCCGGTCGAAAGCGTCCGCTGACGCTCCCTGCCTTGCGTTTGTCCCGGTGCGCCGCGCCGGCGGCCGGCGCATGGGCATTTGATCCGAAGCAACGAAAAGCAGGCAGCTAACACTTATGGCAAGCAAAAGCGTCGTGGTCGAGGTGAAGGAAATCACCCTCGCCATCGAACTGATCGAACTGGGTGCCCGGCTGCAGTTGCTGGAGGCGGAGACGAGCCTGTCGCGGGACCGTCTGATCAAGCTGTACAAGGAGTTGAAGGGCGTATCGCCGCCGAAGGGGATGCTGCCGTTCTCGACCGACTGGTTCATGACGTGGCAGCCGAACATCCACTCGTCGCTGTTCTACAACATCTACCGGTTCATGCAGGACCACGGCCGCTGCGAGCCGATCCAGGCGATCGTGAAGGCGTACCGGCTGTATCTGGAGCACGTGAACCTGTCCGGCGACGAGGCGGCGCTGAGCCTGACCCGCGCGTGGACGCTCGTGCGCTTCTTCGATTCGGGGATGCTGCAGATGACGCCGTGCACGCGCTGCGGCGGCCATTTCGTCGCGCATGCGCATGATCCGCATCAAGGATTCGTGTGCGGGCTCTGCCAGCCGCCGTCGCGCGCCGGCAAGACCCGCAAGGCGGCGGCCGCGCAGGCGGGGCAGGCGGCGCTCGCGGTCTGAGCCCCTCGGGGCGGAGGCGGCGGGCCGCAGCCGCGTGCCGCGGGCAGGCGCGAGCCGCCGCGGAATGCTGGTAAACACGGCCCGGAGGCCGCCGCGGGGCGCCCAAAGTTTTCCTGCCGACTGCCGTAAACCACTTAACGGCGGTCTCCCCGCCGGCCATTCGTGAGGGACAGGCAGTGCTGATTATCGTAGGAACACTCGTGACGATTTTGTCCGTCTTCGGCGGTTACGCGCTGGCAGGCGGGCATCTGGGCGCATTGATCCAGCCGATCGAAATTCTGATGATCGTCGGCGCGGGCGTGGGCGCGTTCATCCTCGGCAACGGCATGAAGACCATCAAGGCGACCTTGCAAGTGCTGCCGACGCTCTTCAAGGGCTCGAAGTACAACAAGGACGTCTACATGGAGCTAATGGGGCTCCTGTACGTGCTGCTCGCGAAAGCGCGCAAGGAAGGCACGCTGACGCTCGAGGCCGACATCGACGATCCGGACAAGAGCCCGATCTTCACCCAGTACCCGAAGATCCTGGCCGACCGCCACATCGTCGAATTCCTGACCGACTACCTGCGGCTGATGGTCGGCGGCAACATGAACGCGTTCGAGATCGAGAGCCTGATGGACGAGGAGATCGAGACGCATCACGCGGAAGGCGAAGGCCCGGCGCACGCGCTGATGCGCGTCGGCGACGCGATGCCGGCGTTCGGTATCGTCGCGGCCGTGATGGGCGTGGTGCACACGATGGCGTCCGCCGACAAGCCGCCCGCGGTGCTCGGCGCGATGATCGCGCAGGCGCTGGTCGGCACGTTCCTCGGCATCCTGCTGTCGTACGGGCTGATCGGGCCGCTCGCGAGCCTCGCGGAGCAGCGCGTCGCCGAGTCGACGAAGATGTTCCAGTGCATCAAGGTGACGATCCTCGCGAGCCTGAACGGCTACGCGCCGGCGATCGCGGTCGAGTTCGGCCGCAAGGTGCTGTTCTCGACCGAGCGGCCGTCGTTCGCCGAGCTCGAAGAGCACGTGCGCCGCGTGAAGGCGAAGTGACGCGGAGCGCCCGATGAGCAAGAGCAAGGATCGCGCAATCGTCGTCAAGCGGGTGGCCCCGGCGAAGAAGGGCCACCACGGCGGCGCCTGGAAGCTCGCGTATGCGGACTTCATGACCGCGATGATGGCGTTCTTCCTGTTGATGTGGCTGCTGAGCTCGGTGACGCCGGTGCAGCTGAAGGGGATCGCCGAATACTTCAACACGCCGCTGCAGGCCGCGCTGTTCGGCAGCGGCGACCGCAGCTCGCAGGATTCGAGCATCATCAACGGCGGCGGGCGCGACATCTCGAGCATCGACGCGGGCTCGACGCGCCGCACCGACGGCTCGACCAGCCTGGCGGACCGCGTCGCGAAGAAGAACGACGACGAAGCGCAGGCCCAGGCGCAGGGCGCGCTCGAGCGCCGCGAGCAGGCGCGCCTGCACGACCTGCAGATCAAGCTGATGGCCGCGATCGAGGCGAACCCGACGCTGCGCCAGTTCAAGCAGCAGATCCGCATCGACTCGACGCTGATGGGGCTGCGCATCGAGATCGTCGACACGCAGAAGCGGCCGATGTTCGCGATGTCGAGCGATCACGTCGAGCCGTACATGCGCGACATCCTGCGCGAGATCGGCAAGACGCTGAACGACGTGCCGAACCGCATCATCGTCCAGGGCCACACCGACGCGGTGGCGTACGCCGGCGGCGAAGGCGGCTACAGCAACTGGGAGCTGTCGGCCGACCGCGCGAACGCATCGCGCCGCGAGCTGATCGCGGGCGGCATGGACGAATCGAAGGTGCTGCGCGTGCTCGGCCTTGCGTCGACGCAGAACCTGAACAAGGCCGATCCGCTCGATCCGGAGAACCGCCGGATCAGCGTGATCGTGCTGAATCGCAAATCCGAAGAGGCGCTGATGCGCGACGACGCGACGACCACGACGCTGTCGGCAGACGCCGCGGGCTCGAAGCAGCTCGCGCAGCAGATCGCCCCCCCGGCGACGGTGGGCGTGCGTCCGGCTCTGGCCGGCGCCGCCGCATCCGCGCCGCGACACTGAGGCTTCCGAGACTGACATGATCCGAACCATTCTTGCCATCGACGACTCCGCGACCATGCGTGCGCTCCTGCAGGGGACGCTTGCCCAGGCCGGCTATGACGTGACGGTTGCGCCGGACGGCGAAGCCGGCTTCGACATGGCGGCCACCGTCGCGTACGACCTCGTGCTGACCGATCAGAACATGCCGCGCAAGAGCGGCCTCGAAGTGATCGCGGCGCTGCGCAAGCTGACCGCCTACGCGGACACCCCGATCCTCGTGCTGACGACCGAGGGCAGCGATGCGTTCAAGGCCGCGGCGCGCGATGCGGGCGCAACCGGCTGGATCGAGAAGCCTATCGATCCGGCCGTGCTGATCGACCTGGTCGCGACGCTGTCCGCGCCGGCCGATTCCTGATTTGACCGCGACGACCTTATCCGGTGACCCGGCATGACTCTCGACATCACTCAGTTCTACCAGACATTCTTCGATGAGGCGGACGAGCTGCTCGCGCAGATGGAGCAGCTGCTGCTGAATCTGGACGTCGACGCGCTCGATCCCGAGGATGGGGCGGCGATCTTCCGCGCCGCACATTCGATCAAGGGCGGCGCGGCGACCTTCGGCTTCACGGCGCTCACCGAAACGACGCACATCCTCGAATCGCTGCTTGACCGCGTGCGCAACCACGAGCTGAAGCTGACGAAGGAGATGGTCGACGTCTTCCTCGAGGCGAAGGACGTGCTGTCCGACCAGCTCGCCGACTACCGCGCGAGCGCGGAGCCCGATGCGGCAGCCGCCGCGGCGATCTGCGCGAAGCTCGAACGGCTGAAGACCGGCGGCGGCGCGGGCGAGCCGGCGGCAGCCGCTGCGCCTGCCGCACCGGAAGCGCCGGCCGCATCGGCGGGCGCCGGTGCGCCCGACCACGTCGTCGAACAGGCGTTCGAGGCCGCACACCCGGCCGCCGGCGCGGCGGCCGAACCCGCCGCGGCCGCGGACGCCGGCGGCCCGCACCTGAAGATCACGCTGTCCGGCGTCGATGCGAAGGACCGGGAGCTGCTCGCCGAGGAACTCGGCAATCTCGGCCACATCGTCGGCCGCGAGGAGGCCGGCGCCGACCTGACGCTGTGGCTGCAGTCGGACGTGTCGTCCGACGACATCGTCGCGGTGTGCTGCTTCGTGATCGACGACAGCCAGATCAAGATCGGCCGCGGCACCGCGCCGGCCGCACCCGCGTCCGCTGACGCGCCGGCCGCCGCCGCGCAGCCCGCCGCAGCCCCGGCTGCGCCGGCCGCAGTAGCAGCAGCCGCGCCCGCGCCGGCCGCGCCCGCGCCGCAGGCTGCCGCACCGCAGGCAGCCCCGCAGGCCGCCGCCGAGCCGGCGCACGCGCCGCAGGCGCAGCCGCACCACGACGACAAGCGCGCGCGTCCGGCCGCCGCGGCCGCATCGGGCGGCGAGGGCAGCTCGATCCGCGTCGGCGTCGAGAAGGTCGACCAGCTGATCAACCTGGTCGGCGAGCTCGTGATCACGCAGGCGATGCTCGCGGAAACGGCGAGCGCGTTCGACCCCGCGCTGCACGACCGTCTCTTCAACGGGATGGCGCAGCTCGAGCGCAACGCGCGCGACCTGCAGGAAGCGGTGATGTCGATCCGGATGATGCCGATGGACTACGTGTTCAGCCGCTTCCCGCGGCTCGTGCGCGATCTCGCCGGCAAGCTCGGCAAGCAGGTCGAGCTCGTCACGTTCGGCCAGGCGACCGAACTCGACAAGAGCCTGATCGAGCGGATCATCGATCCGCTCACCCACCTCGTGCGCAACAGCCTCGATCACGGGATCGAGACCGTCGACAAGCGGCGCGCGGCCGGCAAGGACGCGGTCGGCCAGCTCGTGCTGTCGGCCGCGCATCACGGCGGCAACATCGTGATCGAGGTCAGCGACGACGGCGGCGGCCTGAACCGCGAGCGGATCCTCGCGAAGGCCGCGAAGCAGGGGATGCAGATTCCCGACAACATCAGCGACGACGAAGTGTGGCAGCTGATCTTCGCGCCGGGCTTCTCGACCGCCGAGACGGTGACCGACGTGTCGGGCCGCGGCGTCGGCATGGACGTCGTGAAGCGCAACATCCAGTCGATGGGCGGCCACGTCGAGATCTCGTCGCACGCCGGCAAGGGCACGACGACGCGCATCGTGCTGCCGCTCACGCTCGCGATCCTCGACGGGATGTCGGTGAAGGTCGGCGGCGAGATCTTCATCCTGCCGCTCAATTTCGTGATGGAGTCGCTGCAGCCGTCCGCGGAAGACATCTACACGGTCGGCAACGGCGAGCGCGTGGTGCGCGTGCGCGGCGAATACCTGCCGCTCGTCGCGCTGCACGAGGTGTTCTCGGTGGACGACGCGCGCACCGACCCGACCCAGGGGATCGTCACGATCATGGAAACCGAGGGCCGCCGCTTCGCGATGCTGATCGACGAGCTGGTCGGCCAGCAGCAGGTGGTCGTGAAGAACCTCGAAACCAACTACCGCAAGGTGCACGGCATCTCGGCAGCAACGATCCTCGGCGACGGCAGCGTCGCGCTGATCGTCGACGTCGCGGCGCTGAACCGCGAAACCCGTGCGACGCATGGCGCCAATGCGGCAGCCGCGCTCGCGAATTTCTGACTCTCGCCATTCAACTGATTGGGGGCAAACGTGTCTGCTGAAGTCCAAATGATCAATCCGGCCGCGGCGAATGCGGCCACGAGCCGCCGCGACGCGGAGCATGGCGACGCGACGGGTCAGGAGTTCCTCGTCTTCACGCTCGGCGACGAGGAGTACGGGATCGACATCCTGAAGGTGCAGGAAATCCGCGGCTACGACAGCGTCACGCGCATCGCGAACGCGCCCGATTTCATCAAGGGCGTGATCAACCTGCGCGGGATCATCGTGCCGATCGTCGACATGCGGATCAAGTTCCACCTGGGCCGCGTCGAGTACGACCACCAGACCGTCGTGATCATCCTGAACGTGTCGAACCGCGTGGTCGGGATGGTGGTCGACGGCGTGTCCGACGTGCTGACGCTGCAGACCGACGCGATCATGCCGGCGCCGGAATTCGGCGCGACGCTGACGACCGAGTACCTGACGGGCCTCGGCACGGTCGACGGCCGGATGCTGATCCTGATGGACATCGAGAAGTTGATGTCGAGCCGGGAAATGGCGCTGATCGAGACGCTCGGCGTATAAGCGCGCCGGGCGCAAGGAATTTCGGGAGAACCTGCAATGTTGCAAAACTGGTCGATCCGCACGACGCTCACGGCGGTCGGACTCATCCTCGCGTGCCTCGCCGCGGCGGTCGGCGGGCTCGGCCTCTATGCGCTCCATCACGCGAGCCGCTCGCTCGACGAGATCGCGCATAACGACCTGCCGGCGATCGCCTCGCTCGACGACACGTCGTCATATCTGCTGCGCGCCCGCGTGTCGCTCGACCGCTTCCGCTCGATGGCCGAAGGCGGCAATGCCGACGAGGCCGCCAAGGTGCTGGCGCGCGCGCAGGAGCTGTTCGCGAAGTCGACCCAGAACTGGCAGACGTTCCAGTCGACGCCGAAGAACGGCGTCGACCAGGCGCTTGTCGACGAGCTCGCCGCGCGCTACGCGACGATCGTCAAGGAAGGCATCGAGCCCGAGTTCGCGGCCGCGCGCGCGGGCGACATGGCGGCGTATCACGCGATCGCCGACACGAAGATCAGCCCGATGTTCGTCGCGTACGACCAGGCGTCGTCGGCGGCCTTCAACGCGCTGCAGGCACGCGCGGAAGCAAGCCAGGGCGCGACGCAGTCGCGCATTGCGCTGATGATCGCGCTGATCACGGCCGGCATCGCGCTGTCGCTCGTGATGGTGGTCGCCATTCGCTTCGCGCTGCGCGGGCTGATCATCCAGCCGCTCGAGCAGGCGGTCACGCACTTCGAGCGCATCGCCGCGGGCGACCTCACCGAGCCGGTGCAGGTCCAGAGCACGAACGAGATCGGGCGCCTGTTCGGCGGCATCCGGCGGATGCAGGACGCGGTCACGACGATGGTGCAGTCCGTGCATCGCGGCGCGGAGTCGATCGACGTCGGCGCGCGCGAGATCGCCACCGGCAACACCGACCTGTCGCAGCGCACGGAAGAGCAGGCCGCGTCGCTGCAGGAAACCGCGTCGAGCATGGAGCAGCTGACCGGCACCGTGCGGCAGAACGCCGAGAACGCGCGCCAGGCGAGCCAGCTCGCGGTCAACGCGTCGGACATCGCGACGCAGGGCGGCGACGTGGTCGGCCAGGTGGTCGACACGATGCAGGACATCGCGACGAGCTCGGGCAAGGTCGTCGACATCATCGGCACCATCGAAGGCATCGCGTTCCAGACCAACATCCTCGCGCTGAACGCGGCGGTGGAAGCGGCGCGCGCCGGCGAGCAGGGCCGCGGCTTCGCGGTCGTCGCGGGCGAGGTGCGCTCGCTCGCGCAGCGCAGCGCGACCGCCGCGAAGGAAATCAAGCAGCTGATCGGCGATTCCGCCGACAAGGTGCAAAGCGGCTCCGAGCTCGTCGCGCGCGCCGGCTCGACGATGGACGAGATCGTGCAGGCCGTGCGCCGCGTGACCGACATCATGGGCGAGATCAGCGCCGCGTCCGAAGAGCAGTCGACCGGCATCGAGCAGGTCAACCGCGCGGTCGGCCAGATGGACGCCGTCACGCAGCAGAACGCGGCGCTCGTCGAGCAGGCCGCGGCCGCCGCCGCGTCGCTCGAGGAGCAGACGCGTCAGATGAAGGCGGTCGTGTCCGGCTGGCGCGTGATCGGCGGCATCGCGCATGCGGCCGCGCCCGTGCGGTCCGCACCGCCCGCGCTGCCCGCCGCGCGTCCGGCGCCGCAGCCGGCCGCCGTGCCGGCGCTGCCGCACGCGGCATCCGCACACAAGCATGAACCGCAGCCCGTGAAGCGCGCCGCGCTCGCCGCCGAACCGAGGGCGTCGTCGGGCAACGCGCCGGCAGCGGGCGGCTATGCGCCGCGCGTCGCGAAGCCGGCCGCCGCGAAGCCTGCCGCGCCGGCGGCGAAGCCCGCGCTCGTGCGGCCCGCGCTGTCCGGCGAGAAGCCGGCGCCCGCGGCTGCCGGCAGGTCCGACGACGATTGGGAGACCTTCTAAGCCATGTTGACCGCGCGCGCTCCGCATCGTGCCGAACCCCAGGACGCATCGCCACGGGCTGGTGAAGCCGGGCGCGACTTCGCGTTCACGGCCGCCGACTTCGCGCGCATCCGCACGCTGATCCACCAGCGCGCGGGGATTTCGCTGTCCGAGCACAAGCGCGACATGGCGTACAGCCGGCTCGCGCGCCGGCTGCGCGCACGCGGTCTCGACACGTTCCGCGACTATCTCGACCAGCTCGAGCGGGAGGACGATCCCGTCGAGTGGGAGGCCTTCACCAACGCGCTGACGACGAACCTCACCGCGTTCTTCCGCGAGGCGCATCACTTCCCGATCCTCGCCGATTTCGTGAAGGGCCGCGACGCGCCGGTGTCGGTGTGGTGCTCGGCCGCGTCGACCGGCGAGGAGCCGTATTCGATCGCGATCACGCTGATCGAGGCGCTCGGCGACTCGGCGGCGCGCAGCGCGTCGATCCTCGCGACCGACCTCGACACGCAGGTGCTCGCGAAGGCCGAGGCCGGCATCTACACGTACGACCAGGTCAAGCACCTGTCGCCGGAGCGCCTGAAGCGCTTCTTCCTGAAAGGCACGGGCGCGCAGGCCGGCCGCGTGAAGGTGCGCCCGGAGCTGCGCGCGATGATCCGCTTCGAGCAGCTCAACCTGACCGATGCCGACTACGGGATCGGCAAGCCGTTCGACGCGATCTTCTGCCGCAACGTGATGATCTACTTCGACAAGCCGACGCAGGGGCAGGTGCTGTCCCGCTTCGAGCCGCTCGTGAAGCCGGGCGGCCTGCTGTTCGCCGGCCACTCGGAGAACTTCACGTACGTCACGCAGGCATTCCGGCTGCGCGGCCAGACGGTCTATGAACTGACGCGCGACACGTCGCGCCTGGCCGCGTCGGGCGGCGGCGCGCCGCGCGCGCGCCTGAGCGGGGCCGCGACGCCGGCCGTCGGGGAACGCCGATGAGTGCGCTGCCGATCGCGACCAACCGCTACTTCGACAACCACTTCGGCCTGCCGGGCGTGAAGCTGTTGCCGAACGAGTTCTATACGACCCACGACGACATGGTGCTGATGACCGTGCTCGGCTCGTGCGTGGCCGCGTGCCTGCACGATCCGTACGCGGGCATCGGCGGGATGAACCACTTCATGCTGCCCGACGACGGCGCGGACGCGTGCGCGGCCGCGTCCGAGTCGATGCGCTACGGCGCCTACGCGATGGAAGTGCTGATCAACGAAATGATCAAGGCGGGCGGCCGGCGCGAGCGCTTCGAGGCGAAGGTGTTCGGCGGCGCGGCCGTGCTCGCCGGCATGACGACGATCAACATCGGCGACCGCAATGCGGACTTCGTGCGCCGCTATCTCGCGCTGGAGCGCATCCGGATCACGGCGGAAGACCTGCAGGGCGTGCATCCTCGCAAGGTCGCGTTCATGCCGCATTCGGGGCGCGCGGCGGTGAAGAAGCTGCGCCTGCAGGTGCACGGCGTCACGGAGCGCGAAGCCGCGCTCGCGCACTCGGCGGAACGCGCCGCGCGGCCCCGCCCGCACGTCGAGCTGTTCAGCGCGCCGGCGAAGCGGCCCGCGCCGGGCCAGTCCGGTGGGGTCTCACTCGCGAAACAGCCGGGCGCGGCCCAGCCGGCGCGTGCGCGCATCGAGCTGTTCGGCGCGCGCAGCGGCGCAGGCGGCCCGTTCGCCCAGACGATATCGAAATAGCAGGAGGCAAGAACGCAGTGCAAAAGATCCAAGTATTGTGCGTCGACGATTCGGCGCTGATTCGCAGCCTGATGACCGAGATCATCAACGCCCAGCCCGACATGGAAGTGTGCGCGACCGCGCCGGATCCGCTCGTCGCGCGCGATCTCATCAAGCAGCACAATCCGGACGTCCTGACGCTCGACGTCGAAATGCCGCGCATGGATGGGCTCGACTTCCTCGAGAAGCTGATGCGCCTGCGGCCGATGCCGGTCGTGATGGTGTCGTCGCTGACCGAGCGCGGCTCGGAAATCACGCTGCGCGCGCTCGAGCTGGGCGCCGTCGACTTCGTCACGAAGCCGCGTGTCGGCATCCGCGACGGAATGCTCGACTACGCGGAGAAGCTCGCCGACAAGATCCGCGCGGCGTCGCGCGCCCGCGTCCGGCAGGCGCCGCAGCCGCAGGCCGCGGCCGCACGCGCGGCGAGCGGCCATCCGACTGCGCCGATGCTCAACAATCCGCTCGTCAGTACCGAAAAGCTGATCATCGTCGGCGCGTCGACGGGCGGCACCGAGGCGATCCGCGAAGTGCTGACGCCGCTGCCGCCGGATGCACCGGCGGTGCTGATCGCGCAGCACATGCCGCCCGGCTTCACGAAGTCGTTCGCGCAGCGCCTGAACGGCCTGTGCCGGATCGCGGTGAAGGAAGCCGAGCACGGTGAACGGGTGCTGCCCGGCCACGCGTACATCGCGCCCGGCCACGCGCACTTGCTGCTGGCCCGCAGCGGCGCGAACTACATCGCGCAGCTGTCCGACGAGCCGCCGGTCAACCGGCACCGGCCGTCGGTCGACGTGCTGTTCCGCTCGGCGGCGACGCACGCCGGCAAGAACGCGATCGGCGTGATCCTGACCGGGATGGGCCGCGACGGCGCGGCCGGCCTGCTGGAGATGAAGCGCGCGGGCGCTTACACGTTCGCGCAGGACGAGGCGAGCTGCATCGTGTTCGGGATGCCGCGCGAGGCGATCGCGCTGGGCGGCGCGGAAGAAATCGTGCCGCTCGCCGACATGAGCCGCCGCGTGATGTCGCGCCTCGCGGATCGCGTGCAGCGCGTATAAGGAATTGTGCCGGACGCGCGCTATCATGCACGCGTTTCGACGAAACGAATCTGGAAAGGAACAATGATGGACAAGAGCATGAAAATCCTGGTGGTGGACGACTTCCCGACGATGCGCCGGATTGTCCGCAACCTGCTCAAGGAACTGGGCTACACGAACGTCGACGAGGCGGAGGACGGCGCGGCCGGTCTCGCGCGGCTGCGCGGCGGCGGCTTCGACTTCGTGATCTCCGACTGGAACATGCCGAACCTCGACGGCCTCGCGATGCTGAAGGAAATCCGCGCGGACGCGACGCTCACGCACCTGCCGGTGCTGATGGTCACGGCCGAGTCGAAGAAGGAGAACATCATCGCGGCGGCGCAGGCCGGCGCGAGCGGCTATGTCGTGAAGCCGTTCACGGCGGCGGTGCTCGACGAGAAGCTGAGCAAGATCATCGAGAAGATGGCGAAGACCGGGAGCTGACGTGAACGAGCCGATCCACGCGGCGATGGCGGGCGCGGGCTTTGCCGCCGACAGCCATCCCGAAGGCGCCGACCTGGCGGCCGACCGCATCCTCGCGCGCATTGGCTCCGTCACGCGCGCGCTGCGCGACTCGATGCGCGAGCTCGGACTCGACAAGCACGTCGAGCGCGCGGCGGAAGCCGTGCCGGACGCGCGCGACCGGCTGCGCTACGTCGCGACGATGACCGAGCAGGCGGCCGAGCGCGTGCTGACCGCGATCGAGGTCGCGAAGCCGATGCAGGAGCGCATGCAGAACGAGGCCGAGGCGCTCGACGCGCGCTGGGCGCAGTGGTACGCGGCGCCGATCGAGCGCGCGGAGGTCCGCGAGCTGATGGACGACACGCGCTCGTTCCTGCGCGCGCTGCCGGACGCGACGTCCGCGACCAGCGCGCAGCTGCTCGAGATCATGCTCGCGCAGGACTTCCAGGACCTGACCGGGCAGGTGATCAAGAAGATCATGGACATGGTCTACCTGATCGAGCAGCAGCTCCTGACCGTGCTGGTCGAGAACATCGCGCCGGAGCGGCGCGAGCAGTTCGCGGCGTTCGCGGCCGAGCAGGTGATGAGCAGCACCGGCAGCCCCGAATCGCTGCTGAACGGCCCGCAGATCAACCCGGAAGGCAAGACCGACGTCGTCCAGGACCAGGCGCAGGTCGACGATCTGCTCGCAAGCCTCGGCTTCTGACCTTCCCGAGGGCGCGCCGTCCGGCGCCGCCCGCCCGGGCCTCGCGCGGCGGCCGCTCCGGCGGCTCCCCGGCGGCACGGCCCCGGGCGAATCCTCATGCGCGCCGTTGACACTTGGTTACACTCCGCAGGCATACTACGCTTCAAGCTGTATCAGAATCACCGTTCGTCGGTTTGTCTGACACGACATGACGCGATGGCGTCGCGGTTCGCACCGCGCTCGCCGTCGACAACGAGGCAAGTCCCTGGGGGGGAACGTGAACCTGAAACGTCTGGGCTGTGCCGTTGCGTGCGCGACGGCCTCGATGGGCGTGCTGTGGAGCATCCACGCGCACGCGGAACTGGGCGGCGCGCCGATGTCGCCGCCGGCGGACGATCGCACCGCCACCGTGCGCGCGCTGCAGCGCGCGATGCGCTCGGCCGACGGCTCGTCGGCGAGCGCGGCCGCCTACACCGTGCGCGAGCTCTCGGTCGCATCCGGCACCGTGATCCGCGAATACACGTCCGCCGCCGGCACCGTGTTCGGCGTCGCGTGGCGCGGCCCGACGATGCCCGATTTCGGCCAGGTGTTCGGCAGCTATCTTCCGCAGTACAAGGCCGGCGTCGAAGCGGCGCACGCGGCGCGCGGCTGGCGCGCGCCCGTGTCGGTCGACTCGAGCGCCATCGTGATCCGGACGGGCGGCCACATGGGCTCGTTCTCGGGGCAAGCCTGGCTGCCGCAGGCGCTGCCTGCCGGCGTGACCGGCAACGACATCCAGTGACCGGGAGAGTGATCTTGCGAATTTCTCGTACCTTCATTCGCTGGCTCGGCGCACTGAGCCTCGCGGCCGCCACGGCCGTACTCGTCGCCGCGTGCGGCGGCGGCGACGGCGGCGGTTCCCCGCCGCCGCCCGCGCCCACCGCGTCGAACACAGCGGTCATCACCGTGGACCGGGGCGTCGCCAACGTCATCAACATCCCGACCGTCAGCGTGACCGTCTGCGCGCCGGGCACGTCGAACTGCCAGGTCGTCAGCAACGTGCTGGTCGATACCGCGTCGTACGGGCTGCGGCTCGTCAGCGACGCGGTGCCGGGCGTGCTGGGCAACCTGCCCGTGACGACCGTGAACGGCGCGCCGCTCGCCGAGTGCGGCAAGTTCGTGTCGACCTACACGTGGGGCTCGGTGCGCACCGCCGACCTGAAGATCGGCGGCGAAATTGCCAGCTCGCTGCCGGTGCAGATCCTCGGCGACCTCGGCTCCACCAACGTCCCGACCTCGTGCACGAACAACGGCACGGCCGCCAACTCGGCGGGGGCGCTCGGCGCGAACGGCATCCTCGGCATCGGGCCGGCGCCGTTCGACTGCGGCGTGAGCTGCACGACGTCGACGTCGTCGTTGAGCAACAACTACTACGCGTGCCCGAACGGCAATGCGAGCTGCAACGTGACGCTCGTGCCGCTCGCGCAGCAGGTGGCCAATCCGGTGCAGCGTTTCGCGAGCGACAACAATGGCGTGATCGTGCAGATGCCGGGCATCTCGGCCACCGGCCAGGCGAGCGCGACGGGGCTGCTGACGTTCGGCATCGGCACGCAGTCCAACAATGCGCTGGGCGCCTCGAACGTGCTGCCGTCCACGACGACGGGCGACGTCACCGCATCGTTCCTCGGCCGTACGTTGTCGCCGGCGGCCGGTGGCGGCGCGTTCTTCGATACGGGTTCCAACGCCTATTTCTTCGACGACACGCAGACTCGCTGCACGCGCAATACCCCGTTCTACTGTCCGTCGGGGACCGTGAACTATACGGCGACGCTCACGGGCCAGAACGGTGCGCAGGCGATGGTGACCATGCCGGTCGCGAATGCGGATGCGCTGTTCGCGAACCCGTCGACGTTCGCGTTCAACGATATCGGCGGGCCTTTCGGCTCCGCGCCGGTCACGAACCCGGCGCCATGGCTCGATATCGGCCTGCCGCATTTCTACGGCAAAACGATCTACTTCGGGATGGACCTGCGCGGCAGCGGCGGCGCCGCACCCTACGTCGCATTCTGAGCGGCGGCGGGCGGACCGCATGACAAAGGGGGGCGAGCGATCGCCCCCTTTTTTTTATTGAGCCGGGGGCGGTCGATTTTGTCTGCTGTTATTTAAAAATAACGCGGCATGATGCGTGACGGTTATCGCGCGGACGGCCGGCCGCATAAAATCGCTTAAATCCGACGAAATTCCACCTATACTTTTCGCGTGGTTTCCGGGGTCGTTGATTAGGGCCTGTTCACGCTAATAACGGGCTTGCGAACGTACCTTGCCGGTCGCAGTGCAAGGCGTGAGGAGCGCCGTTTGGCCGAGCCAAACAAGCGACGAGCAACGCCGCAATGCGGCCGGCAAGGTACGTTCCCGTGATTAAAAAAATCATTTGTGGGGCTTGCCGCCAGAAGGGCCGATCGCCGCGTCATGCTCCTTGCGAATACGCCCGGTATTCGCTGCGTCCCATTCCTTGCGCTCGGCCCTTCTGGCGGCAAGCGCAAGCCCGTTATTAGCGTGAACAGGCCCTGGAACACGAGGTGAACAAAATGAATTTCACCGATGCCGTTCGTTCAGCGTTCAATCAATATGCGACATTCGAAGGCCGGGCGCGCCGCGCGGAATACTGGTATTTCGCGTTGCTCACGTTCGCCGTGTCGCTCGTCTGCCAGTTGATCACGATGCTCGGCCATGACGCGAGCACGCCCGCGCTGCTGCTGTCGGTGGCGGCCCTGCTGATCTCGCTGGCGCTGCTCGTGCCGAGCCTCGCGGTGACCGTCCGCCGCCTCCACGATATCGGCCGTTCGGGCTGGTTCCTGCTGATCGCGCTCATTCCGATCATCGGCGGGATCATCCTGCTCGTCTGGATGTGCGCGCGCGGCACCGAAGGCCCCAACCGCTTCGGTCCCGATCCACGCGCCGCCGCCTGACCGGCGCGCGGCAGGTCGCCGCGACGGCGACGCGGCTGCCGGCGGCTGCCCACCCGCAGCTGGCCGCCCGCAGCCGCCCTCCACAGCTGGCCGCCCGCCCGATTCCCCGAAATACCCCCCTTTCCAGGCTTTGCTCGACCGATCGGCGTTTGACGCGTCCATGAATAATCGGTGTCACTGGAAAGCGGCATCCCGCCGTATCCGTCTGGAGGCCCCGTGGCAGACGAGAGCGATCTCGACAAAACCGAAGCCGCCACTCCCAGGCGCCGCGAGAAGGCGCGCGAGGAGGGGCAGGTCGCGCGCTCGCGCGAGCTGGCTTCGTTCGCGCTGCTCGCGTCGGGCTTCTACGGCACGTGGCTGCTCGCGGGACCGATCGGCCAACACCTGCAGACGATGCTGCGCGGCGCCTTCACGTTCGACCGCGGGATCGCGTTCGATACCAACCGGATGCTGATTTCGGCGGGCAGCGTGAGCCTCGAAGGGCTCGCCGCGCTCGCGCCGCTGCTCGCGATGATGGGGATTGCCGCCCTGCTCGCGCCGATGGCGCTCGGCGGCTGGCTGATCTCGTCGAAGACGTTCGAGCTGAAGTTCGACCGCCTCAACCCGATTTCCGGCCTCGGCCGGATCTTCTCGATCCAGGGGCCGATCCAGCTCGGCATGTCGCTTGCGAAGACGCTGGTCGTCGGCGGCATCGGCGGCATCGCGATCTGGCGCAGCAAGGACGAACTGCTCGGCCTCGCGACGCAGCCGCTCCAGGACGCGTTCGCCGACGCGCTGCATCTCGTCGCCGTGTGCTGCGGCACCACGGTCGCCGGAATGCTGGTCGTCGCCGCGCTCGACGTGCCGTATCAACTCTGGCAGTACAACAAGAAGTTGCGCATGACGAAGGAAGAAGTGAAGCGCGAACATCGCGAGAACGAAGGCGATCCGCACGTGAAAGGCCGGATCCGCCAGCAGCAGCGTGCGCTCGCGCGGCGCCGGATGATGGCGGCCGTGCCGCAGGCCGACGTCGTCGTCACGAACCCGACGCACTTCGCCGTCGCGCTGCAATACACGGACGGCGCGATGCGCGCGCCGAAGGTCGTCGCGAAGGGCGTGAACCTCGTCGCCACGCGCATCCGCGAGCTCGCGGCCGAGCACAACGTGCCGCTGCTCGAAGCGCCGCCGCTCGCGCGGGCGCTGTATCACAACGTCGAACTCGAACGCGAGATCCCCGGCTCGCTGTACTCGGCCGTCGCCGAGGTGCTCGCATGGGTCTACCAGCTGAAGCGCTTCCGTTCGGAAGGCGGCGCGTTCCCGGCGGCGCCGGTCGATCTCGAGGTGCCGGCCGAACTCGACAAGGGCGCGTCGGTGTCCGACGAAGACGAGCGCGAGGAAGCCGAAGACGTGCTCGGCGCGCACGCCCGCGCCCAGGGAGGTAACGCATGAGCACGCCGGCCGGCCTGTTCGCGAAGCGCCCGAACCTGCTCGCGGGAACCAACCTGCGCGCGCTCGCGGGCCCGATCCTCATCTGCATGATCCTGGGGATGATGATCCTGCCGCTGCCGCCGCTGCTGCTGGATCTGCTGTTCACGTTCAACATCGCGCTGTCCGTGATGGTGCTGCTCGTCAGCATGTACACGATGAAGCCGCTCGACTTCGCGGCGTTCCCGAGCGTGCTGCTGTTCTCGACGCTGCTGCGCCTGTCGCTGAACGTCGCGTCGACCCGCGTCGTGCTGCTCGAGGGCCACACGGGCCCGGACGCGGCCGGCCAGGTGATCGAGGCGTTCGGCCACTTCCTCGTCGGCGGCAACTTCGCGGTCGGCATCGTCGTGTTCGTGATTCTGATGATCATCAACTTCATGGTGATCACGAAGGGCGCGGGGCGGATCGCCGAAGTGTCCGCGCGCTTCACGCTCGACGCGATGCCCGGCAAGCAGATGGCGATCGACGCCGACCTGAACGCGGGCCTCATCAACGAGGAGCAGGCGAGAAAGCGCCGCACCGCGGTCGCGCAGGAAGCCGAGTTCTACGGCTCGATGGACGGCGCGTCGAAGTTCGTGCGCGGCGATGCGATCGCGGGCCTGATCATCATGGCGATCAACGTGATCGGCGGGCTGATCGTCGGGATGATCCAGCACGACATGACGTTCGCCGCGGCCGGCACGAACTACACGCTGCTGACGATCGGCGACGGCCTCGTCGCGCAGATCCCGTCGCTCGTGATCTCGACCGCGGCCGGCGTCATCGTGTCGCGCGTCGCGACCGACGAGGACATCGGCACGCAGATCACCGGCCAGCTGTTCGCGAACCCGCGCGTGCTGACGATCACCGGCGTGATCATCCTGATCATGGGGCTGATCCCCGGCATGCCGCACTTCGCGTTCCTGCTGCTCGGCGGCGGCGCGATCTGGCTCGCCCGCACGCAGACGAAGCGCGCGGCGGCCCGCAAGGCGGCCGGCGACGTCACCGAGATCGCGCCGCCCGCCGCGCTCCCCGCCGACAGCCACGAGGCGACCTGGGACGACGTGCAGCTGATCGACCCGCTCGGCCTCGAGGTCGGCTACCGGCTGATCCCGCTCGTCGACAAGAACAGCGACGGCGAGCTGCTCAAGCGGATCAAGAGCATCCGCAAGAAATTCGCGCAGGAAATCGGCTTCCTGCCGCCCGTGATCCACATCCGCGACAACCTCGAGCTGCGGCCGAACGGCTACCGGATCGCGCTGAAGGGCGTCGAGATCGGCACGGGCGAAGTGTTCCCGGGCCAGTGGCTCGCGATCAACCCGGGCCAGGTCACGGCCGCGCTGCCCGGCGCGCTGACCACGGACCCGGCGTTCGGGCTGCCGGCCGTGTGGATCGACGTCGCGATGCGTGAGCAGGCGCAGGTGTACGGCTACACGGTGGTCGACGCGAGCACGGTCGTCGCGACCCACCTGAATCATCTGGTCGTCCAGCACGCGGCCGAGCTGCTCGGCCGCCAGGAAGTGCAGGCGCTGATCGAGCGCACCGGCAAGGACGCGCCGTCGCTCGTCGAGGACCTCGTGCCGAAGACGATCTCGCTGACGACGCTGCAGAAGGTGCTGCAGAACCTGCTCGAGGAAGGCGTGCCGATCCGCGACATGCGCACGATCCTCGAAGCCGTGTCCGAGCACGCGGGCCGCATCACCGACGCATTCGACATCACCGCCGCGGTGCGGCTCTCGCTCGGCCGCGCGATTACCCAGCAGTGGTATCCGGGCTCGGGCGAGATGCAGGTGATGGGCCTCGACGCGAATCTCGAGCGCGTGCTGTCGCAGGCGCTCGCCACGGGCGCGAACCCGGGCCTCGAGCCGGGCCTCGCACACGCACTCCTGACCGGCACGCAGGAAGCGATGCTGCGTCAACAGAATCTCGGGCTGCCGCCCGTGCTGCTCGTGCAGCACGCGCTGCGGGCGATGCTCGCGCGCTTCCTGCGCCGCAGCCTGCCGCAATTGAAAGTGCTGTCGTATGCCGAAGTGCCGGATACACGCACGATCAAAGTCGTTAACGTCATCGGGGGTTCCGCTTGAACATTCGCAAATTCACCGGGCCGACGAGCCGCGACGCGCTGCGGCTCGTGCGCGAGGCGCTCGGCGCCGACGCCGTCGTTCTGTCGAACCGCACGCTCGATGACGGCAGTGTCGAAATCGTCGCGCTCGCCGACGCCGAACTGTCGGCGATCACGCCGCCGGGCGCGGCCGGCGCAGCCGCGCTGCCCGGCGCGGCGTTCCGGGCCGGTGCGCTGACGCCGGCTGCTGCGGCGCCGCGCTCGGCCGTCAATCCGTATGCGATGGGCGACGGCGGCCTGCCGGACGTGTTCTCGTCGGTGTTCGGCGCGAGCGCGGAGACGACCGACGCGCCGGCGGCGCCGGTGGCGGGCTCTGCCGCCGCCGCCGCGCCTGCCGCGGGATCGCCCGCAGCCCCCTCCGAACCCGCGCCGTGGCTCGTCGAACACGCGAAGCGCCTGACGCAGCAGCGCGAAGCGCTGATCGCGCGCGCGCAGGCCACGCCGGCGCCGGAAGTCGCGCCGCGCGCGGCGCACGAAGCGACGCCGCCCGAGTGGGCGCGCGACATCGTGCGCAACGTCGCGCGCCGCGTGCCGGCGGAAGACGCCGCGCCGCGCCGCATCGCCGACGCGCCCGCCCCGAAGGCGGCGGACCGCGCGCGCATGCCTGAAGACACCGCCGCCGCAGTGGCCGACGCGGTGAAGGCGCGCATCGAGCGGATCGTCAACGACACGGTGATGAACGAGCTCGGCTCGCTGCGCGGGATGATGGAGGAGCAGTTCGACAGCCTGATGTGGCATGAGCGCCAGCGCCGCAGCCCGGTGCACGGCGCGCTGACGAAGCACCTGTTTGCGGCCGGCTTCTCCGCGCAGCTCGTGCGGATGATGGTCGACAACCTGCCGCAGGTCGAAGGCGAGCAGACCTTCGAGCAGGCGGCCGAATGGGCGCAGTCGGTGCTCGCGTCGAACCTGCCGGTGCTCGACAGCGAGGAAGCGCTGATGGAGCGCGGCGGCGTGTTCGCGCTGATGGGGCCGACGGGCGTCGGCAAGACGACGACCACCGCGAAGCTCGCCGCGCGCTGCGTGATGCGCTTCGGCGCGAGCAAGGTCGCGCTGCTCACGACCGACAGCTACCGGATCGGCGGCCACGAGCAGCTGCGGATCTTCGGCAAGATCCTCGGCGTGCCCGTGCACGCGGTGAAGGACGCCGGCGACCTGCAGCTCGCGCTGTCCGAGCTGCGCAACAAGCACATCGTGCTGATCGACACGATCGGCATGAGCCAGCGCGACCGCGCGGTGTCCGACCAGATCGCGATGCTGCACGGCGCGAACACGCCGGTGCAGCGCCTGCTGCTGCTCAACGCGACGAGCCACGGCGACACGCTCAACGAGGTCGTGCAGGCGTACCGCAGCGCGGCCGGCCACCCGGACGAGGCCTCCCCGGAGCTGGCCGGCTGCATCCTCACGAAGCTCGACGAGGCGACCCACCTCGGCGGCGTGCTCGACACGGTGATTCGCTACAAGCTGCCCGTCCACTACGTGTCGACCGGCCAGAAGGTGCCGGAGAACCTGTACGTCGCGACGAAGAAATTCCTGATGAAGAGTGCCTTTTGTGTGCCGCGCGACGGCTCGCCCTTCGTGCCGCAGGACGAGGACATGCCGACGCTGCTTTCCGCGTTGACCGCACGTTCGACCGCCGAGCTGCACGAGGTGCGTTTTGGATAAAAGGATGATCGACCAGGCCGAAGGACTGCGGCGCCTGCTGGCCGGGCGCGCATCGAGGATTGTCGCGGTGGCGGGCGGGCCGGCGGGCGTCGGCTGCACGTCGACCGTCGTGAACCTGGCCGCGGCGCTGGCCGCGCTGGGCAAGGACGTGCTCGTCGTCGACGAGCGCGCCGACGTGCATTCGGCCGCCGCGACGCTCGCCGGCTCATGGCTGCGGGACGGCGAGCGCACGCGCGTGGCCGCCGGGTTCGGCGTGTGCGCCGCGTCGCGGCTCGCGCGCGTCGGCTACAGCGATGCGCAGCTCAGCGATTTCGTCGACGGCCCGGCCGACATCGTGCTCGTCGACGCGCAGCTCGACGCCGACGGCGGGTTTTCGGCGCTCGCGCGCGAAGCGCACGACGTGCTGATCGTCACGCGCGTCGCCGCGCAGGCGATCACCGAGGCCTACGCGTGCATGAAGCGGCTGCATTTCGCGCATGCGATCGCGCAGTTCCGCGTGCTGACCAACCACGTCGGCAGCCACGCCGACGCGAAGACCGCGTTCGACAACCTCGCGGGCGTCGCGAGCCGCTACCTGACCGTGTCGATCGCCGACGCGGGCTGCGTGAGCGCCGATCCGCTCGTCGAGCATGCGCGCGAACTGGTGCGTACGGCCGTCGACGCGTTTCCGTCGTCGCCGGCCGCGCGCGATTACCGGCAGATTGCCGCCGACCTGCTGTACTGGCCGCTGCGTCCGCGGCCGGGCGCCGGCGCGGCGCGCGCGGGCGGCAGCACGTCGTTCGAGGCGGGCGCGGCGCACGCCGCGTGAGGGCCACCGGAGGGAGAGAGCCATGATGTACAACGCTCAAGGAAGGATTTCGCAGGCCGACGTGCTGGCGCAATACGCGCCGCTCGTGCGCCGCCTGGGCCTGCAGCTCGTCGCGAAGATGCCGGCGAGCGTCGATCTCGACGACCTGATCCAGGCCGGGATGATCGGCCTGATGGATGCGGCCGGCCGCTACAAGGAAGACCAGGGCGCGCAGTTCGAGACCTACGCGACGCAGCGCATCCGCGGCGCGATGCTCGACGAGCTGCGCAGCAACGACTGGCTGCCGCGCAGCCTGCGCAAGACGTCGCGCGAGGTCGAGCAGGCCGTGCACAAGGTCGAGCAGCACCTCGGCCGCGCGGCGAGCGAGGCCGAGATCGCGCAGCACCTGAACATGCCGCTCGACGAATACCAGGGGATGCTGCAGGACCTGCACGGCAGCCAGCTCATCTACTACGAGGATTTCGACCGCGCGGCCGACGACGAGCCGTTCCTCGACCGCTATCGCGTCGATCACGCCGACCCGCTGTCGTCGCTGCTCGACGAGCACCTGCGCGAGGCGCTGGTCGAGGCGATCGAGCGGCTGCCGGAGCGCGAGAAGCTGCTGATGTCGCTGTACTACGAACGCGGGCTGAACCTGCGCGAGATCGGCGCGGTGCTCGAAGTGAGCGAATCGCGCGTGTGCCAGCTGCACAGCCAGGCGGTCGCGCGGCTGCGCGCCCGGCTGCGCGAACAGGCGTGGGTCGGCGCGGAATCCTGACCCCTTTCGAACGGCGGGTACGCAATATTCCCGCCGATTTGCTACAATCCCACCCGTTTTCCGAGGAGCGTTGCGACGGACCATCCAGCGTCCGCCAGGCTCGGAAAGCTTCACCAAGCGGCCGGGCCGCGGCGCAATGCGCCGGCTCCCGCTTCCTGAACGGCGCTCACGTCACCATTTTCTAAACTTTTTTTAGAAAGGAGGGCGTGATGAACGCCGTCATCGATTCCAAAGCTTCCAACGATTACCTCGTCGCCGACATGGCGCTTGCCGGCTGGGGCCGCAAGGAACTGAACATCGCCGAGACCGAAATGCCGGGCCTCGTGCAGATCCGCGACGAATACAAGGCGCAGCAGCCGCTGAAGGGCGCGCGCATCGCAGGCTCCTTGCACATGACGATCCAGACCGGCGTGCTGATCGAGACGCTGAAGGCGCTCGGCGCCGAAGTCCGCTGGGCATCGTGCAACATCTTCTCGACGCAGGACCACGCCGCTGCCGCGATCGTCGAAGCCGGCACGCCGGTGTTCGCGTTCAAGGGCGAATCGCTCGACGAATACTGGGAGTTCTCGCACCGCATCTTCGAATGGCCGAACGGCGAATTCGCGAACATGATCCTCGATGACGGCGGCGACGCAACGCTGCTGCTGATCCTCGGCTCGAAGGCCGAGCAGGACCGTTCGGTGATCGCCAAGCCGACCAACGAGGAAGAAGTCGCGCTGTACAAGTCGATCGCGAAGCATCTCGACATCGACGCGAACTGGTACTCGAAGCGCCTCGCGCACATCAAGGGCGTCACCGAAGAAACGACGACCGGCGTGCACCGCCTGTACCAGATGGAAAAGGACGGCCGCCTGCCGTTCCCGGCGTTCAACGTGAACGATTCGGTCACGAAGTCGAAGTTCGACAACCTGTACGGCTGCCGCGAGTCGCTCGTCGACGGCATCAAGCGCGCGACCGACGTGATGATTGCGGGCAAGGTCGCGGTCGTCGCGGGCTACGGTGACGTGGGCAAGGGCTGTGCGCAATCGCTGCGCGGCCTTGGCGCGACCGTGTGGGTCACCGAAATCGATCCGATCTGCGCGCTGCAGGCGGCGATGGAAGGCTACCGCGTCGTGACGATGGAATACGCTGCCGACAAGGCCGACATCTTCGTGACGGCGACCGGCAACTTCCACGTGATCGGCCACGATCACATGAAGGCGATGCGCCACAACGCGATCGTCTGCAACATCGGCCACTTCGACTCGGAAATCGACGTTGCGTCGACCCGCCAGTACCAGTGGGAAAACATCAAGCCGCAGGTCGACCACATCATCTTCCCGGACGGCAAGCGCGTGATCCTGCTGGCGGAAGGCCGCCTCGTGAACCTCGGCTGCGCGACCGGCCACCCGTCGTTCGTGATGTCGAACTCGTTCGCGAACCAGACCCTCGCGCAGATCGAGCTGTTCACGCGCGGCGGCGAGTACGAGAACAAGGTGTACGTGCTGCCGAAGCACCTCGACGAGAAGGTCGCGCGTCTGCACCTCGCGCGCATCGGCGCGAACCTGTCGGTGCTGTCGGACGAGCAGGCGTCGTACATCGGCGTGTCGAAGCAAGGTCCGTTCAAGCCGGACCACTACCGCTACTGATGCACCAGCCGCCCCGCCCGCCGGGGCGGGCCGCGCCGCGAAGCGTTTTCGCGGCGCGACCTGCGCCCGACGCGGCGGCGGCTCGGCCCAGGCGGGCCCGCCTTGAGCGTCAACCGAACCGGAGCACCCCATGACCGTCATCCTCTCCTGGATCATCAACGCCCTCGCGCTGCTGATCATCACCTACCTGGTGCCGTCGATCCACATCAAGAGCTTCGGCACCGCGCTGATCGTCGCGGTCGTGCTGGGGCTGATCAATACGGTGATCCGGCCGGTGCTGATCCTGCTGACGCTGCCCGTCACGGTCGTCACGCTCGGGCTGTTCATCCTCGTCGTGAACGCGCTGTGCTTCTGGTTCGCGTCGTCGCTGCTCAAGGGCTTCGAGGTATCCGGGTTCTGGTCCGCGTTCTTCGGTTCGATCCTTTACAGCATCGTGTCGTGGCTGCTGTCCGCCCTGATCTTCGGCCAGCGCAACATCGGCTGAGGGGCGCGGCGCTGCCCTCCTGAATCATGAAACCGATCGAACTCTCGTTTGAATTCTTCCCGCCGAAGACGGCGGAAGGCGTCGAGAAGCTGCGCGCGACCCGTGCGCAGCTGCTGCCGCTGAAGCCGAAATTCGTCTCCGTGACGTTCGGCGCCGGCGGCTCGACGCAGCAGGGCACCCTCGATACCGTGCTCGACATGCAGAAGGACGGCCTCGAGGCCGCGCCGCACCTGTCGTGCATTGGCTCGTCGAAGGACAGCCTGCGCGCGATCCTCGACCAGTACCGCTCGCACGGCATCCGCCACATCGTCGCGCTGCGCGGCGACCTGCCGTCCGGCATGGGCGAGGTCGGCGAGCTGCGCTACGCGTCGGAGCTGGTCAGCTTCATCCGCGCGGAGCACGGCGACTGGTTCCACATCGAGGTCGCCGGGTATCCGGAATACCATCCGCAGTCGCGCTCGCCGAAGGCCGATCTCGAGAACTTCGCGCGCAAGGTGAAGGCCGGCGCGAATTCCGCGATCACGCAGTATTTCTTCAACGCGGACGCGTATTTCCGCTTCGTCGACGACGCGCGCAAGCTCGGCGTCGAGGTGCCGATCGTGCCGGGCATCATGCCGATCACGAACTTCTCGCAGCTGATGCGCTTCTCCGAGATGTGCGGCGCCGAAGTGCCGCGCTGGATCGCGCGCCGGCTCGAGAGCTTCGGCGATGATCGCGACGCGATCCGCGCGTTCGGCGCGGACGTCGTCACGGGCCTGTGCCAGCGGCTGCTCGACGCCGGCGTGCCGGGGCTGCATTTCTATACGCTGAACACCGCGGCCGCGACCAGGACGATCTGCGAACGGCTCGTGTAAGCGCCGCGCGGTTGTGCAGACTGCGACGAAGCCCTGCCGGCGTTGCCGGCGGGGTTTTTTTTCGTCTGCGGATAGGGGGCGGCGGCGGGCGACGGGCTGCCGCCGCGCGCGTCACCCCTGCGCCTGCATCAGCGGCGGCCGCCGGTCGAACCACGGCCGCGCCTGCTCGAGCTGCCGCGCGAGCTTCAGCAGCAGCGCGTCGTCGCCGTGGCGTGCGACGAACTGCACGCCGATCGGCAGGCCGCGCGCGTTCCAGTAGAGCGGAACCGACATCGCCGGCTGGCCGGTCAGGTTGAAGAGCTCGGTGCAGCCGGCCCACGCGAACGCCTTCTGCGACGCCTTCGCGAGCATCTCCTTCAGCAGCGGCTTGATCGGCAGCGCCGCGAGCAGCTTCATCTGCGCATGCTCGAACGGCGTCGGCTGCAGCTCGCCGATCTTGACCGGCGGGCCGGCGAGCGACGCGCACAGCAGCACGTCGTAGCGCGCGGCGAGGCCCGCGACCTGCACGGTGAGCTGGCGCTGCCACTCGAGCACGTCCGGCAGCCGGGTGCGCGCGAGGCGCCGGCCGACCACGGCCATCGCCCACGTCGCGGCCTCGAATTCGCCGCGTTGCGGCGTACGGCCCGTCAGCTCGCGCGCACCGAGCACCATCTCCTCGGCGATCGTCGCCCACAGCGTCAGGAAGGTTTCGCCGATGCGCGCGTAGTCGAGGTTCAGCGCCGCCGGCTCGACGTGATGGCCGAGCGACGCGACGAGCGCGGCGGCGTCGTCGAGCGCCGCGCGCGTATCGTCGGCGAGCGCCGGCGCGAGCATCGGGTGGGTGACGAGGCCGATCCGCAGCGCGGCGGGCGGCGCGTCGAGCGCGCCGAGGAAGGTGCCGGGCGCGCCGGGCGGCAGCGCCCGGCCGGTCGTGACGTCGAGCAGCAGCGCGCTGTCGCGCACGCTGCGCGCGACCGCATGCTGGACGACCAGGTCGCCGTTCGTCGGGATGTCGACGAGCGCCGGGTTGCGGCTCGGCTTGAGGCCGAACAGCCCGCAGCACGACGCGGGAATGCGGATCGAGCCGCCGCCGTCGGACGCGTGCGCGAGCGGCACGATGCCGGCCGCAACCGCCGCGGCCGCGCCGCCGCTCGAACCGCCGGGCGTGTGGTCGAGGCTCCACGGGTTGCGGCACGCGCCGAACAGTTCCGGCTCGGTATACGGCGTCTGGCCGATTTCGGAGGTGTTGGTCTTGCCGAAGAAGTTGAGCCCCGCCGCGCGGCTTTTCGCGATCAGCGGCGAATCGGCGTCAGGCACGAAATACCGGTAGTGCCGGCTGCCCATCGACGTCGGCAGCCCCGCGACCGCCGCACCGAGATCCTTGACGAGATAGGGCACGCCCGCGAACGGACCGCCGGATTCGTGCAGCGCGGCGGCGCGCTCGCGCGCGGCGTCGTAATCCTGCAGCACGACCGCGTTGATCGCGGGATTGACCGCTTCGGCCTGCCCGATCGCGGCGTCGATCAGCTCGCGCGGGCTCACCTTGCGTTGACGGACGAGCTCGGCGAGGCCGATCGCGTCGTGGGCGAGATAGTCCGGATGCACCGCTGTCACCCCCGTTGTGACGTGTGGCGATGGAAGGGCGCGGCGCGGGCGAGCTGCGCCGCCGGGCCGCTTACGTTACAGATGCTCGGCAAGGAACGTCAGCGTGCGGCCGTGCGCAAGCGCCGCCGCGCGCTGGTTGTAGGACGCGCGCTCGGTGCAGTTGAAGCCGTGCTCGGCGCCCGGATACAGATGGAACGCGGCGTTGTCGCGGCCGGCGAACGCGGCCTTCACCTGGTCGACCGCCGTCAGCGGGATGCCGTGATCGTTTTCCGCGTAATGGAACAGGATCGGCTGCGTGACCTTGCCCGCGACGTCGAGCGCGTTCTGGATGCCGCCGCCGTAATAGGCGACCGCCGCGTCGACCTTGCCGGTCGCGGCCGCGAGATACGCGAGGCGGCCGCCGAAGCAGTAGCCGATCGCGGCGACCTTGCCACCGGCTTCGGGCCGCGCGCGCAGCAGGTCGGCCGCCGCGGCGATATCCGCGACCGCGAGGTTCACGTCGGTCTTCTGCAGCAGCTCGATGCCCTTGTCGCGGTCCGCGCCTTCGTAGGCCAGCTCGACGCGCGGCTGGGTGCGCCAGAACACGTCCGGCGCGAGCGCGACGTAGCCGTCGGCTGCGTACTGGTCGGCGACCGAGCGGATATGCGCGTTCACGCCGAAGATCTCCTGCACGATGATGACGGCGGGCCCCTTGCCGCGCCGTGGCAGTGCGAGATAGCCGCCGAAGCTGTCGTTACCGGTCGGGATGTCGATCCATTGGGCAGTCACGTTGCACTCCTGGCGAGCGAGGCCGCGCCGCGCGCGCCTCGGGATTGAAAAAAGGGGGCGGTCTAGTGTGCCACCATTCAGCAGCCGTTGCAGTGCGCGCCGATCGCTTCTCGCGCAGCGAACGTTCCGTTCACGATTATTCATTTTTCGGTGGCGTGGCGCTTCGGTAAAGTCGACCGCATCGACCCGTTACAACGCGCTTTCACGCGCCACCGAAGGATCCGCTCATGTCAGTCCGCTCCCTGTCCACGCCGTTCGCCGAACGCTTCGGCCTGCGCCTGCCGCTCGTGCAGGCGCCGATGGTCGGCGCGACCACGCCCGCGATGGTCGCCGCCGCTTCGAACGCCGGTGCGCTCGGCAGTCTCGGCGGCGGCGCGTTTGCGCCCGAACGTCTCGCCGACGAGGTCGCGCAGATCCGCGCGGCCACCGACCGTCCGTTCGCGGTCAACCTGTTCGTGCTGCCGGAGCTCGCGCCCGACGCGGCGACGATCGCGCGCGCGATCGCCGCGATCGATCCGCTCAACGCGGCGCTCGGCCTGCCGCCGGGCGTCGCGCCCGCACGCTTCGCGCCCGATTTCCGCGCGCAGCTCGACATGCTGGTGTCGCTGCGCGTGCCGGTCGCGAGCTTCACGTTCGGCGTGCTCGACGCGGCCGACGTCGCCCGGCTGAAGGCGGCCGGCACCTACGTGATCGGCACCGCGACGCATGTCGCGGAAGGGCTCGCCTGGCAGGCGGCCGGCGCCGACGCGCTGTCGGCGCAGGGCGCCGAGGCGGGCGGCCATCGCGGCACGTTCATCGGCGCGGCCGACGACGCGCTGATCGGCACGCTCGCGCTCGTGCCGCAACTCGTCGACGCAACCGGGCTGCCCGTGCTCGCGGCGGGCGGCATCATGGACGGCCGAGGCATCGCGGCGGCACTCGCGCTTGGTGCGCAGGCCGCACAGCTCGGCACCGCGTTCCTGACGTGCGCGGAAAGCCCGATCGCTGCCGACTGGAAAGCGCGGTTGCTGGCGAGCGCGGACACGTCGACGCAGGTCACGCGCGCGATCACCGGGCGCCATGCGCGCGGGCTGCGCAACATGCTGATGGCGCGGCTCGGCGAGCGCCCCGGCGACGTCGCGCCGTATCCGATGCAGAACGCGCTCACGCAGCCGCTGCGCCAGGCCGCCGCGCGCGCGAACGACGGCGACTATCTGTCGCTGTGGGCCGGGCAGGGCGCGCCGCTCGCGCGGCGGCGCGGCGACGCGCTGACGGCGTCGCAGCTGATCGACGCGCTCGACGCCGAATGGCGTGCGACGGCCCGTTAATCGTGCATCGTTCGAGTGCAATGAAACGCGCGTTCGGACGCGCGTTTCGATGTGCATTCGGCATGCGTTCGGCGTCGCGATCCCGTGCTTAAAATGATGATTAAAAATGTCGCGCGAGCGCCTTGGAAAAGCCTTTCAATAAGGTGTCAGAACTAGCGGAAACCCTTATCCGGCGGACGTTCTGGCGAGGTCATGGGGTGGCCTGATACGTGCTTGTATCGATAGTGTTATCACTACCCCAAAAAAGTCCCACAAATTAATTTGATCACCTACACTTCGGCGCAAGTACGGGTGGGCGGCTGCTAAAAGCGGCCGCTTCGCGTGCTTGAGGCCAAGTGCATGAACGATGCAACCGGCGAATCGTCCAGTGATGGCAACACAGGGATGGCAGCGGGGCACCGGGCGATGGCGTTTTTGGGGATCGAAACTGGAGACTTATATGAATATCAAGATGCAAAAGCTGCTGCCGATCGCCGCAGCCGCGACGCTGTGCGTTGCTGGCGCAGGCAACGCGTTCGCCGATCAAGTCGTCAAGATCGGTCACGTCGCGCCGTTGACGGGCGGCATTGCACACCTCGGCAAGGACAACGAAAACGGCGCGCGTCTCGCAGTCGAGGAGATCAACGCCAAGGGTCTCACGGTCGGCGGCCAGAAGATCACGCTGCAACTCGATGCGCAGGATGACGCCGCCGACCCGCGGCAGGCGACGCAGGTCGCGCAGAAGCTCGTCGACGACAAGGTCGTCGCGGTGGTCGGCCACTTGAACTCGGGCACCTCGATCCCGGCGTCGAAGATCTACAGCGACGCGGGCATCGTGCAGATCTCGCCGTCGGCGACCAACCCGGCTTACACGCAGCAAGGCTTCAAGACGACGTACCGCGTCGTCGCGACCGATGCGCAGCAGGGCCCGGCGCTGGCGAACTACGCGCATTCGAAGGGCATCAAGAGCGTCGCGGTGGTCGACGATTCGACCGCTTACGGCCAGGGTCTCGCGAACGAGTTCGAGAAGAAGGCCAAGGCGCTCGGCCTGAAGGTGGTGTCGCACGACGCGACGAACGACAAGGCGGTCGACTTCCGCGCGATTCTGACCAAGATCAAGGGCGAGAATCCGGACGCGATCATGTACGGCGGCATGGACGCGACGGGCGGCCCGTTCGCGAAGCAGGCGAAGCAGCTCGGCCTGCGCGCGAAGATCCTCGCGGGCGACGGCGTATGCACGGAGAAGCTGGCCGACCTGGCCGGCGACGCGACCGACAACGTCGTGTGCTCGGAAGCGGGCGCTTCGCTCGAGAAGATGCCGGGCGGCGCCGCGTTCAAGGCGAAGTACGAGAAGCGCTTCGGCCAGCCGATCCAGATCTACGCGCCGTTCACGTATGACGCGGTGTACATCGTCGCCGACGCGATGAAGCGCTCGAACTCGACCGATCCGGCGAAGATTCTCGCGGCGATGCCGGAGACGAACTACACGGGCGTGATCGGGACGACGACGTTCGATTCGAAGGGCGACCTGAAGCACGGCGTGATTTCGCTCTACAACTACAAGGGCGGCAAGAAGACGTTCCTCGACGAAGTGAAGATGTAATCGAGCGGTCGACAATTGGGGTGGAAACGCGCATGCGGTAACGCATGCGCGTTTCTTTTTTGCGGGGCATGCGATGCGTGCCGGCCTGCCGTCAGATCTTCAGGTGCGCAAGCACCTTCGGCGCGACGGCCGCGACGAGCGCCGCGCACAGCGCGACGACCGCGAGCCCGATCGTCAGGTTCGCGGCCTGCGCGACCGCGCCGATCACGACCGGACCGAACAGCAGTCCGAAATAGGCGAGGCCGGCCACGTGCGCGAGGCCTTCGGCCGCATGGATGCCCTTCACGCGCGCGGCCGCGGCGAACAGCACCGGCATCATGTTCGCGAGCCCGAGGCCCATCAGCGTGAAACCCGTCAGCACCGCGGCCGGGTGCGGCAGCAGCAGTGCGCCGATCATCCCCGCGCACGCGAGCGACGCGCTCGCGAACACGAGCTGCGGCGCGCCGAAGCGCGCGCGCACCGCGTCGCCGGCGAAGCGCGCGGCCGCCATGCCGCCGGAGAAGGCCGCATACGCGGCGCTCGCGAGCGCCGGGCTGGCCGCGACGACGTCGCGCATGTAGACCGTCGCCCAGTCGTACATCGCGCCTTCGGCGATGAGCGCCACGAGCGCGATGCCGCCGAGCATCCACAGCGCGGGCGAGCGCCAGCGGTTGCCGCCGCCGTGCGCGTGCGCGTGGTGCGGGACGTGCGGCAGCACCGACGGGCACGCGGCGACGAGCACCGCGGCGCTGACCGCCGCGGCGAGCGCGAGGTGCGCAGCGGGAGCCATGCCGGCCGACAGCAGCGCGCCGCCGGCTGCCGCGCCCGCCATCCCGCCGACGCTGAACATTCCGTGCAGCGCCGACATGATCGGCCGGCCGATCGCGATCTCGACCGCGCTCGCCTCGGCGTTCATCGCGACGTCGAGCGTCGCCATCGAGAAGCCGAACAGCGCGAGCACCGCGAGCAGCAGCGGATAGTCGGGCACCACGAGGATCAGCGCCGCGCACGCCGACATCACGAGGCCGCCCGCGAGGCACGCGGTGCGAGAGCCTACGCGCGCGATCCAGCGCGCGACGGTCAGCATCGCGGCGATCGAGCCGCCGGCCACCGCGAACAGCGCGATGGACAGCAGTGCGGGACTCAGCGCGAACTTGTCGCGCACGGTCGGCACATGCACGCCCCACGACGCGTACATCATGCCGGCGACGAAGAACAGCGCCATCGTGGCGGTGCGGGCCCGCTGGCGAACGGGGAGCGAGAGGGCGCGGTGCGCGGCGGGCGCGGCCGCGAAGTCGGGGGAGGATTCGGACACGTCAAGCTCTGCAGAAGAAAAATGATCGAACGCGCGAGACGTCGATGGAGAATCGTCCGATTCTATCGAACCGCTTACGATTTCGCTGGCGCAGTGGTTGTCGCCCGATGCGCCGCGACGGCCATCACGCGTAACATCGATCCACCGCGGCGCACGCGTTGCGCCGCCTTTCGACCGCAGGAGTTCCCGTGAACATCGACCCCGTCCTTGCCCTGCACCTGCTGCACCGCTGCGCGCTCGGCACGCTCGCGACGCACGCGCGCGAGCCGCAAGGCTTTCCGTATCCGACGGTCGTGCCGTTCGCGCCGGATGCGCGCCACCGGCCCGTGATCCTCGTGAGCGGCCTCGCCGAGCACACGCGCAATCTTGCCGCCGATCCGCGCGCGGGCTTTCTCGTCGTCGACGCGCCGGACGGCGACGTGCTGAACGCCGAGCGCGCGACGCTGCTCGGCCGCTTCGCGCCGGTCGACGCCGATCCGCATCTCGTCGCGCGCTACCTGCGTTACGAACCGGACGCCGCGCGCTATCTCGCGCTCGGCGATTTCACGTTCTGGGCGCTCGACGTCGAGCGGCTGCGCTATATCGGCGGATTCGGCCGGATGGGCTGGGTGGAGGGCGCGGCGCTCGACGCAGGTGCGCCGCTCGGCTTCGACGACGAGCAGGCCCTGTGGGCCGCCTACGACGCGGCCGACGTGCGCCGCGTCGGGCTCGACCTGCTGGGCGTCGACCGCTACGGCGCCGACTGGCGGCACGACGGCCGGCGGGTCCGCACCGCGTTCGACGCGCCGCAGATGGACGCCGGCGTGCTGCGCGCGCAACTGATCGCATGCGCGCAACGTGTGGCGTGAGGTCGCGGGCGTCGATCGGTGTTTATTCCGTTGACTATACAAGTCGATTTTTCCGATCCTGTCGTCTGATGAAAGCTTTGATTTTTCGGGTGCAGGGTAATTGCGTATGCTGAAAGTCTTAATAGTCGCCTGCTTTTGTCCTAATCTCGCTGTAAGGACATGGAAAATTGAGAAATGGCCGCGACGGGTCAAAATGACCCGGCCGAATGGCAATTCAACTCGGTATTTTCATTGAGTCCACTTCATTCAATTCTGTTTTGTGCTAATCTCTGCCTTCAAAATCCGAGGCACAAATATTTCAAGAATGGTGAACCGGCTCAAGACCGGCGCCATTGGTCAGATAAAAAGGGAAACTATGTCTTCTTACAAGGACCTGCTGGCCCAGCGGGAAAAGCTGGAGAAGCAAATCGAAGAAGCGAAGTCGCGCGAATACGCCGAAGTGCTGAACGACGTGAAGCAGAAAATCGCTGACTACGGCTTCACGCTCGCCGAGCTCGGCCTGAGCCGTGCGAAGGCTGGCAAGGTCGGCCGTCCGCGTGCCGGCGTCGCGGCAAAATACCGCGATCCGGAATCGGGCGCGACGTGGTCGGGCCGCGGCAAGCCGCCGCGCTGGATCGCCGGCAAGAACCGCGAACAGTTTGCAATCTAAACGCCTGTTCGACAGTCTTGCGCTGAAAGGCCGCGTGTCCGTCACTGGAGCGCGGCCTTTTGTTTTGGCGCCGCCGGCGGGTGCGGACTGTCACGAAAGCGTCACAATCGGTGTGAATGCAAATGCGACCCGTTCGCATAACCGATTGATTTAAATGAGAAATTTGGGGTTATCGGAATGGCGTGCAACGCGCCTTGGTAGAATCCGATATCACACTCCCTTATCTCATATTTCATGTCCACCTTTTCCGGCGACGTGCAAAGCGGCGAAAAGCACGCGGTTGCGCGCAAGAGCACACTGGTCAGTATCGTGCTCAACGTCGTGCTCGCGACGTTTCAGATCGTGGTCGGCACGATTGCGCATTCGCAGGCGCTGATTGCCGATGGCATCCATTCAATCTCCGATTTGATCTCGGATTTTGTCGTCCTGGTCGCGAATCGCCACAGTGGCGCAATGCCGGACGCCGATCACAATTACGGGCACAGCCGTTACGAGACGGTAGCGTCGCTGTTTCTCGGCGCGATTCTGATCGCGGTGGGGATCGGCATGCTTTGGCGCGCGGGCGATCGCCTCGTGCATCTCGAGGACATTCCGCCCGTGCATTTCAGTGCGTTGATCGTCGCGGTCACCGTGCTGGTGTCGAAAGAGGCGCTGTTCCGCTACATGCTGCGCGAGGCGCAGCGCGTGCGCTCGGCCATGCTCGTCGCGAATGCATGGCATGCGCGCTCGGATGCCGCGTCGTCGCTCGTGGTCGCGATCGGCATCGTCGGCAGTCTTGCCGGCGTGAGGCTGCTCGACCCGATCGCCGCCGCGATCGTCGGCTTCATGGTCGCGCGGATGGGCTGGACGTTCGGCTATGACGCGCTGCAGGACCTCTCCGACCGCGCGCTCGACGAGACCGACACCGCGGAGATCCGCGCGCTGCTCGCGGCCACGCCCGGCGTGCGCGACGTGCACGACCTGCGCACGCGCAAGATGGGCGATTCGGCGCTCGTCGATGCGCATATCCTCGTCGACCCGATGATCTCGGTATCGGAAGGGCATTACATCGCGGAGACCGCGCGTGCGCGCGTGCTGTCCGACCGCCGCGTGCTCGATGCGCTGATCCACGTCGATCCGGAGAACGACGCCGCGCGCCGGCCGGCGCTCGCGCTGCCGCCGCGCGGCGAGATCGCGGCACGGCTCGAGGCCGAGCTCGCGCGGCGCGGCCTGCGCGCCGACACGGTGAATCTTCACTACCTGAGCACGGGGCTCGAGATCGACGTGACGCTCGCGGCCGATCCGCACGCAACTGCCGACGCCGACGCGACGCTGGCCGACCGCCTCGACGTCGATGCGCTGACGCGGCAGTTCGGCGCGCGCCGGATCCGTTTCACGCGGGCGGTGCAGGAGCGTCCATAACGGAGGCAGGTTGGTGCGGACGCGGTCCGCGCGCTGCCTGGCGTCCTAGAGCGGCAACTGCGTATCGAACTTGATCTCGCGCAACACGACGCTCGTGCGCACCTGCGACACCGCCGGAATCTTGAAGATGCGTTCGTGCAGGAACACGTCGTACGCCTTGATGTCGGGCGCGACGATCTTGAGGATGTAGTCGGCTTCGCCTGTCGTGCTGTAGCACTCGGTGACTTCCGGGCAGGTCGCGATCTCGCGCTCGAACTGCTCGACGCCGCCCTCGTTGTGACGGGTCAGGTGCACGTGCGCGAGCGCGCACACGTGCAGGCCGAGTTTCTCGCGATCGAGCAGCGCGGTGTAGCGCTGGATCACGCCGGATTGCTCCATGTCCTTGATGCGGCGCCAGCACGGCGTGCTCGACAGGCCGACCTGGTCGGAGATTTCCTGGACCGAGCGGCGCGCGTCGAGCTGCAACAGGCGAAGGATTTTTTGCGAAAAGGAATCGAGCGTCACCTGCGCCTCCATGCGGCAGCTACAACACTCCGAATGTTAGAGGGGCGCGAAAGGAAAGGCAATCCGATGCGCCGCCGCTGAGGGAGATTCGCTAATTTGCGCGCGGGTCCGTAGGATTTTGTCCCGCTGTGCCGTCGTCCGCCGCCGTGTCGTCGTCGGACGCCCGCGCCGCGAGCGCGGCCTGCTGCACGCGCAGGTCGGCGAGCATGTTGCAGAACAGCGCGCCTTGCTCGATCGCGTCGTCGAGCGCGACGTGCGTGTGCGGATGATCGTCGAACCAGTGTTTCGGGAAGCGCGGCTTGATCGCCTTGCGGTACGGCAGGCCCGTCATCGCGAACGCGAGCGTCTTGATGTCGAGCGCCGACCACGAGAACGGGCAGCGGCCGGCGAAGCGCATCATGTACCAGAACATGAACGTGAAATCGAAGCCGGCCGGCATCGCGACGAACACCGGCTTGCCGGGCAGCGCCTCGACCCAGTCGACGTATGCGACGAGCGCCGCTTCCGGCGCCTGCAGGTCGCGCCGGCACGCGGCCCACGCATCGGGCTGGGTCTTCCACCACGCGTCCTGCACCGGATGCGGCTGCGCGCCGGGCAGCGTCTCAAGGTTCGCGGAAAACGTCGCGATCAGCTGCTTGTCCTCGGTGTACGCGGCCGACGCGAAGCTCAGCATCGAGTGCGGGCCGGGAATCGGGCCGTCGGCCTCGACATCGGTGCTGACGTAGATTTCCTGAATCGCCTTCTGGTTCATCCGAACACCTTGTCCGAGACGAACGGATTCGTGCGGCGCTCGTCGCCGAACGTCGAGACCGGGCCGTGGCCGGGCACGAACGTGACGTCGTCGCCGAGCGGCCACAGCTTTTCCTTGATCGAGCGGACGAGGTCGGCGTGGTTGCCGCGCGGGAAATCGGTGCGGCCGATCGAGCCCGCGAACAGCACGTCGCCGACGATCGCGAGCCGGTGCGGGCGGCTGAAGAACACGACGTGGCCCGGCGTGTGGCCCGGGCAGTGGTAGACCTCGAGCGTCTCGTCGCCGAACTGCACGGTATCGCCGTCGTTCAGCCAGCGGTCGGGCTCGAATGCGTCCGCGGCCGGGAAGCCGAAGCGCTCGCTCTGCGTCGGCAGCTTTTCGATCCAGAAGCGCTCGTCTTCCTGCGGCCCTTCGATCGGCACGCCGTAGCGGGTTGCGAGCGTCTTCGCGCCCGCGCAGTGGTCGATGTGTCCGTGCGTGAGCAGCACTTTCTCGACCTGCACGTTCTGGCGGGCGACTTCCTGTTCGATCCGTTCGAGATCGCCGCCGGGATCGACGACGGCGGCGCGGCCGGTCGCCTCGCAGACGAGCAGCGAGCAGTTCTGCTGGAACGGCGTGACCGGGATGAGCGTGACTTTCATGAAAGCACCGGCAGGTTGAAAGGACCGATTGTACCGGGCGAACACGCGGCCGGTCGGCCGCGCCGCGCGGGCCGCGCGATGCGCTCGCGCGCATGCCGATTGTTACAGCCATAGCGAGAATCAATGGTGTGCCCAGGCCGGTTTTCGGGACACGTTTTTGATTTCTGTATAATGGCGCCTATCCTGCGTGAAATTTACGCAATCCGCTGGTGTTCGAGCCCCGATTGACACGGGGTCATGAGCACCGTCAAAGCATCAGCCGCCGGGGAGTCCGGCGGTGAATCCAGCACCGAGCGTTCGGTGCTCACGTCTTGTCCGGCCGGGTGCTGCGCGCCCGCCTGCGGCCTTGCTGCCGCGCCGCCGGATGAGGCCTGTGCCGCCGTTCCTGTGCGTTGGCAGTATCGACGCGCGCGAACGTGAAAGCCATGTTCGATGGCGGCATGTGGGGTCTGGTCAGGCTGCCGGGGACAGGTTGCGCCAGACGTGAAAGCTAATCAGGACGGTTGCGGCGAGTACGATAGCCGCGTCCATGCTAGCCGCCTGCTCGTGTTCGAGCGGGGCGTGCGCGCATTTGCCGTCCGGGCCGCGTATTGACGTAGTAACCAAGCGGCCCGAACCAGAAGGCGACACGTCGATGAAAATTCGATTTCCGAGCCGATTCGGAACTTTGGCTGTATTTTTCGCGCTGACGGGCTGTGCCGTGCCGCCCAGCCAGACGAGCAGCAACACGAACCAGAAGAACGCGGTCAGGACGACCGCCGCGGACAGCAACGCGCAACTGAATTTCGATTCGGCGCTGGCGTCGATGCCGGCTGCCGACAGCAAGGAAGCCAAGGGCGCGTCGCTCGCCGATGCGCAGCCGATCAACGGCGCCGACGTATCCGATTTCCGCCAGACCGGCCGGGCGTCGTGGTACGGCAGGGGCTTCCACGGCCGCCGCACCGCGAACGGCGAGCGCTTCAACATGAACGCGTTCACGGCCGCTCACCGGACGCTGCCGCTGTCGTCGTACATCAAGGTGACGAACGCGTCGACCGGCAAGTGGGTCGTCGTGAAGGTCAACGACCGCGGGCCGTTCAAGCGTGGCCGCGTGCTCGACCTGTCCTACGCGGCCGCCAAGCTGATCGGGCTCGTGCATGCCGGCACCGGGCGCGTGAAGATCGAAGGGCTGTCGCCGCAGGAAGCGCGCGCGGCGCGCGATGAAATGCTCGCGTCGATCTCGACGAAGTAACGCTGCGGGTTTCCGCGCGACGGGTTTCCGCTTCCCCCAGCGGACCCAACGACAAAGGGCTGCCATCGGCAGCCCTTTGTCGTTTCTGCGGCGCCGCCGCTCAACCGTCCTTCAGCGCGAGCGCGCGCGCATACAGCGCATTGCGCGACGCGCCCGTCAGCGCGGCCGCGAGCTTGGCCGCGCTCTTCACCGGCACCTCTTCCAGCAGCAGCCTGAGCAGCGCGTCGTGC
The DNA here is from genome assembly GCF_002097715.1 of Burkholderia ubonensis subsp. mesacidophila. Taxonomy (NCBI): domain Bacteria; kingdom Pseudomonadati; phylum Pseudomonadota; class Betaproteobacteria; order Burkholderiales; family Burkholderiaceae; genus Burkholderia; species Burkholderia ubonensis. The sequence continues at coordinate 274,109 of NZ_CP020737.1, forward strand.
GCGGTGTCGTCGTCGGCGCCCTTGTCGGCCAGCGCGCCTTCGACGACGAGCACGAACTCGCCGCGCTGCCGGTTCGCGTCCCCTTCGAGCCACGTCAGCCCTTCGGCCAGGGTGCCCTGGAACAGTTGCTCGTGTAGCTTGGTCAGTTCGCGCGCGATCAGCAGCCGGCGCGCGGGGCCGAACGCGTCCGCGAGCGCGGCGACCGTCTCGACGATCCGGTGCGGCGCTTCGTAGAACACGAGCGCGAACGGATGCGCGGCGAGCGCCTGCAGTTCGCTGGCGCGCTGCTTCGCCTTCGGCGGCAGGAAGCCCGCGAACGTGAACGCGCCGGCCCAGTCGCCGGCGACGCTGAGCGCAGTCACGGCAGCGCTCGCGCCCGGCAGCGGAATCACCGCGAAGCCGGCCGCGCGCACCGCGTCGACGAGCCGCGCGCCGGGGTCCGAGATGCCGGGCGTACCGGCGTCCGACACATACGCGACGCGTTCGCCCGCGCGCAGGTGCTCGATCACGCGCAGCGCCGCTTCGCGTTCGTTGTGCTCGTGCGCGGCGATGAGCGGCTTCGAGATCCCGTAGCGGGCGAGCAACTGGCCCGTGTTGCGGGTGTCTTCGGCGGCGATGCGGTCGGCGAGGCCGAGCACGTGGAGCGCGCGCAGCGTGATGTCGGCGGTGTTGCCGATCGGCGTCGCGACGATGTAGAGCGCGGCGCTCGGGTAGTGCTGCGTGTGCGCAAGTTCGAGGAGGGCAGTCATGGCGGGCAACGCGCGCGGTCGCGGCGCAAGCGGAACAAGGTCGGCATTGTGCCACGGGGCGCCTGCGGAATCGGGCGGCGCACGTGCGCCGTCGCTCGCGGATGGGCAGCCGGTTGCGCGCACGGACAACTTTTCCGGCGCGGCGCGATCCAAGTCGGTCGGCGCGGCGTTCGAGGCGCGCGCGCGGCAGTTCCTCGAGCGTCGCGGGCTCGCGTTCGTTGCGGCGAACGTGACGATGCGCGGCGGCGAGCTCGATCTCGTGATGCGGGAGCCGGACGGCACGCTGGTGTTCGTCGAGGTGCGCGCGCGGCGCAGCGTCCGGCATGGCGGCGCGGCAGCGAGCGTCGGCTGGCGCAAGCGCATGCGGCTCGTCGCGGCGGCCCAGCGCTTCTGGGCGCGGCACGGCGCAGACGCACCGTGCCGCTTCGACGTGGTCGCGTTCGAGGCCGGGCAGCTCGTATGGCTGCGCGACGCGTTTCGCGCGGACGACGCGTAACGCGAGCTGTGACGAGATGTAAAGAGTTCTGCCGGCCTTCGGGGAGAGGCCCTGGAGTACGGTAAACTCGCCGCACCCACGATGTCGCGCGATGGGCCATCGCGCTAGCACACGATCAGGAATCGATGTCAGTCGAACGTATTCAGCAACATTTCCGCGACAGCGCCGCGCTTCATGTCGAAGCCGGCGACGCGCTGTCGCTGCCGATCGCGGCCGCGGTCGACGCGATGTTCGCCGCGCTGGCGAACGGCAACAAGATCGTCGCATGCGGCGACGGCCCGTCGGCCGCCGCCGCGCACTACCTCGCCGTGTCGCTGGTCGGCGGCTTCGAGCGCGAGCGCCCGGGCCTGCCGGCGATCGCGCTCGCCACCGACGTGTCCCACGCCGGCCTGACCGGCGCGCTGGCGCCGGATCAGCTGTTTGCGCAACAGGTGCGCGTGCTCGGGCAGACCGGCGACATCCTGCTCGTGCTGGACCCGACCGGCGCGTCGCCGCGCGTGCTGGCCGCCGTCGGCGAGGCGCACGAGCGCGAGATGACGGTGGTCGCGCTGACGGGCGGCAGCAGCCTTGCGCTGGCAGCCGCGCTGTCCGACACCGACATCCTGATCAGCGTGCCGGCCGAACGGGCGGCGCGCATTCACGAAATCCATCTGCTGACCATCCACTGCCTGTGCGACGGCATCGACGCGATGCTGCTGGGTGAGGATTGAACGAAGGAGAGCCGTCGATGAAGAAAAGCCGCGTCCAACAGACGCTCGTCAGAACCACGCTCCTGGCCGCGCTGACGGCCGGTCTCGCGGTGTCGCTACAGGGCTGCGTGCTCGGGGTGGTGGGCGCCGCGGCCGGCGGCGGCGCGCTGATCGCGACCGATCGCCGCACGCTCGGCGCGCAGACGGAAGACCGCGAGATCCAGCTCAAGGCGACGACGCAGATCAACAACGGCCTGCCGGACCAGTCGCACGTGGCCGTGACCGTGTTCAACCGCCGCGTGCTGCTGACGGGCGAAGTGCCGAACGATGCGTCGAAGCAGCGCGCCGAGGAAATCGTGCGCGGCATCAACAACGTGAACGGCATCGTCAACGAACTGGCGGTCGGGCCGGCGAGCTCGCTGTCGGATCGCGCGAACGACTCGTACCTCGAAGGGCGCGTGAAGACCGCGCTGATCGCGACGAAGGACCTCTCAGCGAACAACTACAAGGTCGTCAGCGAGCGCGGCAACCTGTACCTGATGGGGCTCGTCACGGTCGACGAAGGCAACCGCGGCGCGGAAGTCGCGAGCCAGGTGCCCGGCGTCGAGAAGGTCGTGAAGGTGTTCCAGTACATCAAGCCGATGGACGCGCAGGCGTTGCAGGCGGCGGCCCCCGCGAGCAGCGCATCCGCGGCGGCGGCGGCTCCAGCCGACGGCGCGACGGTCGGCGCGGTGCCCGACGCGTCGGTGACGGCGACGCCGCTGCAGTCGCCCGCGCCGATTTCGAATTCGACCAACGTTCATCCGGGCAATCCGAAGGTGGCACCGCAATGAAGTTGAAGCACTGGATCAAGGGCGCCGCAGCCGCGGCGCTGCTGGCGGGCATGTTCGGCGGGCTCGCGCACGCGGACGTCGGCGACGGTCTCAAGGTCGCGCGCAGCAATGCGTGCATGGGCTGCCACGCGGTCGACCGCAAGCTGGTCGGCCCGTCGTTCAAGGACATCGCGGCGCGCTACAAGGGTGATCCGCAGGCGGTCGCGAAGCTGTCGAAGAAGGTGAAGGAAGGCGGCTCCGGCGTGTGGGGCGCAATCCCGATGCCCGCGCATCCGCGCATGAGCGATGCGGACGCCCGGTCGGTCGTCGAATGGGTGCTGGCGGGCGCGCCGTCGAAGTAATTTGACGCTGTTGCCAAGCGCGCGAAAGCGTGTGTATGATGTTTGCTTGTTGGGGCGGTAGCTCAGCTGGGAGAGCGTCGCGTTCGCAATGCGAAGGTCGGGAGTTCGATCCTCCTCCGCTCCACCAACAGAATCCGAAGGGCTCGATCGCAAGGTCGAGCCCTTTTTGTTTTGCTGATGCTTCGGCCGACCCGCGCCGACCGCCTACCCCCGCTCGAAACTCGGCCTTTTCGGATCGTAAGTCCACCCCGGCACGAGGTAGCGCATCGCGGCCGCATCATCGCGCGCCGTGCCGCCGACCTGCCGGTACAGTGCGTGCGCGACCTCCACCTGCGCCATGTCGAGCTCGATTCCGAGCCCCGGCCGTTCCGGCACGGCCACTTGCCCGCCGACGATCGCGAGCGGCTCGCGCGTGAGCCGCGCATCGCCTTCCTGCCAGATCCAGTGCGTGTCGATCGCGGTGATCGCGCCTGGCGCGGCCGCCGCCGCATGCGTGAACATCGCGAGCGACACGTCGAAGTGATTGTTCGAATGCGAGCCCCACGTGAGCCCCCAGTCGCGGCACAGCTGTGCGAGCCGCACCGAGCCCTGCATCGTCCAGAAGTGCGGGTCGGCGAGCGGAATGTCGACCGCCTGCAGGCGGATCGCGTGATCCATCTGCCGCCAGTCGGTCGCGATCATGTTGGTCGCCGTCGGGATGCCGGTCGCGCGGCGGAACTCGGCCATCACCTCCCTTCCCGAATACCCGGCTTCCGGGCCGCACGGGTCTTCCGCGTAAGCGAGCAGGTGGCCCTGCCCGCGGCACAGCGCGACCGCTTCGTCGAGCGACCACGCGCCGTTCGGGTCGAGCGTCACGCGCGCATCGGGAAAGCGTGCGTTGATCGCGGCAATGGCCTCCATCTCGTCGCGGCCCGCCATCACGCCGCCCTTCAGCTTGAAATCGGCGAAGCCGTAGCGCTCGACCGCCGCCTCCGCCTGCCGCGCGATCGCCGCGGGCGTCAGCGCGGCCTCGTTGCGCAGCCGGAACCAGGCTTCCCGCGCACCCCGTTCGTCGCGGTACGGCAGGTCGGTGCGCAGCCGGTCGCCGACGTAGAACAGGTACGCGAGCATCGGCACCGCGTCGCGCTGCTGGCCTTCGCCGAGCAGCGCCGCGAGCGGCACGTCGAGGCACTGGCCGAGCAGGTCGAGCAGCGCGGCCTCGATCGCGGTGATCACGTTGTCGAGCCGCAGGTTGATCTCGTGCGGCTGCCTCAGCACGGCGGCTTCGCCGGCCGACGTCACCTCGTGCCGGATCGCGCGGCCGGCCGCCGGGCCCGCTGCACTGCCGCCGGACAGCGCCACGCGCACCGCGTTGAGCGTCGCCTGGTAGCGCCCGACCGGCTGGCCGACCACGAGCCCGGTCATGCGCTCTAGCGCGTGGCGGATCCCTTCGCCGCCCGGCACTTCGCCGACGCCGGTGCGCCCGCTGCTGTCGGCGAGGATCACGAGGTTGCGGGTGAAGTACGGCGCGTGCGCGCCGCACAGGTTCAGCAGCATGCTGTCGCGCCCGGCGACGGGGATCACCTGCATGCGCGTCACCAGCGGGGTGCCCGGCGTCGGGCCGGCGCTGCGGGGTTCGGACATTGCTTCGCTCCAGGTTGGCGCGGGCGGCCGGGCGCGCCGGTGCGCGCCCGCGTCGTTCATTCCAGCTCGACGCGGCGGATCTCGCCGACGACGAACACGTAACAGATCACCGCGACGAGCGCATGCGCGACGACATAGACGAGCGCGCCGTTGAACGAGCCGCTGCGGTCGACGATGTAGCCGATCGCGATCGGCGTCGTGATGCTCGACAGGTTGCCGCAGGTGTTGAGCAGCGCGCCGCTCAGGCCGGCGATCTGGCGCGGCGCGGTGTCGGCGTTGACGGCCCAGCCGAGCGCGCCGAGTCCCTTGCCGAAGAACGACAGCGCCATGAACAGCACGACGAGCACGTGCGATTCGGTGTAGTTGCAGATCACCATCGACATCGACAGCAGCATGCCGATGACGATCGGCACCTTGCGCGCGACCGACAGCGACAGGCCGTGCTTCAGCAATGCATCGGACACGACGCCGCCGAGGATGCCGCCGAGGAACCCGCACACCGCCGGAATCGACGCGACGAGCCCGGCATTGAGGATCGACATCCCGCGCGCCTGCACCAGATAGACGGGAAACCACGTGATGAAGAAATAGGTCAGCGCGTTGATGCAGTACTGCGCGACGTAGACGCCGATCAGCATCCGGCTCCTCAGCAGCGCCTTCACGTGGCGCAGTTGCGGGCCGCCGTCGCGCCGGCCGGTCGCCTGGTCGATGTTGACGAGCGCGCCGCCGTCGGCCAGATAGTCGAGTTCGGCGCGGTTGATGCGCGGGTGGTCCTTCGGGTCGTACACGATGCGGTTCCACACCGCGACGAACGCGAAGCCGAGCACGCCCATCACCGCGAACACCGACTGCCAGCCGTACGCGTGCACGAGCCAGCCCATCAGCGGCGCGAACACGACGGTCGCCGCGTACTGCGCCGCGTTGAAGATCGCCGACGCGGTGCCGCGCTCGGGGGCCGGGAACCACGCGGAGACGATCCGGCTGTTGGCCGGGAACGACGGCGCCTCGGCCGCGCCGACGCAAAAGCGCAGCGCGAACAGCAGCGCGAACGCGGCGCCGCCGCCGAAGAAGCCGATCGCACCCTGCAGCAGCGTGAACAGCGACCAGAAGAAGATGCTGAACGCGTAGACGATGCGCGACCCGTAGCGGTCGAGCAGCCAGCCGCCCGGCAGCTGCGCGACGACGTACGACCAGCCGAACGCGGAAAAGATGAAGCCGATCTGCACGTGGCTCAGGTGCAGCGCGCGGGCGAGGCTCGGGCCCGCGATCGAGATCGCGGCGCGGTCCGCGTAGTTGATCGTCGTGACCGCGAACAGCGCGGCCAGCACGAGCCAGCGCACGCGGGTGCGCGCGGCCGTCGCCGACGCGGACGCCGGCAACGCGTGGAGCGGATTCATGATGTCTCCTCCGAAAACGGAAGGGGCCGCGGTGCGGCCGGCGCGTCGGGCGCGCTCGATCTCGTGTCGGTGCTGCCGGCCGGCGGCGCGGATCAGGCGGATGCCCGCCGCCCGCGCGTCGGCCGGACGCCTCTACCGTCGCCGCGACGCGCGACGATCGAGAACGTCCGGGTCATTCTTGCATGGCGAAAATTCCGCTTTCATGCCAATTCATGACTTGATCGATTCAGCTTTTGAATCGCCGTTCGAAGCGGCGCGCACTCCGGCCACGTGCTGCACGAGGAACTCGACCGCGGCGCGCACGCCGGGCAGTTGGCCGCGGCGGTGCGGCATCAGCAGCGTCGTGGTCACCTGGCCGGCGTGCCACGCGGGCAGCACGCGCACGAGCGCGCCCGTTCGCAGCGCGGCGCCGGCGATCCAGTCCGGCAGGCACGCGACGCCGAGGCCGGCGACGGCCGCCTGCAGCAGCACCGTTGATTCGTCCGCGTGCAGGCGGGGGCGCGGCGCAATCTCGACGCTGTCGCCGCTGCCGACCCCGCGGCCGATGCGCCACGGGGCGGATTGCAGGTTCGGATACAGGCCGTCGTGCTGCGCGAGTCCGGCCGGCTCGGCCGGTTCGCCGCATCGCGCGAGATAGTCCGGCGACGCGACGAGGATGATCGGCGAAACCGCGAGCGGGCGCTGCACCAGCGCGGAGTCGGGCAGCGGCGCGAAGTGGCTGCGTACCGCGATGTCGAAGCCTTCCTGCGCGAGATCCACTTGACGGTCGCTCGCATGGATCTGGAGCTGCAGCTGCGGATGGGCGGCGGCGAACGCCGGCAGGCAGGGCGCGAGGAAATGCTGCGCGACGGGCACCGAGCTCGTGATGCGGACGATCCCGCGCGGCTCGGCGGCCTGCCGCAGCACCGCGTCCCGCGCGCTCTCCGCCTCGATCACCGCCGCGCGGGCGTGGTTGAAGAAGTCGGCGCCGACCGGCGTCAGGCGAAAGCTGCGCGACGTGCGGTGCACGAGCCGCGCGCCGAGCGTGCGCTCGAGTTCGGCGACGCGCTTGCTCACCGTCGATTTGGGCAGGTCGAGCAGGCGGGCGGCCGCGGACATGCTGCCGGCTTCGACCGCCTGTACGAAGAGGTAGAGATCGTTCAGATTCACCGGTCAGCGTCCACAAGGAGAAACGACGGGTTTCGATTTTACCGGCTACAGCGGCAGCGTTCGAAATGCGAGCATTCGAGCTCGTTCAATCAACCGGAAATGTTCGATGTCTCCGATCCTTTTCTACGGTGTTCCCGCCGGCTGCTCGTTCGGCTCGATCGTCGCGCTCGAGTGGGCCGGCCGTCCCTACCGGCTCTCCCGCATCACGATGCCCGACCTCGTGACGAGCGACGCGTTCCTCAAGCTCAACCCGGTCGCCGAGACGCCGGCATTCATCACCGAGGCCGGCAACGTGCTGACCGAGAGCATCGCGATCCTAGGCCATATCGGCGCGCAGGCGCTTGGCACCGGTCTCGCGTTCCGGCAGGGCACGCATGATTTCGACCGGCTGAACCGGATGCTCGCGTACCTCAACACCACGTTCTTCAGCGCGTTCGGCGCGCTCTGGTACGTCTACGAGCACGCCGGCGAAGGCGCGGAAAAGGAGGCTCTGCAGGCGTACGGCCGCAACCGCGTGATGCGCGCGCACCGGCAGCTCGAAGCGATGCTCGGCGACGGTCCGTGGCTGCTCGGCCGGCAGCGCACGCTTGCCGACGCGTATTTCGCGGGCCTCGCCCGCTGGGCCGATTATCACCAGGTGTTCGACGGCGCCGCGTTCCCGCGCATCGCCGCGCTGCGCGCGCGGCTTGGCGACGACCCCGGCGTGCAGTTTGCCCACGCGATCGAGGACGAGCGCCCGCTGCCGGCTTCGACGGCGTTCGACGGGCACGTCGCGCTCGATGCCGCGCTTCCGCTCGCCCGGCTCGCGCCGGCGTGGGCGCCGGCCTGACGGCGGGCGGCGTCAGCGGGCGTCACCGCGCCCGCAGCGCGTCGACGATGTTCATTCGTGCGGCGCGCATCGCCGGCAGGAAGCCGCCGACCAGCCCCATCGCGAGCGAGAACAGCAGCGTCTTCACGACGATGGCCGGGGTGAGCACGAAGCGGAACGACAGGTCCGAGAAGGTCTGGAAATTCGTGGTCGAGAACGACGCGAACTGCATCAGCGCCGCGCAGCCCAGCCCGGCGACGCCGCCGACGAGGCCGAGCAGCAGCGCCTCGAGCAGGAACGCGGCGAGCACGTTCGCGCGCTTGAAGCCGAGCGCGCGCAGCGTGCCGATTTCCGCGACCCGGTTGGCCACCGACGCATACATCGTGATCATCGCGCCGATCATCGCCGCGATCGAGAAGATCGACGACAGCGTGATGCCGAGGATGTTGATGAAGGTCGACAGCGCCCGCGACTGGTCGCCGTAGAACGCCTGCTCGCGCTTCGCTTCGTCGGCGAGCCGCGGATCGACGTCGATATCCGCCTTGAAGCGCGCGAACGCGTCGGCCTGCGCGATGCGCACGATCATCGACGAATAGCTGGTGCGCCGGAACGACTGCATCAGCTGGTCGACGTCGCCCCAGATCTCCGAATCGAAGCCGCTGCCGCCGGCGTCGAAGTGGCCGACGACGGTCCAGTCGCGCTGCGCGAAGCGCAGCCGGTCGCCGATCCGCGTGCCGCTGAAGCCCTTCGCGATCGCGCTGCCGACGACGATCTCGGACGATCCCGCGTTGAACATGCGCCCGGCCACCAGCCGCGCGCGGGGGCGCAGCCCGAGGCCCGCGGGCGACACGCCGCGGATCACCACGTTCGACGGCTTGCCGGTCGCGGCCTTCACGAGCGAGATGAGCACTACGGCCTCCTTCGACGTCAGCGGCCGGCCGTCGGGGCCGAGCGCGACCGACGGATGCATCTCGATGACGTTGGCCTGCTTGTGGTCGATCGCGCTCTGCACCTCGGTTTCCGCGCCCTTGCGGATCACCACGACGTTGTCGGGCTCGCCGGTCGACACGAGCGTCTTCGTGAGGCCTGCGTCGAGCATCAGCACGGTCGCGAACACGAACACGACGAGCGCCATCCCGCCCGCGGTGAGCACGGTGGTCAGCCGGCGGGCCCACAGGTTGCGCGCGATGTAGGCGAGCGGAATGGCCATCGCGGCGCCTAGCCGATCGCCCGCAGGCCTTCGACGACGCGCACCCGCGCCGCGTGCCACGCCGGCACGAGCGCGGCCGCGACGCCGACCGCGAGCGAGCAGGCGGCCTGCAGCGCGATCGTCTGCGCGGACACGTTGAAGACGGGGAACACGCCGCCTGTCGCCTGCTTGAACAGGTTCGCCGCCGGCGGCATCGCGAGCATGCCGAGGCTGCCGCCGATCGCGGCGATCACGAGCGATTCGCCGAACACGAGCAGCGCGAGGAACCCGGGGCCGAAGCCGAGCGCCTTGAGCGTCGCGTATTCGGTCGTGCGCTCGCGCGCGCTCATCGCCATCGCATTGGCCATCACGGCCATGATGATCACGATCACCACGTAGGACACCACGCGGATCGCCGCGATGATCTGGTTCGACATTGCAACGAAGCCGAGCTGGAACGCCTGCTCGGTTTCGGTGAGGGTCTCGGCGAGCGAATTCTTGAACACGGCGTCGACGTTGCGGGAGATCGCGGCGGCGTCGTCCGGGTTCGCGATCCCGAACACGTAGACGCCGACCTGGTCGGCCTGTCGCGGCGAGGTCTTGCGCACCCGCTCGTTCAGATAGTCCCAGTGGAAGATCAGCTGCCGCGTGATCGTCGTTTCGTCGCGTCCGTCCAGGATGCCGCGCACGACGAATTCCCAGGTGCCGGGGTGGATCGTGCCCTTGATCGGGATCACGTCGCCGACCTTGAAGCCGAACTGGTTCGCGAGCTGCCGCCCGATCAGGCAGCCCTTGCGGTCGCGCTGGTAGTCGGCGCGCTGCTGCGCGCTCAGGATGAATTCGGGATACAGGTCGAGATAGTTGTCCGACACGGCGAACTGCGCGAAGAAGTTCTTCGGCTCCCGGTAGATGCCGCCGAACCAGTTGGAGCGGGCGACGATCGTCACGCCGTCGACGCCGCGAATCCGGTTCTCGTAGCTCACCGGCAGCGGAAACACGAGCGAGATCGCGTTGCGCGTGACGAGCCGCGCGTTGGACGCCGCGGCGGCGCCCGCGTACCACGCGTCCACGACCGTGTGCAGCAAGCCGTACGCCAGCACCGCGATGGTCAGGCCGAGCACGGTCAGCAGCGTGCGCAGCTTGTGCCGCAGCGCGTTGCGCACGATCAGCTTCAGCACGTACATCGCGCGACTCCGCGAGCGCGCTCAGCGCCCCTGGCCATTGATCAGCTCTCCTTTTTCCAGATGCACGAGCGCCTTCGCCGCGCCGGCCGCATGCGCGTCGTGGGTCACCATGATGATGGTCTTGCCGAGCTCGGCGTTCAGCCGCTGCATCAGCGCCAGCACCTCGGAGGCGGACGCGCGGTCGAGGTCGCCGGTCGGCTCGTCGGCGACGATCAGCGCGGGATCGGTGATCAGCGCGCGCGCGATCGCGACGCGCTGCTGCTGGCCGCCGGATAGCTCCGACGGGTAATGGTCCATCCGGTTCGCGAGGCTCACCATGTCCAGCACCAGCTCGACGCGCTCGCGCCGCTCCCGGCGCGGCAGGCGCGTGAGCATCAGCGGCAGCTCGACGTTCTCGAACGCGGTGAGCACCGGCATCAGGTTGTAGAACTGGAAGATGAAGCCGACGTTGGCGGCGCGCCAGTCGGCCAGCGCCGCTTCCGCCAGCCGCGTGATGTCGAGGCCGCCGACGCGCAGCTCGCCGCTGTCGGGCCGGTCGATGCCGGCGACCAGGTTGAGCAGCGTGCTCTTGCCGGAGCCCGACGGCCCCATCAGCGCGACGAAATCGCCTTCGCCGATGTCGAGCGTGATGTCGGTCAAAACCGGCACGGTCTGCACGCCGCGCCGGTACGACTTCGCGACGTGGCTGATCTCGACGAGCGGGGCGGGCAGTGACGCGTTCACGCTATTTCTTCGCGACGGTCACCTTCGCGCCGTCCTTGAGCTTCGCGCCCGGCGCCAGCACGAGCGTGTCGCCCGGGCGCACGCCGCGGATCGCGACGAGTTCGCCGATCCGCACGCCGGGCGTCACGGCCGTCTCGCGCACGGCGTCGTCCTTCACGACGAATACCACCTTGCGGCCGTCGCGCTCGACGACCGCGCCGGCCTGCACCGCCGTCACGGGCTGCTTGTCCTGCGCCGACACGGGCTTCGACAGGAACGCGATCTTCGCGCTCATGTCCGGCAGCACGCGCTCGTCGCGGTCGACGAAGCGCACCTTGACCAGCACGGTCGCCTTCGAGCGGTCCACCGTCGGCACGATGCGCGACACTCGGCCGGCGAAGCGCTGGTCCGGCAGCGCATCGAGCAGGATCTCGCACGGCTGGTCGACGCGAATCCGCGCGATGTTCGATTCCGCGACGTCCGCCTCGACCTCGAGCGTGTCCATGTCGGCGATCGTCACGACCGCACCCTTGCTGTCCGACGCGGACGAGAACGGCGTGATGTTGTCGCCGACGTTCGCGTGCTTTTCGAGCACGACGCCGTCGAACGGCGCGCGGATCGCGGTCTGGTCGACCGCGACCTGCGCGGCCTGTGCATTGGCCTCGGCCGACGCGATCGCGGCCTGGCTGCTGTTGACGGACGCCCGCGCCTTGTTGACGCGCGCGAGATCGGTGTCGTACTGCGCCGCCGGCACCGCGCCCTTCGGCGCGAGGATTTCGGTGCGATGGAACGCAATTTCGGCGTCCTTCAGTTCGGCCTGCTGCAGCGCCAGGTTGGCTTGCGCGACCTTGACCTGCGCCAGCGCCTGCCCGAGCGCAGCCGCGACGTCGCGGCTCTCGAGGCGCGCGATCACCTCGCCCTGCTTCACGCGCGTGCCTTCGAGCACGCCGAGCCATTCGACGCGGCCCTGGGCCTTCGACGCGACCGCGGCCTTGCGCTGCGGCACGACGTAGCCGGTCGCGTTGAGCAGCGTGTCGTTCTGGAACGGATAGGCGGAGGTCACGGTCGTCGTTTCGACCGTCTGCCGGCCGGTCAGCGCGAAGCCCGCGCCGATGGCTGCTGCGACGACGAGCGCGATGGCCGCATAGCGGCGCCAGGGGTGCCGTTGCTGGGCAGCCGCGGTGATCGGCGGCCGGTCGATTTTCAACCTGTCCAGATTGTGATCGGGCAATTTGGAGCGCCTCGTGGCGGTCGCGGGCCGGTTTCGGGGGAAGGGACGGAAGCCGAGCCAGTATAGCGTCGTATCGGGGGGCGGCGACGGGCGCTTCTTGTGCGGCGGGCGTGGTGCGTCAGGGAAAGCCCGGATGCTGCAAGCGGCCTGTCAACTCGCCGCGACGGCGGCGCGTTATGCAGCCAGTGCGTCAGCATTCGTCGCGCCGGCACGGCCGGCGCGGCTGGCGCTCCGATGCGGATGCCTCGCATCTTTCCAGACCGGTTCGTTTGATTTTTTCCCTGACAGAGGAAGAACAATGAAGAAGACGCTCGCTTCGATCATGACCGCAGCATTCGCACTCGCATCGGTTTCGGCATTCGCACAGGCTTCGGCGCCGGCTGCCGAAGCGCCGGCCGCCGCATCGGCGCCGATGAAGAAGGATCACACCAAGCCGAAGCACCAGCTGAAGCAGCACGGCTCGGCGAAGGGCAAGGCGAAGGCCGAGGCGGCATCCGCCGCCGGTACGAACGATAAGGGCACGCAAAACTGATGGGCCTGCCCGGGGCCGGTTCATCCGGCTCCGGACGTCTCAACCCCCGCCTGTTTCGGCATGCGGGGTTGAATGACAGGATCAACGCGATCCCCACGCAGCGGACTGCGCTGCGTGGGGATTGTTCTTTTCAGGCTCCGGGTGCGACCGCGCGCATCGCGTCGACGACCGTGCGCATGCGCCGCCAGTGCGAGCCCTCCCAGAACACGCGCTGGCACACGTCGCAGGCGGCAAAGCGCCGGTGGCGCTGCCGCACGCCGTCCGGCACGCGCAGGGCCGCGTCTTCGGCGCTCAGCGGATGCAGCGGCGCGTTGCAGCGCAGGCACAGGCGGAACGGCCGCATGTGCGGCGCCAGATCGAGCCGCGCGAACAGCTCGCGCAGTTGCGCGGCCGGCTGCAGCGCATGCAGGTAGCAGCCGCGCGCGACCGCGCGCCGCTTGAGCAGCTCGCGATCGCGGGTGAGGACGATACGGCCGTCCTGCGCGGCGAGCACGGCGATCTCGTCGTCGCTGAAATGATTGTCGTAGCAGGTATCGAAGCCGGCGAGGCGAAGCAGCTGCGCGAGGCCGCCGAGGTGCGCGTCGGCGACGAAGCGCCAGTCCGGCGGCGCCGGCACGCGGGCGCCGTCCGCCTGTTGCGGCGCGCGTTCCGGGTAGACGTCGACACGGTCGCCGTCCGCGAGCCGCTGGTCGAACGGCACAGGTGAGCCGTTCACGCACAGCCGCCCGACTTCCGTATGCGGCACGCCGAGCGCCTCGACCATGTGCTTGACGCTCGCCGCGCTGCCGCACGCGCGGGCGAACGCGCGGTCGCGCAGCGTTCGCGCAAGGAACGCGTTCAGTTCGCCGTGGAAACGGAAGGTCGCGGTCGCCATGCGCGCAGTATCGCATTGCGCGGGCGGCGGCGCTGCCTGCAGGTTGCACACGAATGTGTTTAACTCGCGGCTTCACTTTTGTCGAAGGAGCGTGCGATGGATCTCGGATTTATCGGGCTGGGCGAAATGGGGCAGGCGATCGCGACGAACCTGCTGAAGGCGGGGCACCAGGTGCGGGTCTGGAACCGTTCGCGCGAGCGGACCGAGCCGCTCGTCGCGCTCGGCGCGCAGGCGGTCGACACGCCGGCCGACGCGTTCCGCGGCGACGCCGTGTTCTCGATGCTCGCCGACGATGCCGCCGCGCGCGGGATCTTCGACGATGCGCTGCTCGCGCAGGCGCCGCGCGGCCTGATCCACGTCAACATGGCGACGCTTTCCGTCGCGCTCGCCGAGTCGCTCGCGCACGCGCATGCGTCGCGCGGCATCGACTACGTCGCCGCGCCCGTGATGGGGCGGCCGGACGTCGCGGCGGCGGCGCGCCTGACGATCATGGCGGCCGGCCCGGCGGAAGCGATCGACCGGATGCAGCCGCTGTTCGACGCGATCGGCCAGAAGACCTGGCGGCTCGGCTCGCTGCCGCAGCACGCGAACGTCGCGAAGCTCGCCGCGAATTTCACGCTGGCGTCGGCGATCGAGACGCTCGGCGAGGCGTCCGCGCTGCTCGCCGGGCACGGCGTCGCGATGCGCGATTTCCTCGACGTGATCACCCACAGCGTGTTCCCGGGGCCCGTGTACGAAGGCTACGGCGCGATGATCGCCGAGCGGCGCTACGAGCCGGCGCGCTTCAAGGCGCGCCTCGGGCTGAAGGATGTCCGGCTGGCGCTCGAGGCGGGCGACGCGGTGTCGGTGCCGCTGCCGCTTGCGAGCCTCGTGCGCGACAACCTGCTCGATGCGCTCGCGCACGGCGGCGGCGAGCTGGACTTCGCGGTGCTCGGCGAGGTCGCGTCGCGCCGCGCGGGCCGCTGAAGCGGGCGGCGCGGGACAAACCCGTGCCGCAGGCGGCATAATCGTCGCTTCGTTTTCCTTCACGCAGGGGCGGCAATGAGCTTGCATACGTGGTGGCTTTTCGTGGCGACGGTGTTCGTCGTGTCGGCGATTCCCGGTCCGAACATGTTGCTCGTGATGACGCACGGCGCGCGACATGGCCTGCGGCGCTCGTCGGCGACGATGGCTGGCTGCCTGAGCGCGCTGGTGCTGATGCTGTCGGTGTCGGCGGCCGGGCTCGGCGTGTTCCTCGAGGCGTGGCCGGCGATGTTCAACGCGCTGCGCTACGCCGGCGCCGCGTACCTGATCTACCTCGGCGTGAAGGCGTGGCGCGCGCGCGTCGATGGCGACACGCCGGGCGCCGACGTCGAGCCGGTGGCCCGCCAGGCCGTGCCGGCGTCGCGCTGGGTGCTGTTCCGCAACGGCTTCCTGGTCGCGGGCAGCAATCCGAAGGCGATCCTTTTCGCCGCCGCGCTGCTGCCGCAGTTCATCAACGCGTCCGCGCCGACGCTGCCGCAGTTCGGCGTGCTGGTCGTCACATTCGCGGTGATCGAGGTGAGCTGGTATCTCGTCTATGCGTCGTTCGGCACGCGCATCGGCGCGACGCTGAAGAGCCAGAACGTCGCGAAGGCGTTCAACCGGATGACGGGCGGCCTGTTCGTCGGCTTCGGCGCGATGATGGCGCTGGTGCGGCACTGATTCCGGCGGTTTCCGGTCAGTCCGGCCCGACGCCCCGTCCTCGTTCGAGGGCGGGGCGTTCGTCTTTCAGGGGCGTGCGCCGGGCACGGCCGCCGCGCCGGGGCGGCGCCCGGCCACGAGCCCGAACGCGCCGGCAGCGCCGGTGAACACCAGCGCGACGCCGCACACCGCGGGCCAGCCGGCCCACGCCCACGCGCTGCCCGCGAGCACCGCACCGAGCGCGCCGCCGACGAAGAACGATCCGACGAACAGCCCGTTCAGACGCCCGCGCGCGGCCGGATTCAGCAGATTGATCGCGCGCCGGCCGAGCGTCTGGTCGGTGACCACGCCCGCGTCGAGCAGCGCCGCGCCGGCCGCCAGCAGCACGAGCGCCGCGCCGCGATGCGCGTGCGTGTCGAAACCGAACCATCCCGCCCCCGCGACACCGATCGCGACGAGCGCCGCCAGCATCGCGGCGTGCGCGAGCCGCAGCGCGGCGGGGCCGTGGCCGCGGTCGCCGGCCCGGCCGGCGAATGGGGTCGCGATCACGCCGCTCGCGCCGGCGAACGCGAACAGCGCGATCCCGTGCAGCCCGAATTCGAACGGCGGCTGCGCGAGCCGCAGCCCGATCGCGGTCCAGAACGCGCTGAACGCGGCCATCACGAGCGCGGCGGACAGCGCGTGCCGGCGCAGCACCGGCTCGTCGGCGAGCAGGCGCCCCATCGACGCGAGCAGCGCGCGGTAGCCGGCCGTCGCATGCGGCCGGCGCGCGGGCAGCCGGAAGGCGAGCACGGCGGCGATGGCCGCGTCGGCGGCCGCGGCGACACCGTAGAACGCGCGCCAGCCGAACGATCCGGCGATCAGGCTCGCGAGCGGCCGCGACAGCAGGATGCCGAGCATCAGCCCGCTCATCACGTTGCCGACCGCGCGGCCGCGCTGCGCATCGGGCGCCATCGACGCGGCCATCGGCACCAGCATCTGGATCACGCTCGACGCGGCGCCGGCCGCGAGCGTCGCGAGCAGGAACACCGTGCTCGAGCGTGTGAGCGCGGGCAGCGCGAGCATCGCCGCGCACGCGGCGAGCGTCGTCACGATCAGCCGGCGATTTTCCAGCAGGTCGACGAGCGGCACGAGCAGCACGAGTCCGGCCGCATAGCCGAGCTGCGGCAGCATCGCGACGAGGCCGGCGAGGCGCGGCGGCAGGCGCAGCTCGGCGCTGATCGGGCCGGTCAACGGCTGTGCGGCGAACAGGTCGACGACGATCACGCCGACCGTCGCGGCGAAGAACAGCGTCATGCCCGCGCTCAATTCGGGCGTTGCGCCGCCGGATGCGCGCGGCGCGGCAACAGGGCAGAAGTCGGCAGGGCGAGTCATCGTGAGGCTGTCGAGGAGTGGAAAGTCCCCATCGTAGGTGGCCGACGGTTATGCGACAATTGAAATATGTCTAACATGATTATGCGAGTTTGTTTTGAATACGCGCGATCTGCAGGCATTCGTCGCGGTGGTCGACAGCGGCTCGATGGTGGCCGCCGCCGCGAAGCTCCATCTGACGCAGCCGGGTCTCACGCGGCGCGTGCAGAACCTCGAAACCCTGCTCGGCGTGCCGCTGCTCGAACGGCAGAGCAAGCCGCTGAAGCCGACTGCCGCCGGGCGTGAGGTCTACACGCTCGCGCGCAACGTGCTGGGCGCGGTGGACGAACTGATGGCGGTCGGCGCGCCGGACAGCGAACCGTCCGGCGAGCTGCGCATCGGCGTGCCGCCGTTCCTGTCGGAGCTGGCGCTCGAGCGGCCGGTCGACCGGTTGCGCGACGCGTTCCTGCACCTGACGCTGCGCGTCACCGCGGGCTGGTCGCCGGCGCTCGTGCAGGCTGTTGAACGGGGCGCGCTCGACGCGGCGGCGGTGATGGTGCCGGTGAGCGCGGTGTTGCCGGACGCGCTGACGAAGACGCTGCTCGGCACGCAACCGGCCGTGCTGGTCGCGGCGCGCGACTACCCGCTGCCCGACGGGCCGCTGACGCTCGATGCGCTGTCGCATTGTCCGTGGGTGCTGAGCCAGGACGGCTGCGGGATGCGCTCGGCGCTGAGCCGCGCGTTCGGCGCGGCGGGGCTGCCGTTCAACGTCGCGGTCGAGGCATTCGGGTCGGATCTGCAGCTGTCGCTGGTCGCGCGCGGCGCGGGGATCGGCATCGCGTCGCCGGCGGCGCTCGCACGCAGCACGCATCGCGATGCACTGCGGGTGGTCAGCACGTCCGGGCTGGAAACGCGGATCAACATCTGGCTCGTGCACGGCGCGCTGCCGGGCCGCCTGCAGCGGCCGGTCACGCTGCTGCGGGATGCGCTGGCCGAGGTGCTGGCGCAGGAAAAGCTGATGGGGTCAGAAGAGGTGGCCGGTTAGAGCCCGCATTCGAGGGAAAATCCTGATTTTCTCAACGGAAATGTTGCGTTGCGGAAACTGATTCGCTATAGTTACACCTGTCTCCTCCATGTCTCCTCTGATATGGATTCAGCCCGCCTCTTAGGCGGGCTTTTTTTCGTCCGTATCTTTCCGATCAGTCTCAGAATTTGTACGACATCCCGACGTAGCTGATGATCGGATCGGCCTTCAGGTCCGATTTCGACTCGGCGAGCGTCGTGCCGTCGGCCGCCTTGATCGTCACCGTCGACGTCGTCTTCAGCGGGATGTAGGTGACCGACGCGACCAGCCCGAAATGCTCGGTGATGTTGTACTGCAGGCCCGCGTTGAACACCGGCTGCCACGACGACGACGCCTTCGCCTCCACCGATGTCTTGCCCGGCTTGCCCGCGCCCGCCGCGAGGATCGCGCCGAGGTTGTCCTGCGTCTGCTTGACGAAGTTCGGGTTGAGCTGCAGGTCGCTGAACCAGTTGTACGACACGCCGAGGCCGAGGAACGGCCGGAACTTCGCGTTCGCCTGCGCGAAGTAGTACTGCAGGATCACCGCCGGGCTCCACTGCCGCACGCTCTTCACGATCGGGTTGACCGACCCGAGCCCGATGTTTTGCGTGCCGAGCGCGCCGGCCGGGCCCGGCGGCTTGATCGTGCCCTGGGCCGACACCTTGAACACCGGCGGCACGCCGGCTACCGACGTGACCGCGATGTGGTCGGTGAGGAAGTGGCTGACCGTGAGGCCGACGGTGTCCGCGCCGCTCGTGCGCAGCCCGGTGCCCGGCGACGTGAACGACGGCGGCAGGCGCAGCGGCGTGTTGATCGGCGTCGGCGCGACGTTGGTCGTCATCGGCGTGCTGCTCTGCTGCGGCATCACGTGGAACCAGCCGAGCGTGACGACGTTGCTGCCGGCGCTTTGCGCGTGCGCCGCGGGCGGCGCCAGCGCGGCGACGCCGGCCGCCGCGCACAGGAGGATCTTGTTCTTCATGACGGCTCCCGTGCCCGCTTACTGGACGAACGCGCCGATCGTGAAATACGGCGTCGAACTCGCGTTGTCGAGGAAGCCGAACACGCCGCCCGTGAAGATGAACTTGCCGGTCGGCGACGTGCTGCCCGAGCCCGAGTGGATCGTCGTGACGGTGCCCGGCACCTTCTGCGTGTAGTCGAGGTCGAGCGGGGTCGCGAGCGACGCCTGCGACGGCTGGAACGGATCGAGCAGCGTCGCCTGGTTGTTGATCAGCGCGGTGGTGCGATAGTTGAACGCGCTGTCGACGCCGATGTATTCGCCGTTCTGCGAGCCGACCGCGATCGCCGTCTGCGGCGCGAGGATCGAGATGCTCGATTCGTCGTCGGCGGTGAGGCCCGGCACGCCATTGCTGTCGGGCTGCACGTTCGGGTTCGCGACGCCGGTGCGCACGAGGATCGGCACGAGCTGGTTGCGCAGCTTGCCGACGATCATGAAGCCCTTGCCCTGCGGCAGCGTCGACAGCGTCGGCTTGATCTGGCTCTGGTAGCTGTTGGTCTGGAACGCGCCGCTGCCGTCCGCCGACGGCGCGAGGTTCGTGCCCGGCTGGCGGCACGTGCCGGCGAACTGGCCGGTCGAGTCGCACTTGATCCACGTGCCGTCGGCGTTGATCGTCACCTTCGCGTCGATCGACACCGGCGCGAACTGCTGCGACGGCACTTCGCCGAAGCCGACGTGGCTGTACGTGCCGGCGACGTTCGCGAGGTTGGTCTCGATCGCGGAGAAACCGATGAACGGGTAGTACGGGAACTTCGTGTCGGGCACCGCGGCCTGGCCGAGCACGCCGCCGAACTGGATCTCCTTGCCGGGGATCGTGCCGCCCGCGACGCCGAAGCCGACGAAGATGCGCGCCGGGCGCGACGGGTCGAGGCTCGCGCCGTTCAGGCGGAACGCGCACTGGTTCAGCTTGTTGGTCGGCAACAGCGTTTCCTGCGTAAGCGTGCCGCTGTCGACGGTGCCGGCGCGCGTCGGCGTGACGGTGCCGGTGGTGCGCGGAACCGGCGATTCGACGTAGGTGACCTGCCAGGTCATCTTGGTCGTGTCGAGCTGCAGCTTGACGAGCTCGCCGCTGCCCGCGCCGCCGGTGTAGACGGTGCCGTAGTCGAGCGTGGCGGGGCAGAGACGGTCTTCGACGAGCGGCGGCGGATTGTCGCCGCCGCTGCCGCCGCATGCCGAAAGAAAGGGGGCGGCCACGGTCGCAGCCAGAATGAGGTTCCGCTTCATGTTGCTCCTCCAGAATTTGTCTTGTGTGGCGGCCGGCTCCCTGTCGGCCGCTTCCTGTTTGTGCGTCGTCCTGCCGGCGCCGTGCCGGGCGCCTCTTGTGCGTTGCCGCCGTTGTTCCGCCGTTACTTGCTGATCTGCGCGCCGACGCCGAAGTACGGCGCCGACGGCGTGTCTGCGTTGGCCGACGTCTGCTTGATCCCGCCGTTCGTCTTGCCCTGCACGAGCGCCGCGTACAGCCCGCCCGTCGCGATCAGGAGTCCGGAACTTGCCGCGTAGCCCGAATTGGCCGGCGGGATCGTCTGCAGGTTCAGCAGGCCCGGCGTCGCCTGGCCGTAGTCCAGCGTGAAGCCGTCTTCCGCGGCCTGCGTCGTCGGGTTCACGAACGTGGCGTTCCCGCCGCGGATCAGCGCGGCCGTGTACTTGAAGTTCGAGTCCGCGCCCGCGTAGCCGCCGTCGATGCCGCCCGACGTGAGCGCCGTCGCGTTGCCGAGCACCGCGATGCCCGATTCGTCGTCGACCTTCGCATCCGCGTGCAGCGCCGCGTCCGTGCCGAGGTACACGCTGCCCGTGCGCACGACCACCGGCACCGTCGCGCCGTTGAGCTGGCCGATCACCATGTGCGCGGTCGCCGACTTGCCGGTCGCGCCGATGATCGGCAACTGCGTCTGCGGCAGGATCTGCGGCGCCTTCGTGCTGTCGAAATAGCCGCCGTTCGCGCTCGTCTTCCACGGATCGCCGGTTGTCTCGCAGCCCGACGCGCCGGTCGACGTGCACGCACCGTTCGCATCGAACGTCTCGCTCGAGTTCGTGCCTTTCGTCGCGTAGTTGCCGGACGGCACGAGGTGGTAGATCAGCGCGTTGTAGGTGCCCGGCAGCTTCGTGAGGTCCGTCGTCGTGCTCGCGAAGCCGAGGAACGGATAGAAGTCGAAGTGGCGGTTCGGCACCTTGCCGACGTTCTGATAGACCGGCACGCCGGCGACGCTGATCGTCAGGCCGTCGTACTGGATCGTCGCGCCCGGAATGCCGCCGCCGGCCACGCCCATGCCGACCAGCAGCATCGGCGGGTTCGCCGGGTTGAAGTCGGCCGCCGTCGAATACGCCGAGCCGTTGCCGGCCGTGCCCGCGCCGGGCGTGAAGATGAACGCGCAGCGCGTCTGCTCGGCGGTCGGCAGCGTGCCGGCCGGCGGGTGCATGACGCGGCCGGTGATCGTCGTGCCGACCCGCGTCGGCGTGACCGTGCCGGTCGTCAGCGGAATCGGCGATTCGAGCCACTTGAGCGTGTAGGTCATCGCGACCGCGTCGATGTTGACGCTGACGATCTCGCCGCTGCCCGCGCCGCCGAGATACGTGCTCTTCACGATGTCGGCATCGGCCGGGCACAGCGAGCCGTTGACGGGTTGCGATGCCGGCGGCCCCTGCGTGCCGCAGCTCGATCCGGAACATTGGGGGGCTTCGATCGGGGCGGGCGAACCGCCGGAATCTCCTCCGCCACATGCGACGAGCAAAGGGGCAATGGCAAAGGCCGTTGCCACCCCCTTGGACAAGGTGTGCGACATGCCGCTGTCTCCAATCGTTTAATTGTGCGAGTTAATGTCGCTGCACGTATTTTTGCTGTCAATTGATGAACCCGTCTAAAAAAGCCGATTGAAACGACGGGTGCGCGGCGAATGCCTTCGGGAACGGGTATTCAGTAAGAATTAAAACGCAAGGTGTGCTGAAGATGTACGCCGAAGCCGGTGTGATGCCGCACGCAGGGAAATTCCACGTGGCCTTTTGGCCATTACGGCAGCGTTTAAAGCGGGGGTATCCGGTTTATCCCTATTCGGGATTGACTGGATAAAGGAGAGGGGGAATTAATCGAGCGGATATCGCGCAATTGAAAGCTTGTAAATTATTGTAAATCCCTGCGCGAATTATCACTTATTGCCAATTAAGGATAAATAAAAAGCCGGCCAGCGGCCGGCTTTGCATCGCATGCGAGGATGACTCAGCGCTTGAGGCCCGTGTCTTCCGCCGCACCGATGCTCAGGTTCATGCACTGGATCGCGGCGCCCGACGCGCCCTTGCCGAGATTGTCGAGGCGCGCGACGGTGACGAAGCGCTCTTCGTTGCCGAACACGAACAGGTCGACGCGGTTCGTGTCGTTGTTCGCCTGCACATCGAAGAAGCCGGCGTCGAGGTTGTCGTCGGCGTTGAACGGCGCGACGCGCACGAACGCTTCATCCGCGTAGTACTCCGCGAAGATGCGCTGCACGTCCTGCGGCGTCGCGCGCTTCGCGAGCTGGCCGGGCGTGAAGTAGGTCGTCACCGCGAGGCCCTTGAGGAACGGGCCGACGATCGGCGTGAAGATCGGCGCGGACGCGAGGCCCGTGTGCGCGGCCATTTCCGGCAGATGCTTGTGCGTGAGGCCGAGTGCGTACGGGCGCGGGCTCGCGAGCTTCGCGGCCGACGCGGGGTTCTCGTAGTCGGCGATCATCGACTTGCCGCCGCCGCTGTAGCCGGTGATCGAGTAGCTGTGCGCGGCGAACGTCGGCGCGACGACGCCGGCGTCGACGAGCGGACGCATCGCGAGCACGAACGCCGATGCGTGGCAGCCCGGCACCGCGATGCGCTTCGACGTGCGAATCTTCTCGCGCTGCGCGCGGGTCAGCTCGGGCAGGCCGTAGGCCCAGTCCGGGCTCGTGCGGAACGCGGTGCTCGCGTCGATCAGCGTCGTGTCCGGGTTCTCGACGAGCAACGCCGATTCGCGCGACGCGACGTCCGGCAGGCACAGGAACGTGACGTTCGACGCATTGATCAGGCGGCGGCGTTCGTCGACGTCCTTGCGCTTCGCTTCGTCGATGCGCAGGATCTCGATGTCGCTGCGGGCGGACAGGTATTCGAAGATCTTGAGGCCGGTCGTGCCTTCCTGGCCGTCGACAAAAACTTTGGTGCTCATTTCGCTCTCACTGAAACGGGGCCGCGGCGCTTGCACGCCGGAAAACCGCCATTTTAAGACCTCATGCGGCGGGCCTGCACCGCACGGGCCGAAAAAAAGACGGCCGTGCGGGCCGTCTTGTGTCCCTTTATCGGGGCGGGCCGCTTCAGCGGCCGCCCGCGAGCCAGCGGGCCGTCGCCTCGGCGACGCGCCGGCCGAACGCCTTCGCGGTCTCGAGGTCGCCCGGCAGCGGCGCCTCGTCGGGCGACGCGTCCGACGGCGATTGCGCGAGCAGGCCCGTGAAGCCGCCGACGAAGTTGATGTCGTTGCGCGTGGCCGCCTTCGAGTTGGCCGGCATCAGGCCGGTGCCGACCCACACCATCCCATGCTGCATCGCCAGCGTGACGAAATATTGAATCGTCGAGAACTTGTCGCCGTTCATCGTCGCGGAGTTCGTGAAGCCCGCGGCGATCTTGTCCTTCCATTTCTGCGTGAACCACGCTTTCGACGTCGCGTCGGCGAACGTCTTGAACTGCGCCGACGGGCCGCCCATGTAGGTCGGCGCGCCGAACACGATCGCGTCGGTCGCGTCGAGCGCGGCCCAGCCTGCGTCGTCGAGGTCGCCGACCGCGATGACGCGCACCTGCGCGCCGGTGTCCTGCGCGCCGGCGTGGACGGCTTCGGCCAGTTTCTTCGTATGGCCGTAGCCGCTGTGATAGACGATGACGATGTTCGACATGAGGCGTTCTCCGGATGAGGACGAAGGGGGCGCCGACGCGCGGCCCTGCGCCGCGCGATCGGTCACGACGAGTCTAGCAACGAGAAATGACGCAAAAAACTGCAATGGCGCAGGACGGAATTTCGTGGGCGTCGGCAATCGGCCGCGTGCAGCCGCCGGCTTACTGTCCGTAATGCACGACGAGCGTCGCGGTGCCGATCGTCTGCGTGCCGATCTCGTGCTCGAACATCGGCGCGGGGCGGCCCTGGCCGATGCGCAGGTCGGTGCTCTTCAGCGCGTGGATGGTGATCACGTAGCGATGCGGCTTGCCGGGCGGCGGGCATGGGCCGCCATAGCCGTCGATGCCGAAATCGTTGCGCGCCTCGCTCGCGCCGACGCGCCGCAGGAGGCCCGACGCGCTGGCATCGGCGGGCAGGCTCGTGACGGTGAGCGGCAGGCTCGCGACGGCCCAGTGCCACCAGCCGTGGCCGGGCGCGTCCGGGTCGAACATCGTGATCGCATAGCCGCGCGTGCCGGGCGGCGGGTTGCGCCACGACAGTTGCGGCGAGCGGTTCGCGCCCTTGCAGTCGCCGCGGTCGAACACCTGCGCGGCGCCGACGCGGCCGCCCGGCGACAGGTCGTCGCTCGACACGGTGAACGCGGGTTCCGCGTGCGACGGCAGATACGCGAAGCCGGCGGCGCAAAGGAAAGCGAGGGCGAGCGGGGACGGGCGGTTCGATGACGCAGGCGGAGCGATCTGGCGACCCACACGCATATGGCGCTTCTCCCGTCACGTGGGCCGGGCGGATGAGCCCGGCATCGTTTGTTGTCGCGAAGGTGATTACGGTGATGGAGCAAGTCTAGCATTAGGGTTCGATGAGCGACGCTTGCCGTGACGGATGAGTGTCGCGGGCACCCGACCCCGCCGCGCCCGGCGGCGCGGCGCGAAAAAAAAGCCGCCCGCCGTGAGGCGAGCGGCTTGTGCCGCGATGGCGCCGGCGTGCCCGCCGGCGCGGCATCACTCCTGGGCGCCCGTCGCGCCGCCGTGCGCGGCCGACCACTCGGCCGGCGCGTGCAGGAATTTCTCGACTTCGTCGAGCGTCTTCGTCTCGAAGTAGCCCGACGCCTTCGCGACGCGCAGCACGTCCCACCAGGTCGCGAGCGCGTGCAGGTCGACGTCGATGTCCTTCAGGACCGACACGCTTTCCTTGAAGATGTTGTAGTGGAACAGCACGAAGCAGTGGTTCACCGTCGCGCCTGCCGTGCGCAGCGCGTTGATGAAGTTGATCTTGCTGCGGCTGTCGGTCGTCAGGTCCTCGACGAGCAGCACGCGCGAGCCTTCTTCCAGGTGGCCTTCGATCTGCGCGTTGCGGCCGAAGCCCTTCGGCTTCTTGCGCACGTACTGCATAGGCACCATCATCCGGTCGGCGAGCCAGGCCGCGAACGGGATGCCGGCGGTTTCGCCGCCCGCCACCGCGTCGATCTGCTCGAAGCCGACGTCGCGCAGGATCGTCGCTTCCGCCATTTCCATCAGGCCGCGGCGCACGCGCGGATACGAGATCAGCTTGCGGCAGTCGATGTAGACGGGGCTGGCCCAGCCGGACGTGAAGATGAACGGCTTTTCGGCGTTGAAGTGCACCGCCTGCACTTCGAGCAGGATTTTGGCGGTCGTGTCGGAGATCGTCTGACGATCGAAGCCTGTCATGGGCATTCCTTGGATGGTGAGCGAGGAGCGGGCGCGTGCCCGGTGGCGCAGCAAGGGGAGCCCGCCCGCGAGGGCCGGGGCGCGACCGGGGAGCCGATCGTATCGCTGCGCGCGTAGCCGGCTATTTTACCCGATTCGGGCTGATTTCGATGGACTTTGCGCGCGCTTGCCGCCGTGTACGGAACAGTCCGGAATAAGCGGGGCTTGATCGGCGGGCCGCTGCGAGGCCCGCGATGCGGCGTCGCAGCAACGCACGTCATGCATGGGGTGTACACTAAGCCCCCCTAGAATAATCGCTCGGTACTTTGTACTTTCCTCTTGCCACCCGCCGAGGTTCGATCGCGCGCCGATCCGGTGCGCAACGGCCGTCGCAGTCGAATACCCCCTCGATCCACGCGTCCGCGGCTCAAGGTGCTGCGTACTGAGCACTCGCATTTTCCTTTCGCATGTCTCTCGCAGGTCAATCATGGACGAACAACTGAAGCAGGCCGCTCTCGCCTATCACCTGAACCCGAAACCCGGCAAGATTTCGGTCACCCCGACCAAGCCGCTGTCGAACCAGCTCGACCTGTCGCTCGCGTATTCGCCGGGCGTCGCGGCCGCGTGCGAGGCGATCGAGGCCGATCCGCTCGACGCGCAGAAATACACGTCGCGCGGCAACCTCGTCGGCGTCGTGACCAACGGCACGGCCGTGCTCGGCCTCGGCAACATCGGCCCGCTCGCCGCGAAGCCGGTGATGGAAGGCAAGGGCTGCCTGTTCAAGAAATTCGCGGGCATCGACGTGTTCGACATCGAGCTGGCGGAGACCGACCCCGACAAGCTCGTCGACGCGATCGCGATGCTCGAGCCGACGCTCGGCGGCATCAACCTCGAGGACATCAAGGCGCCGGAGTGCTTCTACATCGAGCAGAAGCTGCGCGAGCGGATGAAGATCCCGGTCTTCCACGACGACCAGCACGGCACGGCGATCATCGCGTCGGCCGCGATCCTGAACGGCCTGAAAGTGGTCGGCAAGAAGCTGGACGAAGTGAAGCTGGTCTGCTCGGGCGCGGGCGCGGCGGCGATCGCGTGCCTGGACCTGCTGGTGAAGCTCGGCCTGAACAAGGCGAACGTGCTCGTCGCGGACTCGAAGGGCGTGATCTACGAAGGTCGCGGCAACCTCGATCCGTCGAAGCAGCGCTACGCCGCGGCCACCGATGCGCGCACGCTCGGCGACGCGATCGTCGGCGCGGATGTGTTCCTCGGCTGCTCGAGCGCCGGCGTGCTGAAGCAGGACATGGTCAAGACGATGGGCGACCGTCCGCTGATCCTCGCGCTCGCGAACCCGGAGCCGGAAATCCGCCCGGAAGACGCGAAGGCCGTGCGCCCCGACGCGATCGTCGCGACCGGCCGTTCGGACTACCCGAACCAGGTCAACAACGTGCTGTGCTTCCCGTTCATCTTCCGCGGCGCGCTCGACGTCGGCGCGACGACGATCACGGAAGAGATGAAGCTCGCCTGCGTGCGCGCGATCGCCGAGCTGGCCGAGGAAACCGACCAGAGCGAGGAAGTCGCGAAGGCGTATGAAGGCCATTCGCTCGAATTCGGCCCGGATTACCTGATTCCGAAGCCGTTCGACCCGCGCCTGATCATCAAGATCGCGCCGGCCGTCGCGCAGGCCGCGATGGATTCGGGCGTCGCGACCCGTCCGATCCAGGACATGGACGCGTACCGCGAGCAGCTCGGCGCGACCGTCTACCGCACCGGCATGGTGATGCGCCCGGTGTTCGCGACCGCGAAGAAGGCCGCGGCCCGCATCGTGTTCGCCGAGGGTGAGGACGAGCGCGTGCTGCGCGCTGCGCAGTTCGTGCTGCAGGAGAAGATCGCGAAGCCGATCATCGTCGGCCGTCCGTCGGTGGTCGAGATGCGCTTGCAGAAGATCGGCTCGAAGCTGAAGGCCGGCGTCGATTTCGAGATCGTCAATCCGGAAGACGACACCCGCTATCACCAGTACTGGCAGGCGTACCACGAGATCGGCGCGCGCGACGGCGTGACGCCGGAAGTCGCGAAGGCGGCGATGCGCAAGTTCAACACGCTGATCGGCGCGATGCTCGTCCACCTGGGCGATGCGGACGGCATGATCTGCGGGATGATCGACACGTACCACAGCCACCTGAAGTTCATCGAGCAGGTGCTGGGCCGCGCGAAGGGCGCCGAGCACTTCGCGGCGATGAACCTGCTGATGCTGCCGGGCCGCAACCTGTTCCTGTGCGATACGTACGTGAACGAGGTGCCGAGCGCCGAACAGCTCGCCGACATGACGATCCAGGCCGCGGCCGAGATCGAGCGCTTCGGCATCACGCCGAAGGCCGCGCTGCTGTCGAACTCGAACTTCGGCAGCGCGCCGTCGGCGTCGTCGCGCCGGATGGCCGAGGCCCGCAAGCTGATCGTCGAGCGCGCGCCGCAGCTGGAAGTCGACGGTGAAATGCACGGCGACGCGGCGCTGTCCGAAGTGGTCCGCAAGGCCGCGTTCCCGGGCACGACGCTGTCCGGCGAAGCGAACCTGCTGATCATGCCGAACGTGGAAGCGGCGAACATCGCGTACAACCTGCTGAAGATGGTCGGCGGCGAAGGCGTGACGGTCGGCCCGCTGCTGCTCGGCGCTGCGAAGCCGGTCCACATCCTGACGCCGGCCGCGACCGTGCGCCGGATCATCAACATGACGGCAGTCGCCGCGGCGAACGTGAACACGAAGTAAGTTCGCGCCTGCGGTCGCGCCGCGCCTTGCGCGCGGCGCAAAAGAAAACGCCACGGAACCCGGGTTCCGTGGCGTTTTTTCATGGTGAGCGACAACAGGCGGCCGGCGTCCGCGCCGCGAACGCCGGCCGCGCACCCGGTCAGGCGACCTGCTGCCGGCTCTGGCCGCCCGTCGGCGAGCGCCACTGCGCGAGCAACGTGTTCCACTTCGTGCGAACCGCGCGCAGGTTGTTCTCCTTCACGTGGCCGTAGCCGCGGATGCCGTCCGGCAGCGCGGCCAGCTCGAGCGCGAGCGGGCGGTTCGCGGCCGTCAGCTTGCCGACGACTTCACCGATCAGCGCTTCGTACTCGCCGATCAGTGCACGCTCGGTGCGGCGCTCCTCGGTGCGGCCGAACGGATCGAGACCGGTGCCGCGCAGGACCTTCAGCTTCGCGAGCATCCGGAACGCCGGCATCATCCACGGGCCGTACGACTTCTTCACCAGATGGCCATGCGCATCCTTCTTCGCGAACAGCGGCGGCGCGAGGTGGAATTTCAGCTTCCAGTCGCCTTCGAACTGCGCGGACAGGCGCGCGAGGAACGCCGGATCGGACTGCAGCCGCGCGACCTCGTATTCGTCCTTGTACGCCATCAGCTTGAACAGGTTGCGCGCGACCGCCTCGGTCAGCGGCTCCTGCGTGTCGCCGTCGGCCAGCGCGCGCTCGGCGGCGCGCACATGGTCGACGAACGCCGCGTAGCGCGCCCCGTAGGCCGCGTTCTGGTACGCGGTGAGGAACTCGACCCGCTTCGCGATCAGCGCGTCCACCGACTTCTTCGTGTGCAGCGCGATCACCGTCGCACCGGCTTGCGCGGCGCGCGCGCCGCCGGTCGCGGCCTGCTGCACGCTCGCGAGGTCGTGTGCGGCGCGGCGGCCCCAGTCGAACGCCGCGCGGTTCTTGTCGACCTGCACGGCGTTCAGCTCGATCGCGCGCTCGAGCGACGCGAGCGTGAGCGGCAGCCAGCCCTTCTGCCACGCGTAGCCGAGCACGAACGGGTTCGTGTAGATCGCGTCGCCGAGCAGCGCGACCGCGAAGCGGTTCGCGTCGACGAGATCGACCGCGTCGCCCGCGGCCGCGCGGATGTCCTGCTCGGCCGACACGCCCGGGAACGCCCAGTTCGGGTTCTTGATGAAGTCGGCGGTCGGCGTCTGCGCGCTGTTGACGACGACGCGCGTCGCGTCGTGCCGCATCCGCGACGTGCATTCATCGCCGGCCGTGACGAGCGCGTCGCAGCCGATCACGAGGTCGGCCTCGCCCATCGCGATCCGGGTCGCGTGGATGTCGGTCGGCGCGTGCGAGATCTGCACGTGGCTCATCACCGCGCCGCCTTTCTGCGCGAGGCCGGTGACGTCGAGCACGGTCACGCCCTTGTTCTCCAGGTGCGCGGCCATCCCGAGCAGCGCGCCGATCGTGACGACGCCCGTGCCGCCGACGCCGGTGACGAGCACGCCGTATGCACGGTCGATCGCCGGCAGTTCCGGTTCGGGAATCGGCGGCAGCGCGCTGCCGTCGACCGACACGGCCTTCGGCTTTTTCAGCTGGCCGCCCTCGACCGTGACGAAGCTCGGGCAGAAGCCGTTCACGCACGAGAAGTCCTTGTTGCAGGTGGACTGGTTGATCTGGCGCTTCGTGCCGAATTCGGTTTCCAGCGGCTCGACCGACAGGCAGTTCGATTTCACCGAGCAGTCGCCGCAGCCTTCGCACACCGCGTCGTTGATCACGACGCGCTTCGCCGGGTCCGGGAACGCGCCGCGCTTGCGGCGGCGGCGCTTCTCGGTCGCGCAGGTCTGGTCGTAGATCAGGATCGTCGTGCCTTCGATCTCGCGCAGCTCGCGCTGCACGCCGTCGAGCTGGTCGCGGTGATGGATCGTCACGCCCGGCGCGAGCAGCGCGGTCTTGCCTTCGTACTTTTCCGGCTCGTCGGTGACGATCACGATCTTCTTCGCGCCTTCCGACGCGAGCTGGTGCGTGATCTGCGGCACCGTCAGCACCCCGTCGACCGGCTGACCGCCCGTCATCGCGACTGCGTCGTTGTACAGGATCTTGTACGTGATGTTCGCCTTCGACGAGATCGCCGCGCGCACCGCGAGCAGGCCCGAGTGGAAGTAGGTGCCGTCGCCGAGGTTCGCGAACACGTGCTTTTCGTTCGTGAACGGCGCCTGGCCGATCCACGGCACGCCTTCTCCGCCCATCTGGCTGAAGGTACTCGTGTTGCGGTCCATCCACACGGTCATGTAGTGGCAGCCGATCCCCGCGATCGCGCGCGAACCGTCCGGCACGTTGGTCGACGTGTTGTGCGGGCAGCCCGAGCAGAACCACGGCTTGCGCTCGGTCGTCACGTGCGGCTTCGCGAGCGCGGTTTCCTTCGCGTGAATCACCGCGAGCCGCGCGGCGATGCGCGCGCGCACGTCGGACGGCAGCTCGAACTTCTCGAGGCGCGTCGCGATCGCTTTCGCGATGATCGCGGGCGACAGCTCGTAGTGCGCGGGCAGCAGCCAGTTGCCCATCGGCACCGACCATTCGCCGCCGGCGCCGTCCTTCTCGTCGAACTTGCCGAACACGCGCGGGCGCTGCGCGTCCGGCCAGTTGTACAGCTCTTCCTTGATCGCGTATTCGAGGATCTGGCGCTTTTCCTCGACGACGAGGATCTCGTCGAGGCCGCGCGCGAACGCCTGCGCGCCCTGCGCTTCGAGCGGCCACACGCAGCCGACCTTGTACAGGCGGATGCCGATGCGCGCGCAGGTTTCGTCGTCGAGGCCGAGGTCGGTCAGCGCCTGGCGCACGTCGAGGTACGCCTTGCCGCCCGTCATGATGCCGAAGCGCGCGTGCGGCGAGTCGATCTCTATGCGGTCGAGCTTGTTGGCGCGCACGTAGGCGAGCGCCGCGTACCACTTGTAGTCGAGCAGGCGCGCTTCCTGCACGAGCGGCGGGTCGGGCCAGCGGATGTTCAGGCCGCCGTCCGGCATGATGAAGTCGGACGGCAGCACGATCTCGGTGCGATGCGGGTCGATGTCGACCGATGCCGACGATTCGACGACGTCGGTCACGCACTTGAGCGCGACCCACAGGCCCGAATAGCGGCTCATCGCCCAGCCGTGCAGGCCGAAGTCCAGGTATTCCTGCACGTTCGACGGGAACAGCACCGGCAGGCCGCAGGCCTTGAAGATGTGTTCGGACTGGTGCGCGAGCGTCGACGATTTCGCCGCGTGGTCGTCGCCGGCGAGGACGAGCACGCCGCCGTGCTGCGACGAGCCGGCCGAGTTCGCGTGCTTGAACACGTCACCGGTGCGGTCGACGCCCGGGCCCTTGCCGTACCACATGCCGAACACGCCGTCGTGCTTCGCGCCGGGGTACAGGTTCACCTGCTGCGAGCCCCACACGGCGGTGGCGGCGAGATCTTCGTTGAGACCGGGCTGGAAAACGATCTGGTGGGAAGACAGGTGCTTCTTGGCCTTCCACAGCGATTGGTCGAGGCCGCCGAGCGGGGAGCCGCGATAACCGGAGATGAAGCCGGCGGTGTTGAGGCCGGCGGCGCGGTCGCGTTCCTGCTGGAGCATCGGCAGGCGCACCAGCGCCTGGATGCCGCTCATGTACGCGCGGCCGCGTTCGAGGGTGTATTTGTCGTCAAGCGTGACGGACTTCAGCGCGGCTTCTAGGGACGCGCGTTGGCCTGCGTCTAGCGGGGCATTCATTGATGAGTCTCCTCCAACCAGTCTGGGATCGCCAAAACTTCGATTGCGTCGGCGTCTTGTGGACGCGTCGGCAGTGGCCGGGATATTGGCCGGTTTTAAGCGATGGTAGCACTGGGAAAAACCCGCCGTTCGTCGTCGAAATTGCCGGGGCGGCCCTTGCCGGGGCGGCCCGTGCCGCGCCGGCCCGCCTGCAAGCAGGATTGACGCGTTACGGCATGTAAGAGCATGTAAGGCCGCTCACATCGTCGGACAATTGCCGTTAATCTGGGCGGCCTGTCGGAGGTGCCCGCCGGCGTCCATGGTTGTGACGAAAGCGGGGAGGCGCCGGCAGTTCAACAGGAGGTACCAATGAACACACGTCATATCCAGAGTTTCCTGATCGTGTCCGCCGCGTTTTTCGCGATGACCGGCCCGGTGCGCGCGCAAGGCGCGAGCGCACTGGCGGCAGCGGGCGCGCAGATGCGCCAGATCGCGCCCGCGCAGCACGCCGAGGTGCAGCCGTCGGGCGTGCGCCAGATCGCGCAGGGAGAGAATGCGCGTTGATCCGGTCGGGCGGCCGCGCCGGCCGCGACGATGAAAAAAGGGCGGGAATCCCGGGATTCCCGCCCTTTCTATTTGCGCCGTCGCACGCCCGCTGCCGCCGGGCGTGCCGCGCCTTGCACGTCAGGCCTTGTCCTGCACGACGCCGCGGCGGATCTGGTCGAGCTCGATCGATTCGAACAGCGCCTTGAAGTTGCCTTCACCGAAGCCCTGGTTGCCCTTGCGCTGGATGATCTCGAAGAAGATCGGCCCGATCTGGTTCTCGGTGAAGATCTGCAGCAGCAGGTCGTCGCGCGCGCCGTCGATCAGGATCTTGCGCTTCTTCAGTTCGTCCAGCGGCTCGCCGTGGTTCGGCACGCGGCGGTCGACGAGTTCGTAGTACGTGTCGATCGTGTCGAGCAGCTTCACTTCCTTGGCGCGTAGGCCGTCGACCGCGCGATAGATGTCCGACGCGCCGAGCGCGATGTGCTGGATGCCTTCGCCGTGATACGCGTCGAGGTATTCCTGGATCTGGCCGGCCGTTTCCGAGCCTTCCTCGTTGATCGGGATGCGGATCTTGCCGCACGGCGACGTCATCGCCTTCGACTTCACGCCGGTCACCTTGCCTTCGATGTCGAAGTAGCGCACTTCGCGGAAGTTGAACAGGCGCTCGTAGAACTCCGCCCATTCCTGCATGCGGCCGCGGTGCACGTTGTGCGTCAGGTGGTCGATGTAGGTGAGGCCGTGGCCGACCGGGTTCGGGTTCGCGCCGGGAATCGGCTCGAAGTCGACGTCATAGATGCTGATGTCGCCGATCGCGCCCGGCTGCGCGCCGTTCTTGCCGCGCCAGCGGTCGACGAAGTAGATCAGCGAATCACCGATGCCCTTGATCGCCGGGATGTTCAGCTCCATCGGGCCGGTCTTGTTGTCGAAGCCCCATGCGCCGAGTTCGAGCGCGTGCCGGTAGGCCTTCGCGGCGTCCTGCACGCGGAACGCGATCGCGCAGATCGACGGGCCGTGCAGGCGCGCGAAGCGCTGCGCGAACGAATCCGGCTCCGCGTTGATGATGAAGTTGATGTCGCCCTGGCGGTACACCGTCACGTCCTTGTGGCGGTGGCGCGCGATCGCGGTGAAGCCCATCCGCTCGAACAGCTGGCCGAGCGCCTTCGGGTCCGGCGCGGTGTACTCGATGAATTCGAAGCCGTCGGTGCCGACGGGGTTGTCCCAGGTGGGGATCTGCATGGTTGTCTCCGGTTCCATGCCCGGCGGTCGACCGCGGCAAGCGCTTGCGCGCCCGCCCGGATCGCCGGCCGGGATTGATGCGCGCCGCGATGCGCGCGATGAATCAGTGCGTGCGACAGAGTGTAGCGGGCGAAGGGAGGCGGAAACTTGCGAACTTGAGCGTGGCTGACTACGATGGCGCAATTTCCAGTCTTGAATTGATGCTTGGGAGGCAGAAGATGGCGCAAGTGGAATTGGATGCCATCGATCGGCGGATTCTCGCGATTCTTCAGGAGAACGGCCGCCTGTCGAACCAGGAGATCGCCGAGCGCGTGAACCTGTCGCCGAGCCCGTGCCTGCGGCGGATCCGGCGGCTCGAGGAGATCGGCGTGATCACCGGCTACGTTGCGCTGCTCGATCCGCAGAAGCTCGGGCTCGACCTGCTCGCGTACGTCAGCGTGCGGCTCGAGAAGCGGGGCGGGCTCGCGCCGGTCCGCGCGGACGAGACGCCGGCACGCGCCGGCGCGACGCATGCGGAGCTGTTCCGCGCGGCGGTGCAGACCTGGCCGGAGGTGGTCGCCTGCCATGCGATGACGGGGGACATGGATTACCTGCTGCGGGTGCAGGTCGAGGACATGGCGCACTTCTCCCGCTTCGTGCAGGAGCAACTGCTGCACCATCCGTCGGTGATCGACGTGAAGACGAGCTTTTCGCTCGAGTGCTTCAAGGAGACGACGGCGCTGCCGATCCGGTCGATTCGGTAGGGGGGCGCGATCGGACGTTGGGAAGCGCGACCGGGCGCGCCGCGTCGGCGGGCCCGGTCGGCCGATGTCAGGCCGTCAGCGCGGCGGGCATCAGCGATTCGATGAACTTCGACGTGCGATGCGCCTGGCGCTTGAGCGCGTAGTCGAACACCGCGGCCTGCTCCTGCAGCATCTCGGCGATGATCGTCGAGTGGTCGGCGGGCGGCA
Organism: Burkholderia ubonensis subsp. mesacidophila; assembly: GCF_002097715.1. Lineage (NCBI taxonomy): Bacteria > Pseudomonadati > Pseudomonadota > Betaproteobacteria > Burkholderiales > Burkholderiaceae > Burkholderia > Burkholderia ubonensis. Next base: position 308,738 of record NZ_CP020737.1, read on the forward strand.
GCGACAGGTACGCATCGGCTTCGCCGTACGCGTACTCGATCCGCATCCCGGACTTCTTCGCGATGTGCATCATCGTCGCGTTGCGCGACAGGCAGTGCATGTACAGCATCGTCACGTGCGTGTTGCGGCTGCGGATCGCCGCGCGCTCGAACAGCTTCGAGCCGACGCCGCAGCCGCGCGCGCTTTCGAGCACCGACACGCCGAATTCGGCGGTGCGCTTGTCGCCTTCGGCGGGCAGGTAGGCCAGGTGGCCGACGCCGATCAGCTCGAGCGCGTGATCGAACACGCCGAACACCGTGTCGCGGCCGAAATCGAGCGTGCGGACATAGTTCTCGATCACGTGGTCGGGCACCACCTGGCCGAAGCGCAGCAGGCGATCGTCCTCGTCGAGCGAGAGAAAGTGGGTGAGCATCTGCTCACGGTCTTTGGAAGCCAGTTCCCTGACGAGAACCGGCGCAGCACCGGCGGTGCCGACGACATCGGCGGGGCCGTGGATATGCGTGTTCATCGTGGGTTCCTCAATGTGTGACCGTACTGCGGGTTGTGCAATGCAGCAGCATTTTACCCGACAGCAGGCCTCCGGATTGGGGAAAACCCGTATTCGTTTTGGAGGCGGCGTTCTAAATACGCTTAACTAAGCGAGCAACTATTTGATTTTTAATGATTTGAAAATTCATCATATGAAATGCGTGGTGGGGTGTCGCAGTGTTTCCGCCACGCAACGCTTGCTGCTCCGCGGCAATCACGCCGGCGAAGACATCCCGCGCTCGATCAGGTCGATCACCTGCTCGGCGAAGTCGCGGTAGCCGAGGCGCCCGCCCGGCTTGAGCCACGTGAACGTCCAGTTGATCATCCCGAACACCATCATCGTCACCGACGTCTGGTTGTCCTTCGAGATCCGCTCCGGGTACGCACGCGCGAGCTGGCGCGCGAAGGCCGCGACGATGTCGCGCTGGCGGTCCAGCACGATCTCGCGCTGCGCGTCCTCAAGATACTTCACGTCGTTGAGCAGCGCGACGTGGCGGCTGTGCGACGTCTCGTATTCGGCGAGGAACGTGCGCACGAGCTCCGCGAACGCCTCGCGCTCGGTGAGGCCGCGCCGCTGGCTGGTGCCTTCGACCTCGGCGATGATCAGCATCAGCCGCTTCGTGTAGCGGTCGAGCAGGTCGAACAGGATCGCTTCCTTGCTCTCGTAGTAGTGATAGAGCCGTGCCTTCGACGTGCCGCTTGCGGTGGCAAGCTCGGACATCGACGTGCTCGGGTAGCTCGTCTGCGCGAACTTTTCGGCGGCGAGATCGAGGATCTGCTCGCGCTGGGATTCGTGATCGGGGGCTCGGGTGCGGGCCATGGTCGAATGCGGGGATTAGCGTTGCGGCGCGGTGGCGCGGGCTGCGCGCACCTGCGTGGAATGAAGGTCGGCGGTGTCGTCCTGCAGCTCGAGGCGGCCGGCGGCGGCGAGTTCGCGGCAGCGCCACAGCGCGATCGAATCGCTGACGAACAGCCCGCCGCGGTCGGCATCGGCCATCACGCCGCCGGCGAGGCGTCGCGCCGGCAGCCAGCCGGCCTCCGCATGCGCGAGGATCAGCGTGTCGAGGTCGCCGTAGTGGCCGCTCTTGATCGTGTTGCTGACCCAGTAGCGGAGTTCGGCGTCCAGATGCTTGGCTTCCTGCCATTCGAGCGCGAGCCGGCCGATGCGCAGCACCGAGATCGGGGCCGCTTCCGGCAGCTTCGCGAGCAGTTGCGCCGGCGAGAACATGCCGGTCGCGCACGCGCGGTCGGCGCGCGTCGACGCCGTGCCGAGATCGGCGTCCGACAGCCGCACTTCGTTCAGGCGCTGCGGCACGTTGCGCAGATGGTAGGCGACGCGTCGCAGCAGCAGCTTGTCGCCGACGCTCGGCGCATGCCAGACGACCACCTGGCCGGTGTCCATCGCGAGCAGGTCGAGGCGCGCGAATTCGCGCTCGACTTCCGCCTTCCAGTCGGAAATCTGGTCGCCGAGCACGCGCTGCCAGAACGCGGCGCGGGTCTCCAGCGTCTCGTCGACGCCCTTGAGCGGCCCGACGGCCAGGTCGTCGAGCAATCCGACGACGCGCTCGTCGCGTCCCGCCTGGGCGAGCGCCTCGTTGAGTGACGCGGCGGCGCTGCCGCCCTGAATCACGTGAATGGTACTCATCGGCCTGTGGTCAACAAAAGAAAACCGCCGGCCGGCCGGACTTGCGTCGTCCGGCCGGCGGGCGGCCCCTAGTGTAAGCGAGATGTGTGACGGCGAGAAACCGGCCGGCGGGCGACACCCGGTCGCGGAGCCGGCGCCGCGCCGCTCGCTCAACGTTCGTCGTAGCTGACCACGACCTTGTCGCTGACCGGGTGGCACTGACAGGTGAGCACGAAGCCGTCCTTCACCTCGTGCTCCTCGAGCGTGTAGTTCTTCTCCATCCGCACTTCGCCTTCGAGCACCTTCGCGCGGCACGTGCAGCACACGCCGCCCTTGCACGCGTACGGCAGCGCGAGGCCCGCGCGCAGGCCGACGTCGAGCAGGCTCACGCCTTCGTACGGCAGGCGCAGCTTGCGCTTCTTGCCGTCGAGGACGATTTCGAGTTCGGCGGCGGGCGTCGCGTCGGTGATCTCGACGGCCGGCACGCCGGCCTGCGGCAGCGGCGTGCCGAAGCGTTCGACGTGGACCCTCGCCTGCGGCACGCCCGCCGCCTTCAGCGCGGCCTCCGCCGCGTCCATCATCGGCGCGGGGCCGCAGATGAACGCCTCGTCGATCGAGTCGGCCGGCACCAGCGTGTCGAGGAACGCCGCGCACTTCGCCTGGTCGAGCACGCCGTTGAACAGCTCGACGTCCTGGAGGTCGTCGGACAGCACGTGATACAGCGCGAAGCGGTTCATGTAGCGGTTCTTCAGGTCCTCGAGCTCCTCCGCGAACATGATCGCGTCGACGCTGCGGTTCCCGTAGATCAGCGTGAACGTGCTGCGCGGCTCGAGTTCGAGCGTCGTCTTGACGATCGCGAGCACCGGCGTGATCCCGGAGCCGCCGGAGAACGCAACGTACTGCTTGCCGTGCTCCGCGTTCAGGTGCGTGAAGAAGCGGCCGTCGGGCGTCATCACGTCGATCGTGTGGCCGGGCTTCAGCGTATCGAACGCGAAGTTCGAGAAGCGCCCGCCGCGCACGCGCTTGATGCCGATGCGCAATTCGCCGTCGCGGTCGTAGTCGGTCGTGCCGACGCAGATCGAATACGAGCGGCGCGTCTCCTCGCCGTCGATATGGGTTTTCAGCGTGACGAACTGGCCTTGCGTGAAGCGGTATGCGTCGCGCAGCTCGGGCGGGATCTCGAACGAGACGGTCACGGCGTCGGCGGTCTCGGGCCGCACGTCGCGGATACGCAGCGGGTGGAATTGCGGGGTCGCCATATCAGTAAGGTTTGAAGTAGTCGAAGGGTTCGCGGCAGTCGACGCAGCGATACAGCGCCTTGCAGGCGGTCGACGCGAATTGCGCGAGCCGCTCGGTGCGCGCGGAGCCGCAGCGTGGGCAGACGGGCGCCGCGACCGGCCGCGGCACGAAGCGCACGACAGTCTCGCGCGGCGCGGCGCTGCCGCACTGGCCGACCGGCGGCGCGATCCCGTAGGCGCGCAGCTTGTCGCGCGCTTCCTGCGTGATCCAGTCGGTCGTCCACGCGGGCGCGAGCACGGTCTCGACGCGGTGCGGCGGCAGGCCGGCCTGCTGCATCGCGGCCGCGATGTCCTCGGCGATCTGCGACATCGCCGGGCAGCCCGAGTAGGTCGGGGTGATCACGACCTCGAGCTGGCCGTCGTCCGCGCGCCGGACGTCGCGCAGGATGCCCAGCTCGCGGATCGACACGACGGGGATTTCCGGATCGGGCACGGCCTCGAGCACTTCCCACGCCCGCGCGAGCAGCGGATCGGCGTGGTGCGGGGCGGGCGTGGCGGCGAGGGCGGATGAGGCGGACATCGCGAGGCTCCGTTTGACGTGTGCGTTACCAGGTCGCGCCGGGATGCTGGCGCGCGAGGCTCTGCATTTCGGCGAGCAGGTAGCCCATGTGCTCCGAGTGCTCGCCCTGCTTGCCGGTGGTGACGTGCTGGACGGGCGCCGGCAGCGTCAGCGTCGCCTCGGCGAGCGCGTCGTCGACGTCGGCGCGCCACGCGGCTTCGAGCGTGGCCGGCGCCGGGCCGATGCGCTGCGCGGCGATCGCGTCGTCCACCTGGTCCGCCGCGAAGAACTCGCGCGTGTACGGGGTCAGGTAGTCGAGCGCGGCCTGCGCACGGCGGTGCGATTCGTCGGTGCCGTCGCCGAGCCGCACCAGCCACTCGCGCGCGTGGTGCAGGTGATAGCGGGTCTCCTTCACCGATTTCGCCGCAATGGCGGCCAGTGTCGCGTCGGCCGACGTTTCGAGCGCGCTCCACACGTGCAGCATCAGCGCCGCGTAGAGGAAGTTGCGCACGATCGTCACCGCGTAGTCCTTGTCGGCGTGCGCGGTGCCCGACACCGGGCCGTAATGCGGCAGCTCGGCGAGGGTGAAGTTCGCGAATTCGCGCTCGGTGCGGAAGTACGCGTAGTCGTCCTCGGTCTTCGCCGCGCCGTTGAGCTGACGTTCGAGGTCGGCCGCGTGCGTATACAGCATCCGCGCCTGGCCGATGAGGTCGAGGCTCATGTTGGTCAGCGCGATGTCTTCTTCGAGAATCGGGCCGTGGCCGCACCATTCGGCGTTGCGCTGACCGAGGATCAGCGCGTTGTCCGCGAGGCGCAGCACGTAGCAGAGGTGTTCGGGCGTGATCGTCATGGCGCGGGCGTTACATGTGGTTGACTTCATCGGGCAGCGTGTAGAACGTCGGGTGGCGATAGATCTTGTCGCCGGCCGGCTCGAACAGCTCGGCCTTCTCGTTCGGATCCGACGCGGTGATCGCCGACGACGGCACCACCCAGATGCTTACGCCTTCCTGGCGGCGCGTGTAGACGTCGCGCGCCATGCGCAGCGCCATCGATGCGTCGGCGGCGTGCAGGCTGCCGCAATGCTTGTGGTCGAGGCCCTGCTTGCTGCGCACGAACACTTCCCAGATCGGCCATTCCTTGTTCATCACTCTCTCCTGAATCCTGAATTCGATGGTTGCCGCTCAGGCGGCTTGCTGTTCGGCGCGGGCGCGGCGCTTCGCTTCGTGCGCGAGCGCGGCTTCGCGCACCCACGCGCCGTCGTCGTGCGCCTTCACGCGGGTTGCGAGGCGTTCCTTGTTGCATGGGCCGTCGCCGTTGACGACGCGCCAGAATTCGTCCCAGTCGATCGCGCCGTAGTCGTAATGGTCGCGCGCCTCGTTCCATTTCAGGTCGGGATCGGGCAGCGTCACGCCGAGCACCTTCGCCTGCTCGACGGTCGCATCGACGAATTTCTGCCGCAGGTCGTCGTTCGTGATCCGCTTGATGCCCCATTTGGCCGACTGGTTGCTGTGCACGGAGTCGGCATCGCTCGGGCCGAACATCATCAGCACCGGCCACCACCAGCGGTTCACCGCTTGCTGGACCATCGCGCGCTGCGCGTCGGAGCCTTTCATCATCGACAGCAGCGCGTCGAAGCCCTGGCGCTGGTGGAACGACTCCTCCTTGCACACGCGGATCATCGCGCGCGCATACGGGCCGTACGTGCAGCGGCACAGCGGGATCTGGTTCATGATCGCGGCGCCGTCGACGAGCCAGCCGATCACGCCGACGTCCGCCCAGGTCGGCGTCGGGTAGTTGAAGATGCTCGAGTACTTCGCCTTGCCGGTGTGCAGCGCGTCGATCAGCGCGTCGCGCGACACGCCGAGCGTTTCGGCCGCGCTGTACAGATAGAGGCCGTGGCCGGCTTCGTCCTGTACTTTCGCGAGCAGGATCGCCTTGCGCTTGAGGCTCGGCGCGCGCGAGATCCAGTTGCCTTCCGGCAGCATGCCGACGACTTCCGAGTGCGCGTGCTGCGAGATCTGGCGGATCAGCGTCTTGCGATAGGCGTCGGGCATCCAGTCCTGCGGCTCGATCTTGCCGTCCGTGGCCATGACCGCGTCGAACCGCGCCTGCTCGGGCGACTCGGCGGCGGCGTCGAGCGTTGCGACGTTGCCGGGGATGTCGAGGGATTGCGTGTACATGGCGAGGCTCTCGTCCGGTTGAATGTGTGCGAAGTATAAGCCAACCGACCGGTCGGTTAATAAATTATTTTGGCGATATCGCGTGCGATGCGGGTAAACGAGAGAAGAGAGTGGGTGTAGTCGTGCCGATGGGGAACGCGTGGCGGCGCGCGGTGCCGAACCGCATCTGCGGCACAATGCCCGCTTTCCGTTGAGGATCTTGCCGATGTCATTTCGCAGCAGTCTTGCCGCGGTCGTGCTGGGCGCGTCCGTTCTCCTGTCGCCGCTAGCGGCCGGCGCTGCGCCGGCGGGGTGGGTTGCCGCCTGGGCCACCGCGCTGCAGCCGATTCCGGAACTGGCCTCGCCGCCGCCGCTCTATCGCGCGCCCGACGTGGCGGGCAGGACCGTCCGGCAGATCGTCTACCCGACGGTGGCGGGCCGGGCGGCGCGGATTCGGCTGAGCAATGCGTACGGCAGTGCGCCGTTGGTCGTCGAGTCGGCGAGTCTGGCGCGGGCCGGTGATGGCGCGGCGTTGGCGGACGGCATGCCGATTGCGGTTCGGTTCGGCGGGCAGGCGTCGGTGACGCTGGCGCCGGGGCAGGAAATCGAAAGCGATCCGGTGACGATCGACGTGGCGACCAGACGGCCTTATGCGGTCAGCCTGTATATGGGAGCACGCCAGCGGATGACGGTCTGGCACCGCGTGTCGAACCAGCTCAATTACGTATCGGGGCCAGGCGACCACACGAAGGACGCTGGCGCCGGCGCGTTCCGGACCCGGTTTACCCAATATGCGTGGGTGACGGAACTCGCGGTCGAGGCCGGGGCGGCGCGCGCGAGCATCGCGGCGATCGGCGATTCGATCACCGACGGGCTGCGCTCGAGCCTGAACCGCAACCACCGCTGGCCGGACGCGCTGGCGCGCCGGCTGGCGCCGTCGGATGCGATCGGCGTGGTGAATCTGGGCATCAGCGGCAACCGACTGCTCAGCGATTCGGCCTGCTACGGCACGTCGCTGCAATCCCGCTTCGATCGCGACGCGCTATCGCGCTCGGGGGTGAAGGCGGCGATCCTGCTGATCGGCATCAACGACATCAACTTTGCGGCGATGCCGCCTCACGCCGGGCTCGATTGCGATCATCCGCATACGCAGGTGAGCGCGGCGACGCTGATCGACGGCTATCGCCGGTTGATCGATGCCGCGCATCGTCGGGGCGTGAGGATCTTCGGCGCGACGCTCACGCCGGCGGCGCTGCCGGCCGGGCGCGAAGGGATCCGGCTGGAGGTGAATCGCTGGATCCGGAGCGGCGGGGCGTTCGACGGCGTCGTCGATTTCGACGAAGCGCTGCGCGATCCCGCGCGCCCGAGCGTGCTGCAGAGTCGTTACGATAGTGGCGACGGTATTCATCCGAGCGACGCCGGCTATGCGGCGATGGCGGACGCCGTGCCGGTCGAGCGGCTGCAGGCGGTGGTTGCCGGGAAGTGAGGGGGCAGGGAGCGGCGCATTTCTCCTGCTCTATATATATGAGGGGCGCGGTTGCGTGTCACCCGCCGCCGCCTGATTCATCACCTCAAAAGCCCCCGTGCGCGGCAGCGCACGGGGGCTTTTGAATTTATTTCACGAAACCCCTTGCGCAGAACGCGGGACGTGCCTAGAATCACGCCTCTTTCGCGCTAACGGCAACGCGGCGCGGAAGAGGGGAAGCGAAGCGGTTCGGGTGTCTGGATTCAGGCGCCGGGGTCGCCGAGGAAGATGAACCCCGCAGTCGCAACGATGTAGTAAAAAAGTTGTTGACGAACTGCGAAACAGTGTTCATAATCTTATTTCTCTGCTGCTGACAACGCAGCGCTGCTGAGAAAGCGGTACTTCTCGCAGAAACGCTCTTTAAAAATTAACAGCCGATAAGTGTGGGCGCTTGATGACAGCGAGCCGATCCTTGGATCGGATTAGCAAAAGTATCAAGAGTCTCACACTAAAGTAAGTCAGGTTTATGAAGCAATTCATATTCCTGTCAGCTTTGAGTGAGCGACCGGTTCTACGGAACCGAAAACAGTAACAGGTTTGAACTGAAGAGTTTGATCCTGGCTCAGATTGAACGCTGGCGGCATGCCTTACACATGCAAGTCGAACGGCAGCACGGGTGCTTGCACCTGGTGGCGAGTGGCGAACGGGTGAGTAATACATCGGAACATGTCCTGTAGTGGGGGATAGCCCGGCGAAAGCCGGATTAATACCGCATACGATCTACGGATGAAAGCGGGGGACCTTCGGGCCTCGCGCTATAGGGTTGGCCGATGGCTGATTAGCTAGTTGGTGGGGTAAAGGCCTACCAAGGCGACGATCAGTAGCTGGTCTGAGAGGACGACCAGCCACACTGGGACTGAGACACGGCCCAGACTCCTACGGGAGGCAGCAGTGGGGAATTTTGGACAATGGGGGAAACCCTGATCCAGCAATGCCGCGTGTGTGAAGAAGGCCTTCGGGTTGTAAAGCACTTTTGTCCGGAAAGAAATCCTTGATCCTAATATGGTCGGGGGATGACGGTACCGGAAGAATAAGCACCGGCTAACTACGTGCCAGCAGCCGCGGTAATACGTAGGGTGCGAGCGTTAATCGGAATTACTGGGCGTAAAGCGTGCGCAGGCGGTTTGCTAAGACCGATGTGAAATCCCCGGGCTCAACCTGGGAACTGCATTGGTGACTGGCAGGCTAGAGCATGGCAGAGGGGGGTAGAATTCCACGTGTAGCAGTGAAATGCGTAGAGATGTGGAGGAATACCGATGGCGAAGGCAGCCCCCTGGGCCAATACTGACGCTCATGCACGAAAGCGTGGGGAGCAAACAGGATTAGATACCCTGGTAGTCCACGCCCTAAACGATGTCAACTAGTTGTTGGGGATTCATTTCCTTAGTAACGTAGCTAACGCGTGAAGTTGACCGCCTGGGGAGTACGGTCGCAAGATTAAAACTCAAAGGAATTGACGGGGACCCGCACAAGCGGTGGATGATGTGGATTAATTCGATGCAACGCGAAAAACCTTACCTACCCTTGACATGGTCGGAATCCCGAAGAGATTCGGGAGTGCTCGAAAGAGAACCGGCGCACAGGTGCTGCATGGCTGTCGTCAGCTCGTGTCGTGAGATGTTGGGTTAAGTCCCGCAACGAGCGCAACCCTTGTCCTTAGTTGCTACGCAAGAGCACTCTAAGGAGACTGCCGGTGACAAACCGGAGGAAGGTGGGGATGACGTCAAGTCCTCATGGCCCTTATGGGTAGGGCTTCACACGTCATACAATGGTCGGAACAGAGGGTCGCCAACCCGCGAGGGGGAGCTAATCCCAGAAAACCGATCGTAGTCCGGATTGCACTCTGCAACTCGAGTGCATGAAGCTGGAATCGCTAGTAATCGCGGATCAGCATGCCGCGGTGAATACGTTCCCGGGTCTTGTACACACCGCCCGTCACACCATGGGAGTGGGTTTTACCAGAAGTGGCTAGTCTAACCGCAAGGAGGACGGTCACCACGGTAGGATTCATGACTGGGGTGAAGTCGTAACAAGGTAGCCGTATCGGAAGGTGCGGCTGGATCACCTCCTTTCTAGAGCTATCTCGCATAAGTTGAGCGCTCACGCTTATCGGCTGTAAATCAAGACAGACTCAGGGGTCTGTAGCTCAGTCGGTTAGAGCACCGTCTTGATAAGGCGGGGGTCGTTGGTTCGAATCCAACCAGACCCACCAATTGTCTGACGTGTCGGTGATCGTTAGCGCTTCAGCGCTTACGAGCGCCCCATGCCGACAGGCTGAAACCCTGGGAAGTCTCTGTATGGGGGCATAGCTCAGCTGGGAGAGCACCTGCTTTGCAAGCAGGGGGTCGTCGGTTCGATCCCGTCTGCCTCCACCAATCTTCAATGACAAACATTCGAATGATGATTGTTCGAGTCTTTGTCATTGGCGATTGAGCCAGTCAGAGTGATATGAGTAACACCATATCGGCTGTCGTTCTTTAACAATCTGGAAGAAGTAAGTAATTTGGATAGCGGAAGCGTCTTTGAGATGGACGTGGAAACTATCCGGGTTGTGATTGTATCGATGTATCTCAAGATGATTCGGGTCTACTCCCTTCGGGAGTGGGGCCAGCGTAAGCGCTAAAGCGCTAACGCTGGACCGACATCAATTGGAATACGGCACAACGCGAGAACTCAACCTGTAACAGTCGTCGCAAGACAGACTCGTTATAGGGTCAAGCGAACAAGTGCATGTGGTGGATGCCTTGGCGATCACAGGCGATGAAGGACGCGGTAGCCTGCGAAAAGCTACGGGGAGCTGGCAAACGAGCTTTGATCCGTAGATGTCCGAATGGGGAAACCCGGCCCTTTTGGGTCATCCTAGACTGAATACATAGGTCTAGTGAAGCGAACGCGGTGAACTGAAACATCTAAGTAACCGCAGGAAAAGAAATCAACCGAGATTCCCAAAGTAGTGGCGAGCGAAATGGGATGAGCCTTGTACTCTTTATTTGTATTGTTAGCCGAACGCTCTGGAAAGTGCGGCCATAGCAGGTGATAGCCCTGTAGGCGAAAACAGTATGAAAGAACTAAGTGTACGACAAGTAGGGCGGGACACGTGAAATCCTGTCTGAAGATGGGGGGACCATCCTCCAAGGCTAAATACTCGTGATCGACCGATAGTGAACCAGTACCGTGAGGGAAAGGCGAAAAGAACCCCGGGAGGGGAGTGAAATAGATCCTGAAACCGCATGCATACAAACAGTCGGAGCCTCGTAAGGGGTGACGGCGTACCTTTTGTATAATGGGTCAGCGACTTACGTTCAGTAGCAAGCTTAACCGTATAGGGCAGGCGTAGCGAAAGCGAGTCCGAATAGGGCGTTCAGTTGCTGGGCGTAGACCCGAAACCAAGTGATCTATCCATGGCCAGGATGAAGGTGCGGTAACACGTACTGGAGGTCCGAACCCACTAACGTTGAAAAGTTAGGGGATGAGCTGTGGATAGGGGTGAAAGGCTAAACAAACTTGGAAATAGCTGGTTCTCTCCGAAAACTATTTAGGTAGTGCCTCGTGTCTCACCTTCGGGGGTAGAGCACTGTCATGGTTGGGGGGTCTATTGCAGATTACCCCGCCATAGCAAACTCCGAATACCGAAGAGTGCAATCACGGGAGACAGACATCGGGTGCTAACGTCCGGTGTCAAGAGGGAAACAACCCAGACCGCCAGCTAAGGTCCCCAAATATAGCTAAGTGGGAAACGAAGTGGGAAGGCTAAAACAGTCAGGAGGTTGGCTTAGAAGCAGCCACCCTTTAAAGAAAGCGTAATAGCTCACTGATCGAGTCGTCCTGCGCGGAAGATGTAACGGGGCTAAGCTATATACCGAAGCTGCGGATGCGTGCTTAGCACGCATGGTAGGAGAGCGTTCCGTAAGCCTGCGAAGGTGCCTTGTAAAGGGTGCTGGAGGTATCGGAAGTGCGAATGCTGACATGAGTAGCGATAAAGGGGGTGAAAGGCCCCCTCGCCGTAAGCCCAAGGTTTCCTACGCAACGTTCATCGGCGTAGGGTGAGTCGGCCCCTAAGGCGAGGCAGAAATGCGTAGCTGATGGGAAGCAGGTCAATATTCCTGCACCATTGTTAGATGCGATGGGGGGACGGATCGCGGAAGGTTGTCCGGGTGTTGGAAGTCCCGGTCGCTGCATTGGAGAAGGCGCTTAGGCAAATCCGGGCGCAGGATTCAAGGGTGTGGCGCGAGCTCCTTAGGGAGCGAAGCAATTGGAAGTGGTTCCAAGAAAAGCCTCTAAGCTTCAGTCTAACGATGACCGTACCGCAAACCGACACAGGTGGGCGAGATGAGTATTCTAAGGCGCTTGAGAGAACTCGGGAGAAGGAACTCGGCAAATTGGTACCGTAACTTCGGGATAAGGTACGCCCTTGTAGCTTGACTGGCCTGCGCCAGGAGGGTGAAGGGGTTGCAATAAACTGGTGGCTGCGACTGTTTAATAAAAACACAGCACTCTGCAAACACGAAAGTGGACGTATAGGGTGTGACGCCTGCCCGGTGCCGGAAGATTAAATGATGGGGTGCAAGCTCTTGATTGAAGTCCCGGTAAACGGCGGCCGTAACTATAACGGTCCTAAGGTAGCGAAATTCCTTGTCGGGTAAGTTCCGACCTGCACGAATGGCGTAACGATGGCCACACTGTCTCCTCCCGAGACTCAGCGAAGTTGAAGTGTTTGTGATGATGCAATCTACCCGCGGCTAGACGGAAAGACCCCATGAACCTTTACTGTAGCTTTGCATTGGACTTTGAACCGATCTGTGTAGGATAGGTGGGAGGCTATGAAACCGGAACGCTAGTTTCGGTGGAGCCGTCCTTGAAATACCACCCTGGTTTGTTTGAGGTTCTAACCTTGGCCCGTGATCCGGGTCGGGGACAGTGCATGGTAGGCAGTTTGACTGGGGCGGTCTCCTCCCAAAGCGTAACGGAGGAGTACGAAGGTACGCTAGGTACGGTCGGAAATCGTGCTGATAGTGCAATGGCATAAGCGTGCTTAACTGCGAGACCGACAAGTCGAGCAGGTGCGAAAGCAGGTCATAGTGATCCGGTGGTTCTGTATGGAAGGGCCATCGCTCAACGGATAAAAGGTACTCTGGGGATAACAGGCTGATACCGCCCAAGAGTTCATATCGACGGCGGTGTTTGGCACCTCGATGTCGGCTCATCTCATCCTGGGGCTGTAGCCGGTCCCAAGGGTATGGCTGTTCGCCATTTAAAGAGGTACGTGAGCTGGGTTTAAAACGTCGTGAGACAGTTTGGTCCCTATCTGCCGTGGGCGTTGGATATTTGAAGGGGGCTGCTCCTAGTACGAGAGGACCGGAGTGGACGAACCTCTGGTGTACCGGTTGTCACGCCAGTGGCATCGCCGGGTAGCTATGTTCGGAAGAGATAACCGCTGAAAGCATCTAAGCGGGAAACTCGCCTTAAGATGAGATATCCCTGGGGACTAGATCCCCTTGAAGGGTCGTTCGAGACCAGGACGTTGATAGGTCAGGTGTGTAAGCGCAGTAATGCGTTCAGCTAACTGATACTAATTGCCCGTAAGGCTTGATCCTATAACAAGTCTGTTTTACAGAGCGGTTGAATGACCGCGATGTGCTGATACGCACAACCCAAGATTACTGCTTCTTCCCAGATTGGTCGCGCTGCGAAGCCGCGCGACAACCCTCTTTGCCTGATGACCATAGCGAGTCGGTCCCACCCCTTCCCATCCCGAACAGGACCGTGAAACGACTCTACGCCGATGATAGTGCGGATTCCCGTGTGAAAGTAGGTAATCGTCAGGCTCCCTTAGCCAGAAACCCCCGCCCATCCGGCGGGGGTTTTTGCATTGGCGCGCAGGAAAGGCACGGTGGTCCTCGTGCGCCGGTGTTACTGCTCGCGTACCGCGCCATCCGACGCCATCTCTCCGTTAGTTCGCCATTCCCGGCCACTTCAAACACCAGCTGGGAACTGCGTGAGATCTGCCGAACGTCCGCGTCAGGCGCGTCGGCGCCGTGCAGCCAATCCGGTCATGTCCCGGGCGTCGGCACTGCAGGTTGCCGCAGCGCGAACGAGGGGCGCTCCGGGCGTCATTCAGGACGGTCAAACGTCCGTTCACTGCGAATGCAGCAAGAGGTCGAGCTGGGCCGAGCGAGCAGACGGACATGAGCCAGCTCTGGCGACCGGCCAACCCCACGGCTGACGTTCATGGCAGCGTGCTCGGCGCGAGCAAAAGCGCGCGAACGTCGCGCCACGTCAAGATCACGCCTTCGCCCCGGCAACTTCTTTCGGCCTTCCGAATATTCATTGAACGCGGCAAAGAGCCCCTCCTTCCCGGGCGAAAGCACGAGTGGCCACTTCCAGTCCGCCATGTTCTTCGCGCCCTGGTTTCGACATCGCGAGCCGTCGCATTCAAAGCTTCGGAACGCCTCGTTAACGCATTCGTTGTCATTGCGCTCGTCCGCTGCGTGCCTTAGCGCGAGCGACACGACGTCGTTCCCCTTCGCGAAGTCGAAGGTCTCGGGGCCGACGGCCGGAAAGTGAACCGTTCGAGTCCAGTCGAGAGGCTCGCCGGTCGGGAGATCGTACGTTGTCGTCGTCCAGCCGTTCGACGAGTGAGCTGCGCCTGGCCAATCCGAAAACCATGTTGCGTCGACCGTAAACAAGCACGCATTGGCGAATGCTACCGTTGGTGTGCAGCTCGAATCGCCTTTCGGCCGGGCCATGAGTGCGAAGCCGACCGTTTCCCGAAACTTCCGATCGAGCTCGGTGTTGATGGATCGCATTGCGTCCGCGGATGGGGCGCTCGTCAGCTGCGGGGCGGACGCTCCACTTCGCTTCTCGGTGACGAATCGCCATGCGACGGCGCGATCGGTCGACGTTCCCTTGTGTGCAGAAATCTCAGTCGGCCGTTCCACGCGCAAGCAATCGCAGCCGCGTTCGATTGCCGACGATCAGTGAAAGTCCGCGTCGCAGGTGGCGCTTGTGGGCTCCAGACGGATCGGCAGGGTGGTGACCGTCTGCGCGCTTTTCCGCCACGTCCCAGATGCCGTACCGATGCGAACGAGGGGGACCAGACGCCGGTCGGCTCGTCGCAGGCGGTTGGTTCGTCGGCGCCGCCGGCGAGCGGGCATTCGACGAATTCCCCAGCGTTGACGGTCGGGACGTGCCGCGGTAGAGGCTTTCGTCCGATGCGGCATGCGCGATGTTCGCGACCAGTGAGGCAGCGATCGGAAGGGCGCACGAGAGGCCTATGGAAGCTCCTGGTGTCAGGTTCGAGTCGAGCGCCCGGCGTCCCTCTGGCGTTGCAGTCTGTACATTTCGCTCCGGACCCTACGCAGGCTAACGTGGCGTGATGAGGGGCGCCAGCAGGGGCTGAGTCACCACGCTCGAGCATCGGGAGCGGGCGCTGAGCGGCGCGGCCCACGTTCGTGCGACGCGGCGAACTCCTGTTGCCGCTATGCGCCGCAGTTGGTGGCGTTCGGCTGAGCAGCGCTGCTGCCGCGTCCGGACGCGTATTCCCAATACGGATGCGAGCGCGGCCGCATCGATCGTAAAGGGCGTCTCGGGTGCGCAAAAATCGGCCCGATTACGTTCGGCACGAAATTTGCGTTTTTTTTGCGTTTACCCGCTTGGCTTTATCGCGCGAAGGTCGTATGATGGCGGTCTTCTGATTTTTCGGCGTGAACTCTGGTTTGCGACGGAACGGTCGGAATCTGACGAAGATGCGTGCATCGGTGCGCCAGGTGTGACTTTCGTCGTTTGCGAGGGCGGTTTCGCTCGACGCGGCGTCGGTGAGGGGCTTGGGGCGTATCAGTCAGGTGCTGGTGAAGAGAATGAAAATAATCTTCGCGGTGCGCTTGACAAAGGTTCGATGCACCCCCATAATCGTCAGTTCTCTACGGAGGGGTGCCCGAGTGGCTAAAGGGGGCAGACTGTAAATCTGTTGGCTTACGCCTACGTTGGTTCGAATCCAACCTCCTCCACCAAGACATCAACGCAGAGAGCGGTAGGGAATCGTTAGTGGCCCGTGCGGGTGTAGCTCAATGGTAGAGCAGAAGCCTTCCAAGCTTACGACGAGGGTTCGATTCCCTTCACCCGCTCCAGTCTGTGCAGTTGAAGCATGAAATCGCCCATGTGGCTCAGTGGTAGAGCACTCCCTTGGTAAGGGAGAGGTCGGCAGTTCGATCCTGCCCATGGGCACCAGCAGTATAGTCAGTGTCTGTTTGCGCGCGGCGCAACATGTGAAATTCCTTTCGGGAGTTGAAAATGGCCAAGGAAAAATTCGAGCGGACCAAGCCGCACGTGAACGTTGGTACGATTGGTCACGTTGACCACGGCAAGACGACGCTGACGGCGGCGATCACGACCGTGCTGACGAAGAAGTTCGGCGGCGAAGCGAAGGCATACGACCAGATCGATGCGGCGCCGGAAGAAAAGGCACGTGGTATCACGATCAACACCGCGCACGTCGAGTACGAAACGGCAAACCGCCACTACGCACACGTCGACTGCCCGGGCCACGCTGACTACGTGAAGAACATGATCACGGGCGCGGCGCAGATGGACGGCGCGATCCTGGTTTGCTCGGCAGCAGACGGCCCGATGCCGCAAACGCGTGAGCACATCCTGCTGGCGCGTCAGGTTGGCGTTCCGTACATCATCGTGTTCCTGAACAAGTGCGACATGGTGGACGACGCTGAACTGCTCGAGCTGGTCGAGATGGAAGTTCGCGAACTCCTGTCGAAGTACGACTTCCCGGGCGACGACACGCCGATCGTGAAGGGTTCGGCCAAGCTGGCGCTGGAAGGCGACACGGGCGAGCTGGGCGAAGTGGCGATCATGAGCCTGGCCGACGCGCTGGACACGTACATCCCGACGCCGGAGCGTGCGGTTGACGGCGCGTTCCTGATGCCGGTGGAAGACGTGTTCTCGATCTCGGGTCGCGGTACGGTGGTGACGGGTCGTGTCGAGCGCGGCATCGTGAAGGTCGGCGAAGAAATCGAAATCGTCGGTATCAAGCCGACGGTGAAGACGACCTGCACGGGCGTGGAAATGTTCCGCAAGCTGCTGGACCAAGGTCAGGCAGGCGACAACGTCGGTATCCTGCTGCGCGGCACGAAGCGTGAAGACGTGGAGCGCGGCCAGGTTCTGGCGAAGCCGGGTTCGATCACGCCGCACACGCACTTCACGGCTGAAGTGTACGTGCTGAGCAAGGACGAAGGCGGCCGTCACACGCCGTTCTTCAACAACTACCGTCCGCAGTTCTACTTCCGTACGACGGACGTGACGGGCTCGATCGAGCTGCCGAAGGATAAGGAAATGGTGATGCCGGGCGACAACGTGTCGATCACGGTGAAGCTGATTGCGCCGATCGCGATGGAAGAAGGTCTGCGCTTCGCAATCCGCGAAGGCGGCCGTACCGTCGGCGCAGGCGTCGTCGCCAAGATCATCGAGTAAGCCAGTTATTCGTTGATCGACAGTTTTGGGGCTGGCATCAGCCAGTCCCAACATGGTCTAGGGGTATAGCTCAACTGGCAGAGCGTCGGTCTCCAAAACCGAAGGTTGGGGGTTCGATTCCCTCTGCCCCTGCCAAAAAATCGCCACGTGTCCTACGTGGCATTTGTTTTAAGGTGTTATGGCGAATCCATCCGTCGAAACTGTAAATACCTCCGGCGATAAGCTGATGCTGGCCCTGGGCGTATTGTTGGTCTTGGCCGGATTCGTGGGCTTCTTCTGGCTGGGCGGTCAGGAGTGGTATGTCCGCGGTGCCGCATTGGCGGTAGGGTTGATCGCCGGCGTGGCCGTCGGTCTGATGTCGGCGCCTGGCAAGAGCCTGATCGCATTTGCCAAGGATTCGTACAAGGAAGTCCGCAAGGTCGTTTGGCCCACCCGCAAGGAAGCAACGCAAACCACGCTCGTCGTGTTCGGTTTCGTGCTCGTGATGGCGATTTTCCTCTGGTTGAGTGACAAGTCCATCGAGTGGGTGATTTTCTCGGCGATTCTGGGTTGGAAATGATATGAGCGATACTCCGGCATCCCCGAGCGGAAAGCGTTGGTACGTTGTGCACGCCTACTCCGGCATGGAGAAGAGCGTGCAACGTGCGCTTCAAGAGCGCATCGAACGTGCCGGCATGCAGGACAAATTCGGTCAGATCCTGGTTCCGACCGAAGAAGTGGTCGAAGTCAAGGGCGGCCACAAGGCAGTGACGGAGCGTCGTTTCTTCCCCGGCTACGTGCTGGTGGAAATGGAAATGACGGACGAAACGTGGCACCTCGTGAAGAATACCGCGAAGGTCACCGGTTTCGTCGGCGGTGCGCGTAACCGCCCGACGCCGATTTCCCCCAAGGAAGTCGAGAAGATCATGTCGCAGATGCAGGAAGGCGTGGAGAAGCCGCGCCCGAAGACCCTGTTCGAAGTCGGCGAGATGGTTCGGGTCAAGGAAGGCCCGTTCACGGATTTCAACGGCACCGTCGAAGAAGTGAACTACGAAAAATCGCGTGTGCGTGTGTCGGTCACCATCTTCGGTCGCGCTACCCCGGTCGAGCTCGAGTTCGGCCAGGTCGAAAAAGTTTGATCCCGATTCGGTGGGCAGCCTCGGCTGCCCACCTTCGCGCTTACGGCCCGCGTCATGGCTGTTGAGGAGCGTCAGTAGCCGATCGGCGAACGCGCGTTATCACTCACCGAACGTCGCTTGGCGTTCCAACGAGGTTTTCAAATGGCAAAGAAGATTGTCGGCTTTATCAAGCTGCAGATCCCTGCAGGTAAAGCCAACCCGTCGCCGCCGGTCGGTCCGGCACTGGGCCAGCGCGGCCTGAACATCATGGAGTTCTGCAAGGCGTTCAACGCGCAGACTCAAGGCATGGAGCCGGGTCTGCCGGTGCCGGTGGTCATCACGGCATTCGCGGACAAGAGCTTCACGTTCGTGATGAAGACGCCGCCGGCGACCGTCCTGATCAAGAAGGCGGCGAAGGTGGACAAGGGCTCGAGCAAGCCGCACACCGACAAGGTCGGTTCGATCACGCGCGCTCAAGCCGAAGAAATCGCGAAGACCAAGATGCCGGACCTTACGGCAGCTGATCTGGACGCAGCCGTTCGCACCATCGCTGGTAGCGCACGCTCGATGGGCATCACCGTGGAGGGTGTGTAAATGGCTAAGATCTCCAAGCGCCGCCAGGCATTTGCCGCCAAGGTCGATCGTCAGAAGCTGTACGCGATCGAAGACGCTCTGTCGCTCGTGAAGGAATGCGCCAGCGCGAAGTTCGACGAGTCGATCGACGTCGCAGTCCAGCTCGGCATCGATGCGAAGAAGTCGGACCAGGTCGTTCGTGGTTCGGTCGTTCTGCCGGCAGGTACGGGCAAGTCGGTTCGCGTTGCCGTGTTCGCGCAAGGCGAGAAGGCTGAGCAAGCACGTGCAGCAGGCGCGGAAATCGTCGGTATGGAAGACCTGGCAGAGCAGATCAAGGCTGGCCAGATGGACTTCGACATCGTGATCGCTTCGCCGGACACGATGCGTATCGTCGGTACGCTGGGCCAGATCCTCGGCCCGCGCGGCCTGATGCCGAACCCGAAGGTCGGCACCGTGACGCCGGACGTCGCGACCGCCGTCAAGAACGCGAAGGCTGGTCAGGTTCAGTTCCGTGTCGACAAGGCCGGTATCATCCACGCAACGATCGGCCGTGCATCGTTCGAGCCGACCGCGCTGCGTTCGAACCTGTCGGCGCTGATCGAAGCGCTGCAGAAGGCGAAGCCGGCAACGAGCAAGGGCGTGTACCTGCGCAAGATCGCACTGTCGAGCACGATGGGCGTCGGCGTGCGTGTCGACCAGGCTACGCTGGCCGCGCAGTAAGCAAGAAATTCGGGCCGCTTCGCGTCGCGTAGCGGCCCTAAGGGCTTTGGGCGGTTGTTCGCGGAGTAGGCGGGCAACCGGTTATCAAAGACCGTTGGTGGGAGAGCAGCAGTCAGGCGATCCCTTAATTCAAGCCAACGCAGATGGCGAACCCGAAAAAGTTTTGCAGTGGTGAAGCCGCAGGCCGCGAAGCGATTCGCGGCATGAGGTGGAAATACTCCTAACGAGTCGGACGCCGTTGTTGAACGAGGTACGCGAGGTTGCGCCATACCGGCAAGCCGAACGTATCGTTTCTGGAGGCTAACCGTGCCGCTTAATAGAGAAGACAAGCAAGCCGTCGTCGCTGAGGTTGCCGCGCAAGTCGCGAAGGCCCAGACCGTTGTGCTGGCTGAGTATCGTGGAATTGCGGTTGGCGATCTGACCAAGCTGCGCGCGAAAGCGCGTGAGCAACAGGTTTACCTGCGCGTTCTGAAGAACACGCTGGCGCGCCGCGCCGTTGAAGGTACGCCTTTTGCTCCGCTGGCAGAGCAGATGACTGGCCCCCTGATCTACGGCATCTCGGAAGATGCGATTGCCGCTGCGAAGGTCGTTAACGACTTCAGCAAGAGCAATGACAAGTTGGTCATCAAGGCTGGTTCGTTCGATGGCAAGGTGATGGACCAGGCTGGCGTGCAAGCGCTGGCAAGCATCCCGAGCCGCGAGGAACTGCTCTCGAAGCTGCTGTTCGTTATGCAATCGCCTGTTTCCGGCTTTGCGCGCGCTCTGGCCGCGCTGGCTGAGAAGAAGCAAGCAGAAGCTGCGTAATCGAACGCACATCAGCGTCACTGATCGCTGGCTGTATCCGTATTCAATTTAGGAGTATTTCAAATGGCAATCGCAAAAGAAGACATCCTGGCAGCAGTCGAAGGGATGACCGTTCTGGAACTGAACGAACTGGTCAAGGCGTTCGAAGAGAAGTTTGGCGTGTCGGCAGCTGCTGTTGCAGTCGCTGGCCCGGCAGGCGGCGGCGCTGCTGCTGCTGCTGAAGAGAAGACCGAATTCACGGTCGTTCTGGCTGAAGCAGGCAGCAACAAGGTTTCGGTCATCAAGGCAGTTCGCGAACTGACGGGCCTGGGCCTGAAGGAAGCGAAGGACCTGGTTGACGGTGCACCGAAGCCCGTCAAGGAAGGCGTCGACAAGGCTGCTGCTGAAGAAGCCAAGAAGAAGCTGGAAGAAGCAGGCGCGAAGGTCGAAGTCAAGTAAGTTCCGACGCGCTGTGCGAAGGCTGGCGGTATTTCCACCGCCGGCCTTTTTGTGCTTTGTGGGGACGTTATTCTGGCACTCTTTTGGGAGCCCGAATAAACGCCCCCAGAAGCCAAAGATAACCGTCGAATCGTTGCGATTGGCGTTTCTCTTTGTCTTCTGAAGCGACTGCAGAAGGCAAGTTTGGTCGGGTAGCGGGCAACACAGGCATCCGCTGCCGTCAGCCAGCGGTTGGTAGCGGCCAACCACCAAGCTTCTCGGCTCGTTCAAGCCGTCGGACGGCCATCGGGTCTCAGTCGGTGAACACTCGGGTTTGACACGTCCAGGTATTCCGCCTCGATAGCACCCGCCGTGATTCGGAGATCGTATGCACTATTCCTTCACCGAGAAGAAGCGTATTCGCAAGAGTTTCGCGAAGCGCCCCATCGTTCACCAAGTTCCTTTCCTGCTGGCCACCCAGCTTGAATCATTCAGCACGTTTCTGCAAGCTGATGTGCTGACGGCGCAACGCAAGCCTGAGGGTTTGCAGGCCGCGTTCACATCCGTATTTCCCATTGTTTCGCACAATGGCTTCGCGCGTCTCGAGTTCGTGAGCTACGCGCTGTCCTCGCCGGCGTTCAACATCAAGGAATGCCAACAGCGGGGCCTGACGTACTGTTCCGCGCTGCGCGCGAAGGTGCGCCTCGTCATCCTCGACAAGGAATCGCCGAACAAGCCGGTCGTCAAGGAAGTGAAGGAGCAGGAAGTGTACATGGGCGAAATTCCGCTCATGACGCCGACGGGCTCGTTCGTCATCAACGGCACCGAGCGTGTGATCGTCTCGCAGCTGCACCGTTCGCCGGGCGTGTTCTTCGAACACGACAAGGGCAAGACGCACAGCTCGGGCAAGCTGCTGTTCTCGGCACGGATCATTCCGTACCGCGGCTCGTGGCTCGACTTCGAATTCGATCCGAAGGACATCCTGTACTTCCGCGTCGACCGTCGCCGCAAGATGCCGGTCACGATCCTGCTGAAGGCGATCGGCCTCACGCCGGAACAGATCCTCGCGAACTTCTTCGTGTTCGACAACTTCACGCTGATGGACGAAGGCGCGCAACTCGAGTTCGTGCCGGAGCGCCTGCGCGGTGAAGTCGCGCGTTTCGACATCACGGATCGTGACGGCAAGGTCATCGTCCAGAAGGACAAGCGGATCAACGCGAAGCACATCCGCGATCTCGACGCCGCGAAGACCAAGTTCATCTCGGTGCCGGAAGACTACCTGCTCGGTCGCGTGCTGGCGAAGAACGTCGTTGACGGCGACACCGGCGAAGTGATCGCGAACGCGAACGACGAGATCACGGAAAGCGTGCTCGAGAAGCTGCGCGAAGCGGGCATCAAGGACATCCAGACGCTCTACACGAACGATCTGGATCAGGGCCCGTACATCTCGTCGACGCTGCGTGTCGACGAAACGACCGACAAGACGGCCGCGCGCATCGCGATCTATCGCATGATGCGTCCGGGCGAGCCGCCGACCGAAGAAGCGGTCGAGGCGCTGTTCAACCGCCTGTTCTACAGCGAAGAAGCGTACGACCTGTCGAAGGTCGGCCGTATGAAGTTCAACCGCCGCGTCGGCCGTGACGAAATCGTCGGCCCGATGACGCTGCAGGACGACGACATCCTCGCGACGATCAAGATCCTCGTCGAGCTGCGCAACGGCAAGGGCGAAGTCGACGACATCGACCACCTCGGCAACCGTCGCGTGCGTTGCGTCGGCGAACTGGCGGAAAACCAGTTCCGCGCGGGTCTCGTGCGCGTCGAGCGCGCGGTCAAGGAACGCCTCGGCCAGGCCGAAAGCGAAAACCTGATGCCGCACGACCTGATCAACTCGAAGCCGATTTCGTCGGCGATCCGCGAGTTCTTCGGTTCGTCGCAGCTGTCGCAGTTCATGGACCAGACCAACCCGCTGTCGGAAATCACGCACAAGCGTCGTGTCTCCGCACTGGGCCCGGGCGGTCTGACGCGCGAGCGCGCAGGCTTCGAAGTCCGCGACGTGCACCCGACCCACTATGGCCGCGTGTGCCCGATCGAAACGCCGGAAGGTCCGAACATCGGTCTGATCAACTCGCTCGCACTGTACGCGCACCTGAACGAGTATGGCTTCCTCGAGACGCCATACCGCAAGGTCGTGGACAGCAAGGTGACCGACCAGATCGACTACCTGTCGGCGATCGAGGAAGGCCGCTACATGATCGCGCAGGCGAACGCCGCGATCGACGAGAACGGCACGCTGATCGACGAACTCGTGTCGTCGCGTGAAGCCGGCGAAACGATGATGGTCACGCCGGACCGCATCCAGTACATGGACGTCGCGCCGTCGCAGATCGTGTCGGTCGCAGCCTCGCTGATTCCGTTCCTCGAGCACGATGACGCGAACCGTGCGCTGATGGGCTCGAACATGCAGCGTCAGGCCGTGCCGTGTCTGCGTCCGGAGAAGCCGGTCGTCGGTACGGGCATCGAGCGCACTTGCGCGGTCGACTCGGGCACGACGGTTCAGGCGTTCCGCGGCGGCGTCGTCGACTATGTCGACGCGGGCCGTATCGTGATTCGCGTGAACGACGACGAAGCGGTCGCAGGTGAAGTCGGTGTCGACATCTACAACCTGATCAAGTACACGCGTTCGAACCAGAACACGAACATCAACCAGCGTCCGATCGTGAAGATGGGCGACAAGGTCTCGCGCGGCGACGTGCTGGCCGACGGCGCCTCGACGGACCTGGGCGAGCTCGCGCTCGGCCAGAACATGCTGATCGCGTTCATGCCGTGGAACGGCTACAACTTCGAGGATTCGATCCTGATCTCGGAGAAGGTCGTGGCCGACGATCGCTACACGTCGATCCACATCGAAGAGCTGAACGTCGTTGCACGCGACACGAAGCTCGGGCCGGAAGAAATCACGCGCGACATCTCGAACCTGGCGGAAGTCCAGCTCGGCCGTCTCGATGAATCGGGCATCGTGTACATCGGTGCGGAAGTCGAAGCGGGCGACGTGCTGGTCGGCAAGGTCACGCCGAAGGGCGAAACCCAGCTGACGCCGGAAGAGAAGCTGCTGCGCGCGATCTTCGGCGAGAAGGCATCGGACGTGAAGGACACGTCGCTGCGCGTGCCGTCGGGCATGAGCGGTACCGTGATCGACGTCCAGGTCTTCACGCGTGAAGGCATCCAGCGCGACAAGCGTGCGCAACAGATCATCGACGACGAACTGAAGCGCTATCGTCTCGACCTGAACGACCAGCTGCGCATCGTGGAAGGCGACGCGTTCCAGCGTCTCGCGCGCATGCTCGTGGGCAAGGTCGCGAACGGCGGTCCGAAGAAGCTCGCGAAGGGCACGAAGATCGACCAGGCTTACCTGGAAGACCTCGATCACTACCACTGGTTCGACATCCGCCTGGCGGACGACGAGGCAGCGGTGCAGCTCGAAGCGATCAAGAACTCGATCGAAGAGAAGCGTCACCAGTTCGACCTCGCGTTCGAAGAGAAGCGCAAGAAGCTCACGCAAGGCGACGAACTGCCGCCGGGCGTGCTGAAGATGGTCAAGGTGTACCTCGCGGTGAAGCGCCGTCTGCAGCCTGGCGACAAGATGGCAGGCCGTCACGGTAACAAGGGTGTCGTGTCGAAGATCGTCCCGATCGAAGACATGCCGTACATGGCCGACGGCCGTCCGGCAGACGTCGTGCTGAACCCGCTCGGCGTGCCGTCGCGGATGAACGTGGGTCAGGTTCTGGAAGTGCACCTCGGCTGGGCCGCGAAGGGCCTCGGCTGGCGTATCGGCGAAATGCTGCAGCGCCAGGCGAAGATCGAGGAACTGCGCGTGTTCCTGACGAAGATCTACAACGAGTCGGGCCGCCAGGAAGATCTGGAAAGCTTCACCGACGACGAGATTCTCGAACTCGCGAAGAACCTGCGCGAAGGCGTGCCGTTCGCAACGCCGGTGTTCGACGGTGCGACCGAGGAAGAAATGGGCAAGATGCTCGACCTCGCGTTCCCGGACGACATCGCGGAACAGCTCGGCATGAACCCGTCGAAGAACCAGGTCCGCCTGTACGACGGCCGCACGGGTGAAATGTTCGAACGTCGCGTGACGCTCGGCTACATGCACTACCTGAAGCTGCACCACTTGGTCGACGACAAGATGCACGCGCGTTCGACCGGCCCGTACTCGCTCGTCACGCAGCAGCCGCTGGGTGGTAAGGCGCAGTTCGGTGGCCAGCGTTTCGGTGAAATGGAAGTGTGGGCACTCGAAGCGTACGGCGCGTCCTACGTGCTGCAGGAAATGCTGACGGTGAAGTCGGACGACGTGAACGGCCGGACCAAGGTCTATGAGAACCTGGTCAAGGGCGATCACGTCATCGATGCAGGCATGCCGGAATCCTTCAACGTGCTCGTGAAGGAAATCCGCTCGCTCGGTATCGATATCGATCTCGACCGCAATTAATCGGACTACGGAGAGAAAGCAATGAAAGCTCTGCTCGATCTATTCAAGCAAGTCCAACAGGAAGAAGTTTTCGACGCGATCAAGATCGGTCTGGCTTCGCCTGACAAGATCCGTTCGTGGTCGTTCGGCGAAGTGAAGAAGCCGGAGACCATCAACTACCGTACGTTCAAGCCGGAACGCGATGGTCTGTTCTGCGCGAAGATCTTCGGGCCGATCAAGGACTACGAGTGCCTGTGCGGCAAGTACAAGCGCCTGAAGCACCGTGGCGTGATCTGCGAGAAGTGCGGCGTCGAAGTCACGCTGGCGAAGGTGCGCCGCGAGCGCATGGGCCACATCGAGCTGGCCTCGCCGGTCGCGCACATCTGGTTCCTGAAGTCGCTGCCGTCGCGTCTGGGCATGGTGCTCGACATGACGCTGCGCGACATCGAGCGCGTGCTGTACTTCGAAGCGTACGTGGTGATCGAACCGGGCATGACGCCGCTGAAGGCGCGGCAGATCATGACCGAAGAGGATTACTACAACAAGGTCGAGGAATACGGCGACGAATTCCGTGCCGAGATGGGCGCGGAAGGCGTGCGTGAGCTGCTGCGCGCGATCAACATCGACGAGCAGGTCGAGACGCTGCGCACCGAGCTGAAGAACACCGGCTCGGAAGCGAAGATCAAGAAGTACGCGAAGCGCCTGAAGGTCCTCGAGGCATTCCAGCGCTCGGGCATCAAGCCCGAGTGGATGATCCTCGAAGTGCTGCCGGTGCTGCCGCCGGAACTGCGTCCGCTCGTGCCGCTGGACGGCGGCCGTTTCGCGACGTCGGACCTGAACGACCTGTACCGCCGCGTGATCAACCGTAACAACCGGTTGAAGCGTCTGCTCGAGCTGAAGGCGCCGGAAATCATCGTCCGCAACGAAAAGCGGATGCTGCAGGAAGCCGTCGACTCGCTGCTCGACAACGGCCGCCGCGGCAAGGCGATGACGGGCGCGAACAAGCGTCCGCTGAAGTCGCTCGCCGACATGATCAAGGGCAAGGGCGGTCGTTTCCGTCAGAACCTGCTGGGCAAGCGCGTCGACTACTCGGGCCGTTCGGTCATCGTGGTCGGCCCGACGCTGAAGCTGCACCAGTGCGGTCTGCCGAAGCTGATGGCGCTCGAGCTGTTCAAGCCGTTCATCTTCAACAAGCTGGAAGTGATGGGCGTCGCGACGACCATCAAGGCTGCGAAGAAGGAAGTCGAGAACCAGACGCCGGTCGTGTGGGACATCCTCGAAGAGGTGATCCGCGAGCACCCGGTGATGCTGAACCGTGCGCCGACGCTGCACCGTCTCGGTATCCAGGCATTCGAGCCGGTGCTGATCGAAGGTAAGGCAATTCAGCTGCACCCGCTCGTTTGCGCGGCGTTCAACGCCGACTTCGACGGTGACCAGATGGCCGTTCACGTGCCGCTGTCGCTCGAAGCGCAGATGGAAGCGCGCACGCTGATGCTCGCGTCGAACAACGTGCTGTTCCCGGCCAACGGCGATCCGTCGATCGTGCCGTCGCAGGATATCGTGCTGGGTCTGTACTACGCGACCCGCGAGGCGATCAATGCGAAGGGCGAGGGCCTGTCGTTCACCGGCGTGTCGGAAGTGCTCCGCGCGTACGAGAACAAGGAAGTCGAGCTCGCATCGCGCGTCAACGTGCGGATCACCGAAATGGTCCACAACGAAGACACGTCGGAAGGCGCGCCGGCGTTCGTGCCGAAGATCACGCTGTACGCGACGACCGTCGGTCGCGCGATCCTGTCGGAGATCCTGCCGCACGGCCTGCCGTTCTCGGTGCTGAACAAGCCGCTGAAGAAGAAGGAAATCTCGCGCCTGATCAACACGGCATTCCGCAAGTGCGGTCTGCGCGCGACTGTGGTGTTCGCCGATCAGCTGATGCAGTCGGGCTTCCGTCTCGCGACGCGCGCCGGCATCTCGATCTGCGTCGACGACATGCTCGTGCCGCCGCAGAAGGAAACGATCGTCGGCGACGCCGCGAAGAAGGTGAAGGAGTACGACCGCCAGTACATGTCGGGTCTCGTCACCGCGCAGGAGCGCTACAACAACGTGGTCGACATCTGGTCGGCGACGTCGGAAGCGGTCGGCAAGGCGATGATGGAGCAGCTGTCGACGGAGCCGGTGACGGACCGCGACGGCAACGAGACGCGCCAGGAATCGTTCAACTCGATCTACATGATGGCCGACTCGGGCGCCCGGGGTTCGGCGGTGCAGATTCGTCAGCTGGCCGGTATGCGCGGCCTGATGGCGAAGCCGGACGGCTCGATTATCGAGACGCCGATTACCGCGAACTTCCGCGAAGGCCTGAACGTGTTGCAGTACTTCATCTCGACCCACGGTGCACGTAAGGGTCTGGCTGATACGGCACTGAAGACCGCGAACTCGGGTTACCTGACGCGTCGTCTCGTCGACGTGACGCAGGATCTGGTCGTGGTCGAGGACGATTGCGGTACGTCGAACGGCGTTGCGATGAAGGCGCTGGTCGAAGGCGGTGAAGTCGTCGAAGCGCTGCGCGACCGTATCCTCGGCCGCGTCGCGGTGGCGGACGTCGTGAATCCGGAAACGCAGGAAACGCTGTACGAATCGGGCACGCTGCTCGACGAGACCGCGGTCGAAGACATCGAGCGCCTCGGCATCGACGAAGTGCGCGTGCGCACGCCGCTGACCTGCGAAACGCGTTACGGCCTGTGCGCGGCCTGCTACGGCCGCGACCTCGGCCGCGGCTCGCTCGTGAACGTCGGCGAAGCGGTCGGCGTGATCGCGGCGCAGTCGATCGGCGAACCGGGCACGCAGCTGACGATGCGTACGTTCCACATCGGTGGTGCGGCATCGCGTGCGGCAGTGGCTTCGTCGGTCGAAGCGAAGAGCAACGGTATCCTGCGCTTCACGGCGACGATGCGTTACGTGACGAACGCGAAGGGCGAGCAGATCGTCATCTCCCGTTCGGGCGAGGCGCTGATCACCGACGATTTCGGCCGCGAGCGCGAGCGTCACAAGATCCCGTACGGCGCGACGCTGCTGCAGCTCGACGGCGCGGCGATCAAGGCCGGCACGCAGCTGGCGACGTGGGACCCGATGACGCGTCCGATCATCACCGAGTACGGCGGTACGGTGAAGTTCGAGAACGTCGAGGAAGGCGTGACGGTCGCGAAGCAGATCGACGACGTGACCGGTCTGTCGACCCTCGTCGTGATCGACGTGAAGCGCCGCGGTTCGCAGGCTTCGAAGAGCGTGCGTCCGCAGGTGAAGCTGCTCGACGCGAACGGCAACGAAGTGAAGATCCCGGGCACGGAGCACGCGGTGCAGATCGGCTTCCAGGTCGGCGCGCTGATCACCGTGAAGGACGGCCAGCAGGTGCAGGTGGGTGAAGTGCTCGCACGTATCCCGACCGAAGCGCAGAAGACGCGTGACATTACCGGCGGTCTGCCGCGGGTGGCGGAACTGTTCGAAGCGCGTTCGCCGAAGGATGCGGGCATTCTCGCGGAAGTCACCGGCACGACGTCGTTCGGCAAGGACACGAAGGGCAAGCAGCGTCTCGTCATCACGGACCTCGAGGGCAATCAGCACGAGTTCCTGATCGCGAAGGAAAAGCAGGTGCTGGTCCACGACGCCCAGGTCGTCAACAAGGGCGAAATGATCGTGGACGGCCCGGCCGATCCGCACGACATCCTGCGTCTGCAGGGTATCGAGGCGCTGTCGCGCTACATCGTCGACGAAGTGCAGGACGTGTACCGTCTGCAGGGCGTGAAGATCAACGACAAGCACATCGAAGTGATCGTTCGCCAGATGCTGCGTCGTGTGCAGATCACCGACAACGGTGATACGCGCTTCATCCCGGGCGAGCAGGTCGAGCGTTCGGACATGCTGGACGAGAACGACCGCATGATCGCCGAAGACAAGCGTCCGGCGTCGTACGACAACGTGCTCCTCGGTATCACGAAGGCGTCGCTGTCGACCGACTCGTTCATCTCCGCGGCATCGTTCCAGGAAACGACCCGCGTGCTGACCGAGGCGGCGATCATGGGCAAGCGCGACGATCTGCGCGGCCTGAAGGAAAACGTGATCGTCGGCCGTCTGATCCCGGCCGGTACGGGTCTGGCGTTCCACAAGGCGCGCAAGGCCAAGGAGTCGTCGGATCGCGAGCGTTTCGACCAGATCGCAGCGGAAGAGGCGTTCGATTTCGGCACGCCGAGCACGCCTGCTGCGGAAGAGCCGCAACAGCACCCGGCAGCCGAGTAAGCGCGGGCGGCGCGAGCCGCCTCGCTACGCTGTCGCTGAAACCGCCCAGTTTCGACTGGGCGGTTTTTTTTATCCGTCGTTCACGCGCATGACGGGCTTGCGCCCGCGCGGCTGCAGGCCCGTCATGCGCGCGAACGGAACCAGTCCGGATGGCCAACGTTGCGCGATTCGCCGCGCGCACTGCGAGCGGGTTGTTAAAATCCGGGTCATCGTTTGCCGTCCTCGTTCTCATTCATGTCCCGCGCCCTCGAAATTCTCGACGAAGTCTTTGGTTATTCCGCGTTTCGCGGCCAGCAGGGCGAGATCGTCGAGCACGTCGCCGGCGGCGGCGATTGCCTCGTGCTGATGCCGACGGGCGGCGGCAAGTCGCTGTGCTACCAGATTCCCGCGCTGCTGCGCCGCGAGGCCGGGCAGGGCGCCGGCATCGTCGTGTCGCCGTTGATCGCGCTGATGCAGGACCAGGTCGCCGCGCTCTCCGAAGTCGGCGTGCGCGCGGCCTATCTGAACTCGACGCTGTCCGGCGCGGAGGCGGCCGCCACCGAGCGCGCACTGCGCGAAGGCGACATCGACCTGCTGTACGTCGCGCCCGAGCGGCTGATGACGGGGCGCTTCCTCGACCTGCTCGACCGCGCGAAGATCGGCCTGTTCGCGATCGACGAAGCGCACTGCGTGTCGCAATGGGGGCACGATTTCCGTCCCGAATACATTCAGCTGTCGGTGCTGCACGAGCGTTTTCCGTCGGTGCCGCGCATCGCGCTGACGGCCACCGCCGACGCGATCACGCGCGACGAGATCGTCCATCGCCTCGCGCTCGACGACGCACGCGTGTTCGTGTCGAGCTTCGACCGGCCGAACATCCGCTACCGGATCGTCGAGAAGGACAACGCGCGCGCGCAGCTGCTCGACTTCATCCGCGCCGAGCATACGAATGCCGACGGCACGACCGACGCCGGCGTCGTGTACTGCCTGTCGCGGCGCAAGGTCGAGGAAACGGCCGAATGGCTGAAGTCGCAGGGCGTGCGCGCGCTGCCGTATCACGCAGGGATGGAATTCGAGGTGCGCCAGAAGCACCAGGAGATGTTCCAGCGCGAAGAGGGGGTCGTGATGTGCGCGACGATCGCGTTCGGGATGGGCATCGACAAGCCGGACGTGCGTTTCGTCGCCCACCTCGACCTGCCGAAGAGCGTCGAGGGCTATTACCAGGAAACCGGCCGCGCGGGCCGCGACGGCCTGCCCGCGAACGCGTGGATGGCGTACGGCCTCGGCGACGTCGTCCAGCAGCGCAAGATGATCGACGAGTCCGATGCGGACGACGCGCACAAGCGCGTGCAGACGTCGAAGCTCGACGCGCTGCTCGGCCTGTGCGAGACGATCTCGTGCCGCCGCGTGCGCCTGCTGAACTATTTCGGCGAGGCCAGCCAGCCGTGCGGCAACTGCGATACGTGTATCGAGCCGCCCGATTCGTGGGACGCGACGCGCGAGGCGCAGATGGCGCTGTCGTGCGCGTTCCGCGCGCAGCGCGCGAGCGGTTTCAACTTCGGCGCGAGCCACCTGATCGAGATCCTGCGCGGCAGCCGCAACGAGAAGATCCTGCAGCGTAGCCACGACACGCTCAGCACGTTCGGGATCGGCGCTTCGCTGTCCGAGCCGGAATGGCGGGCGATCTTCCGGCAGCTCGTCGCATATGGCTACCTGGCCGTCGACCACGGCGGCTTCGGCGCGCTGGTGCTGACCGAAGCCGCGAAGCCGGTGCTGAAGGGCGAGGAGAAGGTCACGCTGCGGCGCTACGTGAAACCGCAGCGCACGCGCCAGTCGTCCAGCCGCAGCGGCACGCGCGTCGACCCGACGACCGGCATGAGCACGCGCGAACGCGCGCGCTGGGACGCGTTGCGCGCGTGGCGCGCGGAGACGGCCAAGGCCGACGGCGTGCCGGCCTACGTGATCTTTCACGATGCGACCCTGGCCGAGATCGCGCGCAACGCGCCGGAGACGATCGACGATCTGCGCCACATTCCGGGCATGGGTATCCGCAAGCTCGAGCGCTTCGGCGACGAGATCATCGACGTCGTCGAATCCGCCTGACGACACCGTTTCCCGACTCCCGGCCGCGCGGCCGGAAAATCACGCAAGCCGTTGACTTGCTTAGTATTTCCGGAATATGATGCTAGGTTCCGGTTCTTGGTGGGGCTGGTTGCGTGCGAAAGTTCGTGCCCGTTTCCCGGTTCCGGAGGTCAATCGCGCCTCGATTCTCGCTTTGCCCGAAATCGATGTGCGGATTTTGTTCAATTTCAGGAATAAACAATGCCAACCATCAACCAACTGGTTCGCAAAGGCCGCCAGTCGGAAACGACTAAGAGCAAGAGCCCGGCCCTGCAGGACTGCCCCCAGCGTCGCGGCGTGTGCACGCGTGTGTACACGACGACGCCGAAGAAGCCGAACTCGGCACTCCGTAAGGTCGCCAAGGTTCGTCTGACGAACGGCTTCGAAGTGATTTCGTACATCGGCGGTGAAGGCCACAACCTGCAGGAACACTCGGTTGTGCTGATCCGCGGCGGCCGTGTGAAGGACTTGCCGGGTGTGCGTTACCACATGGTTCGCGGCTCGCTGGATACCCAGGGCGTCAAGGACCGTAAGCAAGCGCGCTCGAAGTACGGCGCGAAGCGTGCAAAGGCTGCCAAGTAAGCAGTTTTTGATCAGGGATCGCCGCAGGGCGGTCAAGGCGGGAGTGCCGGATTGCCGGTGCTGTCGAGTAAGTGGTCACCCGGCCAAGCTGGTTAGTCGTGAAGATGTGATCGGGTTTGTTGGTGGCCGCGGAGCTGGATGCAGCTCCAACTGAACAAGTAAAGGAAGAATCATGCCGCGTCGTCGCGAAGTTCCCAAGCGGGAAGTGTTGCCGGATCCGAAGTTCGGCAACGTTGATGTTGCCAAGTTCATGAACATGCTGATGCTGTCCGGCAAGAAGTCGGTCGCAGAGCGCATCGTTTATGGCGCATTCGAACAAATCCAGACCAAGGGTGGCAAGGACCCGCTGGAAGTGTTCACGGTTGCGCTCAACAACGTGAAGCCGGTGGTCGAAGTGAAGAGCCGTCGCGTTGGTGGTGCCAACTATCAGGTTCCGGTCGAAGTGCGTCCGTCGCGTCGTATGGCATTGGCGATGCGCTGGTTGCGTGAGGCTGCGAAGAAGCGCAGCGAGAAGTCGATGGCTCTGCGTCTTGCTGGCGAACTGTCCGAAGCGGCCGAAGGCCGTGGCGGCGCGATGAAGAAGCGCGATGAGGTTCACCGCATGGCGGAAGCCAACCGCGCATTCTCGCATTTCCGTTTCTAAGCGCCAGGCTGGGCTTTTAGCGGAAAAAAATTCCGGGCGGGTGCGCTTTTCGAGCGCCTCGCCCGTTTGTGTTGAGGCGCGATGCGACAGGGTCGCATCGCGTCAATCCAGTAGAGGATTAAAGTGGCTCGCAAGACTCCCATCGAGCGCTACCGCAACATCGGTATTAGCGCTCACATCGACGCCGGCAAGACGACGACGACCGAGCGCATTCTGTTTTACACCGGCGTGAACCACAAGATTGGTGAAGTTCACGACGGTGCAGCAACGATGGACTGGATGGAGCAGGAGCAGGAGCGTGGCATCACGATCACGTCCGCTGCTACCACGGCCTTCTGGAAGGGCATGGGCGGCAACTATCCGGAACACCGCATCAACATCATCGACACCCCGGGCCACGTCGACTTCACGATCGAAGTGGAACGCTCGATGCGCGTGCTCGACGGCGCGTGCATGGTGTACTGCGCAGTGGGCGGCGTGCAGCCGCAGTCGGAAACGGTGTGGCGCCAGGCGAACAAGTACAAGGTGCCGCGTCTCGCGTTCGTCAACAAGATGGACCGTACCGGCGCGAACTTCTTCAAGGTCTACGACCAGCTCCGTCTGCGCCTGAAGGCGAACCCGGTTCCGGTCGTGGTGCCGATCGGCGCGGAAGAAAACTTCAAGGGCGTCGTCGATCTCATCAAGATGAAGGCGATCGTTTGGGACGAGGCGTCCCAAGGCACGAAGTTCGACTACGTCGACATCCCGGCGGAACTCGTCGACACGTGCAACGAGTGGCGCGAGAAGATGGTCGAGTCGGCTGCTGAAGCGAGCGAAGACCTGATGGAAAAGTATCTCGGCGGCGAAGAGCTGTCGGAGGCTGAAATCATCAAGGCGCTGCGCGACCGTACGATCGCATGCGAAATCCAGCCGATGCTGTGCGGCACCGCGTTCAAGAACAAGGGCGTGCAGCGGATGCTCGACGCCGTGATCGACTTCCTGCCGTCGCCGGTCGACATTCCGCCGGTTACGGGCGAACTCGAAAACGGCGAGAAGACGGAGCGTCGTGCTGCCGACGACGAGAAGTTCGCGGCACTCGCGTTCAAGATCATGACCGACCCGTTCGTCGGCCAGCTGATCTTCTTCCGTGTGTACTCGGGCGTCGTCAACTCGGGCGATACGCTGCTCAATGCGACCAAGGACAAGAAGGAACGTCTCGGCCGTATTCTGCAGATGCATGCGAACCAGCGCGAAGAAATCAAGGAAGTGCGCGCAGGCGACATCGCTGCGGCAGTTGGCCTGAAGGAAGCGACGACGGGCGACACGCTGTGCGACCCGGCTCATCCGATCGTGCTCGAGCGCATGATTTTCCCGGAGCCGGTGATTTCGCAGGCAGTCGAGCCGAAGACGAAGGCCGACCAGGAAAAGATGGGCCTGGCGCTCAACCGTCTGGCTCAGGAAGATCCGTCGTTCCGCGTGCAGACCGACGAAGAATCGGGTCAAACGATCATTTCGGGTATGGGCGAACTGCACCTCGAAATTCTGGTTGACCGGATGAAGCGTGAGTTCGGTGTCGAAGCGACCGTCGGCAAGCCGCAGGTCGCGTACCGCGAAACCATTCGCAAGTCGGCTTCGGATGTCGAAGGCAAGTTCGTCAAGCAGTCGGGCGGTCGCGGCCAGTACGGCCACGCTGTCATTACGCTTGAG
Organism: Burkholderia ubonensis subsp. mesacidophila; assembly: GCF_002097715.1. NCBI lineage: Bacteria > Pseudomonadati > Pseudomonadota > Betaproteobacteria > Burkholderiales > Burkholderiaceae > Burkholderia > Burkholderia ubonensis. The sequence continues at coordinate 343,237 of NZ_CP020737.1, forward strand.
CGCAGCGAGCAAGGCAAGGGTTACGAGTTCGTCGACGCGATCAAGGGTGGCGTGATCCCGCGCGAATTCATTCCTTCGGTCGACAAGGGTATCCAGGAAACACTGAAGAGCGGCGTGATGGCCGGCTTCCCGGTGGTCGACGTCAAGGTCACGCTGACGTTCGGTTCGTACCACGACGTCGACTCGAACGAAAATGCGTTCCGCATGGCCGGTTCGATGGCGTTCAAGGAAGCAATGCGTCGCGCCGACCCGGTTCTGCTCGAGCCGATGATGGCTGTGGAAGTGGAAACGCCGGAAGACTACATGGGCAACGTGATGGGCGATCTGTCGGGCCGTCGCGGTATCGTCCAGGGCATGGACGACATGGTTGGCGGTGGCAAGATCGTGCGCGCTGAAGTTCCGCTGTCGGAAATGTTCGGCTATTCCACGTCGCTGCGCTCGCTGACGCAAGGTCGCGCAACGTACACGATGGAGTTCAAGCACTACGCTGAAGCTCCGAAGAACGTTGCTGACGCGATCATCAGCGCCAAGTCGAAGTAACTCGATATCACAACCGAATATTTTTGAAAGAAGAGAATCATGGCAAAAGGTAAATTCGAGCGGACCAAGCCGCACGTGAACGTTGGTACGATTGGTCACGTTGACCACGGCAAGACGACGCTGACGGCGGCGATCACGACCGTGCTGACGAAGAAGTTCGGCGGCGAAGCGAAGGCATACGACCAGATCGATGCGGCGCCGGAAGAAAAGGCACGTGGTATCACGATCAACACCGCGCACGTCGAGTACGAAACGGCAAACCGCCACTACGCACACGTCGACTGCCCGGGCCACGCTGACTACGTGAAGAACATGATCACGGGCGCGGCGCAGATGGACGGCGCGATCCTGGTGTGCTCGGCTGCAGACGGCCCGATGCCGCAAACGCGTGAGCACATCCTGCTGGCGCGTCAGGTTGGCGTTCCGTACATCATCGTGTTCCTGAACAAGTGCGACATGGTGGACGACGCTGAACTGCTCGAGCTGGTCGAGATGGAAGTTCGCGAACTCCTGTCGAAGTACGACTTCCCGGGCGACGACACGCCGATCGTGAAGGGTTCGGCCAAGCTGGCGCTGGAAGGCGACACGGGCGAGCTGGGCGAAGTGGCGATCATGAACCTGGCGGACGCACTGGACACGTACATCCCGACGCCGGAGCGTGCGGTTGACGGCGCGTTCCTGATGCCGGTGGAAGACGTGTTCTCGATCTCGGGTCGCGGTACGGTGGTGACGGGTCGTGTCGAGCGCGGCATCGTGAAGGTCGGCGAAGAAATCGAAATCGTCGGTATCAAGCCGACGGTGAAGACGACCTGCACGGGCGTGGAAATGTTCCGCAAGCTGCTGGACCAAGGTCAGGCAGGCGACAACGTCGGTATCCTGCTGCGCGGCACGAAGCGTGAAGACGTGGAGCGCGGCCAGGTTCTGGCGAAGCCGGGTTCGATCACGCCGCACACGCACTTCACGGCTGAAGTGTACGTGCTGAGCAAGGACGAAGGCGGCCGTCACACGCCGTTCTTCAACAACTACCGTCCGCAGTTCTACTTCCGTACGACGGACGTGACGGGCTCGATCGAGCTGCCGAAGGACAAGGAAATGGTGATGCCGGGCGACAACGTGTCGATCACGGTGAAGCTGATTGCGCCGATCGCGATGGAAGAAGGTCTGCGCTTCGCAATCCGCGAAGGCGGCCGTACCGTCGGCGCAGGCGTCGTCGCCAAGATCATCGAGTAATATCGGCGATCCGCCGGGTGGTGTATCATTCGGCGTTTGGTAGTGCCCGGGGCCGGGCGCCCGCTCTCCGCGGATGCCCGGCCTCACGTTCTTTTCGTGATCTGGCGATGCAATATCGCCTCGCTCTTTTCAAGGAATCGTCATGCAGCAACAGAAAATCCGCATTCGTCTGAAGGCTTTCGACTATCGTCTGATCGATCAATCGGCTGCCGAAATCGTCGACACGGCGAAGCGGACTGGCGCAATCGTCCGTGGCCCGGTGCCGCTGCCGACGCGCATCCAGCGTTTTGACATCCTGCGTTCGCCGCACGTCAACAAGACGTCGCGCGACCAGCTCGAAATCCGTACCCACCAGCGCCTGATGGACATCGTCGATCCGACCGACAAGACGGTCGACGCGCTGATGAAGCTCGACCTGCCGGCAGGCGTCGACGTGGAAATCAAGCTGCAGTAAGGCTTCCAGCGCTGCCCGGTCTGCCGGACGGCGCTAAGTCTTTGATTGCTTGCAGAAAACGAAGGGCTCGGCTATAATGCTTGGCTTTTCGCGTATTCGCGTAAAAAAGTCGGGCCTTGCGTGCCCGGCATTTTGTAAATCAGCCCCGACCAATCGCAGTCGGGAATGGAGAAAACGATGAGCCTTGGACTCGTAGGTCGCAAGGTTGGTATGACCCGTATCTTCACGGCTGAAGGGGATTCGATTCCCGTCACCGTGCTGGACGTGTCGGACAACCGCGTGACGCAGATCAAGACTGTTGAAACCGACGGCTACACGGCCGTGCAGGTTGCATTCGGCTCCCGTCGTGCATCGCGCGTGACGAAGCCGCTGGCAGGTCATCTTGCCAAAGCCGGTGTCGAAGCCGGTGAAATCCTCAAGGAATTCCGCATCGATGCGGCCAAGGCAGCTGAGCTGTCGAACGGCGCCATCGTTGGTCCGGACCTGTTCGAAGTGGGCCAGAAGGTCGACGTGCAAGGCGTGTCGATCGGTAAGGGCTACGCCGGTACGATCAAGCGTTACAACTTCTCCTCCGGCCGTGCCACGCACGGTAACTCGCGCTCGCACAATGTGCCGGGTTCGATCGGTATGGCGCAGGATCCGGGTCGCGTGTTCCCGGGTAAGCGCATGACGGGTCACATGGGTGACGTGACGGTAACGGTGCAGAACCTCGAAATCGCTCGCATCGACGCAGAGCGCAAGCTGCTGCTGGTCAAGGGCGCGATTCCGGGTGCGAAGGGCGGCAAGGTTTTCGTGACGCCGGCCGTGAAGACCAAGGGGGCGAAATAATGGAACTCAAGCTCCTGAACGCAAATGGTCAGGAAGGTGCAGTGGTTAACGCGTCGGACGTCGTGTTCGGCCGTGACTACAACGAAGCGCTGATCCACCAGGTTGTCGTCGCTTACCAGGCGAACGCTCGCCAGGGTAACCGCGCGCAGAAGGACCGCGAGCAGGTCAAGCACACGACCAAGAAGCCGTGGCGCCAGAAGGGTACGGGCCGTGCTCGTGCCGGTATGTCGTCGAGCCCGCTGTGGCGTGGCGGTGGTCGTATCTTCCCGAACTCGCCGGAAGAAAACTTCTCGCACAAGGTCAACAAGAAGATGCATCGCGCAGGTCTCTGCTCGATCTTCTCGCAGCTGGCCCGCGAAGGCCGTCTGTCGGTCGTCGAGGACATCGTTCTCGAAGCGCCGAAGACCAAGCTGCTGGCCGATAAGTTCAAGGCCATGGGTCTCGAATCCGTGTTGATCATCACCGACACGGTCGACGAAAACCTGTACCTGGCTTCGCGCAACCTGCCGCACGTGGCAATTGTCGAGCCGCGTTATGCCGACCCGCTGTCGCTGATCTACTTCAAGAAAGTGCTGGTCACGAAGGCTGCGGTCGCCCAGATCGAGGAGTTGCTGTCATGAGCGAGATTCGCAAGAACGATCATCGTTTGATGCAGGTCCTGCTCGCACCGGTGATTTCCGAAAAGGCGACGCTGGTTGCCGACAAGAACGAGCAAGTCGTGTTCGAAGTCGCACCGGATGCCACGAAGCAGGAAGTGAAGGCAGCTGTCGAGCTGCTGTTCAAGGTTGAAGTTGATTCCGTCAACGTGCTGGTTCAGAAGGGCAAGCAAAAGCGCTTCGGCCGTTCGATGGGCCGCCGCAAGGACGTGAAGAAGGCATACGTCTGCCTGAAGCCCGGCCAGGAAATCAACTTTGAAGCGGAGGCCAACTAACCATGGCAATCGTCAAAGTCAAACCGACATCGCCGGGTCGCCGCGCGATGGTCAAGGTGGTCAACAAGAACCTGCACAAGGGCAAGCCGTTCGCGGCGCTGCTCGACGCGCAGAGCTCGACCGCCGGCCGTAACAACAACGGCCACATCACCACGCGCCACAAGGGCGGTGGTCACAAGCAGCACTATCGTATCGTCGATTTCCGTCGCACGAAGGATGGCATTCCGGCGAAGGTCGAACGTCTCGAGTACGACCCGAACCGCAGCGCGAACATCGCGCTGGTGCTGTACGCAGACGGCGAGCGTCGCTACATCATCGCCCCGAAGGGCCTGACCGTCGGCCAGCAGCTGATGTCGGGTTCGGAAGCGCCGATCCGCGCAGGCAACACGCTGCCGATCCGCAACATTCCGGTCGGTACGACGATCCACTGCATCGAGATGCTGCCGGGCAAGGGCGCGCAAATGGCGCGTTCGGCTGGTACGTCGGCCATGCTGCTGGCGCGCGAAGGCGTCTACGCGCAGGTTCGCCTGCGTTCGGGCGAAATCCGCCGCGTGCACATCGAGTGCCGTGCAACGATCGGTGAAGTCGGCAACGAAGAGCATAGCCTGCGCCAGATCGGCAAGGCTGGCGCAAACCGCTGGCGCGGTATCCGCCCGACGGTGCGTGGCGTTGCGATGAACCCGGTTGATCACCCGCACGGTGGTGGTGAGGGCAAGACGGCTGCAGGTCGCGACCCGGTGAGCCCGTGGGGCACGCCGGCGAAGGGTTATCGCACCCGCAGCAACAAGCGCACGACGACGATGATCGTCCAGCGCCGTCACAAGCGTTAAGGAGTAGGCAATGGCACGTTCTGTTAAAAAAGGTCCGTTCTGCGACGCCCATTTGCTGAAGAAAGTTGAGGCGGCTGCAGCTTCGCGCGACAAGAAACCGATCAAGACCTGGTCGCGTCGCTCGACGATTCTGCCGGATTTCATCGGTCTGACGATCGCCGTTCACAACGGCCGTCAACACGTTCCGGTGTACATCTCGGAAAACATGGTCGGCCACAAGCTTGGCGAGTTCGCACTGACCCGGACGTTCAAGGGTCACGCGGCCGACAAGAAGGCCAAGAAATAAGGGGCTATCAAGATGGAAGTGAAAGCAATTCATCGCGGTGCCCGCATCTCGGCGCAGAAGACGCGCCTTGTGGCTGACCAGATCCGCGGTTTGCCGGTCGACAAGGCGCTGAACGTTCTGACGTTCTCGCCGAAGAAGGCGGCTGGCATCGTGAAGAAGGTTGTGCTGTCGGCAATCGCGAATGCGGAGCACAACGAAGGCGCCGATATCGACGAGCTCAAGATCAAGAGCATCTACGTCGACAAGGCGGCATCGCTCAAGCGTTTCACCGCGCGCGCTAAAGGCCGCGGTAACCGCATTGAGAAGCAATCCTGTCACATCACTGTGACGGTCGGGAATTAAGGAGCCATACGATGGGACAGAAAATTCATCCGACTGGCTTCCGCCTGGCTGTCAGCCGCAATTGGGCGTCGCGCTGGTACGCGAACAACAACAATTTCGCGGCGATGTTGAAGGAAGACATCGGTGTTCGTGAATACCTGAAGAAGAAGCTGAAGAACGCTTCGGTCGGCCGCGTCGTCATCGAGCGTCCGGCAAAGAACGCGCGCATCACGATTTTCAGCTCGCGTCCGGGTGTCGTCATCGGCAAGAAGGGCGAGGATATCGAACAGCTGAAGACGGAACTGCAACGCCGCATGGGCGTGCCGGTTCACGTCAACATCGAAGAGATCCGCAAGCCGGAAACCGATGCGCAGCTGATCGCTGACTCGATCACGCAACAGCTCGAGCGCCGGATCATGTTCCGTCGCGCGATGAAGCGTGCGATGCAGAACGCGATGCGTCTGGGTGCCCAGGGCATCAAGATCATGAGCGCGGGCCGTCTGAACGGTATCGAAATCGCACGTACGGAGTGGTACCGCGAAGGTCGCGTGCCGCTTCACACGCTGCGTGCCGACATCGACTACGCGACTTCGGAAGCGAAGACGACCTACGGGATCATCGGTGTCAAGGTGTGGGTGTACAAGGGCGATACCCTTGGCCGCAACGACGCACCGGTGGTGGAAGAAGTTGCCGAAGACAAGCGTCCGCGTCGCAATGCGCGTCCGGGCGACCGTCGTCCGCGCCGTGACGGCGAAGGCGGCGCTCCGGGTGCTCGTCGTGGCGCACCGCGCCGTGGCGCCGGCAAGCCGGAAGACGGCAAGACTGGAGAATAACGATGCTGCAACCGAAACGCAGGAAGTATCGCAAAGAGCAGAAGGGTCGTAACACCGGCAAGGCGACGCGCGGCAACGCGGTGTCGTTCGGTGAGTTCGGCCTGAAGGCGATCGGTCGCGGCCGTTTGACCGCGCGTCAAATTGAAGCGGCGCGTCGTGCCATGACGCGTCACATCAAGCGTGGCGGCCGCATCTGGATTCGCATTTTCCCGGACAAGCCGATTTCGCAGAAGCCGGCCGAAGTACGTATGGGTAACGGTAAGGGTAACCCGGAGTACTACGTCGCCGAGATTCAACCGGGCAAGATGCTGTATGAAATGGACGGCGTAACCGAAGAACTGGCACGCGAAGCGTTCCGTCTGGCTGCAGCGAAGCTGCCGCTGAAGACGGCGTTCATCGTGCGTCAGCTCGGCGCCTAAGGAGAAAACATGAAGGCTTCCGAACTTCTCCAGAAAGACCAGGCCGCGCTCAACAAGGAGCTGGCGGACCTGCTGAAGGCGCAATTCGGCCTGCGCATGCAACTCGCGACCCAGCAGCTCACGAACACGAGCCAGCTGAAGAAGGTTCGTCGCGACATCGCACGTGTGCGGACCGTCATGACTCAGAAGGCGAACCAGAAATGAACGATAGCGTGAAAACCTCGCTGAAGCGGACGCTGGTCGGTCGGGTCGTCAGCAACAAGATGGACAAGACCGTCACCGTGCTGATCGAGCACCGCGTCAAGCACCCGATCTACGGCAAGTATGTCGTGCGCTCGAAGAAGTACCACGCGCACGATGAAGCGAACACCTGCAACGAAGGTGATCTCGTCGAAATCCAGGAAACCCGTCCTGTTTCGAAGACGAAGGCCTGGACGGTGTCGCGCCTCGTCGAAGCCGCCCGCATCATCTAAGCGGGTCGAGCAGTAGGGCAGTAACAGGCACTTCTCCACGAAGTGCTTGAAATCGCAAAGTTTTTGCTTGCGTGGCCGGGATTGTTTGTTATAATCCCGGTCTTCCCTCTTTATGGGAGCCCCGTCGCGGGCGAAGTTGGTGGGGGAAGCGGACGGGCGCCAGCCTGCTCCGAAAGATTCACCGAATTGCGATGGCGGGTTTCGTTTGCCGTCGCTGCTGTTCCAACCCAAGCAGCCGATTGGCTGACGGGACCAAGACTGACCGAATGCATCATGGTGGTGCATCCGGATTAAGTTGGGAAAGACAAACCATGATCCAGACCGAATCTCGGCTCGAAGTAGCCGACAACACGGGTGCACGTGAAGTCATGTGCATCAAGGTGCTCGGCGGCTCGAAGCGTCGTTATGCCAGCATTGGCGACATCATCAAGGTGAGCGTCAAAGAGGCAACGCCGCGCGGGCGCGTGAAGAAAGGCGAAATCTACAACGCCGTGGTGGTCCGCACCGCCAAGGGTGTTCGCCGTCAAGACGGCTCGCTGATCAAGTTCGACGGCAACGCCGCTGTGCTTTTGAATAACAAGCTCGAGCCGATCGGCACCCGCATCTTCGGGCCGGTGACGCGTGAGCTGCGTAGCGAACGATTCATGAAGATCGTTTCGCTGGCGCCGGAAGTGCTGTAAGGAGTCGCGATGAACAAGATTCGCAAAGGTGACGAAGTCATCGTCGTCACTGGCAAGGACAAGGGCAAGCGCGGCGTCGTGCTGGCTGTCGGTGCTGAGCATGTGACGGTTGAAGGTATCAACCTCGTCAAGAAGCATGTGAAGCCGAACCCGATGAAGGGTACGACGGGCGGCGTGGAAGCGAAGACGATGCCCCTGCATATTTCGAACGTCGCACTGGTCGACGCGAATGGCAAGGCGTCGCGTGTTGGCATCAAGGTCGAGGAAGGCAAGAAGGTTCGCTTCCTGAAGACGACCGGTGCCGTACTGAGCGCCTGACGCAGCGGAGTAAAAAATGGCTCGTTTTCAAGAGTTTTACAAAGAAAAGGTTGTGCCCGGCCTGATCGAGAAGTTCGGTTACAAGTCGGTCATGGAAGTGCCGCGCATCACCAAGATCACGCTGAACATGGGTCTTGGCGAAGCGATCGCTGACAAGAAGATCATCGAGAACGCCGTTGGCGACCTCACGAAGATCGCTGGTCAGAAGCCGGTCGTGACGAAGGCGCGCAAGGCAATCGCAGGCTTCAAGATCCGCCAGGGCTACCCGATCGGCGCGATGGTGACGCTGCGCGGCCGCGCGATGTACGAATTCCTCGACCGTTTCGTGACCGTTGCCCTGCCCCGCGTGCGTGACTTCCGCGGTGTGTCGGGTCGTGCTTTCGATGGCCGCGGCAACTACAACATCGGTGTGAAAGAGCAGATCATTTTCCCCGAAATCGATTACGACAAGATCGACGCGCTGCGTGGGCTGAACATCAGCATCACGACGACCGCGAAGACCGACGACGAAGCAAAGGCTCTGCTCGCCAGCTTCAAGTTCCCGTTCAGAAACTGAGGTTACCGTGGCTAAACTGGCACTGATCGAACGTGAAAAGAAGCGCGCCCGCCTGGTCGCGAAGTTCGCAGCAAAGCGCGAAGCGCTGAAGGCGATCATCGAAGACCAAAGCAAGTCGGAAGAAGAGCGCTACGAAGCACGCCTGGAACTGCAGCAACTGCCCCGCAACGCAAACCCGACCCGCCAGCGCAACCGCTGTGCGATTACGGGCCGTCCGCGTGGCACGTTCCGCAAATTCGGCCTCGCGCGCAACAAGATTCGTGAAATCGCATTCCGTGGCGAGATTCCTGGCCTGACCAAGGCGAGCTGGTAATAGGAGAAACATAAATGAGCATGAGTGATCCTATCGCCGATATGCTGACTCGCATCCGCAACGCGCAGATGGTCGAGAAGGTATCGGTCGCGATGCCCTCGTCGAAGGTCAAGGTTGCAATCGCGCAAGTCCTGAAGGACGAAGGTTATATCGACGATTTCGCGGTGAAGGCTGAAGGCGCGAAGGCAGAACTGAACATCGCGCTGAAGTACTACGCTGGCCGTCCGGTCATCGAACGCCTCGAGCGCGTGTCGAAGCCGGGCCTGCGCGTGTACCGCGGCCGTAACGACATTCCGCAGGTCATGAATGGCCTCGGTGTGGCAATCGTGTCGACGCCGAAGGGCGTGATGACCGACCGCAAGGCGCGCGCTACGGGCGTCGGCGGCGAAGTCATCTGCTACGTCGCTTAACCGAAAGGAGAGAGGAACATGTCTCGAGTAGGTAAGAGCCCGATCGCGCTGCAAGGCGCGGAAGTCAAGCTGGCTGACGGTGCAATCACCGTCAAGGGCCCGCTGGGCACCATCACGCAAGCGGTCAACCCGCTCGTGAACGTGGCGAACAACGACGGCACGCTGAACCTGTCGCCGGCGGACGAAAGCCGCGAAGCAAATGCACTGTCGGGCACGATGCGCGCGCTGATCGCGAACATGGTGCACGGCGTGACCAAGGGTTTCGAGCGCAAGCTGACGCTGGTTGGCGTCGGTTATCGTGCGCAAGCGCAAGGCGACAAGCTGAACCTGTCGCTGGGTTTCTCGCACCCGGTGGTGCACCAGATGCCGGAAGGCGTCAAGGCTGAAACCCCGACGCAAACCGAAATCGTGATCAAGGGGATCAACAAGCAACAAGTCGGTCAAGTAGCTGCGGAAGTCCGCGGTTACCGTCCGCCGGAGCCGTACAAGGGCAAGGGCGTGCGCTATTCCGACGAGGTTGTGATCCTCAAAGAAACGAAGAAGAAGTAAGGGTGCGCAATCATGGATAAGACTCAATCTCGCCTGCGCCGCGCTCGCCAGACGCGTATCAAGATCGCTGAGCTGCAGGTCGCGCGTCTCGCCGTGCATCGCACGAACACGCACATCTACGCTCAAGTGTTCTCGCCCTGCGGCACCAAGGTGCTGGCCAGCGCGTCGACCCTCGAAGCGGAAGTGCGCGCCGAGCTCGCCGACAAGTCAGGCAAGGGCGGCAACGTTGCTGCCGCAACGCTGATCGGCAAGCGTATTGCTGAGAAGGCTAAGGCCGCCGGCATCGAATCCGTCGCCTTCGACCGCTCGGGCTTCCGCTACCACGGCCGCGTGAAGGCGCTGGCCGAGGCAGCTCGCGAAGCTGGGCTCAAGTTCTAAGGAAGGAATTCGTCATGGCAAAGATGCAAGCGAAAGTTCAGGCTGACGAGCGCGACGACGGCCTTCGTGAAAAGATGATTTCGGTCAACCGCGTGACCAAGGTCGTGAAGGGTGGCCGTATTCTCGGCTTCGCCGCACTGACCGTGGTTGGCGACGGCGATGGCCGCATCGGTATGGGCAAGGGCAAGGCGAAGGAAGTGCCGGTTGCCGTCCAGAAGGCAATGGAACAAGCTCGCCGCAACATGTTCAAGGTGCCGCTCAAGAACGGTACGCTGCAACACGAAGTGCACGGCAAGCACGGCGCATCGGCAGTCCTCCTCGCTCCGGCGAAGGCAGGTACCGGTGTGATCGCCGGCGGCCCGATGCGCGCAGTGTTCGACGTGATGGGCGTTCAGAACGTCGTGGCGAAGAGCCACGGTTCGACGAACCCGTACAACCTCGTTCGTGCGACGCTGGACGGTCTGCGCAAGCAGTCGACCCCGGCAGACATCGCGGCGAAGCGCGGCAAGTCCGTCGAAGAAATTTTGGGCTAAGCCCGGGTGGTCACCATGTCTGAAAAAACTGTCAAGGTTCAGCTCGTGAAGAGCCTGATCGGGACCCGCGAATCGCACCGCGCGACCGTGCGTGGCCTGGGCCTGCGCCGACTCAACTCGGTTAGCGAGCTGCAGGATACGCCGGCGGTCCGCGGCATGATCAACAAGGTCTCGTACCTGGTTAAGGTCATCGCGTAAGCGGCCGACTACGGATCAAGGAGTTGATATGGAATTGAATAACCTGAAGCCGGCAGCTGGCGCCAAGCACGCCAAGCGTCGCGTCGGCCGTGGCATCGGTTCGGGCCTCGGCAAGACGGCTGGCCGTGGTCACAAGGGTCAGAAATCGCGTTCGGGCGGCTTCCACAAGGTCGGCTTCGAAGGCGGTCAGATGCCGCTGCAACGTCGTCTGCCGAAGCGCGGCTTCACGTCGCTGACGAAGGAATTCGTTGGTGAAGTGCGCCTGGGCGACCTCGAGAAGCTGCCGGTCGACGAAGTCGATCTGCTCGCACTGAAGCAAGCCGGCCTGGTCGGCGAGCTGACGAAGAGCGCAAAGATCATCGCCACCGGTGAACTGAAGCGCAAGATCGTCGTGAAGGGTCTCGGCGCCACCAAGGGTGCGCGCGCTGCGATCGAAGCGGCTGGCGGTTCGTTTGCCGAGTGACACGCCTAGCGCGTCGTCTCTAGCATTTGCATCGGAGAAAGTACTTGGCTAACAGCCCGAGTCTTGCAAAACCCGGTCGAAGCACGGCGAAATTCGGCGATCTGCGCCGGCGAGCGATGTTCCTGCTCCTGGCGTTGATCGTCTATCGCATCGGCGCGCACATTCCCGTGCCGGGCATCGATCCGGATCAACTGGCTAAGCTGTTCCAGAGCCAGGCGGGCGGCATCCTGGGCATGTTCAACATGTTCTCGGGTGGCGCGCTTTCCCGCTTCACGATCTTCGCGCTGGGGATCATGCCGTACATCTCGGCGTCGATCATCATGCAGCTGTTGGCGATCGTCTCGCCGCAGCTCGAAGCGCTGAAGAAGGAAGGGCAGGCAGGGCAACGGAAGATCACGCAGTACACGCGGTATTTCACCGTGGTGCTCGCGACCTTCCAGGCGTTCGGTATCGCGGCCGCGCTGGAAAACCAGCCGGGCCTCGTCACCGACCCCGGCATGCTGTTCCGTCTGACGACGGTCGTGACGCTGGTAACCGGCACGATGTTCCTGATGTGGCTGGGTGAGCAGATCACCGAGCGAGGTCTGGGCAACGGTATCTCGATCATCATCTTCGGCGGGATCGCAGCAGGGTTCCCGAATGCCGTCGGTGGGTTGTTCGAGCTGGTTCGCACGGGTTCGATGAGCATCATTTCGGCGATCATCATCGTCGTTCTGATCGCCGCGGTGACTTACCTGGTCGTGTTCATCGAACGTGGTCAGCGCAAGATCCTCGTGAACTACGCGAAGCGCCAGGTCGGCAACAAGATCTACGGCGGGCAGTCGTCCCACCTGCCGCTGAAGCTGAACATGTCGGGCGTGATTCCGCCGATCTTCGCATCGTCGATCATCCTGTTCCCGGCAACGATCCTCGGCTGGTTCAGCACGGGTCAGCCGTCGGGAAGCTGGTTCTCCAACACGCTGCATAACGTGGCGGAGGCGCTGAAGCCGGGCCAGCCGGTCTATGTGCTGCTGTACACGCTGGCGATCGTGTTTTTCTGCTTCTTCTACACCGCGCTGGTGTTCAACAGCAGGGAAACCGCGGACAACCTGAAGAAGAGCGGCGCGTTCGTGCCGGGCATCCGTCCGGGCGAGCAGACTGCGCGATACATCGACCGCATCCTCACGCGTTTGACGCTGGCCGGTGCGATCTACATCGTCTTCGTGTGTCTGTTGCCGGAATTTCTGGTGCTGCGCTGGAACGTGCCGTTTTATTTTGGTGGAACGTCGCTGCTGATCATTGTCGTCGTCACGATGGACTTCATGGCGCAGGTGCAGTCGTACGTTATGTCGCAACAGTATGAGTCGCTGCTCAAGAAGGCAAACTTCAAGGGCGGCAACATCCCAATGCGGTAAAAAGGACCTATGGCCAAGGACGATGTAATCCAGATGCAGGGTGAGGTGATCGAAAACCTCCCGAATGCGACCTTCCGCGTGAAGCTGGAAAACGGCCATGTCGTATTGGGGCATATCTCCGGAAAGATGCGGATGCACTACATCCGCATCCTGCCGGGCGACAAGGTGACGGTTGAATTGACGCCTTACGATCTGTCGCGTGCGCGGATCGTGTTCCGGGCGAAGTGATTTGGAAAAAAGGGTAATATCATGAAAGTGATGGCATCGGTTAAGCGCATTTGCCGCAATTGCAAGATCATTAAGCGCAAAGGCGTCGTTCGCGTGATCTGCAGCTCGGATCCGCGCCACAAGCAGCGCCAAGGCTGACCGCGCGTTTGTTTGCGCTTTTTGTTTGAGGAAAAACAATGGCTCGTATCGCAGGGGTTAACATCCCGAATCACCAGCATACCGAGATCGGCCTGACGGCAATCTTCGGTGTCGGCCGCACTCGCTCGCGCAGCATCTGCGTGGCAGCTGGCGTGGAATTCTCGAAGAAGGTCAAGGACCTGACCGACGCAGACCTCGAAAAGCTGCGTGAAGAAGTGGGCAAGTTTGTCGTCGAAGGCGATCTGCGCCGTGAAGTGACGATGAACATCAAGCGCCTGATGGACCTCGGCTGCTACCGTGGCGTTCGTCATCGCAAGGGCCTGCCGATGCGCGGTCAGCGTACGCGTACGAACGCGCGCACTCGCAAGGGTCCGCGTCGTGCAGCGCAAGCGCTGAAGAAGTAAGCGGAACTGACAGTTACAGGAAAACGTAATGGCTAAGGCTTCGAACACCGCGGCGCAACGCGTTCGCAAGAAGGTCAAGAAGAACGTCGCTGAAGGCGTGGTTCACGTTCACGCGTCGTTCAACAACACGATCATCACGATCACCGATCGCCAGGGCAATGCACTGGCATGGGCGACGTCGGGCGGCCAGGGCTTCAAGGGCTCGCGCAAGTCGACGCCGTTCGCTGCTCAGGTTGCTGCTGAGTCGGCCGGTCGCGTGGCGATGGAATACGGCGTGAAGAATCTGGAAGTGCGGATCAAGGGCCCGGGCCCGGGTCGTGAGTCGGCAGTGCGCGCACTGCACGGCCTCGGCATCAAAATCACCGCGATTTCGGACGTCACTCCGGTTCCGCACAACGGCTGCCGTCCGCCGAAGCGTCGCCGCATCTAACGATGTGCTGGCGCAATGCCTGTCGCCGCTTAGCGTCGACGGGCTGTGCTTTTTTTGATTGACTAAGCCCACCGTTCGCCCCAAAGGGCGCGAACTAGCGCGGATCTCGGTCCGCGTGACTGATTGATAAAGGAATGCAAAGTGGCACGTTATATCGGCCCTAAGGCCAAGCTGTCCCGCCGTGAAGGCACCGACCTGTTCCTGAAGAGCGCGCGTCGCTCGCTCGCCGACAAGTGCAAGCTCGACAGCAAGCCGGGCCAGCACGGCCGTACCTCGGGCGCACGTACGTCCGACTACGGCACGCAGCTGCGTGAGAAGCAAAAGGTCAAGCGCATCTACGGCGTGCTCGAGCGTCAGTTCCGCCGCTACTTCGCTGAAGCCGACCGCCGCAAGGGCAACACGGGTGAAAACCTGCTGCAACTGCTCGAGTCGCGCCTCGACAACGTCGTGTACCGCATGGGCTTCGGCTCGACCCGCGCTGAAGCGCGTCAGCTCGTGAGCCACAAGTCGATCACCGTGAACGGCGTCGTCGCGAACGTCCCGTCGCAGCAAGTGAAGGCTGGCGATGTGGTCGCGATCCGCGAAAAGGCGAAGAAGCAGGCGCGTATCGTCGAAGCGCTGTCGCTGGCTGAGCAAGGCGGCATGGCGAGCTGGGTTTCGGTCGATGCGAAGAAGTTCGAAGGTACGTTCAAGCAAATGCCGGAACGCGCCGACATCGCAGGCGACATCAACGAAAGCCTGATCGTCGAATTGTATTCGCGTTAATCCGATTGACGGCCGAGGTATCCCGATTGCGTCACGCAAGGAGGAGCCTCGGCTGTTTATTTTCTGGTTGTTACCGGTCAGCCTTATCGGTGTAACGAGCCGAGGGTATTGAAAAGGAAAGCCCATGCAAACCAGTTTGCTGAAACCCAAGATCATCGCCGTGGAATCGCTGGGCGAGAACCACGCGAAGGTGGTCATGGAGCCGTTCGAACGCGGCTATGGCCACACCTTGGGCAACGCGCTTCGCCGCGTGCTGCTGTCGTCGATGGTCGGCTACGCGCCGACCGAAGTGACGATCGCGGGCGTGGTGCACGAGTATTCGACGCTTGATGGTGTGCAAGAGGACGTCGTCAACCTGCTGCTGAACCTGAAGGGCGTGGTGTTCAAGCTGCACAACCGCGACGAAGTCACGGTGACGCTGCGCAAGGAAGGCGAAGGCGTCGTCACGGCAGCCGATATCGAGCTGGCGCACGATTGCGAAGTCATCAACCCGAATCACGTGATCGCGCATCTGTCGAAGGGCGGCAAGCTCGACGTGCAGATCAAGATCGAGAAGGGCCGTGGCTATGTGCCGGGCAACGTGCGTCGCTATGGCGAAGACACGGCCAAGATCATCGGCCGCATCGTCCTCGACGCCTCGTTCTCGCCGGTTCGCCGCGTGAGCTACGCAGTCGAAAGCGCACGTGTCGAGCAGCGTACCGACCTCGACAAGCTCGTGATGAACATCGAGACGAGCGGCGTGATCACCCCGGAAGAGGCGATCCGTCAATCGGCGCGCATCCTGGTCGACCAGCTGTCCGTGTTCGCGGCGCTGGAAGGCACGGAGACGGCAGCGGAAGCACCGTCGCGCGCACCGCAGATCGACCCGATCCTGCTGCGTCCGGTGGACGATCTCGAGCTGACGGTTCGTTCCGCGAACTGCCTGAAGGCCGAGAACATCTACTACATCGGCGACCTGATCCAGCGCACGGAAAACGAGCTGCTGAAGACGCCGAACCTCGGTCGCAAGTCGCTCAACGAGATCAAGGAAGTGCTCGCTTCGCGCGGTCTCACGCTGGGCATGAAGCTCGAGAACTGGCCGCCGGCTGGTCTCGACAAGTAAGCCCGGTTGTTGCTGTAACTGGCCAAGATGCGGATTTTCCTTTAAAATCCGCATCTTGCTTTTTTCGTTACCGGCCCGTGCACCCCTGCGGTGCGATAGAAGAGCTGGATCAAAACTTTGAATCAAGGAAACTGAAATGCGCCATCGTCATGGTCTGCGGAAACTGAACCGCACGAGCAGCCACCGTCTGGCTATGCTCCGCAACATGTCCAACTCGCTGATCGAGCACGAAGTCATCAAGACGACGCTGCCGAAGGCGAAGGAACTCCGTAAAGTCGTCGAGCCGCTGATCACGCTCGGCAAGAAGCCGTCGCTCGCGAACCGTCGCCTGGCGTTTAACCGCCTGCGCGATCGTGATTCGGTGGCGAAGCTGTTCGACGTGCTCGGTCCGCGTTTCGCGAACCGTCCGGGCGGCTACCTGCGCATCCTGAAGTTCGGCTTCCGCGTCGGCGACAACGCACCGATGGCACTGGTCGAACTGCTGGATCGTCCGGAAGTCGACGAAACGGAAAACGTGCAAGAAGCTGAATAAGCTTTTCGGCACGTCGCAGTAACAAAAAAGGGTCAAGCAATTGCTTGGCCCTTTTTGCTTGGCGGACCGGAATGCGGTCGATTGTCGCAGTCGGCCGCCGGCACCATCGCGCAGGGTGCGCTACGATACGGGGCAAACAGCTGGTGAATGCGCCGGCGAATGAATCTGGAGGTGCGCGAATGGTCGTGGTGCTGATGCTGACGACGGTGCCGGATGCGGCGACCGCCGACGCGCTCGCCGACGGCGCGCTGTCCGAGCGGCTTGCCGCCTGCGTGTCGCGGCTCGGCGCGATCCAGTCGCGCTATCACTGGCAGGGCAAGGTCGAGACGGCCGAAGAAATCCAGCTGCTGTTCAAGACGAGCCCGGTGCGCTCGCTCGAGCTGGAACGCTTCATCCAGTCGAACCATCCTTACGACACGCCCGAAATCGTCTCCTGGCAAGCGGCGGCGGCGCCGAAGTACGGCCAGTGGGTGGCGGGCGAAACTCAACGTCTATTTCATGTTTAACGGTATGGCTCTTCGCGCGCGCATCCATGCGCTGCGGTTCCTCGCGCTGCTGCTGTCGCTCCTCGCGTTCACGCTGGGCGGCATGTCGCTCGCCCGGGCCGCCGACGATTTCCTCGATCCGTCGGTGGCGTTCAAGTTCAGCGCCAGCGAGTCGCCGGGCCAGGTCGACGTGCGCTTCAAGGTCGCGGACGGCTACTACCTGTATCGGGAGCGGTTCGCGTTCGCAGTCAAGAGCGGCCAGGCGACGCTCGGCGAACCGCAACTGCCCGCGGGCCATGTGAAGTTCGACCAGACGTTCCAGAAGAACGTCGAGACCTATCGCGGCGAAGTGGTGATCCACGTGCCGGTCAAGCAGGCAACCGGGCCGTTCGAGCTTGCGGTGACGTCACAGGGATGCGCGGACGAAGGGATCTGCTATCCGCCGGCGGAGCATGTCCTGAAGGTGAGCGGCGACGCGTTGGGCGCGGCGTCCCCGGCGACGACGGCCTCGCCGGCCGGCCGGGATGAGGCGACCGGCAGCTGGTTCGACAAGGTCACCAGTGCCGATTATGCGCAGTCGCTGCTCGAAGGCCAGGGCTTCTTCACGGTCGTCGCACTGTATTTCGTCGCGGGCGTCGTGCTGAGCCTCCTGCCCTGCTCCTATCCGATGATTCCTATCGTGTCGGCGATCATCATCGGCCAGGGCACGCGCGCGACGCACGCACGCGGCTTTGCGCTGTCGCTGACCTACGTGCTCGGCATGGCGCTCGTCTACACGGTGCTCGGGATCGCCGCCGCGCTGGTCGGGCAGAGTCTCGGGGCATGGCTGCAGAACCCGTGGGTGCTGGGCAGCTTCGGCGTGCTGCTGACGGCCTTCGCGGCCTCGCTGATTTCCGGCGTCGACATCGCGCTGCCGCAGCGCTGGCAGAACGGCGCCGCCAACGCGTCGAGCGGCCACAAGGGCGGCCATTTCGCAGCGGTCGCGGCAATGGGCGCGCTGTCTGCGCTCGTCGTCGGCGCCTGCATGACGGCGCCGCTGTTCGCGGTGCTTGCGTTCATCGCGCATACCGGCAACGCGCTGCTCGGCGGCGCGGCGCTGTTCGCGATGGGGCTGGGGCTCGGCGTGCCGCTGTTGATCGTCGGCGTCGGCGCGGGCACGTTGCTGCCGCGCGCGGGGACGTGGATGGACGGCGTGAAGGTGTTCTTCGGCATCGTTCTGCTCGCGGCCGCGCTGTGGATCGTCTGGCCGGTGCTCGGCGGGGCGTTCCGGATGATGCTGGCCGCGCTGTGGCTGCTCGTCGCGGCGGCCGCGCTCGGCCTGTTCTCGCCGCATGCGGGCACGCCATCGATCTGGCGGCGCCTCGGGCGCGGGCTCGGCGCGGCGCTGGCAATCTGGGCGGCCACGCTGCTCGTCGGTCTCGCCGCGGGATCGACCGATCCCGTCAAGCCGCTGGCGGTGCTTGCCGCGCGCACGACCGCGTCGGTGGCCGGCACGCCGGCAGCCGGCGCGCAGGAAGGGCCGGCCTTTGCGTCGGTGGGGTCGAATGGCGAGCTCGATGCGCTGCTGAGGACATCGGGCCAGCCCGTGATGCTCGATTTCTACGCCGACTGGTGCGTGAGCTGCAAGGAGATGGAGCATCTGACCTTCACCGACTCGCGCGTGCAGGCGCGGCTTGCGCAATTGCACCTGGTGCGCGCGGACGTCACCGCGAACAATCCGGACGATCAGGCGCTGCTGAAGCGCTTCAACCTGTTCGGCCCGCCCGGGATCATCTTCTTCGATCGCAACGGCAAGGAAATCGGGCGGGTGGTCGGCTATCAGGCCGCCGAGACGTTCCTGCGCAGCCTCGATCGAGCGGCGGTGCCGACGGTATAAGCGCCGTGACCTGCTGACGGCCGAGCATCTTGAGCACACAAAGGCGGCCCCGGCCCTCGGCCGGCCGGCAAGAAAAAACGGCGACGCACCGAAGTGCGTCGCCGTTTTGCTTTCCAGGCTCCGGCGCGGGATCAGCGCTGCGCCTTCAGCAGGCGCGCGGCATCGAGCGCGAAGTACGTCAGCACGCCGTCGGCGCCGGCGCGCTTGAACGCGAGCAGCGATTCGAGCACGACCTTGTCGTGATCGAGCCAGCCGTTCATCGCGGCGGCCTTCAGCATCGCGTATTCGCCGCTGACCTGGTACACGTAGGTCGGGAAGCGGAACTCGTCCTTCACGCGGCGCACGATGTCGAGGTACGGCATGCCGGGCTTCACCATCACCATGTCCGCGCCTTCCTCGATGTCGAGGCGCACTTCGCGCAGCGCTTCGTCGGTGTTCGCCGGGTCCATCTGGTAGGTCATTTTGTTGCTCTTGCCCAGATTCGTCGCCGAGCCGACCGCGTCGCGGAACGGGCCGTAGAACGCCGACGCGAACTTGGCCGAATAGGCCATGATCCGCGTGTGGATATGGCCTTCGCTTTCGAGCATCTCGCGGATCGCGCCGATGCGGCCGTCCATCATGTCCGACGGCGCGACGATGTCGACGCCGGCCTCGGCCTGCGCGCGCGCCTGTTCGATCAGGATTTCGACGGTGTCGTCGTTGATCACGTAGCCGTTTTCGTCGAGCACGCCGTCCTGGCCGTGGCTCGTATATGGGTCGAGCGCGACGTCGGTCAGCACGCCGAGCTCGGGGAAGCGCTTCTTCAGCTCACGCACCGCGCGCGGGATCAGGCCCTCGGGATTGGCCGCCTCGCGGCCGTCGGGCGTCTTCAGCGACGGCTCGATGGCCGGGAACAGCGACAGCACGGGCACGCCCAGTTCGACGCACTGCTCGGCAACCTGCATCAGCAGGTCGACGGACACGCGCTCGACGCCGGGCATCGACGGCACCGGCTGGCGCTCGTTCGTGCCTTCGACGACGAAGACCGGGTAGATCAGGTCGTCGGTGGTCAGGCGGTTTTCGCGCATCATGCGGCGGGAGAAGTCGTCGCGGCGCATCCGGCGCGGACGATGAAGCGGATGGAAGCTCATGGCGATTTGGCAGAAATCAGGGCAATAAGGGCCTTACGGAACCCTTAGGTTATTTTCTGGATCGTTGGTATATGATAGCGATCGAGCGTCACGCCTCGCGTGATGCTCCCCGCTTCTCCTCCCTGAGCGGGTGCCTGTCGTTATTCGATTAGGCTGTTTAACCCGCCGCTAAACGGCGGGTTTTTTTATGAGCCGGCCGAAACGCAGGCGCCGTCAGGTGCGCACGGCCGGGCCGGCCGCGCGTTGCCCGGTCATTGTGCTACAGGCTCGCTTTTTTCGTCGGCGACGGACGGCCGCACCCAGCTCTCGATCAGCGCATGGGCCTCGTCGAGCCCCGTGCGCTTGAGCGCCGAGAACAGCTGGACCGTCAGCTTGCCTTCGACGCCGGCATCCCGATACGCATCGAGCCCTTTCTGCGTGGTCCGCAGCGCATTGATGCTCTCCTGGCGCGTCAATTTGTCGCACTTCGTCAGCAGCGTGTGGATCGGCTTGCCGGTCGGCGTGAACCACTCGATCATCCGGCGGTCGAGGTCGGTCAGCGGGCGGCGCGAATCCATCATCAGGATCAGCCCGCAGAGCTGCGAGCGGGTTGCGAGGTAGGTCGACAGCAGCATTTCCCAGTGCGCCTTCGCGGCGCCGGGCACTTCCGCGTAGCCGTAGCCGGGCAGGTCGACGAGGTTCGCGACGGGCTCGGCCGCCGGGCCGACCGAGAAGTAGTTGATGTGCTGCGTGCGGCCGGGCGTCTTCGACGCGAATGCAAGCCGCTTCTGGTTGCACAGGACGTTGATCGCGGTCGATTTGCCGGCATTCGAGCGGCCTGCGAACGCAACTTCCGGCTGCACCGTCGGCGGCAGGTCGCGCAAGTGGTTGACGGTCGTATAGAAGCGGGCTTGATGGAGCAGAAAGGCCATGGGATCGGGGACGGACGGGCGGCGCGAGCCGCTTGGTGGAGGCGGGGTAGCCCCGATAGGCGCGGGGGCTTTCAGCGCGATATTGTACAATACGACGGTTTTACCGAAGGCCCCGGGCGCCCCGCCTCGCGCGCTTCTGCGGTAGACTGATCGCCGTCGTTTATTGCAGAACCTCAATTCCCACAAGACGAAACAGGGTGTGCGAATGAATCGACTGTGCAAGTCTCTGATGGTGCTTCAGGTTGCAGCAGGGTTCGTAGGTTTCGTAGCAGAGGCAAGGGCGGCGGATGCGGCAAAGCCGGATCTGGATCGTGGCAAGGCGATCGCGGCGCAAGTCTGCGCATCGTGTCACGGCGCCGACGGCAACAGCGCGTCGGGCAGTTTTCCGAAGCTCGCCGGCCAGCATCCCGAATATCTGGTCAAGCAGTTGAACGATTTCAAGGCGCAGCCGGGCGCGAAGGGGCCGGTGCGTAATAACGCCGTGATGGTCGGGTTCGCGGGCGCGCTGAGCGCGGACGACATGCGCAACGTCGCGGCGTATTACGGCTCGCAGGCGGCCAAGCCCGGCACCGCGCACGTCGCGGCTACCGTGCCGCTCGGCCAGAAGATCTACCGCGGCGGCATCGCGGAGAAGGGTGTGCCCGCGTGTGCGAGCTGCCACGGGCCGACGGGGCAGGGGCTGCCGATCCAGTATCCGCGTCTGTCGGGCCAGTGGTCGGATTACACCGTCGCCCAGTTGATGGCGTTCCAGCAGGGCGCTGGCGCCCGTAACAACAACGAAGCGATGCATCAGATCGCGTCGCGCCTGTCGGACAGCGAGGTCAAGGCCGTCGCGGATTACATCGCCGGCCTGCACTGAGCGACGGCCGCGAAAGAATGACCGGGCGCCCGCAGGGCGGCCGGAGTCAAAACAAGAAAAGGGTGGGGCGCCGTATCGTAGCGGCCGCCTTGCCCTTTTTTGTTGTCAGTCGGAGTTTGAATGAGCGTTACCACGTCGGGGTTGCAGTCGAAGTCGGGCCAGGGCGCAACGAAGCGCGCAGTCGAGCTGTTGAGCTCGATGCGCTTCGCGATCGCGCTGCTCGTGGTGCTGTCGATCGCGAGCATCGTCGGTACCGTCCTGACCCAGGACGATCCGTATCCGAACTACGTGAACCAGTTCGGGCCGTTCTGGGCCGACATCTTCCGCTCGCTCGGCCTGTACAACGTGTACAGCGCGTGGTGGTTCATGCTGATCCTGATCTTCCTCGTCGTGTCGATCTCGCTGTGCGTGATCCGCAACGCGCCGAAGATGCTCAAGGACGCGAAAAGCTGGAAGGACAAGGTGCGCGAAGGCAGCCTGCGCGCGTTCCACCACAAGGCTGAATATGCAGCGACCGGCACGCGCGCACAGGTGAGCGCGACGCTCGCCGCGTTCGTCACGAAAGCCGGCTACAAGCACGTCGTGCGCGAGAGCGACGGCGCGACGCTGGTCTCCGCGAAGCGCGGCGCGATGACGAAGTGGGGCTACATCTCCGCGCACGTCGCGATCGTCGTGATCTGTGTCGGCGGCCTGCTCGACAGCAACCTGCCGATCAAATTCCAGATGTGGATGTTCGGCAAGAGCCCCGTCAACACGAGCGCGACGATCAGCGAGATCTCGCCCGACCATCGCCTGTCGGCGTCGAACCCGACGTTCCGCGGCTACGCATGGGTGCCGGAAGGCCAGTTCGTGTCGACCGCGATCCTCAACCAGCCGAACGGCTCGCTGATCCAGGACCTGCCGTTCTCGATCCAGCTCAACAAGTTCATCGTCGACTACTACACGACCGGGATGCCGAAGCTGTTCGCGAGCGACATCGTCGTGATCGATCGCGCGACCGGGCAGAAGATTCCGGCGCGCGTCGAGGTCAACAAGCCGTTCACCTACAAGGGCGTGTCGATCTACCAGTCGAGCTTCCAGGACGGCGGCTCGCAGATGCAGATGACCGCGTACCCGATGACGGGCGCCGCGGCGAAGACGTTCCCGGTGCAGGGCACGATCGGCAGCTCGGCGCCGCTGCAGATGCCGGGCGCCGACGGCGAGACGATCGAATTCTCCGATTTCCGCGCGATCAACGTCGAGAACATGGCCGACGCGAACGGCAAGCCGGACGTGCGCGGCGTCGCGAAGACCACGACGCTCAAGGAAGCGTTCGACGAGCGGCTCGGTTCGGGCGCGAAGTCGTCGAAGCCGATGCAACTGCACAACATCGGCCCGTCGGTGCAGTACAAAGTCCGCGGCAAGGACGGCCAGGCGCGCGAGTTCAACAACTACATGCTGCCGGTCGACATGGGCGGCGAGCGCGTGTTCCTCGCCGGCGTGCGCGCGAGCCCGAACGATCCGTTCCGCTACATGCGGATTCCGGCGGACGGCCAGGATTCGATCGGCGAATGGATGCGCCTGCGCGCGGCGCTCGAAGACCCGGCGGTCCGCACGGAGGCCGCCGCGCGCTTCGCGCAGCGTTCGCTGCCGGACAGCGAAGCGGCGCTGCGCGGCCGACTGCAGGACAGCGCGTCGAAGGTGCTGACCCTGTTTGCGGCCAGCGACGACAGCGCCGGGCGCGGGATCGACGGCCAGCCGCTGGGCGGGTTCCAGGCGGTCGCGACGTTCATCGACCGGTCGGTGCCGAAGGCCGAGCAGGAGAAGGCGGCCGGCCTGCTGCTGCGGATGCTCGAAGGCGCGATGTGGGAGGTCTGGCAGATCGCGCGCGAGCGCGCCGGCGAGCGGCCCGCGCAGCAGGGCGCGGAGTCGATCCGGTTCGTGCAGAACGCGATCAACGCGCTGTCCGACAGTTTCCTGTACGGCGCGCCGGTCTACCTGCAACTCGATTCGTTCAAGCAGGTGCAAGCTTCGGTATTTCAGCTGACGCGCGCGCCCGGCAAGAATCTGGTGTATCTTGGCAGCCTGCTGCTCGTCGCCGGCATCTTCTCGATGTTCTACGTGCGCGAGCGGCGCCTCTGGTTCTGGCTCAAGGACGCCGGCTCCGGCGTCGATGTGGTGATGGCGATGTCCACGGCCCGCAAGACCTTCGATTTCGAGAAAGAATTCGTGCAGACGCGCGACGCGGCAGGCGCCGCCTTGCGCGCCGCACCTCGCGATGCCGCGCCCGCCGGTGCGGCATCGGCTTCCCGCCCGCCGGCCGGCGGCGGTTCCGAGGATTCCACCCGGTAACATCATGGATCTCACTCAAGTTTCCCCCACCCGTGAGGCGTCGGCCCAGGCCCCGATTCCGGCGCCACTGTTCGACGACCGTCCGTTCCTGCTGCGCCTGTCGCCGCTCGACTGGCTGTTCGCGTTGGCGCTGGTGCTCGGCGCAGGCTATGCGTTCGTGCACTACAACGCGCACATGGACTACTACGACAAGGCCGTGCTGATCGGCGCCGTCCCGGCGCTCGTCACGCTCGGCTGGCGCTGGAAGCCGGCCCGGCTGCTGATGGCGTCGATCGCGGTGCTCGCGCTGCTGTCGATCCAGATCTACCAGGGCGACCTGGCGCGCGCGGATGCGGCGTTCTTCCTCAAGTACTTCCTGTCGAGCCAGTCGGCGATCCTGTGGATGAGCGCGCTGTTCGTGCTCGCGACGGTGTTCTACTGGATCGGCACGCTCGCGCGCTCGGCGTCGGCCGCCGCGATCGGCCAGAAGCTCACCTGGGTCGCGGTGCTGATGGGCTTCACCGGGATGATGGTGCGCTGGTACGAGTCGTACCTGATCGGCGCCGACGTCGGCCATATCCCGGTGTCGAACCTGTATGAAGTGTTCGTGCTGTTCAGCCTGATCACCGCGCTGCTCTACCTGTACTACGAAGGCCACTACGGCACGCGCGCGCTGGGCGCATTCGTGCTGCTGGTCATCAGCGCGGCGGTCGGCTTCCTGATGTGGTACTCGATCGCGCGCGACGCGCAGCAGATCCAGCCGCTCGTGCCCGCGCTGCAGAGCTGGTGGATGAAGATCCACGTGCCGGCGAACTTCATCGGCTACGGCAGCTTCGCGCTGTCGGCGATGGTGTCGGTCGCGTACCTGATGAAGGAGCGTGGCGTGCTCGCCGACCGCCTGCCGGCGCTCGAGGTGCTCGACGACGTGATGTACAAGTCGATCGCGGTCGGCTTCGCGTTCTTCACGATCGCGACGATCCTCGGTGCGCTGTGGGCAGCCGAGGCGTGGGGCGGCTACTGGAGCTGGGACCCGAAGGAGACCTGGGCGCTGATCGTGTGGCTGAACTACGCGGCGTGGCTGCACATGCGCCTGATGAAGGGCCTGCGCGGCACGGCCGCCGCATGGTGGGCGCTGACGGGCCTGCTCGTCACGACGTTCGCGTTCCTTGGCGTCAACATGTTCCTGTCCGGGCTGCACAGCTACGGCAAGCTGTAAGATTCCCGACGCTCGTCCGACCAAAGACCGCCGGCGCACTGCGTGCCCGGCGGTTTTCTTTTGTAACGGGCGGGCGATCCGGGCGCCGAACCGCGCATGATGGGCCGGGTCGAACGCGCA
This sequence comes from Burkholderia ubonensis subsp. mesacidophila, assembly GCF_002097715.1. Classification (NCBI taxonomy): domain Bacteria; kingdom Pseudomonadati; phylum Pseudomonadota; class Betaproteobacteria; order Burkholderiales; family Burkholderiaceae; genus Burkholderia; species Burkholderia ubonensis. The sequence continues at coordinate 368,680 of NZ_CP020737.1, forward strand.
TGGCGTGCACGATGCGCACGCAGGAGGAGCAGCACGATGTGGATCAAACGGCCTTTCCGGAACGCGTTGAGCGGTGACGACATTCCGCGCAGCGAGATTACGCCGCGCGCGGTATTCGACAACCGCCGGCGCCTGCTGCAGGCAGCCGGCCTCGCGGCGGCAGGCACCATGCTGGGCGGCGGCGGCGCGGCGTTTGCCGCGTACGCGTCGCCCGACGCGCGTGCGGCGAAACTGGCGGCGAAAGCCAATCCGAAATTCGCCGTGGCCGACAAGGCGACGCCGTTCAAGGACGTCACGTCCTACAACAACTTCTACGAATTCGGCACCGACAAGGGCGATCCGGCCCGCAACGCCGGCACGCTGCGCCCTCGTCCGTGGCGCGTCAGCGTCGAGGGTGAGGTGCAGCATCCGAAGGTGTTCGATCTCGACGAGCTGCTGAAGCTCGCGCCGCTCGAGGAGCGCGTCTACCGGCTGCGCTGCGTCGAAGGCTGGTCGATGGTGATCCCGTGGATCGGCGTGCCGCTTGCGGAGCTGATCAAGCGCGTGCAGCCGACCGGAAACGCGAAATACGTGCAGTTCGTCACGCTCGCCGACCCGTCGCAGATGCCGGGCCTGTCGACGCCGATCCTCGAGTGGCCGTATTCGGAAGGCCTGCGGATGGACGAGGCGATGAATCCGCTGACGCTGCTGACGATGGGCGTCTACGGGCAGGTGCTGCCGAACCAGAACGGCGCGCCGGTGCGGGTCGTCGTGCCGTGGAAGTACGGCTTCAAGAGCGCGAAGTCGCTGGTGAAGATCCGCTTCGTCGACAAGCAGCCGCCGACCAGCTGGAACACCTACGCGCCGAACGAGTACGGCTTCTATTCGAACGTGAATCCGAACGTCGACCATCCGCGCTGGAGCCAGGCAACCGAGCGGCGCATCGGCGACGACGGCTTCTTCACGCCGAAGCGCAAGACGCTGATGTTCAACGGCTATGGCGAGTTCGTCGCGTCGATGTATCAGGGCATGGACCTGAAGAAGTTCTTCTGACGCGCACCGATGAGAAACGACATGCCCGCTTCGACGCTCGCGCCGGCGCGCGCCGCCGCGCCCCGGCCGGACAAGGCCCGGGGCGCCTCGCCGCGCTGGCTCGCTCCCGCCAAGGTGCTGGCCTTCGCGGCCGGCCTGTATCCGTTCGCACGGCTCGTGCTGTTCGGCCTGACCGACCGGCTCGGCGCGAATCCGGTCGAATTCGTCACGCGCTCGACCGGCCTGTGGACGCTCGTGATGCTGTGCATCACGCTCGGCGTCACCCCGCTGCGGCGGATGACCGGCGTTCCCGCGCTGCTGCGTTTTCGCCGCATGCTTGGCCTGTTCGCGTTCTTCTACGCGACGCTGCACTTCACGACCTATGTCTGGTTCGACAAGTGGTTCGACCTGGCCGAGATCCTGAAGGACATCGGCAAGCGGCCGTTCATCACCGTTGGCTTCGCCGCGTTCGTGCTGCTGATCCCGCTCGCCGCGACGTCGCCGCGCGCGATGGTGCGCCGGCTCGGGCGGCACTGGGCGACGCTGCATCGCGCGATCTACGCGATCGTGCCGTTCGGCGTGCTGCACTTCTGGTGGATGAAGGCCGGCAAGCACGATCTCGCGCAGCCGAAGCTGTATGCGGCGATCGTCGTGGCGCTGCTCGGCTGGCGACTGGCTGCGTGGGGTTGGCGGCGCGTGCGGGGCTGACGCGCCGCGAATCGCGACGCACCAACAACAAAGGCGATGACCGCGTGGTCATCGCCTTGTTTGCCGTCGTTGCGCGGTTGCGGGCGGTTGCTGCTTCGCCGCGTTACTGCGGGCTGGCCGAGCCGGATGCGGGAGCTGGTGCAACGGCGCTGGCGCCACCCGACAGCTCGGGCGACAGCGTGAGCGGCGTGCCGGACGTATCGGGCATGCTCTCGGACGACGAGGCGGTTTCGTCGGTCGGCTTGACGTCCGACGGCGGCGTGTCCCGCTGCTGGTCGACCGGTTTCGGCGGCAGCGGCGGCACGGTGGGCAAATAGAGCGGACCGCTTTGACCGCAGCCTGCAAGAATTGCCAAAGCCGCTACAATCGCGCTCATCCGGAAAACGACTCGCATGATCGTCCCTGAACAATTGAACCGATAGAGTTTAGCATGTCCGATACCGAATACCTGACCCGCGCCGAGGCCGTGCTGGCGGCCGTCGAGCGCACCGTGGACGCCGCGAACGACGGCGATCACGACATCGATCTCGAGCGCAACGGCAGCGTCCTGACGCTGACGTTCGAGAACGGCTCGAAGATCATCGTCAACCTGCAGCCGCCGATGAAGGAAGTGTGGATCGCCGCGAAGGCGGGCGGTTTCCATTACCGCTACGTCGACGGCGCGTGGCGCGACACGCGCTCCGGCACGGAGTTCTACGCGGCGCTCAGCGACTACGCGACCCAGCAGGCCGGGATGCCGATCACGTTCAGCGCCTGAGCGTTCGCGCGGGAGCGCGCCAAACGTCGTACCAAACAAAAAGCGGCCCGAGGGCCGCTTTTTTGCTGATGTCCGCGTGAAAGGTCAGTGGCCGCGGAACAGGTTCATGATGTCCTGCTTCTCCTGCTCGTCGACGTGCGGCGCCTCTTCCTCCGTGTCCTGCGCGACCGGCGCCTGCGGCACGCCGACCGTCGACACGAAGCCGTGCCCCGGCGTGAAATCGGCGAAATACAGCTCGCTGCCGAGCGTCTCGACCCCGTCCGGCATCGTCGGCTTGAATTCGGGCACGCCCTTGAGCGCCGCGCCCATGTAGTCGATCCACACGGGCAACGAGAGGCCGCCGCCGGTTTCGCGGTCGCCGAGGCTGCGCGGGTTGTCGTAGCCGATCCACGCGATCGCGGCGAGCGAGTGCTGGTAGCCGGCGAACCACGCGTCGTGCGAGTCGTTCGTGGTGCCGGTCTTGCCCGCGAGATCGGTGCGCTTCAGGACGTTCGACTTCGCGCCGGTGCCGCGCTGCGCGACGCTCTGCAGCAGGCTGTTCATCACGTAGGCGTTGCGCGCGTCGATCGCGCGCGGCGCGTTCTGCTCGGCGATGAGCGGCTGCGCGCGCGCGACGACGGCGCCGTTCGGATCGGTCACCTCGGCGATCAGGTACGGATTGACGCGGAAGCCGCCGTTCGCGAACACCGAGTACGCGCCCGCCATCTGTAGCGGCGTGACGAGGCCGGCGCCCAGCGCCATCGGCAGATAGGCCGGGTGGCGGTCGGCGTCGAAGCCGAAGCGGGTGATGTATTGCTGCGCGTACTTCGTGCCGATGTGATTGAGGATCCGGATCGACACGAGGTTGCGGGAGCGCTGCAGCGCGGTGCGCATCGACATCGGACCATCGAAGCCGCCGCCGTAGTTCTTCGGCTCCCACGGCTGGCCGCCCGTTTCCGCGGCGCTGAAGTACAGCGGGCCGTCGTTGATGATCGTCGCCGGCCCGAGCCCCTTGTCGAGCGACGCGGAGTAGATGAACGGCTTGAACGACGAGCCCGGCTGCCGCCACGCCTGCGTGACGTGGTTGAACTTGTTCTTGTTGTAGTCGAAGCCGCCGACGAGCGAGCGGATCGCGCCGTCCTGCGGGACGATCGAGATGAACGCGCCTTCGATCTGCGGCAGTTGCGTGATCGCCCACGCGCCGGCGTCGTTCTTCACGACGCGGACGATCGCGCCCGGACGAATGCGCCGGTTCGGCTGCGCATTGGCCGACAGCGCGCCCGCGGCGAAGCGCAGATTGTCGCCTTCGATCGTCGCGTTGCTGCCGTCGATGAACGCGACGGTGATCTGGCGCGGGCCGGCGGCGGTCACGACCGCCGCGATCAGCTCGCCGTTGTCCGGATGCTCGAGCAGCGCGTCGTCGATCGCCTGTTCGCGATCGTCGGCGCCGGCCGGCAACTCGATGAAGCCCTCCGGCCCGCGATAGCCGTGGCGGCGCTCGTAATCCATGATCCCCTTGCGCAGCGCGCCGTAGGCGACCTGCTGATCGGCGGAATCGATCGTCGTGACGACGTTGAAGCCGCGCGTGTACGTCTCTTCGCGATACTGCGCGTACATCATCTGCCGCACCATTTCGGCGACGTACTCGGCGTGCACGCTGAATTCGCGGCCCGCGCCCTTGACGACGAGCGGCTGCGCGATCGCCTCGTCGTACTGCCCGCGCGAGATGAAGTTCAGCTCGAGCATCCGCTGCAGGATGTATTCCTGGCGCACCTTCGCGCGCTTCGGATTGACGACCGGGTTGTACGCGGACGGCGCCTTCGGCAGGCCCGCCAGCATCGCGGCTTCCGCGAGCGAGATGTCCTTCAGGTCCTTGCCGAAGTAGACCCGCGCGGCGCTCGCGAAGCCGTACGCGCGCTGGCCGAGATAGATCTGATTCATGTAGACCTCGAGAATCTGATCCTTCGTCAGCGCGCGCTCGATACGGTATGCGAGCAGCATCTCGTAGATCTTGCGCGTGTAGGTCTTCTCGCTGGACAGGAAGAAGTTGCGCGCGACCTGCATCGTGATCGTGCTCGCGCCCTGCGTCGCGTGGCCGTTCGTCAGTGCGACGATGCCCGCGCGGAAGATCCCGGTGAGGTCGACTCCGCCGTGGTCGTAGAAGCGCGCGTCCTCGATCGCGAGGATCGCCTTCTTCAGCGAGTCGGGGACGTCCTTGAAGTGGACGATGTCGCGGCGTTCCTCGCCGAATTCGCCGATCAGCACGTGATCGGACGTATAGATGCGCAGCGGAACCTTCGGACGATAGTCCGTCAGCGCGTCGAGCGACGGCATGTTCGGCGACGCGACGACGAGCGCATAGCCGAGCACGAGCCCGCCGCACAGGACGAGCGCCACGCACACCGTAACGAGGCCGATCAGGATCTTCAGCCACCAGGGGCGTTTCTTCGGCTCCGGGGCGGGGGGCGGGGACGTAGGGGACGTGGATTGCATAGGCATACCGGGAAACAGTCCCGCGATTATAGCTGGCCGGTATGACCGGTCCTGACGGGTGAGCACCCCTCGTGCGGCCGCGGGGCGCCGCCCTTCCAGCATAGCGCGCCGGCGCACGCGTTTCGCGGTGTTGGCCGTTCGGCCGACTGCCGGCCGCGCATGCCGCTCGCCAGAATGGGAGCCTGGGATTGCGGCAGGGGCCGCAGCGATGGCGGGAGGCTGGAATGGGCGGACGATGGACGGTGCGATTCGCGATGGGCAGGCGCACGGCGACAGGGATCGACGTCGCCGCGGGCGACGTGAGGGTGGCGGTGCTGAGCCGGCGCAGGCGCGGCGCGGACGTGCGGGTCGAAGGGCTCGAGACGGAGCCGCACGGGCTGTCCGACGGGTCCGACGAGGTTCGCTGGGCGGCGGTCGGGCGCGCGCTGTCCGCGGCCGTGTCGCGCCTGGCGGCGCGCGGGGTGCGGTGCGACGCGCGCGGCGTGATGGCGCTGCGGGACGACGAGATGCGCACGGCGACGCTCGACCTGGCCGGGCGCGACGACATTCCCGACGCTGCCCGCCAGGCCGCGGAACGCATCTCCGGGCTGGCGCCGGACAGTCTCGCGTTCGACTGGCGGCAAGACGGCGGTGCGCGGCCCGGCGAGATCGCCATCGCCGCCGCGCCGCAGGCCGTGCTGCAGCGGCGGGTCGACGCGGCTGCCGTGGCCGGCGTCGATTTGACGGCAATCGACGGCGAGTCGATCGCGGCGCTGCGGGCGCTGCGTTTTGCCGCGCTGCGCGAGCCGGACGCGCGCGAGCCCTGCTTCGCGCTCTGGTTCGGCGACGCGGGCGTGCGCGGCTGGTGGCTGGAGGGCGGGGCGGCCGTGTCGCAGTTCACGTTTCCGGATCGCGCGCATGCCGCGCTGCCCGACGCGTTGCGCGCGCTGGTGCGCCGGCCGGCCCGCTGTGCGCTCGTCGGCGGCGACGAGCGCTGTTTCGCGCGGTTCGACACGTCCATCGCGGAGATCGGCGACCTGCTCGGCGCGAGCGCGATGCCGTTCGAGTGCGCGCGTTGGGGCGGCGAAGCGTCCGCAACGCAGGCCGGTGCGCCTGGCGGGCCGGCCTTTGCGGTTGCCTTCGGGCTCGCGCTGCGCGGAGTGTGGGAATGAGCGCGCCGACCGTATTTCCGGGGGCACCGCAGAAGCCGGCGGCCGCGCTCGCGTGGCTCGACCTTGACGGATTCAACCTGCTGCCATACCGCGACCGCCTCGCGCGGGCCATGCGTCGACGCCGGGCCGCGCAATGCGGCGCGGCGATCCTGCTCGGCATCCTGGGCGTCGTCGCATGGACAGGTGGCGAAGCGTGGCTGCGCATGCGAACCGACGCCGAACGCGCTGTCGTCGAGGCGCGGCTGTCGACGCAACAGCCCGAGGTGGACGCGGCGGCGCGCGCTGCGCGGATGGCCACCGCCGCCGCGCGGCGCGACGCGCAGGCTGTGGAACTGGCGGCGCCTTACCGGCAGGCCACCGAGCTGCTCGCGTTGGCGGCGCGGGTTCGCGACGACGGCATCCGGCTGGAAGCGTTGCGCACGACGGCGTCCGGCGCGGTGCTCGACGCAAGGGCCGCGAGTTATCGGGCGGCGGCGCGTTGGCTCGACCGCATCGCGCGCGAACAGCACGGGTGGCGCGTCGACGTCGATGCGCTGAAGCCGGCCCCGGCGGAGCCTGCGGGCGCGACGCGGATGCCGTTCCGGTTCTCGGTGCAACTGCGTTGGCACGACGGACCGTTGCACGACGCCAGGCAGGAGGAGCGGACATGACGGCGCTTGCGTATCGATTCGGGAGCAGCGACGGCGGGAGAAACGGCGCGACGCGGCGCGCGCTGCCGGTTGCGTCGCACGTCGCAGGCTGCGTGCTCGCATTCGGCGCGGTGCTGGCGGGCGGCGTCCATCTCTCAACCGCCGCGGACTGGAGCGGCCTCGCCCGCAGCCGCGCATCGCTGGATGCCGCCACGGCGCGCGCCGCCGCGGCCGAGCGTGCACTGGCGCAGGCCGCGACGCATCGCGCGGCGCCTGCGAAGACGGATGACGACCGCGGTGAGCCGGCGGCGCCCGGCTGGCCGGCGCTGATGCTCGAACTGGCCGAGCTCGCCGCGTCGAGCGGGCTGCGGGTCGTCTCGTTCGAGCCGCAGGCCGGACCGGGCGCTCGGCAGGAGGTGCGGCGCACGGTGCGCATCGTCGCGGATGGCGGCTTTCCGGCGCTGCGGCGGATGGTGGGCGGGCTGGCGACGTTGCCGGTGCTGGTCGTGCCGGCGGCGATAAGCGTCGAGCGCGATGGGCGGGCGGCGCGCATCGGGCTGTCGCTCGACGTATTTTCCGCCATGCCGCGCGGCCGCGCGGCATACGGGGACCGACCGATCGCCGCGGCTTCGCAGGACGCGGATCCGTTCGGTAGCGGGGATGAGCGGGGAACGGGCGACGCGTTGCCGTCCCGCCTCGCCGGCGTGATGCGGGACGCACGCACCGGCCTCGCCCTGTTCGACGACGGCGCCGGGGCCATTACCGCGGTGGCGGCCGGCGAGGCGGTAGGGGCGATGCGCGTGGTGCGGGTCGAAGCGGACGCGGTGATGCTGGCGACGACGAACGGGCCGCGCAGGATGGGGCTCGACGACGAGGGCGCGCAATGGTGAGAAGCATGTTGCGCGCGACAGTCGTCTGGATGGGGATATACGCAGCCGCGGCGTCGGGCGCATTGCCGCCGCTGCCGCGCGTGTGGCCGGCCGCGGCGGGGCGCGCCGATGTGCCGGACGTGCCGCTGCCGCAAGGCGCCTTCGCCGGCATGGAGCACGCGCCGCTGCCGGCCGAGCTGCCAATGGGGCTGGAGCCGGCGCCGCGCGCCGCGCCCGCGACGATCGAAGCGACGGCGCCAGTGCTGGAAGGCCCGCCGATCCCGTTGCCGCCGCCGGTGCGCATGAGCGACGCCGCGCGCCGACCCGGCGATGCGGACGACGACCGGCGGATCTCGCTGAACTTGCACGGCGTCAGCCTGGCCGCCGCGTTCGACGCGTTTGCCCGGTTCACGGGGCTCAACATCATCGTCAGCGAGCAGGTGCGCGGCACGGTATCGCTCCGTCTGAACCATGTCCGCTGGCGGAACGCGTTCGACACGCTGCTCGACACGCACGGGCTCGCGATGTCGCGGCGCGACAACGTGATCTGGATCACGCCCGCGGTGGAGCTGGCCGCCCGCGAGCGCGAACGCTTCGAGGCGCACGCGCGGGCTGCGGATCTCGAGCCGCTCGCCAGCCGCACCTTCGTGCTCCACTATCCGCGTGCGCAGGACGTGCAGCGGCTCCTGAGCGGCGCGGCGGGGCAGCGCCTGCTGTCGAAGCGCGGGGCGGCGGCGGCCGACGCGCGCACGAACCAGCTGTTCGTCACCGATCTCGCGCCGCGCATCGCGCAGATTGCGGGGCTGATCGACGCGATCGACCGGCCGTCGAGGCAGGTCCGGATCGAGGCGCGCATCGTCGAGGGCGAGCAGGGCTTTTCGCGCAACCTCGGCGCCCGCCTCGCTTTGCGCGCGCAGGAGCGGGCGGCGGCGGCGGCCGATGGCGCCGCCTTTGCCGCGGGGACGCGCAACGCGCTCGACCTAGCCGCACGGCCGCTCGGCGGCTTCGAAGCGGCCACGGCCGGCTTCACGCTGTTCGCCGCGCCGCTGAGCCGCGTGCTCGACGTCGAGCTGAGTGCGCTCGAGGCGCAAGGTCGGGGACAGATCGTGTCGAGTCCGCGCGTGGTGACGGCCGATCGTGCGAAGGCCATCGTCGAGCAGGGCGCCGAGCTGCCTTACCAGGCGAAGGTCGGCAACGGCATGAGCGGCGTGCAATTCCGCCGGGCGACGCTGAAGCTCGAGGTCGAACCGCAGATCACGCCGGACGGGCGCGTCGTGCTCGACCTCGACGTCACGAAGGACAGCGTCGGCGAGCCGACCGCGGCCGGCCCGGCGATCCATACGAAGCACGTGCAGACCCGCGTCGAGGTGGAGGACGGCGGGACGGTCGCGATCGGCGGGATTTACGAGCAGCTGCGCCGGGACGATGTGACGCGGGTGCCGCTCTTGGGCAAAATACCGGTTCTGGGTGCACTGTTTCGGCATCGCGCGCAGCGCGACCAGCGCAGTGAGCTGGTCGTCTTCATCACCCCGACGGTGGTCGGCGCGCGTTGCGACGCGGCCGGCGGCGGCGAGCCGGCGGCCGGCGAAACCGGCCCGGACGCCGCTGGCCCAGGCTCGACAAGGCAGCCGCTTTGCCAGTAAGCTGCGCCACACACCAGCAAGATTGAAGCAGAGGAAAGCCGTTGCAAGCGCGGGATCCACACGCAAACGTATTTTTCGTCGGCCTTATGGGAGCGGGTAAGACCACCGTGGGCCGCGCGGTCGCGCGCCGGCTCGACAGGGCGTTCTTCGACTCCGACCACGAGATCGAGGCGCGGACGGGCGCACGCATTCCGGTGATCTTCGAGATGGAAGGCGAAGCCGGGTTTCGCGACCGTGAAGCGCAGATGATCGCCGAGCTCACGCAGCGCGAGAACATCGTGCTCGCGACGGGCGGCGGCGCGATCCTGCGCCCCGAAAACCGCGAATGCCTCAAATCCCACGGCATCGTCGTCTACCTGCGCGCCAATCCGCACGATCTGTGGCTGCGCACGCGCAAGGACAAGAACCGGCCGCTGCTGCAGACGGAAGATCCGAAAGCGCGTCTCGAAGCGCTCTACGAAGTGCGCGATCCGCTGTATCGGGAATGCGCGGATTTCGTCATCGAAACCGGCCGCCCGTCGGTCAACGGCCTCGTCAACATGGTGCTGATGCAACTCGAAATGGCGGGCGTCGTCGCCAAGCCTATACAAGCATGATTACTGTCAACGTCGATCTGGGCGACCGCGCCTATCCGATTCATATTGGCGCCGGCCTGATCGCCCGCACCGAATTGTTCGCGCCCCACATCAAGGGCTCGTCCGTCACAATCGTCACGAACACGACGGTCGATCCGCTGTACGGCGACGCGCTGCGCGCCGCGCTCGCGCCGCTCGGCAAGCGCGTGTCGACGGTCGTGCTGCCGGACGGCGAGGCGTACAAGAACTGGGAAACGCTGAACCTGATCTTCGACGGCTTGCTGACCGAACGGGCGGACCGCAAGACCACGCTCGTCGCGCTCGGCGGCGGCGTGATCGGCGACATGACGGGCTTCGCGGCCGCGTGCTACATGCGCGGCGTGCCGTTCATCCAGGTGCCGACGACACTGCTGTCGCAGGTCGACTCGTCGGTCGGCGGCAAGACCGGCATCAATCACCCGCTCGGCAAGAACATGATCGGCGCGTTCTACCAGCCGCAGGCGGTAATCGCGGACATCGGCGCGCTGACGACGCTGCCCGACCGCGAACTGGCGGCGGGCATCGCCGAGATCATCAAGACCGGCGCGATTGCCGACACCGCGTTCTTCGACTGGATCGAGGCGAACATCGATGCATTGAACCGTCGCGAGCCCGGCGCACTCGCCGAAGCCGTCAAGCGCTCGTGCGAGATCAAGGCGAGCGTGGTCGCGGCGGACGAACGCGAAGGCGGCCTGCGCGCGATCCTCAACTTCGGCCACACGTTCGGCCATGCGATCGAAGCCGGGCTCGGCTACGGCGAGTGGCTGCACGGCGAGGCGGTCGGCTGCGGGATGGTGATGGCGGGCGACCTGTCGGTGCGGCTCGGCCTGCTGGACGAAGCGTCGCGGCAGCGCCTCGACGCGGTAATCGCGGCCGCGCACCTGCCGACCCGCGCGCCGGCGCTCGGCGACGCACGCTACATGGACCTGATGCGCGTCGACAAGAAGGCGGAAGCCGGCGCGATCAAGTTCATCCTGCTGAAGCGCTTCGGCGATACGCTGATCACGCCGGCGCCCGACGAAGCGGTGTTCGCTACACTGGCGGCGACGACCCGGTAACTGCGGCCCGGATGCCCCGGCGCCCCTGAGATGGAGGAGACGTGAGCGAGACATCCAGCAGCAAACTGCCCCAGGCCAGCCGCGCATCCGCCGCGCCGGTGGCCGAGCCGCCGACGCTGGCGGCGCTGGAAGCGCATCTCGCTCCGTATGCCGCGCACGCATCGCAGTCGCGCGGACGGCGCCACCCGGAACCGCCGCCGGCGGCGCGCACCGAATTCCAGCGCGACCGCGACCGCATCGTCCACTCGACCGCGTTCCGCCGGCTCGAATACAAAACCCAGGTCTTCGTCAATCACGAAGGCGACCTGTTCCGCACCCGCCTCACGCACAGTCTCGAAGTCGCGCAGATCGCGCGCTCGGTCGCGCGCAACCTGCGGCTGAACGAGGATCTCGTCGAGGCGATCTCGCTCGCGCACGACCTCGGCCATACGCCGTTCGGCCATGCGGGGCAGGACGCGCTCAACGCGTGCATGCGCGAGCACGGCGGCTTCGAGCACAACCTGCAGAGTCTCGCCGTCGTCGACGAGCTCGAGGAGCACTATGGCGCGTTCAACGGCCTGAATCTCTGCTTCGAGACGCGCGAGGGCATCCTCAAGCACTGCTCGCGCGAGAACGCGCGCAAGCTCGGCGCGCTCGGCGAGCGGTTCCTGCACGGGCGCCAGCCGTCGCTCGAGGCGCAGCTCGCGAACATCGCCGACGAGATCGCGTACAACAACCACGACGTCGACGACGGCCTGCGCTCCGGGCTCGTCACGATCGAGCAGCTCGCGGAAGTCGAGCTCTGGCAGCGCCACCACGACGAGGCGCTCGCCGAATTCCCGCAGCTCGAAGGCCGGCGTCTCGTGCACGAGACGGTGCGCCGCATCATCAACACGCTGATCGTCGACCTGATCGACGAGACCACGCGCAATCTCGCACGCATCGCGCCGGCGTCGCTCGACGATGTGCGCGCGGCGGCGCCGATCGTCGCGCACAGCGAAGCGGTCGCCGCGCAGGCGGCGGCGCTCAAGCGCTTCCTGTTCAAGAACCTGTACCGCCATTACAAGGTCATGCGGATGGCGAACAAGGCGCAGCGCGTCGTCACCGGCCTGTTCGAAGCGTTCCTCGACGATCCGCGCCTGCTGCCGCCGCCTTACCAGTCGGATGAACCGGCGAAGCAGCCGCGCCTCGTCGCCCACTACATCGCCGGCATGACCGATCGATTCGCGCTGAAGGAATACCAGCGGCTGTTCGTCGTCAGCGACAACTAACTGTCACAATCGATCACTAGACTTCGCCGGTTCGCTGGCAACGGGAAAGCCGTACATGCGGTTGGTATCGTTTTCATAGGAGAAGAGGTCGATGAAGAAGAAGCCCGTAGGGACGCTGGTTCGCTCGCTCGTGGTCGGGGGCGCGCTGATGGCCGGCGCGCAGCACGCAGCATTCGCGGCGACGGAAATCCAGTTCTGGCATGCGATGGAAGCCGCGCTCGGCGAGCGGGTCAACGACATCGCCGCGCAGTTCAACGCGTCGCAAAGCGACTACAAGATCGTGCCGGTCTTCAAGGGCACCTACGACCAGGCGCTCGCGGCGGGCATCGCCGCGTACCGCAGCGGCAACGCGCCGGCGATCCTCCAGGTCTACGAAGTCGGCACCGCGACGATGATGCAGGCGAAGAAGGCGGTGGTGCCCGTCCACGACGTGTTCAAGCAGGCCGGCGTGCCGCTCGACGAAAAGGCGTTCGTGCCGACCATCGCGAGCTACTACAGCGACGCGAAGACGGGCCATCTGGTGTCGATGCCGTTCAATAGCTCGACGCCGGTGCTGTACTACAACAAGGACGCGTTCAAGAAGGCCGGGCTCGACCCGAACCAGCCGCCGAAGACGTGGGATGAGATCAAGGCCGATGCGGAGAAGCTGCGCAAGTCGGGCATGGCGTGCGGCTACACGACCGGCTGGCAGGGCTGGATCCAGCTCGAGAACTACAGCGCGTGGCATGGCCTGCCGTTCGCGAGCCGCAACAACGGCTTCGACGGCACCGACGCGGTGCTCGAGTTCAACAAGCCGCAGCAGGTCGCGCACATCCAGTTCCTGCAGCAGATGGCGAAGGACGGCACGTTCTCGTACGCGGGCCGCAAGGACGAGGCGTCGTCGAAGTTCTACAGCGGCGACTGCGGGATCATGACGACGTCGTCGGGGGCGCTCGCGACGCTGCACAAGTTCGCGAAGTTCGATTTCGGCACCGGCATGATGCCGTACGACGCGAACGTGAAGGGCGCGCCTCAGAACGCGATCATCGGCGGTGCGAGCCTGTGGGTGCTGGCGGGCAAGGACCCGGCGACCTACAAGGGCGTCGCGAAATTCCTCGCGTACCTGAGCTCGCCGGCCGTTGCCGCGAAGTGGCACCAGGACACGGGCTACCTGCCGGTCACGACGGCCGCGTACGACCTGACGCGCCAGCAGGGCTTCTACGCGAAGAACCCGAGTGCGGAAACCGCGATCAAGCAGATGATGAACAAGCCGCCGCTGCCGTACACGAAGGGGCTGCGGCTCGGCAACATGCCGCAGATCCGCACCATCGTCGACGAGGAGTTCGAGCAGGTCTGGGCGCAGAAGAAGGCGCCGAAGGACGCGCTCGATTCCGCGGCCACCCGCGGCGACGAGCTGCTGCGCCGCTTCGAGAAGTCGGGCAGCTGAGCGCGCTGCGCCCTGCGCCGCCGGCCATGTCGCGCGAACCCGCGCGCCGGCCGGCGGCCGTTCATCCTTGCCGTTTGGCCTGACCGGATCTCCGCGATGCAATCCCGTTCCCGTTTCGGCACGAGCCTGTTGCCGTACCTGCTGATCGCGCCGCAGCTCGCGATCACCGGCGTGTTCTTCCTGTGGCCCGCCGGCGTCGCGCTGTGGCAGTCGACGCAGATGCAGGACGCGTTCGGCACGTCGAGCGAGTTCGTCGGCCTCGCGAACTTCACGCACCTGTTCGCCGATCCGCTGTATCTCGACTCGTTTCGCACGACGCTCGTGTTCAGCGCGCTCGTCACCGTGAGCGGGCTCGTCGTGTCGCTGCTGCTCGCCGCGTGCGCAGACCGCGTGGTGCGCGGCGCGCGCGCGTACCGCACGCTGCTGATCTGGCCGTACGCGGTCGCGCCGACGATCGCCGCGGTGCTGTGGGCATTCCTGTTCAACCCGAGCATCGGCCTCGTCACCTACGCGCTCGCGAAATCGGGCATCGTCTGGAACCACGCGCTGAACGGCGGGCAGGCGATGTTCCTGGTCGTGCTCGCGTCGGTGTGGAAGCAGGTGAGCTACAACTTCCTGTTCTTCTACGCGGGGCTGCAGGCGATCCCGCGCTCGCTGCTCGAGGCGGCCGCGATCGACGGGGCGGGCCCGGTGCGGCGCTTCTTCCACGTGGTGCTGCCGCTCTTGTCGCCGACGAGCTTCTTCCTGCTGGTCGTGAACCTCGTCTACGCGTTCTTCGACACGTTCCCGGTGATCGACGCCGCGACCGCCGGCGGCCCGGCGCAGAGCACGAAGACGCTGATCTACAAGATCTTCGCGGAAGGCTTCCAGGGGCTCGACATCGGCAGCTCGGGCGCGCAGTCGGTCGTGCTGATGGCGATCGTCGTCGGGCTCACGGTGATCCAGTTCCGCTTCGTCGAACGCAGGGTGCAATACGCATGATCGAGAATCGCAAGGGCTTCGACCTGTTCTGCCACGCGGTGCTGATCGCGGGCGTCGCGCTGCTCGTGTTCCCCGTCTACGTCGCGTTTTGCGCGGCGACGATGAGCGCGCAGGAAGTGTTCACGGTGCCGCTGTCGCTCGTGCCGAGCACGCACCTGTTCGAGAACGTCGCGTACATCTGGCGGCACGGCAGCGGCGGCACGACCGCGCCGTTCGGCCGGCTGCTCGCCAACAGCTTCGCGATGGCGCTCGGCATCGCGGTCGGCAAGATCGCGGTGTCGATCCTGTCCGCGTACGCGATCGTCTATTTCCGCTTCCCGTTCCGCAATACGGCGTTCTGGATGATCTTCGTCACGCTGATGCTGCCGGTCGAGGTGCGGATCTTCCCGACCGTGCAGGTCGTGTCGACGCTGCACCTGACGAACACCTACGCGGGGCTCACGCTGCCGCTGATCGCGTCGGCGACCGCGACCTTCCTGTTCCGCCAGTTTTTCATGACGCTGCCCGACGAGCTGATGGACG
This sequence comes from Burkholderia ubonensis subsp. mesacidophila, assembly GCF_002097715.1. Lineage (NCBI taxonomy): Bacteria > Pseudomonadati > Pseudomonadota > Betaproteobacteria > Burkholderiales > Burkholderiaceae > Burkholderia > Burkholderia ubonensis. The sequence continues at coordinate 383,771 of NZ_CP020737.1, forward strand.
CGGCGCGCATCGACGGCGCGGGGCCGCTGCGCTTCTTCTGGGACGTCGTGCTGCCGCTGTCGAAGACGAGCATCGCCGCGCTGTTCGTGATCACCTTCATCTACGGCTGGAACCAGTATCTGTGGCCGATCCTGATCACGACGGAGGCGTCGCTGTCGACAGCCGTGGTCGGCATCAAGACGATGATCGCGAGCGGCGACACGGCGACCGAATGGCATTACGTGATGGCGGCGACGCTGCTGGGGATGATTCCGCCGCTCGTCGTCGTGCTGGCGATGCAGCGCTGGTTCGTGCGCGGCCTCGTCGATTCTGAAAAGTAACCACGGACACGCTACGAGGAGAAGGACGACGTATGGCTGCGCTGAGCTTGAGGGGCGTCAGGAAATCCTATGACGGAAAGCTGCAGGTGTTGCACGGGATCGACGTCGAAATTGCCGACGGCGAATTCATCGTGCTGGTCGGGCCGTCGGGCTGCGGCAAGTCGACGCTGTTGCGGATGATCGCGGGGCTCGAGAGCGTGACGGACGGCGAGATCGCGATCGGCGAACGGGTCGTCAACGCGCTGGAGCCGAAGGATCGCGACATTGCGATGGTGTTCCAGAACTATGCGCTGTATCCGCACATGACGGTCGCGCAGAACATGGGCTACGGGCTGAAGATCCGCGGCGTCGAGCGCACGACGATCGACGCGCGCGTGGCCGCCGCCGCGAAGATCCTCGAGCTCGAGCCGCTGCTCGCGCGGCGTCCGCGCGAGCTGTCCGGCGGCCAGCGGCAGCGGGTCGCGATGGGGCGCGCGATCGTGCGCGAGCCGTCGGTGTTCCTGTTCGACGAGCCGCTGTCGAACCTCGACGCGAAGCTGCGCGTGCAGATGCGGCTCGAGATCCAGCGGCTGCATGCGCGGCTTGCGACGACGAGCGTGTACGTGACGCACGACCAGATCGAGGCGATGACGCTCGCGCAGCGCGTGATCGTGATGAACCGCGGCCACGCGGAGCAGATCGGCGCGCCGGTCGACGTCTACGAGAAGCCGGCGACGGTGTTCGTCGCGGGCTTCATCGGCTCGCCGGCAATGAACCTGCTGCACGGGCGGCTGTCCGCGGACGGCGCGACGTTCACCGTCGCGGGCGGCGGGCCGGAGCTGCCGGTCGCGGGCGCGCCGGGCCTCGGCGCGGAGATCGCGACGGACCGCGACTGGGTGCTGGGCGTGCGCCCGGAGCACATGACGCCGCAGCCGGGCGTGCCGCATGTCACACTGCCGGTCGATTCGTGCGAGCTGCTCGGCGCGGACAACCTCGTGCACGGCCGCTGGGGCGCGCACGACGTCGCGGTGCGCCTGCCGCACGCGGACCGCCCCGCGCGCGGCACGGCGCTCGCGGTCGCGCTGCGCGTGCATCGGCTGCACTTCTTCGATCCCGAGACCGGCAAGCGCGCCGGCTGAACCTGTTCCTGTTGCGAGGCTTTCCGGATGACTTTCCGCCCTGACTGGCCGTACCCGCGCGTCGTCGCCCATCGCGGCGGCGGCACGCTCGCGCCGGAGAACACGCTTGCCGCGCTCGACGAAGGCGCGCGGCGCGGGCACACGATGGTCGAATTCGACGCGAAGCTGTCGGACGACGACATCACGTTCCTGCTGCACGACGATACGGTCGACCGGACCTCGGACGGCCACGGGCCGGCGGCCGGGATGCGCTATGCGGAACTGGCGGCGCTCGACGCCGGCGCGTGGTTCGACGCGCGTTTCGCGGGCGAGCGGATGCCGACGTTCGAGGCGGCGGCGGCGCGCTGCGTCGCGCTCGGGCTGGCGGCGAACGTCGAGATCAAGCCGTGCCCGGGCCGCGAGCGCGAGACCGGGCGGCGCGTGGCGGCGGACGCGGCTGAATACTGGCGCGGCGCCGCGGTGCCGCCGCTGTTGTCGTCATTCTCGTTCGATGCACTGCAGCACGCGCGCGAGGCGGCGCCCGGGCTGCCGCGCGGGATGCTTTACGAAACTGTGCCGGACGACTGGCGCGCGCAGGCGGTCGACGCGCTCGGCTGCGTGTCGCTGCACGCGGACCACACGCGGTTCGATGCGCCGCTGGTGCGCGCGATCAAGGCGGCCGGGCTGCGGCTTCTCGTCTATACGGTCAACGACCTCGAACGGGCGCGCGAGCTCGTGCGCTGGGGCGTCGACGCGATCTGTACCGACCGGATCGACCTGATCGGCCCGCATGCGCTGGACGGAATCCTCTAACGCGCGAGCCTGACGCGAAAAAACGACGCCCCGGCGGGTTTCCGTCCGGGGCGTTCTGCTTTGCGGAGGCGTAACGCCAGGAAAATTCCGCTACAAATTGCAGCGGGATTAACCATTCCCCAAATATTCGACTACGCTTAGAAACGGTAGCCGACGTTCAGGTACGTGACGATCGGGTTGAGGTTGATCTTCGCCTTGGACGTTTCGTTCAGGGTGCCGACCGGGGTAACCCTGGCCGTCGTGAAGGTCGCGGTGACGCTCACCGGGATGTACGAAATCGACAGGCCGGCGAACCAGTGGTCGGTGAAGTTGTACGTGAAGCCGGCGTTGAAGACGGGCGCCCACTGGTTGCTGGTCTGCGCGCTGGTCGGGCCGCCGAGCACGCCGTTCTCGAATGCGCCGTTCGTGATCTTCGCGCCGGTGAACCACACGTACGTCGCGCCGATGCCGACGTACGGCCGGAACTTGGCATTGGCATCGTTGAAGTGGTACCGAAGCAACACGGCGGGGCTCCACTGGTATGCGCGGCCGAGCACGCCGAAGTTTTCGAACCGACCCTTGCCGGTGATGTCGAACTTCGGCGGTATCCCCATGACGAGCTCGGTGGAGATGTGGTCGGTGACGAAGTAGCCGGCCGCGAGACCGATGGTGTCGGCATCGCTGATGCCGGCGCCGGTGTTGGGAACGGACTGGTTGACGGGTCTGCCGCCGACGCCGTAGACGTACAGCGGATCGCTGCTGTCCTGCGGTGAGAGGTGCAGCCAGCCGGTGCTGACGTAGAAGCTACCTGCGGATTGCGCGTGCGCCGTACCGCCCGCGAATGTGAACGCGAGCGCTGCGGCCCCCGTAATGGCCAGTTTACGTTTCATTTTGTCTCCTCCGATCAAAGGCGTGCTCATTATGACGACTGCGTTTAAAACCAAACAAGCTCGTAAGTTAGAGTTTTCACCCTAGGATTCGCACGACCGTACGATTCAGCGCCGAGAGCGGGAGGATTCTACGCAAGTGCGCAAAATTGGACCTTCGGGTATTTCCTAACGCGATCAAACGGACATTCAGCATGGCACGGTTAGCACGACTCTATGTTCCCGACCAGCCGCAGCACGTGATATTGCGCGGCCTGGATCAGCAACCCGCGTTCGTCGACGACCAGGACTACGAACTCTTCATCGATTGCCTGAAGGCCGCGGCGCGCGATCATCACCTGGCGGTGCACGCCTACGTGCTGTTGCCGCGTCAGGTGCAACTGCTCGTGACGCCGAGTGACGAGGCCAGCCTGCCGAAGGCGATGCAGGCGGTCGGACGTCGCTACGTCGCGCATTTCAACCGACGCTATTCGCGGCGCGGCACCCTGTGGGAAGGCCGGTATCGCGCGACGGTAATCGAAGGCGAGCGGTATTTCCTGCTTGCGAGCCGGGTGGTCGAGATGAGCCCAGTGCGCGCGCAGCTCGTCGCGACGCCCGACGCCTATCGCTGGTCGAGCTACCGGCATCACGTCGGGCTCACCGTCGACAGCCTGATCACCGACCATCCGCTCTACTGGGCGCTCGGCAATACGCCGTTTGAACGGCAGCGCTCGTACAAGGAGCTGTGCGAGCAGCCGCTCGACGAGCGGCAGGCCGACCAGCTGCAGCAGGCGACGCTGAAGGGCTGGGTGCTCGGCGGCGAAACCTACCGCGAATGGGCGGCGCGCACCGCGAACCGGCGCGTGTCGCCGCTGCCGCGCGGACGCCCCCGAAAGGTGCGCGAGAACACGCCGCCGATCCAGTAATAAGCGCTGGCAGGCGGACCAGGAGGCGGCGCCGCGGGCGCCGCTTCTTTTTGCACCAAAACGATACGGCCCCAATAAAACGGCACCAGATCGATGCATCTGTTTAAGTGGGGTCATATCAAGCGGTTTTTGTTGCTATTCCTTTGATTCGTCGCGTATATTCCGAATTCCGGTGGCCCCGGGCGAAGCCTGCCCAGCCCACTGTCGGCTGCGCCGCCTCCTGCCGGGAGCGGGATCGGCGGCAACAAGAAACTGGTTCAACGGCCCTCGAGGCCCCTTTACGACGGTGTCCCCATGAACGACCACCAGCAGCCGCTCACCGCGGTGCCCGCCGCGCAAGGTCTGTACGACCCGCAAAACGAACACGACGCCTGCGGCGTCGGCTTCGTCGCTCACATCAAGGGCAAGAAGAGCCACGAGATCATCGAACAGGGTCTGAAGATCCTCGAGAATCTCGACCACCGCGGCGCGGTCGGCGCCGATCCGCTGATGGGCGACGGCGCGGGGATCCTGATCCAGATTCCGGATGCGTTCTACCGTGAGGAAATGGCGAAGCAGGGCGTGACGCTGCCGCCCGCCGGCGAGTACGGCGTGGGGATGATCTTCCTGCCGAAGGAAAACGCGTCGCGGATCGCCTGCGAGCAGGAGCTCGAGCGCACCGTGAAGGCCGAGGGTCAGGTGGTGCTGGGCTGGCGCGACGTGCCGGTCGACCACGCGATGCCGATCTCGCCGACCGTGAAGGCGACCGAGCCGCTGATCCGCCAGATCTTCATCGGCCGCGGCAAGGACATCATGGTGACGGACGCGCTCGAGCGTAAGCTCTACGTGATCCGGAAGACCGCCAGCCACCGGATCCAGGCGCTCAAGCTGAAGCACGGCAAGGAGTACTTCGTGCCGTCGATGTCGGCGCGCACCATCGTCTACAAGGGCCTGCTGCTGGCCGGCCAGGTCGGCGTGTACTACCGCGACCTGCAGGACGCGCGCGTCGTGTCGGCGCTCGCGCTCGTGCACCAGCGCTTCTCGACCAACACGTTCCCGGCATGGGAGCTGGCCCACCCGTACCGGATGATCGCGCACAACGGCGAGATCAACACCGTGAAGGGCAACGTCAACTGGCTGAACGCCCGCACCGGCGCGATCGCGAGCCACGTGCTCGGCGACGACCTGCCGAAGCTCTGGCCGCTGATCTACCCGGGCCAGTCGGATACGGCTTCGTTCGACAACTGTCTCGAACTGCTCGTGATGGCCGGCTATCCGCTCGTGCACGCGGTGATGATGATGATCCCGGAAGCGTGGGAACAGCACACGCTGATGGACGAGAACCGCCGCGCGTTCTACGAATACCACGCCGCGATGATGGAGCCGTGGGACGGCCCCGCCGCGATCGCGTTCACCGACGGCCGCCAGATCGGCGCGACGCTCGACCGCAACGGCCTGCGCCCGGCGCGTTACCTCGTGACCGACGACGATCTCGTGATCATGGCGTCGGAAGCCGGCACGCTGCCGATCCCCGAATCGAAGATCGTCAAGAAGTGGCGCCTGCAGCCGGGCAAGATGTTCCTGATCGACATGGAACACGGCCGCATCATCGACGACAAGGAGCTCAAGGACAACCTCGCGAACGCGAAGCCGTACAAGAGCTGGATCGACGCGGTGCGCATCAAGCTCGACGAGATCGAGCCCAAGGCGGAAGAGGTCGCGGCCGGCCGCAGCCAGGGCGCGACGCTGCTCGACCGCCAGCAGGCGTTCGGCTACACGCAGGAAGACCTGAAGTTCCTGATGGCGCCGATGGCGCAGCAGGGCGAGGAAGCGGTCGGCTCGATGGGCAACGACTCGCCGCTCGCGGTGATGTCGAACAAGAACAAGACGCTCTATCACTACTTCAAGCAGCTGTTCGCGCAGGTCACGAACCCGCCGATCGACCCGATCCGCGAGAACATGGTGATGTCGCTCGTGTCGTTCATCGGCCCGAAGCCGAACCTGCTCGACACCAACAACATCAACCCGCCGATGCGGCTCGAAGTGTCGCAGCCGGTGCTCGACTTCAAGGACATCGCGAAGATCCGCGCGATCGACCAGTACACGGGCGGCAAGTTCAGCTCCTACGAGCTGAGCATCTGCTACCCGGTCGCGTGGGGCAAGGCCGGCATCGAGGCGCGCCTCGCGTCGCTGTGCGCGGAAGCCGTCGACGCGGTGAAGTCGGGCTACAACATCCTGATCGTGTCGGACCGCAAGACCGACGCGGAGCACGTCGCGATCCCCGCGCTGCTCGCGACGTCCGCGATCCACACGCACCTGGTCCAGCAGGGGCTGCGCACCAGCACGGGCCTCGTCGTCGAGACGGGCTCGGCGCGCGAGACGCACCACTTCGCGCTGCTCGCCGGCTACGGCGCGGAAGCCGTGCACCCGTACCTCGCGATGGAAACGCTCGCGCAGATGGCCGACGGCCTGAAGGGCGACCTGTCGCCGGAAAAGGCGGTGTACAACTTCACGAAGGCGGTCGGCAAGGGCCTGCAGAAGGTCATGTCGAAGATGGGCATCTCGACGTACATGTCGTACACGGGCGCGCAGATCTTCGAAGCGCTCGGCCTCGCGACCGACCTCGTCGAGAAGTACTTCAAGGGCACGGCGTCGAAGGTTGGCGGCATCGGCCTGTTCGAAGTCGCGGAAGAGGCGATCCGCCTGCACCGCGACGCGTTCGGCGACAACCCGGTGCTGCGCGACATGCTCGACGCGGGCGGCGAATACGCGTACCGCGTGCGCGGCGAAGACCACATGTGGACGCCGGATTCGATCGCGAAGCTGCAGCACGCGACGCGCAGCAACTCGTACCAGACGTACAAGGAATACGCGCACCTGATCAACGATCAGACGAAGCGCCACATGACGTTCCGCGGCCTGTTCGAATTCAAGGTGTCGCCGGCGAAGGCGATCCCGATCGACGAAGTCGAGTCGGCGAAGGACATCGTCAAGCGCTTCGCGACCGGCGCGATGTCGCTCGGCTCGATCAGCACCGAAGCGCACGCGACGCTCGCGATCGCGATGAACCGGATCGGCGGCAAGTCGAACACCGGCGAGGGCGGCGAGGACGAGAAGCGCTACCGCAACGAGCTGCGCGGCATTCCGATCAAGGCGGGCGAGTCGCTGAAGTCGGTGATCGGCGACGAGATCGTCAGCGACATCCCGCTGAAGGACGGCGATTCGCTGCGCTCGAAGATCAAGCAGGTCGCGTCGGGCCGCTTCGGCGTGACGGCGGAATACCTCGCGTCGGCCGACCAGATCCAGATCAAGATGGCGCAGGGCGCGAAGCCGGGAGAAGGCGGCCAGCTGCCGGGCCACAAGGTGTCCGAATACATCGGCAAGCTGCGCTACTCGGTGCCGGGCGTCGGCCTGATCTCGCCGCCGCCGCACCACGACATCTACTCGATCGAGGATCTGGCGCAGCTGATCCACGACCTGAAGAACGTGAACCCGAGCTCGAGCATCTCGGTGAAGCTCGTGTCGGAAGTGGGCGTCGGCACGGTCGCGGCGGGCGTCGCGAAGGCGAAGGCCGATCACGTCGTGATCGCCGGCCATGACGGCGGCACCGGCGCGTCGCCGCTGTCGTCGGTCAAGCACGCGGGCACGCCGTGGGAGCTCGGCCTCGCCGAAACGCAGCAGACGCTGGTGCTGAACCGCCTGCGCGGCCGCATCCGCGTGCAGGCCGACGGCCAGATGAAGACCGGCCGCGACGTCGTGATCGGCGCGCTGCTCGGCGCGGACGAATTCGGCTTCGCGACGGCGCCGCTCGTCGTCGAGGGCTGCATCATGATGCGCAAGTGCCACCTGAACACGTGCCCGGTCGGCGTCGCGACGCAGGACCCGGTGCTGCGCGCGAAGTTCTCGGGCCAGCCGGAACACGTCGTCAACTACTTCTTCTTCGTCGCCGAGGAAGTGCGCGAGATCATGGCGCAGCTCGGCATCGCGAAGTTCGACGACCTCGTCGGCCGCGCCGACCTGCTCGACACCCGCAAGGGCATCGAGCACTGGAAGGCGAAGGGCCTCGACTTCTCGCGCGTGTTCTACCAGCCGGAAGAGTGCGAGGACGTCGCGCCGCGTCACGTCGACGTGCAGGATCACGGCCTCGAGCGCGCGCTCGACCACGTGCTGATCGAGAAGGCGAAGGCCGCGATCGAGAACGGCGAGCATGTGTCGTTCATCCAGCCGGTGCGCAACGTGAACCGCACGGTCGGCGCGATGCTGTCGGGCGCGATCGCGAAGAAGCACGGTCACGACGGCCTCGACGACGACGCGGTGCACATCCAGCTGAAGGGCACGGCGGGCCAGAGCTTCGGCGCGTTCCTCGCGAAGGGCGTGACGCTCGACCTCGTCGGCGACGGCAACGACTACGTCGGCAAGGGCCTGTCGGGCGGCCGGATCATCATCCGCCCGACCAACGACTTCCGCGGCAAGTCCGAGGAAAACATCATCTGCGGCAACACGGTGATGTACGGCGCGATCGAAGGCGAAGCATTCTTCCGCGGCGTCGCGGGCGAGCGCTTCTGCGTGCGCAACTCGGGCGCGACGGCGGTCGTCGAGGGCACGGGCGACCACGGCTGCGAGTACATGACGGGCGGCACGGTCGTCGTGCTCGGCGACACGGGGCGGAACTTCGCGGCCGGCATGTCGGGCGGCGTCGCGTACGTGTACGACCCGGAAGGCGCGTTCGCGGCGAAGTGCAACAAGTCGATGGTCGCGCTCGATCCGGTGCTGCAGCAGGCCGAGCAGGAGCGCACGGTCGACCGCGCGCTCTGGCATGCGGGCACGACGGACGAAGCGCTGCTCAAGGGGCTCATCGAGCGTCATTTCCAGTTCACGGGTTCGCCGCGCGCGAAGTCGCTGCTGGAAAACTGGGACGCGGCGCGGCGCCAGTTCGTGAAGGTGTTCCCGCACGAATACAAGCGCGCGCTGGGCGAGATCGGTGCGAAGAAGGCGGCGAAGGAAGAGCTGGCCGCCTGAGCGACGAACGACACAGCAGAGGCCGCGCGCGCCTGACAGGCCGCGTGGCTCCCCCACCCGATACACGGAATCAGAAGAGCACCTTATGGGCAAGGCAACCGGTTTTCTGGAGTTCGAACGCCGCCACGAGGCGTACGAGGCACCGCTCACGCGCGTGAAGCACTACAAGGAATTCGTCCAGGCGCTGTCCGACGCGGACGCGAAGGTCCAGGGCGCGCGCTGCATGGATTGCGGCATCCCGTTCTGCAACAACGGCTGCCCGGTCAACAACGTCATCCCGGACTTCAACGACCTGGTGTACCGCCAGGACTGGCGTCAGGCGATCGAGGTCCTGCATTCGACCAACAACTTCCCGGAGTTCACGGGCCGCATCTGCCCGGCGCCGTGCGAGGCCGCGTGTACGCTCGGGATCAACGAAGACCCGGTCGGCATCAAGTCGATCGAGCACGCGATCATCGACAAGGCATGGGCGGAAGGCTGGGTGAAGCCTGAGCCGGCCGCGCACAAGACGGGCAAGAAGGTCGCGGTCGTCGGCTCCGGCCCCGCGGGCCTCGCCGCCGCGCAGCAACTCGCGCGCGCGGGCCACGACGTGACGGTGTTCGAGAAGAGCGACCGGATCGGCGGCCTGCTGCGCTACGGGATTCCCGACTTCAAGCTCGAGAAGTGGCTGATCGACCGCCGCATGCGCCAGATGGAAGCCGAAGGCGTGACGTTCCGCACCAGCGTGTTCATCGGCAAGGATGCGCTGCCGGATTCGATCGGCAACATGGCGAAGGAAACCATTTCGCCGGCGACGCTGAAGGAGGAGTTCGACGCGGTGGTGATCGCGGGTGGCTCGGAAACGCCACGCGACCTGCCGGTGCCAGGCCGTGAGCTGGCCGGCATTCACTACGCGATGGACTTCCTGCCGCAGCAGAACCGCGTGAACGCCGGCGACAAGCTCGTCGACCAGTTGCTCGCGAAGGGCAAGCACGTCGTCGTGATCGGCGGCGGCGACACGGGTTCGGACTGCGTCGGCACGTCGAACCGCCACGGCGCGAAGGGCGTCACGCAGTTCGAGCTGCTGCCGCAGCCGCCGGAAGAGGAAAACAAGCCGCTCGTGTGGCCGTACTGGCCGATCAAGCTGCGCACGTCCTCGTCGCATGAGGAAGGCTGCGAGCGCGACTGGGCGGTCGCGACGAAGCGCTTCGAAGGCAAGAACGGCAAGGTCGAGAAGCTGATCGCGGCGCGCGTCGAGTGGAAGGACGGCAAGATGCAGGAAGTGCCGGGCTCGGAGTTCGAGATGAAGGCCGATCTGGTGCTGCTCGCGATGGGCTTCACGCAGCCGGCTTCTCCGGTGCTCGAGGCATTCGGCGTCGACAAGGACGCGCGCGGCAACGCGCGTGCGGCGACCGAAGGCGATCGCGCGTACTACACGTCGGTCGACAAGGTGTTCGCGGCGGGCGACATGCGCCGCGGCCAGTCGCTCGTCGTGTGGGCGATCCGCGAAGGCCGCCAGTGCGCGCGCTCGGTCGATGCGTACCTGATGGGGCATTCGGAACTGCCGCGCTGAGTATCGCGAGCGGGTTTCGATGAAAGCCGGGCGTTCGAGAGGGCGCCCGGCTTTCTTTGTTTACGGTGGATGTCGGGAATGGCGGCGGTGCAAAAGCGTCCGGATTCATCTCCGTCATTCGCGTCGTGCGCGGTCGACTTGTTCGAACGAGATCACGCGCCCGCGGCAATCGAGCGTGGCGACATAGTCGCCTTCCTGGGCGCGCAATCCGACACGCCATGTATCGCGCCTCCCTGCACGGAATTCCGGCTTGCCGTGGAACCCGATGTCGGTCAGTCGCAGTCCGATATCCGTGACATGCACGAGGATCTTGCCCTGCATGCGGCCAATAGGCGGATCTGCGCAATGGCTTTCCTTCGTGTAGCTGAGAAGGGCGCCGATCGCAAAAGCCAGCAAGAGGAGCGCGACGATGGACGCCACGAGCCGGAGCGACCAGCGCTGGATGCTGCGCACTATGGCCGGAATCATGAGGGCATCCTCCACGCGTCGTGCGATCCGCTCATTCGGAATGCCGGTGAGGACCAACGGAGGGTGACTCGACCGTTGCATAACTGACACGTCCGTTGCAGTCCACCGTCGCAATCATGGGGCCGTCGCGTCGATTCAGTCGAAGTCCCCACCAGCCCAGCGGCGTCCACCACCCCGTGGAATCGGGGTAGTACTCGGGTTGGCCCTCGAAACGTACGCCGGTCAGCTGCACATGCCGCTCGGCGAGAAACGTGAGCACCTTGACGCGTACTGAATCGGCGGACCAGTCAGGGCAAGTGCCTTCGTCGGTTTCATATCTCGCGACCACGATGACGATGAGCAGTGCAATGAAAAGGGCGGTCGCGATCGTGACGCACCAGAGCGCACAGCGCAGTGCGAGGCGAACGAATGTCGGAATCATGGTGACGTCCTGGCTGCGGAAAGGGGCCGCCGAGACGAAGCGGCGGGCAAACCGTCGCATGATGTATCACGGCGCAAGTCAGTGCGATGCCGCCGCTTTCTCGGTGATGTCTCGCTGCGAGCGATGTTACTGTGATCGCTTTGTACGGAAGGCGGCAAGAGGACATCGTCTGCCGGAGGCGTGAGCGGCGGCTGCGGCGCGCGCATGGTGTCGGAACGACGGACATGATGCAGACTCGACGCGGCCCCGGACATGGTCTCCAATCGTCAAAATCCGTCGTGCATGGGTTGATCCACGCCATCAACGGCGTGTTGTGGAACTACGTGCAAGTGACTGCACTGCTGCTCGGCACGGGCGCGTGGTTCACGCTCCGGTTCTGGATGATCCGGCTAGGCGCTGTTCCTCGGCATGCGTCTCGTCGGCAGCAAGGACGAGCCTGGCAGCGTCTCGTCGTTCCAGGCGTTCGCGATTGGGCTCGCGAGCCGCGTCGGCACTGGCGACATCGCCGGCGTTGCGGTCGCGCTGGCGGTCGGCGGGCCGGGGGCGATCTTCCGGAATTCCTGAAGACCGCGACCCGGCCTGCCATTTACCGATAGATGTCGACGTACCGCTGGCCATCCGCTTGAATGACGCCGCGATACATCCCTTCGGTATTGAACGGCATCGAAACGCGCCCGTTGGCGTCGACGGCAATGAGTCCCCCGCTGCCGCGCTGCTGCGGAATCATCTCGTCGACGACCGCGCGCGCAGCCTCGTCGACCGTCGCATGACCGTACTTCATCCGCGCGGCGACGTCATGGGCCGCGACGGCGCGGATGAAAGCCTCGCCCGTTCCCGTCGCGGACACGGCCACGCGCGCGTCGGCAAAGGTGCCGCAGCCGATGAGCGGCGAGTCGCCGATGCGTCCATGACGCTTGTTCGTCAAACCGCCGGTGGACGTCGCGGCGGCCAGATGTCCGTTCGCATCGAGCGCGACGGCGCCGACCGTGCCGAACTTGTGCTCGCCGTTGATGAGCCGGCTCGCGTCGGAATGCGGCTTTTCGTGAAGCAGCGTCGTGCCGTCATGATCGAGCAATGCGCGTCCGGTATCGCGCACCGCGAGCAGCTGCTGCCAGCGGAAATCGGTATGGAAGTACTCGGGAGGCTCGAGCGCCAGGCCTTCGCCGGTGGCGAATTGCTCGGCCCCGGGGCCCGACAGCAGCACGTGCGTGGACCGCTCCATCACGCGCCGTGCCGCTTCGACGGGATTCCGGATGCGCGACACGCCGGCCACCGCGCCGGCGCGCCCGGTATGGCCTTCCATGACGGCCGCATCCATTTCGTGGGTGCCCGCGTGCGTGAACACGGAGCCGCGCCCCGCGTTGAACAGCGGGCAATTCTCCAGCGAGACGACGGCGGCGACGGCGGCGTCGACGCTCGATCCGCCGGCTTGCAGAACCTGCTGGCCTGCCGCGAGCGCTTCCTCGAGCGCGGCGCGATGAGCGGCTTCCTGCTCCGGCGTCATGGCGCCGCGCTGCAGCGTTCCGGCGCCGCCGTGGATTGCGAGGATGTACTGTGCCATTTCATGTTCCCTGCGGTATGCGGTTCGATCGTCAATGCGTGTGCGTCGCGGCCTTGGCCGATTCGTCCCCGACGAGCTTTCTCATCATCGGCATCATCAGGAACAGCAGGGCCGCAACGGCGAAGAGCCCCGCGGCGATGCCGCCATAGAGCAGCGTCAGCCGTGCCGGGTCGGCCACATAGAAGCCCGCGAAGTAGCCGGCCAGCTTGTAGCCGAACGAGCTGCCGAAGAACCACAGCCCCATCATCAAGCCGACCAGCTTGACGGGCGCGAGCTTCGTGACGAGGTTCAGGCCGATCGGGCTCAGGCACAGCTCGCCGAACACTTCGAACAGGAACAGGCCGGCAAGCCAGAGCGGACTGATCTTCACGCCGGCCTGAAGCGACGAGCACAGGACCGCGAACGCGGCATAGCCGACGCCGATCAGCACGGGCGCCAGCGCGAGCTTCGCGAGGCTCGACGGTTGACGACGGCCGAGCCGCACCCAGAGCGCCGCGAACACCGGCGCGAGCAGGATCACGTACAGCGCGGTCAGCGACTGGAACCAGGCCGCGGGCACGACGAAGCTGCCGATGTTCCGCTGCACCATTTCCTTCGCGAAGAGGCTCAGGCTCGAGCCTTTCTGCTCATAGGCGGACCAGAACGCGATCGTCACGACGAAATAGATGCCCATCACGGCGAGGCGCTTCCACTCGGCGCGGGTCAGTTGCTCCTGGAGACCCATCATGATGACGAGCACGAGCGCATCGAATGCGAGCAGGAACGGCAGCACGTTCTGCCAGTTGTTTCCGGCGAACAGCGTGCCGACGACGGTGAATGCGGCGAGCGCGCCATAGATCGACCGCTGCAGCGCAACGCCTTGCCGTTTCTGCGTCGACGGAGCGGGCTTCGGCGCGCGCCGGTCGCCGACGTGCTCGAGGCGGCCGCGTTGCGACCAGAAGACGACGAGACCGAGCAGCATGCCGACGCCAGCCGCGGCAAAACCGAAGTGCCAGCTGTTGACCGGATCGATGCCGAACGAGCGCAGCACGTTCTTGAACGGCTCGGCTTCCGCGAGAAAGCCGCAGACGAGCGGCGCGAGGAAGGCGCCGATGTTGATGCCCATGTAGAAGATCGAGAACCCGCTGTCGCGGCGGTTGTCGTCCTGCGCGTAGAGGCCGCCCACGAGCGCGCTCACGTTCGGCTTGAGCAGGCCCGTTCCGCAGGCGACGAGCACGAGCCCGGCGAAGAACGTCGGGACCGCGGGAATGGCCATCGTGAAGTGACCGGCCGCGATGACGATGCCGCCGATCAATACCGAGCGGCGCGTGCCGAGCCACTGGTCGGCGATGATGCCGCCCGGCAGCGACAGCAGGAAGGCGGCCATCGAATACGTGCCGTAGATCGCCGTCGCATGGGGCGTGTCGTAGCCCAGCCCGCCGAGGTTCGGGGCCGCGACCATGTACAGCACGAGAATGGCTCGCATGCCGTAGAAGCTGAACCGCTCCCACATCTCGGTGAAGAACAGCGTGGTGAGCCCGCGCGGATGTCCGGCGAGTCCCGCCGTGTCCTTGAGCGGCTGGATTGTGGCGCTATCGGAGGTAGCGGTCATGTGAGTCTCCTCGGTTTCTCGAAATGTTGAAATGAATGACGGCGGCGCTTGCAAGCTCACGACGGGTTGTGCGTCTTGCGAGGCGCGCCGGGACCGGCGCCGCCATGCGTGTGATCGACGTCCTGGGTCTCGTTGTCGCGTGTCGTGTCAGCTTCGGTTTTCGCCGGCGGCGACGGTGCGGTGTCGAACACGAGGTACGGCAGGACGGTTTGCGACAAGGTGGCCGCCATCGCTTTGGTGTGTGGCGTCGCTTTCAGCACTTCCGATGCCAACGTTTCGATGAGCGCCACCGTGGCCACCGCACTCGATGACAGCACGCGATGCTCGGCGGGGGCCAACAGGACGATGTCGGCCGTCGCGGCGAGCGGCGCGGTCGGGTTGTCGGTCAGCGCGACGACGAGCGCGCCGCGTTCGCGGGCAAAGCGCGCAAGCTCGACCGTGTCGCGCGAATAGCGGGGCAGCGAGATCGCGATCAGCGTGTCGCCGGCGCCGATGTGCGCGATGTGCCGGGCGGCCTGCTCGCTGCCGCCCCCCGCGGCGGCCCAGACGATCCGCCGGTGATACGGCATCAGCGTGTCGGCAAGCAGGCCGGTCAGATAGGTGCTCAGGCCGAGCCCGAGGCAATACACGGCGTTGCTCGCGACGATGCGCGCCACCGCCTGGGCCAGCCGCTCAGTCTGCAGCGACGAATCCATCGCTGCCAGGTTGCGCTGGTGATCCGCGAGCCAGGCGCCCATGCCTTCCTGCGCCGACGATGCCGCCAGTTTCTCCACCGGTTGCAGCGCTTGCCGCACGATCGCGGCTAGGTCCGCCTTCAGCTCAGCAAACCCGCGATAGCCGGCGTGCTTCGCGAACCGGTTGACGCTGGCGACGGAGCCGCCGCACGCTGCGGCGACGTCCTCGATCGTGAGCATGGCCGCGTCGAGCGAATGGGACGCCAGCCAGCGCGCGACGGGCTTCAGCGCGTCGGACGCGGTAGCCGACGCATGGTGAATGCGCTCGATCACGCCAGGCAGTTCGGTGTTGCTCACGAGCAGGGGAGGTAACGGAAGGGATGTGCGAAGTGTGGTCGAGTGAATGCTGATTTTCAAGTTAGTGAAAACGTGAAAATGCATGTTCAGTGACGCCGGAAACGAGAAGCGGGGGTGCCGGTTCGTCGGCCTGGCTGCATGGCCGATCTCGCCGCTTTTGCTGCGGACGTCGTCTAATCTGAAGACATCCGACGCCGATTTTTCGTCATCCTTTTTCCTTTCGTTTTGTAATATTCGTTGCGAATTGTCATATCATGTCGCCCTTCCGGCCACTTTATGCAGCCGGCCATGACTGACCTGATTCAAATGGAGACTGGATGGAAACACTCGTGCGTGGGTTGATCGACGTCGTCAACGGCGTGTTGTGGAACTACGTGCTGATCGCGTTGCTGCTCGGCGCGGGCGCGTGGTTCACGCTGCGGTTCCGGATGATCCAGCTGAAGGCGCTGTTCCTCAGCATGAAGCTGGTCGGCAGCAAGGGCGAGCCGGGCAGCATTTCGTCGTTCCAGGCGTTCGCGACTGGGCTCGCGAGCCGCGTCGGCACCGGCAACATCGCCGGCGTCGCGGTCGCGCTGACGGTCGGCGGGCCGGGCGCGATCTTCTGGATGTGGATGACGGCGCTCGTCGGCATGTCGTCCGCGTTCGTCGAGGCGACGCTCGCGCAGATCTTCAAGGTCTCGCACCCGGACGGCAGCTATCGCGGCGGCCCCGCGTACTACATCCAGCAGGGCCTGCGTTCGCGCGGCTTCGGCGTGCTGTTCTCGCTGTCGCTGATCCTCGCGTTCGGCTTCGTGTTCAACGCGGTGCAGGCGAACGCGATCGCGGACGCGTTCCAAACGTCGTTCGGCTGGAGCCGCGAGAGCGTCGGTCTCGCCCTCGTGCTGCTGACCGCGCCGATCATCTTCGGAGGGATCCGCCGGATCGCGACCGTCGCGCAGGTGATCGTGCCGCTGATGGCGATCGGCTACCTCGCGCTCGCGGTCTATGCGGTCGCGACGCACATCGCGATGGTGCCGGGCGTGATCGTGCTGATCGTGAAGAGCGCGTTCGGCCTCGAGCAGGCGGCGGGCGGCCTGACCGGCTATGCGGTCAGCCAGGCGATCGCGATCGGCGTGAAGCGCGGGCTGTTCTCGAACGAAGCCGGCATGGGCAGCGCGCCGAACGCGGCGGCAACCGCCAGCACCCGGCATCCGGTCACGCAGGGGCTGATCCAGATGCTCGGCGTGTTTGTCGACACGATCGTGATCTGCAGCGCGACCGCGTTCGTGATCCTGCTGTCCGGCCAATACGAACTCGGCGCCGGCATGGAAGGCGCGGCGCTCACGCAGCGCGCGATCTCGAGCCATGTCGGCGACTGGGGAGGCATCTACATGGCGGTCGCGATCTTCTTCCTCGCGTTCTCGTCGGTGATCGGCAACTACGCGTATGCGGAGGGCAACGTCGATTTCATCACGAAGCGGCGCGGCGTGCTGCCGGTGTTCCGCATCGCGGTGCTCGGGATGGTGATGTTCGGCAGCGTTGGCCAACTGCCGCTCGTGTGGGCGATGGCCGATACCAGCATGGGCCTGATGGCGATCATCAACCTGATCGCGATCCTCGCGCTCGGCAAGTACGCGCACGCCGCATGGCGCGATTACCGTCGCCAGCGCGTCGCAGGCGTCGCCGATCCGGTGTTTACGCGCAACACGATTCCGGAGCTGGCGCACGTGCTGCCGAAGGACGTCTGGGGCGAGCACGGCCCGCTGCCGCAGCGTCCGGCGGCAGCTCCTGCAACCGGCGTCGCGACGGGCGTCGCGGCGAACTGACGATGAACGGCGACCGGCTCCGTGCATTCGTCGCGCTGATGCCCGACGCGGCGTCGCGCGACGCCTTGCACGCGTTGCCGGTCGCGCGCGGTGCACGGCGCACGCAGCCGGAGCAACTGCACGTGACGCTCGCGTTTCTCGGCGCGATCGAGCGCGACCGGTGCGACGCGCTCGCCGCGCGGCTGCCGGCGCTGGCAACGGCGCACGCATTGCCGCTGCAGCCGGTCGAGCGGCTTGCATGGTGGCCGAGCCTGCCGAAGGCGCGCCTGATCGTCGCGGAGCTCAGCGTCGAGCCGGCGCTGGTCGCGCTGAACGACGCGCTGGTGGCCGCGTTGCGGGACATCGGCATGCCGACCGATCGCCGGCCGTTTCGGCCGCACGTGACGCTCGCGCGGCTGCCGCACTACGCGGTCGGGCAGCCGGCGCACGGCGGCGAGCTGCGCCAGGCGGTCGAATTGCATTTCGAAGCGTTGACGTTGTTCGAAAGCGTGCTGTCGCACACGGGGGCGTCGCATCACCCGCTGGTGTCGGCGCCGCTTGCGCTGGCGAATGGGGAGGGAAGAAAAGAGGGGCCGCTGGCGGTGTAGGCGGGCCATGACAGGCGGCGGCCGGGACGCCCGATGCGCACCGGCCGCCCGTACGGGCGTGTTACGCGGCGACCTTGTCGCTGTCGCTCACGCGTTCGACGTTGATCGTGCCGCCGTGGTACGCCGCGAGCGATTCGCGGTGCGCGATGCTGACGATCGCGGCCTGCGGCAGCCGCTCGTTGAACAGGTGATAGAGGCGCGCTTCGTTGTCCGCGTCGAGCGCGCTGGTCGCTTCGTCGAGGAACAGGAAGTCCGGCTTGTGCAGCAGCACGCGCGCACCGGCGAGACGCTGCTGCTCGCCCGGCGACAGCACGCGCGTCCAGTGCCCGGTCTCGCCGAGCCGGTTGACGAACTCGTCGAGCCGGCACGCGCGCAGCGCGTCGCGGCAGGCGTCGTCGCTGTACGCGTCGGCGGTGGCCGGGTAGGTAAGCGCGGCCTTCAGCGTGCCGATCGGCAGGTAGCTCGTCTGCGGCACGAACATCATCCGCGCGCTGACCGGCGCATCGATCGCGCCGTCGCCGAACGGCCAGAGCCCCGCGAGCGCGCGCATGAACGTGCTCTTGCCGGAGCCCGACTTGCCGATCACGAGCCAGCGCGAGCCGGGCTCGATCGTGACGCTGCCGATGTCGGCGAGCGCCCGGCCGTTCGGCAGCGCGAGCTTGAGCGACGAGGTCGACAGATACTCGCTATCGACGTAATGCAGGTTGATGCCGCCGTGCTCGGTCGCGGGAGACACGCTTTCCTTCAGGTGCGACGCGCGCATCACGCGCTTGAATTCGCGTAGACGGTTGACGGTCGCGCGCCATTCGACGAGGGTGCTGTAACTGTTGATGAACCACGAGAACGAGTCGCTGACGTTACCGAAAGCCTGCGAGATCTGCATGAGCGTGCCGAACGAGAACGCGCCCGCAAAATAGGCCGGTGCCGCGGCGATCAGCGGGAAGATGTTCGCGATTTGGCTGTAGAAGTTCAGGACGAAGTTCAGCCGCATGGTGTACTTCATCAATCGCCACCAGTTTTCGCGAACGCGTTCGAAGAGGTTCCGCCCATTCGAATTCTCGAATGCCGCTCCGTCGTAGAACGCGATCTGCTCGGCGTTCTCGCGCACGCGGATCATGCCGAAGCGGAAATCCGCCTCGACTTTTTGTTGCTGGTAGTTGATCGACACGAGCGGGTGGCCTGCCCGATGCATCAGGTACGAGCCGAGCAGCGCGTAGAGGGCCGCAACCCATACCATGTAGCCGGGAATCACGATGGACGTTCCGGCGACGGGTATCGTCAGCGGGCCCGCGAGCGTCCAGAGGATCACGATGAACGAGACGAGCGAGACGGCGGTCGACAGCAACTCGAGTGACAGCACCAGCGTTGTCGTGGCGAACGCCTGAAGGTCGTCGGTAATTCGCTGGTCCGGGTTGTCGGTCAGACGATCGCGTTCGATCCGGTAGAACGCGCGGTCGTTCAGCCATTCGTCGAGGAACTGGTTCGTGAGCCACTGCCGCCAGCGGAATCCCAGCATCTGGCGCAGATAGCGACTGAAGACGAAGAGGATGATCGCGCCGAAAGCGATGGCGCAAAACACGAGCATCAGGTGAGGGAAGTGGCCAGCGTCCTTCGCCTGCAGGGCGTTCGTGAACTGTCCATACCAGGTGTTGAAGCGCACGCTCAGCCATACGCTCGTCAGGTTCATCACGATGATCGTGACGAGCAGCCCCCACGCGATCTTCCATTCGGACGAGACCCAGTAGGGCTTGATGAGGCTCCACGCGGAAACCGGGCGCTCGTCCTGCGGCGCGTCGGGGGCGGTATGGGTCGATTGGGTCATGTGCTTCCTGATGTGTAGCCGGCGCGCATGCCGGGCGGTGCCGGGTGCGCGCCGTGAAACGGCGGGCCGGGACAAGGCGCCGCATGATGGCGGGCGTCGCGGATTGTGGTCCGCCCGTCTTAAACGGTCCTTAACGGCCAGCGGTGAGGCGGCAACCGGCGCGCCCAAGCGCACCGGCCTGCGGGCATTGTGCCAGAGCGGCGCGCGGCATCGGTGAAATTGCCGACCGGGGACAGTTTGCGGCGCTTTCCGCTTTTATGGTCTAATGGCCGTCGACGAAACAGGGGTGCTTCGTGCACGGCCGGCAGAGATTCCGGCGCCGCAGCGAGGCTGAGAGAGACCCTTCGCACCCGATCCGGGTAATACCGGC
Source organism: Burkholderia ubonensis subsp. mesacidophila (assembly GCF_002097715.1). NCBI lineage: Bacteria > Pseudomonadati > Pseudomonadota > Betaproteobacteria > Burkholderiales > Burkholderiaceae > Burkholderia > Burkholderia ubonensis. The sequence goes on from NZ_CP020737.1 coordinate 403,978, forward strand.
GCGGGAAGTTTCCGATCCCGCCGGGCTGCGCTGGCTGCGTCCCCATTGCCAGCGCCCTGTTCCGCCCGGCCGGCCTTTGCTGCCGGTTTCGTCCTTTTGGGTACGCGCGACGCGTGTTACGGAAGGATTCGATGGCCGATCAATCTTCAGTTTTTTGTCCCGCCCCGCGCGCGTTTGCGCGGGATTGCGCACGCGTGTCCGCGCCATATGGACGCGCTTTTCGCGGGGAGAGCGTCCGATGAGCACGCTGACCTCCCGACCGGATTTCGCCGTGCTGGGCGGCGGCCTCGTCGGCCGCCTGATCGCGTGGCAGCTCGCGGGCGACGGGCATCGCGTCGCGCTCTACGAGCGCGGCGGCCCTGACGGCGAGCAGTCGGCCGCGTGGATCGCGGCCGCGATGCTCGCGCCGCTCGCCGAGGCGGCCAGCGCGGAACTGCTGATCACCGAGCTGGGCGCGGCGTCGCTCGCGCGCTGGCCGCAGTGGCTCGCCGAGCTTCCCGAGCCGGTGTTCTTCCAGCACCACGGCACGCTCGTCGTCTGGCATCACGCGGATCGCGCCGAGGCGCCGCTGTTCGAGCGGCGCGTGCGCGCGAACGCGCCGGCCGCGCTGCTCGACGGCGGTCTCGTCACGCTCGCCGGCGCGCAGGTCGATGCGGCCGAGCCGGCGCTCGCGGGCCGCTTCGCGCGCGGCCTGCTGCTGCCGCGCGAAGGCCAGCTCGACAACCGCCAGGCGCTGCGCGCCATTGCCGCGGGCCTCGCGCAGCGCGGCGTCGCCACGCACTGGCACGTCGCGATCGATGCGCACAACCTGCCGGACGCCCATTTCACGATCGACTGCCGCGGGCTCGGCGCGAAGCCGGTGCTGCCCGGGCTGCGCGGCATTCGCGGCGAGGTCGCGCGCGTGCATGCGCCCGGCATCGGCCTGACGCGGCCGGTGCGGCTGCTGCATCCGCGCTATCCGCTGTACATCGCGCCGAAACAGGACGACCTTTACGTGATCGGCGCGACCGAAGTGGAGGGCGAGGACATGTCGCCCGTCAGCGTGCGCTCCGCGCTGGAGCTGCTGAGCGCCGCGTTCTCCGTGCACCCGGCGTTCGGCGAGGCGCGCATTCTCGAACTGAATTCGCAGTGCCGGCCGACGCTGCCCGACCATCGCCCGGCGCTGATCTGGGACGGCGCGGCGACGCTCGCCGTCAACGGCCTGTACCGGCACGGCTTCATGATCGCGCCGGAGGTCGCGCACGCGGCGGTCGCGTTCGCCGAGGCGGCGCTGTCCGGCGCGGTGAGCGGCGCGGATGCGTTCGCCGCGTGGCGCGGCGCGGCGCGCTGGCCGGATCTCCTTCATCACCGCGACGCCGCGCGCCAGCCGGCCTGACGCGCGTCACTCCCGTATTCGACGAAGCAAGCCACATGAATATCCAGATCAATCAGCAGACCCTCACGCTGCCCGACGGCGCGACGGTCGCCGACGCGCTCGCCGCGTACGGCGCGCGGCCGCCGTTCGCGGTCGCGCTGAACGGCACGTTCGTCGCGCGCACGCAGCATGCGGCGCGCGCACTCGCGGCGGGCGACAAGCTCGACGTCGTGCACCCCGTCGCGGGCGGCTGAACGCCGCCGGTGCGTCCCCGACCTTTCCAGGAACACGAGATGACGTCCCTCCCTTCCGCCGATGCGCTGACGCTGTACGGCGTAACCTTCGCAAGCCGCGTGCTGCTCGGCACGTCGCGCTATCCGTCGCTGCAGTCGCTGTCCGATTCGATCGCGGCCGCGCAGCCCGGCCTCGTGACGGTCGCGCTGCGCCGCCAGATGAGCGGCGGCACCGCCGAAGCCGGCTTCTTCGACCTGCTCAAGCGCCACGCGGTGCCGCTGTTGCCGAACACGGCCGGCTGCCAGACCGTCGCCGAGGCGGTGACGACCGCGCACATGGCGCGCGAAGTGTTCGAGACCGACTGGATCAAGCTCGAACTGATCGGCGACGACTACACGCTGCAGCCCGACCCGGTCGGCCTGATCGAGGCCGCCGCGCAGCTGGTCAAGGACGGCTTCAAGGTGCTGCCGTACTGCACCGAGGACCTGGTGATCGGCCGGCGCCTGCTCGACGTGGGCTGCGAGGCGCTGATGCCGTGGGGCGCGCCGATCGGCACCGGCAAGGGCGTCGTGAACCCGTACGGGCTGCGCGTGCTGCGCGAGCGGCTGCCGGACGTGCCGCTGATCGTCGACGCGGGGCTCGGCGTGCCGTCGCACGCGTGCCAGGTGATGGAGTGGGGCTTCGACGGCGTGCTGCTCAACACCGCGGTGTCGCAGGCGACCCATCCGGAAATCATGGCGCGCGCGTTCGCGCAGGGCGTCGCCGCCGGCCGCGCCGCGTATCTCGCGGGGCCGATGGATGCGCGCGAAACCGCGCACGCGAGCACGCCGGTCGTTGGCATGCCGTTCTGGCACCAGGACGGAGGCGGCGCGTGAGCGCGGGGCTGGCCGCCGCATTCTGGCCGCCCGCGGACGAGCTGACGGAGGCCGCCGAGCGGATTCGCGCGCGGCTCGGCGAGTGGCCGCGCGGTGCGGCGTCGTGGCGGCTGTGCGTCGCGCCGCCCGACCTGCCGGGCGACGGCGATCTGCTGATCGTGTCGGAAGGCGACCATGCGGCGCGCGCGCTGGCGTCGGCTGCGTCGCGGCCGGGATCGTCCGGCGTGACGGTCGTCGAGTACGGCGAGCGCCGCGCGGTGCTGCACCGCGCGGGCGAGCGCGTCGCGCTCGACGCCGCGCACCCGCTCGCGGACGACTGGATGCCCGCGTTCGCCGCGTTCCTCGATTGCGGCTTCGCGCCGCCCGACGCGCTGGTGCTCGCGCTCGCGTGGCGCGACGGCGACGAGGCCGCTGCAGACGCATGGCCGGTGGACCCCGCGCGGTTTCCGCGCGTCGCCGGGCTGCCGCCCGCGCCCGAGCCGGCCTTTGCGCCGTGTCCCGCGCGGCTCGGCCTGTATCCGGTCGTGCCGAGCGCGGAATGGGTCGAGCGGGTGCTGGGCTGCGGCGTGCTGACCGTGCAGCTGCGCGTGAAGGGTGCCGCGCCGGACCTGCTGCGCGCGGAAATCGAGCGCGCGGTCGCGGCGGGGCGCCGCTATCCGGACGCGCGCGTGTTCATCAACGACTACTGGCAGATTGCCGCGGACGCCGGGGCATACGGCGTGCATCTGGGCCAGGAGGATCTCGAGACGGCCGACCTCGCGGCGATCGCGCGCGTGGGCCTGCGGCTCGGACTATCGAGTCACGGGTATTACGAAATGCTGCGCGCGCTGCATGTGCGCCCGAGCTATCTCGCGCTCGGGCCGGTGTTCGCGACCACGACCAAGGCGGTTGCCGCGCCGCCGCAGGGGCTCGCCCGGATCGCCCGCTACGCGCGCTTCGCGGGCGCGCGGGCGCCGCTCGTCGCGATCGGCGGGATCGGGCCGGACACGCTACCGGCCGTGCTGGCGACGGGCGTCGGCAGTGTCGCGGTGGTCAGCGCGGTGACGGGGGCCGCGGACTATCGAGCAAGGATTATTGCGTTGCAGCAAATGTTTCCCGGATAATTTGACATTCATTGACCGGAAGGCCGAGGGCGACGTCACGACATCATTCCGATGCAGGCCCTATAATTCGGCGTTCTGCGTATAAGGAATGTCAGCTCCGTGAGCGCCCCCACCACCTCCGAGACCCTGCTGGAACTCCGCGACGTCGACTTCGGCTACGGCGACCGCCTTGTCCTGTCGAACCTGAATCTGCGCTTCGCGCGCGGGCAGGTGGTTGCGGTCATGGGCGGCTCGGGCTGCGGCAAGACCACCGTGCTGCGCCTGATCGGCGGGCTCGTGCGTGCGCGCCGCGGCCAGGTGCTGTTCGACGGCGCCGACGTCGGCGCGCAGACGCGCGACGGCCTGTACGCGCTGCGCCGCAAGATGGGCATGCTGTTCCAGTTCGGTGCGCTGTTCACCGACATGTCGGTGTTCGAGAACGTCGCGTTCGCGCTGCGCGAACATACCGACCTGCCCGAGGAGCTGATCCGCGATCTGGTGCTGATGAAGCTCAACGCGGTGGGGCTGCGCGGCGCGCGCGACCTGATGCCGTCCGAGGTGTCGGGCGGCATGGCGCGGCGCATCGCGCTCGCGCGGGCGATCGCGCTCGATCCGCAGCTGATCATGTACGACGAGCCGTTCGCGGGCCTCGACCCGATCTCGCTCGGCATCACCGCGAACCTGATCCGCACACTGAACCACGCGCTCGGCGCGACCTCGATCCTCGTCACGCACGATGTGCCGGAGTCGTTCGCGATCGCCGACTACGTGTACTTCCTGGCCAACGGCGGCGTGCTCGCGCAGGGCACCCCCGACGAGCTGCGCGCGTCGACCGATCCGAGCGTGCGCCAGTTCATCGACGGCGCGCCGGACGGCCCGTTCAAATTTCATTACACGAGCCCGCCGCTCGGCGCGGACTTCGGGCTCGGCGGAGGGCGCGCATGATCAGCGCGATCGGAAGTTTCGTCAACGGCAGCCTCGTGCGCGCCGGCTATGGCGCCCGCATGTTCGTGCGGCTCGTGCTGGAATTCTTCCCGCTGCTGCGCCGGCCGCGGCTCGTCACGAAGCAGATTCACTTCCTCGGCAACTACTCGTTCGTGATCATCGCGGTGTCGGGCCTGTTCGTCGGCTTCGTGCTCGGCCTGCAGGGCTACTACACGCTGAATCGCTACGGGTCCGAGCAGGCGCTCGGCCTGCTCGTCGCGCTGTCGCTCGTGCGCGAGCTCGGCCCGGTCGTCACGGCGCTGCTGTTCGCGGGCCGCGCGGGCACGTCGCTGACCGCCGAGATCGGCCTGATGAAGGCCGGCGAGCAGCTCACCGCGCTCGAGATGATGGCGGTCGATCCGATCAAGACGGTGATCGCGCCGCGCATGTGGGGCGGGATCATCGCGATGCCGCTCCTCGCGGCGATCTTCAATGCGGTCGGCGTGCTCGGCGGCTACGTCGTCGGCGTGATCCTGATCGGCGTCGATTCGGGCGCGTTCTGGTCGCAGATGCAGGGCGGCGTGCAGGTCTGGGCCGACGTCGGCAACGGCGTGCTGAAGAGCATCGTGTTCGGGTTCGCCGTGACCTTCATTGCACTGTTTCAAGGGTACGAGGCGAAGCCGACGCCCGAGGGCGTGTCCCGCGCGACCACCAAGACGGTCGTGTTCGCGTCGCTCGCCGTACTCGGCCTCGATTTCCTGCTGACCGCGCTGATGTTCAGCTAAGCCTCAGCCAAGCCATATTTTGGGATGACGATGAAAAAGACTGCTCTCGACTTCTGGGTCGGCCTGTTCGTGGTGGTGGGCTTCCTTGCGGTGCTGTTCCTTGCGCTGAAGGTCGGCAACATGAGCTCGCTGTCGTTTCAGCCGACCTACTCGGTGAAGATGAAATTCGACAACATCGGCGGGCTGAAGCCGCGCGCCGCCGTGAAGAGCGCGGGCGTCGTGGTCGGCCGCGTGAAGGCGATCGGCTTCGACACGAACACGTACCAGGCGCTCGTGACGATCGATCTCGACAAGCAATACCAGTTCCCGAAGGACTCGTCCGCGAAGATCCTGACGTCGGGCCTGCTCGGCGAGCAGTACGTCGGCCTCGAGCCGGGCGGCGATTCCGAGATGCTGAAGGCGGGCGACACGATCTCGATGACGCAGTCGGCGATCGTGCTCGAGAACCTGATCGGCCAGTTCCTGTACAGCAAGGCGGCGGACGCCGGCGGTGCGAAACCGGCCTCCGGCGCGCCTGCCGCGACGGCGCCCGCCGCATCCGGCGCCCAATAACCACACGAGAGATCAAGAAGAGGGGAAACGAACATGCAGACGATTCGGATCAGGCACGCCGCGCTTGCGGTGGCTGCGGTAGCCGCGCTGAGCGGCTGCGCCACCGTGCAGACGCCGACCAAGGGCGACCCGCTCGAGGGTTTCAACCGGACGATGTACAAGTTCAACGACACCGTCGACACCTATGCGCTGAAGCCGGTCGCGCAGGGCTATCAGTACGTGGTGCCGCAGCCGGTGCGCGACAGCGTGACGAACTTCTTCTCGAACATCGGTGACGTCTACATCGCCGCGAACAACCTCGTGCAGTTGCGGATCGCCGACGGTGTCGGCGACATCATGCGCGTCGTGATCAACACGGTGTTCGGTGTCGGCGGCCTGTTCGACGTCGCGACGATCGCGAAGCTGCCGAAGCACACGGCCGATTTCGGCGTGACGATGGGCCGCTACGGCATGCCGGCGGGCCCGTACCTGGTGCTGCCGCTGCTCGGCCCGAGCACGGTGCGCGACGCGGCGGGCCTCGGCGTCGACTATCTCGGCAATCCGCTCACCTACGTGAAGCCGGACGGCCTGAGCTACGGCCTCTTCGGCGTGAACCTCGTGAACACGCGCGCGAACCTGCTCGGCGCGGGCGACGTGCTGTCAGCGGCGGCGATCGACAAGTATTCGTTCGTGCGCAACGCGTACCTGCAGCGGCGCCAGATGCTGATCAGCAACGCGCGCGGCGAAGCGGGTGCATCGTCGGACAGCGAAGCGCTGCCGAAGTACGACCTGCCGGACGACGGTGCGGCGGCGCCGGCCGCTGCGTCCGCGCCGACGGGGGCATCCGGTGCGGTCGCACCGGCGCCGGGGTCGGAAGCGGCCGGTTCGCCGAATCCGGCCAGCGCAACGAACGTGCCGGCGATGCAGGTGACGCCGCCGGCGCCCGGCGGGCTGCGCATCCCGAGCATCCGGCTGCATTGATCGGACTTACACTCGTTACAGCCGGAAACGATTATGCCGGTGGCGCACGCGAACTTGCGCGTAAGCTACCGGCTCCAACCTCCGCATCGACTCATTCATGCAGGTCAATATTATGAAGAAACTGTTCCTGATTCCGGTTTTCGCTGTGCTGTTCTCGTTTGGCGCCGCAGCCCACGCGGAAGTCGACCAGTCGAATCCGCAGGCGCTGATCAAGACGGCGACGCAGCAGGTGCTCGACGAAGTGAAGCAGCAGACGATCAAGCAGGGCGACACGAACCGCATCATCACGATCGTCAACAAGGACATCCTGCCGTACACCGATTTCCGCCGCACCACGCAGCTCGCGATGGGCCGCCACTGGCGCGAGGCGTCGCAGGCGCAGCAGCAGCAGGTGCAGGAGCAGTTCAAGCTGCTGCTGATCCGCACGTACTCGGGCGCGATCGCGCAGCTGAAGCCGGACCAGCAGATCCAGTACCCGCCGTTCCGCGCGAGCCCGGAAGACACCGACGTCGTGGTCAAGACGGTCGCGATGAACAACGGCCAGCCGGTCCAGATCGACTACCGCCTGTACAAGACGCAGCAGGGCTGGCGGGTGTATGACCTGAACGTGCTCGGCGCGTGGCTGATCCAGACGTACCAGCAGCAGTTCAACGAGAAGATCCAGCAAAGCGGTGTGGACGGCCTGATCCAGTTCCTGTCGCAGCGCAACCAGGAGCTTGCCGCCGGCAAGCAGGCGTCGTGAGCGGCTTCGCAGCCGGTTCCACGCTGACCCACGCGAGCGCGAAGGCCGCGCTCGCGGCGGGGCTCGCGCAGATCGGCGCGGGCGCCACCACCGTCGATTGCGCGGCGCTCGCGGAATTCGACTCGTCCGCGCTCGCCGTGCTGCTCGCATGGCAGCGCGCCGCGCAGGCGCGCGGCGCCCGCCTCGACATCCTCAATTTCCCTCCGAAGCTCGCCAGCCTCGCGCAGGCATACGGCGTCGACGCGCTCATCAACGGGCGACATTGACCCTGTCCGACTGAACGCCGGCCCCCGCGGGGCGCCGGCTGCCTGATGGCCGTCCCCAATGGCCGTCCCGTCCCGCCGGTTTGCCCTATAATCAAGCGTTTTGCGGGGCTGCCGATCCGGCGTCGGGCCCCGTTTTCTTTCGCAGCAAGCACAGAATAGGCGTCGTGGCCGTTGCGCCGCGCACAGTCCATGTCAGCCATAGAAATCCGTCACGTCAAGAAGCGCTACAAGTCGCTTCAGGCGCTCAAGGGCGTCAGCCTGTCGGTCGAGGAAGGCGAGTTTTTCGGTCTGCTCGGCCCGAACGGCGCAGGCAAGACCACGCTCATCAGCATCCTCGCCGGGCTCGCCCGGGCCGACGAAGGCAGCATCTCGGTGCGCGGCCATGACGTCGTCAAGGACTTCCGGGCCGCGCGCCGCGCGCTCGGCGTCGTGCCGCAGGAGCTGGTGTTCGATCCCTTCTTCACGGTGCGCGAGACGCTGCGGATCCAGTCCGGCTACTTCGGGCTGCGCCACAACGACGACTGGATCGACGAGGTGATGGCCAATCTCGACCTGACCGAGAAGGCCGACGCGAACATGCGCGCGCTGTCGGGCGGGATGAAACGCCGTGTGCTGGTCGCGCAGGCGCTTGTGCACCGGCCGCCCGTGATCGTGCTCGACGAGCCGACCGCCGGCGTCGACGTCGAGCTGCGCCAGACGCTGTGGAAGTTCATCTCGCGGCTGAACCGCGAAGGCCACACGATCGTGCTGACCACCCACTACCTTGAGGAAGCCGAGTCGCTGTGCGATCGCATCGCGATGCTGCGCCGGGGCGAAGTGGTCGCGCTCGACCGCACCGACGCGCTGCTGCAGCGCTTCGCCGGCCTGCAGCTGTACCTGCGCCTCGCGCACGGCGCGCTGCCCGGCGAGCTGCGCGCGCTGGAAACCGACCCGGCCGCCCGCGCACCCGGCGAGCACCTGCTGCGGCTCGCGAGCTACGACGAGGTCGAACGCATCCTCGCGCAATGCCGCGCCGCCGGCTGCACGTTCGACGAGATCGAGGTCAGGAAGGCCGACCTCGAGGATGTGTTCGTCCAGGTGATGAACGGGGCCGAGGCGATCGAGGGGCTGGCATGAGCGGTTTTCAAACGCTGTTCTACAAGGAAATCCTGCGGTTCTGGAAGGTGTCGTTCCAGACGGTGCTTGCGCCCGTCGTCACAGCGCTGCTGTACCTGACGATCTTCGGCCATGCGCTGACGGGCCGCGTCGAGGTGTATCCGGGCGTCGAGTACGTGAGCTTCCTCGTGCCGGGCCTCGTGATGATGAGCGTGCTGCAGAATGCGTTCGCGAACAGCTCGTCGTCGCTGATCCAGTCGAAGATCACCGGCAACCTCGTGTTCATGCTGCTGCCGCCGCTGTCGTACAAGGACATCTACGGCGCATACGTGCTCGCGTCCGTCGTGCGCGGGCTTGCGGTCGGCACGGGCGTGTTCGTCGTGACGGTCTGGTTCATCCCGATGCAGTTCGCGGCGCCCGCGTTCATCCTCGCGTTCGCGCTGTTCGGCGCGGCGATCCTCGGCACGCTCGGCCTCATCGCCGGGATCTGGGCGGAGAAGTTCGACCAGCTCGCCGCGTTCCAGAACTTCCTGATCATGCCGCTGACGTTCCTGTCCGGCGTGTTCTACTCGACGCATTCTCTGCCGCCCGTGTGGCGCGAGATCTCGCGTCTCAACCCGTTTTTCTACATGATCGACGGCTTTCGCTACGGGTTCTTCGGCGCGTCCGACATCGACCCGCTCGCGAGCCTCGCGATCGTCGCCGGTTTCTTCGTGCTGCTCGCGCTGTTCGCGATGCGGCTGCTCGCGACCGGCTACAAACTGCGTCATTGATATGAATCGGCCGCCGCGCGCGGCGCTCGCCGCTCCCGCAGGGGAGCGCGGCGCCGCGCGCGTTCCGGCGCGCACCGACAGGAGCATCACCATGTTGCCGACTCCCGAACAGGTCAAGCAATACATCGCGGGCGGGCTCGCCTGCACGCATCTGGAAGTCGAAGGCGACGGCCAGCACTTCTTCGCGACGATCGTGTCGCCGGCGTTCGAGGGCAAGCGGCCGATCCAGCGGCATCAGCTCGTCTACGCGGCGCTCGGCGATCGTATGAAGCAGGAAATCCACGCGCTCAGCATGAAGACGCTGACGCCCGCCGAATGGCAGAACGCATAACCGGAACCACTGAGTGCAAGTCACCGTCAACGAGCGCGACGCCGTCGAGAGCGTCGCCGCGGCACACCCGGCCGGCAATCGGGATACGCAGGGACATGGGATGGACAAGCTCGTGATCGAAGGCGGCCGCCGGCTGTCCGGCGAGATCGTCGTATCGGGCGCGAAGAACGCGGCGCTGCCGATTCTGTGCGCGGGCCTGCTGACGGCCGATCCGGTCCACCTCGACAACGTGCCGAATCTGAAGGACGTCCGCACCACGCTGAAGGTCCTGAACCAGATGGGCGTGAAGAGCGAGACGGACGGCTGCCAGGTGCGGCTCGATGCGTCGGGCGTCGACAACCTCGTCGCGCCGTACGAGCTCGTGAAGACGATGCGCGCGTCGATCCTCGTGCTCGGGCCGCTGCTTGCGCGCTTCGGCGAGGCGAAGGTGTCGCTGCCGGGCGGCTGCGCGATCGGCGCGCGGCCGGTCGACCAGCACATCAAGGGCCTGCAGGCGATGGGCGCCGAGATCAGCATCGAGCACGGCTTCATCGAGGCGCGCGCGAAGCGCCTGAAGGGCGCGCGCATCGTCACCGACATGATCACGGTGACCGGCACCGAGAACCTGCTGATGGCGGCGACGCTCGCCGACGGCGAGACGGTGATCGAGAACGCCGCGCGCGAGCCGGAAGTGAGCGATCTCGCGCACCTGCTGGTCGAGATGGGCGCGAAGATCGACGGGATCGGCACCGACCGGCTCGTGATCCAGGGCGTCGAGCGGCTGCACGGCGCGCGCCACGCGGTGATTCCGGACCGCATCGAGGCCGGCACGTTCCTGTGCGCGGTCGCGGCGGCGGGCGGCGACGTCACGCTGACGGGCGTGCGCCCGCACATCCTCGACGCGGTGATCGACAAGCTGCGCGAGGCCGGCGTGACGGTCGAGGAAGGCGACACCTGGCTGCGCGTGAAGATGGACCGCCGGCCGTCCGCGGTGACGATCCGCACGTCCGAATACCCGGCGTTCCCGACCGACATGCAGGCGCAGTTCATGGCGCTGAACGCGGTTGCGGCGGGCACCGCACAGGTCGTCGAGACGATCTTCGAGAACCGCTTCATGCACGTGCAGGAGCTGAACCGGCTCGGCGCGAACATCACCATCGACGGCAACACCGCGCTCGTGACGGGCGTCGACAAGCTGTCCGGCGCGAAGGTGATGGCAACCGACCTGCGCGCGTCCGCGAGCCTCGTGATCGCCGGCCTGCGCGCCGACGGCGAGACGCTCGTCGACCGCATCTATCACCTCGACCGGGGATACGACCGGATGGAAGCCAAACTGACCGCCGTCGGCGCGAACGTGCGCCGCGTTTCCGGGAGCCAAGCATGAGCGCGCCGCTGACCCTGGCCCTGTCGAAGGGCCGGATTTTCGAGGAAACCCTGCCGCTGCTCGCCGCCGCCGGGGTGCAGGTGACCGAGGATCCGGAAACGTCGCGCAAGCTGATCCTGCCGACGACCAACCCGGACCTGCGCGTGATCATCGTGCGCGCGAGCGACGTGCCGACCTACGTCGAATACGGCGCGGCCGACTTCGGCGTGGCCGGCAAGGACGTGCTGATCGAGCACGGCGGCTCGGGCCTGTACCAGCCGATCGACCTGAACATCGCGCGCTGCCGGCTGTCGGTCGCGGTTCCCGCCGGCTTCGACTACGCGAAGGCGGTGCGCCAGGGCGCGCGCCTGCGCGTCGCGACGAAGTACGTCGAAGCGGCGCGCGAGCACTTCGCCGCGAAGGGCGTGCACGTCGACCTGATCAAGCTGTACGGGTCGATGGAGCTCGCGCCGCTCGTCGGCCTCGCCGACGCGATCGTCGACCTCGTCAGCTCGGGCGGCACGCTCCGGGCGAACAATCTGGTCGAGGTCGAGGAGATCATGCAGATCTCGTCGCGCCTCGTCGTGAACCAGGCTGCGCTGAAGCTCAAGCGCGCGGCGCTCAAGCCGATCCTCGACGCGTTCGAACGCGCGTCGCAGAATGGCGTGTGAGCGCACACCGTAACGGAACTTCCATGTCCATCACCATCCGCAAGCTCGACTCGACGAGCGAAGGCTTCGATGCCGCACTGCGCGCGCTGCTCGCGTTCGAGGCGAGCGAAGACGACGCGATCGAGCGCTCGGTCGCGCAGATCCTCGCCGACGTGAAGGCGCGCGGCGACGCCGCGGTGCTCGACTACACGAACCGCTTCGACCGGCTGGGCGCGGACAGCGTCGCCGCGCTGGAGCTGCCGCAGGACGCGCTGCAGGAAGCGCTCGACGGCCTCGCGCCGAAGGCGCGCGCGGCGCTGGAAGCGGCCGCGGCGCGCGTGCGCGGGTATCACGAGAAGCAGAAGATCGAGTGCGGCAGCCATAGCTGGCAGTACACGGAAAGCGACGGCACGGTGCTCGGCCAGAAGGTCACGCCGCTCGACCGCGTCGGCCTGTACGTGCCGGGCGGCAAGGCGGCCTACCCGTCGTCGGTGCTGATGAACGCGATTCCGGCGCGCGTCGCGGGCGTCGGCGAGATCGTGATGGTCGTGCCGACCCCGGACGGCGTGAAGAACGACCTCGTGCTCGCCGCGGCGCTGCTCGGCGGCGTCGACCGCGTGTTCACGATCGGCGGCGCGCAGGCGGTGGCCGCGCTCGCGTACGGCACCGAGACCGTGCCGGCCGTCGACAAGATCTGCGGGCCCGGCAACGCGTACGTCGCGTCGGCGAAGCGCCGCGTGTTCGGCACGGTCGGCATCGACATGATCGCCGGGCCGTCGGAAATCCTCGTGCTGTGCGACGGCACCACGGACCCGAACTGGGTCGCGATGGACCTGTTCTCGCAGGCCGAGCACGACGAGCTCGCGCAGTCGATCCTGCTGTGCCCGGACGCTGCGTTCCTCGAGCGCGTCGAGAAGGCGATCGACGAGCTGCTGCCGACGATGCCGCGCGAGGCCGTGATCCGCGCGTCGCTCGAAGGCCGCGGCGCGCTGATCAAGGTGCGCGACATGGCCGAAGCGTGCAGGATCGCGAACGACATCGCACCCGAGCACCTCGAGATTTCCGCGCTGGAGCCGCAGCAGTGGGGCAAGCTGATCCGCCACGCCGGCGCGATCTTCCTCGGCCGCTACACGAGCGAGAGCCTCGGCGACTACTGCGCGGGCCCGAACCACGTGCTGCCGACGTCGCGCACCGCGCGCTTCTCGTCGCCGCTCGGCGTGTACGACTTCATCAAGCGCTCGAGCGTGATCGAAGTCAGCGCCGAAGGCGCGCATACGCTCGGCGAGATCGCGTCCGAGCTCGCGTACGGCGAGGGGCTGCAGGCGCACGCGAAGAGCGCCGAATACCGGATGAAAGGCGGCGGCCAGGGCTGACCCCCGGGCCGCAGACGGGCGCGGCGGCTGCCGCCGCGCCGACCCATTGACGCCGGCGCAACGCACGCCGGCTTGCAGACCATGACGACGCCACAAGACATCATTCGCCGCGACGTGCTCGCGATGACGAGCTACCCGGTGCCGGACGCGAGCGGATTCGTGAAGCTCGACGCGATGGAGAACCCGTACCCGCTGCCCGAACCGCTTGCGGCGGCGCTCGGCGCGCGCCTCGCGCAGGTTGCGCTGAACCGCTATCCGGCGCCGCGCCCGGCCGCGCTCATCGACAAGCTGCGCCGCACGATGGGCGTGCCGGCCGCGTGCGACGTGCTGCTCGGCAACGGCTCCGACGAGATCATCAGCATGATGTCGGTCGCGTGCGCGAAGCCGGGCGCGAAGGTGCTCGCGCCGGTGCCGGGCTTCGTGATGTACGAGATTTCGGCGAAATTCGCGCAGCTCGAGTTCGTCGGCGTGCCGCTCACGGCCGACCTGACGCTCGACGTCGATGCGATGCTCGCGGCGATCGCCGAGCACCGCCCGGCGCTCGTCTATCTCGCGTACCCGAACAACCCGACCGGCACGTTGTACGACGCCGCCGGCATCGAGCGGATCATCGCGGCCGCACGGCACAGCCTGGTCGTGATCGACGAGGCGTACCAGCCGTTCGCCGAGCGCTCGTGGCTGCCGCGCGCGGCGGAGTTCGACAACGTCGTCGTGATGCGCACGGTGTCGAAGCTCGGCCTCGCGGGCATCCGCCTCGGCTACCTCGCCGGGCTGCCGGCGTGGCTCGCGGAGTTCGACAAGGTGCGTCCGCCGTACAACATCAACGTGCTGACGCAGGCGACCGCCGATTTCCTGCTCGACCACCTCGACGTGCTCGACGCGCAGGCGGCCGAGCTGCGCGCCGAGCGCGCGCGCCTCGCGCAGGCGGTGGCCGCGCTGCCGGGCGCGACGGTGTTCCCGAGCGCCGGCAATTTCCTGCTGGTGCGCGTGCCGGATGCGGCGGCGGTGTTCGACGCGCTGCTGACCGAGCGGGTGCTGGTCAAAAACGTGAGTAAAATGCATCCGTTGCTGGCCGAATGCGTGCGGCTGACCGTCGGTTCTCCCGATGAAAACGCCCGCCTGCTGGCCGCATTGAAACTCGCGCTGCCCGGTCGAGCCTGACGGCGCCGCGGCGCGAAACGATCAATCCCCATTTACATCGACTCAGTCAAGGAATTGCCATGCGTGTGGCGGAAGTCGTTCGCAATACCAGCGAAACGCAGATCCGTGTGAAGCTCAATCTCGACGGCACGGGCCAGCAGAAGCTGGCCACCGGCGTGCCGTTCCTCGACCATATGCTCGACCAGATCGCACGACACGGTCTGGTCGATCTCGAGGTCGAGGCGCATGGCGACACGCATATCGACGACCATCACACGGTCGAGGACGTCGGCATCACGCTCGGCCAGGCGGTCGCGAAGGCGATCGGCGACAAGAAGGGCATCCGCCGCTACGGCCATTCGTACGTGCCGCTCGACGAGGCGCTGTCGCGCGTCGTGGTCGACTTCTCGGGCCGTCCGGGCCTCGAATTCCACGTGCCGTTCACGCGTGCGCGGATCGGCACCTTCGACGTCGACCTATCGATCGAATTCTTCCGCGGCTTCGTGAACCATGCGGGCGTGACGCTGCACGTCGACAACCTGCGCGGGATCAACGCGCACCACCAGCTCGAGACGGTGTTCAAGGCTTTCGGCCGCGCGCTGCGGATGGCGGCGGAGCTCGACGAACGCGCGGCGGGGCAGGTCCCGTCGACGAAGGGCAGCCTCTGAACTCCTCCTTCTGACCGGACGCTCGCTCAGGACAACCTCACGGCTTCGGCGCATCGCGCCGGCTTGCGATGGATCTGCTCAAATCGTTCATTTCGCTGCTCGCGCTGATCAACCCGGTCGGCGCGGTGCCGTTTTTCCTGAGCCTGACCGCGCAGCAGACGGACGACGAGCGGCGCCGCACGATCCGGATCGCGTCGGTGTCGGTGTTCTGCGTGATCACGGTGACGACGCTGCTCGGCCAGCAGATCATCGACTTCTTCGGCATTTCGGTCGGCTCGCTGGAGGTCGGCGGCGGGATCATCATGCTGCTGATGGCGATCAGCATGCTGAACGCGCAGGCCGGCAATACCCGCTCGACGCCGGAGGAGCGCCACGAAGCCGAGCAGAAGGACAACATCGCGGTGGTGCCGCTCGCGATCCCGCTGCTGACGGGCCCCGGCTCGATCAGCACGGTGATCATCTATGCGGCGAACTCGCGTCACTGGTATGAGCGGGCCGGGCTCGTCGCGATCGGCGCGATCCTCGCCTGCCTGTGTTTCGTCGCGATGCGGCTCGCCGAGCCGATCGCGAACTGGATCGGCCGCACCGGTATCAACATCGCCACGCGGCTGATGGGACTGATGCTGTCGGCGCTGGCGGTGGAATTCATCGTCAACGGACTGAGGGCGCTACTGCCTGCACTGAGATGAAAACTTCGATTGCGATTGTGGATTATGGGATGGGCAACCTGCGCTCGGTCGCGCAGGCGCTCAAGCAGGCCGAACCGGCCGCCGACGTGGCGATCGTCGACACGCCGGCCGCGATTCGCGCGGCCGACCGCGTCGTGCTGCCCGGCCAGGGCGCGATGCCGGACTGCATGCGCTGCCTCGGCGAATCGGGCCTGCAGGAAGCGGTCCTCGAAGCGTCGCGCACGAAGCCGCTGCTCGGCGTGTGTGTCGGCGAGCAGATGCTGTTCGACTGGAGCGCCGAAGGCGACACGAAGGGCCTCGGCCTGCTGCCCGGCAAGGTCGTGCGCTTCGCGCTCGACGGCCAGCTGCAGGACGACGGCTCGCGCTTCAAGGTGCCGCAGATGGGCTGGAACCGCGTGCGTCAGGCGCAGCCGCACCCGTTGTGGGACGGCGTGCCGGACGACGCCTATTTCTACTTCGTGCACAGCTATTACGTCACGCCGGACAACCCGGCGCATACGGTCGGCGAAACGGTCTACGGTGCGCCGTTTACGTCCGCGGTCGCGCGGGACAATCTCTTCGCGACCCAATTCCACCCGGAGAAAAGCGCGGAAGTCGGGTTGCGTCTGTATCGCAACTTCGTACACTGGAAACCGTAAACGTGGCGCGCGAACCACAGTCGGGGAGCGTGAAACGCCCGCCGCACGGGGCTCGCCCTGGGGCCTGTTCCCGCCAATAACGGGCTTGCGCTGGCCGCCAGAAGGGCCGAGCGCAAGGAATGGGACGCAGCGAATACTGGACGTATTCGCAAGGAGCATGACGCGGCGATCGGCCCTTCTGGTGGCCAGCCCCGCGAGTGATTTTTTCAAATCAGGGGAACGTGCCTTTCCGGCCGCATTGCAGCGTCGATCGTCGCTTGTTTGGCTCGGCCAAACGGCGCTCCTCACTCCTTGCACTGCGACCGGAAAGGCACGTTCGCAAGCCCGTTATTGGCGGGAACAGGCCCTAAGCGCCGAACGAGTTGTACTAAACTAGCGAGACGACGCGACACCGGATGGGCCGGTGCGCGTGCGACTCTTTTCCTTTTCCCAGACGACAACCGATTGCTATGTTGCTGATTCCGGCCATCGATCTCAAAGACGGTCAGTGTGTGCGCCTCAAACAGGGCGATATGGACCAGGCTACGATTTTCTCCGAGGACCCCGCGGCGATGGCCCGCAAATGGGTCGACCTCGGCGCCCGGCGGCTCCATCTCGTCGACCTGAACGGCGCGTTCGCCGGCAAGCCGAAGAATCTCGAGGCGATCGAGGCGATCCTCGAAGAAGTCGGCGATGAAATCCCCGTGCAGCTCGGCGGCGGCATCCGCAGCCTCGAGACGATCGAGAAGTATCTCGACGCGGGCCTGTCGTACGTGATCATCGGCACCGCGGCCGTGAAGGACCCGGGCTTCCTGCAGGACGCGTGCAGCGCGTTCGCGGGCAGCATCATCGTCGGCCTCGACGCGAAGGACGGCAAGGTCGCGACCGACGGCTGGAGCAAGCTGACGGGGCACGAGGTGATCGATCTCGCGCAGAAGTTCGAGGACTACGGCGTCGAATCGATCGTCTACACGGACATCGGCCGCGACGGCATGCTGCAGGGCATCAACATCGAGGCGACCGTGAAGCTCGCGCAAGCGGTCGGTATTCCGGTGATCGCGAGCGGCGGCCTGTCGAACCTCAACGACATCGAGAAGCTGTGCGAGGTGGAAGCGCACGGCGTCGAAGGCGTGATCTGCGGCCGTGCGATCTACTCCGGCGATCTCGACTTCGCGGCCGCGCAGAAGCGCGCGGACGAACTGAACGGCGAGCTCGACAACGCCTGACCCGGCCGTCGTCACCCTTGCCGGGGCTGCCCGCCGGGCAGCCCTGACCGGACTGCCGCTCGCGGCCGTCCCTACTTGCGGCACTTGGCGCAACATCATGGCTCTAGCTAAACGCATCATTCCCTGCCTGGACGTGACCGCCGGGCGCGTCGTCAAGGGCGTCAACTTCGTCGAACTGCGCGACGCGGGCGACCCCGTCGAGATCGCCCGCCGCTATGACGAGCAGGGCGCCGACGAACTGACGTTCCTCGACATCACCGCGACGTCCGACCAGCGCGACCTGATCCTGCCGATCATCGAGGCGGTCGCGTCGCAGGTCTTCATCCCGCTGACGGTCGGCGGCGGCGTGCGCGCCGTCGAGGACGTCCGGCGCCTCTTGAACGCGGGTGCGGACAAGGTCAGCATGAACTCGTCCGCGGTCGCGAACCCGCAGCTCGTGCGCGACGCGGCCGACAAGTACGGCTCGCAGTGCATCGTCGTCGCGATCGACGCGAAGCGCGTGTCCGCCGACGGCGAGACTCCGCGCTGGGAAGTGTTCACGCACGGCGGCCGCAAAGCCACCGGGCTCGACGCGATCGAGTGGGCGCGCAAGATGGCCGAGCTCGGCGCGGGCGAGATCCTGCTGACGAGCATGGATCGCGACGGCACGAAATCGGGCTTCGACCTCGCGCTCACGCGCGCCGTGTCGGACGCGGTGCCGGTGCCGGTGATCGCGTCGGGCGGCGTCGGCTCGCTGCAGCATCTGGCGGACGGCATCAAGGACGGCCGCGCGGATGCGGTGCTCGCGGCGAGCATCTTCCACTACGGCGAACACACGGTCGGCGAAGCGAAGCGCTTCATGGCCGACCAGGGCATTCCGGTGAGGTTGTGATGAGCACGGATAACGCAATGCCGGCGTGGCTCGACAAGGTCCGCTGGGACGACAACGGCCTCGTGCCGGTGATCGCGCAGGAAGCGTCGACGAACGACGTGCTGATGTTCGCGTGGATGAACCGCGAGGCGTTGGCGAAAACGATCGAGACGCAGCGCGCCGTCTATTATTCGCGCTCGCGCAAGCGCCTGTGGTTCAAGGGCGAGGAGTCGGGCCACGTGCAGCATGTGCACGAGGTGCGACTCGATTGCGACGAGGACGTCGTGCTGCTGAAGGTCGAGCAGGTGTCGGGCATCGCCTGCCACACCGGCCGGCATTCGTGCTTTTTCCAGAAATTCGAAGGCACCGTCGACGGTGGCGACTGGGTCGCGGTCGAGCCGGTGCTGAAAGATCCCGAACACATCTACAAATGACGCAAACGACCGAAGACACGCTGCTGCGCCTCGCGGCCGTGATCGACAGCCGCAAGGGCGGCGATCCCGATCAATCGTACGTGTCGCGCCTGTTCCACAAGGGTGACGACGCGGTGCTGAAGAAGATCGGCGAAGAGGCGACCGAAGTCGTGCTCGCCGCGAAGGACGTGCGCCAGGGCGGCGCGCCGACGGCGCTCGTCGGCGAGGTGGCGGACCTGTGGTTCCATTGCCTCGTGATGCTGTCCCATTACGACCTGAGCCCGGCCGACGTGATCGCCGAGCTCGAGCGTCGCGAAGGGATGTCCGGCATCGAGGAAAAGGCGCTGCGCAAGCGTCGCGAGCGCGAGGAAAACGGCGGCTGACGCGCATCGTCGCGCGGCCGCTACTTCGTGGCAAACTGTAAGAATTGTCATCGAACGGGGGTAGCATCATGACCGATACGCCAAGCCAGTTCCCGCCGCCGGTTCCGGGCAGCGCGGAAAGCGAGCGCCTGAACGGGCTGCGCACGCTGACCCACGTGCTGTACGGGCTCTATGCGGTGCACTGGCTGACGGGCGGCATCACGGGTCTCATCGCGATCATCATCAACTACGTGAAGCGCGACGACACGGCCGGGACGCCGTACGCGGACCATTTCGAATGGCAGATCCGCACGTTCTGGCGCGCGCTGATCGCTTACGTGATCGGCTTCGCGCTGCTGTTCGTCGGCATCGGTTTTCTGGTGCTGGGAGCGGTCTGGATCTGGACGCTGTACCGTATCATCAAGGGCTGGCTGTACTTGAACGACAACAAGGCGCTCGATCCGCAGGCGTGGTTCTGACACTGCGGCGCGCGCCTCCAGGAGCAACATGAGTCACGATCCGAATTGCCTGTTCTGCAAGATCGCGGCAGGCGAGATTCCGAGCACGAAGGTGCACGAGGATGAAGAGTTCGTCGCGTTCCGCGACATCCGCCCGGCGGCCGAGACACACGTGCTCGTGATTCCGCGCAAGCACCTGCCGACGCTGTCGTCGGCCGGGGAAGAGGACGCGCCGCTGCTTGGTAGAATGCTGGTGCTCGTCGCGCGCCTGGCCGAGCAGCTCGGCGTGGCCTATCACGGCGGCGAAACCGGTTTTCGCACGGTGATCAATACGGGCCCCGGCGGCGGGCAGGAGGTGTACCACCTGCACGCGCATATCCTGGCGGGTCCGCGCCCCTGGCACCGGATGGGTTGACGGCGCGGGGCGTTTCCCGCGTCGATGGTCGACGCCGGCGCAGCGCCGGCGATTTGCGCCGCAAGCGGCGTGGTTGAGGAGAGTTTCATCATGGGTGGATTGAGCATTTGGCACTGGCTGATCGTGCTGCTGATCGTCGCGCTGGTTTTCGGCACGAAGAAGCTGCGCAACATCGGCAACGACCTGGGCAGCGCCGTGAAGGGTTTCAAGGACGGCATGAAGGACGCCGACGCGCCTTCCGCCGACGCGCAGCAACTGCCGCGTTCGGGCTCGGTGGACGTCAACGCGAAGGAAACGACGCGTTCCGATTCGAACAAGGCGTGACGCCGGCACGCTGACGGGCATTCTCCATGCTGGATCTCGGTCTTTCGAAGATGGCGCTGATCGGCGTCGTCGCGCTCGTGGTGCTCGGCCCCGAGCGCCTGCCGCGTGTCGCACGCACGGCGGGCGCGCTGTTCGGCCGCGCGCAGCGCTACATCAACGAGGTGAAGGCCGAGGTCTCGCGCGAGATCGAGCTCGACGCGCTGCGGACGATGAAAAGCGATTTCGAGACCGCCGCGCGCAACGTCGAGACCACGATTCACGACAACCTGCGCGAGCACGAGCAGGACCTGAACGCCGCGTGGCATTCGGCGGTCGGCGGCCCGACCGACTCGGTCGATCAGGCGGGCATGCCAGGCTCCGACTCGCCGGCTGCGCCGTCGTGGCGCAGCAGCCCCGCCGCGCTGGTGCCGAAGCGCCGTAACTGGCGGATCAAGCAGGCGGCGACGCCCGTCTGGTACAAGCGCACCACCACGCGCCGCACGCACGTGCAGTCCGGCGCGGCGCGCGTCGCGCGCCACCAGCCGGCGAGCCTGCGCCGGCCGGCACGCTTCTTCTGAGCCGAGCGCATGCTCGCTCGTCAATCCAACCGAGGGCCGGTGTGAGCGACCCCCAGCAGAATCCGGACGAAGGCCCGGAAGAAACCTTCATCTCCCATCTCGTCGAGCTCCGCGACCGCATCATTCGCGCGGGGCTGTCCGTGATCGTCGTGTTCCTCGGGCTCGTCTACTGGGCGCCGGACATCTTCCGGCTGCTCGCGCGCCCGCTGATGGAGAACCTGCCGAAGGGCGGCAAGATGATCGTCACGGACGTCACCGGCTCGTTCTTCGTGCCGATGAAGGTGACGATGCTCGTCGCGCTCGTGATCGCGCTGCCGGTCGTGCTGTACCAGATCTGGGCATTCGTCGCGCCGGGGCTGTACCAGCACGAGAAGAAGCTCGTTGTGCCGCTCGTCGGCAGCAGCTACGTGCTGTTCCTGTGCGGGATGGCGTTCGCATACTTCCTCGTGTTTCCGACGATCTTCCGCGTGATGGCGCACTACAACGCACCGCTCGGCGCGGAGATGTCGACCGATATCGACAATTACCTGAGCTTCGTGCTCGGGATGTTCATCGCATTCGGGGTGACGTTCGAGGTGCCGATCGTGGTCGTGCTGCTCGTCCGGATGGGCGTGCTGACCGTGAAGAAGCTGAAGGAGATCCGGCCCTACGTGATCGTCGGCGCATTCGTCGTCGCGGCGGTCGTCACGCCGCCGGACGTGTTTTCGCAGCTGATGCTCGCGCTGCCGCTCGTCGTGCTGTACGAGGCCGGGATCATCGCGGCGCGGTTCTTCGTGCCGAAGCCGCGGGAAGCCGAAGCGGAGAACGGCGAGGCCGCAAGCTGATGGCGTGACGGCGAAGCCGAAGCGGATTCAAGTCGCGATCCACATAAGCACAAAGGGCAGCCGGTTGGCTGCCCTTTTTTCTTGCCCCGACGCGGCGGCGCGCCGCCGGCGACGTCACTCGGTGTCGCTGTCCTGCTCGTCGAGCACCTGCTTCGGCGGCGGCGGGCGCTTGCCGATCACGACGTTCACGTCGAACTCCTTGCCCTTGCGCACGACATGCACCTTGGTCGTTGCGCCCGGCTTGATCTGCGCGACGACGTTGAGCAGCTTCGTCGTGTCGGTGATCTCCTCGCCGTTGACCGTGACGAGGATGTCGCCCGGCTTGATGCCCGCCTTGTCGGCCGGGCCGCCCTGCAGCACGCCCGCGACGATCGCGCCCGATTTCTGCTGCAGGCCGAACGATTCGGCGATCTCCGGCGTGACGTCCTGCGGCTCGACGCCGATCCAGCCGCGCGTGACCGAGCCCGACGTGATGATGCTCTCGAGCACCGTGCGCGCGGTCGACACCGGAATCGCAAAGCCGATGCCGAGCGAGCCGCCCGAGCGCGAATAGATCGCCGTGTTGATGCCGAGCAGGTTGCCGTTCACGTCGACGAGCGCGCCGCCGGAGTTGCCCGGGTTGATCGGCGCGTCGGTCTGGATGAAGTTCTCGAACGTGTTGATGCCGAGGTGATTGCGGCCGAGCGCGCTGATGATCCCCATCGTCACCGTCTGGCCGACGCCGAACGGGTTGCCGATCGCGAGCACGACGTCGCCGACGCGCGCCTGGTCGGAGCGGCCGAGCGTGATCGTCGGCAGGTCGGTCATGTTGATCTTGAGCACCGCGAGGTCGGTCTCCGGATCGCTGCCGATCACCTTCGCGGTGGCCGTGCGGCCGTCGGCGAGCGCGACTTCGATCTGATCGGCGCCGTCAACGACGTGCTGGTTCGTTAGAATGTAACCTTCCGGGCTCACGATAACGCCCGAACCGAGGTTGGCCGCCGGCTCGTCCTGCTGCTTGCGGGCGTTGCGGTCACCGAAGAAATAGCGGAACAGCGGATCCTTCGCGCGCGGATCGGGCGGCAGCGAGCCGTCCTTGCTGGAGAACACGTTGACGACCGCCGGCATCGCCTTTTGTGCGGCGTCGGCGTAAGAGGTGGTCGCGGGCGCGCCGCCGATGCCGGGCGCGACTTCGCGCAGGGCGACGATCGGCGTGGCGAGCTGCTTGCCGAGCTGTCCTTGCCGTTGCAGCCATTGCGGCTTGAGCGTCACGACGATGAACATCAGCGCGAGCAGCACCGTGACTGCCTGCGCGAAGAACAGCCAGAAGCGTCTAAGCATCTGAATGGGCTAGAGGAATATATGGATCGGATCGAACTCGAATTGTACTTGAACAATACCCTCGAAACGGCGCGGTTCAAGGACTATTGCCCGAACGGGCTGCAGGTCGAGGGCCGCCGCAAGATCGAGAAGATCGCGACCGGCGTGACCGCGTCGGCGGCATTCCTCGAAGCGGCGATCGAATGGGGGGCGGATGCCGTGCTGGTCCATCACGGCTATTTCTGGCGCAACGAGGCGCCGCAGATCACCGGCCGCAAATACCAGCGCCTGAAGCTGCTGCTCGCGAACGACCTGAACCTGTTCGCGTTCCACCTGCCGCTCGATGCGCACCCCGAACTCGGCAACAACGCGCAGCTCGGCGACAAGCTCGGGCTGATCGGCGAGTCGCATTTCGGCGAAGGCGACCTCGGCTGGATGGCCACGCTGCCGATGCCGGTGACGCTCGAGCACTTCGTCGCGAAGGTCGAGCGGGTGCTCGGCCGCACGCCGCTCGTGCTCGGCGATCCGGACCAGCAGCTGCGCCGCATTGCGTGGTGCACCGGCGCCGCGCAGAGCTATTTCGACGCGGCGATCGACGCCGGCGCCGACGTGTTCCTCACCGGCGAGGTGTCGGAGCCGGTCACGCACGCGGCCGCGGAGAGCGGCGTCGCGTTCGTTGCGGCGGGGCACCATGCGACCGAACGCTACGGAATCCAGGCACTTGGGGTCCATTTGTCCGAGCGATTCGATCTCGAACACCTGTTTATCGATATTCATAACCCGGTCTGAACGGCCGGATTGCGGCGGCGCATCGAAAACACGCAATGTAGCAAACGCTTAAAAGTGAATTGGATTATTCACTCGAGTGGTGGGGGGAAACCCTTAACTATCAACCACTTCGAAGGGATTTTCATTTCCGGGCCTTGTAAATGACGACTCCATTCGAGCAAACTAGCGGCGGAATGGAAAGTCGTGACGGAAAATCCAACTCAGAAGTGGGGCGTGTGATGCGAGACAAGGAAGAGAAACGCGTCGACAGCGGCCGCCGTACCTGGCTGATTGCGACATCCGTAGCAAGTGGCGTGGGAGGCGTCGCCACCGTTATCCCGTTCGCGGCGTCGCTGGCGCCGTCGGCGAAAGCGAAAGCGGCCGGCGCGCCGGTCGAAGTCGATATCGGCGCGCTGAAGCCCGGCGAGATGCTCACCGTGCCATGGCGCGGCAAGCCCGTCTGGGTGTTGAACCGCACCGACGCGATGCTCACCGACGTGACCAAGGCCGACAAGGAAGTCGCCGATCCGACCAGCAAGAACCCCTATTCGATGCCGCTGCCGGCCTACTGCGCGAACGAGTACCGCGCGCGGGCCGAGCACAAGAACATCCTCGTCGTGATGGCCGTGTGCACGCACCTCGGCTGTACGCCATCCCAACGCTTCCAGACCGGGCCGCAGCCGAACCTGCCCGACGACTGGCCGGGCGGCTTCCTGTGCCCGTGCCACGGTTCGACCTACGACCTCGCCGGCCGCGTCTTCAAGAACAAGCCGGCGCCGCAGAATCTCGACGTTCCGCCCTATATGTTCACGTCCGCGACGACGCTCGTGATCGGCAGGGACGAGAAAGGAGAAGCGTAATGGCGACGACCGAACACAACGAAGTCACGACGACGACGACGGGTTTCACCGGCTGGATCGATGCGCGCTTTCCGTGGACGGTCATGCTCAAGAAGCATGTGACCGAGTACTACGCGCCGAAGAACTTCAACTTCTGGTACTTCTTCGGCTCGCTCGCGCTGCTCGTGCTCGTCAACCAGATCGTCACCGGCATCTTCCTGACGATGAACTACAAGCCCGACTCGACGCTCGCGTTCGCGTCGGTCGAGTACATCATGCGCGAAGTGCCGTGGGGCTGGCTGATCCGCTACATGCACTCGACGGGCGCGTCGATGTTCTTCGTCGTCGTCTACCTGCACATGTTCCGCGGGCTGATGTACGGCTCGTACCGCAAGCCGCGCGAGCTCGTGTGGATCTTCGGCTGCGCGATCTTCCTGTGCCTGATGGCCGAGGCGTTCTTCGGCTACCTGCTGCCGTGGGGCCAGATGTCGTTCTGGGGCGCGCAGGTGATCGTGAACCTGTTCTCGGCGATCCCGTTCATCGGCCCGGACCTGTCGCTGTGGATTCGCGGCGACTATGTCGTGTCCGACGTCACGCTGAACCGTTTCTTCGCATTCCATGTGATCGCGATCCCGCTCGTGCTGATCGGCCTCGTGGTCGCGCACCTCGTCGCGCTCCATGAAGTGGGGTCGAACAACCCGGACGGCATCGAGATCAAGAAAAAGAAGGATGCGAACGGCATTCCGCTCGACGGCATCCCGTTCCACCCGTACTACTCGGTGCACGATTTCTTCGGCGTGTGCGGGTTCCTGATCGTGTTCGCGCTGATCGTGTTCTACGCGCCGGAAATGGGCGGCTACTTCCTCGAGGCGAACAACTTCATCCCCGCGAACCCGCTGCAGACGCCGCCGGAGATCGCGCCGGTCTGGTACTTCACCGCGTTCTACGCGATGCTGCGCGCGACCACCGACCCGTTCAAGATCGTGCTGATGATCGTGATCGCGCTGCTCGGCGTGCTCGCGCTGGTGCGCGCGCGCGGCAAGTGGCGGCTCGGGCTGCCGGTGCTGTCGGCCGCGATCGTCGTGTTCATGTACCTGACGGAATCGAAGTTCTGGGGCGTCGTCGTGATGGGCTCGGCCGTCGTCTCGCTGTTCTTCCTGCCGTGGCTCGACCGCAGCCCGGTGAAGTCGATCCGTTATCGGCCGCTGTTCCACAAGGTGTTCCTTGGGATCTTCGTGGTCGCGTTCCTGACCCTCGCGTTCCTCGGCACGCGGCCGCCATCGCCGGCCGGGACGGTGATCGCGCAGGTGTGCGCGCTGATCTACTTCGCGTTCTTCCTCGGCATGCCGGTCTGGACGCCGCTTGGCACGTTCAAGCAGCCGCCGGAGCGGGTGCGCTTCAAGCCCCATTAACGTGAGCGAGGAGAGAACGACATGAAGAAATTGCTTTCGACGCTCGCGCTGATCGGGGCGACCGCCTGTGCGTTGCTGACGGCGCCGCTGGCCGCCGCGGAAGGTAATTTTCCGCTCGACCGCGCGCCCGATAACACGGAAAATCTCGTTTCGCTTCAGCACGGCGCGCAATTGTTTGTAAACTATTGCTTGAACTGCCACAGCGCGAACCTGATGCGCTACAACCGTCTGACGGATCTGGGCATATCCCAGAAGGAGATCGAAAAGAATCTCCTGTTCTCGACCGACAAGGTCGGCAACACGATGTCCGTCGCGATGCGGCCCGAAGACGCGAACAACTGGCTCGGCGTGACGCCGCCCGACCTGTCGGTCGAGGCGCGGGCGCGCGGCCGGGACTGGCTGTATACGTATCTGCGGAGCTTCTATCGCGACGATGCGCGGCCGACCGGCTGGAACAACGCGGTGTTCGAGAACGTCGGCATGCCCCATGTGCTCTGGCAGTTGCAGGGGCAACGCATCGCGAAATTCGAAGACAAGACGGACGAGGAGACGGGCGAGAAGGTGCACACGCTCGTCGGCTTCCAGCAGGTGAGCCCCGGGACGCTGTCGCCGGTGGATTATGATTCTGCCGTGGCCGACCTGGTGGCGTACATGACATGGATGGCCGAACCGGCCCAGCAGACCCGCAAGCGCCTCGGCGTCTGGGTGCTGGTGTTTCTCGGCGTCCTGACTTTCCTGGCCTGGCGGCTCAATGCCGCGTACTGGAAAGATATCAAGTAACCACGCCTGACCGGCGTGGGGCCGGCGCAAGGCGGAACCCGGAGGAGGGTTCTTCCGCGCGCTGGCCCTCGGCTTTTTTGAGGAAACGCAAATATGATGGTTCTGTATTCCGGCACAACTTGCCCGTTCTCCCAGCGTTGCCGGCTGGTGCTGTTCGAGAAGGGCATGGACTTCGAGATCCGCGACGTCGACCTGTTCAACAAGCCGGAAGACATTTCGGTGATGAACCCGTACGGCCAGGTGCCGATCCTCGTCGAACGCGATCTGATCCTGTACGAATCGAACATCATCAACGAGTACATCGACGAGCGCTTCCCGCACCCGCAGCTGATGCCGGCCGACCCGGTCCAGCGCGCCCGCGCGCGCCTGTTCCTGCTCAACTTCGAGAAGGAACTGTTCGTGCACGTCAGCACGCTCGAGAACGAGAAGGGCAAGGCGGCCGAGAAGAACCACGAGAAGGCACGCCTCGCGATTCGCGATCGCCTGACGCAGCTCGCGCCGATCTTCGTGAAGAACAAGTACATGCTCGGCGAGGAGTTCTCGATGCTCGACGTCGCGATCGCGCCGCTGCTGTGGCGTCTGGATCACTACGGCATCGAGCTGTCGAAGAATGCGGCGCCGCTGATGAAGTATGCGGAACGGATCTTCAGCCGTCCGGCGTATATCGAAGCACTGACGCCGTCCGAAAAGGTCATGCGTCGTTAAGGCATGACGAAGGGCATGACGGAGCGGGGCGCGCAGAGGGCCGCGTGATCCGCTCCGGTTAGAGGATTGTGATGCAAGAGATTTCAACGAAGCCTTATTTGCTGCGCGCGCTGTACGAGTGGTGCACCGATAACGGTTACACGCCGCACATCGCGGTGAGGGTCGACAATTCGACGCGCGTGCCGCGCCAGTTCGTTCGCGACGGCGAGATCGTGCTCAACATCAGCTTCGAGGCGACAAGCCAGCTGCAGATGGGCAACGAGTGGATCGAGTTCACCGCGCGGTTCTCCGGCAAGGCGCACAAGCTCGAGATTCCGGTGGCCAACGTGCTCGCGATTTATGCGCGGGAGAACGGGCAAGGGATGGCGTTCCAGGTCGAGGCGGTCGCGGAGGATGGTCCGGATTCGGGCGACTTCGAGGGCGACGCGCATACGGATGAGCAGCACGGCGAAGCGCGCGGCGCAGCGACGGGGCTGACGCCCGTGGCCGACACCGGCGCGAACGAAGAACCGTCGGAAGGCGCGGATCAACCGCCGACGTCCGACGGCGACGGCTCGAAGAGCGGCAGACCTCGCCTCAAGATCGTGAAATGAGGTAGAATCTCCTGCTTACGCCGGCTTAGCTCATCTGGTAGAGCAGTTGATTTGTAATCATCAGGTGGCGGGTTCGAGTCCTGCAGCCGGCACCATATGAATCAAGGGGTTACGTGAATTTCACGTAACCCCTTGTGCTTTCTGGGTGCTGAAAAGTACATTTTCGGTACAGTCAGCTCTCAGAACAGGTACATGGCAACCATCGTCAAGACGCCTTCCGGCACGTGGAAGGCCGTCATCCGCAAGATCGGCTGGCCGACCACGGCCAAGACCTTCCGCACCAAACGTGACGCCGAGGATTGGGGGCGCCGGACCGAAGATGAGATGGTTCGGGGTGTCTATCTGTCGCGTGCTCCCTCCGAAAAACTCACGGTGTCAGCCGCGCTGAAGCGGTATATGGAAGAGGTGTCGGTTACCAAGAAGGCGACCACGCAGCGCAGCGAGAGCTTTTCTGCGAAGCACCTGGAGGCGTTCTTCGGGAAGTATTCGATGGCGGCAGTTAGTGCCGAGCTCGTTGCCAAGTATCGCGACGAACGCCTCGCGGCCGGCAAATCAAACAACACGGCTCGCCTCGAGCTTGCGATGCTCGGGCATCTCTTCCGGATGGCGATTCAGGAGTGGGGAATTGGCCTGACTTTCAATCCCGTCGCCAACGTTCGCAAGCCGAGTCCCGGTGCCGGCCGGGACCGGCGATTGAGTCGTGATGAACACCAACGTCTCTTCGCGGCCACCGACGCCCATAGCAACCCGATGCTCGGCTGGATCGTGCGACTTGCCGTCGAAACCGGCATGCGATCGTCCGAGATCACGGGCTTGTGTCGCTCGCAAGTAGATTTGGATAGGCGAGTCGTGACCCTCAGGGATACAAAGAACGGTTCCAGTCGTGTGGTGCCGCTGACGCGTGAGGCAGCCGAAGTCCTCCGCGCAGCCCTGGACAATCCGATACGGCCCATTGACACCGATCTCGTGTTCTTCGGCGAGCCAGGGCGAGACGGAAAGCGTAAGCCGTATGTGTTCCAGAAGCTCTGGACCGGCATCGTTCGCGACCTCGCGATGGTCGATCTGCATTTCCACGATCTGCGACATGAGGCAGTCAGTCGGCTTGTTGAGGCGGGGTTGAGTGATCAGGAGGTGGCCTCGATCAGCGGCCATAAGTCGATGCAAATGCTCAAGCGTTACACGCACCTACGAGCTGAAGATCTGGTGCAGAAGCTCGACACTCTTCGACGCGCCTGATTCAGCCGCCGGCGTGGTTTGGACGGCCATCGCGCGGAGAGCCGCGATCGATGTTATCGAGAGCGTGTACACGCTCTCTTTCTAAATTCCGATTATATGTGCACGTTCCTTTGTTCTTATTCGGCGAGCGATGTTGTGGTGCTGTAGTGTCAAGGCGCTATAACTTTGTTGATTTATAAAGTTATAACTTTGCGTTTTTATTTACAAAAAGATGCAAATTAATTGTCGATAAATCTCGTTCTCGAGATTTTTATAAATCATTGATTATTATGTATTTATTTTGCGCTGATTTGAAGTTATAACTTTATAAAGTTATGGTGTGTTTGGTGTTGATGTTGGTTGGAGCTTGTTGTTTGTTTTGATTAACCGTAATCTTCCGTTGCGCATAAAAGCAAGGAGTTATTCAGGTGACTTCAACGGAAGAAAACATCATCGAGCGTTACGGAGCATTGCTGACTCTTCCTCAGGTGGCGGAGTTATTGCATCGCAGCCCTGAGGGACTTCGGGTGACGCTCACGCGAGATAACGATGTGTCTCGCAAGTTGCTACCAGCACGGATCAAAATCGGTCGGCGTGTCTTGTTCAAAACGGCTGCAGTTGCGCACTTGTTCGCGGAATAAGTATGCACGGGCGCGTTGATACTACCTTCATCACCGTCCAGCGAGAGTTATAC
This sequence comes from Burkholderia ubonensis subsp. mesacidophila, assembly GCF_002097715.1. Classification (NCBI taxonomy): domain Bacteria; kingdom Pseudomonadati; phylum Pseudomonadota; class Betaproteobacteria; order Burkholderiales; family Burkholderiaceae; genus Burkholderia; species Burkholderia ubonensis. Next base: position 434,164 of record NZ_CP020737.1, read on the forward strand.
ACGTCAGGTCTCGCTCGGGAGCTTGGGTCGGATGCGATAAACGTGTGGCTCGCAATCAAATGGCATGCCGATTTCAATACCGGAGTGGGGTATCCGAGTATTCGTCGCCTTATGGATCTAACGAAGCTGGCATCTGCCACTGTTCAAAAAGCCTTGATGCGGCTCGAAGCGGCTCATTTGCTGAAGAAAGTAGGAAAGAAGGGACGGGCGCAATGCTACCTAGCGCGTGAGCGCTTGGATGTGACGTCGGAACAGGGAAAGTGCTGTTCGATCGTCATCGACTACGTACCCAGGAGCCTGTCGAAATGGATCGCACGGATCAAGGCCGCATTGGAAACCGGCGAGCACGATCCGGACGCATTCGCTCGTGTCGAAGTCGTTCCCGGCGCGGGACTTACGTGGGACTCGAAGACCGGAGAGTTACGTGCGGCCATCCCTGTTGGCGTTACTCCTCAGGCAGCCGGGCCACCATCTGACAAGCCGCTTTCGCTGCTAGCCGCACGCGTTGCGGAGATAGGGGCGAATGCAATGCGAGGCCCGGACAACGCAGCAAGCGGCCCGCCAAGGTGCACCAACACCAAGACGGGCCTGACCACAACCCACCTTCCACGAGGTGAATCATGGCTAGAACTGAGTGTACCTGCAACTCACAGCAACACGAAGCGGCTAACGTCGCTCGTCTGAGAGGCTTGCTGCACAACATCTCCAGGACACAGGAAGCATTCCAGCTTCTCATCAACTTGAGCAGTTTCGTCGATCCGAGCGATCAAGAGGCGTATTTCACGATGCTTGATCTGCTGTCCCATTCGCTGAAAGACGGCGTGAAGACCTGCATGGTTAATCTGCGCTAGAAGCAGGTCAGCGAAAAAATCTCGAGCCAGAGAAAATTTAAGTAGAAATACTAACGTTACAACGTCGTGAAGTTATAAAGTTACGACGTCACAACGCTACAACATCACGACGTTAAAACGTTACACGGAGGATGTGAATATGAAGAAATGCCTCTACGTCCTGGTTGCCTGCGTTTTGGCCGCCTGTGGGCAGGAATATCACACCAAGGCTTGGTATATCGAGCATGACGCGGAGCGAGCCAGCAGATTCAAGGTATGCGAGAACGATCCCGCCCAATACCTGCGGCAAGGTTCAGACTGCCTGAACGCGAAAGAAGCAAACGCGATGGTTGCTTTCTACGGCAAGGAAGCGGCGCTTAAAGCGGCCCGCGAGAAATAAGGAGCGAACCATGGCCTTCGATGCGGTAACACAGATATTCGACTACATGGATGCTGTGACGCTCCAGATCGTCGCCGAAAACGTTAGCCGGATGATTGCATGGGTCACGCCGCTCGCGGCGCTTGGCCTGACCATTATGCTCGTCATAGATGGCGTGGCAACAATGCTGCGGCCGAGCGGCGTACCGCTCACGCACCTCGTGGAGAAGTTCCTCAAGTATTACGCGATTGTGGGGATCGCCGGCGCCGGAGGCCTGTATGAAACAACGCTGGCCAGTACAGCCATCCACTTGCCCGATGAACTGGCGTCCAAGCTGCTGATACACGGGAGCCTGGGTGCGAGTAACAGCGCCATAGCAAGCCTGATCGATGGCGCGATCGACCACAGTCTGACCGTCATGCGGACGGTTTTCGCGAATTCGAGCCTACTGACGAGCACCGGGGTTGGGGCTTTCATTCTCGGCATTGTGCTTGTGCTTTCCACTCTACTGATCTGCGGCGTGGGCGCTGTCTCGATTCTGATTGCGAAGTTCCTGCTCGCGCTTTCAGTTTGCTTCGGCCCATTCTTCATCTTCATGTTGCTGGCCCCGCCGCTCGCCAATCTCTTCGGGAACTGGCTCGGTTCGGTCTTGAACTACGTCATCCTCATAGCGATAATGGCGATGAGCTTCGGTGTTTTCATGCACTTCTACGACAGCGCCATCTCGGCCGCGGCCAAGCCGAACCCGGACGCGGCCATCATTGGCCCGATAATCACGGCCGGCCTTGTCACCGTTATGGCACTTGGTTTGTTGAAGGTCTTGCCCGACCTCGCGGCGCGATGGACGAGTGGTGTCAAGACAAATTTCGATCGTTTCCTGCCGCAGCCAAGCTCGTCTTCCGCAGCCCCCGGCGGAGGCGGGGGGAGCCCGTCCGGGGGTAACAACGGCGGCAGTGCAGGGGCGGGCAGCGGCTCGCATTCCGGAGCCGGGAGCGCCGGTGGCAACTCGTCGAGTGGCAGCGGATACAGCTACGCTCGAGGATCGCAAGGCAGTGCAGGCACGGATAGCGGCTCGAATTCTGGGACCGGTAGTGCCGGTGGCAACTCGTCTAGTGGAAGCGGATACAGCTACGCTCAAGGATCGCAAGGCTCACAAAGCAGGGGGACGTAACGATGATCGAGGTATCGAATGACGCACTTCGAACGGTTGTGATTGCAGGCATGGCTGTTGTGGCCGCGACGGTAATCTTTAGATTCGTAGTCCCCTTCATCGGGAGCAGATTGCGCGGAGAAACCATCGCCGACCACGTCACTCGGGTCGAAGGCGAGCAACGGGAGAAGCGGTTGTTCCAGTCCAATTTGAACACGTCGCCGCGAGAAGCATTATCGATAAGGGTGGTGAATATTGCGATCGCTCTCACGGTGATGTGGCTGCTGTCGCGCTTCCCAACCAGCCATCTTGTCGTGTACTTCGTCCTGTACGTCGCCGTTGGAATGGGCTTTTGCTGGTGGGCGAAGGTGATTCCGGACGAGAAATTCCACTGCCTGAACTGGAATAGCCGGCTCCAGCTGCGCCTCTTCTATGTCTGGCTGTGGCCGATAAACGTCGTCCGATCGCTCATGCGTTGACTGCACAACGCCGCTTCCGGGCGGCGATTAGTCTCTGATCGCGCGGTAGCGCAAGCTGTCTTTGACGTCCAATACTCTTCGCGCTGTCGTTCGTTCACATACCGAAAGGACGTCTCTGGCGACGAAAAAATCCTGTCCGAGGTGTGCGAAGCCTCGCCAGCTTCACGTGTCACTCCCTCCATTCTCGGTCGATTTCTCGGTTGGCCCCGACCGCCTTTTAGCTCGTCTTTCACGATCTGGCAGCACCACCGTGAACCAGAAAGCGAACGCGAGACCCGCGATCAGGATGCCACAGGAAATCAGGTTGGAAACCGTTCCGGCGTTCATTTTTCACCTTCGTCAAGCCGCTTGTTCTGGCATCTGCGCGGCGATCCATTCGGCTACCGGTATCCCGTCGCTTGCGACACGGGGAATGGGTTTTAGCGCTGCAGGAATGCTCAGAAGCTGCACATCGTGCCCAGTTCTGCCCCACTCTGCACGTAGAAAATCCGTAAGTTTATCGACCTGTGCCTTGATGGAATCGAAGCGCGGAGCCTTGTATATCAGCCGCGTAACTCGAGCTACTGCATCATCCGCGTGTCGGGCGCGAACCGCAACGCGGATCTGATAACGCCACTGCCGTTTGGTTTCATCCGTCATGCGCCACGTCAAGCGAACGCCGCCGCCGACAGCCTTCGAGTGCGCCATCTTCAGCAATTCGTAACCGGAGACATGGATGCGCTCCCCAGGTTTCAGCGCATCTTTCAGGTCCTCGCGCGTTTTTCGTGAGCCTTTCTCCCTTTCTCGAGCTGGGTGCGCTCCATCCGTGACTAGTAGCCACCAATGCAGGCTATTTGGATCGCCGAGATCTGCGAGTATCAGCCGCGCATTCCCAAAGCCTTTCGCACGTCGATAGGCAAGCTGGTTGCGATTCAACGCAACCAGATAACGTTCAGAGAATTTTTCGCAGAGAGCGTGTACACGCTCTGTTTTGACGGTGCCGAATGTATAGCTGTGATAGCCCTGAATGACCGCATCCATGAGGCGCTGCATGAGCGCCGCACGGTCTTTGATTACGACCATGCTCATGTCCTCTCCGGCAATTGATTCAGCAGCAAGTCAAAGCCTTGCTGGATAAGGCTTTGCGGGAATTTTCTGCGTTACCGATTGATTGCTAATTATAAGAGATTCCGCGCGAGGCAATGCGCTAGAAATGACACGTCACCAATAGAAGCACGGTAGGAACAAGAAAATGCGGATGTGCTACATTCGCCGCAGATTTCCTGTGAGGATTCTGCATGAGTTCTGCATTCATTCGCGAAGGCGACACGACCAGCCATGGTGGTCGAGTGCTCGCCTGCACGTCGACCAATATCGTTTTCGGTAAGCCGCTCGCGCTCGAGGGCGACATGGTGTCGTGTCCGAAGTGTGGCGGCGTCTATCCTATTGTTGGCGTCCGAGTGCGCAGCATGACATTCGGTGGCCGAGCCGTAGCGACAGAAGGCGACAAGACAGCCTGCGGCGCGACGCTGATCGCGTCACAAGGCATGGCGACGGTGGAGCCGACGTCTGGCGCAGGCGCGTCGGTCGGCGCGGGCAAAAGCGTTGTCTCACAGACCATCGCGCAAGACGACGGCGCATATCGCGGGCGCTTCCAACTCGTCGACGACCAGTCGCGCGAACCCCTCGCGAATCACCCATACACCGTTACGTCTGCCGACGGCCAAGCGATCAGAGGCACAACGGACGCGAGCGGCCATACCGACTGGCTGAGCAGCCACCAGGCGTCGTCGCTGACCTTCGAACATGTCCCGGCGAGCGATCAATGACGAATTCGGCATCGGGCAACATGGGGGCCGGCCAGGGGAAAACCACGCAGGTCGGGATGACCAAGGGCAACTTGTCCCCGGAAGACCGCGCGGTGCTCTGCGACGCTCTATGTCGCTGCAAATCGATAGGCGTCTACAGCCGCGATGCGAAGATCCTCCGCCAATCGTGCGTCGCACAGCGACTGCGAGCAAAGAACCTCGCCTCGAAGGTATTGACCGGCGAAACGACGCCGTACCTGCCGGAAGTTTCCTACGACATGCGGAATGAGCCCCCGACGCCGATCATGCGCGCATCGGACCCGTCGACCCCGCATCCGTGGCTTCCGGCGTGGATTCAGAAATACTGGCCGGGCGGCATGGATGCATACAAGCAAGAGGACAAAACCTGGTTTCGACGGCCCGACGTCGTGATCGTGAACGATCCGTCCAAGCCTCCTGTACAGTCGAACATTAGGAAGGTGGTGGAAATGAAGTTCCCGCCCGACGAGTTTTCGAAGACGCAGGAAGCCGCGTACATGGACATCGCCGGCGACGAATCGAAATACTCCGGCATCACGCCGGATGATTGCGGTTGCGGTGACGCCGATGAGCAATCTCAGCGATCGACTGCAAAGCAGACTCAAACGGACCTTGAGAGCATCCTTGGCGGCGGCTCCAATGCACGCTCGGGCAGTCTGTTCCCGCCGCTCATCCCCCCGGCGCTGCCGCCGACTCCGTTTCCCTTTTAAGCATCATGCCAATGACGAAGGACGAACTGATCGCGTGGGCCAACGACCCGAACCGAGCGGGCACGCTTCCGTTCGGCGCATTCGAGCCGAAGCACCAGCGGGCGATCGTAGGCGCGGCCCTCGCCGTGCGTGCCGTTATCTACTTCAAGGGCGGCCACGCGCCGGCCAAACGCAAGGCGCTTAGCGCCTGCTTCCAGCGGTACACCGATGCGCTGCTGACTTATCAGCGCGCGGCCGAAAAGGCCGCCGGCCGTGACCCGTCCAAAGGCTCTCCGCTGCGATGGCTGTACCAAGATGGCAAGCAGCCGGTTGAGTTCGAAAAGGGGCCTTCGTTCGCCTCCTTGGCGACGAGCATCCCGGCTGATGCTCCGTTCGTACTGGCCCTCTCTAACGCGGAGGACAAACAAGAGGCCGGCACGATGGAATTTTCGACTTTCTGTCTCGAGGACTGGCAGGCGTCGATGAACCGAGGCATCGACGTCGCGACGTTTTCTGTGCCGCAAGCTTTCCTGACGCTCTGTCCGGACGTGTTCCAAGCGCTCTTCGCGCAAGCTGTCGACGAGCTTGACGTGGTGCACGGGCACGCGGGATATGCCGCGAACCTGTCGCTGTTGCAGCGGGGCCCGAATGAGGCGTCGGAATATTTTTGGGCGCGGAAATTCGGCCCTGGTCTGGACGTCGGCGACCCGATGCGACGGAACCTCCGCCGGCTCACCGATCACATCAAGACGGTGGACTGGTTGACGGCAATCAATGCCGATCTCGTGCGGGAACTGGGGGGAGTAGACAAACTGGGCCTGCCACCGGACTGGTTCCGCAAGCAGCGCTACGACGACGACGGCCTGATCATTCAGGCTGGCGTTGCGCCGCAGACGGGTATTGCAGGCGAACCAGGCCATCCTCCTGAGCCCCCGCCTGCGTATGTGCTGTTGAACAGCGCTCTGCGTCCGATCATTGCTGATGCGCTCGGCACGTTACAAACCGGGACGGCGACTAGCACCGCTCCCCTGCTGAACACACAGGTTGCGACCGAGGCTTGGCTTCGTCGGCTTGATGTCGAGCCAGACCGTATCAACGAATATTGGGTCGAACTGCACAAGACGCCCAAACTCCCGGCAGCCGGGACGTAGCGGTCACTAGCATCGGCCATCTGCTAGATCGCTGATGCCCCCTTTGGTGCGAGGTCCACCCGCGCCCGCCCGTGGATGGCTGCGCTGCCCACACCGCGAGGGTGTGGACAGTCCCGGCCTTCGCGGCCGGGATACCGCACCCGCCCACCGGCTCCCCGCGATGGAGCCCTTCGGGCCTGACGCGCCGCTGCGCGGCTTGCCTCGATAAGATAAAAAACTCTCAATCGAGCGCTGTTGTCAAATTTCGCGAAAATCAGACGCTCTGAGCCGCTGATTGTGCGAAGGTACATTACCCCTTTGCCGCGTCGCCGAAATCGGCGCCACGGGCCGGATTTCGAGTCGCTAGAGCATTTGCCCCCCGTAGGCCTGCCCCCCTTTTTGTAGCCATTTCCGGCGCTGGCGGTCCCCGAACTGGTTAGCCGGTGGCCCTCACAGGGGCCGGGTTGAGCGATCGGGACGGCCGCAGGACGGCCCGACCGCGATTTATCCCGGTCTTAGCCGTTGGCGGGGCTTGCCCCGTCAATGGCTTAGACCAAGGCTCCGCAGGCTTGGGCAAACTGGCGGGCTAGGGCCGTCATAGCGCGTGGTGCGTAGCCCCTTCGTTTTCGGAACGCTTGTGGGTCAAAAGAATTGAACCTCGAAAGACAACCGTTGCCGGTCAAAAGACAGAAAAGGCCCGATTTTTGTCTTTGCGCTGATCGGCTGTGAGCCCTATTGGGATCGCGCGCAGTACCCCGTGAGTTCATTGCTGATCCCTCTCAGCTCCTGCGATTGCTCGCCAGTTTCGGCACATTGCGGACGGGTTGGGCTTGTTCGCAAAGATATCAACAACCTCGGCAGTATTGTTCTCATTCGTTAACATCGTTCTGTGTCAGCCGGTGATACAGAACTAGCACGTATCATGCACTGATACCGAACGAGAGCGTATCACCGCCTGATACATTGCCCATCTTTTGAGCAGCTTCGACGAGGCTACTAGTGGCAGCGGCAAGTTGTAACGGCCCAGATGAGGGCCGAACGGCGGCGGATGCGCTCTGACTGTGTAGGACGGTAGTCGTTCACGTCATTGATGGGGTTCGCCGTCGTCTCGCCGTCCACGAGGGTTGCGAGCGAGCCAGCCTGGGTCGACGAGCGCGGAGCTGATGTTCAGTGCGGTGAGCCGCTCGTACAGCGTCCATGCGGCCTCCGGGCCGGGGCAGTGGCCGGCGCGTGGATGCCCCGGCCTTCATGCCAACTGTAGCTGTCTCTAGCAGATCTCAAAAATTTCTATGAGCGTCGGCGCTTTCTAGCAAGAAATGCTTTTGCAACGATGCTCGAGAAAGCGATTCCGCGTTCCACGCCACCTTGAGCATCGACGCACTTCAAGAGGCATTCGCCGATTACAGTTGGATCAAAGCCGCTACGTATCGCCACGTCCGTAAGCGCATCTAAGTCGTACGGTAGTGTTTTTTCAGGCGATGCGTTAGCGAGGTCCTTCTCTACCAACTGAGGCTGCGGCTGCTGTGCAGACGGGGGGGCAACTTCATCGAACAGGTCACGCGTCGGACGAGCGTGCGTGTTTGTCCTTTGCGACGGGGACTTGTTTTCGATGTGGGGTTGGCGCTCAGGGAGAACTCGCTCATCTCTGGCGAATTTGGCACCCCGCTCGAAAGATGATGTGTCTTTCGCGATAAGCGTCGTCGGCACAGCGCTTTCCATAGTTACTGGTGGCATCAGCTTCTCATCCATAGGTTTCAGAGCTTTCGCGCGCCGCTTGCAAAGCACCGTCTGCCCGAATTCGAGGGCGAACCACTCATAAGCGAAATCTCCGCTCTTCCAGCTGCTTCCACGAGAGTCCAAGTATCCCAGACCAGCAAGTGCGGGGCGACCATTGACCTCTGCTACAGCGTCGCTTTGGGTTGCGGGTGGCTGCCAATCTATCAGGTCGGGATAAGCGAAACTTGAATCGCCCTCCCCACGGGCCAGAGCGGCCATTCGACGGGCCTGAGAGGCAATATAGTCGCGATCCTGAATATGCCACGAGGGCTCTTCTTGAGAAACAGCGCCCAGCATTGCACCAACCATCGTCCCAATGGTGTCCGTGTCCGACCCGAGCGTATTCGCCGCGCAGCGCAATACGTCTGCGGCAGGTGCATCTTGACCAGTCCATCCCAAGAAGGCCGCAGCCAACGCGGTGTTTGTACCGGCGCCCTGTCGGCTACCAAATCCGTCTACTATTTTGAGGCATTCCGAGTAGGTTCTTCCCCAGTTCGGAGACAGCTCTCGAAGTTTCAGGATGTACTGTTGGGTTTCTTTCGACACAGACTCGATTGCTGCGCGAAGCTTGACGTTGCTCGCCTGTTCCCAAGCGGATAGCCAGAATCGCCCGAGTTGGTAGTCTTCGTTGACGATGTCCTCAATGTCGGCCCATCCGTCGACAAAGCGCATCCATTCCTCGGGTCCGGGTACCTCTCGATTGCGAAGAGCGAAGGAGAGGCAGTCTGCATGAAATACGGCACCACAAACCCCTAGCATGTGTCCGTGGGTCGTCAGGGAATCTCGAATTACGTCGGTTAAATATTCGCGTGCAGTGCCGGCGCCCCATTTCCATACATGAGGTTGGATGCGCATCGCTGCGCCATTCCCGCCTCCCTCAATGTAGGTCCGCCGGTCTCCGCTAGAGAAAAAGTTGGAGAACCAATTGACGTCGCGCTTTGCCAAATTCGCGGCAGCGGCCTTGCTTCCTCTGCCTGCGCCGAGTGCGTAGGCCGGCCATACGGTGAGTTCGACTTTCGCAAACAGTTCTACGTCAAACGTGCCGTCCCCGCGAATTGCGCGCGACACCGCCAACCGCAACTGCGTATCGTCTGAGTAGGTGCCAGCAGGGAGGGTCACTTGCGCCCCACTCACCCCTCCGATCTTCCGCTTCCATTCAATCGGTTCGTGGACCATCTCGGCTCCGGCGCGACGACGGACGGCTCGGCTATCTGCGAGCTCCGTTATCCAGCCAAGGGCGTCCCCTGCGGCAGCCCATAACGCCGAATTGACTATCGCATTTTCCAAAACAGAACTCACAGGGACCCCACTAGTTTGGTTGACCGGCAAATTTTGCCTCATCGATTACCACTTGCACATTCGGCCGTTTGTAATAGTTCAACCATCCCGAAACGCAGTCATGATCGTCGCCCGTGCCGACGTAGATCTTCTCCAGATAGTCGAGTGAGAGTCTGTTGGGGTATAGCACCTCCGCTTGCTCGCATGTCGGCAAGCGGTCGGTCCGACTCTTGCGTGTGACCGTCCACCCAGGCTTGCGCCTCACCGATGGTGCAAACAGATTTTGAAGCCCATCCGCGCCAGCTTGACGTACCACGAGGTCGTAGATGTTATTGGTGGTCGCGAAGTAGACGCCGTCGTGCGTCAAGATCGCGGGCGAAAACGACAGAATCGCCCACCACCGATCGCCACCGACGTGCCACCGTTTAGACGCAAAGCGGAAGTAATTTTCGTTAATCTCCGATATCGAAAGATTCACGAAATCTAACCAGTCTTCTTTCTTATCGAAATACGCTTCCGCTTCACGACGCGTCGCTGATGTAGGAGCCAGGATATGCGCCAGGTGCTTTTCCGCAGGCAGTTGGCGGCGGGATACAGTGGCACCCAATTCAAGCGAGCCGACGAGGCCGTGGTTCGACGTAAAGTGCACGACCTCAGTAATGCCGCGCTGTGCGATGATTTGTTGGATTGCGTCGGTCATCGCTATCACACAGCAAGAAGATTGAACGTGTCGGGCTTGAAGAACGTCACAAGGTCAGATGCCTCGGTCGGTTTATAGCCTACGATTACTGACTTGCGCGCCCGTCCCAAAGCCATGGCTAGTAGGCGGCGAAGCAAGAGTAGTTCTTCATCGTCCGCGCCATCTCCGTGCGGCGTGTTCTCCGCGTTCAGGCCCAAAATAATGACGTGGTCAAACTCCAAGCCCTTAGCCGAGTGCATCGTGGACAGCGCGATGTTTTCTGGGCCAGTTGGCCATTTTCGATCGCGTGTAATCGTGACGAAGCCAAGCCCATTGCTATTGAGCGCTGATCGTATGTCTTTGAACCAGTTTCCACCGCGCGGCTTGAGAAATGCTACCGTCTCAGTTGTCAGATATACATTCGCCTTAATCCAGTCGATGGCGAACGTTAATTGATTTTTATAACGTCCAGCACAGACGAGGGGTTTCTCTCCGTGGCGAGTAGCAGCAGAGAAATCTGGAAGAGTGCCATCGTCGTCAACTGCCAGGCCATCGACAATGCCTGCGGCAAACTGAGCAATTTCAACCGTGTTGCGGTGATTTTCCCGCAGCCGATGGTATCGAGCGAGCTGTAAATCTAAGCCAGTCTCTGCCCACGTGTATCCCCTTGGGTACAGTCTTTGTGCGGTGTCCAGGACTAGCGTAAGGCAATACGGATCCGAGAGATGATGCCGCACAGCTCGAATTTGGTTCGCCGAAAAGTCTTGTGCTTCATCAATGATGACAATGTCATATTGGCGCGAAGGGATCGTCAGCATCTGTTCTGCCAAGAGATGCCAATCCAACCAACCACCGCCTTGATATGCAGCGAGTTCCGTATAAAAACGGTCGATCACCTGCAGGATAGCCGGACGTAGTGTCCGCGGGACGGCCTGCGCATTTCCGCGCCCCGTACGCTCGAGGGGGATATAATTCGCCCGTTCTGCCGGCCGAAACCGTCCGCAGACGTACTCGATCTCGTTGAGCAGGGCGTCAGGGGCTAGGGCCACACCGGCTCCCAGACGTCGCAGCATGGGTTCACGTTCGTCGTCGTCAATGATTGATGGTGCGCCCAAACATCGATGGGCCCAAGCGGCGAACGTATCGATCTCGCAAGTGACGTCGGTAAACGCCGCGAGCTGGCTGGCGGCGAGATGTTCCACATACCCAGCCAAAGTGCGGTTAAAGGAAAGTACGAGGACCTTTACGGGTTCCGCCAATCCTAGGCGTTTTCGGCGTGCAACAAAGGTATGGGCTAACGATTCGAGTCGCAACAGCGCTGTCGACGTCTTTCCGCTGCCTGCAGCGCCTCGGATCATTTCGATCCCCATGCGCGTACCGCTTATGATCGGCAGTTGCTCAGGCGTCGCGCCGCGATTACTTAAGGCCAGCATGTACTTTCCCCCGGGAGGTCGTGCCTGGCGCCGGCTGATTGTCATTTTCTAGCTTTGACCTCGTTGGCGCAGGCGTTGATTTTTTTCGCTCTCGATCATATCCGATGTCTCGAACAATCGGGGGCGGGGCGGCGGTTTCTACATCCGGATGACGTGCTGGCGGACGCTGACGTGTCGCGATCCGGACAGCCCACGCTGCCATTTGCCTGGACCCACCTGTATCGTATGCGGTACACGAGCGGTACAAATCGCAGTTTCGGTTGGTTGCGCTTAGTTTCGCTAAATGCTTGAATATAAATAACTTTTCATTTCGGTAGGTTTCGGGTGGATTCTCTGGTTTATCAGTAACTTATTGATTCACAAGGAAATTTGTAATCATCAGGTGGCGGGTTCGAGTCCTGCAGCCGGCACCAATACCGAAGCGGGTCCCAGAGATGGGACCTGCTTTTTTTTGTTCTACAACAAGGTGGATGTTCTACAAAACTCGCCGGCAAGATCCTTTTCTGACCACGGCTAGGCTAGGACGCCAGTTAAAGTAAGTCCGCCGCATCGCGTATGCGCTGAGCTGTCGAGGGGAGACCGCTACGCTCCAAGGCTTGGGCGAAGTCTTCAACAGTCGATTCAGGTTTCCGCCGACGGGACCGCATCTGCTTAAATGCGGTCATGGCCCCGAGTGAATCTAGGTCCCACTGGTTAATGATGAACCTATCGGGGTCGACAATTTCTATGCCGTATTCGGAGGCAATCGCATGGGGGAAATCGCGGCGATTTGATGTCACGATGCAATCTGCATGACCTGCAATGGCGGCAGCGAGAACGTGTCGATCGTCTGGATCGGGCAGGGTAAAACTCCCGATAAGGGGCGTCCAAGCCGCCTCGGGTACCTCCCAATCAGGAATCGCCTCGCGCATGCTATCCCGCCGGATGAGTAGCCGACCCTGAAGATCGGGCCGTTGTTCCTCCAACGACCGAATCCACTCAGTCTCGATCAACTGAGTCCACTTTGCTGCGAAAAAACCAGCGGTTGCGAGGCTCAAGAGAGCGTCGGTAGTCGCGAGGGGAAACAGGACGCACGCGTCCAATAGCGCCGTATAGCGCGCATAGCCCGCCATCTCAGTAATCGAGACCCAAATCGCGAGCGTTGTCGGCCATGCGCTCCAGCGCAGCCGTTTGCCTACCTCGCATATCGTTCCGATAAGCAATGAGGTCATCGAATGCGATTCGACGGTGTGTTCCTACCATCCGATGGCCTAACCTTCCTGCTTCAATTTCCTTAATGACAAACGGACGTGACACGTTAAGGAAGTGCGCTGCCTCAACAGTCGTGAACTCCCGGTTTGCCGGGCTCAAGAGAATCGAACGGCCTTCGCTCATTGCCCCTAGCAACTGACCAATCAACTTCAAGGCTGCGGGCGGGACGTCAACAGACGGGTGATCACCCTTGTCGGTTGTGAGCGTGATTGCGGCTGCACGAGAATGATCGAGCGCCTCCATGATGCATCGCTGTGCGACGCGCGCCATTTCTACTTCACGCTCCGTCATCGGTGGAGGTGTTACCTCGCGGAATCGATCTACGGTTCGCATGTCATTTCTTCCCTAAAAAAAACAAACTGTGCCATCGGCTAAGCTGGCTTACGTGTAAGCCAGCTTAGCCGATGGTGCGTTTAAATGCAACAAGTGCAACATGTGCAATAAATGATAGGTGCCCAAGAGCACAGTTGCGACGAAATGCACCAATCCGGTGCATTTCTGTGGGCCGCCGGAAGCAGATTGCCTCGGACGGTCCACTTAAAAATCTCAGAAGACTGTCCGAACGAGCGAGGCCACCTCTCTTCTTCAAGGTTGTAAGTTCGATCATCGTTCAGTCCTCCTTTATCCAGGCGCAGGCCGTTTCGATGGCTTGACGCAGTATCTAGCGCCCTCGTAACGCTTCCCTCTAGCAGGCGCACATGAGGCAAGCAAACGCAATCTCATGAACACCCAGGGCAATGTTTCCGTATCGATCACGCAACCCATTCACCCCGGGTGACATCAAGAAGCTAACTCGCAATGCAGTCGATCATCCCGCCAGCGACATCCCTGGAAGATCGAACTGGAATCCTCTGCTCGGGACGCTTTCCATCACATGCCCCCTGACAAGCGGGTCCGCGTAATCCGGCGTGATGGAAATCTTCCTGCTGGCGTGATTGATGGAGAGGTACACGTGCCCACCCGGTTCAAACCCGAACAGCTTGAAGTGCGCGTCGATAACTTCCATCCACGGCATGCAGGGCCGATCGGACCACATGACCGGGTCGGGTGTGCCTCGAAGCGGCAACCAAAGGGTGGTCTCCGGTTCCCGTTGCTTTGCACGTGACTTATGATTGGCGTCAGCCATGATCAACTCCTTGGTTGAGTTGGTGGTGGTCAGCGGGCCGTGAGTGCTGCAACACTCACGGCCCGCGCTTCGTTTACTGCTTGTCTTTCCTCTTCTCCGCGATCTGATTCCTGACGATCAGCGCGTCAAGCAACTCCCGCGCGAGTTCGCGAACACGCTCCGGCATCCTTGAGATCGCCTCGAACTGGTACCGCAAGGCGTCGTCAGGCCCGCGTTCATCGGCGCCGAAGAGAATCGCATCAGTGCTGACCCTGAGCGCGATCGCCATTCGACGAAACACACTCAGCGACGGGTAGGCGCTTCCGGCTTCATAGTGCCGGATTTGCAAGACGGAAACGCTGGCGGCATCGGCCAGATCCAGTTGGGTAAGTCCGCGTGCTGTACGGAGCCGTCTCAAACGCTGTGAAAATTCCATATGCCAGATCCAGGGTGGAGTGTCTTCGTTTTCGACACGAATGGTGACAATCTTTCTTGCGCGCGAGAGAGGCTCGCTCCGTAACCAATATAGATTGCTTTGATTATTGAGATGCTTGATTGGCCGAACGGCATAGGGTCACCGAGGACCGCAGGCATGCGATGTCGCGGAGCGGCATGCTCGAGTGAGATGAGTTCAACTGAACGGTGCGTCACGCAGCAACAACGACCGACGCAAACAAAAAGGAGGGGCGCCGCGATCCCTCGCAACGCCCCTCCTTGGACACCCTCAGACCGAGCCTCGACCCCGCCACATTCGGGATCTGCTGCCCAGTCCCGAGATCAATTGTTGTACTGCCAGGTATCGCCGCTCGGCGCGGCCATCACCTGACGTATTGCATGGCTGCCGTGCCGTGCCGGGCAGCGAGCTCTTGCATGTCCTCGATAGATTGCACGGCAGTCGTTTACGCGGTGCTCGAAATCAGACTGCACCCGCATGTCGCGTGGTGGCCCTGCCGTGCTACCGGTACACCGTGGTCGGTTATCTTGCCATCGCCTTCAAGAATCACATTCGGATTCACTTCGGGATGCTGGGGACACTTCACGAGGTCCCCCTTGCGAGCCACACGCCGCCCGCCGTAGCGCATGGTTTCGGAGGCGGTGATCACTTCGCCGCCGTGGTCAGTGGTGTCGCCGAGTCGAATGAGATCGATCATGAAGTGCCTACGCTCAGTGCTCAATAACTGACAGAAATCGATCAACGAGATTGTCCGAGTCCGTGCCATTCAGTGCAGATCGACCCGCCACAGAACGCCCGGGGCATTCAAGCGTCAAGGCAGGTTGGGAACCTGGCTGCAAGGCATCTTGTCTCCGCCGTCGATCGTCAGATTGAAGTACGGCTTATGGTCGAAATGCCTTTCATCTGCATCGGGATCAGGGATATCTCGAAATCTCTCGAAAACGAGCGTCTTGCCGCCCTGCAGCCGAATCGACATGAACTTCATCGACTGATCGAATTTCGGCGGCCCCCATGACGCATCAATAGGTGCGCCTTTTCCTTTGGACAGGTAGATCGACAGGACTTCGCCCCATTCCGGACGAGGTACCGACTTCATCTGATCGGTATCCGCTTGAGGCACGCTCACGTTGACGGAAAGTTTCTTCCCGCCTTTCCCGACGCAAACGAACGCCTGATTGCCGCCGAACCGGTTCTGAAATTCGACGAACGGGTCGTAGCTGCCTTGACCCGCCAAGGCAAGCTTGCCGAAGCAGAGGAGCGCTGCGCCACAGACAAAAAGCAGATTCTTCGACTTCATTTGACCCAGACTCCTATGACCTTTCTTCCTTTCCCTATCAACGTAGCCGCCTCGTTCTTTCGCATCACCCTGCTGTTCGGGCTGATGTAATCGCTCGCGAACAGATGTCCGGGCAGTACCACTTCCGCATGACCGTGCTTCGAACCGTCGGTTGTGCCGTAGACAATCACGGCACCTTCCGGTACGTCGTAGGGGCTGGCGATGTGATAGGCGGGATCGGAAAGGATATTTTTAAATCCCGCCTTCTCAAGATCGCTTCCGGCGTCCTTCGCTTCGACGCGGGTCGGATACGAATCGACCATGCCCGATGCCAGGAGCGCGATCTTCACATACTTCCAACATTCCTTGGTCGACACGTTGGGCGCTTTGGAGACGCTATAGATCGGCTTTCCCAATTTCGCCTTTTGCGCTGCGACAGGCCCACTGAAATTCGCGGAATCCTTTCCGTACTTTGCGTTTCTGCGCAGAATCTCGAACATCTTCTGCTTGGGATCCCCTTCGGGAGGAGCAACGTCGGACGCCTGTGCCACGGCAACAGGATGGCCATTGTCGTTGCGGGTCACTTTCGCTTGCTGCGGCGCTTGATGTGCCTGCTGGGAATCAGATTGATCTCCGGAGGACGCAGCAGGCGAAGAGGCGGCGGGCGAAGGGGCTGCCGTCGAAGAAGATGCGGCCGTCGAAGGTGCAGCCGTCGAAGGTGCAGCCGTCGAAGGTGCAGCCGTCGAAGGTGCGGCCGTCGAAGGTGCGGCCGTCGAAGGCGCATCGGTCGAAGACGCAGTTGTCGAAGACGCACCGGCCGAAGACGCACCGCTCGAAGGTGCAGCGGTCGAAGACGCACCGGTCGAAGGCGCAGCGGTCGAAGGCGCAGCGGTCGAAGGCGCAGCGGTCGAAGGCGCAGCGGTCGAAGACGCACCGGTCGAAGGCGCAGCGGTCGAAGACGCACCGGTCGAAGACGCACCGGTCGAAGACGCACCGGTCGAAGACGAAGCAGCTGCCGCCGAAGCCCCGCCCGACGGAAGTTTGATTGTCTGCCCCGGCGTAATCAAATTGCCATCCAGCCCGGGATTGACGCGCCGGAGCTCCGCCACGCTCGTCCCGTGCTGATGGGCGATTTTCCATAGCGAGTCGCCATGCTTGACGGTATACGCGCCTAGTTTGCTGTTCCGGCGATGATCCCCCGGAGCCCCAGGGTGCGCATTAGTCTTGGCTTCGACCTTGCTATGCGGGCTGGTCAGCGTCAACGACGAAAATGAGCTGGAAAGCGCTCCCTTCCAGGCCATCTCGAGATTCGTTTCCACTTCCTTCACCCAAATCTCCAACGTCTGAGCGAATGGAACGTTCTTGACGGGCTGGCTGATTTTCCCGGACGCGTTGCTGTGGCCTTCCTGCAGGACCTTCCCGCCGGACTTCACCTGATAGTGGACGCCGGAAATCGGTTCCTTTTTCTTGTTGACGAACTGAACGCCCAAGCCGCCCGAGCAGCAGCCGAGATCGTAATCGTTGAACTTGTCGATATAGTGCGAAACCGATGTGCCGTTCGCGTCCGTCGGATCCTTGGCGCCGTTCGATTCCAGAAATTTCATCACGCCGGGATGCTTGACCGTTCCGAATCCCTTGAGGTGAGCCGCTCCGATAATGCCGGAATGCGTAATGGTTATTCCGGAAATGACCTTGCCTTCATATTGATCCGCGCCATAATGCTGGGCGCGCGAACACAGCAGCCTGACCCAGGCCGCGGCGGCAACGTCCTGCTCGTCTGGCGAATTCCTGAAATCCTCCAGGCTCTTGATTCCGTCCTTTCCGGTCCACGTTCCTTTCCATTGATACTTGAATACGTCTTTGCCATCCGCATCCTTGATATAGGGGGATGAGCCGTCCGACACGTAATAGCCGAGATCGCTCAGCGCGGATTCGCCGAACTGATATTTGCCGACATACCCGTACTTGTTGATAACCTTGTATTTGCCGCCGCCTTCACTCTGAAAAAGCGCGCCCAGGAATTCCCGAATTCCGCCTTTGCTCATCGCTCATTCCTTCTTGCAAAAAATTCTAGCGTCGTCCGCGTCGATCTTGATCGGGTATTCATTCTCGATCAGGGCTTTCTCCGCGTCGCTCGGGTTGCCGAGCCATTGCGGCTTGCAGCGATACAGCAGTCGCCCGGCCGTGCGATGGGACTGTTCGTCGTACAGCAAGGCCACATTCGTGACGTTGCACTGATTTGCCTGGCAAACCTGATAGAGCCACTCACGCGACTCGCCGACTTTCCAAAGCGATCCTTCCGTTGCAGGGCCGCTCAGCAAACGCTTTCGAAGCATTTTCACATCCAGGCCGGACAGATTCAGAAAATGATCGAACGCGGCCGACACCGCCCGGCCGGTCGCCGTCCCGTATTGATTTCCAACCGGATCAACCAGGTTGAAGATTTCTGTTTTATATTCGGAGCTTGCCGGAGTGACCTCTTTCGGAGCGGGCACTTGGCTTTGAGCCTTGCAGCCTAGTGCCACTGAGCAAAACAGAATCATCCACAAATATTTTGTTCGGGCGTGAAGCGAACGAATTCCCGCAAAGCCATTGAAATGCATTTCTTTATTGTGATCTCGCATCATCCCTATGCTCCATCTCCATCGGAAAACAGGTCATCGTTGATCGTGTCCATATGGTGAGTCCAATCGCCATTTCTCACGCTGACCCGGACGGACTCTTCCTTCTCCGTGAAAATTCGCCCGGTCATGCCATCTGCGTCGAGCGTTCCGTAATAGTGAGAGTCGTCGCCGACCTTGACCAGGTACGACGCGTTTTCAAGTATTTCTCCATCTGCGAGCGCACCCGACAAATCGAATCGCAAGCTGTACGGTCCGGAATTCTGCGGTATCGGCATCGGCGGCAACGGCATTCGCGCCGAATCGGGCCCGGGCACATCCCAGCTCGCAGCCCGCTCCAGGATCGACCCCGGCGATCCATTGACGATCCCGTTGCCGTTGATCTGGATGTACGACCCGCCCGCACCGATCCAGACCTCCTTCGCGGCCGTGATGACGACCTTCCCGTCGGTGCTGCTAACCGTGACGTCCTTCAGGGCTGCGAGGGCCATCTGGTCGCCCTGCGCCTGAATCTCGACCTTCCCTTTGGCCGCAAACAGCTTCATCCCGGCCTGCTGCGCGAACAGGCTGATCTTCTCCGCGACGCTCGCCACAAGCGACTTGCCGCTGGCGATGAACGTGCTCTGTCCGCTGACGAGATTGGTCTGCTGATCGCTCGACACGTGCACCGATTGCTGGGTCGACAGTGCCATGCCGGATGGACTTGCCAGCACCATGACCGGATTCTTGAATGCGTTCGCGCTACCCGTGCCGCCTCCCGCCGTTCTGCCACCGGACTGCGAGCCTTGCACGCTGCTCTGCGTCGCATCGGCGAATGTCTTCAGCGCATCGTGACCCTCGCCGAGGCTCTCAGCCTGATGCGCCTGGCTCGCCTGCGACATCGCCTTGACCATGCTCTCGGAGGCGGCGAGCTGCTGCTGCACCTCGCCCACGTCGAGCTGCTGGCTGTTCGGCCGCTGCGGATGCGTCGTCACGTACAGCCCCCGCGAAGCACGCACGGCACCGTACGAATCCGTCTTCAGGTCGAAACCGGAGCCAAGATATGCGCCGCGCGTGTTGCCGCTCTGGTCGATCAGGTACCCCAGGTGAAGCAGGCTGTTTCCTGTACTGCTGAACAATTTGGTGCGATTTTGCCCCGTCGCATCGTCGAGGACCATTTCGTTATAGCCGGCGCCCGAGTACTCTTTCGACCGGTAGCCCGACAGGATGCCGTTGCTGTGCCACTGCGGCTTGACCGCGCCGTTGTAAATGCGATGCAGGACGACCGGCCTGTCACAGTCCCCGCCGATGTAACCGACGAGCACCTCTTCACCGATTCTCGGAACGTGTACGCTGCCGTAGCCGCCACCGGTATCCGATTGCGCGACGCGCACCCAGCACGACGCGCGCTCGTCGCCCTGGCTCTGCCGATCCCAGATGAACATCACCTTGATCCGGTTCAGCTCGTCCGTATAGACCTCTTCGCCGCTCGGACCGACCACGATGGCCGTCTCGAGCTGCATCACGGGCTTCTCGTGTTCGAAAGGACTCCGATACGGCACGGTCACGCGCTGCGCCTCGACTTCGACCAGGTAGAAACCCGCCGAGCCATCTTCATGCGTGACCTTGAACGCGGCTTCTGCCGAGCCGCCGGCTTTGGCTTGCGCCAACTGGTTCTGCAGACTGTGCGGGAAGTTCGCTTCCTGGTTCGATAGCGGCAGGTTGTTCTCGATGTACCGCAAGACCTTGATGGCGGCAAATTCCCGTTCGCGGTCCGAATCGCGGTCGTGCTCCGGATGGTTGGCCAGCGCGAAGCGCCTTCCGGCATCGATACCCCGAACGCCGCCCACGCCGAAGAATCGCTTCGCACGCGACTCCCATTCCTCCAGGCGAGTCTTCGAAAGGTGCTCGCCGCGATCCTGATTCAGATACGTGTAAGCGCCGGTGTATTCGTAGACTTCGGCCTGTTCCGGCAGATTCCCTTGGTCGACCTTCGTCGGCAATGTGGTGCCCTTGGGATTGAACGGTGCGGGGGGCGCCTTGTAGTCGAACGTGCGCGTCGTGTGCAGCGTGCTCTGCAATGTCCGTGAACCCGCCCACTGCGTGAATGCGTCGGCTTCGCTGCCCGTTCCCGAACGGTAGAACCTGACGGGACTGGGTGACATTGCATCGAGTGCGTACAGGTCGTCGGTAATGACGAGCGTGTGCGCCTTGCCGTCTTCGCTATGTCGCCAGAAGCCGAACAGTCCTTCGTCTTCCATCAGGCGGTGCACGAAGTTCCAGTCGGTTTCGCTTTGGCGGCAGTACGAGCGCGAGGGCAACGGCTTCGACAACGCAAACTCGTATTGCCCATGGGCCTGCGGATGCGCATTGAAGACGTCCGCGATGATCGCGTCGACGCTTTTGTCCTGCCAATACCGCATGTCGCTGCGGAATTTGAGGAAGTGCATCCATGACGCGAAGGTCAGTTGATAGCTCGAAAAGCTACCGTCCGCGCCAAGCCGGCGAGCGGTATGGATGTAGCCGTTGATCGGGAGATATGACTTGTTCGCCTGTTGAATCCAGAGCGTCATCGGCTGCGCGATCAGCGTCTTGAGCTGGATGTCGCCGGCCGTGGAGACCATGTCGAGAGTGACGCTGAAGTCGCGGCCCAGCTCCGAACAGGTCACGGCCCGGCGTGGCACGAGCGCATTGCCTGGCAGCGACGGGATATCCGTCTTGAGCAAGCGATCCTGCTGGATCAGGCCGCCGCGAATCGCTTGAGCCAGTTCAGTCATGTTCATGCGTTTTCCATCTTCTTGTTAGTTGTAAGCCCGCGATGGCTTGCACTCTCGTAGGGGCGGCCCCCGGTTACGTCCCGGTTATTCTGTCGGCGACTGCAAAGTGTGAGAATGTACCTCAAGCAGAATGCGGGCAATACGTCTGACAAGAATTGAAACACATAATATCTTCGGAAATGTGCTTGGGTGTCGATCGAGCGGATTGAAAGTCAACGTTCCCAACATTTAAATTACTAAATAGCTTTCTAAAACATAACATTTAGCATTCGTTTTCCCTTTGCTGGTGCGCTGCGGTCGCGTGCAGGAACGGGGGCGCCGAGCGAGACTGCTTCGGACGACGATGCTCGAAGGAGTGCCGCTTGGCCATATGCCACAAGCGCCAATCTTTGGCCCCGTCCTTTCAGGCAGGTTGAGAAAAAAGGGGGGTGAAACTTCCCCTCATGTGTGGAGGACTTTGTGGCAGTCGATCTTATCGAGCGAATAAATGGGCGAGGCTTAAGGGCTTGATTGGCCGAACGGAATAGGGTCACCGAGGACCGCAGGCGTGTGATGTTGCGGAGCGGCATGCTCGGGTGAGATGAGTTCAACTGAACGGTGCGTCACGCAGCAACAACGACCGACGCAAACAAAAACGAGGGGCGCCGCCATCCCTCGCAACGCCCCTCCTTGGACATCCTCAGACCGAGCCTCGACCCCGCCGCATTCGGAATCTGCTGCCCAGTCCCGAGATCAATTGTTGTACTGCCAGGTATCGCTGACGTATTGCATGGCCGCCGTGCCGGGCAGCGAGTTGCTGCCTGTCCTCGATGGCATTGCCTGCCGTAAAGCATCTGGACCACGTGCATCAAACCCTCGATGCCGGCACGAGGGAGCGGTAAGCGACGCACCTTGTAATTTCGAAACATGGAAACGATGGAGGTCGTTGTTTCAATTTCGGAATACTGATGCTCTGTAACCGTGGGGTGGCGAGTCCGATGGCAATGGAATGTGGATCTGCACAATATTTTCAGGTGCGAATCGTTTGTCTTTAAATTGACTAGTGGTGTTTATTGTATTGAAACAATGACTGATAAATCTACTAGTCAATACTCCGAAAAATATGACCTAGACTCGATCGATAAGCCTGAGAGAAATTAACTTCTCACTTCCCACAGTCGAGCATGAATCCTCCTCCGCGCACGGATGCCGTCATTGCACTGACACGGCTTCTTGATTCTCGCTTGACCCGGGAGGGACGTGATTTTTTATCGAGTGCGTCAGTCGAGATTCGCGGCAGCGCATCAGCACGGAGCATGACCCGCTTGCTGTCGCTTGCCAGCCGCCATGTCCGCGCCGACATCGCGCTCGATCCTGATCGCGATGAGCTTCGCGCACTGAAAGCGGACCTTCCCCGTTGCAATCCCGAGCATTGGAGCCTGCTCGAAACGCTGCGCATCGTGCTGCTGCTCTCATTTCCGCAACTCGACGAGGATGGCTTCCCCGCGGTATTCGAGCAGTGTTTCCGCTTTGCCGACCACGGCGAATCGTGCGCACTCTACCGCGCGTTACCGCTGCTGCCGCGCGGCGAGCGTTTCGTCTCACGTGCGAGAGAAGGATGCCGCACCAACATGCGGACGGTGTTCGAAGCCGTTGCCTGCGACTCGAGTTACCCGGCCGACTACTTCGACGATCTGTCGTGGTGCCAGCTCGTCCTCAAGGCGGTGTTCATCGATGCACCGCTTGCTCGCATCGAATCGTTCGACGCTCGGCTATCGCCCGAGCTTGCGCGTATGGCCCTCGATCTGGCTGACGAACGTCGCAGTGCGGGACGCGACGTGCCGCCGCAATTGTGGCTTTGCCTCGGCCCTTACGCCGGCGGGCGCGGACTCGACGCCCTGAGAACGGAGCTGCGAAGCGGGAGCGAGCAGGGCAAGCGCGGCGCGCTGCTAGCCTTCGCCCGGGCAGGGGCGCTGACACGCGAGGATCCATCGATCGACTCGGCATGGCGCGAGCACGCCGCATTCATCGAGCAGGCGCGCAAACACGGCTTTTCGGCGCGCGCGTTCCACCTTCTCCAGCCCATTCAGACGAGGGACTTGCCGTGAAATTCTTCGATCCGCACATCCACATGACCTCGCGCACGACCGACGACTTGCAGGCGATGGCTGCCGCGGGCATTCGCGCGGTAATCGAGCCGGCATTCTGGTTGGGCCAGCCGCGCACGAACGTCGGAAGCTTCATCGATTACTTCTCGAGTCTCGTCGGTTGGGAGCGCTTTCGCTGCGCGCAGTTCGGGGTCGCGCATTACTGCGCGATCGGCCTGAACTCGAAGGAAGCGAACAACGAAGCGCTCGCAAGGGATGTCCTTGAGTTGATCCCGGAGTTCGCGCTGAAGGAGGGAGTCGTCGCGATCGGGGAAATCGGCTATGACGAGATCACGGCCGCCGAGGACTTCGCCTATCGCGCACAGCTCGATTTCGCGCGCGAGCACGACATGGTCGTGATGGTTCACACACCGCATCGCGACAAGAAGCGCGGCACGCAGCGCTCCATCGCGGTTGCAATAGAGCATGGCGTGGACGTGCGCAAACTGATCGTCGATCACAACAACGAAGAGACCGTCCGCGACGTGCTCGATGCCGGCGCCTGGGCTGCGTTCACGATCTATCCGAACACGAAGATGAGTTCGGCGCGCATGGTGGAGATCGTGCGCCAATACGGTCCCGAGCGCGTCATCGTCGACAGCTCTGCGGACTGGGGCGTCAGCGATCCGCTCGCGGTGCCGAAAACCGCGCGATTGATGCTGGAGCGGGGCATTGCGTCGACGAACGTCGAAGCGGTCACGTGGGGCAACGCACTCGCAGCCTATGGGCAATCGCAACAGATCGACCTCGCTGCGCTTTCCCGGGCGCCCGCCCTGGATCAGCGGCAACTGTTCGCCGACAACTCGGTATTGCGCGGGCAAACGCCGCGCGTCGACGAGCCCGTGCCGAACTGATACGCCACACGAGCCTGACGACTGGCCGGACAAGGCCAGCCTGTCTTCCATCGGCCGCAACATGCCCAGTCGGGGGCTTCATGCTTGAGCATCGCATCGACCAGACATTCGAGGTTCGCTACAGCTACCCGGTGTGCTTCACGCGTCGGGCGTTCTCGCCGGCCAATGCGCTGCTGGCCGACCTGATGCGAAACCCGGCGCAAGGCCTGTGCGCGCGGGCGCTGTTCGTGATCGACTCGGGCGTGACGGACAGCCGTGCGGACCGCATCGCGTCGATCGCGCGGTATGCCCGCGAGCACACGGCTGCATTCGAGCTCGCCGGATCGCCGATCGTCGTGCGCGGCGGCGAAGCGTCGAAACACGGGTTGCAGGAAGTCGACGTGATCTACGACCTCGTGCGCGAACTCCGGCTGTGTCGTCACAGCTACGTGGTGGCAGTCGGCGGCGGCGCGCTCCTCGATGCGGTCGGCTACGCCGCCGCGACGGCACACCGCGGCATTCGGCTGATCCGCATGCCGTCCACGGTGCTCGGCCAGAACGATGCCGGCATCGGCGTGAAGAACGCGGTCAACTGGCACGGCCGCAAGAATTTCGTCGGGACGTTCGCGCCGCCGTTCGCCGTCGTCAACGATTTCGACTTGCTCGCCAGCGCGCCGGCGGTCGTCCGGCGCGCCGGCATTGCCGAAGCGATCAAGGTCGCACTGATTCGCGACGCGCGGTATTTCGCGCGGCTTCATGAGCAGCGCTTCGAGCTTGCGATGCTCGCGCCGCACGCGATCGAGCCCATGATCGTCCGGTGCGCGGAGCTCCATCTCGCCCAGATTCGCGACGGCG
Organism: Burkholderia ubonensis subsp. mesacidophila; assembly: GCF_002097715.1. Taxonomy (NCBI): domain Bacteria; kingdom Pseudomonadati; phylum Pseudomonadota; class Betaproteobacteria; order Burkholderiales; family Burkholderiaceae; genus Burkholderia; species Burkholderia ubonensis. The sequence continues at coordinate 459,090 of NZ_CP020737.1, forward strand.
GCGATCCGTTCGAACGCGGCAGCGCGCGACCGCTCGACTTCGGCCACTGGTCGGCGCACAAGCTCGAAGAGATCTCGCACCACCGTTTGCTGCATGGCGAGGCGGTCGCGATCGGCATGGCGATCGACACGCTGTATTCGCGACGGCTCGGGCTCATCGACGGCGCCGCGGCGGACCTCGTTCTCGACACGCTGCGCGATATCGGCTTCACGCTCGACGACGCCGCGCTCGACACGTTCGATGTCGACCGGGCGCTCGACGAGTTTCGCGAGCATCTGGGCGGCAGCCTGTGCATCACGCTGCTCAAGCGCATCGGGGAGGGCGTCGAGGTGAATTACATCGACGCTGCGGTCATGCGCGCCTGCGTCGCCGAGTTGCGCGCATGTCGTCAGCCCGTGCACGCGACATCGCTGGCGCCAGAGGTGTCGACGTGACCGACGGCTATCCGCTCACGTACTGCACCAACATCCATCCAGGCGACGCATGGGCCGATGTGCTGCGCAATCTTGAAGACCATGCGTTGCAGGTCAAGCGCGCATGTTCATCCGAACGCAGCTTTCCGCTCGGCTTGCGCCTCTCCGCGCAAGCCGCGTTCGAGCTCGACGATGCGCGAATCCGCGACTTCGCCGGCTGGTGCGACACGCACGACTGCCATGTCCTGACGCTCAACGGCTTTCCGTATGGCGCGTTTCACGGCACGCGGGTCAAGGAAGCGGTCTATCGCCCCGACTGGCGCGATTCACGGCGAGCGGCCTATACGATGCGGCTCGCCGACATCCTCGCGCAGTGGACGCCTGGCGATCGCGCCACGTCGATTTCAACGGTGCCGGTCGCCTGCCGCGACGGCTTCGCTGCCGAGGATTGGGCGCCGGTCAGGGCGCACCTGCTCGAGGTGCTCGCGCATCTTGCGCGCGTGCGCGAGCGCGGCGGACCGCTGATTCGCCTCGCGCTCGAACCGGAACCGCATTGCGTGCTCGAAACGACCGACGAGGCGATCGATTTCTTCGAGCGCATGGCTTTCCCGGCATCGCTATCGGAGCATGTCGGCCTCTGTTTCGATTGCTGCCACCAGGCCGTCGAATTCGAGGAGCCGGCCGATTGTCTCGCGCGGCTCGCCCGCGCCGGCATTCGCGTGGTCAAGGTGCAGGTGTCCTCGGCGCTGCGCGCGCGCGGCGCGCGGCTCGTCGACCTGCTGTCGTTCGACGAGCCGACCTATCTCCATCAGGCCGTCGCGCGTCGCGTCGACGGACGCCTGCTGCGCTTCGCGGATCTGCCCGATCTCGCACGCTGGCTCGAACGCGGCGAGCCGATCGACGAGTGCCGCGTTCATTTTCATGTGCCGATCTTTCTCGAGACGCTCGGCGACGTCGACACGACACGCTTCTTCCTTGAAGACTGCCTGCCACGGATCGCCCCCGGGACGCCGCTCGAGGTCGAAACCTACAGCTTCGGCGTCCTGCCGCAGTCGCTGCGCGTCGATTCGGTCGGCAGCGCGATTGCGCGTGAACTGAACTGGGTCAAGGAGAGACTCGATGCAGCGAACGGCCGTCATTAATGTCGTCGGGCTCACGAAAAACCTGCTTGGCCCGCACACGCCGAATCTGTCCGCATTCAGCGACGAAGTGGCCGTCATCGACGCAACGATGCCGGCCCTCACGTGCTCCGCCCAGACGACGTATCTGACCGGCAAGCTGCCGACCGAGCACGGGATCGTCGGCAACGGCTGGTATTTCCGCGAGCTGGATCAGGTCTGGCTGTGGCGGCAAAGCAACCGGCTCGTGCAGGCGCCATGCATCTGGCATCTCGCGCGCGAGCGCGACCCGTCCTTCACGTGCGCCAATACGTTCTGGTGGTATGCGATGGCGACCGACGCGGACATCACGATCACGCCAAGGCCACTCTATTGCGTCGACGGAATGAAGCTGCCCGACTTCTACGCGCAGCCGGCGGGGTTGCGCCAATCGCTGCGTGACCGGCTCGGTCAGTTTCCGCTCTTCGAGTTCTGGGGGCCGGGCACCTCGATCCGCTCGAGCCAGTGGATCGCCGCTGCGGCGCTCGAGGTCGAGACGCAGTTCGAGCCGACGCTGAACCTCATCTATCTGCCGCACCTCGACTATTGCCTGCAACGCGTCGGCCCGCACGCGGACATCGCTTCCGAGCTGCGGGCGATCGACGCGGTGTGCGGCGAGTTGATCGTCGTGTTGCGGCATCGCGGCGTGCGCGTCGTGGTGCTCTCGGAATACGGCATCACGCCTGTCGCTCGCCCCGTACACATCAACCGCGCATTGCGCGAAGCGGGTTTCGTCGCGATCAAGCGGGACCTCGGCCGCGACTATCTCGACACCGGCGCGTCGCGCGCGTTCGCCGTCGCCGATCATCAGATCGCGCACGTCTACGTGCGCGACGCGCGCGATCTCGCGGCCGTCAGCCGGCTCTGCGAAGTGCTGCCGGGTATCGGCGAGGTGCTCGGCGAGACCGGCAGATCCCATCACGGCCTCGCGCATCCGCGCGCCGGCGAGCTGGTGTTGCTGGCGGAACCCGACAGCTGGTTCACGTACTACTTCTGGCTCGACGACAAGGACGCGCCCGACTATGCGCGTACGGTCGATATCCACAACAAGCCCGGCTACGATCCGGTCGAATTGTTCATCGATCCCGGCATCCGCTTTCCGAAGCTGAAGATCGGGACGACGCTCGCCCGCAAATCGCTCGGCATGCGCTACACGATGGACGTGATCCCGCTCGATGCGTCGCTCGTGCGCGGCTCGCATGGCCTGCGCACGCGCGACCGCGCGGACGCACCGATCCTGATGAGCTCCGAGCGCAACCGCATCAGGCGCGACAACCTCGCGGCGACCGATGTCTGCTCGGTGCTGCTCGACCATATCTTCAATCCATGAGCACGCTTTCCTTCAATGGCCACGTGAATGCGGCGCTGGCACTCTGCCGCGTCAGCAACCTGCCGACGGTCTGGATGAACGTGCTGACGGCGGCGGTGTTGTGCAATCCGCCGGACCATGCGCCGCCCGCCGCGCTCGTGCTGTTGCTCGCTTTCGCACTGTCGTGTTTCTACTGCGGCGGCATGGCGCTCAACGATCTCTGCGACGTCGACCATGACCGCGTGCATCAGCCGTTCCGTCCCATTCCTGCCGGCGCGATCGGGCTTGGGCCGGCGCGCGCGTTGACGCTGGCGCTCTTCGCCGTCGCGCTGTTCTGTCTGCTGCTCGCGCCGCATCGCGCGGGGGCGGCGGCCGGCGTCGCGCTGCTGGGCGTCATCTGGGTCTACGACCGCTTCCACAAGCGCCATCCGTCGATGGTGTTCGCGATGGCGGGCGCGCGGCTGCTGGTCTATGCCGTCACCGCGCTCGCGCTGACGGGCAGCGTATCGAAGGGGGCCGCGCTGGCCGCGATCGCGCAAGCGGCTTACGTGCTGGTGCTGACCGTCGTTGCGCGGCTCGAGCACCGCACCGCTGCAGGACGTTACGCATGGCCGGTGATCCCGTGGATGCTGGCGGCGATGCCGATGCTCGATGGCGTCGTGCTGGCCGTGCTGGCCAGTCCGGCCTGGCTGCTTGCGGGCGCGGCGGGCACCGTGCTGACGCGCGCCGGACAACGCCGGGTTCGGGGTGACTGACGATGCGGCGTTTCCGAATGAACGACGGGGATCGAATCAACGCGGCTGACGGCGCGATGGCCCGCGTCAGCCGACGCAGACGTGCCGGTTGGCGGTGGCCATCACGACAACGCGAGGAATGTCATGGCTTCTTTATCCACCCGACCCATCAGCCTCACCTCCCGCTGGTTCATCCGGCCCGGCTGCGGGGAGGCCGCCCACGCCGCGCTCGGTCAGCTGGCGCGCGACGTCGAGCGCGATGAACCCGACACGCTGACCTACCTGGTGCATACGCCGCACCACGGCGACAGCCGCCTGCAATCGCTGCCGCCCGCCGAACCGCACACGGTGCTGTTCTTCGAGACATATCGCAACGTCGACGCGTTTCTGCGGCATGTCGACGGGCCGGTGTTCACCGCATTCGTCGAGCGGCATGGCGAGCTGTTCGTCGCGTCGAATGGCGCGCCGTTTGTCTTCGTCGACTTCCTGGAAAAACGCGCGGGTTTCTCGCGCGTGGGCGACTCGGGTGCAGACGCCGCCGACGATGCAAGGTCGCCGGCCGACAAGTCCAATCGACATCCGAGTGTGATGTTCGAAGTCATCGCCCGCGATCAGGAGAAGCTCAAGCGGTTCTTCGGCGACGTGTTCGGCTGGTGGTACGAGGACGGGGAGAGCGGCTTCTCATATGTCCCATTCCCGATACAGCGCACGGCATTGCTCGGCGGAATCGGCCAAGCATCCACCCAAGCCGGCTTCGAACCGGGCACGAATTTCTATCTGCGTGTCAACGATCTCAAAGCCGCCATCGACCGCGTTGTTGCGTACGGAGGCAGCTGTTTCGTCGGTCCGACTCCCGTCGACGGGTACACCTTCGCGATGGTCAAGGACCCCGAAGGCAATGCGATCGGATTGATCCAGCCGTTCGAATGAGTGTGATGTGGTGGGGCGTCAACGGGAAACGTCGCCCGGCGGGGTGACGATTTGGAATAGGGAAGTCCATCCAAGGAGTAGAAATGAGCTACTTACAGTTCCCCAGGCTTGCGTTTTCCGGGTTCTTTCAAGCCGACGTTTCGACGGTGAATAATGACCCGCGGCATTTCGATGTCGGGACATTCGAGTCTTCGTATCAGGAATTTATGAAGCCTGATAATCCGCCGCCGGGTGGTAATCCCGATCAGTGGAACGGATGGTGGAATCCGAACGGCACCGCAATCATGCGCTTCAGGGAGTGTGCCGTGAAAACCCTGCGTGACCGGTCCGGCAATCTCATTGCGGATCGCAGGTCCGACCCATTGATTGGATGTCAGGTTGGAAATTCTCCGGACCGCCCTGCGGGGAAGATGGTTGATCTGGATCCGGATTGGCAAAATGCGTCGAATATCTATGGCCTCGCCGTTTCACTGGTGGCCACCGATGGCACGCCGATCATGACGGCGGACTATGAAAGCAATCCGTTTCGCGATCTTTGGTTTGCTCGTGCTGGCGGTAAATCCGGAGACGGCGCGGCGTCGGCGATGTTTCAATCGGTTCTGGTTAACATCAAATGGCATACTGATGATTTTACGAGCCGGTTTCTTGACGATCTACGTAATGCATCGGAGCGTGATAGTTTGTCGATCCGCTTGACTACATATGGTTTCAACGGGAATTCCGTGAATGGCGATGGTAGTCTCAATCCAAATTTTGGCTACGGCATACTGATTGGAAATATCGGGCCGGCGAACCCTCGGAAGCAAAAGCAGCCCCATTCCTTTATTCTTGGTCGCCGCTTCATGCCGACGACAAGAAATAAAATTGGCGACTTGGTCAACAACGACGGAATCGGGTGCTTCTCGTCATTCGTTGACGAACAAGCTGGTTACCTCCATGTTGATTTGAGCAATGCCTTTCCAACCAATGATAAATACTATATTCCCGATCACGATGGGCTTGAATATGCCGTCTTGCATAGCGAATCAATACTGCAGGATCAATCGATAGAGAGTGGCGATTACAGCAAGATTGGCGATGTCGCCAGTCAGTTGCAAGCGCTGCAAACCAATGAGGGTGGAATTCAATCGGTGAAGTTAACGCGCCACGTGCTTGATCTAATCAAGGATAAGCCGCTTGCCATCATCCGAAGGACCATTTCTCAATCAAATGTAATAGTGAGCTTGCGCGAGGCACTATCTGGTTTGGAAGTTCGCCCGGAAACCTTCGCCTTCAAGCTCGATCCGAACGACAGCGCGGGAAATTCCCAGGAAGTGGTGCTATATGCTGCGCGTTACGGTAGTCCTTATCCCGGCCAAGAGTTGAAAATTTGGGTCGATCCGGAAGAGCAGGATAATAGCAACCAAACCGCTGACAATCCTCCTGATACGACGCCTCGTGCGCCGGATCCCACCATCAATACGCCTCGGGATGGCATAAATATCCCTGAGAGTGCATGGACAGACACGGACGGCCAGGCGCGTATAACCATATCCGGCCCTGAATACATGGGCGCGCCACGTGGTTATATAGACGGTCAGCTTTACGTCATCTCGTATAACTTCAAGTCAGCTCAGAAACCAACTGACAATGTTCAGCAGCAATTCGACAAGATCCCCGTGGTGGTTTACAGCTCTTTTCCTGGCGTCGTATCCCAGCAGTACGTCGACATCGATCACCCCAGATGGGAGGACGTTCAGCCGATCCTCCAGCAATACGCGAACCTTTATCCGGTGATGAGCAAGGGGCTGTTCGATTTCTCGAAGAAGGAAGTCGCCGATTCTGCCGCATTCATCATGAAATTCGTCTTCGAGAAACCGGATGACGATCCGGACCAGATGCCGGTGACGCGTGATCTGTCTTCTACCAAGCGACGCATGCTGATCAACTATTTCAGCAATGTCATCAAGAACAGCGGGAAAACGCTGGATAGCCAGGTCATGTTCGGAAAACGCTGCCCGTTACACCGCTTCGCCGACCCCGAGGAAATGCAAAGTCTCACGGATGTCGCGCTGACGCACGGCAAGAAGCGTTGAAACCCGACGCGTCTATCGGATATGACCCATTGAACAGGATGACTCGATCATGTTGAAAGTCAGAAAAGAAATCGTCGACAAACTGTACGTTGAGCCTGGCGTCGACGTGGTAATAAAGTGCCTGCAGGATGCCGTGAAGACCGAGCTGATGACCATTCCCCCCTATCTGACTGCGTTGTTTTCCATCGAGGAAAACAATGGCAAGGCCGGGGCGCTCGTGCATTCAGTCGTCTTCGAGGAAATGTTCCATATGACACTTGCCGCCAATACGCTGATTGCCATCGGCGGCGACGTGCCGATCTTCAAACTCGGGACAAGCATCCGCTACCCGTCAACATTCCCATTGGATCTGGACGGCGGCCTGGTGGTCGGCCTGGCCTCGCTGACCAAAAAACAGACTCACGACATATTCATGGCAATTGAGCGCCCCGACACAATGGCGGCGCTCCCCGGTGAACCTGAGCCGCTCCCGCCCATCGGCCATTCATCGCACGCAGTTTCCCTTGGAGACTTCTATGAGGCGGTCATCCATGCACTCAAGGAGCTAGGGGCCGGTATCTTCGCCAACCCACGCAAGGAAAGGCAGATCGATATTTCGAAATGGTTCCCGTACAAAATCTACACATGTCCGGACGGTCCGGCTGATGCACTTCTCGGCCCGGCCGAATCGTTCAACGGTAAAGTCGATTCGTTCGACACAGCCAAAGCGGTACTCATGAAGATAATCGAGCAAGGTGAAGGGCTTCAGATCAAACAAGATCGGATCAATCCGAAGGATGGCGACGGTGGCAACTACGCGCACTACTTCAAATTCGGCGAGATCTATTACGGTCGAACCCTCGAGCGCGATCCCAACGATCGTTCCGGTTGGTCGTATTCAGGTGAGCCGGTTTCACTGGATTCGGAAAATATCTGCACGGTAAAGGAAAACGCCGCGCTCTCCGATTATCAGGTGGGCAGCGGGGCCTATATCGCGGGATCGGAATTCTACGAAACCTATTGCGGCCTGCTGCGTGCATTGGATGAGACGTTCAACGGCCGCCCGGAGAAGTTGAATTCGGCCATGGGCCTCATGTTCCAGCTCAAGCTGGTCGCCCAGCAAGTCATGCGGTTCCCGGTGGGAGATGGCGTATTCGCAGCACCTCCTTTCATGCCGTGAAGCCCCAGCTGTGAAACTGTAACGCTTCGCAGCAACCGCCTGACGCTCAAGGCGGTTGCTGTCGACACCTACAATGCGTCGCTTGGGAAAGCAGCCAACGCATCCGTATCAGTCCGTCGTTCACCAAGGAGCGCAAACTCCTTGCGCATCCTCAGCCCAACCTCGAACTCAGTTGTTGTACTGCCAGGTGTTGATGTAGTAATCGCCCGCCGCCTGCCAGCCCAACTGGACCTGAATTGCCGATTCCGCATTGGCGCCGTTGGCGGTTGTCAGCTGATCGACATAGCCGCTCAGCGTGCTCGAATACGTCGTCCCGTTGACCGTCGGCGTGATCCACCGCATCACGTCATAAGGCTGCGCCTGATACGCCTCGACGCCGTTCGCGAACTGCGCGGCGCCCTGCGAATTGATCGCGATCCACGCATTCGGATAGGCCAGGCCGGCAGCCGGCACCGTCCAGTCGATGTTGGCCGTCGGCATCGTCCCGGACGACGCGGTCGACGTCCCCGGGCCGCCAGCCGTCAGCAGGTTCGCGATCACATCGCTGCCGAGCGTCTGCCACGGAACGGTTGCCCCGGCCGCGGCATTCATGTTCGGCGCGATGTTGACGACCTTCTGCGGCGTACCGATCTGCTGACCTGCGGCGTCGTACAGCGTGATCGTGTACACCCCGTGCTGCCGGATGGTCGATACGTCGACCGGCGCCGACGCGTAGTCCGGCGTGGTCGGCGCAAACGTGCTGGCGTTACCGGACAGCGACGCCCACGACCACTTGTACTGCGTGCTCATGCCGACGTCCGGCCAGGACGGCACGCTGGTCGAAGCCCGCGCGGGCGCCGCAGTGACGGCTTTGAGCGGGAACGTCAGATTCGGCCCGATGCCGGCATTGGGGCTGAGCATGTAGACGCCGCTCGCCGGAAGCCCGGGGCCGCTCACCAGCGCCGCCCCGACGGCCTGGAGCGTACCGTTGACAGGCACGTTAATCGGAATCTGGATGTTCAGGCCGGATTCGAAGCGGCCGTTGCCGGCGTCCGCCGCGTTGGTGAACTGCACGCGGCCGACGAACGACGCAATGTAGATGTCGAATTGCGCCTGGTTGCCGATGATGTCCCAGCTTCCGTTCGGCAGTTGCTGCACGATGTCGCTTGCGAAGTTCGGCGTGCCGTCAGGATCCGTCTCGAGGAAGTACACCAGCGCGGCCGGATTGCTGATCGCCGGCAGCGTGCCCGCTGGCAGGAACGCCACGGTCTTCACGCCCTGGAGCGTCGTCCCTTTTGTGAACAGCGTGTGGCGCGTGCCGAAGCTCGTGAAGCCGTCGTTCAGGTAGCGCGCGTCGATGGCCGACGAACACGCCGAATTGGCGGCGCCGGGCGAAGCCTGCATGGCGCTCATGCACTGACCAAGCTGCGAGACGAGCGTCGCCAGGTAGTTCGCGGGCTGCGACGGGACACGCAGCGGCGTGGCGACGGCCGTGCCCTGGTTCAGCGCGATCGCCGTGTCCGGGTCGGCCAGGCTCGTGATCTGCAGCCCCGTGCCTTTGCTTGCCGGCACGACTGCGACCGAATCGATCACGGCGTCCGCGCCGCTCTGGTTCGGCGAGAAGCTCCCCCCGACGGGATCGAACGACGCGGCGGACAGGCCGTTCGCGGCCAGGATCGGCGCGAGCGCCGTGTCGAGCGTGGCGACGGCCGTCGACACGGAGGATGACGTGACGGCCGTCAGGCCGCCCGATTGCGTCAGCGTGAGCGGATTGCCGCTCGACGTGAGCAGGGCCGCGACCGCGGTTGTCAGCGGGGTGACGTTGGCCGTCACCGGCGCGCCGTTGCTCGTTGCCGTGCTGGCAACGACCGAATACAGGGTTCCGGACGCGCCCGACGGATCGGTGGCGGTAATCACGAACGGCGCCGTGAGGCCGCTGATCGACACGTTATATGCACCGTTGCTGCCGGAGGTCGCCGCAGCCGTCTTGCCGGTGGCGTCGATGACCGTGATCGGTGCGCCCACGAGCGCGTTGCCGATTGCGACCGTGCCGCTCATCGAGCTTGCGGACGTCGCGCCGGATGAGCTGGATGAACCCGAGCCTGATCCGCCGCCACCGCATGCTGCGAGCATCGCGGTCGCGGCAACGCACAGCGTGAGCCGTGCGATCCCCGAGGTGCTTTTCTTCTTCATCTCTTATTGTTCCTGTTGAAGTGACGGGTTTCGAGCGAAACCCGAATGAGCGCCTGTCGCGCCGATTTTGGCATCCGGTTATCCGTGATTTGTCGTGTCTGCATCGACAGATGCCTGCTCATCATCGATGGCATGCCACATACTCACTTGGGGCTATATCGGCTCGGGAGCGTATTACTTAAGTGCCTATGTTTCAACAATTAACGAATTTGCTGATTCTGGAATCGGTCGTCTGGAATTCTTTCGCACAAGATTGCGAATTGCTTTATTAAATATATTTTTTGTTGGTTGATTGTGTGGGTTGTGTAATTTATTTCTGCGCAATCTCGCTTCACACAATGAGGTATCGATTTGCAGGTGTTCGGTGCGCGTCGGTCATGCACGGGATGAGGCTGCCAACGCACACGATCCATACATTTGCCTTTCATTTGTAAGAAATTGTGAGAACCCGCCGCTGGCGTGCGCTTGAGCCCGCTCACGACACGATTCGGCAGACGAAAACCGGTAGAATCGCCGGCGACATGCAGTTTGGGGGCGGCCGTCCCCACGAGAGAACGGTTTGTCGCCGGCCGACAAAACAACAACGGATTACGCATGAACATGACCGACTTGGTCCAGGCCATTCGTGGCGGCCTGATCCAGCAAGACCGATTGCTCAAGACGGACATTCCGTCGTTGCCACCGAACACGATCGTGCCGCGCCGCGCGGTGACCTGTTCCGAGTTGGGCCGCGACTTCCGCGTGACGCTCGACATGGTGTCCTCCGCGGGCAACATCGAACTCAAGACGCTGATCGCCCAGCCGATCACGCTGTGGATCCAGCAGGCGGACAAGTCCTACCTGGCCATCAACGGCTACATCCATACCGCTCGGCGGCTCGGCGCGGACGGCAGCCTGTCGACCTATCAATTGACGTATGGGTCGTGGATGCATTTCCTGAAGTTCCGCAGCGACATGCGGTACTGGCAGGATCAGTCCGCCGACGAGATCATCGCGGACGTCTTCAACCAGCATCCGCAGGCCCGGGGCCATTTCCAGTTCGCGCTGTCGAAGCCGCTGCCGCAGCGCTCGTACTGCCGTCAAAGCGAGACCGACTGGAACTTCGTGCATCGCTTGATGGAGGACGAAGGGCTGTTCGGCTTCTGGCAGCAGAGCCAGGACGGCAAGGCGCACACGTTCGTCATCACCGACACCCTTCATTCGCTCGATGAAGCGCCGTCACGGCGCGTCAGGTTCTACCGATCGGGAACCGGCAGCGAAACCGACGCGTTCACGCAATGGGCCGGTTCCCGGACCTTGCAGAGCACCCTGCATACGACACGCACGTTCGACTACAAGTCGCCGTCCGCGGCGTTCAATCCCAACGGGACGGCGCTGCCGACGCGGGCCGGTCAGGGGAACCTGCCGGAGCAGGCCGAAGTGTACGAATACACCGGCGCCTATACGTACGCCGATCAGGATCGCGGCGAACAGCTGTCGAAAGTCCGCCTGGAGGAGTGGGAGTCGCGCGCGAAGCGGTTTTTCGGCGCGGGCGGGTTGCGCGGGATCGATGCCGGGCAACGTTTTGTGCTGGCCGATCATCCGGAACACGACCGCGACCCGGAAAACGAACGCGAATTCGCGGCGATCAAGGTCTGGCGGTACATCGAGAACAACCTGCCGATCTCGGCGCAGGACGCCGACTTCCCGCACAGCCTGCAAGGCGACCTGACGCAGGCGAAGGCGGGCCGCGCGAGCGAAGGCGCGTTCAAGGTTGCGCACGCGGACGGCTCGGCGGGCTTCTATCTGGTCGAGGTCGAATCGCAGCGCGTGAGCGTGCCGTATCGCAGCCCGTTCGAGCACGAGAAGCCGGAGATGCAGCTCGAGACGGCGATCGTGGTCGGCCCGAAAGGGGAAGAGGTCTACACGGACGAACTGAACCGGATCAAGGTGATGTTCATCTGGGATCGCCAGAATCCGGGCAACGAACGCGCATCGTGCTGGGTGCGCGTCGCGCAGTCGGATACCGGCGGCGGCTACGGGAGCGTGCACGTTCCGCGCATCGGCGAGGAAGTGCTCGTCGGCTACGTCGGCGGGGACTGCGACCGGCCGATCGTCCTGCATCGCATCTACAACGGCGCGGTGAAGCCGCAATGGCACAGCAACGGGATCCTGTCGGGCTACCGGTCGAAAGAGTATGCGGGCGCGGGCTTCAACGAGATGGTGCTCGACGACGCGACGGGGCAGAACCGCGCGCGGCTGTTCAGCAGCAGCGCGAACTCCGGGCTTCACCTCGGCTACCTGATCGACCAGAGCGGTAACGCGCGCGGCGCGTATCTCGGCTCCGGTTTCGACCTGAAGACCGATTCGTACGGCGCGGTGCGCGCCGGGCGGGGCCTGTACGTCACGACGCATCCGAAGCAGGCGAACAGCCAGCCGCTCGACGTGAAGGAAACGCAGCAGCAGCTCGTCAATGCGGAAAGCCTGGTCGACACGCTGTCGGAAGTCAGCGAGCAGCACCATGCCGAGCCGCTCAAGCCCGGCTACGACGCGTTGAAGAAGTTCGTCGATGCGACGCAGGACAGCATGGCCGGCAGCGCGTCGGGCGGCCGCACGGCAGGGGGCGGGACCGGCAACGCGAACGCGTTCAAGGAGCCGGTGATGGTGCTCGGGAGCCCGGCGGGCATCGCGTTGTCGACGCAGCAGAACGTGCACGTGGCGGCGGACCAGCATCTCAATCTCGTGAGCGGCATGAGCACGCACATCGCGAGCGGCAAGTCGCTGGTCGCGAGCGTCGCCGACAAGCTGAGCCTGTTCGTGCAGAACGCGGGCATGAAGCTGTTCGCCGGCAAGGGCAAGGTCGAGATCCAGGCGCAGAGCGATAACGTCGAGATGACCGCCCAGAAGACCGTCAAGGTGCTGTCGTCGACCGCCACGGTCGAGATCGCGGCCGACAAGGGCATCGTGCTGACCTCGGGGGGCGCGTACATTCGCATCGAGGGGGGCAACATCGAGATTCACGCGCCCGGCAAGGTCGACATCAAGGGCGCCCAACACCTGTTCAACGGCCCGGCGAACATGTCGTACCCGTTGCCGCCGATGCCCACGGGCGAACTGCTCGGCAAGCACAGCCTGCGCTTCGCGGCATTCGGCGCGGATCACGTCGCGAACGATATCGGCTGGGTCGGCAAGCCGTTCCAGATCGTCGACAGCGCGAACACGGTCCTTCACGCCGGACAGATCGCGGCGGACGGACGGCTGCCGCGCGCGATCGTCGATCAACCCGATACGCTGACGCTGCGGATCGGTTCGGACACCTGGCAACCGCACCCGGTCACGACCGAGCAGCGCGTGGCCGGCGAAGAGCATGAAGCCGAGTCCGAGCTGTCTCCCGACGATGACCCATTCCATCTTGCACACGAGGATCGGGACGCGCAGTTCGTCGACGCCGATCATCTCGCGACCCTGATCACGCCCACCGTATTGGCCCGCATTCTCGAAGGCGAAGCGTAATCCATGAAGACATCCCGTTTTTTGCGTAGCGTCGCGGCCGCCGCGACCGTCCTTGCCGCTGCCGCCCTGCCTCTGAGCAGCGCGCATGCCGAACAATACGAGCGCGGCGCCGTTCGCTGGAACGTCACGGACGGCACGCTGATGCTGGTCTCCGGTGTGTTGTCGGACAATGCCCGCCTGCGTTACCGGAACTACACGCTCTATCTGCAGGCCGACGATCACACGCTGTACCTGATCCCGATCGTCAACGACAAGAAGAAGCTCAACGACTACAAGTTGTCGTTCAGCACCTTCAACGGCGGCGAAGAGACCATCACCGACGCGCTCGTCGCCGTGAAAGGCCCGAACGTCTACCTCGTCACCGCGCACAAGGATGCCGTGCGCGGCTATAACCAGCCTGGCGTCGTGACGACGAAGACGTACCGCCTGTTCACCGGCGGCGAAGCGGAATGGACCTATTACTTTGCCCCGGTAGCGGAGGGCAAGTACGCCGAGCAGCAGGACTATACGGTCGAACGCGCACTGTCCGAGACCGCGAAAGGTCTGCACTGAGTTCGTCATCGCGAGTATCACGACATGCCAAAGTTCATTTCCGCAACTCACGACAAGGCGACGCTGACGGTGCAGTACGTCGCCGACAATGGCGACATCCTGCTGCGCAGCGGCGGCACGATCCCGTGGCGATTCAACAATCCCGGCGACATGCGGCCGCCGCCGATCCGCAAGGGCAAACGGCCCCCGGGCGTCGTCAGGACCCATATCGGCATCGGCGATTCCAAGAGCGGCGAGTTCTACATCTTTCCGGACTACGACACAGGCTGGAAGGAAAAATTTGCGTTGCTGCGCCGGAAATACAATGCGATGTCGATCTCCGATGCGATGTATGTCTACGCGCCGCCGGAGGAGAACGACACGGAGCGGTACATCGCGGCGATCTGCAAGGGAACGGGATACGACCGCAAGCGCAGGCTCGACTCGATGAGCGACGCCGAACTCGAGGCGATGATGACCGTGATGAAGCAGCACGAGGGCTACAACAATCTCGTGAACACGCGACACGAACAATGGATTCGCACGGCATCGGTGACGCTCTCCGACGGCGCGAAGCCGATTCCCGACCAGAAGGTCGTCGTGCGAAGCAAGGGCAAGGACGTCGTGGCGAAGACCGACAAGACCGGCCAGCTTCCGCTGATGCCGTTCGCGGCGGCCGGCGAGCAGATCCAGCTGTTCATCGAGCATTCCGAGGGGCTCAAGCAGATCGGCGAGATCGTGACGCAGGCGAAATCGGCCGCGTATGTGTTCTTTCACGACCTGATCACGGTGTCGGCGCCGACGGGCAGTCATTTCGCGAAGGATCCGGTCCGTCACGACAAGCCGGCGGGATTTCGCTACCGAATCGTTTCCGGCGATACGCTCGGCAAGATCGCCGCGAAATTCAAGGTGAGCGTCGAGCAGTTGCAAAAGGACAATCACCTGCATTCGACGCGGATTTTTGCCGGCGATTATCTGTACATCAACATGCCGAAGCCCGAGGACGGTCACGCGTCCCATTCTCGGACGAAGCCGAAGCCTGAAGCCGCTCCGAAGCCTGAAGCCGCCCCGAAGCCGGCAAGCAGCGGCCGGGGCGGCGCGCACGGCAGCGGTTCGGTGTCGAACGAGAAAGAGGGCGATCTCAGCGATATCGTGGCGTCAGTGCTCGGCACGGAGAAGCCGGCCAGCGCGAGTGGCGCGCCCGGCGCCGCGAGCCAGCCGAAGCCGGCTGGCCGAGCCGGCGAAGCACACCCGAGCGCGGGGGCTTCGCATGGCGAAGTGGCCCGCGCGGAAGCGCCGCACACCGAATCGGACGCGGCGGCCGCATCGGCGCCCGCGGCATCGTCGCTCCCTGCGGATGCGGCGAAGTCCGGCAATGCAGACGCCACGCTCGATCGCAGCAAGCAGGGGCAGGGGCACCCGGTGGCGGTGGTGAACGGGGATTCCCAGGAAGCACCCTGGATGGCGTTCGCGATCGAGCAGGCCAAGCTTTGGCATGGACAGAAGGAAGACGTCATCACGAAGACGATCAACTACCATCACGAAGTCGGCAGTGCGCTCAAGTCGCTGGTCGGCGATGGCAATCCGTGGTGTGCGTCGTTCGTGAACTGGTGCCTGAAAAAGGCGAAGTACAAGATGACGGCCGCGCCGCCCGATTCGCAGTCGTTCCGTCACAGCGGCAATTTCGTGAAGATCGACAAGCCGGTATTCGGCGCCGTTGCGGTGTACAAGCACCGCAAAGGAGGGCATGCGGCTTTCGTCTACGCGCAGACGAGCACGGGTGCGCCGATCCTGCTGGGCGGGAATCAGAGCGATGCGATCAATTTCGGCATGCAGTTGCCGTCCGAACTGAAGGGGTTCTATGTCCCGGCGGCCTATCTGAAATTCGCTCAGGAGCAACTGGCCAAGGGCGTGAAACTCGAAACGAGCACGCCGAAGGATCTCAACGATGAATTCCACATTACTTTTTCCAAGAAGAAGAAAAATGCAGACCGTTAAGACGTGGTGCGTGTCCGTCGTGTTTTCGATGGCAGCGTTGGGCAGCGCGTCCGCCTTCGCGCGTCCGCCTGCGGAGAACTGTCTGACGCAGGCCGAGGTCAAGCAGCTCGACCGCGATTTCTGGGCGACATTCCCGTCGCCCGGTGGCTTCGCGGCGTATGCAGCCCCTGATTTTTCGTTCGATACCAACGTCGTGGATCTGTCGCAGTCGCTCGCGCATGCGTCTGGCGGCCCGGCGCGTGCGCGTGCCGTTGCGACCTTCCTTGGCCAGCATCCGGACCTGTACGGATCGTTCAAGACGGCGCTCGATTCGACGTACCTGTACTACCCGGGGCGCGATCACCACCCGGATGCGGTGCGCACGTCGGCCACGTTTCCCGCGAATCGATGCGTGTCCGAATTCAACTTCGCCGGAAACGAGAAAAGCGCTCAATGCGTGTACGGTCAGCGCACCCGTGCATTCTCTCTGTCGTTCATCAAGGATCACGGGCGTGTCACGCTGCAGACCGGCATGCTCGGGATGGAGGCTTGCAACTGAGCGGTGCGTCACGCGTCTCCCGACATCGGTGTGCCCCGTTCTTCCCGCCGCAAAAGCGTATCCTGACACGGTGTCGTGCAACGGCGGCGGCGCACCGATTCCGGCCGCCGCATGAGCGCGGCCGGCCGTTCTCCCGCATCGCCCGCCTCCCCGGGCACCGATATCCGGCCTGTCGCGCACGTCTTTAATGGGGGGCGTCATCATGTCAGTCACGCACCATTCCGCAAGCTCCACGGCCACGGCAAGCGAGATTCGCGCGATCGTCGGTCCGATGGAAGACGAAATCATCGCGCAGATCCTCGACATCGGTCCGACCAGCACCGAAGTGCTGGATGCGTACACGTGGCTCCGGGCCGACGACCGTCAGCAAATCAAGCTCGAACGCGAACTGCACGGCAAGGCCGCACGCGTGCTTGAAATCCTCGAGCAGGAAGAATCCGACGGCGACGACCGAACGCGCTGAGCATCGAATCGCGCCGCAGGACGCGCCGTGCATGGCGTGGGGAGGGCGCTTGCGCGCCCCTTTTTGGTGTCACGTACGCGTCACGCTGACCCAATAAGGTTTGACGTTCTCGCGACGGCGACTTCGCCGTCCCTGCCAACGCGCCGCCCCGGTCCCATGTGCCAGCCGGGAACGTTTCCAGGGGACGGAGCGCATTGCGCTGCGCGGTGGAACCGCGACGGTTCCATGCCCGCGCCGCCGGTGACGACGCGCGCGTGCCGCACGTGTCGAGGCGGGATCGCGCGCATCGACTGCGCGCCTGCACCATTTCATTCCAGAAGATGATCGAACGCGGTTCGTGCCGAGCCGCCGGAGACACAGGGAGACAAGGACCATGCTGAGTCCGCATGAATTTTCGTTGCTGCTGCGCATTGCGCGCGCGCCGGACAGCGTCGATCTGGCCAATCCGGCCTTCACCGTGCTCGTCGAAAAGCGTCTGGTGGACGACACGCAGGTGCGTGCGAATCCGGTCGCCGCGCGCCCTGCGCTGACGTCGACCGGACAGGCATTGCTCGCCCGTTTCGACGAGGCCGCCTGAGCGGAACGCAGGGCCATCGACCGCCGGATCGATGCCCGCGCCGCGCGTGACGCCGACCGGGCGGCCGGCATCACGCGCCGAACGATGTAATCGATTACTGCGCGACCGGCACCGTCACATCGCTGCCGAACCAGTGCATCGAAATCTTCTTCAGCGTCCCGTCCTGCTTCAACGACGTCAGCGCGCCGTTGATCGCCTTCTCGAACTTCGGATTGCCCTTGCGGAACGGGATCGCCATTTCCTGCTTGCCGCCGTTCAGCACGGCGCCCGGGCGCAGCGGCAGGTTCGACGTCTTGATCATGTAAGGCAGCATCAGGCGGTCGTCGAGGGTCGCCTCGATCCGGCCGGCCGCGAGATCGCGCAGCTTCTCCGGCGCGCCCGGATAGGTCTGCACCTCGATGCCGGGCACCGCCCGCGCCATCTGGTCATAGTTGGTGCCGAGCGTCACGCCGAGCTTCTTGCCCTTGAACTCGTCGAGCGACTTGAAGTCGCGCTTGTCGTCCTTGCGCTGGATCAGCTGCGCGGCGGAATACGTGTACGGCTGGCTGAAGTCGAGGACTTCCTTGCGCTGGGGCGTGATGGTGACCTGGTTGACGATCACGTCGAACTTGCCGGCCTGCAGGCCCGCGATGATGCCGCTCCACTCGGTCGGGATGAATTCCGTCTTCACGCCGAGCTTGGTCGCGACCGCCTTCGCGACGTCGACGTCGAATCCTTCGAGCTGCCCCGACGTGCCGCGCGAGTTGAACGGGGGATACGTGCCCTCCAGGCCGACCCTGAGCACGCCCGCCTGTTTCACCGAATCGAGCAGGTCGTCCGCGTGGGCGGCAACGGCGGTGAAGCCCAGGGCGGACGCGAGCAGTAGGCCCGAGAGCAGGAACTTCGAAGGTTTCATGGCGCATCTCCAGAATGATGTTTTAAAAGCCCGGCAGCGCCCGCTTGCCGACGACGGGCGCGAGGCGCAACCCGGACGGCGGAAGCGTCGTCCGGCGGCCGGAACACGGGGTAGCTAGACACTACTCGCAACCCGACGCGACCGGTAGCGGAATTGGCCCTGATTGCAGCCCTTCGGGTGAGCCGACTCCTTTAAATCACGTCATTTATCTGAATTAACACGCATTTTGCCGGTAAAATGCGCGCGAGCTGAAATTTGAAGATGCGCCATCCGAGGGTGCTTTAAAAGAAAAAACCGAGGCCATAAGAACATGCAGAACGTGATTGCCGCGATGCGCGGGGGCTTGCTTCAGCAGGATCGGCTGCTGAAGCTCGACACGCCGCTCGGCGCGAACACGCTGTCGGTGCAGCGCGCCGTCGGCCGCTCGCGCATCGGGCGCGCCTATGAATTCACGCTGGACGTGCTGGCGGCGGACGGCGACGTGGAACTCAAGAAGCTGATCGCGCAGCCGGTGACGTTGTGGATCCAGCAGGCCGATCGCGACTACCGGCCGATGCACGGCTACGTGCACACCGCGCGCCGGCTGGGCGCCGACGGCGAGCTCACGACCTACCAGCTCGTGTTCGCCGATTTCACCCATTTCCTGAAGTTCCGCCGCGATCAGCGGATCTGGAGCGATGCGCCTGTCGACCAGATCGTCACCGACGTGCTGAACCGCCATCCGCAGGCGCGGGGGCGGTTCCGCTTTGCGCTGTCGAAGCCGCTGCCGAGCCGCTCGTACACGCGGCAGCACGAGACCGACTGGCATTTCGTACACCGCCTGATGGAGGACGAAGGCCTCTACTGCGCCTGGCAGCAGGCCGACGACGGCAAGTCGCACACGCTCGTGATCACCGACAACCTGCAGGCGTTCGCACCGCTGTCGCCGGAGACGGTGCGCTTCTATCGCGCCGGCACCGCGAGCGAGACGGACGCGTTCACGCAATGGACCGGCACGCGCACGCTGCAGAGCGTCACGCGCACGACGCGCACGTTCGACTACAAGAGCCCGTCCGTGCCGTCGAACCCGAAAGGCACGACGCTGCCGACGATGGGGACGCAGGGCGAGCTGCCTGACCAGCTCGAGGTCTACGAGTACACCGGCGCGTACACGTACCTGGACCAGGCGCGCGGCGACCATCTGACGAAGGTCCGGATGGAGGCGTGGGAATCCGGGGCGAAACGCTTTCGCGCCGCGGGCGGCGTGCGCGGCATCGACGCGGGACGGCGCTTCACGCTGTCGGATCATCCGGAGCACGACCGCGACCCGGCCGACCAGCGCGAGTTCGCGACGATCGAAGTGGCCTGGTGGATCGAGAACAACCTGCCGGTGTCGAGCGGAGGTGCGGTGTTCCCGCACAGCCTGCGCGATGCGCTCGCGCAAGCGCAGGCCGGCTGCACCGGCGATCCGGCGTTTCGCGTGCCGCACGGCGACGGCTCGGTCGGCTTCTATCTCGTCGAGGTCGAGGCGCAGCGTGCGAGCGTGCCGTACCGCAGCCCGTTCGAGCATCGCAAGCCGCAGATGCATCTGGAGACGGCGATCGTCGTCGGGCCGCAGGGCGAGGAGGTTTATACCGACGAGCTGAACCGCATTCGCGTGCAGTTCGTCTGGGATCGCGTGAATCCGGGCGACGAGAAGGCGTCGTGCTGGGTGCGCGTCGTGCAGTCGGACACGGGCGGCGGATATGGCGGCGTGCACATCCCGCGGATCGGCGAGGAGGTGCTGATCGACTACGTCGGCGGCGATTGCGATCGGCCGTTGGCCGTGGGCCGCGTCTACAACGGCGCAGCCAGGCCGCAGTGGCATAGCGACGGGATCCTGTCCGGGTACCGGTCGAAAGAGTATTCGGGCAGCGGCTACAACCAGCTCGTGATGGACGACGCCACGGGGCAGAACCGCGTGCAGCTGATGAGCAGCAGCGCGAACAGCCTGCTGCATCTCGGCTACCTCATCGACCACAACGGCAATGCACGCGGATCGTATCTCGGCAGCGGCTTCGACCTGCGCTCGGATGCGCATGGCGCGGTGCGCGCGAGCCGGGGCCTGTACGTGACGACGCATCCGAAGGCGCCCAACAGCCAGCCGCTCGACGCGAACGAGGCGCAGCAGCAACTGGTGAGCGCCGAGAGCCTCGTCGAGTCGATGTCGGGCGTCAGCGAGCAGCATCAGGCGGAAAGCCTGAAGGACGCGTACGAAGCGCTGCGCGCGTTCACCGACGCGACGCAGGACAGCGTGGCGGGCAACGCGTCGGGCGGACGCACGGCGGGCGGCGGCACCGGCAACGCGAACGCGTTCAAGGAGCCGGTGATGCTGTTCGGCAGCCCGTCCGGGATCGGGATGTCGACGCAGCAGTCGCTGCATGTCGTCGCCAACGATCACGTGAACTTCGCCAGCGGGCGGAGCGTGCACGTTGCGGCGGGCAAGTCGCTGCTCGCGAGCATCGGCCAGAAGCTGAGCCTGTTCGTGCAGAACGCGGGGATCAAGCTGTTCGCTGGCAAGGGCAAGGTCGAGATCCAGGCGCAGTCGGACAGCATCGAAGTGACTGCGCAGAAGACGGTGAAGCTGCTGTCGTCGACCGACAAGATCGAGATCGCAGCCGACCAGGGCATCCTGCTGACGAGCGGCGGCGGGTATATCCGCATCGCCGGCGGCAATATCGAGATCCATGCGCCGGGGAAAGTCGACGTGAAAGGCGCGTCGCATGCGTTCAGCGGGCCGGCGAGCATGGGGTATCCGCTGCCGAGCCCGCGGCCGGATCAGCCGGGGCAGCTGGAATTGCTGCACAAGTACGTGAACGGCGAAGCGGTCAAGGGCGGGCTGTTCACGGTGAGGGACGTGAACGGCGCCGTGCTGAAGAAGGGCGCGCTCGACGGCAACGGCTATACGGTCGTGAGCGGCCTGCCGCCCGGTGCGGTGCGCGTCGAGTTCGG
Organism: Burkholderia ubonensis subsp. mesacidophila; assembly: GCF_002097715.1. NCBI lineage: Bacteria > Pseudomonadati > Pseudomonadota > Betaproteobacteria > Burkholderiales > Burkholderiaceae > Burkholderia > Burkholderia ubonensis. Next base: position 480,503 of record NZ_CP020737.1, read on the forward strand.
GAAGGACCCGCGCGAGTCGGATCAGCCGGCGAACTACTTCAAGGAGCCGAAGTGGCCGGCCGAACCCGTCGAACCGTCGCCCGAAGCCGCGCAGGCGGCCGCGACCGGGCAGCTCGCCAGTCAGTTGCAGGGCATGGCGCCTGCCGCGGCGAGCGCGGCCATGGGGCTCGTGAGCGGCGGCGGAGCCGGTGCCGCATTGGGCGGGCTGGCGAGTGCAGCCTTGCCGGCTGCGGCGAGTGCGCTGGGCGGTGCGGGCGTGGCGTCCGCGTTGCAGACGGCCACGCGTCTGAGCGGCGCCGCGCAGCAGGTGGCCGGGATGGTGCAGGCGGCGCGGCAGGGTGGGCTCGCGGCGCTGGCCGCGCCGGCCGCGAATGCCGCGCTGAAGGGGGCGTTGCCCGGTGTCGCGGGCGTCGCCGGGAAGGGTGGCGCGACGGTGGCGTCCGCGGCAGGCACTGCGGCGGGCGGCATGAAGCTGCCGACCAGCGGGTTCGGCGGACCGCTGAAATCCTGAGAGGGCGGCGCATCAGCCGCCAAGAACGACAAATCGCGAATTGAACGAACAACAACATGGCTCAACAACTTCCACCGGGCGCTGACAAGGAACAGGCCGTTACCTGGCTCAGCGACATTTCACCGAAGGACGTCGCGCAGGGCGGCAACCGCTTCGACGCGTGGTTGCGCAAGATCAGCGGCAACCACGTCACGTTCGAGGACGTGAAGACGGTCGCCGGCGCGGTGCCGATCGTCGGCAACCTCATGGCGGCGATCGACGCGCTCGGCGATATCGCCGCGATCATCCAGAAGCGCGGCGGCCAGGTGCTCGACTACATGAGCCTGGCGATCAACCTGATCGGCGTCATTCCGCTGCCGCCGACGCTCGCGCCGTTCCGGATGTCGGCGCGCCCGCTGCTCGCGCTCGTGCGCAACCAGTTGCTGATTACGCGCAGCAATCTCGGCGCGGCGATCATTTCGGTGCTCGTCACGCATATCAACGCGACCTGCGCGACCGAGATCGAGGATTTTCTCAACAAGCTGAAGGCCGGTCTTGTCGAGCTGCTCAACGGCTGCGCGTCGAAGGCGGAAGAGCTGATGGTCGCGATCGCGCAGGGGATGGACAAGGCCCTGCACGGCCAGCTGTTCGACAACAGCGGCAACCTGAAGCGCGCGGAGCAGCTCGCGAAGAAGATGGGCGACAAGCGGCCGTGGTACAGCACGAGCCGGGTCGGCGACGGGATCGCCTTCGCGTGGGAAGGCTACAAGGCGCTTGGCAAGACCGTCGGCAACAAGGTGACAGGCTCCGCCGCGAAACTCGCGCCGGATGCGTGGCTGGAGCCGTTTCGCAGCACCGTCGCGTTCCTGCGGACGGAAGCGCCGAAGGTTGCGTCGTCGATTCGCTCGCTTGCCGGCAGCGAGGAAGGCAAGATGATGTGGCTCATCGTGCAGCTGATCGAGGCTGTGGGGCGGGCGCGGGCGCGTGGGAAGCTGCATGAGCAGAATGCGGAGGTCCAGCCGGGAGGAAAGGGCAAGGCGCAGAAGACGCGAGGGCAGGAAGGGCTGGGTAAGACCGAAGGGCAGGCGCCGGTGGAGGGGGCGGGGAAGAGTGGGTGCAAGGCTTGCGCCACCGGGTCGTCGATCGGGTCGATCGATTTTGCATTCGGGGATGAAACGTTCTCGCATATGGATTTTGACCTGCCGGGCGCATTGCCGGTTGTTTGGGAACGCACGTACCGTTCAAGGCTCTCCGCATATGACGGCGGCGAGCTGGGCGCACGCTGGATTACGCCGTATACAACCCGTATCGATATCAAGGGGGATCAGTGGGTCCTTCGTGATGCGGAAGGTCGCAGTGTCGAATATCGTGCGCTCGCGGCTGGCGAGGTGCGCGATGACCTGTCCGAGAATCTGACGCTGTCGCGTCTCGACGATACGTGGGTGACGATCGCATACGGCCACGTAGCGTTGTTTGTGTACGAACGTCGAGGTGATGCTTTCCGACTCGCGATGCAGAAGGATCGTGCCGGCAACACGATCACGCTCGACTACGATACGCTCGATCGCCTTGCGCGGCTGATCGATGCGAGCGGCAATGTGCTCGCATTCGAGCACGACAAGTACGGCCGGATCGTTCAGATCGAACAGGTGCTCGAAGGCGGCGAGCGTCGGACGCTCGCACGCTACGAATACGATGCCGACGGCGATCTCGTACGGGCAGTCGACCGTCATGGCAATGCGCGGACCTATCAATACCGCCGACACCTCGTCACGCGCTATACCGATCGCACGGGGCGCGGTATGACGCTCGAATGGGAGGGGGCAGACGCCGAAGACAACGCGAACGCGAAGTGTGTTCGCGAATATGCTGACGATGGAAGCCTCGATATCCGCCTTGCCTGGAACCCGAACATTCGCCTGACATATGTGACCGACGCACTAGGTCAAATGACGCGTTACTACCATAACATTCACGGTTATGTGTACCGGATCGTGTATCCGGACGGCAATGAGGAATGGTTCCGGCGCGACGAACATCACAACCTGGTGCTGCACATTCTGCAGGACGGCGGCATCGAGCGGATGCAGTATGACGTACGCGGCAATATGGTTCTGCATGAGCGCGCGGACGGCAGCATCATCGAGATGGCGCACGACGACAAGGGGCAGATGATTCGCCTCGTCGATCCGAATGGGCATGTGTGGAAGCGCAAGTACGACGATGCCGGCAATCTCGTTGAGGAACTCGACCCGCTCGAGCAGACGACGAAGTACAGCTACAACGACAATGGATTGCTGACGAAAATCACCGATGCCAAGGGCGGATCGAAGGCGATCGAATACAGCGACGCGGGGCAGCCGACGAGCTACACCGATTGCTCCGGAAAGAAGACGGAATGGCGGTACGACGATATTGGCCGAGTGATCGAGGCAAAGGACGCATCCGGCGGTGTGGTCGCATATAGCTATGGAGCGAACGGTCAATTGGCCGAGGTACGTTCGCCCGCCGGTGTCGAGCAGGTGCATCATGACGCCGAAGGCCGGTTGCTGCGACATACCGATCAGCTCAATCGATCGACAAGGTACAGCTACGACTCGGCCGGCCGGATCGCGAGCCGCGCCGATGCGCTTGGGCAGGCGCTTGCATATCGCTACGACCGTCTTGGACGGTTGGCCGCGTTGACCGATCCGAACTTTGCGACATATCACTTCCACTACGATCCTGCGGGGCGGCTGATCGAGGAAATCGGCTTCGACGGAAAGTCGACCCGCTATGACTATGATTCGGAAAGCGGCCGCCTCGTTGCGGTGAATGAAGCGGGGTGCGTGACGTCGATGGACCTCGACGCAAATGGCCGTGTGGTGAAGCACGCCTCCGGGGAAAGCGAGGAGCGATTCGCATACGATCCGAGCGGGCGACTGATCGAGGCGGCAAATCGGTGCAGCCGTGTACAGTTCTTTTTCGATCCGGTCGGCAATCTTGTTCGCGAGCATCACGCTTACGATCTGTTCGGGGAGCGGCGCAGCTACGTCTGGCATCACGAATACGACGAATTGGGTAACCGACGGCGGACCGTGCGTCCGGACGGTCATGCGATCGACTGGCTGATGTACGGCTCCGGACACGTGCATGGCATGCTGCTGGACGGCGAGGAACGGGTGCAGTTCGAGCGCGACGATCTGCATCGGGAGACGGTTCGGATATTGTCGAGCAAGGTCGGGCAGCGCACGATGTATGACCCGGCCGGACGCGTGCTTCAGCAGACGGTTCAACGGATGACATCGCCTGCGCCGTTGTCCGAGCGGCGGTATCGTTACGATGCGGTGGGCCAACTGGCGCGGATAGAGGATAGCCGCAAAGGCGGGACTGACTATCGATACGACCCCATCGGACGTCTGATCGAATCTACCGATCCGATCGCGAAGGAACGGTTTGCATTCGATCCGGCGAGCAACATCATCGATCCGGTGCAGCAGCAGGCGGCGCCTGTGTCACGACCGAGCCCCGTGCGGCCGGAGAGCACATTGCCGGCTGAAGTGCCGAAGGTGCTCGGCAATCTGTTGAAGGCGTACGCAGGGATGCATTTTGAGTACGACGCGCGCGGGAATCTGGTGCGGAAACGCATGCCGACAGGCGAGCAGGAATACGAGTGGGACGGGTTCAATCGGCTGCAGTCGGTACGGGTTGCGGAGACGTCCAGACAGAGTCAGTCGCGGTATTTCTATGACGCCTTTGGTCGCCGGATTGCGAAGGAAGTGAACGGCGAAAGGACGGTGTTCGGGTGGGACGGCGATGCGCTGGCATACGAAAGCGATGGGCAGCGTGGCACGCACTATATCTATGAGCCGCGTCAGTTTGTGCCGCTTGCCCAGTACGTGACGGAGCCGGTAGCGGGAATCGCGACGCCGGAATGGAAGAGTACTGACCGTTACGTGCCAGAGGACGATCCGCTCCAGAAGGTGCCGGAACGGCGGGCGGACGCAAAGCTGTTCTATTACCACTGCGACCGGATCGGCACGCCGCAGCTGCTCACGGATGACGATGGTGACGTGGTGTGGGAGGCGTCATACAAGGCGTGGGGCGAAGCGCGAGAGGTGATTGCGCGGGCTTCGAAGGCCGCAGGGATCGTGCCGAGAAATTCCCTGAGATTTCAGGGGCAGCAAGTCGATGAGGAAACGGGACTTGCCTACAATCGTCACCGATACTACGACTCGCATTCGGGACGGTATGTGTCCAGAGATCCTATCGGTCTGGCAGGCGGGATTAACACCTACCAATATGCCGATAATCCGATTCACTGGGTCGATGCGCTTGGTTTGGCGAGGACTCCTCACGCCGGTGCGTGCCCCGACGCTGCCGCTCGTAGTGCTCTTAATTCTGTTATGGACAAGTCTATACGGATGAACAAGGAGTTTGGTGGGCTGATCTACGAGAAAGGTGGAAAATATTTTGCGACAATCCCTGTTCCAGGAACGGGGAGAACCTTTGTTCCGGCTTTGGCACTTCCTCAAGTGCCGCGCGGCGCAAAGATTGTTGGTGATTACCATACGCATGGAGATTATTCTTTGGAGGGGATGAATGGGGAAATTATAAGAACATCCGATCCCAGTCGAGATTCATTTGATAGCGATAATTTTTCGCGTGCTGACAAGCGCATTTCTGACTTGGCGGCGCTGGGATATAAATGTCACCGTTCATATCTTGGAACGCCGAGTCGTAAGATTAAGGTTTATACAGTAATGGGAGGTTCTCGTGAGCTATAACGATGATGATGTTCTCGATCTGATGAGGAAGCATCCTGCTGAAATGAATTTCAGGGGGGATTGCTTCGAGATATTTGAAATTGCTCTGAAGGAGTTTGGTGCATTTTCGAGAGGAGAGTGGCCTCTGAAGAATTACGAGGTGTCAGTTGATGTTGGGTGTGGTGGCGAGGTTGTGGTTGTCTCGTTTGTGCCCGATGTTGCTTATAGTGTGAATGGTGTGCCGTTTGAAATTGCAAGCCGAGGTATGTATAAGAACGGCCGCGGTGTCGTTTATGCATACTCGGTTTCCGAGAAGAAGCTGCTGAAAACAATTTATATGAGGTGATTTGCTGCGATAGGGATGTTGCGATGCGGTGTCGGTGTGCTTAGTGGTTAATAGATAGTTTGACTTCAAAGAGAGCTGCTTTGTCTGGGGGCTGGAATGCCGGCTCTGGCACGGCGGGAAGCGCGCAGAGCCGATCCTGCATGCCGAGTTAACCGACGGCGCGAACGGGTTGGCGATGCATTTCAAGAACATCGAAAACTAGATTCCGGGCCGCCTGCGGCAACGAGCCATCGGCCGCGTGTCACCGCGCGCCGTTCATGGATATACCGATGAAGATTCCCGCGAACGTTCACGCATACCTGTCGAAAGCAACTGGCGACGTACGGCGTGAAGACCTGCATGCCGCACTCGACGCACTCGAAAGCCTGGGCATCGCACACGACACCGGCTTCGCGCAGTTCTACCTCACGTATCAAGGGCCGTTCGTTGGCCCGCGTCCCGTCGCGGAACTGTTCGACCTGACCGACTATTCCGGCATTGCCGGCGCGCTCGACTATGTGCGGGACCGCTACGGATTTCCGGCGCACATGATTCCGCTGACCTCGGACGAAAGCGAGGGAATGTTTCTGTACGACACGCGAGACGGCGCAGTCTACGATTACGAATTGCGCGACCACGCGCGCTTCATCGCCGGCGAGACCGATGCGCGCTGGGCGACGTTCACGGCATTCCTGGCGTGGTATTTCGACGAAACGGCCGCGGATGCCTGACGGGGATGAAATGACTGGGCCGCACATCGACCTTGGAAAAATATCCGGAAAACTGGGTAGGAAGCGCGGCGTCTGGGTCAATCAACGCTACGAGACTGGCGGCGAGCCTGCGACCAGGGAGTGTTTTATCAAGAAGGTCGATAACCATTTCAAGGTCGGGTTTGACGACTATCTCGACAAGTACGAGGACGCCGTCGATCTGTATTTCGTCTACTTGCGGGCCGATTTTTCGGAATTGAGCCGAGCGGTCGAGTTCGTCGTGCGTGAAGGGTTCGCCGGCGTCGACGATTTGACGAGGTGAGCGGAGACGCCGTTCGATACTGCCGCATCTGCGGCAGCCCGCCGACCCGCCATGAATCTGGTCTGACCAGTCAGGCCTTAAGATCCCCCGGCAGCGGTCGTTAAACATGACGTTGCCCGCCGGTTCGGCGACCCATTCCACATCAAGCGGCATAGGGGAGATCGACGTCATCATGCTGTCATCGATTCGCACACGGATACTCGCGACTTGCGTCGCCATCGTGGTCACGGCGCTGGCCGCCACGGGCGGCCTGATCTATTACGTCGTGAAGCATCACAACGACGAGACAATCGACCAGAACCACAAGTCGATCCTCACCGGGCACGCGCTCGCGATCGACGAGTGGGTCGCGAGCCGGGGCAGGGAAACCCAGGCGCTGGCGGACACGATCGCGATCGGCGAAGGCGATCCGCTGCCGGCGCTGAAGCTGCTCGGCAAGTCGGGCGGCTTCGAGGTGCTGACGCTCGGCCTGCCGGACAAGACGGCCTTCTCGAACGTCCCGCTCGCACCCGGCTACGATCCGACCGCGCGCCCCTGGTACAAGCAGGCGGTCGACGCCGGCCATCTGGTCGCGACGGCGCTTTACCGCGACGCCACGACCGGCAAGCCGGCCTTCGCCTTCGCGGTGCCCATCGTGCGCGACGGCGCCGTCAAGGGCGTCATGGCCGCAAGCCTCTTCATGCAGAGCGTGAGCGCCATCGTGACCGCCGTGCACCCGACACCGTCGAGCTTTGCGTTCCTGGTGGACAAGAGCGGACGCGTGATCGCCGCGCCGAAAACCGATCTGATCATGAAGCCGGCGACCGAACTGTCGCCGGCGCTGGATGCCGAGCACCTCGACGCGCTGAAGGCGGCGTCCGCGCCCGTGGCTCTGGACATCGACGGTGCGACCAAGCTGCTGCGCGCCCAGCCGATCGCCGGCACGGACTGGTCCCTCGTGCTCGCGCTCGACAAATCGGACGTGACGACCGGCATGCGCGCCGTGGCGACGACGACGCTCGCCGCAATCCTGATCGTCGCCATCATCGCGGCGGCGCTCGTCGGCGCGCTGACGAACGCGGCCTTCAAGCGCATCCTGCTGGTGCGCGACGCACTCACCGATGTCGCGAGCGGCAGCGGCGATCTGACGAAACGCCTGCCCGCCGGCGGCGAAGACGAAGCCGCGCAGATCGCGCATGCGTTCAACCTGTTCGCCGAAAAAATCAGCACGATCCTGCTGCAGATTCGCGGGTTCAGCGAATCCGTCAACGTGGCGAGCGCCGAGATCGCGCAAGGCAACCAGGATCTCTCGAGCCGTACCGAGCATGCCGCCTCGAGCCTTCAGGAGACGGCCGCCGCCCTCGAGGAAATCGCCGGCACGGCCCGCAACTCGGCCGATGCGGTGACCCAGGTGAGCAGGCTGGCGGAATCGGCGTCGGACGTCGCGATGCGCGGCGGTGCGGTCGTCGGCGAGGTCGTCTCGACGATGCACGACATCACGCAAGCGTCGACGGAGATCGCCAACATCATCGGCGTGATCGACGGTATTGCGTTCCAGACCAACATCCTCGCACTCAATGCGGCGGTCGAAGCCGCGCGCGCGAACGAGCACGGCCGCGGCTTCGCCGTCGTGGCGGGCGAGGTGCGCGCGCTCGCGCAGCGCAGCGCGCAAGCGGCCAAGGAAATCAAGCAGCTGATCCACTCGTCGGTCGAGAAGATCGAGGGCGGCTCCGGCCTCGTGCAGACGGCCGGCGCGACGATGGACGAAATCGTCGAGGGCGTGCGCAACATCACGAGCGTGATTGCCGAAATCACGGTCGCGGCAACGGAGCAGAGCACGGGGCTCGCGCAGGTGAATCAGGCGGTTTCGCAGCTCGACAACGCGACGCAGCAGAACGCGGCGCTCGTCGAGCAGTCGGCGGCCGCCGCGACGCTCTTGCGCGAGCAAGCAGGCAAGCTTGCGGAGACGGTCGGCGCGTTCAAGCTGGCGGAAGGTCGCATGTCGACGCAGCAGCCTGGGTGACGGGCGTGACGTCGGGCGCCGCAAATTGCCGGATTCGATCGTCTCGCGCATTCATACCGTCCGTCGCCGCATGCCGCGATTCATTGGCATAATCACGGCCCGCCGCGACGCTCCGCGGCCTGATCGATCCTTTGGCCTATTTCTGCGGCAACGATGCTTACCTCGACATCACCGGCGACCGAAGTCTCGCTGAAACGTATTCTGGAACAGCCCGGCGACTTCTCCGGCCGACTTTACCTGCCCCCGACGCCGTGGACGCTGGACACCGTCGGCGCGTTCGCGCCCGACTCGACGGACCCGGACGAGGACACGGTGCCCGACATCGCAAGGCAACCGGGCTGGCGCATCACGCTCGACAGCGCGACGATCGAGGACATCGTGATCAACGCGCACGAGCAGGTGGACGATCCGGGCATCCTGCAATTGCTCGAAGCATTCGTGTACTACGTCGAGAACGACGCGTTCATTCTGTTCTGAGGCAGGCATCCTGACCGACCGTGCACCCGAGCAAGCTCGACAACATCCTGAAGCTCGACACGCATGCGCGAGTCGACTACTTCGTCCGCAAGGTCGCGGACTTCGAGGTGGTGTGGGGCCTGTTCGATGAAGGGTGGGCGTGCGCGCGGCATGGTGGCGCAACGGTGATGCCGTTCTGGCCGGAGGCGGCGTTCGCCGGCCGGTGTGCGGAAGGCGCGTGGTCCGGTTTCCGGCCGAGCGCGATTGCGCTGGCGGATTTCCTGTCGCGCTGGCTGCCGGGCATGGCGCGCGACGGCCGCCTCTGCGCGGTGTTTCCCGTCCCCGGGCAAGCCGGGCCGCCGATGCAGCCGCCGGACCTGCTGGAGCGGATCGCGCGGGAAGCGCGGCAATACGAATGAGCGGCGAACGAAGCGCCCCCGCGAGCAACCCCGTCCACGCCGCCTCGTGCGCCGCTTACGGCAGCGAGATCGTCAGATTCGCCGATTCCGGCCCGACCTTGATGACCTGCGAATACGGCGCGAGCGCCTGCAGCGTCTTGTCCTTGAGATACGTGTTGAGCCCGAGATACGCGAGCAGCGCGACGAGCCCGAACACCGCGCCGATCGCCCATACCGGCACCTCGCGCTTTAGCCGGTGCGCGATCTGGTCCGGCAGCGGCCAGTGCGGCGCGAACGGCGCGCGCTTGCCCTTCATGTGCGCGATCTCGTCGCCGATGCGCGCGGTCAGGTATGCGAGCTTCTCCGGCCCTTCGATCAGGTACTTGCCCTGGAACCCGAGCAGCAGGCACATGTGGAACACCTCGAGCGACTGCAGCCGCGCCGCGCCCTTTGCGCGGCAATCCTCGAGATACTGGAAGAACTTCTCGCCCGCGAGCTGCTCGCCGAACAGCGCGAGCTGCAGCGGCCGGCGCTCCCAGTCCGGGCGGATCTTGTACTGCGACGACAGCACCGTCTCGTCGACCGCCGCGCAGAACGCGAACTTCGCGCTGTACACGTCCTCGGCCGAGATGTTCAGCTTCTTCGCGCCGCGCTCGTAGTCGGCGAGGAATTCCTGGATGCGCGTGCTGAACTCGCTCGCGCTCTCCGGCTCGCGGCCGTTCTTGAGCAGGAACAGCATGTAGAAGCCGTCGTACAGCAGGTCGAGCAGCGAGCGCGCCTGGAACGAGGCATCCGTCGACGCGGGGGCAAGGGGAGTCGGCGCGTTGTCGCCGAACAGGGAAGGCGCGTAGCTCATGATGTGACCGCGATCAGTTCGAACTTCAGGTCATTGATGCCAGTCGGCGCGTAGATCATCGCGGACTGGGCCTGCAGCATGCGCTCGTACAGCGGGCCGCGCGCATCGAGCGCGAAGTAGCATGCGCCCGGGCGGACCGGAATCGCGGGCGGCACCTGCGGCGTGTACGCGAGGCGCACGCCGGGCATGGCCGACAGCACGAGCTTGTCGACGTCGTCGGGCGCGCCGACCTTGAAGCGGGCCGGCACGGCCTCGACGAGCTCGACGCTCGGCAGGTCCGCGGATACCGCGAGGTAGAACGCGGTCTTCTCGTCGATCTTGCCGGAATCGAGCCGGCCGAGATGGAACGACGGGCGCACCTCGTCGAGCGTGATCGCGAAGTAGCGCGTCGAGATCACGGTGTCGAGCAGCTCGCGCAGGATCAGGTCGAGACGCGCGAAGCCCGGGCCCGGATCGTCGTGGCGGTACGCGGGCAGGTCGGCGAGCGTGTAGCCCTTCGAGAACGTCATCAGCTGGCCGGCGAGGCGCAGCAGTTCCTGGAACAGCCGCTCCGGATGCAGCGCGGCATGCTGGTGCAGGTGCGCGAGCGTCGCGAACGCGGCGTTCGCGGTGTGCAGCAGCCAGAACGACGCGATGTCGCCCGAGCGGAATTCGATGATGTTCTTCGACGGCTCGCGGTGAAAGCCATACAGCGCATTCACCTTCGCCTGCAGCGCGTCGATCAGCTGGCGCAGCCGCTGGTGCAGGATCGGCGACGCCTCGATCGCGAGGCACGGCGGCACGAAGCTGTCGTCGATCTCGAAGCCGGACGTCGCGGTGCGGCGCACGCGCACGAGCGGAACCGACAGCAGCTGGTCGCGCGGCTCGCTGTGCGCGATCAGCTTGACCTGCGTCTTCAGGAACGTGACGTCGGCCTCGGCCGCGTCGGTGAAGTTGTCGGCGACGCTCGTCTGCTCGCTGACGAAGCGCGTCGTGAAGCCGGTCGCCGGATCGTCGTTGTAGTTCGCGCCGTTCTCGCGCAGCGGGTGCAGCGCGAGGTAGAACACGAACTCGTTGATGCCCTCCGGCAGCGTGTCGAGCGCGACCGGCGGCGCCAGGTCGTCCGCCTGCGGCGCCGCGTACAGCGCGCCGTCCGGAAACACGAGCGACAGCTCGGCCAGGCGCAGCACGTTGCTGCCGAGCGCGTCGCGGTCGACGCGCACCGTGCGCACGCCCCAGTTGTACGGCTGGATCGCCTGGATGGATTCGAACAGGCGCGCCTCATGGTACGCATCCTGTCGCTGGAAGTGTTGAGGCCGAAGGAACAGCCCCTCTCCCCATAGCACCTTGGCCGAATAACTCATGTCAAACCCGGTTAATGTCGTGATGCGAAGTAATCGATTTGCTCGCGCCCGAATTAAATCGCCAATTGTTAACTCTTGTTAATTGACATTCATGCGTCATGCTTAACCGCAGCTGACCGACGAAAGCATATTGAGCGGTTGCGAGGGCGCACCTTGTTGCGGCGCGATGACGGTGCCGCCGGTGACGGTCATCGCGCAATTATGCAGGCCGATGATTATGCCGGATTTCTCCGACTTCGCCGGATCGAATGTCAGTTTCCAGCGCTGCAGCGCCGGGTCGCGGAACAGCGCGACGATACCGAACGCCTGCGCTTCGCGCGACACCTTTTCGGTCGCCGTATAGCGCTGGCCCGGAATCAGCGTGATTTCGCGCACGTTCAGCAAGTCCGCGCCCAATGCGGCCTTTTCCTTGTTCGGATCGGTAAAACTGTCGAACGGCGCCTGCTGGAACGAGGTCGGGTCCTTCAGCGCATAGAGGCGCACGACGAGCGCGAGCGGCTTGTTGTCGTTCGCGGCGTTCAGGTTCGGCGCAGCGGCGAGCGTGAGGCCGAGGTTGCGCGGCGGCTTCTGCGAATCGGGCAGTTCGGGCTTGCCGACGCCGGCGGCCTGCATCACCGCGCTCGCGGCCGAGCCGATCAGCGGGGCGGCCACGCATCCGGCCAGAAGTGCGCAGGCGGCCAGCGGCAGCGCATAGCGAATCATGAGCGATTTCATCGTTGTTTCCGGCTTGCCGCCTTTTACTCCCTGTCAAAACTACCAGTCATTGCCGCATCCGTCGGAATGGCCGGATTTTCATCGTTCAGCTATTAAGCAAGGCACGCATCCGTCGCGGTGGTGGTCGGCAAATTTTTCCGTATTCCGGATCGCGCGTTGCATCGCGAGTAAAACTTGCGCATCCGATCCCGAGCGCCTCCATCCACTCTGACGCGCGACGTCATGTGAGGGGCAGCGCGCGGATTTATAAGGAATTACCTTGCACGCGGCGATTGAATTATGAAAAATTGATCGGTACTATACCCGCGCGCTTCTCGCAAAGCAAAAGAACCAGATTCTCAACGATTTAAAACTCACGCGCCGGTGGATATAACGATGAAAGACCGTCTCTTCGCAAAACTTTCTGGGGTCGTGGTGGCTTGCGGCGTGATCGCCGGCTGTGCAAGCACGCCCACGCCGCCGAGCGCCGAGGTGTTCAACAAGTCGCTGGCCGACGCGGACGCCGTTGCGAAGGCAGGCGACCAGGACCGCGCGCTGGGCCTGTACCAGGCGCTGGCGAAGGCGGACCCGACGCGCGAGGAGCCGTGGTCGCGCATCGCGCAGATCCAGTTCGCGCAGAACCATTACGGCCAGGCGATCGTCGCCGCGCAGGAAGCGCTGGAGCGCGACAAGACCGACCGCCAGGCGAAGAGCGTGCTGGCCGTCGCCGGCCTGCGGATCGCGACGCAATCGCTCGGCGAGCTGCGCCAGGATTCGTCGCTCGCGGGCGACGCGAAGTCGGACGCGCAGCAACTCGCCAAGCAACTGCGCGACACGCTCGGCGAATCCTCGCTGTTCCCGCCGGAGCAGCGCACCGGGAAGGTGCGGCAGACGCGCCGCACGGTTCATCGGGCGAAGGGGGCGGCCGCGCCGGCCGCCGAAGCCGCGGCGCCGACCGCGCCGGCCGCGAACGCGGCAGCACCCGCCACCGCGCCGCAGAAGGGCGGGGCGGACCCGTTCAGCGCGCTGCGCTGATCGGCACGACAACCACATGACAATCTGAACCTGGGAGCCGTCGATGGCCAAGAACGAGAGCATTCAGAAGCGCCTGCAGAAAATACGGCCGCCGCGCGTCCAGCTGACCTACGAGGTCGAGAAGGGCGACGCGATCGAGGTGAAGGAACTGCCGTTCGTCGTCGGGGTGGTCGGCGATCTGGCGGGCCAGTCGGAAGTCGAGCAGCCGAAGCTGCGCGACCGCAAGTTCGTCAACATCGATCGCGACAACTTCGACGACGTGATGAAGGCGATCGAGCCGCGCGCCGTGTTCCAGGTGGAAAACCGCCTGAGCGAAGGCGGCGGCAAGTTCGCGGTCGACCTGAAGTTCCGCGCGCTGTCGGATTTCAATCCGGACGACGTGGTCCAGCAGGTCGAGCCGCTGCGCCGCCTGCTCGAGGCGCGCTCGAAGCTCGCCGACCTGCGCAACAAGCTCGCCGGCAACGACAAGCTCGAGGACCTGCTCTCCGAGGTGCTGCAGAACACGCAGCAGCTCCAGGAGCTCGCCAAGGGCACCGAGGGTGGCAAAGACGGCGACAAAGACGGCGAATGACGACGGGGTGTTGAGATGAACCAGCAAACGGCTGCGGCCCAGACGAGCGGCGCGGAATACGCCGCCGGGACTTCGCTGCTCGACGAGATCGTCGAGAAGAGCAAGGTCGCGAAATCCGATTCCGAGCATGCCCGCGCGAAGGACCTGATCGGCGAACTCGTGCACCAGGTGCTCGACGGCACGGTGATCGTGTCGGACAACCTGTCGGCGACGATCGACGCGCGCGTCGCGGAGCTCGACAGCCTGATTTCCGCGCAGCTTTCGGCGGTGATGCACGCACCGGAATTCCAGCGCCTCGAAGGCACGTGGCGCGGCCTCGACTACCTGGTCAAGGAAAGCAATACGGGCCAGACGATCAAGATCAAGGCGCTGCACGCGCCGAAGCGCGAGCTCGTGCGCGACTTCAAGAGCGCGTCCGAGTTCGACCAGAGCGCGCTGTTCAAGAAGGTCTACGAAGAGGAGTTCGGCACGTTCGGCGGCTCGCCGTTCGGCACGCTGATCGGCGACTACGAGATCTCCCGCCAGCCGGAAGACATGTACTTCATCGAGCAGATGTCGCACGTCGCGGCGGCCGCGCACGCGCCGTTCATCGCGTCGGCGGCGCCGGAGCTGCTCGGCCTCGAAACGTTCTCCGACCTCGGCAAGCCGCGCGATCTCGGCAAGGTGTTCGACACGGTCGAATACACGAAGTGGAAGTCGTTCCGCGATTCCGAGGATTCGCGCTACGTCGGCCTGACGCTGCCGCGCTTCCTCGGCCGCCTGCCGTTCAATCCGAAGGACGGCCAGATCGCCGAGAGCTTCAACTTCGTCGAGGACGTCGACGGCACGGACCACGACAAGTACCTGTGGTGCAACGCGGCATGGGCATTCGCCGCGCGCCTGACGGCGGCATTCGACGACTTCGGCTGGTGCGCGGCGATCCGCGGCGTCGAAGGCGGCGGCCTCGTCCAGGACCTGCCGACCCACACGTTCAAAACCGACGACGGCGAGGTCGCGCTGAAGTGCCCGACCGAGATCGCGATCACCGACCGCCGCGAGAAGGAGCTGAGCGACCTCGGCTTCATCCCGCTCGTCCATTGCAAGAATTCCGACTACGCCGCGTTCTTCGCCGCGCAATCGGTGCAGAAGCCCAAGAAATACAGCACCGACAGCGCCAACGCGAACGCCGTCCTGTCCGCCCAGCTTCAGTACATCTTCTCGGTATCGCGCGTCGCGCACTACCTGAAGGCGATGATGCGGGACAAGATCGGCAGCTTCGCATCCGCGCAGAACGTCGAGACGTTCCTCAACCGGTGGATTTCGCAATACGTCCTGCTCGACGACAACGCGACGCAGGAACAGAAGGCGCAATTCCCGCTGCGCGAGGCATCCGTACAAGTGTCAGAGATTCCGGGCAAGCCGGGCTCGTATCGTTCGGTCGCGTTCCTGCGCCCGCACTTCCAGCTCGACGAACTCTCGATTTCTCTGCGGCTTGTCGCTGATCTGCCCAAACCGGCAAATTCATAAGCGAAGAATCGCCCGGGCGGGCCGCCTGGGTAGGACGTTAAAACCACCTCTTTGGGGAGTCGAAGGCCATGTTAGACATGTATCTGAAGTTCGGTAATCCGGCCATCAAGGGCGAGTCTGCGGACAAAGACCATGATGCCTGGATCGAACTGAAATCCTGGGACCATTCCATCATCCAGCCGCGCTCGGCGACCGCGTCGACGGCCGGCGGCCATACGTCGGAGCGTTGCGAGCACGGCGACATGGTGTTCACGAAGGAAATCGATTCGTCGAGCCCGCTGCTGTACCAGCACGCGTCGGGCGGCACGACGTTCGATGAAGTCACGATCGACTTCATGCGTTCGGACGGTGAAGGCCAGCGCGTCAAGTACCTCGAGGTCAAGCTGAAGTACGTGATCATCTCGAGCGTCACGCCGAGCGTGCAGAAGGAAGGCCTGCCGCACGAGACCTTCTCGCTGAAGTACGCTGCCGTGCAGTGGAAGCAGACGCAGCAGAAGATCGGCGGCAACCAGGGCGGCAACACGCAGGGCGCCTGGAGCCTGACGAAGAACGACAAGACCTACGCGGTCTAAGGTCGGTTGCGGCAACGGGGCGTCGCGTCCCGTTGCCGTTTTCACGTCGCGTCCCGGCCTGATGAAACGATTCGAACCGAGCTTTCTCGACAAGCTGTTCGACGATGAACCGCACTTGCCGGCTTCCGCGGCGATGCGGCAATTGTCGCTGGAAGAGCTGAAGAACACGGTCGCCCGCGATGTCGAGGCGATCCTCAATACCCGTATCGCGCATACCGACCACGAGCTGGCGACGCTGCCGGAATGCCAGAAGTCGGTGCTGACCTACGGGCTGAACGATTTCGCGGGCCTGAGCCTCGCGAGCCACTACGACCGCACCTACATCTGCAAGTCGATCCAGCAGGCGATCGCGCGCCATGAGCCGCGCCTGCAGCAGGTGCAAGTGATGTTCGAGCTCAACGAGCAGTCGACCAACGCGCTCTATTTCGCGATCCAGGCGCTGCTCGTCGTGCACCCGGCCGAAGAGCCGGTCAATTTCGACGCGATGCTGCAGCCGTCGACGCTGCAGTATTCGGTCACACGCGCGCGCGCCGCGAAAGCGCAGTAACTTACGCCGCCGCGCGGGCCGGACCGTCCGGCGCGGCAAGCAATGAAAGAGGTTCGGGGTCGTCGATGGAAGAATTGCTGCCGTATTACGAGCGCGAATTATCGTTTTTGCGGCGCTATTCGCGCGATTTCGCCGAACGCTACCCGAAGATCGCGGCGCGTCTCGCGCTCTCCGGCGAGCATTGCGAGGATCCGCACGTCGAGCGGATGATCGAGTCGTTCGCGCTGCTCGGCGCGCGGATCAACAAGAAGCTCGACGACGACTACCCCGAATTCACCGAAGCGCTGCTGGAAGTGCTGTATCCGCACTACCTGCGGCCGTTCCCGTCGTGCTCGATCGCGCAGTTCGCGCTCGGCGCGCCGGGCCAGCAGACCGAGCCGGTCGTCGTCGAGCGCGGCACCGAGCTGAAGAGCCGCCCGATCCGCGGCGTGCAGTGCCGGTTCCGCACCGCCTATGACGTGACGCTCGCGCCGATCCGCATTTCCGAGGCGCGCTACACGCCGGTCGCGCTCGCGCCGAGCGCGACGGTGCTGCCGCCCAACGCGACCGGCGTGATCTCGATCACGTTCGAATCGCTCGCGGCGCAGCTCGATCTCGGCGCGCTGAAGCTGTCGACGCTGCGCGCGCACCTGCACGGCGAGCAGTCGTTCGTCGCCGCGCTCACCGATTGCCTGTTCGTCAACGTGCTCGGCGCGTACGTCGAGCCGGAGCGCAACGGCCGCTGGACCGCGCTGCGCAAGCTGCCGATCACGCAGGCGGGCTTCGACGAGGGCGACGCGCTGATCGACTACCCGGCGAAATCGCATCCGGCGTACCGGCTGCTGACCGAGTATTTCGCGTTCCCCGACAAGTTCGACTTCGTCGATTTCGACCTCGCCGCGATCGCGCGCGCGTCCGGCCGCTGCCAGCGCTCGACGCTGCACCTCGTGCTGCAGGACGTGCGCGGCGACTCGCACGTCGCGCGCCTGCTCGAGCTGCTGAGCGCGAACCATTTCCGGCTGTTCTGCACGCCGATCGTCAACCTGTTCCGCCAGCACGGCGAGCCGATCCGCATCACGCACCGCGCGGTGTCGTACCCGGTGATCGCCGAGGCGCGCCGCGCGTTCGCGTACGACGTGTATTCGATCGACTCGGTGAAGCTCGTGCGCCAGCAGGCGCACGAGGAATCGGTGATCGAGTTCCGGCCGTTCTATTCGCTGCACCACGGCGAGTCGGCGCGGGTCGGCCATTACTGGTTCGCGCGCCGCAACGACTGGGTCGCGCAGAAGAGCCCCGGCTACGAGACCGAGATCTCGATCGTCGACATCGATTTCGAGCCGACGTCGCCGCAGACCGATACGCTGAGCCTCGACCTGACCTGCACGAACCGCGACCTGCCGGCGATGCTCGCGTTCGGGCTCGAGGGCGGCGACCTGTTCCAGGAAGGCGGCGCGCAGACGAGCAGCATCGCGCTGCTGCGCCGGCCGACGCCGAGCGTGCGCTTCGAGCGCGGCCGCTCCGCGCACTGGCGGCTCGTGTCGCATCTGGCGCTCAATCACGTATCGCTCGTCGATCACGGCCTCGCGCCGCTGAAGGAAATGCTGACGCTGTACGACCTGCGGCGCACCGCGGTGTCGATGCGGCAGATCGACGGGCTCGCGGGCATCGAGCAGCGCGGCGCCGTGCAGTGGCTGCCCGGCAAGCCGTTCGCGACCTTCGTGCGCGGCATCGAGATCCGCGTGACGATCGACGAGGAGCACTTCGTCGGGTCGAGCCTCGCGTCGTTCGTGCGCGTGCTCGACAGCTTCTTCGGGCTTTACGTCCACCTCAACAGTTTTGTCCAGCTGGTCGTCGTGTCGAAGCGCACCGGCGAGGAGATCATCCGATGCAAGCCCCGGACCGGCGAATCGATCCTGGCGTAGTCGGCGCGCTGCTCGACGAGCCGCACCGCTTCGAGTTCTTCCAGGCGGTGCGCGTGCTCGAGGGGCTGTTCGCGCGGCAGGCGACCGATGCGCCCGGCGCGTGGCGGCATGGCGACGCCGTCGCGCAGCGCATCGCGTTCCGCAACACGCTGTCGCTCGGCTTTCCGGCGAGCGAGATCGAGCGCCTGCGCTCGTTCGACGACAACGGCGCGCCGCTCGACGCCGCCGACGCGCGCGACGCGGCGCTCGCGGCCGGCGAGCTCGGCCGCGTCGAGCTGACGCCCGCGTTCTTCGGCCTGCTCGGCGCGCAGGGCGCGCTGCCGCTGCACTACACCGAGCAGATCGTCGCGCGCGAGTACCTGAAGCGCGACCACGCGGCGCGCGCGTTCTTCGACGTGTTCTCGAACCGCGCGACCGCGCTGTTCTACGCCGCGTGGAAGAAATACCGGCTGCCGTTCCATTACGAGCTCGACCGCGACGAGCGCTACCTGCCGCTGCTGCTCTCGATCGCGGGCGTGACGAGCGACGAGGTGCGCGACAGCCTGCAGGCGGGCGCGGGCGGCGTGCTCGACGAGGCGGTGGCCGGCTATGCGCTGGCCGCGCGGCACCGGCCGATGTCGGCCGCGTACCTGCAGCGCACGCTGTCGGACTACTTCCGCGTGCCGGTGAAGATCGACCAGTTCGTCGGCAAGTGGTACGACGTGCCGCCCGACCAGCTGAGCGTGCTCGGCGAGGTCAACGCTGTGCTCGGCGGCACCGCGCTGGTCGGCGAGCGCGTGTGGCAGCGCGACATGCGCGCGCGGATCGTGGTCGGCCCGCTGGCGAAGCGCGACTACGAGGCGTTCCTGCCCGGTGGCCCGCGGGCGATCGGCCTCGAGCGGATGCTCACGCTGCTCGCCGGCGTCACGCTCGAATACGAGGTGTCGCTCGTGCTCAAGCGCAGCGAGGTCGGCCCGAGCCAGCTCGGCGCGGGCGCGCGGCTCGGCTGGGACGCGTTCCTCTGCACCCGCGACGCGACGCACGACCGCACGGATGCGCGCTACGAGCTGCACGTGATCCACTGAAATACCCGAACACAACAATACGCGACGCAAACGAACCTGAGATCGACGCCATGAGCACGCCCCTGAAGACCCTGATCACGAAACTGAATCCGCTGTGCCGCCAGGCGACGCAGCACGCGGCGAGCGCGTGCCTCGCGCGCGGCCACTACGAGGTCGATCTGGAGCACCTGTTCCTCGCGCTGCTCGACGAGCCGGCGGGCGACCTGCCGCTGGCGCTGCGCGCGAGCCGCATCGATCCGCACGCGCTGCGCGCGGATCTCGAGCGCGAGCTGACGCGCCTGAAGACCGGCAATACGCGCACGCCGGTGTTTTCCGTACACCTGATCGCGCTGTTCGAGCAGGCGTGGCTGATCGCGTCGCTCGATTCGCAGCTCGGCCGCATCCGCTCGGGGCATCTGCTGCTCGCGCTGCTGACCGCGCCGGACCTCGCGCAATTCGCGCAGCGGATGTCCGCGCAGTTCGCCGAGTTCCGCGTGACGGACCTGAAGCACAAGTTCGACGAGATCACCGCCGGGTCGAGCGAAGCCGAGCCGCGCCAGGCGGACGCGGGCGGTGACGGTGGCGATGCGTCGGCGCTCGACGCGGCGCCCGCGTCCGGCCCGTCGAAGACGCCCGCGCTCGACACCTACACGACCAACCTCACGCAGCGCGCGCGCGACGGCAAGATCGATCCGGTGATCGGCCGCGAGGCGGAGATCCGCCAGGCGATCGACATCCTGATGCGCCGCCGCCAGAACAACCCGATCATGACGGGCGAGGCGGGCGTCGGCAAAACGGCGGTCGTCGAGGGGCTCGCGCTGCGCATCGCGGCCGACGACGTCCCGCCGCCGCTGCGCGGCGTCGCGCTGCACGTGCTCGACATGGGCCTGCTGCAGGCCGGCGCGAGCGTGAAGGGCGAGTTCGAGAACCGGCTGAAGAGCGTGATCGACGAGGTGAAGAAGAGCGCGCATCCGATCATCCTGTTCATCGACGAGGCGCACACGATCATCGGCGCGGGCGGCCAGGCCGGCCAGAACGACGCGGCGAACCTGCTGAAGCCGGCGCTCGCGCGCGGCGAGCTGCGCACGATCGCGGCGACCACGTGGAGCGAATACAAGAAGTACTTCGAGAAGGACGCGGCGCTCGCGCGGCGCTTCCAGGTCGTGAAGGTCGAGGAGCCGAGCGAGCCGCTCGCGGCCGCGATGCTGCGCGGGATGTCCGGCCTGATGGAGACGCACTTCAACGTGCGGATCCTCGACGACGCGATCACCGAGGCCGTGCGCCTGTCGCACCGCTACATCAGCGGCCGCCAGCTGCCGGACAAGGCGATCAGCGTGCTCGACACCGCGTGCGCGAAGGTCGCGCTCGCGCAGAGCGCGACGCCGGCCGCGATCGACGACACCAAGAAGCGCATCGAGCGGATCGACGCGGAAATCGCGTCGCTCGAGCGCGAGGCGGCGAGCGGCGCCGCGCACGACGAGCGGCTCGGCGAGCTGCGCGGCGCGCGCGACGCCGCGCTTGAACAGCTTGCGGCCGACGAAGCCCGCTACGAAGGCGAGCGCGCGATCGTCGCCGAGATCACCGAACTGCGCGCGGCGCTCGACAAGGCCCGCGGCCCGTCGGAGGACGGCGAGCCGGTCGACGTGCAGGCCACGCGCGACAAGCTCGCCGAGCGCGTCGCGGCGCTGCATGCGCTGCAGGGCGGCGAGCCGATGGTGCCGCTGCAGGTCGACGGCCATGTGGTCGCCGAGATCGTCGCGTCGTGGACGGGCATCCCGCTCGGCCGGATGGTGAAGGACGAGATCGGCACGGTGCTGAACCTGCAGCCGCTGCTCGCCGCGCGCGTGATCGGCCAGGACCACGCGCTGGAGGCGATCGCGCAGCGCGTGCGCACCGCGTCGGCGAGCCTCGAGGACCCGAACAAGCCGCGCGGCGTGTTCATGTTCGTCGGGCCGTCGGGCGTCGGCAAGACCGAAACGGCGCTTGCGCTGGCCGACATCCTGTACGGCGGCGAACGCAAGATGGTCACGATCAACATGAGCGAGTACCAGGAGGCGCACAGCGTGTCGGGCCTGAAGGGCTCGCCGCCGGGCTACGTCGGCTACGGCGAGGGCGGCGTGCTGACCGAGGCGGTGCGGCGCAATCCGTACTCGGTCGTGCTGCTCGACGAGGTCGAGAAGGCCCACCCGGACGTGCTCGAGATGTTCTTCCAGGTGTTCGACAAGGGCGCGATGGACGACGCGGAAGGGCGCGAGATCGACTTCCGCAACACGCTGATCATCCTGACGTCGAACGTCGGCTCGTCGGCCGTGATGCAGGCCTGCCTGAACAAGCCGGCCGAGGAGCTGCCCGATCCGGACGCGCTCGCCGAAACGCTGCGCCCGCAGCTGTACAAGACGTTCAAGCCCGCGTTCCTCGGCCGCATGAAAGTCGTGCCGTACTACCCGATCTCCGACGACGTGCTCGCCGAGATCATCGACCTGAAGCTCGACCGCATCCGCCGCCGGATCGACGCGAACCACAAGGCCGTGTTCGAGTGGGACGAGTCGCTGGTCGACGCGGTGCTCGCGCGCTGCACCGAGGTCGACTCGGGCGCCCGCAACGTCGACCACATCCTGAACGGCACGCTGCTGCCGGAGATCGCGGGCCACGTGCTGGGCCGGATCGCCGACGGCGCGGCCATCGCGCGCATCGCGGTGCGCGCGGACGAAGCGGGCGAGTTCGTCTATACGGTCGAATGAGCGCGACGCGCGAAACCTCATGCATCAACGGATTCACTGAACCATGCCGATCAATCTTCCCGAATTGCTGACGCCGATCAGCGACGCGTCGCCATGCGGCGACGACCTGCTGTTCTCGAACGATTTCGACGCGATCCAGGAGGCGCGGCGCTTCGACGACCCGTCGCTCGACCAGGGCGAATGGGTGACCGAGATCAAGGAAGCCGACTGGGGCTTCGTCGTCGCGCGCTCGAGCGAGCTGCTGCGCACGCAGACGAAGGACCTGCGGCTGGCCGTGTGGCTGACCGAGGCGCTCGCGCTCGAGGACGGCATCACGGGTCTCACCGACGGCTACTCGTTGCTCGAGGGGCTGTGCCGCCAGTACTGGGACACCGTGCATCCGCTGCCGGAAGGCGACGACACGGAATACCGGCTCGGCAACGTCGCGTGGCTCGCCGGGCGCACCGCCGCGCTGCTGCGCGCGGTGCCGCTGACGGAGGGCGCGTCGAACGCGTTCAGCACGCTCGACTGGGAAGTCGCGCAGCATGTCGCGCAGGCGGTGAAACGCGACCCGGATCACGCGAACGACATCGCGCGCGGCAAGCCGTCGGTCGAGCAGATCGACGCGTCGCGGCGCATGACGTCGCTCGCGTTCTACTCGGCGCTGCTCGGGAACCTGAAGGCGTTCGAATTTGCGCTCGATGCGTTCGAGGAGACGCTCGACGCGCGCGCAGGCGATGCGGCGCCGAGCTTCCGGCAGGCGCGCGACGCGTTCGAGACCGTGTACCGGCTCACCGAGCGCTTCGCGCGCGAGCAGGGCTATACGGGCGCGCAGCAGCAGGCGCAGTCGCAACCGGCGCCGCCCGCACAGCCGGACCGCATCGAGCCGAGCTTCGGCGCCCCGCAATATACGGAGGAGACCCACGTGCAGCAGCAGCCCGTTTTGCGTCCGGTACCGCAGGTGATCGCCGGCATCCAGAACCGCGCGCAAGCGGTCGACCAGCTGCGCGCGGTTGCGCGCTATTTCCGGCAGACCGAGCCGCACAGCCCGGTCGCGTATCTCGCGGACAAGGCGGCCGAGTGGGCCGACATGCCGCTGCACAAGTGGCTCGAAAGTGTGGTGAAGGACAGCGGGTCGCTGTCGCATATTCACGAGCTGCTGGGGGTGAAGCCGGACGATCAGTCGTAAACGCAAACCGGGCGGCGCATGACTGCCGCCGCCCGGTTCGCGTCGCGCCGGCCCGCCATGGAGCCGGCGGCCTGCTTACTGCCCCACCCGGAAATCAATCCGTCGATTCCGCGCCCGCCCTTCGGCCGTATCATTCGGCGCGATCGGCTGATCCGGGCCCACGCCCGTCGTCGTCATCTGCTGCGACGCGATCCCCTTCGTGATCAGGTAGCCCTTCACCGCATCGGCGCGCGCCTGGCTCAGCGCGATGTTCGACGTGCGATTCCCCGAGTTGTCGGTATGACCGATGAGATCGACCGTGCGGTTCGGCATCTTCGACAGCGCCGCGGCCATCTGGTCGAGCACCACCTTGCCCTGCGGCGTGAGCGTCGCGCTGCCGGTCTCGAACTCGATCGTGCGGTTCGCGAGCGTCTGGTCGAGCAGCCCCTGCTCGGACGCCGACACGCGCAGCCCGTTCTTGATCGTGTAGGTCGGGTTCAGCGTGTTCGCCATGTCGCTCGCGAGCTGCTGGCGCTGCGCCTCGTTGTGCACCTCGCCCTTCATGTCGATCTGCGTGCCGTCGATCTTCAGCTGCCCCTTGCTGATCTGCTTGAGCTGCGGGCCGATCAGCTTCTGCACGTTCGCGCTCCAGTTCGGCGGCGTCGCGACATCGCCGATCTCGATCTGGTCGACGACGTTGGCGGCGCCATAGGTGTCGCGCAGCTTCTGCAGAACGCCGGCCTTGGTCGCCTCGTCGGGCACCTTGCCGCCGACGACGACCTGGCCGGGCGTCGCGTTCGCCGGCGGCGGCGCCAATGTCGTCGTCGCGGCGGCCGGGTGCGCGGCCGTGCCGGAGGTCAGCGACGCGGGAGCGGCGGGCAGCGCGGTCGCCGTGACGTTGCCGTTGCCGACCGGCGTGACGGTCGCGCCGCTGTTCTGCGCGAAGCTGCTGGCGCCACCGGCGAGCAGGCCGGCGGCGAGGAGGGCGGCGAGGACGGGCGAGAAGCGCGCGCGGCGGGCGTGATTCGTGTTGCGCATGCCGTCAGCCTCCGATGAATGCTTCGCGGAACGCGTCGATCGCGAAACGCAGGGACAGTTGCGGTTGGTCGAGGTAGCTGACGAGCTTGCTGATCTGTTGATCGTTTTGCGCATGGGCGTCGATCCACTCCGGATCGTCGATGTCGATGTTGTGGGCGGCGTAGGTCTGCGGGTCGACGACGCTCAGCAGCGTTTTCGCCGACGCGCCGTTGAAGCCGATGATGAGCCGTTCGCGTTCGGCGATCGAGCCCATGAAGATCGCGAGTTCGAAATCGGCCTGCGCGATGAAGGGCGCGATCAGTTCGAGCCAGAACGCCGCGACGAGACTGCGGTAGAACGGGTCGACCGGCAGCGGCAGCGTGAGGCCGCGCTCGATGTGCGACGAGCCGCTCTGCATCACCGGGCGCAGCAGCGAGCCGAGCGCGAGCATCGCGCCGCGCAGCCGCACCGGGTGGCCGCTCGCGAGCAGCATCTGCTCGAGGCCGTACAGCGACTGGTGCTCGATGAAATCGTTGAACGTGCCGTCGTGCGCGTTGCCGGGGCCGCCGATCTCGATCGGCACCTGCGTGTCGCCGAGCGCCTGCAGCGCGCCGGGCGGCTCTTCCTTGCCGAGCAGCGCCGGCATCTGCTGCGCGACGCGCGACCACAGCCGTGCGAACGCGAGCGGGCTGCGCGCGAGGAATGCGACCGGCCGGTCGACTTCGAGCGCGGCCGCGCCGAGGAACGGGAAGCGTCGCATCGACACGTCGTGGCTCGCGACCATGTGCCCGGCGATCGCGAGCCGGCTGCGCGAGCCGAGGAACGCGAAATGCATCGGCTGCGCGCCTTCGTAGACGATCTTCCAGCGCGGGTCCTCGGCGAGCAGCTCGAGCGCCTGCGCGATCCAGTGGTCGAGCGTCTGCAGCAGCTGCGGGTTGTGCGGGCTTTTGACGAAGTCGCCGCGCGACGGAATCTTGCCGAAGTAGGCGATCTGCGCCTGAACGGTTTGCGTCATTGCGCCCCCGGTGCGTTCGATGCGGTGGCGGCTGCAACGGCCGGGGCGGCGCCCGACGCGCCCGACGCGCCCGCGCCCGGCTGGGCGGTGGCGTTGAGGGCCGAGCCGGCGCCGACATCGGCGACCGACGACGGCAGGCGCAGGCCGCGCAGGCTCTGCTGCTGCGGCTGGTCGCCGCCGCCGCCCGTCGGCTGCGACGTGCTGATGATGCGCATCGTGACCGACACGTTCACGTTGCCTTGCGTCCACGTGAGGTCGAAGGTGCCGTCCGGACGGCGCTTGCGCTGCGCGGAGTTGATCAGCTTCTCGAGACCGTAGCGGCCCGGCTCGTTGACGAGCTGGATCGTGCGGCCGTCGAAGGTGGTCGCCGACAGCGTCGCGCCCGGCGAGCCCTGCGGGTTCGGCCACACGAAGTTGGTCCACTGCGGCGGCGTGTTGCGGTAGCGCAGCTGCTGGCCGTCGATCGCGACGGTGTACTCGGTCGTGCCGCTGCTCGGCTGCGGCAGGATCTGGAACACGGTCTGCGGTTCCGACGACGCGCCGCCGCCGCCCGCGCCCGCCGCGCCGCCCGCGAGCGGCGCGACCCAGCGCGCGAAGCCGTTCGTGAAGTCCGGCGCGAGCGCAAGGCCCATGTCGCCCCAGGTGCGGGCCGCGAGCGTGTCGCCGCGGCGCACCGCGAGCGGCCCGAGCGTCGTGCCGACGAACTTCGCGATCGAGCCGTCCGGACCGAACACCTGCGCGATCTCGCTGGCGCCGGCCTCGACCTTCGCGCTCGCCGCGAACGGGTACTTGGTCGCGAGCGAGCCCTGGAACGGCTGGTAGACCTGCGCGTTCCACACCTTGTTGACTTCCGCGCTGGCCGGCTGGATCACGACCGAGAACGCCTGCATCAGCGGCCGCACCAGCAGCGGACGCAGCGACTTGCGTTGCGTGTCGGTCAGGCCGGTCAGCATCTGCTCGTCGACGAACTTCAGCGAATCCGCCAGTTCCGAGCCGTTGCCGTCGAGCGTCTGCTGCATCAGCTGGCGCGCGCCGGGGCCCGGATCGCCCTGGTTCTTGATCACGTTGAAGCGCGTGCGGACCTTCGACAGCGTGTCCATGTAGCCCTTCAGCAGCGACGTGCCGTCATGCGCCGCGACGATCCGCGCGAGGCCGACGAACTCCTGGCCGACCGGGCCCATCGGCACCTCGGCCGGATTGCCGTTGATGTCGATGTTGGCGGCCGCCACCTGGCCCGCCTTCGTGCGCGTGAACAGCTGCTTGAACCAGTTCACGACGCCCGTCTGCGCCTTCTTGATCGTCGCGTTCGCGAGCGACGGGTTGTCCCACGAGGTCTGGTCGTACGCGGTCTCGAGCACCTTGCGGATCGGCGAATCCTGCGGGTCGCCCAGGCGGTTCATCCCGTCGACGGCCTGCCCGAAGCTGCTGAAGCCCTGCACGGCGATGCCCTGCATGAACTTCTGCCAGTGCTGCGCGTACTCGGTCTTGTACATGCCGACGAGCGTCTTCTGGATCTGCTCGGGGCTGCCCTCGAGCGTCAGGTCGTCCTGCGTCGACGTGTTCAGCACCCAGTCCTTCGCCTGCAGTTCCTTGGTCGCCGCATCGCGGATCGCCG
The DNA here is from genome assembly GCF_002097715.1 of Burkholderia ubonensis subsp. mesacidophila. Classification (NCBI taxonomy): domain Bacteria; kingdom Pseudomonadati; phylum Pseudomonadota; class Betaproteobacteria; order Burkholderiales; family Burkholderiaceae; genus Burkholderia; species Burkholderia ubonensis. The sequence goes on from NZ_CP020737.1 coordinate 507,553, forward strand.
GCTGCACGTAGTCGAACCACGCGTCGCGCGTGAACGTGCCGGGGATCGCGTAGCTGCCGGCGATCAGGCCGCCGTTGCCGTCGCCGACGATGCGCGCGATGGTCATCGGCGCGAAGCGGGTCGACGCGCGGGCCTTGATTTCCTCATACACGCGCTGGCGGGCCGGCATGCCGCGCACGACGCGGCGCAGGTTCTCGCGGGTCTGGTCGACGAGCGAGAGGTTCGCTTCGATCATCGGCCAGTCGTTGTCGTTCACGCGCGCGAGGTAGAACGAGATCATGCGCTCGGCGCTGCGGATCATCTCGTCGCGCGGCATGTTGCCGCGATTCGTCTCCAGCCAGCCGCGCCAGAAGCGCGCGACCTGGTCGGTCAGGTGCGCCTGCTCGACGTGGCGCTTGTCGGACAGCATCAGGTAGGTCTTCAGCGCGTTGTACGCGTCCTGCACGTTGGTCGGCGACGCGTCGCTGTACAGGCCGCCCTGCGGCGCGGCGGCCGGCTGCGCGGCGGCGCCAGGCTGCGCGGCGGCGCCCGGCTGCGCCGAGGCCCCTGCCGCGTTCGTCGAGACCGGGATGGCGCCGCCTTGCACGGCGCCGGACTCCGGCGGGCGCGTCATCGGCACGAGCTGGTCCGGGTGCGCGTTCACGTCCTTCAGGAACGACGCGAGGTTCTGCGACACCGGGTTCAGCAGGACCTGGCGCACGCCGTTGTAGTACTCGGTCAGCAGGTGCTGCTCGAGGCGGTCGCCCTGGTAGAGGCCGAGCGACACCGACACCGGCTTGTCGCGGCGGAACTGCTCGAGCTGTTCGATGCGGTCCTCGAGGATGTCCATCGCCTGCAGGCGCGACTGCAGGTCGTTGCGGCCCTGCTGCATGCGCGTGACGTTGTCGAGGTCGGCCTGCACGTTCGCGACCAGCTGCTGGTTGCCGATCGTCGACCAGGTCCAGCCGCCGAGCGCGAGCGCAAGCGCCGCGACGAAGCCGAAGAAGGTCGCGTAGCGCAGGCGCGTCTTGGTCGGGCTCGCGAACTGGCGCACCGTCTGGCGGTCGGCGAAGATCACCTTCGAGAACAGGTCGCGCAGGAAGAAGCCGTTCTTCGAGAACGCGCTGTGCGGCTTCGGCAGCGCGTTTGCGTCGAGGCCGAAGCGGTGCGCGATGCGCTGCGCGGCGGCGCTGCTGGTCTCGCCTTCCTGCAGCGCGCTGGTGAAGTAGAAGCCGCGGAAGATCGGCTTGTACTGGAACGGGTTGTTCTCGAACAGCGTCGCGAGGAACGCGCGCAGCGCCGGCTTGATCGTCGAGAACTCGAGCGGGAAGCTCAGCTGGCCCGGCGACGCCAGGTTGCCGCGCGACAGCGACAGCTGCGCGACGCTGATCTCCTTCAGCCCGTCGTACAGCTCCTCGAAGCGCTCGTCGAACTGCGCGACGACGTCGCGCTTCTCGTCCGGCTCGTAGGGGAGGGTGGCGCCCCACACGCGGTCGTATTCGTGCTTGTCGCTGCTGCTGAAGAACTCGGTGAAGCCGGTGATCAGGTCGGCCTTCGTGAACATCACGTAGACCGGCGCGAACACTTCGAGCTTCTCGGTCAGCTCCTGCACGCGCTGGCGCAGGTTTTTCGCGAGGTTGATCGCGAATTCGGGGCGGTTGCCGGTGAGTTCGGCGATGCTCGCGGTGACGATGATGCCGTTGATCGGTGCCTTCGGGCGGTAGCGCTTGAGCAGGCCGAGGAAGCCGAGCCACTCGCTGCGGTCTTCCTCGTGCACCGAGTAGCGGCCCGCGGTGTCGAGCAGGATGCCTTCGGTCGTGAAGAACCAGTCGCAGTTGCGGGTGCCGCCGATGCCGTGGATCACCGCGCTGTTCTTGTCCGCGAACGGGAACTGCAGGCCGGAGTTGATCACCGCGCTGCTCTTGCCCGCGGCCGGGTTGCCGATCACGATGTACCACGGCAGTTCGTACAGCGCGGAGCCGCCCGACACCTGGCCGATCTTCGACGTCTTGATCGTCTTCACCGCATCGGACAGGCGCGTGCGCAGCACGTCGAGGTCGGCCGTCTTCGCGTCCGTCGCGGCTGCGGCGGCGGCAGGCGCGGTGATCTTGCCGGTTTCCGCCTGTTCCTCGAGCATCTCGCCGAGCTGGCGGTTCGCGCGCTTCACGCGCCAGCGGCGCCACAACGCGACGCCGAGCCACAGCACGAGGATCGCCGCGAACGCGAGCGCCGCCCACAGGAGCGGCAGCTGCAGCGTATCGGCGACGATGAAGAGGATCGCCGCGAGCGCGACGATCCCGACGATCGAGAGCGTACGCGGGTGAGTCAGCACGTTGAGGATGCGTTGCATAGGACGTTCAGGTTCCGGTGCGATTCGATGAGGCGACGCAGGCGCGCCGAGCGGCAAGGGTGGCGCCGCGATGTGTCGCCATGCTGTCAAACGGGGTGAAAGAGGCCGGCATCAATGCGCTCGCGGCATCGGGGAAGGCGCGCGCATTAGTGAAAGGACGCTGTGAGATTTAAAACGGGGCCGGCGGCCCGAGAAAATCGCGCACCGGAATGCACGACCGATTGCACCGCCCATATCGTTTCCTGCCGGGATATTAAAAAGCCCCATGCCGCCCTCATTATTTCCTGTCCGGCCAGCCCTGGCTAGCTGCCGCGTCCCAGTTTAAAACCGGGTTTATGGTATTCGACGTGCCCCAGATCCATCATTTTCCAGCGTCCGCCCCAGGTCAGGCCGACCTGTTCGGCGGTCTGTCCGTATAACTGGTAGCCGCGCATCGCCCACGGATCTTTCTCGGAAATGACCAGCTTGCCGTCGCGCAGGAACGCGTTGTCGGACGCCAGCCCGAATTGGTGATAACTCTGGAACGCCGCCGCATTGGTCACGTTGCTGCCCATTTGCGCCAGCCGGTTTTGCCGTTCCGGGCTCCGGTAACCTTCCAGCAATGCCATTTCATAACCGTGCTGCTCGCGCATGATCTTGTAGACCAGCAGCAAGCGCGTGCGGAAATCCGGGTCCAGCAGGTTCCAGTCGCGGCTGGCGTCCTTCAGCGCCGGCCGCACCTGCTCGACTTCCTTGGTGGCAAAGACTTCCGGCGGCAACGGCGGGGGTGGCACGAGCTGCTCGCCCTCCAGCAGGGCGGCGATTTTCTCGTCAGGCGCGCGCGCCGTGTCGTCGAACTGGAATAATTGCCGGCCGCGCAACGCAATGGCGACCAATGGCGGCGTCGCAAGAATACCTGTCGACACCATAATCAGCAAGCGCCGCCGGACAAGTAAATTTTGCACATCGTTTAAAGCACCCCGGGTAACGCTTGCCGATTTAACAATCTGACTGCGGGTGCGATTGGCGCGATCGCTCGCGCGGCGCGTGAGACGGCCGTGAAACTGAGCCACGGATTCGAAAACGGTCGCCCGGATGCCGGGTAAAAGCAGCAGCGCCGCGATGGCGACTGCAAGGGCGAAATAGGCGACGAGTGCGACGGCAATCAACGAAATCCCCGGAAATTGGAATTGATTGTGTTTTGGAATGCTTGCTCTTAGAATCAGGCCTGCTCTGAGAGGCCGGGCTATATTATCGCGGCGAATTAAACCAGGATTCAATGAGACACTGAATGAGTGCGCCGGACAATTCGAATTCAAAGACTCCGCCCAGCCTGCTGTCCGACACGAACCAGGCCGACGGGTCCCAGCATTCGCGGATTCTCGCGAACCTGGAGGGACGCGTCGCGCAGCAGCCCGAACCGCCGCGCCGTTCGCTGAAGGCGCCGATCGCAGCCGTCGTCGCGCTCGTGGTCGCGGTCGGCGGCTGGGGCGCGTGGCGCATGCAGCAGGCGGACGACGCCCCCACGGCAGTGGCTGCCGCGCCCGCCGTGCCGGTGCCGGTGCCGGCGAAGGCCGCGCCCGCCAGCGCCGTTGCGCCGCAGGTCGCGCAGCGTGCCGCGAGCGCGCCGCAGCCCGCCACGATCGTCAATGACGACGCTGCTTCCCGAACCGTTGCATCCGCATCGTCCGCGCCCGCCGCGGACAACAGCCGACTGTCGCGCGCGCTCGCGGGCGGCGCCGACGACGCGTCGGGCGCCGCTGCGTCGGGCGCCGCGCCGGCCGCAGCCGCAGGTCCCAAAGCCGACGCCGCGAAGGGCGCGAAATCGACGGCCACGGCCGCCACGGTCGCCGCCCGCAGCAAGAGCGACGCCGCGCGCGCGAAGGCCGAAGCAAAGGCTGAAGCGAAAGCCGAGGCCAGGAAGCGTCGCAAGGAGCAGCAGGCCGAAGCCGCGCTGGCGAAGAAACGTCGTGACGCATCGGCGCGCACGGCGGCTGCGAAGCAGGGCGCGAAGGACGATCCGGATGCCGACCTGCTCGCGGCGCTCGTCGCGCGCACGAAGCCGGCCGACAAGAAGCCCGCCGCGACCGACGCGCAGGCCGCGCCGGCCAAGACCGCCGCGACGGCGGGGGGCGCGACGCTCGCCGCGCGCGTGAAGGAGTGTTCGGAACGCGGTTTCTTCGAGGATCAGCTGTGCCGGTGGCGCGTGTGCGACGGCCACTGGGGCAAGGATCCCGCGTGCCCGTCCGCCGCGCAGTCGCAGAACCGCCAGTAAGCCGCTCTCGTTTCCGACGCATCGCGCCGCCCACCGGGCGGCGCTGTGCTTTCGACGCCGCGACGCCGTACGTGACAGCGTCACGAAAACGCCACATCGGTCGGGCATACGTCGTGGTTCCTTTCCCTGCGCGGCGTCCGGGCGCGGGCGGCGCGCCCGCCGACGATGCCCGGCCGCCGCGCGCCGCTCGACCTTCGACATGATCGTACAGACTTACGGCGCGGATACCTCCGGCATGGTGTGCGGGTTCCGGTTCATGCCCGGCGAGCCGGGGGCGATGCTCGACGCCGAGGCCGCCGCCGATTGGCTGCGCGGGCATCGCGCCGCCGCGCCCGACGACGCGTTCGTCTGGCTGCACTTCAACCTCGCGCACGGCGCGAGCGAGCGCTGGATGCGCACGCACCTCGGGCTGCCCGGCAGCTTCTTCGAATTCCTGCACGAAGGGTCGCGCTCGACCCGCATTGAACAGGAAGACGGCGCGCTGCGCGCGATCGTCAACGACGTGATGTTCAATCTCGAACTGACGCCGTCGGAGATCGCGACGCTGTTCGTCCACGTCGAGCGACGCATCATGGTCACCGCGCGGCTCAAGCCGCTGCGCTCGGTCGACACCTTGCGCGCGAGCGTGCGCGACGGCGAGCGCTTCCGTTCGCCTGCGGAGCTGCTCGTGCATCTGCTGCGCGACCAGGCCGACCTGCTGATCCGGATCGTGCGGCGCACGAGCGTCGACGTCGACCGCATCGAGGATCGCTTCCTGTCGCAGCGCCTGACCGCGAGCCGCGTCGAGCTCGGCGCGATGCGCCGCACGCTGACGCGGCTGCAGCGCATGCTCGCGCCGGAGCCGGGCTCGATCTTCCGGCTGCTCGCGAAGCCCCCCGCGTGGCTGCATGCGGAGGACGTGCAGGAGCTGCGCGAGTCGACCGAGGAATTCTCGCTGGTGCTCGCCGATCTCGCCGGGCTCGTCGAACGGATCAAGCTGCTGCAGGAAGAGATCGGCTCGCGCCTCGACGAGCAGAACAACCGCACGCTGTTCACGCTGACGCTCGTGACCGTGATCGCGCTGCCGATCAACATCGTCGCGGGCTTCTTCGGGATGAACGTCGGCGGGATTCCGTTCTCGGAGAACAAGCACGGCTTCTGGCTGATGGTGCTGCTCGTCGCCGGCTTCACGGGGCTCGCCGCGTGGTGGGCGTTCTGGCGGCGCAACGACCGCTAGCGGCCGCTGCGCCTCCGGCGCGCTCAGCGCAGCAGCGCGATCGCGCGTTCGCCGATCACCATCCCGAGCAGGCCGACGAGCGCGACGAGCGGCGGGGCCGGCGAGCGCACGTGGAGCAGCGCGTACAGCACGCCGACGCCGAGGCCCACCGCGAGCGAGATCAGATAGTCCGTCATGGCTGTCTCCTTCGATTCCGGTTCGCGCGGCATCAGGGCTGGATGACGACGCGTTCGCGCGCGCCGGCGAGCACGGCCCGGTATGCGTCGTGCGCGCGTTCGAGCGGGTACACGTGGTCGTCGCCGATCGGGAACGCGCGCAACGTGCCATCCTCGAAACCGGGCGCGAGCGTGTCGAGGGTCCGCGCGACGGTGGCGCCGTCGAGCTGCAGCGAATCGACGCCCACGTACGTGTGCTGGCCGCGATAGAACGCGAAGATGTCGAACGGCATGCTGCGCTCGATCGTCGAGATGAAGATCTGCCGTGCGCCGACCGCCATCGACGCGTTGGCCGCGTCGAAATACGGGCTGCCGACCGTGTTGTAGACGATGTCCGCGCCGCGGCCGCCCGTCGCGGCACGCACCGCGTCGGCGACGGGCCGGCTCGATGCGTCGATCAAGCGCACGTCGCCCGACGCATGGCCGCGATAGCGCCCCGGGCCGCGCTCGACACCGATCACGGTCGCGCCGCGCGCGGTCGCAAGCTGGATCGCCGCCTGGCCGACCTTGCCGTTCGCGCCGAACACCAGCACGACGTCGCCGGCTTCCGGCATCCCGGCGCGGCGCAGCCCTTCATGCGCGGTGACGAACGGCACGCCGACGCCCGCCGCCTCGTCGAGGGTCAGCGCACGCGGCTTGCGGCGCACGTGCGCCGCGTCGAGCAGCAGCCATTGCGCGTGCGAGCCGTCGCGCCGCACGCCGAGGTCGCCGCCCGATCCCCACACTTCGGCGTCGATCCAGTCGGCAGGGCCGCTGCGCACGATGCCGGCCCAGTCGCGCCCCGGCGTGCGCGGCCAGACCGCGTGCGGCATGTAGCCGAGCGCGGCCTTGACGTCGCTCGGGTTGACGCCGGCCGCGCGGACCTCGATCAGCATCTGGCCGGTCGCCGGCACGGGTTGCGGAATCTCCCTGACGCGCGCATCGAGCGACTCGATGTCGGCGGCGGGGGCTTCGAAACGGAGACTGCGCATGGTGGGCTCCTTGACGGATGCCGCGCCCGCCCGGCGGGCCGGCGCGTGAAGTGGATCGGATGCACGCAGTCTAGTGGTCCGGATTTGACGCGGAAACATGCAAAGGCGCAGGATTGCTTTGCGCTGTACGCACAGGCAAGCGCCAACACGGATCACTTATGGACGACTTTCTTTCACCTCATCTGTCGCTGTTCGTCGACGTGGTCGAGCAGCAGAGCTTCTCGGCGGCCGCGCGCCGGCTGGGCGTCGCCGCGTCGTCGGTCACGCGGCGCATCGACCAGCTCGAGGTGCAGCTCGGGATCCGCCTCCTGCACCGCACCACCCATGCGCTCAAGCCGACCGAGGCCGGGCAGCTGCTGTATGCGCGCGCGACGCGGATGCTCGCCGAGATGCGCGGCTTGCAGGAGGACCTGCACAGCCAGCACAGCGAGCCGAGCGGCCTGCTGCGCGTCGATTGCCCGGCGCCGTTCGGCCGCCTGCACCTGATGGCCGCGCTCGTCGCGTTCATGCGGCGTCATCCCGCGCTGCAGGTCGAGTTGGTGCTGACGGACAGCATGGTCGACCTGCAGGGCGCGCGGCTCGGCTCCGAAGTGGATCTCGCGGTGCGCATCGGCCCGCTCGAGGACACCCGGTTCGTCGCGACCGTGCTCGCGCCGCAGCGGCGGGTGCTGTGCGCGAGCCCGGACTACCTCGCGCGGCGCGGCGAGCCCGGGTCGCCCGACGTGCTGGCCGCGCACGACTGCCTCGCGTGGCACGGGGCGCCGCCGCCGGGCGCATGGCAATTCGACGGGCGCCGTTACGCGCCCGCGCAGCCGCGGTTTCGCAGCAATCATTCGGAAGCGTTGCTCGAGGCCGCGATCGAAGGGCTCGGTCTCGCGCACCTGCCGACCTGGCTCGCGGCCGACGCGCTGCGCGCGGGGCGGCTGCGGGCGGTGCTGCCGCACTACGCGGCCACGCCCGAGCGGGCGACGATCCACGTGCTGCGCCAGCAGGCGCGCGGCAGCGCACGCGCGTCGCGGCTCGTCGCGTTCCTCGGCACCTAGTTCGCGCAGCCGGCGTGGGATGCCGCCTGGACGTGACGGGCGAACGCCAATGAAAACGGGCCTCGCGTGCGAGGCCCGTCGAAGCAGCGGGAAGCGTGACCGCCCGCCAGCGCCGCAGGCTGCGCGGCGCCGGACGGACAGGCGTTACTGCGTGAGCACCTTGCGCGGCGCGAACGTACCCTGATAGCGCAGTGCCGGACGTTCCTGCGGCGCCGTGAGGTCGTTGGTCCGCGGCGTCATGCGCAGGAGCGTCGCGGCCGGCGAGGCGACCGAGCCGATCGACGTCGAGCGCGAGGCCGGCGCGAGGTTGTTCGCGACCAGCAGCGCGGCTTCGCTCTTCAGGTTCGCGAGCAGCACCGGATCGGTCGAACGGTTGACCTGCGTGAGCAGCCCGCTCCATGCCGCGTCGCTATAGTTCACGACGTAGTAGTCGAGCCCGCTCGGGTCCGCCACCACGCCCGTGCAGCCGTCGATCCGGATCTGCGCCTGCGGATCCTTCAGCGCGTACGTCGTGCGATTGGCGAGACCCTGGCCGTACGCAAGCGTGATCGGCACCGTCCACTGCGTGCCCGGATACGGGTTCTTGTTCGGGAACGGCTGCTGCTTCAGCGTGACGATGGTCTGGTTCTTCGTCAGGTCGCACTGCGTGTCGAGCGTGACCAGCGGCACGCCGGTCTGGCGCGTGTAGCTGTCGCCGATCGGGCCGACGGCCTGGCCGGTCGACTTCGACACCGCGTCCCACAGGCGCTTCGGCGTGCCGTTGCCGAACGAGTAGTCGGTCAGGTACTGCTGCAGGCCCTGGCGCAGCGGCTGCTCGCCGACGAAGTTCTCGATCGTCTTCAGCACGTGGGCGCCCTTGTTGTAGACGAACGCGCTCGCGCTCACCACGAAGTCGTTCGATGCCCACCCGTTGAAGTTCGGCGCGACCGGGAACGCGTTCGGGCCGATGTCGCGGTTGATCACGCGATACTTGTTCGTCACCTGGTCGAGCCAGCTGAACTCTTCCGGGAAGAACTGGATCGTCGTCTTCACCTCGAAGAACCGCGCGAACGACTCGTTCAGCCACACGTTGTCCCACCAGTCGGCGGTGACGAGATCGCCGAACCACTGGTGCGCGACTTCATGCGTCAGCACCTGGTTGCCGTAGTGCGACATCGGCTTGCCCGGTTCGGGCAGGATGTCGTCCGCGAACTCGAGGATCGAGCCCCAGTTCTCCATCCCGCCGAAGTTCAGGTTCTTCTCGGCCTTGAACGCGTCGTTCGCGGCGACCGTGTCGAACTTCTTCAGCGGCAGCGGAATGCCCGTATAGCGATAGTAGAAGTCGAGCGCCTGCTTGGTCCGCTGCATCGCCGGCTGCGCCCAGGTGCGCATGCCCGGCGGCGTGAACACGCGCAGGTGCAGGCCCTTGCCGTCCGGCAGCGGGCTCGTGAAGTCGTCCTCGTAGGTGTCGAACAGGCCGCCGCCGAAGAACACCAGGTACGACGGCATCGGCGGGGTCTTCTCGAACGACACGAGCTTGTAGCCGCCGCCGATGCTGGTCGACGGCTTTTCGGCCCCGTTCGACACGACGCGCCAGTTCTGCGGCACTTCGGCGGTCACTTCATAGGTCGGGCGGAACGCCGGCTCGTCCCAGCCGGGGAACCACTGGCGCGACAGGTTGGTTTCGCCCTGCGTGAGGATCGCGCCGCTCGTCGTGCCGTCGGTGCTCTTCAGGTCGACGCGGAACACCCCTTCGGCGGCCGAGCAGCCCGGATACGGATCGTCGCCGCAGCTTCCGCCGGTGTGGTTGACCGGATCGTCGTAGGTCTTGAAGTTGATGATGCCCGACCACTCCATGTGCAGCGAGTAGCTGCCGGGCGAGATCGTGCCGCTCACCGGGCGCAGCTGGTAGAAGTCGCCCTTGTCCTGCGGCGTCGCGATCAGCTGGATGTTGCCGGGCTGCAGCGTGACGCGGCCGTTCGTGAACTTGATCCGGTGGCCGGCGACGACGATCGCGTTGACCGGCTTGAGCACCTTGATCTCGACGTCGGCGCGGCCGTCGAACGCGTTCAGCGCGTCGTTCGGGCGGAACCACAGCCGGTAGTTGACCGGCACGACGGTGTCGGGCAGCTCGACCGGGTGCACGCTCTTGTCGACGTTGGAAGCGGCCGGCTGAGGCGCCGACGCCGCGTTCGGGTTGCCGGCCGCGCTGAGCGCGGAGGCCGAGCCGACGCCGCCGTCATCGCCGCCGCATCCGGCGAGCGCGAGCGCGGCGACCATCGGCAGATAACGCATCTTGCGAATGTCCATCCACATACTGAAACCTCATTATTGAAAGAATCGTTCAGTGCTGCGAAAACGCCCGGCAAAAGCATTCCCCCGCCGTTAATCAACAGCGATGCGAAACGCCAATGACGGATTATTCGAAAAGACGGCCGGCTGACTACGTGAAGGTAATCATGGTTTGTTGCCCCCTATTGATTCTCGTTTGTCGGTTGACTTGCCGGTTCGATTTTCCCGGGCGCGCGTTGTACTGAATGGAATTCGCGCGCGCGGCACGTGGCGGCGCGCCCGCGCGGGCGCGCAACCCCGTCGAATCGACGACCCATGGAGCGGGCCGGGCCATGCGCCGCGCGACCGGAACGCACGTGTGCCGTTCCGTAAAATCGCCGTCATGCAGCTACAAGGTTTGTCGGCTTGCTCGAAGGATGGGTCAATATACTTGATGGTTTTGAGTAAAGGAAACGAAAAATTTAGAATCTGCATCGATTGAAATTTTTGCGCTGCATTGCACGATGACAGCGAAGGATTTGCATTTCCGTTTGGTCCGCGAGTTCGTAGTTTTAATGTATTAACCATATTCGGCATGCACGTGGACTACGAAATCCGGTGCGCCGCGCGTGCCCGGTACAATGCGGCGAGGATCGTTCGCCGCGAGGAGGCTGCTCATGCCACAGGTTTCATTCCGCGCCGCGCCGCTGCGCGCCGTGCTGTCGTTCATCGTCGCCGTGCTGCTGCTCGGCGGGTGCGCGAGCCTGATGCACGATCAGGTGCGAGTGTCGGTTGCGGGGCTCGACCCGCTCGTCGGGCAGGGGCTCGAGATGCGCTTCATGCTGAAGCTGCGCGTGCAGAACCCGAACGATGCGCCGATCGAGTACAACGGCATCGCGGTGGCGCTGGAGCTGAACGGCCAGCCGTTCGCGAGCGGCGTCAGCGATCGCGCGGGCGTCGTGCCGCGCTTCGGCGAGGCGGTGCTCGACGTGCCGGTCTCCGTGTCCGCGTTCGCTGCGGCGCGGCAGGCGTGGAACCTGGCCGGCGCCGCGTCGGCGGGCGAAATGCCGTATGCGCTGCGCGGCCGGCTCGCGGGCGGCGCGCTCGGCGCCGTGCACTTTTCCGATGCGGGCACGCTGCGGCTGCCGGCGCTGCCGGCGCTGCCTGCGCTGCCTGCGTCGGGCGGATGATGGTCGCCGCGACGCGCTGCAGCACGGGCCCGCGCTTTGCCGCGTCACCCAAAGCAGGGTAAGGTGTCGTCCGCACGGCGCATTTGCGCCGCCCGTTGCAGCCAACCGTTCCGAATTCGCGTGACCGATTTTCCCGTTTTCCACTGGACCGACGCCGCCGGCGTCGATCATGCCGTGCGCTGGCGCTCCGAAGCCGGTGTGGCGCCGCCCAAGCGCGCGGTGCCGGCCGACGACCGCATGACTGCCGATGCCGCCTATCGCCTGGCGTGCGAGGGCACCGCGCTCGTCTGGCAGGGCGACTTCCAGAATGCGCGCCAGCTCGTGCAGGCGATGGCGCGCCGCGTCGAGCGCAAGCCGAAGAAGGCGAAGGCCGCGGCCGGCGTCGACGCGTTCAACCTGCATCGCCTCGCGCAGTCGCAGCGCGCCCGCACGCTCGGGATGCTGCTGATTCTGCTCGACGCCGACTATACGATCCCGCTGCGCCGCGCGCCCGACGTGCGCGCCGCATGCGAGGAAGCGTACGGCCCCGGCGGCGCGCCGTCGGTCGTGTCGCTGCGCGAGCTGCTGGGCCTCGTCGGCGCGCATGAATGGCGCAAGAAGGGCGTGCCGATTCCGGCGCTCGGCGGCGCGGCGATCCACCCGCATTACGGCGTGTTTTCGCCGGTGCGCGGCGAGTACGTCGAGCTCGTCGCGCGCGCGCCGCTGCCGGCCGACACGCTGGCGTTCGACGTCGGCACCGGCACCGGCGTGCTGGCCGCGGTGCTGGCCGCGCGCGGCGTCAAGCGCGTCGTCGCGACCGACCAGGACCCGCGGGCGCTTGCCTGTGCGCGCGAGAACGTCGAACGGCTCGGCTGCGCGGCGCAGGTGGACGTCGTCGAGGCCGACCTGTTTCCGGACGGCCGCGCGCCGCTCGTGGTCTGCAACCCGCCGTGGGTGCCGGCCCGGCCGAGCGCGCCGATCGAATACGCGGTCTACGATCCGGACAGCCGCATGCTGCGCGGTTTCCTCGCCGGGCTCGCCGCGCATCTGGCGCCGGGCGGCGAGGGCTGGCTGATCCTGTCCGATTTCGCCGAGCATCTCGGCCTGCGGCCGCGCGACACGCTGCTGCAGTGGATCGATGAAGCGGGCCTCGTCGTGCTCGGCCGCGACGACATCCGTCCCGCGCATCCGAAGGCGGCCGACGCCGACGATCCGCTCTACGCGGCGCGCCGCGCCGAGGTGACGTCGCTGTGGCGGCTCGGCGCGCGGAGCTGAGCGCGCGTTTTCGGTAAACTATCGCCATTCCTCACGTTTTTTTCGCCGTCGGGCCGCGCGCATCGTTCGCACGCGGCCCGGCGCCGCATCCAGATGTCGAACAAAACCCACGAAATCCGTCCGGAACAGTCCGTCGAGCTGCTGAAGGAACTGCATATCCTGACCCGCGACGGCAAGCTGAACCAGGACAGCCGCCGCAAGCTGAAGCAGGTCTACCACCTGTTCCAGTTCATCGAGCCGCTGCTCGCCGGCGTGCAGGCCGACCAGGGCGCCGTGACGCTCGTCGACCACGGCGCGGGCAAGTCGTATCTCGGCTTCATCCTGTACGACCTGTTCTTCAAGCAGCAGCCGGGGCACGGCACGCCGGCGTTCGCGTCGCACATCTACGGGATCGAGACGCGCGAGGAGCTGGTCGCGCGCTCGACCGAGCTCGCCGCGCGGCTGGGGTTCGGCGGGATGTCGTTCCTGAACCTGTCGGTCGCCGATTCGATCACGTCGCCCAAGCTGCCCGAAACGGTCGACGTCGTCACCGCGCTGCACGCGTGCGACACGGCGACCGACGACGCAATCCGCTTCGCGCTCGCGAAGCGTGCGCGGCACATCGTGCTGGTGCCGTGCTGCCAGGCGGAAATCGCGGGCGTGCTGCGCCGGAACAAGGGCAAGTCGCTCGCGAGCGCGCTGACCGAGGTGTGGCGGCATCCGCTGCACACGCGCGAATTCGGCAGCCAGATCACCAACGTGCTGCGCTGCCTGCAGCTCGAAGCGCACGGCTACCAGGTCAGCGTGACCGAGCTGGTCGGCTGGGAGCATTCGATGAAGAACGAGCTGATCATCGCGCAGTACAAGAACCTGCCGCGCCGGCGGCCGAGCGAGCGGCTGGGCGAGATCCTCGACATGTTCGGGCTGGCGGAGCTGCGCGAGCGGTTCTTCGCGCCGCAGGGCGGCGAGGAAACGACGCCGGCCGCTCACTGAGTCGCTGAGTCACGTTCCGCCGCGGTGCGGCGACGACGCGATGCCCGCTCAGACGTCGTCGCCGGGGCGGTTCATCCAGTCGCGCCAGCCGTCGTGGCCGAGGCGGCGCAGGGTTTCCTGGTTCTTTTCGTAGATCGCGGACGCGTCCGGGAACGCGTCGACCGCGCGCGCGATGCTGTCCTCGCGCAGCAGGTGCAGGATCGGATACGGCGCGCGGTTCGTATAGTTCTCGATGTCGTCCGGCGCCGTGCCGTCGAACTGATAGTGCGGATGGAAGCTCGCGATCTGCAGCACGCCGTCGAGCTTCAGCTGCCGGACGAGCCGGTCGGCGAAGAACAGCGCGTCGTTGTAGTCGAGGAAATCCGCGAACGCATGCGGGTAGATCAGGAGCGTCGTGTCGACCAGCCGCGGGTCGGCGGCGTCGAGCCGGCGCAGTTCGGTCTCGAGATCGGCGAGCGCGTCCTCGAGCGTCGTGGCTTCGCTGATCGCGTAGCGCACCTGATCCTTCACGTACACGCTCTTCGCGAACGGGCACAGATTGAGCCCGATCACCGCGCGCGCGAGCCAGTGCCGGGTGGCGGCGAGGATGTCGTCGTGCGCGTTGTGCTCGTCGTGCGAATGGGAGCGGGCGTCGGTCATGGCGGTGCGGGGTGGGGGCAGCGGGAGTCGCATTGTAGCGGGAGGCCGCGCGGCCTCGCGCGTCGCGCGGCCCGTTCGCCGTTGATCACGCGCAAGCGGCCTCGATCAGCTGCGTGACGAGCTCGGGCGCGGTGCCGATCGGCGTTTCGCCGTGCCGATACGTCTGGCTTGCCGCATAGATCCCCTCGATCACGAGCGCGAGCGAATCGGCGAGCTTCGCCGGCGCGCGCGCGCCGGCGCTTTCGCACAGCGCCACGAGCCGCGCCATCAGCCGTTCCTTGTTCTGCGCGACGCGTTCGCGCGCCGGATGCGACGCGTCCGGGAATTCCGCCGCGACGTTCACGAACGGGCAGCCGCGGTAGTCCTTCTGCGACGCGCGCTCGGCGAGATCGACGAAATACTGGACCAGTTGCGCCTTCGGCTGGCCCGGATGCTTCGCGATGCTCGCGTCGAAGCGCTCGAAGAAGCACGCATCCATCCGCTCCAGGTACGCGAGCACCAGCTCGTCCTTCGACGAGAACTGGCGGTACAGGCTCATCTTGTTGACGCCCGCGAGTTCCACGACGGCCTCGACGCCGACCGCGCGCACCCCTTCCTTGTAAAACAGCTCCTCGGCGGCGCGCAGCAGATGCTCCTGCGCGGCGGCGCCCGGGATCGCCTGTCGCGCGCGTCGCGACGCGGGCTTGGCGGCCTCGATGTCGGACATGTTGCCCTCGATGTCGATATTGAATGCTTGACATGTTACCGACTGGTAACTACGATCGCAACACAATTGTGACTGATCGGTAACAATGCGATCGGATCGATGACAACTGCCAGACGTCGGCCCGGGCCGGCCGACGTGGCGTGCGGCGGAGGTGGCCCGTTTTGCGTGGGACCGGACCGGGCGCTGAAGCGCCAGCTCCGGTTATCAGGAGAAATCGGACATGAACTGGGCGGCAAGACGAATCGGCGGGCGTTTTCACTACGGATGGCTCGCGGCGGCGGTGGTATTCCTGATCCTGCTGGCGGCGGCCGGCACGCGCGCGACGCCGAGCGTGCTGATGGTCCCGCTCGAGCGCGAACTCGGCTGGAGCCGCGCCGCGATCTCGCTGGCGATCTCGGTGAACATCGCGCTGTACGGGCTGACCGGCCCGTTCGCGGCGGCGGCGATGCAGCGCTTCGGGCTGCGGCCGACGATCCTGGCCGCGCTCGCGACGATGAGCGCGGGCGTCGCGCTGTCGTCGATGATGACGCAGAGCTGGCAGATGGTGTTGATCTGGGGCCTGATGGTCGGCAGCTCGACGGGCGTCGTCGCGCTGACGCTGTCGGCGACCTTCGTCACGCGCTGGTTCCATGCGCGGCGCGGCCTCGTGATGGGGGTGCTGACCGCGAGCACGGCGACCGGCCAGCTCGTGTTCCTGCCGATGCTCGCGGCGATCGCGCAGCGGTACGGCTGGCGGCCGGTCGTGCTGGTCGTCGCGGTGGCGGCGACGATCGTGATTCCGCTGGTCGCGTTCCTGCTGCCCGAGCGCCCGGCCGACGTGCGGCTGCGTCCGTACGGCGAGCCGGCCGATGCGCCGCCGGCCGCCGAAGCGACCAAGGAGAACCCGCTCACCGTCGCGCTCCGCACGCTGCTGACCGCGAGCCGCTCGCGCGACTTCTGGCTGCTGTTCTTCAGCTTCTTCATCTGTGGCGCGAGCACCAACGGCTATGTCGGCACCCACCTGATCGCGATGTGCAGCGACTACGGGATGACGGAAGTGCAGGGCGCGTCGCTGCTCGCCGCGATGGGCGTGTTCGACCTGTTCGGCACGACGCTGTCGGGCTGGCTGTCGGACCGCTACGACAACCGCGTGCTGCTGTTCTGGTACTACGGGCTGCGCGGGCTGTCGCTGATCTACCTGCCGCATGCGTTCGGCATCGACTTCTTCGGGCTGCCGCTGTTCGCGATGTTCTACGGGCTGGACTGGATCGCCACGGTACCGCCGGCGGTGCGGCTCGCGACCGACGTGTTCGGCAAGGCGGCCGCGCCGGTCGTGTTCGGCTGGATCGTCGCCGGCCACCAGCTCGGCGCGGCGTTCGCGGCGCTCGGCGCGGGGATGCTGCGCGCGAGCCTCGGCACCTACACGATCGCGTCGATGATCTCGGGCGGGCTGTGCATCGTCGGCGCGCTGATCGTGCTGCGCATCAACCGCGGCGCGTCGCGCGCGGCGGCGCAACCGGTCTGACGCCGGCCGCGGCCGGGCCAACGCAGGTCTGACGATTTGCATTGATCGGCAGGGGCGGGCGCGCCGGCGCGCAACCGGTTATGCTTGCGGTTCGCCGGGCGTTCGCGCCCTTTCATCGATATCAGCGAGGATCCGCATGTCGGTCAAACCTGCTCCTACTACTGTTTCGATTCACGAACTGATTGCGGGCCGCTGGAGCCCGCGCGCCTATTCGAACGCGCCGGTCAGCGCCGAGCACCTGCACGCGGTGCTGGAGGCGGCGCGCTGGGCGCCGTCCGCCTACAACGCGCAGCCGTGGCGCTTCATCGTGTTCGATCGCACGCGCGACGAGGTCGCGTTCAAGCGAGCGTTCGCGACGCTGGTGCCGTTCAACCAGGGCTGGAATGCGCCGGCGCCGGTGCTGATCGCGGTGACCGCGCACACGCTCACGTCGAAGGGCGAGCCGGCGCCGACCGCGCTGTACGATGCGGGCGCGGCCGCGCTGTCGCTGGTGCTGCAGGCGCATGCGCTGGGGCTCGCGGCGCACCAGATGAGCGGCTTCGATGCGCATGCGTTCCGCGACGCATTCTCGATTCCTGCGGATGTCGCGATCCCGGCGCTGATCTCGATCGGCCACTATGGCGACGCCGACAAGCTCGATCCGGTGCTGCGCGATCGCGAGAAGGCGCCGCGCACGCGCCATCCGATCGGCGACGTGGTGTACGCAGGCGCGTGGAAGAAGGGCTTCGAGACGGCGGCCTGACGCAAAGGTCCGCCGGCGCGCGTACGAATGCATGGCCGACGCTCGAGCTCGATCGTCGGCCCGGGCAAGCCCGGCAAGGGCTTCTTGCGACGCGCCCCCGCCGGGCGTTGTGGCCCCGAATCCATCAGGCCGGCCCGTCCCGGCGCCATCCGCCGCTGGCGGTTGTGATCCCGCGGGCTTCATGTTAAAAAGCCCGTCCTTTCCGTTTTCGCGCCGGCCATGCGACGGCACCTTCCCATGACTTACTGCGCGATCGACTTCGGCACGTCCAATTCCGCTGTGGCGCTGCCCGACGGCGACGGCATGCGGCTCGCGCCCGTCGAGGGCGACCACCTGACGCTGCCGACCGCCATTTTCTTCAACAACGACGAGGAGACGGTCGAATACGGCCGCGCGGCGCTCGCGTCCTACATCGACGGCTTCGACGGCCGCCTGATGCGTTCGATGAAGAGCATCCTCGGTTCGCCGCTGGCGGAGACGACGACCGATCTCGGCGACGGCTCCGCGATCGCGTACACGGAAATCATCGCGCGCTTCCTCACGCACCTGAAGCGCAAGGCGGAAGCCCGCTCGGGCGCGCCGATCGGCCGCGCGGTGCTCGGCCGGCCGGTGTTCTTCGTCGACGACGATCCGCGCGCCGACCGCCTCGCGCAGGACCAGCTCGAAGCGGCCGCGCGTGCGGTCGGCTTTGCCGACGTGCATTTCCAGTACGAGCCGATTGCCGCCGCGTTCGACTACGAGTCGCGCCAGCGCGACGAGCGCCTCGTGCTCGTCGCCGACATCGGCGGCGGCACGTCCGACTTCTCGCTGGTGCGGGTCGGCCCGCAGCGGATGGCGCGCCTCGAGCGCAAGGACGACGTGCTCGCGCACCATGGCGTGCACGTCGCCGGCACCGACTACGACCGCCGCGTCGAGCTGGCCGCGATCCTGCCGGCGTTCGGCTACCGTTCGCTTGACCCGGAAGGGCGCGAGCTGCCGAACCGGACCTATTTCGATCTCGCGACCTGGCACCTGATCAACACGGTCTACACGCCGAAGCGGCTCGGCGAGCTGAAGCTGATGAAGCACCTGTATGTCGACGCGCGGCAATTCGAGCGGCTCGCGCGGGTGGTCGAGCTGCGGCTCGGCCATGCGCTGATGGCGCGTGCGGAAGAAGCGAAGATCGGCGTCGCGGCGGGCGGGGAGACGGTGATCGACCTGAACGACGTCGAGGAGGACCTGCAGATCGCGTTCGACGCGGACCGGCTGGTCGACGCGAGCCGCGACGACACCGCGCGGATCGTCGACGCCGCGCGCGAGACGGTGCGGCTCGCCGGCGTGGCGCCGCGCGACGTCGGCGCGCTGTACTTCACGGGCGGCTCGACCGGGCTGGCGTTCCTGTCGGGTGCGCTCGCGGCGGCGTTCGCGGATGCGCAGCCGGTGTTCGGCGACCGGCTGGCGAGCGTGGCGACTGGTCTCGGCATCCACGCGCAGCGGCTGTTTGGCTGAGCGCGGCCGGCGAGGTGCGGCCGCAGCGCCCGCTGCGTATCGTCTGGCACCCTCGGAACAACAAAAAGCCCCGCCGAAGCGGGGCTTTTTTACATCAAATCTCGCGCAGAACTTACAGCGGCTTGATGTTCGATGCTTGCAGACCCTTCGGGCCCGTCTTCACATCGAATTCGACCTTCTGGTTTTCTTGCAGCGTCTTGAAGCCTTCGGTGCGGATTTCCGAGAAGTGCGCGAACAGATCGTCGCCGCCGCCTTCCGGGGTGATGAAGCCGAAGCCCTTAGCGTCATTGAACCACTTGACGGTACCGGTTGCCATGTTACTTGTTCCTAAAAAGATAAAACGGGGCCGAAGCCCATTGGGCGCGGAAATTCAAGGAAGGGGTAATGGGACCAACCGGAGTACCGTTGATGGGCGAACTACGAAAGAACCAATTCACTCGCCGCTTGAAATCCTGCGTGGACCTTTATACGGCTAATTCGTCGCGCGGTCAACCGGATTTCCATACACTCAGGGTTATTACGAGTTTCGAGCTTACAAACATTGCAGATTTCGCGGATTTTTTGTAGGGGCCAATCGATTTTGGCGCAAATGTACAGGTGCAACCGTTAAACTACGCGCCGCGTGGACCGGGTTGCTCCGACCGAGTGATCCGTCCCCCCAAGAATGCGTGCGCGGTGCAGTTCGAGCCGATCCCGGGCTGCGGACCGACCATGCTTTTTGAGACACAGGAGAGGATGTGAAGAGTTCTATTCAACGGAACATCGGCCCGTTTGCACTGATGCTGACGGGGCTGGGTTCGATTATCGGCTCGGGCTGGCTGTTCGGCGCCTGGAAAGCGGCGAAGATCGCCGGTCCGGCGGCGATCTGCGCGTGGATCATCGGCGCGGTCGTGATTCTCGCGATTGCGCTGACGTACGCCGAACTGGGCGCGATGTTCCCCGAGTCTGGCGGCATGGTGCGCTACGCGCGCTACTCGCACGGGTCGCTGGTGGGCTTCATCAGCGCATGGGCGAACTGGATCGCGATCGTATCGGTGATTCCGATCGAGGCCGAAGCGTCGATCCAGTACATGAGCACGTGGCCGTATGAATGGGCGCACAGCCTGTTCGTGAACGGCGAGCTGACGACACCGGGCCTGCTGCTGTCGGCCGTGCTCGTTGTCATCTACTTCCTGCTGAACTACTGGGGCGTGAAGGCGTTTGCGCGTGCGAACACGGCGATCACGATCTTCAAGTTCCTGATCCCCGGCCTGACGATCGGCGGCCTGATGCTGTCGAGCTTCCATTCGGAGAACCTCGGCATGGCGACGAACGAGAGCTTCGCGCCGTACGGCTGGTCGGCGGTGCTGACCGCGGTTGCGACGAGCGGCATCGTGTTCGCGTTCAACGGCTTCCAGAGCCCGGTGAACCTCGCGGGCGAAGCGCGCAATCCGTCGCGCAGCGTGCCGTTCGCGGTGATCTCGTCGATCCTGATCGCGCTCGTGATCTACGTGCTGCTGCAGGTCGCCTACATCGGCTCGGTGAATCCGGCCGACGTCGCGAAGGGCTGGGCGCACTTCAACTTCTCGTCGCCGTTCGCCGAACTGGCGATCGCGCTGAACCTGAACTGGCTCGCGATCCTGCTGTACGTCGACGCGTTCATCAGCCCGAGCGGCACCGGCACGACCTACATGGCGACCACGACCCGCATGATCTACGCGATGGAGCGCAACAACACGATGCCGAAGATGTTCGGCAACGTGCACCCGCTCTACGGTGTGCCGCGCCAGGCGATGTGGTTCAACCTGCTGGTCTCGTTCATCTTCCTGTTCTTCTTCCGCGGCTGGAGCTCGCTCGCGGCGGTGATCTCGGTCGCGACGGTGATTTCGTACCTGACCGGCCCGATCAGCCTGATGGCGCTGCGCCGCGCGGCGACCGACATCGAGCGTCCGCTGACGATCCCGCTGATGAAGCTGATCGCGCCGTTCGCGTTCGTCTGCGCGTCGCTGATCCTGTACTGGGCGAAGTGGCCGCTGACCGGCGAAATCATCCTGCTGATGATCGTCGCGCTGCCGGTGTACTTCTACTTCCAGGCCAAGGCGGGCTGGAGCGGCTGGGGCCGCGACCTGAAGGCCGCATGGTGGCTCGTCGCCTACCTGCCGACGATGGCCGTGCTGTCGCTGATCGGCAGCAAGGAGTTCGGCGGTCATGGTGTCCTGCCGTACGGCTGGGACATGCTCATCGTCGCGGCGATCTCGCTGGTGTTCTACTTCTGGGGCGTGAACACGGGCTACCGCACCGAGTATCTCGACGAGCGCGAAACGCGCGACGAGATCCTCGAAGGGATCGGCGCCTGACGCATGCCGACCTGCCGCCGGAATCGGCGGCGGCGGGAATCGGAGCACGCATGGAAAAAAGCCCGTTCGAGCTTGGCTCGAACGGGCTTTTTGTTTGGGCGGGCGCCGGTCAGTCGTCCGCGCCGGCGAACACGTAGTTCGTCATCGCCAGCACGCGCTGGTAGGTGCCGAGCGACTGGATGCCGAGCCGGTAATCGTCGTCCGCGGCGCCGAGCGCGGCGAACACCGGCAGCAGGTGCTCGTCGGTCGGATGCATCAGCACCGCGTGCGGCGCCTGGCGGCGATAGTCGAGCAGCGCGTCGAGATCGCGCGCGGCAAGCTTCGCCTCGAACCAGTCGGTGAATTCGGCGACGCGCGGGTCGGCATCCTCGGGCGCCGCGCCGAAATCCGCCGCACGCAGGTTGTGCGTGATCTGGCCGGAGCCGATCACCATCACGCCTTCGTCGCGCAGCGGCCGCAACGCGCGGCCGAGCGCGAAATGATGCGCGGCATCCGCGCGCGGCTGGATCGACAGTTGCGCGACCGGCACGTCGGCATTCGGGAACATCAGCAGCATCGGCACCCACGCGCCGTGATCGAGCCCATGCTCGGCCGTTTCGGTCGCGAGGCCGGCCGCGTTCAGCAGGCCGGCCGCGCGCTCGGCGACGTCCGGCGCGCCCGGCGCCGGATACTGGATCTCGTACAGCGCGCGCGGAAAGCCGTAGAAGTCGTGGATCGTTTCCGGCTGCCGCGCGATGCTCGCGACCGGCTGCTGCGTGCCCCAGTGCGCGGACAGCATCAGCACCGCGCGCGGGCGCGGCAGCTCGGCGCCGAGGTGCGTGAACGCGCCGGACGGCAGCGTCGGATCGATCGGCAGCGTCGGCGCGCCGTGGGACAGGTAGAGCGAAGGCAAGCGGTTCATGGTGGTGGTCCTGCGATGAGGTTGCCTGTGACTATAGGCTCGCACCCATTGTTGATAAATCCGCGTATGCGAATTTGATTCGATCTTGTTTGTTGATAATTGGCGTGCGTTGCGGCGTGATCAAACGTGTGCCGGCGAGAATCAGCGAACTTGACTGGGGATGCCAGGTGAAGCGAGTGGAATGAGCGAAGAACGGCGAAGGGGCGCGTCGGGCGCGCCGTTACTGGGCGTGCCGGATGCCTTCCCAGGGCGTCGTCAGCGGCGCGCTGAGCGCGAACAGGTCGAGCACGCGCGCGACCGTCTGGTCGACGAGCTCCTCGATCGTTTTCGGCATCGCATAGAAGACCGGCAGCGGCGGGAAGACGATGCCACCCATCTCGGTGACGGCGGTCATGTTGCGCAGATGCGCGAGGTTGAACGGCGTCTCGCGCACCATCAGCACGAGGCGGCGGCGTTCTTTCAGCGTGACGTCGGCGGCGCGGGCGATCAGGTTGTCCGACAGCCCGTGCGCGACGCTCGCGAGCGTTTTCATCGAGCACGGCGCGATCACCATCCCGTCGGTCGCGAACGAGCCGGACGCGATCGTCGCGCCGACGTCGCGCACTGCATGGACGACGTCCGCGCGGCGCTCGACGTCGGCCTTCGACAGCTTCAGTTCGTGCTGGATGTTCAGCCAGCCGGCGCTCGAAATCAGCAGATGCGTTTCGATGCCGCCGGCGGCGCGCAGCATGTCGAGCAGCCGCACGCCGTAGATCGCGCCGGTGGCGCCGGTGATCGCGACGATCAGGCGGCGCGGCGGCGCGCTGCGGAGTTCCATCGGGGGAGGGGGATTACGCGGCGGCGAACAGCTGCTGCAGTTCGCCCGACTGGTACATCTCCATCATGATGTCCGAGCCGCCGACGAATTCGCCCTTCACGTACAGCTGCGGGATGGTCGGCCAGTTCGAGAATTCCTTGATGCCCTGGCGGATTTCTTCATCTTCGAGGACGTTGACCGTCTTGAACTGGTCGACGCCGCAGGCCTTCAGTACCTGGACTGCGCGGCCCGAGAAGCCGCACATCGGGAATTGCGCGGTGCCCTTCATGAAGAGCACGACCTGGTTTTCGTCGACGATTTGCTTGATACGTTGTTGGGTGTCCATGACTGACCTTGCGTTTGCGGGGCGTTAGAACGAAATGATAGCGGATTTCAACCGGGCGGGCCGGCCGTTAGCCGGGCCGCCGGCCGCCTGTCGTGCGCTCGATCGCGGCGAGATCGGCGAGCGATTCGACCGCGACGAAGCCGTGCGCGGCAAGCAGCGCGCGCACCGCTTCGGCCTGGTCGTAGCCGTGCTCGATCCACAGCGTGCCGCCGGGCTTCAGGTGCGCGCCGGCACCGGCGACGATCGCGCGGATCGCGGTGAGGCCGTCCGCGTCGTCGGTGAGCGCGCCGCGTGGCTCGAAGCGCAGGTCGCCCTGCGACAGGTGCGGGTCGTGCTGCGCGATGTACGGCGGGTTGCTGACGATCGCGTCGAACGCGAGCGCCGGATCGAGCGCCGCGTACCAGTCGCTTTGCAACCAGTGCAGCGGCCCGCCGGGGCGGTGCGCGTCGAGCAGCTTGTCCGCGTTGCGCCGCGCGACGGCGAGCGCTTCGGCCGAACGGTCGAGTGCCCACACGCATGCGTCGGGCCGCTCGGCCGCGATCGACACCGCGATCGCGCCGCTGCCGGTGCCGAGGTCGAGCACGGCCGGATGCAGGATCCCGTCGATCGCATCGAGCGCCGCTTCGACGAGCAATTCGGTTTCCGGGCGCGGAATCAGCACGTCGGGCGTCACGTCGAACGGCCGCCCGAAGAACTCGCGCATGCCGACCAGCTGCGCGACCGGCTCGCCGGCCGCGCGGCGCGCCTCGAGCGCGAGATAGCGCTCGACGGCGGCCGCGTCGAGCGGCTCGTCGCCGCGCGTGATCAGCTGCGTGCGCGTCCAGCCGAGCGCATGCCCGAGCAGCACGCGCGCGTCGACCGGGTCGAGCGGCGACGCGCGCAGCAGGCCGAGGGCGGTCGTGGCGCTCATTACGGGCCTCAGTCGGCGTCGCCGAGCGACGCGAGCTGCTCGGCCTGGTGCTCGCTGACGAGCACCGCGATCAGCTCGTCGAGGTCGCCGTCCATGATTGCTTCGAGCCGGTAGAGCGTCAGGTTGATCCGGTGATCGGTCATCCGGCCCTGCGGGAAGTTGTACGTGCGGATCCGTTCGGAGCGGTCGCCCGAGCCGATCAGGCTCTTGCGCGTCGCGGCTTCCTTCGCGTGCTGCTCGTGATACTGCTTGTCCTTGATCCGCGCGGCGAGCACCTTCAGCGCGCGATCCTTGTTCTTGTGCTGCGAACGGTCGTCCTGGCACTCGACGACGATGCCGGTCGGCAGGTGCGTGACGCGCACCGCCGAATCGGTCTTGTTGATGTGCTGGCCGCCCGCGCCGGACGCGCGGAACGTGTCGATCCGCAGGTCGGCCGGATTGATCTCGACCTCGCCGATCTCGTCGGCTTCCGGCATCACCGCGACCGTGCACGCGGACGTGTGGATGCGCCCCTGCGTCTCGGTCGCCGGCACGCGCTGCACGCGATGGCCGCCCGACTCGAACTTCAGGCGCGAGTACGCGCCCTGGCCCGCGATCCGCACGATTACTTCCTTGTAGCCGCCGAGATCCGATGCGCTCTCCGACATCATCTCGACCTGCCAGCGCTGGCGCTCCGCGAAGCGCAGGTACATGCGCAGCAGGTCGCCCGCGAACAGTGCCGATTCGTCGCCGCCGGTGCCCGCGCGGATTTCGAGGAAGATGTTGCGGTCGTCGTTCGGGTCCTTCGGCAGCAGCATCTTCTGCAGCTCGACCTCGAGCTGGACCATCCGGTCGCGCGCGCTGCGGATCTCGTCCTCGGCGAAGTCGCGCATCGACGCATCGCCGAGCAGCTCCTGCGCCGCCGCTTCGTCGCTGAGCGACTGGCGCCACAGCGCGTATTGCCCGACGACCGGGTCGAGCTCCGCGTGCTCGCGGGTCAGCTTGCGGTACTGGTCGAGGTCGGCCGTGACGTTCTCGCGGCTCAGCAGGTCGTTCAGTTCGGCCAGCCGTGTGGAAAGCTGGTCGAGCTTGCGTTGCATGCTCGTCTTCATGATGTGGAGCGTCGCTCCCGGGCAAGGTATTCGGAAAGGATAGGCCGGCTGGCGAGCCGGCGGCACGGCGATCTGTCGGCGCTAGTGGCCTGACTGGTCGTTCGAGCGCGGCGCGTGCTGGTAGAAGCCGCGCATCAGGTCGATCAGCGAATCGCGGTCGGCGCCGTTCACGCGGTTGAGCGCGCTCGTCGGGCCGTGGATCAGCTTGTTGGTCAGCGCCTGCGACAGCGCTTCGAGCACCGCGGCCGGATCGTCGCCGCGTGCGAGCAGCTTCTGGGCCTTCTCGACTTCGGCGCGGCGCAGCGCGTCGGCCTGCGTATGCATGTGGCGGATCACCGGCACGACGCTGCGCGTGTCGAGCCACTGCATGAAATTCTGCACGCGCGTCTCGATGATCGCCTCGGCCTGCGCGACCGCGGCCTGGCGCGACGCGTTGCCTTCGCGCACGATCGCGCCGAGATCGTCGACCGTGTAGAGGAACACGTCCTTCAGCTTGCCGACTTCGGGCTCGATGTCGCGCGGCACGGCCAGGTCGACCATGAAGATCGGCCGGTGGCGGCGCGCCTTGACCGCGCGTTCGACCGCGCCGAGGCCGATGATCGGCAGCGTCGACGCGGTGCACGACACGATGATGTCGAATTCCTGCATCCGCGCCGGCAGGTCCGACAGCGGCATCGCGCGGCCGTTGAAGCGTTCGGCGAGCTTCTGGCCGCGCTCGGCGGTGCGGTTCGCGACCACCAGTTCGCGCGGGCCTTGCGCGGCGAAGTGAGTCGCGCACAGCTCGATCATTTCGCCGGCGCCGATGAACAGCACGCGCTGGTCGGACACGTTTTCGAAGATGCGCTGCGCGAGGCGCACCGCGGCGGCGGCCATCGATACCGACTGCGCGCCGATCTCGGTCGTGCCGCGCACTTCCTTCGCGACCGCGAAGGTGCGCTGGAACAGCTGGTTCAGGTAGGTGCCGAGCGCACCGGCTTCCGACGCCGTGCGCACCGCGTCCTTCAGCTGGCCGAGGATCTGGGTTTCGCCGAGCACCATCGAGTCGAGGCCCGACGCGACGCGAAATGCGTGCCGGACCGCTTCCGACTGCGGTAGCGCGTACAGGTGCGGCGCGAGTTCGTCGACGGAAATCCCGTGATACTCCGACAGCCAGCGCACCGCGCCTTCGCGCGCCGCACGGTCGTCGGTCGCGCAGTAGAGTTCGGTGCGGTTGCAGGTGGAGAGGATCGCCGCCTCGGGCGCGTTGGGCGCCTGGGGGCCGAGGAACACGCTCTTGAACGTCGCGAGAGCCGGCTTGATCTGCTCGAGCGGAAACGCCACGCGTTCGCGCAGGGCGACAGGCGCAGTGTGGTGATTGATTCCGATCGTGAGGAGTTGCATATCAAGGGCTATCGTTTAGCCTCATATTATAGCGTTTCAGCGATTTCCTCACTCGACGCGTATCGAGCGTCCGCGAGACGGGGGCGGCGATCCGGGGGCTCGATCGGTACCTGGTCGAGCTGATAGCCGTAGCCGTAGAGGGGCAGCAGCCGGTAGCCGCGCTCCGGGAGCAGCCGCAGCTTGCTGCGCAGCCGGGACGCGTGGGTGTCGAGCGTGCGCGACTTTGTGTCACGCCGGCGCGCCCAGACCGTTTCGAGGATATGGGCGCGCGACACCGGGCGGGACAGGTTCGCGAACAGCAGCAGCGCGAAGCGGAATTCCTTCGGCGTGAGCGATACGACCTCGTCGCCGAAGCGCACGAGGCAGTGCGTGGCGTCGAATGCGTATTCTCCATACGTATCGCGCGAGCGGTTCGGCGGGCGCCGCACGCCCGCGCGCCGCATCAGCGCGTTGACGCGCGCGAGCAGTTCGGGGCCGCTCACCGGCTTGGCGATGCAGTCGTCGGCGCCCGCGTGCAGGCACGACACGATCTCGCTTTCGCGCGGCATGCGCATCACGGCGATCGCGGGCAGCCCGGGCAGGAGCGCGCGGGCGAGGGGGATGACTTCCTCGGCGGGCTGGTCGCCGGCCCAGTCGCCGGTAATCAGCAGGTCGCAGGTTTCGGTGGCGAGCCACTCGAGGCACCGTGCGCTGGACGGGAACGGGTGGCAGAGGTGGCCGCCCGCGAAGAGGAGGCGATTCATCAGCGCTGCATGACGCGCATCCGGATCGATCAGAGCGATTCGCATGGGAATTTCTTCATTACGACAGCCGGTGCGCGCTTGCCATGGCGTCGGGTCGGCCCCTAAACTCAAATGTTGCGCGGCAAGTACCCTGCTGATCTCGGGTTCGATGGATGGGTCGATGCTAGCCGCAGGAGTCGTTCACGCCTATGGGACGAATCTGAAATTGCTAGGGGCGTTGAATGAACTGGTTTGGAATCATCGTTCTGGGAACGGCCGTCGGATGGTTCGGCCGGGGGCTGCACCCGTTGCGGCGCGCCGGCCGGCCGGCATGGTGGGTCGTGGTGCTCGTCGGCATCGCCGGCGCGGCTGCCGCCAAGATGGCCGGCAATCTCTCAGGACTCTTTTATGACGGCGAGACGCTCGAATGGCCGGTCTGCACCGGCGTTGCGTTCGTCGCCGTGGCCTTGACGGTCGCGCTGGCGGCTCGTCGCTGATTGCCCGCAGGTGAAATCATGAATGCCCGTTTTCCCGAAGACTCGTCGGCGCCGGCGCGTCTCGCGCTGTTGCGCGACGCGATGGCCCGCGAGAACCTGGCCGCGTATCTTGTGCCGTCCGCCGATCCCCACCTGTCCGAATACCTGCCCGAGCGCTGGCAGGCGCGCCGCTGGCTGTCGGGCTTCACGGGCTCGGTCGGCACGCTCGTCGTCACCGCCGATTTCGCGGGGCTGTGGGTCGACAGCCGCTATTGGGTGCAGGCCGACGCGGAACTGGCCGGCAGCGGCGTGCAGTTGATGAAGATGACGGGCGGCCAGCAGAGCGCGCCGCACGTCGACTGGCTCGCGCAGAACGTGCCGTCCGGCGCGAGCGTCGGCGTCGACGGCGCGGTGCTCGGCATGGCGGCGGCGCGTGCGCTGTCCGCCGCGCTGAGCGCGCGCGGCATCGCGCTGCGCACCGATCTCGACCTGCTCGACGCGATTTGGCCCGAGCGGCCGGGGTTGCCCGACGATGCGGTGTTCGAGCACGTCGCGCCGCAGGCCGACACGACGCGCGCGAGCAAGCTCGCCGACGTGCGCCGCGCGATGCGCGCGCAGGGCGCGCAGTGGCATTTCGTGTCGACGCTCGACGATCTCGCCTGGCTCTTCAACCTGCGCGGCGCGGACGTCAGCTTCAATCCGGTATTCGTTGCGCACGCACTGATCGGCGCCGACCGCGCGACGCTGTTCATCGCCGGCGGCAAGGTGCCGCCGGCGCTTGCCGCATCGCTCGCGCAGGACGGCGTCGACGTGCGGGCGTACGACGCCGCGCGCGCGGCGCTCGCGGCGCTGCCCGACGGCGCGACGCTGCTGATCGACCCGCGCCGCGTGACCTACGGCACCCTCGATGCGGTGCCGGCCGGCGTGACGCTCGTCGAGGCGGTGAATCCGTCGACGTTCGCGAAATCGCGCAAGACGTCCGCCGAGATCGAGCACGTGCGCGTGACGATGGAGCACGACGGCGCGGCGCTCGCGGAATTCTTCGCGTGGTTCGAGCAGGCGGTGAACCGAGAGACGATCACCGAACTGACGATCGACGAGAAGCTCACGGCCGCGCGCGCGCGCCGTCCGGGCTACGTGTCGCGAAGCTTCGCGACGATCGCCGGCTTCAACGCGAACGGCGCGATGCCGCATTACCGCGCGACGCCGCAATCGCACGCGACGATCGCCGGCGACGGCCTGCTGCTGATCGATTCGGGCGGCCAGTACGTGAGCGGCACGACCGACATCACGCGCGTCGTGCCGGTCGGCATGGTCGGCGACCTGCAGCGGCGCGACTTCACGATCGTGCTGAAGTCGATGATGGCGCTGTCGCGCGCGCGGTTCCCGCGCGGCATCCGCTCGCCGATGCTCGACGCGATCGCGCGCGCGCCGATGTGGGCGGCCGGGCTCGACTACGGCCACGGCACCGGTCACGGCGTCGGCTATTTCCTGAACGTGCACGAAGGCCCGCAGGTGATCTCGCATTACGCGCCGGCCGAGCCGTACACGGCGATGGAAGAGGGGATGATCACGTCGATCGAGCCGGGCCTGTACCGGCCCGGCAAGTGGGGCATCCGGATCGAGAACCTGGTCGTCAACCGTGCAGCGGGGCAGACCGAGTTCGGCGACTTCCTCGCGTTCGAGACGCTGACGCTGTGCCCGATCGACACGCGTTGCGTGCTCGTCGAAATGCTGCACGAGGAAGAGCGCGCGTGGCTCAACGCGTACCATGCGACGGTGCGCGAGCGCGTCGGCCGGCACGTGAGCGGCGACGCAAAGGCCTGGCTGGAGGCGCGCACGCAGCCGATCTGATGCAGGGCGTGCGCGGTTTCCGTTCGAACGACAATCACACCGAGGGCGAAAGATGGCGGACACGGCAGTCTTGGTAATCGACATGCAGCGCGGGCTGGTGGAGCGGGCGAGGCCCGCATACCGGCTCGACGACGTGGTGGCAGGCATCAACCGGTTGACGGCGGCGGCGCGGGCCGCGGGTGCGCCCGTCTGCTTCGTGCAGCACGACGGCGACGCGGACGACGACATCGTGCCCGGCACGCCCGGCTGGGAACTGTATGCCGAGCTCGCGACCGCGGACGGCGACTGGCGCATTCGCAAGTGTTTCGGCGATGCGTTCCACGAGACGCCGCTCGCGGCGCAGCTCGACCGCCACGGCATTCGTTCGGTGCTGATCTGCGGCTATGCGACCGAGTTCTGCGTCGATTCGGCGGCCCGCCGCGCGGCGCTGCTCGGCTACCGGACGACGGTCGTGTCCGACCTGCACACGACGAACGAGCGCGCGCACCTGTCGGCCGCGCAGATCGTCGCGCATCACCATTTCATCTGGAATAACAACACGTTGTCGGGCAACGCGGTGACGCCGCGTCCGCTCGCCGACGTGCTCGCCACGGAGTTCGCATGACGATCAAGGCAGTCGTGTTCGATTTCGGCGGGGTGCTGATCGACTGGAGCCCCGACTACCTGTACAGCAAGCTGATTCCGGACGAGGCCGAGCGCCGCCGGTTCGTCACGCAGGTGGTCGGATCGGACTGGGTGATCAAGCAGGACGGCGGGCAGACGATCGAGGACGGCACGGCCGAACGCGTCGCGAAGTTTCCGGAACACGAGCCGCTGATCCGCGCGTTCTATGCGCGCTGGCACGAGATGATCGGCGGCGTGCTCGCGGACGGCGAGGCGCTCGTCGACCGGCTCGACGCACAGGGGATGCCGATCTTCGGGCTCACGAACTGGTCGGCGCAGACGTTCCCGTATGCGTGGGAGCGCTTCCCGGTATTGCGGCGCTTCAAGGACATCGTCGTGTCGGGCCGCGTGAAGCTCGTGAAGCCCGATCCGGCGATCTATCGCGAGATGCAGGCGCGGATCGAGCCGCATCTGCCGGGCGTCGCGCCGCACGAGCTGGTGTTCATCGACGACAACGCGAAGAACGCCGCCGCCGCGACGGCGCTCGGCTGGCACGGGATACACCACACGAGCGGCGCGGCCACCGAGGCGCGGCTGCGCGAACTGGGCGCGCTCGCGTAGGCGGCGGGCGAGCACACGTCAGACAAAAAAACGGGCCCAGGGGCCCGTTTTTTCGTTTTGCCGATCCGGGAGCTGCAACCCCCGGACGCCCGATCAGCGGCTGATCGGCTTGTAGCGCAGGCGATGCGGCTTCGCGGCTTCCTCGCCGAGGCGCGCGCGCTTGTCGGCTTCGAACTCCTGGTAGTTGCCGTCGAAGAACGTCACCTGCGAATCGCCTTCGAACGACAGGATGTGCGTCGCGATCCGGTCGAGGAACCAGCGGTCGTGCGAGATCACCATCACCGAGCCCGCGAATTCGAGCAGCGCGTCTTCGAGCGCGCGCAGCGTTTCGACGTCGAGGTCGTTCGACGGTTCGTCGAGCAGCAGCACGTTGCCGCCGGCGATCAGCGTCTTCGCGAGGTGCAGGCGGCCGCGTTCGCCGCCGGACAGGTTGCCGACGATCTTCTGCTGGTCGCCGCCCTTGAAGTTGAAGCGGCCGATGTACGCGCGCGACGGCGTTTCGTACTTGCCGACCGTCAGCACGTCGGCGCCGCCCGAGATTTCCTCGAACACCGACTTCGAGCCGTCGAGCGCGTCGCGGCTCTGGTCGACATAGGCGAGCTTCACGGTCGGGCCGGTCACGATTTCGCCCGAATCCGGCT
The DNA here is from genome assembly GCF_002097715.1 of Burkholderia ubonensis subsp. mesacidophila. Lineage (NCBI taxonomy): Bacteria > Pseudomonadati > Pseudomonadota > Betaproteobacteria > Burkholderiales > Burkholderiaceae > Burkholderia > Burkholderia ubonensis. The sequence goes on from NZ_CP020737.1 coordinate 539,003, forward strand.
GCTCCTTGCCCGTCAGCATCCGGAACAGCGTCGACTTGCCGGCGCCGTTCGGGCCGATGATGCCGACGATCGCGCCGGCCGGGATCTTGAAGTTCAGGTTGTCGATCAGCAGGCGATCGCCGTACGCCTTGCTGACGTTCTTGAACTCGATCACTTCATTGCCGAGGCGGTCGCCGACCGGAATGAAGATTTCCTGCGTCTCGTTGCGCTTCTGGTATTCCTGGCTGCTCAGCTCCTCGAAACGCGCAATACGCGCCTTCGACTTCGCCTGACGGCCCTTCGGGTTCTGGCGCACCCACTCCAGTTCCTTCTTGATCGCCTTCTGGCGCGCCGATTCCGACGCTTCTTCCTGCTTCAGGCGCTCTTCCTTCTGGTCGAGCCAGCTGCTGTAGTTGCCCTTCCACGGAATGCCGTGGCCGCGGTCGAGCTCGAGAATCCACTCGGCCGCGTTGTCGAGGAAGTAGCGATCGTGCGTGACCGCGACGACGGTGCCCGGGAAGCGCACCAGGAACTGCTCGAGCCAGTCGACCGATTCGGCGTCGAGGTGGTTGGTCGGTTCGTCGAGCAGCAGCATGTCGGGCTTTTCGAGCAGCAGCTTGCACAGCGCGACGCGGCGCTTCTCGCCGCCCGACAGGTGTTCGATCTTCGCGTCCCACGGCGGCAGGCGCAGCGCGTCGGCGGCCACTTCGAGCTGCTGCTCGGGGCTGCCGCCGTCGCTCGACGCGAGGATCGCTTCGTACTTCGCCTGCTCGGCCGCGAGCGCGTCGAAGTCGGCGTCCGGCTCCGCATACGCCGCGTAGATCTCTTCGAGCTTCTTGTTGGCCTGGAACAGGTCGCCGAGGCCATCCTCGACGGCTTCGCGCACCGTCTTCGACGGGTCGAGCTGCGGTTCCTGCGGCAGGTAGCCGATGTTCAGGTTCGGCATCGGCGTCGCTTCGCCTTCGATGTCCTTGTCGACGCCCGCCATGATGCGGATCAGCGTCGACTTGCCCGAGCCGTTCAGGCCGAGCACGCCGATCTTCGCGCCGGGAAAGAACGACAGCGAGATGTCCTTCAGGATCTGGCGCTTGGGCGGCACGATCTTGCCGACCCGGTTCATCGTGAAAACGTATTGGGCCATGTGGGTGTGAGAGTCAGAAGTTGGGGCCGCCGCTCGGCGAATTCGCGTGGCGGCGTCGGGTGATTCGGTACGGAGCGTGCCGCGTGACGTGCGGCGGTGTCGCCCGGTGTCGCCGCATGTCGACGGCGAGAGCGGCTATTGTACTTCGCCGCCGGCCGGCGCTGGCTCGGCGCGGCCGTTCCGCGAGGTCAGAGCCAGGCGGCGACGCCGCCGTGCCCCGAGCACGTGCCGCGCCGGTGGCGGCTGAAACTGTACGTGCCGTCGCGGCAACGCGCGCTCGCGCCTTCGGGGACGCGGCCCGATTTCGAGCGGGCCGGCGCATGCACGGTTTCGCCGTTGCGGTTCCGGTACGTGTCGTGGCGGTCGAGGTCGGCTTCGTTGCCGTAGGTCTGCGGCGCGCGATAGGCGTACGCGTGGTGCGGGGCGACGGCGGCGCATGCGATCAGCAGCGTGATCGACAGTCGCGCGAGCCGTGTGGTGTGCGCGGTGCGCAAGGCGGGCAAGGGCATGGTCTCTCTCGGTTCTTGGTATCGGGCGCGCGACGGCGGCGGGCCGCGCGCGCCAGCATGGTAGCCGAGGCGGTGTGACCGGCGCTGTGACGCCGCTCAAGTGGAGATGCCGCTAACGATGCGCGTGCGATCCCGCGCCCGACATCTCCGCGGCCCCTTCGGCATGGGCCGCATCGAGAATCCAGCGGCGGAACGCGGCGACCTTCGGCCGCTCCGCGTGATGCGGCGGATAGACGAGGTAGTACGCGAAATCGTCGAGCCACGCGCGCGCCGCGAGCTGCACGAGCCGTCCGCTCGCGAGCTCGGCGCGCACCATCGCGGCGGGCAGCAGGCCCGCGCCCTGGCCGGCGAGGAGCGCCTGCAGCAGCAGGCCTGAGTCGTCGAACGCGGGGCCGCGCGGCGGGCCGAAATCGTCGATCCGCTGCGCATCGAACCAGATGTGCCAGCCCTTGCGCTCCGCGTCGTGCAGATGCGGCCACGCGACCAGATCGGCGGGCGTCGCGGGCAGGCCGAGCCGCTCGACGAGCCCCGGCGCCGCGAGCGCGACGATCTCGACGGTCAGCAGGCGCTCGCTGCACCGGCCGACATAGCGCCCGAGGCCGTGGCGGATCGCGACGTCGACGCCGTCGCGCGCGAAGTCGGCGAGCGCATGGCTCGTGACGACCTGCAGGTCGACGTCCGGGCACGCGTGCCGGAACTGCGCGAGACGCGGCACGAGCCACGCGGACGCGAAGAACGGCGTGACGCTCACGGTCAGCACGCCGCTGTCGGCCGTGCCCGACACGCGCTGCGATGCGTCGGCGATCTGCCGGAATGCGTTGCGCACCGGCGGCAGGTAGTCGCGGCCGGCGGCGCTCAGCAGGATGCCGCGATTGACGCGCTCGAACAGCTGTACGCCGAGGTGCGCCTCGAGCGTGCGGATCATCTGGCTCACCGCGCCGGGCGTGACCGACAGCTCCTCGGCCGCGGCCTTCACCGACAGGTGGCGGGCGGCCGCTTCGAACGCGCGCAGCGCATTGAGCGGCGGCAGGCGGGAACGTTTCATTGAGTTTTTCTAAAGCGAAAAGCCGACGAAAAATCGTTTGAGACGGCGCACGTGCGCGAGTAACGTTCTTTCATCGGGTTGCATCCCGACAGCCGCGCAGTGGCGGCGGATGTGATCAACATAGTTCAACTATATCCATGAGGCAATCCGGAAGGCATTCGACGCCGCGCCGGAACGGACCTGAGAGGAGCATCGTCATGAACCGCCCGGGCGCGCCGCGCTTCTTTTACGGCTGGTACGTGGTCGCCGCCGCATTCGCCGTGACGTTCGTCGGCTTCGGCAGCGCGTACACGTTCAGCGCATTCGTCGAATCGCTGCAGCGGGATTTCGCCGCGTCCCGCGGACAGATCTCGCTCGTGTTCTCGCTCGCGGGCTTCCTGTATTTCGGCTTCGGCGTCGTCAGCGGGCCGCTCGCGGATCGCGTCGGTTCGCGGCGGCTCGCCGTCGCCGGCATGCTGCTGACGGCCGCCGGGCTCGCGGCCGCGGGCGCCGCGCGCACGTTGCTGCAGGTCTATGCCGCCTACGGGCTCGGCGTCGGCCTTGGCGTCGGCTGTGCATACGTGCCCGCCGTCGGCGCGGTGCAGCGCTGGTTCGTGCGGCGGCGCGGCTTCGCGTCGGGGCTCGCGGTCGCGGGCATCGGCGTCGGCACGCTCGTGATGCCGCCGCTCGCGTCCGCGCTGATCGCGCAAGTCGGCTGGCGCGGCGCGTATTTCGCGCTCGCCGCGCTCGCGGTCGTGTTCGGCGCGGGGATGTCGCTGTTGATCGAGAATGATCCGCGCGGCCGCGGGCTGTTGCCGGATGGGGCCGCCCGGGAAAGGGCCGCCCGGGACAGGGTCGCCCACGCGGAGGCTTGCCGGCCGGCGGACGGCGCACCGGCGGCGAGCCTTTCGGCAGCCGGCGCGACGGTCCGCGAGGCCGTGACTTCGCGGCCGTTCGCGAGCCTCTACGCGGCATGCCTCGCGTGCTCGTTCGGCGTGTTCGTGCCGTTCGTGCACCTCGTGCCGTATGCGCTCGATCACGGCGTGAAACCCGCGGCGGCTGTGTTGCTGCTGGGCGCGATTGGCATCGGCAGCACGGCGGGCCGGTTCTTTCTCGGTGGTCTCGCCGACCGCTTCGGCCGCCGCGCGTCGCTGCTCGCGATGTTCGCCGGAATGGCGGCAGCGCTCGTCGCATGGGCAGCCGCCGGCGATTTCGCGGCCCTCGTCGCGTTCGCGCTGGTGTTCGGCGTGTTCTACGGCGGCTGGGTCGCGGTGTTGCCCGCCGTCGTGATGGACTATTTCGGCGGCCGCAACGTGAGCGGGATCATCGGCGTGCTCTACACGAGCGTCGCGTTCGGCACGCTGATCGGGCCGGCTGCCGCGGGCTTCGTCTACGATGCCGGAGGCGGCTACCTCGTGCCGATTCTCGCCAGCGCCGCCGCGAATGCGATCGCGTTCGCCATCGTCGCCGCGACCGGTCGTGCGCCGGCGACCGCGCGCGCGGGTGCATAGGCGTGTACGGCGAGTTCCGGCAGGGTGGGCGGACCGCCCATCCGGAGCGCACGTTCGGGGAGGAACCATGACATTCGACGAAGTTCGGCAGATCGCGCTTGCGTGGCGGGGCGTCGAGGACGGCACGTCGTACGGAACGCCCGCGCTGAAGGTGAAGGGCAGGCTGCTGGCCCGCCTGCGCGAGGACGGCGACACGCTCGTCGTGAAGGGCGTCGGCCCGGACGAGCGCGCGTGGCTGATCGAGTCCGCGCCCGACGTGTATTACGTGACCGATCACTACGTCGGCTGGCCGATCGTCCTGGTGCGCCTGTCGGCCGTGCGCCCCGACGCCGTGAAAAACCTGCTTTTGCGAGAATGGCAGGCGATCGTGCCGGCCAGATGGCGCGACGAAATGGAGCGCGGGTCGAACTGAACCGACCGCGCGCCCCATGCGCACCTGCACGGCCGGCACACGCTTCGCCGCCAGCGTCACACCGGCCTCGAGCCGCATCTTTCCGCGCAACTTCGCGTGTCACGTGACCGTCACCGGACGGCACGTCTGTTGCATCGGTTCCCGTCGATGCAACAAGTGGTTCCATCGAAATTCATCAATTGGTTCTTAGTCGCGAACCGTTTGATGCTTACACTCCTTCGCTTCGAAGGCGGCTGAACACAATGCCGACGGAAGGGCGCCGCGATGCGTCGGTACGCATCGCCCCGCAGTTTCGCAGACCTGCGTGGCGCACCCTGTCCGAGCGGCCGAGAATCCGGCAGCGGGCCGACGCACGCCGCGCCGAGTCCGGATCGAGAACGACAATCCCCAGCGCCGCCTTCAAGCGATACCCGGTCATACCGGAACCGTTTTATGGAGAGAGACACATGAATGGAAGCAAGACAGGGCTCGGCACCGGCCTGAAGCAACGCCACGTGACGATGCTGTCGATTGCGGGCGTGATCGGCGCGGGGTTGTTCGTCGGCTCCGGCCACGCGATCGCGGAAGCCGGCCCGGCGTCGCTGATCGCCTATGCGATCGCGGGCGCGCTGGTCGTGCTGGTGATGCGGATGCTGGGCGAAATGGCCGTCGCGCATCCGGACAGCGGCTCGTTCTCGACCTACGCCGATCGCGCGATCGGCCACTGGGCGGGCTTCACGATCGGCTGGCTGTACTGGTGGTTCTGGGTGCTCGTGATCCCGATCGAGGCGACCGCCGCCGCGACCATTCTCAATGCGTGGTTCCCGGGCGTCGCCACGTGGGTCTTCGCGCTCGGCATCACGTCCGTGCTGACGCTCACCAACCTCTTCTCCGTCAAGCATTACGGCGAGTTCGAATTCTGGTTCGCGCTGATCAAGGTCGTCGCGATCGTCGTGTTCCTCGCGATCGGCGGCGCGGCGATCGTCGGGCTGCTGCCGGTGCCGAGCGTATCGGGCGTGTCGAACCTGTTCGCGCACGAGGGCTTCATGCCGAAGGGCGCCGGCGCGGTGCTCGCGGCGATGCTGACGACGATGTTCTCGTTCCTCGGCACCGAGATCGTGACGATCGCAGCCGCCGAATCGGACAACCCGCAACGCCAGATCGTGCGCGCCACCAATTCGGTGATCTGGCGCATCACGCTGTTCTACCTCGGCTCGATCCTCGTCGTCGCGGCGATCGTGCCGTGGAACGATCCGCTGCTGCCGACGCACGGTTCGTACCAGCGCGCGATGGAACTGATCGGCATTCCGCACGCGAAGGCGATCATCGACGTGATCGTGCTGGTATCGGTCGCGAGTTGCCTGAACTCGGCGCTGTACACCGCGTCGCGGATGCTGTTCTCGCTGTCGAAGCGCCAGGACGCGCCCGCGTTCCTGCATCGCACCGATTCGACCGGCACGCCGCGCGCGGCGGTGCTCGCGTCGACCGCGTTCGGCTTCGTGACCGTGATCGCGAACTACCTGATGCCGGAGCAGGTGTTCGGCTTCCTGCTCGCGACGTCAGGCGCGATCGCGCTGCTCGTGTATCTCGTGATCGCGATCTCGCAGTTGCGGATGCGGCGGATCCTCGAAATCAGCGGCGCGAACGTGGCGCTGCGGATGTGGATGTTTCCGTGGCTCACGTGGGCGGTGATCGTGTTCATCTGCGGCACGCTGACGGTGATGCTGGTGAGCGAGGATCACCGGATGGAAGTGGGCGCGACGGCGGTGCTTGCGTTGATCGTGCTGGCCGCGTCGTGGCTCAACCGGCGGGCGCGAGTGGCGCGCGAACCGGCGGGGAAGGTGTCGGCGAGCCTGCGGTAAAGGGCACGGGCGACCGCCCCGGCAGGAGCCGGGGCAGGTCGTGCGGGGCAGCAGGACGGTGCTATTGCGTCCGCTTCAGGAACACGACATTGGGCTGCGCGCCCGGCACGGGGCCGGCCGGATAGTAGCCGCACTTCGACGGATCGGTGGAATAGCCGACGGGCTGCCAGTTGGCCGGCCATGAAAAACTCCAGCAGGCGGAGATGGTCGATCCCACGGGCATGTTATTGAAATACGTCATTTCCTGCCAATTGGGACCCGGGAGTCCGCCGGGCGGAATGCATTGTGGATTATTGAGCTGATTGGTGACGATCCAGCCCGATGCAATCTGGGTGGGAAAGCCGGCGCTGATGTGCGTGCGGTAATCATAAAAGCACGCGGACACGGTCGGCGCGCCGTTCTGCCCGACGCCCGGAGTGAGCCCGACCGCCGCGGGATTGGGAATCCCGGGGAGGGATTGCGCGTACAGCGGCCCCGCATGCATGCACAACACGGCCAGTGCGACGGAAACGCCTCGGAATGGGTTGTGATGATTTTTCATAGGTCAGCCCCTTATATGATTGATCGTATAAAGCGACTTCATTGCCTCCGATTCTTATGTTCAGGTGTGGGAGGCGAATCATTGTATTGGTAGGCTCTGTTTTTAAACATCTGATTTTTTGATTGAATTGATTGTTCTTGTGACATCGCCACTTTTGAAAATTAATCGAATGACATCGGTGATGGCGATGGTGAACAAGATCGAAATATTCGGGCAACTCGCCGGAACATTTGACGCCCGCTCTTTGCTGGCGGTGTTCCGTGGTCGCCCGCGATGCAAGTCTTCGGATGCGTGGCGACGTTTTCGCCTTTCGCCGGGCGCGTGGGGCCGGCATGTCGAAGACTGCGGATGGCGGGGGCTGTTCGGCGCGATGCGAGCGCTTTTCCCGCGAAGGGACCGCGCGATCATGGGGCCGCTCCGGCATCGAAGGCGTGTCGCGTGGAGGGTCACTCGTGCTACGGGGCAGGCTGGCGAAAGGTCACGGGGGTGTCGGGCGCGACGGGCCACGTCATTCCGCTGAACCGGGAGCGGCTTGCGGACATCTGATGAATTTCGGCGTTACAGGAACAGCATCGTCCGCGATCGGACAGGGAAACCAAGCGGGCACCGCGAATCAATCTCATTCGCTGGCGGCCCATCCATCCACCTTTCGAACAATGCCCGAGATACTGCAGTCGCTGCAGCCGACCGGCCATTTGTTCAGCGGCGCGCGCGTGATTCAAAGGCAAGCGACCGAGCACGGTGCCGTTGTCAGCGAGAACAGCATTGCGCGGGTTGGCCGCGATCTCGGCGCGGACGCGAATCTCTGCTATCCCAACATCAGCTCTTGCCTGACGGTAACCGGCCTGTCCAGGCAAGGCAGCCTCCGCGGTGCGCATCTGGCCACGCCTTTCGGTCTCAAGAAAGACGACGTGACAACCCTGGCGAAGGCGATCGGCGCGGGAGGCTGCGACAAGTTCGTGGTGGCGGGGCCGATCAAGGACATCAAGGCGCGTACGGACGAGGGCGAATGCAATACCCGGAAAGACATCGAAGCGCAGCTGAAGGAATTCTCGTCGGACGCGGAAGTCCGTTTTCTGGATACGAGCAAGCGCCCGCCGCCCTATAACATCTACGTCCAACGCGAACCACGGGCATCCGGCGATACGCTCAAGCTCCATATCGTCGACCAATCCGCAGCGGGCAGCGTCGCGGGAGTCGTGACGGCTCGCGTTCCGCGCGACGCCTCGCTACCCGCCGACGCGGAGGCCATTCCCGACAAGCAAGTCGTTCAAAGGGAGGTATCGTGGTGGATGCGGGCGTGAACGCCGTGCTCGCCGAAAGCGATCGAGCACGGGGCCGCGGCGTGGGGCGTGCGACGCCCGCGCCGCAACAAAAAAGCCCGCGACCTCGACGGTTCGCGGGCTTGCTCAGACAAACCGGCTGCTGCCGGCCTGCACTCAGACGTTGAACAGGAAGTTCATCACGTCGCCATCGTGCACGACGTATTCCTTGCCTTCCGCCCGCATCTTCCCGGCTTCCTTCGCGCCCTGTTCACCCTTGTACGCGATGAAGTCGTCGAACGCGATCGTCTGCGCGCGGATGAAGCCGCGCTCGAAGTCGGTGTGGATCACGCCGGCCGCCTGCGGCGCCGTATCGCCGATGTGAATCGTCCACGCGCGCACTTCCTTCACGCCCGCGGTGAAGTAGGTCTGCAGGCCGAGCAGCTTGAAACCCGCGCGGATCACGCGGTCGAGGCCCGGCTCGTCCATGCCCATGTCGGCGAGGAACGCTTCCTTGTCCACGTCGTCGAGATCGGCGATTTCCGCCTCGATCGCCGCGCACACCGCGACGACCGGCGCATTCTCGCTTTCCGCGTACTTGCGCACCGCGTCCAGGTGCGGGTTGTTCTCGAAGCCGTCGTCCGTCACGTTCGCGACGTACATTGCCGGCTTCGCGGTGATCAGGCAGAACGGCTTGAGCAGCGCCTGTTCGTCGTCGGACAGCGCGAGGCCACGCACGGCCTTGCCCTGGTCGAGTTGTGCGCGCACCTTGTCGAGCACCGCGACGAGCTTCGCCGCTTCCTTGTCGTTGCCCGACTTGGCGGCCTTCGAGTAGCGCGTGAGCGCCTTCTCGACGGTGCCGAGGTCGGCGAGCGCGAGTTCGGTGTTGATCACCTCGATGTCGTCGATCGGGCTCACCTTGCCGGCGACGTGGATGACGTTCTCGTCCTCGAAGCAGCGCACGACGTGCGTGATCGCGTCGGTTTCGCGGATGTTCGCGAGGAACTGGTTGCCGAGGCCTTCGCCCTTGCTCGCGCCCGCGACGAGGCCCGCGATGTCGACGAACTCGACGACGGCCGGCACGACGCGCTCGGGGCTGATGATCTCGGCGAGCGCCTTCAGGCGCGTGTCAGGCACTTCGACGACGCCGACGTTCGGCTCGATCGTGCAGAACGGATAGTTCTCGGCGGCGATGCCGGCCTTGGTCAGCGCATTGAACAGGGTGGACTTGCCGACGTTAGGCAAGCCGACGATGCCGCATTTGAGGCTCATGGAATCCTTCGAACGGGTGAAGCGGCGCGGCCGGGCGGGGCGCGGCGGCGCGGGACAAGGGGGCGGGCCGTCGCACTGCGCGACGGGCCGGCGTTCAAAGGCGCTATTGTACCGTGCCGCCGCGCGGGTTTCCGGGCGCCGGCCGAACGGACGGCGCCGCTGGGCCGTGTATGGCGCCGCTATCCTGCGATTCCCCTGATTTCCCGCAAAGTCCGGCCGCATAAGGGTTTGGCCCCGCGGCTATAATGCCCGCCATGACTGCCCACCACACCTTCGACGTCGCCGTGGTCGGCGGCGGGCTCGTCGGCAAGACGGCCGCGCTCGCGCTGACCCAGTCCGGCTACAAGACCGCGTTGCTCGCCCAGCCGGCGACGCCGCGCCCCGCCGATCTTGCCTTCGACACGCGCATCTACGCGCTGTCGTCCAGCTCGCAGGCGCTGCTCGAACGGCTGCGCGTCTGGCAGGCGCTCGATCACAGCCGGCTTGCGCCCGTCTACGACATGCGCGTCTACGGCGACGCGCACGCCGAACTCCATTTCTCCGCGTACCAGGCGTCGGTGCCGCAGCTCGCGTGGATCGTCGAATCGTCGCTGATCGAGACCTCGCTCGACGCCGCGCTGCGGTTCCAGCCGAACCTGACGTGGTTCGACGCGCGCGCGCAGGGTTTCGACGTGCGCGACGACGCGGCCGTGCTCACGCTGTCGTCAGGGCAGGTGCTCGAAGCCGACCTGGTCGTCGGCGCGGACGGCGCGCATTCGTGGGTGCGTTCGCAAATAGGGGCCAAGGTGGAGCGGCGCGACTACCGGCAGACCGGCGTCGTCGCGAACTTCAAGGCGTCGCTGCCGCACCGTGAAACGGCCCGCCAGTGGTTCCGCGACGGCGAGATCGTCGCGCTGCTGCCGCTGCCGGACGGCCACGTGTCGCTCGTCTGGTCGGCGCACACCGCGCATGCGGACCAGTTGCTGACGCTCGATCCCGCGCAGCTCGCGGCCGAAGTCGAGCGGGTCTCGCACGGGCAGGCCGGCACGCTCGAATGCGTGACGCCGGCGGCCGGCTTCCCGCTCGCGCTGCAGACCGTCGACAAGCTGATCGCGCCGCGCGTCGCGCTGGTCGGCGACGCCGCACACCTGATCCACCCGCTCGCGGGCCAGGGGATGAACCTCGGGCTGCGCGACGTCGCCGCGCTCGCCGATGCGATCGCGAGCAAGGAGAGCTTCCGCAACCTCGGCGATACCGTGCTGCTGCGCCGCTACGAGCGGTCGCGCCGCGAGGACATCCGCGCGCTGATGATCGCGACCGACGGCCTGCAGCGGCTGTTCGCGGCGCCCGGCCCGTTCGCGAAGGCGGTGCGCAACGCGGGCATGGCGTTCGTCGGCGCGCAGCCGCTCGTCAAGCGCTGGCTCGTGTCGGCCGCGCTCGGCTGAGCGAACCTTCGTACCGTTCCCGGGTCGGAGTCGGTTCCGTTACGGCGTACACTGTGCCGTGCACTCCGAATGAGCTGAAGGAAGACCTCGATGAAAAAAACGATCCGCATCGCCTCGCTGGCGCTGGCCGTCGCCGCGGCGACGCTGGGCTGCACCGCGCAGGCCGACCAGACCACCGACAAGCTGAAAGCGACGCTGCAGTCCCGTCTCGGCAGCGACGCGCCGATCAAGAGCGTGGCGAAATCGCCGGTAGCCGGCCTGTATGAAGTGAACCTCGGCTCGCAGATCATCTACAGCGACGCGTCCGGCGACTACTTGTTGCTCGGCGATCTCGTCGACGCGAAGTCGCGCAAGAACCTGACCGAAGCGCGCCTCGCCGAAATCAACAAGATCGATTTCGCGAGCCTGCCGTTCGCCAATGCGATCAAGGTCGTGAAGGGCAACGGCGCGCGCAAGATCGCCGTGTTCTCCGATCCGAACTGCCCGTACTGCAAGAAGCTCGAGACGACGCTGCAGTCGGTCGACAACGTGACGGTCTACACGTTCCTGTATCCGGTGCTGTCGCCGGATTCGACCGCGAAGTCGAAGGCGATCTGGTGCGCGACCGACCGCGCGAAGACGTGGGAGGGCTGGATGCTCGACCACCGCCCGCCGGCGAACGCCGCGAGCTGCGACACGAGCGCGCTCGACAAGAATCTCGCGCTCGGCCGCGGGATGAACGTCACCGGCACGCCGACGATCTTCCTGCCGGACGGCCGCCGCCTGCCGGGCGCCGTGTCCGCCGAGCAGCTGAATCAGGCGCTCGCTTCGAACAAGTAACCGATTGATGCGCCGGGCCGCGAGGCCCGGCCGGCGAGGGGCGCACGGGGTTTCTGCCCGGCGCCTCTCGTCGTTTCTGACGCCGCCTCCCCGACCGATTCCGACGATGAAAACGCCGATCCGCTATTCGATTGCCCCGAAAGATCCCGCCGCGCACCTGTTCGAGGTGTCGGTGACGGTCACCGATCCCGACCCCGAAGGGCAGCGGTTCTCACTGCCGGTGTGGATTCCGGGCAGCTACCTCGTGCGCGAGTTCGCGCGCAACATCGTGACGCTGCAGGCGTTCAACGAGGCGGGCCGCAAGGTGCGCATCGCGAAAGCCGACAAGCGCAGCTGGCAGGCCGCGCCGGTGAAGGGCGCGCTGACGCTGCGCTACGACGTCTACGCGTGGGACCTGTCGGTGCGCTCCGCGTATCTCGACGATACAGGCGGCTTCTTCAACGGCACGGCGGTGTTCCTGAGCGCCGTCGGCCGCGAGGACGCACCGTGCGAAGTGGAGATCGCGAAGCCCGCGGGCGCGGCGTTCCGCACGTGGCGCGTCGCGACCGCGCTGCCGGAGGCGCGCGGCACGAAGCGCTACGCGTTCGGCGCGTATCGCGCCTCGAACTATGACGAGCTCATCGACCATCCGGTGACGATCGGCGAATTCGCGCTCGCGACGTTCGACGCGCACGGCGTGCCGCACGACATCGTGGTCGCGGGGCGCGTGACGCAGCTCGACATGGACCGGCTGCGCGCCGACCTGAAGCGCGTGTGCGAAGCGCAGATCGCGCTGTTCGAGCCGAAGTCGAAGAAAGCGCCGATGGACCGCTACGTGTTCATGACGCTCGCGGTCAGCGACGGCTACGGCGGTCTCGAGCATCGCGCGTCGACCGCGCTGATCTGCAATCGCACCGATCTGCCGGTGAAGGGCCGCCCGGAAGCGTCGGAAGGCTATCGCACATATCTCGGCCTGTGCAGTCACGAGTACTTCCACACGTGGAACGTGAAGCGCATCAAGCCGGCGGCGTTCGTGCCGTACGACCTCGCGCAGGAAAACTACACGTCGCTGCTGTGGCTGTTCGAAGGCTTCACGTCGTATTACGACGACCTGATGCTGGTGCGCAGCGGGCTGATGTCGCAGCCCGAATACTTCGCGACGCTCGGCCGCACGATCGGCGGCGTGCAGCGCGGCACCGGCCGCCTGAAGCAGAGCGTCGCCGACAGCTCGTTCGACACGTGGATCAAGTACTACCGGCAGGACGAGAACGCGACGAATGCGATCGTCAGCTACTACACGAAGGGCTCGCTCGTCGCGCTCGCGTTCGATCTCGCGATTCGCGCGCAGACTCGCCACCGCAAGTCGCTCGACGACGTGATGCGGCTGCTATGGCAGCGCTACGGCCGCGACTTCTATAACGGCAAGCAGGCCGGCGTCGGCGAGGATGAAGTCGAGGCGCTGATCGAGGCAGCGACCGGCGTCGCGCTCGGCCGCCTGTACGCCGATGCGGTGCACGGCACGCGCGACCTGCCGCTCGCCGACCTGCTCGCGCCGTTCGGCGTGACGCTCGAACCGGATCTCGGCGTGAATGGCGCACAGGCGAAGCCGACGATCGGCGCGCGGCTGCGCGGCGGCGCGGATTGCACGCTGGCAGCGGTCTACGAGGGCGGCGCCGCGCACCGCGCGGGGCTGTCGGCCGGTGACACGCTGATCGCGCTCGACGGGCTGCGCGTGACCGGCACGAATCTCGATGTGCTGCTCGCGCGCTACCGGCCGGGCGACAAGGTCGAGATCCACGCGTTCCGTCGCGACGAGCTGCGCATCGCGAAGCTGAAGCTCGACGGCCCCGAGGTCGCGCGCTACAAGCTCGCCGCCGCCACGAAGCCTGCGGCGGCGCAGCGCACCGCGCAGGAAGCCTGGCTGAAAGGCTGAGCGGGCGGGCTCCGGCAATCAGGGCGCGATCAAGCATTGTTCTGCTGCTGCAACAATCCGTCGCCCTGAACCGGCTTTTTCGGGATGGGGGTGCCGCGCACAATGGCGTCACTCGCGCTGCACAAGCGCAAACCCACTGGAGCCCGACATGACGACCATTCTGCAAATCAATTCCGCCGCCCGTACGCAAGGCGCGCAGTCCACGCTGCTGGCCAATGAACTGACGGCAAAGCTGCAACAATCGAACCCCGGCGCGAAGGTCGTGGTCCGCGACCTGCTGGCCGATGCGCTGCCGCATCTCGACGAATCCGTGCTCGGCGCGTTCTTCACGCCGGCCGACCAGCGCAGCGCGGAACAGAATGCGATCGTCGCGAAGAGCGATGCGCTGATCGCCGAGCTGCAAGCGGCAGACGTCATCGTGATCGGCGCGCCGATGTACAACTTCGGCATCTCGTCGCAACTGAAGACTTACTTCGACTGGATCGCGCGCGCCGGCGTCACGTTCCGTTACACCGAGAACGGCCCGGAAGGCCTGATCAAGGGCAAGAAGGTGCACGTGGTGACGGCGCGCGGCGGCAAGTACCTCGGTACGCCGAACGACAGCCAAACCCCGTTCCTGCGCACGTTCCTCGGCTTCCTGGGCATGACCGACGTGAACTTCATTCACGCGGAAGGCCTGAACCTGGGGCCGGATGCGCAGAGCGCGGCGCTCGCCAGCGCACGCGAAGCGATCGCCGCCGCGTAATGCGGGTTGGCCGGTTGCGACGGGCGCGATGCGTCCGTCCGCCCGGACGATAAAAAACGCCGCGTACCCAAAGGTGCGCGGCGTTTTTGCATGGGGCCGGAAACAACCGGAAACGCGGCGGCGTTACGCGAACGTCTTGGCCTCGTCCGGCAGGCGCCAGTCGATCGGCGCGCGATCGTGCGCCGCGAGGTAATCGTTCGCGAGCGCGAAATGGCGGCAGCCGAGGAAGCCGCGGTGCGCGGACAGCGGCGACGGATGCGGCGCCTCGAGCACGCAATGCGCGTCCGCGTCGAACAGCGCGCGCTTGGCCTGCGCGTGCGCGCCCCACAGCATGAACACCAGCCCGCGATGGCGGTTCGCCAGCTCGTGGATCAGCGTGTCCGTGCATTGCTCCCAGCCGCGTTTCGCGTGGCTTGCCGCCGCGCCGCGCTCGACCGTCAGCACGGTGTTGAGCAGCAGCACGCCCTGGCGCGCCCACGAGTCGAGACAGCCGTGACGCGGCGTGTCGTGGCCGAAGTTCGCGGCGATTTCCTTGAAGATGTTGCGCAGCGACGGCGGCGGCTTGACCGCCGGCGGCACCGAGAACGCGAGGCCGTGCGCCTGCGGCGTGCCGCGGTCGTCGCCGTGATACGGGTCCTGGCCGAGGATCACGACCTTCACGTCGTCCGGGCTCGTGAGCCGCAGCGCGCGGAATACGTCGGTCGGATAGACGGTCTTGCCGGCCGCGCGTTCGCTGTCGACGAAGCGGCACAGCGGGTCATAGGCGTCGCTGGCGACGAACGGCGCGAGGACCCCGCGCCATGCGTCGGGCAGCGCGTCGAATTGGGCGGCGAGATGCTGGATGTCGCCCGGCGTCGCGGCTGGCGCGGGCGAGGCGGCGACCGCCACCGGAGTTGCGGGGGTATCGGTGACGAGATCGTCGAACAGCGACGCCTGCTGCGGCGTGCGGGAAGTCTTACGGGTTGCCATGCGTGATTATTGCGCGCGCAGCCGGTAGCCGCGCTGCGCCTTGCTGATGTTGTCGGGGGCGAGGCCGGGCAGCGCCTGCTGCAACTCGGCGGCGAGCGTCGCGAGCGCCGACTCCGGGCCGTCGATCAGTTCGAGTTCGATTTCGCTGATCGGTTCATGGCGCGTTTCGCTTTCCGCCTGAACGACGATCTCGCCGAGATCCACCGCCGCTTCGACGGTCGCGCCGCCGATCGCGACGCGCCACAGCGTGCGCGTGAAATCGGTGCGGAACAGCGCGTGCAGCGCGGGCGCCGCGCCGCGCAGCGCGTCGGCGGCTTCAGCCACGTCGCACGCGGCGACGAGCGCGTCGATCTCGAGCGCGTCGCCGGCCACCGGCAGCTCCCACTCGTGACGCCGATGCAGCCCGCCTTCGGCGGTGCCGACCGTCTTGAACGTCTGCAGCCAGCCGTGCGGCGCGCGGCGCACCCGCACCGCGCTCTTCGAGCGGGCGAGCGCGAGATCCGGCGTGTCGTAATAGACGTTCGCGAGCGCGATCTCGCGCCCGGGCTCGCCGGTCAGCGTCGCGAAGAACTGCTGCGCGGCTGCGGCCTGTCCGGCCGGCAGCGCGAGCTTGATTTCCTTTTCGATCGCCATCAGAAGAACATCCGCGCGAGCGCTTCGCCCGGGTGCTCGGCGCGCATGAACGCCTCGCCGACGAGGAACGTGTTCACGTTCGCCGCGCGCATCGTATCGACGTCGGTGCGCGACAGGATGCCCGACTCGGTCACGGCGATGCGGTCCGGCGGGATCATGTCGAGCATGTCGAGCGAGGTCTGGATCGACGTCTCGAACGTGCGCAGGTTGCGGTTGTTGATGCCGAGGAGCGGCGTCTTGAGCGTCAGCGCCTGCTCCATCTCGTCGCGGTCGTGCACTTCGACCAGCACCGCGAGACCGAGCGAGTGCGCGTACGCCTCCAGGTCCTGCATCAGCGGCGTGTCGAGCGCGGCGGCGATCAGCAGGATCGCGTCGGCGCCCATCGCGCGCGCTTCGAGGATCTGGTACGCATCGACGATGAAGTCCTTGCGCAGCACCGGCAGCGTGCAGGCCGCGCGCGCCTCCTCCAGATAGCGGACGCCGCCCTGGAAGAACTGCTCGTCGGTCAGCACCGACAGGCAAGCGGCGCCATGCGTCGCGTACGACCGCGCGATGTCGGCCGGCACGAAGTGCTCGCGCAGCACGCCCTTCGACGGGCTGGCCTTCTTGATTTCGGCGATCACGGCGGGTTGGCCGGCCGCATGCTTCGCGCGCAGCGCGCCGACGAAGTCGCGCAGGTCGCGCGCGGACGCGTCCAGCTTCAGCGCTTCGAGCGGCGTGCTGCGCATGGCCGCCGCGACCTCTTCGCGCTTGACGGCAATGATTCGTTCGAGAATGTCGCTCATGGGAGTCTCGTGCTTGATTCGGGTTCGAAAGGGCGGGTCAGCGCTTGAACTGCTGCGTGAAGCGCACCAGCTCGTCGACCTTCGCGCGCGCCTTGCCGCTCGCGATTGCCTCGCGGGCAAGCTGGATGCCGTCGGCGATCGACGCGGCGACGTTCGCCGCATACAGCGCGGTGCCCGCATTCAACGTGACGATCTCGCGCGCGACGCCCGGCTGGTTGTCGAGCGCGCCGAGCAGCATCACGCGCGATTCGTCGGCATTTTCCACCTTCAGCGAGCGGTTCGACACCATCTGCAGGCCGAAGTCCTCCGGATGGATCTCGTACTCGTGCACCTCGCCGTCGCGCAGCTCGCCGACGAGCGTCGCGGCGCCGAGCGACACCTCGTCCATCCCGTCCTTGCCGTACACGACGAGCACGTGCTGCGCGCCGAGACGCTGCATCACGCGCACCTGGATGCCGACGAGGTCAGGGTGGAACACGCCCATCAGCTGGTTCGGCGCGCCGGCCGGATTGGTCAGCGGGCCGAGGATGTTGAAGATCGTCCGCACGCCGAGCTCGCGGCGCACCGCTGCGATGTTCTTCATCGCCGGATGGTGGTTCGGCGCGAACATGAAGCCCATCCCGGTCTCGGCGATCGACGCGGCCACCTGGTCCGGCTGCAGGTCGATGTTGACGCCGAGCGCCTCGAGCACGTCGGCGCTGCCGGACTTGCTCGACACGCCGCGGTTGCCGTGCTTCGCCACCTTCGCGCCGGCCGCGGCCGTGACGAACATCGTCGCGGTCGAGATGTTGAACGTATGCGAGCCGTCGCCGCCGGTGCCGACGATGTCGACGAAATTCGAGTTGTCCGCCACCTGCACGTGGTTCGCGAATTCGCGCATCACGGTCGCGGCGGCGGTGATTTCGCCGATCGTTTCCTTCTTCACGCGCAGGCCGGTGATGATCGCGGCAGCCATCACCGGCGACATGTCGCCGCGCATGATGAGCCGCATCAGGTGCAGCATTTCGTCGTGGAAGATCTCGCGGTGCTCGATCGTGCGCTGGAGCGCCTCCTGAGGGGTGATCGTCATCGTGAGGCTCCGGTCAGGCGGTGTGCGCGGCCGCTGCGCGCGCGTCTTTCAGGAAGTTCTCGAGCAGCGCATGGCCGTGCTCGGACAGGATCGATTCCGGATGGAACTGCACGCCTTCGATCGGCAGCGTCTTGTGGCGCACGCCCATGATCTCGCCGTCGTCGGTCCACGCCGAGACCTCGAGGCAGTCCGGCAGCGATTCGCGCTCGATCGCGAGCGAGTGGTAGCGCGTGACGTCGAAGTGCTTCGGCAGGTCCGCGAACACGCCGCGGCAGTCGGTTTCGATCCGGCTCACCTTGCCGTGCATGATGGTCTTCGCGCGCACGACGCGGCCGCCGAACGCTTCGCCGATCGCCTGGTGGCCGAGGCACACGCCGAGGATCGGCTTCTTGCCCGCGAATTCGCGCAGCACGTCGAGCGTGATGCCTGCGTGCTGCGGATTGCTCGGTCCGGGCGACAGGCAGATCGCGGCGGGATTCAGGCGCGCGATCTCGTCGAGCGTGATTTCGTCGTTGCGATAGGTGCGCACGTCCTCGCCCAGTTCGCCGAAGTACTGGACCAGGTTGTAGGTGAACGAGTCGTAGTTGTCGATCATGAGCAGCATGGTCAGTCTCCGGTCAGAAGTCGCTGTCGAGGCCGTCTTGGACCTGTTCGGCCGCACGCAGCACCGCGCGCGCCTTGTTCTCGGTCTCTTGCCATTCGGATTCGGGCACCGAATCCGCGACGACGCCGGCCGCCGCTTGCACATACAGGTTGCCGTTGTGGATCAGGCCGGTGCGGATCGCGATCGCGAGGTCCATCTCGCCCGAGAACGACAGGTAGCCGACGGCGCCGCCGTACAGCCCGCGCTTGACCGGCTCGAGCTCGTCGATCAGCTCCATCGCGCGCACCTTCGGCGCGCCCGACAGCGTGCCGGCCGGGAACGTCGCGCGCAGCACGTCGTAGTTCGTCATGCCGGGCTTCAGCTTGCCTTCGACCGAGCTGACGATGTGCTGCACGTGCGAGTACTTCTCGATCACCATCTTGTCGGTCACCTGGACCGAGCCGATTTCCGCGATGCGGCCCACGTCGTTGCGCGCGAGGTCGATCAGCATCACATGCTCGGCAATCTCCTTCGGATCGTTGAGCAGTTCGGTCGCGAGCTCCGCGTCGCGTTCCGGCGTGTTGCCGCGCGGGCGCGTGCCGGCGAGCGGGCGGATCGTGACGATCTGGTCGTCGCCGCGCTTCTCCTGGCGCACGAGGATTTCCGGCGACGCGCCGACCACGTGGAAATCGCCGAAGTTGTAGTAATACATGTACGGCGACGGATTCAACGAGCGCAGCGCGCGGTACAGCGACAGCGGGTTGTCGCGATACGGCTTCGTCAGGCGCTGGCCGACCTGGATCTGCATCAGCTCGCCGGCCGCGATGTATTCCTTCGCCTGGCGCACGGCGGCCAGATAGTCTTCCTTCTTGAACTCGCGGAACGTTTCGGTGCGCACGCTCGCCGACGTGACGGGCGGCTGCACGGTCGCGCGCAGCCGTTGCTTCAGCTCGCGCAGGCGCTGCTTCGCCTTCGTGTACGCCTCCGGCTGGCCCGGATCGGCGTAGATGATCAGGTACAGCTTGCCGGCCAGGTTGTCGATGACGGCGACTTCCTCCGTCAGCAACAGCTGGATGTCGGGCAGGCCGAGATCGTCGCGCGGCGCGGTGTGCGCGAGCTTCTTCTCGATGTAGCGCACCGCGTCGTAGCCGAAGTAGCCGGCGAGACCGCCGCAGAAGCGCGGCAGGCCAGGACGCTGCGCGACCTTGAAGCGCGCCTGGAACGCGGCGATGAACTCGAACGGATCGCCGTCGTGCGTCTCGACGACCTGGCCGTCGCGCACCACCTCGGACACGCCGTTGCGGGTACGCACGAGGGTGCGCGCCGGCAGGCCGATGAACGAGTAGCGGCCGAAGCGTTCGCCGCCGACCACCGATTCGAGCAGGAACGAGTTGGCGCCGGTGCGTTCGGGCTGCGCCAGCTTCAGGTAGAGGGACAGCGGCGTTTCGAGATCGGCCAGGGCCTCCGCGATCAGCGGAATGCGGTTGTAGCCTTCGTTCGCGAGCGATTGGAATTCGAGTTCGGTCATGTTCCGGTCCTGTTCTGGACGAGCGGCGGGATGCGCCGGGGATCACGTGATGCTGCGCGGCTGCTGTCGGCGGAACGGCGGTCGATCGTGGTGTGCCTGGTGCCGGCGGGCGGATTCCGGAGCGCGAACGTCGCGAGCCTGCGACCGTCCCTGAACGCAAGCGTTCGGGTGCGGTAGGACTCGAGGTGGTGCGGCGATCGGCGTGCGGATGCGCAGCGAGACAAAAAAACGGCGCTGAAGACGTGCTTCAGCGCACCTCATCGAAGAGGTTAGCGCGACCAGCGACGCCAGGGCCAGGCTCCCCGGTCGATGCTGCTCAGACTCCGTTTTTTGTTCAGAAACATGCGGATGGAAGAATTAGATCAGACGGTTGGCCGGCCGGCGTTGTGCGCGGCGATCGCGCGAGCTGCGACCAGCAACGAGCCGACTATACCATCCGAATTTATCGTTTGTATAGCCTTGCCATGGTTGTAGCCGTACGGCACCGTCAGCGTCGCCATGCCCGCCGCGCGGCCCGCGAGCGCGTCGTTTTCCGAGTCGCCGATCGCCACCGCGACACCCGGCGCGACGCCGAGCGCATCGCACGCGGTCAGCATCGGCAGCGGGTCGGGTTTCTTGCGTGGCACGCTGTCGCCGCCGAGTACGATGTCGAAGCGGTCGATCAGCCCGTATTGCTCGAGCAGTTCGATCGCGAAGCGGTGCGGCTTGTTGGTCACGCACGCGAGCTTGATGCCGTCGGCGCGCAGCGCGTCGAGACCGGCCGCGACGTCCGGGTAGAGGCACGTGTGGCGGCCGTTGATCTTTGCGTATTCGGCCTGGTAGATCGCGAGCGCGTCGTTAAAGCGCGCGTGCGCTTCGTCCGCGGAAAAGCGCGGCTTCAGCACGCTCTGGATCAGATGCTCGGAGCCCTTGCCGACGTAGCCGATCACCTCGTCGCGCGACGTCGCCGGCGCATCGAGCTTCGCCAGCATGTGGTTCAGGCCGACGGTGAAATCGTCGGCGGTATCGACCATCGTGCCGTCGAGGTCGATCAGCGCCGCGTCGATGCGCGGCGCGGTGAAGCGGATCGGCGCGGCCGGCATAGGCGCGGCCGGCGTAGGCGCAGCCGCTTTCGCTTCAGGCAGGTTCGATTCGCTCACGCCGTCAGCTCCGCGCGACCGTTGCGAGCTGGCTGCGCATCTCGTCGATCACCTTGCGATAGTCGGGCTTGCCGAAGATCGCCGAGCCCGCGACGAAGGTATCCGCGCCGGCCGCCGCGATTTCCGCGATGTTGTCGGTCTTCACGCCGCCGTCGACCTCGAGCAGAATCTCGCGGCCGGTGCGCTCCGTGTAGGCGTCGATGCGCGCGCGCGTCTCGCGCAGCTTGTTCAGCGTTTCCGGAATGAACGACTGGCCGCCGAAGCCCGGGTTCACCGACATCAGCAGCACGAAGTCGAGACGGTCCATCACGTAGTCGAGATAGTTCAGCGGCGTCGCCGGGTTGAACACGAGGCCGGCCTTGCAGCCGTGATCGCGGATCAGCGACAGCGTGCGGTCGATGTGATCGGAGCCTTCCGGGTGGAAGCTGATCAGGTTCGCGCCCGCTTTCGCGAAATCGGGCACGATCCGGTCGACCGGGCGCACCATCAGGTGCACGTCGATCGGCACCTGCACGTGCGGACGGATCGCCTCGCAGACGAGCGGGCCGATCGTCAGGTTCGGGACGTAATGGTTGTCCATTACGTCGAAGTGGATCCAGTCGGCGCCGGCGGCGACCACGTTGCGGACTTCTTCGCCGAGCCGTGCGAAGTCGGCCGACAGGATGCTGGGAGCGATGCGGAATTGGGTCATGGCAGAGAGCGGGGACGGTGCGGCGCAAAACCGCCATTCTACCGCCGGGCGGCGGCGCGCGCGGTTGCGGGCCGCTGCTGCATGAAGCAGAATGCCGAACCAAAGCGGCGCGTCCGCGGCCCCGCGTCGCACGATGCTGGCGCGGGCCGGTCACTACCCAGTGGAATCACCATGAGTCAGTATCAGTTCACCGTGACGGTGAAAACCAGCTACTTGCCGGAACAATCCGACCCCGAACGCCGTCAATACGCATTCGCGTACACGCTGACGATCCGCAACAGCGGGCAGGTCGCGGCGCAGCTGATCGCGCGTCACTGGATCATCACGGACAGCGAGAGCCACGTGCAGGAAGTGAAGGGGCTGGGCGTCGTCGGCCACCAGCCGCTGCTGCAGCCGGGCGAGCAGTTCGAATACACGAGCTGGGCCGTGATCGCGACGCCGGTCGGCACGATGCGCGGTTCGTACTTCTGCGTTGCCGAGGACGGCGAGCGCTTCGACGCGCCGATCGACGAGTTCGCGCTGCACATGCCGCGCACGCTTCACTGAGCGCGCACGGCGCGGTGCGCTCAGCGGGACGGGCGGTCGTTGTTGCGGGCGTGCTTCTTCCGGCCCGAGGCTGTCCACGCGACGATGAAGATCAGCAAGGCGAGCGCGAGGAAGGCTTCCAGCGCGAAGATGAGCATCGGATATTGGTCGAGAAGATCTGACATGGCGGTTTCCATCAAGAACGAACATTGTATGTGGTTTGGGCCCCGGTTAGCGGGCTGGGCGGCGGCGGTCGCGACGGCGGCGCTGCTTGCAGCGTGCGGCGGCGCGCCGACACGGACGTCTTCCCTGAAGCCGCCGACCGGCGCGGCGATCGTGCCGGGGCAGGTCGCCGCCACGCGGCTGACGCCGGTCGCTTGGCAGCAGGTGCCGGGCTGGCAGGATGACTCGCTGATCGGCGCGACGGTCGCGCTGCGGCAGAACTGCGCGCGGCTGGCGCGCCAGGCCGCGTGGCAGCGCGCGTGCGCGGCGGCCGAGCGGCTCGACGAGCTCGACGTCAGCAGCGCGCGCGCGTTCTTCGAAACGTATTTCACGCCGTTCCAGTTCGCGAACAGCGACGGCACGCTCGACGGCCTCGTCACCGGCTATTACGAGCCGCTGCTGCGCGGCTCGCGCGTGCGGCGCGGGCCTTATCAGACCGCGCTCTACCGCTGGCCGGCCGGCTATCGCGCGGGCGCCGCGCTGCCGGCGCGGGCGCAGCTCGAGCGCGCAGGCATCCTGAACGGCAACGAGCTGGTGTGGGTCGACGATCCGATCGAGGCGTTCTTCCTGCAGGTGCAGGGCTCCGGGCGTGTCCTGCTCGACGACGGCTCGGTGATGCGGGTCGGTTACGGCGGCACCAACAACCAGCCGTACCGCTCGATCGGCAAGTGGCTGATCGACCGCGGCGAGCTGACGGCGGCCCAGGCGACGATGCAGGGCATCAAGGCGTGGGCGAAGGCGAACCCGACCCGCGTCGACGCGTTGCTCGACACGAATCCGCGTTTCGTGTTCTTCCGCGAGATGCCGTCGAAGGAAGACGCGCCGCATGGCGGCGCGGACGGTCCGGTCGGCGCGCTCGGCGTGCCGCTGACGCCCGAGCGTTCGATCGCGGTCGATCCGTCGGCGATTCCGCTCGGCACGCCGGTGTTCCTGCAGACGACGCGTCCGTTGACCAACACGCCGATGAATCGCCTCGTGTTCGCGCAGGATACGGGCAGCGCGATCAAGGGTGGTGTGCGGGCCGACTACTTCTGGGGGCTCGGCGACAATGCCGGCGACCAGGCGGGGCGGATGAAGCAGATCGGCAGGATGTGGCTCTTGTTCCCGAACTCGTGATGCACGCGGCGGGCAGGCGTCTTGCTGAAGTCGCCTGACGCACCGGGCCGGTTGACAAAGCCCGATCGTGTTCGACACACGATCGGGCTTTTTGCATTGGCGGGCGACGCCCGCGTCAACCCTTGCGCTTGTCGACGACCCGGCGCGCCTTGCCGACCGAGCGCTCGATGCCGTTGATCGGCAGCACGTTGATCACCGCGGTCACGCCGATCAGCGATTTGATGTCGTGCGCGAGCGCCTGCTTCGCCGCGTCGATCGTCGCCGTGTCCGGCGCGGTCTCGGGGCAGGGCTCGACGTTCAGCGTCAGCACGTCGAGCGGGCCCTCCTTCGTCAGCACGATCTGGTAGTGCGGCGCGAGCGCGCGCTGCCGGAGCAGCTGTTCCTCGATCTGCGTCGGGAACACGTTGACGCCGCGCACGATCATCATGTCGTCCGAGCGGCCGGTGATCTTTTCCATCCGGCGCATCGTGCGCGCGGTGCCGGGCAGCAGGCGCGTCAGGTCGCGGGTCCGGTAGCGGATGATCGGCAGTGCTTCCTTCGTCAGCGACGTGAACACGAGCTCGCCCAGTTCGCCGTCGGGCAGCACCTCGCCCGTTTCCGGATCGATGACTTCCGGGTAGAAATGGTCTTCCCAGATCGTCGGGCCGTCCTTGGTCTCGACGCATTCGGAGGCGACTCCCGGGCCGATCACTTCGGACAGCCCGTAGATGTCGACCGCGTCGATGCCCATGCGGCGCTCGATCGCTGCGCGCATGTCGTTGGTCCACGGCTCTGCGCCGAAGATGCCGATGCGCAGCGAGCTTTGCGCGGGATCGACGCCCTGCCGCTCGAACTCGTCGGCGATCGACAGCATGTAGCTCGGCGTCACCATGATGATGTCCGGACGGAAATCCTGGATCAGTTGCACCTGCTTCTCGGTCTGGCCGCCGCCGAACGGAATCACGGTCAGCCCGGCGCGCTCCGCGCCGTAATGCGCGCCGAGCCCGCCCGTGAACAGTCCGTAGCCGTAGCTGATGTGCACCTTGTCGCCCCGGCGCGCGCCGGCGGCGCGGATCGAACGGGCGACCAGATTGGCCCAGGTGTCGATGTCGCGCGCCGTGTAGCCGACGACTGTCGGCTTGCCGGTCGTGCCCGACGACGCATGGATGCGTGAGATCTGGTCCTGCGGCACGGCGAACATGCCGAACGGATAGCTGTCACGCAGGTCGCTCTTGGTGGTGAACGGGAAGCGGGCCAGGTCGGCCAGCGAGTTCAGGTCGTCCGGATGCACGCCCGCTTCGTCGAACTTGCGCCGATAGACCGGGGAATGCAGATAGGCATGCCGGAGCGACCATTTGAGGCGCTCGAGCTGCAGCGCGGTCAGCTCGTCGCGAGTCGCGGTCTCGATCGGCTCGAGCGGTAGCGGGGTAGTCATGCGTGTCTCCAGTGCTTGTTATATGTGCGGGCCGTTGCGTCAGCGGTCGTCCGGAATGACCGTGCCCTTGATCTGGGCTGACTTGCCGCGGAACATCGCAACCGTTTCGCCAGCCTGATTCGTGACGCGGATGTCGTAGATGCCGTAGCGGCCGTTGCGCGTCTGCTCGACTGCCTCGGCGGTCAGTATGTCGCCGCCGTGCACCGGGCGCAGGAATTCGATCGAGCAGCCGGACGCGACCGTGTTGAGGTTGTACGAATTGCAGGCGAACGCGAACGTCGAATCGGCGAGCGTGAAGATGAGCCCGCCGTGACAGATCTGATGGCCGTTCAGGAAGTCGGCCCGCACCGGCATGCGCATGCGCGCATAGCCGGGACGCACTTCGGCGAGCTCCATGCCCAGTGCGCGGCTGCACGCGTCCGCCTCGTACATTGCCTGCGCAGTGGCCCGTGCGAGCGCGTCGGGGCTGCGGGTTTCGGTGGAGCCGTTCATGTCAGCGCCCCTCGAAGCGTGGCGCGCGCTTCTCGATGAATGCCTTCACGCCTTCCGCGTAGTCGTGCGACTGGCCCAGCTTGCGCTGCAGGTCGCGTTCCAGGTCGAGCTGCTGATCGAGCGTATGCGTGATGCTTTCGCGCAGCGCCTGCTTGACCGAAGCGATCGCGAGCGTCGGTTGCTGGGCGAGTTGGGCGGCGAGCTGGCGGGCGGTCGCGACGAGGGCATCGTCGTCGACGGTGCGCCAGATCAGGCCCCATTGCTCTGCCTGTTCGGCGCTCAGCTTGTCGCCGGTCAGCGCGAGTCCGAGCGCGCGCGCCATGCCGACACGCTGCGGCAGGAACCAGGTGCCGCCGGAGTCCGGCACGAGCCCGATCTTGACGAAAGCCTGGATGAAACTGCTCGAGCGCGCGGCCAGCACGAGATCGCACGCGAGCGCGAGATTGGCGCCCGCGCCGGCGGCCGTGCCGTTGACGGCGGCGATCACCGGTATCGGCAGGCGCTGCAGACGCCGGACCAGCGGATTGAAATGCTCGTCGATCAATGCGCCGAGATCGGTCGACGCACCGGGCGTGAAATCGAGATCGGCGAGGTCCTGGCCGGCGCAGAAGCCGCGCCCCGCGCCCGTCAGGATCAGTGCGCGCGCTCCGCCGGATTCGACGTCACCAAGTGCCGACTGCAGTTCGCGATGCATCGCCCGCGTAAAGCTGTTCAGCTTGTCCGGACGGTTGAGCGTGATCGTCGCCACGCGGGTGGCCTGATCGATATCCAGCTGGATCGCCTGATATGACATGCAGTGTCTCCTTGATGACTCCGTTATAGGCGCGTCGCGCTTCGGTTACATCCGCTCGATCGCGAGCGCGATGCCTTGCCCGACGCCGATGCACATCGTGCAGAGCGCGAAACGACCGCCGGTGCGCTCGAGCTGGTAAAGCGCCGTCGTGACGAGCCGTGCGCCGGATGCGCCGAGCGGATGGCCGAGCGCGATCGCGCCGCCGTTCGGGTTCACGCGCGGATCGTCGTCCGCGACGCCCAGCGTCCGCAGCACCGCGAGCCCCTGCGACGCGAACGCCTCGTTCAGCTCGATCACGTCGAACTGGTCGATCGTCATGCCGAGGTGACGCAGCAGTTTTTGCACGGCCGGCGCCGGGCCGATGCCCATTACGCGCGGCGCGACGCCGGCGGTCGCCATGCCGACGACGCGCGCGCGGCGGCGCAGCCCGTACTGGTCGGCCGCTTCGGCGTTGGCGAGCAGCAGCGCCGCTGCGCCGTCGTTGACGCCCGACGCGTTGCCGGCCGTGACCGTGCCGTCCGGGCGCACGACGCCCTTGAGCTTCGCCAGCGCTTCCAGCGACGTCTCGCGCGGATGCTCGTCGCGCGACACGACGAGCGGGTCGCCCTTTTTCTGCGGGATCGTCACCGCGACGATCTCCTCCGCCAGCGTGCCGTCCTGCTGCGCGCGCGCGGCCTTTTGCTGGCTGCGCAGCGCGAACAGGTCCTGGTCGGCGCGGCTGATGCCGTAGTCGGTCGCGACGTTTTCGGCCGTTTCCGGCATCGAGTCGACACCGTATTGCTGTTTCATCAGCGGATTGATGAAGCGCCAGCCGATCGTCGTGTCGAAGATGTCGGCCTGGCGCGCGAACGCGGTCGCGGACTTGCCCATCACGAACGGCGCGCGGGTCATGCTCTCGACGCCGCCCGCGATCATCAGCCGCGCTTCCCCGGACTTGATCGCGCGTGCGGCGGAGCCGACCGCGTCCATCCCTGAGCCGCACAGGCGGTTGATCGTCGTGCCCGGCACGGCGGTCGGCAGGCCCGCGAGCAGCGCGGACATGCGGGCGACGTTGCGGTTGTCCTCGCCTGCCTGGTTCGCGCAGCCGTAGATCACGTCGTCGATCGCCGACCAGTCGACCTCGCGGTTGCGCTCGATCAGCGCGCGGATCGGCACCGCGCCGAGATCGTCGGCACGGACATCTTTCAAGGTGCCGCCGTAGCGGCCGATGGGGGTGCGAATCGCATCGCAGATGTAGGCGTCAGTCATGGGCGTATCGGTGGAAAGCGAGCCCGCCGCGCCGGGCGGCGGATTCGTTCATGGTAGAGGACGGCGCGACGTTTGCACGTCGGCCGTACGGGTTATGCCGTTTGGCCGGCTTCCGCAGGCGCGGCCTTCGGCGCAACATGGACACGGCTCTGCACCACGCGGAATCGGTTGGCGACGAATGCCGAGTCCGCAAGCGCCGCATTGGCGGCCGGGTTCGCACCCGTGCCGTGGAAGTCCGAGAACGCGGCGGACTGGTTGACGAACACGCCTCCCGTCAGGTTGATGGACAGTGCGACGCCGCCGCGCACCGCCGCATCGTGCGCCGCGTCGATCACGGCGTCGTCCGTGCTGTAGGCGGAGAGCGTGAGCGCGCCGTGTTCCGCAGCGATCGCGCCGGCGAGATCGAGCGACTGGGCCGTCGAGTCGGTCGCGATCACGAACGAGATCGGCCCGAACCATTCCCGCGTGAATTTCTCGCGGTCGGCGGCGTCGAGCTGGAGCACGAGCGGGGTGCGAACGCGTGCGTCGGGGAAGGCGGGGTGCTGCAGCGCCAGGCTGTCCGCGAGCACGCGGCCGAGCTTGCGTGCGTCGTCGATTCGCGCCGTGACGCCATCGTTCTGGATCGCGCCGATCAATTCGACCGAGCGCGCCGGGTCGCCGGTCAGCTTCTGCACCGCGACGGCGATCGCCTGCGCGACTTCGTCGAAGCTCGCGTGCCCGTCGGCGGTCCGGATGCCGCCGCGCGGCACGTAGATGTTCTGCGGCGCCGTGCACATCTGGCCGGAGTACAGCGACAGCGAGAAGGCGATGTTCTTGGCCGCGGCCTTCAGGTCGTCCACCGAGTCGATCACGATCTGGTTGACGCCGGCCTTCTCCGTATAGACCTGGGCTTGATGGGCATGCCGTTCGAGCCACGTGCCGTTCTGCGTGCTGCCGGTGAAGTCGATCAGCTTGATTTCCGGGCGGAGCGCGAGGTCCTGCACGAGGGCGCCGTCGTTCGGCTCGGTCGCGAGCAGCGTGACGACGTTCGGGTCGAATCCTGCTTCGCGCAGCACGTCGCGTGCGATCCGGACGGTGATCGCGAGGGGCAGGATTGCGCCCGGATGAGGCTTGACGATCACGGTATTGCCCGTCGCCAGATCGGCGAAGAGGCCCGGGTAGCCGTTCCAGGTCGGGAACGTGCAGCAGCCGAGCACGAGCCCGGTGCCACGCGGCACGATCGTGTAGCGCTTGTGCATCGCGAGCGGCGGGTTCTTGCCTTGCGGCTTTTCCCAGTGCGCATCGGCCGGGATGCGGCGCAGTTCGTCCCATGCGTACGCGACGGCCTCGAGCGCGCGGTCTTGTGCGTGCGGGCCGCCGGCCTGGAACGCCATCATGAACGCCTGGCCGGTGGTGTGCATCACACTGTATGCGATCTCGAAGCTGGCGCGATTCAGGCGCGCGAGGATTTCCATGCAGACGCCGATCCATGCGGTCGGGCCGGCCTTGCGCCACGCGGGCTGGGCCACCGCCGCCGCGGCGATCAGTGCATCGGGCGTCGATTTCGGGTACCGCACGCCCAGCCCGATGCCGTACGGCGACCGCTCGGCGCCGACCGTTTCGCCGGCCGCGGGCTGATCGAGCGCGAAGGTCTTGTCGAGGTGCGACTTGAATGCCGCTTCGCCGTCGGCGTTGGCGCTTTCCCCGTACACTTTGGGACTGGGCATTTCGACGAACGGGCTCCAGTAGCCGCGGCTCTCGATGGCGGCGAGTGCGTGCTTCAACGTGTCTTCGTGCTTCGTGAACAGTGCGTGGGTCATGGCGGCAGCCTGATGAACGTTAAGGGGAATTGGATCGATTAATTAACCGACCGGTTGGTCGGAGAATGTTAGCATCAATCTATTCGCATGTGCGAGGCGTTTCTCATTTCATTGATCGAGGAGAAATAGATGGCTTACGAGAACATCCTGGTGGAGACCCGAGGCCGCGTCGGCCTCATTACGCTGAACCGGCCGAAGGCGCTGAATGCGCTGAACGACGCGCTGATGGATGAACTGGGGGCGGCGCTCAAGGCGTTCGATGCCGATGACGGCATCGGCGCGATCGTCGTGACGGGCAGCGAGAAGGCGTTCGCGGCGGGGGCGGACATCGGCATGATGGCGACCTATTCCTATATGGATGTTTACAAGGGCGACTACATCACGCGGAACTGGGAAGTCATCCGTCAGATCCGCAAGCCGGTCATTGCTGCGGTTGCAGGGTTTGCGTTGGGCGGCGGCTGCGAGCTGGCGATGATGTGCGACATCATCTTCGCGGCGGACACGGCGAAGTTCGGCCAGCCCGAAATCAAGCTCGGCGTCATGCCGGGTGCGGGTGGCACGCAGCGTTTGCCGCGCGCGGTGTCGAAGGCCAAGGCGATGGATATGTGCCTGACTGCGCGTTTCATGGATGCGGCTGAAGCCGAGCGGGCGGGGCTGGTGTCCCGCGTGCTGCCGGCGGACAAGCTGCTGGACGAGGCCATCGAGGCTGCGACGACGATCGCCGAGTATTCATTGCCGGCGGTCATGATGGTCAAGGAGTCGGTGAACCGCGCATATGAGACCACGCTGGCCGAGGGCGTGCATTTCGAGCGCCGGCTGTTCCACTCGATGTTCGCGACGGAAGACCAGAAGGAAGGGATGGCGGCGTTCGTCGAAAAGCGGAAGCCGGTGTTCAAGCACCGCTGACGAGCGGTGATAGGGGATTCGGGGTGGAGCGTGCGCTGAGTCGATCATGCGTCAGCCGTAGCGGTAGCCCCTGATTCACCACCATCCAAGCCCCCGTGCGCGGCAGCGCACGGGGGCTTTTGAATTTATTTCACGAAACCCCTTGCGCGGAACGTAGGACGTGCCTAGAATCACGCCTCTTTCGCGCTAACGGCAACGCGGCGCGGAAGAGGGGAAGCGAAGCGGTTCGGGTGTCTGGGTTCAGGCGCCGGGGTCGCCGAGGAAGATGAACCCCGCAGTCGCAACGATGTAGTAAAAAAAGTTGTTGACGAACTGCGAAACAGAGTTCATAATCTCGTTTCTCTGCTGCTGACAACGCAGCGCTGCCGAGAAAGCGGTACTTCTCGCAG
Source organism: Burkholderia ubonensis subsp. mesacidophila (assembly GCF_002097715.1). Taxonomy (NCBI): domain Bacteria; kingdom Pseudomonadati; phylum Pseudomonadota; class Betaproteobacteria; order Burkholderiales; family Burkholderiaceae; genus Burkholderia; species Burkholderia ubonensis. Next base: position 569,696 of record NZ_CP020737.1, read on the forward strand.
AAATGCTCTTTAAAAATTAACAGCCGATAAGTGTGGGCGCTTGATGACAGCGAGCCGATCCTTGGATCGGATTAGCAAAAGTATCAAGAGTCTCACACTAAAGTAAGTCAGGTTTATGAAGCAATTCATATTCCTGTCAGCTTTGAGTGAGCGACCGGTTCTACGGAACCGAAAACAGTAACAGGTTTGAACTGAAGAGTTTGATCCTGGCTCAGATTGAACGCTGGCGGCATGCCTTACACATGCAAGTCGAACGGCAGCACGGGTGCTTGCACCTGGTGGCGAGTGGCGAACGGGTGAGTAATACATCGGAACATGTCCTGTAGTGGGGGATAGCCCGGCGAAAGCCGGATTAATACCGCATACGATCTACGGATGAAAGCGGGGGACCTTCGGGCCTCGCGCTATAGGGTTGGCCGATGGCTGATTAGCTAGTTGGTGGGGTAAAGGCCTACCAAGGCGACGATCAGTAGCTGGTCTGAGAGGACGACCAGCCACACTGGGACTGAGACACGGCCCAGACTCCTACGGGAGGCAGCAGTGGGGAATTTTGGACAATGGGGGAAACCCTGATCCAGCAATGCCGCGTGTGTGAAGAAGGCCTTCGGGTTGTAAAGCACTTTTGTCCGGAAAGAAATCCTTGATCCTAATATGGTCGGGGGATGACGGTACCGGAAGAATAAGCACCGGCTAACTACGTGCCAGCAGCCGCGGTAATACGTAGGGTGCGAGCGTTAATCGGAATTACTGGGCGTAAAGCGTGCGCAGGCGGTTTGCTAAGACCGATGTGAAATCCCCGGGCTCAACCTGGGAACTGCATTGGTGACTGGCAGGCTAGAGTATGGCAGAGGGGGGTAGAATTCCACGTGTAGCAGTGAAATGCGTAGAGATGTGGAGGAATACCGATGGCGAAGGCAGCCCCCTGGGCCAATACTGACGCTCATGCACGAAAGCGTGGGGAGCAAACAGGATTAGATACCCTGGTAGTCCACGCCCTAAACGATGTCAACTAGTTGTTGGGGATTCATTTCCTTAGTAACGTAGCTAACGCGTGAAGTTGACCGCCTGGGGAGTACGGTCGCAAGATTAAAACTCAAAGGAATTGACGGGGACCCGCACAAGCGGTGGATGATGTGGATTAATTCGATGCAACGCGAAAAACCTTACCTACCCTTGACATGGTCGGAATCCCGAAGAGATTCGGGAGTGCTCGAAAGAGAACCGGCGCACAGGTGCTGCATGGCTGTCGTCAGCTCGTGTCGTGAGATGTTGGGTTAAGTCCCGCAACGAGCGCAACCCTTGTCCTTAGTTGCTACGCAAGAGCACTCTAAGGAGACTGCCGGTGACAAACCGGAGGAAGGTGGGGATGACGTCAAGTCCTCATGGCCCTTATGGGTAGGGCTTCACACGTCATACAATGGTCGGAACAGAGGGTCGCCAACCCGCGAGGGGGAGCTAATCCCAGAAAACCGATCGTAGTCCGGATTGCACTCTGCAACTCGAGTGCATGAAGCTGGAATCGCTAGTAATCGCGGATCAGCATGCCGCGGTGAATACGTTCCCGGGTCTTGTACACACCGCCCGTCACACCATGGGAGTGGGTTTTACCAGAAGTGGCTAGTCTAACCGCAAGGAGGACGGTCACCACGGTAGGATTCATGACTGGGGTGAAGTCGTAACAAGGTAGCCGTATCGGAAGGTGCGGCTGGATCACCTCCTTTCTAGAGCTATCTCGCACAAGTTGAGCGCTCACGCTTATCGGCTGTAAATCAAGACAGACTCAGGGGTCTGTAGCTCAGTCGGTTAGAGCACCGTCTTGATAAGGCGGGGGTCGTTGGTTCGAATCCAACCAGACCCACCATTGTCTGACGTGGAAACCTGGGGAAGTCTCTGTACATGGGGGCATAGCTCAGCTGGGAGAGCACCTGCTTTGCAAGCAGGGGGTCGTCGGTTCGATCCCGTCTGCCTCCACCAATCGCCAACGCCAAGTATTCAGCTTTGAGTATTTTGCATTGGCGATTGAGCCAGTCAGAGTGATATGAGTAACACCATATCGGCTGTCGTTCTTTAACAATCTGGAAGAAGTAAGTAATTTGGATAGCGGAAGCGTCTTTGAGATGGACGTGGAAACTATCCGGGTTGTGATTGTATCGATGTATCTCAAGATGATTCGGGTCTACTCCCTTCGGGAGTGGGGCCAGCGTAAGCGCTAAAGCGCTAACGCTGGACCGACATCAATTGGAATACGGCACAACGCGAGAACTCAACCTGTAACAGTCGTCGCAAGACAGACTCGTTATAGGGTCAAGCGAACAAGTGCATGTGGTGGATGCCTTGGCGATCACAGGCGATGAAGGACGCGGTAGCCTGCGAAAAGCTACGGGGAGCTGGCAAACGAGCTTTGATCCGTAGATGTCCGAATGGGGAAACCCGGCCCTTTTGGGTCATCCTAGACTGAATACATAGGTCTAGTGAAGCGAACGCGGTGAACTGAAACATCTAAGTAACCGCAGGAAAAGAAATCAACCGAGATTCCCAAAGTAGTGGCGAGCGAAATGGGATGAGCCTTGTACTCTTTATTTGTATTGTTAGCCGAACGCTCTGGAAAGTGCGGCCATAGCAGGTGATAGCCCTGTAGGCGAAAACAGTATGAAAGAACTAAGTGTACGACAAGTAGGGCGGGACACGTGAAATCCTGTCTGAAGATGGGGGGACCATCCTCCAAGGCTAAATACTCGTGATCGACCGATAGTGAACCAGTACCGTGAGGGAAAGGCGAAAAGAACCCCGGGAGGGGAGTGAAATAGATCCTGAAACCGCATGCATACAAACAGTCGGAGCCTCGTAAGGGGTGACGGCGTACCTTTTGTATAATGGGTCAGCGACTTACGTTCAGTAGCAAGCTTAACCGTATAGGGCAGGCGTAGCGAAAGCGAGTCCGAATAGGGCGTTCAGTTGCTGGGCGTAGACCCGAAACCAAGTGATCTATCCATGGCCAGGATGAAGGTGCGGTAACACGTACTGGAGGTCCGAACCCACTAACGTTGAAAAGTTAGGGGATGAGCTGTGGATAGGGGTGAAAGGCTAAACAAACTTGGAAATAGCTGGTTCTCTCCGAAAACTATTTAGGTAGTGCCTCGTGTCTCACCTTCGGGGGTAGAGCACTGTCATGGTTGGGGGGTCTATTGCAGATTACCCCGCCATAGCAAACTCCGAATACCGAAGAGTGCAATCACGGGAGACAGACATCGGGTGCTAACGTCCGGTGTCAAGAGGGAAACAACCCAGACCGCCAGCTAAGGTCCCCAAATATAGCTAAGTGGGAAACGAAGTGGGAAGGCTAAAACAGTCAGGAGGTTGGCTTAGAAGCAGCCACCCTTTAAAGAAAGCGTAATAGCTCACTGATCGAGTCGTCCTGCGCGGAAGATGTAACGGGGCTAAGCTATATACCGAAGCTGCGGATGCGAGCTTTGCTCGCATGGTAGGAGAGCGTTCCGTAAGCCTGCGAAGGTGCCTTGTAAAGGGTGCTGGAGGTATCGGAAGTGCGAATGCTGACATGAGTAGCGATAAAGGGGGTGAAAGGCCCCCTCGCCGTAAGCCCAAGGTTTCCTACGCAACGTTCATCGGCGTAGGGTGAGTCGGCCCCTAAGGCGAGGCAGAAATGCGTAGCTGATGGGAAGCAGGTCAATATTCCTGCACCATTGTTAGATGCGATGGGGGGACGGATCGCGGAAGGTTGTCCGGGTGTTGGAAGTCCCGGTCGCTGCATTGGAGAAGGCGCTTAGGCAAATCCGGGCGCAGGATTCAAGGGTGTGGCGCGAGCTCCTTAGGGAGCGAAGCAATTGGAAGTGGTTCCAAGAAAAGCCTCTAAGCTTCAGTCTAACGATGACCGTACCGCAAACCGACACAGGTGGGCGAGATGAGTATTCTAAGGCGCTTGAGAGAACTCGGGAGAAGGAACTCGGCAAATTGGTACCGTAACTTCGGGATAAGGTACGCCCTTGTAGCTTGACTGGCCTGCGCCAGGAGGGTGAAGGGGTTGCAATAAACTGGTGGCTGCGACTGTTTAATAAAAACACAGCACTCTGCAAACACGAAAGTGGACGTATAGGGTGTGACGCCTGCCCGGTGCCGGAAGATTAAATGATGGGGTGCAAGCTCTTGATTGAAGTCCCGGTAAACGGCGGCCGTAACTATAACGGTCCTAAGGTAGCGAAATTCCTTGTCGGGTAAGTTCCGACCTGCACGAATGGCGTAACGATGGCCACACTGTCTCCTCCCGAGACTCAGCGAAGTTGAAGTGTTTGTGATGATGCAATCTACCCGCGGCTAGACGGAAAGACCCCATGAACCTTTACTGTAGCTTTGCATTGGACTTTGAACCGATCTGTGTAGGATAGGTGGGAGGCTATGAAACCGGAACGCTAGTTTCGGTGGAGCCGTCCTTGAAATACCACCCTGGTTTGTTTGAGGTTCTAACCTTGGCCCGTGATCCGGGTCGGGGACAGTGCATGGTAGGCAGTTTGACTGGGGCGGTCTCCTCCCAAAGCGTAACGGAGGAGTACGAAGGTACGCTAGGTACGGTCGGAAATCGTGCTGATAGTGCAATGGCATAAGCGTGCTTAACTGCGAGACCGACAAGTCGAGCAGGTGCGAAAGCAGGTCATAGTGATCCGGTGGTTCTGTATGGAAGGGCCATCGCTCAACGGATAAAAGGTACTCTGGGGATAACAGGCTGATACCGCCCAAGAGTTCATATCGACGGCGGTGTTTGGCACCTCGATGTCGGCTCATCTCATCCTGGGGCTGTAGCCGGTCCCAAGGGTATGGCTGTTCGCCATTTAAAGAGGTACGTGAGCTGGGTTTAAAACGTCGTGAGACAGTTTGGTCCCTATCTGCCGTGGGCGTTGGATATTTGAAGGGGGCTGCTCCTAGTACGAGAGGACCGGAGTGGACGAACCTCTGGTGTACCGGTTGTCACGCCAGTGGCATCGCCGGGTAGCTATGTTCGGAAGAGATAACCGCTGAAAGCATCTAAGCGGGAAACTCGCCTTAAGATGAGATATCCCTGGGGACTAGATCCCCTTGAAGGGTCGTTCGAGACCAGGACGTTGATAGGTCAGGTGTGTAAGCGCAGTAATGCGTTCAGCTAACTGATACTAATTGCCCGTAAGGCTTGATCCTATAACAAGTCTGTTTTACAGAGCGGTTGAATGACCGCGATGTGCTGATACGCACAACCCAAGATTACTGCTTCTTCCCAGATTGGTCGCGCTGCGAAGCCGCGCGACAACCCTCTTTGCCTGATGACCATAGCGAGTCGGTCCCACCCCTTCCCATCCCGAACAGGACCGTGAAACGACTCTACGCCGATGATAGTGCGGATTCCCGTGTGAAAGTAGGTAATCGTCAGGCTCCCTTAGCCAGAAACCCCCGCCCATCCGGCGGGGGTTTTTGCATTTCCAGCGCCAGAAATATCTCCGACGACCGCGCGGCATTGCCGCCTATCGTTTCGCGTTCGGCGAAACCGCTCCGCACGCACGAATCACGAGCTGCACGACCTGCTCGGTTTTCTCCGCGAACGCCTTCTGCGTCAGCGCGCGCTTGCCGCTCAGCGCGCGGATCTGCGCATCGAAGTCCGCATAATGCTGGGTCGTCGCCCAAATCAGATACATTAGCGCCTGCGCGTCGATCGGCGCGAGCAGCCCGCGCGCGACCCAGTCGTCGATCACCTTCACACGCGTATCGAACCACGGCTTGACGCCAGAAGGCCTGTAGATTTCCCGGCCTTCTCGCGAACTGTCCGTTCGCCCCCCCATCTTCCTCGAAAGCGCGACACGATTTCTGGTCACGAAATCGACACTTCGCAGCCCACCTCCGCCGTAAAATCTTCCCATCCCCAATCCGCGTATAAAAACGATGAACGCCCCTACACAGATGGCCAGGGCCGTATGCCCTCACGATTGCCCGGATACGTGCGCGATGCGCGTAACCGTCGAAAATGGCAAGGCGCTCAAGGTATCCGGCGATCCCGATCATCCGCCGACACAGGGCGTGTTGTGCACCAAGGTCAGCCGCTACGCCGACCGTGTGCATCATCCCGATCGCCTGACCGTGCCGCTCAAACGCATCGGCGCCAAAGGAGAAGGGCGTTTCGTGCCGATCAGCTGGACCGACGCATTCGACGAGATCGGCCGCCGCCTCGGAGAGATCGCGAAGCGCGCGCCGGAAGCGATCGTGCCATACAGCTACGCGGGGACGATGGGGCTCGTGCAGGGCGAAGGCATCGCCCAACGGTTCTTCCACAAGCTGGGCGCATCCCGGCTCGAGCGCGCGATCTGCGCCGCCGCGGGCGCGGCAGGGCTGCGCTACACCTATGGCGGCAGTCTCGGGATGCACCTCGAATATTTCGACGAGAGCGAGCTGATTCTGATCTGGGGCGCGAACCCGATCGCGTCGAGCCTGCATTTCTGGACGCGGGCGCAGGAAGCGAAGCGGCGCGGCGCATATCTCGTTGCGATCGACCCGTACCGCTCGCTGACGGCGGAAAAGTGTCACCAGCACATTGCATTGCGGCCCGGCACCGACGGCGCGTTCGCGCTCGGCATGATGCACGTGTTGATCACCGAAAACCTGCTCGATCACGACTATATCGCCAGCCATACGGCCGGCTTCGACGCGCTCAAGGCGCGCGCGATGTCCTATCCGCCGGAGCGAGTTGCGCAGATCTGCGGTATCGACGCGTCCGAGCTGATCGACCTCGCGCGCCGCTACGGTGCCACCCGGAAAGCGTCGATCCGGCTCAATTACGGCATGCAACGCGTGCGAGGCGGCGGCAACGCAGTGCGCGCGATCGCCAGTTTGCCCGCGCTGACGGGCGCATGGCGCGACCGGGCGGGCGGATTGCTACTGTCTTCGTCGGAGTGGGCGCCGGTCAATCAGCCCGCGCTGTTGCGTCCCGACCTGATGCCGGGATGGCCGAACAAACTGCCGCGCATCATCAACATGAACGCCATCGGCGATGCACTGCTGCACCCGGGCGACGAGGCTTTCGGGCCGAAGGTCGAGGCGGTGATCGTCTACAACTCGAACCCTGTCGCCGTCGCGCCGGATTCGTCGAAGGTGGCAGCAGGGTTTGCGCGTGAGGACCTGTTCACCGTCGTTCTCGAACATTTCAAGACAGATACCGTCGATTTCGCGGACATTGTGCTGCCGGCGACCACCCAGCTCGAGCATCTCGACGTCCACAAGTCCTATGGCCATACCTATGTGATGGCGAACCTGCCGTCGATTCCGCCGGTAGGGGACGCGCGGCCGAACACGGAGATTTTCCGAGGCATCGCGCGCAGCATGGGGCTCGATGAGCCGGCGCTCTACCACAGCGACGAGGAGGTCGCGCGCGCGGCGCTCAGGTGGGACGATCCGACACTCGACAGCGATTGGGACACGCTGAAGCAGGCGGGATGGATCAAGCTCAAGCTGCCGGACGCGCCGTTTGCGAACGGCGGCTTCAGGACTCCGTCAGGGAAATGCGAGTTCTACAGCGCGCGGTTGGCAGAGATGGGGATGGACCCGGTGCCGGACTATCTGCCTCCGTTCGAGTCGGCCGAAGCGGCGCCGGAACTTGCAGCGCGCTATCCGCTCGCGATGATCTCGCCGCCGGCCCGGAATTTCCTGAACAGCACCTTCGTCAACGTCGACAGCCTGCGCAATACGGAGGGCCAGCCGCATCTCGACATTCACCCCGTCGACGCCGACGCGCGGGGGATCGCGGACGGCGACATCGTGCGCATCTTCAACGATCGCGGCTCGATGGAGGCGCGCGCACGGATCACCGACCGCGCCCGGGCCGGACTCGTGGTCGGCTTGTCGATCTGGTGGAAGAAATTGTCGCCGGACGGCCGGAACGCGAACGAGGTGACGAGCCAGGCGCTCACCGACCTGGGCAATTCGGCGACGTTTTACGACTGCTTGGTCGAGGTAGCGAGAATTTGACGGGAGATCGGTACGAGCATGTGCGCGCGTGCACCGGAAGTTCGAAGGGGGTGTCTAACCCTGTTGTGCCAAGTCGAGCGAGCCGCTAGGATGCGTTTTCGCACGACCATTCGAAAATATGTGAGGAGACGCGCAGTATGGACAAGATTTGGCTGAAATCGTACCCGTCCGGCGTTCCGGCCGAAATTGATCCGTCTCCGTATCCGTCAGTCCCCGACCTGCTCGCCGAAAGCTTCACCCAGTACCGTGACCGGACGGCCTTCGTCTGCATGGGCAAGGCGATCACGTACGGCGAACTGGATGCCCTGTCGCGCCAGTTCGGCGCGTGGCTGCAATCGCGGGGGCTGGCGCGCGGCGCCCGCGTCGCGCTGATGATGCCGAACGTCCTGCAGTATCCGGTGGCGATCGTCGCGGTGCTGCGCGCAGGCTATACCGTCGTCAACGTCAATCCGCTCTATACGCCGCGCGAACTCGAACATCAGCTCAAGGACAGCGGCGCCGAAGCGATCGTCATCCTCGAGAATTTCGCGACGACGCTGCAGGCCGTGATCGCCAATACGTCGGTCAAGCATGTGGTGGTCGCTTCGATGGGCGACCTGCTGGGCCTCAAGGGATGGCTCGTCAATTACGTCGTGCGCAACGTCAAGAAGATGGTGCCGGCGTGGCAACTCCCGGCCTATACCCGATTCAAGGCGGCGCTGGCCGAGGGGGCGCGGCAGGCCTTCAAGCCGCAGAAGCTCGGCCCGAACGACGTCGCGTTCCTGCAGTACACGGGTGGCACGACGGGCGTCGCGAAAGGTGCGACGCTGCTGCACCGGAACATCGTCTCGAACGTGCTGCAGGCGGGGGCATGGCACCACCCCGCGCACGAGAAGTACCCGGAGGTGAAGCAGTTCGTGACCGTGGTTGCGCTGCCGCTTTATCACGTGTTCGCGCTGACCGTCTGCGGGTTCCTGACGATGCGCACCGGCGGCATGGGGATCCTGATTCCGAATCCGCGCGATATCGGCGGCATGATCAAGGAGCTGAAGGGGTACCAGATCTCGACGATCCCGGCCGTCAACACGCTCTACAACGCATTGCTGAACCATCCGGATTTCGACCAGCTCGATTTCTCGAAGCTCGCGATCGCCAACGGCGGCGGCATGGCGATCCAGGAAGGCGTGGCGAAGCGCTGGTACGAGAAGACGCACACGGCGATCGTCGAGGGTTACGGCCTGTCCGAAACGTCGCCGGTCGCAACCTGCAACCCGGTGACCGCCACGGAATACAGCGGAACGATCGGCCTGCCGCTGCCGTCGACCGAGGTGTCGATCCGCGATGACGCCGGCAACGAAGTGCCGCTCGGCGAGCCCGGCGAAATCTGCATCCGCGGGCCGCAGGTGATGGCCGGCTACTGGAATCGTCCGGATGAAACCGCCAAGGTCATGTTCCCGGACGGCTTCTTCAAGACCGGCGATGTCGGCGTGATGGATGCGCGCGGCTATGTGAAGATCGTCGACCGGAAGAAGGACATGATCCTCGTGTCCGGTTTCAACGTGTATCCGAACGAGGTGGAGGACGTCGTGGCGTCGCACCCTGGCGTGTTCGAGGTGGCGGCGGTCGGCGTGCCGGACGAGCACTCGGGGGAAGCGGTGAAGCTTTTCGTCGTGAAGAAGGATCCGGCGCTCACGGACAAGGACATTCTCGCGTACTGCAAGGAGCGGCTCACGGGATACAAGCGTCCGAAGCTCGTCGAATTCCGCACCGAATTGCCGAAGACGAACGTCGGCAAGATCCTGCGGCGCGAATTGCGCGACGGACGCGCCTGACGGGGCGGCCGAACGACAGAGCCCGGCTTCGGCCGGGCTTTTTGTTTTCAGGCTGCCCCGACGCGTTTCCGATCGCCACGGTTCGACGCAGAACAAAGAAAAAGGCGCCCGAAGGCGCCTTCGATGGACTGCGGCTTGTCAGGCAAGCTGATTAGAACTTGTGACGGATGCCGACGCGAGCCGCCACCTGGTTGCTGGTGCTCGACGGGTCGAGGCCGTTGATCGCAGCGGTTGCAGCGACAGGCAGATTCGACTTTGGATCAAGCGTATTGCCCGATGCATGCTGATACACGCCGATCACATAGACGTCGGTACGTTTCGACAGGAAGTAGTCGACGCCCACTGAGCCCTGGTGGTACTTCGCCGCCGACGCGTTGTCGATCTTGCTGCCTTGCGTGTAGTCATACGCGGCGCCCAGGATCAGCGCCGGGGTCAGCTGATACTTGAAGTTGATTTCGCCGTTATTGAACGTGGCGGTTTGATTCGTGAACCCGCCGGCCGAGAAGCCCTTGAACTTCGTATTGGAGTACGTTGCCCCGATCGTCGCCGCGCCGAACGTGTAGGCACCGCCGGCACCGATAACCTGGTACGTGTTGGCGGTCGCTGCGTACGGACCATAGATCGGTGTCGAAGCGATCGTCGTCGATGCGGTCGAACCGTTGTTGAACATGCCGCCGAAGTTCGCCGGCGTGCGCGCGTTCAGGTAGCCGACGCCGAGGACCAGCGGGCCGTTGTTGTAGCCTGCGCCGAGCGACCAGACCTGGTTCTTCGCGAACTGGCCGGCTTGCCCGCCGAAGCTGTACAGGCCGCCGAACGAGAAGCCGTTGTAGGTCGGGCTCGTGTACTTGACCGCGTTGTTCACGCGATAGGCGTTGTTGAAGTTGTCGAGGTCGCCCGGGTGCGCCGCGATGTAGCCGCCCCACTGGTCGCCTGCCTCGAGCGGGCCGACGAAGTCGACGACGGAGTCGTATTGGCGGCCCAGCGTGACCGTGCCGAAGCCGCTTGCGAGGCCGACGTATGCCTGACGGCCGAATTCGAGGCCGCCCTGCTTGAGACCGCCGGTGTTCACGTCAAAGCCGTTTTCGAGCACGAAGACCGCCTTCAGGCCGCCGCCCAGGTCTTCCGTGCCGCGCAGGCCCCAGCGGCTGCCCTGCAGCACGCCGCTCGCGAGGCCGTACAGGTGCTTGCCCTTGGCGTTGTTGTTGAACATGAAGCCTTCGTCGATGATGCCGTAAAGCGTCACGCTGCTTTGCGCGTGGGCGGCGCCAGCGAACGCGCCCAGCGCGACGAGCGCGAGAAGCGACTTTTTCATGAACGGATCTCCAGGAAACATAGAATTTATTGTTGCGGGGCAAATAGTTATGTTCTACAGACGATCCCCGCTTCAACTTCGCACGAAGTCCGACGTAATGTAGCAAAAGGACTTTTTGCAACAAAGCAAGATGCCCCAGCCCGGGGTTGCCATGTTTCCTTTATGCAACAATGGTTAAAATCACGGGTTAACCGCAATTTCCGCTGAAGAATCAAGTCGGTTACGCAGCGGACACGCGCTTTCGCCGGGTGCGGAAACGCAAGCACAAGCAGCCAGGAGAACAGGATGGTGTTGGATGAATTGATCAGCGAATTCGATCGCGGTCTGCGCTCGATGGCGGGCGTGAATCGCATGAGCCGCCCGGTGCCTGCGCCGGTTGAACCCCCGACCGTCGAGCTCACGCCGGCGGAGCGCACGCATGCCGCAGGACTGATGCGCGTGAACCATGTCGGCGAGATCTGCGCGCAGGCGCTGTATCAGGCGCAGAAGCTGACCGCGCGCACGCCGGCGGCCAAGGCGATGTTCGAGGAGGCGGCCCGCGAGGAGGAGGACCACCTTGCGTGGACCGCCCACCGGCTCAAGGAGCTCGACTCGCGTCCGAGCGTGCTCAATCCGCTGTGGTACGCAGGCGCGCTGGCGATCGGCGTCGCGGCCGGCGCGCTCGGCGACAAGGTGAGCCTCGGTTTCATGGCCGAGACGGAGCGCCAGGTCGAAAGCCATCTGGAAGGTCACCTGTCGACGCTGCCGGCAGGCGACACCGCTTCGCGCGCAATCGTCGACCAGATGCGTATCGACGAGGTGAAGCACGGCAAGGCCGCGACCGACGCGGGCGGTGTCGAACTGCCGCTGCCGGCGCGGATGCTGATGCGCGCCGCATCGAAAGTCATGACGAGCACTGCGTACTATCTGTGACGAAATCCGCGGGGGCGGAGCGGTCCGCCGCCCCCGATCGAACCTTCCGATACCGCCCGCTTTTTCCGCGTTTTCCCGCCCCCGAAAGCCCCGTCCGCACGCCCATCTGGCCGGTCTTGTTCACGTATCACCTTCACAAGTTGCACTAGCTCATTCATTTATAACGGTTTTTGGAGTAAGGGGGTGCATGAGCTTGTGCGCGTAAGTCCTTGTTCTAACTAACAAAATTCGTCAAAAAACCGGGCCGCTCCCTTGACCGTGCCACACCCTTCCTCTAAAGTGGGAGACAGTGTGAGAAAGTGTATTTTTGTGTGATTTGGCAGGCTATTCCGGCTAAATTCTGAGCATTGAGCGGGTGCTTCGGTGCCCTGAAGGGGAGAGCGGAAAGTGTTCCAAGGGGCGTCAGCGCTGACGCTCGATGCGAAAGGGCGGATGTCGGTGCCGGCTCGCTATCGCGAAGCGCTGCAAGGACAGGCAGAAGGACGGGTGACTGTGACCAAGCACCCGGACGGCTGCCTGTTGCTGTTTCCGCGCCCCGAATGGGAGGTGTTCCGCGCCAAGATCGCTGCGCTGCCGATGGATGCGCACTGGTGGCGGCGGATTTTTCTCGGCAATGCGATGGATGTCGATCTCGACAGCGCGGGCCGGATTCTCGTATCGCCCGAGCTGCGCATGGCAGCCGGGCTGGAAAAGGAAGTCATGTTGTTGGGAATGGGTAGTCACTTCGAGCTGTGGGATTCGCAGACCTACATCGCGAAGGAGCAGGCGGCGATGGCGCAGGGCATGCCCGACGCGCTGAAGAATTTCACGTTCTGATTGCGGTGACGGAGACGCCCGCGATGGGAAACGAATTGCAGCATCGGACAGTGTTGTTGGACGAAGCGGTCGATGCGCTCGTGACGCGGCCGGACGGCATCTATGTCGACGGCACGTTCGGGCGGGGCGGCCACAGCCGCGCCGTGCTCGCGCGGCTCGGGGCCGCCGGGCGGCTGATCGCGTTCGACAAGGATCCGCGTGCGATCGAGACGGCGCAGGGAATCGAGGATGCGCGCTTCTCGATCGTGCACGACAGCTTTGCGTCGATGCAGGGCGCGCTTGCGGCGCGCGGCGTCGGGAAGGTGTCGGGTGTGTTGCTGGACCTGGGCGTGTCCTCGCCGCAGGTGGACGATCCGCAGCGGGGCTTCAGCTTCCGCGCGGATGGCCCGCTGGACATGCGCATGGATCCGACGCGCGGCGAGTCGGCGGCCGAATGGCTCGCGCGGGCGTCGCTGCAGGAACTGACGGAGGTGATACGAGATTATGGGGAAGAACGGTTTGCTTTTCAGATTGCAAAGGCGCTTGTTGCTCGCCGGGCAGAGTCCGACCGTCTCGGGCCCCTCGACAGCACGGGCGAGCTTGCCCAAATCGTGGGTCACGTCGTCAAGACACGTGAGAAGGGCAAGGACCCGGCAACCCGCACCTTTCAGGCTATACGGATTCACGTCAATCAAGAGCTTGCGGACCTGCAAGTCGTACTAGACGCGGCATTGTCGTTGCTGGAGCAAGGGGGGCGGCTGGTGGTCATCAGCTTTCATTCACTCGAGGATCGGATCGTCAAGCGATTCATGCAGGCGCACGCGAGTGCGCCTGCGGTCGATCGTCGCCTGCCGATCCGCGCCGTCGACCTCCCGAGCCCCCCGCTGAAGATCATCGGCCGTAAATTCCCGGGCGACGCCGAAGTGGCCGCGAACCCCCGCGCGCGCTCGGCGGTGATGCGCATTGCGGAGCGCGTCGCGCCATGAGCCGCTTCAACATCTTCCTGCTGATCATCGTGATGGGTTGCGCGCTGTCGGTCGTCAATTCGACGAACCAGCAGCGCCAGATCTTCATCCAGCTGCAGCGCGCGCAATCGCAGGAGCATCAGCTCCAGCAGGACTATGCGCAGCTTCAGTACCAGCAGAGCGCGCTGTCGAAGACCTCCCGCATCGAGCAACTCGCGAACGATTCGCTGAAGATGCAGCCGATCATGACCGGCCGCACCCAATATCTGACACTGCCGTCGGGCGCCGCGAAGGCGATCGACGCGCCGATCCCCGCATCGGCCGACACGGCGGCGGGCAAGGCGAGGGGAGGCACACGATGAAGCCTGCGCAGAAGCGCCAGAACGTGAAGTTCGCGTCGAGCCCCGTGTTGTCGGTGCACTTGCCGATGTGGCGCTCGAAGCTCGTCGTGTTCCTGCTGTTCATGGCGTTCGTCGCGCTCGCGGCGCGCGCGTTCTGGATCCAGGGGCCGGGCAACGCGTTCTATCAGAAGCAGGGCGAAAGCCGCTACCAGCGCACGATCGAGCTGCCGGCGACGCGCGGCAAGATTCTCGACCGCAACGGGCTCGTGCTCGCGACGAGCCTGCCCGTGCGCGCGATCTGGGCGATTCCCGACGCTGTGCCGGACGATCTCGGCGCGGACAAGCTCGACCAGCTCGGCAAGCTGCTCGGCATGACGCAGAAGGAGCTGCGCGCGAAGCTGTCGGAGGACAAGGGTTTCGTGTACGTGAAGCGCCAGGTGCCGATCGACATCGCCGACAAGGTTGCGGCGCTCGACATCGCCGGCGTGTACCAGCGCAACGAATACAAACGCTTCTATCCGGAAGGCGAGATCACCGCGCACCTGATCGGCTTCACCAACGTCGAGGACGAGGGCCAGGAAGGCGTCGAGCTCGGCGACCAGAAGATGCTGTCCGGCACGTCGGGCGTGCGCCGTGTGATCAAGGATCGGCTGGGGCACATCGTCGAGGACGTCGCCGAGCAGCTGCCGCCGCACAACGGGACGGACGTCGACCTGTCGATCGACAGCAAGATCCAGTACATCGCGTACGCGAACCTGAAGTCCGCGGTCGACAAGTTCAAGGCGAAGGCGGGCGCGGCGATGGTGGTCGACGTGCGCACCGGCGAGGTGCTCGCGCTCGTCAACTATCCGACGTACAACCCGAACGACCGTTCGCACCTGACGGGCGAACAGTTGCGCAACCGGATTCTGACCGACGTGTTCGAGCCGGGCTCGATCATGAAGCCGTTTACGGTGTCGCTCGCGCTCGACCTGCATCGCGTGACGCCGAACACGCTCGTCGAGACCGGCAACGGCCGTTTCGTGCTGGACGGCGCGCCGATTACCGACGACTCGGGCTTCGGTACGCTGACGGTCGGGGGCGTGATCCAGAAATCGAGCAACATCGGCGCGACGAAGATCGCGATGACGATGAAGCCCGAGGAAATGTGGAATATGTATACGAGTGTCGGCCTTGGCCAGCCGCCGAAGGTCGGCTTCCCGGGGGCGGCGGCGGGCCGTCTGCGGCCGTGGAAGAGCTGGCGCCGGATCGAGCAGGCGACGATGTCGTACGGCTACGGCCTGTCGGTGTCGCTGTTCCAGCTCGCGCGCGCGTACACGGCGATCGCCCACGACGGCGAGCTGATGCCGGTGACGATTTTCAAGACCGACGCCGCGCAGCCGGTTACGGGCCCGCAGATCTTCGCGCCGTCGACCGCGCGCGCCGTACGGGCGATGCTTGAAACGGTCGTGGCGCCGGGCGGCACGTCGCCGGACGCCGCCGTGCCGGGCTACCGCGTCGGCGGCAAGAGCGGTACCGCGTACAAGCACGAAGGGCACGGCTATACCCGCAAGTACCGGGCGTCGTTCGTCGGGATGGCGCCGATGCCGAATCCGCGCATCGTCGTCGCGGTGTCGGTCGACGAGCCGACGGCGGGCAGCCACTTCGGCGGACAGGTGTCCGGGCCGGTGTTCTCGGCGATCGCGGGCGACGCGCTGCGCGCGCTGAACGTGCCGCCGAACATGCCGGTCAAGCAGCTCGTCGTGTCTGACGATACGCCTCCCGCGACCGGGCCGCAAAAGCTGGCCGCGGGTGCGGGCGCGAAGCATATGATCGTGTCCAGCACGACACGCAATTCCCCTGGAGTCATTCGATGAGCGCCGCTCGCAGTTCCCATCCGGCGCACCAGCAGATCGCAGCCGCGCTCGCGTGGCTGCGTCAGCATGTGGCCCCCGCGGCGCAACTGCATGCGGATACGCGCAGCCTCAACGCAGGCGGCGTGTTTCTCGCGTATGCGGTCGACGGGGCCGACAACCGCGCGTTCATTGCCGACGCGGTCGCACGCGGCGCCGCCGCCGTGCTGTATCAGCCGGACGGCCTAGCTGTCGCACCTGCCGCGCCGGTCGCGCTCGCCGTGCCGGCGCTGAACGAACTCGCCGGCGACATCGCCAGCGGCTGGTACGGCGATCCGAGCGACAGCCTGTTCGCCGTCGGCGTGACCGGCACGAACGGCAAGACGTCGTGCACGCAGTGGATCGCCGCCGCGCTGACGGCACTGCATCGGCCGTGCGCGTTGATCGGCACGCTCGGCAGCGGGATGCCGGGCCATCTGGTGCCGACCGGTTTCACGACACCCGATGCGCCGCAACTGCAGCGCAGCCTCGCGCAGTTGCGCGACGCGGGCGCGAAGGCCGTGGCGATGGAAGTGTCGTCGCACGCGCTGCATCAGGGCCGCGTGAACGGCACCGCGTTCGACGTCGCCGTGTTTACGAATCTCACGCAGGATCACCTCGACTATCACCGCACGTTCGACGCGTACGAAGCGGCGAAGGCGAAGCTGTTCGCGTGGCGCGGCCTGCGTGCCGCGATCGTCAATCGAGACGACGCGGCCGGCCGCCGTCTGCTCGCGAGCCTGTCCGGCCGCGTGCGCACGATCGCATACGGGATCGGCGATGCGTCGGCGGCGCAAGCGGATCGCGAGCTGACCGCGCACGACGTGCGCGCGACTGCAATCGGCACCGCGTTCCGCCTGCGTTCGTCGTGGGGCGACGCGGACGTCGAGGTCGGCACGCTCGGCACGTTCAACGTCAGCAACCTGCTCGCGGTGCTC
The DNA here is from genome assembly GCF_002097715.1 of Burkholderia ubonensis subsp. mesacidophila. Classification (NCBI taxonomy): domain Bacteria; kingdom Pseudomonadati; phylum Pseudomonadota; class Betaproteobacteria; order Burkholderiales; family Burkholderiaceae; genus Burkholderia; species Burkholderia ubonensis. The sequence goes on from NZ_CP020737.1 coordinate 586,636, forward strand.
GGCACGCTGCTCGCGGCCGACGTCCCGTTCGACGCGGCGCTGGCCGAGATCGCGCGGCTCGAGTCGGTCAACGGCCGGATGCAGCGCCTCGGCGGCCGGCTGCAGAACGACGAGCCGCTCGTCGTGATCGACTATGCGCACACGCCTGACGCGCTCGAGAAGACGCTCGACGCGCTGCGCCCGATCGCCGTCGCGCGCGGCGGCGCGCTCGCCTGCATGTTCGGCTGCGGCGGCGACCGCGACGCGACCAAGCGGCCGCTGATGGGTGCGATCGCCGAGCGGCTGGCCGACGAGGTCGTCGTGACGAGCGACAACCCGCGCAGCGAGGACCCGCAACGCATCATCGACCAGATCGTCGCCGGGATGACCGCGCCGGACAAAGCGCGCCGGATCGAGGACCGCGCGAGCGCGATCCTGCAGGCGGTGCGCGGCGCGGCGCGCGAGGACGTCGTCGTGCTGGCCGGCAAGGGGCACGAGGCGACGCAGGAGATCATGGGCAAGAAGCGCGCGTTCTCCGACCAGGACCACGCGCGGCTCGCGCTCGCGGCGCGCGCGACGCACGGCAAGGGAGGCGTCGAATGACGATGCTCAGCCTCGGTGAAGCCGCTCGCCTGATTCAGGGCGCGACCGTCCACGGCGACGCGAGCGTCACGTTCGAGCGCGTGTCGACGGACAGCCGCACGGCGGGCCCGGGCGACCTGTTCGTCGCGCTGAAGGGGGAGCGCTTCGACGCGCACGATTTCCTCGGCGACGTGGCGGCGCGCGGCGCGGCTGCGGCGCTCGTCTCGCAGGTTCCGGCCGGCTCGACGCTGCCGTCGATCGTGGCCGCCGATACGCGCACCGCGCTCGGCGCGCTGGCGCACGGCTGGCGCAAACGATTCGCGTTGCCGGTCGTCGCGGTGACGGGCAGCAACGGCAAGACGACCGTCAAGGAAATGATCGCGTCGATCTTTGCCGCGGCGGTCGGCGCGGAGGCGCGGCTCGCGACGGCCGGCAACCTGAACAACGACATCGGGCTGCCGCTGACGCTGCTGCGCCTTTGCGCCGCACACCGGCTCGCGGTGATCGAACTTGGGATGAACCATCCGGGCGAGACGGAGATCCTCGCGCGCCTCACGGCGCCGACGGTCGCGCTCGTCAACAACGCGCAGCGCGAGCACCAGGAATTCATGGCGACGGTCGAGGCCGTCGCGCTCGAACATGCGGCCGTGATCCACGCGCTCGCGCCGGACGGCGTCGCGGTGTTCCCGGCCGACGACGCGTACGCGGGCATCTGGCGCGTCGCGGCGACCGGCAATCGGATCGTCGACTTCGCGCTCAACGACGGCGAGCGGCACACCGACGCGCAAGTGACGGGCCGCGTCGACGGCGGCGCGCTCGCGATCGACACGCCGGCCGGATCGATCTCGGTGCGGCTGCGCGCGCTCGGCGAACACAACGCGCGCAACGCGCTCGCGGCAACGGCCGCCGCGCTGGCGGCGGGCGTCGCGCTCACGGCGATCCGGCAGGGCCTCGAGGCGTTCGAGCCGGTCAAGGGCCGCCTGCAGGTCCGGCAGGCGATCGCAGGCAGCCTCGCGGGCGCGACGGTCGTCGACGACACGTACAACGCGAACCCCGATTCGATGCGCGCGGCGATCGACGTGCTCGCCGCGCAGCCTGCGCCGCGCGTGCTGGTGATCGGCGACATGGGCGAAGTCGGCGACGAAGGCCCGGCATTCCATCGCGAGATCGGCGCGTACGCGCGCGAGCGCGGCATCGACGCGCTGTTCGCGCTCGGCGACGCGTCGCGCGACGCCTGCGCGTCCTACGGCGACACGGCCCGCCATTTCGGCGACGTCGGCGCGCTGGTCGACGCGCTGTTGGCGGCGGGCTACGGCGCGCAGGCGACGGTGCTCGTGAAGGGCTCGCGGTACATGAAGATGGAGCGCGTGGTCGACGCGCTGACGAACCAACCCGCGGCGGGCACGGCGCCCGCCGCACATTGAGTAGAAGGAAGGAAGCATGCTGCTGGCGCTGGCGCAATGGCTGCAGGGCGACGCAAGCTTTTTGCGCTTGTTCACGTACCTGACGTTCCGTGCGGTGATGGCCACCATCACCGCGCTCGGGATCGGGCTCGTGTGCGGACCGTGGGTGATCCGCAAGCTGACCCAAATGAAGGTGGGGCAGGCCGTGCGCAAGGACGGCCCGCAGACGCACCTCGTCAAGTCCGGCACGCCGACGATGGGCGGCGTGCTGATCCTGATCGGCATCGCGGTCGCGACGCTGCTGTGGGGCGACCTGACGAACCGCTTCATCTGGATCGTGATGCTCGTCACGTTCGGGTTCGGCGTGATCGGCTGGGTCGACGACTACCGCAAGGTCGTCCACAAGGACCCGCGCGGGATGTCGTCGCGCGAGAAGTACTTCTGGCAGTCGGTGATCGGCCTGTTCGCGGCCGTCTACCTCGCATTCAGCGTGTCCGAGGCGAGCAACGTGCGCGTGTTCGACCTGTTCATGGCGTGGGTGAGGAGCGGCCTGTCGATGGGGCTGCCCGCACGCGCCGACCTGATGCTGCCGTTCCTGAAATCGATCAGCTATCCGCTCGGCGTCTGGGGCTTCATCGTGCTGACCTATTTCGTGATCGTCGGCGCGAGCAACGCGGTGAACCTGACCGACGGCCTCGACGGCCTCGTGATCATGCCGGTCGTGCTGGTTGGTGCGTCGCTCGGCGTGTTCGCGTACGTGATGGGCAGCGCGGTCTATTCGAAATACCTGCTGTTCCCGCACATCCCGGGCGCGGGCGAACTGCTGATCTTCTGTTCCGCGATGGGCGGGGCGGGGCTCGCGTTCCTCTGGTACAACACGCACCCCGCGCAGGTGTTCATGGGCGACGTCGGCGCGCTGGCGCTCGGCGGCGCGCTCGGCACGGTCGCGGTGATCGTGCGCCAGGAAATCGTGCTGTTCATCATGGGCGGCATCTTCGTCGCGGAAACGTTGTCGGTGATGCTGCAGGTTTCGTGGTTCAAGTACACGAAGAAGCGCTACGGCGAAGGGCGGCGTCTGCTCAAGATGGCGCCGCTGCATCACCATTTCGAATTGTCCGGCTGGAAGGAAACGCAGGTGGTGGTGCGTTTCTGGATCATCACGCTGATGCTGTGCCTGTTCGGTCTGACCACCCTCAAGCTGCGGTAAAGGAAAGGTAACAAGGATGTCTGGCGAGATGTTTGGAGATCGGCAGCGGCCGATGGTGCTCGTGCTGGGGCTCGGGGAATCGGGTCTCGCGATCGCGCGGTGGTGCGCGAGGCACGGGTGCCGCCTGCGCATTGCCGATACCCGCGACGCGCCGCCGAACCTTGCCGCGCTGCAGGCAGAAGGCATCGACGCGGAATTCGTCGGCGGGCCGTTCACGCCGGCGCTGCTCGACGGCGGCGTCGAGATCGTCGGGCTGAGCCCCGGCCTGTCGCCGCTCGAGCCGGCGCTCGCGGCGCTGATCGCGGCGGCGAACGAGCGCGGCGTCGCGGTGTGGGGCGAACTGGAATTCTTCGCGCAGGCGCTGCGCGCGCTCGGTGCGAGCGGTTATCAGCCGAAGGTGCTGGCGATTACGGGCACCAACGGCAAGACCACGACGACCAGCCTGACCGGCCTGTTGTGCGAACGGGCGGGCAAGAAGGTCGGCATTGCGGGCAACATCAGCCCGGCGATGCTCGACCGGCTTGCCGACGCGATCGACGCCACCGCGCTGCCGGACGTCTGGGTGCTGGAGCTGTCGAGCTTCCAGCTTGAGACCGCGCGCACGTTCGCGCCGGACGCGGCTGCAATCCTCAACATCACGCAGGACCACCTCGACTGGCACGGCAGCTTCGACGCGTACGCGGCCGCAAAGGGCCGGATCTTCGGCGCGACGACGACGCGCGTGCTGAACCGCGACGATGCGGCCGTGATGAAGTTCGCGCCGGCCGCGGGCGCGGCCGATGCGCCGCGCACGGTCACGTTCGGCCTGAACGAGCCGGTGCATGAAGGCGATTACGGCCTGTCGCGCGACAACGGGATCGTGTGGCTCGTCGAGGCGATCGATCGTGACGCGACCGACGAGCCGGCGACGGGCCGCCGCCGCAAGCGCGACGCCGTCCATACGCCGGATATCGCGCAGAAGCGCCTGATGCCGGCCGACGCGCTGCGCATCCGCGGCCTGCACAACGCGGCGAACGCGCTTGCCGCGTTCGCGCTTGCGCGCGCGATCGACCTGCCGGCCGCGCCGCTGCTGCACGGGCTGCGCGAATACCGCGGCGAGACGCATCGCGTCGAGCTGGTCACGACGCTCGACGACGTCGATTACGTCGACGACAGCAAGGGCACGAACGTCGGCGCGACGGTTGCCGCGCTCGACGGGCTCGCGCAGCGGATCGTGCTGATCGCCGGCGGCGACGGCAAGGGCCAGGATTTCTCGCCGCTCGCGGCGCCTGTCGCGCGCTGGTGCCGCGCGGTGATGCTGATCGGCCGCGACGCGCCGGCGATCCGCGACGTGCTGGCCGAAACCGGCGTGCCGCTCGTCGATCACGCGACGCTCGAGGAGGCGGTGCGCGCGGCGAGCGCGCTCGCGGAGCCGGGCGACGCCGTGCTGCTGTCACCCGCGTGCGCCAGCTTCGACATGTTCAAGAGCTACGCCCATCGCGCGGATGTGTTCCGCCGCGCGGTGGAAGATCTCGCCCTCGATCAAGGAGCGACGCCATGAGCTGGTCCGATCGCCTCGTCTCCCGTTTCAACGAGCGGCGCGATGCCGGCGGCAATGCGGCCGGCGGCCGCGTCGCGTCGGCCACGCGGGCCGCGACGGGCGGCCTCGCGAGCGTCGTCAACGGCGTGCGGCCGAGCCGTTCGCGGATGCTCGATTTCGACTACTCGCTGCTGTGGGTCGCGGTCGCGCTGCTCGGGCTCGGCGTCGTGATGGTGTATTCGGCGTCGATCGCGATGCCGGATTCGCCGAAATACGCGTCGTATCACGATTACGCGTTCCTGCTGCGCCACTGCGTGTCGCTCGTCGTCGCGTTCATCGCGGCGGTGATCGCGTTCCGCGTGCCGGTGTCGACGTGGGACAAGTACGCGCCGCATCTCTTCCTGATCGCGCTCGTCGGCCTCGTGATCGTGCTGATCCCGCACGTCGGCAAGGGTGTGAACGGCGCGCGCCGCTGGATTCCGCTCGGCATCACGAACATGCAGCCGTCGGAAATCATGAAGCTCGCGGTGACGATCTACGCCGCGAACTACACGGTGCGCAAGCAGGAATACATGCAGAGCTTCGCGAAGGGCTTCCTGCCGATGGCGTTCGCGGTCGGCTTGGTCGGCGCGCTGCTGCTGCTCGAGCCGGACATGGGCGCGTTCATGGTGGTCGCCGCGATCGCGATGGGCGTGCTGTTCCTCGGTGGCGTGAACGGCAAGCTGTTCGGCGGCCTCGTCGCGACGGCGGTCGGCACTTTCACGATGCTCGTCTGGCTGTCGCCGTGGCGGCGCGAGCGGATCTTCGCGTATCTCGACCCGTGGGACGAGCGCTACGCGCAGGGCAAGGCGTACCAGCTCACGCACTCGCTGATTGCGTTCGGCCGCGGCGAATGGTTCGGCGTCGGCCTCGGCGGCAGCGTCGAGAAGCTGAACTACCTGCCCGAGGCGCATACCGACTTCATCCTCGCGGTGATCGGCGAGGAGCTCGGCTTCGTCGGCGTGATGGTCGTGATCCTGCTGTTCTACTGGATCGTGCGCCGTGCGTTCGAGATCGGCCGCCAGGCGCTCGCGCTCGACCGCACGTTCGCGGGGCTGACCGCGAAGGGCATCGGCATCTGGTTCGGCGCGCAGGCGTTCATCAACATGGGCGTGAACCTCGGCCTGCTGCCGACCAAGGGTCTGACGTTGCCGCTCGTGAGCTACGGCGGTTCGGGCATCCTGCTCAACTGCGTCGCGCTCGCGGTGCTGCTGCGGGTCGACTATGAAAATCGCGTACTGATGCGGGGAGGGAAGGTATGACCTCCCCGCGTCAGTACGCGATTTCGGCGAAGGCTAACTTCGTGCGCGAAGCGTGCGAAGTTAAGCGAAGCGGCCGTAGCCAAAATGTTCGTTCATTCTTGCTGATGCGCGGAGGGAAGGTATGAGCGCGACGCATCGCACGCTGATGGTGATGGCAGGCGGCACCGGGGGCCACGTGTTCCCGGGGCTCGCGGTCGCGCACCGGATGGAAGCGGCGGGCTGGCGCGTCGTGTGGCTCGGCAATCCGGCCGGGATGGAGGCGACGCTCGTGCCGAAGCACGGCATCCCGATGGAATACGTGCGGTTCGGCGGCGTGCGCGGCAAGGGTCTGAAGACCAAGCTGTCGCTGCCGTTCAACCTGCTGCGCGCGTGCTGGCAGAGCCTCGGCGCGCTGCGCCGGGTCAAGCCCGACGTCGTGCTCGGGATGGGCGGCTACATCACGTTCCCGGCGGGCGTGATGACCGCGCTGTCCGGCCGCCCGCTCGTGCTGCACGAACAGAATTCGATCGCCGGCCTCGCGAACAAGGTGCTCGCGAAGCTTGCGAAACGCGTGCTCGTCGCGTTTCCGGACGCGCTGCCGCACGCCGAATGGACCGGCAACCCGATCCGCGTGGAACTTGCGCGCACGGAACCGCCCAAAGCACGCTATGCGGCGCGCAGCGGCCCGCTGAACGTGCTGGTCGTCGGCGGCAGCCTCGGCGCCGCCGCGCTGAACGAAGTGGTGCCGCGCGCGCTGGCGATGCTGGCGCCGGGCGAGCGTCCGCGCATCGTGCATCAGGCGGGCGCGAAGCACATCGACGCGCTGAAAGCGAACTACGAGGCCGCCGGCCTCGTGTGCGGCAGCGACGTGCAGCTCGTGCCGTTCATCGACGACATGGCGGCCGCGTACGCGGCTGCGGATCTGGTGATCTGCCGGTCGGGCGCGATGACGGTATCGGAGATCGCGGCGGTCGGGGTGGCGGCGCTGTTCGTGCCGTTCCCGTATGCCGTCGACGATCACCAGACGACCAATGCCGCGTTCCTCGCCGAGGCGGGCGCAGCGGTGCTGGTGCAACAACGCGACCTGTCGGCCGACCTGCTCGCCGACTGGCTGCGCAGCCAGTCGCGGGCGTCGCTCGCGGACATGGCGGAGCGTTCGCGCTCGCTGGCGAAGCCGGATGCCACCGATGAAGTCGCGCGGGTTTGCGCGACGGTGGCCGGCGCGAACCTGGAAGGACATAAATGAAACAACCCCCACGCTCACTTCGTTCGCTGCCCCCCGAGGGGGCGGTCAGCCTCCTTGGGGCGGCCCGGCGGAGGCTGACATGAAACACATCGTCAAACACATTCATTTCGTCGGGATCGGCGGCGCCGGCATGAGCGGCATCGCGGAAGTGCTCGTCAATCTCGGCTACCAGGTCAGCGGCTCGGACCTGTCGCGCAACGCGGTGACCGACCGTCTCGAGGCGCTCGGCGCGCGGATCGCGATCGGCCACGACGCGGCGAACATCGAGGGCGCGAACGCGGTCGTCGTGTCGACCGCCGTGCGCTCGGACAACCCGGAAGTGCTGGCCGCGCGCCACAAGCGCGTGCCGATCGTGCAGCGCGCGGTGATGCTCGCCGAGCTGATGCGCCTGAAGCAGGGCATCGCGATCGCGGGCACGCACGGCAAGACTACGACGACGAGCCTCGTCGCGAGCGTGCTCGCGGCAGGCGGCCTCGATCCGACCTTCGTGATCGGCGGACGCCTGATCAGCGCCGGCGCGAACGCGCGGCTCGGCACGGGCGACTTCATCGTCGCCGAGGCCGACGAGTCGGACGCGTCGTTCCTGAACCTGTACCCGGTCATCGAAGTCATCACGAACATCGATGCCGACCACATGGACACCTACGGCCACGATTTCGCGCGGCTCAAGCAGGCGTTCATCGAATTCACGCAGCGCCTGCCGTTCTACGGCAGCGCGGTCGTGTGCGTCGACGACCCGAACGTGCGCCAGATCATCCCGTTCATCTCGAAGCCGGTGGTGCGCTACGGGCTGTCGCCGGACGCGCAGGTGCGCGCGGAAGACATCGACGCGCGCGACGGCAGGATGCACTTCACGGTGATCCGCGAAGGGCGCGAGCCGCTGCCGGTCGTGCTGAACCTGCCGGGCCTGCACAACGTGCAGAACGCGCTCGCGGCGATCGCGATCGCGACGGATCTCGGCGTGTCGGACGACGCGATCCAGCAGGCGCTCGCGGAATTCAACGGCGTCGGCCGGCGATTCCAGCGCTACGGCGAGGTGCCGACGACGGACGGCGGCAGCTACACGCTGGTCGACGACTACGGCCATCACCCGGTCGAAATGGCGGCGACGATCGCGGCCGCGCGCGGCGCGTTCCCGGGCCGCCGCCTGGTGCTCGCGTTCCAGCCGCACCGCTATACGCGCACGCGCGACTGCTTCGACGATTTCGTCAACGTGCTGTCGACGGTCGATGCGCTGGTACTGACGGAAGTCTACGCGGCCGGCGAGGCAGCGATCACGACCGCCAACGGCGACGCACTGTCGCGCGCGCTGCGCGCGGCGGGGAACGTGGAACCGGTGTTCGTTGCGACGGTCGACGACGTGCCGGGCGCATTGACGAAGGTCGCGCAGAACGGCGACGTGGTGATCACGATGGGCGCGGGCTCGATCGGCGGCGTGCCGGCGAAGCTCGTGCAACACACTCAACAGAAGGCATGACATGAGCGGGATTGATCCGAAACGTTTCGGCAAGGTGGCGGTGTTGCTCGGCGGCGTGTCCGCGGAGCGCGAGGTGTCGCTCAACTCGGGCCGGCTTGTGCTGCAGGGCCTGCGCGACGCGGGCATCGACGCGCATCCGTTCGACCCGGCCGAGCGCCCGCTGGCGGCGCTGAAGGACGAAGGGTTCGTGCGTGCGTTCAACGCGCTGCACGGCGGCTATGGCGAGAACGGCCAGATCCAGGGCGCGCTCGACTTCTACGGGATCCGCTACACGGGCAGCGGCGTGCTCGGCTCGGCGCTCGGCCTCGACAAGTTCCGCACGAAGCTGGTGTGGCAGCAGACGGGCGTGCCGACGCCGCCGTTCGAGACGGTGCTGCGCGGCGACGACCTCGCGGCGCGCGCGACGGAGATCGTCGCGAAGCTCGGCCTGCCGCTGTTCGTGAAGCCGGCGAGCGAAGGCTCGAGCGTCGCGGTGCTGAAGGTGAAGACGGCCGACGCGTTGCCGGCTGCGCTCGACGAGGCCGCGAAGCACGACCCGATCGTGATCGTCGAGAAGAGCATCGAGGGCGGCGGCGAATACACCGCGTGCATCGCCGGCGATCTCGACCTGCCGGTGATCAAGATCGTGCCGGCCGGCGAGTTCTACGACTATCACGCGAAGTACATCGCCGACGACACGCAATACCTGATTCCGTGCGGGCTGCCCACCGACAAGGAAGCGGAGCTGAAGCGCGTCGCGCGCCGCGCGTTCGACGTGCTGGGCTGCACCGACTGGGGCCGCGCGGACTTCATGCTCGACGCCGACGGCAACGCGTACTTCCTGGAAGTGAACACCGCGCCGGGCATGACCGACCACTCGCTGCCGCCGAAGGCGGCGCGCGCGGTCGGCATCGGCTATTCGGAGCTGGTGGTGAAGGTGCTGTCGCTTACGCTCAACGACTGAAGCAGGAACGGAAAGACGTCATGTGGAACAACGTTCGCCAACTCAACCTTGCCGCCAGCGCGCTGTACGCGCTGCTGCTGCTCGTGTTGGCGGCGGCCGGCTGCTACTGGCTGATCCAGCGTCCGGCGTTCGCGCTGCGCGCGATCCAGATCGACGGCGACACCGACCACATCAACGCGCCCATCGTGCGCGCGGGCGTGGTCGGGCGGCTGAAGGGCAATTTCTTCACCGTCGATCTCGATACGGCGCGGGTCGCGTTCGAGCAGATGCCGTGGGTGCGCCACGCGAGCGTGCGCCGGGTGTGGCCGAATGCGCTGGCTGTCACGCTCGAGGAGTACAAACCGCTCGGGACCTGGGGCAGCGACCAGCTGGTGAGCGTCGACGGCGAGCTGTTCACCGCGAACCAGGGCGAACTCGACGAGGCGCTGCCCGCGTTCGACGGGCCGGAAGGCAGCGCGAAGGAAGTCGTCGTGCGGTATCACGACTTCGCGAAGTGGTTCGCGCCGCTCAACGCGACGCCGGAAGAAGTCACGCTGTCGGCGCGCTACGCGTGGACGGTGAAGCTGTCGAACGGGATGCAGGTGGAGCTGGGCAAGGAGCGCAACGGCGACACCCTGCACGACCGGAGCCAGCGTCTCGTCGCCGCGTGGCCGGCCGTCACGCAACGCTGGGGCAACGACATCGAGTACGCGGACCTGCGCTATCCGAACGGATTCGCGATTCGCGCGGCGGGCATGCGGTTCCTGACCGATACCGACAAGCGCAAGAAGTAACGAGAGATCACACGCAAGAGCACTCTATGAGCAAAGACTACAAGGATCTGCTGGTTTCCCTCGACATCGGTACGTCGAAGGTGGTGGCCGTCGTCGCGGAGCTGAAGGGCGAAGGTCACTACGAGGTGATCGGTCTCGGCCAGAGCGAATCGAAAGGTCTGAAGAAGGGCGTGGTGGTGAACATCGAGGCCACCGTGCAGTCGATTCAGCGCGCGCTCGAGGAAGCGGAGCTGATGGCCGACTGCAAGATCACCAACGTGTTCACGGGGATCGCCGGCAGCCACATCCGCAGCTTCAATTCGAGCGGGATGGTCGCGATCAAGGACAAGGAAGTCACGCAGACGGACGTCGCGCGCGTGATCGAGACCGCGAAGGCGATCAACATCCCGACCGACCAGCAGGTGCTGCACATCCTCACGCAGGAATTCATCATCGACGGGCAGGAAGACGTGCGCGAGCCGATCGGCATGAGCGGCATCCGCCTCGAGGTGAAGGTGCACATCGTGACGGGCGCGGTGAGCGCCGCGCAGAACATCGTCAAGTGCGTGCGCCGCTGTGGGCTGGAAGTGAACGACCTGATCCTGCAGCCGCTCGCGTCGTCGCTCGCGGTGCTGACCGAGGACGAGAAGGATCTCGGCGTGGTGCTCGTCGATGTCGGCGGCGGCACGACCGACATCGCGATCTTCGCGGAAGGCGCGATCCGCCACACCGCGGTGATTCCGATCGCCGGCGACCAGATCACGAGCGACATCGCGATGGCGCTGCGCACGCCGACGCCGGACGCGGAAGACATCAAGGTCAGCTACGGGATCGCGAAGCAGGCGCTCGCCGATCCGGACGAGATGGTCGAAGTGCCGGGCCTCGGCGAACGCGGCCCGCGCACGCTGTCGCGCCAGGCGCTCGCCGCGGTGATCGAGCCGCGCGTCGAGGAGCTGTTCTCGCTCGTGCAGCAGGTCGTGCGCGAGTCGGGTTACGAAGAACTGCTGAGCTCCGGCGTGGTCATTACCGGCGGCGCGGCGATGATGCCGGGGATGGTCGAACTCGGCGAAGACATTTTCCTGAAACCGGTGCGCATCGGCGCGCCGGAATACGCGGGCGGCCTGGCCGACGTCGTGCGCAATCCGCGCTATTCGACGGCGATGGGCCTCCTCGTGGAAGGCAGCGCTCAGCGCATGCGCGGCCGCAAGGTCGCGGTGCAGTCCGGCAACGCGGGGCAGATCTTCTCGCGGATGAAGGAATGGTTCCTGAGCAACTTCTGACGAACCGAATCGAAATTCGCGCCGGTGCCGGCGGCCGGCGCGCGACAGGGGGTTGCCCGATCTCCTGCCGAATAACGGCCGAGCAGCAGTAACTTTCTTGACGGAGGCAACAATGGATTTTGAAATGCTGGAAACCGAAACCAACGGCACCATCATCAAGGTGGTGGGCGTTGGCGGCGCTGGCGGCAATGCCGTGCAGCACATGATCAACCGCGGTGTGCAGGGCGTCGACTTCATCGTGATGAACACCGACGCGCAGGCGCTGTCGCGTTCGCGCGCGCCGTCCGTGATCCAGCTTGGCAACACCGGCCTCGGCGCCGGCGCGAAGCCGGAAATGGGCCGTGCGGCAGCCGAAGAGGCGCGTGAGCGCATCGCCGACGGCCTGCGCGGCGCGCACATGGTGTTCATCACCGCCGGCATGGGCGGCGGCACCGGCACGGGCGCGGCGCCGGTCGTCGCGCAGATCGCGAAGGAGATGGGCATCCTGACGGTCGGCGTCGTCAGCAAGCCGTTCGAGTTCGAAGGCGGCAAGCGGATGCGCGTCGCGGAAGCGGGCTCGCAGCAGCTGGAGGATCACGTCGACTCACTGATCGTCGTGCTGAACGACAAGCTGTTCGACGTGATGGGCGACGACGCCGAGATGGACAAGTGCTTCCAGTGCGCGGACGACGTGTTGAACAACGCGGTTGCAGGCATCGCGGAAATCATCAACGTCGATGGCCTGGTGAACGTCGACTTCGAAGACGTGAAGACGGTGATGGGCGAGCAGGGCAAGGCGATGATGGGCACGGCGACGGTCGCCGGCGTCGATCGCGCGCGCCTCGCGGCGGAACAGGCCGTGGCGAGCCCGCTGCTGGAAGGCGTCGACCTGTCGGGCGCGCGCGGCGTGCTGGTCAACATCACGTCGAGCCGTTCGCTGCGCCTGTCGGAAACGCGCGAAGTGATGAACACGATCAAGAGCTACGCGGCGGAAGATGCGACGGTGATCTTCGGTGCGGTGTACGACGACGCGATGGGCGATGCGCTGCGCGTGACGGTCGTCGCGACGGGCCTCGGCCGCGCGGCGAAGAAGCAGCAGTCGGCGCCGATGACGCTGTTGCGCACCGGCACGGACAACCAGCCGGTCAACGCGGTGTCGCACAACAGCTACGCCCCGGCGCATCATGTCAGCACGGCCGACTACGGCGCGCTCGACACGCCGGCCGTGTGGCGCAATTCGCGCGAAACCGCGGCATCGCACGTGCAGGCGCTGCAGGAGAAGGGAGTCGATACGTACGACATCCCGGCTTTCCTGCGCAAGCAGGCTGACTGAGGCACACGGGCGAAGCCGCGGCGGTGCCGCCGCGGTGAAGCCGGCGTGACGGATGCTACGGACCGCGACAGGCCGCGTCGAATGCGACGCCGGGCCGGGAGACGTGCCCTCTTCGCTTCGGCGAGGCGGGATGGGCCGTGCTGTCCGTGTCACGCGAAAAACCGTATCGCTATGAGGGACCAGGCATGATTCAAGTGGGCGACGCGCTGCCCGACGCGCAACTGTTCGAGTTCATCGACGACGCGCGGGACGGGTGTACGCTGGGGCCGAACGCCCGCAGCGTGCGCGAGCAGACGGCGGGCAAGCGGGTGGTGATCTTCGGATTGCCCGGCGCTTTCACGCCGACCTGCTCGGCGCAGCATGTGCCGGGCTATGTCGAGCACGCCGAGCAGTTGCGCGCGGCGGGCATCGACGAGATCTGGTGCGTGTCCGTCAACGACGCATTCGTGATGGGCGCTTGGGGACGTGATCTGCACACCGCGGGCAAGGTGCGCATGATGGCGGACGGCAGCGCGGCTTTCACTCATGCGCTGGGGCTGACGCAGGATTTGTCCGCGCGCGGCATGGGGATTCGCTCCCTGCGCTACGCGATGGTGGTCGACGACGGTGTGGTCAAGACGCTGGCCGTCGAAGCGCCGGGCAAGTTCGAAGTGAGCGATGCGGCGAGTGTGCTGGCGACGTTGAAGTCCTGATTGCGCGATGCGCCGTTGCCTGCAGGCAACATTGCGTATCGGCCGCAGGGCGGTTGTAACACGGGCCGATGACCGGGAACGCCTCCGTTCCGGGCATCGGCCCGTCCCGTATCGGCAGGGGTAAACAGCGGAAACAGATTGATACGCAGTTTCAAACGACGCTGAATAGGGAATTACGCTATAATGTCATCTATCGAATATAACGCCTGATTGAAATCTTCAATCACGACGAAGAACACCATGCTGAAGCAGCGCACCATCAAATCCATCGTCAAGACCGTGGGGATCGGTGTCCACTCGGGCCGCAAGATCGAGCTGACGCTCCGTCCCGCTGCGCCGGGCACGGGCATCGTCTTCTCGCGCGTCGACCTGCCCACGCCCGTCGACATTCCCGCGTCGGCGATGTCGATCGGCGACACGCGGCTCGCGTCGGTGCTGCAGAAGGATGGCGTGCGCGTGTCGACGGTCGAGCACCTGATGTCCGCGTGCGCGGGCCTCGGCATCGACAACCTGTACGTCGACGTGACGGCCGAGGAAATCCCGATCATGGACGGCAGCGCGGCGACCTTCGTGTTCCTGATCCAGTCCGCCGGCATCGAGGAGCAGAACGCGCCGAAGCGTTTCATCAAGGTCAAGAAGACGGTCGAAATCCGCGACGGCGACAAGTTCGCGCGTCTCGATCCGTATTTCGGCTTCAAGCTGAAGTTCTCGATCGATTTCCGCCACCCGGCCGTCGACAAGACGGGCCAGGAACTCGAGGTCGATTTCGCGAATACGTCGTACGTGCGCGACATCGCGCGTGCGCGCACGTTCGGTTTCGCGCACGAGGCTGAGATGCTGCGCGAGATCGGCCTGGCGCGCGGCGGCAGCATGGACAATGCGATCGTGCTCGACGAGTACCGCATCCTGAACAACGACGGGCTGCGCTACGACGACGAATTCGTGAAGCACAAGATGCTCGACGCGATCGGCGACCTGTACGTGGTCGGCCATCCGCTGCTGGCGTCCTACACCGCGTACAAGTCGGGGCACGGGCTCAACAACGCGCTGCTGCGCGAGCTGCTCGCGCACGAGGACGCATACGAGATCGTGACGTTCGACGATCCGCAGTCCGCGCCGAGCGGCTTCGGGTTCGATGCGCAGACGGCGTTCGCCTGAGCGGGCGCGCTCCGTGCGCAGATGAAAAAGCGGCCCACGGGCCGCTTTTTTCGTTGATGCGGGTCGAGCGGCGCGCGTGGTCAGCGCGGCGTCTTCGCCCCATGCCGCGCCGCCATCCGGGCGAGCGCCGCCTGCAGCGGCGACGGCTCGAGGTGATCGGCCAGCTCGCGCAATGCTGCGGCGCCGACGGACGTCATCCGCGCCTGCTTCACGTGCGGCGGCTCCGGCGCGTCCTTCGGACGCACGCGCACGCGCAGCGTGCTCACCGGCCAGCCGCGCTTTTGCAGATCCGCGAGCAGCCGCGGCTCGACCTGCCGCAGCCGCGCGGCCAGCGCGTTGTGCGCGGCAAACAGGGTCAGGACACCATCCTTCACGAATCCCGGCTCGACGTGGCTGGCGAGATAGTCGGGCAGCAGCGCGGCGAGATCGCGCTGCAGCGACGCGATCTGCTCGACGCCGGCACGCAGCGCCGCGAACGCGTCGGTGCGGCCGAGCACCTCGGACACGGGTTGCGGGCGATATGGGCCGAGCGGGCGGAAACGCTTGGAAAATCGGTTCATCGAGGCTTTCTTCGGGGAGGCGGCAACGCGCGGTGGTTGACGCCGATTGTACCCGCGGCGGCCGGCGCGCGGCCGGATTTGCGGCGGTGTCGCCCGTCTGCATGGCGAGCCTGCCGTCCGGCCGAGTCACGGGCGCATGCGCCCCCGCGTGCTAAAATTCCCTGTTTGAATCCACTATTACGCTAAGCCGCCGAGGCTCGGGCGTCGGGGCGCGCAACACGCGCCGGGCGCCGGTGCTGCGACGCAGGATCCGATCCGATGACAACCGGTTTTCTCCAGAAAATTTTTGGCAGCCGCAACCAGCGGCTCGTCAAGCAATATCAAAAGACCGTCGCGGCGATCAATGCGCTCGAAACGCAGATCGAGAAGCTGACGGACGACCAGTTGCGCGGCAAGACGGACGAATTCCGCCAGCGGCATGCGGCCGGCGAGTCGCTCGACAAGCTGCTGCCGGAGGCGTTCGCGGTCTGCCGCGAGGCGAGCCGCCGGGTGCTGAAGATGCGCCACTTCGACGTGCAGCTGATCGGCGGGATGGTGCTCCACTACGGCAAGATCGCCGAAATGCGCACCGGCGAGGGCAAGACGCTCGTGGCGACGCTGCCGGTGTACCTGAACGCGCTGTCGGGCCGCGGCGTGCACGTCGTGACGGTCAACGACTACCTCGCGCAGCGTGACGCCGAGTGGATGGCGCGCCTCTACAACTTCCTCGGGCTGTCGGTCGGCATCAACCTGTCCGGCATGGAGCACGAGCAGAAGCAGCAGGCGTACGCGTCCGACATCACGTACGGCACGAACAACGAGTTCGGCTTCGACTACCTGCGCGACAACATGGTCTACGAGACCGACGCGCGCGTGCAGCGCGCGCTGAACTTCGCGGTGGTCGACGAAGTCGACTCGATCCTGATCGACGAAGCGCGCACGCCGCTGATCATCTCCGGCCAGGCCGAGGATCACACCGAGCTGTACGTGCGGATGAACGCGCTGCCGCCGCTGCTCGAGCGCCAGATCGGCGAGGAGAAGGCCGACGGCACCGGCGTCGAGAAGCCGGGCGACTACACGCTCGACGAGAAGGGGCGCCAGGTGTTCCTGACGGAATCGGGCCACGAGAAGGCCGAGCGCCTGCTCGGAGAGTGGGGCCTGATCGGCGACGGCGAGAGCCTGTACGCGCCGCAGAACATCACGCTGATGCACCACGTGTATGCGGCGCTGCGCGCGCACACGCTGTTCCACAAGGACCAGCACTACGTCGTGCAGAACGGCGAAGTGATCATCGTCGACGAATTCACGGGCCGCCTGATGGCGGGCCGCCGCTGGTCCGACGGCCTGCACCAGGCGGTCGAGGCGAAGGAGCACGTGAAGATCCAGAGCGAGAACCAGACGCTCGCATCGATCACGTTCCAGAACTATTTCCGCATGTACGCGAAGCTGTCGGGCATGACCGGTACCGCGGACACCGAAGCGTACGAATTCAACGAGATCTACGGTCTCGAGACGGTCGTGATCCCGACCAACCGTCCGCCGAAGCGGATCGACAAGCAGGATCAGATCTACAAGACGGCCAAGGAGCGCTACGACGCGGTGATCCGCGACATCCGCGAATGCTTCGAGCGCAGCCAGCCGGTGCTGGTCGGCACGACGTCGATCGAGAACTCCGAGCTGCTGTCGCACCTGCTGAAGCAGGCCGGGCTGCCGCACGAGGTGCTGAACGCGAAGCAGCACGCGCGCGAAGCGGCGATCGTCGCGGAAGCGGGCCGCCCGCAGCGCATCACGATCGCGACCAATATGGCGGGCCGCGGCACCGACATCGTGCTCGGCGGCAACGCGGAGAAGCAGGCCGCGTTCATCGAGGCCGACGAGGCGATCCCGGCGGACGAGAAGGCGCGCCGCATCCAGCAGCTGCACGACGAATGGGAAACGCTGCACGAGCAGGTGAAGGCCGCGGGCGGCCTGCACATCATCGGCACCGAGCGTCACGAGTCGCGCCGGATCGACAACCAGCTGCGCGGCCGTGCGGGCCGTCAGGGCGATCCGGGCTCGTCGCGCTTCTACCTGTCGCTCGACGATCCGCTGCTGCGCATCTTCGCCGGCGACCGCGTGCGCGCGATCATGGACCGCCTGAAGATGCCGGAAGGCGAGGCGATCGAGGCCGGCATCGTCACGCGGTCGATCGAATCCGCGCAGCGCAAGGTCGAGGCGCGCAACTTCGACATCCGCAAGCAGCTGCTCGAATACGACGACGTGTCGAACGACCAGCGCAAGGTCATCTACCAGCAGCGCAACGAACTGCTCGAAGCGCATGACATCACCGAGACGATCGGTGCGATGCGTCACGGCGTGATCAGCGACGTCGTCCGCCAGTTCGTACCGGCCGGCAGCATCGAGGAGCAGTGGGACGTCCCCGAGCTCGAGGAAGCACTGCGCAACGACTGGCAGCTCGATCTCGCGATCCAGGAAATGGTGAACGAGTCGTCGTCGATCTCGGCGGACGAGATTCTCGAGGCGGTGACGACCGCGGCCGACGAGCAATACGAGTCGAAGGTCGCGCTGGTCGGCCGCGAATCGTTCAGCGCGTTCGAGCGCTCGGTGATGCTGCAGTCGGTCGACCGCCTGTGGCGCGAGCACCTCGCGGCGCTCGACCACCTGCGCCAGGGTATCCACCTGCGCGGCTACGCGCAGAAGAACCCGAAGCAGGAATACAAGCGCGAGGCGTTCGAGCTGTTCGCCGCGATGCTCGACGCGATCAAGCAGGAAGTCACGCGGATCGTGATGAACGTGCAGATCCAGTCGCCGGAACAGCTCGAGGAAGCGGCCGAGCAGATCGAGGAGCGCACTGGGCATCTCGAGAACGTCGAGTACCAGCATGCCGAGTTCGCCGAGGCGGGCGCACCGGTGGCCGGCGGTGCGGCAGTGGCCGCCGCGACGGCCGCCGAGGAGATGGTCGGCAGCGCGATGAGCCATAGCGGCCCCGGCGGCGAGCTGCCGAAGGTCGGCCGCAACGATCCGTGCCCGTGCGGCAGCGGCAAGAAGTACAAGCATTGTCACGGCAAGCTGTCGTGATCGAAGGCGGCGCGCGATGAGCGCGCCGCGTCGTTTGCAGCGTTGATTTGTGGTGAGAGTTGCGGCGGTCCGCGCGTGCGGCCGCCGGTTCGTTCAATCGATGCCGGCGCGCGCCGGCATTTTCCCTTCCGGCAGGTGTTCCACATGGCTGTCAATTTCCCGTCGATCGATCCCGCCCAACTGCATCCCGTCGCCGGCGTCACGCTGGGCTGGGCGGAGGCGAACATTCGCAAGCCGAACCGCAAGGACGTGCTGGTCATTTCCGTCGACGACGGCGCGACGGTCGCCGGCGTGTTCACCGAGAACCGCTTCTGCGCCGCACCCGTGATCGTCTGCCGCGAACATCTGGCGAAGGTGCGCGCGGGCGGCGCGGGCATTCGCGCGCTCGTCGTCAACACCGGCAACGCGAACGCGGGCACCGGCGAGCCGGGCCTCGCGCACGCGCGCGAGACCTGCGCGGAGCTCGCACGCCTCGCAGGCATCGAGCCGGCCCAGGTGCTGCCGTTCTCGACGGGCGTGATCCTCGAGCCGCTGCCGATCGACCGCCTGAAGGCCGGCCTGCCCGCCGCGCTCGCGAACCGCCAGGCCGCGCACTGGTTCGACGCCGCGCAAGCGATCATGACCACCGACACGCTGCCGAAGGCGACGTCGCGCCAAGTGACGATCGACGGTCACACGGTCACGCTGTCGGGCATCAGCAAGGGCGCGGGCATGATCAAGCCGAACATGGCGACGATGCTCGGCTTCCTCGCGTTCGACGCGACGGTTGCGCAGCCGGTGCTCGACGCACTCGTGAAGGAGGTCGCGGACCGCTCGTTCAACTGCATCACGATCGACGGCGACACGTCGACGAACGACTCGTTCATCCTGATCGCGTCCGGCAAGAGCACGCTGCCGGCGATCACGTCGACCGACTCGCCCGCCTACGCGGCGCTGCGCGACGCGGTCACCGAGGTGGCGCAGGTGCTGTCGCAGCTGATCGTGCGCGACGGTGAGGGCGCGACGAAATTCATGACGGTGCAGGTCGAAGGCGGCCGGAACGTCGCCGAATGCCGTCAGATCGCCTATGCGATCGGCCATTCGCCGCTCGTGAAGACGGCGTTCTACGCATCGGACCCGAACCTCGGCCGCATTCTCGCGGCGATCGGCTATGCGGGCGTCGCCGATCTCGACGTCGGCAAGATCGACCTGTATCTCGACGACGTGCTGGTGGCGAAGGCGGGCGGCCGCAATCCGGCGTACCAGGAAGAGGACGGCCAGCGCGTGATGAAGCAGAGCGAGATCACGATCCGCGTGCTGCTCGGGCGTGGCGACGCGCAGGCGACGATCTGGACGTGCGACCTGTCGCACGATTACGTGAGCATCAACGCGGACTACCGCTCCTGATCGGGAGCGCAGCAACATCATGGACAAGCTCGAACAGTTCCTGGCGCGCGCGGAAACGCTGCTCGGCCGGCTCGAGGCGATGCTGCCGCCCGCGCCGGCGGCGGTCGACTGGAACGCCGCGCACGCGTTTCGCTGGCGCAAGCGCCAGGGGCGCGGCTACCTGCAACCGGTGCCCGCGGTGTCGTCGATCACCCTCGCCGACCTGCACAACATCGATCGCCAGAAAGGGCTGATCGAGCAGAACACGCGGCAATTCGTGCAGAAGAAGCCGGCGAACAACGTGCTGCTGACCGGCGCGCGCGGCACCGGCAAGTCGTCGCTGATCAAGGCGTGCCTGAACGCCCATGCGAACGACGGGCTGCGCCTGATCGAAGTCGACAAGGACGACCTGCACGATCTCGGCGACATCGTCGACCTGATCGCGCAGCGTCCCGAGCGCTTCATCGTGTTCTGCGACGACCTGTCGTTCGAGGACGGCGAGTCGGGCTACAAGGCGCTGAAGGTTGCGCTCGACGGCTCGATCGCCGCGCAGTCGGACAACGTGCTGATCTACGCGACGTCGAACCGCCGCCATCTGCTGCCCGAGTACATGAGCGACAACGAGACGTACAAGCACCTGCCCGACGGCGAGATCCATCCCGGCGAAGTCGTCGAGGAGAAGATCTCGCTGTCCGAGCGCTTCGGCCTGTGGGTCAGCTTCTATCCGTTCAAGCAGGACGACTACCTCGGCATCGTCGCGCACTGGCTGCGCCACTTCGGCTGCGGCGACGCCGAGATCGAGCAGGCGCGCGGCGACGCGCTCGTATGGGCGCTTGAGCGCGGTTCGCGCTCGGGACGCGTCGCGTGGCAGTTCGCGCGCGACTGGTCGGGTCGCAAGGAGCAGGCATGAGCGCGGATCTCGCACAAGGCGCAGTGCGCGCGCCCGATGGCCGGAAGGTGACCGAGGTTGCGGTCGGCATCATGGTGCAGCCGGACGGTCGATACCTGCTCGCGCAGCGCCTGCAGGGCAAGCCGTACGAAGGCTACTGGGAGTTTCCGGGCGGCAAGCTGGAGGCGGGGGAAAGCGTCGAGGACGCGCTCGCGCGCGAACTGCACGAGGAGCTCGGGATCGACGTCACCGCTTGCCACCGCTGGCATACGCTCGAGCACGACTACCCGCATGCGTACGTGCGGCTCTATTTCTGCAAGGTGACGGGCTGGACCGGCGAGCCGCACAGCAAGGAAGGGCAGGCGTTCGTCTGGCAGCATCTGCCGGTCGACGTCGCACCGCTGTTGCCCGCGGCGCTGCCGGTGCTCGAACTGCTCGCGAAGGACGAAGCGCAACGCTGAGGCCGGGCGGCTCGCCGGGAGGCGGGCCGCAGCGCGCGGGGCACATGGCGCCGTGCGAAGGTTCAGCTCGGGCGGCGCTCGTCCGTGCCGTCTTCTTCCTCGGACAGCGGCGAATCGTCCGAACCACCGATCCGATATTTTTCCGCGGCCCATGCGCCGAGATCGAGCTGCTTGCAGCGGGCGGAACAGAAGGGACGGAAGCGATTTTCAGGCGTCCAGCGCACGTCGGCGCCGCAGGACGGGCATTTCACAACAGTAGTCATACGAAAGCGTCGATCCGGCACACGGCCGTTACAGATTGCACAGGGTCAGGTGGAACGGCACGTCGATGTCCACGGCACGCGGCCGCACGTCGCCGTCCTGCGTGGTGAACCGCACCCACAGCATGTACTTGTTCGCGCTGGCTTCCGGAATCACGCGCAGCTCCGGCGCCACGCGCACCTGCATCAGTTGATAACTGCGACCGGACAGCATCTGCTGATAGCTGCCCTGCATCGCCATCACCTTCGATGCCTGGCCCGATTCGCGCGCGAGGCGCAGCACGATCGCCACCGCGTCGCGCAGCGGCAGGAGCGGCAGGATCCACTTGGCGATGTCCTGGCGCCTCTGCTCGGCGGGCCACTGCTGCCACGCGTAGTACGACGGAAGATCGAATTTGCAGGTTCCGCCGGGAATCACCGCGCGGCTGCGGATGCTCGCGAGCCACTCGTTGTCGACCAGATGCTGGCCCGTCTTGCCCTGCATCTGAGCAAGGTTCGCGAGCGTCTGCTCGATTTCGCCGAGCACGGCTTCGAGCGCGTTCTGTTCGATACCCGGATTGCCGCGAAAGGGCGCGAGCGTCTGACGCTGACGTTCGAGTTCCTTCATCAGATCCGATTTCAGGTCCGCGCGGCCCGTGACTTCGGCGATCTCGAACAGCGTCGTCAGCGCGACGTGATGTTCCCGCGCGTCCTCCTGAGCCACAAAAAACGCGAAGCGCTCGAACAGGTCTTCGAGGCGCAACAACGTGCGAATTCGCTCATTGAACGGATACTCGTAAAGAATCAAGCGCGCTCGCCTCTCGCGTAGGGAAGGAATAAAACAATGCAGGACATTCTAATGCTCACTCTCTACCCTAGCAACGCGCCAATTTCGTGCGCCATCGCGGCGCGTCGCACACACACGGTGCCTACTTTGCGGCGGCCGCACAGGCGAGGTAGCGCTGGTGCAGCGCATCGACCTGCGCGGCGAGCGCATCGGGCGTCGTCGCATCGTTGACGATGACGTCGTCGGCGGCCGCGAGACGGGCGTCGCGCGGTGCCTGCCGTGCAATGATCGCCTCGACCTGTTCGCGCGTGAATCCGTTGCGGCGCATCACGCGCGCGATCTGGGTCTCCACCTTGCAATCGACGACAAGCACGCGATCGACGCGCGACTTCCAGTTGCCGGATTCGACGAGCAGCGGCACGGCGAACATCACATACGCGCCCTGCGCGTCCAGGCCTTCGCGGTCGGTCTCCGCCCGGATCAGCGGATGCGTGATCGACTCGAGGCGCCGTCGCGCGGCGTCGTCGCTGAAGATCAGCGCGCGCATCTTCGCGCGGTCGAGCGAGCCGTCCGCCGCGACGAAGTCCGGGCCGAACGCCTGCTCGATCGCGGGCATCGCGAGCCCGCCCGGCGCGGTGATGCGATGGGCAATCAGGTCGGTGTCGACGATCGACGCGCCGCGGGCCGCGAACAGGTCGGCGACGGTGGTCTTGCCGCTGCCGATTCCGCCGGTGAGTCCTACTGCAAACATGTCAGTCTCCGCCGGGCCGCCCCGAGGAGGCTGACCGCCTCCTTGGGGGACAGCGAACCAAGTGATCGAGGGAGGCGTTTCATTTCAGCCTCCTAGCGCCGAATAGAAAGGGGTGCCAAAAAACAGCGTCGCGGCGCCGCCGGCCGCGAGAAACGGGCCGAACGGAATCGGCTCCTCGAAGCGCATGCGGCCGCGCCACGTCGCAACGAGCCCGACGATCGCGCCCGTCACCGCCGCGAACAGCACGACCTGCGGCAACGCGGCCCAGCCCATCCATGCGCCGAGCGCGGCGAGCAGCTTCAGGTCGCCGAAGCCGATGCCCTCGATGCCGCGCAGCCACCTGAACAGCCAGTAGATCGACCACAGGAACAGGTAGCCGGCCATCGCGCCGATGACGGCCGCGCGCAGCGACGCGAACGTGCCGCCGAGGTTCAGTGCGAGCCCGGCCCAGAGCAGCGGCAGCGTCATCGAATCGGGCAGGTAGCCGGTCTGGATGTCGATCGCGCTCATCGCGAGCAGCGCGGCGCACAGGCCGAATGCGGCGAGCGCGGCCATCGTGGGGCCGAACGCCGCGAGCGAGCCGGCGGCGAGCAGCGCGCCCGCGAGTTCGATCAGCGGGTAGCGCGCGCCGATCGCGTGGCTGCACTGCCGGCAGCGCCCGCGTTGCAGCAGGTAGCTGACGAGCGGGATGTTCTCCCACACGCGCAGTACGTGGCCGCAATGCGGACAGGCGCTGCGCGGATGCCACAGATCGTAGCGCGGCGGATAGCCGTCGTCGGATTCCGCGGTCGCGCCGGTGGCCTCAGCGATCTCAGTCTGCCACGCGCGTTTCATCATCACGGGCAGCCGGTGGATGACTACGTTCAGGAAGCTGCCGACGCACAGGCCGAGCACGACGGCGAATGCGTACTGCGCGGCGGGCGGCAGCAGCGCCAGCGCGGACAGCGTGGTCGCAGGCGAATCGGAGGCGGCGTACAAGGGTTCAGGCGTCATGTGGCAGAGCGGTCGGACAAATCGGCGACAGATTCGGTAGCGATGCTACACCACGTTGCCGAGCTGAAGGATGGGCAGATACATCGCGACGACGAGGCTGCCGACCAGCGCGCCCAGCACGATCACGATCAGCGGTTCGCCGAGCGCGGCGAGCGTATCGAGATGCGCGTCGAGCTGGCGTTCGCACAGTGCGGCGATATCGGCGAGCATCGTGTCGAGCGCGCCGGTTTCTTCGGCGACGGCAATCGGCTGGACGACGTCATCGGGAAAGCAGCCGGCCGCATGCATCGCGTCGGCGAGCCGTGCGCCGTGCAGCACGCGCGCCGCGATGCGCGCGGTGGCCTGCTCGAATACCGGATGGCCGGCGGTGCGCTCGAGCGTCGCGAAGGCGTCCGCGAGCGGCACGCCGGCACCGAGCAGCGTGGCCAGCGACCGGCACCATCGTGCGGCCGCGAAGCGGCCCAGCATCGGGCCGACGAGCGGCGCGCGCAGCAGGTGCCGGGATAGCGAGAGGCGCAGCGCGGGCGAACGCCGGATCGCTTGCCGCGCGGCCAGGCCGGCGACCGTGCAGCCGGCAAGCAGCGGCGCGCCCCATGCAGCAGTCGCGGATGCGAGCGCGAGCAGCATGCGTGTCGGCGCCGGCAACGCGGCGCCGAAACCGTCGAAGATCTGACGGAAGGTCGGCACGACCCACAGCATCAGCGCGATCGTGATCGCGAGCGCGAACAGGATCACCGCCACCGGGTAGGCGAGCGCGGCGCGCAGCTTGCGCCACTGCGCGTCCGCGCGTTCGCGGTGATCCGCGACGCGCGCCAGCACCGGGCCGAGTGCGCCGGACGTCTCGCCGATCTCGATCAGCTGGCGATACAGCGAGCCGAATTGCGACGGGTAGCGGCCGAGCGCGGCGGCAAACCGCCGGCCGCCGACGATTTCCCGTGCGAGGCCGGCCGCGACGCGCGGCATGCCGTCGGGCCCGCGGGTGCGCGCGAGCATCTCGAGCGCCGGTGCGAGCGGCAGGCCTGCCTGCAGCAGGCTGGCGAGCTGGCGCGTGAAGCGCGTGACCTCCCGTGCGCGTGCCGTCGGCGGCCGGGCCGCGCCGCGCGGATCGAGCGACAGTACGACGATGCCGGCGCGCGCGAGCGTCGCGCGTGCGCCGGCGGGGTCGAACGCGACCACGGTGCCGCGGCGCGGTGCGCCGTCGGGGCGGCGGCCGCGCCACGCGAAGCGGGTCTCTCGCGGCGGCGTTTGCGCGTTCATGCGTCGTGTGTGGCGGCGAGCGCTTCCGCGAGACTCGTCGTGCCGTCCCGCACGCGCGCGAGCGCGGCATCGCGCAGGTTGCATACGCCTTCGCTCGCCGCAAGGCGGGCGAGTGCGCCGACGCTCGCGCGCGCGACGATGTGTTCCGCAATCCCGGGCGATACCGGCATCGTCTGGTGGAGGCCGACGCGGCCGCGGTAGCCGATGCCATGACAGGCGGGACATCCGCGCGCGACGAACGGCCGCCACCCGGACGCGAGCGCCGACGGGTCGCAGCCGGCTTCGCGCAGCAAGCGCGGCGGCGCGTCGGACGGCGAGCGGCAGGCCGCGCATAGACGGCGCACGAGCCGCTGCGCGGTGACGAGGCGCAGCGCAGCCGCCAGGTTGTATGGCGCGACGCCTATGTCGAGCAGCCGCGTGATCGCGGCCGGCGCGTCGTTGGTATGCAGCGTCGACAGCACGAGGTGCCCGGTTTGCGCGGCCTTGATCGCGACGTCGGCCGTCTCCGCGTCGCGGATCTCGCCGACCATGATGACGTCCGGGTCCTGCCGCAGCAGTGCGCGCAGCGCGGTCGCGAAGGTCAGCCCGGCCTTCTCCGCGACGCCGACCTGATTGATGCCGTCGAGCTGGATCTCGGCAGGATCCTCGACCGTGCAGACGTTGTGTGCGTCGCGATCGAGCATCTGCAGCGCGCAGTAGAGGGACAGCGTCTTGCCGCTGCCCGTCGGCCCGGTGACGAGCACGAGGCCGTGCGGCGCGCGTATCGCCGCCTCCATCGCGCGCGCCTGCTGCGCGTCGAAGCCCAGGCGCGCGAGCGTGAGATCGGGCGGCAGCGTTTCGAGCCGGCGCAGCACGAGCTTTTCGCCGAACAGCGTGGGCAGCGAGCTGACCCGGTAGTCGCCGCGCCGGCCGCCGGCGAGCGCGAGGCGCAGCCGGCCGTCCTGCGGGATGCGGCGTTCCGCGATGTCCATGCGCGCGAGCACCTTGATCCGCGTGACGAACGCATCACGCAGGTGAACCGGCGGCCGCGCGTGTTCGTGCAGCACGCCGTCGACGCGCAGGCGGATCCGCCAGCCCGTTTCGAACGGCTCGACATGGACGTCGGAGGCTTCACGGGCGCACGCGGCGTGCAGCGTGTCCGTCAGCAGCCGCACGGCTGGCGCGTCGTCGAGCTGGGCCGCGTCGAGCGGGCGGGAGTCGGATGAAGGCGCGGGGCCGGGAGCGGCGGGTATCCCGCCGGAAGGGGTGAGCAGCATGCATGCCGGCGCATCGGCCGCCTGGTTACCGTGACCATTGCATGGTCGCGCGACAGGGGCTGCGCCGGCAGTCGGCTATCCGGCTAACGCTTGGCGAGACTGCGCGCGCCGCGCGCCGGGCGCGGCCTGAAGAGCTTGACGGTGCGGACTGCCTGGTCGTCGCTGCGCATCACTTCGAGCATCACGTCACCGATCTTCAGGCACACGTCGTCCTCGGGAATGTCCTCGAGGACCTCGAGGATCAGCCCGTTTAGCGTCTTCGGTCCGTCGGTCGGCAGCTTCAGGTGCAGCCAGCGGTTCAGCTCGCGCAGCGGCATGCTCGCCGTGACGATGCATTCGCCGTTCTCGTCCCAGCCGCCCTTGCGCTCGCTGCGCGGCATCGAGGTCGTGAACTCGCCGATCAGTTCCTCGATGATGTCCTCGGGCGTGACGAGGCCTTCGAGCTCGCCGTATTCGTTGACGACAAGCGCGGTGCGCTGGCGGCTTTCCTGGAAATACTGGAGCTGCTGGACCACCGGCGTGCCCGACGGCACGTAGTATGGCTCGGCGAGCAGCGTACGCAGCGTCTCGCGGTCGAAATCCTGGTTGTGCAGCGCGGTCAGCGTCTTGCGCACGTGCAGCACGCCGAGCACCTTGTCGATGTCGCCTTCGTAGACGACGAGCCGGTTGTGATAGCAGGTCTCGAGCTGATGCAGGATGTCGTCGAGCGGCGCGTAGAAATTGAGCGATTCGATCTGGCGGCGCGGCACCATCACGTCGTCGACCGTGATGTTCTCGAGATCGAACAGGTTCAGCAGGATGCTGCGGTGCTTGGTCGGCATGAAGCTGCTCGACTCGAGCACGATGGTGCGCAGCTCGTCGGCCGACAGCCGCTGGTCGCGTCCCTTGGACGTGTTGA
This sequence comes from Burkholderia ubonensis subsp. mesacidophila, assembly GCF_002097715.1. Classification (NCBI taxonomy): domain Bacteria; kingdom Pseudomonadati; phylum Pseudomonadota; class Betaproteobacteria; order Burkholderiales; family Burkholderiaceae; genus Burkholderia; species Burkholderia ubonensis. The sequence continues at coordinate 613,979 of NZ_CP020737.1, forward strand.
TGCGCAACACCCACAGCACGCCGTGCGCGAGTTTGTTCACGAACCAGACGAGCGGCTTCAGCACGCGCATCAGCGGTGCGATGACGAGGCTCGCGGGCAGCGCGATGCGCTCCGGGAACGTCGCGCCGGCGATCTTCGGCGCGATTTCGGCGAACACGATGATCAGGAACGCGACGATGCCGGTCGCGATCGACAGCGCAAAGTTGTTGCGGCCGAACGTATGCAGCGCGATCGACGTCGTGAGCACCGGGATGATCGTGTTGAACAGGTTGTTGCCGATCAGGATCACGCTGAGCAGCTGGTCGGTGCGCGTGAGCAGGCCCTGGGTGGTCTTCGCGCCGAGTGCGCCCTGGCCGGCGAGGTGCTTCAGCCGATGGCGGTTGAGCGCCATCATCGCGGTCTCGGAAATGGAAAAGAAACTGGAGCAGAGGAGAAGCAGGAAGACGGCGCCGATTTGCGCCCATAAGGGAATTTGGTCCACGCGTCGGAAAGGGCAGTGAAGGACAGGGATGGAGGGACTATAGCAGAGGCCGGTGGCAGGGGCGTGTCGTGCCGGCGGCACGGGTTGCGCGGCGTGCGGGCAAAAAAAAACCGTGCACCTCGGTGCACGGTTTTTCACAAATCTGGTCGGGGTGAGAGGATTCGAACCTCCGGCCTCTACGTCCCGAACGTAGCGCTCTACCAGGCTAAGCTACACCCCGATTTGGACTCTTCCGACTTCGCAGTCTTCTTCAAGACCGCTGCGTCGTCGAGCAAGAACATAACTATAACAGCGCTTTTTCTAAATTGGAATACTTTGATGAAAATATTTTTTGAGTCGTGTGTCCTGAGTGCGCTCAGGACTGCCGCGACGTCGAATACGAGCACAGCTCGATCAGGCTTTCCTTGTAGACGGAATCCGGGAACGCGGCGATCGCGGCCGCCGCGGCCTGCGCTTCCTGCCGCGCGCACTCGAGCGTGTGGTCGAGTGCGCCCGAACGCGTGATCGCGTCGAAAATCGTTTCGAAGCGGTCGGTGCCGCCCTGTTCGATCGCCTCGCGCGCCAGCGCGGCCTGTTCGGGCGTGCCGCGCTCGATCAGATAGATGAGCGGCAGCGTCGGCTTGCCTTCGCGCAGGTCGTCGCCGGCGTTCTTGCCCATCGCCTCGGCGGTGCCTGCGTAGTCGAGCCAGTCGTCCATGATCTGGAACGCGGTGCCGATGCGGCGCCCGTATTCGGCGGCGGCCGCCTCGGTCGTCGCGTCGGCGCCCGCGAGCACCGCGCCCAGCCGGGCCGACGCTTCGAACAGCTTGGCCGTCTTGTAGCGGATCACCTGCATGTAGCGGGCCTCGTCGACGTCCGCGTCGTGCATGTTGAGCAACTGCAGCACTTCGCCTTCGGAGATGATCGTCGTCGCTTCCGACAGAATCTCCATCACGCGCATCTTGCCGACGCCGACCATCATCTCGAACGAGCGCGAGTAGAGGTAGTCGCCTACCAGCACGCTCGCGGCATTGCCGAACAGCGCATTGGCCGTCTGGCGGCCGCGCCGCAGCTCGGATTCGTCGACGACGTCATCATGCAGCAGCGTGGCCGTGTGGATGAACTCGACGACGGCCGCGAGCACGTGCCGCTGGTGAGACGTCTCGCCGAGCGCGCCCGCGACGAGCAGCAGCAGCGCCGGACGCAGCCGCTTGCCGCCCGCACCGATGATGTACTCGGCGATCTGGTTGATCAGCAGCACGTCGGACGCGAGGCTTTGCCGGATGACGCGATTCACCTGCTCCATATCGCTCGAGATCGGGGCGAGCAGGTGGGCGGCGCTGAGGGTGGGGGAGGCGGTGGACGACGACATGATCATGGAATTGGGTGATGCGGCGGATTATAAGTCGAATCCGCCGGATCCCGGTCTGTCGCGCGCGCCGCGAGCGCGATTTTGGCCATCCGGCCGAGGGGCCGGCGCGGCAATCGACGATCGGCTTTGACAGCGATGCTAACTCTCTGTATAATCACGCCTTTTCCGCGCGTGGTGTGCGGAAAAATGGATCCAGAGTGAGGTTCTCAATGTACGCGGTCATAAAAACCGGCGGCAAGCAGTACAAAGTTGCTGTTGGCGAAAAACTGAAAGTAGAACAGATACCGGCTGACATTGACGCTGAAATCACGCTCGACCAGGTTCTCGCAGTGGGCGAAGGCGAATCGATTAAGTTCGGTACGCCGCTGGTCAGTGGGGCTTCCGTCAAGGCCACCGTTGTGTCGCACGGTCGTCATGCCAAGGTCACCATCTTCAAGATGCGTCGCCGGAAGCACTACCAAAAGCACGGCGGCCACCGCCAGAACTACACTGAGCTGCGCATCGACGCGATCAACGCGTAAGCGCCTCGGTAAAGGAGCAATCAGATGGCACACAAAAAGGCAGGCGGCTCTTCCCGGAACGGCCGCGACTCCGAGTCGAAACGTCTCGGCGTGAAGGTGTACGGCGGCCAGGCGATCAACGCCGGCGGCATCATCGTGCGTCAGCGCGGCACCCGCATGCACGCTGGCGATAACGTCGGCATGGGCAAGGATCACACCCTGTTCGCGCTGGTCGACGGCCACGTGAAGTTCGCGACGAAGGGCGCGGACAAGAAGCATTTGGTCATCGTCGTCCCGGCGGCTGCCTAAGTTCAGGCACCCACGGGCTTCGTAGCCGAAAGGCCCCGCAGTTGTCGCGGGGCCTTTTTTATTTTGTCGCCGCGCAGGCGGTCGGTCGCGGCAGTTGGCCGGACGGCCGATTGTTCAAGCGCGGCTGAGCGCGGCACAATAGCGAAAATACTGGGCGGAGTAACGAATGAAGTTCATTGACGAAGCGCGAATCGAAGTCATCGCCGGAGACGGGGGCGATGGCAGCGCGTCGATGCGCCGCGAGAAGTTCGTTCCGTTCGGCGGGCCGGACGGCGGCGACGGCGGCCGGGGCGGCAGTGTCTATGCGATTGCCGACCGCAACATCAACACGCTGATCGACTACCGATACGCGAAGAAGCACCTGGCGCGCAACGGCGAGAACGGCCGCGGCTCGGACTGCTACGGCAAGGGCGGCGACGACATCACGCTGCGCATGCCGGTCGGCACGATCATCAACGACATGGACACGGGCGAGCTGATCGCCGACCTGACCGAGCACGACCAGAAGGTGATGCTCGCGCAGGGCGGCGCGGGCGGCCTCGGCAACCTGCATTTCAAGTCGAGCACGAACCGCGCGCCGCGCCAGAAGACCGACGGCAAGCCGGGCGAGCGGCGGATGCTGCGCCTCGAGCTGAAGGTGCTGGCCGACGTCGGCCTGCTCGGGATGCCGAACGCGGGCAAGTCGACGTTCATCTCGTCGGTGTCGAACGCGAAGCCGAAGATCGCCGACTACCCGTTCACGACGCTGGCCCCGAATCTCGGCGTCGTGCGCGTCGGGCCGAGCAAGAGCTTCGTGATCGCCGACATTCCCGGGCTGATCGAGGGCGCGGCCGAAGGCGCCGGCCTCGGGCATCAGTTCCTGCGCCACCTGCAGCGCACCGGCGTGCTGCTGCATCTTGTCGATCTCGCACCGTTCGACGAAAGCGTCGATCCGGTCGCGGAGGCGACGGCGATCGTCGGCGAACTGCGCAAGTACGACGAGTCGCTGTACGAGAAGCCGCGCTGGCTCGTGCTCAACAAGCTCGACATGGTGCCGGAGGACGAGCGCGAGACGCGCGTCGCGGATTTCCTCGAGCGCTTCGGCTGGGACGGCCCGGTGTTCGAGATCTCGGCGCTGACCGGCCAGGGCTGCGAGGCGCTGTGCTATGCGATCTACGACTACCTCACGGAGCATTCGGAAGCGCATCGCGCGGCCGAGGCGGAAGACCTTGCGGCGGACGTGCGCTTCCGCGACACGCCTGCGCGCGACGGGCAGGCGGCATCGGACGCCGACGCCTGAGCGGCGGGTGAGCGCCGGGCGCGAGCCGCCCGGCGCTGGAATTCAATCGCGCCCGGCCGGGCCAGGCATCACATACAGGAGACAGCGCACGATGCGTTCGATCATCGCGGATTCGAAGCGATTGGTGGTGAAGGTGGGGTCCAGCCTCGTGACCAACGACGGCAAGGGGCTCGATCATGCCGCAATTGGCCGCTGGGCCGCCCAGATCGCCGCGCTGCGCGACCAGGGCAAGGAAGTGGTGCTCGTGAGCTCGGGCGCGATCGCGGAAGGGATGCAGCGGCTCGGCTGGAGCAAGCGTCCGCGCGAGATCGACGAGCTGCAGGCCGCTGCCGCGGTCGGCCAGATGGGCCTCGCGCAGGTCTATGAAAGCCGCTTCTCCGAGCACGGGATCCGCACCGCGCAGATCCTGCTGACGCACGCCGACCTCGCGGACCGCGAACGCTACCTGAACGCACGCTCGACGCTGCTCACGCTGCTGCGGCTCGGCGTCGTGCCGATCATCAACGAGAACGACACGGTCGTCACCGACGAAATCAAGTTCGGCGACAACGACACGCTCGGCGCGCTCGTCGCGAACCTGATCGAAGGCGATGCGCTGATCATCCTCACCGATCAGTCCGGCCTGTTTACCGCCGACCCGCGCAAGGACCCGGCCGCGACGCTCGTCGCGGAAGCGAACGCGGGCGCGCCCGAACTCGAGGCGATGGCGGGCGGCGCGGGGTCGAGCCTCGGCCGCGGCGGCATGCTGACGAAGATTCTCGCGGCCAAGCGCGCGGCCCACAGCGGTGCGAACACCGTGATCGCGAGCGGGCGCGAGCCGGACGTGCTCGCGCGTCTCGCGACGGGCGAGGCGATCGGCACGCAGCTGATCGCGCGCACGGCGCGGATGGCGGCGCGCAAGCAGTGGATGGCCGATCACCTGCAGGTGCGCGGGCACGTCGTGATCGACGCCGGCGCGGTCGAGAAGCTGACGGCGGGCGGCAAGAGCCTGCTGCCGATCGGCATCGTCGACGTGCAGGGCGTGTTCGCGCGCGGCGAGGTGATCGCCTGCGTCGGGCCCGACGGGCGCGAAGTCGCGCGCGGGCTGACCAACTACAGCAGCGCGGAAACAAAACTGATCCAGCGCAAGCCGAGCGGCGAGATCGAAGCGGTGCTCGGCTACATGATGGAGCCGGAGCTGATTCACCGCGACAACCTGGTGCTCGTGTGACCTGTCCGGTCCGGTGATCGTCGATACACAAAAGCCCGCGAAAACGCGGGCTTTTTGCATGGCGGCTTCGGCCGGCCGGCGCGATCAGCGCAGCTGGTTCAGCGCGGTGCGGTGATACTTGATGTTCTCGAGGATCGACTGCGTCGTACCCAGCGGCATCTTGTTCGCGCAGAAATAGTCCTGGTAGAGCGCCGCGTGATACGCGTTCAGCTCGCCGTTCTCGATGCGGCGCCAGTCGTTCTCGACCGTGCGGTCCCACCCGTCGTGATCTGAATTGAGGCCCGCATACTGGCGCCATTCATACGTGTCGCAGCGGATGCCCTCGTAATTGACGTTGCGCGCGCCGGCCGGGCTCGTGACGACCACCGTATACCGCACGATGCCGTCGGTGCCGACCGCCAGCGACTTCGCGTCGACGAAGAACTTGAGCGGCGTGTTCTGCGACACGTTGAACGACAGCAGGTCGCTCGGCGTTGGCAGCGCGGGGAGCGTGTCGACCTTGTTTTCCTTCCATTCCCCCTGACGGTCCAGCAGATACACGAACGCGCTGTCGTCCTTGTTGGACGGCGCGTTTGAATGCGCACAACCGGCCAGCGCAGCCGCTGCGGCGATCGACGTGAGCGCGAGAGCAATCGCTTTCAATATGCATTCCTCGTAAAAAAAGGGCGCGACACCAAGGTCGCGCCCGGTCATGCAGTCCGACTTGTCATTCGCCGAGGATCAGGCGAGGAGGCGTCTCGTCGAGCGTGCTCGCTTCCACTTCGATCTCGGAACAGACCACCGATGTGTCGACAATCGTCAACGTCTGCCGGGGCTGCGAATCCACGACGCGCGGATAGCGCGGACGCAGACCTCGCGGCTTGTCGGCCCGCTGCGCCGGGCGGCGCAGGAAGCGCGACAGTTCCGTCAGCGCCAACTGATAGACATCCCGCTTGAACTCGATCACCGCATCGAGCGGCACCCAATACTCGTTCCAGCGCCACGCATCGAACTCCGGGTGGTCGGTCGCGCGCAAGCAAATGTCGCAATCGCGTCCTACCATCCGCAGCAGGAACCAGATCTGTTTCTGGCCGCGGTAATGACCGCGTACTTCACGCTTGATGAACTTGTCAGGCACCTCGTAACGCAACCAGTCGCGGGTGCGGCCGATTATCTTGACATGTTCCGGGTGCAGGCCGGTTTCCTCGTGCAGCTCCCGGTACATCGCCTGCATGGGGGTCTCGCCGTACTTGATCCCACCTTGAGGAAACTGCCAGGAATGCTCGCGGAGCCGCTTGCCCCAAAACACCTCGTTGCGCGCGTTCAAGAGGATGATGCCGACGTTCGGGCGAAAGCCTTCACGATCCAGCATACAACCACCTTCGAATCCTTTAAAATTGCTTTGATTATAAACAGATAACGGGCGCCGCGCACCGTAACGGAGCGAATCCGCGCCGGGCGCGCCAGTTGAGCTGTCCCTGATTTGTCTGCCAAGTCATCTGCGCGATCGTCGTTCGCCGCGCGCAGCTTTTTCATCTTGAATCTTTTTCGGGCGCCCCGCCTGGGGGCGCCGTTTTTGGAACCGTCCGCATGAAAGCTTCCCGTTTCTTTATCGGCACCCTGAAAGAAGCACCCGCCGACGCAGAGATCGTCAGCCACAAGCTGATGGTGCGCGCCGGCATGATCCGCCGCGTCGCCGGCGGCATCTACAACTACCTGCCGATCGGCCTGCGCTCGATCCGCAAGGTCGAGGCGATCGTGCGCGAGGAAATGAACCGGGCCGGCGCGATCGAGCTCCTGATGCCGGCCGTGCAGCCGGCCGAGCTGTGGCAGGAGTCGGGCCGCTGGGAGCAGTATGGTCCCGAGCTGCTGCGCTTCAAGGACCGCAAGGACAACGAGTTCGTGATCGGGCCGACGCACGAGGAAGTGATCACCGACATCGCGCGCAACCAGATCAGGAGCTACCGGCAGATGCCGGTGAACTTCTACCAGATCCAGACGAAGTTCCGCGACGAGATCCGTCCGCGCTTCGGCGTGATGCGCGGCCGCGAGTTCATCATGAAGGACGCGTACTCGTTCGACAAGGATGCCGACGGCCTCGCCGAATCGTATCGCAAGATGTACGACGCGTACGTGCGCATCTTCACGCGCCTCGGCCTTGAGTTCCGTCCGGTTGCGGCCGACAGCGGCTCGATCGGCGGCAACTTCTCGCACGAGTTCCACGTGATCGCCGACACCGGCGAGGACGCGATCGCCTACTGCCCGACCTCCGATTTCGCGGCGAACATCGAGGCGGCCGAAGCGTTGCCGCTGACGCCCAAGCGCGCCGCGGCCGCCGAGCCGATGGCGAAGGTCGCGACGCCGGGCAAGGCGAAGTGCGAGGCCGTTGCCGAGCTGATGGGGATTCCGCTCGAGCGCACGATCAAGTCGATCGTGCTCGCGACCGACAACGAAGGCGCCGAACCGACGATCTGGCTGCTGATGCTGCGCGGCGACCACGACCTGAACGAGATCAAGGCGTCGAAGCTGCCGGGCCTGAAGGACCACCGCTTCGCGACCGAGCAGGAAATCGTCGAGTGGTTCGGCACGCCGCCGGGCTACCTCGGCCCGGTCGGCACGAAGAAGCCGGTGAAGGTGATCGCCGATCGCACGGTCGCGAACATGAGCGATTTCGTCGTCGGCGCGAACGAGGTCGACTATCACATCGCCGGCGTGAACTGGGGCCGCGATCTGCCGGAGCCGGAAGTCGCCGACATCCGCAACGTGCAGAAGGGCGACCCGTCGCCGGACGGCAAGGGCGTGATCGACATCTGCCGCGGCATCGAGGTCGGCCACGTGTTCCAGCTCGGCACCAAGTACTCGGAAGCGATGGGCGCGACGTTCATCGACGAGTCGGGCAAGCCGCAGCCGATGCTGATGGGCTGCTACGGCGTCGGCGTCACGCGCATTCTCGGCGCGGCGATCGAACAGAACTTTGACGACAAGGGCATCATCTGGCCGGAGTCGATCGCACCGTTCGAGGTCGTGCTGTGCCCGATGGGCTACGACCGCAGCGACGCGGTGCGCGAAGCGACCGACACGCTGTACGCGGAGCTGGCCGCGGCCGGCATCGACGTGATCCTCGACGATCGCGGCGAGCGTCCGGGCGTGATGTTCGCCGACTGGGAGCTGATCGGCGTGCCGCATCGCCTCGTGATCGGCGAGCGCGGCCTGAAGGAAGGCAAGCTCGAATACCAGGGCCGCCGCGACACCGAAGCGACGCTGCTGCCGGCCGACACGGCCGCGGCGGCGGTCGTGGAGAAGGTCCGCGCCGCGCTCGCGCGCTAAGCCGGCCGACCGGAGGACACGGTGGAATACACCTTCCTGTCGGCCACCGTGCTCCTTCTGCTGATCACCGATCCGCTCGGCAACATTCCGCTGTTCATCTCGGCGATGCGGAGTGTGCCGCGCGAGCGGCGGGTGAAGCTGATCCTGCGCGAAGTGGGGATCGCGTTCGTGATCCTGCTGTTCTTCATGGTCGTGGGCGACCGCTTCCTGCGGATGATGAACCTCACCGACCTGTCGCTGCGCATCGGCGGCGGCATCGTGCTGTTCCTGATCGCGCTGCGGATGATCTTCCCGCATCCGGATGGCGCGCTGGGCAACGATCCGCGCGCGGGCGGCGAGCCGTTCATCGTGCCGCTCGCGATTCCGGCGCTGGCCGGGCCGTCGGCGCTCGCGACGGTGATGCTGCTGACGTCGCAGGCGCCCGGCAAGATGCTCGAGTGGGCGGGCGCGCTGACGGTCACGATGATCGTCTGCGCGGTCACGCTGGTGCTGGCCGAGCGGATCCAGCAATGGCTCGGCGAGCGGACGGTCGCCGCGTTCGAGCGGCTGATGGGCCTCGTGCTCGTCGCGATCTCGGTCGAGATGATGCTGGGCGGCATTCGCGTATTCGTGCACCAGCTTTAAGGCGCGGCGACGCCCCAATGTAAAAAGCGGCGCTCCGGAAGAACCGGAGCGCCGCTTTTTTATGCGGACCGTGCGGGCGTCAGGCGTTCGCGGTCAGTGCGCGGATCGTCGGCAGGTTGCGCCAGTAGCCCTTCGCGTCCATCCCGCAGCCGAACACGTAGCGGTCGGGCACGGCAAAGCCGCAGAAATCCGGGTGCAGCGGCTTGGCCTTCGCGAGCGTCTTCTCGCACAGCACGGCCGACATGAAGCGCTTCGCGCCCATGTCGAGAATGCGGTCGCGGATCGCGGCCATCGTCTCGCCTTCGTCGAGGATGTCGTCGAGCACGAGCACGATGCGGTCCTTCACCGATTCGCGCGGCGCGACGCGCCAGTGCATCTCCGGGCTGCCCTGCGTCGTGTTGCGGTAGCGGGTCAGGTGGATGTAGTCGAATTCCAGCGGGAAATCGAGATGCGGCAGCAGCATCCCGGTAAACACCGCGGCGCCGCCCATCACCGAGAGGACGAGCGGGAACGCGTCGCCGATCTCGACGCGGATCGCGTCGGCCATCCGGGCGATCGACGCGTTGACGGCGTCCGCCGAGACAATCTCTTCGGAGTGTTCGAAAATGTGGAGGGCTTCTTCGCGGTTCATGAGTTCTGGCGGGCAGTCGGTATACAAATAAGAATGAAGCAGATCGGGCGGCGCGCGCTACAGCAAAAACCCGCGCGCCGGCCGACGGGCGGAATCAGCGCAGGCCGGGCATCATGCCCTTCAGGCCACGCATCATCTTCTGCATGTTGCCGCCCTTCAGCTTCTTCATCATCGTACGCATCTGGTCGTACTGGTTCAGCATCCGGTTGACTTCCTGCACCGGCACGCCCGCGCCGGCAGCAATGCGGCGCTTGCGCGTCGCCTTGATGATCTCGGGTTTCGCGCGCTCGGCGGGCGTCATCGAGCTGATGATCCCTTCCATCCGGCGGATCTGCTTTTCGGCCTGGCCCATGTCGGCGCCGGCGGCTGCCTGCTGGAACTGCGCGGGCAGCTTGTCCATCAGCGACGACAGGCCGCCCATGTTCTTCATCTGCGAGATCTGCGCGCGGAAATCGTTCAGGTCGAAGTCGCCGCCTTTCTTCACCTTGTCGGCGAGCTTCTGCGCGGCCTGCACGTCGACGCCGCGTTGCGCTTCCTCGACGAGCGCGAGGATGTCGCCCATGCCGAGGATCCGGTTCGCCATCCGGTCCGGGTGGAAGATCTCGAGGCCGTCGAGCTTCTCGGCGACGCCGACGAACTTGATCGGCTTGCCGGTGATGTGGCGCACGGACAGCGCGGCGCCACCGCGCGAGTCGCCGTCCAGCTTGGTCAGCACGACGCCGGTGAGCGGCAGCGCATCGTTGAACGCCTTCGCGGTGTTGACGGCGTCCTGGCCGAGCATCGCGTCGACGACGAACAGCGTTTCGGCCGGCTTCAGCGTGCCGTGCAGCGCGGCGATCTCCTGCATCATCGCTTCGTCGATGCCGAGACGGCCGGCCGTATCGACGATCAGCACGTCATGGTAGTGGCGCTTGGCCCAGTCGACCGCGGCGAGCGCGATGTCGACAGGCTTCTGGTCCGGCGTCGACGGGAAGAAATCGGCGCCGACCTGTTCGCTCACCGTTTTCAGCTGCATGATCGCGGCGGGGCGGTATACGTCGCACGACACCGTCAGCACTTTCTTCTTGTACTTCTCGCGCAAGAGCTTCGCGAGCTTGCCGGCGGTGGTCGTCTTGCCGGCGCCCTGCAGGCCGGCCATCAGGATCACGGCGGGCGGCGTGACGGCGAGGTTCAGCTCCGCGGCCTTGCCCTCGTAGTCGCCGCCGATCACGGCGGTCAGCTCCTTCTGGACCACGCCGACGAGCGCCTGGCCCGGCGACAGGCTGCTGATCACTTCCTCGCCGAGCGCCTTTTCCTTGACCTTGGCGATGAATTCGCGGACGACGGGCAGCGCGACGTCGGCCTCGAGCAGCGCGAGGCGCACCTCGCGGAGCATCTCCTGGGTGTTCGCCTCGGTGAGCCGGGCCTCGCCGCGCAGCGTCTTGACGACGCGCGCCATCCGTTGAGTGAGATTGTCGAGCATGGGGAGCGATGGACAGTGGGGCCCGAAGGCGCGGCGGAACTCAACAAGGGAGCCGTCGCGGGAAGGGGGCCTAGTGTAAACTTCGAACATGGATATTGTACTGTATGCCCTCACCGCATTCCTGTACGGCGGCCTCGCCGTCGCCGGCTGGCGCACGCACCGCCAGGGCGCGGCGTCGCCGCTCGTCGCGAGCGTGCCGGCCGTGCCGGTTCCGGCTTCCGCCGTCTCCGGGATGAGCGGGCCCGGCCGCGCGCTGCTGTTCGCCGCGCTCGTCGCGCATGGCGTGCTGCTGCACATGACGATCTTCCCGCAAGACGCGATGGTGTTCGGTTTCGCGTTCGCGCTGTCCGCGATGTTCTGGCTCGGCGCCGGCATCTACTGGATCGAGAGCTTCTTCTTCCCGCTCGACAGCCTGCGGCTGCTCGTGCTGCCGCTCGCGTGCGGCGCGTCGCTGCTGCCGCTGGTGTTCGGCGGCGTGCGGGTGCTGCCTTATGCCGCAGCGCCGCTGTTCAAGCTGCACTTCCTGATCGCGAACATCGCGTACGGCCTGTTTGCGATCGCGGCGCTGCACGCGGTGCTGATGCTGATGGTCGAGCGGCGCCTGCAGTCGCTCCGAAGCGGCGGGCGCGACGGCTCGACGGGCTGGATCGCGAGCTGGCTCGAGACGCTGCCGCCGCTGCTCACGCTCGAGAAGCTGCTGTTCCGCCTGATCGGCGCGGGCTTCGTGCTGCTCACGCTGACGCTTGCGTCCGGGATCCTGTTCAGCGAGCAGGTCGATGCGCGCGCGATGCGGCTCGACCACAAGACCGTGTTCGCGATCCTGTCCTGGCTGATGTTCGGCGGGCTGCTGGTCGCGCGCAGGACGTCGGGCTGGCGCGGGCGGGGCGCCGCGCGCTGGGTGCTCGTGTCGTTCGCCGCGCTGCTGCTCGCGTATGTCGGCAGCCGGTTCGTTTTCGAGGTGCTGCTGCACCGCTCCGTGGTTTGACCGGCTGATTCCCGATGCGACAGATTCTTCTCCTCATCCTCGTGTTCTTCGCGACCTCGTGGGTCGCGCGCAAGCTGCGCCAGGCGCAGGCGCAGGCGCAGGCGCGGGCCGGGCAGGGCGCCGGCCGTGAAGCGGGGCCGGGCGCCGGCGCGCAGGGCTACGGCGGCGGCGCGCGCGCGGGCGATGCGCAGTCGCTTCCCGAGCCGATGGTGCGCTGCGCCGAGTGCGGCGTGCACGCGCCGAAGGGCGACGCGGTCGCCGCGGGCGGCGAATACTTCTGCAGCGCCGAGCACGCGCAGCGCCACGCCGCGCGCGTGAACGACCGCGGCTCGCGATGAGCGGCGCGCGGTCGCTGTCGATCGACGCGAACGGCTGGGTGCGCGACGCGCGCCATGCGCCGTCGCCGAACTTCGAGGCGCGGCCCGCGGGTGCCGTGCCGACGCTCGTCGTCGTCCACAACATCAGCCTGCCCCCCGGCGAATTCGGCGGCGACGCGATCGAGGCGCTGTTCCTGAACCGACTCGACTGCGACGCGCACCCCTATTACGATGCCCACCTGCGCGGCGTGCGGGTGTCCGCGCATTTCCTGATCCGTCGCGACGGCGAGCTCGTGCAGTTCGTGTCGTGCGACGAGCGGGCTTGGCACGCGGGCGCGTCCGAGTTCTTCGGCCGGCCGCGCTGCAACGATTTTTCGATCGGCATCGAGCTCGAGGGCGCGGACGACGTGCCGTTCGAAGCCGCCCAGTACGCGACGCTCGGCGCGCTCTCGCGCGGGCTCGCGGCCCGCTATCCGGTCGCCGCGTTCGCCGGTCATTCCGACGTCGCGCCGGGCCGCAAGACCGACCCCGGCCCGCACTTCGATTGGCAACGCTTCGCGAGCGATGCCGGTTTTTCTGCCGAATACTTTCCTTTCCGGCAGCACTGATCGCGGGGTTTTTTGACGCGCGGGGGCTATTTTCCCGGCGAATGCCTTGTCGCGTCTGACCGTTCGCGATGTCAAGGGCTCTATCGCAAATTCTCTGGTTGGACGTCGTTCGAATGTCCACTATACTTGGTGCCAGTTGAGCAGTTCTGCACTAGATATAGTGTGTGCCGCGGGGCAAACCCGGACGGCACGGACCGGCGGGCAACGCCGGCGGACAGAGTTCTCAGGGCGACGCGTCAGGCCGGCGGTCCGGGCGTCGCGATCAGCGCAGCAAGTGTCGACGGGGCGCAGGACACATGACGAAGCACCAGACCGGATCACGTGCATCACGACGACCGAACCGGCCCCCTCGACGCGTCGCTCGCGTCTTAACGCTCGCGCACCACATTGCGCAGCGATCGTTTTAATCTGCGGTTCCCCCGCATCACCCAACACCAGGAGCTTTGCACATGCAAACCACCGACAACGCGACGTCCCAATTCGAGAGCGCGTCGAGCCGCCCTCTCGGCGGGACCGAACAAGGCGCGCAGGCGCTCGCGCCGCAGGCCACGTTCGCCGACTACAAGGTGATCCGCCGTAACGGCAGCGTGGTGTCGTTCGAGCCTTCGAAGATCGCGATCGCGGTGACCAAGGCTTTCCTGGCCGTGAATGGCGGGCAGGGCGCGGCCTCGGCACGCGTGCGCGAACTGGTCGAGCAGCTGACGCACAACGTGGTGCGCGCGCTCGTGCGCAGCCGCCCGAACGGCGGCACGTTCCATATCGAGGACATCCAGGACCAGGTCGAGCTCGCGCTGATGCGCGGCGGCGAGCACAACGTCGCGCGCGCGTACGTGCTGTACCGCGAGAAGCGTCACCTCGAGCGCCAGCACGCGGGCGAGGAAGCGCCGGCGGTCGAATCGAGCGGCGGCGCCATCAACGTCGTCGACAAAGGCGTGACCCGTCCGCTGGACCTGAACGCGCTGCGCGCGCTGATCGTGTCCGCGTGCGACGGCCTCGGCGCTGCGGTTAACCCTGACCCGATCGTCGCGGAGACGGTGAAGAACCTGTACGACGGCGTGCCGATGAGCCAGGTCTACGACTCGGCGATCCTGGCCGCGCGCACGATGATCGAGAAGGACCCGGCGTACAGCCAGGTCACGGCGCGCATCCTGCTGCACACGATCCGCCGCGAGATCCTCGGCGAGGAAGTGGTCCAGGCCGAGATGTCGGCCCGCTACACGGAGTACTTCCCGCAGTTCCTGAAGCGCGGCGTCGACGCCGGGCTGCTCGACGACAAGCTGCTGCAGTTCGACCTGAAGCGCCTCGGCGACGCGCTCGACGCGAGCCGCGACCTGCAGTTCGGCTACCTCGGCCTGCAGACGCTGTACGACCGCTACTTCCTGCACGTCGACGGCAGCCGCATCGAAATGCCGCAGGCGTTCTTCATGCGCGTCGCGATGGGTCTGTCGCTGAACGAGATCGACCGCGAAGCGCGTGCGATCGAGTTCTACAACGTGCTGTCGAGCTTCGACTTCATGAGCTCGACGCCGACGCTGTTCAACTCGGGCACCCACCGCTCGCAGCTGTCGTCGTGCTACCTGACGACGGTCGCTGACGACCTGGACGGCATCTATGAGGCGCTGAAGGAAAACGCGCTGCTGTCGAAGTTCGCCGGCGGCCTCGGCAACGACTGGACCCGCGTGCGTGCGCTCGGCTCGCATATCAAGGGTACGAACGGCAAGTCGCAAGGTGTGGTTCCGTTCCTTAAGGTCGTCAACGACACCGCAGTCGCGGTCAACCAGGGTGGCAAGCGCAAGGGCGCGGTCTGCGCGTACCTGGAGTCGTGGCACCTCGACATCGAGGAATTCCTGGAGCTGCGCAAGAACACCGGCGACGATCGCCGCCGCACGCACGACATGAACACGGCGAACTGGATTCCCGACCTGTTCATGAAGCGCGTGATGGAAGGCGCCGACTGGACGCTGTTCTCGCCGTCGACCTGCCCGGACCTGCACGACAAGTTCGGCGCCGAGTTCGAGACGGCCTACACGGCTTACGAAGACAAGGTCGCCCGCGGCGAGATCAAGCTGTTCAAGAAGATCCCGGCGCAGCAGCTCTGGCGCAAGATGCTCGGCATGCTGTTCGAGACCGGCCACCCGTGGATCACGTTCAAGGATCCGTGCAACGTGCGCTCTCCGCAGCAGCACGTCGGCGTCGTCCACTCGTCGAACCTGTGCACGGAAATCACGCTGAACACCAGCGACACCGAGATCGCGGTCTGCAACCTGGGCTCGGTGAACCTGGTCGCCCACCTCGTGAAGCAGGCGGACGGCAGCTACGCGCTCGACCACGACAAGCTCAAGCGCACGGTCAGCGTCGCGATGCGCATGCTCGACAACGTGATCGACATCAACTACTACGCGGTGCCGAAGGCGCGTAACTCGAACCTGAAGCACCGTCCGGTCGGCATGGGCATCATGGGCTTCCAGGACTGCCTGCATCTGCTGCGCACGCCGTACGCGTCGCAAGCGGCGGTCGAGTTCGCCGACCGCTCGATGGAAGCGGTCTGCTACTACGCGTACTACGCGTCGACCGAGCTGGCCGAGGAGCGCGGCCGCTACTCGAGCTACCGCGGCTCGCTGTGGGATCGCGGCATCCTCCCGCAGGACACGCTGAAGCTGCTGACGGAAGCCCGCGGTGGCTACGTCGAGGTCGACACGTCCGAGTCGCTCGACTGGTCGGAGCTGCGTTCGCGGATCGCCGCGCACGGCATGCGCAACTCGAACTGCGTCGCGATCGCGCCGACGGCGACGATCTCGAACATCATCGGCGTGTCGGCATGCATCGAGCCGACCTTCCAGAACCTGTATGTGAAGTCGAACCTGTCGGGCGAGTTCACGGTGGTCAACGAGTACCTGGTGCGCGACCTGAAGGAGCGCGGCCTGTGGGACGAGGTGATGGTCGCCGACCTGAAGTACTTCGACGGCATGCTGTCGCGCATCGACCGCGTTCCGGCCGACCTGCGCGCGATCTACGCGACCGCATTCGAGGTCGATCCGACGTGGCTGGTCGAGGCGGCGTCGCGCCGTCAGAAGTGGATCGACCAGGCGCAGTCGCTGAACATCTACATGGGCGGCGCATCGGGCAAGAAGCTCGACGAGGTCTACAAGCTCGCGTGGCTGCGCGGCCTGAAGACGACGTACTACCTGCGCACGATGGCGGCGACGCACGTCGAGAAGTCGACGGTCGCGCACGGCGCGCTGAACGCGGTGCCGACGAGCGGTGGTGCAGGTGGTGGCGCGCAGGGCGCGGCGGGCGGCTTCGGTGCAACGGGCGGCGAAGCGTCGTCGGCGGGCACGGTGAATGCGGCGCCGGTCGAGGCGGAAGGTCCGGTGTGCATGATGCGTCCGGGCGACCCGGGCTTCGACGAGTGCGAAGCGTGCCAGTAACGCGGCGCGACTGACTCGGCAAGGCCCCGGGCGGCGCGCACGGCAACCGATAAAGGTTGAAGTGCGCGCCGCTCTCTACTAAAAAAATGATAAGGAATCTGTAACGCGGCAAGCGCGTTGCAGGCAGTGACAAGCGATCGAAGCAGCCCCGACGGCGTCACGTTTCGATCGGCGTTCGATGCGTCGAGCGCACCTCGCGATACATGTGCGACACACGTCGCGCGCTGCATGAACGACGATGCGTTGCTCAAAGTGTTGTATCGAGGTCGCAACGCGAATCGAAAAAGGGAATTTTCGTGAGCGAACCCTTTTATCGCTCAGGAAAAGATGGTACAAACCGTTCTAAATTGATGGTGAGAATTTATGCTCAACTGGGATGACGAGAAGACTGCCGTAACTCCCGCGAGCGGAGCGCAGCAGAACGCGATGCGCACCCCCGCAGGAATGGCTGTCGGAATGCAGGCCGCAGCGCCTGCCGCCCAACAGGCTCGTGACATTTTCGAAGGCGATCTCGCGGTCGCACCGCACGCACCGGCGGCACCCGCTGCTGGTTCGGAAGCGCGCGTGAATGTCGCCGACAAGCGCATCATCAACGGCCAGACTGACGTCAATCAGCTGGTGCCGTTCAAGTACAAGTGGGCGTGGGAAAAGTATCTGGCCGGTTGCGCGAACCACTGGATGCCGCAGGAAATCAACATGTCCCGCGACATCGCTCTGTGGAAGGATCCGAACGGGCTGACCGAGGACGAGCGCCGCATCGTCAAGCGCAACCTCGGCTTCTTCGTGACGGCCGACTCGCTCGCGGCGAACAACATCGTGCTCGGCACGTACCGCCACATCACGGCGCCGGAGTGCCGGCAGTTCCTGCTGCGCCAGGCGTTCGAAGAGGCGATCCACACGCACGCGTATCAATATATTGTCGAATCGCTCGGTCTCGACGAAGGCGAGATCTTCAACGCGTATCACGAAGTCGCGTCGATCCGTGCGAAGGACGAATTCCTGATCCCGTTCATCCATACGCTGACGGACCCGGCCTTCAAGACCGGCACGCTCGAGGCGGATCAGAAGCTGCTGAAGTCGCTGATCGTGTTTGCCTGCATCATGGAAGGCCTGTTCTTCTATGTCGGGTTCACGCAGATCCTCGCGCTCGGCCGCCAGAACAAGATGACGGGTGCTGCAGAGCAATATCAGTACATCCTGCGCGACGAGTCGATGCACTGCAACTTCGGCATCGACCTGATCAACCAGATCAAGCTCGAGAATCCGCATCTCTGGACCGCGGAATTCCGTGCGGATATCCGCGAGCTGTTCAAGCAGGCTGTCGATCTCGAATACCGTTACGCCGAAGACACGATGCCGCGCGGCGTGCTGGGTCTGAACGCGTCGATGTTCAAGAGCTATCTGCGCTTCATCTGCAACCGCCGTTGCCAGCAGATCGGCCTCGACCCGCTGTATCCGAACGAGGAAAACCCGTTCCCGTGGATGAGCGAGATGATCGACCTGAAGAAGGAACGCAACTTCTTCGAGACGCGTGTGATCGAGTATCAGACGGGGGGCGCGCTGTCCTGGGAATGACCCGCAGCAGCGACCACGTCACGACGATGAGAAGCCGGCCGCCGCACGGCGCCGGCGCAAGGTTTAGGAGCAAGAACGCCTGATGCAAAGCACGCCCGGTGCCTTAACGGCCCAACGACACGACAGGCACTTTGCGAACCCTTCAGTGGGATGGGCAAACTTCCCTCCGGAAAAAGCGGACAGCCGTGTGGCGGTCCGCTTGATCAAGCGATCTGGGGTGGCGGCGCGAGGCGCGCCGGCCACCGACTTGATTTGGCGCGCGAGGCCCGATGGTCACGCGCGCCATACCGTATTCATTAGCGTAAGCGTGTGGTATCCGCGTACGCCGATGAATAGCCCGCTTCGAAGCGCACGTCCTGAACAGCGTCCGCGGGAAGCGGGTTTTGACGAAGGGTGTAGTTTGAACTGACTCTCATCTGAACCTGAAGGAGAAAAAACATGGCTACCGCCAAGAAGAAACCGGCTGCGAAAAAGGCAGTTGCGAAGAAGACCGTTGTAAAGAAGGCTGCTGCGCCGGCGAAGAAGGCTGCTGCAGTGAAGAAGGTTGCTGCGAAAAAGGTCGCGGTGAAGAAGGTTGCTGCGAAGAAGGCGGCACCGGCAAAGAAGGCAGCAGCGAAGAAGGTTGCTGCGAAGAAGGTCGCAGTGAAGAAGGTCGCTGCGAAGAAGGCGGCACCGGCGAAGAAGGCAGCAGCGAAGAAGGTTGCTGCGAAGAAGGTCGCGGTGAAGAAGGTTGCTGCTAAGAAGGCGGCGCCGGCGAAGAAGGCAGCAGCGAAGAAGGTTGCTGCGAAAAAGGTTGCAGTGAAGAAGGTCGCTGCGAAGAAGGCAGCACCGGCGAAGAAGGCCGCTGCGAAGAAGGCTGCACCGGCGAAGAAGGCCGCTGCGAAGACGGCGGCGCCGGCGAAGAAGGCTGCTGCTAAGAAGGCAGCGCCCGCCAAGAAGGCTGCCCCCGCGAAGGCGGCCGCAGCTCCGAAGGCGGCTGCAGCTCCGAAGGCAGCCGCAGCTCCGAAGGCAGCCGCAGCTCCGAAGAAGGCTGCCGCTCCGAAGAAGGCTGTCGTGAAGAAGGCCGCACCGGCTACGACCGCGTCGACGGCATCGGTTGCACCGGCATCGGGCGTGAAGACCGCGCTCAACCCGGCAGCAGCATGGCCGTTCCCGACCGGCAGCCGTCCGTAATCGCGGATCGCTTTGCCACTCGGACACTCATGCAGTGTCCGCGGGTTGAGTAGCGCTACTCAATCAGTCCCGCCACCTGGCCCAGGTGGCGGGATTTTTTTTGCCCGCGCGCGGCAGCCCGGGACGTACGGGCGAAAAAAAACGCATGCGCAGCTTCGCGCATGCGTTCGACCGCGGCTTGCGCCGCGTGCTGAGGATACCGGTTAGTGCGTGACACGCGTGACGCCGCCGCTCGACAGCAGCCGCACGCGTTCGCCGGCGCGGAACGCCTCGCCGCTCGCCGCTTGCGTGATCGAGCGCAGGTCGCCGTTGTCGAGGCGCACGGTGATTTCCACACCGTTCGCGGTGCTGAGGTTTTCGCCGATCGCATTGCCTGCGACCGCGCCGGCGAGGCCGCCTGCGATCGCGGTGATGATCGAGCCCTTGCCGCCGCCGATCGCGCTGCCGGCGACCGCGCCGAGTGCGCCGCCGCCGAGCGTGCCGATCGCGCTGCCGCCGCCGTCGGACTGGATGCGAACCGCGCGGACGCTTTCGACCGTGCCCATGCGGACGGTCTGTTCGCGCTGCGCCTGGCCGACGCTATAGACGTCGGCCGAGCCCGGCGGCGTGAAGCAGCCGGCCAGCGTCAGCGTGGCGGCCAGCATGGCCCCGAGCGTGAGGGTGTTCTTCGTCAACATTGTTGCTCTCCCACAAAATTCATTTGAGACTGTAGCCGAATGCAGTCTCGAAGCGTGTGTCGATTTCGGCGCGGGTCAGCGAGTAGGATTGCGGCCCCTGGTGGGCGATCTTGATCGAGCCCATCAGGCTGGCCAGGCGCCCCGTGGTTGCCCAGTCGAGGCCCTTTTCGATGCCGTACAGCAGACCGCCCCGGAAGGCGTCGCCACAGCCCGTCGGATCGGCGATACGCTCGGCCGGCACGACGGGGATCTGCTCCACGCCCTGCTTATGGCGGATTGTCGCGCCATGCTCGCCGCGCGTGATGACGAGCGCGTCGACCCGGCTGGCGATTTCGTCTTCGGACCATCCCGTCTTGTCGCTCACCAGCTTGGCCTCGTAGTCGTTGACCGCAACGTAGGTCGCAAGTTCAATGCTGCGACGCAGCGTCGCGCCGTCGAACAGCGGCAGGCCCTGGCCCGGGTCGAACACGAACGGCACGCCGGCCTTCGCGAGCTCTTCCGTATGCTGCACCATCCCGTCGAAGCCGTCCGGGCCGACGATCGCCAGCGTGATGTCCTGCGCGTCGCCCACGTGGTTCAGGTGCGACTGCATCATCGCGCCCGGGTGAAACGCCGCGATCTGGTTGTTGTCGAGATCGGTCGTGATCATCGCGTGCGCCGAGTGCATGTCGGGCAGCACGCGAACGTGGTCGCGGCGCATGCCGAGCCGGTCGAGCCGCTCGAGATACGGTTGCGCGTCGAGCGCGCCGAGCGTGCCCATCATCCGTGCGTCGCCGCCGAGCAGATGCAGCGCATAGGCGATGTTGCCCGCGCAGCCGCCGAATTCGCGACGCATCGTCGGCACGAGGAAGCTCAGGTTGATGAGGTGCACCTGGTCGGGCAGGATGTGCTCGCGGAACCGCCCTTCAAAGGTCATGATGGAGTCGTAGGCGATCGAGCCGCAAATCAGCGTAGCCAAGGTGTGCGTTCCTGTAGAAATGAGGGACCCTGCGTGAAAGCGCCGCGCGAAAAGGGCGCGGCGCGACAGGGGGGAGCGGGAAAACGGCTTACTTCAGTGCAGCGAGCGCAGCGTCGTAGTTCGGCTCGTCCTTGATCTCGCCGACGAGCTGCGCGTGGATCACCTTGTCCTGCGCGTCGAGCACGACGACGGCGCGCGCGGTCAGGCCGTTCAGCGGGCCGCTCGTCACGTCGACGCCGTACGCGTTCGCGAATGCGCGGCCGGTGCGGAACGTCGATGCGGTCAGCACGTTAGCGAGGCCTTCGGTCGTGCAGAAGCGCGTCGCCGCGAACGGCAGGTCAGCCGACACGACGATCACGACGGTGTTGTCGAGCGACGATGCGGCTTCGTTGAACTTGCGGGTCGACGTCGCGCAGGTCGGGGTGTCGAGGCTCGGCACGATGTTCAGCACCTTGCGCTTGCCGGCGAAGCTGGCGAGCGACAGGTCGTTGAGATCCTTGCCGACCAGCGAGAAGTCGGGGGCTTGCGAACCGGCGGACGGGAACGTGCCGGCGATGTCGATCGGGTTGCCACCCAGCGTAACTTTGCTCATGTTCGTGCTCCGAAGTAGCGCGTCGTCAGGACGCGCGGGTTGAAACTTGAAACAGGCGCGCATCGGCGCGCCGCGGGGCGTCACGGATAGAAGATCTGGACGCGGAAATTCGACGCGGGTGCGCCATTCGTCTCGAGGCGGACGATCATCGTCTGCGTCGCGCCGGCCGGCAAGCCGGCGTTGATCGGCGTGCCCGGCCGGACGTAGTCGCGCGGGGCGAGCACGCGGCGCACGGTGACGTGATTGGTGTCGTCGAGCAGCGTCAGCTCGAGCGACGGGTACGCGAGCGCGACGCGGTAGCGGTTCGTCAGCGGCGCCTTCAGCTCGAGCACGCGCGGGCCGTCGACCTGGCGCAGGTCGGTCGCGTCGAGCCGCAGCCCGTCGATCGCGCGCGGCGGCGCGACGGTGCAGCCGAGCGGCACGCAGACGCGCTGGAACCAGCCGAGCGTGACCGGCCAGTAGATCATCAGCGTTTCGCGTTGCCACCATGCGAGCTGGAGCGCCAGCAGCACGGCGAGCGTCGCGGCCACGAGGCCGCCGAAAAAGCCGCCGAGCAGGCCGCGGCGCTGCGGCGCGCGGGCCTCGCGCGTGACGGCGAAGGGCGGACGGTCGTCGTCGGTGGCCGGGATGGCCGAGAACGGCTCGGGGGCCGCCGCGCCGGCGAAATGCGGTTCGCGTTGCGTGCGGGTGGAGGCGCGATCGGTGTCGTCGGACGAGGGGGCGTTGGCCGCGAAGCGGGGCTCGTGCTTGTCGTGCGTGGCGGCGAGCGGCGAGTGTTCGTCAGTGGTCGGCGCAGGTTCGCGCGTCGTCGTGAACGGCGCTTCGGCGGCGAGGCGCGGCTCGCGCACGTCGCGTGGTGCGTCATGCGCCGGGCCGCGGTCCGCGGATGCCGACGGTGCCAGCGGCTGCGCGGCCGCGGCTGCTGGAGAAACGGGGGACGGTTCCGGCGTTGCAGTCAGGCGGACGACGCCCGGTGCGGTTTCGAGCGCGGCATTCGCGTCGGGCAGCGCGACGGGAATCAGCGGTTCGGCGCTGATGTTCTGGCCACTGTGCTGCAACGACGGATCGACGTTGCCGTCGAGCCACGGCGCCCACATGTCCCAGTGATCCGGACGGAAGTCGGCATGCGTCAGGTGTTCGCCGGGCGCGTTGTCGACGAACAGCCGCGGCGAGAGGGGCGCGGGCAAGTCCGCAGCGTGATGCGCTTCGGTCTCGGCAGCGGGGCTTGCGGCAGTGGGCGTTTCGGCGGCCGGCGCATCGATAGCCGAGGATTCGATCCCGTGCACCTCGTCAGCGGGTGCCTTGATCGCAGGCGCATCGACAGCAGTCCCATCATCGGCGAGTGCTTTGAACGCAGGTGTTTCGACGGTGGGCGCTTCGATAGCCGGAGATTTGGTCGCAGCCGCTTCAAAAGCAGTCGCTTCATCGGCGAGTGATTTGAGCGCAGGTGTTTCGACGGTGGGCGCTTCGATAGCCGGAGATTCGGCCGCAGCCGCTGCGAAAGCAGTCGCTTGATCAGCGTGCGCTTTGAGCGCAGGTGTTTCGACGGCAGGCGCTTCGATAGCCGGAGATTCGGCCGCAGCCGCTGCGAAAGCAGTCGCTTGATCAGCGTGCGCTTTGAGCGCAGGTGTTTCGACGGCAGGCGCTTCGATAGCCGGAGATTCGGCCGCAGCCGCTTCGAAAGCAGTCGCTTCATCGGCGAGTGATTCGAGCGAAGGAGTTACGATGGCAGCAGGCGCTTCGGCAGCCGGAGATTCGATTGCAGTCGCTTCATCAGCGAGCGCTTTGACCGCAGGGGCCTCGACGGCGTGTGTTTCGACCGTGGGCGCTTCAACAGCGGAGGCCTTGGTCGAAGGCGCTTCGTCAACAGGCGCTTCGACCCTGGCCGCTTCTACGGCAACCGCGCGCTCGGCGCCGGCCGCCTGCGCGACAACGGCTTCATGATCCGCGTTGCCGCCGAGCGCCGGCTCCGGCTGCGGCGCATGCTCGTGGACGAGCGATTCCGCCGCGTCGAAGATTTGCCGGCAGTGCCCGCAGCGCACCAGCCCGCCGTGCAGCACGAGCTGTTCCTGCTGCAGGCGGAAGACGGTTTCGCAATGGGGGCAGCGCGTCGCAAGAAGCATGTCGAGCCGGGCGGCCTGCTGGCCGGAGTGAAGGACAGCGCTATTCTAATGGCTTTCGCGCCGGGTTCCGGCAAGGCATACCCAACCTTCGTGTTCGCGCCAGACCGAGATGTCGACGTAGCGCGCATAGACTGCCGCGACTTCGTCCGCCTGGCGCGCGAGCACGCCCGACAGCGCGATGCGCCCGCCCGGCTTCACCTTCGACGCGAGCATCGAGGCCATCAGTTTCAGCGGATTCGACAGGATGTTGGCGACGACGATGTCGAATTCGCCGGCAGGGCACGCGTCCGGCAGGCCGTACGTGACGTCCGCGCGGTTGCGCTCGCTGTTCTGCCGCGCCGATTCGACCGCTTGCGGATCGATGTCGATGCCGATGACAGGGTTCGCCCCGCATTTTTTCGCGAGGATCGCGAGAATCCCGGAGCCGCAGCCGTAGTCGAGCACCGACTGGCCGGGCTGCACCGTTTGCTCGAGCCATTCCATGCAGAGGCGCGTCGTCGGGTGGCTGCCGGTGCCGAACGCGAGACCGGGGTCGAGTTCGAGCACGAGCGCATCGGGATCGGGCGCATCGTGCCACGACGGCACGACCCAGATCCGCTCGCCGATCGGAATCGGCTCGAATTGCGATTGCGTGAGCCGCACCCAGTCCTGTTCCTCGACTTCGCGCACGCTGAACGCCGGTGTCGCCGCAAGGCCGACGTCGTTCGCGGCCGCCGCGAGCAGCACGGCGGGATCGTGTTCGGGCGGCAGCAGCGCGATTACGCGCGAGTGCTGCCATGCGGTGCGCTCGGGCACGAGGCCCGGCTCGCCGAACAGCGGCTGCTCGTCAGGCGTGTCCGCGTCGGCGTCCTCGACGGACACCGACAACGCGCCCAGCTCGAGCAGCGCGTCGGACAGCGCCTCCGCGTGCTCCCGGGCCAGTTCAACGACGAGTTCGCGATAGCTCATGCGTTACGCTTCTTCCGGTGCGACCTGCTGCTTCTGCGCGAGCCGGTTTTCGAGGTAGTGGATGCTGGTGCCGCCTTCGACGAACTTCGAGTCGATCATCAGCTCGCGGTGCAGCGGGATGTTGGTCTGGATGCCTTCGACCACCATTTCCGACAGCGCGATGCGCATCCGGCTGATCGCCTGCTCGCGGGTCGCGCCGTAGGTGATCAGCTTGCCGATCATCGAATCATAGTTCGGCGGCACGAAATAGCCATTGTAGGCGTGCGAGTCGACGCGCACGCCCGGGCCGCCCGGCGTGTGCCACGACGTGATCCGGCCCGGCGACGGCGTGAACTTGAACGGATCTTCGGCGTTGATCCGGCATTCGATCGCATGTCCGCGGAACTGGACGTCACGCTGGCGCAGCGTGAGCTTCTCGCCGGCCGCGATGCGGATCTGTTCCTGCACGATGTCGACGCCCGTGATCAGTTCCGACACCGGGTGCTCGACCTGCACGCGCGTGTTCATCTCGATGAAGTAGAACTCGCCGTTCTCGTACAGGAACTCGAACGTGCCCGCGCCGAGGTAGCCCATCTTCTTGCACGCGTCCGCGCAGCGGTCGCCGATGCGGTCGATCAGGCGGCGCGGGATGCCGGGCGCCGGCGCTTCCTCGATCACCTTCTGGTGGCGGCGCTGCATCGAGCAGTCGCGCTCGCCGAGCCACAGCGCGTTCTTGTGCGCGTCGGACAGCACCTGGATCTCGATGTGGCGCGGGTTCTCGAGGAACTTCTCCATGTAGACCTGCGGATTGCCGAACGCACGGCCGGCTTCCTCGCGGGTCATGTTCACCGCGTTGACGAGCGCCGCTTCGGTGTGCACGACGCGCATCCCGCGGCCGCCGCCGCCGCCCGCCGCCTTGATGATGACCGGGTAGCCGATCGAGCGGGCAATCTTCACGATCTCCTTCGGATCGTCGGGCAATGCGCCCTCCGAACCCGGCACGCACGGCACGCCGGTCTTGATCATGGTCTGCTTGGCGGTGACCTTGTCACCCATCAGGCGGATCGTCTCCGGACGCGGGCCGATGAACGTGAAGCCCGATTGCTCGACGCGTTCCGCAAAGTCGGCGTTTTCCGACAGGAAGCCGTAGCCGGGGTGGATCGCCTCGGCGTCGGTGACTTCCGCGGCGCTGATCAGCGCCGGCATGTTCAGGTAGCTCAGGTTCGACGGGGCCGGGCCGATGCAGACGGCTTCGTCCGCGAGGCGCACGTACTTGGCTTCCTTGTCGGCTTCCGAGTAGACGACCACCGTCTTGACGCCGAGCTCGCGGCACGCGCGCTGAATGCGCAGCGCGATTTCACCGCGGTTGGCAATGAGGATTTTTTCAAACATAGCGAGTATTCGTCTCTTCGAGGGGCGCGCGAATGGCGCCTGGAGAGCATCGGCGGCGCGCGGCGCAGCGGCCGCGCGGCGGACTTTAGCCGATCACGAAAAGCGGCTGGCCGTATTCGACGGCCTGGCCGTTCTCGACGAGGATTTCCTTGATCACGCCGGCCTTGTCGGACTCGATCTCGTTGAGGAGCTTCATCGCTTCGATGATGCAGAGCGTCTGGCCTTCCTTGACCGTGTCGCCGACCTGGGCGAACGGATCGGCGCCCGGCGACGGCGCGCGGTAGAACGTGCCGACCATCGGCGACGTCACGACGTGGCCCTGCGGCACGGCGGGCGCAGCAGCGGCGCCTGCGGCCGGCGCGGCAGCGGCGCCCTCGGTCGCCAGCGATACCGCCTGCGCGGGCGCGCTGATTTGCGGGACATACCCGCCCGTCGGCTGCACATAGACCGGCGGCGCGTTCTTGACGATGCGCACCTTGCCTTCGCCTTCCGTTACTTCCAGCTCGGAGATGCCGGATTCGGAGACGAGGTCGATCAGAGTTTTCAGCTTACGAAGATCCATCGGGAATTCCCCTTTCAATACGTGAAAGCGCCGGTTGGAGCCGGCGCTGAATCTAGATCGTGAAATCAGCCGCGCGACGCGCCTTGCAGCTTGTCGAGCGCGTATTCGAGCGCGTACAGGTAACCTTTCCAGCCGAGCCCGCAGATGACGCCTTCGGCCTGGTCGGAAAAGTAGGAGTGATGCCGGAACGCCTCGCGGCGGTGCACGTTCGACAGGTGAATCTCGACGAACGGGATGCCCACGCCTGCGAGCGCGTCCCGGATCGCGACGCTCGTATGCGTATACGCGGCCGGATTGATCAGAATGAAATCGGTTTGTTCATCCCGCGCGGCCTGGATGCGGTCGACGAGCGCGCCTTCATGGTTGCTCTGGAACGACGTCAGCTCGACACCCGCTTCCTGCGCCCGCGCGGCAAGCGCCTGATCGATCTGCGCCAGCGTGACGCGGCCGTACACCTCCGGTTCCCGGGTGCCGAGAAGGTTCAGGTTCGGGCCGTGCAGCACCAGCAATCGTGTCATGGTCGCTTCTATTTCTGCGGAATTGCGCGAACTTTAGCGCTATTTAGAGAAATTTGTCCAGTTTCGCCGAACGGCCGGCCGCGCGGCGCCGGCAAGATTTACCGGCGCGCCGACAAAGTGTTCGCGAATTCACGCGAATATGATGCGATCGCTATCCAAATCGCCGACAACGTGCAGCACGTTCGTCGGACGGCTCAAAGCGCGTCGAGGGTCTTTTTCAGCTCCGCGGGTTGGATTTGTCCTAATTTCGTCTCGCGGATTTTGCCATGCTCGTCGATGACGACCGTAAACGGCAGCGCGCCGGCCGTGTTCCCGAAATTGCGGGCCAGATCGGCGCCCGCATAGCCGCTGACGAACACCGGGTAGTCGACCTTCACCTTCTGCAGGAAGTTCTTCACGTTCTGTCCGGAATCGACGCCGATCCCGATGAAACGGATGCCCTTCTGCCGGTATTCATGCGACAGCGCGACAAGCTCCGGCATTTCCTGGACGCACGGGCCGCACCACGACGCCCAGAAATTGACGACGACCTTCTGGCCCTTGAACGACGCGAGCGTCGCCGGCTTGCCGTCTGCGTCGGTCAGCGCGGCGGCCCACAGCTGGCCGACCGCGTCGCCCGGGGCGGGCGCCGCCTCGGCGACATTCTCGACCGGGCCGCCCCGGAACCAGTGGCCGGCGGAGAGGCCGCCCGCGACGGCGACCGCGGCCACGACGGCGAGCGTCAGCATGCGTTTCATGTTCATCATCGAATCAAGTGGGTTCTGAAGAGGTGTCGCTGGCCGCGAGGAGCGCGCGCAAAGCGGTTGCGTCGGCGCGCGGCAGCCGGCCGCGCGCGTCGGCCTTTACCGCGCCGCGCAGGTCGTCGCTCGCATACAGCGCGACGTGGATGCCGACCGGCTCGTCGCCGCGCCGGCCGCGCCACAGGAAGCTCAGCGTCTCGACGTCGCCGCGACCGGCGAAGTGCCGGGTTTCGGACACGTCGTACTGGACATTCTGGTTCAGCAGCGAAATCGCGACATCCTTCGGATTATCAGTAAACGTCTGCAGGTGGATATCCGAATGCGCGTTCGCGGTGCCGTTCAGTACCGCGCCCGTCACATACGGATTGAAATCGGCGAGCCGGCGCATCCAGTCGAGCGCGACCTCGCGCAGCCGCCGCAGCTCGTCCGGCTGCGTGTCGCTCTGGAACAGTGCGAGATACTCGCGCAGTTCCTCCTCGATCTGGTCGTTATCCGGCAACCATTCGCCGGCAACGCGCGCGTCGCCGAGCAGCTGGCGCGCGGCCTTGCGCTTCGCGCCGGCGTAGTCCAGGCCGTCCTCCGCGATCAGGCGCGCGGCGGCCTGGGCAATTTCCTCGCGGACGCGCCGCGGGTCGACTAAGGGTTTGCGAGACATGATGCGGCAATCATACTCGATCGACGCCGCAGCCGATGGTGGTGCGGCCGCTTGCCGCCAGTCGCGGCGGCGGCGTCCGGCGCATGGGCCGCCGGGCGCGGCAGGCCGTCAGTTACAATAGCGGCCGGCGAGGCGCGCCGGCCGCGCGGCCTGTCCGGCGCCTCGCCCATCCACTTTCCGAATCGACGGCGCCCCGGCGGCGCGAAAGCATTCCTCTATGCACATCCATATTCTTGGCATCTGCGGCACCTTCATGGGCGGTCTGGCCGTACTCGCGCGCGCGGCGGGGCACACGGTCACCGGCTGCGACGCAGGGGTCTATCCGCCGATGAGCACGCAGCTCGAGGCGCAGGGCATCCAACTGATCGAGGGCTACAGCGCCGAACAGATCGACCTGAAGCCGGACCTGTTCGTGATCGGCAACGTCGTGAAGCGCGGCAACCCGCTGATGGAGGCGATCCTCGATCGCGGCCTGCCGTACGTGTCGGGCCCGCAGTGGCTCGGCGAGCACGTGCTCGCCGGCAAGTGGGTGCTCGCGGTCGCGGGCACGCACGGCAAGACGACCACGTCGTCGATGCTCGCATGGCTGCTCGAGGACGCGGGCCTGAACCCGGGCTTCCTGATCGGCGGCGTGCCGCTGAACTTCGGCGTATCGGCGCGGCTGACCGACTCGAGCTTCTTCGTGATCGAGGCGGACGAATACGACACCGCGTTCTTCGACAAGCGCTCGAAGTTCGTCCATTACCGGCCGCGCACCGCGGTGCTGAACAATCTCGAGTTCGATCACGCCGACATCTTTCCGGATCTCGCCGCGATCGAGACGCAATTCCATCATCTCGTGCGCACCGTGCCGGGTGTCGGGCGGCTCGTCTCGAACGGCCGCGAGGACGCGCTCGAACGAGTGCTTGCGCGCGGCTGCTGGAGCGAGGTCGAGCGCTTTGGCGTCGACGGCGGCTGGCAGGCGCTGGCGGCCGAGGACGGCGTGGCGGTCGACGAACGCTTTGCCGTCTACTGGCGCGGCGAGCGGTTCGGCGAAGTCGCGTGGCAGGTGCAGGGCGAGCACAACCGGATGAACGCGCTCGCGGCGATCGCCGCCGCGCGCCACGTCGGCGTGCCGCCGGCGCAGGCGGCAGCTTCCCTCGCGTCGTTCCGCAACGTGAAGCGGCGCATGGAAGTGCGCGGCAGCGTGAACGGCGTGACCGTCTACGACGACTTCGCGCACCATCCGACCGCGATCGAAACGACGATCGCCGGCCTTCGTGCGCGCATCGGCGGGCAAAACACCCGCATCCTCGCGGTGCTCGAGCCGCGTTCGAACACGATGAAGCTCGGCGTGATGAAGTCGCAATTGCCGGCGAGCCTCGCCGATGCCGACCTCGTGTTCGGCTACGGCGCGCCGGCCGGCCGCGACGCGCTCGGCTGGAACCTCGGCGAAGCGCTCGCGCCGCTCGGCGACAAAGCCCATGCGTTCGACGATCTCCACCAACTGGTGAAGGCGGTCGTGGCGGCCGCGCGTCCGGGCGACCACGTGCTCGTGATGAGCAACGGCGGTTTCGGCGGCGTCCACCAGAAGCTGCTCGACGCGCTCGACACCGGCGGGAGCCGCGCGTGATCCTATATCTGCACGGCTTTCGCTCGTCGCCGGAATCGGCGAAGTCGCGGCTGCTCGCCGCACGCATGGCCGAACTGGGCCGCACCGGCGAATGGCGCTGCCCGTCGCTGTCGATGTCGCCGCTCGCGGCGATCGCGGCGGCGGAAGCCGAGGTCGCCGGCACGCGCGACGTGACGGTGATCGGCAGCTCGCTCGGCGGCTATTACGCGACCTGGCTCGCCGAGAAGCACGGCTGGAAGGCGGTGGTGCTGAATCCCGCCACCGAGCCGCAGCGCGACCTCGAGCAGTATCTCGGCGAGCAGCCGCTGTGGCACGGCGGCGGCACGATCGTCGTCGAGCGGCATCATCTGGACGAATTGAACGCATTGCGCGTGGCGGCGATCACGCGTCCCGAGCGCTACTATCTGTTCGCGGCGACCGGCGACGAAGTGCTCGACTACCGCGAGATGCTCGCCCATTACCCCGGTGCAAAAACCCGCGTGATCGCCGGCAGCGATCACGGGATCAGCGAATTTGCCGACTATGTCGACGACGTTCTCGCGTTTTGCGACGGGCGGGCGACGTAAGCCGGCCGCGGGCCATCGAATCCCATTATCACGAGGCGTCGTCGTTCGACGGCGGCGCCCGGCAGTCTGAACGAGAGTACTGAGTGAACGTTTTCTTCGAGGAATCGGGCAGTTTCAAGGCGGGCAGCGTGCTGTCGCGCCAGGGCGATGCGTTTCAGGTCGAGCTGCCCGGCGGGCGGCGCGCGAAGGTGCGCGCGAAGGACGTGCTGATCGAATTCGAGAAGCCGGCCGCGAGCGAGCTGATGCAGCAGGCCGACGCGGCCGCGCAGCAGATCGACCTGGATTTCCTGTGGGAATGCGCGCCGGCGGAGGAATTCGCGTATACGGCGCTCGCCGCGGAATACTTCGGCGAGACCTACGGCCCGGTCGAGCGCGCGGCGCTCGCGCTGCGCCTGCACGGCTCGCCCGTCTACTTCCGCCGCAAGGGGCGCGGGCAGTACCAGCGCGCGCCGGAAGAGCAGCTGAAGATGGCGCTCGCGTCGCTCGAGCGCAAGCGCCAGCAGGCGCTCGTGCAGGCGCAGTACGAGGAAGAGCTGAAGGCCGGCAAGCTGCCCGCCGCGTTCGACGGCAAGGTGCTCGGGCTGCTGACGCGCCCGGACAAGAACGCGATCGAATACAAGGCGCTCGAGGCGGCGGCCGGCGCGCGCGGCGTATCGCCGGCGCGGCTGATGCTCGACTGCGGCGGCATCGCGTCGGCGCGCGCGCTGCACGAGGCGCGCTTCCTCGCCGAATTCTTCCCGCACGGCACGGGCTTCCCGCCGGTGGCGGTCGGCAGCCTGCCGGACGACCTGCCGCGCGCCGACGTCAATGCCTTCTCGATCGACGACATCACGACGACCGAAATCGACGACGCGTTCTCGGTCGAGCACCTGGCCGACGGCCGCGCGCGGATCGGCGTCCACATCGCGGCGCCGGCGCTCGGCGTCGTGCGCGGCGACGCGGTCGACGCGATCGCGCGCACGCGCCTGTCGACCGTCTACATGCCCGGCGACAAGATCACGATGCTGCCGGACGACGTCGTCGACGTGTTCACGCTGAAGGAGGGCGACTACCGCCCGGCGCTGTCGCTGTACATCATCGTGAACCGCGAGACGCAGGAGATCGTCGCGAACGAGACGCGCGCGGAACTCGTGTTCGTCAAGAACAACCTGCGCCACAACACGCTCGACGAGCTCGTCACCGAAGAGACGCTCGCCGACGGCAGCGGCGATTATCCGCACAAGGACGACATCGCGGTGCTGTGGCCGCTCGCGCAGGCGCTGTTCGAGAAGCGCCAGCTGGCGCGCGCGGGCTACGGCCTGAAGCGCGAAGTGCAGCGCAACACCGATTACAACTTCTACGTCGACGGCGAACACGTGACGATCACGCCGCGCCGGCGCGGCTCGCCGCTCGACCTGATCGTGTCGGAGCTCGCGATCCTCGCGAACTCGACGTGGGGCGCGTTCCTGCACGACCACACGGTGCCCGGCATCTATCGCTCCCAGCGGGGCTTCGGCGCGCCGGGCCCGAAGCGCACGCGCATGCAGACGAGCGCCGCGCCGCACGAAGGCCTCGGCGTGCCGCAGTACGCGTGGAGCACGTCGCCGCTGCGCCGCTACGTCGACCTCGTCAACCAGTGGCAGCTGCTCGCGTGCGTGCAGCATGGCGTCACCGCGAAGCTCGCCGCGCCGTTCAAGCCGAAGGACGCCGACCTCTACGCGGTCGTGCAGGGCTTCGACGACACCTATTCCGCGTACGCCGACTACCAGCGCCGGATGGAATATTTCTGGTGCCTGCGCTGGCTCGTCCAGGAAGGCAAGAAGCAGGTCGTCGCGAGCGTCGTGAAGGGCGACCTCGTGCGTCTGGAGGACGTGCCGCTGCTGCTGCACGTGCCGGCGCTCGGCGTGCATGCGCGCGGCACCCGCGTGCTGCTCGACGTGATGTCGATCGACGAGCTGACGATCGAGGCATCCGTGCGGCTGCTCAACGTGCTCGACGCGCCGGTCGTGTCGGGCGGCGAAGCGGCCGAAGAAGAGGAAGACGGCGAGAACGGCGACGACGTGCTGCTCGACGCGGACGACGCGTCGGCGCAAGCCGAGGCCGAAGCGCTCGCCGAGGCGGATGCCGGCCCTGCGCAGGGCGATGGCGCCGCAGCCGAAAGCAACGGCAACGAGGAGGAGCGCGCATCATGAATCCGGCCGCGTCGACGCGCGGGCCCGACCGCTACGTCGTGTTCGGTAACCCGGTGGCGCACAGCAAGTCGCCGTTCATCCACGCGCAGTTCGCCGCGCAGACCGGCGAGCCGGTCGTCTATGAGCACCGGCTCGCGCCGGTCGACGGCTTCGAGCCCGCCGTGCGCGCGTTCATTGGCGAAGGCGGCCGCGGCGCGAACGTGACGGTGCCGTTCAAGCTGGACGCGCACGCGCTCGCCGACACGCTGTCGCCGCGCGCGGCGGCCGCGGGCGCGGTGAACACGCTGCGCTTCGACGCCGACGGCATCTTCGGCGACAACACCGACGGCGTCGGCCTGGTGCGCGACATCGAGACGAATCTCGGCGTGCGCCTCGCCGGCGCGCGCATCCTGCTGCTCGGCGCGGGCGGCGCCGCGCGCGGCGTCGTGCTGCCGATGCTCGATCGCGCGCCGCTGTCGATCACGATCGTGAACCGCACGGCCAGCAAGGCGGAAGTGCTCGTCGGCCAGTTCACGCAGGCCGCGCACGACGCGGGCTGCACGCTCGCGGGCGGCGGCCCGGACACGGTGCGTGCGGAGCCGTACGACGTGATCGTCAATGCGACCGCGGGCAGCCTCGACGCCGCGTTGCCGGAATGCGACCCGGCCGCGTTCGGCCCGGATACGCTCGCGTACGACATGATGTACGGCGCGCAGCCGACCGTGTTCATGCAGCACGCGGCGTCGCTCGGCGCGCGTGCGGCGGACGGGCTCGGGATGCTCGTCGAGCAGGCGGCCGAATCGTTCTTCGTCTGGCGCGGCGTGCGGCCGGACAGCGCGCCGGTGCTCGCGGCGCTGCGCCAGGCGCTCGCCGCCCATTGAGCGGGGCCGGCGGCAGGTGGTCGCGGTAAGCGGTGCGCAGCGGCGCGAGCGGGCGGTCGGCCCGGTGCGCTGGCTCGTCTACGCGGGCTCGGTGTTTGCGGGCGCGTGGCTCGTGACGCAGCTCTACTATTTCGCGCAGATCGCGATCTGGTCGGTCGTGAACCCGGGCTCGACCGCATTCATGCGCACCGACGCATGGTGGCTGTCGCGCGACAATCCCCCGGCGTCGATCCGGCATCAATGGGTGCCGTACGACCAGATCTCGCGCAACCTGAAGCGCGCGCTCATCGCGTCGGAGGACGCGACCTTCGCGACCAACAACGGCTACGACGCCGACGCGATCCTGCAGGCGTGGGAGAAGAACAAGGCGCGGGGCCGCATCGTCGCCGGCGGCTCGACGATCACGCAGCAGCTCGCGCGCAACCTGTTCCTGTCGCGCGAGAAGAGCTACGTCCGCAAGGGCCAGGAGCTGATCATCACGTGGATGCTCGAGACGCTGCTCGACAAGGAGCGGATCTTCGAGATCTATCTGAATACCGTCGAATGGGGGCGGGGCGTGTACGGCGCCGAGGCGGCCGCGCGCTACTACTACCGGATTCCGGCCAGCCGGCTCGGCGCGTGGCAATCCGCACGCCTCGCGGTCATGCTGCCGAAGCCGCGCTATTTCGACGCGCATCGCGGCACCGCCTACCAGGCGCAGCGCGCGGCCGTCATCGCGCGGCGCATGGGCGCGGCCGCGCTGCCGCAGTCGGAGTAAGCGCGCCGCTCGTTCTGCACGAGCGGCAATTCAGCGGTTCCTGCCTCATTTTTGCGCTGCAACGCATGCGCGCCATCAAGCATTGCGCACGCATTATCTAGACGAATTCCTCTATTTCAGTTCGCTGACCAATACCCGTGTTCGGTCCCTGTTTGGTTGCTGGCGCAACGAAAAACCCGGCAATTTTTAGCGGATTCGAATAAACACGCAGCTTGTTGAAAGCCGCGCGAAATGCAACGTTTCGGAAGTCGAATCATTTCTGAAAGCTCCGCGCCGCATCGAATTTCCTTCGAATATTTCCAAATTTTTCAAAGCGGAACGGCTCACGTATATTGGCCTGCGCCTCGGCCTATCGGCCGTGCCTTCGAGGCGGGGGGCGGCCTATCCGACCGCTCGACACAACAACATTCGAGAGAAGGAAAACAACGATGCCAGCGAGCAAAGCGAAGTTGTTATTGGGTGCAGTTCTCGCTTCGCTGATCCTGGCGGCGTGCAATGGAGACGACGTGACGTCGGCCTCCAGCTCCGCAAGCGCCGACAGCTCAGCCGATACCGCTTCCACGGCGGACAAGCCTTACAACGATCCCAACCGCTATTCGTCAGACCCGGGCGCGTCGATCACCGCGTCGGCCGCGCTCGAACGCGCCGCCGTCACGCATCACCAGATCACGCTGAACGGCAAGACGATCCGCTACACGGCCACCACCGGCCACCTGACCGCGCGCAATCCGCAGACGGGCGCGCCCGAGGCGTCGTTCTTCTACGTCGCGTATACGGCCGACAACCAGCCGGCGGCGCAGCGGCCGGTCACGTTCTTCTATAACGGCGGGCCGGGTTCCGCATCGGTGTGGCTGCATCTCGGCTCGTTCGGCCCGCGGCGCGTCCAGACCGGCGACCCGAACGCGAACACGTCGTCGTTCCCGTTCGTCGACAACGCGGAGAGCCTGCTCGACACGACCGACCTCGTGTTCGTCGACGCGATCGGCACCGGCTTCTCGGAAGCGGTTGCGCCGAACACGAACCAGTCGTTCTGGGGCGTCGACGAGGACGCGGGCGCATTCCGCGACTTCGTGACCCGCTACCTGGCGGTGAACCAGCGCGGCAGCTCGCCGAAATATCTGTTCGGCGAATCGTACGGGACGCCGCGCACCGACGTGCTCGCGAACCTGCTCGAAAGCGCCGGCGTGAATCTCACGGGCATCGTGCTGCAGTCGTCGATCCTCGACTACAACAGCAACTGCGACATGGCGAGCAACAACATCGGCAGCTCGAACAACGGTTCGAGCCCGGTGAGCTGCGCGGGCTTCGTGCCGAGCTACGGCCAGGTCGGCGCGTACTACCAGCTCGACAATCCGAACCCGTCCAGCATGCCGCAGTACGCGGACCAGATGCGTCTGCTGACGGCGGGCACCTACGTGCCGGCAGTGAACGCCTACCTCGCGAACCATACGGCGCCCCCGGGCAGCCTCATCACGACGATGGCGAATGCCACCGGCGCGAAGGCGCCGATGTGGCGCGCCGATTTCAACGTGGTCCCGACCTCGTATGACAACAGCTACCAGCTGTCGCTGATCCCGGGCACGCTGATCGGCCGCTATGACGCACGCGTGAACGTACCGGTGTCGAGCCCGCTCGCGTCGGAAGGCGATCCGTCGAGCACGTTCATCACGAAGCCGTTCACCGACACGATCGGCCGCTATCTGCCGAACGAGCTGAAGTACACGGCGCAATCGGCCTATTCTGTAAGCAGCAATGCGATCCAGACGTGGGACTGGAGCCACGACGGCCTCGCGATGCCCGACACGATCCCCGACCTTGCCGCGGCGCTGACGCTGAATCCGGCGCTGAAGGTGCTGTCGCTGAACGGGTACCACGACATCGCGACGCCGTTCTACCAGACGGAGCTCGATCTCGCGCGGCTCGGGTCGCAGCCGAACCTGACGATCAAGGACTATCAGGGTGGACACATGGTCTATCTCGACGATACGTCGCGTCCGCAGGAGAAGGCCGACCTCGTGACCTTCTACAACGCGATCGCGCATTGACCCGATGCGCGGACCGGCGGCGCGCGCCACGGCGCGAGCCGCCGGCTGTCGACGACCTCATTCCAGACTGGAGCCTGACATGAAGAAGCGATTTATCGTCATCGCCGCGGCGCTCGCCTGCGGCAGTCTCGTCACCTCGCTCTGCGCGTTCGCGCAGGCGAGCGACGCCGCCGCACCCGTGCGGTCCCGCCAGGCGCAGCTCGGCGATCCGTACGTGCCGCCGGCCGCGCGCAAGCCGACCGCGGGCACGCAGACGACCGGCGCCGCGCTGCACGCGCAGGTGGTGGCCAAGCTCGCCCGGCAGTTCCGCGCGGCCGACACGCAGAACACCGGCTCGGTGACCGAAGCGCAGGCGCGCGCGGCCGGACTCGGCTACGTCGCGAACCACTTCCGGCAGATCGACTCGACCGGCAGCGGGCGCGTGTCGTTCAGCGACGTGCAGCGCTACATGCAGACGCGCGACGCGAGCCAGCAGTAACCACATCGCGAGCACGACTAACGGGGGCGGAACCTGCAGCGAATGCGGGTTCCGCCCCCGTATTACATCGTGGTCATGCATCGTGGCCGCGCGTTAACGCCGCGAATCCCGGTGTCACGTGGTTGCACGCCGCAATATCTCAGTATCTGGACAACGCATTCAAATATTGGAGCTGAATGCGCGCACTCCTACAATCCGAAGCACATCGACAGGCTTCGGACTCCTGCATCGCGCGGCGCCCGACGCACACGGAGACACTTTCCATGACGTTCGCCGGGCGCTTTCCTCGGTGCATCGACCGCCGCTTCGCCGCGGCGCCGGATCACGGTCCGGCGCGCGCAGCGGCATGACCGATTCCGCTGGAGACAGCCCGCCCATGACCAAGATGCCCGTACCCTTTGCCCTCGACATCCGCCGTCCGGCGCCGGACGGCGCGCCGCCGCTCACCGACAGCATCGGCGCGACCAGCACGCCGCTCGATCTGGCCGCGCAGCAGGCCGGCACGCAGACGCTCCTGCGCGGCCTCGCGATCCTCGAGGCGATCGCGAACGGCGCGCGCGACATGCGCGCGATCGGCGCGGCGCTCGGCACGACGCGCAGCACCACGCATCGTCTCGTCAGCAGCCTCGTGCAGGCGCGCTACCTGCGCCAGGTGCAGGGTGGCTACCTGCTCGGCCCGAAGCTGATCGAGCTTGGCACGATCGCGCTCGAGCAGATGCCGCTGACCGCGGTCGCGCGGCCGCATCTGGAGGCGCTCGCCGAAGCGACGCTCGACACGATCCACCTCGGCGTGCGCGACGGCGACGACGTGCTCTACATCGACAAGATTCCCGGCACGCGCGGGCTCGAGATGCGCTCGCGCGTCGGCCACCGGATGCCGCTCGCGTCGACCGGCATCGGCAAGGCGATGATGCTCGACCTCGAGCCCGACACGTGGCGCGCGCTGTTCGAAGCCGCGCGGCGCGCGCTCGCCGGCGTGAATTTCAAGCCGGACCGCCACCCCGACGCAAGCGCGTTCCTGCAGCGCATGGCGTATTACGCGGCGGGCGGCTACACGTTCGATCTGGAGGAAAACGAAGCGTCGATCCGCTGCGTCGCCGCGCCGATCCGCGATGCGTCCGGCGCGATCGTCGCGGCGGTGTCGGTCGCGAGCACGATTCCGTACATGCCGCACGACCGGATGGACGAACTGATTCCGCTCGTGCAGCGCGAAGCGCGAGCCATTTCCGCGGAGCTGGGCTGGAGCCCGCCGCAGGGTACCCGCAGGATCAAACGATGACGAACCCGACCCGGATCGCTCCGGAAACCTTCACTGCCGCCCCGTCGCTGATCGCGCTCGACTGGGGCACGACGTCGCTGCGTGCGTACCTGTATGACGCGCACGGCGCGCTGCTCGCGACGCGAAGCCGCGCGGCGGGCGTGATGCACGTGCCGGCCGGCGGTGCGCGCGCGTTCGACGCCGCGTTCGAGGACGCGTGCGGCGACTGGCTCGACCGCGCGCCCGGCGTGCCGGTGCTTGCCGCCGGCATGGTCGGCAGCGCGCAGGGCTGGCGCGAGGCGCCTTACGTCGAAGCGCCGGCGGGCGCCGACGCGCTGGTCGCCGGCATCGTCACGATCGAAAGCGCGCGCGGCGCGACGGTGTCGATCGTGCCGGGCGTGATCGCGACGGGCGAACTGCCCGACGTGATGCGCGGCGAAGAAACGCAGATCGTCGGCGTGCTCACTGACGGTTCTTCGTTTGAATCAGATCATTCAGGGGTACTGATCGGCCTGCCGGGCACGCATGCGAAATGGGCGTGGGTGAAGGACGGGCTCATCGAGCGCTTCCAGACCTTCATGACGGGCGAGCTGTTTGGCGCGCTGCGCGATCACACGATCCTCGGCCGCACGATGCGCTCGCCCGAGGAACCCGATCGCGCGGCATTCCTGCGCGGCGTGTCGGTCGCGCGCGGCGCGCAGCGGGCCGGCTTGCTCGCGACGATTTTCAGCACGCGCACGCTGGGCCTCACCGGTCGTCTCGCGCCGCAAGCGCAGGGCGACTACCTGTCCGGCCTGCTGATCGGCCACGAACTGAATGCGCTCGACGCGATGCTCGCGGAACGCGGCGTCGCGCTCGCGAACCAGCCGCTGCTGCTGATCGGCGACGACGCGCTGTGCGCGCGCTACGCGGCCGCGCTGCAGGCGTTCGGCTGCCCGCATGCGCGGGTCGTCGCCAACGCGACCGAGCGCGGGCTGTGGCGGATCGCGTCGCGCGCCGGGCTCGTGCGCGCGGACGGCGCGCCGGTCAGCGCCGATCTATGAACCCAACCGTTTGCGGAGGAAAGTCATCCATGTCGTCCGAACTCACGCTGCCCGCGCCGTATGCGCCGCATCCCGCGCTGATGCGGGCGTTCGCCGCGTGCCCGCTGATCGCGATCCTGCGCGGCATCGCGCCCGACGACGCGCCGGCGCACGGTCACGCGCTCTATGAAGCGGGTTTCCGGATCGTCGAAGTGCCGCTCAACTCGCCCGAGCCGTTCGACAGCATGACGGCGCTGCGCCGCGCGCTGCCCGACGACGCGATCGTCGGCGCCGGCACCGTGCTGCGGCCCGAGTACGTCGACCGCGTGCGGGATGCGGGCGGCGCGCTGATCGTGATGCCGCACAGCGACGGCGCGGTGATCCGCCGCGCGCGGGAGCTGGGCCTCGCGAGCGCGCCCGGCGTCGCGACGCCGACCGAGGCGTTCGCCGCGCTCGCGAACGGCGCGGACGTGCTGAAGATGTTCCCGGCCGAGCAGCTCGGCGTGACGATCGTGAAGGCGTGGCGCGCGGTGATCGATCGCGCGGTGCCGCTGGTGCCGGTCGGCGGCGTCACGCCCGACAACATGCAGCCGTTCCTCGCGGCCGGCGCGAACGGCTTCGGCCTCGGCTCCGCGCTGTACCGGCCCGGCCAGTCCGCCGACACGACCGCGGCCAACGCGCGCGCGTTCCAGGCCGGGCTGCGCGCCGCGCGCGGCGGAGCCGCGTGATGGGTCGCCTCGCGTGCAAGGTCGCGATGGTGACGGGCGCGGGCCGCGGCATCGGCGCAGCGATCGCGCATGCGTTCGCGCGCGAAGGCGCGGCGGTTGCGCTCGTCGACGTCGATCTTCCGCAGGCGCGCACGGCCGCGGACGCGATCGCACGCGAGATCGACGGTGCGCAGGTGCTGCCGCTGCACGCGGACGTCACGCACCCGGACGCGGTGCGCGACGCGCTCGCGCAGGCCGAAGCGACGCTCGGGCCGCTCGACGTGCTCGTCAACAACGCGGGCGTCAACGTGTTCTGCGATCCGCTGACGATGACCGACGACGACTGGCGCCGCTGCTTCGCGGTCGATCTCGACGGCGTGTGGCACGGCTGCCGCGCGGCGTTGCCGGGCATGGTGGCGCGCGGGCGCGGCAGCATCGTGAACATCGCGTCGACGCATGCGTTCCGGATCATTCCGGGCTGCTTTCCGTACCCGGTCGCGAAGCACGGGGTGCTCGGCCTCACGCGCGCGCTCGGCATCGAATACGCGGCGCGCAACGTGCGCGTGAACGCGATCGCGCCGGGCTATGTCGACACGCAGCTCACGCGCGACTGGTGGAGCGCGCAGCCGGACCCGGCTGCAGCGCGAGCCGACACGCTCGCGCTGCAGCCGATGAAGCGGATCGGCCGGCCGGAGGAAGTCGCGATGACGGCCGTCTTCCTCGCGTCGGACGAGGCGCCGTTCATCAACGCGACCTGCATCACCGTCGATGGCGGGCGCGCGGCGCTGTACCACGACTGAAGGACCGAATCGAAAGACCGCAGCGCGAGATGGCCGCGTGCGTGCTGCGTCGACACAAATAAGCGGCCGTATTCCGATCGATGAAGACAAGGAGACACTGGAGATGAAACGCAGATCGTTCGTCACGCTCGCCGCCGCCGCCGCGGTGCTGATGGGCAGCCCGCTCGCGCACGCGGCCGACCCGGTCAAGATCGGCTTCCTCGTGAAGCAGCCGGAGGAGCCGTGGTTCCAGGACGAGTGGAAGTTCGCGGAGAACGCCGCGAAGGACAAGGGCTTCACGCTCGTGAAGATCGGCGCGCCGTCCGGCGAGAAGGTGATGAGCGCGATCGACAACCTCGCCGCGCAGAAGGCGCAGGGCTTCATCATCTGCACGCCCGACGTGAAGCTCGGGCCGGGCATCGTCGCGAAGGCGAAGTCGCACGGGCTGAAGATGATGACGGTCGACGACCGCCTCGTCGACGGCGCCGGCAAGCCGCTCGAGGCCGTGCCGCACATGGGCATCTCCGCGTACAACATCGGCAAGCAGGTCGGCGACGGCATCGCGGCCGAGATCCGCAAGCGCGGCTGGAACATGAAGGAGGTCGGCGCGATCGACATCACCTACGAGCAGCTGCCGACCGCGCATGACCGCACCGCCGGCGCGACCGACGCGCTCGTCGCCGCGGGCTTCCCGAAGGCGAACGTGATCGCCGCGCCGCAGGCGAAGACCGACACCGAGAACGCGTTCAACGCCGCGAACATCGCGCTCACGAAGAACCCGCAGTTCAAGCACTG
This sequence comes from Burkholderia ubonensis subsp. mesacidophila, assembly GCF_002097715.1. Taxonomy (NCBI): domain Bacteria; kingdom Pseudomonadati; phylum Pseudomonadota; class Betaproteobacteria; order Burkholderiales; family Burkholderiaceae; genus Burkholderia; species Burkholderia ubonensis. The sequence continues at coordinate 655,412 of NZ_CP020737.1, forward strand.
GGTCGCGTACGGCCTCAACGACGAAGCGGTGCTCGGCGCGGTGCGCGCGGCCGAAGGGCGCGGCTTCAAGGCGGCCGACATGATCGGCATCGGCATCGGCGGCTCCGACTCGGCGCTGAACGAATTCAAGAAGCCGCAGCCGACCGGCTTCTTCGGCACCGTGATCATCAGCCCGAAACGCCACGGCGAGGAAACCTCGGACCTGATGTACGCGTGGATCACGCAGGGCAAGGCGCCGCCCGCGCTCACGCTGACGACCGGCATGCTCGCGACGCGCGAGAACGTCGGCAAGGTGCGCGACGAGATGGGGCTCGCGTCGAAGTAACCGTCCCGGTCGGCTGCCGCACGCTGCGGCGGCCGACGGTCGATCGATCGTAACTGGAGAGGCGAAGTGTCAGCGGCACTGCGTTTTGACAATATCGGCAAGGTGTTTCCCGGCGTGCGCGCACTCGACGGCATCTCGTTCGACGTGCGTGCGGGCGAGGTGCACGGCCTGATGGGCGAGAACGGCGCGGGCAAGTCGACGCTGCTGAAGATTCTCGGCGGCGAATATCAGCCCGATGCGGGCAGCGTGCTGGTCGACGGCCGGCCCGTGCATTTTCCGAATGCGGCCGCGTCGATCGCGGCCGGCATCGCGGTGATCCACCAGGAACTGCAGTACGTGCCGGACCTGACGGTCGCGGAGAACCTGCTGCTCGGCCGCCTGCCGAATGCGTTCGGCTGGGTGAGGAAGGGCGAGGCGAAGCGCTACGTGCGCGAGCGGCTCGCCGCGATGGGCGTCGATCTCGATCCGGACGCGAAGCTCGGCCGGCTGTCGATCGCGCAGCGGCAGATGGTCGAGATCTGCAAGGCGCTGCTGCGCAACGCGCGCGTGATCGCGCTCGACGAGCCGACGAGCTCGCTGTCGCACCGCGAGACCGAGGTGCTGTTCAAGCTCGTCGACGACCTGCGCGCCGACGGCCGCGCGCTGATCTACATCTCGCACCGGATGGACGAAATCTACTGGCTGTGCGACGCGTGCACGATCTTCCGCGACGGCCGCAGGATCGCGTCGCACGCGTCGCTCGCCGACGTGCCGCGCGAGCGCCTCGTCGCGGAGATGGTCGGGCGCGAGATCGCCGACATCTATCACTATGCGCCGCGCGCGCTCGGCGACGTGCGCCTGTCGGTCGACGGGATCGAAGGCGACGCGCTGCGCGAGCCGGCGAGCTTCGCGGTGCGCGCGGGCGAGATCGTCGGCTTCTTCGGGCTCGTCGGCGCGGGGCGCAGCGAGCTGATGCGGCTCGTGTACGGCGCGGACCGCAAGCGGGCGGGCGCGCTCGCGCTCGACGGCGCGCGCATCGACGTGAAGCGTACCGGCGACGCGATCCGCCACGGCATCGTGCTGTGCCCGGAGGACCGCAAGGAGGAAGGGATCATCGCGATGGCGTCGGTCGCGGAGAACATCAACATCAGCTGCCGCCGCCATTCGCTGCGCGCGGGCCTGTTCATCGACCGCAGGACCGAGAGCGAAACCGCCGACCGCTTCATCCAGCGGCTGAAGATCAAGACGCCGAGCCGCCGCCAGAAGATCCGCTTCCTGTCGGGCGGCAACCAGCAGAAGGCGATCCTGTCGCGTTGGCTCGCGGAGCCCGACCTGAAGGTCGTGATCCTCGACGAGCCGACGCGCGGCATCGACGTCGGCGCGAAGCACGAGATCTACGACGTGATCTACCGGCTCGCGGAGCGCGGCTGCGCGATCGTGATGGTGTCGTCGGAACTGCCGGAAGTGCTCGGCGTGTCCGACCGCATCGTCGTGATGCGCGAAGGGCGCATCGCGGGCGAGCTGCCGCGCGCGCAGGCGAACGAGCATGCGGTGCTGAGCCTCGCGCTGCCGCAGACGAGCGCCGCGCAGGCGGCCTGAATCCACACATTCGATTGCGTGCGGCCGCCGCGCCGCACGATGCAGGAGCAGGAGACACCACCATGCAAGTCAGGGAAAACCTCGCCAGTGCCGCCGTGAAGCCGTCGGCCGATGCACTGGCCCCGCAGACCGACCGCCAGAAATGGTGGCAGCAGCTCACCGACTACAGCCTGATCGCGATCTTCGCGGCGATGTTCGTGACGATGTCGCTGACCGTCGACCACTTCTTCTCGATCGACAACATGCTCGGCCTCGCGCTGTCGATCTCGCAGATCGGGATGGTCGCGTGCACGATGATGTTCTGTCTCGCGTCGCGCGACTTCGACCTGTCGATCGGCTCGACCGTCGCGTTCTCGGGCGTGCTGTGCGCGATGGTGCTCAACGCGACCGACAACACGTTCGTCGCGATCCTCGCCGCGGTCGCCGCTGGCGCCGCGATCGGCTTCGTGAACGGCGCGGTGATCGCGTACCTGCGGATCAACGCGCTGATCACGACGCTCGCGACGATGGAGATCGTGCGCGGGCTCGGCTTCATCGTGTCGAAAGGGCAGGCGGTGGGCGTGTCGTCGGACACCTTCATCGCGCTCGGCGGGCTCACGCTGTTCGGCGTGTCGCTGCCGATCTGGGTCACGCTGCTGTGCTTCGTCGTGTTCGGCGTGCTGCTGAACCAGACCGTGTACGGCCGCAACACGCTCGCGATCGGCGGCAACCCGGAAGCGTCGCGGCTCGCGGGGATCAACGTCGAGCGCACGCGCGTCTGGATCTTCCTGATCCAGGGCGCGGTGACGGCGCTCGCGGGCGTGATCCTCGCGTCGCGCATCACGTCGGGCCAGCCGAACGCCGCGCAGGGCTTCGAGCTGAACGTGATCTCCGCGTGCGTGCTCGGCGGCGTGTCGCTGCTGGGCGGGCGCGCGACGATCTCGGGCGTCGTGATCGGCGTGCTGATCATGGGCACCGTCGAGAACGTGATGAACCTGCTGAACATCGACGCGTTCTATCAATACCTGGTGCGCGGCGCGATCCTGCTCGCGGCCGTGCTGCTCGACCAGCTGAAGAACCGCGGCGGGCGCGACTGAACCGATGGAGCCGACCGATATGCATAACGAATCGTCCGCGCGCTACGCGCGCTATCCGAGCCTCGCCGACCGCACCGTGCTGATCACCGGCGGCGCGACCGGCATCGGCGCCGCGTTCGTCGAGCACTTCGCGGAGCAGGGCGCGTGCGTCGCGTTCGTCGATCTCGACGCCGCGGCGGGCCACGCGCTCGCCGCGCGTCTCGCGCATGCGCGCCACGCGCCGCTGTTCGCCGAGTGCGACCTCACCGACATCGCCGCGCTGCGCCGCACGATCGACGCGATCCGCGCACAGAACGGCGCAATTGCGGTGCTCGTCAACAACGCGGCGAACGACGTCCGCCACACGATCGGCGACGTGACGCCCGAATCGTTCGACGCGGGCATCGCGGTGAACCTGCGCCACCAGTTCTTCGCCGCGCAGGCGGTGATCGACGACATGAAGCAGCTCGGCGGCGGCGCGATCATCAATCTCGGCTCGATCAGCTGGATGCTGAAGAACGGCGGCTACCCCGTGTACGTGACCGCGAAGGCGGCCGTGCAGGGGCTCACGCGCGGGCTCGCGCGCGACCTCGGCCCGTTCGGCATCCGCGTCAATTCGCTGGTGCCGGGCTGGGTGATGACCGACAAGCAGCGCCGGCTGTGGCTCGACGACGCGGGCCGCGCGGCGATCAAGGCCGGCCAGTGCCTCGACGCCGAGCTGCTGCCCGCCGATCTGGCGCGCATGGCGCTGTTCCTCGCGGCCGACGACAGCCGGATGATCACCGCGCAGGACGTGGTCGTCGACGGCGGCTGGGCCTGACTGGCGGCCGCGCGACGCGAACCGACACTTCGACGAAGGAGCCCCTCATGACCGCTACGTCCTCGCATGATTCGTCGACGGCGACGCAATCGCGCCGCGTGCGCCTCGCCGCCGCCGCGCAGCCGGTCAGCGCCGGACCGCAGACCGCCGCGCTCGCGCAGGGCGTCGGCGCGTCGCACGCGGCGGCCGTCACGCTGTCGAACGCGGCGCTGCGGGTCGACGTGCTGCCGCATCTGGGCGGCGGGATCGCGCGCTTCGACTGGCGCGACGACGGCGCGCTCACGCCGGTGTTCCGCCCCTGCGAGCGGCCCGACGCCGCGACCGATCCGAACGAGCTCGCGTGCTATCCGCTGCTGCCGTACTCGAACCGGATCGGCGGCGCGCGCTTCGAATGCGACGGCCGCCGCGTCGCGGTGCCGCGCAATCGCGTCGACGAGCCGCTGCCGATCCACGGCGACGGCTGGCTCGCGCGCTGGCAGGTCGACGCCGCGACCGACACGACGCTGCGGCTGTCGCTCGATCGCGGCGACGGCGCGCCGTATGCGTTTCGCGCGACGCAGACCTTCGTGCTCGACGACGCGACGCTGTCGATCGCGCTGACGATCGAGAACGCCGGTCGCGCGCGGCTGCCGTTCGGGCTCGGCGTGCACCCGTTCCTGGTGCGCGACGACGCGACCGCGCTCGCCGCCGCGGCGGGCGGGCTGTGGCTGTCGGGCGCCGACTTCCTGCCGGTGCGGCACGTGAGCGTGCCGCCGGCGTGGCAGTTCGGCGTCGCGTATCCGCTGCCGGCGACGCTCGTGAACCATGCGTTCACCGGCTGGGGCGGCCATGCGACGGTGAGCTGGCCGCGCCGCGGGCTCACGCTGACCGTCGCAGCCGACGCCGACGCGTACGTGCTCTATACGCCGCCCGGCGAGGATTTCTTCTGCTTCGAGCCGGTCGATCATCCGATCAATGCGGTGAACCTGCCGGGCGGCGCGGCCGCGCACGGGATGACGCTGCTCGCGCCGGGCGAGCGGCTCGCGCGGCGCTTCGCGTTCACCGTCGAGCGCAGCGGCGCGCGCGGTGATGCGCCCGCACGCGAAAGCCGCCGGCGACGCAGGTAAAATAGGCGGTCTACCAATGGTTAGCCGCGAGTACCCGCCATGTCTTCCCCGCTTACTTTCATCGAAACGCTGCGCGCCGCGTGGCAGCGCACGAATTCGCTGCTGTGCGTCGGCCTCGATCCCGAGCCGTCGCGCTTTCCCGTGCAGTTCGACGGCCAGCCCGACGCGATCTTCGAATTCTGCCGGCAGATCGTCGACGCGACCGCGCCGTACGCGAGCGCGTTCAAGCCGCAGATCGCCTACTTCGCCGCGCATCGCGCGGAAGACCAGCTCGAGCGCCTGATCGCGCACATCCACCTGCAGCATCCGGGCCTGCCGGTGATCCTCGACGCGAAGCGCGGCGACATCGGCAGCACCGCCGAGCAATACGCGCGCGAAGCGTTCGAGCGCTACCGCGCGGATGCGGTGACGGTGAACCCGTACATGGGCTTCGACTCGGTCGAGCCGTATTTCGAGCACGAAGGCAAGGGCGTGATCGTGCTGTGCCGCACGTCGAACCCGGGCGGTTCCGACCTGCAGTTCCTGGAGACGAACGGGCGGCCGCTGTACCAGGTCGTCGCGGATCTCGCGGCGAACAAGTGGAACGCGAAGAACGGCCAGCTCGGCCTCGTCGTCGGCGCGACGTTCCCGAACGAAATCGAAGTCGTGCGCGGGATCGTCGGCGACATGCCGCTGCTGATTCCGGGCATCGGCGCGCAGGGCGGCGACGTGCAGGCGACCGTCCGCGCAGGCCGCACGGCCGACGGCACCGGGATGATGATCAACTCGTCGCGCGCGATCCTGTACGCGAGCAAGGACGAGGATTTCGCCGAAGCCGCGGCGCTCGCCGCGCAGAAGACCCGCGACGCGATCAACGCGTATCGTTGAGCGGGGCGGGCCGCCGATCGCGGCCCGTATCATGGGCCCATCTCATGCGACCCATCTCATGCGACCCATCTCATGCGGCCCGCGTCGGGCCGCTTGCGCATCAACCCTCGCGCTCCTCGAGCAGCTTCAGCAGCCCGCGCAGCGCATGCACGGCGGCCTGCGTGCGGATCTGCTCGCGATCGCCCTTGAACACGAGCGTCTCGGCGTCGGTATGCAGCCGGTTGCTCCACGCGAACGACACGGTGCCGACCGGCTTCTTCTCGCTGCCGCCCGCGGGTCCGGCGATGCCGGTCACCGCGAGCGACACCTGCGCGCGGCTGTTGCGCAGCGCGCCTTCGGCCATCGCGCGCGCGACCGGCTCGCTGACGGCGCCGTGCTTGTCGATCAGCTCGGGCGGCACGCCGATCATCTCGCTCTTGGCCTGGTTCGAATAGGTGACGAAGCCGCGCTCGAACCACTGGCTGCTGCCGGAGATGTCGGTGACCGCCGCGGCGATCATCCCGCCGGTGCAGGATTCGGCGGTCGCGAGCAGCAGGTGCTCGTCGCGCAGCTTGTTGCCTGCGCGGATCGCAAGCTGATGGACGACGGAATCGGTTGGCATGCGAAAGGGGAGGGCAGGAGTCGGAAAGGTCAGCCGGCGAAGGAGCGCCACAGTGCGATCACGAGCAGCGACATGAACGCGGCGATCAGGTCGTCGGCCATGATGCCGAGGCCGCCCTTCATCCGGCGTTCGAGGTAGCGGATCGGCGGCGGCTTGAGCATGTCGAAGCAGCGGAACACGACGAAGGCCCAGAGCTGGCCGATGAACGTCGCCGGCGTGACGAACAGCATCACGATCCAGATCGCGACGATCTCGTCCCAGACGACCGGCCCCGGGTCGGCGTTGCCCAGCTTCTTCGCGGTGAAACCGGTGAGCCAGATGCCGGCGACGAAGCCGGCCGCGATCAGCGCCCACCATTCGGGCACCGTCAGGTAGCGGCTGAACGCGACGAACGTCAGCCAGCCGAACAGCGTGCCGCACGTGCCGGGCATGAGCGGCGCGAGCCCGCTGCCGAACCCGAGCGACAGCAGGTGGGCGGGATGCGAGAACATGAAGCGCACGGTGGCGCGTGTCGGCGCGTGGTGCGTTGCGCCGGCGTCGGCCGCGGCGCGCGGGGGCGTCGGGTCAGTCTGCATGGAAGTGGTCGAAACCGTGCAACGTGAGGGCCAGGGGCGCGCCGGCGGCGTCGCGCCACGCGATCGCGGGCCGCTCCGACGGCGTGGACAACGCGCGTATTGTACCGATTCGCGTGACCGCGACGCCGGCGCCGGCGCCCGCCGCCTCGACCGCCGCGCGGGCGGCCGCGGGCGCGGTGAAGCACAGTTCGTAGTCGTCGCCGCCGGCGAGCGTGCAGCGGCGCTGCACGTCGGGCGGCAGCGTCGCGAGCGCGGCCGAGCGCGGCACCGCGTCGGCGTCGATGTCCGCGCGCACGCGCGAGCGCTCGAGGATGTGCTGCAGGTCGCCGGCGAGGCCGTCCGAGAGGTCGAGCGCCGCGTGCGCGACGCCCGCGAGCGCGAGGCCGAGCGCGACGCGCGGCTCGGGGCGCTCGAGCGCCGCCCGGAACGCGGCCGCCTCCTGCGCGCCGGCCGCCCATTCGCCGCGCGCGACGCCGAGCCCGGCCCGCGCGTCGCCGAGCGTGCCGGACACCCAGACGTCGTCGCCGTCGCGCGCGGCATCGCGGCGCAGCGCGGCGTCGGGCGCGACTTCGCCGAACACGGTCACGCACAGGTTCAGCGGCCCGCTCGTCGTGTCGCCGCCGATCAGCTCGCAGCCGAACCGCTCCGCGAGCGCGAACAGCCCGTCGCTGAACGCCTCGAGCCACGCGGCGTCGGCGCGCGGCAGCGCGCACGCGAGCGTGAACGCGCGCGGCTCGGCGCCCATCGCCGCGAGGTCGGACAGGTTGACCGCGAGCGTCTTGTGGCCGAGCGCGTGCGGCGCGACATCGGGGAAGAAGTGGCGGCCCTCGACCAGCATGTCCGTCGAAATGGCGAGTAATTTCCCGGATCGCGGCGCGAACAGCGCGCAATCGTCGCCGATCCCGAGCGTCGCGGCGCGTGCGCCCTGCGCCGCGCGGCGCGCGAAGAAGCGGTCGATCAACGAAAACTCGGAGAGGGAGGCTGGCACGGCGGACGGACCCGAAGCAGTTGAGTGAACGGCATTGTACGAGGCGAACGGCGGCGTTCCTGCACCGTTCGGTACATTTTTGTCGCGGCTGTTGCACCTGAATCGAGGGTTTGTCGACATCGATTGGCGCTACAATGCGTCGACTAGGTATTCTAATCCGCACGCCACGAGACACATGTCCACGCAAGCCTCCTCCAAAGCCAAGCTCCGCGAAGCCGCTCTCGATTACCACGAATTCCCGACCCCCGGCAAGGTCGCGATTGCGCCGACCAAGCAGATGATCAACCAGCGCGACCTGGCGCTCGCCTATTCGCCGGGCGTCGCGTTCGCGTGCGAGGAGATCGTCGAGAATCCGCTGAACGCGGCCCGCTTCACCGCGCGCAGCAACCTGGTCGGCGTCGTCACGAACGGCACCGCGGTGCTGGGCCTCGGCAACATCGGGCCGCTCGCGTCGAAGCCGGTGATGGAAGGCAAGGCCGTGCTGTTCAAGAAGTTCGCGGGCATCGACGTGTTCGACATCGAGCTGAACGAGTCCGACCCGCACAAGCTGGTCGACGTGATCGCCGCGCTCGAGCCGACCTTCGGCGGCATCAACCTGGAAGACATCAAGGCGCCGGACTGCTTCATCGTCGAGCGCGAAGCCCGCAAGCGGATGAAGATCCCGGTCTTCCACGACGACCAGCACGGCACCGCGATCGTCGTCGCCGCGGCCGTCACGAACGGCCTGAAGGTGGTCGGCAAGGACATCAAGGAAGTCAAGCTGGTCGCGTCCGGCGCGGGCGCGGCCGCGCTCGCGTGTCTCGACCTGCTGGTCGACATCGGCCTGCCGCTCGAGAACATCACGGTGACCGACCTGGCCGGCGTGGTCTACAAGGGCCGCACCGAGCTGATGGACCCGGACAAGGAGCGTTTCGCGCGCGAAACCGACGCGCGCACGCTTGGCGAGGTGATCGACGGCGCGGACATCTTCCTCGGCCTGTCGGCGGCCGGCGTGCTGAAGCAGGAGATGGTCAAGGGCATGGCCGCGCGCCCGCTGATCCTCGCGCTCGCGAACCCGACGCCGGAAATCCTGCCCGAGCTCGCGCTCGAAGTGCGGCCGGACGCCGTGCTCGCGACCGGCCGCACCGACTATCCGAACCAGGTCAACAACGTCCTGTGCTTCCCGTTCATCTTCCGCGGCGCGCTCGACGTCGGCGCGACGACGATCACGCGTGAAATGGAGATCGCCGCCGTCAACGCGATCGCCGAGCTCGCGCAGCAGGAGCAAAGCGACATCGTGGCGACCGCGTACGGGATCCAAGACCTGTCGTTCGGCCCCGAATACCTGATTCCGAAGCCGTTCGATCCGCGCCTGATCGTGAAGATCGCGCCGGCTGTCGCGCAGGCCGCGATGGACGGCGGCGTCGCGACGCGCGCGATCGAGGACATGGACGCGTACAAGCAGCACCTGCAGCAGTTCGTGTACCACAGCGGCACGACGATGAAGCCGATCTTCCAGCTCGCGCGCAGCGTGCCGGCCGAGAAGAAGCGCGTCGTGTTCGCGGAAGGCGAGGAAGAGCGCGTGTTGCGCGCCGTTCAGATCGTCGTCGACGAGAAACTCGCGAAACCGATCCTGATCGGCCGTCCGGCCGTGATCGAGCACCGTATCCAGCGTTACGGCCTGCGCCTGACGCCGGGCGTCGACTACACCGTCGTCAACACCGAGCACGACGAGCGCTACCGCGAGTTCTGGCAGGACTACGCGAAGATGATGGCGCGCAAGGGCATCAGCGAGCAGCTCGCGCGCGTCGAGATGCGCCGCCGCACCACGCTGATCGGCGCGATGCTGGTGAAGAAGGGCGAAGCGGACGGGATGATCTGCGGCACGATCAGCACGACGCACCGCCACCTGCACTTCATCGACCAGGTGATCGGCAAGCGGGCGGGCTGCAGCGTGTACGCGGCGATGAACGGCCTCGTGCTGCCGGGCCGCCAGATTTTCCTCGTCGACACGCACGTGAACGTCGATCCGACCCCGGAACAGCTCGCCGAGATCACGATCATGGCGGCGGAGGAAGTGCGCCGCTTCGGCATCGAGCCGAAGGTCGCGCTGTTGTCGCACTCGAATTTCGGCACGAGCAATGCGCCGTCCGCGCAGAAGATGCGCGATACGCTCGCGATCCTGCAGGAACGCGCGCCGGACCTGAAGGTCGACGGCGAAATGCACGGCGACGTCGCGCTCGACGCGGCGCTGCGCAAGGAGATCCTGCCGGATTCGACGCTGGAAGGCGAAGCGAACCTGCTGGTCCTGCCGAACATCGACGCCGCGAACATCGCGTACAACCTGCTGAAGACTGCCGCGGGCAACAACATCGCGATCGGGCCGATCCTGCTGGGCGCCGCGCAGCCGGTGCACGTGCTGACCGAATCGGCGACGGTGCGCCGGATCGTCAACATGGCTGCACTGCTCGTAGCCGACGTGAACGCGACGCGTTAAGCGAATTTGTAAATAAAAGAAAAAAACGGCGTGCCCGCAATGGGCACGCCGCCGGGCAGGGCGCGCATGCGCTTCCCATAAGCAACAGCAGCATCTCTCCACTCCGGGTTCGAGCGTGGCAAGGAGGCAGGGTCTTGCCATGCGAGAGATGCCGACGCCATTTTATCTCATGTAAGATAAAAGTAACCATGTTTCGGTAGAAATTGCCCGGGGCCCGATCCCGTCAGGCTTTCAATCCCCAAACGAACATTGATTCGCGCGGACAATAGCGCTACGCTAACGCCTTTGTTGGTCGTCAACTACTTGATTTAACAGCGGGAACCCTGGTTCATGGCACGCAAGTGGCTCCGCAACGGCGCGCTCGCGTCCGTCTTCGCGTTGTTCGCGATGGGTATCGTCGGCACGCCGACGGGCAGTCTGGTTTCCGCCGCCTACGCACGGCAGGCCGTTACGGCCGACGTGGCCGCCGGCGGGTTCGACACGATCCCGACCGCCCGTCTTCCGCGCGAGGCCGTGACCACGCTCGGCCTGATCGCCGGTGGCGGTCCCTATCCGTACGAGAAAGACGGCGTCGTGTTCGGCAACCGCGAGCGGATCCTGCCGAAGGCGAAACGCGGCTTCTATCACGAGTACACCGTGCCGACCCCGCGCGCGCGCAATCGCGGTGCGCGCCGGATCGTCTGCGGCGGGCCGCTGCGCCGGGTCGACAACTGTTATTACACGGACGACCACTACAGCAGTTTTAAACGTATTGTTGAATGACTTCGGGATGAACGGCATGAGCGACTCCATCTACACGCACGACGCGGCGTCGGCGGCGGATCTGTTCGCGGCCGGCGACGGCAATCTGTTTCAGCGCGTGATGCAGCTGCGCGCGGCGGTACAGGCCGGCGACGCGCCGGCGGAGCATGAAGCCAGCCCCGGGCTTTCATCGAACGAGGAGCCTATGAGCCTTTTCACGACCGTGCGACCCAATCTCGTGCAGTCGATCCGCGCGTTTCGCGTGCAGGATCTCGCCGACGAAGCCAGCCGGCTCGGCCAGCATTTCCTGTATGCGTATTGCGGCGCCGCCCAGTCGAAGCAGGAAGTGATGGAGACGATCGCGACGTCGTTCCTGTTCCCGAAGCACTTCGGCAAGAACTACGACGCACTGTACGACTGCCTGACCGATCTCGTCGCGAAGGCGGGGGCGCAGCCCGGTTTCGTGATCGTGCTCGAAGGGCTGCCGATCGCGCAGAAGTTCGATAAGGAAGGCCGCGAAACGCTGCTCGACGTGTTCCGCGAGGCGGCCGAGTTCTGGGCCGAGCGCAAGGTCGCGTTCCGCGTGTTCTATTCGTTCGCATAAGCGCCTGGCACGCGTCGGCCGCACAAGAAAGCCCGCCTTCGAGCGGGCTTTTTTGCGTCTGCGGCGCGGGCAGCGATGCGTTGCCCGCGCCGCGAGCCCGTCGACGCTTTCATCGTGCGCTATTCGTGGACGAGTCCGTATTTCGGCGACATGTACCAGGCCGTGGCCGACTCGATTTTCAAATCGGCCAGGATGCCGCGGATGGAGGGTAGCGGCGAATGACGCGGCCGGCTTGGGTGCTGCAGGCGTAGGCGCGGCCGTCGTCGGTCACCACCCGCCCCAGCGCGCCGCCAGCGCGGCCAGCACCGCCGCGCCGGCCGTCTCGGTGCGCAGCACGCGCGGCCCGAGCGACAGCGCCGTGAACCCGTGCGCGCGTGCCGCGTGTTCCTCGTCGGGCGACAACCCGCCTTCCGGTCCAATCAGCAGCGTGACCGGCGCCGCGGGCGGCGTATCCGGCAGCGACGCAAACGGGATGCTTGCACGCGGCGACAGCAGCAGCCGCAGCTCGCCGTCGGCCGGCGCGGCCGGCAGCGCATCGAGCCACGCGTCGAAGCCGCGCACCGGCGCGACATCCGGCACGCGGTTGCGTCCGCACTGTTCGCACGACGCGCGCACGATGCCGCGCCAGTGCGCAACACGCTTCTCCGCGCGCTCGCCCGACAGCCGCACGACGCCGCGCGACGTCGACAGCGGCGCGATCGCGGCAACCCCGAGCTCGACCGCCTTCTCGATCACCCAGTCCATCTTGTCGCCGCCGGCGATCCCCTGCGCGAGCGTCACGCGATACGGCGGCTCCGCTTCCGCCGGCTCGAACGCGTCGAGCTGCGCAACCGCGCTGCGCTTGTCGATCTCGACGAGCCGTGCGCGGTACTGGCCGCCCGTGCCGTCGAACAGCGCGAGCACATCGCCCGGCTGCAGCCGCAGCACCTGCGCATGACGGGCGACGTCGGCAGGCAGCGCGAGCACGGCGCCGGCGCTCAGCGCCGACTCGACGAAAAAGCGCGGCACGGCCGCGGTCGTGGTGGCTTCGCTCATGATTCGAGACGGCGCGCGAGCGCCCAGCGGTAACCGTCGAGATCCTCGACCTGCGCGAAGCGGTCGCCCCAGAACTGGTCCTGCGGCGCGCTCAACGATTTCGCGCCGGCGTCGAGCGCGCGCTGCCAGGTCGCGTCGACGTCGTCGACGTACAGATAGAACGATTGCGGCGCCGTCTCGCCTGCGCTGCGCGGCGTGCGTGCGGTCGAGCCGAAGGCGCCTTCGGGCGCGAACATCACGATCAGCTGGCCGCGATAGACCATCTCGACGTGCATGATCGCACCGTCCTCGTCGAGCACGTCGCGCAGCTCGAAGCCGAACGCGGCCTTGAAGAAATCGATGGCGGCGTGCGCGTTGCGCACGGCGAGGTAAGGCGTCAACCAAGGCACGTCGGCCGGACGTGGATCGGCCATGAAAGTCTCCTGCAGGGGGAAAGCGGAACGGCGCGAGCGATCAGCGGCGCGCGCCCAGTGTATCGCGCAGCGCGCGCGGTAACGCGAACAGCGCCGGGTGCAGCCGCGCGTCGTAGTAGCGCAGCCCTTCGACGCCGCGGCTCGCGAGGCGTTCCTCGATGTCGTGCATGAACAGCGACGCGGCGTCGAGCGTGTCGCTCGCGATCGCCATCAGCCACACCGAGCCGTACAGCGGCACGTGCGCGGACAACGGATCGACGACCGCGAAGCTCGCGCGCAGGTCGGCAAGCAGCGCGGCGATGCGCGGCGCGTGAAAGACCGGCGAGCCGAGATGCATCGTGATCGCGCCGCACGGCGTCAGGATCCGCTTGAGATGCGTGTAGAAGTCGCGCGTGTAGAGGCCGGCCGCCGGCGAATCCGGCGGCGTGAGGTCGAACACGACGAGATCGAAATGCTCGACGGTCGACTCGACGAAGTGCGCGGCGTCGCCGATCACGACCTCGACGCGCGGGTCGTCGAGCGCGCCCTGGTGCACGTCGTCGAGGAAGCGGCGCGCCATGCCGACGACCTCGTCGTCGAGCTCCGCGACCACGATCCGCTCGATGCACGCGTGCTTGAGAAGCTGGCGCGCCGCGCCGCCGTCGCCGCCGCCGAGCACGAGCGCCTTGCGCGGCGACGGATGCGCGAGCGCGGCAGGGTGCGTCATGCACTCGTGGTAGATGTACTCGTCGCCGACCGACGTCATCGGCCGGCCGTCGAGCGTGAACAGGCGGCCGAGCTGCGGGGTCTCCCATACCTCGATCTGCTGGTGCGGGGATGCGACGTGCGCAAGCCGCCGCGCATGCGGAAAGCCGTAGGCGGAGTCAGGCGTCGGGTGAAAGAGAAGCGTCGTGCTCACGGGCGGGCCGCGCGGGGGCGGGCAGTTCCAACGTCTGAATTATAGAGGGCGTACGGAGGGTGCGAAGCGGACAGCGGGAAGTTTGACGGAAAACCGTGCCGGAACGCTGACCGATCGGAAGGGAAATGTCGGCCCATCTGGTAAAATGTCGAGCTTTGCAGCCCCGTCCGTTGGCTCCGTCCGCTTCGCGTCCACCCTGGCGCCGCACTGCGCGCCGGGAGCGGCTGACTAGCGAGCTTCCGGATACCGCACGTGCCCCGTTTTCTCGACTCGATCTCCGGACTCGACATGACGACCTCGTCTCCCGCCTCTACCACCCTGATGGCCAACGCGATCCGCGCGCTCGCGATGGATGCCGTCCAGCAAGCGAACTCCGGCCACCCCGGCATGCCGATGGGCATGGCCGAAATCGGCGTCGCGCTTTGGTCGCGCCACCTCAAGCACAACCCGACGAACCCGCACTGGGCCGACCGCGACCGTTTCGTGCTGTCGAACGGCCACGGCTCGATGCTGCTGTACTCGCTGCTGCACCTGACCGGCTACGACCTGCCGATCGAAGAGCTGAAGAACTTCCGCCAGCTGCACTCGAAGACGCCGGGCCACCCGGAATACGGGATCACGCCGGGCGTCGAGACGACCACCGGCCCGCTCGGCCAAGGTCTCGCGAACGCGGTCGGCATGGCGCTCGGCGAAGCGCTGATGGCCGCCGAGTTCAACCGCGACGGCGCGAAGATCGTCGATCACCACACGTACGTGTTCCTCGGCGACGGCTGCCTGATGGAAGGCATCTCGCACGAGGCCTGCTCGTTCGCGGGCACGCTGAAGCTGAACAAGCTGATCGCGCTGTACGACGACAACGGCATCTCGATCGACGGCGACGTCGTGAACTGGTTCCACGACGACACGCCGAAGCGTTTCGAGGCGTACGGCTGGAACGTGATCCCGAACGTGAACGGCCATGACGTCGACGCGGTCGACGCGGCGATCGCGAAGGCGAAGCTGTCGGACAAGCCGACGCTGATCTGCTGCAAGACGGTGATCGGCCAGGGCGCGGCGACCAAGGCGGGCGGCCACGACGTGCACGGCGCGGCGCTCGGCGCGGAAGAAATCGCGAAGACGCGCGAGGCGCTCGGCTGGAAGTGGGAGCCGTTCGTGGTTCCGCAGGAAGTCTACGCGGCGTGGGATGCGAAGGAAGCCGGCAAGCGCGCCGAGTCCGACTGGGACGCGGTGTTTGCGCAATACCGCGCGAAGTATCCGACGGAAGCGGCCGAATTCGAACGCCGGATGGCCAACAAGCTGCCCGCCGACTGGGCGGAGAAGGCGAAGGCGATCATCGCCGGCGCGAACGAGCGCGGCGAAACGGTCGCGACCCGCAAGGCGTCGCAGCAGGCGATCGAAGGCCTCGCCGCGGCGCTGCCCGAGCTGCTCGGCGGCTCGGCCGACCTGACCGGCTCGAACCTGACCAACTGGAAGGCGTCGAAGGCGGTCCGCGCGAATGCGGAAGGCCCGGGCGTCCAGCTTGGCAACCACATCAACTACGGCGTGCGCGAGTTCGGCATGAGCGCCGCGATCAACGGCCTCGCGCTGCACGGCGGCCACAAGCCGTTCGGCGGCACGTTCCTGACGTTCTCCGACTACAGCCGCAACGCGCTGCGCGTCGCCGCGCTGATGAAGGTGCCGTCGA
The DNA here is from genome assembly GCF_002097715.1 of Burkholderia ubonensis subsp. mesacidophila. Classification (NCBI taxonomy): domain Bacteria; kingdom Pseudomonadati; phylum Pseudomonadota; class Betaproteobacteria; order Burkholderiales; family Burkholderiaceae; genus Burkholderia; species Burkholderia ubonensis. The sequence goes on from NZ_CP020737.1 coordinate 671,178, forward strand.
TCTACGTGTTCACGCACGACTCGATCGGCCTCGGCGAGGACGGCCCGACGCACCAGTCGATCGAGCACGTGTCGAGCCTGCGCATGATTCCGAGCCACGACGTGTGGCGTCCGGCCGACACGGTCGAGACGGCCGTCGCGTGGACCCACGCAGTTGCCGCGGATCGTCCGTCGAGCCTGATCTTCAGCCGTCAGAACCTCGCGTTCAACCCGCGCACCGACGCGCAGATCGCGAACATCGAGAAGGGCGGCTACGTGCTGCGCGACTGGGACGAGGAAATCGTCGCGCGCAAGATCATCCTGATCGCGACGGGCTCGGAAGTCGAGCTCGCGATGAAGGCCGTCGAGACGCTCGCGCAGCAGGGCATCGCGGCGCGCGTCGTGTCGATGCCGTCGACCAACGTGTTCGACCGCCAGGATGCCGAGTACCGTGAACGCGTGCTGCCGCACGGCGTGCGCCGCGTCGCGATCGAAGCGGGCGTGACGAGCTTCTGGCACAAGTACGTCGGCCTGGAAGGCGGCGTCGTCGGGATCGACACGTTCGGCGAATCGGCGCCGGCCGGCGTGCTGTTCAAGCACTTCGGCTTCACCGTCGACAAGGTCGTCGAGACGGCCAAGGCCGTGCTGGCCTAAAAATACTCGCGGCGCGCGCGCTCCCCACGCGCGCGCCGCACCGTGAAGCTGCACGAAACGAATTTTTTCAGCCATCAGGAGATAGACATGACGATCCGCGTCGCAATCAACGGCTACGGCCGCATCGGCCGCAATACGCTGCGCGCGTTCTATGAAAACGGCAAGAAGCACGATCTCGAGATCGTCGCGATCAACGACCTGGGCGACGCGAAGACCAACGCGCACCTGACCCAGTACGACACCGCGCACGGCAAGTTCCCGGGCGAAGTGTCGGTCGACGGCGATTACCTGGTCGTCAACGGCGACAAGATCCGCGTGCTGGCGAACCGCAACCCGGCAGAACTGCCGTGGGGCGAACTGGGCGTCGACGTCGTGATGGAATGCACGGGCTTCTTCACGACGAAGGAAAAGGCGAGCGCGCACCTGAAGGGCGGCGCGAAGAAGGTCATCATCTCGGCGCCGGGCGGCAAGGACGTCGACGCGACGATCGTCTACGGCGTGAACCACGACGTGCTGAAGGCCGAGCACACGGTCATCTCGAACGCATCGTGCACGACGAACTGCCTCGCGCCGCTCGTCAAGCCGCTGAACGACAAGATCGGCCTCGAAACCGGCCTGATGACGACGATCCACGCGTACACGAACGACCAGGTGCTGACGGACGTCTACCACGAAGACCTGCGCCGCGCGCGTTCGGCTACGCACAGCCAGATCCCGACGAAGACGGGCGCTGCTTCGGCGGTCGGCCTCGTGCTGCCGGAACTGAACGGCAAGCTGGACGGCTACGCGATCCGCGTCCCGACCATCAACGTGTCGATCGTCGACCTGTCGTTCATCGCGAAGCGCGACACGACGGTCGAGGAAGTCAACGCGATCATGAAGGAAGCGTCGGAAGGCGCGCTGAAGGGCATCCTCGGCTACAACGACGCGCCGCTGGTGTCGATCGACTTCAACCACAACCCGGCTTCGTCGACGTTCGACGCGACGCTGACGAAGGTGTCGGGCCGTCTCGTCAAGGTGTCGAGCTGGTACGACAACGAGTGGGGCTTCTCGAACCGCATGCTGGATACGGCAGTCGCATTCGCGAACGCGAAGTAATCCCGCACGCGCACGGTCGCCGCAAGGCGGCTGGCGTGGCGCTCGGGCCCGGTTCGGCTTCTGGCCGGCCGGGCCTTTTTGCATTCGGGGGGCGATGCGCCGAGGCCATGCCCGCATCGCCGTCAGCGATCCGCGTTCGGCACGACCTGCTCGACAGTATCGACGAAAGCCCGCTTGATCGGGCTGTCGAGATCGGTCCACGCGAGGCCGATGCCGGTGCGGTGCCCGCCGAGATCGAGCGGCCGCGCGAGCACGTTCGGCGGCAGCGCGCTCGCCGCTTCCGCCGGGATCAGCCCGATCCCCATTCCCGCCGCGACGAGCGCGAGCATCGTCGTGAATTCCCCGAACTCCTGCGCGATCTCGAGCGTCGTGCCCGCGCGGCTCAGCGCGAGCAGCATGTCGTCGTGGAAGCCGGGCGCATAGCGCCGCGCGAGCACGAACGCCGGATGGCCGCGCAGGTCGGCCGGCGCGATGGCGTCGCGCGCGGCAAGCGGATGCTCGAGCGGCAGCGCGACGATGAACCCTTCCTCGAGCACCACCCGCGTGTCGATGCCCGCATACGCGGCCGGCAGGCGGATCATCCCGAAGTCGATCCGGCGGTCGCGCAGCGCCGCGACCTGGTCGGGCGTCGGCATGTCCTTCAGTTCGAGCGTGATCAGCGGATAGCGCGAGCGCATCTCCCGCAATACCGCCGGCAGCAGCACCGGCAGCACCGACGACACGAACGCGATGCGCAGCGTGCCGATCTCGCCGCGGCTCGACAGCCGCGCGATCTGCTCGGCGCGCGCGGCCTGCTGCAGCGTCGCGCGCGCCTCCGGCAGGAACACGCGCCCGGTGTCGCTCAGTTCGACCTTGTGCCGGTCGCGCTCGAACAGCCGCGCGTCGAGTTCCTCCTCGAGCGCCTTGATCTGCATGCTCAGCGCGGACTGCACGATGAACAGGCGCTGCGCCGCGCGTCCGAAATGCAGTTCTTCCGCGAGGGTGACGAAGGCGCGCAGTTGCTTGAGTTCCATGGGCGGCGGGCCGGCTGGCGGCGGATTCCGGTGATCGGATTCCATGATAACCACATCAAAAAAGACCATTGGCGCGGCGCCCGGCCGAGCGCCGAAGATAGGGGCAACACGAGACCGGCTGCGACGGGCGGCCGGCTCGACTGGCACGAGGAGACAGACATGACGAACGCGCTTGACCGGTTCCGCCTGGACGGCCGCCGCGCGCTGATCACCGGATCGGGGCGCGGGATCGGGCTGACGCTCGCCCGCGGCCTGGCCGAAGCGGGTGCGGCGATCGTCATCAACGATCGTAATGAGGACAAGGCGGCGTCGCTCGCGCGGCATTTCCGCGAGGAGGGCTTCAAGGCCGACTACGCGGTGTTCGACGTGACCGAGCATGGCCAGGTGCGTGTGGCGATCGACGAGTTCGAGGCGCGCGTCGGCGCGATCGACATCCTCGTGAACAACGCCGGCATCCAGCGCCGCGCGCCGCTCGACGCGTTCGATCCCGACGACTGGCATGCGCTGATGCGCGTGAACCTCGACGGCGTGTTCAACGTCGCGCAGGCGGTCGCGCGCCACATGATCGCGCGCGGGCGCGGCAAGATCATCAACATCTGCTCGGTGCAGAGCGAGCTCGCGCGGCCGTCGATCGCGCCGTATGCGGCCACCAAGGGCGCGGTGCGGATGCTGACGAAGGGCATGTGCGCGGACTGGGCGCGCCACGGCATCCAGGCCAACGGCCTCGCGCCCGGCTATTTCGAAACCGAACTGAACCGCGCGCTGGTCGACGATCCGGCGTTTTCCGACTGGCTGTGCAAGCGCACGCCGGCCGGCCGCTGGGGACGCGTCGACGAGCTGTGCGGCGCGGCGATCTTTCTGGCGTCCGCGGCGTCCGATTTCGTGAACGGCCAGACGCTGTTCGTCGACGGCGGCATGACGAGCGCCGTCTGACCGGTCGTCGGCAGCGTTCACCCGCCTGCGTGCAGGGCGCCACGCGCAGGCGACGGCAACACGCGATCAAGCAACGCGCCCGAATCCACGAAGCCCGCCGCACGAGCGGGCCGATGACCCGGCTGCGTCCACGCATCCGGAATCCGGAACGGAGACAGGAGACAACGATGGCCCGCATTTCCCCGCCGCTCGCCGACCGCGACGCGCATTCCGCAATCGATCCCGGCACGCCAGCCGGCACCGACGCGCGACGCAGCATCGACACGCGGCAACTCAACCGCGCCGCATGGACCTGCTCGCTCGGCAGCGCGCTCGAGTACTACGACTTCGCGCTCTACACGCTCGCCTCGGCGCTGATCTTCGGGCCGCTGTTCTTTCCCGCGCAGACGGCCGAGATGAGGCTGATCGCGAGCTTCGGCACGTACTTCGTCGGCTTCGCGGTGCGGCCGCTCGGCGGCGTCGTATTCGGCATGCTCGGCGACCGGATCGGCCGCAAGTTCGTGCTGACCGCGACCGTGCTGCTGATGGGCGTCGCGAGCACGCTGATCGGCGCGCTGCCGACCTTCGCGACGGCCGGCTACTGGGCGCCCGCGCTGCTCGTGCTGCTGCGCATCCTGCAGGGGCTCGGCGCCGGCGCGGAGCAGGCGGGCGCGGCGGTGCTGATGACCGAATACGCGCCCGCGGGCAAGCGCGGCCTGTATGCATCGCTGCCGTTCCTCGGCATCCAGCTCGGCACCGTGCTCGCGGCCGCCGTGTATTTCGTGCTGCTCGCCAACCTCGACCGCGTGACCGACAGCTGGGGCTGGCGCGTGCCGTTCCTGCTGAGCGCGGTGATCGTCGCGGTCGGCATCTACATGCGGATGAAGCTGCACGAGTCGCCGACCTTCGTGCGGCTCGAGAAGCGCGCGCAGCTCGCGGCGAATCCGCTGAAGAGCGTGGTCACGCATTCGAAGCGCTCGCTGCTGATCGGCATCGGCCTGCGGATGGCCGAGAACGGCGGCTCGTCGATCTACCAGGCGCTTGCGATCAGCTATCTCGCGGGCGTGATCGGCATGAAGGGGCCGATCGGCGCGCTCGCGCTGGTGTGCGCGGCAGCCGTCGGCGCGGCCACGGTGCCGCTCGCGGGCCGTCTCGGCGACCGCTTCGGCCGGGTGCGCGTGTACCGCGCCTTCGCGTGGCTGCAGCTCGCGCTCGCGTTTCCGGTGTGGTGGATCTTCAGCCAGGGCAACGTGGTCGCGAGCGTGATCGCGATCTCGATCGCGCAGGGCTTCGCGAACTGGGGGATGCTCGGCGCGCAGGCGGCGCTGCTGCCGGAGCTGTTCGGCGCGCGGCATCGCTACATGGGCGTGTCGTTCTCGCGCGAGGTGTCCGCCGTGCTGGCGGGCGGCGTCGCGCCGCTCGTCGGCGCGACGATCATCGCGACGGCGATCGCGCTGCACGGCGGCAGCCACGCGGCCGGCGTGCGCGCATGGTTGCCGATCGCCGCGTATCTGGCCGTGCTGACCCTGATCACGCTGTTCGCCACGTCGCGGATGCCGGAAACGCTGAACCGCGATCTCGACGATCCGCTCGACGCCGCGCAGGCATCGCCCGCGCCGGCTGCCGACGCGCTCGCGCGGCATGCGTGAGCCGTCGCTGCGCGCCGGCGGACGCGGCCCGACATCCTCAACCTCACCTCGACAGGAGCAAGCGCAGATGGCGCACGAATCGACCCAGCGGCCCGGACTGCTGATGACCGGCCCTTACCAGCCTTGGGACAACGAATGGCTTTCGGCCGGCTATGACGTTCTCCGCCTGTGGGAGGCGCGCGACCGCGCGGCCTTTCTGGCCGAGCATGGCGCCGGCGTGCGCGCGATCGCGACGCGCGGCGATCTCGGCGCCGACGCGGCGCTGATCGCCGCGCTGCCGAAGCTCGAGATCATCGCGTGCTACGGCGTCGGCACCGATGCGATCGATCTCGCCGCCGCGCGCGAGCGCGGCATCCGCGTGACGAATACCCCCGACGTGCTGACGGGCGACGTCGCCGATCTCGGCGTCGGGCTCGCGCTCGCGCTGCTGCGACGGATCGGCGCCGGCGATGCGTACGTGCGCTCAGGCGCCTGGCGCGACGGCGATATGCCGCTCGTCACGCGCCTGTACGGCAAGCGCGTCGGCATCGTCGGCTTCGGCCGGATCGGCTCGACCCTGGCACGGCGGCTGTCCGGTTTCGACGTCGAAATCGGCTACTTCGACGTCGCGCCGCGCGACGACACCCCGCATCGCTTTTTCGGCGATCTCGGCGCGCTCGCCGGCTGGTCCGACGTGCTGATCGTGACGCTCGCGGGCGGGGCGTCGACGCGCCATCTCGTCGATGCGCCGGTGCTCGAGGCGCTCGGGCAGTACGGTTACCTGATCAACGTGTCGCGCGGCACGACCGTCGACGAGCCCGCGCTTATCGACGCGCTCGAGCGCGGGGCGATTGCCGGCGCCGCGCTCGACGTGTTCTGGAACGAGCCGCGCATCGACCCGCGCTTCCTCGCGTTGCCGAACGTGCTGCTGCAGCCGCATCATGCGAGCGGCACCGTCGAGACGCGCCAGGCAATGGGCTGGCGCGTGCGCGACAATCTGCGCGCGCACTTCGCCGGCGCGCCGCTGCTGACCCCGGTTGTCTGAGGAAAACATCATGCGTATGCGTTGCATGTGTCTCGTGATCCACGGGCCGAACGACCTGCGGCTCGAGGAGCAGGACCCGGGCGAGATCGGCCCGGGCCAGGTGCGGGTCGACGTCGCGATGGGCGGCATCTGCGGGTCCGACCTGCATTATTTCCGGCACGGCGGTTTCGGGGCGGTGCGCCTGCAGCAGCCGATGGTGCTCGGGCACGAGGTGGCCGGCACGGTGGCCGCGGTCGCGCCGGACGTGACGTCGGTGCAGGTCGGCGACCACGTCGCCGTCAATCCGAGCCGGCCGTGCGGCGCGTGCCGCTATTGCCTGGAAGGCTTGCCGAACCAGTGTCTCGACATGCGCTTCTACGGCAGCGCGATGCGCATGCCGCACGTGCAGGGCGCGTTTCGCAATGCGCTGGTGTGCGACGCGCGCCAGTGCGTGAAGGTCGCGGACCACGTGCCGCTGTCGCTCGCCGCGCTCGCGGAGCCGTTCGCGGTCGGCCTGCATGCGGTGTCGCGCGCCGGTCCGCTGATCGGCCGGCGCGTGCTGGTGTCCGGCTGCGGGCCGATCGGCGCGCTGGCCGTGGCGGCCGCCCGTGCGCACGGCGCGGCGGAAGTGGTCGCGACCGACGTCGTCGACGAGCCGCTCGCGATCGCGCGCGCGCTCGGCGCCGACCGCACGATCAACGCGGCGACCGATACGGAGTGGGTTGCGCGCCATGGCGCGGACAAGGGCACGTTCGACGTGATGCTCGAATGCTCGGGCAATGCGCGCGCGCTGCGCGACGGGCTCGACGTGATGCGCCCGCGCGGCGTCGTCGTGCAGCTCGGGCTCGGCGGCGACGTGAGCCTGCCGCAGAACGTCGTGGTCGCGAAGGAGCTGTCGATCTGCGGGTCGTTCCGCTTCCATTCGGAGTTCGCGCTGGCCGTGCAGCTGATCAACGAAGGCCGCGTCGATTTGCGGCCCGCCGTGACCGGCGTGTTCCCGATGCGCGACGCGGGCCGCGCGTTCGAGCTGGCGGGCGACCGGCGGCGCGCGATGAAGGTGCTGATCGATTTCGCGGACGAGGCGGCGTGACGTCTTCGTAGAACGGGTTACTGCGTCGCCTGCCGGGCGCCGATCCGCTGCGACGCGACCCACAACACGATGAGCACGCCCGCCAGCGCCGCGCCCGCGATGCAGACGCCGCGCCACCCGTCGGCGCCGAACGCGACGCTCGCCGCGAACGAGCCGAATGCGCCGCCGATGAAATAGCTCGTCAGGTAGATCGTCGTCACGCGGCTGCGCGCGTCGCCGGCGAGCGCGTAGATCACGCTCTGGTTCGAGATGTGCATCCCCTGCACGCCGACGTCGAGCAGCAGGATCCCGGCGATCAGCGCCGTAAGCGAGTGCGCGCCGCCGGCGATCAGCGCGAACGACGCGAGCACGGCGGCGGCGAACAGGCCCGTCGCCGCGTTGCCGTGCCCGCGGTCGACGAGCCGCCCCGCCGACGTCGCCGCCAGCGCGCCGACCGCCCCGACCACGCCGAACAGGCCGATCTGGCCTTCGGTATAGCCGTAGGGCGGCTGGCTGAGCAGGAACGTGAGGCCGGTCCACAGCAGGCTGAAGCATGCGAACACGAGCGCGCCGTAGGTGGAGCGCAGCGCGATCAGCGGCTGCGCGCGCACGAGCGCGGCGAGCGACTTCATCAGCGCAGCGTAATCGAGACGCGCATCGCGGCGGTCCTTCGGCAGCTTCACCGCGAGCACGCCGGTCAGGCCCAGCACCATCAGCGCGGCGACCGCGTACACCGCGCGCCAGCCGAACCAGTCGGCGATCGCGCCGGCCGCGACGCGCGCGAGCAGGATGCCGAGCAGCAGGCCGCTCATCACCGTGCCCACCGCGCGGCCGCGCGTGCGGGCGTCGGCGAGCGACGCGGCGAACGGCACCAGGAGCTGCGTCGAACAGGTGACGAAGCCGACGGCGACGTTCGCGACGACGAACGTGGTGAAGTTCGTGCTGCAGGCGACCGCCACCAGGGCGACCACGTTGAGCGCGAGCAGCCGGACGATCAGCGTGTGCCGGTTGAGCGCGTCGCCGAGCGGCACGATCAGCAGCAGGCTCGCTGCGTAGCCGAGTTGCGTGAGCGTGACGAGATAGCCGAGTTCGGCCGGCGCGCGTCCGAAGCTGCGCGCGATCGCGGCGAGCAGCGGCTGCGCGTAGTAGATGTTGCCGATGACGATGCCGCACGCGCAGGCGAACAGCAGCGTCATGCCGCGCGTCAGGGTCGGGTGGTGGGTGTCGTGGTGCGGTTTCATGAGTCGGGAACACGGCGGCGCGGGCCGGCGGCATGCGTCGCCGGCGGGGCGCGGGTTTCGGGGAACGGGCCGGCGCGGTTGCCGCATGCACGGCATGCCGGTAGGGAAGTGCGTATGATGCGGACATCCAGCCATAGCGTCCAAGACTGGCTTGTTATGGTTTCGATTGGTCAAGCCAATACCTGAACCGCGATGCTGCTCCGCCATATCCGCTATTTCCTGGCCGTCGCCGAACAGCGCAATTTCACGCGTGCGGCCGAGGTGCTGCACGTGTCGCAGCCGACGTTGTCGCAGCAGATCCGCCAGCTCGAGGATCAGCTCGGCGTGCAGCTGTTCGACCGCTCGGGCCGGTCGGTGCGGCTCACCGAATTCGGCGAGGCCTACGCGCGGCATGCGCGCGCCGCGTTGCATGAGCTCGACGCGGGGCAGCGCGCGGTGCACGACGTCGCGGACCTGAGCAGCGGTTCTCTGCGGCTCGCGATGACGCCGACCTTCACCGCCTACCTGATCGGCTCGCTCGTCGATGCGTTCAACGCCGACTATCCGAACGTCACGCTGACGATCGAGGCGATGCCGCAGGAACGTATCGAGGCGCTGCTCGCCGACGACCGGCTCGATGCCGGTTTCGCGTTCATGCCGGCGCGCCTGCCGGACATCGACGTGACGCCGTTGTGGGACGAATCGCTCGTGCTCGTGACCGGCGGCACGCACCGCCTCGCGCGCCGCCGCCGCGCGCTGACGCCGGCCGAGCTCGGCGACGAGCCGCTGATCCTGCTGAGCCGCGCGTTCGCGACGCGCGAGAGCATCGACCAGTATTTCGTCGATCACGGCGCGCGGCCGCGCATCGCGATCGAGGTGAACGCGATCAACGCGATCCTCGAGCTGGTGCGGCGTGGCCGCCTTGCGACGGTGCTGCCCGATGCGATCGCGCATGCGAGCGGCGATCTGTGCGCGCTGGAACTCGATCCGCCGCTGCCGACGCGCACGGCGGCGCTGCTGATGCGCAAGGATGCCTACCGCAGCGTCGCTGCGCGCGAGTTCGTCGAGCGCACGCTCGCGCACCGCGACGCGCAGGCGCGCGGGCGCGAGCCTGCCGCGGCCGGACGGCGCCGCAACAGGGCGGAAGGGTAGGAAGCGTGGCCGCGAGACGGACCGGCAGCCGGGAAAAGGGCGGAAACGCGGGAAGTGCGGGACGCGCCGGGACCGCTCAGGCGCCCGGCGTCGGGAAGAACACGCCCGCGCGCTGCGCGGCGTTCGAGATGTGCGTCTCGATCGCCGCGCCGGCGGCGGCCGGATCGCGCGCGATCAGCGCGTCGACGATCGCGCGGTGCTCGTGCCACGTCGAGAACAGCAGCTCGCGCCGGTAGAACGGCATCCGCTGGCTTTCCTTCATGATGTCGGCGCTGCTGCGCAGGATCGATTCGATCGCCGCGTTGCCGGCCACGTTGACGATCCGCATGTGGAATTCGAAATCGAGCTGCGACGCCTCGTCGAGCGCGTTCTCGGTCAGCGCGACGTGCAGCTCGGCGAGGTTGTCCTCGAACCACGCGATGTCGTCGTCGGTGACGACGCGCGCGGCCATCCGCGCGGCGAAGCCCTCGAGCGCATAGCGCATCTGGTAGGTGTCGGGCGGCGACGACTGCTCGGCGAAGCGCCACGCATGGCCGGTCGTCGCCTGCGCGCTTTCGACGTAGACGCCCTTGCCCGCGCGGATGCGCAGCATCCCGAGCGCCTCGAGCGTCGACAGCGCCTCGCGCAGCGACGCGCGGCTGATCTCCAGCTCCTCGGAAAGCTGGCGCTGGGCCGGCAGCAGGCTGCCGACCGGATACACGCCTGCCTCGATCCGGTCGCGGATCGTCGCGATGGCGGCGTCGGTCACGGTGTGCGGAACGTTTTTCATGATGCGAATGATGGCCGGTCTGACCGGCATTGTAATCCGCACGCGCGTGGTGCACCGCCGGCCTACGGGAAAGTCACGATCCGGCCCGCGCGCCAGCCCCGCCGGAGGGGCCCGAAAGGGGCGGGAAATCCCTATTTTGTTCTTCCTTGACTCGACTATATCGGCTTCCTACTATCGTCCATAACATCACTGGTCTTACCAGTATGAACAGACGAAACTGCAACCGTTGGTTCGGGAGAGCGCCGTGTCGAAATTCCTCAATTCGCTGTTTGGCCGGGTAGTCGTCGCATTAGTCCTCGGGGTCGCGCTAGGCGCGTTCTTCCCGCATTTCGCCGAGTCGCTGCGGCCGCTCGGCGACGGTTTCCTGAAGCTCATCAAGATGGTCATCGGCCCGATCGTGTTCTGCGTCGTGGTCAGCGGGATGGCCAATGCGGGCGACCTGAAGAAGGTCGGCCGGGTCGGCCTGAAGGCCGTCGTCTACTTCGAGGTGATGACCACGCTCGCGCTCGGCATCGGGCTCGTGCTCGCGTGGCTGACGCGTCCGGGCGTCGGGATGAACATCGACCTGCATTCGCTCGACGCGGCGTCGCTCGCGTCGTACGCGAAGAATGCCGAGAGCCTGAAGGACACGGCCGGCTACCTGATGAAGATCATCCCCGACACCGCGATCGACGCGTTCGCGAAGGGCGACATCCTGCAGATCCTCGTGTTCGCGGTGCTGTTCGGCTCGGCGCTGTCGCTGCTCGGCGACAAGGCGAAGCGCGTCAACTCGCTGATCGAGGAGCTGTCGCACGTGTTCTTCCGCGTGATCGGCTTCATCATCAAGCTCGCGCCGCTCGGCGTGCTCGGCGCGATCGCGTTCACGACCGGCAAGTACGGCGTCGCGTCGCTCAAGCAGCTCGGCTACCTCGTCGCGGTGTTCTACCTGAGCTGCATCGTGTTCGTCACCGTCGTGCTCGGCATCGTGATGCGGTTCGCCGGCTTCTCCGTGTTCAAGCTGATCCGCTACCTGCGCGAGGAGCTGTCGATCGTGCTCGGCACGGCGTCGTCGGACGCGGTGCTGCCGCAGGTGATGCGCAAGCTCGAATACATGGGCATCAAGGATTCGACGGTCGGCCTCGTGATCCCGACCGGCTACTCGTTCAACCTCGACGGCTTCTCGATCTACCTGACGCTCGCGGTGCTGTTCATCGCGCAGGCCACCAACACGCCGCTGTCGACGCACGACCTGATCGTCGTGCTGCTGGTGTCGCTCGTCACGTCGAAGGGCGCGCACGGGATTCCCGGCTCGGCGATCGTGATCCTCGCGGCGACGCTGTCGGCGATTCCCGCGATTCCCGTCCTCGGCCTCGTGCTGATCCTGCCGGTCGACTGGTTCGTCGGCATCGCCCGCGCGCTGACCAACCTGATCGGCAACTGCGTCGCGACGGTGGTCGTCGCGGTATGGGAGAACGACATCGACAAGGCGCGCGCGAAGCGCGTGCTGAACCGCGAACTGCGCTACATGCCGGCCGAGGAGGAGGATGTCGCCGGCGGCGCGCCGCTCGCCGGCGACCAGGCCCACGCGATCTGAGCGCGCGGTTCGACCCGCATTCCCGTCATGCCGCCGGCGCCTCGATGCGCCGGCGTTTCAGCCAGAATTCAGGAGACGACATGGCAGCCCCCATTCTCGACCCGAACGCGCCGGCCTTCACGCGGCGCTACATGAACCTCGCCGATCCGCGCCTCGGCGCGAAGGCGCTCTACGCGAGCGACGAGTTCTTCGCGCCGAAGGAGCGCATGCTGAACCCGGAGCCGGCCGTGTTCATTCCCGGCAAGTACGACGATCACGGCAAGTGGATGGACGGCTGGGAGACGCGCCGCAAGCGCACGACCGGCCACGATTTCTGCGTGATCCGGCTTGCGCGGCCGGGCGTGATCCACGGCGTCGATCTCGATACCAGCCACTTCACGGGCAATTTCCCGCCGGCCGCGTCGATCGAAGGCTGCTTCGCCGACGCCGAGACGCCGCCCGACAACGCCGAATGGCGCCCGATCGTGCCCGCGACGACGCTGCAGGGCAACAGCCACCACTACGTCGACGTGACCGAGCCGCAGCCGTGCACGCACCTGCGCGTGAACCTGTACCCGGACGGCGGGCTCGCGCGGCTGCGCGTCTACGGCCAGCCGCAGCGCGACTGGAGCCGTGCGCCGCACGGCGAGCTGACCGACCTTGCGGCGGCCGAGCACGGCGGCTACGTGGTCGCCGCGAACAACCAGCATTTCGGCGCGGCGTCGCAGATGCTGATGCCGGGGCGTGGGGTGAACATGGGGGACGGCTGGGAAACCCGCCGCCGCCGGGAGCCGGGCAACGACTGGGCGATCGTCGCGCTCGCGCGGCCGGGCGTGATCCGCCGCGTCGAGGTCGACACCGCGTTCTTCAAGGGCAATTTCCCGGACCGCTGTTCGTTGCAGGCCGCGTACGTCGCGGGCGGCACCGACGATTCGCTGGTCACGCAGGCGATGTTCTGGCCCGAACTGCTCGGCGAGCAGAAGCTGGCGATGGACCACGTCCACACGTTCGACCAGCTCGCGGCGCTCGGCCCGGTCACGCACGTGCGCTTCAACATCTTCCCCGACGGCGGCGTGTCGCGCCTGCGTCTGTGGGGCGAACCGGCCTGACGGAGGGGAAGGACATGAGCGCACCGCACACCTTGCGCGTCGAGCGCCTGACCCGCGACGCGTTCGCGCCGTTCGGCGACGTGATCGCGCTCGAAGGCGCCCGGCATTTTCCGATCAACGGCGGCACGACCGAGCGGTTCCACGACCTCGCGACGATCGACGTGTGCGAGGACGGCGGGCGCCCGCTCGTCAGCGTGTTCCGCGCGCAGCCGCGCGCGTTGCCGATCGCGGTCACGATGATGGAGCGCCATCCGCACGGCAGCCAGGCGTTCATTCCGCTCGCGGCGGTGTCGCGCTACGCGATCGTCGTCGCGCCGGCGGGCGAGTTCCGGCCGGACGCGATGCGCGCGTTCCTGGCGGAAGGCTGGCAGGGCGTGAACTATGCGAAGGGCGTCTGGCACCATCCGCTGCTCGCGCTCGATGCGGTGAGCGACTTCGTCATCGTCGACCGCGGCGGCGTGCAGCCGAACTGCGACGAGATCCCGCTCGACGGCGTCTGGCGGCTCGACCTCGCGCCGGCCTGCGCGAGCGCGGCCTGACCGGCACTGGAACGCGCCCCAAAAGACGACGGCCCGGCCGGCGCAATGCCGGGCGGGCCGTTTCGCTTGCGCGTGCGCGCGGATCAGTGCTTGCGGTGCGGGCAGTTCTCGGTCGTGCAGGAGCCGTACATCGCGAGCGAGTGCTCCTGAAGCTTGAAGCCGCGTTCCTTCGCGATCGACTGCTGGCGGCTCTCGATCTCCGCGTCGAAGAACTCCTCGACCCGGCCACAGTCGAGGCACACGAGGTGGTCGTGGTGCGAACCCTCGTTCAGCTCGAACACCGCCTTGCCGGATTCGAAGTTGCTGCGCGTCAGCAGGCCGGCCTGCTCGAATTGCGTCAGCACACGGTAGACCGTCGCCAGCCCGATGTCGAGCTGCTCGCTGAGCAGGTTGCGATAGACGTCTTCGGCCGTCAGGTGGCGGACGGGGCTTTGCTGGAAGATCTCGAGAATCTTGAGGCGCGGTAGGGTGGCCTTCAGCCCGATATTCTTGAGATCCGTCGGATTGGTCATGGCTAGGCATCCCTAGAGTACAATGCAGGGCTTCAATGTTACCGGCTTTTCGCCATTCCAGAAACACGCGCGGCCTGCCAGGCGGGCCAGCACGGTGAGGGAAATGATTCCAGAATCTCTTTCGCACTTTCAGAGGAGCCGCATGCGGAGTGCCATCATCGCTGCCGCCGCCGTTGCCGCGCTGGCTGGTTGTTCGTCGTACGACAGCGTGACGCAGCGCATCGCGCAGCGCATTACGCCCTACCGGATCACGGTCGTGCAGGGTAACTTCGTGTCGCAGGAGAAGGCGTCGCAGCTGCAGACCGGGATGACGCGCGAGCAGGTGCGCGCGCTGCTCGGCACCCCGCTGCTCTCGGACATGTTCCACGCCGACCGCTGGGATTACCTCTTCTACTTCAAGCGTGGCTCGACGGCCGTCGTCCAGCAGCGCGATCTCGTCGTGACGTTCTCGGGCGACCGCCTCGCAGGCTGGACGGGCGCCGACAACCTGCCGTCGGAGCTCGACCTGCTGGCCGACATCGACGGCGACAAGCGCGGCAAGAAGGCGAAGCAGGCGGCTTCGGCCGCCGCTGCCGCGAGCGGCGCAAGCACGGTGCAGGCGGCTGCCGCACCGGCGGCGGTCGTGGTGCCGGAAGCGGCGAGCGCCGGCGCCGTCGTCGACCAGGACGCGAATGCGCAGGCCGCGCGCGCGGCCAACCGCGCGACCAGCCAGGTGTCGGGGCAGGGCTCATCCTCGCGCCGCTTCTCGCCGTCCGCGAAGGCGGCGGCCGGTGCGCCGGTGCCGGGCGGGCAGCCGCCGGGCGCGAACCCGACGATCCAGCCGCAGTTCCAGTTCCATCGCCCGCCGCAGCCGACCGTGTCGAACGAGGCCGCGCCGCCCGTCGGCCCGCAAGGGTCCGACGCGCTGCAGAACCAGCCCGTCACCGCACCGGCACAATAAGCGCGCGGCGCGCGGAAACGGGGCGGCATGCGCCGCCCGCTCTTGACCCTTTCGGGTAGAAAGCCATGAAGATTGCGATTGCCGGGGCGTCGGGCCGCATGGGCCGGATGCTGATCGAAACCGTTCTTAACGATTCCGACGCGCAGCTCGTCGGCGCGCTCGACCGCGCCGGCTCGCCGCATCTCGGCCAGGACGCGGGCGCGTTCCTCGGCCGGGAAACCGGCATTCGTCTGACCGACGACCTCGACGCCGTGTTCGCGCAGGCCGACTACCTGATCGATTTCACGCGTCCGGAAGGCACGATCGCGCACGTCGAGGCCGCGCTGCGCCACGACGTGAAGCTCGTGATCGGCACGACCGGCTTCACCGACGAGCAGAAGGCGGCGCTGCGCGCCGCGTCGGAGAAGATCGGCATCGTGTTCTCCGCGAACATGAGCGTCGGCGTGAACGTCACGATGAAGCTGCTCGAATTCGCCGCGAAGCACTTCTCGCACGGCTACGACATCGAGATCATCGAGGCCCATCACCGTCACAAGGTCGATGCGCCGTCGGGCACCGCGCTGATGATGGGCGAAGCGGTCGCCGGCGCGCTCGGTCGTTCTCTCGACGACTGCGCGGTGTACGGCCGCCACGGCGTGACGGGCGAGCGCGATCCGTCGACGATCGGCTTCTCGGCGATCCGCGGCGGCGACATCGTCGGCGATCACACCGTGCTGTTCGCCGGGATCGGCGAGCGGATCGAGATCACCCACAAGTCGTCGAGCCGCGTGTCGTACGCGCAGGGCGCGCTGCGCGCGGTGCGCTTCCTGGCGGCGCGCGGCGCCGGCCTGTACGAGATGCAGGACGTGCTCGGCCTGCGCTGACGCGCGCCGGAAACTCCGATGGCGATTCCCACCGGCGTTATCCACTACCTCGAAAGCGGCGATGCGGTCACGCACGCCGTCGCCTACGTGCTGGCGGCGATGTCCGTCGCCAGCTGGTGCTTCCTCGTCGTGAAAGCCTGGCTGCTGGTCCGTGCGAAGTGGCAGGGGCCGGGCGCGGTTGCCGCGTTCTGGCGCGCGCCGACGCTCGAGGCGGGCATCGCGGCGCTTGCCGGCGCCGATCGCGAGCGCGTGTTCGTGCCGCTCGCCGAAGCCGCGCGCGATGCGGCCCGCGACCACGATCCTGCCGCGCTGGCCGCGCATGTCGAACGCAGCGAACGGGTGCTGCGCGCGCTGCGCCACGCGATGCTGCATTCGCAGCGGCGGCTGGAATTCGGCCAGGTGCTGCTCGCGTCGATCGGCAGCACCGCGCCGTTCGTCGGGCTGCTCGGCACCGTCTGGGGCATTTATCACGCGCTCGGCAGCATCGCCGCGAGCGGGCAGGCGCAGATCGAGAACGTCGCGGGGCCGGTCGGCGAGGCGCTGATCATGACCGCGTTCGGGCTGGTCGTCGCGATCCCGGCCGTGCTCGCGTACAACATCCTCGGGCGGCTCGTGCGCCAGCTCGCCGAGGAGCTCGACGGCTTCGCGCGCGACCTGCACGTGTTCGTGTGCGCGAGCGACGCCTGACGCGCGCTCTCCGAAAAAGGGGCAACCATGGCATTCGGCGGGCTGGAGCACCACAAGACGTCCGCGCCGATGGCGGAGATCAACATGACCCCGCTGATCGACGTGATGCTCGTGCTGCTCGTCATCTTCATCGTGACCGCGCCGCTGATGACGCATGCGATCCGGCTCGATCTGCCGAAGGTCGCGGCCGAAGCCGCGCGCGACACGCCGCAGGCCGTCACGCTATCGATCGACGACGCGGGCAAGCTCTACTGGGAAGACGCGCCGGTCGCGCTGGACGCGCTGCCGGCGCGGTTCCGAGCCGCCGCCGCGGGCGGCTCGCCGCCCGAGCTGCGGCTGCGCGCGTCGCGCGCGACGCGCTACGACGTGATCGCGCAGGTGATGGGCGCGGCGCAGGCCGCGGGCCTCGCGCGGATCGGTTTCGTGACCGACCTGCCGGCGCAGCGCGGCGGTTCCGCCGCGTCGCCTGTCGTGCCCCCTGCCGCGCCGACGAACCGCTGAGCGGGCCGGGGCCCGCCGCGCCGGCGGCGCGAACGGGCCGTGACCCGCGAGACCGGCCGTACGGGCCGGCGCGGACGGTATAATCGTCGTTTTTCCCCGGTTGGCAGATATTCTCCAGGTAACCCGGGCAAGCACGAATTTCGATCCACTCCCGCGCGTGTCCGTCACGCCGCTTAAAGCCTAGTCCGAACCACACCATGCACGACAGATACGTACCCGCCGACGTCGAAGCCGCCGCCCAAGGCGACTGGCGCGCAGCCGATGCCTACAAGACGAAGGAAGACACGCAGAAGCCGAAGTTCTACTGCGTGTCGATGCTGCCGTACCCGTCCGGCAAGCTGCACATGGGTCACGTGCGCAACTACACGATCAACGACGTGATGTACCGTTATCTGCGGATGAACGGCTACAACACGCTGATGCCGATGGGTTGGGACGCGTTCGGGATGCCGGCCGAGAACGCGGCGATGGCGAACGGCGTGCCGCCCGCGAAGTGGACCTACGACAACATCGACTACATGAAGGGCCAGATGCAGTCGATGGGCCTCGCGATCGACTGGTCGCGCGAGATCGCGACCTGCAAGCCCGATTACTACAAGTGGAACCAGTGGCTGTTCCTGAAGATGCTCGAGAAGGGCATCGCGTACAAGAAGACGGGCACCGTGAACTGGGACCCGGTCGACCAGACCGTGCTCGCGAACGAGCAGGTGATCGACGGGCGCGGCTGGCGCTCGGGCGCGCTCGTCGAGAAGCGCGAGATCCCGATGTACTACCTGCGCATCACGCAGTACGCGGATGAGCTGCTGAACGATCTCGACGGCCTCGGCTGGCCGGAGCGCGTGAAGATCATGCAGCAGAACTGGATCGGCAAGAGCTTCGGCGTGAACTTCGGCTTCCCGTACGAACTCGACGGCGAGCAGAAGCTGCTGCGCGTGTTCACGACCCGCGCCGACACGATCATGGGCGTGACGTTCTGCGCGATCGCGGCCGAACACCCGCTCGCGACGCGTCTCGCGCAGGGCAAGCCGGAACTGCAGGCGTTCATCGATGAATGCAAGCGCGGCGGCGTTGCCGAGGTCGACATGGCGACGATGGAGAAGAAGGGCGTCGCGACCGGCTTCACGGTCACGCATCCGCTGACGGGCGAGCCGGTCGAGGTGTGGATCGGCAACTACGTGCTGATGAGCTACGGCGAAGGCGCGGTGATGGGCGTGCCCGCGCACGACGAGCGCGACTTTGCGTTCGCGAAGAAATACGACCTGCCGATCAAGCAGGTGATCGCGGCCGAGGGCCAGACGTACTCGCTCGACGCGTGGCAGGAGTGGTACGGCGACAAGGAAGTCGCGGCCTGCGTCAACAGCGGCAAGTACGACGGCCTCGCGTACGGCGCGGCGGTCGACGCGATCGCGGCCGACCTGAAGGCCGGCGGCTTCGGCGACAAGCAGGTCACGTGGCGCCTGCGCGACTGGGGCGTCTCGCGCCAGCGCTACTGGGGCACGCCGATCCCGATCATCCACTGCCCGTCGTGCGGCGACGTGCCGGTGCCGGAGCAGGACCTGCCGGTCGTGCTGCCGGAAGACCTCGTGCCGGACGGCTCGGGCAACCCGCTCGCGAAGTCGGAAGCGTTCCTGAACTGCGCGTGCCCGAAGTGCGGCGCGGCCGCGAAGC
The DNA here is from genome assembly GCF_002097715.1 of Burkholderia ubonensis subsp. mesacidophila. NCBI lineage: Bacteria > Pseudomonadati > Pseudomonadota > Betaproteobacteria > Burkholderiales > Burkholderiaceae > Burkholderia > Burkholderia ubonensis. The sequence continues at coordinate 690,066 of NZ_CP020737.1, forward strand.
GCGAGACCGACACGATGGACACCTTCGTCGATTCGTCGTGGTACTTCTCGCGCTACACGGCGCCGGACGCCGACACGATGGTCGACGCGCGCACCGACTACTGGATGCCGATGGACCAGTACATCGGCGGCATCGAGCACGCGATCCTGCACCTGCTGTACTCGCGCTTCTGGACCAAGGTGATGCGCGACCTCGGCCTCGTGAAGTTCGGCGAGCCGGCGAAGAACCTGCTGACGCAGGGCATGGTGCTGAACGAGACGTTCTATCGCGAAGACGCGTCGGGCAAGAAGACCTGGTACAACCCGGCCGATGTGACCGTCTCGTTCGACGAGAAGGGCCGCCCGGTCGGCGCGACGCTGAACGCCGACGGCCAGCCGGTCGTGCTCGGCGGCATCGAGAAGATGTCGAAGTCGAAGAACAACGGCGTCGATCCGCAGGTGCTGATCGACCAGTACGGCGCGGACACCGCGCGCCTGTTCACGATGTTCGCCGCGCCGCCGGAGCAGCAGCTCGAGTGGTCGGGCGCGGGCGTCGAGGGCGCGAGCCGCTTCCTGCGCCGCGTATGGAGCTTCGGCGCCGCGAACCGCGAAGCGCTCGCGGAGCGCGCGGCGTTCGACGCGGCCAAGCTCGGCGATGCCGACAAGGCGCTGCGCCGCGAGATCTACGGCGTGCTGAAGCAGGCCGATTTCGACTATCAGCGCCTGCAGTACAACACGGTCGTGTCGGCCACGATGAAGATGCTCAACGCGATCGACGGCGCGAAGGGCGCGACGCCCGCCGTGCAGCGCGAAGTGTACGGCGTGCTGCTGCGCGTGCTGTACCCGGTCGTGCCGCACATCACGTTCGAGCTGTGGAAGACGCTCGGCTATGCGGACGAATTCGGCCCGCTGCTCGACGCGCCGTGGCCGAGGGTCGACGAGGCTGCGCTCGAGCAGGCCGAGATCGAGCTCGTGCTGCAGGTGAACGGCAAGGTGCGCGGCGCGCTGAAGGTCGCGAAGGACGCGAGCCGCGAGGCCATCGAGGCCGCGGCGCTCGCCGACGAGGCGTTCGCGAAGTTCGGCGAGGGCAAGCCGGCGAAGAAGATCGTCGTCGTGCCGGGCCGCCTCGTGAACATCGTCGTCTGAGGGCCGGCAGGCCCTCGGCGAATTCTGAAGGAGCGAAGGTGATCCGCAGATCGTTTTTGATGCTCGTCGGCAGCGCGGTCATGCTGTCGGCATGCGGTTTCCAGTTGCGGGGCCAGCAGGACTACGCGTTCAAGCACCTGCTGATCGCCGGCGCGCCGGCTTCTGTCGGCGCGCGGCTCACGCGCCTCGTCGAGGCCGGCAGCGACACGAAGGTCGTCAAGGTGCCGGACGACGCGGACGCGGTGCTGCGCATGTCGGAATCGCGCGGACAAAGCACGCTGACGCTGAACCAGTACGGCGCGGTCGCGGAGTATGCGCTCAACTACTCGCTGAGCTATACGCTGACGAGCAAGGACGGCACGGTGCTGATTCCGCCGAGCGTGATCGCGCTGAACCGCGCGATGACGTACAGCGACCAGTACACGAACGCGAAGACGCAGGAAGCCGAGATTCTCTTCGGCGACATGCAGCGGGACGCGGTCGACCAGCTGATGCGCCGTCTCGCGATCGTGCATTCGCTGAATCCGGCGCCGGAAGACGTGGTGCCGGGCGTCGCGCCGCGCGCGCCGCTGCCGCCGCCGCCGCTGTAAAACGCGGACGCACGAACCAATGCAACTGCGACTTGACGCGCTGGAGCCGCACCTCGCGAAGGGGCTGGCCGGGCTCTACACCGTGTTTGGCGACGAGCCGCTGCTCGCGCAGGAAGCGTGCGACCGGATTCGCGCGGCCGCGCGCGCGGCCGGTTTCACCGAGCGCTCGGTGCACACGGTCGAGCGCGGCTTCGACTGGAGCCTGCTGCTCGGCGCGACCCAGGCGATGTCGCTGTTCGGCGAGCGCCAGCTGATCGAGCTGCGCATTCCGTCGGGCAAGCCGGGCAAGGAAGGCGCCGACGCGCTGAAGGCGCTCGCCGCCGCGAACAATCCGGACGCGCTGGTGCTCGTCACGTTGCCGCGCCTCGACGCGGCAACGCAGAAATCCGCGTGGTTCACCGCGCTCCTGAACGGCGGCGTCGCGCTGAAGATCGATCCGGTCGACCGCGCGCAGCTGCCGAACTGGATCGGCCAGCGACTCGCGATGCAGGGCCAGCGCGTCGCGGCTGGCGAGGACGGCCGGCGCGCGCTGCAGTTCATCGCGGAGCGCGTCGAGGGCAACCTGCTCGCCGCGCACCAGGAAATCCAGAAGCTCGGCCTGCTGTATCCGCAGGGCGCGCTGTCGTTCGAGCAGGTGCACGACGCGGTGCTGAACGTCGCGCGCTACGACGTCTTCAAGCTGAACGAGGCGATGCTCGCCGGCGACGCCGCGCGGCTCGCGCGGATGATCGATGGCCTGAAGGGCGAGGGCGAGGCGATCGTGCTCGTGATGTGGGCGGTCGTCGAGGAGCTGCGCACGCTGCTGCGGATCAAGCGCGGCGTGACGGCCGGCAAGCCGCTCGCGACGCTGCTGCGCGAGAACCGCGTATGGGGGCCGCGCGAGCGGCTGGTCGGCCCCGCGCTCGGCCGTGTGACCGAAGCCGCGCTCGAGAAGGCGCTGGCGTTCGCCGCGCGGCTCGACCGGCAGGTCAAGGGCCTGTCCGCGGTGACGCCGGGCCGGCGCGTGCAGGACGAACCGCCGCCCGATCCGTGGGACGGCCTGTTCCAGCTCGCGATGACGGTCGCGGGCACGCAAGGCGAGCGACCGCCGACCGCGGGCCGCATGCGGCGCTAGGCCTCAGCGCGCCGTCCGCAACCCGCTTACAATTGCTTCGACAGCCGGCGCGGCCGATGCCGCCGCGTCGCGCCTTTCCCGACGAATTCATGCCGCGTTGCGCGGCCCGCTTTTCGAGTCACACGATGGATATCGATCAGTACATGACGGACCTGGGTCGCCGCGCCCGGCAGGCTTCCCGCGCGATGGCGCGCGCGAGCACGGCGGCGAAGAACGCGGCGCTCGATGCGGTCGCCCGCGCGATCGAGCGCGAAGCGCAGGCGCTGAAGGACGCGAACGCGCGCGACGTCGCGCGGGCCCGCGACAAGGGGCACGATGCGGCGTTCATCGATCGCCTGACGCTGTCCGACAAGGCGCTGAAGACGATGGTCGAAGGCCTGCGCCAGGTCGCGTCGCTCGCCGATCCGATCGGCGAGATCGGCAATCTCAAGTTCCGCCCGAGCGGCATCCAGGTCGGCCAGATGCGCGTGCCGCTCGGCGTGATCGGCATCATCTACGAATCCCGCCCGAACGTGACGATCGACGCGGCGGCGCTGTGCCTGAAGTCCGGCAACGCGACGATCCTGCGCGGCGGCTCCGAGGCGCTCGAATCGAATGCCGCGCTCGCGAAGCTGATCGGCGAAGGGCTCGCCTCGGCGGGCCTGCCGCAGGACGCGGTGCAGGTCGTCGAAACCGCCGATCGCGCGGCGGTCGGCAAGCTGATCACGATGACCGAATACGTCGACGTGATCGTGCCGCGCGGCGGCAAGAGCCTGATCGAGCGCCTGATCAACGAGGCGCGCGTGCCAATGATCAAGCACCTCGACGGCATCTGCCACGTCTACGTCGACGATCGCGCGGACCTGAGCAAGGCGCTCACCGTCTGCGACAACGCGAAGACGCACCGCTACGGCACGTGCAACACGATGGAGACGCTGCTCGTCGCGAGCGGCATCGCGCCGGTGGTGCTGCCGCCGCTCGGTCGCCTGTATCGCGAGAAGAACGTCGAACTGCGCGTCGACGCGGCCGCGCGCGCGGTGCTCGCCGACGCCGGCGTCGGCCCGCTCGTCGACGCGACCGAGGAAGACTGGCACACCGAATACCTCGCGCCGGTGCTCGCGATCAAGATCGTCGACGGCCTCGACGCCGCGATCGAACACATCAACCATTACGGCTCGCACCACACGGATGCGATCGTCACCGAGGATCACGACCGCGCGATGCGCTTCCTGCGCGAAGTCGATTCGGCGAGCGTGATGGTCAACGCGTCGACGCGCTTCGCCGACGGCTTCGAATTCGGCCTCGGCGCGGAGATCGGCATCTCGAACGACAAGCTGCACGCACGCGGCCCGGTCGGTCTCGAGGGGCTGACGTCGCTGAAGTACGTCGTGCTCGGGCACGGCGAAGGACGTCAGTAACGCGAGGCGCGCAACCGATGGCAATGCTCTGGGTCAAGACGTTCCATATCGTACTGATCGCATCGTGGTTCGCGGGGCTGTTCTACCTGCCGCGCATCTACGTGAACCTCGCGATGGAAACCGATCCCGCCGCGATTCGGCGGCTGCTCGTGATGGCGCGCAAGCTGTTCCGCTTCATGACGCTCATCGCGGTGCCGGCGCTCGCGTGCGGCATGTGGCTGTGGCTCGTGGTCGGCATCGGCCAGGGGCAGGGCTGGGTGCACGCGAAGGTCACGGTCGTGCTGCTGCTGATCGTCTATCACGCGTATTGCGGCCACCTGCTGAAGGTGTTCGAGCGCGGCGAGAACCGCCGCTCTGACCGGTGGTATCGCGTGTTCAACGAGCTGCCGGTGCTCGGGATGCTCGTGGCGGTCGCGCTCGCGGTCATCAAGCCGTTCTGATCCGGTCGCGCGCCACCCGCGCATGCACGACGGCGCCCTGCGGGGCGCCGTTTTTCGTTGTGCGCGCACGCACGCCGCGTGCAGATGCCGCTATTCCTTCGCGTTCGCGTCGATCCGGCGGCGCGTGATCGCTTCCTTCGCGCGGCCGACCCGTTCCATCAGCGCGGGGCCGCGCGACAGCGCGACGCCGACCGCGAGGATGTCGCCGATCGCGAGATGCGACATCCGCGACGTCATCGGCGAGAACACGTCGGTTTCCTCCGCGACGTTCGACGCGAGGCTCACCGTCGCGAGCTTCGCAAGCGGCGAGTGGCTTTGCGTGATCGCGACGACTTTCGCGCCGCACGCGAGCGCCGCGCGCGCGGCCTCGATGATGTCGCGGGTGCGGCCGGTGTTCGAGATCGCGACGACGACGTCCTGCGGGCCGAGCAGCGCCGACGACATCGAGAACGTGTGCGGATCGGAATACGCGACGCTCGGCACACCGAGCCGGAAGAACTTGTGCTGGATGTCCTGCGCGGCGATGCCCGAGCCGCCCGCGCCGTAGAACTCGATCCGCGACGCGTTCGACAGCAGCGCGATCGCGTCGGCGACGCTGCCTGCCGACAGGCTGTTGCGCACCTCGATCAGCGCGCCGATCGTGCGGTCGAACACCTTGCCGATGATGCCCGGCGCGGGCTCGTCGGGCTCGACGTCGCGGTAGACCGACGACACGCCCGGCGCGATGCTCTGCGCGAGCCGGATCTTGAATTCGCGAAAGCCGCTGCAGCCGAGCGCCTGGCAGAAGCGCGCGATCGTCGGCTGGCTGACGCCGGCGCGCGCGGACAGTTCGGTCATCGCGAGGTCGAGCACCTCGCGCGGCGCGGCGAGGATGTAGTCGGCGAGCTTGCGCTCGGACGGGCGCAGTTCGGGGCGGATCGCTTCGATGCGGGGCAGCATGGGACGGCAGGTGGAAATCGGGTTCGGATGAGCGAGTGTATCGCAATCGAATTGTAGAAAATCTACAAGAAAATACTAGCTTGAATTGATCCGTTTAGCGGCAATGGCGAGAGGTTGGATTAGGGTTTTCACTAGGTAAAGCCTTATTTGTAGCGGGGGTGCGGGTTTCGGGGCTGTCTGCCTGCATTGCATGCGTGTAGTTTTTCTACTAGACTGGCTGCGTTCAGTCGTTGCATTCGACCGTCCCCACGATTCCAACCGCCGGTGTCGGCCGGCATACAGGAGCGCCCAGCATGACCTCGCTGCATCCCACCCTGGCGAAAGTCACCGAACGCGTGATCGCGCGCAGCCAGTCGACCCGTTCCGCTTACCTGAAGCGCATCGACGGCGCGCAGGGCCGGTTCCCCGCACGCGGCGCGCTGTCGTGCGCGAACCTCGCGCATGGTTTCGCGGGCCTCGAAGGCAACGACAAGTTCGAAATCAAGGCGATCAAGCAACCGAACATCGGCATCGTGTCCTCGTACAACGAGATGCTGTCCGCGCACGCGCCGTACAAGGATTTCCCGGACATCATCAAGGCGGCCGCGCGCGCGAACGGCGGCGTCGCGCAGTTCGCGGGCGGCGTGCCGGCGATGTGCGACGGGGTCACGCAGGGCAACCCGGGGATGGAGCTGTCGCTGTTCTCGCGCGAGGCGATCGCGATGGGCACGGCGATCGCGCTCACGCACAACATGTTCGACGCGGCGCTGTGCCTCGGCATCTGCGACAAGATCGTGCCGGGCCTCCTGATCGGCGCGCTGCAGTTCGGCCACCTGCCGACGATCTTCGTGCCGGCCGGCCCGATGACGAGCGGCCTGTCCAACGACGACAAGGCGAAGATCCGCCAGCAGTTCGCGACCGGCCAGGTCGGCCGCGACGCGCTGCTCGAGGCCGAATCGGCCGCGTACCACGGCCACGGCACCTGCACGTTCTACGGCACCGCGAACAGCAACCAGATGCTGATGGAGCTGATGGGCCTGCACCTGCCGGGCTCGGCGTTCGTCCATCCGCACACGCCGCTGCGCGACGCGCTGACCGCCGAGGCCGCGCGCCGCGTGCTCGACCTGACCGTCGAGCGCGGCCACTACACGCCGATCGGCCACGTGATCGACGAGAAGGCGATCGTCAACGGCATCGTCGCGCTGCTCGCGACGGGCGGCTCGACCAACCACACGCTGCACCTCGTCGCGATCGCGCGCGCGGCCGGCATCCTGATCGACTGGGACGACTTCGACGAGCTGTCGGGCGCGGTGCCGCTGCTCGCGAAGATCTACCCGAACGGCAAGGCCGATGTGAACCATTTCCACGCGGCGGGCGGCATCGCGTTCCTGGTGCGCAACCTGCTCGAAGGCGGGCTGCTGCACGAGGACGTGACGACCGTCGCCGGCAAGGGGCTGTCGCACTACACGAAGGAGCCGAAGCTGATCGACGGCAAGCTGACGTGGGTCGACGGCGCGGCCGAGAGCCACGACACCAAGGTGCTGCGCGGCATTCGCGAGCCGTTCCAGCCGGACGGCGGGCTGCGCCTGATGCAGGGCCGCCTCGGCCGCGGCGTGATCAAGATTTCGGCGGTCGCGCCGGAGCACCGCAAGGTGAAGGCGAGCGCGATCGTGTTCGATTCGCAGGAAGCCGTGCAGGAAGCGTTCGATCGCGGCGAGCTGAAGCGCAACTTCGTCGCGGTGGTGCGCTTCCAGGGCGCGCGCGCGAACGGGATGCCCGAGCTGCACCGTTTGACGCCGCTGCTCGGCGTGCTGCAGGATCAGGGCTTCCACGTCGCGCTCGTCACCGACGGCCGCATGTCCGGCGCGTCGGGCAAGGTGCCGGCGGTGATCCACGTGTCGCCGGAAGCGCTGCTGAGCGGCCCGCTCGGCAAGGTGAAGACGGGCGACACGCTCGTGATCGACGCGGAGGCGGGCGTGCTCGACATCGACGTCGACGACGCCGAATGGCAAGCGCGTCCGGTCGCGCAGCCGCTGCACCAGGCGGACAACGAGGCGGGCTTCGGGCGCGAGCTGTTCGGCGTGTTCCGTGCGGCGGCCGCGCCGGCGGAGCAGGGCGCATCGGTTTTCGGGGCGCTGGTCGGCGAAGCGGCCGCCCGCGTCACCGCGTAACTTCGAGATTCAAGGAGAGGTATCGATGAAGACGATTGGCGAAATCGTGAAGCTGGGCCCGGTGATTCCGGTGCTCGCATTCGACTCGGTCGAGCAGGGCGAAAATGTGTCGCGTGCGCTGCACGCGGGCGGCGTGAAGGTGCTCGAGATCACGCTGCGCACCGCGGCGGGCCTGGAAGCGATCGAACGCGCGAGCCAGCTCGCGGACGACATCGTCGTCGGCGTCGGCACGATCACGAAGCCCGAGCATTGCGCGCAGGCGAAGAAGGCCGGCGCGCAGTTCGGCGTGTCGCCGGGCCTGACGAAGGACCTGCACCTCGCCGCGCTCGATGCGGGCCTGCCGCTGCTGCCGGGCGTGATGACGCCCAGCGACATCATCCAGGCGCTCGAATTCGGCTACGAGATCGTCAAGTTCTTCCCGGCCCAGCAGGCGGGCGGCGTGCCGATGCTGCAGGCGTTCCAAGGACCGTTCCCCGCGCTGAAGTTCTGCCCGACGGGCGGCATCACGGTCGACACCGCGCCGAATTTCCTCAAGCTGCCGAACGTCGTGTGCGTCGGCGGCTCATGGCTGACCCCGAAGGCGGCGCTCGCCGCGCAGGACTGGGCGGAAGTCACGCGCCTCGCGCAAGCCGCCAGCCAGCTCTCCCGCTGAACTTGTACGAAATGGCAATTCAACCCTCGGTCGAACAGCGCTTAGTGTTTGTTTTGCCGAGGGTTTTTGCTGATGGAACCGGTTCTATCGCTCGACGTTAAAGATAAGTAAAATTCAGCGTCCTGACGGCGGGGTGGCACCCTGCCATTTCGGAGACCTGCATAGCCGGGCATACTCGCAAGCAGCCTTGCGCATCGCGTGAGGCGGCCCGGTTCGAATAAATCGCAAGGAGGAGTCCACATGGGCGCTGTCCAGGGCAGCACGCTGCTCATTTTCACCGTGATCGCGATCGTTGCGCTGATCGTGATGATCGCGCGGTTCAAGATCTATCCGTTCCTGGTCCTCATCATCGTGTCGCTCGGCCTCGGTCTGGTCGTCGGCATGCCGATGGACAAGATCGTCAAGTCGTTCGAGGCGGGTACCGGCGGCACGCTCGGCCACATCGCGATCGTCGTCGGCCTCGGCACGATGCTCGGCAAGATGATGGCCGAATCGGGCGGCGCGGAACGGATCGCGACCACGCTGATCGACTGGTTCGGGGAAAAGAACATCCACTGGGCGATGATGTTCGTCGCGATCATCGTCGGCCTGCCGGTGTTCTTCGAAGTCGGCTTCGTGCTGCTGATCCCGATCGCGTTCAACGTCGCGAAGCGCACCGGCAAGTCGCTGCTGGTCGTCGGCCTGCCGATGGTCGCCGGCCTGTCGGTCGTGCACGGCCTGATTCCGCCGCACCCGGCCGCGCTGCTCGCGGTTCAGCAATACGGCGCCGACATCGGCAAGACGATCGCGTTCGGCCTGATCGTCGGCGTGCCGACCGCGATCGTCGCCGGTCCGCTGTTCGCGCTGACGATCTCGAAGTTCGTGAAGCTGCCGGAAAGCAACCCGCTCGCCGCGCAATTCGTCGAATCGCACGTCGAAGGCAAGAAGCGCGAGCTGCCGAGCTTCGGCATCACGCTGTTCACGATCCTGCTGCCGGTGATCCTGATGCTGGTCGGCAGCTGGGCCGACCTCGTGTTCGCACCGAAGACGCTGCCGAACAACCTGCTGCGTTTCGCCGGCAACTCGGACGTCGCGCTGCTGATCGCGGTGCTCGTGAGCTTCTTCACGTTCGGCCGGCTGCAGGGCTTCAACCGCGAGCAGATCCAGAAGTTCTGCGGCGAGTGCCTGGCGCCGATCGCGGGGATTACGCTGATCGTCGGCGCGGGCGGCGGCTTTGGGGGTATCCTGCGTGACAGCGGGATTTCGCAGCAGATCGTCGCAACCGCGACGCAGGCGCACCTGTCGCCGCTGCTGCTCGGCTGGTTCGTCGCGGCGCTGATTCGTCTGGCCACGGGTTCGGCGACGGTCGCGATGACGACCGCCTGCGGCATCGTCGCGCCGATCGCGGCCGCGTCGGGCGTGACGGTTCGTCCGGAACTGCTGGTGCTGGCGACGGGATCGGGTTCGCTGATCTTCTCGCACGTCAACGACGGCGGCTTCTGGCTGATCAAGGAGTATTTCGGGATGACGGTCGGTCAGACGTTCAAGACGTGGACGCTGCTCGAAACGATCATCTCGGTGCTCGGCCTCACGTTTACGCTGGTGCTGAGCGCGTTTCTGTAACAAGGGGTAGTCAATGATTCTGATCGCAATGGGCGTGTCGGGCGCGGGCAAGTCGCGAATCGGCGAGATGCTGGCGGAACGCCTGTCGTGCAGCTATACCGACGGCGACGCGTTTCACAGCGCCGCCAACAAGGAAAAGATGCACCAGGGCATTCCGTTGACCGACGACGACCGCTGGCCGTGGCTGCAGACGATCCGTGCGGCCATCGAGGACAAGCAGCGCGCGGGCGAGACGGCCGTCTTCACCTGCTCGTCGCTGAAGCGTTCGTACCGCGACGTGCTGCGCGGCAACGACGCCGATGTGCGGTTCGTGTACCTGAAGGGCTCGTTCGACGTGCTGCACGAGCGCCTGAAGAGCCGCACCGGCCATTTCTTCGATCCGTCGCTGCTGCAGAGCCAGCTCGACACGCTCGAGGAGCCGGGCCCGGACGAAGCGATCGAGGTCAGCATCGAGCTGACGCCCGAACAGATCGTCGATCACGTGATCCGGACGATCGGCGTCGCGCAGCAGCACTGAGCGCGGTTCGCGGCAATCGGACAGGCAAGGGCGCCCCTCGGGGCGCCCTTGCTCATTCTGCGGCCGGTGATTGGGCGTGGTGTGCGATGCCGTCGAGCAGCACGTCGAGCATCGTGTCGTGCACGACGGCCGGGTCGAGGCGCGCGTAGAGCGGCACGGCGGATTTCACGAGCGGGTGGCCGGCGTCGGACAGCGCGTCGATTTCCGCGAGCTCGACGTCGTTGGCCGGCCGCGTCAGGCCGCCGGCTTCGGCCGCGGCGAGCCCGATCACGCTCGCATACCAGCCGACGCACACGCACGGCCGCGCCGCGCGCGGGATGCCGGCGTCGGCCAGTGCGCGGTGCACGGCCTCGATGTGCGCGAGATCGGCGGGCCCGGTGCTGACGTGACGCTGCAGCAGGCCGAACGCGGCCGGATAGCGCAGCGCGAGCCCGCGGTACTGGCGCGCGAGGTCGCGCAGCCGGTCGCGCCACGGCAGGCTGTCGTCGGTTGGCGTCAGCGAGCGCGACAGCGCATTCGCGATCGCCCGGCTCAGCCCTTCCTTCGACTTGAAGTGATAGAGCACGCTCATCGGATCGCAGCCGACCGTCTGCGCGAGCTTGCGCACGCTGAATGCCGCTTCGCCGACGTCTTCGAGCAGCGTCAGCGCGGCCGCGACGATCGCGTCCTTGTCGAGGCCGCGCGGGCCTTGGGCGGGTTTGTCCTTCATCGGTGCGGGAGATCGGCCGGTGCGCGCCAGGATGTGCACCGAGCCATATGCTTGACGAAAGCATATTCTACACTGTAGAATTATTTCTGCGGTGTAGAAATTGGGTGTCCCGGCACCTTTCAATACGTGCTTTCGCACAGTCCGGGATTCAGGCGACACGAGCGTGTCCGCCGTCAACACGGGCCATTGCGCCCCTTTTCTCGTTGACACCCATGTGGAACCGGCTGCCCCACCCGCGAAGCCCGAACGGCTCTTCGACAGGCGGCCCAAGACCATGCAAGTGCAAACATGACTTCGAACCAACCCCTGATTCAGGACGAATCGCGCTTTGAACAAACGCAACTGAACATCGAGAAGGACAACTGGAACTGGTGCGACCCGGCCCGTTACGACGGCGAGCGCCCGGCCAACTGGTACGAGGCGTCGCTGACGCCGTGGCGCAACAGCGCGCCGCTCGCGCGCGACGCCGTGTGCGACGTGCTGGTGATCGGCGGCGGCCTGCTCGGCGCGTCCGCGGCGCTGCACCTTGCCGAGGCGGGCGTCGATACGATTCTCGTCGACAAGCATCACATCGGATCGGCCGCTTCGGGCCGCAACGGCGGCCAGCTGACCCCGGGCCTCGCGCGCTGGGAAGCGGGCGACATGATCGAGCAGCTGTCGCACGACGACGCGAAGCGCCTGTGGCGTTTCGCTTCGGCCGAGTCGATGGACCTGATCGACGCGATCGGCGCGCGCTACGCGCTCGACCTCGACCGCAAGCGCGGCCACGTCACGGCGGCGGTCCATCCCGGCCACATGAGCGCGCTGCTCGACGGCGCGGATGCGCGCCGCAGCCTCGGCGACGCAAGCGTGACGCTGGCCGGCAAGCATCAGTTGCAGGACGAATACGTGCGCTCGGCGCTGTACTACGGCGCGGCGATCGACGCGCTGGGCGGCCAGGTCCACCCGCTCGCGCTGGTGCGCGGCCTCGTCCACGGTTTCCGCAGGAACGGCGGCGAGCTGTACGAGGGCACCGAGGTGCTCGAGCTCGACGAGACGCCGGACGGCGTCGTCGCGACCACCGCGGGCGGGACGATCACCGCGCGCAAGGGCGTCGTGCTCGCGCTGCACAACGCAACCTTCCGGCTGCTCGACGACGGTGGTGCGACGACCGTGCCGTTCTTCACGTACGTGAGCGTGACGGCGCCGCTCGACGTCGACGTCGCGACGCTGATGCCGGCCGGCATGCCCGTGTACGACACGCAGTTCCAGATCGACTACTACCGGCCGGTGCGCGGCAATCGCCTGCTGTTCGGCGGGCAGGGCACCGGCACCTGCTGGGCGCAGCCGGACGTCAACGCGTACCTGCTGACCCGGCTGAACACGGTGTTCCCGCAATATGACGGCCGCTTCGCGCTGGATTACTGCTGGAGCGGCGTCAGCGATTTCACGCTGAACGGCGCGACGGACAGCCGCAAGACCGACGGCCGCGTGCCGATGTACATGGTGCAGGGCTGGAGCGGCCACGGGGTCGCGCAGACGGTGCGGATCGGCAAGGCGATCTGCGACGACTTCGTCGGCCGCAACGACGATTTCTCGATGCTGACCGGCATCGATCACCGCGCGATTCCGCTTGGCCGCCAGCTGTCGCCGATCGCGATTCCGGCGGCGAAGGCCGCGATGAGCGTGATGACGGCGCTGAATCCGGGGAAGATGATCTCGTTCTGATCGTGCAACGCGGATCGCAGGCCGCACAAACGAAAACGCCCGATGCGCGATGCATCGGGCGTTTTTCCTTGGCGCGGCGCGGTGTTACGCGATCCGCTTCGCGAGTTCGACGGCCTTGCCGATGTACGACGCGGGCGTCATCGCGAGCAGGCGATCCTTCGCGTCCTGCGGGATCGCGAGCGTGCCGACGAACTGCTGCAGCGCTTCGCGCGTGATGCCCTTGCCGCGCGTCAGTTCCTTCAGCTGCTCGTACGGGTTCTCGATGCCGTAGCGGCGCATCACCGTCTGCACCGGCTCGGCGAGCACTTCCCAGCAGTTGTCGAGGTCTTCGTTCAGGCGCTGCGGATTCACTTCGAGCTTGTCGAGGCCGCGGATCAGCGAGTCGTACGCGAGCAGCGAGTAGCCGAGCGCGACGCCCATGTTGCGCAGCACCGTCGAGTCGGTGAGGTCGCGCTGCCAGCGCGACACCGGCAGCTTGTCGGCGAGGTGGCGCAGCGTTGCGTTCGCGAGGCCGAGGTTGCCTTCCGAGTTCTCGAAGTCGATCGGGTTGACCTTGTGCGGCATCGTCGACGAGCCGATTTCGCCGGCCTTCGTCTTCTGCTTGAAGTAGCCGACCGAGATGTAGCCCCACACGTCGCGGTCGAGGTCGAGCAGGATCGTGTTCGCGCGCGCGACCGCGTCGAACAGCTCGGCCATGTAGTCGTGCGGCTCGATCTGGATCGTGTACGGGTTGAACGTGAGCTTCAGGCGGTTCTCGATCACGTCGCGCGAGAACGCTTCCCAGTCAAATTCCGGATACGCGGACAGGTGCGCGTTGAAGTTGCCGACCGCGCCGTTCATCTTGCCGAGGATCTCGACCTTCTCGATGCGGGCGATTGCGCGCGCGAGGCGCGCGGCGACGTTCGCGAGCTCCTTGCCGAGCGTCGTCGGGCTGGCCGGCTGGCCGTGCGTGCGCGACAGCATCGGCTGGTCGGCGAGCGCGTGCGCGAGCGCGACGAGGCGCTGGTGGACCGTGCGCAGCGCCGGCAGGATCACGTGCTCGCGCGCGCCGGCGAGCATCATGCCGTGCGACGTGTTGTTGATGTCCTCGGACGTGCACGCGAAGTGGATGAATTCGCTTGCCTTCTCGAGTTCGGCCTGGCCCTTCACCGATTCCTTCAGCCAGTATTCGACGGCCTTCACGTCGTGGTTCGTCACGCGCTCGATGTCCTTGATGCGCGCCGCGTCGTGCGCGGTGAAGCGCTCGACGAGCTGCAGCAGGAACTGTTCGGCGGCGTCGGAGAAGCGCGGGACTTCCGCGAAGCCGGCGCGCGACAGCGCGATCAGCCAGTGCACCTCGACGGTGACGCGGTGGCGCATGAAGGCGGCTTCGGAGAGCCAGTCGCGCAGCGCTTCGGTCTTGCTGGCGTAGCGGCCGTCGATGGGCGAGAGCGCGGTGAGGGCGAAAAGCGTATCGGGACGAGTGTCGGACATGATCGGGCGGGCCTTGGGGCCGGGTCGAACGAGGGGGAGGAGAATCCGCAATTTTACCATCGGCGCGGGGCGGCCCCCCAACCGCGCGGCGAGCGCCGCCCGGCCCGGCTGTCCGGCGGGTGCGCGCGGGCGTTCCGCCGGCAGCGTACGCGCCGCCGCCGGCCTGCGCCGCGCGCTATTCGGCCACGCTCGCCGTGCCGCCCAGCGCGACCGGCACCGCGTTCGCGGGCGCGGCAACGCCGGCCGGCGACGCCCAGCGCAGCCACGGCGCGCGCAGCAGCACGAGCGCGCCGCACGCGCACGCGGCGAGCACGCCGAACGTCGCGAACCCAAGCTGGTAGCTGCCGGTGCTTTCCTTCGCGATGCCCATCACGACCGGCAGGTAGAAGCCGCCGATCCCCCCCGCCGCGCCGACGATGCCCGACAGCAGGCCCGTCTTGCCCGGCCAGCGGTGCGGCACCAGCTGGAACGTCGCGCCGTTGCCGAGCCCGAACGCGATGTACAGGCAGATCAGGAGCGCGATGCCGCCCGTGACCGGCGGCATCCACGCGGCGAACGCGAGGTCGGCGGCGGCGATCGCGGCGAGCAGCACGGTCAGCGCGCGCACGCCGGTGACGCGGTCGGCGAGATGCCCGCCGATCGGCCGCACGATCGCACCGAGGAACGCGAGCAGCGACATGAACAGGCCGGCCTCGATCTTCGGCATCTGGTAGAGCGTCGTGAGCAGCAGCGTCACGTACGACGACATGCCGACGAAGCCGCCGAACGTGATGCTGTAGATCAGCATGATGACCCACGTGTCGCGCTCGGCGAGCACCGCGCGGTAGCGCGCGGGCAGCACCGCGATCGCGAGCAGCGCGCCCATCGCAGGCAGCAGCAGCACGCCGGCCTTGCCGGCGCCGAACAGCCCGCCGTGCACCGCGAGCACGAGCGCGACGAGGCCGGCGAGCGTGACCGCGAACGCGCCGAGCGCGCGCGGCGCGCTGCCCGATTTCTCGCCGCGGTCGTCGGCCCACGCGAACAGCGCGAAGCCGGCGATCGCGAGCAGCGGCAGCGCGGCGGCGGTCGAGAACTGCCAGCCGAGGGCGGCCGCGATGTGCGGGAACATGAAGCCGTCGAGCACCGCGCCGATGTTGCCGGCCGCGGCCAGGCCGAGCACGAGGCCCTGCACCTTCGGCGGATAGCTGCTGCCTGCCATCGGCAGCGCGACCGCGAAGCTCGCGCCGCCGATCCCGAGGAACACGCCGAGCACGAGCAGCAGCGCATACGACGGCGTGCCGGGCACGCACGGCAGCACGACCGCGGGCAGCGCGGACAGCAGCACGCCCATCAGCGCGACGCGCCGGCCGTTCGCGGACTGGTACAGGTTGCCGAGCGTGACGCGCAGGATCGCGGCGGCGAGCACCGGCACCGCGACGAGAAAGCCCTGCTGCGCGGCGGACATCGGGATGTCCTTGCCGATGAACGGAGCGAGCGGGCCATATAGCACCCAGACGGTGAATCCGGTGTCGAAATACAGGAAGCACGCGAGCAGCGAACGCCAGTTGCCGCTCAGCAGGGAAGTGCGCAGGTTCTTCATCGGTGGGGCCTCTTCGGGTTGCCGGCCGCAAGGCCAGGCGAGGTCGGACGGACGAAACGCCGGACGGGGCGGTCCGGGCATCCGTGCCGCAATGTTCGTGCCAACCATCGGCAAGTTTTGCCGGGCGAGGCGTGCGGCCCGCTGCGGCAACGGGCGGCGGGAATCTCCGGCCGCCGGCGCGGGCGTGGCGCCGGCACCGCGCGCGTGCGTCCGGCGCGGCGCTGGTGCGGCAATGCACGACGCGCGTGATGCGCGGCGCACGGCATGAGGGCGTGCATGCCGGGCGGGCGGCCCCGCCGGCGCCGCACCGGCCCCGGCGCGCCGGTAGAATGCAGGCTTCTTCCTGATCGCCGCCCGCCGCGGCCGCCCGCATGGAACTGAAATGGCTCGAAGACTTCGTCTCGCTCGCGGAGACGCGCAGCTTTAGCCGGTCCGCCGAACTGCGGCATGTGTCGCAGCCGGCGTTCTCGCGCCGCATCCAGGCGCTCGAGGCGTGGCTCGCGACCGAACTGATCGATCGTTCGGTCTATCCGACCCGCCTCACGCAGGCCGGCCAGATCTTCTACGAGCAGGCGCTGACGATGCTGTCGCAGGCCCACGAGGCGAGGACACTGTTGCGCGGCCACGTCGGCGCGCCGGTGCCGACGATCGAGTTCGCGGTGCCGCATACGCTGTCGCTCACCTATTTCCCGCGCTGGCTGCAGCGCATCGAGGCGAAGATGGGGCCGGTTCACACGCGGCTGCGCGCGCTGAACGTGCACGACGCGGTGCTGTCGCTCGTCGAGGGCGGCTGCGATCTCGTGATGGGCTATCACCATCCGAGCCACCCGGTCGCGCTCGACCCCGCGCGCTACGACATGCTGACGCTCGGCAGCGAGCCGATCAGCCCGTTCTCGGCGCCGGGCCGCGCGGGGCGGCCGCGCTACACGCTGCCGGGCGCGGCCGATGCGCGCGTGCCGTACCTGTCGTATACGCCGAACGCGTATCTCGGCCGGATGACCGAGGTGATCATCGCGAACGCGCCGACGCCGCTGTTCCTCGACCGCGTATACGAAACCGACATGGCGGAAGGGCTGAAGGCGATGGCGCTCGCCGGCCACGGCATCGCGTTCCTGCCGCACAGCGCGGTCGAGGACGCGGTCGCGGGCGGCCGGCTGATCCGGCTCGATCGCGCGGTGCGCGGCGGCGCGTATCCGTTCACGCTGACGATGGAGATCCGGCTGTACTGCGACAAGCTCGCGCTGCAGGGCGACGAGCCGCGGCAGAAGCTGGTGCGGGCGCTGTGGGACGTGGTGAGCGACGAGCTGCGCGAGGCGGCGGGCTGATATGACTCCCGCACGGCCGACACGATTTTCGGCGCACCGGATGCAGGGCCGATCGCGGCCGTTCTTGCGCAAATCGACCGCGTATTTGCGAAAAATCGCGATCATGCAGGAAACGCATAATCGAATAAGCAAACGGCATTGGATTAAAGAAACGGGTTTTTCGACAATGTGCGCCATCCGTTGACCGTTGGAGAATCCATGTCTTCGCAACAGCAGTCCATCCCGTCCTACTTGCACGCCGACGATCTCGGCCCGTGGGGCAACTACCTTCAGCAAGTCGATCGCGTCGCGCCGTACCTCGGTTCGCTGTCGCGCTGGCTCGAAACGCTGAAGCGTCCGAAGCGCATCCTGGTCGTCGACGTGCCGATCGAGCTCGACAACGGCACCGTCGCGCACTTCGAGGGCTATCGCGTGCAGCACAACGTGTCGCGCGGCCCGGGCAAGGGCGGCGTGCGTTACCACCAGGACGTGACGCTGTCGGAAGTGATGGCGCTGTCCGCGTGGATGTCGGTGAAGAACGCCGCAGTGAACGTGCCGTACGGCGGCGCGAAGGGCGGCATCCGCGTCGACCCGCGCAAGCTGTCGCGTGGTGAGCTCGAGCGCGTGACGCGCCGCTACACCAGCGAAATCGGCATCATCATCGGCCCGAACACCGACATTCCGGCGCCGGACGTCAACACCAACGAACAGGTGATGGCGTGGATGATGGACACGTACTCGATGAACCAGGGCCAGACGGCCACCGGCGTCGTGACCGGCAAGCCGATCTCGCTCGGCGGTTCGCTCGGCCGCAAGGAAGCAACGGGCCGCGGCGTGTTCGTCGTCGGCTCCGAAGCGGCGAAGAAGAAGGGTCTCGAAATCGCCGGCGCGCGCATCGCGGTGCAGGGCTTCGGCAACGTCGGCGGCATCGCGGCGAAGCTGTTCCAGGAAGCGGGCGCGAAGGTGATCGCGGTGCAGGATCACACCGGCACGATCTACCAGCCGGCCGGCCTCGACGCGAACAAGCTGCTCGACCACGTGGCCCGCACGGGCGGCGTCGCGGGCTTCGAGGGCTCGGAGCCGATGCCGAACGACGAGTTCTGGACGGTCGAGACCGACATCCTGATCCCGGCGGCGCTGGAAAACCAGATCACCGAGAAGAACGCAGCGAAGATCCGCACCAAGATCATCGTCGAAGGCGCGAACGGCCCGACGACGACCGCGGCGGACGACATCCTGACCGCGAACGGCGTGCTGGTGATCCCGGACGTGATCGCGAACGCGGGCGGCGTGACCGTGTCGTACTTCGAGTGGGTGCAGGACTTCTCGAGCTTCTTCTGGACGGAAGACGAGATCAACCACCGTCTGGAGCGCGTGATGCGCGAAGCGTTCGCCGGCGTGTGGGCGGTCGCGGAAGAGCACAAGGTGTCGGTGCGTACCGCGGCGTTCATCGTCGCGTGCAAGCGGATCCTGATGGCGCGCGAAATGCGCGGCCTGTACCCCTGATCGACTGACTTCGATCAGAACATGGCGCAATCCACCCGATTGCGACCATGACCCCCCGCGGGCGGCACCGGATCCGGTGCCGCCCGCTTGCGCATTCGGGCGCCCGGAGCCGGGAGGACGGCTTCGCACGGGGCGCGCCGCAGTGCGGAAAACAACCAGTACTTTCAGAAAAATTACTTTGATACACTGGCGCGGGTTTTAGCCAAGGAGATGAACAAAATGAAATACCACAAGGCAATCCTGATGGCCGCGGCGCTGTGTGCGTTCGCAAGCGGCGCGCATGCGCAGGAGACCGGCACGCTGAAGAAAATCAAGGACACGGGCGTGATCGCGCTGGGACACCGCGAATCGTCGATCCCGTTCTCCTACTACGACGAAAAGCAGCAAGTCGTCGGCTATTCGCGCGACTTCCAGCTGAAGGTCGTCGACGCGGTGAAGAAGAAGCTGAACCTGCCGAATCTGCAGGTGAAGAACATCCCGGTCACGTCGCAGAACCGCATTCCGCTCGTGCAGAACGGCACGGTCGACATCGAGTGCGGCTCGACGACCAACAATGCCGAACGCCAGCAGCAGGCCGCGTTCTCGGACACGATCTTCGTGATCGGCACGCGCCTGATGGCGAACAAGAGCGCGGGCATCAAGGATTTCGCGGACCTGAAGGGAAAGACCGTCGTGACGACGGCGGGCACGACGTCCGAGCGTCTGCTGCGCAAGATGAACAACGACAAGCAGATGGGCATGAACATCATCAGCGCGAAGGATCACGGCGATTCGTTCAATACGCTGGAATCGGGCCGCGCGGTGGCGTTCATGATGGACGACGCGCTGCTTGCGGGCGAGCGCGCGAAGGCGAAGAAGCCGGACGAATGGGTGATCGTCGGCACGCCGCAGTCGCAGGAAGCCTATGGCTGCATGATGCGCAAGGGCGACACGGAGTTCAAGAAGGTCGTCGACGACGCGATCGCGCAGGTCGAGAAGTCGGGAGAGGCCGCGAAGATCTACTCGAAGTGGTTTGAAAACCCGATCCCGCCGAAGGGGCTGAACCTGAAGTTCCCGCTCTCCGATGCGATGAAGAATCTCTACGCGAACCCGAACGACAAGGCCCTCGACTGACCACGCGTCCGTTGAAGCAGAGTTGACGCTGACGAAACGGAAGAGGCCACGCTTCTTCCGTTTCTTTTTGCAGGAGTCTTGTCCATGTCATACCACTGGAACTGGGGCATCTTCCTGAGCCCCGTATCGACCGGCGAGCCGACCACTTACTTCGGATGGCTGATGTCCGGGTTCTGGGTGACGCTCAAGGTGTCGCTCACCGCCTGGGTGATCGCGCTGATCGTCGGCTCGCTGTTCGGCGTGCTGCGCACCGTGCCGAACAAATGGCTGTCGGCGCTCGGCACGGTCTACGTGTCGATCTTCCGGAACATCCCGCTGATCGTGCAGTTCTTCGTCTGGTACCTCGTCGTGCCGGAACTGCTGCCGCCGTCGATCGGCACCTGGATCAAGCAGTTGCCGCCCGGCACGCAGTTCTTCACCGCGTCGATCGTCTGTCTCGGCCTGTTCACGGGCGCGCGCGTGTGCGAGCAGGTGCGCTCGGGCATCAACGCGCTGCCGAGGGGCCAGCGCGCCGCCGGGCTCGCGATGGGCTTCACGCAGTGGCAGACGTACCGCTACGTGCTGCTGCCGGTCGCGTACCGGATCATCGTGCCGCCGCTCACGTCGGAATTCCTGAACATCTTCAAGAATTCCGCGGTCGCGTCGACGATCGGCCTGCTCGACCTGTCCGCGCAGGCGCGCCAGCTCGTCGACTACACCGCGCAGACGTATGAATCGTTCATTGCCGTCACGCTCGCGTACGTGGTCATCAACCTCGTCGTGATGGCGTTCATGCGCTGGGTCGAAAGCAAGTCCCGGCTGCCCGGCTATATCGGAGGCAAGTGATGCATCAGTTCGACTGGAGTAGCATTCCCGGCGCGCTGCCGACGCTCTGGACGGGCGCGATCATCACGTTCCAGATCACGGCGCTCGCGATCGTCGTCGGCATCGTCTGGGGCACGCTGCTCGCGCTGATGCGGCTGTCGGGCGTCAAGCCGCTCGCGTGGTTCGCGCAGGGCTACGTGACGGTGTTCCGCTCGATCCCGCTCGTGATGGTGCTGCTGTGGTTCTTCCTGATCGTGCCGCAGCTGCTGCAGGGCGTGCTCGGGCTGTCGCCGACGATCGACATCCGGCTCGCGTCGGCGATGGTCGCGTTCTCGTTGTTCGAGGCCGCGTATTATTCCGAGATCATCCGCGCCGGCATCCAGGCGGTGCCGCGCGGGCAGGTGAACGCTGCGTTCGCGCTCGGCATGAACTATGCGCAGGCGATGCGCCTCGTGATCCTGCCGCAGGCCTTCCGCGCGATGGTGCCGCTGCTGCTCACGCAGGCGATCGTGCTGTTCCAGGACACGTCGCTCGTCTACGTGATCAGCCTTGCGGACTTCTTCCGCACGGCCGCCAACATCGGCGATCGCGACGGCACGAGCGTCGAGATGATCCTGTTCGCGGGTGCATGCTACTTCGTGATTTGCACGGTGGCGTCCGCCCTCGTCAAAGGTCTCCAGAAAAAGGTCACAAGATGATTTCCATCAAGAACGTTTCCAAGTGGTACGGCCAGTTTCAGGTCCTCACCGACTGCACGACCGAGGTCAAGAAAGGCGAGGTGGTCGTCGTCTGCGGTCCGTCGGGTTCGGGCAAGTCGACGCTGATCAAGACCGTGAACGGCCTCGAGCCGTTCCAGCAGGGCGAGATCCTCGTCAACGGCCAGTCGGTCGGCGACAAGAAGACGAACCTGTCGAAGCTGCGCTCGAAGGTCGGGATGGTGTTCCAGCACTTCGAGCTGTTCCCGCACCTGTCGATCACCGAGAACCTGACGCTCGCGCAGATCAAGGTGCTCGGCCGCGGCAAGGACGAGGCGGCCGAGAAGGGCATGAAGCTGCTCGACCGCGTCGGCCTGAAGGCGCACGCGCACAAGTATCCGGGCCAGCTGTCGGGCGGCCAGCAGCAGCGGGTCGCGATCGCGCGCGCGCTGTCGATGGACCCGATCGCGATGCTGTTCGACGAACCGACATCGGCGCTCGATCCCGAGATGATCAACGAGGTGCTCGACGTGATGGTCGAACTCGCGAAGGAAGGGATGACGATGATGGTCGTCACGCACGAGATGGGCTTCGCGAAGAAGGTCGCGCACCGCGTGATCTTCATGGACAAGGGCGCGATCGTCGAGGACGACCGCAAGGAAGACTTCTTCGCGAATCCGCGGTCGGACCGCGCGAAGGACTTCCTCGCGAAGATCCTGCACTGAGGCGGGCAGGGCGGCGGGGCCGTCCTTCGCATGCCGCTGCAAACGGAAACGCCCGGCGCTGCCGGGCGTTTTTTTCGTCTCCGCGTGTCGGGCCGCGGGTTCAGAAGTCGAACGCGTCTTCGCTGACGTCCGCCTCGACGGCCGGCAACGGCCGCGCGGGCGCGGACGCCGACGCCGACGCGTCGAGCGCCGGGTTGCGCAGCTTCTCGAGCACGGCGGGCGGCACCGGGATCTGCATTCGCGCGGCGACGTCGCCGCACTGGAACATGATCAGCTCGCCCGGCTCGAACGAGGTCCACACTTCGTTGTCGGTGAGCGGCTGCGTCGCGATCACCGCGACGCGGTCTTCCGGCGTCGTGTACTTCGCGAAGTCGATCGACAGGTCTTCGTCGACGAGGTGCGCGGTCGAGAACGGCCAGCGGCGCACGATGTAGTGCAGCCGCGTCGAGCAGTGCGCGAACAGCGCCTGGCCGTTCGACATCAGGAAGTTGAACACGCCGTGGTCGGTGATGCCGCGGGTCAGCTCGCCGACCCGCTCGAACAGCTCGGGCAGCGGCGGCTGCGCGCCGGGGAACGCTTCGCGCAGCCCCTGCATCAGCACGCAGAACGCGCGTTCGCTGTCGGTTGTGCCGACCGGGTGATAGACGCTGCCTTCCATGTCAGGCGCGTAGTCCTGCAGGTCGCCGTTATGCGCGAAGATCCAGTGCCGGCCCCACAGCTCGCGCATGAACGGGTGGCTGTTCTCGAGCAGGATATGGCCCTGCGTCGCCTTGCGGATGTGCGCGATCGTGTTCTTCGACTTGATCGGGTAGCGCTTGACCATTTCGGCGATCGGCGACGTGGCCGATGCCTGGTGATCGATGAACAAGCGGCAGGCCTTGTCCTCGAAGAAGGCGATGCCCCAGCCGTCGGCATGGTGGTCGGTGAGCCCGCCCCGGGCCGCGAAACCGGTGAACGAGAATGTGACGTCCGTCGGCGCGGCGCAGTTCATTCCTAGGAGTTGGCACATTTTACTTGGGACGGCAGGCTGAAGCGGGTAGCGGACCAGTTGGGACCGGGTGAACCCCGGTACAATATATGGTTCTAGCATATCACCGAGCCAACAGCGGTAAAAAGCGGATTCCGCCGACAAACGGCTCCGTGTTGCGGTTAGCCGTCAGCCGGCCCGCGCCGGCGGCATCCGGCACCGTTTTCCCGTTTCCGTTCCTCACGACGCCTCCTATGACTGCCTCGAACGCTTCCTCCCCGGCGACGCTGACGCTCGCCCGTCCCGACGACTGGCACCTGCACGTTCGCGACGGCGACATGCTGGCCGCCGTGCTGCCGCACACCGCGCGCCAGTTCGGCCGCGCGATCATCATGCCGAACCTGAAGCCGCCCGTGACGACCACCGCGCAGGCGCACGCGTACCGCGAGCGGATCCTGGCCGCGGTGCCGGCCGGCGTGACGTTCGAGCCGCTGATGACGCTGTACCTGACCGACAACACCCCGCCCGACGAGATCCGCCGCGCGCGCGAAAGCGGCTTCGTGCACGGCGTAAAGCTGTATCCGGCGGGCGCGACGACCAATTCGGACCACGGCGTGACCGATCTCGCGAAATGCGCGAAGACGCTGGAGGCGATGCAGGAAGCCGGGATGCCGCTGCTCGTGCACGGCGAGGTGACCGACGCGTCGATCGACCTGTTCGACCGCGAGAAGGTCTTCATCGACCGCGTGATGACGCCGCTGCGCCGCGATTTCCCGGGCCTGAAGGTCGTGTTCGAGCACATCACGACGAAGGACGCGGCCGACTACGTGCGCGACGCCGACGCGGCGCCGGGCCTGATCGGCGCGACGATCACCGCGCATCACCTGCTGTACAACCGCAACGCGATCTTCGTCGGCGGGATTCGCCCGCATTACTACTGCCTGCCGGTGCTCAAGCGCGAGACGCACCGCGTCGCGCTCGTCGAGGCGGCGACCTCGGGCAACCCGCGCTTCTTCCTCGGCACCGACAGCGCGCCGCATGCGCGCAACGCGAAGGAAGCCGCGTGCGGCTGCGCGGGCTGCTACACGGCGCTGCACGCGCTCGAGCTGTATGCGGAGGCGTTCGACAACGCCGGCGCGCTCGACAAGCTCGAAGGCTTCGCGAGCTTCTACGGCGCGGATTTCTACGGCCTTCCGCGTGCGACCGAGACGGTCACGCTGCGCCGCGAGCCGTGGGAGCTGCCGCTCGAGATCCTCGCGGGCGACACGCCGGTCGTGCCGCTGCGCGCGGGCGAATCGATCGGCTGGAAACTCGCGTGAACGCCGCGTCGCCGCACGCGGCCGGCCAGCCGGCCGACTGCGGTGCGGCGGCGTTCGCGCGGATCGACTGGTCCGCGCCGTGGCTTGCTGGCTTTGCCGCAACGGGGCGCGTCGTGCAGGCAGGCGCGCTCGACGGCGAGTCCGCGCTGCTCGCCGCGCTGAACGGCGCACTGAATGGCGCACTGAATGGCACGACGGGTGGCACGCCGCCCGTCACCGGACGCGGCGCGCCGCTGCGCTTCGTGCCGCAAGCCGACTTGCCGGCCGGCGTCGCGTACGAGACCCATATCGCCGCAACGGGCGGCGTGCCGACCCGGCACAATCTCCACGATTTCTTCAACGCGCTCGTCTGGTTCGCGTATCCGCGCATCAAGGCGGCGCTGAACGCGCGCCAGGCCGCGGCGATCGACACGGCAGGCGGCGTCGGGCCCGTGCGCGGCGCGTTGCGCGACGCGCTGACGCTGTTCGACGAGAATGCCGCGCTGTTCGTGACGGCCGATCCGGCACTCGCCGACGCGCTGCGCGGCTTCGACTGGCGCGCGCTGCTGGTGGCCGCGCGCGACGCGTGGGGCGCGCGCTGCGAGGTGCGGCTCGTCGGGCATGCGCTGCTCGAGAAGCTCGTCGCGCCGTACAAGTCCTGTACCGCGCACACGTGGATCGTCGAAGTGAGCGACGACTATTTTTCGTGGCCGGCCGAGCGCCGGGCCGCGCACGTCGATGCGCGGGTCGCGCAGATGCTCGTGACGCGCGACCTGACGAGCCGCGATTTCGCGCCGCTGCCGGTGCTGGGCGTGCCGGGCTGGTGCGAGGCGAACGCCGATCCCGGGTTCTACGACGATTCCGCGGTGTTTCGCAGCGGGCGGCGAACGCGGCCGCTGTAACGGCCGGCCGCACGGTGCTAGAATGCGCGTCGCAAAGCAGGCCAGGCAGTCGCGGCCTCGCCGCCTTCGGGCAGGCGGGGGCGAGGAAAGTCCGGACTCCACAGGGCAGGGTGATGGCTAACGGCCATCCGTGGCGACACGCGGAACAGGGCAACAGAAAGCAAACCGCCGATGGCCCGGCGCAAGCCGGGATCAGGTAAGGGTGAAACGGTGCGGTAAGAGCGCACCGCGGCGACGGCGACGTTCGCCGGCACGGTAACCTCCACCCGGAGCAATTCCAAGTAGGCAGGCGCGCATCTCCGGATGCAGGACGGGGCCCCCGTCTCGTCTGCGGGTAGGAAGCTTGAGCGCGTCAGCAATGGCGCGCCTAGAGGAATGGCTGCCACGCGCTGTGCGCTTCGGCGTGCAGCGTGCACAGAATCCGGCTTATCGGCCTGCTTTGCCGTTCGAATGCGACAGGGCCGGCGTCTCCTTGCGGGACGCCGGCCCTTTTTCTTTCGGGTACCGCGCGGCGCCCGATCAGCCTGCGACGATGTCGAACGAATGCGTGAGCTCGGCCGTCTTCGCGATCATGATCGACGCCGAGCAGTACTTGTCGTGCGACAGGTTGATCGCGCGCTCGACCGTCGCCGGGTTCAGGTTGCGGCCGGTGACCGTGAAGTGGAAGTGGACCTTCGTGAACACCTTCGGATCTTCGCTCGCGCGCTCGGCCTTCAGCGTGACCGAACAGCCGGCGACTTCCTGGCGGCTCTTCTTCAGGATCAGCACGACGTCATACGCGGTGCAGCCGCCGGTGCCGAGCAGCACCATCTCCATCGGCCGCGGCGCGAGATTGTGGCCGCCGCCCTCGGGCGCGCCGTCCATCGTGACGAGGTGCCCGCTTCCGGTCTGGGCGGAAAACGCCATGCCGTCCTGACCCAACCAGCTAACTTTGCATTCCATGCTTGCGCTCCAGCGTTGCCTGATTCGAATTCGATCCGGCATTGTAGCCCGCACGGCCACGGGCGGCTGATGCGCCGCACGACGCGAATCGGCATGCGCCGACACGGGCCCCGGAATGGGGCGGGGGAACGCGAATTCCCTTGGGAATTTAGGGGTTTTGCTCTAGCCGGGTGCTGCCGGCTCGGCTCGCGTGAATCTGCAAATATTTGATTTTTAAGGGAAATTGCGATGACGGGCTTGCGGCCTCGTTATTTCGCATTATGGTTGTAGATTTCGCAATGCAAATTTTCTTGTGCTGCCGGCAGCCCGTTCGTATAATGCGACTCATTGGTTGTCGCGCTGCGGCACCCTCCGAATGTCTCCTCCACCCTCCTCCTATGGTGGATTAAGCCCGAACCAGCCGTTCGGGCTTTTTTTCGTCTCATGCAAACATCGGCGCGCAAAGTGCGCGTCCCGCGAGCGTCAGGCGCCTGGGGCGTCGACGGCCGAAGCATGACCGTGGCGGCGCGCGCAGAAGTGGCGCACCCGTTCGCGCACGGCGCGCAGTTTCGCGACGCGATCCTCGGCGCGTGCTTCGCGCGCGGCGGCGATGCGCGCGTCGAGTGCGTCGAGCTTCGCGTTGCAGCCGGCCGGGTCGGCGGCGGCCGATGCGGCGCCGCCCAGCAGGGCGGCGGCCAGGAGTGGCGTGAGTCGTTTCTTCATCGTGGTTGTTGTTTTTCCTTGTCCGGCACGTTCTCGCGTGCGCCGATGGATGCCCCCGGGCGCTCGGAATCGCCGGATATAACGGGGCAGGACCGGATTTTGGCCGATTTCCGGCGCGCCGGACACCCGGATGCGGATTCCCTTTGACCGCGGCGCGGCAATTCCTTTATAATTCAGGGCTTTTCCGCATTCATGCCCACGGAAAAAGAACAGGGAGAGCCTGCACCGCGCCTCGAAGCGCACCTACACAAGCAGGAAAGAACACATCGGGCAAAGCATTTTTTTTGGATCGATCATGAAGACGTTTTCCGCAAAAGCCCATGAGGTGACGCGCGAATGGTACGTGATTGACGCGACGGATAAGGTTCTCGGCCGTGTTGCCAGCGAAGTGGCACGCCGTCTGCGCGGCAAGCACAAGCCTGAGTTCACCCCGCACGTCGACACCGGTGATTTCATCATCATCATCAACGCGAGCAAGTTGAAGGTCACGGGCAACAAGACTCTGGACAAGAAGTACTACCGTCACTCGGGCTACCCGGGCGGTATCTATGAAACGACGTTCGGCAAGATGCAAGAACGCTTCCCGGGCCGTGCGCTCGAGAAGGCGGTCAAGGGCATGCTGCCGAAGGGCCCGCTCGGCTACGCGATGATCAAGAAGCTGAAGGTCTACGCTGAAGCGACGCATCCGCACTCGGCTCAACAGCCGAAGGCGCTCGAGATCTAACGGGAGCCCATATGATCGGTAACTGGAACTACGGTACGGGCCGCCGCAAGAGCGCCGTCGCTCGTGTCTTCATCAAGGCAGGCAAGGGCGACATCGTCGTCAACGGCAAGCCCATTGCTGACTACTTCTCGCGCGAAACGTCGCTGATGATCGTGCGTCAGCCGCTGGAACTCACGAACCACGGCCAGACGTTCGACATCAAGGTGAACGTGACGGGCGGCGGTGAAACGGGTCAGGCAGGCGCAGTGCGCCACGGCATCACCCGTGCACTGATCGACTACGATGCGGCGCTGAAGCCGTCGCTGTCGAACGCAGGCTTCGTCACGCGCGATGCACGTGAAGTCGAGCGTAAGAAGGTCGGTCTGCGCAAGGCACGCCGCGCCAAGCAGTTCTCGAAGCGTTAATTCCGCTTCATGGCCGCGCCGCTTTCGGGCGGCGTCCGCCGGAAAAACCGCCAGCTTTTGCGCTGGCGGTTTTTTTATGCGCGTCCGTTTCGCGATCGCGCGCCGCCGCCGGCCGCCGGTTTGACGAAATCGATAAGAACCTGTTGATTTCATGGACTTCGGCACGATCTTGAGATCGGCCCTACAATAGCGGCTAAAGCTTTTTGGAGAGTTCGTATGAACGCTGTTACCGAATCCGCAGCCACGACCGAAATGCCGGCCCCGTTCGTCTTCACCGACGCGGCAGCCGAGAAGGTGAAGCAACTGATCGACGAAGAAGGCAACCCTGACCTGAAGCTCCGCGTGTTCGTGCAGGGCGGCGGCTGCTCCGGCTTCCAGTACGGCTTCACGTTCGACGAGGAAGTCAACGAGGACGACACCGTGATGAACAAGAACGGCGTCCAGTTGCTGATCGACTCGATGAGCTACCAGTACCTGGTCGGCGCAGAGATCGACTACAAGGACGATCTGAACGGCGCGCAGTTCGTGATCAAGAACCCGAACGCGACGACCACCTGCGGGTGTGGTTCGTCGTTCTCGGTCTGAGCGCACGAGGCGTCCGATCCGGCTCGCCGGAATGAAAAACGGGGCATGAAGCCCCGTTTTTTTATGCCTGGATGATACGCGTATGCCGCTTCAGCGCGGATAGAGCGCGCCCAGCACGCGGTCGCCGGCCGCGCCGGTGACCGTCGCGAGGCTGCCCGGCTCGCGTGCGGCGAAGCGGTACGCGAGCCACGCGAACGCGAGCGCCTCGACCTGCTGCGGCGGTACGCCGAGCGCGGCCGTCGTGTCGACTGCCGCGCGAACGCCGCGGTCGCGCAGCGCGTTTGAAAGCGCGTCGAGCAGCACGGGATTGCGCGCGCCGCCGCCGCACACGTAGACGGCCGTGCAGTCGGGCGCATGCTGTGCGATCTCGTGCGCGATCGACACGGCCGTCAGCGCCGTGAGCGTGGCCTGCACGTCCTCCGGCGCGAGCTGCGCGAATGCGGCCAGCTTCGCATCGAGCCAAGCCGGATTGAACAGGTCGCGTCCGGTGCTCTTGGGCGGCGGCGCATCGAAATAGGGCTCGTCGAGCAGCGCATCGAGCAGCGGCGCATGGACGGCGCCGCGCGCCGCGAACCGGCCGTTCTCGTCGTAGGGCTTGCCGAGGTGGCGGCTCGCCCATTCGTCGATCAGCACATTCGCGGGGCCGCAGTCGAAGCCGCGCACGTCGCCGCCGTCGCCGGGCAGGATCGTGATGTTGCTGATGCCGCCGAGATTGCAGACGACCCGCGTCTCGCGCGGCGCACCGAATACCGTCGCATGGAACGCCGGCACGAGCGGCGCGCCCTGGCCGCCCGCGGCCACGTCGCGGCTGCGGAAGTCGGCAATCACGTCGACATGCGTCAATTCGGCGAGCAGCGCCGGATTGTTGGTCTGCCGCGTGTAGCCGCGCTCGGGGCGGTGGCGCACCGTCTGCCCGTGCACGCCGATCGCGCGCACCTGGTCGGGCGCAAGGCCGGCCGCGCGCTGCAGTTCATGGCAGCACACCGCGTAGCGGGCCGCGAGCGCGTTGGCGGCCAGCGCCTCGCGGTCGATCTCGTCGTCGCCCGGCTGCTGCAGCGCGAACAGCGCGTCGCGCAGCGTCTGCGCGAACCCGACGAAGGCTTCGGCCAGCACGGCCGGCGGCTTGCCGGTCTCGAAGCGCACGGCGACGCCGTCGACGCCGTCCATGCTCGTTCCCGACATCAATCCGAAATAAACGCCGTCGGCCGGGTGGCCGGGTGATGGACGTCGCATCGGCACGTATACCCTCCTGGATCATGCGGCGGCGGCCGGTGCCGCGCGCCTTGCGGGCGATTATCCGCGCAAGCGGGGCCGCCGTTAAGCGATGCGCGCGCAAGTTATGGGAAAATCCTTGTTTTTGCGACCTTCTTCCTGGCACCGATGAGCACCGAACCCAGTTCCAAGCCTGTTTTCCCGATCACCGATGAAGTGCGGCACGCGCTCGCCGTCACGAAGCGCGGCGTCGACGAGCTGCTGATCGAGGAAGAGTTCGCGCAGAAGCTCGCGAAGAGCGCGGCCACGGGCAAGCCGCTGCGCATCAAGCTCGGCCTCGACCCGACCGCGCCGGACATCCACATCGGCCACACGGTCGTGCTGAACAAGATGCGTCAGCTGCAGGACCTCGGCCATACGGTGATCTTCCTGATCGGCGACTTCACGTCGCTGATCGGCGACCCGTCCGGCCGCAACGCGACGCGCCCGCCGCTCACGCGCGAGCAGATCGAGGCGAATGCGAAGACCTATTTCGAGCAGGCCGCGCTGGTGCTCGACCGCGACAAGACCGAGATCCGCTACAACAGCGAATGGTCGATGCCGCTGGGCGCCGACGGGATGATCAAGCTCGCGTCGCGCTACACGGTCGCGCGCATCCTCGAGCGCGAGGACTTCACGAAGCGCTTCCAGGGCGGCGTGCCGATCTCGATCCACGAGTTCCTGTACCCGCTGATGCAGGGCTACGACTCGGTCGCGCTGAACGCCGACCTCGAGCTGGGCGGCACCGACCAGAAGTTCAACCTGCTGGTCGGCCGCGAGCTGCAGAAGCAATACGGCCAGGAACAGCAGTGCATCCTGACGATGCCGCTGCTCGAAGGCCTCGACGGCGTCGAGAAGATGTCGAAGTCGAAGGGCAACTACGTCGGCATCAGCGAGAAGCCGACCGACATGTTCGGCAAGCTGATGAGCATCTCGGACACGCTGATGTGGCGTTACTTCGAGCTGCTGTCGTTCCGCAGCATGGACGAGATCGTCGGCTTCCGCCGCGAGATCGACGCAGGCCGCAACCCGCGCGACTTCAAGGTGCTGCTCGCGCAGGAGATCGTCGCGCGCTTCCATTCGCAGGCCGACGCCGAGCGCGCGCTCGAGGACTTCAACCACCGCGCGAAGGGCGGCGTGCCGGACGACATCCCGGCGGTGACGCTCGCGGGCGCGCCGCTCGCGATCGGCCAGCTGCTGAAGCAGGCGGGCCTCGTGCCGTCGACGAGCGAAGCGCTGCGCAACATCGAGCAAGGCGGCGTGAAGATCGACGGGACGGCGATCACGGACAAGGGCCTCAAGATCGAGGCGGGCGAGTACGTCGTGCAGGTCGGCAAGCGCCGCTTCGCGCGCGTGACGCTGACCGCATGATCGCGCTGATCCAGCGCGTGAAGCGCGCCGACGTGCGCGTCGGCGACCGCGTGACGGGCGAGATCGGCGCGGGCCTGCTCGCGCTCGTCTGCGCGGAGCGCGGCGACACCGAGGCGGCGGCCGACAAGCTGCTCGCGAAGGTGCTCGGCTATCGCGTGTTCAGCGATGCGGCCGGCAAGATGAACCTGCCGGTGTCGAACATCGACGGCGCGGGACTCGCGGGCGGCCTGCTGCTCGTGTCGCAGTTCACGCTCGCGGCGGACACCAACAGCGGCCTGCGTCCGAGCTTCACGCCCGCGGCGCCGCCCGACGAGGGCGCGCGCCTGTTCGACTATTTCGTCGACGCGGCGCGTGAGCGTCATCCGCTCGTCGCGACCGGCGAGTTCGGCGCCGACATGCAGGTCTCGCTCGTCAATGACGGGCCCGTGACATTCTGGCTGCAAGTGCGGCCCTGATCATTCCCGGAGGCGCCGCCGCGATGGCCACCACGCAGATTCTCTTCATCCGTCATGGCGAGACGGCCTGGAACCGCATCAAGCGCATCCAGGGCCATATCGACATTCCGCTGGCCGACTCGGGCCTCGCGCAGGCGCAGCGGCTGGCCGTGCGTCTCGCGCGCGAAACGCGCGACGGGGCGCGCGTCGACGCGATCTATTCGAGCGACCTGATGCGTGCGCAGCAGACCGCGCAGCCGGCCGCCGATGTGCTCGGCCTGCCGCTCGTGCTGCGCGCGGGCTTGCGCGAGCGCGCGTACGGCATCTTCCAGGGGCACGACAGCACGGAGATCGAGGCGCGGTTTCCCGACGCGTACGCCGCGTGGCAGACGCGCGACCCCGGCTTCGAGCCCGAAGGCGGCGAGTCGCAGCGCGCGTTCTATCACCGCGTGCTGCACGCGATCGAGCCGATCGTCGCCGCGCATCCGGGCGGGCGAATCGCCTGCGTCGCACATGGCGGCGTGCTCGACTGCGTGTACCGGTTCGCGAACGGGCTCGATCTCGCCGCGCCACGCAGCTATCAGCTGCTCAACACGAGCATCAACGTCGTCGACTATGCGGACGGACGCGCGAACGTCGTGCAGTGGGCAGACGTGTCGCACCTGGACGAAGCGAGCGACGACGACGGGTACCGCAAGGTGCTCTGAGCGCCCGGCCGCTCACTGCAGGCCGTGGCGCGCCTTGTAGTCGAGCGCGTAGGCGATCTTGCCGGGCTTGCCGGCCGTGATCGGCTGACGCAGCTTGTCGAATTCCCCCTTGTTGTACTTCTTGCCGCCGTTGATCGCATCGGCGCGCCCGAGGTCGGCGCCGGTCTTGCCGTCGATGACGGGGTCGGTGGCCGCGACCATGCGCGTCGACGCGTTCCAGACCGCGTTCAGGTAGCCCGTGTCGGCCTTGGTGGGATCGGGGTCGGTCGCGCCGGGCCGCGTCAGGTCGTAGCTCGCGAGCGAGAACGTGGCGGGCTGCGCGCGCAGCCAGTCGGCCCAATAGAACTCGAGATAGTCGGTCGCCTGCGCGGGTTTGCTGTAGCCGATGTCGCGCGTGAAATAGACGAGCGACCGGTGGCGGTCGTTCGTCATGCCGAGCTTCAGGCCGAGCCCCGCGGGCAATTGCGCGGCCGTGATCGGCTGGCCGTTGCCGTCCTTGAGCCGCAGGTAGCCGCGGCTTTGCATCTGCTGCCAGAACGCGTCGCCCGAGTAGCCGCTCAGGTTGTCCTTCACGACCACGTGGACGTGCAGCGGCGCACCGCCGTCAGGCGTCTCGTAGTAGGTTGACAGTCCGTGGTGGCCGTCGGTCACGTACAGCGTGTCGCCGTTCGGGCCGATCACGACGGGATTCAGCACCGTGCGGTCGCGGGCGTTCGCGTCGGTCGTCGTGCACGCGTAGCTCGCGGGTTCGCGCAGTGTTGACTGCACGGTGTAGCCGTTTGCCGCGACGCCGCCGAGGCCTTCGTCGGCGCAGAAGTCGTCGAATTTCTTGTCGGGCTGCAATTCGTAGCGGCCGAGCTTGTAGTAGATCTGGTCGTAGCCGATCGCGCCCTGCGTCGGATGCAGGGCGCCGAGCGCGACGTCCAGCAGGTCGCCCGTTCGGGCGGCCTTCCACTTGCCGGGTTGCGGCGTGACGGGAGGCAGGGGCGCCGGTGTCGCTGGAGTCGTTGTCCCACCGCCGGCCGGCGCCTGCACGTCGGCCCGTGCGACGGGGGCCGTCCCGTCGCCGCCGCAAGCGGAGAGGGCGAAAACGGTAATCAGGCTGGCGGCAATGGCGAAGCGGATCGGCAGACGGGACATCGCAGGCATCGGTCGTCGGGTTGGATGGGAGCGCGGCGCGCATGCGCGCAGCAGCAAGCCCGTCAGCTTGTCAGACGAATATGACGGCAAATTGAAATATTTGGAAGGCGGCTGTCAGGCAGAAGGCTTGCCGCTATGCGGTGCCGCGGTCGCACGCCGCCGGGCGCGCCTCGATGCGCCATTGATAAGCGCCCAGCGCAGCACCGGCGCGACCGCGCGCACGCCCGGCCGGACCACCGCGCGCCGCAGCGGCGCGAATCTCGACACCCCGAGCAGGTCCTGCGCCCAGGGCGGCAGCAGGTCGATGCCGGCATGCATCACGAGGGTCGCGGCAGGCCGCATCGCCGGCCGCGCGACCGGCGCATTCAGCAGAATCCGCATCACCTCGAACGTGCGCGGCCCGGCTTCCAGATCGGGCCGCATGCGCGCCAGATACGCGTCGATCTCGGCGCGCGAGCGGGGCACGTCCTGCGCGCCGAGCATCTCGGCGATGCGCGCCGTTTCCTCGTAATAGCGATCCTGAAGCTCGCCCGGCAAGGTCGGGTTCACATAGCGCAGGTGCGCGGCGAGAAAGCTCGATACTTCCGCGACGTGCACCCAGGTCAGCAGCGCCGGATCGTCGGCCCGGTAGGGCCGCCCGTCGGGCGCGGTGCCGTGCACCTTCGCGTGTATCGCTTTCACGCGCTCGATCAGCGCGAGCGCGTCTGCGCGATTGCCGAACGTGGTGCCGGAAATGAACGTCGCAGTGCGCCGCAACCGCCCGAGGATGTCGGTGCGAAACGACGAGTGATCCCATACGCCGGCAAGCGCGAGCGGATGCAGCGCCTGCAGCAGCAGCGCGGAGATGCCGCCCGTCATCATCGACGCGAAGTCCGCATGCACGCGCCAGCAGACCGCGTCGGGGCCGAACAGGCCCGGATCGCCGGGCGGCGACGAAAAGTCGAGCGACGGGCCGCTGCCTGTCGTCAGGTGCGTGACACCGGCCACGAGCCGCTTGCGGAGCGGCTCGAGCCAGCGCGGGTGCGACACCGGCGCGCCGGGGGGCGGATTGGATGGCGTCGTCATCGCCGGCGCGGCGTCGGGCGGGCGTTCACTGCCCGTCGGACGTCTCCCATGCGCCGCGCGCCGGGGCGCCCGCATCCGGCGCGGCGAGCCCGAAGTGGCGGTAGGTCAGCAGCGTCGCGACGCGCCCGCGCGGCGTGCGCTGCAGGAAGCCTTGCTGGATCAGGTACGGCTCGAGCACGTCCTCGATCGTGTCGCGCTCCTCGCCGATTGCCGCGGCGAGGTTGTCGATGCCGACCGGGCCGCCGTCGAACTTGTACAGGATCGCTTCGAGCAGCTTGCGGTCCATCAGGTCGAAGCCGACCGGATCGACGTCGAGCATCGCGAGCGCCGCATCGGCGACGGCCGCGGTGATGTTGCCGTCGGCCTTCACTTCCGCGTAGTCGCGCACGCGGCGCAGCAGCCGGTTCGCGATCCGCGGCGTGCCGCGCGAGCGCTTCGCGATCTCGAGCGCGCCGTTCGGATCGATCTGCGCGTTGAGCAGCGACGCCGAGCGGCGCACGATGCGCGACAGCTGCTCCGCATCGTAGAACTCGAGGCGCGCGACGATCCCGAAGCGGTCGCGCAGCGGGTTGGTCAGCATCCCGGCGCGGGTGGTCGCGCCGACGAGCGTGAACGGCTGCAGGTCGAGCTTTACGCTGCGCGCCGCCGGACCCTCGCCGATCATGATGTCGATCTGGTAATCCTCGAGCGCCGGGTACAGGATTTCCTCGACGACCGGCGACAAGCGGTGGATCTCGTCGATGAACAGCACGTCGTTCGCTTCGAGGTTCGTCAGCAGCGCCGCGAGGTCGCCCGCGCGTTCGAGCACCGGGCCCGACGTCTGGCGCAGGTTGACGCCCATTTCGCGCGCGATGATGTGCGCGAGCGTCGTCTTGCCGAGACCGGGCGGGCCGAACAGCAGCACGTGGTCGAGCGGTTCGGAACGGCGCTTCGCGGCCTCGATGAAGATCTCGAGCTGGCCGCGCACCTTTTCCTGGCCGACGTATTCGTCGAGCTGGCGCGGCCGCAGCGCGCGTTCGAACACCTCCTCGTGCGACGAGGCGGGCGTGGCGGCGATGATCCGCTCGGTGGCGAGTTTGTCGGTTTCAATCATGCGGCCATTGTACCGCGCGCCGTTACGCGGCCCAGGGCCTGTTCACGCTAATAACGGGCTTGCGAACGTGCCTTGCCGGCCGCAGTGCAAGGAGCAAGGAGCGCCGTTTGGCCGAGCCAAACAAGCGACGCGCGACGCCGCAATGTGGCCGGCAAGGCACGTTCCCGTAACCAAGAAATTTCTCTTGGGGCTGGCCGCCAGAAGGGCCGATCGCTGCGTCATGCTCCTCGCGAATACGTCCGGTATTCGTTTCGTCGCAATCCTTGCGCTCGGCCCTTCTGGCGGCCAGCGCAAGCCCGTTATTAGCGTGAACAGGCCCTTGCCGAACGGCCGACTGGCGCGCCGCATGCGGCGGCGCGACACTGCGTCGGACGCGGGGCCGTTACACCTTCGACAGGGCCTTGAGCGCGAGCTTGATGCCTTCGGACACGCCGGTGCCGGCCGGCACGTTCTTGATCGCGGCGAGGCCTTCCTTCTCGGAGTAGCCGAGCGCGAGCAGCGCATTGAGGATGTCGGCCGCGTGGTCGGACGGCGACGCGGCGCCGGCGAGCGCACCGAGGTCGGCGCCGAGCTTGCCCTTCAGCTCCAGCAGCAGGCGCTCGGCCGTCTTCTTGCCGATGCCCGGCAGGCGGGTCAGGCGAGCGGCGTCCTGCATCGTCACGACCTGCGCGAGCTCCGGCACGCTCATGCCGGACAGCACGGCGAGCGCCATGCGCGCGCCGATGCCGGTGATCTTCAGCAGCTCACGGAAGGTCGTGCGCTCCTGCGCGGTCAGGAAACCGTACAGCAGGTGCGCGTCCTCGCGGACGATCTGCTGGGTGAGCAGCACGACTCGCTCGCCGGTCTGCGGCAGGTTGTAGAAGGTGCTCATCGGCACGTCGATCTCATAGCCGACGCCGTTGCAGTCGACGAGCAGGTGAGGCGGGTTCTTTTCGAGGAGGATGCCGGCGATGCGACCGATCATGGATTGTGCGAGGCGATGAAGAAAGCGCGAGTGTAGCGCACGCGCGACGGAAAACCGATGGGCCGGCCGTTCGGCCGGGAGCGCGGGAAGCGCGGCGTGCAGCAGGGTGATCGCCCAGCGCACGCCGCCGGCATCAGCCGACGAGCCGGCCGCGCCGCACGCGCAGCCCTTTCTTGGCGAGTGCCGGCGCGAGGCCGCCGAGCGTGCTGAGCGTGTTGCCGCCGTGTGCGTGGCAGATCGCCATGCCGAGCGCGTCGGCCGCGTCGGTGCCGGGCTGCCCGGAGAGATTCAAGAGCCGCGTGACCATCTCCTGCATCTGCGCCTTGGTCGCGCGACCGTAGCCGACGACGGCCTGCTTGAGCTGCAGCGCCGTGTATTCGGCGACCGGCAACCCGCCCGTGACGAGGCCGCAGATCGCGGCGCCGCGCGCCTGGCCGAGCAGCAGCGTCGACTGCGGGTTGACGTTGACGAACACCTTTTCGATCGCGGCCTGATCGGGCGCGTGTTCGCGCACGAGCGTCGAGACGCCCTGGAAGATGGTGCCGAGCCGGGTGGCCAGGTCGGCCGTCGGCGTGCGGATCACGCCGCTCGTGACGTAGGCGAGCCGGTGGCCGCTGACGTCGATGACGCCAAAGCCGGTGACGCGCAGGCCGGGGTCGATGCCGAGAATTCGCATGTAACTAGGGAGTTGCGTGATGCAGCGATACTACAACGAAAGGCGCGGCATGCCGCCGCGACGCGGCGCGCGGCCGCGAGATCTTGCCGAGCGCGGCAGCGACGGCCGGCGCCGCGCAATAAAAAACCCGGCGGGTGCGACGCCGCCGGGCTCGTGTCTCGCGGCCCCGCGGGCCGCGCGCCGTCGATCAGTGACGGAAGTGGCGCACGCCCGTCAGGATCATCGCGATGTTGTGCTCGTCGGCCGCCGCGATCACTTCGTCATCGCGCACCGAGCCGCCCGGCTGGATCACGCAGGTCGCGCCCGCCGCCACGACGACGTCGAGGCCGTCACGGAACGGGAAGAACGCATCCGACGCGACTGCCGAACCCGCGAGCGTGAGGCCCGCGTTCTGCGCCTTGATGCTCGCGATGCGCGCCGAGTCGACGCGGCTCATCTGGCCCGCGCCGACGCCGAGCGTCATGCCGTTGCCGCAGAACACGATCGCGTTCGACTTCACGTACTTCGCGACGCGCCACGCGAACAGCAGGTCGTCCATTTCCTTCGGCGTCGGGTGGCGCTTCGTGACGACGCGCAGCTCGTGCGGTTGCACGTTCTTCGCATCGAGCGACTGCACCAGCAGGCCGCCGCCCACGCGCTTCAGGTCGAACGCGTTATGGCCTTCGCCCAGCGCGATCTCGAGCAGGCGCACGTTCTGCTTCGCGGCGAACACCTGCTTCGCGGCATCGGTGAACGACGGCGCGATCAGCACTTCGACGAACTGCTTCGCGACGGCCTGCGCGGCCGCATCGTCGACTTCGCGGTTGAACGCGATGATGCCGCCGAACGCCGACGTCGGGTCGGTCTGGAACGCCTTCGCATACGCGTCGGCCGGGTCGTTGCCGACCGCGACGCCGCACGGGTTCGCGTGCTTGATGATCACGCAGGCCGGCGCGTCGAACGTCTTCACGCATTCCCACGCGGCGTCCGAATCGGCGATGTTGTTGTACGACAGTTCCTTGCCCTGCAGCTGGCGGTAATTCGCGAGCGCGCCGGCGGGCGTCGCGATGTCGCGGTAGAACGCGGCGCTCTGGTGCGGGTTCTCGCCGTAGCGCAGGTCCTGCACCTTGTCGAACGCCATGTTCAGCGTCGCCGGGTACGGGTTGCGCGACGTGTGCTTGAGCTCGTCGGTCAGGCTCGTCAGGTAGTTCGTGATCGCGCCGTCGTACTGCGCGGTGTGCGCGAACACCTTGGTCGCGAGACGGAAGTTGGTCGCATAGGCGACCGTGTTGGCGTTCGCCTTCATCTCGTCGAGCACGACCGCGTAGTCGGCCGGGTCGACGATCACCGTCACGTCGCGGTGGTTCTTCGCCGCCGAGCGCAGCATCGTCGGGCCGCCGATGTCGATGTTCTCGATCGCGTCCGCGAGCGTGCAGTCGTCCTTCGCGATCGTCGCGACGAACGGGTACAGGTTCACGACGAGCAGGTCGATCGTCGGGATGTCGTGCGCTTCGAGCGCCTGCATGTGCTCGGGCAGGTCGCGGCGCGCCAGGATGCCGCCATGCACCTTCGGATGCAGCGTCTTCACGCGCCCATCGAGCATTTCCGGGAAGCCGGTGTAGTCGGCCACCTCGGTGACGGGCAGGCCCGCGTCGGCCAGCAGTTTCGCGGTGCCGCCGGTCGACAGCAGCTTGACGCCGAGGTCGGACAGCGACTTCGCGAAGTCGACGATGCCGGTCTTGTCGGAAACGGAAATGAGCGCTTGCTTGATCATGATGGAACCACCGATAGCCAGGGAAACGGGGACAGGGCGGCCGGCTACAGCAGGCCGTGCTGCTGCAGCTTCTTGCGCAGCGTATTGCGGTTGATGCCGAGGTACTCCGCGGCGAGCGACTGGTTGCCGCCCGCCTGTTCGAGCACGACCTCGAGCATCGGCTTTTCGACGCAGGACATCACCATTTCGTAGACGTCATGCGGATTGGAGCCGTCTAGATCCCGGAAATACACGTCCAGGCTCTCGCGGACACATTGTTCGATGTTGTGCTTGCTCATGCTGCTAACTGGTTATGGTCGTCCGACTCGCCGTGGTCATCCTCGTCCTCGTCGACGTAGACGAGATGGTCGGACAGCGCCTTCTGCGCTTCGAAGAATGCATTGACGGCGGCGAGCTGCTCGCGGGTGGAATCGAGCGTGTTCATCCGGTGCCGGAACCCGTTGGCGCCGGAAAGGCCGCGAGTGTACCAGCCGATGTGCTTGCGCGCAGTACGGACTCCCGTGAATTCTCCGTAGAACGCGTAGTGATCTTCCAGATGCTCGTTCATCACCTGCTGGATCTCGTCGATCAGCGGCGGCGGCAGCAGCTCGCCGGTTTGCAGGAAATGATCGATTTCACGGAACAGCCACGGCCGACCTTGCGCGGCACGACCGATCATCAGCGCGTCGGCGCCGGTCGCGTCGAGCACCGCCTTCGCTTTCTGCGGCGACGTGATGTCGCCGTTCGCGACGACCGGAATGCCGACGGCCGCCTTCACGGCCGCGATGGTCTCGTATTCGGCTTCGCCGCGGTACAGGTCGGCGCGCGTGCGGCCGTGCACGGTGAGCATCGAGATGCCGGCGGCCTCGGCGAGGCGCGCGACCGTGATCGCATTCTTGTGCTCGCGGTCCCAGCCGGTGCGGATCTTCAGCGTGACGGGCACGGCGTCCGGCCCGGTGCCGACCGCGCCGACGACCGCCTCGACGATCTGCTTCACGAGCGGCTCGTTCTGCAGCAGCGCGGAGCCCGCGGCGACGTTGCAGACCTTCTTCGCCGGGCAGCCCATGTTGATGTCGATGATCTGCGCGCCGTTGTCGACGTTGTAGCGGGCGGCTTCGGCCATCATCGCCGGGTCGGCGCCGGCGATCTGCACGGCGATCGGCTCGACTTCGCCTTCGTGGTTCGCGCGCCGCATCGTCTTGGCGCTTTTCCACAGCTGGGCGTTGGACGCGACCATTTCGGACACGGCATAGCCGGCCCCCAGCCGTTTGCACAGCTGGCGGAACGGCCGGTCCGTCACGCCGGCCATCGGGGCGACGAACAGGTTGTTGCGCAATACGTGAGAGCCGATAACGGGCATCGCAATGACACCGCCCGCGGACCAGCGCGGGCAAGAAAAGGGCGGAGGGAAAACGCGCATTTTACCGTATTCCCTCGCCGAGCCGATTTGACCCGGTTTGTCTGCAGCGCTGCGCGCGTCAGCCGCGCTGGCCGAACATCATCTGGCGGGCGATCGCGGTCTTGAGCGGCGGCACGAGTTCGAGCGCGGTCAGCGCCGCGCCGCGCAGCAGCGTGAGCGGGCCCGCCTCGATCGTGAACAGCCGCGCGAGCGTGTCGGTCGCGCCGATCGTGAAGCGCCGGTCGAGCGCGCGCCGCGTGTTGAAGGCCGCGAGCGCGGCCGGCTCGGCGCCGCGCCCGGACAGCGTGTCGACGAGCGTATGCGCGTCGCGCAGGCCGAGGTTGAGCCCCTGGCCCGCGACCGGGTGCAGCGTCTGCGCGGCATTGCCGACGATCGCGATGCGCCGGTCGACGAGCGTCTGCGCGGCGTTCAGGCCGAGCGGGAACGACGCGCGCCCGGTGATCGCGACGAAGCGGCCCATGCGCTCGCCGAACGCCGTGCCGAGCTCGCGCAGGAACGCGTCGTCGGGCAGCGCGGCGCGGCGTGCGGCTTCGCCCGGCTCGCAGCACCACACCAGCGCATATTGCGCGCCGCCGAGCGGCAGCAGCGCGAGCGGCCCTTCGTGCGTGAAGCGTTCCCACGCGACGTTCGGGCGCGGCGCTGACACCGTCACCGTGCCGACGATCGCGGTCTGGCCGTAGTCGCGGCGGTGCTTGCCGTCGTCGTCCTGCTGCTCGTGGAACAGCCCGCCTTCGGCGTTGACGACGATCCGCGCGCGCAGCGTGCGTTCGCCCTGCGGGCCGTCGAGCGTCAGCGTGACGCCGCCGGCGTCCTGCTGCGGCGCGCGCGCCGAGGTCGACGTGAGCCAGTCGACGCCCGTGCCGCGCACCGCGCCCGCCAGCGCCTGCACGAGCGAGCCGTAGCGCACGACGTAGCCGAGCGCCGCCACGTCGTGCTCGTCGCGGTCGATCAGCGTGCGGCCGAAATGGCCGCGCTGCGACACGTGAATGTGTTCGATCGGCGTCGCGTCGGCGGGCCACGCGAGCGTGTCGAGCAGCACGCGGCTGCCGTGCGACACCGCGATCGCGCGCGGATCGTTCGCGCTCGCGGCGGGCTCGCGCGCGTCGATCAGCGCGATCGACCAGTGCCGCGTCGCGCTGCGTCGAGCGAGCCAGCCGGCCAGCGCGAGCCCGACGGGGCCGGCGCCGACGATGGCGATGTCGTGGTCCGGCGTGGCCGGGGAGGAGTCGGTCGTCATCAGGAATCGTGAAACGTAAGAAACGGTCGGCAGCCGCCTGCTCAGGCGTCGTGCGCCGCGCCTGCGCACATCAGCGCCTCGATCTCGGCGGCCGCGACGGGCACGTCGCGCGTGATCAGCTCGCAGCCTTGCT
The DNA here is from genome assembly GCF_002097715.1 of Burkholderia ubonensis subsp. mesacidophila. Lineage (NCBI taxonomy): Bacteria > Pseudomonadati > Pseudomonadota > Betaproteobacteria > Burkholderiales > Burkholderiaceae > Burkholderia > Burkholderia ubonensis. Next base: position 731,953 of record NZ_CP020737.1, read on the forward strand.
CGCGTACGATCGCGTCGTCCTCGATGCGGATGCCGATGTTCCAGTATTCGGGCGGCACGTCGTCGGCGGCGCGCACGTACAGGCCCGGCTCGACGGTCAGCGTCATGCCGGCCTGCAGCGTGCGCCACGGCAGCGCGCCGTTGCCGTCGCGCTCGGCGAGCCGCTCGCGGTAGTCGCCGCAGTCGTGCACGTCCATGCCGAGCCAGTGGCCGGTGCGGTGCATGTAGAAGCGCGCGTACGCACGCTCCGCGATCACGTCGTCGACGTTCGAGAAGCGCGTCTTCGGGATGATGCCGGTGTCGAGCAGGCCCTGCGCGAGCACGCGCACCGCGGCGTCGTGCGGCGCCTCGAACGGCACGCCGGCGCGGGTCGCGTCGATCGCCGCCTGCTGCGCGGCGAGCACGATGTCGTACAGCGCGCGCTGCGCGGGCGAGAAGCGTCCGTTGGCCGGGAACGTGCGGGTGATGTCCGACGCGTAGCCGTCGAGCTCGCACGCCGCGTCGATCAGGATCAGGTCGCCGTCGCGCGCGGCCGCGTTGCCGGCCGGGTAGTGCAGCACGCATGTGTTCGCGCCCGCCGCGACGATCGAGCCGTAGGCCGGCGCCTGCGCGCCGTGCTTGCGGAACGTGTAGAGCAGTTCGGCCTCGAGTTCGTATTCGCGTACGCCCGGCCGGCACGCCTGCATCGCGCGGCGATGCGCGAGCGCCGAGATGTGCGCGGCGCGCATCATGATCGCGAGCTCGTGCTCGTCCTTGACGAGCCGCATGTCGTCGACGAGCGGCGTGAGGTCGAGCAGCGCGTCCGGCGCGGCGACGCCCGTGCGCGCCTGCGCGCGCACCGCGTCGAGCCAGCGGCCGAGCTGGCGGTCGAACTCGGCCGACGCGCCGAACCGGTAATGCACGGTGCCCGCATCGGCGAGCAGGCGCGGCATTTCCGCGTCGAGCACGTCGGTGGCGAATGCCGCATCGACGCCGAACGCGTCGCGCGCGGCCTCGGGCCCGTAGTGGAAGCCTTCCCAGATCTCGAGGTCCGGGTTCTTCGCGCGGCAGAACAGGATCGATTGCGGCGCGCCGTGCGGCGCGGACGCGTTCAGCACGAGCACGGCGTCCGGCTCGGCGAAGCCCGTCAGGTAATAGAAGTAGCTGTCATGGCGGTACGGGTAGCCCGCATCGCGGTTGCGCAGCACTTCCGGCGCGGTGGGAACGATGGCGACGCCGCCGCCGGCGGCGCGCAGTGCGGCAAGCACGCGTTCACGGCGCTGGTGGTAGACGTCGACGGCGATGGCGGTATCGAGGGGCGCATTCATCGTGCGATTGTAGCGCCGCCGGAAGCGGCGCGTGAGAGGGCGTGGGAAGGGGGCCGCAACGGCGCTGGCGCGGTTGTTGCAAACCATCCACAGGCCGGATGGGCGATTTTCTACCGGCTGTCGGCGGCCGGTTATGATCGGCGACAACGTATACTCTCGGCGGTTCCTCAACAAAGGCAGATGATGAAATTAATCGGTTCGCTCAGCAGCCCGTTCGTCCGAAAGGCGCGGATCGTGCTTGCTGAAAAGAAGATCGACTACAAGCTGGAGCTCGAGAACGTCTGGGCGCCGGACACGAACATCCATGCCTCGAACCCGCTCGGCAAGATCCCGTGTCTCGTGATGGAAGACGGCGCCGCGGTGTTCGATTCCCGCGTGATCTGCGAATACGTCGACACGCTGTCGCCGGTCGGCAAGCTGATTCCGCCGTCGGGCCGCGAACGCGTCGAGGTGCGTTGCTGGGAGGCGCTGTGCGACGGCGCGCTCGACGCGTCGGTCGCGATCCGCATCGAGAACGTGCAGCGCGACGCGCATCAGCGCAGCGAGAGCTGGATTGCCCGCCAGCAGCGCAAGATCGACGACGCGCTCGTCGCGATGTCGCAGGGCCTCGGCGGCAAGATGTGGTGCGTCGGTAATCATTACACGCTCGCGGACGTCGCGCTCGGTTGCGCGCTCGGCTATCTCGACTTCCGGATGTCCGAGCTGAACTGGCGCGAGCGTCACCCGAACCTCGACAAGCACTTCGTGAAGCTGATGCAGCGCCAGTCGTTCATCGACACGGTGCCGCAGGGCTGACCCGGCCGGCGCAGGCGCCGCTGCCGCCCGCGCATCGAGCAGATGAAAAACGCGCCCCTCGGGGCGCGTTTTTTTTGCCGGTCGGGCGGCCGAGCGAAACGGCCGAAGCGGCCGGCGCCGTCAGTCGATCGACGCGTAGACGTCGTCGCCGAGCGCGAACGAATCGCTGCGCGCGAGCGGCCACCATTTTTCATACAGCGTGTAGCCGCAGTGGCCGCCGTCGAGCAGCGCGCCGGGTTTCACGTACTTGAGCAGTTGCGACATCAGCCGGACCTCGTGCGGCGCGATGCGCTGCACGATGTGATGCGCGCGCAGCTCGGACGGATGTGCGAGGCCTGCCGCCTGCACGAGCTCCTGCAGCGCGTGCAGCGTGTTGCGGTGGAAGTTGTACACGCGGTCCGCCTTGTCCGGCACGACGAGCGCGCGCTGGCGCACCGGGTCCTGCGTCGCGACGCCGGTCGGGCAGCGGCCGGTGTGGCAGGTCTGCGCCTGGATGCAGCCGACCGCGAACATGAAGCCGCGCGCCGAGTTCACCCAGTCCGCGCCGATCGCGAGCGTGCGCGCGACGTCGAACGCGGTGATGATCTTGCCGCTCGCGCCGATCTTCACGCGGTCGCGCACGCCGATCCCGACGAGCGTGTTGTGCACGATCAGGAGCCCTTCCTGCAGCGGCACGCCGACGTGATCGGTGAATTCGAGCGGCGCCGCGCCGGTGCCGCCCTCGGCGCCGTCGACGACGATGAAATCCGGCACGATGCCGGTCTCGAGCATCGCCTTCGCGATGCCGAAGAATTCCCACGGATGGCCGATGCACAGCTTGAAGCCGGTCGGCTTGCCGCCGGACAGCGTGCGCAGCCGCTCGACGAATTCGAGCAGCCCGCGCGGCGTAGAGAATTCCGAATGCGTCGCGGGCGAGATGCAGTCCTTGCCCATCGGCACGCCGCGCGTCTCGGCGATCTCGGGCGTGATCTTCGCGGCCGGCAGCACGCCGCCGTGGCCGGGCTTCGCGCCCTGCGACAGCTTGACCTCGATCATCTTCACCTGCGGGTCGGCCGCCTGCTTCGCGAACTTGTCCGGGCTGAACGTGCCGTCGTCGTTGCGGCAGCCGAAGTAGCCGGACGCGATTTCCCAGATGATGTCGCCGCCGTTTTCGCGGTGGTATTTCGACAGCGAGCCTTCGCCGGTATCGTGCGCGAAGCCGCCTTTCTTCGCGCCGAGGTTCAGCGAGCGGATCGCGTTCGCGGACAGCGAGCCGAAGCTCATCGCCGAGATGTTGAAGATCGAGATGTCGTACGGCTGCGCGCGGCTCGCCCCGACGCGGACGCGGAAATCATGGTTCGGCAGCTTCGTCGGCGCGAGCGAATGGCTGATCCATTCGTGCGCGACCGCCTTCACGTTCAGCTCGGTGCCGTACGGGCGGTTGTCGCCGACGTTCTTCGCGCGCTGGTAGACGAGGCTGCGCTGCGCGCGTGAAAACGGTTTCTCGTCGGTGTCGTCCTCGACGAAGTACTGGCGGATTTCCGGCCGGATGAATTCGAACAGGAAGCGCAGGTGGCCCCACAGCGGGTAGTTGCGCAGGATCGCGTGACGGTCCTGGTTGAGGTCGTATAGGCCGAGGGCGACGAGGGCGGCGGGGATGGCAAGCCAGAGCCACGCGATCGCATGGCCGGCGGCGAGGGCCGCGACCGCCACGAACAGGACGACGGCGCACCACATCGCGAGATAGCGTCGGGAAAACATTGGGGACTCCCTATACATTTTCTGGATCGCCGCGGTGCGCCATGCGTCGGCGCGGCGGCGTGCTCAACAGCCGGCGGCCGCCTGTGCCGGGTGCGCGGCGACATCCGTCTCGCGGGGCCGCGCATGCGCGCTGCGACCGGCGCCGATGCTGGGCCAGAGTCTACTACGGGAACCGCCAGGCCTGCGCTGACGTGCCGCATGGCCGCGCGCGTCAGCCCTCGCGTCGCGCGTGGCGGATGAACGGGCTGTACACGGGGGCGTCCGGCTTCAGCGTGACGCCGCCGTCGAAGTCCTCGTCCCGGTTGAACGGCATCCGCGGCCACGCGGACCAGTCGCGCAGCCGCGCACGATAGGCGTCGGCCCGCTCCCGCAGGGCGGCGTCCCGTCGCCGGGCGGCTGCGTCGTCGGGATCGTCGCGCACGTCGTGGATCAGGTGCGGCTCGAGCACGTCGAAGCCGACATAATGCAGCGCGTACATGAGCGGCCACAGCAGCAGGCGCGTATCGCCTTCGCGCCCGTCGGGCGCACAGGCCGTCGCCGACGATCCGGTCGTCACGCTCAGCAGCGCGCGGCGCCCCCGCATGACGCCGCGTTCGTGGCGCCGGCGGCTGTCGTAGAGGCCGCCATACACGAACACGCGGTCCATCCAGCCTTTGAGGATCGCGGGCGCGCCGAACCACCACAACGGGAATTGCAGGACCAGCGCGTCGGCCGCATGCAGCATGTCGACGTGCTGCCGGATCTCGGGGGCGAGCGAGCCGCGCTGCCAGTGATGGCGTTGCTCGCGCTGCGCGTCGAAATGCGCGGGATCGTGCCGGTCGGCGTGATGCCACGGCGCCTCGCGCGCGTCGAAGCCGTCCGCGTACAGGTCGACGACGGTCGCGGCATGTCCCTGTTCGCGCCAGGCCGCTGCCGCCGCGCCGGCCAGGTGTGCGTTGAACGAGCGGGGTTCCGGATGGGCGAGGAGGATCAGTGCATGCATGAACGGGCTCCGACGATGTGCGACGATGATGGCCCGCGGCTGCCGGCCGCGCAATTACGCACCCGGAGGTAACCATGGCATTCCCCGGCGACGTCTACGCGGCCGACTGTTCGGCGCGCGACGCGCTCACGCTGGTCGCCGGCAAATGGACGCTGCTGATCCTGCCCGCGCTGGCGGCGGGGCCGTTGCGCAACGGCGAGCTGCTGGCGCGCATCGGCGGCATTTCGCAGAAGGTGTTGACGCAGAATTTGCGCGAGCTGGAGCGCAACGGGCTGATCGCGCGCGAGGACTTTCGCGCGCGGCCCGCGCGCGTCGAGTACCGGTTGACGCCGGTGGCGGAATCGCTGGTGGCGACGCTGATCGCGCTCGACCGGTGGGCCGAGCGGCATTTTCCCGAACTCGACGCGGCGCGCGAGCGCTACGACGCCGTGTTGCGCCGCACGGCCTGACGGGCGGCGGCGCGGGGTGGTTCGGGGGGAGGGCCGGGAGCGGCCGGTAGGCCGCTCAGCGTGCTTCGACGAGCGCCGGCGCGCCGGCCTCCGCGGGCGCTGCGTGGCCCGGCTGGCCGGTCGCCGCGAACTCGATGATGCCGCCGCCGAGACAGATCTCGCCGTCGTACAGCACCGCCGACTGGCCGGGCGTGACCGCCCATTGCGCGTCGCCGAAGGTCAGCGAGAAGCGTTCGCCGCCGGCCTTTGCAAACGTGCAGCCCGCGTCCGCCTGCCGGTAGCGGGTCTTCGCGCCGCACGCGAAGCCGTCGGCCGGCGGCTCGCCGGCGGTCCAGCTCACGTTGCCGGCGACGAGCTCGTGCGACAGCAGCCACGGATGGTCGTGGCCCTGCACGACGTAGAGCGTATTCGACGGGATGTCCTTCGCGGCGACGAACCACGGCTGGCCGCTGCCGTCCTTGCTGCCGCCGAGGCCGATGCCCTTGCGCTGGCCGAACGTGTAGAACGCGAGGCCGATGTGCTCGCCGACCGTCTTGCCATCGGGCGTCTTCATCGGGCCGGGTTTCGTCGGCAGATAGCGGTTCAGGAAATCGCGGAACGGCCGCTCGCCGATGAAGCAGATGCCCGTCGAATCCTTCTTCTTCGCGTTCGGCAGGCCGATCTGCGCGGCGATCTCGCGCACCTTCGTCTTCGGGATCTCGCCGAGCGGGAACATCGTCTTCGACAGCTGCGCCTGGTTCAGCCGGTGCAGGAAATACGACTGGTCTTTCGTATGATCGAATGCCTTCAGCAGCTCGAAGCGGCCGTCGCGCTCGCGCACGCGCGCATAGTGGCCGGTCGCGATCGTTTCCGCGCCGAGCGTCATCGCGTGATCGAGGAACGCCTTGAACTTGATCTCGGCGTTGCACAGCACGTCCGGGTTCGGCGTGCGGCCGGCCGAGTATTCGCGCAGGAACTCGGCGAACACGCGGTCCTTGTATTCGGCGGCGAAGTTGACGGCCTCGACGTCGATGCCGATCAGGTCGGCGACCGACACGACGTCGATCCAGTCCTGGCGCGTCGAGCAGTATTCGCCGTCGTCGTCGTCTTCCCAGTTCTTCATGAACAGGCCGACGACGTCATACCCCTGTTCCTTCAGCAGCCACGCGGTCACCGACGAATCGACGCCGCCCGACATGCCCACCACGACACGTCGCTTGCTCATTTGTTCACCACCTGACGATCGAATGCGTCCGGCCGCGGCGCGACCGAATGCGTATGCACGAAATCGAGCGGAATGCGCCGCCCGGCGAGATAGTCGTCGACGCAGCGCATCACCGCGGGCGAGCGGTGACGCTCGCTGCAGGCGCGCAGTTCGTCGGCCGTCAGCCACAGCGTGCGGACGATGCCGTCGTCGAGCCGGTGGCCGGGCAGCGGCTCGCCCGCCGCGCCGCAGAACGTGAAGCGCAGATAGGTGGCGCCGGCATTGCCGGGGCGGTCGTAGTGGGCGAGGTACACGCCGACGAGCGCGTCGGGCTCGAACGGATGCGAAGTTTCCTCGAGCGTTTCGCGGATCACGGCGTCGGCGAGCGATTCGCCGGCTTCGAGGTGGCCGGCGGGCTGGTTGATGCGCAGGCCCGCCGAGGTTTCCTCCTCGATCACGAGAAAGCGGCCGGCGCGCTCGACGATCGCCGCGACGGTCACGTGCGGGGTCCAGATTTCGGGTTTCATGGGATCGCATTTTACCGGTTGCGCCCGGACACTGCCGGGTACGCCACGATGGACGTTCCGACCCCGCTGGATCGTCGGCGGGGGCGGCGCGCGCTTGTCAAGTGCTGCAACGCAACAGTGCCGCACGATCGTGCGGAAACTGCTGGCGCGGCCCCCGCTTTCGGTTAAAGTGCAGCGTAATAGCCGTTGCTCGTGAGCCGGTATGCAAGCCTGTCCGGCTCGCCGTCGCAGTAAGAAACGAATTAAAGAATTAATTACTGTAATGACTGGAGGAATCGACAATGCATATCGGAGTGCCTGCTGAGACGCGGGCGAACGAGGCGCGCGTGGCTGCGACGCCGGAGACCGTCAAGAAATACGCGGCCGCCGGCCACCGCGTGAGCGTGGCGAAGGGGGCGGGCGTCGCGGCCAGCTATCCCGACGCGGCGTACGCGGACGCCGGCGCCGAGTTGACCGACCAGTCGGCCGCTTTCGACGCCGACATCGTGCTGAAGGTCCAGGCGCCCACTGAAACCGAGATTCCATCGCTCAAGCGCGGCTCCGTGCTGGTCGGCATGCTCGATCCGTTCAACGGCGAGCAGGCCGCGCAGCTCGCGGCGGCCGGCGTGACCGGCTTCGCGCTGGAAGCCGCGCCGCGCACCACGCGCGCGCAGAGCCTCGACGTGCTGTCGTCGCAGGCGAACATCGCCGGCTACAAGGCGGTGCTGGTTGCCGCCGAACTGTATCCGCGCTTCCTGCCGATGCTGATGACGGCCGCCGGCACCGTGAAGGCGGCGCGCGTGCTGATCCTCGGCGCGGGCGTGGCGGGGCTGCAGGCGATCGCGACCGCCAAGCGCCTGGGCGCGGTGATCGAGGCGTCCGACGTGCGTCCGGCGGTGAAGGAGCAGATCGAATCGCTCGGCGCGAAATTCCTCGACGTGCCTTACGAAACCGACGAGGAGCGCGAGGCCGCGCAGGGCGTCGGCGGCTATGCGCGGCCGATGCCCGCGTCGTGGCTCGGCCGGCAGGCGGCGCTCGTGCACGAGCGTGCGAAGCAGGCCGACATCATCATCACCACCGCGCTGATCCCGGGCCGTCCCGCGCCGACGCTGATCTCGGTCGAGACCGTGCAGTCGATGAAACCCGGCTCGGTGCTGGTCGACCTCGCGGCCGGCCGTGGGCCGGAATTCGACGGCAGGAAGAGCGGCAACTGCCCGCTGACGGTCGCCGATCAGGTGATCGTCCACAACGGCGTGACGATCGCGGGCCATACCAACCTCGCAGCGATGGTCGCGTCGGATGCGTCCGCGCTGTACGCGCGCAACCTGCTCGATTTCATGAAGCTGATCGTGAACAAGGAAGGCGCGCTGAACATCGACCTGACCGACGACATCGTCGCCGCGACGCTGCTGTGCCGCGACGGCGAAGTCGCGCGCAAATAACCGGAGGGGACCATGGAAGTCATCAATCACACGGTGATCAACGTGATCATCTTCGTGCTGGCGGTGTACGTCGGCTACCACGTGGTGTGGAACGTGACGCCCGCGCTGCACACGCCGCTGATGGCGGTGACCAACGCGATCTCGGCGATCGTGATCGTCGGCGCGATGCTTGCCACCGCGCTGACGGTCGGCACGGCCGGCAAGGTGTTCGGCACGCTCGCGGTCGTGCTCGCGGCGGTCAACGTGTTCGGCGGGTTCCTCGTCACGAGACGCATGCTCGAGATGTTCCGCAAGAAGGAGCCGAAGGCGGCGAAGGAGGGCGCGCGATGAGCATGAACGTCGTTACGCTCCTTTACCTGATCGCGTCGGTCTGCTTCATCCAGGCGCTGAAGGGGCTGTCGAACCCGAAGAGCGCGCGGCGCGGCAATCTGTTCGGGATGGTCGGGATGGGGATTGCGATCCTCACGACGGTCGCGCTGATCTTCAAGCAGGCCGCGTCGCTCGACGCGAACCTGCCGCTCGGCCTCGGGCTCGTGCTCGGCGCGCTGGTGGTCGGCGGCGCGGTCGGCGCGGTGGTCGCCGCGCGCGTCGAGATGACCAAGATGCCGGAACTCGTCGCGGCGATGCACTCGCTGATCGGTCTCGCGGCGGTGTGCATCGCGTATGCGGTGGTGGCCGAGCCGGAAGCGTTCGGGCTCGTGCCGCAGGACGCGACGGTGTCGAACTTCATCCCGTACGGCAACCGGGTCGAGCTGTTCATCGGCACGTTCGTCGGCGCGATCACGTTCTCCGGTTCGGTGATCGCGTTCGGCAAGCTGTCGGGCAAGTACAAGTTCCGGCTGTTCCAGGGCGCGCCGGTCGTGTATGCGGGCCAGCACCTGATCAACCTGATGCTTGCGCTCGCGATGCTCGGCTTCGGCGTGCTGTTCGTCCTCACGCAGTCGTGGTTGCCGTTCGTGATCATGACGGCGATCGCGTTCGTGCTCGGCGTGCTGATCATCATCCCGATCGGCGGCGCGGACATGCCGGTGGTCGTGTCGATGCTGAACTCGTACTCGGGGTGGGCGGCGGCGGGCATCGGCTTCTCGCTGAACAACGCGATGCTGATCATCGCAGGCTCCTTGGTCGGCTCGTCGGGCGCGATCCTGTCGTACATCATGTGCCACGCGATGAACCGCTCGTTCTTCAACGTGATCCTCGGCGGCTTCGGCGGCGAGGCGTCGGCGGGCGCCGTGAGCGGCGCGCAGGAGCAACGGCCGGTGAAGTCGGGCTCGGCGGAGGACGCGTCGTTCATGCTCGGCAACGCGGAGACGGTCGTGATCGTGCCGGGCTACGGTCTCGCGGTGGCGCGTGCGCAGCATGCGCTGAAGGAGCTGACCGACAAGCTGGTCGAGAAGGGCATCGACGTGAAGTACGCGATCCACCCGGTCGCGGGGCGGATGCCGGGGCACATGAACGTGCTGCTGGCGGAAGCGGAGGTGCCGTACGAGATCGTGCACGAGATGGAGGACATCAACGGCGAGTTCGGCCAGGTCGACGTGGTGCTGGTGCTCGGCGCGAACGACGTGGTGAACCCGGCCGCGAAGAACGATCCGAAGTCGCCGATCGCGGGGATGCCGATCATCGAGGCGTACAAGGCGCGCACCGTGATCGTGAACAAGCGGTCGATGGCGGCCGGCTATGCGGGCCTCGACAACGACCTGTTCTACATGGACAAGACGATGATGGTGTTCGGCGACGCGAAGAAGGTCATCGAGGACATGGTGAAGTCGGTGGATTGAACTCGGAGCGGGCGCGCGCGGCGGTGGCTGGGCTGCGCGTGCCCTTTTGTCTATCTCGCGACGAACGGTTTCATCCAGCTACTTTGCTTCGCAGAGCAGTCATTGCGGAAATCGAAATCTTGATCGTGAGTGCAACGAGGCCGAAGCGATTCATCGCCTTTTCGTCGTCTCGAATTAGCATTAGCGCCGCCGCGTGCGTGGATCGGGCCCGTACCGGTTGCCGGGGTCGACCGGGGCGAGCGCCAGCGATACGACGATCACGACCGGTGCGACGAACAGGAAGTAGCCGACGCAAAGCAGGCTCGAGCGATTGCTGTCATGCAGCCTGCGCACGTTGTAGGACAACGTCGCGACCAGCGTGAGCAGGCTCAGCGCGAACAGCGGGATGTCATGACGATCGAATGCGTACATGATCCAATGCGCGAGCGCATAGCCAAGCGCGTAGTGAAGCACGAGGAACGCCAGGAAATCCCGGCGCGTCTCCCGTCCGTGAAATGTCAGCGCGTCGCGATAGCCGCGCAGCCAGGCGCCAAGGATGCGGTGCAGCGCCGAGCTAGGCATGATTCCGGTGCGGACGGATGACGTCCAGCGCGATCGTGTAGGCCAGCACACCCAACCCCGGGAGCACGCCGATCTGATAGAGCGGGATGTCTGCCAGCGGTAACGCCACGCTGATGCCTGTTGCGTCCGCGAGGCCGGTGAATGTCGACGTGCGCATGCGCACGGCCAGGAACGAGAAAACAGGCGTGGCGATCGCGATGATCGCGAGCCACGTGCGTGCGTTGGCTGCTGCGACAGCGGACAGCGCAAGCCGCTTGCATGCGGCGAGGCCGATGCCGACCGCGAGACCGAAGAACCCGAGCGACGCTGCCGTGGCCGCGCGATGCGCGAATGCGCTGGCTGGCTCGTCGGCAACGAGCGACACCGAATTGGCGTCGGCATTCACGACGGCTGCGAGCAGCCAGTCATACAACGCGTTTCCCGCCAGCGCAAACAAGGTGGCGAGTGCAATGGGAATGAGCGCGGACGCCCATCGATTAGATTGGGTCATGGCGGTCTCGCAGCGTTTGGGTCGATCAGAACCGCAACACGGGAAGCTTCGCATTCAGCTCGCACAAGGTTCGATCGACCTGCTCAATCGTATTCAGCAGCACCAGCTCGCGGGTCGTGCTGTTGTACTTGGCGATGGAGGTCGACGGCGACAAGCCGCCGTCACGTTGCAAGAATACCGCTCGCGTATTGCCATGCAGCGTAACCGCCGGCAGCGGATCGACGCCGAAGATGTACGGTGAGCGGGAGGCGAACGCGCGCTGTTTCGTCAGCGTCTCGGGGATCAGGTCGCCGAGCGCGGGCAGCGGCTGGACGAGGTTGGTGAATCCGGCGTACTCAAGTTTCACGGAGCGGGTGCCGTTGGGGCGGGTTGAAATGCCGATGCCCAGTGAGCCTTTGACGAGCTGCCACGGTGATAGGGACTTGCCAGTGACCGGCTTGCCGTCCAGATAGGTGTCATGCAGGTCGTGTATCTGCAGGATGACGCGATAGATTTGCGTGATGCTGGGGCCGATGGTATTGCCGAACGACGGCATGCCGGGCTTGGCATGCACTTGTTCGATGATCAGATACCACCCGGTGGGGGTGCCGTAGCGGATATTGGATGTCACGAAGGAAAAGACCCGTGCGGTCGAAGGAATCGGGTCGTTCCTTATAAGAGGTTTCGCGATCGAATGACATGGGACAGATTCGAAAGTGACGGCGCCGATTGCTCGGCGCCGGCTTTCATCTCGTGACGTCACAACGCGTCACTTCATCGGCGCTTCCGCGATCCGCATGTAATCCGCGATCCGGCGCCCTTCCATGTCCGGAAACTGCTCGTGCACGGTGATGTCGCCCATCCGCGCGATGTCGAAGGTGCGAAAGTCGTCGCGCAGCTCGCACCACGCGCCGATCGTCCAGCGCCCGCCCCAGTACACGAGCCCGAGCGGCCACACGCGGCGCTGTGTGTTCGCGCCGAGGCGGTCGCGATACGCGAAGCTGACGACGTGCCGCGTGTCCACCGCCTGATGGATCGCATCGACCTTCGCGCAGAACGCCGCGTCGATGTGGAACGACGGCGCGAACACCGGCAGGCGGTCGAGCGCGGTGCGCTTGTCGGCCGGCATCGCCGACGCGATCTTCGCGAGCGCCGAACGGGCGCCGCCCGCGAAGCGCGCGCCGCCCCACGTCTCGAGCATCCGCGCGCCGGCGGCGAGCGCCGCGAGCTCCTCCGCGGTGAAGGTGAGCGGCGGCAGGCTCGCGTTGCGGTTCAGCCGGTAGCCGATGCCGGCCTCGCCTTCGATCGGCACCCCTGACAGCTGCAGGTCGCGCACGTCGCGGTATACGGTGCGCGGCGACACCGACAGCCAGTCGGCCAGCTGCTGCGCGGTCGTCAGGCGACGCCCGCGCAGCAGCTCGGCGATCTGGAACAGGCGATCGGCACGACGCGTCATGGCTGCACCTCTATTCCGTCAAAAGCGGCGACACCGCGATGATAGCGCCGCGCCCGCCGCCCGGTGGACGCCGTCAGTGGCATTTCGGCGCGTGCAGGCCGACGCGGTTGCCTTCGGTATCGATCAGGTACCCGATGTAACCGTAGTTGTTCGGCAGCTCGACGACGGAGCCCTGCACGATGCCGCCCGCGCGCTTCGCGCGGTCGAGCGCCGCGACGACCGAATCGCCCGCGTTCAGGTAGACGAGCACGCCGGTCGCGCTCGGCTTCATCTGCTGCGGGTCGTAGACGATGCTGCCGCCGGTGGCCGACGCTTCATGGCCGAACACGGCCATCGGCACGCCGCCGATCACGTCGCGATGCAGCGTCGTCTGCAGCACGGTTTCGTAAAAGCGGATCGCGCGGTCGAAATCGATGGACGGAATGTCGAACCAGGCGATTGCGCGTTCCAGGGTTGCGGTTGCTGACGTCATGACGAGCTCCTTGTTCGTTCGGGTTCTGTGTGGAAACCAGCCTTGCATTGCGCCGGGATTGCAGTGTGAGCGGGGGCTGCTGACACCGTATTGTCAGTAGTGTTGTCACCCTTTACATGCAACCATTTGGTTGCATAATAAACGCAACGACCCAGGAGCGGAATGGATCTTGTTTTCAAGGCGCTGGCCGACACCACGCGCCGTCAACTGCTCGACCTGCTGCATGCGACGAACGGCCAGACGCTGTCCGAGCTGTGTGACGGCCTAGCGATGAGCCGCCAGGCAGTGAGCAAGCATCTCGCGCTGCTCGAGGCCGCGAATCTGGTCGCGACGGTGTGGCGTGGCCGGGAGAAGCTGCACTACCTGAATCCGGTGCCGATCCACGACATCGCGGAACGCTGGATCGGCAAGTTCGAGCGTCAGCGTCTGCGGGCGCTGGCGGATCTCAAGCGCGGGCTCGAAGCGGCCCGCGAAACGGGAACAGATGATGAGTAACCCCGCTTTTGTGTACGTGAGGTTCATTGCATCGACGCCCGAGCGCGTGTTCGATGCGCTGACCAATGCCGAGCTGACGAACGACTACTGGGTGCGGCATCGCAACGCGTCGCCCGACTGGCGACCGGGTTCGCGCTGGGAGCATCAGGACTACGACGATCCGTCGCGCGTCGACCTCGTCGACGATGTCGACGAGGTCGTCGAGCACGATCCGCCGCGCCGGCTCGTCGTCACGTGGCGCGCGCCGTCGGGGGAGGGCGAGGAATCGCGCGTGACCTACGTCGTCGAGCCGCACGAAGGCGTCGTGAAGCTGACCGTCACACACGACGGGCTCGTGCCGGGCTCGGAGATGGATCGCGGGATTCGCGGCGGATGGCCGGTCGTGCTGTCGAGCATCAAGACGCTGCTCGAGACGGGGCAGGCGCTGCCGTTCACGATGGCGCGCTGGTCGAAGTCGAAGCACTGAAACGCATCGCCGCCCGGTTCGCGAGCGCGGTTCGGGCGGCGATGTGTGCGGCGCTAGCGCGCTTTTGCCAGCCGATCGGCAAGCGTGTCGAGTTCCTGGCTGTGGAAGAGGTCGATGCACTTCATCGTATTGAACGACGCCGGAATCGAGCCGCTGTATTTCCGGTTTACGTATCGTTGCGCGAGCGTACGGAGCGCGTCGTAGGCCTCGATTGGCTGATGGCCGAACTCCAGATATGCGCTTGCTGCGGCATTGGCGTCATCACGGTCGCGGGCGCCATGCGCGACTTGCGCGAGACAGACGCTGAGTGCCCAGTTCTTCAGCAACGTCTTTTGCGAATACCGTTCGACAGGGTTGCGAGCATCGGGGCCCGCGACCGTGATTTGGGATGCCGCCGTGGCCGAGCCGTTCGCGAGGACCATGAAGAGGGCCAGCAGCAGGCTTTTCAGCGTAATACCCATATCGATGCGGTTTCCGGGATGAAGGTGCCGTTGTCGGGGTCGTCGGAGAGATGGCAGCTATCCGCGCATCGTGCCCCGTCCCAGAGTGTGACATGCCCGATTGCATTGCTCCATCCATGTCCTTTTACCGCAATGATTCCTTTCATGTTGGCAAAATCAGACGGCTTTGGGTTCCGAACTGTCTTGTCCGGCTTGCCAAATGCACTTTCAAGATAAGCGACCATGTCAGCCACGCGATAGATGTACTGATGCTTTTCTCCTCCGCTCACCATCGCGTATCGCGTGTTTTTGCGAATTGCAAAGCCGGTTGCATTCAGAACGTAGCTAATCCGAATTGGGCATGCGTTCTTGAATCCGCCGTCTGACAATTCAATATTTTTCTGGACGTTTCCGCCGATTCGTTTCCCGACCTCCTTGACCGAAACTCTGACTTTCATGAAGGCGTGCCATGCACCCGAGAATGATGGTCTGGACATGATTTTGATCCAATCTGGATTGACTAAAGCGTGAACCGAATCCGAATCCTCGAACCATCAGGATCACGGATTGATCTTGCCTCTGAAAATAGATATGCAAACGAGCTTTATTGTGGACAGCGCTGACAGCTGAGGAAATAGGATCAGTATGAAAAATTGCGGCAGCGCGATTTCATGCCAGGGCAATCGCACGAAATGTGTAAATCGTTAAAGAAGGCTTCCGTTTGCTTGAAAGCCTGTCCGAAGCAGGATGTAGTGACGGTTTTTCCCCCGGAGAGAAGCCCGTGCGACAGTCCGTTTTGCAGCAGGATGTGTTGAGTATCGAAGAAGCATTCGGAGGTTTGACGGATCCACGTAGCCGGCCGTCTCCCCATGATTTGCGGGAGATCCTGTTTGTCTCGCTGTGCGCGATTCTGTCGGGGGCAGACAGCTGGGTCGCGATTCAGATCTGGGGCGAATCGAAGCTCGACTGGTTGCGCCGGTACGTGCCGCTGGAGCGCGGGATTCCATCGCACGATACGTTCGGTCGGGTATTCGCGGCACTTGATCCGCTGGAATTCGAAGCCTGTTTCGTTCGCTGGATGCGCGGACTCTGCCCGGCGCTGGCCGATGAAGTGGTCGCCATCGACGGCAAAACCGTGCGAGGCTCACGCAGCGCGAACCAGCATGGCATCCACCTCGTCTCGGCATGGGCAAGCCAAATGGGCATGTCGCTGGGGCAAGTGCGGATCGCCGACAAGAGCAACGAAATCACGGCCATCCCGGCATTGCTCGACGTACTGCTGCTCAAGGGCGCAATCGTCACGCTCGATGCGATGGGGTGCCAGCGCCAGATTGCCGAGCGTATCGTCAAAGCAGGCGGGGACTACGTGCTGGCGGTCAAGGACAATCAATCGACGCTGCTGGAGCGGATCCGCTATGCACTTGAGGCCATCGAGCGTGTGCCGCACGCCTATCAGGACCACACCACCGAACATCAGGAAATCGACAAGGATCACGGCCGTATCGAAACGCGCCGGTGTATCGCCAGTGATGTCCTAGCGTGCTGGGAGCCTGATCCGGACTTATGGCCCGGCCTGCGTTCGATCGTGATGGTCGAGGCCACTCGGGAAATCGGCGATACCAAGACGACCGAGCGGCGTTACTACGTGTCGAGCCTGCCTCCCGACGCAGCGCGAATTGCGCAGGCCGTGCGGGCGCATTGGCGTATCGAGAACAGCATGCACTGGGTGCTGGACATGGCCTTCGGTGAAGACCAATGCAGGGTTCGCGTCAACAACGCCGCCCAGAACTTTGCGATCCTGCGGCGCATCTGCCTGAACCTGCTCAAAGCGGATACGACGACGAAGGCCGGCATCAAGAATCGACGGCTCAAAGCGGGAGTCAATGACGCCTACCGCGTCGCCGTTCTCCGTTTGTGACAGTTCATGCGATTGCCCTGGATTTCATGCCGTCAGTAGTCGTGGCGGGGCCGACTCATGACGGTTGCGAGGGTGTCGTTCGACGGGCGCGCTGGCCGGCGCGCCCGTCGGCATCACCGGAACACGGCGACGCAAACAGTAGGGAAGGGAGAACCGGGGGAGAATAACCCGGCGTGTTCGCCGGGCAGGCAGGGGACGGCGACAGCCGGCCGCGCAGAGGCGGCCGGCACATGATGCGTTGCTTACGCGTCCCCTTCTGGCGCGGCGGGGCGCGCCTTCACGCTGCCCGCGATCAGGTCGAAGCGGAACAGCCGGCATTCGAGCGCGCCGTTGAAGAGCGGCGTCTTTGCCGATTCGCGCAGCCGGAGCTGGCCGGGCAGCGCGCGGTCGGACGTCAGCAGGAACGCCTGCCAGCCCGCGAAGCGCTGCTTCAGCGCATCGCCGAGCGCGTTGAAGAACTCGCTGTCGGGCGCGTCGGCGTGGGTGCGGCGGAACGCGTCGTCGTTGCCGCGATTGCGGCCCGTCTCGCGCGCGTCGCCGCGCGGGCCGCGGCCGCGCACTTCGATCCGCTCGCCGTACGGCGGGTTCGCGACGATGATCCCCGGCGCGTCGCACGGCGGCGTCATCGCGCGCGCGTCGACCTGCTTGAGCCACAGCGACGGCACGCCCGCGCGTTCGAGGTTGGCGCGCGCCTTCTCCAGCATGTCGCCGGAAATGTCGCTGCCGTAGACCAGCAGATCGTCGCGCTTGCCGCGCGCCGCGCGCTTCGCGTCCAGCGCCGCAACCTTCAGGCCCTGCCACGCGGTGATGTCGTACTGCTTGAGCTTTTCGAAGCCGAACCGGCGCTCGACGCCCGGCGCCACGCCGAGCGCGATCTGCGCCGCTTCCGCGAGGAACGTGCCGCTGCCGCACATCGGGTCGTACAGCGGCGTGGCGGGCGTCCAGCCGGTCAGGCGCAGGATGCCGGCCGCGAGGTTCTCGCGCAGCGGCGCCGCACCCTTGTCGAGGCGCCAGCCGCGCTTGAACAGCGGCTCGCCGGACGTGTCGAGGTACAGCGTGCAGTCGGTGGCGGTCAGGAACGCGAACACGCGCACGTCGGGCGCGCCGGTGTCGATGCTCGGGCGCGCGCCGGTCTTGTCGCGCATCCGGTCGCAGATCGCGTCCTTCACGCGCAGCGTCGCGAACTCGAGGCTCTTGAGCGGCGACTTGATCGCGGTGATGTCGACGCGCAGCGTCTGCGTCGCCGCGAACCAGCGCTCCCACGGCTGCTCGAGCGCGAGCGCGTAGACGTCCTGCTCGTTGCGGTACGGGCGGTGCGCGATCTTCAGCAGCACGCGGCTCGCGATCCGCGAATGCAGGTTCGCGGCCATCCCGGCGGCCCAGCCGCCCTGGAAATGGACGCCGCCCGGCACCTGCGCGCCCGCGGCGAACGGCGCGCCGTTCAGATGGCTGCCGGCGATCTCGGCCAGCTCGGCGGCAAGCGCCGCTTCGAGGCCGCGCGGGCAGGGGGCGAAGAATTCGTACTGGGTGGGCGAGGACATAAGGCGGGGGAAGACGGACAAAAGAGCACTATTGTACGCGGCGCGGGCGATGGGGCCGGCGCGTCGTGCCGGCGGGGCCGCCGCCGGCCGGCAGCGGCCGGTCTGCCGACCGGCGCGCGGGGCCGCGAGCTGAAGGCCCGCCAGCGATGGAGGCGCGCCGGCGCGACGGATGGACGGTCCGTCACGGCCGGCTGGTCGGGGATGGCCGGCCGCCGGTGGAATCCGCTCGGCGTGCGGCGGCGCGCGCCCCGGCCTGCCGGGCCGCGCTGCCCGCCGCCGTCAGTGCGACCCCGACTGGCCCGTGCGGGCCGTCGCGCCGCCTGCCGGCCAGACCAGCACGAGCGGATTCGCGAGCACCGCGCGGCCGATCGCGGCGACGAGCGCGCGCACCTTGGTCGGACGCAGGCTGCGCGAGCGCACGGCCATCGTGAACGCGAGCGCGAAGCTCACCGCGACGTTGAGGATCGCCATGCTGAGCACGCCCGCCGCGGCCCACCACAGTTCGGGCGAGCCGAGCGTGCCCTTGCCGAGCACGCCGAGCGCGATGCCGATCGAGCCCGCGGACAGCGTCACGTGACGCACCTCGAACGAAAACGCGACCGCGCTGACGATCGCCGGCACGAGGCCGAGCATCAGGCCGAGGCCGACGTTGCCGACCACGCCGGCGACGTTCGAGCGGCAGAAATGCGCGAGCTTCGCCGCGCCGGCCGCGCCGAGCGTGAGGCGCAGCCGGCGGTTGTACGCGAGCGCGTCGCCGACCCGATGCAGCACGAACCAGTTGTCCGCCCAGCCGGCGAGCAGGCTCGACGACCACAGCAGCACGCCCGTGAGCGCCGCATAGAGCGGCGTCGGGCCGAGCAGCGAGAACGACTGCAGCGTCGCGTGCGCCTTCTGCGGCGAGATCAGGTTCGCGTGCAGCACGTTGCTCGAGAACAGCTGCACGAGCAGGCACACCGGCAGCACGACGAGCACGTTGCCGCTGATCGCCGCCGCCTGCGTGCGGATCAGCGCGATCACCGACGACACGAACTGCTTCACGCCGTCGTCGTGGTTCGTGCCGTCGAGCTCGCGCGCGAGCGTCGGCGCGGTCATCGCCGGCTGCTTGGTCGCGAGCGTGAAGTGCAGGAAGTGCATCACCATGAAGCTCGCCGCGTAGTTGACGCCGGCCAGCAGCCCTTCGAGCATCGACTGCAGGTGTGCGCCGGTGATCGCGAACTTCAGGCAGACCGTCGCGACGGTGACGAGCCCGCCGCCCGCCGCCATCCGCAGCATCTTCAGGTACTCGGCGCGGCCGCGCGTGATGTAGTGCTCGCCGGTGTCCGCGTTGGTCTCGACGAGCTTGCGCGCGAACAGCGAGAAATTGCTGCGCACGAGGTGCGACACGCTCTGGCTGTTCTGGTTGGCATCGACGAGCTCGGCCGTGAGGCGCGCCATCCCGTGCAGGTCGTCGCGCGCCATCCACGCGTTCAGCAGCATTTCCGCGCGCTGGATGCGCATCCGCATCCGCTCGACCTGGAACACGATGTCGACGGACACGCCGTTGCGGTACAGGTGCGCGAACACGTCGTCGACCGCGGTCCGGCATTCGTCGAGCAGCATGCGCAGGTAGTTGACCTCGTGCAGCAGCTTGCTCGGGTCGCCGCCTTCCTCGACCGCGGCGTGCGCGGTTTCGACCGCAAGCATCGCGCCCGTCAGCCGGTAGAACGGCTGCGTTTCGAGCGGCTTGGGCGCGTCGTCGTCGGACAGGCGGCTGCGCACGGTCTGCGACAGGCCGGTCGAGCTGATCTGGCAGGTCAGGTTGTGCAGCGCCGCGAGCAGGTCGCGCGAAAGCGAGCCGGGTTCGTGACGTTCGTCGTCGGTCACGTCGAACGACAGCAGGTCGGCGAGGCGAGTGAGCAGGTCGTCGGGCAGCGCGCCGATCCACTGGGCGTCTTCCTGCGCCGGGAACATCAGCGTGAACAGCGCGGACAGTTCGCGGCGGTTCGGCGCGGGCGGGATCATCGACGAGTCGAGCCGCTCGAACAGCGCGCCGAAGAAGCCCGAGTGCACGGGCATGCCCGCGTCGCACAGCAGCGAGATGCCGTCGCATTCGCGCAGGATGCCGCGCAGGGTCCGCGCGGCATGCGATTTCCACGCCGGGTTGCGGTCGAGCACGTGGAACAGGTAGCGCAGCCGCGCATGCGCGGGGAACGTGCGCGCGTCGTCGTCGCGTTCGGCGGCGTCCTGCGCCGCGGCCTGCATCGCGCCGCTGCGGCGCAGCCAGTGCGCGAGCTCGATCAGCCATTCGCTGCGCTCGGCGTAGGGCGCGTCGGCGTCGGCGTGCGCGAGCAGCGCGTCGAGCTGGTGGCTCGCACTGCGCGACGCGCGCCACTTCTTGATCAGGGTCGTCAGGGAACGAAACATAAACAGGATAGCGAAAGCCCTGGACGGGCGGGTTTCGGATACGGCGCCGGCGCCGGCTGCGAAGCGGGCGCGGCGCCTTGGAATACCGGTGTGACGGCTGGCTGGGTGACCGGGTCGCCCGGCAGGGTGCGGTGGCCCTTGGGCGACCCGCAAGCGGCCCGTTCGATGCGGCTCGCGCGGCGTCACGGGCGCGGGCGAAGGGCGCTGCGGCTTGCCGGCGGCACGGCCCGGCTCCGGCGAAGGGCGGATCGACGGCCGGCGCAAGCAGGGAACCTGCGTAGGATCGTCAATCAGTCTCAAAAATGCAAGCCGACCGGATTGCCTGTCGCCGGTTCCGGCGGATTATGACAAAGAATGCAAGAACGGTCGGGCGCCGGCGGTCCGCGCGTCAGGTGGGGCTCGATGGACGGCGATGCGCGCGCGGTGAAGGGTACGCACGCCGTGGCCGGTCAGTTGGTTATGTCCCCGCTTTGCCGGTGGCGCCGGCGGCGTCGCCGGACGTCGGGTTCGCCGGGCAGGGGACGAGCGGCGCGGTGGTCTTGCCACCGGAGGCCGTCGCGGCTGCCCCGCCCCGCCGCGCGGCCAGCGCGCGCACGCCGGCGGCGGCTTGCGTTGCGATTGCGTCGAGCGCGCGCCGATGACCGGCGACGAGCGCGTCGTAGCCGTCGCCGACCGGCTCGGCGACGCTCGTGCGGCAGGTCATCACAACCTGCGTGCCGACCGCGCGCACGCTCCACACCGCGTCGATCGCCGCACGCTTGGCCGGCCACGACTCGAAGCGCTGCACGTTGACGCTCACCCGATACACCGGCACGCCTGCCGGAGACGCGGAGTTCGCGACGTCGATCGTGCCGAGCTGCGCGGCGAGGTCGTCGGACAGCGCGCGGCGGATCTCGTCGGCGGGCGGCGACGCCCAGCGCTCCTGCTCGAGCACGTCGACCTGCGCGGCGTTCTTCTGCACGACGAGCTGGCTCTTCGCGACCTGCTCGGGCACGCCGACGGACGGCACCTCGATCAGGAACGCCGGGTTGGCGGGCGCCGTGCGCACCGCGAGCGCCGCGTCGGCGGGGGTGAGCGTATAGAACCGCGCGGGCGGCGAGCTGCACGCGGCGAGCGCCAGCGTGGCGAGCACCATCGCCGCGCCGCTCGCGAAACCGTTCACGCGTGTCGTCATTGCTTGTCTCCTGGCTTGCCCTTGAGCAGAGATTCGGGGTGGCGCTCCAGATAGTCCGAGAGCGCGTTCAGCGATTGCAGCGTGCGCGTGAGTTCCTTCAGCGCGCCGCGCACGTCGGACTGCAGCGGCGAATCCTGCTGCAGCGTCGCCTCCGCGGCCGAGAAGGTCTGCTTCGCGGCGGACAGCGTGTCGCGCGCTTCGGGCGCGACCTGCGTGTCGAGCTGCTTGAACAGCTTGTCGGCGTTCGCGAGCGTGCTGTTCAGGTTCGCGCCGATCTGCTCGAACGGCACCTTGTCGAGCTTCTTCGCGATGTCGGCGACCACCACCTGCAGCTCCTCGAGCTCGTTCGGCACGGTCGGCAGCTCGAGCGGCTGGCGCGCCGGGTCGATCTTCACGGCCGACGCCTTCGGGAAGAAGTCGAGCGCGACGTAGAGCTGGCTCGTCAGCAGGTTGCCGGTGCGCAGCTGGCCACGCAGCCCGCGCTCGACGAGCCGCTCGACGATCCCGCGGCGGGCGGCCTCGCCCTTGCTCTCGATCGTCTCGCGGAAGCGCCGGCCGAGCCGTTCCGGATAGAGGTTCATCGTCACCGGCATCGTGAAGTTCTTCGCCTTCGGATCGTAGTCGATGCCGATGTTCGTGACCTCGCCGAGCACGATGCCGCGGAAGTCGACCGGCGCGCCGACCGCGAGCCCGCGCAGCGACTGGTTGAAGTCCATCACGACCTGCAGCGGCGGGCCGTCCGGCTCGCGCATCGCGTCGCTCTCGTCGGACCCGAGGTGGAAGACCGTGTTGTTCGGCGCGCTCGTGCCGTTGCTCTGGTTGGGCGGCGCCTGGAACGCGATGCCGCCGAGGATCACGGTCGCGAGCGATTGCGTGTTCAGCTTGAAGCCGCTCGAGTCGAGCCGCAGGTCGACGCCGCTCGCCTGCCACCAGCGCGAATTCATGCCGACGTACTGGTCGTACGGCGCGTTGACGAACACGTTGAAGGTCACGCCCGTGCCGTCCTTGTCGAGCGCGAAGCCGACCACCTGGCCGACCTGCACGCGCCGGTAGTAGACCGGCGAGCCGATGTCGACGGAGCCGAGCGACGCGCCGCGCAGCACGTACTGCGTGCCCTTCTGGTCGGCCGTGACGGCCGGCGGCGTCTCGAGGCCCGTGAACGCGTTTTCCCCTTCCGGCGAGCGGCCGGCGTCGACGCCGATGTACGCGCCCGACAGCAGCGTGCCGAGCCCCGACACGCCGGTCGCGCCGATCCGAGGACGCACGACCCAGAAGCGCGAGCCCTTGACCGCGAAGTTCTCGGCTTCCTTCTTGAGCTGCACGTCGACCAGCACGCGCACCAGGTCCTTCGACAGCGAGATCGTCTTGACCATGCCGATCTCGACGTCCTTGTACTTGACCTGGGTCTTGCCGGGCTCGAGGCCCTCGGCGCTGTGGAAGCTGATCGTGATTTCCGGGCCGCGCTCGCGCACGGACTTGATCACGAGGCCGATGCCGATCAGCGCGGCGATCAGCGGCACGAGCCAGACGAGCGACGGCAGCCAGCCGCTTTTCGACGAGATCGCCGGATCGGGCGGCCGGGGCTGGTCGTGCTGCGGGCCTTGCGGACTATTCATGGTGTTTCCCTGAGGTTTCGACAGGATCCCAGATCAGGCGGGGATCGAACTGCATCGACGCGAGCATCGTGAGGATCACGACCGAGCCGAACGCAAGCGCGCCGGGGCCGGCCGTGATGGTGGCGAGCGATCGGAAGTGGACGAGCGCGACGGTGAGCGTCACGACGAAGATGTCGAGCATCGACCAGCGGCCGATGCGCTCGACGATCCGGAACAGGCGCGTGCGCTGCATCGGCCGCCACGACGAGCGGCGCTGCGCGCTGATCACGAGGATCAGCAGCACGCCGAGCTTGAGCATCGGCACGAGGATGCTGGCGACGAACACGACGACGGCGAGCGGCCAGTCGCCCGATACCCAGAACAGGACCACGCCGCTCATGATCGTGTCCTCCTGCGAGCCGACGAGCGACGCGGTGCGCATGATCGGCAGCAGGTTTGCCGGTATGTAGAGGATCGCGGCGGCGATCAGCAGCGCCCAGGTGCGCGCGATGCTGTTCGGCGTGCGGAAGTGGAGCGCGCCGCCGCAGCGTGCGCAATGCGCATGCGCGTGGCCGAGCGGCTGCACGAGCCCGCACGTGTGGCAGCTGGCGAGGCCCTCGCGGGCGGCGGTCGGCGTGGTCATCGGCGCGCCTCCGACGATGCTGCGTCGCTGCGGTCGCGCGACGGCGCGCGCCCGGCGCGCAGGTCGTCGGCGATGTCCCACAGCATCTGCGGATCGAACATCAGCACGACGGCGATCATCAGCGTCAGCGCGGCGAACGCGAACAGCGCGGCTTCCGGCACGACGCGCGCGAGCGTGACCATCTTGACGATGGTCACGACGATGCCGAGCATGAACACCTCGATCATCCCCCACGGGCGCACCAGCTGGATCGCGCGCAGCACGACGTTGAACCCGGGCGGCACGTGCCCGCGCTGCATCGGGAACAGCAGGTACAGCAACGCGGCCATCTCGACGAGCGGAAACAGCACGGTCGAGCAGAACACCATCACGGCGACGAGCGCCATGTCCTGGCGCCACAGCGATTCGATCGCGCCGAGCAGCGTCGTCTGCACGCGGTTGCCGTTCACGTCCATCTCGAGGATCGGGAATGCCTGCGCGATCACGAACGTGATCAGCCCTGCGAGCGCGAGCGCGCAGATCCGCTCGAGCTGGGCCGAGCTGCTGCGGTAGAGCACCGCGTTGCAGCGCGGGCAATGCGCGACGTCGCGGCCGCCAAGACGCGGTTTGTGCAACAGTGCGTCGCACTCGTGACAGGCAATCAGGTCGTTTCGTTGCATGGGGAAAGCGATTGAGCGACGGCAGGGACACGCGTCGACAGGGCCGGAACCCGCGCCAATCTTACCAAAAGGCGATTTTTGCGGTGTCAACACCGGGATCGGATGTGACCGGTCGGTCACGCCGGGGGCGGGGCCGCGCGGGCGGCCGGGTGCGTGGTGAGAGCCCGCGCGCGACAAAAGGTTGCGGTAGCATGGCGCCCTTGGCATGCGTCGGACGATTGACGGCGCGGCTGTTCGCTGAATTGAGGAATCCATGGCATCGAATTCGCTGCCGGCCGCGCCGGCCCGCTATACGAGTACTGCGATCGCGCTGCACTGGCTGATCGCACTGCTGATCGTCTGCGGCTTCGCGCTCGGCTGGGTGATGACCGACATCCCCGGCTTCACGCCGACGAAGCTCAAGTATTTCTCGTGGCACAAGTGGATCGGCGTGACCGTGTTCGCACTCGCCGCCGTGCGCGTGCTGTGGCGCGCGACCCACATGCCGCCGCCGTCGCCCGCGGGCATGCCCGCGCTCCAGCGCATCGCCGCGCACGGCGTGCACATGCTGCTGTACGTGCTGATGATCGTGATCCCGGTGACGGGCTACCTGTACAGCTCCGCGTCGAACATCCCGGTCGTGTATCTCGGCATCGTGCCGCTGCCGCGCCTGATCGATCCCGATCCGGCGCTGAAGGAAACCTTCAAGACGCTCCACGTGTCTTTGAATTACATTTTGCTTGCGCTCGTCGCGTTGCACGTGCTCGCGGTGGTCAAGCATCAGTTGTTGGACCGTGACGGCGTGCTGTCGCGGATGCTCCCCTTTGCCAAATGAAGGATCCCATGAAAGTATCGTTCTCCCGCTCCGTGCTGGCCGCGATCGCCGCGGCGTCGTTCGCCGCATCGGGCGCCGCGCATGCCGACGTCGACCTGGCGAAAAGCAAGGTGTCCGCCGTGTCGAAGCAGATGAACGTGCCGACCGAAGGCGTGTTCAAGAAATTCAGCGCGCAGATCAAGTTCGATCCCGCGAAGGCCGCGCAGGGCAGCGCGCAAGTGGCGATCGACATCGCGAGCTACGATCTCGGCGACAAGATGTACAACGACCAGGTCGCCGGCAAGGACTGGTTCGACGCGAAGGCGTACCCGCAGGCGACCTTCCAGTCGACCGCGATCGCGCCCGCCGGCGGCAACAAGTACAACGTGACCGGCAAGCTGACGATCAAGGGCAAGACCGAGACGCTGACCGTGCCGGTCACCGTCACGCAGAGCGGTGCGACGCAGGCCTTCGACGGCGTGCTGCCGATCAAGCGCTCGGCGTTCAACGTCGGCACCGGCGAATGGAAGGACACGTCGATCGTCGCCGACGAAGTGCAGATCAAGTTTCACATCGTTTCCGCGAAGTAAGCGCGGCGGCGTGGTATCGCAACCCGAAGCCGCACTGGCGTGCGGCGACGTTCCAAGGAGATTGAATTGAGCAAGCATCTGATGATCGCGGCGGGCGCGCTCGCCGCCGCCCTGTCGTTCCCGGCATTCGCCGACGTGTCGACGTACCAGTTCGACCCGACCCACACGTACCCGAGCTTCGAGGCCGACCACTTCGGCGGCCTGTCGGTGTGGCGCGGCAAGTTCGACAAGTCGAGCGGCACGGTGACGCTCGATCGCGCCGCGAAGACGGGCACGGTCGACGTGACGACCCAGCTCGCGTCGATCAGCACCGGCAACGCGAAGCTCGACGAGCACCTGCAGACGAACGAGTTCTTCGACGTCGCGAAGTACCCGGACGCGGTCTACAAGGGCACCATGAAGTTCAAGGGCGACAAGCCGGTCGAGGTGGTCGGCAACCTGACGATGCACGGCGTGACCAAGCCGCTGACGCTGAAGATCGATTCGTTCAAGTGCATGCCGCACCCGATGCTCAAGCGCGAAGTGTGCGGCATCGACGCGGTCGGCGAGTTCAGCCGCGACGATTTCGGCCTCGACTACGGCAAGCAGTACGGCTTCAAGATGCAGACCAAGCTGCTGATCACGGCAGAAGCGGTCAAGCAGGACGCCGCCAAGCAGTAAGCCGGGCCGCGCCGGTGCCGGTCGCGCCGGCCGCCTGCGAGAAACCGCCGCGCTCCCTTGTGGGGCGCGGCGGTTTTTTATTGCGCGCCGCCGGCGTGCCGGCAGCGCCGGCGGGCCGTCTATAATCGCCCGAACGTCGATGCCGGCGCGCGGGCCGCGCCGCCGCGCGAACGCGAACGAACAACAAGGACAAGGAGATTGCCCATGCATGCCGCTGTCACGCCGTCTCGTTCCATCGCCTCGTCGCCGCGCGTGTGGCGCGCGGTCGTCGCCGCGTCGATCGGCAATGCGCTCGAGTGGTTCGACCTCGTCGTCTACGGCTTCTTCGCGGTGACGATCTCGAAGCTGTTCTTCCCGGCCGGCAACGACACCGTGTCGCTGCTGTTCACGCTCGGCACGTTCGGCGTGTCGTTCTTCATGCGGCCGCTCGGCGCGATCGTGCTCGGCGCGTATGCCGACCGCGCGGGCCGCAAGGCGGCGCTGACGCTGTCGATCCTGCTGATGATGGCCGGCACGCTGATCATCGCGGTGCTGCCGACCTACGGCACGATCGGCGTCGCCGCGCCGCTGATCCTCGTCGCCGCGCGGCTGCTGCAGGGTTTTTCGGCGGGCGGCGAGTTCGGCAGCGCGACCGCGTTCCTCGCGGAGCATGTGCAGGAGCGGCGCGGCTTCTTCGCCAGCTGGCAGGTCGCGAGCCAGGGCCTCACGACGCTGCTCGCGGCCGGGTTCGGCACCGTGCTGAACGCGCAGCTCACGGCCGCGCAGATGGCCGCATGGGGCTGGCGGATTCCGTTCTTCTTCGGGCTGCTGATCGGACCCGTCGCGTACTACATCCGCGCCAAGGTCGACGAGACGCCCGAATTCCTCGCGGCCGGGAGCGCCGCGAGTCCGCTGCGCGACACGTTCGCGTCGCACAAGGCGCGCCTGGTCGCATCGATCGGCACGATCGTGGTCGGCACCGTCGCGACCTATCTCGTGCTGTTCATGCCGACCTACGGCGTGAAGGAACTGGGCCTCTCGCCGTCGGCCGCGTTCGCGGCGATCCTCGTCGTCGGCGTGATCCAGATGGCGTTCGCGCCGCTCGTCGGCCACTGGTCGGACCGTTACGGCCGCGTGCGCGTGATGATCGTGCCGGCCATCGGCATCCTCGTGCTGATCTATCCGGCGTTCGCGTACCTGGTCGCGCATCCGGACTTCGGCACGCTGATCGCGGTGCAGATCGTGCTGGCGTTCCTGATGACGGGCTATTTCGCAGGGCTGCCGGCGCTGCTGTCCGAGGTGTTCCCCGTGCAGACACGCACGACGGGGATGTCGCTCGCGTATAACGTCGGCGTGACGATCTTCGGCGGCTTCGGGCCGTTCATCATCGCGTGGCTGATCCGCGCGACCGGGATGAAGACCGCGCCGAGCTTCTACCTGATGTTCGCGGCGGTGCTGAGTCTCGCGGCGCTGGTCGTGCTGCGCAGGCGGTTCGGGTTCCGGTGAAGCGGGGAGGGCGGGGCGGTTCGGGCGGCAGGCGATGCGCGGCGCCCGATAAACGAAAAGGCCGGTTCGAGAGAACCGGCCTTTTCCGTTTGCCGAAGCAGCGACGCGCTTACACCTGTGCGCCCGCGTTCGGATCGTCCGGATCGTGCGCGAGCTTCTTGTCCTTGATCAGGTCTTCGCGCTTGATGCCGAGCCACATCGCGAGCGAGCCCGCGACGAACACCGACGAGTAGATGCCGAACAAGATGCCGACCGTCAGCGCGAGCGCGAAGTAGTGCAGCGTCGGGCCGCCGAAGAAGAACATCGACAGCACCATCATTTCGGTCGACGTGTGCGTGATGATCGTGCGCGACATCGTGGTCGTGATCGCGTGGTTGATCACTTCCTGCACGGTCATCTTGCGTTCGCGGCGGAACGTCTCGCGGATCCGGTCGAAGATGACGACCGACTCGTTCACCGAGTAGCCGAGCACCGCGAGGATCGCCGCGAGCACCGCGAGCGAGAACTCCCACTGGAAGAACGCGAAGAAGCCGAGAATGATCACGACGTCGTGCAGGTTCGCGATGATGCCGGCGACCGCGTACTTCCATTCGAAGCGGAACGACAGGTAGATCACGATGCCGATCACGACGCACAGGAGCGCGAGCAGGCCGTCGGTCGCGAGCTCCCGGCCGACCTGCGGGCCGACGAACTCGACGCGCTGCAGCGTCACGTCCGGGCTTTGCGCCTTCAGCGCGGTCATCACCTGGTCGCTCTGCTGCGCGGACGTGAGGCCCTGCTTGAGCTGCAGGCGGATCAGCACGTTGCGCGACGTGCCGAAGTTCTGCACCTGCGCATCGGCGTAGCCGAGCTTGCCGAGCGTCGCGCGCACGGGCTCGAGCTGCGCGGCCTGCTGGTACTGGACCTCGATCACCGTGCCGCCGGTGAACTCGACGGACAGGTGCAGCCCGCGGTGGAACAGGAAGAACACGGCGGCGAGGAACGTGACCAGCGAGACCACGTTGAACACCAGCGCGTGCCGCATGAACGGGATGTCTTTACGGATGCGGAAAAATTCCATGATCGTCTCCGGGGCCTTATTGGGTCGAGCCCGGTTTCTTCGGCGGCAGGCCGGCCTGTGCGCGGTTGCGCAGCTGCGGCTTGCCGGCGCGCGGCGCGTCGCCCTTCGCGGGCGCGGCGAGCTTCGCGGCGCGCGCGGTGTCGGTCGATTCGTCCGCGGCGTCGAACGATGCGGCGCCGGCGGTCGCGCCTTCCGGCTTCCACACCTGGCCGATCGCGAGCGACTTCAGCTTCTTGCGGCCGCCGTACCAGAGGTTGACGAGTCCGCGCGAGAAGAACACCGCGGAGAACATCGACGTCAGGATGCCGAGGCAGTGCACGATCGCGAACGCGCGCACCGGGCCCGAGCCGAACGCGAGCAGCGCGAGGCCGGCGATCAGCGTCGTGACGTTCGAGTCGAGGATCGTCGCCCACGCGTGCGAGTAGCCGGCCTGGATCGCGAGCTGCGGCGGATGGCCGGCGCGCAGTTCCTCGCGCACGCGCTCGTTGATCAGCACGTTCGAGTCGATCGCCATGCCGAGCGCAAGTGCGATAGCGGCGATGCCGGGCAGCGTCAGCGTCGCCTGCATCAGCGACAGCACCGCGACGAGCAGCAGCAGGTTCACCGACAGGCCGATCACCGAGATCATGCCGAACAGCATGTAGTACGCGGCCATGAACACGGCGATCGCGGCAAAGCCCCAGATCACCGAGTGCACGCCCATCTTGATGTTGTCGGCGCCGAGGCTCGGGCCGATCGTGCGTTCCTCGATGATGTCCATCGGCGCCGCGAGCGAGCCGGCGCGCAGCAGCAGCGCGAGGTCGGCTGCGGCCTGCGGGGTCGGCTGGCCGGTGATCTGGAAGCGGTCGCCGAGTTCCGACTGGATCGTCGCGACCGTCAGCACCTCGCCCTTGCCCTTCTCGAACAGCACCATCGCCATCGGCTTGCCGATGTTCTCGCGCGACACCGCGCGCACTGCTCGGCCGCCTGCCGAGTCGAGGCGGATGTTGACCGACGGGCGCTGGTGCTCGTCGAAGCCGGCCGACGCGTCGATGATGCGGTCGCCGGTGAAGATCACGTCCTTCTTCAGCAGCACCGGCGCCTGGTTGCCCTGCGTGAACAGCTCCTCGCCCGGCGGCACGGGGTCGTTCGGGTTCGGGTGCGTGTTGATCGGATCGGCGAGGCGCGCTTCGAGCGTCGCGGTGCGGCCGATGATGTCCTTCGCCTTCGCGGTGTCCTGCACGCCCGGCAGCTCGACGACGATGCGGTCGCTGCCCTGCTGCTGCAGGATCGGCTCCGACACGCCGAGCTCGTTGACCCGGTTGTGGAGCGTCGTGAGGTTCTGCTTGAGCGCCGCGTCTTCGACGGCTTTCTGCACGGCCGGCGTGAACGTGCCGACCACCTGGACGCCGCCGCCGCCGGGCTGGGTCGCCCATTGCAGCTCGGTGACCGACGACGCGAGCACCTTGCGGGCGTCTTCGGCCGTTTGCGGGTCGCTGAAGTTCACGACGACGGATTGATCGACGCGGCTCACGCCACCGTCGCGGATGTTCTTGTCACGCAGCAGCGTGCGGGCGTCGGACGCGTCGGAATCGAGCTTCTTCGTCAGCGCGCCCGTCATGTCGACCTGCAGCAGGAAGTGGACGCCGCCGCGCAGGTCGAGGCCGAGATACATCGGCAGCGCGTGCAGTGCGGTCAGCCAGCGCGGCGACGCGCTCTGCAGGTTCAGCGCAACGACGTACTGCGGATCGTTCGGGTCGGCGTTCAGCGATTTCTGCAGCAGGTCCTTCACGCGCAGCTGCGTATCGGTGTCCTTCAGGCGCACGCGGATGTTCGCGTTGGCGGCCGTGTTCTCGAAGGTGACGTCGTCCGGCTTGATCTGCGCGGTCGTCAGCGCGGCTTCGACCTGGCTCAGCGTCGCCGAGTCGAGCTTGACCGTGGCCTTGCCGCTCGACACCTGCACCGCCGGCGATTCGCCGAAGAAATTGGGCAATGTGTACAGAAAGCCGATGGCGAGCGCCACGACCATCACGACATATTTCCAGATTGGGTAACGATTCATGAGGGGGCCGAACGGGGTAGTTGGCTTGAAAGCGTCGCGTCCGGCGCCGCGGCGGCCCGCTTCTCGGGCGGGCGCGGCGCGGGGAGCCGGACGCTCGGACCAGGGCTTACAGCGACTTGATCGTGCCCTTCGGCAGAATGGTCGTGACAGCGGCCTTCTGCACGGTGATTTCGGTGCCTTCGGCGATCTCGACGCCGATGTAGGCTTCCGAGACCTTCGTCACCTTGCCGACGACCCCGCCGCTCGTGACGACCTCGTCGCCCTTGGCCATGGCCGAGAGCATGTTGCGGTGCTCCTTCTGGCGCTTCATCTGCGGGCGGATCATGATGAAATAGAGCACGGCAAACATCAGGATGAGCGGCAGGAAGCTCATCAGGCTCGATTCGGCGCCACCCGCGGCACCTTGCGCGAAGGCATTGGAAATAAACGGCACGTTGGTCTCTCCGTAAGGGAAGATCGAAAATTAAGCCGGTTATTCTACCACCGGCCCCAAGCCGCAACGGCGTGGCAAATGCGCTTTGGGATCAAGCTGTTAAAGCGGTAATCGGCGCCATTGTGGCTTGTTAAGAAAGGCAATTGTAATATTTGCCGGTCCGGGTCGATAGTTTTCCGGACTCTTTTAGTACTTGTCTCAGTCGGCGGACCGCGCCGGCGTGTCGCGCGGCCCGCCGACCCGTCAGTCGACCCCTCTTGCGCGGTCCTCCGCGAAGCGCTGGCGGAACGCGTCGAACGTATGGGTCTCGATCGCCTCGCGGATCTCGCTCATCAGCTGCAGGTAGTAGTGCAGGTTGTGGATCGTGTTGAGCTGCGCGCCGAGAATCTCGCCGACCCGGTGCAGGTGGTGCAGGTAGCCGCGCGAGAAGTTCTGGCACGTGTAGCACGCGCAGCTCGGGTCGAGCGGCTTCAGCGAATTCTTGTGCGTCGCGTTGCGGATCTTCACGTCGCCGAAGCGCGTGAACAGCCACCCGTTGCGCGCGTTGCGGGTCGGCATCACGCAGTCGAACATGTCGATGCCATTGGCGACGCCGTCGACGAGGTCCTCCGGCGTGCCGACGCCCATCAGGTAGTGCGGCTTGTGCGCCGGCAGCTTCGGGCCGACGTGCCGCAGCACGCGCATCATGTCTTCCTTCGGCTCGCCGACCGACAGCCCGCCGATCGCGAGGCCGTGGAAATCCAGCTCGGCGAGGCCCGCGAGCGATTCGTCGCGCAGGTCCTCGAACATCCCGCCCTGGACGATCCCGAAAAGGGCGTTCGGGTTGCCGAGCCGGTTGAACTCGTCGAGCGAGCGCTTCGCCCAGCGCAGCGACATCCGCATCGAGTCGGCCGCTTCCTTGTGCGTGGTCGGCACGCCGTTGGTCGCGTAGGGCGTGCACTCGTCGAACTGCATCACGATGTCCGAGTTCAGAACCTTCTGGATCTGCATCGACACTTCCGGCGACAGGAACAGCTTGTCGCCGTTGATCGGCGACGCGAACGTGACGCCGTCCTCGGTGATCTTGCGCAGGTCGCCGAGCGAGAACACCTGGAAGCCGCCCGAATCGGTGAGGATCGGCTTGTTCCAGCCCATGAAGCCGTGCAGGCCGCCGTGCGCGTCGATCGTGTCGAGGCCCGGCCGCAGCCACAGGTGGAACGTGTTGCCGAGGATGATCTGGGCCTTGATCTCGTGCAGCTCGCGCGGCTGGATCGCCTTCACGGTGCCGTAGGTGCCGACCGGCATGAAGATCGGCGTCTCGACGACACCGTGGTTGAGCGTCACGCGGCCGCGCCGCGCGTGGCCGTCGGTCGTCAGCAAGTCGAATTTCAGGCCGTTGTCGGGGCGCGCGTGCGCGTGCCCGGCGTGCATATCGTGATCGTGGGAAGGGCCTTCGGTCATCGTGTCGTGCTCCTTGCCACCGGAAAAAGCTTTGCATGGGACCGGAGTATGCGCTAAAGCGCCAACTCCGGATCGCAAGTCCGGCGCATGTTGAGGACGCCGCCGGGACGCCGGCGGCGGTAAAAAAACGGGGGTGCGCTACTGTAGCGCGCTGCGCGGGTGTCCGACAGCGTTGCGCTTGCGGCCGCGCGCGAGGCTTACGCGCCTGCCTGCGGCGTGTCGCGGCGCGTGAGCAGCATCGCGTCGCCGTAGCTGAAGAAGCGGTAGCGCTCGTCGATCGCGTGCTGGTAGGCGGCGCGGATCGTGTCGACGCCCGCGAACGCCGAAACGAGCATCAGCAGCGTCGATTTCGGCAGGTGGAAGTTCGTCACGAGCCGGTCGACCACGCGAAACGCGTAGCCGGGCGTGATGAAGATGTCGGTCTCGGCCTGCGTCGCGGCGAGCGGGCGGCCCGCTGCGGCGGCGTCGCGCGCCGCGGCTTCGAGCGCGCGCATCGACGTCGTGCCGACCGCGATCACGTTGCCGCCGCGCGCGCGGGTCGCGGCGATCCGGTCGACCAGCGACTGCGGCAATTCGTACCACTCGCTGTGCATCTTGTGCTCGGCGATGTTCTCGACCCGCACCGGCTGGAACGTGCCCGCGCCGACGTGCAGCGTCAGCGTCGCGCGCTCGACGCCCATCGCGTCGAGCTTCGCGAGCAGCGGCTCGTCGAAGTGCAGGCCGGCCGTCGGCGCGGCGACCGCGCCCGGGTTGCTCGCGTAGACGGTCTGGTAGCGCGTCTCGTCGGTCGCGTCGGGGTCGTGCTCGATGTACGGCGGCAGCGGCAGGCGGCCGTACTGCTCGATCAGCGTCAGGCACGGCGCCGGGAAGTGCAGCGTGAAGAACGGCTCGACGCGCTCGCCGACCGTCACGTCGAACGCGTCGGCCAGCGTCAGCGTCGTGCCGGGCCCGGGCGACTTGCTCGCGCGGATCTGCGCGAGCGCGGTGTGGGTGCCCGTCACGCGCTCGATCAGCACCTCGACCTTGCCGCCGCTGGCCTTGTGGCCGAAGAAGCGCGCCTTCAGCACCTTGGTGTCGTTGAACACGAGCAGGTCGCCGGGCGCGATGCACGACGGCAGCTCGGCGAAACGGCGATCGACGAGGCGGGCCGGCGCGGCCGTGTTGTCGACCTCGAGCAGGCGGCTCGCGGTGCGGTCGGGCAGCGCGGTTTGCGCGATCAGCTCGGGCGGCAGATTGAAATCGAAATCGGAAAGCGTGAACATGCGGGCTGGTTCGAAGCGGCCGGCGCGCGCTGCCGAAAGGCTAAAACGCGTAAATGGGGCGCGCGAGCCGCTATGATGGCGGGGTCGCGGCTTGGCCGGCGTCGCTCGTTCGGACGACGTGAAAGCCGCTATTGTACTTGCGAAGCCCTCTGCCGATCCGATGCCTGTGTCACCACGCCGTTCCACCGCCGCCGCCGTTGACGATTCCGCCGACCCGTTCGACGCGGGCGAGGCCGCGCCGCCCGCGCCCCGCACGGGGTCGCGCCGCGCGGCGCCGCGTCGTGGCGCGGACGGCCGGCTCGCGCAGCCGGCGGCCGCCGCGCCCGACGTGACGGCCGTCGAGGGCGAGATGGTTGAGCCGGCCGCGCCTATGCCGGCCGCACCTATGCCGGCCGCACCCAAGCGCAAGAAGGCCGCGGCCGACAAGCCGGTGAAGACCGCCGACAAGCTCGCGAAGCTCGGCCTCACGCGCTCGATCGACCTCGTGCTGCACCTGCCGATGCGCTACGAGGACGAGACCACGCTCACGCCGATCGACGAGCTGCTGCCCGGCGGCATCGCGCAGACGGAAGGCATCGTGTTCGACAACGAGGTCGCGTACCGGCCGCGCCGCCAGCTCGTCGTGAAGATCCAGGACGACGACGGCGCGCAGCTCGTGCTGCGCTTCCTGAATTTCTACGGCTCGCAGGTCAAGCAGATGGCCATCGGCCAGCGGCTGCGGGTGCGCGGCGACGTGCGCGGCGGCTTCTTCGGGATGGAGATGGTGCATCCGGCGGTGCGCGTCGTCGACGAGCACGCGCCGCTGCCGCAGGTGCTCACGCCGGTCTATCCGAGCACGGCGGGCGTATCGCAGGCGTACCTGCGCAAGGCGATCGAGAACGCGGTCGAGCGCACGCCGCTGCCCGAACTGCTGCCGCCCGAGATCGACCGCGCGTACCTGCAGCCGCTCGGCGTGCCGTCGCTCACGGAAGCCGTGCGGATCCTGCATCACCCGGGCGTCGACTCGGACGAAGCCGCGCTGATGGACGGCTCGCATCCCGCGTGGACGCGCATCAAGTTCGACGAGCTGCTCGCGCAGCAGCTGTCGCTCAAGCGCGCGCACGAGGAGCGCCGCACGCGTGCCGCGCCCGCGATGCCGCGCCGCGCGGCGGGCGACGCCGGCGCGTTGACGACGCGGTTCTACGCGGCGCTGCCGTTCACGCTGACGGGTGCGCAGTCGCGCGTCGTCGACGAGATCGCGCACGACCTGACGCTGCCGCACCCGATGCAGCGCCTGTTGCAGGGCGACGTCGGCAGCGGCAAGACCGTGGTCGCGGCGCTCGCGGCCACGCAGGCGATCGACGCCGGCTACCAGGCCGCGCTGATGGCGCCGACCGAAATCCTCGCGGAGCAGCACGCGCGCAAGCTGCGCGGCTGGCTCGAGCCGCTCGGCGTATCGGTCGCGTGGCTCGCGGGCAGCCTGAAGGCGAAGGACAAGCGCGCGGCGATCGAAGCCGCCGCGCTCGGCACCGCGCAGCTCGTGATCGGCACGCACGCGATCATCCAGGACGCGGTCGAGTTCGCGCGGCTCGGCCTCGTGATCGTCGACGAGCAGCATCGCTTCGGCGTCGAGCAGCGCCTTGCGCTGCGCGCGAAGGCCGCCAACGCCGCGGACGGCGCGCAGGGCTTCCAGCCGCACCAGCTGATGATGTCGGCGACGCCGATCCCGCGCACGCTCGCGATGACCTACTACGCGGATCTCGAGGTGTCGACGATCGACGAATTGCCGCCGGGCCGCACGCCGATCCTGACGCGCCTCGTCGGCGACGCGCGGCGCGAAGAGGTGATCGCGCGGGTGCGCGAGGCCGCGCTGACGGGCCGCCAGGTCTACTGGGTCTGCCCGCTGATCGAGGAAAGCGAGACGCTGCAGCTGCAGACGGCCGTCGAAACCTACGAGACGCTCGTCGCCGCGCTGCCCGAGCTGAAGGTCGGGCTCGTGCACGGACGCCTGTCGCCGGCCGACAAGGCGGCGGTGATGGACGCATTTACGCGCAACGAGGTGCAGCTGCTCGTCGCGACGACGGTGATCGAGGTCGGCGTCGACGTGCCGAACGCATCGCTGATGGTGATCGAGCACGCGGAGCGCTTCGGCCTCGCGCAGCTGCACCAGCTGCGCGGCCGGGTGGGGCGCGGCACCGCGGCGTCGGTGTGCGTGCTGCTGTACAGCGGGCCGCTGTCGATCGCGGGCCGCGCGCGGCTGAAGACGATGCGCGAGACCACCGACGGCTTCGAGATCGCGCGGCGCGACCTCGAGATCCGCGGGCCGGGGGAATTCCTCGGCGCGCGCCAGTCGGGCGCCGCAATGCTGCGCTTCGCGAACCTCGAGACCGACGGCTGGCTGATCGAGCCGGCCCGCGAGGCGGCGGCGCGGCTGATCGCCGCGTACCCGGACGTCGTCACGCAGCATCTCGCGCGCTGGCTCGGCGCGCGCGAGCAGTATCTGAAAGCGTGATTGCAGATTGAGGGCCGGATTTAAAAGCGCCGTTTTGCGCGTCAGATTGCGGAGAAACTTGGCGAACCGGTGCCACAGGGTGTATAAAATAAACCTATCGCCTGTATATATTTGATTGACCCGCAATGACACTGACTGAACTGAAATACATCGTCGCAGTCGCGCGCGAGCGGCATTTCGGCCGCGCGGCCGAAGCGTGCTTCGTGAGCCAGCCGACGCTGTCGGTGGCGATCAAGAAGCTGGAAGACGAGCTCAACGTACAGATTTTCGAGCGCGGCGCGAGCGAAGTGAGCGTCACGCCGATTGGCGACCAGATCGTCACGCAGGCCCAGCGCGTGCTGGAACAGACTTTCGCGATCAAGGAGATCGCGAAGCAGGGCAAGGACCCGCTCATCGGGCCGTTCCGTCTTGGCGTGATCTACACGATCGGACCGTACCTGCTGCCGACGCTCGTCAAGCAGATGATCCAGCGCGTGCCGCAGATGCCGCTGATGCTGCAGGAGAACTACACGCTCAAGCTGCTCGAACTGCTGAAGCAGGGCGAGATCGACGCCGCGATCATGGCGCTGCCGTTCCCGGAAACGGGCCTGATGGTGCGACCGCTGTACGACGAGCCGTTCGTCGTCGCGCTGCCGGCCGGCCATCCATGGGAGAAGCGCCACCAGATCGACGCGGAGGACCTGAAGCAGGAAACGATGCTGCTGCTCGGCAATGGCCATTGCTTCCGCGATCACGTGCTCGGCGTGTGCCCGGAACTGATGCGCTTCTCGCAGACGGCCGACGGCATCCAGAAGACCTTCGAGGGCTCGTCGCTCGAAACGATCCGCCACATGGTCGCGAGCGGCGTCGGCATCACCGTGCTGCCGCGGATGTCGGTCGCCGAGATCGGCCCGCGCGCGAACGGCCCGGACGCCGAACTGCTGTCGTATGTGCCGTTCAACGAGCCGGTGCCGGACCGCCGCGTCGTGCTCGTGTGGCGCAAGAGCTTCACGCGGATGCCCGCGATCGATGCGATCAGCGAGGCGATCGCCGCGTGCGACCTGCCGGGCGTCGCGAAGCTCGACATGCCGGCGACGATGAACTGAGCGGGCGCGGCCTGTGGTCGCGGTTCAGGGGCGGGGCCTTGCGGCCCCGTTTATTTTTGACTATCGTATAGATGAAATTTATTGATTTCAAAAAATCAATAGCGATGTATAAAATTCTCTGTATGGATCGAGCGGCGCCGCGCACTGGCCCGCATGTTCAATGCAAGCGTCAACGGAGGGTGTCATGATGCATTCGGTGATGCAGCACGCGCAGCGGAACAGCCCGTCGCGCGGAAAGGTCGTCATTCGCGCCAGGGCCGCGATCCGGAGCTTGCGCCCGATTGCGTTCGCCTACCTGGCGGAGCGCACGTACGGCGGCTGAACACGCCGGCCGGGCATCGATCCCGGCACCACGCAGTACACGGGAGAGGGTCTCCTGTTTTTCCCCGCAGTGACCGTCCGCCGACGGTGCCGGTTTCCGGGCCGAGCAGGCGGACGCAGATGATCATAGGAGAAGACGCATGTCGACTGAAAGCAAGTGCCCGTTCCATCACACCGCAGCCGGCGGCACGTCGAACAAGGACTGGTGGCCCGAGCAGCTCAACCTGAATATCCTCCATCGGCATTCGTCCGTGTCCGACCCGATGGACGAGGCGTTCAACTATGCCGAAGCGTTCAAGCAGCTGGATTTCGCGGCCCTCAAGCAGGACCTCCACGCGCTGATGACGATGTCGCAGGACTGGTGGCCGGCCGACTTCGGCCACTACGGCGGCCTGTTCATCCGCATGGCTTGGCATAGCGCCGGCACGTATCGCACGGGCGACGGCCGCGGCGGCGCGGGCGGTGGCCAGCAGCGCTTCGCCCCGCTCAACAGCTGGCCCGACAACGGCAACCTCGACAAGGCGCGCCGGCTGCTGTGGCCGATCAAGCAGAAGTACGGCCGCAACATATCGTGGGCCGACCTGATGATCCTGGCCGGCAACGTCGCGCTCGAATCGATGGGCTTCAAGACCTTCGGCTACGCGGGCGGCCGTGCGGACACGTGGGAACCGGACGACGTCTACTGGGGTGCGGAAAAGATCTGGCTGGAGCTGAGCGGCGGCCCGAACAGCCGCTACTCGGGCGACCGTGATCTCGAGAACCCGCTGGCCGCCGTGCAGATGGGCCTGATCTACGTGAACCCGGAAGGCCCGGACGGCAACCCCGACCCGATCGCCGCGGCGCGCGACATTCGCGAGACCTTCGCGCGGATGGCGATGAACGACGAGGAAACCGTCGCGCTGATCGCGGGCGGCCATACGTTCGGCAAGACCCACGGCGCAGGGCCCGCGTCGAACGTCGGCGCCGAGCCGGAAGCCGCGGCCATCGAGGCGCAGGGGCTCGGCTGGAAGAGCAGCTACGGCACCGGCAAGGGCAAGGACGCGATCACGAGCGGGCTGGAAGTCACGTGGACGACCACGCCGACGCAGTGGAGCCACAACTTCTTCGAGAACCTGTTCGGCTACGAATGGGAGCTGACGAAGAGCCCGGCCGGCGCGCACCAGTGGGTTGCGAAGAACGCCGACGCGGTGATTCCGGACGCGTTCGATCCGTCGAAGAAGCACCTGCCGACGATGCTGACGACCGACCTGTCGCTGCGCTTCGATCCGGCCTACGAAAAGATCGCGCGGCGCTTCTACGAGAACCCGGACCAGTTCGCCGACGCGTTCGCCCGGGCGTGGTTCAAGCTGACGCACCGCGACATGGGCCCGCGCGCACGCTATCTCGGCCCGGAAGTGCCGGCTGAGGCGCTGCTGTGGCAAGACCCGGTGCCGGCCGTCGACCACGAGCTGATCGATGCCGCCGACGCTGCGGCGCTGAAGGACAAGATCCTCGCATCGGGGCTGTCCGTGTCGCAGCTGGTGTCGACCGCGTGGGCGTCGGCGTCGACGTTCCGCGGCTCCGACAAGCGCGGCGGCGCGAACGGCGCGCGCATTCGCCTCGCGCCGCAGAAGGACTGGGAAGCGAACCAACCCGCGCAGCTGGCGAAGGTGCTGGCGACGCTCGAAGGCATCCGCGGCGCGTTCAACGACGCGCAGACGGGCGGCAAGCAGGTGTCGCTCGCGGACCTGATCGTGCTGGCCGGTGCAGCGGGCGTCGAGCAGGCGGCGAAGAACGCGGGCCAGACGGTGACGGTGCCGTTCGCGCCGGGCCGCACGGATGCGTCGCAGGAGCAGACCGACGTCGAGGCGATTGCCGTGCTCGAGCCGCACGCGGACGGCTTCCGCAACTACCTGAAGGGCAAGTACCGGGTGCCGGCCGAGGCGCTGCTGGTCGACAAGGCGCAACTGCTGACGCTGACCGCGCCGGAAATGACGGTGCTGCTGGGCGGATTGCGCGTGCTGGGCGCGAACGTCGGGCAGAGCGCGCACGGCGTGTTCACGGACCGGCCGGAGGCGCTGACCAACGACTTCTTCGTGAACCTGCTCGACATGGGCACGGAGTGGAAGCCGGTCTCGGCCGACAACGACGTGTTCGAAGGGCGCGATCGCGCGACGGGCAAGGTGAAGTGGACCGGCACGCGCGTGGACCTGGTGTTCGGCTCGCACTCGCAGCTGCGGGCGCTGGCCGAGGTCTACGGCAGCGCGGATGCGCAGGAGAAGTTCGTGCGCGACTTCGTCGCGGTCTGGAACAAGGTGATGAACCTCGACCGCTTCGACCTCGCGTAATCGCGACGCATCGCTGTTGACGCACTGACAGCGGGTAACGGGGAAACGGCCGGTCGCGAGACCGGCCGTTTCCGTCTGAGGGATCTGTTTTATCTGAAGGAGTCACGATCATGACGCAGCTGATGCTGGATATGCGCGTCGCGCTCGCCGCGCCGGTGACGCGCGCGCCTGCCGCCGTACTGCGGCGCTTCGTCGGTTTCGCGATCGCCGGCAGCGGCGCGGCCGTGCTGGTCGCGCAGGCGTTGCAACATCTTGCCGCCGTCGCGGGCAACTGAGCGCGAGTCCGTTTCGCGCAAGGGGGCGGATCGCGACCCGGGCTACGCTCGGGCAGCCCGCGTGCGCCGTATGGCCGCCTCAACATGACGCGAAGCGCCGCCCGGCTCTAAAATGCCGGGGTTATCTTCCCGGTGCTCCGCCATGCTCGCCCGCTTTCCCCTGTATCTGCGGCTCGTCCGGATGGACAAGCCGATCGGTAGCCTGCTGCTGCTCTGGCCGACGCTCAACGCGCTGTGGATCGCGTCGAACGGCCAGCCGCGCTGGTCGCTGCTCGTGATCTTCGCGCTCGGCACGCTGCTGATGCGCTCGGCCGGCTGCGCGATCAACGACTACGCCGACCGCGACTTCGACCGCCACGTGAAGCGCACGGCCGACCGTCCGCTGACGTCCGGCAAGATCCGGGCGTGGGAAGCGATCGCGATCGCGGTCGGGCTGGCGCTCGTCGCGTTCCTGCTGATCCTGCCGCTCAATACGCTGACGAAAGAGCTGTCGGTCGTCGCGGTGATCGTCGCGGGCACCTATCCGTTCATGAAGCGCTTCTTCGCGATTCCGCAGGCGTACCTGGGCATCGCGTTCGGCTTCGGCATCCCGATGGCGTTCGCGGCCGTGCAGGACACGGTGCCGATGCTCGCGTGGGTCATGCTGATCGCGAACGTGTTCTGGTCGGTCGCCTACGACACCGAATACGCGATGGTCGATCGCGACGACGACATCAGGATCGGCATCCGCACGTCGGCGCTCACGTTCGGCCGCTTCGACGTCGCGGCGGTGATGGCATGTTATGCGGTCACGCTCGGCATCTACGTGTGGGTCGGGCTGACGCTCGGCTTCGGCCTCGTCTACTGGGCGGGGTGGGCGGCGGCGGCCGGCTGCGCGGTGTATCACTACACGCTGATCAAGGATCGCGAGCGGATGCCGTGCTTCGCCGCGTTCCGGCACAACAACTGGCTCGGCGGCGTGCTGTTCGCCGGGATCGCCGCGCACTACGCGGTGGGCGGGCTCTGAGCGCCGGCGACGGCGGCGCGTCCTGCGCCGGAAAAGAGAAAGCGGCCCACGGGCCGCTTTTCTGTTTGCGCGAAGGGTCGAGCGGGTGCGGTCGCCGGCCGTAGCCGTCCCGCACGTTCCGCCTATGCCGCTTAAGCGCGCCCGAGCTCGTCGCCCATTTCCTTCGCGCGCGCCTCGGCCGCGAGCGCGCCGCGCACGATCGCTTCCTTGACGCCTTGCGCGTCGAACGACGCGAGCGCGGCCGCCGTCGTGCCGCCCTTCGACGTCACGCGCTCGCGCAGCACGCCGGCCGGCTCGCCGGATTGCGCGGCGAGCTGCGCGGCGCCCGTGAACGTCGCGACCGCGAGCGCGCGGCCCTGTTCGTCGTTCATCCCGAGGCGGCGCGCCGCTTCCTGCAGCGCTTCGATGAAATAAAACACGTACGCGGGGCCGCTGCCCGCGATCGCGGTGACCGCGTCGAGCTGCGACTCGTCGTCGAACCAGACGATCTCGCCGACCGCGCCGAGCACGTTCGACGCCAGCTCGCGGCCCGCCGCATCGACGCCCGGCAGCGCGGCGAGCCCCGTCACGCCCATCCCGACGAGCGCCGGCGTGTTCGGCATCGTGCGTACGACGCGTGCGTAATCGCCGAGCCAGCGCGACAGGTCCGTCGCGCGGATGCCGGCCGCGATGCTGACCACGAGTTGCGATTTCAGATGCGGCGCGAGCGCCTGCGCGACGTCCTTCAGCACTTGCGGTTTCACCGCGAGCACGATCGCGTCGTAGTCCGCGAGCGTCGCGTCGATCGCCGCGCCGGTGCGGATGCCGAATTGCTGCGCGATGCGCGCGCGGACGTCTTCGTTGACGTCGATCGCGTACAGGCCGTCCGTGCCGACGCCGCGCTTGGCGAGGCCGCCGATCAATGCCGCGGCCATGTTGCCGCCGCCGATGAATGCAATCTTCATGATGTCGGGAATAAGGAGTGGATCAATGGGAATAGTCGCGCGCGCCGAAGATCGCGGTGCCGACCCGCACGATCGTCGCGCCTTCGAGCACGGCCGCCTCGAGATCGGCGGACATGCCCATCGACAGCGTGTCGAGCGGCAGCCCGTCCGCGCGCAGCGCGTCGAACAACGCCCGCAGCGCGCGATGCGGCGCGCGCAGCGCGTCGGCGTCGCCCGCGGGTTCGGGAATCGCCATCAGGCCGCGCAGCCGCAGCGACGGCAGCGCGGCCACCGCGTGCGCGACCTCGGCAACGTCGGCCGGCGCGACGCCGCTCTTCGACGCCTCGCCGCTGATGTTCACCTGCACGCATACGTTGAGCGGCGGCAGGTGCGCGGGTCGCTGCTCGGCGAGCCGCTGCGCGATCTTCAGCCGGTCGATCGAATGCACCCAGTCGAAGCGCTCGGCGACGGGGCGCGTCTTGTTCGATTGCAGCGGCCCGATGAAATGCCATTCGAGTGCCGCGCGCAGATCGGCGAGCGCGTCGATCTTGTCGATGGATTCCTGCACGTAGTTCTCGCCGAATGCGCGCTGGCCGGCTGCGTGCGCGGCGCGCACCGCGTCGGCGGGAAATGTCTTCGAGACGGCGAGCAGCGTGACGGCGGCGGGGTCGCGCCCGGCCGCGCGGGCGGCGTCGGCGATGCGGCGGTGGACGGATTCGAGTTGGACGGCGAGATCGGACATGACGGGCGCGAGAGCAGGCACTGGAGCGGTCGCGCCGCCGGCGCGCGGCGCTTCGTTGCGCATCATTATACGGACGCAGTGCCCGTTAGCCGTACAGCAGGTGCTCGACCAGCTGGACCCAGTGCGCGACCGGAATCGGCGTGCCGCTTTGCAGGTGCGCGATGCAGCCGACGTTCGCCGAGACGATCATCTGCGGCTCGAGCGCCTGCAGCTTCGCGAGCTTCTGCTTGCGCAGCTTGTACGACAGCGACGGCTGCGTCAGCGAATAGGTGCCGGCCGAGCCGCAGCACAGGTGGCT
Source organism: Burkholderia ubonensis subsp. mesacidophila (assembly GCF_002097715.1). Classification (NCBI taxonomy): domain Bacteria; kingdom Pseudomonadati; phylum Pseudomonadota; class Betaproteobacteria; order Burkholderiales; family Burkholderiaceae; genus Burkholderia; species Burkholderia ubonensis. The sequence goes on from NZ_CP020737.1 coordinate 775,661, forward strand.
GTCGGCGGGCAGGCGCACGTCGATGCCGAGCGTCTCGAGCAGCCGCTCGACCTTGCCGCGCGACTGCTGGCCGTGCTGCAGCGTGCACGGCGGGTGGTAGGCGACGGTGTGGATCGAACGGCGCCGCGCGAGCGTCGCGAGCTCGGCCTCGAATGCGAGCAGCACGTCGGACACGTCGCGCGTCAGCGCGACGATGCGCTGCGCCTTCTCCGCGTACGCCGGGTCGTCGCGCAGCAGGTGCGCATATTCGAGCACCGTCGCGCCGCAGCCGGACGCGTTCATCACGATCGCCTCGACGCCCTGTTCGACATAGGGCCACCACGCGTCGATGTTGCGGCGCGCGTCGTCGAGCGCCTCGTCGTGATAGTTCAGGTGCAGCCGGATCGCGCCGCAGCAGCCGGCTTCCGGCGCGACGATGGTCTCGACGCCGAGCGCGTCGAGCACGCGCGCGGTCGCGATGTTGATGTTCGGCAGCATCGACGGCTGCACGCAGCCGGCCAGCATCAGCATCTTGCGGGGATGGGTGCGGTTCGGCCATTCGAGCAGTTTCGTGCGCGGCGGCACCTTGTCGCGCAGGCGCTTCGGCAGCAGCGGCCGCACATGCTGGCCGAGCCGCATCACCGGCGAGAACAGCGCGCTGTTCGGCACGAAGCTCGCGAGCGCGCGGCGCACGAGCCGCTGCGACAGCGGGCGCCGCACCTGCGCCTCGACGTGCTTGCGGCCGATCTCGACGAGGCGGCCGTACTGGACGCCGGACGGGCAGGTCGTCTCGCAGCTGCGGCACGTGAGGCAGCGGTCGAGGTGCTGCTGCGTGCTGCGCGTTACGGGCGCGCCTTCGACCATCTGCTTGATCAGGTAGATGCGCCCGCGCGGGCCGTCGAGCTCGTCGCCGAGCAGCTGGTAGGTCGGGCAGGTCGCGGTGCAAAACCCGCAATGCACGCACTTGCGCAGGATCGCGTCGGCTTCGTCGCCGTCGGGCGTATTGCGGATGAAATCGGCGAGGTTCGTCTGCATCGAGCTTTTAGGGTCTGTTTACATATGGAACGCACATGCGTTGCCACGAGAACGGCCGCTCGCGAGGCGCGCGACGCCGCGAATACCGACGTATCGCCAAGGAGCGCAACGCGGCGAGCGGCCGTTCTCGTGGCAACCCCAAATTAAAAAATTCATGTCATGGGAATGCCCGAAATCGCCCGTATGGCGGCGTCGCTCGTCGCTTGTCTGGCGCGGCCAAACGGGGCGCTCCTCACTTCTTGCCATACGCCCCGAAGGAAGTCCCCTTGGGGGACGAGCGATTTCGGGCATTCGCATGTGCGTTCCATATGTAAACAGACCCTAAAGATCGGGGTAGAGCCGGCCGCGGTTGAAGATGCGCGCCGGATCGAACGCCGCCTTCAGCCCGCGGTGGATTTTCATCAGCGGCGCGGCCAGCGGCGTGAACACGCCGGCGCTGCGGTCGTACGCTTCGCCCGCGCGGAACAGCGTTGCATGGCCGCCCGCCTGTTTCGCGCTCATGCGGACGGTCTGCGCATCGGCGTCGGTGATCCACCAGCGCTGCGCGCCGCCCCATTCCATCAGTTGCGTGCCCGGCAGATGCATCGGCTCGGTGATGCTCGGCAGCGACAGGCGCCACAGCGCGAAGCCCGGCGGAATGCCGTGGAAGAACGAATCGGTGTGTTCGCGCAGGCCGGCCCAGAAGCGCTCGGCCTCGACCGCGTCGACGACTTCGCCGCCGAGCAGCGTCTTCGCGGCCTTCACCGCGGCCTCGGCGCCGGACAGGCGCAGCACGAGGGTGCCGTTGCGCCATGCGCTCGCGCTGACGGGCAGCGGGTGGCCGCCCCATTCGTTGAGCTTGCGCACCGCATCGGTCGCGCTCATCTCGAACTTCAGGGTGATTTCGGCGACCGGCACCGGCAGCACCTTGATCGACAGCTCGAGCATCAGCCCGAGCGTGCCGAGCGAGCCGGCCATCAGCCGCGCCACGTCGTAGCCGGCGACGTTCTTCACGACCTGGCCGCCGAAGCGCAGCACTTCGCCGCGGCCGTTCATCAGTTCGACGCCCAGCACGAAGTCGCGCGGCGCGCCGCAGGTCGCGCGCCGCGGGCCGGCGAGCCCCGCCGCGACGCAGCCGCCGACCGTGGCCGCGCGGCCGAAATGCGGCGGCTCGAACGGCAGCATCTGGCCACGCTCGCCGAGGACGGCTTCGAGCTGCGCGAGCGGGGTGCCCGCGCGGACCGTGACGACGAGTTCGGCCGGGTCGTACGACACGATGCCTTGAAACGCGCGCGTGTCGAGTATCTCGCCCTCGAGCGCCTGGCCGTACCAGTCCTTGGTGCCGCCGCCGCGCAGGCGCAGCGGCCGGCCGTCGGCGCTGGCCGCGCGAACGCGCTCGGCCCATCCGGCGACGATGTCGTCCTCTTCCATGATCGGTTGTCGTCTCGTCTCGTGTCGTTGTCCGGTCGATTGTACCGGGGTCGCGCGAATGCACATCGCGACTATCCCTAAGCCGGGTTCCGGCGGCGCGCGGCCGCGCCGCCGGAACCGGACCGGTCCGGCTCAGGCGGCAGCGCGTGTGCCGCGTCGGCGGCTCAGAAGCGCGGCAGGTCGGGGTGCGGCAGCAGTCCGCCGCGGATGTGCTGGCGGCCGTATTCGGCACAGCGCGCGCGGGTCGGAATGCCCTTGTCGGGATTGAGCAGCCCCGGCGGATCGAACGCGCGCTTCACCGCGAAGAACGCATCGCGCTCCTGCGGCGAAAACTGCACGCACATCGAATTGAGCTTCTCGACACCGACACCGTGCTCGCCCGTCACGGTGCCGCCGAATTCGACGCAGCACTCGAGGATGTCCGCGCCGAACAGCTCGGCGCGGTGCAGCTCGTCCGGGTCGTTCGCGTTGTACAGGATCAGCGGATGCATGTTGCCGTCGCCCGCATGGAACACGTTGATGCAGCGCAGCCCGTAGCGCGCCTCCAGCTGCTCGATGCGGGCGAGCAGCGGCCCGATCGCGCGGCGCGGCACGGTGCCGTCCATGCAGTAATAGTCGGGGGAAATCCGCCCGGCGGCCGGAAACGCGTTCTTGCGGCCGGACCAGTAGCGCAGCCGCTCGCTTTCATTGCGCGACACCTGGATGCGCGTCGCGCCGTGCTCGCGCAGCACCGCCGTCATCCGGACGATCTCCTCGGCGACTTCCTCGGGCGTGCCGTCCGATTCGCACAGCAGGATCGCCTTCGCGTCGAGGTCGTAGCCCGCATGCGTGAACGTCTCGACCGCCTGCGTCGCCGGCCTGTCCATCATTTCGAGGCCGGCCGGGATGATCCCCGACGCGATGATCGCCGCGACCGCCTCGCCGCCCTTGATCACGTTGTCGAAGCTCGCCATCACGAGCTGCGCGGTCTGCGGCTTCGGGATCAGCCTCACCGTGACTTCGGTGATGATCGCGAACATGCCCTCGCTGCCGATCGTCACCGCGAGCAGGTCGAGGCCCGGCGTGTCGAGCGCGAGCGAGCCGAATTCGACGATCTCGCCGTCGATCGTCACCGCGCGCACGCGCATCACGTTGTGCACGGTCAGGCCGTACTTCAGGCAGTGCACGCCGCCGGAATTCTCCGCGACGTTGCCGCCGATCGTGCAGGCGATCTGCGACGACGGGTCGGGCGCGTAATAGAGGCCGTATGGCGCGGCCGCCTCGGAGATCGCGAGATTGCGCACGCCGGGCTGGACGGTCGCGGTGCGCGCGTACGGGTCGACCTCGACGATGCGCGTGAAGCGCGCGAGCGACAGCACGACGCCGAGCGCGATCGGCAGCGCGCCGCCCGACAGGCTCGTGCCCGCGCCGCGCGGCACGATCGGCACTTCCATGCGCCGGCAGATCTGCACGATGCGCTGCACCTGCGATTCCGTCTCGGGCAGCGCGACCGCGAGCGGCAGGCGCCGGTACGCGGACAGGCCGTCGCATTCGTATGGCGCGGTGTCTTCTTCGCGATACAGCAGGCAATGCGTCGGCAGCACGGCCATCAGCGCCTGCACGACTTCGCGCTGGCGCTGCGCGCGCATTTCGGCCGACAGTTCGGGTGCGTTCATGGGGGCTCCTGCGTGGTCGGACCTAGCACGTGAAGATTTTGCCGGGGTTCATCAGGTTGCGCGGGTCGAGCGCGAGCTTGATCGCGCGCATCGCGTCGATCGCGTCGTCGCCGTGCTCCTTCGGCAGGAAGCGCATCTTGTGCAGGCCGACGCCGTGCTCGCCCGTGCAGGTGCCGCCCATGCGCAGCGCCCGCTCGACGATCCGGTCATTGATGCGCTCCGCTTCGTCCAGCTCCTCGGGGCGGTCGGGATCGATCAGGATAGCGACGTGGAAATTGCCGTCGCCGACATGGCCGACGATCGGGCACGGCAGCGACGACGCGCGCAGGTCGGTCTCGGTTTCCTCGACGCACGCGGCGAGCTGCGAGATCGGCACGCAGACGTCGGTCGTCACCGCGCGGCAGCCGGGCTTCAGCTGCAGCATCGCGAAGAACGCGTTGTGCCGCGCGGCCCAGAGCCGGCTGCGGTCTTCGGGCCGGGTCGCCCATTCGAAGCCCTGGCCGTGGTTCTGGCCGGCGAGCGCTTCGACCAGTTCGGCCTGTTCCTTGACGCCGGCCTCGGTGCCGTGGAATTCGAAGAACAGCGTCGGCGCCTCGGCGAGCGTCAGGTTCGAATGGCGGTTGATCGAGCGGATGGCGAGCGCATCGACGAATTCGACGCGGGCGATCGGCACGCCGATCTGGATCGTCTCGATCACGGTGCGCACCGCGTCGCCCATCGACGGGAACGTGCAGGTCGCGGCCGATACGGCTTCCGGCAGCGGATGCAGGCGCAGCGTGATTTCGGTGATCACGCCGAGCGTGCCTTCGGAGCCGACGAACAGGCGCGTGAGGTCGTAGCCGGCCGACGACTTGCGCGCGCGCGAGCCGGTCTTCACGACGCGGCCGTCGGCGAGCACCGCGGTCAGGCCGAGCACGTTCTCGCGCATCGTGCCGTAGCGCACGGCGTTGGTGCCGGACGCGCGGGTCGCGGTCATGCCGCCGATGCTGGCGTCGGCGCCGGGATCGATCGGGAAGAACAGGCCCGTGTCGCGCAGCGCCTCATTGAGCGCCTTGCGCGTGATGCCGGGCTCGACGGTCACGGTCAGGTCTTCCGCGTTGATCGACAGCACGCGGTTCATTTCGGACAGGTCGAGCGACACGCCGCCGCGCACCGCGAGCAGGTGGCCTTCGAGCGACGAGCCCGCGCCGTACGGGATCAGCGGCACGCCGTAGAGCGCGCAGAGCGCGACGACCTGCCGGACGTCGTCGGCGCTGTGCGCGAACACGACCGCGTCGGGCAACTGCGGGTCGAACGGCGATTCGTCGCGGCCGTGATGCGCGCGCACCGCGTCGGCCGTCGACACGCGTTCGCCGAACGCGGCGCGCAGCGTATCGAGCAAGGCGGGGGGCAGGGGGCGGCGCGTTCCGGTCGGTGGGGCCGGCGGGGCGGGGTGATTCACGCAAGTCTCCTCTCGATCAGCATGGGCGCTGCGGCACCGGGTGCGGTCCCATGCAACGCGGCGAGCGCCTCGGCACCGACTCCGATCCCGCGTTTTGCGCCTGGTCCCGTGCAAGGTCCGACAGCTTGCCGGGCGGTACCGCGGCGGGGCGGTTTGCTTTCATTCTACGCTGGAACACTTGCTGCGAGCCGAGCGGCGGGCTGCGATAATCGGCTTGCAATGCAACCCGGGCCGCGCCGCGGCCGAGCACGAAAGGACTTCGCATGGGCAACCGCTTGAGCAAGATCGCCACGCGCACCGGCGACGACGGCACCACCGGCCTGGGAGACGGACGGCGCGTTGGCAAGGACGACGTGCGGATCGCCGCGATCGGCGACGTCGACGAACTGAATTCGACCATCGGTGTGCTGCTCGCCGAAACGCTGCCCGACGACGTGCGCGCGGCGCTCGTCACGATCCAGCATGACCTGTTCGACCTGGGCGGCGAGCTGTGCATCCCGGGCCACACGGTGCTCGGCGAAGCGCATCTCGCGCGCCTCGACCAGTGGCTCGCCGACTACAACGCGACGCTGCCGCCGCTTAAGGAGTTCATCCTGCCCGGCGGTTCGCGCGGGGCAGCGCTCGCGCACGTGTGCCGGACCGTGTGCCGGCGTGCGGAGCGCGCGATCGTCGCGCTCGGCCGCGTCGAAACGCTGCAGGAGACGCCGCGCCGGTACGTGAACCGGCTGTCTGACCTGCTGTTCGTGCTGGCGCGCGTGCTGAACCGCGCGGACGGCGGCGCGGACGTGCTGTGGGAGCGCGGCCGGGCGACGTGAAGGGCGCGGGGCCCGGACATCCGGACCCCAATTAATGCGCTGCGACAATTTGTCCAAGCCGGCGCGAGATTTTAAAGATGTATCGTATAGGCATGTTTAACGGAGAACGAACATGACCCACATCACCGCCGACCAGATGGCCCGAGTGAAAGCCACTGCCCCCGTCCTTGCCGTGCACGGCGCGACGATCACGAAGCATTTCTACGGGCGCATGTTCGCGCGTCACCCCGAGCTGAAGAACCTGTTCAACCAGACGCACCAGAAGACCGGCAGCCAGCCCGAGACGCTCGCGAAGGCGGTCTACGCGTATGCGGCGAACATCGACAATCTGGGGGCGCTGGGTGGTGCGGTGTCGCACATCGCGCACAAGCATGCGAGCCTGAACATCCGTCCCGAGCATTACCCGATCGTCGGCGAGAACCTGCTCGCGTCGATCGTCGAAGTGCTCGGCGACGCGGTCGATGCGGACACGCTCGAAGCGTGGCGCGTCGCGTACGGCCAGCTCGCGCAGATCCTGATCGGCGCCGAGGCGGACCTGTATGCGGGCGCGGCGTGGAGCGGCTTCCGTCCGTTCAAGGTCGCGCGCAAGGTGCGCGAGAGCGACGAGATCACGTCGTTCTACCTGACGCCGGCCGACGGCGGTCAGGCGCCGAAGTTCGAGCCCGGCCAGTACGTGACGGTGAAGCGCTTCGTCGGCGACCTGGGCGTCGATCAGCCGCGTCAGTACAGCCTGTCCGACGCGCCGCACGGCAAGTGGCTGCGCATTTCGGTGAAGCGCGAAGCGGGCCAGGCCGAGGCGATCCCGGCGGGCAAGGTGTCGACGCTGATGCACGACGGCGTCGAGGAGGGCGCGATCGTCGAGGTGACCGCGCCGATGGGCGAGTTCTCGCTGAAGCGCGACGTGCAGACGCCGGTCGTGCTGATCTCCGGCGGCGTCGGCCTGACGCCGATGGTGTCGATGGCGTCGACGCTGGTCGCGGAAGGCAGCCCGCGCGAAGTGCGCTTCATCCATGCATGCCGTTCGGGCGCGGTGCACGCGTTCCGCGACTGGCTCAACGACACGGTGCGCGAGCACGCGAACGTCAAGCGGACCGTGCTGTACGAACTGGTCGGGCCGAACGACCGCGCGGGCGTCGATCACGATCTCGAAGGGCGGCTGACGCCGGAGCGCGTGAAGCAATATGCGCTGGTGCCGGACGCCGACTATTACATCTGCGGCCCGATCGCGTTCATGAAGGCGCAACGCGATGCGCTCGTCGCGCTGGGCATCGCGCCGGAACGCGTGAATACCGAGATTTTCGGCTCGGGCGCGCTCGAGTGATGCATTGAAGTTTCTCCCCCAAAGAACGGAAAAAGCCCGGCCTGTGCCGGGCTTTTTTTCGCAGCGAGCGAGCGGGCGGCGGGCGCCGCCCGGGATCAGTTCCCGCTGCCGCGCGCGACGCGCCGCGCCTTGACGGATTCCGCGAGGCCTTCGAGCACCTTGACGCTGTCCTCCCAGGCGATGCACGCATCGGTGATGCTCTGGCCGTAGGTCAGCGGGCAGCCTTCCTTCAGGTCCTGGCGGCCTTCGACGAGGTGCGACTCGACCATCACGCCGACGATGCGCTCGTCGCCCGCCGCGATCTGGTGGCCGATGTCCGCGCACACCGGAATCTGGTTCTCGTGCTTCTTCGAGCTGTTCGCGTGGCTCGCGTCGATCATCAGGCGCGCGGCGAGGCCGGCCTTGCCGATGTCCGCGCACGCGGCGTTCACGCTTTCCGCGTCGTAGTTCGGCGTCTTGCCGCCGCGCAGGATCACGTGGCAATCCTCATTGCCGGCCGTCGACACGATCGCCGAGTGGCCGCCCTTCGTCACCGACAGGAAATGGTGCGGCTGCGACGCGGCCTTGATCGCGTCGACCGCGATTTTCACGTTGCCGTCGGTGCCGTTCTTGAAGCCGACCGGGCAAGACAGCCCCGACGCCAGTTCGCGGTGCACCTGCGATTCGGTCGTGCGCGCGCCGATCGCGCCCCACGAGATCAGGTCCGCAATGTACTGCGGGCTGATCATGTCGAGGTATTCGGTCGCGGCCGGCAGCCCCATCTCGTTGATGTGCAGCAGCAGCTCGCGCGCGGTGCGCAGTCCTTCGTTGATCTTGAAGCTGTTGTCGAGGTGCGGATCGTTGATGAGCCCCTTCCAGCCGACCGTCGTGCGCGGCTTCTCGAAGTACACGCGCATCACGATTTCCAGCTCGTTCCTGAAGCGCTCGCGCTCCTTCACCAGCCGCCCCGCGTACTCCAGCGCCGCCTTCGTGTCGTGGATCGAGCACGGCCCGATCACGACGATCAGCCGGTCGTCCATCCCGTGCAGGATCCGGTGCATCGACTGCCGCGAGTTGTAGATCAGCTCGGACGCGGTTTCGGAGCACGCGAACTCGCGGATCAGGTGGGCGGGCGGCGTCAGCTCCTTGAGTTCACGAATGCGGACATCGTCGGTATTGTGCGGGGGCATGCTGTTTCTCCTTGATAGGGCTAGCCGTTCGGTCAGTGCGCGTGCGGCAAATTCATCAGTTCGGGCAATTCAGTCGTTTCGGCAGGCGAAGGGCGAAAAAAAACCGCCGGGTTCGCCGGCGGTTTTTCGGGAATTTTGGTTGCGCTTTACGCGCCATCAACCCTCTCGATCCGCCAGCGGTCTGAGATGCCAAAAAAAGTAAAAGTAAAACTTGGCGGACATGGCGGAAAGTCGTTGCGTCAAAAAAGTTGATTCGGAATTTATACCCGGTCGCCGGGCGGCTGGCAACCGGGGTCCGACGAAAATGCGGACATTCCGCGCGTTTTTCACAAAATGCGCGGAATGTCTGCGCGGCGATGCGGTTATGCCGTGCCGCCGACCGTCATCTTGTCGATCCGGAGGGTCGGCTGGCCGACGCCGACCGGCACGCTCTGGCCTTCCTTGCCGCACACGCCGACGCCGGTGTCGAGCGACATGTCGTTGCCGATCATGCTCACGTACTTAAGCGACTCCGGGCCGCTGCCGATCAGCGTCGCGCCCTTGACCGGGTACGTGACCTTGCCGTTCTCGATCATGTAAGCCTCGGACGCCGAGAACACGAACTTGCCGTTCGTGATGTCGACCTGGCCGCCGCCGAAGTTCACCGCGTACAGGCCGTTCTTCACCGACGCGATGATTTCCTGCGGGTCCTTGTCGCCGTTCAGCATGTAGGTGTTGGTCATGCGCGGCATCGGCAGCGCCGCATACGACTCGCGCCGCGCGTTGCCAGTGACGGGCATCTTCATCAGGCGCGCGTTCAGCGTGTCCTGGATATAGCCCTTCAGGATGCCGTCCTCGATCAGCGTCGTGCACTGCGTCGGGTTGCCTTCGTCGTCGATGTTGAGCGATCCGCGGCGGTTCGGCAGCGTGCCGTCGTCGACGACGGTCACGCCCTTTGCGGCGACCTGCTCGCCGATCCGGCCAGCGAACGCCGACGAACCCTTGCGGTTGAAGTCGCCCTCGAGACCGTGGCCGATCGCCTCGTGCAGCAGCACGCCCGGCCAGCCCGGCCCGAGCACGACCGTCATCGCGCCGGCCGGCGCCGGGCGCGCATCGAGGTTCACGAGCGCCGCGTGCACCGCGTCGTCGACGTAGCGCGACAGCACGTCGTCGGTGAAGTAGCCGTAGTCGAAGCGGCCGCCGCCGCCGCCGGTGCCGATCTCGCGGCGGCCGTTCTGCTCGGCGATCACCGTCACCGACACGCGCACCAGCGGGCGGATGTCCGCCGCGAGCGCGCCGTCGCTGCGCGCGACGAGCACGACGTCGTATTCGCCCGCGAGGCCCGCCATCACCTGCGTGATGCGCGGGTCGCGGCCGCGCGCCATCTGCTCGATGCGCTCGAGCAGCTTGACCTTGGCCGTGGCGTCGAGCGACGTGAGCGGGTCGGACGGCAGGTACAGGTCGCGGCCCGAGATGCCCTTCAGCGACGTGGCCGCCTTGACCTTCTGCCGGCCGCCGCCCGCGGCCGCAATCGCCTTGGTGGCCGCGGCCGCCTGGGCGATCGCCTCGGGCGACAGGTCGTCGGAATACGCGAACGCGGTGCGGTCGCCCGCGACCGCGCGCACGCCGACGCCTTGGTCGATGCTGAAGCTGCCCGATTTGACGATGCCTTCCTCGAGGCTCCACGCTTCGCTGCGGGTCGCCTGGAAGTACAGGTCCGCGTAGTCGACGCGATGCGTGAAGATGTCGGCGATCGTGCGCGTCAGGAGGCTCTCGTCGAGGCCGTAGGGCGTGAGCAGGATGTCCTTCGCCAGCGCCAGGTTGCGGATGCCGGGTTCGATGATGTTCATGCGGGTATCGGGGTTTCTCAAAAAAGTGTCGGGTGCTTATCGGGTGCGGATAGGGGGCAGATGGTTCGCGCGGGCCGGGGTTTCAAGGGGGCAGGCCGGTGAGGGCGGCGTCAGCCGAGCACGCGGTGCCGCCACGCGGGCAGGCTTTGGCGCACGTCCGCGATGCGTTGCGGGTCGAGCGTGCCGATCACGACGCTCGCGCCTTCGTCGCGCACCCGGACGATTTCGCCCCATGGGTCGACCAGCATGCTGTGGCCCCAGGTGCGCCGGCCGCTCTCGTGCCTGCCGCCCTGCGCGGCCGCGAGCACGTAGCACTGGTTCTCGACCGCCCGCGCGCGCAGCAGCGTTTCCCAGTGCGCGCGGCCGGTGGTGTAGGTGAACGCCGACGGCACGACGACCAGCGCGCAGTCGCCCATCTTGCGGTACAGCTCCGGAAAGCGCAGATCGTAACAGACCGACAGCCCGACGCGGCCGAACGGCGCGTCGAACGTGACGACCGTGTCGCCCGGGCGGATCGTGCGCGCCTCGTCGAACGACTCGGCGCCCTTCTCGAAGTTGAACAGGTGGATCTTGTCGTAGCGGGCCGCCTCGGTTCCGGACGGATCGAACACGAGCGTCGTGTTCAGCACGCGGCTCGCCTCCGGCGCCTTCAGCGGCAGCGTGCCGCCGATCACCCAGATGCCGTGGCGGCGCGCGGCGTCGGCGAGGAACTGCTGGATCGGGCCATCGCGGTAGGTCTCGGCGAGCGCGAGCTTGTCGGTGTCCTGATGCCCCATGAAGCAGAAATACTCGGGCAGCAGCACGAGCTGCGCGCCTTCGCCGGCCGCCTCCGCGATCAGGCGGCGCGCCTCGGCGAGATTGCGCGCGACGTCCGGCGTGCTCACCATCTGCAGCGCGGCAACCCGGACGGGTGTGGCGGAAAGGGCGGGGTCGGTCATCGCGGGATGGGTTGCGTCATAAATGGGGTGCGGCCCGTGGGCTCAGGGGGGCGACGTGCCGGCCGCGTCGTGATTCATCTTACCCTGATCGCCCCGCACCCGCTCGATGTGCGGATGCGCCCACGAGCCGTTGATCGCGTAGTCGATCGCGAACGCGCGCGACAGCGTCTCCGACAGCGCGTAGTTCGCGGCCAGCACGCCGACGCCGAGCAGCGGGTTGATGATCGCGGCCGCGATCGCCGCCGTGCCGGCGCCGATCTTCGGCGCGACGTGCGCGCGCAGGTCCTGCGTTTCCGCGCCGAGGTCGACCGAGCCCTTCAGCGTGACCTTCGCGGGCGACGTCGTCATCTCGAAATCGTCGGTGCGCGCGATGCCGTTGGTGATCTGCCCGGTGCCGGTGATCTTCTCGAACGGCAGCCCCTTGCCGACGACCTCGCGGAAATTGAGCGTCAGGAAGCGCGCGAGGCTCTGCAGGCTCAGCACGCCGAGCAGCTTCGCCGCGCCCGGATCGACCTTCAGGATCTCGCCGTGCTCGAGGTCGAGCGCGAGATGGCCGTTGAGCGACGGGTAGTCGAGCGCCGTCGGCCCGCCGCGCCAGCCGACCTTGCCGGTCAGCGTGCCGTGGCCGTCCCCGACGGTGCGGGGCAGGCCGACGCGGTCGAGCAGCGCGCCGGCATTGCCGATGTCGAGCTTGAAGTCGAACACCGTGCGGCGCGGCGCGTCGGCTTCGTCGACGCCGCGCGCGAGCGCCCGGCGCGACGTGCGCCAGTTGCCGGTCGCGGTGAGCTTCGCCGCCGGGTTCGACAGCTCCAGCTTGTCGAGCTGCCAGACCGGCACGCCGTCTTCCTCGACGTTGCGCGCATTGACGACCAGCCGGCCGATGTCGTGGCCGCGCTCGACGACCTGGTCGACGACCAGGTCGATCGACGGGATCGCGCGGTCGGCCGGCGTCGGCAGGTTCATTGCGCGGCCGACGAGGTCCTGCTCGGCGCTTTGCGGAATCACGAGCTTCGCGAGCCGCGCGTTCAGCACGCCCGCGCCGTTGTTGCCGCCGCCCGGCGCCCACGACAGGTAGCCGGAAACCTGGTTCGACGCGATGTTCGCCTGCCACAGCTCGTCGACGTGCGACGCGCCGACGATCACGTTTTCCCAGTTGCGCTTGAGCAGCTTCAGCGTGCCGAAATGGAACGCGAAGCGCTTCGGCGCGAAGCTCGCGAGATCGATGCGCTCGGCCGCCTGCGGCTCCGCTGCGCGCTGCGGGCCGCGCAGCGTGTGCGCGAGCGCGAGCCACGCGTCGGCGTCCAGCTCGCCGACGTCGACGGCCGCGCTCACGCCTTCCTGCGGCACGTCGGGCATCCGGTGGATCCCCATCGCGCCGCGCACCGCGCGCAGCGGCTGGCCGGGCGTCGCGTCGAGCACGTAGGTCGCGGCGATCGGGCCGAGCGTCAGGTCGGCGCGCTCGAGGCGCCGCGCGTCAGTCGGCGGCGCCGCCTGCTGCAGCGTGAAGCTGAACGGCATCGGCGTGCCCGCGGGTTTCGCGAACGGTGCCGGGAAGTTCAGCGCGACGCCCGTCAGGTCCGAGCGGGCCGTGACGTCGGGCAGGCGGCCCGGCGCGCCGCGCACGGCGATCCGGTACGGCGCGTCGCCGACCACGTGCTCGAGCAGTGCGGCCGCGGGGCCGTGCAGGTTCAGGCCGCGCGCGGCGTCGAGCGCGAGCCGGCCGTCGACGTCGACCGTGTACGGGCCGTGCGACGTCAGGCTGCCGTTCGCGCGCACCGGGCCGCCGAGGAAGCGGGCGGAGAGGTTGTCGAGCGTTGCGCCGGACTGCGTGAAACGCACGCTGCCGCGCAGCGCGGACAGCGGCGGCACGCCGTCGGTCGACAGCGTGTTGCCGCCGAACGCGAGCGAGCCTTCGACGTTCGTGTGCTGGTGCGCGATCCGCTGCGGGATCGTCAGCTTGAGCGCGAGCGTCGCGGGCCCTTGCGCGTCGATCCGTTCGCCGACGTGGCCGCTCAGGCTCCCGAGCGTGCTGTTGTTCGCATAGTCGATCAGGTCGGCAAGCGGGCCGTGCGCGTCGCCTTCGATCACGAGCGGCGACGTGAGCGGGTGGCCGAGGTCGTCGATCCGGCCGCGGACCTTCGTCAGCGCGACCTGCTTGTAGGACGCGCGCGCGATGTCGAAGCGCAGCTTGTTCTGCTCGAGCGCGAACACGCCGTCGATGCCGGTGAGCGCGGGCCATACGCTCTGCGTGCCGTTCGCGAGCTTGTGCGGCGGGAACGGCGTCGGCTCGAACTGGCCGCCGGTGAACGGCGCGACGATGCGGAACACGCCGCCGCTCGGGTCGTGCTCGTACGGGAAGGTCTCGAGCGGGCCGCGCGCGACGATTGACGCGCCCTTGGTGACCTGTCCCGCCTGCAGCGCGTGGCCGAGATACTGGCGCAGGTGCTCGGCCATGCCGGTCGGCAGGTAGCGCGGGATGCGGGCGACCGCGGCGCGTGCGAACTCGGCGCGCAGGTCGAGCGCGCCGCGGCCGTGGCCCGGGTTCGTGTAGCTGCCCGACACCGCGATCTCGGCGTCCGGGTTCGACACGAGCAGGTCGGGCACCGTCACGTCGACGCGCGCGTGCTTCTCGCCCGGCGCCGGCGTGACGACCCATTTCGCGTTGCCGCGCAGCCGGTCGAACGTGAGGCGCGGCTCGTCGAACTCGCCGGGCACCGTGACCGCGGCGTTGACCGTGTCGAAATGCGCGACGCCGCCCGCCTCGGTCGCGTCGACGCGGCCCCACAGATTTTCGATCCCGGGCCAGCCGGCGCGCGGATGGCCGTGCGCGGACAGGCCGGGCGGCGGCTCCTGCGCGGCGAAGCTGATGCCTTGCAGGTCGCCGAGGAAGCGATAGCGGACGACCGGCGCGGCGCCGGTGCGCTTCTCTTCTTCGGCGAGCTCGGCCTTTGCCGGCTTCGCGCGCTCGACCTCGATGTGATAGTTCGACACCATCCCGCGCGGGTCGATCCGCACGAGTTCGTTGCGCAGGTGGGCCGGCAGCGGCAGCCCGCGGATGAATTCGCTGAGGATGCCGAGATCGACGCGGTCGCCGGCCACGCTGATCAGCTGCCCCTGGCTCGCGGACGGCACCCGGTAGCGCGCGGTGAGCGTCGCCATGCCGAGCGAGCGGGCGAGCGGCGTGCCGTCCGGCAGCGGCGGCTGGCCCAGCTCCGCGTGAAAGCGCGACAGGTGCAGCGTGTAGTCGTGGCCGGGGTCCATCGTCATGTCCCAGCCGAAGCGGGCGATCGGCACGTCGAGCCGCGGCTGCGTCGGCCGCACGCGCAGCGCGACGTCCGCGCCCCGCAGGTTGCCGCCCGCCGAGCGCAGGCGGCCGTCGCGGAAGGTCGCCCAGATCGCGTTGTCGATCTGGCCCGCGTGCATCGTGAACGGCATGTTCAGGTAGCGGGCGAGGGTCGGCAGGTCGACGGGGCCGGTCGACAGGTACGCGTCGCCGGTCCAGTTCGCCGGCTTGCCGATCGGCCCGAGCGCCTTGTGCGTGAAGCGCGCGCGGAAATCCAGCGGGCCGCGCAGCAGCGTGCCGTTCGCGGGCGCCTGCAGCGCCGCCTTGTGGACGCGGCCGTCGTTGAGCACCGCGAGCCGGATTCCGGACAGCGCGAGCTCCGGCGCGTCGTGCCGCGCGTCGCGCCAGCGCAGCGTGCCGCCGCGCAGCACGATCGCCTCCTGCTTGAGGAGCCAGGTGCTGAACGTATCGTTGCCGCCGTGGGTGGTCGGCACGCCGACCCCCGCGATGAACAGCGCGCCGTCCGCGGTGCGCTCGACGACCAGGTCCGGCTGGTCGACGATCAGGCTCGACAGCGCGGGCTTCAGTCGCAACATCGACATCCACGACAGCGCGGCGGTGGCGTGCGGCACCGACAGCGCGACCCGGCCGTCATGGCCGCGGATCGTCAGCCCGGCGACCTCGACGCCCGGCTGCATGCCGGACCAATGGGGGGAAAGCTTGCCGATCGAAAGCTGCGCGTGGAGCTTGGCGGAGACGAAACGCTCGATGTCCGGGCGGTAGTTGTCGATGCGGGGCAGCAGCACATAGCGCAGCCCGAGGAATGCGCCCGACGCGACGAAGTAGGTGCCGAGCCCGACTGCCAGCGTCACCTTGAACACACGACGCAATACCGGATGATCGTGCTTCGGAGGTCCCGCTTCGGGCACTGCTACGGCGGATTCCTGACTGTCGGACATGCGGCGGACGGGCGGCGGTGTGGTAGTTTGCGAACTGACGTTGAAATGTATCACACGGGTCCGTGCCGGCGGCCGTTGCGGCGGCGCGGCACGGGCTTCCCGGCGCGCGATCGTGCGCCTGCCGCGCGCGCGGCAGCGCGTGCACGTTCCTTTTTATCGCCCGATCCTTGCGCAAGGCCCGCATCTCGATGACCGACGCTTCAGCCCTGATCAGCACGTCCTATTCCCACTATCTGGCGCGCGCGGTCGCGGCGCGCCCCGCGCTCGCCGGCCGGATCGCCGCGTGGGCGGCCGCGCCCGTGTCCCGCGCGCAGCTCGAAACGCGGCTCGACGAGCTGCTCGCGGCGCCCGCCGGGGCGGCCGCGCCCACCGAGGACCAGTTCAAGAAGGCGCTCCGCCAGCTGCGCGCCGAGGTGTTCGGCGCGGTCGCCGAGCGCGACCTGCGCGGGCTGGCCGACGTGGCCGAGGTCACGGGCGCGATGACCGATCTCGCCGAGGTGGCCGTGCAGCGCGCGCTCGCGCTGCTGTCGGCCGAGCTCGACGCGCTGTACGGCGAGCCGCGCGGCGCGGACGGCCAGCGCGTCGTGCTCGGCGTGGTCGGGATGGGCAAGCTGGGCGGGCGCGAACTGAACGTGTCGTCCGACATCGACCTGATCTTCGTCTACGAGGACGACGGCGAGACGGCGGGCGGCGCTCGCGCGGCGCTGTCGACGCAGGAATATTTCACGCGGCTCGGCCGCCGCCTGATCGGCGTGCTGTCCGAAGTAACGGCCGACGGCTACGTGTTCCGCGTCGACATGCGGCTGCGCCCGAACGGCGATTCCGGGCCGCTCGTCTGCAGCCTCGGGATGCTCGAGGAGTACTTCTACGTGCAGGGGCGCGAGTGGGAGCGCTACGCATGGATCAAGGGCCGGCTCGTGTCGGAAGGGGAGAGCGATGCGGCCCGGCGGCTCGCCACGCAGCTCGACGCGATCGTCAAGCCGTTCGTCTACCGGCGCTACCTCGATTTCGGCGTGATCGGCGCGATCCGCTCGCTGCACCAGCAGATCCGCCAGGAGGCAGCGCGCCGCGCGTCGATGCGGCCGGACAAGGCCGACGACATCAAGCTCGGGCGCGGCGGGATCCGCGAGATCGAATTCAGCGCGCAGGTGTTCCAGCTGATCCGCGGGGGCCAGGACGCGGGGTTCCGCGTGCGGCCGACGCTCGCCGTGCTGCGCCATGCGCAGGCGCGCGGGCTGATCGGCGACGACGTCGAGGCGCGGCTCGCCGACGCTTACCAGTTCCTGCGTACGCTCGAGCACCGGCTGCAATACCGCAACGACGCGCAGACCCACGCGATGCCGGTCGACGCCGACGAGCGCGCGGCGCTGGCGGCGTCGCTCGGCCTGGCCGACTATGCGGCGCTGATGACGGTGCTGGACGGCCACCGGACGTTCGTCGAGGCGCAGTTCGACCAGATCTTCGCGGACAAGGTCAACGGCGGGCCGTGCGGGGCCGCCGACGACAGCGCGGCGGCCTGGATCTGGAGCGGCGCGCTCGCCGACGACGGCGCGGACGATACGCTGGCGGCCCGTCTGGAAAGCCTCGGCTTCGGTGATCCGCAGGCGGTGCTGACGCGCCTGCGCGCGGTCTGGCAGTCGTCGCGCTACACGGGCCTGGGGGAAAAGAGCCGCCAGCGCTTCGACAGCGTCGCGCAGCGCGCGCTCGAGGCGGCGCCGCGGATCGACGCCGCGCACCGCGACGACACGATCGTGCGGCTGTTCGACCTGCTCGAGACGGTCAGCCGGCGCGGCGTCTACCTCGCGCTGCTGACCGAGTACCCGGCGGCGCTCGATCGCGTGCTGTCGGTGCTTGGCGCGACGCGCTGGGGCGGCGGCTACCTGATCCGGCACCCGCAACTGCTCGACGAGCTGCTCGACGACGAGGCGATCGCGAGCCCGTTCGACTGGCCCGCGTTCAAGAACGCGCTGCGCGCGCGGCTCGCGGCGGCCGACGGCCCCGAGCAGCAGATGGACCTGCTGCGCCACGCGCAGCACGCGGAGGTGTTCCGCATCCTGCTGATCGATCTCGCGGGGCAACTGTCGGTCGAGCACATCAGCGACCGCCTGTCCGAGCTGGCCGACGCGGTGCTCGACGTGACGATCGAGATCGTCTGGTCGCAGCTCGCGAAGCGCCACCGCGACGTGCCGCAGTTTGCGGTGATCGCGTACGGCAAGCTGGGCGGCAAGGAGCTCGGCTACGCGTCGGATCTCGACCTGATTTTCCTGTACGACGACCCGGACGAGCGCGCGGCGGACGTCTACACGACCTTCACGCGTCGGCTGATCACATGGCTGACGACGGCGACCGGCGCGGGCGCGCTGTTCGACATCGACCTGCGGCTGCGGCCGAACGGCGAGGCCGGGCTGCTCGTCACCGATCTCGACGCGTTCCGCCGCTACCAGCTGCGCGAGGGCGATGCGGCGAACACCGCGTGGGTCTGGGAGCACCAGGCGCTGACGCGGGCGCGCTACAGCGCGGGCGATGCGCAGATCGGCGCGGCGTTCGAGGCGATCCGCCAGCAGGTGCTGACGATGCCGCGCGACGCGACCGTGCTCGCGAAGGAAATCGTCGACATGCGCGACAAGGTGTTCGCCGGCCATCCGAACCACGGCGAGCTGTTCGACCTGAAGCACGACCGCGGCGGGATGGTGGACATCGAGTTCATCGTCCAGTACTGGGTGCTGCTGCATGCGTCGCGCGATCCGGAGCTGATTCGCAATACCGGCAACATCGCGCTGCTGCGCGAGGTCGCGCGCTTCGGGCTGATGAGCGAGGCGGAAGCCGAGCGCGTCGGCGCGGCCTATCGGACATACCGGAAGCTGCAGCACAAGCTGCGGCTCGACGGGATGGAGAAGGCGCGGGTCGATCCGGCGATGGTCGCCGACGAGCGGGCGGCGGTGACGGCGCTGTGGGAGCGGGTGTTCGGCGGCGCGTGACGGGCGGCGCGTGCGGGGGCGACTGCCGGGGGCGGCCGGTCCCGCTGTGTTGAGAATCGTTTGAGATTGTTTGAGCGGAATCGCCGGCATCGAAAGAATGCGGGCTTTCCGTTCAACCGGCGCCGTGCGCCCTCAACGAGCCCGTACCATCTTGAATCCGATTCGTCTTGCCTTTGCCACGACGGCGCTGTCTGCGGCCGCCGCTGGATTGTTTTCCGCTTCCGCCGGCGCTGCCGAGCCGGCTTCCACGTCACTCAAGAACCTGTCGCGGGGCGATGGCCAGTGCCTGGCCTGGCAGCCGGCCGACAACGCGGCGGTGTTTGCCGCGTGCGACGGCAGTGCCGCGCAGGACTGGACCTTCGAGCCGCGCGACGGCTTCCAGCGCATCGTCAACACCGGCGCGAGCGCCGTGCACGGCACGAAGATGTGCCTGCACGCGGCCGCGGGCGATACCGGCATGGGGCGCGTGGCGGTCGGCGTGTGCAGCGAAGGCGACCAGACGATGCGCGACTGGCGGGCGGACCGCGGCCTCGACGGCCAGGTGGTGTTCGGCAACCGGTACCGGACCAACACTGGCCGGCCCGCCGAGGTGCTGGCCCCGCGCGACGGCGGAGCCGGCGTCGCGACGCAGAACGTGCGCGGCCAGCCGTCGTCGGTCTGGAACTCGGCCGCGTCGATTGCGCCGTCGCAGCGCCCGCTGCTCGGCGACAAGTCCGTGCTGGTGATGGTGACGCACTTCAACGACTCGAAGCCGGCCGACAGCGAGGTCGTGCGCAAGGCGGTGTTCGGCGACGGCGACGACTATTCGTCGCTGCGGCGCTATCTCGAGGTTGCGTCGCGCGGCAAGCTGACACTGCACGGACAGACGCTCGACAGCGTCAATCTCGGGGACCGGCCCGCCACCTGCGATTCGGGCACGATCCGCGCGGCCGCGCGCAACGCGGCGCTCGCCCGTGGCGTGAACCCGGACAAGTTCAACTACCTGTTCGTCGACCTGCCGAAAATGAGCAACTGCAACTGGGGCGGTCTCGCCGCGACGCCAGGCAACTGGATCCTGTCGAACGCGAGCGGCCACGGCTACTGGATGTGGTCGCACGAGTTCGGTCACAACCTCGGTGCGAAGCATCCGGGCTCGCTCGTCGACTGCCCGACGCCGGGCGGCACGGTCGAGGTCGGCGGCGCGTGCCGCGCCGGCAAGATCGATGATCCGTCCGACACGATGGGCGGCGGCGGCCGGCGCCTGTATCCGGCGAGCTATCAGTTGTTCGCCGGCTGGCTGGGCGAGGCCGACGTGCCCGAGATCAAGGGCGACGGCCCCTACCGGCTCGCGCCGCTATGGGGCGATGCGCCGGGCGCGAAGGCTTACCGCATCGCGCGCGCCGACGGTTCGACGCTGTGGCTCGAGTTCCGTCAGCCGCAGCGCGGCTTCGACGACTGGAAGTCGGACGATCCGTTCGTCAACGGCGTGATCGTGCGAACCGTCGCATACGGTGGCAATGTGCTGACGAACACGCTGGTCGATTCGACACCCGGCAGCGCGACGGGCATGAAGGACGCGCCGCTGATGCCCGGCAACGCGCTGCACGACACGCTGGCGGGCAAGATCGTCACCGTCAAGTCGGTCGGGCCGGACGGTGCCGTGGTCGAGGTGAAGAACGACGGCCTGCTGCTGCCGCAGGCCGTGGTCACCGGGCCGCAGCAGGCGGCCGCGGGCGCGGCGGTCGTGCTGTCGGGCGCATCGTCGGCCGGCGAGCAATTGCGCTACGCGTGGGCGCCGCCGGCCGGCATCGACGCGAAGCCGAACGGCGCGGAATTGCGCTTTGTCGCGCCGTCGCTCGAGCAGGACCGCGATTACGCGTTCGCGCTGACCGTGATCAACGACAAGGGCTATACGTCGCAGGCGACCCACGTCGTCAAGGTGAAGGCGCAGGAGATCGTCGCCCCGCCGCGCGCCGCGATCAGCGGGCCGGCGTCGGTCGACGGCGGCGCGGCCGTCACGCTGTCCGGCGCATCGTCGACGGGCAAGGGGCTGACGTATGCGTGGACCGGGCCGGCCGGCGTATCGATCGTCCAGAACGGCGCGGCCGCGAGGTTCGCCGCGCCGAAGGCGAGCGACGAGCGCCGCCTTGCGTTCAAGCTGGTGGTGACCGACGCACTGGGCCGCAAGGCTGAGGCGACCCACGGCGTGACCGTGCGCGCATCCGCGGGCGAGGGCGCGGTCGCATGGGATCCGAAGAAGACGTACGCAACGCCGTGCCACGAGGTCAGCCATGCCGGCAAGACCTGGCTCAACGGTTGGTGGGTGCTCGGCGACGTGCCGGGTACGGGCGGCGAGTGGGCGGCATGGCGCGAGAAGGGTGTCGCGAACATGCATGCGGTGTGCAAGGGCTAACAGCCGCGGCCGTGATGCGATGCGTCTGCGCGGGCGGACCGCGCCGGCGCGTCGCGTCGCTTCGCTTCGCGGTGAAACGCGCGGCGTCCGGCGTCATTTCATGGCGCGTGGGCGCCGCGTTCCGGTTCGGCCCCGTGTGTGGGCCCTTTACCGTTCACGCCGCCAGCATTTCCTTCGCGTGCTTGCGCGTCGTTGCCGTGATCTCGAGCCCGCCGAGCATCCGCGCGACTTCCTCGACGCGGCTCGCCTTGTCGAGCGGGACGACCGTCGACACGGTGCCGCCGTTGTCGTCGGCGCCCTTGGCGACCTGGAAGTGCTGGTCGCCGCGCGCCGCGACCTGCGGCAGGTGGGTCACGCACAATACCTGCCGGTCGCGGCCCAACTGGTGCAGCAGCCGGCCGACCACTTCGGCGACGCCGCCGCCGATCCCCGTATCGACTTCGTCGAAGATCAGCGTCGGCGTCGGGCTCGCGGCGCTCGCAATGACTGCGAGCGCGAGGCTGACCCGCGCGAGCTCACCGCCCGACGCGACCTTCGCGAGCGGCCGCAGCGGCACGCCCGGGTGCCCGGCGACGCGGAACTCGACCTGCTCGAGGCCGTGCGGGCCGCCGTCGGCGAGCGGCACGAGCGCCACCTCGAAGCTGCCGCCTGCCATCGACAGCTCCTGCATGCCGGCGGTCACGGCCGTGCCGAGCGCCTTGGCCGCCTGCGCGCGCGCCTTCGACAGGCGCTTCGCGTCGGCGAGGTAAGCGTCCCACGCCTTGGCCTGCGCGGCGTGCAGCGCGCCGAGGTCGGCGGCGGCGTCGAGCGCGGCCAGCTGCGCGCGCCGCGCCGCGTGCTCCTCGTGCAGCGTGTCGGGCGGCAGGCGGAACTTGCGGGCGGCCGAATGCAAAGCGTCGAGACGCGTTTCGACCTGCGCGAGCCGGTTCGGGTCGAGGTCGAGGCGCTGCGCGTAGTGCGACAGCGAGTAGACGGCCTCCTGCAGCTGGATTTCGGCCGGCTCGAGCGACGCGAGCGCATCGCCGAGCGCCGGATCGTAGTCGGCGAGGCTGCGCAGCTTCGACACGATCGCGCCGAGCTGCGCGAGCATCGCGTCGTCGGCCTCGGACAGCGCATTGAGCGCGCCCTGCACGCCGTCGATCAGGTTCGCCGAATGCGACAGGCGCTTGTGTTCGTTGCTGACCTCGTCCCATTCGCCGGGCTGCGGCGCGAGCTTGTCGAGCTCGGCGAGCTGCCACGCGAGCTTTTCGCGTTCGAGCTGCAGTTCGCGCTCGTGCGCCTTCGCCGCGTCGATCGCCTGGGTCGCATCGCGCCAGACGCGCCACGCGCGCGCGACGGTCGCGGCGTCGGCGACGAGCCCGGCATGGGTGTCGAACAGCTCACGCTGCGCATCCGGCCGCATCAGCAGCTGGTGCGCGTGCTGGCCGTGGATGTCGACGAGCATTTCGCCGACTTCGCGCAATTGCGCGAGCGTCGCGCTGGTGCCGTTGATGAACGCGCGCGAGCGACCGTTCGCGTCGATTACGCGGCGGAGCATCACAGTGTCCTCGGCGTCGAACGCGTGCTCGTCGAGCCAGCGCGCGACGCGGTCGTGCTGGGTGAATTCGGCGGTTATGTCGGCGCGGCCGCAGCCGGTGCGCACGACGCTCGCGTCGGCGCGTTCGCCGAGCGCCAGTGCGAGCGCGTCGATCAGGATCGATTTGCCGGCGCCGGTTTCGCCGGAGAAAACGGTAAAGCCGCTGTCGAATTCGAGATCGAGCGCGGCGACGATGACGAAGTCGCGGATCGAGAGGTGGCGGAGCATGGTGTCGGGCGGTTGGGCGTCAGGGCGCCGTGTCGTCGTCTTCGTTCGATGCGTGCTCGTTCCAGTGCAGCTTCTTGCGCAGCGTCGCGTAATAGCTGTAGCCGATCGGGTGCAGGAACGGCACGGTGTGCTTCGAGCGGCGCACCTCGATCGTGTCGTTCAGTTCGAGCGCGGTAAACGACTGCATGTCGAAATTCACGTTGACGTCGCGCCCGCCGACGATCTGGATCGCGATCTTGGTGTCGTCGGGCAGCACGATCGGCCGGTTCGACAGCGCATGCGGTGCGATCGGCACGAGCACGATGCCCTGCAGCTGCGGATGGAGGATCGGCCCGGCCGACGACAGCGCGTACGCGGTCGAGCCGGTCGGCGTCGCGACGATCAGGCCGTCCGAGCGCTGGTTGTACATGTACCGGCCGTCGACCGACGCGCGCAGCTCGACCATCCCGGAGAAGCCGCTGCGGTTCACGACGACGTCGTTGAACGCGAGCGCGTGGTAGATCGGTTCGCCGTTGCGCATGATCCGCGCCTCGAGCAGCGACCGTTCCTCGCGCTCGAACTTGCCGGACAGCATCACAGGGACGCGCGCCTGCATGTCGGCCGCCGCGATGTCCGTGACGAAGCCGAGCCGCCCGTGGTTGATCCCGATCAGCGGCGTCTTGTACGGCGCGAGCTGCCGGCCGATGCCGAGCATCGTGCCGTCGCCGCCGAGCACGACCGCCACGTCGGCGCGCGCCCCGATTTCGGCCGGCGTGAGCGCCGAGTAGCCGGCGATGCCGAACTCGCGCGCAGTGTCGGCTTCGAAGACGACCTCGAAACCCTGCTTCGCGAGGCAGTCGGCCAGCGTGGCAAGCGGCTCGGCGATGCTGGGCGTGTTGCTCCGGCCGACGAGCGCGACAGTATGGAACTGATTACCGGTTTTCATGGCGGCATTACACCATAGCTCGTTGACGAAAAGAACCGTTTGCGGCCCCGGGCGCCGCGCCCGGCCTGTTTGGTGCAGGGCGCGGCCACTCGCCGCAGTCGCGCGGTTGCGCTAAAATTTTCTACCATGCTAGATCCTCGCGCACGAACCCTCTTGAAAACCCTGATCGAACGGTATATCGCCGACGGTCAGCCGGTCGGATCGCGCACGTTGTCTCGTTATTCCGGGCTGGAGCTGAGCCCGGCGACGATCCGCAACGTGATGTCCGACCTGGAGGAGCTCGGCCTCGTCTCGAGCCCGCACACGTCGGCCGGCCGGGTGCCGACCCCGCGCGGCTACCGCCTGTTCGTCGACACGATGCTGACGGTCGAGGCGCCGATCGACGCCGAGGCGGTCGCCCGCCAGGTCCAGACCACGCTGCAGGCCGGCGAGCCGCAGCAGAAGGTGGTCGCGGCCGCGGCGAGCGTGCTGTCGAACCTGTCGCAATTCGCGGGCGTCGTGCTGACGCCGCGCCGCAGCCACGTGTTCAAGCAGATCGAGTTCATGCGGCTGTCCGACAAGCGCATCCTGCTCATCATCGTCACCCCCGAAGGCGACGTGCAGAACCGGATGCTCGCGACGCCGCGCGACTACTCGCCGTCGCAGCTGACCGAGGCGTCCAACTACATCAACGCACATTTCGCCGGCCTGTCGTTCGACGAAGTGCGCCGCCGCCTGCGCGACGAGATCGACCAGCTGCGCGGCGACATGACCGCACTGATGCACGCGGCCGTGACCGCCAGCACCGAGGTGCCGGATACGGAAGACACCGTGCTCATTTCCGGCGAGCGCAACCTGCTCGAGGTTGCCGACCTGTCGTCCGACATGGCGCGGCTGCGCAAGCTGTTCGACGTGTTCGACCAGAAGACCGGCCTGCTGCAGTTGCTCGACGTGTCGAGCCATGCGCAGGGCGTGCAGATCTTCATCGGCGGCGAATCGACGCTCGTGCCGATCGAGGAGATGAGCGTCGTCACCGCGCCCTACGAGGTGAACGGCCAGATCGTCGGCACGCTCGGCGTGATCGGCCCGACCCGCATGGCGTACAACCGGGTGATCCCGATTGTGGACATCACCGCGCGCCTGCTGTCGCTCACGCTCAGCCAGCAATAACCGGTCCCGCCATCGTGCCGTGGCGCGCTGCGCGCCGCAATCGGCCGAACGGCCAGTCACCCCGTCCGGGACGGCCCGCTATAATTGAATGCCGTCCGGTTTCGTGCCCTGAGCACGTACTTTTTATGCGCTTCGATCTTGAGCCGCCATCGAGCGTCGCGGCCGCCCATCGCATCGCGGTGCTGCTGATCAACCTCGGCACACCCGACGCCCCGACGCCGCGCGCGGTTCGTCGCTACCTCGCCGAATTCCTGTCCGATCCCCGCGTGGTCGAAATTCCGCAGGCGGTCTGGCAGGTCTTGCTGCGCACGCTGATCCTGCCGTTGCGCGGCCGCGCGTCCGCGAAGAAATACGCGGCCGTGTGGATGCCCGAAGGCTCGCCGCTGCGCGTGCATACCGAGCGCCAGGTCGACGGCGTGCGCCACCTGCTCGCGTCGAACGACTATCAGGTGCTGGTCGACTACGCGATGCGCTACGGCAGCCCGAGCATTCCGCAGGTGCTCGCGCAGCTCAAGCGCGCGGGCGTCGAGCGCGTGCTGCTGATGCCGATGTACCCGCAATACTCGGCGTCGACGACGGCGACCGCCTTCGACGCGGCGTTCAACGCGCTCGCGCGCATGCGCAACCAGCCGGAAGTCCGCACCGTGCGCCATTACGCCGATCATCCGGCATATATCCACGCGCTCGCCGAGCAGGTGCGGCAGTATTGGGCGCAGCACGGGCGGCCCGATTTCGCGGCGGGCGACAAGCTGGTGCTGAGCTTCCATGGCGTGCCGAAGCGCACGCTCGACCTCGGCGATCCCTATCACGACCAGTGCCAGCAGACGGCCGCGCTGCTGATGACGACGCTCGGGCTGTCGACGATCGAATGCCGCGTGACCTTCCAGTCGCGTTTCGGCAAGGCGGAATGGCTGCAGCCGTACACCGCGCCGACGCTGCGCGAGCTCGGCGAAGCAGGCGTGCGGCGCGCGGACGTGTTCTGTCCGGGCTTCACGGCCGACTGTCTCGAGACGATCGAGGAGATCGGGATGGAAGTGCGCGACGAATTCATCGCGGGCGGCGGCAAGGCGTTCCACCGCATTCCGTGCCTGAACGGCGCGCACGCGTGGATCGGCGCGCTCGGCGAGATCGTCGCCGAGAATCTGCAGGGCTGGCCGGTCAAGGCGGCGCAGCCGGAAACCATAGGCTGAAATGAAACGACCCCCACGCTTACTTCGTTCGCTTGGGGGGGCGCAGCCCCCCCATCCCCCGAAAGCCAGTCCATCTACGCGTGGGGTGGCCCGGCGGAGGCTGACATGAACTACAAGATCTCCACCGAGCCGGGCGCGCGGCTGCGCATCGACAAGTGGCTGTGGGCCGCCCGGTTCTTCAAGACGCGCTCGCTCGCGGCCGACGCGGTCGACAAGGGGCGGGTGCGGATCGGCGGCGCGCCGGTCAAGCCGGCCAAGGAGGTGCGCGTCGGCGACGAGGTCGAGATTGCGATCGACGGCATCGTCTGGCACATTGCCGTGCTGGGCGTGTGCGACCTGCGCGGGCCGGCGAGCGTCGCACAGACGCTTTACGCGGAGACGGAATCCGGGCGCGCCGCGCGGCTCGCCGAACAGGAGCGGCGCCGCACGTTCCACGAACCGGCGGCTGAACTGCACGGCCGGCCGACGAAGCGCGACCGTCGCATCATCGACAGATTTTCGGGTGGGCGCTGAACATCTGGTCCAGCGTCGCCTGTACGCTGCCGTATTCGGTCGTGCGGTCGGTGACCGCCCCGGACAGACAGATGGTGGTGGTGCCAGCAATGAGTACCAGCGCGACCACCGATATGGCAAAGGTCAGTTTCACGGTACTCCCCTCGAGAAGACGGGTGAAAATGGCGCCTGGTGGAGTTCGGGCAACGGTCGGGCAGGGTAAACGCGCCTCTCCGAAGCCTGAAGTGCAGTGTAGTGCAGCGTCCGGAGGCGAGCTAGTACTTGCCGGGTAAGCGTTGTTACAGGTCGTTTCGACCGCTCGGGCGGCGGTTGCCGCGGACGGCGCGGTTGATTCGCGACGTTGGCGAATGCGCGCGAATAACCCTCTTGAAGTTGGTGTTTTCGCCCTTATCTGCACCAGTAATGTGCGGTGCCGTCGACGATTCGTCTGACGGTTGCCGATTTGGCTTCAACCTCTAATCGACTTTCAGCGACATGGAAAACACGCAAGAGAACCCGGCTACCCAATCGGCCGAAGACATCGGCAGCGAGGCGCAGGCGGCGCAAGGCGCCGCGCCGGCAGCCGACGCCGCCGAAGCGGCGCTCGCCGAGGCTCAAGCCAAGGTCGCCGAGCTGCAGGAGAGCTTCCTGCGGGCGAAGGCCGAGACCGAGAACGTGCGCCGCCGCGCACAGGACGACGTCGCGAAGGCGCACAAGTTCGCGATCGAGAGCTTTGCGGAGCACCTGCTGCCGGTGCTGGACAGCCTCGAGGCGGCGGTCGGCGACACGTCGGGCGACCTCGCGAAGGTGCGCGAGGGTGTCGAACTGACGCTGCGCCAGCTGACGAACGCGCTCGAGAAGGGCCGCGTCGTTGCGATCAACCCGGTCGGCGAGAAGTTCGATCCGCACCAGCACCAGGCGATCTCGATGGTGCCGGCCGAGCAGGAGCCGAACACCGTCGTCGCCGTGCTGCAGAAGGGCTATACGATCGCCGACCGCGTGCTGCGCCCGGCGCTCGTCACGGTCGCGCAACCGAAGTAAGGCTGCGGCGATGGTGCCCGCCGGCGTCGATCCGGCCGCGTTCGCCGCGTTCGACATGCAGGCGTTGTCTGCCGACACGTTCGACGCCGGTCTCGCGGGCGCGGGCGACACGCTCGCCGTGGTGTTCTTCTGGGGCGTCGACTGCTTCAACTGCGAAATCGCGAAGAAGGCGATGCTCGCGCAGCCGGACGCCATCCGCGCGCTGGGCCTGAAGTGGTTCCACAGCAACGTCTACGAACACCGCGACCTCGGTCGGCGCTTCGGGCTGCACGGCGTGCCGACGTGGTTTTTCTTTCACCGCGGCAGGCGGCTCGGCCGCGCGACCGGCTGGCACGGTCTCGCGCAGTTCCAGGCCGCGGTGGCGGCAGCGCGGGCGAAGATCGTGGCGGCGGGCGCTCCGGTAGCCGGCAACCCGGCACGGTCCGGCGATTGAAAAAATTTAATAGCCGCATCGCTTGTCGGGTCTTGAAAACGGCGCGAGCGGACTTATTTCGGGAGCAGAGTTGAATTCGGCGCGCGAAACGGCCAGAAAGAGCAGGTTTTCGCGCAGCAATCAAGGATTTCTGGAGATTAGGAAAAATGGGAAAGATCATCGGTATTGACCTCGGCACCACGAACTCGTGCGTCGCCATCATGGAAGGCAACCAGGTCAAGGTCATCGAGAACTCGGAAGGCGCGCGCACCACGCCGTCGATCATCGCCTACATGGACGACAACGAAGTGCTCGTCGGCGCGCCGGCCAAGCGTCAGTCGGTGACGAACCCGAAGAACACGCTGTTCGCGGTCAAGCGCCTGATCGGCCGCCGCTTCGAAGAGAAGGAAGTCCAGAAGGACATCGGCCTGATGCCGTACGCGATCGTCAAGGCGGACAACGGCGACGCATGGGTCGAAGCGCACGGCGAGAAGCTGGCGCCGCCGCAAGTGTCGGCTGAAGTGCTGCGCAAGATGAAGAAGACGGCTGAAGACTACCTCGGCGAGCCGGTCACGGAAGCCGTGATCACGGTGCCGGCGTACTTCAACGACAGCCAGCGCCAGGCGACCAAGGACGCGGGCCGCATCGCGGGCCTCGAAGTCAAGCGGATCATCAACGAGCCGACGGCAGCCGCGCTCGCATTCGGCCTCGACAAGGTCGAGAAGGGCGACCGCAAGATCGCCGTGTATGACCTCGGCGGCGGCACGTTCGACGTGTCGATCATCGAGATCGCGGACGTCGACGGTGAAATGCAGTTCGAAGTGCTGTCGACCAACGGCGACACGTTCCTCGGCGGCGAGGACTTCGACCAGCGCATCATCGACTACATCATCGGCGAGTTCAAGAAGGAGCAGGGCGTCGACCTGTCGAAGGACGTGCTCGCGCTGCAACGCCTGAAGGAAGCCGCTGAAAAGGCGAAGATCGAGCTGTCGTCGAGCCAGCAGACCGAAATCAACCTGCCGTACATCACGGCCGACGCCTCGGGTCCGAAGCACTTGAACCTGAAGATCACCCGCGCGAAGCTGGAAGCGCTGGTCGAGGATCTGGTCGAGCGCACGATCGAGCCGTGCCGCATCGCGATCAAGGACGCGGGCGTCAAGGTGTCGGACATCGACGACGTGATCCTGGTCGGCGGCCAGACCCGCATGCCGAAGGTGCTGGAGAAGGTGAAGGAGTTCTTCGGCAAGGATCCGCGCCGTGACGTGAACCCGGACGAAGCCGTCGCGGTCGGCGCGGCGATCCAGGGCCAGGTCCTGTCGGGCGACCGCAAGGACGTGCTGCTGCTCGACGTGACCCCGCTGTCGCTCGGCATCGAGACGCTCGGCGGCGTGATGACGAAGATGATCAACAAGAACACGACGATCCCGACGAAGCACGCGCAGGTGTATTCGACGGCGGACGACAACCAGGGCGCCGTGACGATCAAGGTGTTCCAGGGCGAGCGCGAAATGGCGGCCGGCAACAAGCTGCTGGGCGAGTTCAACCTGGAAGGCATCCCGCCCGCACCGCGCGGCGTGCCGCAGATCGAAGTGACCTTCGACATCGACGCGAACGGCATCCTGCACGTCGGCGCGAAGGACAAGGCGACCGGCAAGGAAAACAAGATCACGATCAAGGCGAACTCGGGCCTGTCCGAAGCCGAGATCGACCAGATGATCAAGGACGCGGAAGCGAACGCGGCGGAAGATCACAAGCTGCGTGAGCTGGCCGATTCGCGCAACCAGGGCGACGCGCTCGTCCACAGCACGAAGAAGGCGCTGACCGAGTACGGCGACAAGCTGGACGCGGGCGAGAAGGAGAAGATCGAGGCCGCGCTGAAGGAACTCGAGGAAGTTCTGAAGAACACCGCGAGCGACAAGGCCGCGATCGATGCGAAGGTCGAAGTCGTGGCGACGGCCTCGCAGAAGCTCGGCGAGAAGATGTATGCCGACATGCAGGCCCAGCAGGCAGGCGCGGCCGGTGCGGCGGGCGCAGCGGAAGGTGCGGCCCACGCGGGCGGCGCGCAGCAGGCTGCGGACGACGTCGTCGACGCCGAGTTCAAGGAAGTGAAGAAGGACTGAGCCGGGTTGCAACAGCACCGCAAGCCGCGCGCGAATCGCGCGCGGCGCGGCTGACAAGCGGTCTGTCTTTCCTTCCGGATGGCCGGATCGACTCTACGCCTGGCGGGCTTCGCGGCCCTCCGGGCACATTTGTTTTTTGGCGGGCGCTGCGCGACGCCGTCCCCGGACGGCGCGCCGCAACGCCAGACGAGTCGCGAGACTTTACTGCAGGCGAAAGGAGCCGTTGCGTGCATCAGGCGTAGCGGCAGTGAATCGATATGGCGAAACGGGATTACTACGAGGTTCTGGGCGTCGCGAAGAATGCGAGCGACGACGAAATCAAGAAGGCATATCGCAAGCTTGCGATGAAGTATCACCCTGACCGCAATCCGGACAGCAAGGATGCGGAAGAGCATTTCAAGGAGGCGAAGGAAGCCTACGAAATGCTGTCGGACAGCCAGAAGCGGGCCGCGTACGACCAGTACGGCCACGCGGGCGTCGATCCGAACATGGGCGGTGCGGGCGCACAGGGCTTCGGCGGCTTTGCCGACGCGTTCGGCGACATCTTCGGCGACATCTTCGGCCAGGCGGCGGCGGGTGGCCGCGGCGGTCGGGGCGGTCCGCAGGTGTATCGCGGCGCGGACCTGCGCTACAGCATGGAAATCACGCTCGAGCAGGCCGCGCACGGCTACGACACGCAGATCCGCGTGCCGAGCTGGGTGTCGTGCGAGATCTGCCATGGTTCGGGCGCGAAGCCGGGCACCAAGCCCGAAACCTGCCCGACCTGTCACGGCCAGGGCACGGTGCGGATGTCGCAGGGTTTCTTCAGCATCCAGCAGACCTGCCCGAAGTGCCACGGCAGCGGCACCTACATTCCCGAGCCGTGCGCGCATTGCCACGGGTCGGGCAAGGTGAAGGAAACCAAGACGCTCGAAGTGAAGATCCCGGCGGGGATCGACGACGGCATGCGGATCCGCTCGGCCGGCAACGGCGAGCCGGGCATCAACGGCGGGCCGCCGGGCGACCTGTACGTCGAGATCCACATCAAGCCGCACTCGGTGTTCGAGCGCGACGGCGACGACCTGCATTGCCAGATGCCGATCCCGTTCACGACCGCTGCGCTCGGCGGCGAGATCGAGGTGCCGACGCTGGCCGGCCGCGCGACGTTCCCGGTGCCGGAAGGCACGCAGTCGGGGAAGACGTTCCGCCTGCGCGGCAAGGGCATCAAGGGGCTGCGCGCGAGCATCGCGGGCGATCTGTACGTGCACGTGCAGGTCGAGACGCCGGTGAAGCTGACCGACCAGCAGCGCGATCTGCTCAAGCAGTTCGAGAAATCGCTGGCCGAAGGCGGCGCGCGTCACAGCCCGCAGAGCAAGAGCTGGTTCGACCGGGTGAAGAGCTTCTTCGAGTAACGGCATGACTGAAGGCAGCGAGAGCGCGTCGTTCGCGCTCTTGGACGATTGCGACTCGACCGCGACCGCGCGGTCGAGTCGCTTGTATACGGGTTTCGTGCGCGAGCGGGTGTGCGCCGATCCCGCGCAGCTCGACGCGATCGATGCGGCGCTTGCGCAGGATCTGCGCGACGGGCTGCACGCGGTCGTGGTCGGCGATTACGAATTCGGACGCAACCTGCAATGGGCGCAGCCGGGCGAGGCCCCGCTGCGCTTTTTGCTGTTTGCGCGCTGCGAGCGCCTGTCGCGCGACGAGGTCGATGCGTGGCTCGCGCAACGCGACGGCGGCGCGGCGTCGCCGTCGATCGCGGGCGTCGCGCACGTGACGAAGAGCGTGACGCGCGACGCGTTCGATGCGGCGATCGCCGCGGTGCATGACGCGCTGCTCGCGGGCGACTCGTATCAGGTCAATTACACGTACCGGCTGCATTTCGATGCGTTCGGCGCGCCGCTCGCTCTGTACCGGCGCCTGCGCGCGCGCCAGCCGGTGCGTTATGGCGCGCTGATCGCGCTGCCGGACGGCGCGTGGGTCGTGTCCTGCTCGCCGGAGCTGTTCGTCGAGCGGCACGGCGAGGCGCTGCGCGCGCGGCCGATGAAGGGCACCGCGCCGCGTTCGGACGATCCGCAGCGCGACGCGCAAGCCGCGGCATTCCTCGCGAACGACCCGAAGAACCGCGCCGAGAACGTGATGATCGTCGACCTGCTGCGCAACGATCTGTCGCGGATCGCGCGCACGGGGACGGTCAAGGTGCCGGCGTTGTTCTCGGTCGAGCCGTATGCGTCGGTGTGGCAGATGACGTCGACCGTCGACGCCGGATGGCGCGACGGCACGACGTTCGCCGACGTGCTGCGCGCGCTGTTTCCGTGCGGCTCGATCACCGGTGCGCCGAAACACAAGACGATGCAGCTGATCGACGCGATCGAGTCGACGCCGCGCGGCCTCTATACGGGGGCGATCGGCTGGCTCGACGCGCCGCACGAACCCGCGGCGGGCTGCGGCGATTTCTGCCTGTCGGTGGCGATCCGCACGTTGACGCTCGGGGTGGCCGACGTAGGCGCGGCCGGCGTAGGCGGCTGGCGTACCGGCACGATGGGTGTCGGCGCGGGGATCGTGCTCGACAGCGTCGCCGCCGACGAATATGCGGAGTGCGAATTGAAAGCGCAATTCCTGACCCATGCCGATCCCGGCTTCCAGCTGTTCGAAACGACCTGCGCGACGCGTGCGGGCGGCATCCGCCATCTCGACCTGCATCTTGCGCGGCTGCAGCGCAGCGCGGACGCGTTCGGCTTTCGTTTCGACGAAGCCGCGTGCCGCGAACGGATCGCCGCAGATTGCGCGTCGCTCGAAGGCGACGGTCCATACCGGATGAAGCTGTCGCTTGCGAAGGATGGGACATTCGAGATTGTCGCCGCGTCGTTGAAACCGCTGCCGGCAGGGCCGGTCGGCGTGCTGCTCGCATCGGAGCACGGCTTTGCGCCGATGCGTTCGGACGACGCACTGCTATTGCACAAGACGACGCGCCGCGCCGAATACGATCGTGCATGGCAGGCGGCCGACGCGCTCGGCTGTTTCGACATGCTGTTTTTCAACGAGCGCGGCGAGCTGACGGAAGGCGGACGCTCGAACGTGTTCGTGAAGCGTGCAGGGAAGTGGGCGACGCCGCCGCTCGCGTGCGGCGTGCTGCCGGGTGTGATGCGTGCGGTGCTGATCGACGATCCGGCATTCGATGTGGAAGAGCGCGTGCTGACGCTCGAAGACGTGTTGAACGCGGATGAGTTGATGATCTGCAATGCGTTGAGAGGCGCGGTTCGAGCATCACTCGTTCGCGCATCGGCGCACGAGTGACGTCGAGCTAACGCGCCGGCGGCGTGCAGTACCAGTTGATCATCTTCGGCGGCGTTCGCTTCGCGTCGTAACGGACCGTGCAGGTTCGCGCGGCAGTGCCGAGCGGACGCGCGATGATGGCGGCCGTGTCGAAGTAGTTGCAACTGATCCAGTAATCGGTTTCGGCTGCGGCGAGTGCCCAGGTGTTGATGAGCGTGTCGCGTTGTTTGACGCCGCTCGATGGAGCGAGCATGGTCAGTTGATCGGGAGGGCCGGACCAAAACGACACGCTGATCAGCGGATGCGCTTGCTGCGAATCGTAGGATCGCCAGCCGTTGGGTGCGGGACTGTCGATCGTCTGTGAAACCGGCAGGCGAGCCGGACATTGGAGCGGCGTCGAGATGGCGTGCGCCGACGACAGGCAAGCGGCTGTCAGCAGCGTGGCGAGCGCCGCATCGGGTGGAACAAACGGGCGTGCCATCGTTATCTCACCACTGAGAAGGCATCGGCGTTGTTGCTCGGGTCGATGTAGCGACCGTTCCTATCCTTGCCCTTGAACCGGATGTGCCGTTTCTGGATTTTCGAGAGACTGCGCCATTGTTCAGCGACATAGATGCCTGTCGAATCTTGACTCAGATAGAACGCCGCATGGTTGCCATGCGATTTGTTCGGATAACGTTCGTTCTCGAAGGTTGCAATGACCGTGCCCGGACTAATGCTCAAATCGCCTTTGACGGTTTTTTCCGGTCGCCAAGCCGAGGTTGGACCCACTCTGGTATGGGCCTTCACAAGCGCGACGCATTCACCATCGCCTTGCAGTGGGTCGCCCGGTAGTTTGGCTGCGTCTTCGTATACATGTGCCATTTTCACCTCCTTCGAATGCGGAGGGTGCAATGGTCTCAGTAACGAAGGCGCGCGGATATGGGACTTGTTTGAAATTAAGCGCTGTCCAATGACATGACAGGTTTTGTCGACAGGGCGGCGACCATTGCCTTCGCACCCCGCCGCAGCCTCATCCGCGAATCAGAACGTATGCTCCGCCCCCGGGAACGAACCGTCCTTCACCGCGCGCACGTACGCGTCGACCGCCGCCTGAATATTCGGCTGGCCCTGCATGAAGTCCTTGACGAAGCGCGGCCGCTTGCCGGGGAAGATGCCGAGCATGTCGTGCAGCACCAGCACCTGGCCCGAGCAGTCGGCGCCCGCGCCGATGCCGATCGTCGGAATGCGCAGCATGTGCGTGACTTCGGACGCGACGAGCGTCGGCACGGCCTCGAGCACCACGAGCTGCGCACCCGCGTCTTCGATCGCGCGCGCGTCGCGCAGCAGCTGCGCGGCGCCGGCTTCGGTCTTGCCCTGCACCTTGAAGCCGCCGAACGCATGCACCGATTGCGGCGTCAGGCCGAGGTGCGCGCACACGGGCACCGAGCGCTCGACGAGGAAGCGCACGGTGTCGGCGAGCCATTCGCCGCCTTCGAGCTTGACCATCTGCGCGCCGGCGCGCATCAGCTTGACCGAGCTTGCGAACGCGTCGGCGGGCGTGCCGTACGTGCCGAACGGCAGGTCCGCGACGATCAGCGTGCGCGGCTGCGCGCGTGCGACGCAGGCGGTGTGATACGCGATGTCGTCGAGCGTGACGGGCAGGGTGGTGGTGTGGCCTTGCAGCACATTGCCGAGCGAATCGCCGATCAGGAGGACGTCGACGCCTGCGCGGTCGAGCAGCGCGGCGAAGCTCGCGTCGTAGCAGGTCAGCATCGCGATCTTCTCGCCGGCGTCGCGCATCGCCTGCAGCTTCGGCACGGTCACGGCAGGCCGGCTCGATTCCTGGAGATAGGTCATGGGAAATCCGGTTCGATGGGTGAATACAGCAGCGAGACGCGTCAGCGCGTCGTCTCGCCCTTGACGAAGAATTCCTTGCGGCCGCGCATCGTCGCGATGTGCTCGACCA
This sequence comes from Burkholderia ubonensis subsp. mesacidophila, assembly GCF_002097715.1. Taxonomy (NCBI): domain Bacteria; kingdom Pseudomonadati; phylum Pseudomonadota; class Betaproteobacteria; order Burkholderiales; family Burkholderiaceae; genus Burkholderia; species Burkholderia ubonensis. The sequence goes on from NZ_CP020737.1 coordinate 811,201, forward strand.
GCAAGGCGAGGTCTTCGGGGGAGTCCAGCGGATTCAGGTGTTCCGCGGCGACCGTCAGCACCGGGGTGCGGTCGTAGTGGTAGAAGAATTCGTTGTACGCGTCGACCAGCGCGCGCAGGTACGCATCGCTGATCTGCAACTCCATCGGCAGGCCGCGCTTCTGGATCCGCGCGAACAGCACCTCGGGGCTCGCCTGCAGGTAGACGACGAGATCGGGCGCGCTCGCCCGGGGCGCGTCGACGTGCGCGGCTAGCGCGCGATAGAGCTGCCACTCGTCGTCCGGCAGGTTCAGCCGCGCGAAGATCTCGTTCTTCTGCGGCATGAAATCGGCGACGACCGGCCGGCCTGTGTCGAGCACCGCGCTCAGTTCGCGCGCCTGCTGCGCGCGCTGCAGCGCGAACGCCAGCTGCGTCGGCAGCGCATAGCGCGCGGTGTCGCGATAGAAGCGCTCGAGAAACGGATTGTCCTGCGGGCGCTCGAGCAGCGTCTGCATCGACCAGCGTTCGGCGAGCAGGCGGGCCAGCGTCGTCTTGCCGACGCCGATCGGGCCTTCGATCACGAGATGGCGGTGCGGCGCGCGCAGGTCCGGCGCGGTGACGGTCAGCGGTGTCGGGTTCATCGGCAGGGGTTCTTGTCGGCGCCGTCGTCGGCAGCGGCGAGCGCTCTCTGCATCAGGCACTTGCAGGTCTGGACCTTCTCGATGCGCTGGCTCGCGACCGCGGCGAGGAATGCCTCGGCGCGGCCGCGCGCCGGGATGTGGAGCGCCGGGTCGAGTTCGACGAGCGGCACGAGCGCGAATGCGCGGTCGGTCAGGCGCGGGTGCGGCACGATCAGGTCGGGTTCGTCGATCGAGTCGACGCCGTACAGCAGGATGTCGATGTCGAGCGTGCGGGGCGCGTTGCGGTACGGACGCTCGCGCCCGAAGTGATGTTCGATCTTCTGGCAGAGGGCGAGCAGCTCGCGCGCGGCGAGCGTCGTGTCGATCTTGACCGCGCAGTTGTAGTAGTCGTCGCCCCCGGCGTCGACCGGGGCCGTGCGATACAGGCTCGACTTGTCGAGCACGGCGACCGTGCGCTGCTGGGCGAGGCATACCACCGCGTCCTTCAAGGTCTGGCGTGCATCGCCGAGATTCGCCCCCAGTCCGAGATATGCAACCGTCATGGCATCACTTCCTACGTCGTTCGCCGGCGCGCGTCAGTCGTCGGAACCGGCCGGGCCGTCCGATGCCTGTTCCGCGCCTTCGGTGCCCTTGCGGTTCTTTGCGCCGCCGCGGCGGCGCCGCTTGCGGGGCGACTTCTCCTTGCTGCCGCCCTGCGTGAGCAATGCCTCGCGCGCGGCCGCGTCGCCGTCGATGAAATCCGTCCACCACTGCCCGACGTCCTGATCCAGCTCGCCGGATTCGCAGCGTAACAGGAGGAAATCATACCCCGCTCTGAATCTTTGGTGTTCCAGCAGGCGCAGCGCGCTGCGGCCGGAGCGCTTCTCGAGGCGCAGCTGCAGGCCCCAGATCTCGCGCATGTCGGCCGAGTAGCGCTTGTGGATCGCAAGCTTCTCGGTCTGCATGTCGAGCACGTCGTCCATCGCGCGATGCAGCGCGGGCACCGGGAATTCGCCGTCGGCCGTGTACTGCTCGAAGCGCTGGCGCATGTCGTGCCACAGCAGCGTTGCGAACAGGAAGCCCGGCGACACCGGCTTGCCGGCGCGCACGCGCGCGTCGGTGTTGTTCAGCGCGAGCGTGATGAACTTCTCGCCCTGCGGCTGTTCGAGCACGACGTCGAGGAGCGGCAGCAGCCCGTGGTGCAGGCCTTCCTTGCGCAGTTGCTTCAGGCACGCGAGCGCGTGGCCGGACAGCAGCAGCTTCAGCATCTCGTCGAACAGGCGCGCGGCCGGCACGTTGTTGATCAGGTCGGCGAGCGCGTTGATCGGCTCGCGCGTATGCGGCTCGATGTCGAAGCCGAGCTTCGCCGCGAAGCGCACCACGCGCAGCATCCGCACCGGGTCCTCGCGATAGCGTGTGGCCGGGTCGCCGATCATCCGCAGAAGGCGGGCGCGCACGTCGGCCATCCCGTCGTGGTAGTCGAGCACCGTCTGCGTCGACGGGTCGTAGTACATCGCGTTGATCGTGAAGTCGCGGCGCGCGGCGTCCTCGTGCTGTTCGCCCCACACGTTGTCGCGCAGCACGCGGCCGCTCGCGTCGACCGCGTGCGTGCGGCGGTCGAGTTCGTCGCGCTTCAGGCGCTTCGGCGGCTCGGCCTCGGCAGGGGGCTGATCGACGAGCGCGCGGAACGTCGACACCTCGATCAGCTCCTGGCCGAACTGCACGTGGACGATCTGGAAGCGGCGGCCGATCAGGCGCGCGCGGCGGAACAGGCGCTGGACCTCGGTCGGCGTCGCGTCGGTCGCGACGTCGAAGTCCTTCGGCGCGATGCCGAGCAGCAGGTCGCGAACCGCGCCGCCGACGATGAACGCGCGGAAGCCCGCCTGTTGCAGCGTATCGGTCACGCGCACCGCGTTCTTCGAGATCAGCGCGGGATCGATGCCGTGCACGCTCACGGGCACGACGGTTGGCTCGTGATTGCTGCGGGGACGCTTCGCGGCGGCGCCGCGGGCGCCCTTCGTGGCGCGCGGAGCGGGCGCCGCTTCAGGGGGGGCGGAGGAGGGCGTTTGCACGGCGTCGTCCTGGCCGAGCAGCTTGCGGATGAATTTTTTGATCACGACGTTCAGGAAAGATCGAGGATGCGCCAGCCGCGGTTGCTTGCATGCGCGCGCAGCGTGTCGTCAGGGTTGGTCGCGATCGGGTCGGTGACTTTCTCGAGCAACGGGATGTCGTTGTGCGAATCGCTGTAGAAGTAGCTGTGCGCGAAGTCGTCCCAGTGCTTGCCGAGCGACGCGAGCCACGCTTCGGTGCGCACGATCTTGCCTTCGCGATAGCTCGGCGTGCCGGTCGGCCGGCCCGTGTACGGGGAATCGGGGTGGCCGTCGGTCGTCTCGACCTCGCAGGCGATCAGCGTGTCGACGCCGAATGCGGTCGCGATCGGCCGGGTGATGAATTCGTTGGTCGCGGTGACGACGCAGCACAGGTCGCCCGCGTCGAGGTGCTCGCGCACGAGTTCGAGCGCGGCGGGCAGCATCGCGGGGCGGATCACCTCGTGCATGTACTGCGCGTGCCACTCGGCGAGCTGCGCGCGCGAATACTTCGCGAGCGGCGTGAGCATCGCGGTCAGGTACGCGTGGATGTCGAGCTTGCCGGCCTTGTAGTCGGCGAAGAACTGATCGTTCTGACGCGAAAAGCTTTCCGCGTCGACGATGCCGAGCTTCACCATGAAGCGGCCCCATTCGTGGTCGCTATCGGTCGAGATCAGCGTGTGATCGAGGTCAAAGAGTGCCAGATTAGTCATGGATGCGCATTTTACTCGAAGCGGTTTGAACCCGCGCCCGGCGGCGCGATGTCGTCGCCGGGGCGGGCCAGCATCCGGCGCAGCAGCGGCAGCGTGACGGCGCGTTTCTGCTCGAGCGAGAAACGGTCGAGCGCGTCGAGCAGCGCCATCAGGCTGGGCATGTCACGGCGGAAATGGGTCAGCAGGTAAGCCGCGATGTCGTCGGTGAGCGCGATCCCGCGCTCCTTCGCCGCGAGCTTCAGCACGGCGATCTTGCCGGCGTCGGACGGCGGCGACAGATGGAACACGAGCCCCCAGCCGAGGCGCGTGCGCAGATCCTCGCGGACGTCGAGCGCGAGCGGCGCCGCGGGGCCCGCCGCGACGAACGCGCTCGACGGATGCGCGCGGACCTCGTTGAACAGGTTGAACAGCGCGACCTGCTGCGTGTCGCTCATGCGGTCGCAGTCGTCGATCGCGTAGATGCCGATGCGCGGGTCGAACGTGAACGCGCCGAGCGGGCTTTGCGGCGTCAGGTAGCGCGCGTAGCCGTACGACGCGTCGCTCACGAGCGCCTGCAGCAGGTGGCTGCGGCCGCTGCCGGGCTCGCCCCAGATGTAGAACGACCGGTCCGGCACGGGGCCCGCTGCCAGCGCGAGGTCGAGCTTCTGCAGCCGCGTGATGAGCTCGCCGTTTTCCTCGCCCGTGATGAAGTTGTCGAACGTGGCGGGGGGCGGCGTGCCGAGATCGAGCGTCAGTTGACGGGACACAGTCACAATGCGGGTCGGTTGGAAAAACGCGTGCCGGGGAGCGCGGCGTCGATGGCTGCACGCGCGGCCGCACGCACGGCGGCGCGCGGGTTCCGGCGCGGCTCGCTCAGCGATGAAAACGGGGACGTGTTGGCCAAGATGCGATCCCTGACGATTCGATGCGGGGAATTCCGGCCAGCGGGCCGGCTTCGGGTAAAATCGCATTTTACCGACCTTCTCGCATTCCCCCATGAATCCTCCGAAATCCGCTCCTGACGCTCAAGGTCTGTCCTATCGTGACGCGGGCGTCGACATCGACGCGGGCGACGCCCTCATCGACAAGATCAAGCCCTTTGCGAAGAAAACCCTGCGTGACGGCGTGCTCGGCGGCATCGGCGGGTTCGGCGCGCTGTTCGAAGTGCCGAAGAAGTATCGCGAACCGGTGCTCGTGTCGGGCACCGACGGCGTCGGCACGAAGCTCAAGCTTGCGTTTCATCTGAACAAACACGACACGGTCGGCCAGGATCTCGTCGCGATGAGCGTGAACGACATCCTCGTGCAGGGCGCCGAGCCGCTGTTCTTCCTCGACTACTTCGCATGCGGCAAGCTCGACGTCGACACGGCCGCGACCGTCGTCAAGGGCATCGCGCACGGCTGCGAGCTGTCGGGCTGCGCGCTGATCGGCGGCGAAACCGCCGAAATGCCGGGCATGTACCCGGACGGCGAATACGACCTCGCGGGCTTCGCGGTCGGCGCGGTCGAGAAGAGCAAGATCATCGACGGCAGCACGATCGCCGAGGGCGACGTGGTGCTGGGCCTGGCGTCGAGCGGCATCCACTCGAACGGCTTCTCGCTTGTGCGCAAGATCATCGAGCGCGCGAACCCGGATCTGTCGGCCGATTTCCACGGCCGCTCGCTCGCCGACACGCTGATGGCGCCGACCCGCATCTACGTGAAGCCGCTGCTCGCGCTGATGGAAAAGATCGCCGTGAAGGGGATGGCGCACATCACCGGCGGCGGCCTCGTCGAGAACATTCCGCGCGTGCTGCGCGAAGGCCTGACGGCCGAGCTGGACCAGAAGGCATGGCCGCTGCCGCCGCTGTTCCAGTGGCTGCAGGAGCATGGCGGCGTCGCCGACGCGGAAATGCACCGCGTGTTCAACTGCGGGATCGGCATGGCCGTGATCGTGTCGGCGGCGGATGCCGACGAAGCGGTCAGCCAGCTGACGGCGGCCGGCGAGCAGGTGTGGAAGATCGGCGCTGTGCGCGCGAGCCGCGAAGGCGAGGCGCAGACGGTCGTGGTCTGACGCGCCGCCCGACGCGCAATGTCACAGGAAGCCGCCCGGAGTCGATCCGGGCGGCTTTTTTTTCGCCGTGTGCCGGGCGCGGCGGCGGCCGGGCCGGCTCACGCGGACGGGCTCGCGCGCGCCGGCCGCGCGTTGGCCAGCAGCGGCGGCACCAGCAGGTAGAGCAACGCGGCCGCGGCCCAGACGAGCCCGGGCCATGCGTCGCGGGTTGCCGCATAGGCCGCGGTGACGACGAGCGGCCCGGCGACGCCGATCAGGCTCGCGACACTCGCGAGCGTGCCTTGCAGCTCGCCCTGCCGGGCGTCGTCGACCTGGCGCGCGAGCATCGCCTGCAGCGCCGGCAGCGTCATGCCGCCCGCCGCGAACAGCGGCAGCAGCGCGAACGGCACCCAGGGCGCGTTGGCGAACGCGATGACCACGAGGCCGAGCGCGTCGCCGGCGAGTCCCAGCGCAAGCGCGCGGCGCTCGCCAAGCCGCGCGATCAGCGGCCCGATCGCGAACGCCTGCGCGAGCGCGTGGCACGCGCCGTAACCGGCAAGCGACAGGCCCGCGACCAGCGTCGACCAGCCGAAATGCGCCTGTCCGTACAGGATCCACAGCGTCGCGGGCGCCTGCGACACCAGCGCCACGATCACATAGACCCCGATCAGCGGAACGAGCGCCGGGCCGCCGCGCAGCCGCCGCAGGCTCGCGAGCGCGTTGAGGCTGACCTTGGCGCCGCCGTTGCGCGCGGCCGGCGGCCGCGATTCCGGCAGGTTGCGCCAGACGAGCGCGAGATTGAGCGCGTTGAGCAGCGCTGCGGCGGCGAACGGTGCGCGCAGATGCCACGCGCCGAGCAGGCCGCCGAGCACCGGGCCGGCGATGAAGCCGATCCCCATCGCGGCGCCCAGCTGGCCGAAACGGCGTGCGCGATCGGATTCCGCGGTCACGTCGGTGACGTACGCGGTCGCGACCGCGACGTTCGCGCCGGTGATGCCCGCGATCAGCCGCCCGGCATAGAGCCACGCGAGCGTCGGCGCATACGCCATCAGCAGATAGTCGAGCGCGGCGCCCGCGAGCGACGCGAGCAGCACGGGCCGGCGGCCGAAGCGGTCGCTCAGCGCGCCGAGGACCGGCGCGCACACGAACTGCGCCAGCGCGTACAGCGCGAGCAGCATGCCGTAGTGCGTGTCGGCGCCGCCCGCGCCGGAGAGCGTGCGCAGCAGCCCGGGCAGGATCGGCATCACGAGCCCGACGCCGATCGCGTCGAGCACGACGGTCGTCAGGACGGCAATCATGGAAGGATTCAAGATTTTTCTCTATCGGTGATAGAGTGACGATTATTCCACACCTTCCCTATCGGTGATAGAGATGAAAGACACGGGCGCGCGATTGACGCGCGACGCGGTCCTGCGCGCGGCGCTCGAACTGCTCGACGAGGTCGGCATCGATGCGCTGTCGACGCGCCGGCTCGCCGAACGGCTGGGCGTGCAGTCGCCGACGCTCTACTGGCATTTCAAGAACAAGGGGGAACTGCTCGACGCGATGGCGGAAGCGATCATGGTCGAACGGCGCAGCGCGACGCTGCCGCAGCCGGGCGATGCGTGGGACGCGTGGCTCGTCGCGAATGCGTGCAATTTCCGCCACGCGCTGCTGGCCTATCGGGACGGCGCGCGCCTGCATGCCGGCACGCGGCCGCGCGGCGCGCATTTCGACGGGATCGAGTGCAAGCTGGCGTTGTTGTGCGACGCGGGTTTCACGCCGGAGCAGGCGATCGACCTGATGTTCGCGATCGGCCGTTTCGTGGTCGGCTGGGTGCTGGAGGAGCAAGCGGAGCCGGAGCGCGCGCCCGACGCGGACGCGCCGGACCCGGCCGCGTATCCGCTTGTCGCGCAAGGGTGGGCCGCGCTGCGCGCGCGCAGCCCGGACGACGCGTTCGAGCGCGGCATCGCGCTGATCGTCGACGGTGCGCGTGCGCAACTCGCCGCGCGACGTGCCGGGTGACGACGCGCGCAGCCGCGCGCCAGCGCGAGCGCGTCAGGCCGGCGCGCGGCCGTCGAGCACGCGTTCGAGCGCGTCCACCGCTTGCGCGGCCGCATCGGCCGCGACGCAGTCGACGACGATCCGCTCCGGCATCGCGCGCAGCCACGTGAGCTGCCGCTTGCAGAGCTGGCGCGTCGCGAAGATGCCCTTGTCGCGCATCGTCCGATAGTCGGTCACGCCGTCGAGGAATTCCCACGCTTGCCGGTAGCCGACGCAGCGTATCGACGGCAGCCCGGGATGCAGGTCGTCGCGGCGGCGCAGCCGCTCGACCTCGTCGATGAAACCCGCATCGAGCATCGCGTCGAAGCGCTGCGCGATCCGCGCGTGCAGCACCGCGCGGTCGGACGGCTCGAGCGCAACCGGCACGAACCGGTAGCGGGCCGCTGTATCGTCCGCGCGCGGCGGCGCGGCGAGCAGCGCCGACATCGGCTGGCCGCTCAGCATGAAGATTTCGAGCGCGCGCTGGATCCGCTGCGAATCGTTCGGTGCAAGGCGCGCGGCCGTTTCGGGGTCCATCTGCGCGAGCCGCGCGTGCAGCGCCGGCCAGCCGTCGCGCGCGGCATCCGCGTCGAGTTCCGCGCGCACGGCCGGATCCGCGGTCGGCAGGTCGTTCAGCCCCTGCGTCAGCGCCTTGTAGTACAGCATCGTGCCGCCCGCGAGCAGCGGCGTGCGGCCGCGCGCGGTGATCTCGCCGATCAGGCGCAGCGCGTCGGCGCGGAATTCGGCGGCCGAGTAGGCGTCGGCCGGGTCGATGATGTCGATCAGGTGATGCGGCGCGGCCGCGCGTTCGTCACGGCTCGGCTTCGCGGTGCCGATGTCCATGTCGCGGTAAACGAGCGCCGAATCGACGCTGACGATCTCGATCGGCCGGCGTGCCGCGAGCGCCAGCGCCGCGGCCGTCTTGCCGGACGCGGTGGGCCCGAGCAGGCAGGCGATCGTCGTTTGAGCGGAAGACTGCGACACGCTCATTGGCCGCGCATGAACAGGCGGTCGAGGTCGCCGAGCGTGAGCTGGTACCAGGTCGGCCGGCCGTGGTTGCACTGGTCCGCGCGTTCGGTCGCTTCCATCTGGCGCAGCAGCGCGTTCATCTCGTCGAGCGTGAGGCGGCGGTTCGCGCGCACCGCGTGGTGGCATGCGAGCGTGCCGAGCAGCTCGTGCTGGCGTTCGGTGAGCACGCGCGAGCCGCCGAACGCATGCAGGTCGGCGAGCACCGCGCGCGCGAGCGCCTGCAGATCCGCGTCCTTCAGCAGCGCGGGCACCGCGCGGATCGCGAGCGTCGTCGGCGACAGCACCGCGAGGTCGAAGCCGAGCGATTCGAGCGTCTCGCGCTCCTCTTCGACGGTGCCGATCTCGACCGGCGTCGCATTCATCGATACCGGCAGCAGCAGCGCCTGCACCGCGACCGAGCGATCGGCGAGCGCGCCCTTGAACTGTTCGTACAGGATCCGCTCGTGCGCTGCGTGCATGTCGACGATCACGAGCCCGTGCGCGTTCTGCGCGAGCACGTAGATGCCGTGGATCTGGCCGAGCGCGAAGCCGAGCGGCTGGTCGTCGTGCGCGGTGTGGGCGAGCGACGGCGCCGCGGCGAATCCCGCCAGCGGTGCGACCGGCGCGTCGCCGGCGTCGTGTGCGTCGTGTGCGACCGCCGTCGTGCCGGCCGGCGTCCCCGCGCCGCTGTCCTTGCGGCCGAACAGCGCGTCGTAGAGCGCGAGCGGCTGCGCGACAGGCAGCGTGCCTTGCGTCATGCGCTCCTGGCGCAGCCATGTGCTGCCTTGCGACGGCGTGGGCGCGGAGCCGCTGCCGCCGCTCGCGGCCTGGCCGAGCGGCGTGGACTGGAACGAAGCGGGGCCCGGCGTCGGCGCCGCCGCGATATGCGCGGCGTGGCCGCCGGCGGTGGTTTCGGGCGACGCGCCCGCATGGCGGGCCAGCGCGCGCTGCACCGCATGGAACACGTACTGGTGGATCGAGCGCGAATCGCGGAACCGCACCTCGATCTTCGACGGATGCACGTTCACGTCGACGGCCTCGGGCGGCAGGTCGAGGAACAGCACGTAGGACGGGTAGCGGTCGCCGTGCAGCACGTCCTCGTACGCGGCGCGCACCGCGTGCGTCAGCAGCTTGTCGCGCACGAAGCGGCCGTTCACGAAGAAATACTGCTGGTCGGCGCGGCCGCGGCTCGCGGTCGGCAGCCCGGCGCAGCCGTAGACGGCCAGCGGCCCGGCGCGCTCGTCGAGCGGCAGGTACGCGGTCGCGAAGCTTTCGCCGAGGATCTTCGCGACCCGCTGCGTGGGCTCGGTCGCGTTCCAGTGCTCGACGGCCTTGCCGTTGTGCAGCACCGAGATCGCGACGTCCGGCCGCGCGAGCGCCGCGCGGCGGATCATTTCGACGCAATGGCCGAACTCGGTCTGCTCGCTCTTCAGGAACTTGCGCCGCGCGGGCGTGTTGAAGTACAGCTCGCGCACCTCGATCGTCGTGCCGACCGCGCCGGCGGCAGGGGCGAGCACGCCGGTCTGCGCGTCGATGCGCGTCGCGTGCGCCGCATCGGCGGTGCGGCTCGTGATGAACATTTCGGCAACCGACGCGATCGAGGCGAGCGCTTCGCCGCGGAACCCGAGCGTCGCGACCGCTTCGAGCTCCTCGAGCGAACGGATCTTGCTCGTCGCGTGGCGCATCAGTGCGAGCGGCAGCTCGCCGGGCGGAATCCCGCAGCCGTCGTCGGTGATCGCGATGCGCTTGACGCCGCCTTCCTCGAGCACGATGCGCAGCGTGTTCGCGCCGGCGTCGAGCGCGTTCTCCAGCAGCTCCTTGACGACCGACGCCGGACGCTCGACGACCTCGCCCGCGGCGATCTGGCTGATCAGCTGGTCGGGCAGGGGCTGGATCGCGCGCAGCGGGCGCGGCGAGTGTGGATCAGGGGCGGGCGCGGCGCCCGCGGCCGTTTCGGTGAATTCGGACATGGCCGAATTATAGCGAGGCCGCCGGCGCGCGCCGGGCCGGCGATCCGTTACGTTTTTTCACGGAGCCTTAAGGTAGTTTCGGTATGATGACTGCGTTTCACGCGCCGCCCTTGCCGGGCGGGCGATTCCGCCCTTTATGCCGACACCGGCCTGCTTGCCCTGAAGGAACCGCATTTGGATACGCTGCTTCATTTCGTCAATCTCGTCCTGCACATCGACGCATTCCTCGGCGACTTCATCCGGCAGTACGGCGCCTGGGTGTATCTGGTGCTGTTCCTGATCGTGTTCTGCGAAACGGGCCTCGTCGTGTTTCCGTTCCTGCCGGGCGATTCGCTGCTGTTCATCGGCGGCGCGTTCGCGGCGACCGGCGAAATGAACGTCGGCGCGCTGATCGTGCTGCTGCTCGTCGCGGCGATCACCGGCAACACTGTCAATTACCTGATCGGCCGCTGGATCGGGCCGAAGGTCTTCAATACGCACATTCCGGTGCTCGAGCGCTTCCTCGACCGCGCAGCGCTGCAGAAGACCCACAGCTTCTACGACAAGCACGGCGGCAAGACGATCGTGCTCGCGCGCTTCATCCCGGTGGTGCGGACCTTCGCGCCGTTCGTCGCGGGCGCGTCGTCGATGAGCGTCGCGCGCTTCCAGTTCTTCAACGTGCTCGGCGCGCTGGTCTGGGTGCTGCTGCTCGTGCTGCTCGGCTATTTCTTCGGCAACATTCCGTTCATTCGCCAGTACCTGAACGTGATCGTGCTGGCCGGGATCGGCGCAGCGGTCGTGCCGGTCGCGCTCGGCGCGCTGTGGAAGCTCGTGCGCGGCCGTTCGGGCGGCGCGGGCAAGACCAGCGGGCGCTGACCTGCGCGGGCCGCGCGGTTCGTCGCGGCAACAAAAAAGCGTGGCTGCAGTTTGCGAGCCACGCTTTTTTCATGTCCGCCGACGCGCCGTTACGCGGTGCGGTGCGAGATCGGCGTTTCGGGCGTCGGGTACTGCGCGTCGTGGAACGTCTCGAGGATCACGCGGTTGGTGTCGCAGTACACCTGCCAGTAGTTCGACGGCTGCGTGAACGGTCGCACGAACAGCAGCGGGCCTTCCGGCGTGAACTGCAGCACGCCGACATCCGGCGCCGGGGTCGTCAGCACGTTCGGGATCGTCTGGATCGCCGACTTCAGGCGGTTGATCGCGTCGACCGCATCGACGCCGTTCGCGATCTTCGCGGACAGGTCGACGCGGCGGTACGGCGTCGCGCTGTAGTTTGCGATGTTGTCCGAAAAGATCTTGTTGTTGCCGACGATCGTGACGATGTTGTCCGGCGTGATGATCGTCGTGCCGAACAGGCCCAGCTCCTTCACGGTGCCGGTGACGCCGCCCGCGTTGATCACGTCGCCGATCTTGAACGGGCGCAGCACCTGCATGAACACGCCCGCCGCGAAATGCGCGAGCAGCCCGCCCCAGGCCGTGCCGATCGCGAGGCCGAGGCCGGCGAGCAGTGCGGCGAACGACGTGGTCTGCACGCCGAAGATCTGCAGGATCGCGAGGATCAACAGGATCGTCAGCAGCACGCCGACGACCGAGGTCAGGTAGTCGGAGAGCGTCGGGTCGACCTTGCCGCTGCGCTGCACGATCTTGCCGAGCAGCCGCGTGCCGATGCGGATCGCCCAGCGGCCGACGAACCACAGGGCGATCGCGGCGACGAGATTGAGGCCGAAGTCCAGGCCGCGGGTCATAAGGAATTGCTGGGCGGTGGCGAGGTCCAGGGTCAAGATCGGTTCTCCATAAGACGTTGAACGGGTGGCCGGTCATGCCCGGAAGGGCGGCATGCCGACAATCTTCGGACTTTTATAGCCGACGCGCGGCGGCAAGGCAACCGGTCGCCGCGCGCCGGCGGGCGGGCGCCATGCCTCAAGCGTGCCGCCGCGGCTCGAACGGCCGCTGCTCGATGTCGCCGCCGCGCGCAACGATCGCCGTGCTTTCCGGAATCTCCTCCCACGCGCCGCGCAGGTCGACGAGCGGCTCGGACAGCACCATGAACGCGTCGTCGCCCGCTTCGGCGATGCGCGGGTTGTGCGGATACAGTTCGTGCAGGTGCCGGAACGACGTGCTGTGGTACAGCGAACGCGATTGCCGCTCGCTCGAGTAGCGGACCGCGATGATCTGCTCGCCGTCGGTCACGCAGACCGTCATGTTGAGCGGCAGGTCCACGCGGTGCCGCGCGGCGATGTCCTCGACGACGCCGGCCATCCGCTCGAGCGCCGGCAGCGGCGTCTGTTCGAGGCCGAACGTCAGCGCGAGGCGGAACATCAGCTCCGAATCGGTCGACCCTTCGATCGTCGGGAACAGCCCCGGATCGATCTTCATCGCGAGGTCGCGGCGCAGCTTCGGCAGATCGCGGATCAGGCCGTTGTGCGCGAACAGCCACCGGCCGTGCCGGAATGGATGACAGTTGGTTTCCTGCACCGGCGTGTCGGTCGCCGCACGGATGTGCGCGATGAACATCCGCGAGCGGATCGCACGCGCGGCCTCGCGCAGGTTGCGATCGTTCCACGCGGGATGCACCGAGCGGTAACGGAATGGAAGTTCGTCCGGGTGGCCGTACCAGCCGATACCGAAACCGTCGCCGTTGGTGGTCGTCGCGCCCAGTTCCGAATGCAGGCTCTGGTCGATCAGCGAATGCTTCGCGCGGAACAGGACGGTCTCGAGGTGGATCGGGTTGCCCGTATAGGCGAGCCAGCGGCACATGGGGCGCTCCTTCTCGGCGGGTCGTCCGAGCATGGTAGCCGAGTTCGCCGCAGCCGGGTTCACCGCGGCGGCGGGTGGCCGCCCGCACATGCCCCGGCGCGCCGGACGAGGCCGGGCGCCGGGGCGTCGAGGTGCAAGCGCGGTTGCGGGCTCAGTCGCCCATCGCGTCCATCACGCGCGCCGAATAGACGAGTGCGGCGCCCGCGTTCAGCGCGACCGCCACGCCGAGCGCTTCCGCCACTTCCTCCTTCGTCGCGCCGTGTTTGGCGGCCTCGGCCGTATGGACGGCGATACAGCCGTCGCAGCGCGTCGTGACCGCGACGGCGAGCGCGATCAGCTCGCGCGTCTTCGCGTCGAGATGGCCGGTCTTCGCGCCGGCGCCGGACAGCGCCTTGTAGCCGGCGAGCGTATCGGGCGACAACTTCGCCAGATCGCCGATGCGCGTCGAGAGTTCCTTGCGATATTCGTTCCAGTTCAACATGGCTCGTCCTTTTTTCACGGGTAGGTGACCGCGGCGGGTGCCGCGTGCTGCGGAGATGCACGGCTATTCTGAGCGCCAGCGGTGATGGTTTCGATACGCTAAAGTGTCAATTTTTAGCGCGAGCGTCTCATGGATGCGCTGAGTCAACTGCTGCTGCTGGGCCGCAGCCATGTCGAGCTGGACGTGCGCTGCCTGCTCGACGGCCCGTTCGCGATGACGCACGACGTGCTGCCGGCCGGCGAGGCCGCGTTCCACCTGCTGCTGGCCGGGCAATGCCGTCTGCGCACGGCGGACGGTCGCGCGCTGCGGCTCGTCGAAGGCGATTTCGTGCTGCTGCCCGCGGGCGACGCGCACGAGATCCACGATGCGACGGCCGCGCCGGCTGTCGCCATGCCGATGCGCGAGCTTGCCGCGGCCGGCGGCGCGGTGCTGCCGGTCAAATGCAATACCGACACGCCGGACGGCGCGAGCGTGGATCTGCTGTGCGGGCGCTTCGTGTACGAGCGCGGCGCGGGCGAGTTGCTGATGCGCGCGCTGCCGGGCCTGCTGCACGTCGGGCTGGGCGAGCCGTCCGGGCTCGCATCGCTGCAGATGCTCACGGGGGTGCTGCGCGCCGAGGCGTCGAATCTGCAGCCGGGCGCCCGTGCGATCGTCAACGCGCTTGGCCAGGCGTTGCTCGCGTATGCGCTGCGCGCGTACGGCCGTGATACGCAGGTGCCTTCCGGCTGGCTCGCGCTCGCCGCCGATGCGCGGCTCGGGCCGTCGATCCAGGCGGTGATGCAGGCGCCCGCGCAGCCGTGGACGGTCGCGTCGCTCGGCGACGTGTCGGCGATGTCGCGCGCGACCTACGCGCGACATTTCCGAGAGAAGGCGGGGATGAGCGTCGGCGCGTTCGTCACGCAGATCCGGATGATGCACGCGTGCGCGCTGCTGCGGGACACGCGCCGCGGGCAGGCGGAGATCGGCCAGGCGGTCGGCTACCAGTCGGAAGCAGCGTTCGGCAAGGCGTTTCGCGAGGTGTTCGGCACGACGCCGGGGCGCTGGCGGCGCGCGCATCGCGGCGAGTGAACGCGCCGGCGGCGTATCGATTCGGACGACAGACGGCCGGTTCGTCGCGGGCTGTCGATCCGGTCATTTCATGTGACAAAACTGCTACCATGCTCGCGATTCATTTCAACAAGAAAGAGAGGGCAACACCATGAACCAGACCACTATCCAGCAGCCGTCGTTCGCGTTCGTCGCGGCCTCGTGGGCGGCATTGCTCGCGGGCTTCGCCGCGTTTCTCGTCGGGCTCTGGAACGCGGGCATGCAGCTCAACGAAAAGGGCTACTACTTCACCGTGCTGGTGTTCGGCCTGTATGCGGCAATCTCGCTGCAGAAGAGCGTGCGCGATCGCGCCGAAGGCATTCCGGTCACCGGCATCTACTATGGGCTGAGCTGGTTCGCACTGCTGCTCTCGATCGCGCTTCTGATCGTCGGCCTGTTCAACGCGACGCTGCAGCTCAGCGAGAAGGGCTTTTACGCGATGTCGTTCGTGCTCGCGCTGTTCGGCGCGGTCACCGTGCAGAAGAACACGCGCGACCTGCAAGGCGCGAAGCCGCGGCTCGGCGACATCGATCCGGCGCAGCCGACGCAGGAATGAACGCAGGGCGGGCACTGCCCGCCTGTCGTCGACCGTTTCAATTACATCGGAATCCTCGCTATTGCCTGACATCGGCAGAGCGGGATGTGCCGGATAGCGCGCAATACCCGACGGGCGGGCCGTGACGATGCGTCGCGCTGCGCGACCGGCCCCACCGCCGGCCGGATCGGCATCGACTGCATGGTCCCCGGTGCGACGTCGCGCTCAGAGATCGCTGCGCTTTTCCGACGCAAGCGTGAATTGGAGCAGGTCCTGCGCGTTCAAATGCGCCTGATTGGCAAGGCCGGCGTGCCGCCGTACTTCATCCAGTTGCGAATCGTGGTTGTCGCGCGCGTCGCGCTGAAGCGCGGACTGGGCTGCGCTGGCATGAGCGCGGGCACGCGTCGCATGTTCGCGCGCTTTCGTGGCGCGCTCCCGAACCAGCTGCTTTCTGGACAGCGTGCTCGGAAGGTCAACCGCGCGCTCGCCGGCCGCATGCGCTGATCCGGTCGAGGCCATTCGTTCGAGCTCGGTGGCGCAGGCATCCGCGGCACGCGCGTTCAGCGTGGCGAACCGGACCGCCTCCTGCGCGGTTTTGCGCACCGCATCGTGCGGACGACGAAGCGGACGATCGCCGCGCGCCGACGCCGGTCCCTTATACCAAGCCCGCATCAGGCGGGGCGATGCGATGGCGAGCAGGATTACCGTACCGGCGACGCTGATCAGAATGGTCATCGACATTGCGTGCTTGCGGCGAGTGAAGTGGGGGCGGGCGCAATCGACAGGCGATCTAGGTGACGCAAGCCGGTCCGATCGCGCGTTCCCGCCTGAGCCGAATTTTCCGGTGCGCGTCGCGCTGTTGATCCGCGACACGCCCGGACACGATCACGCGGACGCGTCGATCAGGAACTGTTCCCGACTTTGCCCGTTGATCCACAGGGGTTCGCGACCTCGGCCGCTCCACGTCGCCCCGGTCTGCGGGTCGCGGTACTTCGGCGGAACCGGGCCGCGCTTTGCGCGCCGGCGCGGCCTGCGTGGCCGATCGCCGAACAGGTCCCTGGGCGTCAGGTCGTACAGCGCGATCGCGTCCCTGATCCTCGACACGGCGGCGCTTTTTTCTTCCAGCCGGACTGACTCGGCTTGTGCTTGAAGCATTTCTATTTGTGCCTGGAGCTCTCGATAGGTCGTCACGATATTCTCATTACGGTGTCATCGACCCGGCAGCGCTCCCGATCGGATCGCTGCCGGGGCGCTGTCGAATCTGGAATGCAAAACATGTCGGACGCAGCATCCGGAACATCGTCGAAACCGGATGCGCGACGGATGCCGCGTCGCATCGTTGCTTGGCCGCCGGCTTCATCCGGATTGCGGCGCTTCAACAGGATTGCAGCGGGCGCCCCTGTCCGGGCGACCCTGGCCGGCCGGGCGCCCCTGTCGTGCGAGGGTCGAGCCGCTCTTCGCACGGGGCGGGTGTTTCGATTGCAGGAACCGTTGGCAATACGGCCGGCATGGCGGCCAATCGACAAATCGATGGACCAATGCCGAATTTCGCTCCCATGTCGGAATGCGGAAATCAATCTGCCCGATTGCGGGCCGGTGTTGCAAGAATGCAATGCCTGTCTTAACAGGGTTAATATGGATGAAGCGATGACCATTTAAAACTGGCAAATATGACAGGGAAGTTGTTGCTTTTCGGTTTGGCGCGCGTTGACGTCGCCTGTCGACAGCGCCGCCGACCCCTTGCGCCGGATTGGCATGCAGTAGTCGGAAAGCCGGCTTTATTTACTTTTAGGATGCGACATTGCGCGCTCGCAAGTATTGGCGAGCGCCGCTTCGAGCCGGTTGTCAGGGGCTGAATGGAAACGGCTACGGTATCATGGTGAAGTTGGCGACGTAACTGGCAATTAAGCCTTCGCGCATTTAAACAATCGCACTAAATTTATCGAAAAATAAAACGCTGAAATCGAAAATTCAAAGACATGAACTCGCTATCCAATCAAGGCACCCTGGAGCTCGGCAAGCAATCCAAGTACGAGTCGATTTACAACCCGGAAAAGCTTTATGCGATTCCGCGCACGATCAAGCGCGAGGAGATCGGCATCACGGATACGCTGCCGTTTTTCGGCGTCGACGTATGGAATCACTACGAGGTGTCGTGGCTCACGCCCCGCGGCGTGCCGCGCGTCGCGATTGCGACGATCGTCGTGCCGTGCACGTCGCCGAACGTGATCGAATCGAAATCGATGAAGCTGTACTTCAACACGTTCAACAACACGTCGTTCGAGAGCCGCGAGGAAGTCGAGCGCATCGCTGCGAACGATCTGTCGCGCTGCGCCGGCGCGCCCGTGTCGGTCACGCTCGAATCGCTCGAGTACGCCGCCGCCCTGCAGATCGGCGCGCCGGTCGGCGCCTCGATCGACGAGCAGGACATCGACATCGCGCAGTTCAGCGTCGACCGGCAACTGCTCGCGACGCATGACGAGCACGTCAGCGAAACGCTCTATTCGAACCTGTTGAAATCGAACTGTCTCGTGACCGGCCAGCCCGACTGGGGGACCGTGTCGATCGAATACGAAGGGCGCCGCATCGACCGCGACGCGCTGCTCCGGTATGTCGTGTCGTTCCGCAATCACGAGGAATTCCACGAGCAATGCGTCGAGCGGATCTTCAAGGACATCCAGGATCAATGCGCGCCGGCCCGCCTGACCGTGTCGGCCCGCTATACGCGCCGGGGTGGCCTCGACATCAATCCGGTGCGCAGCAGCGCGCCCGTTCAGGACGTCCCGAATACGCGCCTGATCCGACAATGACTTCGCACCGCGAGCCGATCATGGAATTCGCATCTCACGAAATCGAAGCCGTCATCGAGCCGTCGCTCGAGAGCGATGCGCTGCAGGTCCTGGTGCGGGTGCGCGATTCGGGCACCACGTTCAAGATGTCGCCGCGCGAGCTGAACACGAAGGCGTGGCTCGACAAGTTCTCGCGCGAGGACGTGGCGCACATCGGCTTTCTCAACGCAGCCACGTATTCGGACCAGCCCATCCCGCTCGCGTACTTCCCGACGCGCAAGCATCAGCTGACGCCCGCCGTCCTGCTGCTTGCGCTTCTTTACGCCGGCTTCCTGATGCTGTCGAACGTGACGGGCGCGCGCGTCATCGCGGTCACGCTCGACGGCGTCACCTTCGGCATTCCGGCCGCGCTGATCGCGTTTCCGATGACCTATGCGTTCAGCACGATCATCACGGAGGTGTACGGATATCGGGTCAGCCGGATGGTGATCTGGGGCGGCCTCGCCGTGAACCTGATGTTCATCATCGGGACCTGGCTCCTGTCGCTGCCGCCGGGCTTGCCCAGCTGGGAGGCGCAGAACCCGACGCTCGCCGCGGCCTATCCGGCGCTCGCGCTGGAGTTCGCGCGGACGTTCGTCGCGTCGACCGTGGCCTACTTCTGCGGCGAGTTCATCAACACGACCTTTCTCGCCAAGCTCAAGATCGCGAGCGCGGGCCGCCATCTGTGGGCGCGCATCGTTTCGAGCACCGGCGTCGCGATCGTGATCGACAGCACGCTGTTCTGCCTGATCCTGTTCTGGGGCCGGCTGCCGAACGATGTCGTGCTGACGATGATCGGCGTTCAGATCGCGGTCAAGGTGACCTACGAGCTCGTGCTGCTGCCGGTCGTCACGACGGCTTCCAGGCGGCTCAAGGAAATGGACCAGATCGACTACTACGACTATCACACGAGCTTCAATCCGTTCTCGTTCAAGGATTGACCAGGCGCGACTCGGTGACGACGCCGAGCACCACGATGCCCGCCCGGAACGCGTTGATCATGTCTGCCGGCGAAGGGGCGAGGCCTTTGAGCCAGACCGCTTCGCCGTCCTTGGTAACGCGGCGCAGCGTCGGCTCGCCGCCGTCGATCGCGGCGACGACGACCTGTGCGTCGCGAAACGCGACGCCAGGCTCCACGATCACGATCGAGCCTTCGCGGAACCGCGGCGCCATCGACGGCTTCGTGCGCGCGGCGAACGTGCCCGGCCTGCGCGGCGTGTCGACGGTCAGCCAGCGCGTGTTGCGCGCGACGTCGTAGACGCCGCGCGAATAGCCGAGCATCTCGTCCCATCCGAGAATCGGAATCGGATAGACCCGCTCGCTCTGGAGCAGATACCCGACGGTCGATCCGAGCGCATCGGCGATCGCCATGACGGTGCTGATGCGCGGGTCTTCGGTCGCCATCGACAGCACGCGGCTCAGCGTCGCGGGCGAGACGCCGGTCTTGCGGGCCAGGTCGGCGTCGCTGAGGCCTTGCTGCTGCATCAGCGCTCGTATTCTCGCGACCATCAGGACCAGCCGCTGGCTCATTTCCATAGTGCGTTCCTGCCTCTCCCGGCGCGCTTGAGTCATTTTAGAGACGGACCGGGGCGCCGCGTGGGACGGGGCTCAAAAGGAGTGATCCTACCCTAACAAATTTGTAATGTGCGAGGGCGATCGCCAAGGCCGCCCTTCAAGATTGAAAAGGCCCAAAAACCGGGGAGGTCGGCCAATGCAAGTGCCGAGCTCGCCGGAAGACAGGGGCAATCTTGTCGATGGGTCAGGCGACCGGAAGGTTGCCGACGCGCGGCGGGCAACGCATCAGGACGCGGTCCGGGCCAGCGGCCCGAATCACGCACTGGGCATATCCGTTGGCCGGCGCGAAGTGGGCGAAAAACGGATCGAGCAAGCGACTGCAGGCGTACAGGCTGACGGTGTCGAGCACCGCTGTCTCGATCGTTACGCTGACCTCGATACCGCGCACGAACGTCGGCATCGGCGGAACGGACATCCATTGCATGACGGACTTGTGCGAGACGTCCACGATCGCATCGACCAGCGTGAGCGATCCCGTGGCTTCGGGAAGCAGCAGGCGCAGCAGGTCTTTCAGTGCGTCGGCGTTTGGCGATTGCAACGTCAGGATGTGTGGCGACAGACCGGTGACCAGCCGCCACAGCGAGCCTTGGGGCATCGATCCGGCGCGCGCGGGCGTCGGTGGGCGCAACAGCGAGACCCGGCCGGGCAAATTCTCCGTCTCGTTACACAGGTCGCCGTCGACGGCGCCGATTCGCAGCATCGTCGGATAGTTGCCGTTGGTACAGGTCAGCCTGACCAGAAGCTGGCCTGCGGCTTGCGGGACCGGTTGTCCGTCGAGATCGACGAGCGTGATGCCTGCGGACTGCCATGCTTCGCTTCCTTCCACGAATTCGCGTCGAGCCGCCAGCCAGAAGAGGGGGGCTGCCGTTATTCCCTGGCCGTGCACGAAACCCCGGTAGCGGGGAACCGGCTTGCCGCTGGTCGCCTCCGGCGAGACATCGTTCGTTAGCCGTACCGACTCGATGGACCGCGCGGTGACATCCCGCATGTTCAGCACCTGCGGCATGACGGTGTAGGTCGTTGCCTCTGGCTTGAGGGCGATGGGCGTCGCGTCACGACTGAACAGGTTCACGACCGGGGTGCAGCCGAGCCGCAGGTGATCGACGCCGAGGGTATCGAGTTGTTGGCGAGCCAGCGAGCCGTCCGGCATGTCGACGACGGGCAGGTGCAACGTCAGGCGCCGGCCAGGTTCCGCCGCGCGAACCAGGGCCGCCATGTCGAGATCGACGAAGGAAAATTTATCCGGGAATGCGAAATATTCGCGCAGCAGACGCCAGGACGGGTTGGCCAGGTTGTCGAAGCCTGGCACGAGCGCCTCGTGTGTGTCGTAACCGGCAGCCGTCAGCGGGATTCGCGCGAGCGCCTTCCAGCGTCGGCTGTGCTCGCCTTGGACGAAAGCCTTGGGCGCATGCAACAGGAGCGCATCCGTCACGGCCGCGACCATCGCCGGCGCGCCGTGGAGATGGATTCGGAGCCGATCGGGCACGATGGTGCGAAAGTCTGCTTCGTCCGTCAGCGACGCAAACGTGATCGACACCAGCGCCGAGGTGTTTCGCGGCAGCGTCGCCTGCGGCGAGGTCGCTGCCGCAGGCGTAACGTCGACCGCTTCGACGATGATCGGCGCGAGCGTGACGTCATAGCTGGTTCGAAATCGGCAGGTGCCGGCCCGGTCCTCGAGTTCGGTGCCGTGCGGCACCGTGACCGGCACGGTCATTTGACCGGCGGTGGCGGCGGCGTCGAATTGCGCGATCGAACAGGATGGAATGACGCGAAGCTGTTCCGGAAAGAGGGTGTCGATCAGCGCCTCGGCGAGCTCGGGATAGTCGTCGCCGAGTCTCTTGCCGATCCGGGCGCCGAGCAATGCGAAGGACTGCAGCAGCCGTCCCAGGTGAGGATCGTCGATCTCGCCGTCCGTGAGGCCCAGGCGAGCGGCAATCTTCGGAAAACGCGCGGCAAAATCGTGCGCGGAGCGGCGTAACAGTGCCAGCTCGCGTTCGTAATGGGGTAGCAGCTCGTCCATCCGCTATCAGGTCAACGCTGGCGGAGCGGCGGCTCCCATTCATGGGGCAACGAGTCCGGATCGAGCCAGCGCAGTTGCCGGATCGCCCGGTAGATGATGATCAGGCACGGCACCTTGACGACCGCAAACACGAACATCACGAAGGCCAGGTCCTGGTCGATGGGCGTCCGCCCGGCGTTCAGGTAGAACGCCAGAGCCAGCAGCGGCAGGTAAAGCGCCATGGCGGCAAAGGACAGCCGGCGAAACAGGCGTACGGCCCAGAGTTTGCCGCTACCGATGCCGATGCTGACGGTCAGCATGATGATCGTCAACACGGCCCACGCCGGCACGATCATGTCGTCGTAATGGATGCCCTTCAACGACGCGGTGCCTTCGACGAGTTCCGCAAAGGTCAGGCCGACGCCGAGAAAGAAGGCGCCCCCCGCGATTACCGCGAGTCGCGGTGCGCCGGGCGGGCGGTTACCGGGGCGCTCCGCCGGTGCGGACTGCCCGTCGACCGATGTAGCGGCGTTGTGATCGGGGGGCGTCATTGCGCGTACTCCGGGTGATGGCTGACGCCGACTTGAAATTGCAGCACGGTCGACGGATTGCCGACCTGATTCGAACGGCCAACGTGTTGAGGGGCAAGCGCGTGCGCCGGGTGGTCGGAATTGCGCTGCGTCGATTCGGTCATCCGGTCGGTCAGCCATTCGACGCCGTGCGTGAACGGATCCGGCGGGGAGATGCCGTACACGCTGGTGCCGTATATCGTCGCCAAATAGGCGGGCGCCTCGATGGTTCGCAGCAGCATCAATTCGCGGCTGGCCGCGGCGAGCTTCTGTTGCGCCGTACGGACGTTGCCGGCGAGGCCACGCGCTTGTTCTCGCATCTGGTTGGCTTGCTGGCGCGTCAGCAGCCGATCGGGATTGTCGGCACTGGCGCGACTGAGCTTGTCGATCGCGTTGCGCTTGTCGACAAGGCGGTTGGTCGCTTGCATCACTTCTTCGGCGGCCTCGCCAACTTCGCGCGAAGCCTTGGGCAAGGAGGCAAGGGTGCGTGCTCCGCTGACCGCGAAATCCGGCAGGGCCATGATCGGGCCGACCGTCTCCACCAGTTTGTAGTGCCACGTTTCCTTGAGTTGTTTCTTGCGCACCTCGTCGCCCCGGAGGTCGTACCGCAGCATCCTGCCGTCTTCGATCAGCAGGAGAACCGCGGCCGCACCCGCCACGATGCCCAGTACGGGGGCGAGTGCGACACCGCCCGCCATGATGGCGGCCACCGAGACCACGCCGGCGAGCACGCCGAAGGTGTCGCCCACCACGGCTGCCGCGTCAAATGCGGTCTGGTGGGCGCTGATGAAGTCACCGGCTCTTGCACGGGCCTTTGCCAATCCCTGGCCGAGCGCTGCGCTCCGGTTCGATGGCGCATCGAGTCGCTGTGTCCATGCCTGCGCCAACTGGTTGATCGTCTGTGGACTGGCGTTGCTGAGCGGATCGGCGGCGGCGACAGGCAGGCGCGACGAGGAAACGATGAGGTTGATCGCGTCGCCGTCGGCATCCGGAACGGACGGTTTCAATCGGATCGCGGCCAGGCCGTCGAAGAAAATCACGCCGGCCTTGGGGCCGAGTACCCGGTCGGCGAATTTCGATAGATGAAACTCGGCGTCGGACCGGTGGCAGTACGGCTCCCATAACGCGACGGATTTCGACATGGCGGCGAATTGATAATCCTGAATGGATAATCTGGAAAATCGGGCCCGATCTTTTGACGTAATTCATTGGTCGACGTCAATATAATCCGCCTGCATGGCAATGGCTAGACATGTCGAATGCAGGATGACGAAACGGCATGCTGGAAGGGAAGGGAATCGTTATTTTCTTGTCAGCCGGCAGGAAGAATTCCAGTATTGATTGCGTTGCGGTTTCGGATCGAATTTAAAGCAGTCGAATATATGATGGATTCCCTTGTCGACGGTGTCGATTGGCTATTATTTTCCATCCGAACGCCGTGAAAAATGAGCGAGCAAGGTGTTCCGAGCAGGCAAAAATGCAACTGTCGGAGATTGCGGGGTTTCTGAACCTGCAAAGCAGCCGTCAACGAAGATGGCGCGCTGGCTCAACCCGCTGACGGAGGGGCACGAGCAAACGCTGCGTAGGAGGGGGATGCTGAAAAGAAAAAGGGCTTAGCATTGCTGCTAAGCCCTTTCCGTACATCTTGGTAGGCCGTGCGTGACTCGAACACGCGACCAACGGATTAAAAGTCCGCTGCTCTACCAACTGAGCTAACGACCCAAAGAAGAAAATTATAGCTGTGGGTTGCGAACCTGTCAACAACCCCCGGGCATCATTATTTGATGGTCTGCAGCTTGCCTTGTGCCGTCTGCGCCGCGCTCGTCCCGTTGTACTGCGAAACGACCTGTTCGAAGGTTTTCTTCGCCGCCGCCTTCTGGCCTTGCTCGAGCTGGTTCGTGCCGATCGCGACGAGCGCGTCGGCCGCACGCGGATGCTGCGGGAACTTGCTCACGATGCCCTGCCACGTCGCCGTCGAGCCGCGATAGTCGCGCAGCGCGTACTGCGCATTGCCGAGCCAGTACTGCGCGCTCGGCTGGTAGGGGCTCTGCGGATACTTCGCGATGAAGCTGCGGAACGACGCGGAGGCAGCCTTGAAGTTGCCGTCGCGGAACTGCTGCTGCGCCGCATTGAACGCATCCGTCTCGCCCGGCTGCACGGTGCCTTCGACGCCGTCGACCGTCTTTTGCTCGGGCTCGAACTTCTTGAGCCGCGTATCGAGATCGGTGTAGTACTCCTTCTGCTGACGTTCCAGCGTCGTGAGGCGGTTCGTCAGATCCTCGTTCTCGCCGCGCAGCGTCGCGACCTGCTGGTTCAGCTGGTCGAGGCGGGCGGTCTGATCGAGGATCGTGCGTTGCGCGGCCGCGAGCTGGCTCGCAAGATTGTCGCTCTTGCTGCGCAGATCGAGCACGGCGCGACGCGCCTCGTTGTCGTCGAACATGCCGGCGTGCGCCGGCGCGGCCGACCACGCCGCGCCGACGACGCAGAGGGCTGCGGCCACGCGCAGCCAGGATTCACGGTGCGTCATACAGCGAACCTTCCGTTACTTACTGTTGGTAGACGAGGTCCGAGCGGCGGTTCTGCGCCCACGATGCCTCGTCGTGACCCGTCGCCTGCGGCTTTTCCTTGCCAAGGCTCACGGCTTCCATTTGCGAATCGGCGACGCCGAGCAGGGCCATCGCGCGGCGGACGGCTTCCGCACGCTTCTGGCCCAGCGCGAGGTTGTACTCGCTCGTGCCGCGTTCGTCGGTATTGCCCTGGATCAGCACGTGACGCTGCGGATGGCTCTTCAGGTACTGCGCGTGCTGCTGCATCAGCGGCTGATACTCATCCTTCACCGAGTAGCTGTCGAAATCGAAGTAGATGCTGCGCTTCGCGAGCGGGCTGTTCGGGTCGTTCAGCGGATCGACCGTCACTTGCGCGACGTTCTCGGGGTTCGGCTGGGTGCTTATCGCACCGGCGTTGGCCTTGTCGTCGAGCTTCACGCCCGACTTACATGCTGCCAGCGCGCCGACCATCATCACGGCCAGGGCCAGACGAACTTTTTTCGACATCATGGTTACTCTCCTTTGGGTCATTGCATGAAGGGTCCCCACGACGGCTCGCGTACGGAGCCGCCCTGGACGGACAGAATCTGCGGCGGCGCACTGCCGTCGGATGGGACAGCGGCCAGCACATTGCGGCCACCCGACTGGGTGGCGTACAGGAGGTACTGGCCGTTCGCCGCGAAGCTCGGCGACTCGTCATGACTGGTATTCGTGATCGCGTTCGCCGCGCCCGTCTGCAGATCCTGAACGTACAGCTTGAAGCCCCCGCCCGTGCGGGAGATGTAAGCAAGCAGCTTGCCGTCCGGGCTGATGCGCGGACTCGTGTTGTAGCTGCCGGTGAAGGTCACGCGCTGGGCCGCACCGGCGCTTTCGCCCTGGGCGGGCATCCGGTAGATTTGCGGCGCGCCGCCGCGGTCGCTCGTGAAATAGATCCAGCGGCCGTCCGGAGAGTAGAACGGCTCGGTGTCGATCGAGTTGCTCTGGGTCAGCCGGCGCAGGCCGCCGCCGTTCGCGTTGACCGAGTAAATCTGCGTGTTGCCCGTCAGCGACAGCGCGACCGACAGCGTCTGGCTGTCCGGCGACCACGCCGGCGCGCTGTTGTTGCCCTTCTGGTCGGAAACGATGTAGCGGCGGCCGGTCGGCAGGTCGTGGATGTAGACGATCGGCTTCTTGCGCTCGAACGACACGTACGCGACCTTGGTGCCGCTCGGGGACCACGACGGCGAGATGATCGGCTCGGTGCTCGACAGTGCGATGCGCGGGTTCTGGCCGTCCGAGTCGGAGATCTGCAGCTGGTAGCGGTTGCCGGACTTGATCACGTACGACAGGCGCGTCGCGAACACGCCGCGCGTGCCGAGCAGCTTCTGGTAGATGTAGTCGGCGATCTTGTGGCCGGCCGTGCGCAGCGTGCCGTCGTTCGCCGTCAGCGACAGGCCGCCGAGGCTTTGCTGCTTGACGGTGTCGTACAGGACGAAGTTGACCTTGTACTGACCGTTCGCCTCGCGGTTCACGCTGCCGGCGACGAACGCATTCGCGCCCTTGGCCTTCCATGCGCCGAGGTCGACCGAGGCGGTCTCGGGCACCGGCGTGCTGCCGGCGTCGATATTGGTGAATTTGCCGCTGCGGGCGAGGTCCGCGCGGACGATCGACGTGACCTGCTGCGGCAGGCCCGCCTCATTCGCGAAATTCGCGGTGGCGATGGGGAACTGGGTCGAACCGACGCCGGTGATCAGCACGTTGACCTGCGCGTTAGCGGCGCTGCCCGCCGCAATCAGACACGAGGCCACGAGTGCCCTGAAACCTAGGTTCGTCATCAAACTCATGCTTCTTGCTTCCCGTATGACTTGTATCGCTGCGCAACCGCACAGACTGTAAAAATACCCGATTCGTTCCCGTCTTACAGCGACGGCGGGAGTGTAAGCGCATTTCCGTTCACTCCGCCGCCTTGAAGGTAATCGTAATGTCCGATGGAGTACGACCGTTAGAATCGGGCGGCAACGGGACCGACGCCTGGATCGCACTGACCACGGCCTGATCCCACCCCGAATTTCCGCTCGAACGGCGGATCGATACGCTCAATACGTCGCCCGACGGCGTGCAACGGATCGCGACGACGGTCGTCAGGCTGTCGCGCTCGCCGCCCCAGACGATGTGCGGCTTGACGCGGCGCCGCACCTTGTCCGGATAGCCCGGGGTGGCGGCGTTGCCGCCGGAGCCCGTGCCGGTGCCGCTCTTCGCGAGACCTTCGCCACCGCCTTCGCCGCCGCCCGCCAGCCCTTGCATCTGCGCGAGGCGCACACGCCGCTCCTGGTCGAGCTTCGCCTTCGACGCCGCGTCGGCTTTCGCGCGGGCCGACGCTTCAGCCTTCGCCTTGGCCGCGGCTTCGGCTTTCGCCTTCGCGGCCTGCTGCTGCGCTTCGAGCTTCGCCTGCTTCTGCTGCTCGAGCTTCTGCTGTTCCAGTTTCTGCTGCTCGGCGAGCTGCTTCTGCTTGAGCTTTTCAGCCTGCTTCTGCTTTTCCTGCTCGGCGGCCTTCTGCTCGGCGAGCGCGGCGGCCTGCCGGGCCGCAAGCTGCGCGCGTTTGGCCTGCTCTTCCTGTTCCGCCTTGAGCTGCTGCGCGCGGCGCTGCTGTTCGAGCAGCGCTTCGCGTGCGGCGGCTTCCTGCTGACGCTTTTTGTGCTGCAGCGCGATGTCCGCTTCCTCGTTCTTCACCGGGGGAGGGGGCGGCGCGAGGCGGACGGGCGGCGTCGGGACCGGCTGCGGCGCCTGCATGTCGGGCACCGTTGTCCACAGCTCGGCCTCGGCGCCGGCCGGCGTGCTGTTCTGCCATTGCACGCCGTGATACAGGAACAGCGCGAGCAGCACGTGCATCAACGCCGCGAGCGCGAATGCGCGCCACGTGCCGCGCTCGCGCGGCGGCATCGGCGGGTAGGCGGTGCTGCGCGGGGGGTGCCGTTTCATTATTGCGATTTGACGAGGAGGCCGACGCGCTTGACGCCGCGCGCCTTCAGATCCGACATCACGGTCATCACTGCATCGTACTGCACGGTCTTGTCGGCCGCGATCACGACCGGCTGGTCAGGATGATCCGCCTGACGGGCGGCGATGAAGCTGTCGAGCTCGGCCTTCGTCATCGTGTCTTCCTGCGTCGCGCCGGATGCGCCCTTGTACTTGACGCTCATCGTGCGGTCGGCCTTGATGTTGACAACGACCGGGGGCGTCTGCTCCTGCGGGGCGGCGTTGCCGACGGTCGGCAGGTTGATGATCGACGGCGCGACGAGCGGCGCGGTGACCATGAAGATCACGAGCAGCACGAGCATCACGTCGATGTACGGCACGACGTTGATGTCGGCCATCGCGCGGCGCGAGCGGCCGCCGCGCATGCTGGATCGGATGGGAGTTCCGGCCATGTCGCGCTCCTTACTGGGCCTGACGCTGCAGGATGTTCGAGAACTCTTCGATGAAGGTCTCGAAGCGGATCGCGATGCGGTCGATGTCGTGCGCGTAGCGGTTGTAGGCGACGACGGCCGGAATCGCGGCGAACAGGCCGATCGCGGTGGCGACGAGCGCTTCGGCGATGCCCGGTGCGACGTTCGCGAGCGTCGCCTGCTGGACGTTCGCGAGGCCGCGGAACGAGTTCATGATCCCCCAGACCGTGCCGAACAGACCGATGTACGGGCTGACCGAGCCGACCGACGCGAGGAACGCCAGGTTCGCTTCGAGCACGTCCATCTCGCGCTGGAACGACGCGCGCATCGCGCGCCGCGCGCCGTCGAGGACGAGACCCGGGTCGCTGATGCGCTTTTCCTTTGCCTTCAGGAACTCGCGCATCCCCGATTCGAAGATCCGCTCGAGCGCGCCGATCGTGTGGCGGTTGTTCGCCGCGCTCTGATACAAGGCCTGCAGGTCGCCGCCCGACCAGAAATCCCGTTCGAAACGCTCAGTCTGCGCGCGTGCGCGGCGGATCGCGAACCACTTGCGGAAGATGAAGGTCCACGACATCAGCGACAGCAGCAGCAGCAGCCCCATCACGGCCTGGGCCAGCACGCTCGCATTGAGGACGAGGGAAATGATCGACAGGTCTTGAGAAGTGTTCATAGAGGTTTGAGTAACGTCCCTTCGGGGGCGCCCGGCTAAGGAGCCCGGCTAGGCGTGCCCGGCCGAGATTGCCCGGCGTGGGCGCGGCGCAGCGCGCCGGGATGCCGAACCTTGCTTAGTATCGATTCAGGAAGGCAAGTTCATAGGCTTTGTCTAAACGGGGCTCACGCGAGCCGCGTTGACAACACAGTGTGCCCGGCGTCGATGACGGGCCCGCGTTGCAGCGTGTCGAGCACCGCCGGCGGGATTGCCGCGGGGCGGATGCCGGTGCGGTCGACGCAACCGATGCGGATCTGCCCGGCGACCAGCAGCGTGTCGCCACGCCACGCTTCCTGCATGAATTCCACCGACGCGCGGCCGATCCGTCCGGGCCGGCTCGTGATCGCGAGCATATCGTCGAGCCGCGCCGGCGCGCGATAGTCGAGCGCCGTGCTGCGGACGATGAAGATCGCGCCGGTTTCGTCGGCGAGGCGCCGCTGGTCTATGCCGCAGGCGCGCAGCCACTCGGTGCGCGCGCGCTCGAAGAATTTCAGGTAGTTGGCATAGAAGACGATGCCGCCTGCGTCGGTATCCTCGTAATACACGCGAACCGGCCAGGTGAAGCCGGAAGGCGCTTCCGGGGGGCGGGTAGGCTGAGTCATGGCGCGCATTTTACCGGAAGCGGGGAGGCCGCTTCGCAACCGATTCGTAACGGAATGTTCCGGGCCGCGAGCCGGCCGCCGGGGCGGCTCGCGGCGGGCCGTCAGCCGCGATGGACGGTCAGGCCGGCCGGCGCCTGGGCGACCGGCATCATCTCGATCGTGTTGATGTTCACGTGCGCGGGACGCGTCGCGATCCAGTAGATCGTGTCGGCGATGTCCTCCGCCGTGAGCGGCTGGACGTTCGCGTACACGCCGGCCGCCTTCGCGTCGTCGCCGCGGAAGCGGACGTTCGAGAATTCGGTGCCGCCGCACAGCCCCGGCTCGATGTCGGTGACGCGCAGCGGCGTGCCGATCAGGTCGGCGCGCAGGTTCAGGCTGAATTGTCTGACGAACGCCTTGGTGGCGCCGTACACGTTGCCGCCCGGGTACGGGTAGGTGCCGGCCACCGAGCCGAGGTTGAAGATATGGCCGCGGCCGCGCGCGATCATGCCCGGCAGCAGCGCGTGCGTGACCGTCACGAGGCCCGAGCAGTTGGTGTCGATCATCGTCTGCCACTCGTCGAGGCTCGCCTTGTGGGCAGGCTCGACGCCGAGTGCGAGGCCGGCGTTGTTGACGAGCACGTCGAGCGCGGCGAACTCGGCGGGAAGCGATGCCGGCACGGCTTCGACGGCGGCGCGGTCGCGCACGTCGAGCTCGAGCGGCAGCAGTGCGTCGCCGAGCTCGGCCGCGAGCGCGTCGAGACGATCCTTGCGGCGCGCGGTCGCGACGACGCGGTGGCCGCCCGTGACGAAGGCACGGGCGATGGCGGCGCCGAAGCCGGCGGACGCGCCTGTGACGAACACGATCATTGCTGCTCCTGGTCGGTAGGGTAGCGGGTGGGGAACCTGCAAGCGTACTGAGATTGCCGCACCGCGGCAAGGCGCAAAGCTCAGTCGGCGCGGGCGGCGGAACTCTGTCCCCGTTTGTTTGCGGCGGTCGCCGCGCGGTTGCCTATTCATGACGCATCCAATAAACTAACGCGCTCATCACCCCTGCGTGACTGGCGATAGAACCCTCGGGTTCAAGGTGGAGCATCCCACCGTGAAGCGCAGGGCGCCGTTTTTGCCGTTCGCCTGGGCAGCCGTTGTGCGCCGTCGCGTGCATCGCCGGTGGCTGTCCCTGCCTCGCGTCATACGGATTCTTCCGCCACGTCGAGCTGGTGCCGCCAGCAGCGCAATGTACTCGGCCACCCCGGTCAACCTGTACACACTTAACGGAAACCGTATGTTTGACAGAGCCCAAAGCACCATTGCGAACGTCGATCCCGAAGTCTTTGCAGCGATCGAGCAGGAAAACCGCCGCCAGGAAGATCACATCGAGCTGATCGCGTCGGAAAACTACACGAGCCCGGCCGTGATGGCCGCGCAGGGCTCGCAACTCACGAACAAGTACGCCGAAGGGTATCCGGGCAAGCGCTACTACGGCGGCTGCGAATACGTCGACATCGTCGAGCAGCTCGCGATCGACCGCGTGAAGGAACTGTTCGGCGCCGAAGCCGCGAACGTGCAGCCGAACTCGGGTTCGCAGGCGAACCAGGGCGTGTTCTTCGCGATGCTCAAGCCGGGCGACACGATCATGGGCATGAGCCTCGCGCACGGCGGCCACCTGACGCACGGCTCGCCCGTGAACATGTCGGGCAAGTGGTTCAACGTCGTCAGCTACGGCCTGAACGAAAGCGAAGACATCGACTACGAAGCGGCCGAGCAGCTTGCGCAGGAGCACAAGCCGAAGCTGATCGTCGCGGGCGCGTCGGCGTTCGCGCTGAAAATCGACTTCGAGCGTCTCGCGAAGATCGCGAAGTCGGTCGGCGCGTACCTGATGGTCGACATGGCGCACTACGCGGGCCTGATTGCCGCGGGCGTCTACCCGAACCCGGTGCCGCACGCCGATTTCGTCACGACCACGACCCACAAGAGCCTGCGCGGCCCGCGCGGCGGCGTGATCCTGATGAAGGCCGAGTACGAGAAGCAGATCAACTCGGCGATCTTCCCGGGCATCCAGGGTGGCCCGCTGATGCACGTGATCGCCGCGAAGGCGGTCGCGTTCAAGGAAGCGCTGTCGCCGGACTTCAAGGCATACCAGCAGAAGGTGGTCGAGAACGCGCGCGTGCTGGCCGAGACGCTGGTCAAGCGCGGCCTGCGCATCGTGTCGGGCCGCACCGAAAGCCACGTGATGCTGGTCGACCTGCGTGCGAAGAACATCACCGGCAAGGCAGCGGAAGCCGCGCTCGGCGCCGCGCACATCACGGTCAACAAGAACGCCATCCCGAACGATCCGGAAAAGCCGTTCGTGACGAGCGGCGTGCGTCTCGGCTCGCCGGCGATGACGACGCGCGGTTTCGGCACGGCCGAAGCTGAGCTGGTCGGCAACCTGATCGCCGACGTGCTCGACACCCCGGAAGATGCAGCGACGATCGAGCGCGTGCGCGCGCAAGTGGCCGAGCTGACCAAGCGTTTCCCGGTCTATCGCTGATCGCTCATGCGCTGCCCGTTCTGCCGGAGCGACGACACGCAGGTGGTAGATTCGCGCGTGTCCGAAGACGGCGCCGCGATTCGCCGGCGCCGCCGCTGCTCGGCCTGCGACAAGCGCTTCACGACATACGAGCGGGTCGAGCTGGCCCTGCCGTCCGTCGTGAAGAAGGACGGCAGCCGCACGGAATTCGACCGTCGCAAGATCGTCGCCAGCATGCAACTCGCGCTGCGCAAGCGGCCGGTTGCGGCTGACGCGATCGACGCGGCGGTCGCCCGCATCGAATATCAGCTGCTCGCGACAGGCGAGCGCGAAGTGCGTAGCGAGAAGCTCGGCGAACTCGTGATGAACGAGTTGCGTGGCCTCGATACGATTGCCTATGTACGTTTCGCATCGGTGTATCGCCGGTTCGAAGACGTGTCTGAATTTGCCGACGTGATCGAAGAGTTCCGTCGCGCCTCTCCGGCTGCCAAGCCCCCGCGTAAGCGCTGACGCGCTGCTCCGTTTCATCGCATTTCCTCCGGGTCGTTCATGCTGCGCCGATTGTGGCGCGGCGTGGCCGCGCGCCGCCAGCTGGCCGTTCGGCAGATGGTGCGCATGCGTGCGCGCCGCTACAGTCGTCGCATGACGTTGGCGGAGGACGGCGATGTGGCGCAGCGGAGCAGTGTGGAGGATGAACCGGCGGGCGGGAGGATTCACGCTCGTCGAACTGATGGTCGTGGTCGCGGTGCTGGCCGGGCTCGGCCTGTTTGCGGCGCCTTCGTTCGAGCAGTGGCGGATGCGCGAGCGGGTCGACGCCCGCTCGCGTGCGTTGCTCGGCGCGCTGTCGTTCGCGCGGGCCGAAGCGGCGCGCCTCGGCGTGCGCGTCACGCTGTGCCGGGCCGGGAATGACGGCGCCTGCGTGCGTCCCGGCGAGCGCTGCGATGGCGGCGAATGGTCATGCGGCTGGCTCGTGAGCGGACATTTCGACGAGCGCTCGCAGGTGCTGCGGCGGTATCCGCGCGATCCTGACGTGATCGTCGCGGGCGTCGCGCACGAGCTGGCCTTTGCGCCGCCGGCCGGTCAGGCGATCGGCGGCATCCGGCGGTTCGAGCTGCGCCCGCGCCGGGACGCGCCCGAGGTCGATGCGTCACGCGCGTCGCGTTGCGTGCGGATCGCGGCAGGCGGCCGGGCGCGCGTCGTCGCCGGTCGTTGCGAGGCGGCCTGATGAGCCCGCGGCGCACGATGCGCGGCGCGTCGCTGATCGAGGCGACGGTGGCGGTTGCGCTGCTCGCCGTCATGATGCTCGCGGTGGCCGGCGGCCAATTCGCGATGGCGCATGCGCAGCGCACGACGATCTGGCGCGAACGCGCACTGTGGCTGGCCGATGCACGCATCGAAAGCGCGCGCGCGGCACCCGGCGCGGACGCGGGCCTCGCGGCGCTGGCCGTCGCGTCGTTGCCGGATGGCGCGATGACGATCGATGGCGGGCCGGGTGGCGCGCGGCTCGCGACCGCCGGCTGGCGCGACGGCGATGCTGCGGGATGCGAAGCGGTCGGCCGATCGGCGCGTCCGCCGTCATGCGTGCGGATCCCGTTCCGAGAGGTGCCGGCCGATGCGCATTGATCGCCGCGCTCGTGCGCATACGCTCCTCGAATTGCTCATTGCGATGTCGGTCGGCATGCTTGTGCTCGCGGCAGTCGGCGTGCTGTATCACGCGCAGCGTGTCGGGCAACGCCGGGCTGAAGACGCGTTTCGCATGCGCGACGCCGCAAGCACCGCATTGACGCTGATCGGCCAGCAGATCCAGATGGCGGGCTTTCAGCCGCTCGACCTCTCGACGTCGCCGCTGCCGCCGCTGTTCGGGTGCGCATCGGCGCGCGTGCGCGGCGATGATGCACAGGTGCGCTGCGACCCGACCCCCGCGTCGTCCGATGCGGTGCTGGTTCGATATGTCGGCGACGCAGTGTCGACATGGCCGACGGCGAATGGCCAGGTATCGGATTGCCTGGGGCAGGGCGTCGGCGTGCCGGCGGACCGTCCGCTCGTGTCGAACCGCTTCGACGCCCACGTCAGCCCGACGACGGGCGAGTCCGAACTGTATTGCGAAGGGAATGGACGCCTGGGGACCGCGCAGCCGGTCGTATCGGAAATCGACCAGTTGCGCCTGCGTTACCTGCGACGTGGCGAGACGCGGTTCGTCGATGCCCGCGCGATGCGCGCGGACGACTGGCGCGACGTGATTGCCGTGCATGTCTGCGTGCGGGCGCGGGGCGAACCGATGCGGGAGCGCGTCAGTCATGTCGATTGCGACGGCCATGCCGCCTTCGCGCCGGATCGCCGCGCGCGGCTGACGCTGCATCGCGTCGTGGCGTTGAGGAATGCGGCGGCCGAGCGCGACGAGGGCCAGCGCGGCACGAGGCGCGCATCCGGAACATCGCGTTGAGCCGGGCCGGGCAAGAAGCGACGGCGCACACGTCCCCCGTGCGCGTTCGCCGCGAGGCAGGGATCGCACTGCCGGCGGTGGTCGCGGTCGGTGCGGCCATTGCGGCGCTGACGGGCACGTGGTTCGAATCCGCATTGACGGAGGCCCGCCGCACGCGCACGCTGTCGGACCGCCTGATCGCGTTTCACGCGGCCGATGCCGCGCTTGCCGCGTGTGTCGAGCGTTTGCGGCAGGGCTCGGCGCCGTACCTGAGCGCGGGCTTGTCGCATGCCGAGCCTGACGCATGGCAGCGAATGCCCGCGCTGGACATCCCCGAAGCGTTCGCGCCGTTCGCTGGATGGCCGGTGGCCGTGCAGCCGCCGCGATGCCTGATCGAGGCGTGGCACATCGCGCGGCCCGCCGACGGTCTTGCGTACCTCGTCACCGCGCGTGGCGTCGGGACGCATGCGTCCAGCGCCGTCTGGCTGCAGATGCAGGTCGTGATGCGCGACGGACGGATCGTTGCGCAGCGTTGGCGTCGCGTCGCGGCGCAGCCTCGATGAGCATGGAGGCACACATGCGCCGTTCGGCCGGATTCACGTTGCTCGAATTGATGATTGTGCTGGCGATCATCGCGGTGCTGGCGGGCGTGGCGGTTCCGTCATACCGTCGACAGTCTGCGCAAGCGCATCGCACGTCGGCGGTGACCGCGCTTTACCGCGCGGCGCAGTATCTCGAGACGCTCGACGGCGCCCCGCCGCCCACATTGCCGGACGCACTCGCGCATGCGCCGCCGGACGGGCGGGCCGTCTATCGGCTGGCGATCCGGCGCCCGGACGATGGCGCATTCGTGTCCTATGAACTCGACGCGCGTCCGCTCGACGAGGGGCCGATGCGTGACGACCGCTGCGGGTCGTTCACGTTGCGCTCGGACGGGACGAAAGGCAATGTGCTGCCGGACGGCGCGCACGAATGGGAGCCGGTGTGCTGGGGCGTGCGATGACGTAACACGCATGTCGTTACGCATGACGCCATGCATCGGCTCGCGATGCTGCAAGCCGTGCGTCAATCGTTGTCGGCCGTCTCGCCGTTGTTCTCGCTGCGCGATTGTTTGAAGAACCGGTAGATTTCCCAGGCGGCAAAGCCGAGCGAACCCCACTTCAGCACCGGGCTCGCGCTTGCGCGCAGCAGCGAGCGCACGGGTTTCGCGAGCACCAGCGACGCCAGCGAACTCAGCATCGGATACTGGTTGACGAGGTTGCCGATGCTCGTGTTGAGGTTCTTTGCGGACTGCCCGAGCGAGCCACCCGTGAGTCCGGGGACCAGCAGCTTGAGCCAGCGGAAGCGGGTGACGGCCTGCCGTATTTCCGCGCCGGCCTCCGCGAGCTCCAAGCGCTCGACTTCGGAGCGCAGGATCAGCAACTCCTTGCGGATCGCGCGGTTCTGGGCGGCATTCAGGCGCGATTGCGACGAAGCAGGGCGGTGTCGGTTGCCTGTGGCGGGATAGCTCATGGCGCGTCGGCGAAGTGGATGAAAGAAACGAACGCGTGCGCGCTCACGACTTGCCGCGGAACAGTTCGCGGTCTTTCTCGAGTTCGGCCAGCGTGGCTTCGAACACGATCGGCGCGTCGCGCAGGCTCGCGCGCGCCTTCAGCGCGCAGGCGGCGCCCGCGATCGCGTACAGCGCGGTGATCACCGCGAGCGATTGCCAGCGATAGGTATCCCAGAACGCGATCGCGACGAGCACGGTCAGGCTGATGAGGGCCATCGTCGCCAGCATCATCGCGGCGAGCCCGAGGAACAGCACGCCCATCAGGCGCTCCTTCTCCTCGGCGAGCTCGATGCCCGCGAGTTCGAGGCGCGTTTGCAGCAGTCCGATCACGGAGCCGATGAGGCGGCGCAACGGGCCCTGGCCGGATGACTGCGAGGTGGTGTCTGTCGTCATGAATGATGTGCTTGGCGCGTGCAGAAAGCGGCTAAGGCAAAGCCGACCGGCGTGTCGCCAGTCTCGGCTTTGGCGCCCGCGAGCCGCGTCAGGCGGCCCGCTGGGCGGTGTGGCGCTGGCCGCGCGTTACTTGCGGTTGACCAGCAGGCCGATCAGCACGCCGACGCCGGCCGCGATGCCGATCGACGTCCACGGGTGCTCATGCACATAGTCGTCGGTCGCGCGCGCGGCTTTCTTGCCTTTCTCGACCACGACGACCTGGACGTCGGTTGCCTTTTCCTTGGCCTGCTTCAGGCGCGACATTGCTTTCTCGCGCAGCTCGGCCGCACGGTCGCCCGTGCTGCTCGCGGCTTGCTTGAGCAGGTCTTCGGCGTCCGCGAGAACGGTTTTGATATCCGACATCAGTTTCTCCTTGTTGATTTCCGACATTGCAACTCCCTTCATGCTGTCATGCTGCAGGTTCACATCGTAGCGAAACGCCTGCCCGCTGGCGAGCCGGGATGATGCGGCGCGGTGGCGCAAGACTGCATGGTAAACGACTTGTAATTTATGGAGAGAGCGGCAAACGGGCGGAAAAGTTTCCCGACACGGGCGCGCGCCGGACAAAAATGACAAAAATGTATGAATATCGAACGGAATAATCGTTCGCATGGCTGTCCGCTTCCCGTAAGCTACCCGACTGTCCCGCGCGGGTGCGCGGGGTTCACCACGCATCGTTCAAGGAGAGAACAACATGGGTCTGCGTCTTGGCGACATCGCGCCGGATTTCGAACAGGATTCGAGCCTCGGCCGCATCAAGTTCCACGAGTGGCTGGGTAACGGCTGGGGCGTGCTGTTTTCCCATCCGGCGGATTACACGCCGGTGTGCACGACGGAACTCGGGCTGACCTCGAAGCTGAAGGGTGAATTCGAGAAGCGCAACGTGAAGGTGATCGCGCTGTCGGTCGACAGCGTCGAGTCGCACCAGGGCTGGATCAACGACATCAACGACACGCAGGCGACGGTCGTCGGCTTCCCGATCATCGCGGACGCGGATCGCAAGGTCTCCGAGCTGTACGACATGATTCACCCGAACGCGAACGAGACGCTCACCGTGCGCTCGCTGTTCGTGATCGATCCGAACAAGAAGGTGCGGCTCATCATCACCTATCCGGCGAGCACCGGGCGCAACTTCGACGAAGTGCTGCGCGTGATCGACTCGCTGCAGCTGACCGACAACTACAAGGTCGCGACGCCCGGCAACTGGAAGGACGGCGACGACGTGGTGATCGTCCCGTCGCTGCAGGATCCGGAAGAGCTGAAGCAGCGCTTCCCGAAGGGCTTCAACGCGGTGCGTCCGTATCTGCGTCTCACGCCGCAACCGAACAAGTGAGCACGGCGCGCCGCCTCGCGCGGCGCGTGCTCGCGGCTGCAGGCAGACGGACAAACGGCCCGCCCGGCATCGATGCCGGGCGGGCCGTTTCGTTTGCGGCGCGCCGTGATGCGCGCGCCGGCCATGCGTCAGGCGGGCGGGTTCAGAAGAACGCCTGGATGCCCGTCTGCGCGCGGCCGAGGATCAGCGCGTGGATGTCGTGCGTGCCTTCGTACGTGTTGACCACTTCGAGGTTCATGAGATGGCGCGCGACGCAGAACTCGTCCGAGATGCCGTTGCCGCCGAGCATGTCGCGCGCGAGCCGCGCGATGTCGAGCGCCTTGCCGCACGAGTTGCGCTTCATGATCGACGTGATCTCGACGGCCGCGGTGCCTTCGTCCTTCATGCGGCCGAGCCGCAGCACGCCTTGCAGGCCGAGCGTGATTTCGGTCTGCATATCGGCGAGCTTCTTCTGGATCAGCTGGTTCGCGGCGAGCGGCCGGCCGAACTGCTTGCGGTCGAGCACGTACTGGCGCGCGGTGTGCCAGCAGGCCTCGGCGGCGCCGAGCGCGCCCCAGGCGATCCCGTAGCGCGCCGAGTTCAGGCACGTGAACGGGCCGCGCAGGCCGCCGACGTGCGGCAGCCGGTTTTCCTCGGGGACGAACACGTCGTCGAGGACGATTTCGCCGGTGATCGACGCGCGCAGCCCGACCTTGCCGTGGATCACCGGCGCGGACAGGCCCTTCCAGCCCTTCTCGAGGATGAAGCCGCGGATCGTGTCGTGGCCGTCTTCCTCGAGCTTCGCCCAGACGACGAACACGTCGGCGATCGGCGAGTTCGTGATCCACATCTTCGAGCCGGACAGCGAATAGCCGCCGGACACCTTCTTCGCGCGCGTGATCATGCCGCCCGGATCGGAGCCGTGGTTCGGCTCGGTGAGGCCGAAGCAGCCGATCCATTCGCCGGTCGCGAGCTTCGGCAGGTACTTCTCCTTCTGCGCATCGGAGCCGAACTCGAAAATCGGCACCATCACGAGCGACGATTGCACCGACATCATCGACCGGTAGCCGGAATCGACGCGCTCGACCTCGCGCGCGATGAGGCCGTAGCTGACGTAATTGAGGCCGGGGCCGCCGTACTGCTCGGGGATCGTCGGCCCGAGCAGGCCGAGCTCGCCCATTTCACGGAAGATTCCGACGTCCGTGCGTTCGTGGCGGAACGCCTCGGTCACGCGCGGCGCGAGCTTGTCCTGCGCATACGCGTGCGCGGCGTCGCGCACCATCCGCTCGTCCTCGGTGAGCTGCTGGTCGAGCAGCAGCGGATCGTCCCAATGGAATGTTGCAGCGCTCATCGTGTCATCTCCTGATCCCATGCCTATGGTTCACTTGACTTGCGTTCCGCTGTGCGGAACAATGTTTTGCAATTCGATCCCAGTGTAGCACCGGATGACGCTTTCAACCATCGACGACCAACCGATCGACGAGCGCAAGTTCGTCGTCGCGCTCGCGCGCGGCCTGGACCTGCTGCGCGCATTCCGCCCCGGCGAGACGATGCTCGGCAACCGCGATTTCGCGGAGCGCACCGGCCTGCCGAAGGCGACGGTGAACCGGCTCGCGTACACGCTGACGGTGCTCGGCTACCTGCGCTACGACGACACGCTCGGCAAATATGCGCTCGACGCGGGCGTGCTGTCGCTCGGCTTCGCGCTGCTGTCCGGCGCGGGCACGCTCGACCTCGCGCGGCCGCACATGCAGGCGCTCGCGCGCGAGATCGGCGCGGCGGTGTCGCTCGGCTGCCGCGACGGGCTCGACATGATCTATCTGGAGACGATCCGCAGCGAGACCGCGCTGACGCTCGGGCTCGCGCCCGGTTCGCGGCTGTCGATGCTGACGAGCTCGATGGGGCGCGCGTACCTGGCGGTGCAGCCCGACGACGTGCGGCGCGCGCTGGTCGCGGAGCTGCATCGGGCGGCCGGCGCCGGGCCGGACGCCGATGCGCTCGTCGGCGCCGCGCAGCAGGCGGTGGCCGAGTTCGCGTCGGGCGGCTGCTGCTATTCGTTCCGCGCGTGGCACGCGGACGTCAACGCGGCGGCCGTGCCGTTTCGGGAGCCGCGCGAGGGGCGCTGGCTGATCCTGAGCTGCAGCGGGCCCGCGTCGTCGATGGGGGAGGAGGTGTTCCGGTCGCAGGTGGGGCCGCGCCTGAAGGCGCTGGCGCAGCGGCTGGGGCAGCTTGCCTGATCGCGCGGTATCGAGTCGTGCGTCGCCGGCAGACTCCGGTTGCGAATCCGGCGCTCGGCGCTCATCATCGGTCGCCTGACACCCGAATACGACGAGGTTCGCCATGTCGCACCCGGAAACGCTCGAAGGCGGCTGCGCCTGCGGCGCGATCCGCTACCGGATCAGGCACGTCCCGACCGACGCCGGCTTCTGCCATTGTCGGCTATGCCAGAAGACGACCGGAGCGGCGGTGGTCGCGTCCGCGTCGCTGCCGCTCGACGCGTTCGACTACCTGAGCGGCGAGCCGGTCGTCTATGCGTCGAGCGCGTGGGGCGAGCGGCGCTTTTGCGGGCGGTGCGGCGCGCAGCTCGAATACCGGTTGCGCCACGCGCCGCAGACGGTCGAGCTCAACTACGCGACGCTCGACGATCCGTCGCGGATTCGCCCTGCGTGGCATATCTGGTACGCCAACCGGTTTCCTGGCATCGAGATCGGCGACGACTTGCCGAAGCACGACGACAGCGGCGAGGACTGACGCGCGCCGGCTGCCGGCCGCAACCCGCCATTCGTCGCCTCAGGCCGACACCATCTTCGCAAACACCGGACCCTGCATGAACCGCACGTCATGCTGGCGCAGCAGTTCGCACTGCGTTTCATCGACGACGCCGTCGAAGATCAGCGGAATCCGCACGCGCTGCGCATACCCGACGAGCGCCTTGACCATCCCGTCGCGCAACGCGATGCCCGCATCCATCTTGATGTAGTCCGGCCGCGCCATGTCCGATTCGACCGCGAGGATGCGGCCCGGGTCGGGCAGCTTGTCCGCGACCCGGAAGCCGTGATGCTGGTAGCTGCGCGTCAGGTAGCCGAGGAACGTCTTGTGCGCGACCGCGGCGGCCGGCAGCTCGATCACGACCCGCTCGGGCGGCAGCCCGAAGCGCTGCAGCACCGACGAGAAGTGCTTGCCGTGGTCGTACTTCACGCTCTTCAGCAGCCGCTCGTGCACGCGCAGGAACAGCAGCCCGTGGCGCTGCGCGCCGAAGAAGTTGATCGCGTGCAGCGCGCGCGACAGGCGGTCGACCGCGACCAGCGCCTGGTCGTCGGTGGCCGAATCGAACGGATCGGGCGCGGTGCCCGTCGCCAGCGTCACCGCCTGGAAGCCCAGTTCGTCGCCGTAGCGCTCGATCGTGTCGGCGAACGACGTCGATTGCGGCGCGCCCGGCATCGTCACGTCGTA
Source organism: Burkholderia ubonensis subsp. mesacidophila (assembly GCF_002097715.1). Lineage (NCBI taxonomy): Bacteria > Pseudomonadati > Pseudomonadota > Betaproteobacteria > Burkholderiales > Burkholderiaceae > Burkholderia > Burkholderia ubonensis. Next base: position 852,361 of record NZ_CP020737.1, read on the forward strand.
GATCGGCTCGTAGGCGCTGTTCAGCGTCAGCTCGGGCAGGTGCGCGCACGCGGTGCCGCCCTCGGCGAGCGCAACGTGATCCCGCAGGAACGGCAACTGCCCGGCGCGGGTGACCAGCTCGGGAATGGTAGGCGGAATCATGGGGAAGTCGGCATGGAAAAACGGCGGCCGAACCGGCCGCTTCTGCACTCGATAGTAGCAGTGCGCGCCGCGCTCGGCTTGGCGATTCGCTCATATGGTTATCCCGCCGGCAGCCGATGCTTAGGGTTTACGTTGATTTCACTATCCGTAATTGGTTTTACTATTCGTAAATCCTGAGTTTGTCGTCGATCAAGAAAGACAGCATTCGGGCGTCGCCGGACGATGCCCTGTCCCCGATTCAACAGGAAGCAAGGAGCGAGACGTGGCGGGTGAGACGAAATGGACGTCGCAGGCGGGGCCGGTATGCCGGCGCGCCGTCGGCGGGCGGTGGGACGGGCAGGCGAGCGCGGCGTCGCGCGCGCGACAGGGACAGGGTTGAACGGACGGATGGCGACCATGAGCATCGATTACCAGACCCTGAAGTTTGCGTACCGGCCGCGCGCGGAGCGCGGCGCCGACAGCGACGCTGCGATCCATCCGGTGATCGTCGTCGGCGCGGGCCCGGTCGGCTTGTCCGCCGCGATCGACCTCGCGCAGCAGGGCGTGCCCGTCGTGCTGCTCGACGACGACGACACGCTGTCCACCGGCTCGCGCGCGATCTGTTTCGCGAAGCGCACGCTCGAGATCTTCGACCGGCTCGGCTGCGGCGAGCGCTTCGTCGACAAGGGCGTGAGCTGGCACGTCGGCAAGGTGTTCCTGCAGGACGAGCAGCTCTATGCGTTCGACCTGCTGCCCGAGGCGGGGCATGCGCGTCCGGCGTTCATCAATCTGCAGCAGTACTACGTGGAAGGCTATCTGGCCGAGCGCGCGTTCGCGCTGCCGAATCTCGACATCCGCTGGAAGCACAAGGTGACGGGCCTCGCGCAGTCGGACGCGTGCGCGGAACTGACGGTCGAGACGCCGGAAGGCGTCGAGACGCTGCGCGCGCGGTACGTGATCGCGGCGGACGGCTCGCGCAGCCCGGTGCGCACGATGATGGGGCTCGAGAGCCACGGCCGCACGTTCAAGGACCGCTTCCTGATCGCCGACGTGAAGATGAAGGCGGAGTTTCCGACCGAGCGCTGGTTCTGGTTCGATCCGCCGTTCCATCGCAACCAGTCGGTGCTGCTGCACCGCCAGCCGGACAACGTGTGGCGCATCGACTTCCAGCTCGGCTGGGACGCCGATCCGGTCGCGGAGAAGCAACCGGAGCGCGTGATCCCGCGCGTGCGCGCGCTGCTCGGCGCTGACGTCGAATTCGAGCTGGAGTGGGTGAGCGTGTACACGTTCCGCTGCCAGCGGATGGATGCGTTCCGCCACGACCGCGTGCTGTTCGCCGGCGACGCGGCGCATGGCGTGTCGCCGTTCGGCGCGCGCGGCGCGAACAGCGGCGTGCAGGACGCCGACAACCTCGCGTGGAAGCTGAAGCTCGTGCTCGACGGTCACGCACCCGAGCGCCTGCTCGACACGTATGCGAGCGAACGCGAGTTCGCGGCCGACGAGAACATCCGCAACTCGACGCGCTCGACCGACTTCATCACGCCGAAGAGCCCCGTGTCCCGCGTGTTCCGCGACGCAACGTTGAAGCTCGCGCGCGACTGCGAATTCGCGCGCAAGCTCGTCAACAGCGGGCGCCTGTCGGTGCCCGCGGTGCTTGCCGATTCGCCGCTGAACACGCCCGACCGCAAGGGCGACGCGTTCGCGTGCGCGATGCGCCCGGGCGCGGCGGCGGCCGACGCGCCGGTGCATGCGCACGGCGCGGCCGGCTGGCTGCTGCGGCATCTGTGCGACGGCTTCACGGGCGTGCTGTTCGGCCTGCCCGGCGACGCCGCCGCGCTCGCGCAGGCGCTCGCCGGCCATGCGCTGCCGGTGAAGCCGGTGCTCGTCGTGCCGAAGGGCCAGGCGCGCGACGTGCAGGGCGTCGACGTGGTGGAGGACGTCGACGGGCTGGCCGCCGAGCGCTACGACGCGCAGCCCGGCACGTTCTACCTGCTGCGGCCCGACCAGCACGTGTGCGCGCGGCTGCGCGCGCTCGACCGGCAGGCGGTGGGCGACGCGCTCGCGCGCGCGACCTGCGCGGCCTGACCGACAACAAGACCTCGGAGACACCCGTCATGCATCACCATCTCGACACCCGTCTGCGCCTGGCCGATCCGGACGCGTTCTACGAAGCGCTGATCGACATGCATCGCGACCTGAGCGACAGCGACAGCCAGCTCGTCAATGCGAAGCTGATCCTGCTGCTCGCGAACCAGATCGGCGATCTCGGCCTGCTGCGCGAAGCGATGGCGCTCGCGCGCCAGGGCGTGACGCCGCCCGCGCATCCGGCCGCGGAGGCCGCGCAATGAGCGCCGCGCCGGGCGCGGCACGCACGCTCGAAGTCGAGTGCCTGATCGACGACACCCACCGTCCGGCGTTTCACTGGATGCTGCTCGCGCTGTGCGGGCTGTGCCTCGTGATCGACGGCTTCGACGCGCAGGCGATGGGCTACGTCGCGCCGAGCGTGATCGCCGAGTGGGGCGTGCCGAAGCAGGCGCTCGGGCCGGTGTTCAGCGCGAGCCTGTTCGGGATGCTGCTCGGCGCGCTCGGCCTGTCGGTGCTGGCCGACCGGATCGGGCGGCGGCCGGTGCTGATCGGCGCGACGCTGTTCTTCGCGCTGACGATGCTCGCGACGCCGTTCGCGGGTTCGATTCCGGTGCTGATGGCGCTGCGTTTCGTCACGGGCCTCGGCCTCGGCTGCATCATGCCGAACGCGATGGCGCTCGTCGGCGAGTTCAGCCCGGCCGCGCATCGCGTGAAGCGGATGATGATCGTGTCGTGCGGCTTCACGCTCGGCGCGGCGCTCGGCGGCTTCATCAGCACCGCGCTGATCCCGGCGCTCGGCTGGCGCGCGGTGTTCTTCGTCGGCGGCGCGGTGCCGCTCGCGCTCGCGGTCGCGATGGCCGCGCGGCTGCCGGAGTCGCTGCAATTCCTCGTGCTGAAGGGCCGCGATGCGCAGGCGCGCGACTGGCTCGCGCGCTTCGCGCCCGCGGCCGGCATCGACGCCGGCACGCGTCTCGTCGTGCGCGAGCAGGCGGCGAGCGGCGCGCCCGTCGCCGAGCTGTTCCGCGACGGCCGGCTGCCGGTCACGCTGCTGTTGTGGTCGATCAGCTTCATGAACCTGATCGACCTGTATTTCCTGTCGAACTGGCTGCCGACCGTGATGCGCGACGCCGGCTACACGCCCGGCACCGCGGTGATCGTCGGCACCGTGCTGCAGACGGGCGGCGTGGTCGGCACGCTGTCGCTCGGCTGGTTCATCGAGCGCTACGGCTTCGTGCGCGTGCTGTTCGCGTGCTTCGCGTGCGCGGCGGTGTCGGTCGGGCTGATCGGCTCGGTCGCGCATGCGCTGCCGTGGCTGCTGCTCGTCGTGTTCGCGGGCGGCTTCTGCGTGGTCGGCGGCCAGCCGGCCGTGAATGCGCTCGCGGGCCAGTACTACCCGACGTCGCTGCGCTCGACGGGCATCGGCTGGAGCCTCGGCATCGGCCGGATCGGCTCGGTGCTCGGGCCGCTCGTCGGCGGACACCTGATTGCGCTCAACTGGTCGAACGGCGCGCTGTTTCATGCCGCGGCGGTGCCGGTGCTGTGCTCGGCGCTGTTTGTGCTCGGCCTTGCCAATGTGACGCGGCGGCGCGGTGCGCAAGCACCGCGCGCCGCCTGAACGAATGATGGAGAAATCGAACGATGACGCTTGACCTGTCGAAACCGGCGACCGCCGGCTACCTGAGCGGATTCGCGAACGAATTCGCGACCGAAGCGCTGCCGGGCGCGTTGCCGCACGGCCGCAATTCGCCGCAGCGCGCACCGTACGGGCTGTACGCGGAGCAGCTGTCCGGCACCGCGTTCACCGCGCCGCGCAGCCACAACCGCCGCTCGTGGCTGTACCGGATCCGGCCGGCGGCCGTGCACCGGCCGTTCGAGCCGTTCGCGGGCCCGCAGCGGCTCGTCGCGGAATTCGGCGATTCGCCCGACGTGCCGCCGACGCCGCCGAACCAGCTGCGCTGGGACCCGCTGCCGATGCCGGCCGAGCCGGTCGATTTCATCGAAGGCTGGGTGACGATGGCCGGCAACGGCTCGGCCGCCGCGATGAACGGCTGCGCGATCCACCTGTACGCGGCGAACCGCTCGATGCAGGACCGCTTCTTCTACAACACCGACGGCGAGTTGCTGATCGTCCCGCAGCAGGGGCGCCTGTTCATCGCGACCGAGTTCGGCCGGCTCGACGTCGAGCCGTTCGAGATCGCGGTGATCCCGCGCGGCGTGCGCTTCACGGTCGCGCTGCCGGACGGCGACGCGCGCGGCTACATCTGCGAGAACTTCGGCGCGCAGCTGCGCCTGCCGGACCTCGGGCCGATCGGCTCGAACGGTCTCGCGAACCCGCGCGACTTCGTCACGCCGCAGGCTGCGTACGAGGATCGCGAAGGCGCGTTCGAGCTGATCACGAAGCTGAACGGGCGCCTCTGGCGCGCGGACATCGGCCATTCGCCGCTCGACGTCGTCGCGTGGCACGGCAACTACGCGCCGTACAAATACGACCTGCGCCTGTTCAACACGATCGGCTCGATCAGCTACGACCATCCCGATCCGTCGATCTTCCTCGTGCTGCAATCGCCGAGCGACACGCCGGGCGTCGACACGATCGACTTCGTGATCTTCCCGCCGCGCTGGCTCGCGGCCGAGGACACGTTCCGCCCGCCCTGGTTCCACCGCAACGTCGCGAGCGAGTTCATGGGCCTCGTGCACGGCGCTTACGACGCGAAGGCAGAAGGCTTCGTGCCGGGCGGCGCGAGCCTGCACAACTGCATGTCGGGCCACGGCCCGGACGCGGAGACGTTCGAGAAGGCGTCCGCGAGCGACACGTCGAAGCCGCACAAGGTCGACGACACGATGGCGTTCATGTTCGAGACCCGCACGCTGATCCGGCCGACGCGCTTCGCGCTCGACACCGCGCAGCTGCAGGCGAACTACTTCGAATGCTGGCAAGGCATCCAGAAACACTTCAATCCGGAGCAACGATGAGCATGTCCCCTGAACTGCGCGCGACGCTCGACCCGGCGCGCAAGAGCTGGATCGACGCGGCGAACGATCCCGCGTGCGACTTCCCGATCCAGAACCTGCCGTTCGGCATCTTCAGCGATGCGAAGCAAACGGCGCGGCGCGCGGGCGTCGCGCTCGGCGACCAGGTCGTCGATCTCGCGGCGCTCGCGCGCGCGGGCCTCGTGACGCTGCCGGCCGGCGCCGGCGACGTGTTCGCGCAGCCGACGCTGAACGCATTCATCGCGCTCGGCCGCGACGCATGGCGCAGCGTGCGCGTGCAGTTGAGCGACCTGTTCGCGCGCGGCGCCGCGCGGCTGCGCGACGACGCATCGCTGCGCGCGCAGGCGCTCGTGCCGCAGCGCGACGCGACGCTGCATCTGCCGGTCGACATCCCGGGCTACACCGATTTCTACTCGTCGAAGGAGCATGCAACCAACGTCGGCTCGATGTTCCGCGATCCGAAGAATGCGCTGCTGCCGAACTGGTCGGAGATGCCGATCGGCTACAACGGCCGCGCGTCGTCGGTGATCGTCAGCGGCACGCCGGTGCGGCGCCCGAACGGGCAACTGAAGCTGCCCGACCAGGAGCGTCCGGTGTTCGGCGCATGCCGCAAGCTCGACATCGAGCTGGAGACCGGCTTCATCGTCGGCAAGGGCAATCCGCTCGGCGAGCCGATCGCGTGCGAGGACGCCGAAGCGCACATCTTCGGGATGGTGCTGCTGAACGACTGGAGCGCGCGCGACATCCAGCAGTGGGAATACGTGCCGCTCGGACCGTTCAATTCGAAGGGCTTCGCGACGACGATCTCGCCGTGGATCGTCACGCTCGACGCGCTCGAGCCGTTCCGCACCGTGCAGCCGGCGCAGGCGCCCGAGCCGCTCGAGTACCTGCGGCATCGCGGCGATCATGCATTCGATGTCGAGCTCGCGGTGACGTTGCGCGCCGAGGGCGCGGCCGAAGCCACGACGATCTGCCGCACCAACTTCAGGTACATGTACTGGACGATGGCGCAGCAGCTCGCGCATCACACGGTCGCGGGCTGCAATACGCGCGTCGGCGACCTGATGGGTTCCGGCACGATCAGCGGGCCGACGAAGGATTCGTTCGGCAGCCTGCTCGAACTGACGTGGAACGGCAAGGAGCCGGTCGCGCTGACGGGCGGCGGCAGCCGCACGTTCATCGAGGACGGCGACGAGCTCGCGCTCGCGGGCTGGTGCCAGGGCGACGGCTATCGCGTCGGCTTCGGCACGTGCGTCGGGAAGATCCTGCCGGCGCTCGCGCGCTGAAGCGCACACGGCGGCGCGCCGGACCGGTGGTTCGCGCGCCGCGTGATCGGATGGACTGCCGCGCGCTACGCGGACGGCGCGACGCGCGCCAGCGCGCGCCGCTCCCACAGCGCCGCGACGACGAACGCGAGCACGCTCGCGACCAGCACGCCGACCAGTGCGTGGCCGCCGAGCTGCTCCATCAGCGCGCCGGCCACGAGCGGGCCGCCGAAGCTCGCCGCGCTCCATGACGCGGACACGAGCGAGCTCGCGGTGACGAGCGCGGCGCCCCGGAAGCGCTCGCCGCAGGCGACGAGCGACAGCGTATAGATGCTGCCCGCCGCCGCGCCGAGCACGAACAGCAGCGGCCAGCACAGCCACGGATTCGTGATGACGAACGGCAGCAGCGGCAGGCCGGCGAGCACGATCCAGCCGGCGCCGAGATGCACGCGTTCGCGGCCGAGCTTGTCCGCGAGCCAGCCGATCGGGAACTGCATCGCGGTATCGCCGAACAGCATGATCGACGCGAGCAGCACCGCGGTCCCGCTCGCGACGCCGCGATCCATCGCATAGAGCGGCAGCAGCGACAGCGCGAGCGTGTCGAACAGCGCGAAGAAGCCGGTGCCGATGATGAGCGCGGGCATGCGCGGCAGCACGCTGCGCCAGTGAGCGTGGTCCGCGTGATGCGCGTCGTCGCCGGCGAGCGGCGCGCGGCGGATCGACGCGAGCGACGGCAGCGCGAGCAGGAACAGCGCGCCGCACAGCGCGAAGCGGATGCCGGTGAAGCCCGAGATCTGGCTGACGAGCACCGGGCCCGCCATCTGGAACAGCGTGAAGTTGGTCGCGTAGATCGCGACGACGCGGCCGCGCGTCGAATCGTTGGCGAGCTGGTTGACCCAGGCCTCGCCGATCGTGAACAGCAGCATCAGCGCCGCGCCGCACAGCACGCGCAGCACGCCCCAGACGACGAGGTTCGACGTGAACTGCATCAAGGCGGTCGCCGCGGCGAGCAGCAGCACTGATGCGACGATCGCGCGGCGTGCGCCGAAGCGGCGCGCGAGCGCGGTGACGAACGGCACGATCGCGAGGCCGCCGCCGGCCTGCGCGGCCGTCAGCATGCCGACGACGTTGGTGCCGTGTCCGGCTTCGGTCAGCGCGAGTGCGGTGAGGGGTAGGGTGGCGCCGGTGCCCAGGCCGACGACCGCGACGCTCAGAATGAGCGCCAGGAAATCTCGATTAAGAATGGCTTTCATCGGCCGAGATGCTACACCGGCGGTTCGCAACGGTCCATGAAGGCCGTCATGCGCGCGGGGTGTTCGGTTCCCGCGCGGCGAAACCACCTTTGCGTTACACGTATTCGGTCGGCGCGGCGACCGGGCGGCGTTCGAGCGACGCCGACCACAGCGTGAGCGCGAGCGCCGCGACCGCCATCGCGACGCCGACCCACGGCAGGTTGACGAGCGGAATGCCGGCGCCGATCGCCATCCCGCCGAGCCACGCGCCCGTCGCGTTGCCGAGATTGAACGCGCCCTGGTTGAGCGTCGACGCGAGATTCGGCGCGTCGCTCGCGCGATCGACGATCAGGATCTGCAGCGGCGGCACGATCGCGAACGCGAGCATCCCCCACACGAAGATCGTCGCGAGCGCGGCGAACGGCAGGTGCATCGTGCCGGCGAACAGCGCGAGCACGACGCCGATCAGCGCGAGCGACGCGATCAGCGACGGCATGCGGCGCCAGTCGGCGAGCTTGCCGCCGAGCGTGCCGCCGACCGTCAGGCCGAGGCCGAACAGCAGCAGCACGTAGGTGACCTGGCGCGGCGAGAAGCCGGTGACGTCCTCGAGGATCGGCGTGATGTAGGTGAACACGCTGAACAGGCTCGCGGACGCGAGCACGCTGATGCCGAGCACCATCAGCACCTGCGGGTGCTTCAGCACGCTGAATTCGCGGGTGATGCTGGTGTCGGGCATGGCCAGGTTCTTCGGCAGGCAGACCGCGAGCGCGGCGGCCGCGGCGAGGCCGATGCCGGTCACCGCCCAGAACGTCGCGCGCCAGCCGAACGCCTGGCCGAGCGCGGTGCCGAGCGGCACGCCGAGCACGTTCGCGAGCGTGAGGCCGGTGAACATCAGCGCGATCGCCTGCGCACGCCGGTTCGGCGCGACGAGGTTGCTCGCGACCACCGAGCCGATGCCGAAGAACGCGCCGTGGCAGAACGCGGTGACGACGCGCGCGGCCATCAGCACCGCGTAGCCGGGCGCGATCGCGCAGAACAGGTTGCCGGCGATGAACAGGCCGATCAGCCCCATCAGCGCGCGCTTGCGCGGCATCTTCGCGGTGACGACCGCGAGGATCGGCGCGCCGATCGTCACGCCGAGCGCATAGCCCGACACCAGCATCCCGGCGGCCGGGATCGACACGCCGAGATCGCGCGCGACGTTGGGCAGGAGCCCCATGATCACGAATTCGGTGGTACCGATTCCAAAAGCGGCAACGGCGAGGGCGAAGAGAGGTAAAGGCATCGCGGTGGGCCCGGGAAAAGCCGCCGCGCGCGGGAGGCGCGGGGCAGGCGGAGGGAGGACGTCAGCCGCGATTTTACTTCAGTGAAAACCCCTATGTTTGGGGGCCGAACGGCTGTTGCCGGCTTGCGACGGCGTACCGTGCGCGTGTCCACATGGTGGGATGGCGCGGGGGCGGCGGGGATGTGGATAACGGGGTTGCAACAGCAGCGTCAACGCTGTGGGCCGGCGCTCAGACGGCCTTTCGCGCCGGCGTGGCGGCTTTGCCGGCCTCTCCTGATTCGCCGGTTTCACCTGCCGCTCCGTTCCAGCCGTTCTCGTACAGGCACGCTTCGATCGGCATCCGCGCGGCCCAGCGCTCTTCCTCGAGCATCGGCTTCGCATAGAACGCATCGACGTGCCCGAGACATAGCACCGCGATCGGTTTCGCGCCGTCGGGCATCCCGAGCAGCGCGCGCAGCGCGTCGACGTCGAACAGCGACACCCAGCCCATCCCGAGCCCTTCCGCGCGGGCCGCGAGCCACATGTTCTGGATCGCGCACGCGGCGGACGCGAGGTCCATCTCCGGCAGCGTGCGGCGGCCGAACACGTGACGTTCGCGGCCGTCGGCGAGCGCGACGACCAGCAGTTCCCCGCATTCGCGCACGCCTTCGACCTTGAGCCGCATGAATTCGTCCTGACGCTCGCCGAGCGCGTCGGCGGTCGCGCGGCGCTCGGCTTCGACGAGCGCATGGATGCGCGTGCGCAACTCAGGATCGGTGATGCGGATGAAGCGCCATGGCTGCATGAAACCGACGCTCGGCGCGTGGTGGGCCGCGCGCAGCAGCCGGGCGAGCACGGCCGGATCGACGGGCGCCGACGTGAAATGGCGCATGTCGCGCCGCTCGAAAATGGCGCGGTAGACAGCGGCGATGGCGGTTTCGTCGAAACGCATGGGCGGCGGGGGCAGGGATGAGGTCGGCGCAACGATAGCAGACTGCGTGCGGCCGGCGTTACGAGAAAAGAATCAAAATGATGAATAGGTGCCGATTTAGAAACAATGCGCGGCGAACGGCGAAATCGGCACAGTGAAACGCCATGGCTGAACGACGCGGCCGGGTTCGAGGCCGCTGTCCGACGAAGCGGCTCGCGCATCCGGCCGCCTGCCGTCAGCGATTCGACGTCACCACGTTCCGTGGGGTCCCCGCGTACCACGCCTCGATGTTGACCAGCGTCGTATGCGCGATCTCCGCGAGCGCCTCGCGCGTGAAGAACGCCTGGTGCGACGTGACGATCACGTTCGGGAACGTCAGCAGCCGCGCGAGCACGTCGTCCTGCAGCGGCAGGTCCGAGTGATCCTCGAAGAACAGCCCGCCTTCCTCTTCGTACACGTCGAGCCCGAGGTGCCCGAGCTGGCCGCTCTTGAGCGCGTCGACCAGCGCCTGCGCGTCGACGAGTCCGCCGCGGCCGGTGTTGATCAGCATCGCGCCGTGCTTCATCTGCGCGAGCGTGCGCGCGTTGATCAGGTGATGCGTCGACGGCAGCAGCGGGCAGTGCAGGCTGACGATGTCGGCGTGACGCAGCAGCTCGTCGAGCCCGACGTAGCGGGCGCCGAACGCGATCAGCTCGTCGTTGTAGGGCGGCACCGAATGCGCGAGCACGTGCATTCCGAAGCCCATCATGATCTTCGCGAACACGCTGCCGATGATGCCGGTGCCGATCACGCCGACGGTCTTGCCGTGCAAGTCGAAGCCGAGCAGGCCGTTCAGCGAGAAGTCGCCTTCGCGCGTGCGCGCGACGGCGCGCGGCAGGCGGCGGTTGAGCGCGAGGATCAGCGCGACCGCGTGTTCGGCGACCGCATGCGGCGAATAGGCGGGAACCCGCACCACCGTGATGCCGAGGCGTTCGGCGGCGGCGAGGTCGACATGGTTGAAGCCCGCCGAGCGTAGCGCGATGAGCCGCGTGCCGCCGTCCGCGAGCCGTTCGAGCACCGCCGCGTCGACGGTGTCGTTGACGAACGGACAGACCGCTTCGTAGCCGTGCGCGAGGATCGCTGTCTCGGCGTCGAGATGCGACGACTGGAAATGCAGCCGGTAGCCGAACTGCCGGTTGGCGGCAGTAAACGAATCGTCATCGTACTGCCGGCTGCTGAACAGGATCACGCGCACGCTGCACCTCCGAAGGCTGAGGTGCGCAGTTTACTTTACTGGAGGCCCGTGACGATGTCGGGGCGCTCCTGAGCGCGCGGGTCGCGCAGGAACACATAGCTTGCGTGCGTGCGCGCCGCCTGCGTGCTGAAATGGTCGAGCGCGTGCTCGACGAAGCTGCGGGTGCGGGCGGGCACGAACTGGCGGTTCGGGTAGACGAGCGACAGCTGCGCGTCCGGATCGTCGATCCGGTAGCCGGGCAAGAGCCGCACGAGCGTGCCGTTGTCGAGCGCGTCGGCGACGACGTTTTCCGGCAGCACGGCGATGCCCGAGCCCGCGACGGCCGCCGCCTGCACGAGCGACAGCTGGTTGACCGTGTAGATGGGGCGCACGGTCACCGGATGGACCGCATCGTCCGGGCCGACGAACCGCCACGCGGGCGCGTGCTGGTGCAGCGCGAGCGCGGCCCAGTCGTGGCGCGGCAGGTCGTCGGGCACGAGCGGTTCGCCGCGCCGTTGCAGATACGCCGGCGCCGCGCACGCGATGAGCGTGTTCGGCGACAGTGCGTGGCCGATCAGTGCCGGATTGCCGTCGAACCGGTTGCCGGTGACGATGCCGACGTCGTAGCCCGCGTCGAGCACGTCGAGCGGGCCTTCGGCGACGGTGAGCTGCACGCGCACCTGCGGGTAGCGGCGCTGGAAACCGTTGACGAGCGGCGTGAGCGCGAGCGGCGACAGCATGCCGGACGCGACGATGCGCAGCGTGCCGACCGGCTCGCGCACCGCATGCACGACCGACGCTTCGAGGTGATCGAATTCCTCGAGCAGTGCCCGGCACCCGTCGAGGTAGCGTACGCCGGCCTCGGTGAGCGACAGGTTGCGCGTGGTGCGGTGGATCAGCCGCGTATTCAGATGACCTTCGAGCATCGCGATCGAACGTGTGACAAGCGCATTCGATACGCCCAGTTGGTGTGCTGCGCGCCTGAAGCTTTGCTGTTCGGCGACGCAGACGAATACACGCATGGTCTGAATCTGGTTCATAGCTTGTGTATTTTATCGGCCCGGTTGATTGATTATGGTTGTGTTTTTGCGTTGCGCAAGTCTGAAAATCGTTGAGCAACCCCTATTTCGACTTCGCGTCGAAAAGAACGGTTTTCGATTGCGCCACTGATTGTTCATTACAGCGGCAATATCCGTCAACCTGTGAGAAGGGGCGGGTTGCAGAAAATCGGTATCGGGCGTATCTGGAAAGCGGCCGGCGCGACAAAGTTCGGCTCATGATGCGCAGGTCTTTTCTTGATCCCGGGAACCGGCTTTGATTGAAAGTTCTTTAATAATCAATGCGTTGCTTTTCGCATGCGCGGGCGGAATACGACATTGCAAGAATGTCAGGCAAAAGTGCGCGGAAATAGTGGTTTTTTGGGCTGGATCGTCTAAATGCCCCGAAAAAGGATGGCTGCAATTTTTGATGCAGCGCATTTTTTCGAATGGCGCGGAACATGCATGGGCGGCGCGTGTTTGGCAAACGCATCGGCGCGCGCGAAAAATATCGCGCGCGCGGCACTGGCGGATGGAACCGATTCACGCCGGATTCGGGCGAGCGCGAATCGTTGGGCGAGTCATTGGGCGAATCGGGGCGGGCGAATTGCGCGCCCGCCGTGCGGATGACTTCCTTATCCGGCGTCGGCGGCGCGTATTTTGCTTATTTGGCGCACGCGCCTCTTGCGCATTGCAGCGGAACGCGGAATGATCGATGGATTCGCCGCGGTGTGCGGCGACGCCTCGCGCCTTTTCGTCCTTCATCCTGCTCCAGTCATGTCCATCGATTACTCGCCGATTCCTTGTCCCGTCGTCGTGCCGCTCGACGCGATCCTCCCCGAAGAACCGCTGCTGATGATGGGGGCCGGCCCGGTTCCGATCCCGGCCGCCGTCGCGAAGGCGAACACGATCGTGATCAACCACCTCGGCGCGACGATGGCGAAGATCATCGAGCAAGTGAAGGAGATGGCGCGCTACGTGTTCCAGACCCGCACGAAGTGGGTGCTCGGCGTCGCCGGCCCGGGCTCGGCCGCGATGGAAATGGCGATGTCCAACCTCGCGTGGCGCGGCACGCGCGTGCTGTCGATCCGGAACGGTTTCTTCAGCGCGCGGATGGCCGAGATGGCCACGCGCGTCGGCGCCGACGTCGCGGTGCTCGAGGTGCCCGACCGGGCCGTCGCGAGCCTTGACGAGATCGCCGACGCGATCGCGCGCGAGCGCCCGGAGATCGTCACGATCGTCCACGGCGAAACGTCCAACACCGTGTGGAACCGCGAGCTGCGCGACATCGCGGCGCTCGCGAAGGCGGCGGGCGCGCTCGTCGTCGTCGACGCGGTCTGCACGCTGTCGACGATGCCGCTCGAGATGGACGCGTGGGGCATCGACGCGGTGATCACCGGCGGGCAGAAGGGCCTGTCGTCGATCCCCGGCGTGTCGCTGATCGCGTTTTCCGACGCCGCGTGGGACCGGATGAAGAGCCGGCCCGAGCCGAACGCGCACTGGTGCCTCGACATGGCGCTTGCGGAGAATTTCTGGCACAACGCCGGCTACCACTACACCGCGCCGGTGTCGGGCGTGCTCGCGCTGCACGAGGCGCTGCGGCTCGTCTGCGCGGAGACGCTCGAAAGCCGCTTCGCGCGTCACCAGCGCTGCTCGCTCGCGCTGCAGGCGGGCATCGAGTCGATGGGGCTCAAGCTCTATGCGCCGAAGTCGTGCCGGCTCAATTCGGTGGTCGGGATCGAGACGCCGGAAGGCCTCACGCCGGGCATGATCTGCGGGCACATCTCGAAGCAGTACCAGGTCGAGATCTCCGGCTCGTTCGGCCTGCCGATCGTGCGGATCGGCCAGATGGGCGAGCAGTGCCGCGAGCACAACCTGTTCCGCACGCTGCACGCGTTCGGCCGCACGATGGTCGATCTGAAGGTGCCGGTCGATCTGCCGGCCGGCGTCGCGGCGCTCGAGCAGGAATTGTCGCGGCGCGGCGAGTAACGCACAGGGGCGGCGCCGGGGCGGCCTCAGCCGCCCCGCATCGCCCGCCGGTACGTATTCGGCGTCGTGCCGTGCGCGTCGCGGAAGCGGTGGCTGAAGTGCCCGGCGTTCGCGTAGCCGCATGCCGCGGCGACCTGCGCGAGCGGCAGCGATGTCGTGCGCAGCAGCAGGCGCGCCCGCGCGAGCCGCTGCTCGGCGATCCACGCATGCGGCGCGCGGCCGAACGACAGCCGGAACATCCGCGAGAAGTGGTATTCGGACAGCGCGGCGACCTCGGCCAGCTCGCCGAGCGTCAGCGGCTGCGTCAGGCCGCTGTCGATGTAATCGCGCACGCGGCGGCGCACGGCGGGCGCGAGGCCGCCCTTGAACGGCACGTCGGTGCGCATCGCGCTTTGCCCGCGCAGCAGCAGGCTCAGCACGTCGTGTGCGGTTTCGTTCGCGCGCAGCCGGCCGTCGACGTCGTCCCAGCGCTCCAGCGCGAGCGAACGGCACAGTGCCGCGACGCGCGCATCCTCGAAGTAGGTGCGGTCGGCGAGCTTCAGCTCGCGCGGCTCGCGGTCGAGTTCGCGGATCGCCCGCTGCGCGAAGTGCTCGGGCAGGAAATACAGGTGGACGAAGTGCATCTCGCCGCGCACCCACCAGCGCGATTCATGGTCGCCCGGCAGCGCGCACAGCAGGCTCGGCGCGCCGTAGCGCGGCACCTTCTGCCGCTCGGTCCGGTAGCCGCCGTCGAGATAGCACGACAGCGTGTGATGCCCGGGCTGGTCGTAGATCGTTTCGGCCTCTTCGGTGATCCGCGTCCATTCGGCGATCGCGAGATGGTCGCCGAGCCACGCGAAGCGCTCGAGCGTCGCGTTCGCCTCCGCGAGCGTGCGGCACACCGACTGCAGGCCGAACGGCATCTCGCCGCCGGCAGCGGCAGCAGCGGCGGCCGGTGACGGCACGGGGGGCGGGGCGAAGGGCGGAGCGCGCATGATGACGGAGTATAAGCGCGCCTGCGCCGGCTAGATCCGCATGCCGGAAAAGACCGCAATTCCGGACAATCGGCGCGCGCCGCGCGGCGGCATAGTCGGAGATCCCGTTTTTGCTCCGTCTTTGTCCCGGTTTCCGCCATGAACCTGTCGCTCTACCTCCTTACCGTCCTGATCTGGGGCACGACCTGGATCGCAATCAAGTGGCAGCTCGGCAGCGTGCCGCCGCCCGTGTCGATCGCGTGGCGCTTCTGGATTGCGGCGGCGGTCATGTTCATGCTGCTGCGCGCGATGCGCCGGCCGATCCTGCCGCCGCGCGACGCGTGGCGCTACCTCGCCGCGCAGGGCTTCGCGCTGTTCTGCCTGAACTTCCTGTGCTTCTACTACGCGGAGCGGGTCGTGCCGAGCGGGCTCGTCGCGGTGATCTTCTCGACCGCGCCGCTCCTGAATTCGATCAACGGCCGGCTGTTCATGGGCCGAGCGCTGCGGCCGTCCGCGGTGGCCGGCGCGCTGCTCGGCCTGACCGGCATCGCGTGCCTGTTCTGGCAGCAGATGGCGGGCCACCTGGACGACCACGCGACCTGGATCGGGCTCGTGATCGCATTCGCCGGCACGCTGTGCTTCTCGGCGGGCAACCTGCTGTCGAGCCGGATGCAGTCGATGGGGCTCCATCCGTTCGCGACCAACGGCTGGGCGATGCTGATCGGCGCGTCGATCCTGACCGTCGGCAGCGCCGCTGCCGGGCTGCCGTTCGCGCTCGACCCGAGCCCGCGCTATCTCGGCGCGCTCGTCTACCTGGCCGTACCCGGCTCGGTGATCGGCTTCACCGCGTACCTGACCCTCGTCGGCCGCATCGGGCCGGAGCGCGCCGCCTATTGCACGGTGCTGTTCCCGATCGTCGCGCTGGCCGTGTCGACGGTGTTCGAGGGCTACCAGTGGTCGCCGCTGGCGGTGGTGGGCCTGCTGCTGGTGCTGGCCGGCAACCTGGTCGCGTTCGACCTGGCACGGCGGCTGTTCCCGCGCATGGCGTAACGGCCGCTGTGCGGCGCGCGGGCCGGCTCGGTCGCCCGCTTTGCGCTTGCATCCGACATAAAAAACCCCGCGTTCCGGAGAGCGCGGGGTTTTGTCATTCATGCGCGCCGTCTGCGCGCTGCCGGCGCGGTCAGGCCGCCGCGCCGCTCCCCGCGACGCGCGCCTGTCGCTGGTACAGCAGCGCCGACAGCGCGACGCCGGCCGCCGATGCCACCGCGGCGAACAGAAATACCTGCGGATAGCCGAACGCGCCGGCGATGTAGCCCGCGAGCGGCCCGGTGATGCCGAGCGACAGGTCGAGGAACACCGAATACGCGGACAGCGCCGCGCCGCGGCTCGCAGGCGGCACGAGCGCGACCGCCTCGACGCCGAGCGCGGGGAAGATCAGCGCGAAGCCGAAGCCGGTCAGCGCCGCGCCGACCAGCGCGACGTGCGGCACCGGCGCGAGCCACAGCAGCAGCAGCCCTGCTGCTTCGAACGCGAACGACACGATCGCGACGCGGAAGCCGCCGTAGGTCTTGATCGTGTTCGCGAACAGCAGGCGCGCGCCGATGAACAGCGTGCCGAACACGGTCAGCGACAGCGCGGCGTTCGGCCAGTGGCGCGCCGCGTAGTACAGCGTGACGAACGTCGCGATCGAGCCGAAGCCGGCCGAGCCGAGCGCGAGGCCGAGGCCGTGCGGCAGCACGCGGGTGAACACGCTCGCATACGACATCCGTTCGCCGTGCACGAGCGGCACCGCGTCGATCAGGCGCGCGAGGTAGTAGCCGAGCGCCGCAAGCGCGATCACGATCACGCCGATCAGCGCCGGGTTCAGCGCATGCGCGATCGCGACGCCGACCGGCGCGCCGAGCGCGAGCGCGCCGTAGGTCGCGATGCCGTTCCACGAGATCACCTTCGCGTTGTGCGCGATGCCGACGCGGCCGATCCCCCACAGGATCGCGCCGGTGCCGCACAGGCTCTCGCCGACGCCCAGCACGAGCCGGCTCGCGACCAGCAGCACGAGGCTCGCGGCGGGCCAGTGCGCGAGCAGCAGCGCGACGAGCAGCAGCACGCCGGACACGCCGCAGCCGATCAGCCCGCGCAGCACCGTCTGCTTCGGGCCGAGCGTGTCGGCGAAGCGCCCGGCGAGCGGCCGCGACGCGAGCGTCGCGAAATACTGGACGCTGATCGCCGCGCCCGCGACGATCGCCGAGAAGCCCAGGTCGTCGTGGACGAAGCCCGGCAGCACCGCGAGCGGCAGGCCGATGGTCAGGTAGCAGATGAACGTGAAGCAGACGACGGAGACGATTTGCAGCGTGACGGCGAACCCGCTGCGCGGCGTGGAGGCGGAATCGGTAGACATGTGGGGTCGGAACTGATGAGCGAAACGGCGCGGAAGTCGGCCGAAAACGAAATCGGGATTTTCCCATGGAACCGGTTTTCCCGCAGGTACCATTTAGGGCCTGTTCACGCTAATAACGGGCTTGCGCTGGCCGCCAGAAGGGCCGAGCGGAAGGAATGCGACGAAGCGAATACCGAGCGTATTCGCAAGGAGCATGACGCGGCGCTCGGCCCTTCTGGCGGCCAGCCCCACGAACGAATTTCTTGAAATCAGGGGAACGTGCCTTGCCGGCCGTATTGCGGCGTCGGGCGTCGCTTGTTTGGCTCGGCCAAACGGCGCTCCTTCCTCCTTGCACTACGGCCGGCAAGGCACGTTCGCAAGCCCGTTATTAGCGTGAACAGGCCCTTCATCCGTCCCCACGCGGCATATCGCCTCAGTTATATGGGCCGCATGCGTGATGGGCTATGGGTTGCGGAATTTGACGGTGTTAGCGTTCAAACTGTCAGAGAAGACGACGGTCCACCGCATCGGCGCGGGCCGCCTTGCCCAACTTGAAGAACGTTACGAGACATGAGTGAGCCGATCCGTTTCTATCATCGTCACGCGATCCGCGAAGTCGGCGGCGCGGACGTCACCCGCACGGTGCTGCAATACCTGCGCGAGGACGCGCATTGCACCGGTACGAAGGAAGGCTGCGCGGAAGGCGACTGCGGCGCGTGCACGGTCGTCGTCGGCGAGCTGACCGACGCGGGCACGGTCGCGTTCAAGGCCGTCAACGCATGCATCCAGTTCCTGCCGACGCTCGACGGCCGTGCGCTCTTGACGGTCGAGGACCTGCGCCAGCCGGACGGCTCGCTGCATCCGGTGCAGCAGGCGATGGTCGATTGTCACGGCTCGCAATGCGGCTTCTGCACGCCCGGCTTCGTGATGTCGATGTGGGCGCTGTACGAGAAGCACGGCCACGAGGGCTGCGGCAACGCCTGCGCGAAGGCGAAGGACATTCCGACGCGCACCGAGATCGCCGACGCGCTGACCGGCAACCTGTGCCGCTGCACCGGGTACCGGCCGATCGTCGATGCCGCGGTGCAAATGTTCGATGCAACCGGCGAAGGTGCGGCCCCGCCGTCCGCGCCGGTCGATAGCGCCGCGCTCGCGCGCACGCTCGCGTCGCTGAAGCGCGACGGCACGTTCGACTACGAGATCGACGGCGCGCGCTTTGCCGCGCCGCGCACGCTCGACGCGCTCGCCGCGCTGAAGGTCGAGCGCCCCGACGCGCGGATTCTCGCGGGCAGCACCGACATCGGCCTGTGGGTCACGAAGCAGATGCGCCGGCTCGACGACCTGATCTACGTCGGCCAGGTCGCCGAACTGCAGCGGATCGTGCACGGCGAAGACTGGATCGAGATCGGCGCGGGCGTCACCGTCGAGGACGGCTACGCGGCGCTCGCCGGCACCTATCCGGAACTGACCGAGATGTGGAAGCGCTTCGCGTCGCTGCCGATCCGCAACGCGGGCACGCTCGGCGGCAACGTCGCGAACGGCTCGCCGATCGGCGACTCGATGCCGGGTCTGATTGCGCTCGGCGCGCGCGTCGTGCTGCGCGGCGGCGACGTCGTGCGCGAGCTGCCGCTCGAGGCGCTCTATACGGGCTACCAGCAGAAGGACATGGCGCCGCACGAATTCGTCGTCGGCGTGAAGGTGCCGACCCGCAGCGGCGCGCGCGCGAACCTGCGGTTCCGCACGTACAAGCTGGCGAAGCGCTTCGATTCGGACATCTCGGCCGTGTGCGCGGCGTTCGCGTTCATCGCGGACGGCGACACGATCCGCGAGCCGCGCATCGCGTTCGGCGGGATGGCCGCGACGCCGAAGCGCGCGACGCACGCGGAAGGCGTGCTCGACGGCGCGCCGTGGCACGAGGCGACCGCGCAGGCCGCGATGCAGGCGCTCGAGCGCGACTATCAGCCGCTCACCGACATGCGCGCGACGAGCGCGTATCGTCTCGAGACCGCGAAGAATTTGATGTACCGCTTCTGGCTGGAGACGCGCGCGCAAGACCCGCTGTCGCCGCAGGCGTTGAACGTGCGTGAAGTGGCCGCTGAAGCGGCGCGCGCCTGACGAGGGAGGGCATACGATGAACCAGCAAGCCGAAGCATTCCTGACTACCCTCGATCCGCAGGCCGACGCCGCGCAGGTCCACATCTCGCGTCCGCACGAATCCGCGCATCTGCACGTGAGCGGGCGCGCGACCTACACCGACGACATCCCGATCGTCGCCGGCACGCTGCACGCGGCGCTCGGCCTCTCCGCGAAAGCGCACGCGAGGCTCGTGTCGATGAACTTCGACGCGGTGCGCGCGACGCCCGGCGTCGTCGCCGTGTTCACCGCCGACGACATTCCCGGCGTCAACGACTGCGGCCCGATCATCCACGACGACCCGGTGCTCGCGAAGGACGTCGTGCAGTTCGTCGGCCAGCCGATGTTCATCGTCGTCGCGACGTCGCACGAAACCGCGCGGCTCGCCGCGCGCCGCGCGAAGGTCGACTACGAGGAGCTGCCCGCGATCCTCACCGCGCAGGACGCGCGTCACGCGGAGTCCTACGTGATTCCGCCGATGAAGCTCGCGCGCGGCGACGCGGCCGCGCACCTCGCCGCCGCGCCGCATCGCCATGCGGGCGGGATGAATCTCGGCGGTCAGGAGCAGTTCTATCTCGAAGGGCAGATCGCCTACGCGGTGCCGAAGGACGATGACGGCATGCATGTGTACTGCTCGACGCAGCACCCGAGCGAGATGCAGCATCTGGTGTCGCACGTGCTCGGCGTCGCGTCGCACAACGTGCTCGTCGAATGCCGCCGGATGGGCGGCGGGTTCGGCGGCAAGGAATCGCAGTCGGGCCTGTTCGCGTGCTGCGCGGCGCTCGCCGCGTGGAAGCTGCTGTGCCCGGTGAAGCTGCGTCCGGACCGCGACGACGACATGCTGATCACCGGCAAGCGGCACGACTTCCACTACCGCTTCGACGTCGGCTACGACGACCACGGCCGCCTCGACGGCGTGGCGGTCGACATGACGTCGCGCTGCGGCTTCTCGGCCGACCTGTCCGGGCCGGTGATGACGCGCGCGGTGTGCCACTTCGACAACGCGTACTGGCTGCCCGACGTGTCGATCGCCGGCTACTGCGGCAAGACCAACACGCAGTCGAACACTGCGTTCCGCGGCTTCGGCGGCCCGCAGGGCGCGTTCGCGATCGAATACATCCTCGACGACGTCGCGCGCGCGCTCGGCCGCGATCCGCTCGACGTCCGCTACGCGAACCTGTACGGCAAGACCGAGTGCAACGTGACGCCTTACGGGCAGACGATCGAGGACAACGTGCTGCCCGAGCTGCTCGCCGAGCTCGAGGCGACGAGCGGCTACCGCGCGCGGCGCGCCGGCGTGCGCGAGTTCAACGCGCGCAACGCGGTGCTGAAGAAAGGCATCGCGCTCACGCCGGTGAAGTTCGGCATCGCGTTCAACGTCACGCACTTCAACCAGGCGGGCGCGCTCGTCCACATCTACACCGACGGCTCGGTGCTCGTGAACCACGGCGGCACGGAGATGGGGCAGGGGCTCAACACGAAGGTCGCGCAGGTCGTCGCGCACGAGCTCGGCATCCGCTTCGAGCGGATCCGCGTGACGGCGACCGACACGAGCAAGGTCGCGAACACGTCGGCGACCGCCGCCTCCACCGGCTCGGACCTGAACGGCAAGGCCGCGCAGGATGCCGCGCGGCAGCTGCGCGAGCGGCTCGCGACGTTCGCGGCGAAGCACTACGGCGGCGGCGCGGTCGACGCGGCGGCCGTCAGGTTCGGCAACGACCGCGTATGGATCGGCGAGACCGGCGTGCCGTTCGGCGAGGTGATCGCGAAGGCGTATCTGGCGCGCGTGCAGCTGTGGTCCGACGGGTTCTACACGACGCCGAAGCTGCACTGGGACCAGGCGAAGCTGCAGGGCCGGCCGTTCTTCTACTACGCGTACGGCGCGGCCGTGTCGGAAGTCGTGATCGACACGCTGACGGGCGAGATGCGCACGCTGCGCGTCGACGCGCTGCACGACGTCGGCGCGTCGCTGAACCCGGCGCTCGACATCGGCCAGGTCGAGGGCGCGTTCATCCAGGGGATGGGCTGGCTGACGACCGAGGAGCTGTGGTGGAACGCGGGCGGCAAGCTGATGACGCACGCGCCGTCGACGTACAAGATCCCGACCGTCAACGACACGCCGCCCGAGTTCAACGTGCGCCTGTTCGAGAACCGCAACGTCGAGGACAGCATCCACCGCTCGAAGGCGGTCGGCGAACCGCCGCTGCTGCTGCCGTTCTCGGTGTTCTTCGCGGTGCGCGACGCGGTCGCGGCGGTCGGCGACTATCGCGTGAATCCGCCGCTCGACGCGCCGGCGACGGGCGAGTCGATCCTGCGCGCGGTGCAGGCCGTGCGCGCGGCGCGAGGCTGACATGACGTTCGCCAAGGGCACCGGCCGGCGCAACCGCGCAACGGGCACGCCCCCGCCGATGCACGTCGTGCTGTTCGGCGCGGGACACGTCGGCCACGCGCTCGCGACGCTGCTCGGCGCGCTGCCGTGCGTCGTGCAGTGGGTCGACACGCGCGACGAGCTGTTCCCGGACGAATGTCCGCCGAACGTGCAGCCCGAGCCGACCGACACGCCCGAGGCGATCGTCGACGAAGCGCCGCCGGGCGCGTACTTCCTCGTGATGACGCACAACCATGCGCTCGATTTCGCGCTGGCGGAGCGGATCATGCGGCGGCGCGACTTCGCGTACTTCGGGATGATCGGCTCGCGCACGAAGCGGGTGAAGTTCGAGCGGCGGCTCGTCGCGCGCGGCGTCGATCCGGCGCGGATGCGCGAGATGGTGTGCCCGATCGGGATCGCCGGGATCGTCGACAAGGCGCCCGGCTCGATCGCGGTGGCCGTCTGCGCGGAGCTGCTGCAAGCGCGCGCGGGCGTGCCCGTGGCGGACGTGAAGGCCGCGGCGTCGGGGCGCGTGGCGGACGACCTGTCCTGCGCGCGGTGACGGCGCGGCGTCACGTCGCCGCCGTGCGTTTTTGTCTACACTGACGAATCGCGCGGCATGGGGCCGCGCCTTTCCGTTCAGGTGACCATGTCCGATTCCCAAGTCTTTCTCGACGTGCTCGACACGAGCCTCGCCGTCATCGAGCGCTGGCTGTCCGGCGCCGATACCACGCCCGCGGCGCTCGACGCGCTGATCGCGCCGTTTGCGCCCGCTTTCACGATGATCGCGACCAACGGCCGCGCGTTCGACCGCGACGGCACGCGCGAAGTGTTCGCGAAGCTGGCCGGCGCGCGGCCGGGGCTGCGCATCACGTTGTCGGAGGTTCGCGTGCTCGCGTCGGACGACGCACACGCGGTGGTCACCTATCTCGAAGCGCAGCACGCGGCGTCGGGCGAGCTGCCCGCGCGGCGCGCGACCGCGGTGTTCGAGCGCGACGCGGCGGGCGCGGTGCGCTGGACCCATCTTCAGGAAACGTTCTGCACCGCGTGAGCCGGCTCGCAGGCGTGCCGCGTCAGCGCTTGCGCCCGCCGCGCGCGGCGGTCAGCTCGTCCGACACGCTTTGCATCAGCGCGCGCAGCCACGCGATGTCGGTCGGGCGATCCGGCTGCGGATGCGTGAGCAGATAGCTGCGGATGCGCGGAAACGGCACCGGCGGCGCGACGACGACGAGCGGCAGCAGCTGCGCGTAGTGCGTCGCGAAGCGCCGCGTCGTCGTGAAGATCAGGTCCGATTGCAGCAGCACCTGCGGCACGAGCCCGAAGTACGGCAGCGTCGTCACGATCCGCCGCGTGAGGCCCGCGCGCGCGAGGCCGATCTCGATCGCGTTGCGTTTGTCGCCGGTGTAGGGCGTCGGCGCGAGATGCGCGGCCCCCGCGTAGGCGTCGCGCGTGAGCGGCGCCTGCGCGAGCGGATGGGAGTCCCGCATCAGGCAGACGACGGTGTCGGAGAACAGGTCGTCGCGCGCGAAGCGCGGGTCCGGCTTCGGCCAGTTGCCGATCACGAGATCGAGCGCGCCGGATTCGAGCGCGCCCGCGTGATCGAGCGTCGGGTTCAGCGAATCGATTTCCAGATGCGCCTGCGGCGCCGCGTCGCGAAAGCGCGCGATCAGCGTGGGCATGAAGAAGTCGTTCAGGTAGTCGGGTGCGGCGATGCGGAACGTGCGACGCGCGGACTCGGGCGCGAACTCGCCGTGCGGCGTCGCGATGAAGTCGACCTCGCGCAGCGCGCGCTGCGCGGCGTCGAGCAGCGACGCGCCGTATTCGGTCGGCACCATCCCGGACTTGCCGCGCACGAGGATCGGGTCGTTCAGCGTCTCGCGCAGCTTGCGCAGCGCGGTGCTGATCGCGGGCTGGGTCTGGTTGAGCCGCAGCGCGGCCTGCGTGACGCTGCGCTCGAGCAGCAGCGTGCGCAGCACGCGCACGAGCCAGATGTCGAGCGAGGCGGTACGGTCGTCGTCTTGCATGGATGGGGGATGAGGCGGGCGAGGCGTAACCTTACCGCAGGCGCGCGCCCCCGTGCATCGTGGCCGGTTGATGACCGCTATTACGCGCTTACGCGCGCCCCTTCGGCAGCGCGCTGATGCGCTTCACTTCGCGCGTCTCGAGCCAGGTCGGCGTGCGTGCGCAATACAGCACCATCGGCAGCGCGTCCTCGCCCCAGAACAGCTGCTTGCTCATCCAGAACGTCGGCACGCCGAACACGCCGAGCGCGATCGCATCGTCGGTATGGCGGCGCAGCTGCGCGACCGTTTCCTCGAATTCGATCAGCTGGTCGCCATGCCCGACGCCGACCCGCTCGCACAGCGCCGCGAAGCCGTCCGGCGTCGACGGGTCGTTGCCGTCGCGCCAGATGAAGCGGAACATCTCGCGCACCGTCGCGAGGTCGGCTCGCAGCGCGATCGCGAGGCGCAGCGCCTTGTCGGAGTCGAACGGGTGCGCGGGCGGCATCCTGAAGTGGATGCCGAGCTGCTCCGCGCGAAACAGCGCATGCCGATACGTGAAGATGCGCTTGGCCGGCACGTCCGCGCTCGGGCGCTGGCCCCAGTGGCGCTGCAGGTCGACGAGCGACACCGCGACCGGCGCGAACGGCACGTCCGGCCATCTTTCATACTGTTCGAGCAGCAGGTAGGAGAACGGCGAGACGAAATCGAAGAACCAGGCGGGCTGGGCGGTGTCGAGGCCGGTTGTCATGACGATCTCCAGAGGATGGGGCCGGGGCCGGCCGTCCCGCGCGCGGCGCCTGGCGGCGGCCTCCATGTTACGCGGCGGCCGGCCGATGCGGCAATGATCGCGGATCGCGCGCTCAGGCGGAACCCGGTGTCGCCCGGGGGGGCGCGCCGTCGCCGCCGGACGCGAGCGGCGCGTCGTGCGGGCGGCCGTGCGGATCGGGGTCGTGCGCGGTCAGCCGCTCGCGCACGAAGCCGATGTGCTCGCGCAGCACGTAGAACTGCCCGGCATACGCGAGCGGCATCTTCATCCGGTTCACCGATTCCTCGATGTCGTCGAGCCGATCGAGCAACTCGATGCGCTCGGCGGCGGTGTGCTCGCCGAGCGCGTTGCGCTCGAGCGCGATCAGCGCGCCGTACCAGCGGTAGATCCGCGAGCGCACGCGCCAGCCGTACAGCGCCGGCACGACCCGCACCCCCGGAATCAGCACGACGATGAGCGGCACGACGATCACGAGCAGCCGGTCGACGAGGCTCGCGACCCAGAACGGCAGCCGCCGGTACAGGAAGGTCTTGCCCGACTTGTAGTAGCGCGCCGCGTCGTCCGACAGCGGGAAGCTGCGCGTCACCGCCGACGGGAATTCGCCCGCGTGCTGCAGGATCGTCGCGTGGCCGTGCACCTCGCGCGCGGCCTCGATCAGCAGGTCGGACAGCGCAGGGTGCAGCGAGTCGCGCGCGACCAGCTCGATCGTCGGCGCGACCGTGTGGATGTCGGCGGGCGGCAGGTCCCGACCGAGATCGTAGACCCCTTCGGGCAGCGTGATCGCGGTCAGGTACGGGAAGCGGCGCGCATAGGCTTCCGCCTGCGTGAACGAGTACACGTGCACGCCCGGCGCGCGGAACAGCTTCGCCATCACCGGGATCTGCGTCGAATCGCCGGACAGGAACGCCGCGTCGAGCTTGCCGGCGAGCAGCGCCTCGGCGGCGTCCTCGCCGGAGATCGGCAGCAGCGCGGTCGTCCCGCCCGGCGCGATGCCGTTCATCTTCAGCAGCGCGAGGCTCAGCTCGCGCGCGCCGCTGCCTTCCGGGCCGAGCGCGAGCCGCTTGCCGTTGAAGTCCGACAGCCGCGCGACGATCGGGCCGCGGTACATGATCGCGAGCGGCACGTAGCCGATGCTGCCGAGCGCGACGAGGTGCTCGTCGCGCGTCTTCGGGCCGATGCCGCTCTGCACGAAGCCGACGTCCACCGACGCGTTCGCGTTGGACAGCCGCTCGAGGTTCTGCGCGGATCCTTCGGACGACTCCACGTCGAGCGTCACGCCGTTCTTCGCGAGGATCGCCTTGTACTTCTGCGCGGCGTTCCAGTAGGTGCTGCCGGGCGGGCCGGCCGAGATCACGAGCGTGGACGGCGGTGCGGGCTGGATCATCTTGATCGCGAGCCAGACGGCGGCGATCGCGAGCAGCACGGTCGGCCCGACCGACAGCGCGAGGTCGCGCCACGATACCGCGACGAAGCGGGCGAGGATGCGGGGCGGCCGGCGAGGGCGCAGGAGTGGCTTCATGAGAGGCGATCGGCGAATGGCGCACGCATGACGGATCGATGACGCGGACGGGCCACGGATCGCATGCATTCGCGGCGATGGTAACCGGTTTCGCCGCACGTGCGCGAATCCGGCGGGCCCGGCCGGCGCCGGCGCCGCGTCAAAAGCTTTGCGCTTCCGCGGGCGCTGGATTACATTGTGCGACGCAGCCACGCCCGACTTGCGCGACCCGGCACCCGACCAGACCGGGCGCGCCCGGCCGGCGGCTGCCCGGCCCGGCCGGCCCGCTTTCGCGTGCGCCGGCCGCCGGTCCGTCTCGCCTCTCTCGCATCGCCGTGGAAATCACCGGCTGTCCCGCCGCGCTCGCGCGTGCAGGCCGGCCGCTTTTGGGGGTAGTCGGCCGCACTGTGCGCGGCCGTTCCGATTCACAAGGAGATAGCATGAAGTCGATCGTGTCGAGAGCGTTGGGGGCGTTGGGAGTGGCCGCGGTGGCCGTGAGTCTGTCCGGCAGCGTCTACGCGCAGTCGAGCGAGCCGGCGGCGTCCGAAGCGCCCGCCGCCGCGAAGAGCGCATCGAAGGCCGCGGCGAAATCCGCGAAGCAGGCGAACCGCAAGCTCGGCTACGCGGTGCGCAAGGCGCTTTCGAAGGAGAACGGCGTCGACGTGTCGAGCATCGTCGTGCGTTCGAAGGGCGGGGCGGTCACGCTCGAGGGCTCGGTGCCCGACGCCGCACAGATCGAAAAGGCCGAGGCCGCGGCCAAGGGCGTGCCGGGCGTCACGTCCGTCAGCAACAAGCTGCACGTCCAGCCGCAATGACGCGGGGCGGCGCGTTCGCGCCGCTCGCGCTCGCATCCAGGCGGGCCTCGGGAATCCGGGGCCCGTTTTCGCTTGGAGTCCATCCGACATAACCAGAGAGAGAGGGCGACAATGACGAGGCTACGGTGGGGCAGGCGGGTCGGGTTCGGAGCGGCGCTGGCCGCCGTCGTGACGCTGTTCGGGGCCTGCAACGGCAACGACACGCGCGACGGCAACGCGTTGCCCGGTTTCATCGCGGGCAGCGTGCGCACGACGGCCTATGACGGCACGAGCGACGATCTGCTGACGGCCGGCCTCGGCAAGAGCGGCCTCGCGAGCGCCGCGCCGCCCGCGTTCGCGAACCCGGCCCGGCCGACGGCGGCCGAACTGCGCCGCCTCGCGATCTGGTCGAACTATCGCGCGATCGTCGACATGAGCGCCAACGGCGGCTACGGCCGCTTCTGGGGGCCGAACGTCGATCTCGACGGCAACGACACGCTCGGCGAAGGCCGGATCGCCGGCACCGAATACCTCGCGTACTCCGACGACGGCAGCGGCCGCAGGAACGTCACGCTGCTCGTGCAGGTGCCGACCAGCTTCGACCCGGCGCAGCCGTGCATCGTCACCGCGACGTCGTCCGGCTCGCGCGGCGTGTACGGCGCGATCTCGGCCGCCGGCGAGTGGGGCCTGAAGCGCGGCTGCGCGGTCGCCTACAACGACAAGGGCGGCGGCAACGGCGCGCACGAGCTCGGCTCGGACACCGTCACGCTGATCGACGGCACGCTCGCGAACGCGGTGCTCGCCGGCAACGCGAGCCTCTTCACCGCGAACGTGTCGAGCGGCGAGCTGGCGACGTTCAACGCGCAGTTCCCGAACCGCTATGCGTTCAAGCACGCGCATTCGCAGCAGAATCCGGAGCAGGACTGGGGGCGCGTGACGCTGCAGGCGGTCGAGTTCGCGTACTGGGCGCTCAACGAGCAGTTCGGACCGCTGATCGACGGCACGCGCCACGGCGTGCGCTATCGCCCCGGCGACATCACGACGATCGCCGCGTCGGTCAGCAACGGCGGCGGCGCGGCGCTCGCGGCGGCCGAGCAGGACACGCGCAACTGGATCACCGCGGTCGTGGTCGGCGAGCCGCAGATCAACGTGCGGATGGCGCCGAATGCGGTGGTGCGACAGGGCGGCGCGCCGGTGCCGTCGTTCGGACGGCCGCTGGCCGACTACGCGACCTTCGCGAACCTGATGCAGCCGTGCGCGGCGGCGGCGTCCGCGCTCGCGGGCGCGCCGTATCTCACCGCGCTGCCGTCGGCCGTCACGCAGTCGATCCGCGCGCAGCGCTGCGCGACGCTGGCCGCGGCCGGGCTCGTCGCGGGCGCCGACCTGCAGAGCCAGGCCGCCGATGCGCTCGCGCAGCTGCACGCGGCCGGCTATCTCGCCGACTCCGACATGCTGCAGGCGCCGATGTGGGATTCGCAGGCGACCCCGGCGATCGCGGTGACCTACGCGAACGCGTACACGCGCTCGCGCGTCGTCGACAACCTGTGCAATTTCAGCTTCGCGACCACGAACGCGGCCACCGGTGCGGTGGCGCCGCCCGCCGCGTCGCCGATGCCGAGCGTGTTCGGCGCGGGCAACGGCGTGCCGCCGACCAACGGCATCAACCTCGTGTTCAATACGGGCCCCGCGAGCGGCGTCGACCATCGCCTCGCGACGCCCGACGCGAGCTTCGCGGGCGCGCTGTGCCTGCGCCAGCTGTGGACGAACGGGCAGCTGAACATGCCCGCGAACGTCGACGCGGTGCGCGTGAACGCGAACCTGCAGGGCAAGCCCGCGATCATCGTGCACGGCCGCAGCGATGCGCTCGTGCCGGTCAACCACGCGTCGCGCGCGTACGTCGCGCAGAACAGTCTCAGCGAAGGCGGCCGCAGCCAGCTGGCGTTCTACGAGGTGACGAACGGTCAGCACTTCGATGCATTCCTGCCGGTCGCGGGCTTCGATACGCGCTTCGTGCCCGTGCATTACTATGACCTGCAGGCGCTGAACCTGATGTGGCGGCACCTGAAGAACGGCGCGCCGCTGCCGCCGTCGCAAGTGATCCGCACCGTGCCGCGCGGCGGCACGCCGGGCGCGGCGCCGGCGCTGACGACCGCGAACCTGCCGCCGATCTCGGCTGCGCCGGGCGGCAATGCGATCACGGTCGGCGCCGGGGCGCTCGACGTGCCGTTCTGAGTAACCGTCTAGCGAGTCAAGCGGAATGAAGCGAACTGTCCCAAGGAGTGCTGGTTCTGACCATGGCGTTGAGCACGGTCAAGAGCTTGCGCATGCAGGCAACCAGTGCAACCTTGGGCGGTTTGCCGGAAGCAATGAGCCGTTGGTAGAAGGCGGTAATGGCGGGGTTGCGTCGCGAAGCGGTGAGCGCAGCCATGTACAGAACGCGGCGGATATCAAAGCGTCCGCCTTGGATTCGCCTGCGTCCGCGGACGGTTCCAGAGTCCCAAGCCATCGGGGCGACACCGACCAAGGCTGCAATCTGGCGCCGATTAAGCCGACCGAGCTCAGGCAATTCCGCGATCAATGTGGCGCTGGCTACCGGACCGATACCGCTTGCGGAGCGAAGCAACACGTCGAGCGCACTGTAGTGCTCGCGAACGTGAGCGACCATTTGGGCATCGACATCATCGAGTTGCTTGCGAATGGCGTCGATCATGGTCTCGATGCTCGGGCGAACGACTGGAATCGCCAGTTGCAGACGCTGTCGCTCCGAGAGCAGCATGCCGAGCAACTGACGACGACGCGTGACCATGGCGGCCAGGGCTTGTTGCTGGGCGTCCGCCAGCGGTCGAATGAAGCTGGCCAGATCCTGGCGGCGAACCAGTACCGATGCGAACTCGGCCAGCATATGGGCATCGATCGTGTCAGTCTTGGCCAGACGTCCCATCGATTTAGCAAAGTCGCGCGCCTGACGCGGATTAACCACGGCAACCGGCAGACCAACCGCTTGCAGCGCGCAGGCAAGCGCTGCTTCGTAGCCGCCAGTGGCCTCCATGACGATCAGGCTAATGTTCAGCGGTTGCAAAGCCGCTGCCAGTGCCGAGTGCGCCTCGGCATCGTTAGCCCATCGCTGAGAAGCCAGTTCAGCGCCCAAGACTTCAATATCGACGTGTTCTTTGGCCACGTCGATGCCGACCACCACTGAGGAAACAGACATGATCTTCAGATCCCTTGCTTGTGCATGCGCTCTCGATCAAATCGGGGCGGGTAACCGTTCGGGTTTCAGGAAGACCAGCACGGCAACCGTGCGTTTTGTACTCAGAAACGGGCTCTCACGCCCAAGCGCGGATCAAACTGCACGGTCATGTCTGGCTGCGCTCAGACTTTACCGTACTGGTCAGGCTTAAACATACAAGCGCGCGCCGCCGCCCGCCCGAAGCCGGACGCCAGCGTCCGGCTTTTTTCGGCCGTTCGCGGGAATTGCTTCCGGATTCGATTCCCGGCGAAAAACGGCGCCGTAACAAATTGTTACTTTACGGCAGAAAACCCGGAATCTATTATGCGCCGGTGTTTTCACTTAATTTAATAAATTATCCGGGACACATATTCCTTTCCTTTCGATTAGATAATCCTTTCGATTTTATTAATTCGGCTGAAGCCGCGATTGAACGCAATTTTGCGATTAATCGGCGCTCCGCCGAACGGGATTGTTCGCCCTTTCGAAGCGAAGCGGCCTTGTCCGGCCTGGCTTTGTGGGGCGTTGCTTTGCCTTCGATCCGCGTGCGGTTCGCAATGGCCGGGAATCGCGGGTGATTTTTGAATTGCCGTTTTCAATGGAATTGATTCCATTGGGTGGTTGCTGAATATCGGGTGGGGTAAATCATGCCGGTCGATTTGCGTCGATCCGGTAAAAAACTCGGAGTGCGTCGCATAACGAATGCGCTCCCGGTGCGGAACGCCGGAGCAAATCATCCTTTGCGTCCGGCGATATTTATCGTTCTGTTCGAGAGGCAATAATGACGACACTGAAGTCCTTGAAAGACGGTTTCGCGCTATTTGGAACGACACTGAGCGGCCCGCTCGTCGCGGCGACGGCCGCTGCGCTGCTCGTCACGGGGTGCGGCGGCGACGACGGGGCGAACCCGTCCGCCGCGGCCGCCGCTGCAGCCACGGCCGCGAATGCGCCGGCGTCCGGCGCGGCGACGAGCGCCGCGCAGGCCGACCAGCCGTTCGTCGACACCGACGTCTACGGCACCGGCCCCACCGACGCGGTGACCGACGCCACCGAAGGCGCGGCGGTCGTGCACCGGCAGGTGTCGATCGGCGGCAAGGTCATCAAGTACACGGCCACCGCCGGCCACCTGACGACGATCGATCCGGTCACGTCGAAGCCGAACGCGAAGATGTTCTATGTCGCGTACACGCAGGACAATCCCGACCCGTCGAAGCCGCGCCCGGTCACGTTCTTCTACAACGGCGGCCCGGGCTCGTCGTCGGTCTACCTGCTGCTCGGCTCGTTCGGCCCGAAGCGCCTGCAGTCGTCGTTCCCGAACTTCACGCCGCCCGCGCCGTACAAGCTGCTCGACAACCCGGACAGCCTGCTCGACCGCTCGGACCTCGTGTTCATCAACCCGGTCGGCACCGGCTACTCGGCCGCGATCGCCCCGGCGAAGAACAAGGACTTCTGGGGCGTCGACCAGGACGCGCGCTCGATCGACCGCTTCATCCAGCGCTACCTGACCAAGTACTCGCGCTGGAACTCGCCGAAGTTCCTGTTCGGCGAGTCGTACGGCACCGCGCGCAGCGCGGTCGTGTCGTGGGCGCTGCATGAGGACGGCATCGAGCTGAACGGGATCACGCTGCAGTCGTCGATCCTCGACTACTCGAACGCGCTGTCCGCGGTCGGCATCTTCCCGACGCTCGCCGCCGACGCGTTCTACTGGAAGAAGACGACGCTCACGCCGACGCCGACCGACCTCGACGCGTACATGGTCCAGGCGCGCAACTACGCGGACAACGTGCTCGCGCCGCTCGCGCAGGCGCCGAATCCGCAGGACGGCGGCTTCGTCAACGTGCGGCTGAACCTGAACCTGCAGAGCGCGCAGCAGATGGGCGCGTACATCGGCACCGATCCGGTCTCGCTGATCCAGACCTTCGGCAACCCGGCCGGGCTCGGCAACGTGCCGTCGTCGAACAACAACCCGCCGTACACGTTCTTCCTGACGCTCGTGCCGGGCATCCAGATCGGCCAGTATGACGGCCGCGCGAACTACACGGGCCAGGGCATCGCGCCGTTCATCCTGCCGAACTCGGGCAGCAACGATCCGTCGATCTCCAACGTCGGCGGCGCGTACACCGTGCTGTGGAACAGCTACCTGAACACCGACCTGAAGTACACGTCGACGTCGTCGTTCGTCGACCTGAACGACCAGGTGTTCAACAACTGGGACTTCAGCCATACGGACCCGACGGGTGCGAACCGCGGCGGCGGCAACACGCTGTACACGGCGGGCGACCTTGCGTCGTCGATGAGCCTGAACCCGGACCTGAAGGTGCTGTCCGCGAACGGCTATTTCGACGCGGTGACGCCGTTCCACCAGACCGAGCTGACGCTGCAGCAGATGGCGCTCGATCCGACGTTGAAGGCGCAGAACCTGACGATGAAGTACTACCCGTCGGGCCACATGATCTACCTGAACGACGCGTCGCGGACCACGATGAAGGGCGATCTCGGCAACTTCTACGACGGCATCCTCGCGAACCGCGCGGCGTTGCAGCGTGTGCAGAAGCTGCAGATGCGCGCGCAGCAGCTGCGCCAGCAGAAGCTGGAGCAACAGCAGCAGCTCCACTGAGCGCGGGCGGCGCACGCGCCGCCTGACGCGACGTAAAAAAAACGCCGCCCGGTCACAAGCCGGGCGGCGTTTTGCTTTGAGCGGCGCGCGCGCGGCGCGCCTGCCGTCACGCGAGCACGAGCCGCAGGCCGACCGCGACGAGCGTCGACGCGAGCAGGTTGCGCAGCAGGCGCTCGGGCGCGCGCGTCGACAGCACGCTGCCGATCACGATGCCGGGCAGCGAGCCGATCAGCAGCGACAGCAGCATCGACCAGTCGACCGAGCCGAGCAGCCAGTGGCCCATGCCGGCGACGAGCGTGAGCGGGACCGCGTGCGCGATGTCGGAGCCGACGATGCGGGTCGTCGCGAGCGCCGGGTACAGCAGCAGGAGCACGGTCACGCCGATCGCGCCGGCGCCCACCGACGTCATCGACACCAGCACGCCGAGCACGACGCCCGTCAGCACGGTCGACCACAGCGTGCGCGCCGGGTTCGGCGCGAGCGGGTTGCGCGCGGCGAGCGCCGCGAGCTGCGGGCGGAAGATCAGCGCGAGCGACGTGAGCAGCAGCGCGCCGCCGAGCACGAGCTGGATCAGCCGCGCGGTGCCGGGCGTGTGCATCCCGTACGTGTGCAGGAACCACAGCGTGATGGCCGACGCCGGGACGCTGCCCGCGGCGAGCCGGCCCGTGATGCGCCAGTCGACCGAGCCCTTGAGGCCGTGCACCAGCGTGCCGGTCGCCTTGGTCGCGGCCGCATACAGCAGGTCGGTGCCGACCGCGGTCGCCGGGTGGACGCCGAACAGCAGCACGAGGATCGGCGTCATCAGCGAGCCGCCGCCGACGCCGGTCAGGCCGACGAGGATGCCGACGAACAGGCCGGACAGGGAGTACAGCAGATCGATATGAGGGAGCGACATCGGAATCTGGCGATTGGGTGGTGTTCGGCGGTGTTCGGCGGCTGCACGCGGCAGCGGCGCGCGCGCGTCAAAGTCCGTCATTGTCGCAAAACTGGCGAGGCGGTGTACGACTGCGTTAAAAATCGGCCACCCGGCCGCCTGCGGTCAATGCCCCAAATCAGTGCATCGCGCTGCCGACCCCGCCGCCTGCCGGGTGCGGCCGCCGGATGCGCAGCGCGAGGCCGATCAGCGCGGCCGCGGCCGCGAACACCGCGCCGAACGCGAACGCGACGTGATAGCCGCCGTTCAGCGCGTCGAGCGGCGCGGCCTGGCTTGCGGCGAGCGCATCGGTGCGCGCGGCCGCGAGGCTCGCGAGCACGGCGAGCCCGAGCGCGCCGCCCATCATGAACGCGGTGTTGACGATGCCGGACGCGAGGCCCGAATCCGCGGGATCGACATCGCCCATCGCGGCGAGCAGCACCGGATTGAACGCGACGCCCGCGCCGACGCCGAGCAGCGTCATGCCGGGCAGCACGTGCCACACGAAGCCGCCGTCGACGGGCGCGCGCGCGAACAGCGCGAGGCCGCACGCGGCGATCAGCAGGCCGGCGGCGATCGGGCCGCGGATCCCGAAGCGCATCACGATCCGCGCCGACAGCCCGAGCGAGAACGCGGCCATGATCAGGTTGGCCGGCAGGAACGCGAGGCCGACCTGGAGCGGGCGGTAGCCGAGCACGCGCTGCATGTACAGCGCGGACAGGAAGAACCACGCGAACATCGCGGCCGCCCACAACACGCCGATCACGTTCGCGAGCGCGACGTTGCGCTTGGCGAACAGCGTGAGCGGCATCAGCGGGTGCGCGACACGCGCCTCGATCGCGATGAACAGCACGAGCAGCGCGGCGGCCGCGCCGACGAGCGCGACGGTCTGCGTCGACAGCCAGCCGGCCTCGTTGCCGTTGACGATCCCGTAGACGGCGAGCATCAGCGACGCGGTCACGGTGACGGCCCCCGCGACGTCGAGCCGCGCATCGGCGGCCGGCGCGCGCGTGCGCGGCAGCAGCGCGGTGCACAGCGCGTAGACGGCGACGCCGATCGGCAGGTTGACGAGGAAGATCCAGTGCCACGACAGCGCGCTCGTCAGCAGCCCGCCGAGCAGCACGCCGATGCTGCCGCCGCCCGCGCAGACGAAGCCGTAGACGCCCATCGCGCGCGCCCGTTCGCCGGTCTCGGTGAACAGGTTCATGATCAGCGACAGCGCCACCGCCGACACGATCGCGCCGCCGAACCCCTGCACCGCGCGCGCGGCGATCAGCATCGCCTGCGACTGCGCGATGCCGCAGGCGAGCGACGCGAGCGTGAACACCGTGAGTCCGGCGAGGAACATGCGCCGGTGTCCGTACAGGTCGCCGAGCCGGCCGCCGAGCAGCAGGCAGCCGCCGAAGGTCAGCATGTATGCGTTGACGACCCAGACGAGCGCCGTCTCGCTGAAGCGCAGGTCGGCGCTGATCGATGGAAGGGCGACGTTCACGATCGTGTTGTCCAGCACGATCATCAGCACGCCGAGGCAGAGGACGATCAGCGTGTACCAGCGCTTCTCGCCGTGGATGCCGTGGGTCATGGGGATGTGGCCTCTCTGATAGTTATTTGAATGAAAGGCAACATTGTAGGCGCCGCACGGCGCGGCTTCCTGCCGGTTTCTGGCAGCAGCGGGGCGGATTGTTACGCGTTCGGCGGCAGCGCGCAGCCGTCGGGGCCGCATGCGGCCGCGTCGTCGTCGCCGATGGCGACGATGCCGTCCTGCCACGCCTGCTCGAGCGCCTGCGCGAACACGTCGGCCGCCTGCGCGCCGGACACCGCGTAGCGGCCGCCGAACACGAACAGCGGCACGCCGCGGCCGCCGATCTGCTCGGCCCGCGCGATGTCGGCGTCGACTTCGCTCCGGTACGCGTCGCTGCGCAGCACGGCGTCGACCGCCGCGCGCTCGAGCCCCGCGTCGACCGCGAGATCGGTCAGCGAGCCGTGATCGAACAGCGAGCCGTGCTCGCTGAAATACGCGCGATACAGCCGCTCGGTCAGCGCATGCGCGCGGCCGGTGGTTTCCGCGAGCTTCACGAGCCGGTGGCCGTCGAGCGTGTCGCCGACGAGCGTGCCGGGCAGGTCGTAGCCGAGCCCGACGCTTGCGGCCGCGTCGGTCACCTGCCGCAGCATCTGGTCGACCTGCGGGGGCGCAAGCCGGTACTTGCTGCCGAGCATCGCCTCGACCGGCTCGACCGGCTGGCCGGGGAACAGGCGGTACGCGCGCAGCGCGACGTCGACGCGGTCCGCGTGCGCGAACGCGGCGAGCGCCTCGTCGAAACGGCGCTTGCCGATCCAGCACCACGGGCAGATCAGGTCGGACCAGATTTCGACGGTCAGCGTCGGGTGGAGCGCGGGGGAGGCGGCGGTCGGCATGGGATGGGGGTTCGGAAAAAAATGTAACCGCGACTATATCACTTTTGCTTCGACGCCTAGGCGTCGCCCTGCGTGTCCTTCAGGTGCTTGAGATGCTTGTAGACCGTCGCGCGTCCCATCCCGAG
This sequence comes from Burkholderia ubonensis subsp. mesacidophila, assembly GCF_002097715.1. Classification (NCBI taxonomy): domain Bacteria; kingdom Pseudomonadati; phylum Pseudomonadota; class Betaproteobacteria; order Burkholderiales; family Burkholderiaceae; genus Burkholderia; species Burkholderia ubonensis. Next base: position 888,676 of record NZ_CP020737.1, read on the forward strand.
CACGTTCGCGACGTAGTTCGCCGCGCTCTTGCCGCGGAACGCGCCTTCCGCGTAGAGCGCCTCGACGAGCTCGCGCCGATGCACGCGCGTGAGTCCGTTCAGGCCGACCTGCCGCTCGCGCAGCCAGCCGTGCAGGAACGTGTTGATGCGCTCCTGCCAGTCGTCGCGGAACAGCTCGTCCGGTTGCGCGACGACGCCCGCGCCCTTGATGAACAGGTCGAGCGTCGCACGCACTTCGTCGAACACCGCGATGTTGAAGTTGATGCACATCATCCCGGCCGGATGCCCTTCGTCGTCGAACAGGATGTTGCTGACGCAGCGCATCCGCCGGCCGTCCCAGTTGAGCTTCTCGTATGGGCCGATCACGCGCTCGCGCGCCGAGTGGTCGATTTCCTCGAGCGCGGAGTCGTCGCCGACCTCGCGCTTCGACAGGTTGTTCGCGAGATACAGCACGGTCTGGTCGTGCAGGTCGTGAATCACGACTTCCGCGTAGGGGAAGAACAGCGTCGCGATGCCGTCGGCAAGCGGCGCGTAGCGGGACAGCAGCAGGTCTTTGACGGGGGATTTCTTCTTGCGCATCGGGATCGCACTCTCGGGTGAGCCGCCTTGGGCACGCCGAGGCGCGGCCGCCGCGGCGGTTGCGCCATTGTATCGGGCTCGCGTGCGCGCGCTGCTCATGCGTGCGTCAGGTGCGTGTAGAGCGCATGCGCGATCGCGACGTCCTCGAGACCGAGGCCGATCGAGCGGAAGAACGCATGGCGCGTGCGCGACGGCGGCGGGCACGTGCCATGCACGAGCGCCGGCAGGTCGCCCGCGATGCGTTCGACGCGCCAGCCGTGCTCGGCGACGGCGCGCTGCATCTCGCCCGCGCTCGCGGGCGTCGTGTGCCGGTAGTCGCAGTACACGTCCATGTCGGGCAGCCACGCGGGCGGGATCTCGTGAGCCTGCGCGACGTTCGTGCTGATCGACGTGACGAGCGCGGGGCGCGTGAGCATGCCGTCGCCGAGCACCGGCACGCCCGACGACGTGCACAGCATCACGACGTCCGCGTCGCGCACGCACGCGTCGACACTGTCGGCCGGCCGCGCACGCGGGTCCAGCCGCGCGAGTTCGGCCTGCAACGCCGCGTTGCCGGCCAGCGCCGGCGAATGGACGCGGATCGTCTCCCAATCGCGCAGCGCCGCCGTGTGCCGCAGGTGCGCGAGGCCGACCGCGCCCGTGCCGATCACCGCGAGATGCTTCGCATCGCCGGGCGCGAGGCAGTCGACCGCGAGCGCGGTCGTGCCGGCGGTGCGCTCGATCGTCAGGCGCTGCGCGTCGCACCACATCAGCGGCTGGCCGGTCCGCATCGACATCAGCGCGGTCCATGCGGTGACGATGGGTCTCCCGTCGGGTTTGCCGCCCGTCACGATGTACGGCGACAGCTTCGCGCCGAACACCTGCGCGTCGGCGAACGCGCCGAGGTAGGTGATGAAGTCGCCGGCCTGGTCGGGGAACAGCGTGAGCGTTTGCGGCGGCTGCACCGCGCGTGCTTCGCCGAGCGCGGCGAACATGCGGCGCAGCGTGCCGAGCACGTCGAGCGACGGCAGGGCGGCGCGCACCGTCGCGTCGTCGACGGTCAGCGGCAGGGTCGGGGCGGCTTGCGTCATGGATGCGTCTCCAGTTCGGGCCGGACGAGCCGTCTCGCAAAGCGGCGCCCGGCGATGTTCATGATGGACGAAAAGTCTAATATAGACTCGATATGTTGGGTGAGCTTTTCTTTTCAGGTGGTCTGCCGCTTGAGGAGGCTTTAAAAAATCTCCTGGAATCAATGCGTTGGAAGGATTGGCGTCGATTCGGACGAAGCGAAACCGGGGCACGATTATCGTATCCCCTATAGTCTATAGTAGACTTTCAGTCTATATTTCGCCTGCACGGATTGGCGCTGCCGATCCTCATTGCGTCAACCCAGACAGGACCCGTCATGAACTGGAAGCTTGCCCTTTGCGCCGCCGCGGCCTTCGCGAGCGCGGCCGTCACGGCCCATGCGGAACCATCCGCCAATACGTTGCGCTTCGGGATCGAAGCCGCTTATCCCCCGTTCGAGAGCAAGACGCCGTCCGGGCAGTTGCAGGGCTTCGACGTCGACGTCGGCAACGCCGTGTGCGCGAAGCTGAAGATGAAGTGCGTGTGGGTCGAGAACGCGTTCGACGGGCTGATTCCCGCGTTGCAGGCGCGCAAGTTCGACGCGATCAACTCGGCGATGAACATCACCGCGAAGCGCAGGCAGAGCATCGATTTCACGCCGGCGATCTACGTCGTGCCGATCGTGATGGTCGCGAAGCGCGGCTCGCCGCTGCAGCCGGACGCGGCGAGCCTGCGCGGCAAGCGCGTCGGCGTGCTGCAGGGCTCGTCGCAGGAGGATTTCCTGAAGGCGCACTGGGCCGGCGCGGGCGTATCGGTCGTGTCGTACCAGGATCAGGACCAGATCTACGCGGATCTCGTCGCGGGCCGCCTCGACGCCGCGGTGCAGGAAGCGCAGACCGCGCAGGACGGCTTCCTCGACAAGCCGGCCGGCCATGATTACCAGATCGTCGGCGAGCCGCTGAAGGACCCGGCGACGCTCGGCGAAGGCACGGGCTTCGGGATGCGCAAGGGCGACAAGGCGTTGCAGGCGAAAGTCGCCGGCGCGCTCGATGCGCTGAAGAAGGACGGCACGCTGAGCGCGCTGTCGCAGAAGTACTTCAAGCGCGACATCATCGCGAAGTAAGCACGGCCGTGCCGGGCGCATGACCCGGCGCGCGTCGCACCGAATCTCGACGCAGTGCGAGGAAGCATGGATTTCGACGTCATCGTCCTGGGGGCCGGCATCGTCGGCGTGTCGTCGGCGCTGCACCTGCAGGATCGCGGCCTGCGCGTCGCGCTCGTCGACCGGCGCGCGCCGGGCGAGGAAACGAGCCACGGCAACGCGGGGCTGATCGAACGTTCGTCGGTCGTGCCGTATGCGTTCCCGCGCAAGCTCGGCACGTTGCTGCGCTACCTGCGCAACCGCTCGGTCGATCTCTACTGGGACTACAAGGCGCTGCCCGCGTATGCGGGCTGGCTCGCACGCTTCTGGCGGGAGTCGTCGCCCGATCGGCTCGCGGCCGCCGCGCGCGACATGCTGCCGCTCGTCGCCGCGAGCGTCGCCGAGCACGACGCGCTGCTCGCGCGCACCGACGCGCAGCCGCTCGTGCACGACGGCGGCTGGATCGAGGCGTTCCGTTCGCCCGCGCTGTTCGACGCGGAGGTGCGCGCGCAACGGCGCATCGCGGACGAACACGGCCTGCGGATGACCGTGCTCGACGCCCGCGCGTTGCGCGACCGGGAGCCGGGTGTCGGCGATGCGTTTTGCGGCGCGTTCCACTGGCAGGACCCGAAGACCGTGTCGAATCCGGGCGGATTGACGAAGGCGTATGCGCGGCTGTTCGAGCGCGAAGGCGGCGCGTTCGTGCTCGGCGACGCGACCACGCTTGCGCAGGAACGCGACGGCTGGAGCGTCGACACCGCGCATGGGCGGATCGCGGCCCGCTCGGTGGTGCTCGCGCTCGGCCCGTGGTCCGACCAGGTGTTTGCGCCGCTCGGCTACCGGATTCCGCTGCGCGCGAAGCGCGGCTATCACATGCATTACCGGCCGACGCGCGTGCCGCTCGCCGTGCCCGTCTGCGACACCGAGGAAGGCTTCGTCGTCGCGCCGATGGACGGCGGCCGCCTGCGGCTCACGACCGGCGTCGAGATCGCGCTGCGCGGCGCGCCGCCGACCGGCATCCAGCTCGCGCGCGCCGAGCCGCTTGCGCGCGACGCGTTCGGCATCGGCGAGCGGCTCGATCCCGCGCCGTGGCTCGGGATGCGGCCTTGCACGCCCGACATGCGCCCGGTGATCGGGCCGGCGCCGCGGCACCCGGGCCTGTGGTTCGCGTTCGGCCATTGCCACCACGGGCTGACGCTCGGCCCCGCGACCGGCCGCCTGCTCGCCGAGATGATGACGGGCGCGCCGACCTACATCGATCCCGATCCGTATCGCCCGGCGCGCTTCGGCTGAGCGGGCCGGATGCGCGGCCGGCCGCCGGCCTTGGCGGTCGGCGCTCGCGCTTGCGCCGACACAGTTTTTCATTCGGCTGTCGTCGATATCGATACTTGCGCGATTTTCAATGGTCTGCGTAATTCGCCGGAAAGATGCCGCGTAATAGTAATAAACGATTCGGCATGACCGGCGATTTTTCAAGGCATTTTCATATGTGCGAAATGGGCGATGGCCAGTCAATCCGATTGACATGCCGACGCCATGAGCGGCGATGTTCCGGAGACATTCGGCATGTACCGGAACACGTTACCCCAAGCCTCGCAAACGTTACGTTACATCCGAATCCACGGCGTCTGTTTCTTCATATTATTAAACGGGCGTATGGAATTTTCCGTAATGAAATCAATTGGCGGATCGTGATTGAAATGCAGTAAGCGAGAAATGAAAACCTGATTTTCCCGATGGCATGCTTCGTGCAACCCGTCCCGGTGCTTCATCAACGTAGTGCCAACCGAGACGAGGTTACGATGGGAAAAAACTTTAAATTGACGGGTGCGGCGCTGTCGGTTGCGACGGCGTTCGGGGTACTGGCATCGGGGTCCGCGGCAGCCGGGTCGCTCGATGTGCTGTCGATTCCGCAGGTGATCGTCAATCCGCCGTCGAACGGCGTGTCGGCGAGCATCACCGCGGCGGGTACGACGCCGCTGGGATCGATCAGCGTGACCGCGTCCGGGTCGGGCGCCATTCAGACGTCGCTCGGTGATCCCGCCGGCGCGGTGAATACCGTGACGGGAGCGCTCGGTGGTGGCGGTGCGATGAATCCGCTTGCGCCGGTGCAGGGCGCGGTGAATCAGGTCGTGGGCACGCTGGGGAGCAACAATCCGGCTGGTGCGCTGAGCGGAGCGGTTGGTACGGTCACGGGTGCGCTGGGCACCGTTGGCGGTGGTTCGAACCCGCTGGTGCCGGTACAGGGCGCAGTGAATCAGGCCGTGAGCACGCTGGGCAGCAACAACCCGACCGGCGCGTTGAGCGGCGCGGTTGGCACGATCACGGGCGCACTGGGTAATGTCGGCGGTGGTTCGAATCCGTTGGCTCCGGTGCAGGGCGCGGTGAATCAGGTCGTGGGTACGCTGGGCAGCAACAACCCGGCTGGCGCGCTGAGTGGCGCGGTCGACACGATCACGGGCGCGCTGGGCAACGTTGGTGGCGGTTCGAACCTGCTGGCGCCGGGTCAAGGCACGGTGAATCAGGTCGTGAGCACGCTGGGCAGCAACAACCCGGCGGGCGCGCTGAGCAACGCGGTCGGCACGATCACGGGCGCACTGGGTAACGTAGGCGGTGGCGCGAACCTGTTGGCTCCGGTGCAAGGCGCAGTGAATCAGGTCGTGAGCATGCTGGGCAGCAACAACCCGCCCGGCGCGCTGAGCAACGCGGTCGGCACGATCACGGGCGCACTGGGTAACGTAGGCGGTGGCGCGAACCCGTTGGCTCCGGTGCAAGGCGCAGTGAATCAGGTCGTGAGCATGCTGGGCAGCAACAACCCGGCGGGCGCGCTGAGCAACGCGGTCGGCACGATCACGGGCGCACTGGGTAACGTAGGCGGAGGCGCGAACCCGCTGGCGCCGGTGCAAGGGGCGGTGAATCAGGTCGTGGGCACGCTGGGCAGCAACAACCCGGCGGGCGCGCTGAGCAACGCGGTCGGTACGATCACGGGCGCACTGGGCAACGTGGGCGGCGGCACGAACCCGCTGGCGCCGGTACAGGGCGCAGTGAATCAGGTCGTCGGCACGCTCGGCAACGGCAACCCGGCGGACGCACTCGTCAACGCGGTGAACGCGATCGCGGGCCAGACCGGTGGCGGCGCGAATCCGCTCGCCCCGGTGCAAGGCGCGGTGAACCAGGTCGCCGGCACGCTCGGCAGCGGCAACCCGGCCGGTGCGCTCAGCAACGCGGTGAACACGATCACCGGCGCGCTGGGCAACGCCGGCGGCGGCGCCAACCCGCTGGCGCCGGTCCAGGGTGCGGTGACGCAGCTGGCCGGCACGCTCGGCGGCAACGATCCGGCAGCCGCGCTCGGCAACGCCGTGAACTCGCTGACCGGCGCGCTCGGCAACCTCGGCGGCTCCAATCCCCTGGCACCGGTGCAAGGCGCGGTGACGCAGGTCGTCAACACGCTGTCCGGCGCGGCCGGCGGCAGCCCGATCGCGCCGATCACGAACCTCGTCAACGGGCTGCAGAACGCGCTGCCGACCGGCGGCAACCCGGCCGGCGCGCTGAGCAACGCCGTCAGCACGGCGACGGGCGCACTCGGCAACGCGGTGAATTCGCTGACCGGCGCGCTGGGCAACGTCGGCGGCGGCGCCAACCCGCTGGCGTCGGTGCAGGGCGTGCTGAACCAGGTCGTGGGCACGTTCGGCGGCGGCAACCCGGCTGCGGCGCTGACGGGTGCAGCGAACTCGCTGACCGGCGCGCTGGGCAACGTCGGCGGCGGCGCGAACCCGCTGGCCCCGGTTCAGGCCGCGGTGACCCAGGTCGTCAACACGCTGTCCGGCGCGGCCGGCGGCAGCCCGATCGCGCCGATCACGAATCTCGTGAACGGCCTGACCGGCGGCAGCAATCCGGCCGGCGCGCTGACCGGTGGGCTCGGCACGGTAACGGGCGCGCTGGGCAACGCGGGCGCACCGCTGTCGCAAGCGGCGGGCACGCTGACGGGCGCACTCGCGAACGGTCCGGCGGCACTGTCGCAGGCGGGCGGCGCGCTCGCGGGCGCGGCGGGTTCGACGGCAGCGGCGGGCGGCAGCCTGATGGGCGCGGGCGCAGGCGCGGCCGGCAGCACGGCGGGCGCGGCCGGCTCGGCGCTGACGACCGGCGCGACCGCGACGGCCACGGTCGTCAACTCGGTCGGCACCGCCGTGGGCACGGCGCTCGGCTCGACGCCGGGCGTGTCGGTCACGCCGCACACGGGCGGCGGCTCGGCGAACAACCCGCTCGGACCGGTGTCGTCGCTGCTGACGACGCTGACGGGCGCGCTGCCGAGGTAACGCGGCCGGACCCCGGGCAGCGGCGCGCGTCGCTGCTGCCCGACGACGGTCGTCGATGACCGCGCAGGGCGGCATGACATCGCTGTCATGCCGCCTTTTTCATTCGACCCCGTCCGAGCCCCCCGCGAACCCTCCCGTCAGTCGCCGTTTCCACGCATTTATCGGTTCTGGATGGAATAACCGCCCGCGCTCGTCCGTTTATCTACTGACTCACGGCGCGGCCGCATAGCGGGATAATTTTCACGATGGCGTCGATTCTCCCGTTTCGAGACGGCCGCGTCCGCGCCCGGCGCCGCCGCGTGCGTCGCGATGCCATGCGAAGGAGAACGGGAATGAAACGGATGCTGCTCGTCGCCGCGCTGACGATCGGGGCGGCGTTGCCCGCCGCCGCAGAGCTGCCGCAGGTCAGCGGCGGGAAGCTGGTCGACGAGGATCGGATGACGCTGTACACGTTCGATCACGACGCGCCGGGCAAGAGCCGGTGCGACAGCGCATGCACGGCCAACTGGCCGCCGGCGCTCGCCGATGCCTACGACAAGGCGTCGGGCGCATGGAGCCTCGTCAAGCGCGACGACGGCAAGAGCCAATGGGCGTACAAGGGACACCCGCTGTATCGCTGGAAGATGGACGGCAAGCCGGGCGACGCGGGCGGCGACGGGATGGGCGGCATGTGGCACGTTGCGCGGCCGTGACGGCGCGACCCTGCGCGAGGCGTCCGCATGAGCTACGAATCGGACCTGCTGGTGTGGCTGCCGCGCCTGACGCGGTACGCGCGTGCGCTGACCGGCGACCCGGCCTGGGCCGACGACCTCGTGCAGGACACGCTCGAGCGCGCGCTGAACAAGCCGCCGCGCGTCGACGGCAACCTGTGCGCGTGGCTGCTGACGCTGCTGCGTCACCGCTTCATCGACCAGCTGCGCGCGCGGCGCGAGATCGCGGTCGATGACGCGACCGCGCCGTGGCAGACGATGGCCGCGCCCGCGGGCGAGATCAGCGGGCTCTTGCTGCGCGACGTGCAGCGCGCACTGTACCGGCTGCCCGTCGAGCAGCGCGAGGTGCTGCTGCTGGTGGCGCTCGAGGAGTTGAGCTACCAGGAGGCCGCGCAGGTGCTGGCGGTGCCGGTGGGCACCGTGATGTCGCGGCTCGCGCGGGCGCGCGAGCACATGCGCGCGCTGCTGTCGGATGACGCGTCGGCGAGCCAGCCCGCCGCGCTACGGGTGATCAGGAAGGCATGATGGACGATTCGCAAAAGCCCTCGAACGAACGCGACGCGGATGCGTCGGCCCGGCTGCTGTCCGCGCTGCTGGACGGCGAGCTGTCCGGGCCGGAGCGGCGCGAGGTGCTCGAACGCCTGCAGGCGAATCACGAGGATGCCGAACGATTCGCGCATTACCGCGCGCAGCGCGCCGCGCTGCAGGCGCTGTTCCCGCTGCCCGGCGCCGCGCCGGTGCTGTTCGTGCAGCGCCGCGCCTCGTGGCGGCGCGGTGTCGCGGCCGGTCTCGGCGGGCTCGCGGCCGGGCTGCTGCTCGGCCTCGCGCTGCATGCCGGATGGACGGCGTTCGGCGGAACGCCGGCGTTTGCCGCGCGCGCGGACGTCGCGTACGCGGTGTACGCGATCGATCTCCAGCACCCGGTCGAAATCGGCGCGAGCGAGCCGGAGCGGCTCGCGGCGTGGCTGTCGGAACGCGTCGGCCAGCCGGTTCGCGCGCCGTCGCTCGTCGAATACGGTTACACGCTGATCGGCGGGCGGCTGCTGCCGGGCGTATCGGGGCCGGCCGCGCAGTTCATGTACCAGCGCGCGGACGGCGAGCGCGTGACGCTGTACGCGACCGTCTTCGGCGGGCGCAGCGTGGCGCCGCGTGCGCTCGTCGAAGACGGCCGCCGCACCTACTTCTGGTCGGATCGCGGGATGGGCTATGCGCTGTCCGGCCGCGGCGACGAGCGCCGCCTGCGCGAGATCGCGATGGAAGCGTGCGGCGCGCTCGGCGGCTCGACCGACGCGTGGAAGGGTTGACGAGCCGCGACCCGCGCGGAAACGGAGGATGCGATGTGGCGAACGGCCCGGATTCTGTTGTTCGCGCTGGCGGCCGGTGCCGCCAGCATGGGCGCCGCGCGCGCCGCTGACGATGCGCCGGTGCGCGTGCCGGTGGACGCCGACGGGGTGCAGCGGGTCGCGATCGTCGGCGGCAGCTACTTCTTTCGCCCGAGCCACGTGATCGTGAAGGCCCGCGTCCCGGTCGAGCTGACGGTGTCGAAGGAGGCCGGGCTGACGCCGCACAGCTTCGCGATCGATGCGCCGCAGGCCGGCATCGCGCTGCGCACCGAGTTGTCGACCACGCCGAGAACCTTCCGCTTCACGCCGACGCAGGCGGGCCGCTTCGCCTACTATTGCACGCATCGGCTGCTGTTCTTCAAGAGCCATCGCGACCGCGGCATGGAGGGCGTGCTGGAGGTCGAGGGGGCGCCGTGATTGCCGAATGGCTGGCCGCCGCCGCGTTGCTTGGAGCGAGCATGACCGCAGATCCCGTGACCGTCGCGCAGACGCACTTCGAGCAGGCGAGCTCGTACCGGGCGACGATCCGTTCGTGGCCGCGGCAGGGCGAGCACACCGAGATCCACTACGCGTACCGGAAGCCCGGCTACATCCGGATGGATTTCGTTGCGCCGCATCATGGCGCGGTGCTGGTCTACGATCCGGTCAGCCGCAAGGTGCGGGTGCGGCCGTTCGGCGCGCACCTGCCGCCGGCGCTGTCGCTGGCGCCGACCAATCCGCTCGTGCGCGACCCGAGCGGCCACCGGGTCGACCAGTCCGATGTCGGCGAGCTGTTGCGCAACGTGCGCGCGCTGCAGGAAGGCGGCCTGACCGTGGTGCAGGGCGAAGAGCCGGTCGGCGGCCGGACCGCGTTGCGCGTCAGCGTCACCGGCGCACCCGCGCATGCGGTGGCGGGCGTGCATCGCTACCAGCTGTGGCTCGACACCGAGGACGGTTTTCCGCTGAAGGTGGTCAGCTTCGCGGACGACGACGACCGCCCGCTCGAGACCGTTACGCTCGACGACGTCGAGATCGACGTTGCATTCCCCGATCACTTCTTCGAACCCTGATATGCCGGAGGCGGCATGGCTGAGTACCGGTTCTCGACGACGTGGCGGGTGGACGCGCCGTTGGCGGCGGTCTGGAACGCGATCTACCAGGCCGACATGTGGCCGGACTGGTGGAAGGGATCGGAGCGCACCGTCGAGGTCGAGCGCGGCGACCCGCACGGCGTCGGCGCGCTGCACCGGTACACGTGGAAGGGCGCGCTGCCGTACCGGCTGAGCTTCGACATGCGCGTGCTGCGCGTCGAGCCGATGCGCGTGCTCGAGGGCCGCGCGAGCGGCGCGGTCGAGGGCGACGGCCGCTGGTCGTTCGTCGGCGACGCCGAGCGCACGGTCGTTCGCTATGACTGGCATATCCGCACGCGCGTGCGCTGGATGAACTGGCTCGCGCCGCTGGCCCGTCCGCTGTTCAGATGGAATCACGACGTCGTGATGCGCGAAGGCGCGCGCGGGCTCGCGCGGCTGCTCGGCGCCTGCGTCGAGGCGGACGGCCGGTCGTTCGCGCCGGTCGCCGACGCGTGCCGCGCGTGCTGTGCGGACCTGCAGGGCGGGCCCGCGGGCCGCGGCTGACGCGGGGCCGGCAGCGGCGCGCGCGTCTGTCGGCGGCGCGCCGGCCGTGTCGGCGAATCCCTACACGATGGCCGGCAAAAATATGACGTGCAGGCCCGCGAAAATATGACGTGAAGATCAGCATCAGATGATTTGATTCCCGCCTGCCGTTGCCGATACTCTCCTCACAACAAACGCATTCCGTTTTTCGTCCGACGTGACCGAACCCGCTCCGAGGCGGGTGCCGATACCCCCACGATGGACGCCTCCGTGCCCGGTTTAGCGATCGAACGCTGCATGAGGCTTGAGTGGCTGGTTTCCTTCTTGTCGAACCAGCAGCTTGACATTCCGTATACAAAACCACACGGAGACCATCATGAGCCGCGCAGCCCAGGACCTGATCGAATTGCAACGCCTCGCCCAGAGCGGCGCCGGCGCGTTGACCGAGCACCTTTTACGCGAACTGGCGAAGAGCCTCATCGCCGAGGGCGTGCCGGACGTGCGCGGCGGATGCTGAACGCCGGGCGCGCCAGGCGGCGCGCCGATGGAGGCGAAGAAAAAAACAGCCGGCCGGGGACGTGTGCCGGCCACATGCGGCGGCCCCGCCGCAACGGAGAGAGACGTGAACCATAACAACGAGACGCTGAATTCGATTCGGGACATCAACCTGTCTTACCTGATGCTCGCGCAACGCCTGCTGCACGACGATCGCGAGGCGGGCATGTTCCGGCTCGGCCTGTCGGCGCCGCTCGCCGACCTGCTGTCGACGCTGACGCTCGCGCAGACGACGCGCCTCGCGGCCTGCGACCAGCTGCTGTGCGGCTTCCGGTTCGGCGATCACGCAATGCTGTCCGCGCTCGCGGGCTCGCCGATGCATGCCGACGTCGCGCACACGCATGCGGCGATCCTGCTGGCGGGCCAGCCGGCCGCGCAGTTCGTGTAACGGGGGCAGTCATGTCGAAGGCGAGCCTCATCGAATACGCGCGCGAAGTGTCGCGCGCGGTCGACCTGATCGCGCTCGGCGCGCGCATGCAGCTGCTCGAATCCGAGCTCACGCTGTCGCGCGAGCGCCTGATCCGGCTCTACCGCGAAGTGAAAGGGGCGTCGCCGCCGAAGGGCATGCTGCCTTCGTCGGCCGACTGGTACATGACGTGGCAGGCGAACATCCACGCATCGCTGTTCTACAACACCTACCTGTTTCTCAAGGACGAGGCGTGCTGCTCGCACCTCGACGCGCTGACGAAGGGCTACCGGCTGTATCGCGAGCACTGCACGCATGCGGGCATGGACGTGCAGCTCGACCTGACGCGCGCGTGGACGCTCGTGCGCTTCTTCAACGGCGGGATCCTGCAGATGACGCCGTGCCCGCGCTGCGGCGGCAGGTTCATCGGGCACAAGTTCGAGCTGCACGGACGCAAGGCGTGCGCGATCTGCCAGCCGCCGCCGCGGGCGGGCAAGAAGGCGCAGCAGGCAATGCACTGAATGATCCGCACGCGGGTGTGCATGTGACGTGCGGCGCCCGGCGCCGAGAATTTCAGCGCGCGTACGCCATCACCGCGCCGTCGACCGCAAGCGCGACGCGCTCGCCGACGGCCGGACAGCGATGACCCGGCACGCGCGCGCGCACGAGTGTGCCGGGCGCGGCCGCGAGGCGCGCGAACACGTCGGCGTCCTGCCCCGCGAACTGCGCGGATTCGACCTGCGCCGGATGGCTGCGCGCGGCGTCGGCAAGCGCCGCGGGCACGACGTGGATCTGCTCGGGGCGCAGCATCGCATCGGCCGGGCCGTCCGGCAGCGGCGCGACGAGCGGCAGATCGCCGAGCGCGCATGCGATGCGGCCGTCGCGCACCTGTCCCGCCAGCAGCACGGCCTGGCCGACGAACGACGCGACGTCGCGCGTGACGGGCTGCCGGTAGAGCGTCTGCGGGGCGGCCGTCTGCACGAGGCGCCCTTGCCACAGCACCGCGACTTCGTCGCCGAGCGTCATCGCCTCGGGCTGGTCGTGCGTGACCAGCACCGACGTCGCGCCGGCCGCGGCGAGCGCTGCGGCAACCGCGCTGCGCGTCTCGTGCCGCAGCGACGTGTCGAGCGCGGAGAACGGCTCGTCGAGGATCACGAGCGATGGCTCGGGCGCCAGCGCGCGCGCGAGCGCGACGCGCTGCTGCTGGCCGCCGGACAGCTGCTGCGGCGCGCGGCTCGCATACGACGCCGGCAGGCCGACCATCTCGAGCAGTTCGCCGACCCGCCGCTGCGCGCGTCGCGCCGCGCGCGGCAGCCCGAAGGCGATGTTGTCGGCGACCGTCAGGTGCGGAAACAGCGCGCCTTCCTGCGGCACGTAGCCGATGCGCCGCCGCTCGGGCGCGACGTGCGTATCGGCCGCCGCGACGCAGCGGCCGTCGATGTCGACCGTGCCGCGGTCCGCGCGCTCGAACCCGCACAGGATGCGCAGCAGCGTGGTCTTGCCGCTGCCGGACGGGCCGAGCAGCGCGACGAGTGTGCCGCGCCGCACCGTCAGGTCGATGTCGTGCAGCACCGCGTGCGTGCCGAAGGACTTGGAGAGGCCGCGGATTCGGAGTTCGCTCATGACGGGATCGGGTAGGGAAAGTCGGGCGGGCGGCGGCTCACGCGCGCACGGAGGCCCGGCCGAGCAGCAGGAACAGGACGACGGACGCGCCGAGCGACAGCGCGACGAGCAGCGCGGCATACGGCGCGGCGGCCGCGAACGCGAGCTGCGACGTGTCGCTCCACACCTGCGTCGCGAGCGTGCGCGTGCCGGTCGGCGACAGCAGCAGCGTCGCGTTCAGTTCGGTGACGATCGAGATGAACACCATCGTCGCGGCCGCGCCGAGCCCCGGCGCGACGAGCGGCAGCACGACGCGCGAGAAGGTCTGCCGCCAGCCGAGGCCGAGCGCGCGCGCGGTTTCCTCGAGCTGCTGCTGCACGTGCAGGAACGCCGCGCGCACGCTGACGACGGCGAGCGGCAGGAACAGGATCGCGTACGCGCCGACCAGCATCGGCGCGCTCTGGTACAGCGGCTCGGCGAGCCGCACCGTCAGCGAGACCAGCGCGAGCGCGATCACGATGCCCGGCACGCCCTGCGCGGTCATCGCGATGCGTTCGAACGCCGTGGCGACGCGGCCCGGAAAGCGCGCCAGCAGGAACGCGATCGGCAGCGCCAGCAGCGTCGTCAGCGCGGCGCCCGCGAGACCGTAGCCGGCGGAGGCGAGCGACGCGTGCCACAGCAGCGCGGGCGACACGTCGGCCGGCGTCACCGCGGCGGCGCCTTGCTGCGTGAGCCAGTAGCCGATCGTCGCGAGCGGCACGCCGAGCGTCGCGGCCGTGAGCGCGACGAAGCCCGCGACGGCGACGCCGCGCCACGCGCCGAGCTCGTAGCGCAGCGCGGCGCGGCGCGCCGCGCGATGCGTGAGCCCGTAGCGCGCGCGGCCGCGCACGCGCGCTTCGATCACCACGCAGACGAGGCACAGCGCGATCAGCACGCAGCCGAACAGCGATGCGCCGCCGCCGTCGAACGACGTGCGGTATTCGGCGTAGATCTCGGTCGTGAACGTGCGAAAGCGCAGCAGCATGAACGCGCCGAATTCGGACAGCACGCCGAGCGCGACGAGCAGCATGCCGCCGTAGAGCGCCGGGCGCAGTTGCGGCAGCACGACCCGCACGAAGATCTGCCGCGGCGAGCAGCCGAGCGTGCGCGCGCTTTCCTCGAGCGCGGGATCGAGTTCGCGCAGCGCGGCGGCGACCGGCAGGTAGACGAGCGGAAAGTACGCGGAGCTCAGCACGATCAGCGCGCCGACGAAGTCCTGCAGGTCGAGGCTGATCGACACCCACGCATAGCTCGTGACGAACGGCGGCACCGCGAGCGGCGCGGCGGCGAGCGCGGCCCACAGCGGCCGCAGCGGCAGCGTCGTGCGCTCGACGCACCACGCGACGGCCGTGCCGAGCACCGCGCAGGCGAGCGTTGCCGCGAGCGTGATCAGCAGCGTATTGACGAGCAGTTCGCCGACGAGCGGCCGCCACAGCAGGTCGAGCGCATCCTGCGCGCCGAGCGTCGCCGCGCGATACAGCGTGAAGCCGATCGGCAGCAGGATCGCGAGCGGCCCGAGCAGCGCGGCCGCGACGAGCGCGCGCGGCGCGCGCCGCCGTGCCGCGCCGCGGCCGGCGCCGGGCGGGACGGCGGCGACGGTGGGCGTGCCGGGAACGGCGTCGTGCATGCTCAGAGCAGGCCGGCCTGGCGCAGCAGCTTGCCGGCCTGGCTGTCGTCGCCGAGCTGCTCGAACGACAGCGACGGCGGGCTCAGCTCGTTGATCGGCTTGAGGATCGGGTCGGGCGCGACGCCCGGGTGCAACGGATACTCGAAGCTGACGTGGCTCGTCGCCATCAGCTTCTGCGCGCGCTCGCTGACGAGATATGCAACGAACTTCTGCGCGTCGGCCGCATGCTTCGACGCCTTCAGCACCGCGGCGCCCGACACGTTGACGACGCCGCCGACGTCGCCGTGTGCGAAGTGATGCACGGCGCTCTTCGTCGACTTGTCGCCGAGCTCGGCATGCAGGCGCGCCCAGTAGT
Organism: Burkholderia ubonensis subsp. mesacidophila; assembly: GCF_002097715.1. Classification (NCBI taxonomy): domain Bacteria; kingdom Pseudomonadati; phylum Pseudomonadota; class Betaproteobacteria; order Burkholderiales; family Burkholderiaceae; genus Burkholderia; species Burkholderia ubonensis. The sequence continues at coordinate 903,988 of NZ_CP020737.1, forward strand.
AGTTGTTGACGATGCCGGTGACGACGCCGCCCCGGTTGACGGCCGCCGTCACGCCTTCCTCGTCGTCGAAGATCTGCGCGTTGGTCTTCAGGCCTTTCAGCCATTGCAGCGTCGCGGCTTCGCCGTGCAGCGCGAGCACCGCGCTCACGAGCGGCAGGAAGTCGGCGTCGCTCGGCGCGACGCCGACCTTGCCCTTCCATTCCGGCTTCGCCAGATCGAGCAGCGACGCGGGCAGCTGCGGCGGCTGGAGCTTGGCCGTGTTGTAGATCAGCACGCTCTCGCGCGCGAGCACGCCCTGCCAGTTGCCGTCGGTCGCGTTGAAGCGCGCGGGCACGGCCTTCAGCGCATCGGCGTCGACTTTCGCGAGCAGGCCCTTGTGGTCGAGCAGCACGAGCTCGGGCGAGTTCTCGGTGAAATACACATCGGCCGGCGTGCGGTCGCCTTCGGCGACGAGCTGCGCGGCGAGCGCCGGGCCTTCGCCCGAGCGCACCTTCACGCTGATGCCGCTCTGTGCTTCGAAGTCCTTGACGAGCTGGTTGACGACCTGCTCGTGCTGCGCGTTATACAGCGTGAGCGTGGCGGCATGCGCGGGCGTCATGTGCAGCGCGCCCGTGAGCATCAGCGCGGCGGCGGCCGCGGCGACGAGGTGCCGCATCGGGCGGCTGAGGGTGGAAGTCTTCATGTCGGTAATCGGGTGGTGGATCCGGGAAGGCCCGCTCATGCGTCGAACAGCGCGGCGCCGATGAACGAACCCGGCTGCGCGCCCGGCGGGCACGCGAAGATCGCGCTGCCGACGTGCGTGGTGAACTGGTTCATGATGTCCAGCTTCGCGAGCTTCTCGTTGATCGGGATGAAGCCCTTGCGCGGGTCGCGCTGGTGCGCGACGAACATCAGCCCCGCGTCGTACTCGGTCTGCTGGCGCCACGGCGGCCAGCGCTCGATGTAGAAGTTGGTGCTGTCGTTGTACGAGTACGCGCGGCGCAGGATCTGCGCGCCGTTGTTCAGCTGCGGCGATGCGAGGCGCGCGTGCGAGTTGTCGGGGATGACGGCATTGCCGTCCTTGTCGACCGCGTCGAGATCGAGCGGCTCGAACTCGTGCTTCTGGCCGAGCGGCGCGCCACTGTACTTGTGGCGGCCGACCACCTGCTCCTGGAAGCCGAGCTCGGTGTTGTCCCAGTGCTCGAGCGTGATGCGGATGCGGCGCACGACCGTGTAGGTGCCGCCGTTCATCCACGCGGGGCCTTCGCCGCCGGCCCACACGAATTCGTTCATCGCGGCCGGATCGGACATCGACGGGTTCATCGTGCCGTCCTTGAAGCCCATCAGGCTGCGCGGCGTCTCGCCGGGCTTGCCGGACGTGAAGCCGGCCTGGCCCCAGCGCATCTGCGCGGCGCTCGCGCCGAGGCGCACGAGCTGGCGCACCGCGTGGAACGCGACCTGTGCGTCGTCCGCGCAGGCCTGGATGAACAGGTCGCCGCCGGTCTTCTCGGGCAGCAGCTGGTCGCCGTTGAAACGCGGCAGGTCGACGAGCGCGGCGGGGCGGCGCTTCGCGAGGCCGTAGCGGTCCTTGCCGGCGAGCGTGAACATGCCGGGGCCGAAGCCGAACGTGATCGTGAGCCGCGCGGGGCCGAGGCCGAGCGCGTCGCCGCCGTCGACCGGCGCCGCATCGTCGCCGCCCGCCGTCACGAGCGGCTGCGCGGTCTCGCCGCGCGTCATGCGCGCGGCCGCGTCGGTCCAGGTCTTCAGGAGCGCGATCACGTCGGCGCGCTTCGCGGTCGTCAGGTCGAGCGCCGCGAAATACGCGTGGCGCTGCTGCGGCGTCGTGATGCCGCCCTGGTGCTTGCCGTAGAACGGCTCGACGTCGTCGTGCGCGGCCGCGTTCGGCGCCGGCGCGTCGGCCGCGTGCGCGGCGGGCATCGACGCTGCCGCGAGGCCCGCGGCTACCGCGGCGCCGCCGGCTTTGAGGAAGCCGCGTCGCGTGGGGCGCGGAGGTTGGGTGAGGTCGTCTGCCATGATCGGCTCCGTCACTTCGCGAGCATCAGCGTGTTGACGTCGTCTTCGACGTAGTAGAAGCCGTCGCCGGCCGGCGTCATCGCGATCCCGAACAGGTCGCCGTTGCCGGGGGGCACTTGCGCCTTGTCGGTGTCGATCCAGCGCGCGTACAGCTGCTTGCCGGCCACCGGATCGATCTCGACGACCTGGCCGTTCAGCGCATTGGTCGCGAGCAGGTGGCCGTTCGGCGCGGTCGCGAGCGCGAGCGGGCGGCGCAGGAAGCCGTCGGCCGTGACCTGGCGGCCGACGCCCGCGCTGGTGTCGCGCGTGAGCGGGTCGTCGATCTCGACGATGCGGTTGCCGATCGCGTCCGACACGTACAGCTTCTTCTGGTCGCCGGACAGCGCGAGGCCGGTCGGGCCGACCAGGAACACGCCCTTGTCGGCCTGCGCGCCGAGGCCGCTCGCGACGACCGTTTCCTGTTTGATCACGGGCGGCTTGCCCGCCGGCACGTCGAGGTCGATGCGCAGCACGGTCGCCTGCTTGTAGACGGGCGGGTTGCCGTCGGCGCCGCCGACGCCGAAGCCGGCCATGCTGACGAACAGCGTCGCGCTGTCGCCGCGGTCGACCACGGCCATGTTGCCCCACGGGTCGTTGATGTTCGGCGTCGACCACGTCGACGCGACGTTGCCGTGCGGATCGAGCACGACCAGGCAGCCGGCGCCCTTGGTGTTCGTCGTGCCGTCGTTGCTCGGCGTGCTGCCGACGATCACCCAGCCGGACTTCAGCATCGTCATCGCGGTCGACAGGCCGACGCCGCCCGGGCACGCCTTCAGGTCGCGCGGGATCGACGCGAACAGGCTCAACTGCTTCGTCGACGGGCGATAGTTGACGATCGTGCTGCCGGTGCCCTGCAGGTTCGCGGCGTTGTTGAAGTTGTCGACGAGCACGTCGCCTGCCTGGATCGTGCCGGCCGTCACCGGCGCGACCGCGATCGCGTACGGGTTCTGGTCTCCGTTGTCCGGGACCGTGTTGACGAGCGTCGCGTGGCGGTGCAGCGTCTCGAGGAAGCCTTGCGGCTCGGCGTTCGCGGCCACGGCGGCGACGAGCGCGGCCGCGGCGAGTGCGCCCGTCGCAAAGCGGCGAAGCGGGGCGGATTCGATCATTCGGAGTCTCCTGGGAGGCGCGCCGGCAGCCGGCGCGCGAAAACGGGTACGGGGCGGGTACGGGAGTAGGCGGCGTCGCGCGGGCGATCAGAACGTGATGACCGTGCGCGCGCCGAGCACGAACGTGTTGCGCAGCGGCTGGGTCTGGTCGACCGGGTTCTGGCCGGCGCCCGCGTTGAACGTGTACTGCGCGTCCGCTGCGATCGTCCACCACGGGTTGATCTGGTACTGGTAGGTCGCTTCGACCGTCGTCTCCTGCGTGCGCACACCGTACGGGCCGTTCGAGAACGCGAGCTGGTCGCGGTCGAGCGAGCTCACGTGATTGCCGATCTTGATGTACGTGACCGCGAGGCCGACGCTGTCGTTGTCGCGGCCTTCGAACGGCGCCTTCAGCACGATGCCGGCGTTCGCCGCGAAGCTGACGAGGTTGCGGTCGCCGGGCGCGCCCATCACGCGCGCGAACACGCCGAGGCTCTTCGCGCCGGTCGGGTCCGGGCGCCAGATCATCTGGTCGGCCACCGCGTAGAAGCTGTAGTTGCCGTGGTGCTGCTGCCCGTTTCCGTTCGCGGCGGAGTTCGGATCGGCGAGCGACAGGCCGTCGGCGCCAATGCGCTGATCGGCGAAGCGGCCGTTGTGATACCAGACGCCGATCTTGTAGGTGCCGGGCAGCCCGTTCGAATGGCCGGTGTCCATCTCGCCTTCGGCAGGCTGGTTCAGCGCGTACTGCAGTTCGCCGATGTAGAGCGCGCCGTTGTGCAGGTTGAAGTTCGTGCCGCTCAGGTTGTTCGGGTTGTTGCCGAGCGGATCGCCGTCGAATACGCCCGCGAGCGCGGTGAGCTTCGGCGTCAGTTGCGCGCGCACCCGCACGCCGAGCCCGGCGAGCGGGTAGGCGGGACCGCCGTTCGGCAGATCGTAGGACGGCAGCGCGGGCCAGCCGAACATCGTGTTGATGAACGTGTTCGCGTAGGTGCTGACCATGAATTCCTGGTCGAGGCTCTGCTGGCCGATCTTCACGTCGACGCGCTTGTCGAGGAACGACTGCTGGTACCACAGCTCCCACAGGCGCGTCGTGTCCTGCGCTTCGATGCCGCTCGCGGTGTTGAGCGTGCCGAGGTTGTACTGGCTCAGGTTGCGGCCGTGGATCTGCAGCGCGCTGACGTTGAACGTGCCGCCCGGCAGGCCGATCGCCTTCTGCGTATCGACCGACAGCGTCGCCGTCGTCAGGCCGTCGTAGGTGCCGCCGCGGTTCAGGCCGCCGCGCAGGTTCGCGAGGTATTCGCTGGTTTCGGTGATCAGCAGCGTCGCGCCGTACTTGCCGAGCCACGGGCGGATGCCGCCCATGTCGCCGAGCAGGGTCTGGCGGGTCCAGACGCCGGTCCACATGTCGGTCGGCTTGGCCTGGATGGCGAGGTCGGCTTCGGGCGCCTCAGGCTGCGCGTCGACGGACGCGGCGGCGAACGCGGCGGCGCTGACGAGCGAGCCGCAGGCGAAGAGGACCGCGCGTGCGGCCGGGCGCATCCGCGCGCGGATGCCGTCTCCATTGGACGATGCAAACTTCATGTCTAACCCCCTGGTTCCATTTGATCTGGAGTCCTGCTTTTCCGGCGCTCTCCGAACGCTCGGCGACGGGTGGCCAGGGCATGAAGATGAACGCAACGCGGCGCATCGTAGGAGCGTCAAACAATAAAGTCAATGTAAACGAGAATGATTCGCATCTATATTACGGGATGTAATTGGCGGTCTTACGGATAGGGCCTGACGCGCGTTTTCCGTGCAGTGAAAACGTAAATATCTGAGTAATGAAACTGAATGGAGCGATTGGCGTCGATAGATGCGGGCGGATGTGGTCGGGGAGGGGGCGGACGTCGAGCGGCGCGATCCGGGACAAGGACGACGTTCGGCCGGCGGAATTCGCGTCATCGCGCAGTTGGCAGGGTGGGTGCGCAGCGTGTTCGAACACCCCGTGCTTACCCGGTGTCAAACAGGGGGCGGATCGCCGGAAAGCGGGTGTGGAGATGCCGCGGCGAGCCCGTGGTTTTCCCGTAAGCTGATGTTTTAAATAATATTTACTGGATTTGTCGGTGCCCGGCGGGGCGTTCGGAGGCGCGTAAAAATCGTGCTTCCCCCCTTCTTGAATTTGTCAAAACCCGTCCATATAATTAGCACTCGCTGCACGAGAGTGCTAACAATTCTCTGCCGGGCGATGTGCCGGGCAGATTCCCTAAGCGTTCTTCAATCTCAGTCAAGAGAGGAGTGAATATGAACCTTCGTCCTTTGCACGATCGCGTGATCGTCAAGCGCCTGGATCAGGAAACCAAGACCGCCTCGGGCATCGTGATCCCCGAAGCCGCTGCTGAAAAGCCGGATCAAGGCGAGATCCTCGCGGTCGGCCCGGGCAAGCGTGACGACAAGGGTGCACCGATCGCGCTCGACGTGAAGGTCGGCGATCGCGTCCTGTTCGGCAAGTACGCAGGCCAGACCGTGAAGGTCGACGGCCAGGAACTGCTGGTCATGCGCGAAGAAGACATCATGGCCGTGGTCAACGCTAACTAAGCGTCCTCCGACGGCACATATTCCCAAGAATTCAAGGAGTTAGAAGATGGCAGCTAAAGACGTCGTATTCGGCGATTCCGCCCGTTCGAAGATGGTCGAAGGCGTGAACATTCTCGCCAACGCAGTCAAGGTCACGCTGGGTCCGAAGGGCCGCAACGTCGTGCTCGAGCGCAGCTTCGGCGGCCCGACGGTCACCAAGGACGGTGTGTCGGTCGCGAAGGAAATCGAGCTGAAGGACAAGCTCCAGAACATGGGCGCGCAAATGGTCAAGGAAGTCGCTTCCAAGACCAGCGACAACGCAGGCGACGGCACGACGACGGCAACCGTCCTCGCGCAATCGATCGTCCGCGAAGGCATGAAGTACGTCGCATCGGGCATGAACCCGATGGACCTGAAGCGCGGCATCGACAAGGCAGTCGCAGCGGCAGTCGAAGAGCTGAAGAAGATCAGCAAGCCGTGCACGACGAACAAGGAAATCGCGCAGGTCGGCTCGATCTCGGCGAACAGCGATTCGTCGATCGGCGATCGCATCGCTGAAGCGATGGACAAGGTCGGCAAGGAAGGCGTGATCACCGTCGAAGACGGCAAGTCGCTGGCCGACGAGCTGGACGTCGTCGAAGGCATGCAATTCGACCGCGGCTACCTGTCGCCGTACTTCATCAACAACCCGGACAAGCAAGTTGCCGTCCTCGACAACCCGTTCGTGCTGCTGCACGACAAGAAGGTGTCGAACATCCGTGATCTGCTGCCGGTGCTCGAGCAAGTCGCGAAGGCAGGCCGTCCGCTGCTGATCATCGCTGAAGACGTCGAAGGCGAAGCGCTCGCAACGCTGGTCGTCAACAACATCCGCGGCATCCTGAAGACCGTTGCGGTCAAGGCGCCGGGCTTCGGCGACCGCCGCAAGGCAATGCTGGAAGACATCGCGATCCTGACCGGCGGCCAGGTCGTCGCGGAAGAAACCGGCCTGACGCTCGAGAAGGCAACGCTGGCAGAACTGGGCCAGGCGAAGCGCATCGAAGTGGGCAAGGAAAACACGACGATCATCGACGGCGCAGGCGAAGCCGTGAACATCGAAGCGCGCGTGAAGCAAGTGCGCACGCAAATCGAAGAAGCGACGTCGGACTACGACCGTGAAAAGCTGCAAGAGCGCGTGGCCAAGCTGGCCGGCGGTGTTGCGGTGATCAAGGTCGGCGCTGCGACCGAAGTCGAAATGAAGGAAAAGAAGGCACGTGTCGAAGACGCACTGCACGCAACGCGCGCAGCTGTGGAAGAAGGCATCGTGGCAGGCGGCGGCGTTGCGCTGATCCGCGCTCGCACCGCGATCGCAGGCCTGACCGGCCTGAACGCCGACCAGAACGCCGGCATCAAGATCGTGCTGCGCGCAATGGAAGAGCCGCTGCGCCAGATCGTCACGAACGGTGGCGAGGAAGCGAGCGTCGTCGTGGCAGCAGTTGCAGCAGGCAAGGGCAACTACGGCTACAACGCAGCGACGGGCGAGTACGTCGACATGGTTGAAGCCGGCGTCGTCGACCCGACCAAGGTCACGCGCACCGCACTGCAGAACGCAGCGTCGGTTGCTGGCCTGCTGCTGACGACGGACGCAGCTGTCGCGGAACTGCCGAAGGAAGATGCACCGATGCCGGGCGGCATGCCGGGCGGCATGGGCATGGACATGTAATCGACTTCGGTCGATGGTGTCCGGAGCGCGCGGCGACGCGCGTTCCAGCCAAAGAAAAAGACCCGCAGCGATGCGGGTCTTTTTTTGTTTGTGCCGTTCGCCGCAGCGGGTGCGGCGGCGTCAATCGACGACTCAATGCCGGTGCGTCGTCCTCGGCAGCGAGTCCGGCGTCATCGCGGGCGGCGACGCATCCTCGTCGTTGCTGCGCGCCCAGAAGAACCGGTCCGGCAGGTACGCGCCCATGCCCGGCCGGAACGCGTCACGCACGGCCTGGTACAGGTATTCCTGCGCCTCGCGCACCGCTTCGGGCGGTTCCTGCCCGTTCGCGAGCAGCGCCGCGATCGCCGCGCCGAGCGTATCGGTGAGACCCATCAGCCGGTGCGGCGTACGGTCCCACATGTCCTCGCGGATCTGGCCTTCCTCGCCGTACAGCGTATTGACGAGCCGGTGCGAGCCGGATTCGGACGCGAGGATGTATTCGCAGCCCTGCGACAGCAGGTGCGACAGCGCGGCGTCGAGGTTCGGCGCTTCCGCGTCGCCGTCCGGCTGCGCGAGCGCGATCAGCGTCGCATGGTCGGCGACCAGCAGCGTCGTCTGCGGCGCAAGCAGGTCGGCAATCGATTCGCGCAGGTCGTCGGCGGCAAGCACGTGCTCGTCGTCGAGCGTGAAATCGGGCGCGAGCACGAGCGGCACGCCGTCATAGTCGGCGACCACCTCGGCGATCGCGCTCACGACTTCCGCGCGCGTGGTCGCGCCGATCTTGAACGCGGCGACCGGCATGTCCTCGAGCAGCATGCGCGCCTGCGCGGCGACGACATCGGGATCGAGGCCCGTCACCTCGTCGCAGGCGGCCGAGTCGCGCACGGTGTAGCCCGTCAGGACGGACACGCCGTGACAGCCCATGCTCGCCAGGGTCATCAGATCGGCTTGGAGGCCGGAGCCGCCTGTGGGATCGGACAGGCCGAAGGTAAGGACGATCGGAGGGGCGTTGCTGGACATGGACAAATGGGGCAAGAAGAAACGGTCAAGCGGGGCGGGCTGCACCAGCGTAGTGAGCCCTTCGCAGCCATTATGCGGCGGAAAACCGGCACGCAGAACGGATTTTTTAGCGCGGCGCAACGAAGGCGTGCTCGTAGAGCGCGATCGCTAGGCAGTCCGGCCCCGACACGGTACCATCATGGCTCCCGAATTTACCGACCTTCCCTACGCGGCTTAAGATGGAATACAAGAGCTGGATGTGCCTGATTTGTGGCTGGATTTACGACGAAGAAGCCGGGCTGCCCGAAGAGGGCATCGCCCCGGGCACGCGCTGGGAAGACGTCCCGATCAACTGGACGTGTCCGGAATGCGGCGCGCGCAAGGAAGACTTCGAGATGGTCCAGATCTGACCGGACCGTCGCCTTCAGGACATTCCGCTCCGGCCTCGGTGCCGTCGGCGCTTTTGCGCCGCGGTCACGCGAGCAGCTTGGCCATGACCAGCGCGAGTGCCCTCGATGTCCGATCCGGCGGTAATCCCCGTTATTGATGCGCTGCCCAACCCGCGCGGCGGGGCGGTGCGGGCGGCCGACGCGTGGCTCGCGGCGGCCGAGGCGGCGTTCGACCGCCGCGATGATGCGGCCGCGCCGTTGTCCGCGGCCGCGGCCGTGCTCGCCGAAGCCGGCTGGCTGCCCGCCGCCCGCTTCGCGGGCCAGTTGGCGCAGGCCGCCGCGCTTGTCGCCACCGAGCCGACTTCCGCCGGGTGCCGGGCCGCGCTGCGCGATTTTCGCGCCGCGGTCGCGCGACACAACCTGCGCGAGCTCGCCTGCTCGCCGATCCTGTTCGACCATTTCCGCACGCTGCGCGCGCAGAGCGCGGCGGACCTGCGCGTGCAGGTGCCGTACGACACGCTCGCGCTCGCCGGCCGCGCGGTGCCGCCCGCATCGTTGCGCGTGCTGCCCGCCGCGGCCGGCGCGCGCACGCGCGCACGCTACGAGCAGGCGCTGCTTGCCGCGCTGCGGGCGCAGCAGTTGCCGCCCGAGGCGGCGCTCGACGCGCTCGACGCCTGCATGACCGAACTCGCCGCCGACGCGCCCTATGACTTCTGGCGGCTTGCGGCCGCGTGCATGCGCGCGCTGCGCGCAAGCGGCGCGGGAGAACTGAAACGCTTCCTCGCTCGCGCCAACCTGCTGCTCGGCGAGCACGTGCAGGGCCGCCGGGCCGCGCCGCCCGACCTCGTGCGCGAGACGGTGGCGCTGCTGTGGCGCGATTTCGCGCTGTTCGGCGCGGCGGCCGAGGACGTCGCGCTCGTCGACGTGCTGCACGATTACGGATTGACGGTCGACTGGCACGTGGCGGGCACGCCGGCGTCCGAAGCGCTGTGGGAGGCCGACGCCGCGCGCGCCGAGCAGGACGCGGTCGCGGCGGCGCCGATCCGCGAGCTTGGCGTCGTGACCGTCAACGCGCATGCGTATGAGGATTTTCTGCAGACCGCCGATGCGTCGATGGCCGACCTCGCGGCCGATCCGGCGACGGCCGACGCGAGCGCCGCGTGGCGTGCGGCCGAAGCCGCGTACCGCGTGGGCGCGGCGGCCGGTGCGCTCGGCCTCGGTCATGCGGCGCTGCTGGCTGACGCGCTCGGCCTCGCGTGGCGCCGCGCCGCGCATGGCGTGCCGGCGGCCGAAGGCGGCCTCGCGGCGCACCGGCATGCGTCGGACATGCTGCGCGCCGCGCTGCTCAAGATCGCGGCCGGCGTGGCGCCGCCGGACCTGACCGCCGCCGGCGAAGCCCTTGGCGCCACGCTCGGCCGGACCGGGCACGGATGATGCCTGACGCGCTGCGGACGCCCGTGCCGCGCGCCCCGCAACGCGCTGCCGCCGGCTCCCGTGTGCATGTTAGAGTGCCGTGTGATCCGTGCGCGCCGTTGCCAGCGCGGTGCGGCGTTGCTTGTTGATCGCGGCCACCAACAGGCCGCGGTGTCTTTGCTAAAATCCAAACCATGTCAAAGCCTTCCGATCGCATCAACCTTACCAACCAGTTCCTGATCGCCATGCCGAACATGGCCGATCCGACGTTCTCGGGAACGGTGGTCTACCTTTGCGATCACAGCGAGCGCGGCGCGCTCGGCCTCGTCATCAATCGTCCGACCGACATCGACCTCGAATCCCTGTTCAACCGCATCGACCTGAAGCTCGAGATCGAGCCGCTCCTGCACATCCCCGTGTATTTCGGCGGCCCGGTGCAGACGGAGCGCGGTTTCGTGCTGCACGAGCCGGTGGAGGGCGCGAGCTACAACTCGTCGATGTCCGTCGAGGGCGGGCTGGAGATGACGACGTCGAAGGACGTGCTCGAGGCGGTTGCGACGGGCACGGGCCCGAAGCGCTTCCTGTTGACGCTCGGCCATGCGGGCTGGGGCGCGGGGCAGCTCGAGGAGGAAATCTCCCGCAACGGCTGGCTGACCGTCGCCGCCGATCCGCGGATCGTGTTCGACACGCCGGCCGAGGAGCGCTTCGAGGCTGCGCTCGGCCTGCTCGGCGTCAGCTCGTCGATGCTGTCCGGCGAGGCAGGGCACGCATGAACGGCACGAGCGCGCGTGACGCGACGCTCATGGCGTTCGACTACGGCGAGAAACGCATCGGCGTCGCGATCGGCAATGCGCTGACGCGCTCGGCCCGCGCGCTCGTCGTGATTCCCAACCTGAACCGCGAACACCGCTTCAAGGCGGTCGGCGACCTGCTGGCCGAATGGCAGCCGGACGCGCTCGTCGTCGGCCTGCCGATGCATCCGGACGGCACGCCGCACGACATGACGCAGCAGGCGAAGCGTTTCGGCAACCAGTTGAACGGCCGCTTCGGCTTGCCGGTGACCTGGGTCGACGAGCGCTATTCGTCGGTCGAGGCCGAGGCCGAGTTGCGCGCGCGGGACGTGCGCGGCCGCGCACGCGCCGAGATGCTCGATGCCGAGGCCGCGCGCGTCATCCTTCAACAGTATCTCGACCAATTGTCCGACCATGAGCACCATTGACGCCGAGGCGCTATACCGCGTCCTGCTGGACCAGATCCGCGATGCGTACGGCGCGGCCTTCGCCGATGCGGGCGGCCCCCGGCTCGCCGGCATCTACAGCGGCGGCGCGTGGCTGGCCGAGCGGCTCGCGCGCGATCTCGGCGCGCCCGGCTTCGGCGTGGTGAACGTCGCGCTGCACCGCGACGACTACGCGAAGAAGGGGCTGCACAGCCAGGCGAGCCCGACCTCGCTGCCGTTCGACGTCGACGGCGCGCGCATCGTGCTCGTCGACGACGTGCTGTACACGGGGCGCACCGTCCGCGCGGCGCTCAACGAACTGTTCGACTACGGCCGTCCGGCCGCGGTCGAGCTGGCGGTGCTGGCGGACCGCGGCGGCCGCGAGCTGCCGGTCGCCGCGCGTTTCGCCGGCGGCGCGGTCGGCGTGCCGGCCGACGCGACCCTCGTGCTCGCGCGCGACGACGCGGCGCAGTTCACGCTGCGCGTCGAGGCGCACGGCGGCTGAGCGCCCCGAACCAGGATCCCGGGCCGGCGGTTCGCGCCGCGGCCCGTTTGCATACGTTGGACTCACGCACATCATGACCACCGACACGACTGGCCGCACCGGCAACCCCGCTGCGGCCGCGAGCCCCGAGCGATTCCGCTACGGCTTCCTGAAGGGCAACCCGCAGCTCACGAAAAACGGCGAGCTGAAGCACCTGCTGTCGATCGAAGGGCTGCCGCGCTCGATCGTCACGCACATCCTCGATACCGCCGAGCAGTTCGTCAGCGTGACGGACCGCGAAGTGAAGAAGGTGCCGCTGCTGCGCGGCAAGTCCGTGTTCAACCTGTTCTTCGAGAACTCGACGCGCACCCGCACGACCTTCGAGATCGCCGCGACGCGCCTGTCGGCCGACGTGCTGAACCTGAACATCAACGCATCGTCGACGAGCAAGGGCGAGTCGCTGCTCGACACGATCAACAACCTGTCGGCGATGCATGCCGACCTGTTCGTCGTGCGCCATGCGTCGAGCGGCGCGCCGTACCTGATCGCCGAGCACTGCGCGCCGCACGTGCACGTGATCAACGCCGGCGACGGCCGCCACGCGCACCCGACGCAGGGCCTGCTCGACATGTACACGATCCGACACTACAAGCGCGACTTCACGAAGCTGCGCGTGGCGATCGTCGGCGACATCCTGCATTCGCGCGTCGCGCGCTCTGACATCCATGCGCTGACCACGCTCGGCGTGCCGGAAGTGCGCGCGATCGGCCCGCGCACGCTGCTGCCGGGCGGGCTCGAGCAGATGGGCGTGAAGGTGTTCCACAACCTCGACGAGGGGCTGAAGGACGTCGACGTGATCATCATGCTGCGCCTGCAGAACGAGCGGATGAGCGGCGCGCTGCTGCCGTCCGCGCAGGAGTACTTCAAGACCTGGGGGCTGACGCCCGAGCGCCTCGCGCTTGCCGCGCCGGACGCGATCGTGATGCACCCGGGCCCGATGAACCGCGGCGTCGAGATCGACTCGCAGGTCGCGGACGGCCCGCAGTCGGTGATCCTCAACCAGGTCACGTTCGGCATCGCCGTGCGGATGGCGGTGATGGGCATCGTCGCCGGCAACAACGACTGAGCCCGCGCGCCACGCCCCCCCTTACACGCATTCAACGCATTCACAGACAGCGCATGAAGATTCATATCAAAGGCGGCACGCTGATCGACCCGGTCGCCGGCACCGAACGGCAGGCCGACGTATTCGTCGCGGCCGGCAAGATCGCCGCGGTCGGCACGGCGCCAGCCGATTTCAACGCCGCGAAGACGATCGACGCAACGGGCATGATCGTCGCGCCGGGCCTCGTCGACCTGTGCGCGCGGCTGCGCGAGCCCGGCTACGAGCACAAGGCGACGCTTGCATCGGAGATGGCCGCGGCCGTCGCCGGCGGCGTGACGAGCCTCGTGTGCCCGCCGGACACCGACCCCGTGCTCGACGAGCCGGGCCTCGTCGAGATGCTCAGGTACCGTGCGAGCAACCTGCGCCAGGCGAACGTCTATCCGCTCGGCGCGCTGACGGTCGGCCTCAAGGGCGAGGTGATCACCGAGATGGTCGCGCTGACCGAATCGGGCTGCGTCGGCTTCACGCACGCCAACGTGCCGGTGCGCGACACGCAGGTGCTGCTGCGCGCACTGCAGTATGCGAGCACCTACGGTTTCACCACGTGGCTGCGCCCGCTCGACGCGTTCATCGGCCGTGGCGGCGTGGCCGCGAGCGGCCCGCTCGCGTCGCGGCTCGGGCTGTCCGGCGTGCCGGTCGCGGCCGAGACGATCGCGCTGCACACGATCTTCGAGCTGATGCGCGTGACGGGCGCGCGCGTGCACCTCGCGCGGCTGTCGTCGGCGGCCGGCCTCGCGCTCGTACGTGAGGCGAAGGCGGAAGGGCTGCCGGTGACCTGCGACGTCAGCGCGAACCACATCCACCTGATCGACGTCGACATCGGCTATTTCGATTCGCAGTTCCGCCTCGATCCGCCGCTGCGCAGCGAACGCGACCGCGAGGCGATCCGCGTGGCGCTTGCCGACGGCACGATCGACGCGATCTGCTCCGACCATACGCCCGTCGACGACGACGAGAAGCTGCTGCCATTCGGCGAGGCGACGCCCGGCGCGACCGGCCTCGAGCTGCTGCTGTCGCTGACGGTGAAGTGGGCCGACGAGACGGGCACGCCGCTCGCGCAGGCGCTCAGGCGCATCACGTCCGCGCCTGCCGACGTGCTGAAGCTGCCGGCGGCAGGCCGCGTGACCGAAGGCGGCGCGGCCGACCTGTGCGTGTTCGATCCGCGCGCGCACTGGCGCGTCGAGCCGCGCGGGCTGAAGAGCCAGGGCCACAACTCGCCGTTCCTCGGCTATGAACTGCCGGCCCGCGTGCGCGCGACGCTCGTCGCCGGGCAGGTCGCGTTCGAGAACTGAATCGCCGGACCCGCGCCATGACAGCCCTTCGGAAGTTGCGTCTTGTCTTTCACCTGCTGCGCGGCATGGCGATCGTCGCGCTGCGCTTTCCGCGCCTCGCGCCCGCGCAACGCGTCGAGATGACCCGGCGCTGGTCGGTCAAGCTGCTGCGGATCTGCGGGATGCGTCTCGTGGTCCACAACGACGGCGCGCGCCTTGACGCGCGCGCGCTTGTCGTCGGCAACCACGTGTCGTGGCTCGACATCTACACGATCAACGCGTGGCGGCCGACGCCGTTCGTGTCGAAGGCCGAGGTGCGCCAGTGGCCGGTCGTCGGCTGGCTCGCGGCGCAGCTCGACACCGTGTTCCTGCAGCGCGAGAAGCGTACCGAGGCGATGCGGATCATGCACGAGATGGCCGAGCGCCTGCGCAACGGCGGGTTGATGTGCGTGTTCCCGGAAGGGACGACGTCCGACGGGCAGGGGCTGCTGCCGTTCCACGCGAACCTGTTCCAGGCCGCGGTGTCCGCCGGCTGCGCGGTGCAGCCGGTCTGCCTGATGTACGAGGATGCGCAGGGGCGCCAGTCCGTCGCGCCGGCGTACATCGGCGAGCTGTCGCTCGGCAAGTCGCTCGACTTGGTGCTGAACGGCGGCCCGCTCGTCGCGCACCTGTACGTGTGCGATCCGATCGAGCCGGGCGGCGACCGGCGCGCGACGTCCGCCGCAGCCCGCGAGTCGATCGCGGCGGCGCTCGAAACGATGCAGGCCCGCGTCGGCCGGCCCACGGCCGAGGTGCTCGAGCAGCTAGCCCGGGATGCCTACCCGGCGACCGAACTCGGCGCCGGCGCGGCCGCCGACGGTCCGGCCGACGAGCCGGTGCCCGGCCGCGAAGGCTAGGGCCGGCTGCCCGCGTATGCGGGCAGCCGGCCCACCCGTGCGCTCATTGCTTCACTCTCCGGGCGTGCGGCACGCTTCGCATTGCACCTGCGTGACCGTGCGCTCGGCCGGATCGGCCGTCAGGCGCACGGCCGACAGCTGATTTCCCCATACGCACCCCGAATCGAGCGCGATGACGTTGTCGCGCAGCATCAGGCCGAGCGCGGCCCAGTGTCCGAACACGACCGTCACGTCTTCGGTGCGGCGGCCGGGCACGTCGAACCACGGCAGGTAGCCGGGCGGCGCGCTGGCGGGGCCGCCGCTCGTGCGGAATTCCATCGCGCCGTCCGGCGTGCAGAAGCGGATGCGCGTGAACGCGTTGAACGCGACGCGCATCCGGTCGCGTTTTTTCAGGTTCGGATGCCACTGGTTCGGATCGTTGCCGTACAGGTGCTGCAGCGTGTCGCGCCAGTCCGGTGCGCGCAGCGCGCGCTGCAGTTCGTCGGCGAGCTCCAGCGCGAGCGTGACGTCCCATTGCGGCAGGACGCCCGCATGGACGAGCAGCATCCCGTGCTCGACATGCGCGAACGGGAGATGGCGGACCCATTCCAGCAATGCCTCGGCGTCCGGCGCGTCGAGGATCTCGCCGATCGTGTCGCCCGGGCGCTCGGTGCGGATGCCCGCCGCGACCGAGAGCAGGTGGAGGTCATGGTTGCCGAGGACGACGGTGGCGCGCGGGCCGAGGTCGACGAGCGCGCGCAGGGCGGCGAGGGAGCCCGGGCCGCGGTTGACGACGTCGCCGGCAATCCAGAACGGGGTGTCGGGCGGGGCGGCAAGCTTTTCCGTCAGTGAGAGGAAAGCCGAATGACAGCCTTGGATGTCGCCGATGGCGATGGGAGGAGGGGGCATGGGGGCGGGTGGTTGCAAAGCTGGGCGGTTCGGTAGAAAAGAGAACTCTACAACGGGTGTGCAATCTTCACACCACTTCAACCATTTGATCTGACAGAATTTTTCCCGATGATGCAGGGCCGGAGCGCTGTATCAAGTTGGTTGAGGCATGGTTATTGCTGTGCATGATTTCCTGTAGTTGTCGCTTGCCTCGCAAAAAATTAGCATTTCATGACTTTGACGATCATGGCGACCGGGTAAAATCCGGGCCTGACGTGGCCCGGGCGTTGCCACTTGCGATATGCCATGCGGCAAGCGCCCGGCTGGGCATAGCGCACATTTCTAGAGGGAGTCTCATGATCCTGGTTACGGGCGGTGCGGGGTTTATTGGCGCCAACTTCGTTCTTGACTGGCTGCACCACAACGACGAACCCGTGCTCAACGTCGACAAGCTGACCTATGCGGGCAATCTGCGCACGCTGCAGTCGCTGGAGGGTAATGCGAAGCACGTATTCGCGCGCGTCGACATTTGCGATCGCGCTGCGCTTGATGCGCTGTTTGCAGAGCACCAGCCGCGCGCCGTCGTGCACTTCGCCGCCGAAAGCCATGTCGACCGCTCGATCCACGGTCCCGCCGATTTCGTGCAGACCAATGTCGTCGGCACGTTCACGCTGCTCGAGGCGGCGCGCGCGCACTGGAGCGGTCTGGGCGATGCCGACAAGGCCGGATTCCGCTTCCTGCACGTGTCGACCGACGAGGTATTCGGCTCGCTGTCCGCGACCGATCCGCAATTCTCCGAAACGACGCCGTACGCGCCGAACAGCCCGTATTCCGCGACGAAGGCCGGCTCCGACCATCTCGTGCGCGCCTATCACCATACGTACGGCCTGCCGACGCTGACCACGAACTGCTCGAACAACTACGGCCCTTATCAGTTTCCCGAGAAGCTGATTCCGCTGATGATTGCGAACGCGCTCGCGGGCAAGCCGCTGCCGATCTACGGCGACGGCCAGAACGTGCGTGACTGGCTGTACGTCGGAGACCACTGCAGCGCGATCCGCGAGGTGCTCGCGCGCGGCGTGCCGGGCGAGACGTACAACATCGGCGGCTGGAACGAGAAGAAGAACCTCGACGTCGTGCACACGCTGTGCGACCTGCTCGACAACGCGCGGCCGAAGGCGGCGGGCTCCTATCGCGACCAGATCACCTACGTGAAGGATCGTCCCGGTCACGACCGCCGCTACGCGATCGACGCGCGCAAGCTCGAGCGTGAACTGGGCTGGAAGCCGGCGGAGACGTTCGAGACGGGGCTGGCGAAGACCGTACGCTGGTATCTCGACAATCAGGCGTGGGTGGACGACGTCGTGTCGGGCGAATATCGCAACTGGGTCGAGACGAATTACGCGCAACGCACTTGAGGGCATGGTCGATGGCACGTAAAGGCATCATTCTCGCGGGCGGCTCCGGCACGCGACTGTATCCGATCACGCATGTCGTATCGAAGCAGCTCCTGCCGGTCTACGACAAGCCGATGATCTACTATCCGCTGTCCACGCTGATGGTGGCGGGGATCCGCGACGTACTCATCATTTCGACGCCGCAGGATACGCCGCGCTTCGAGGCGATGCTCGGCGACGGCAGCCAGTGGGGGATGAATATCCGCTACGCGGTGCAGCCGTCACCGGACGGGCTCGCGCAGGCGTTCATCATCGGCAGGGATTTCGTCGGCAACGATCCGTCGGCGTTGATTCTCGGCGACAACATCTTCTACGGGCACGATCTCGCGAAGCAGCTGGAGCGTGCGAACGCGAAGGAGTCGGGCGCGACGGTGTTCGCGTATCACGTGAACGATCCCGAGCGTTACGGCGTCGTCGAATTCGACAAGGAATTTCACGCGCTGTCGATCGAGGAAAAGCCGGTCGTGCCGCGCTCGAACTATGCGGTGACGGGCCTGTACTTCTACGACAACCGGGTGTGCGACATCGCCGCCGATATCCAGCCGTCCGCGCGCGGCGAGTTCGAGATCACCGACGTGAATTCGCGCTATCTCGCCGACGGCAAGCTCGACGTCGAGATCATGGGGCGCGGCTATGCATGGCTCGATACCGGCACGCACGATTCGCTGATCGATGCCGCGACGTTCATCGCAACGTTGCAGAAGCGGCAGGGGCTCGTCGTTGCCTGCCCCGAGGAGATCGCGTATCGCAGGCAGTGGATCGACGCGGATCAGTTGCGCAAGCTTGCGGTGCCGCTCGCAAAGAACAGCTACGGGCGCTATCTCGAACACATTCTTTCGGACCAGGTCGCATGGCAATCCAAGTAACCGCGACGGCGCTGCCGGAAGTCAAGATCATCGAGCCGAAGGTATTCGGCGACGCGCGTGGGTATTTCTACGAAAGCTTCAACGCGCGCGAGTTCGCGGAGCAAGTCGCTCCGGGCGTCGAGTTCGTGCAGGACAATCACTCGAGATCGGAGAGGGGGGTGCTTCGCGGTCTTCACTATCAAATCCGGCATGCGCAGGGAAAGCTGGTTCGCGTCATCCAGGGTGAAGTGTTTGACGTCGCGGTCGATATTCGCAAGCGTTCACCGACCTTCGGCAAATGGGTAGGGTTGCACCTGTCCGCGGACAACCACAGGCAGCTTTGGGTGCCGGCAGGCTTCGCACATGGATTTCTGACACTTACGGCCTCTTGCGAGTTTCTGTACAAGACGACGGACTTTTGGTATCCGGAATACGAGCGCTGTCTGCAATGGAATGACCCCGATGTAGGCATCACATGGCCTCTCGACACGCCACCTGTTCTTGCCGTCAAGGATGCGGCGGGTGTGCGGTTGGTTGACGCGGAGGTGTATGCATGAGGATCCTGCTGATCGGAAAGCGTGGGCAACTGGGCTGGGAACTGCAACGATCGCTGCTGCCGTTGGGTGAGGTGTTCGCAGTTGATCGGCAGACTCTTGATTTGAGTTCCCCATTGACGATCGGGCCGGCGATCGCGGCGATTCGTCCCGACGTGATCGTCAACGCGGCGGCATACACCGCGGTCGACGACGCGGAAACGCATCACGAGTTGGCGGCAACGGTCAATGCAGCCGCGGTGGGTGAACTGGCTATTGCGGCAAGGACGCTGAACGCATTGTTGCTGCACTATTCCACGGACTATGTCTTTGATGGTCTGGCGGAAGTGCCCTATCGAGAGGACGTTCGGCCGGACCCGCAAACGGCCTATGGGCGAAGCAAGCTTGCAGGCGAGCAGGCCATCGCCGATGCCGGCGCTGACTGGCTCGTGTTCAGGACCTCGTGGGTTTACGGCACCAGTGGGCGCAATTTTCTGCGAGCGATCGCGAAAGCGGCGTGCGAGCAAGAAATATTGCGTGTCGTTGCCGACCAGCATGGCACGCCTACAGCGGTACGCGTTCTTGGCGACCTGAGTGTACAGGCGCTGCGAACTGTCATTCAGTTGCGCAGTAGCGGCGACCTGTCAAAGCTCGGGCTGTACCATCTGACATTGCGAGGCGAAACGACCTGGCACGGATTCGCACAGGCGATCGTCAGTGGAATGAGGGCGCGGGGTGTTCACGACTTGCGCGCAACCCGCGTTGACGAGATCACTTCGTCAGACCTGACGAGAGCGGCGCGGCGACCAGCGTATTCGGTTCTCGACTGTAGCCGGTTCGATGCTGCGTTCGAACTCGCTCGACCCTCCTGGGATCAGGCGCTTGGGCTCGTGCTGGATGACATGTTTCGCGGTAGCGCGGCGAACTGATCGAGTCTGGTACTGAAAAATCCTCTTTCACCCGTTGCAATTCGTAGCACTCCCTACGGGGCGCACGTGGCAAAAGTGTGTCTAGAATCCGAGGGGGCAATATTCAGGGGCGGCGTCATACGCTAAAATTTGTTCACAACAGTCTCAGATAGTGCCCCATTTTTAAGGGTGTACAGGATTGTCCCGCTTCGATCAGCAAGCACTGATCCGGGCGTAGCCGCAGGGGCGGCGCAGGATGATCGACAACCTTTCAGTAAAGTTTGTGCAGCGAGGAATTTGTGAGTTTAATCCCGATCATCCTGTGTGGCGGTGCTGGTTCGCGGTTGTGGCCGGTGTCGCGAGAAATGCATCCCAAGCCCTTCATTCGCCTTTCTGACGGGCAGAGTCTCCTGCAGAAGGCTTTCCTTCGCGCGACTGGCTTGCCGGGCGTCGAGCAGGTCCTCACGGTGACGAACCGGGACCTGTACTTCAAGGCGGAAGACGAATTTCGGGAGGTCAATACAGGCAACGTTGCAACGTCGTTCATCTGTGAGCCGTTCGGCCGCAATACGGCGGCAGCAATTGCTGCGGCGGCCTCGCACATAGCACAGGTGTCCGGCCCTGACGCAACGATGCTTGTTTTGGCTGCGGACCACTTGATCTCCGATCAGGACGCATTCGCCAAGGCCGTCGACGAGGCCGTCAAGTTGGCCGAGCAGGGCAAGATCGTCACGTTTGGTATCCGTCCCGAAACGCCCGAAACCGGGTATGGCTACATCGAAGCCGACGGTAACAAGGTGTTGCGGTTTGTCGAGAAGCCGGCACTTGCAACAGCTCGAGAATACGTGGAATCCGGACGGTTCCTCTGGAACTCGGGGCTCTTCTGTTTTACGGCCGGCGCCATGTTGCGCGAACTGGAAGCGCATTGTCCGGAGATCTTGCGGGCCACTCAGGCGTGCATCGAGGCGTCCCGTATTTCGGAAGGACACGGCTGGACACAGGTTCAACTGGAACCCAAGCGCTTTGGTGCCGTACCGGATGACTCCATTGACTATGCGGTCATGGAAAAATCGACAAACGTTGCTGTCGTCCCGTGCACGATCGGGTGGAGCGACATCGGATCGTGGGCCGCCATTAGCGAGCTTTGCAAGCCGGACGGCAACGGCAATCGGGTTGAGGGCGAAGCGTTGCTGCACGATGTCGGAAATTGCTACCTGATGAGCAACGACAGAATTATCGGCGCGGTTGGCGTTGATAATCTGATCGTGATCGATACGCCGGACGCGCTGCTTGTCGTCAACCGCGATCGGGCGCAGGACGTACGGCACATCTATTCGGAATTGAAGGCGCGCGGTCACGAGGCGCATAAATTGCATCGTACTGTTCATCGTCCGTGGGGGACGTATACGGTGCTGGAAGAAGGTGCCCGTTTCAAAATCAAGCGCATCGAGGTCAAGCCTGGCGCAAGCCTGAGCCTGCAGATGCATCACCATCGCAGCGAGCACTGGATTGTCGTGAGCGGAATGGCGAAAGTCGTGAATGGTGATCGGGAACTGTTCGTTTCGACGAACGAATCGACGTACATTCCGGCTGGACACAAGCATCGTCTCGAAAATCCTGGCGTCGTCGATCTCGTGATGATCGAGGTGCAGAGCGGGGAGTATCTCGGCGAGGACGATATCGTCAGATTCGAGGATGTCTATGGGCGTGCTTAACAGCGCTGAAGCTGCGGCAATCGACCGCGGAGGCAGCGACCTTGGCTCTCACAGCGGACGCGACGACATTCTCGTTGGCGTGAAGTCGGCGCGCGTGTGGGGAACCTTGGGGTGGCATGACATTCGCCAGCGATATCGCCGGTCGGTGATAGGGCCGTTCTGGTTTACGCTCAGCACGGCGATCATGGTCGTCGTGCTTGGCGCACTGTACTCGACCCTCCTGCACCAGGAGATCAAGGACTACCTGCCGTATCTGGCGGTAGGGCTGGTTCTCTGGCAGTACTTGGCGACCGTCGCGAATGAGGGGTGTAACGCTTTCATTGGTTCCGCCTTCATGATCAAGCAGATACGGATTCCGCTTACGATTCATGCATGTCGTATCGTATGGCGCAACTTCGTGATCATGCTTCACAGTTTCCCGGTCGTCGTGGTGTTGCTGATCGCATTCGGACACTGGCCCACATGGGAATTTCTGTTGGTGCCGCTTGGATTGTTTCTGCTGCTGCTGCACGGAGTATGGATCAGTGTAACGCTCGGGATATTGTGTGCCCGTTTTCGCGATATTCCGCCGATCGTTACCAATTTGATTCAAGTGGTGTTTTTTTTCACGCCGGTGATGTGGTCTCCTGAAATTCTGAAGGAGCGCGCCTGGGTGGCTGAATACAATCCGCTCTATCACTTGATGGAAATTGTGCGTGCGCCGATTACCGGTCGACCGATACATTGGGAATCCTGGGTGTGGTCGGTGGCAATGCTTGTCGCAGGGCTTGCATTTTCGCAATTCCTGATGCGACGCACCCGTAATCGGGTTCCATACTGGCTTTGATACCGTGAGTTCATCTATTGTTGCAGAGGGAATATTTGTCGAATTCCCTATTTACGAAAATTCCCATCGCTCACTGAAGAAAGCGGTACTGAATCTGACGACCGGTGGTCGCATCGGTCAGGATGCGGGAAAACATACGATCGTTCGCGCACTCGATGACCTGAGTTTCGAGTTCACCGACGGTGCGCGTGTTGGCCTTGTCGGGCATAACGGCTCCGGAAAGACTACGCTGTTACGTACGCTGTCCGGGGTCTACGAGCCGGTCCGAGGCAAGCTGAAGGTGCACGGTAGGGTTGCCTCGCTGCTGGACGTGTCCATGGGGCTCGATCCGGATGCCACCGGGTTCGAAAATATCTACCTGCGTGGCATTCTTGACGGCCTGTCGCCAAGCAGAATTCGCAGCAAGATCGACGAAATTGCTGATTTCAGCGACCTCGGAGAGTACTTGAACCTGCCGGTCCGGACTTATTCGAGCGGGATGATGCTGCGCCTGGCGTTCGCGATCTCGACGAGTGTCGAGGCCGACATTCTGATCATGGACGAGTGGCTCAGCGTCGGCGACGCCGAGTTCAGCGCCAAGGCTGCGCGACGTCTTGAAACCTTGGTGGGGAATGCATCCATTGTCGTGATCGCGACCCATGATCCGACGTTGGTCGCGCGCGTGTGCACCCGAAAAATCAGCCTCGAGCACGGGAAGATCGTGGCGGACGAGCCGATCACACCCGCGGTACAAGCACCGCCCACCGCGTCGTCGCTTTCCTGAAAGCGCTCCTCCGCCGCAGGCGATCGAATATCAAACGGCGGCTCACCCGGTGAGCCGGGAAAGGCATCAAACATGCGTTCAGACCATCCTTTGATTCGCTATGGCGGGTCGTTGTTCAGGCACCAGCCCTTTCGCTTTCTGAAAGGTGCCGCGGGAGCGTATATCGCATACCCGATCGCGGAGAGTCGCGAAAAGCGCAACGTCCGTCCCAAGGTCACGGAATTGCACCGGCACTATGCACTGCCGGTCGAGCAACGCAGGCGGATTGCGCTCGATCGTTTGGTGCAGATCCTGCAGTTCGCCGGCGAGCATGTGCCTTACTACCGAGATCTTTTCCGCGAAAGGAATTTCGATCCGCTGAAAGCCGGCCTGGATCCGCGCTATCTCGAGTCTTTACCGTATCTGACCAAAGACATCATACGAGAACAGGGGGCGCGTCTGCTTTCAAAGCCACTGGAAGCGGTGCGGCATCATGCGTGCAAGACGGGGGGGTCCACCGGCCTCTCGTGCACGATTTACTACGACCAGGAGGCTGCTGATTATTCGTCGGCCGTGACGTTCTACGCGCGTCAACGGATCGGCAAGCGCGGCTACCGGCCAGAGTTGCATTTTGCCTGTCGCTTCCCTGGCGAGGCCGCTCCGAATTGGCCATCCCGCGAAGACTTTAAATGCTTCGCGATGAATCGAAGCAACATCTTCTTTGACAGCATCGACGACAAAGGTCTCGAGGAGATTTGGCAAACGCTCAAGGCGCGGCGGCCATTTCTCGCGCACGGGCATCCATCGACCATGTATGCGCTCGCATGTTACGTCGAAAGGAAATACGGGAGCGGCAAGGCATTCGAAGTTTTCGAGTCGAGCGGCGAATTGCTTGAGCCCCAGGCGCGCTTGATCATCGAGCGTGCGCTGCGGTGCCGCGTGATCAACCGCTACGGTCTCGCCGAACTCGGAGTGATGGCGTACGAACTCGACGGCCACGACGCAGGATTTCAGATTCTCGAATCGGAAGGGTGGCCCGAGAGTCGCCAACTCGATGCGGAAGCAGACGGCGCCAGCGAGCTGGTATTCACGGGATTCCGCAATCACCTCATGCCGTTGATTCGCTATGCAACGGGTGATCTCGCTCGTGTCGAAGAGCGCAATGGCGCAATGTATCTGGCCGACGTGGTTGGCCGGATTCACGACGTCGTACCGATCAACGGCGTTGCTCATGCAACGCATCACATTCAGGACATGCTCGATCACCGGGTCGGTGGCATTCAGGAGTTTCAGATCGATCTACGTACCGTACCGCCTACGCTGCGCATCGTGCTTGAGCCGTGGGCGGCCGAAGAGGACACGACACGCAAGCTGCGCGGCTATTGGGGTGACGCATTCGCAATCGAGTATGTCGGTCATGATGCGCTGGTGCGGGTAGGGAGCCGTGCCAAATTCCGCCATGTGGTGACTGCATGATCGGCGTTATCTATTCAGCTAGCTCGGCGGTTGCGGGGCGATTGGTGTTGGCGTCGCTGCATCGTTCCGTCGGGTTGGGGCAAGCGCGCGCACTTGGTCTTAGCGTGCTGAGCACCTGCTCTGCATCGGTGCTGGTTGCTGTCGACGTGCCAGATGAGTTTGCCAACGCTTTGATCAGTTGGCTTGGGACGCCTGGACGCAAATTGCTTGTGTTTGGGCGAATGCCGCATGCGCTCGCAACTCGTCTGAATTGTCGACAGATTGAGCATGTGGAAGGTTTCGCCGACGCAGCACGCAGTGCGCCGGCGGCAAGCCGCTGCACCAGCCAGAGTAGCGCAACGGTGCGTTATACGACGCTCGTCGCTTCCCTCGGCGGGCGGGAGTGGGTGCGGCCATTCGAGCGTTTCGATTTCACTGATGAGTGGAACAACCTGGGTTTTGGCGCGATTCGATCGGATGATTCAATCTGGTCGGTCGGCGCTCCGCTGGATGTCCCGGAGTCCGCTCGGCTCGCGTCCGTGTATATCGAGCAAGACTGCCGGTTTGCGTATGCAGCCTTGTGGGACGACGAAGCGACGAGCGTGCTGTGGGTCAATCGGCCGGTCGGCCCTTGTGATTCGTTCGAATGGCGCGTCGTCGAGAACTTCCTGTCGGGTTACAGGGCAGGTGAATTGCACTGTCAACCCGTGTTGAGCGAAGTCCCATGGGGCTATGACGCCGTGATTACCTCGCGACTTGATTGCGACGAGGACGTCGAATCCGCCCGCCCGCTTTGGGACGCGTATCGCCGACTTGGGGTGCCGTTTTCGCTGGCGGTGCATACCGCCAACCTCGGGAATACGACGCATCACGTGATCCTGAAGGAGTTGGCCGCCGATCCGAGCGCGGCGATACTTTCCCACACAGCGACGCACGCGCCAAACTGGGGGGGGAGCTACGCGGCCGCGCTTGCGGAAGGTCGTGAATCCGCGCACCTGCTTGAGTCGGTCATTGCTCGACCGGTGCGATACGCGGTATCTCCGTTTCACCAAACGCCGCACTATGCGCTCGAGGGGTTGGCCGATGCGGGTTATGCCGGATGTATCGGCGGAATCATCCGAAACGATCCGGAGTTCCTGTTGGCCCGCGGCGGCATCCTGGCTGGGATGCCGGAGGGGTTCGTAGGACATAGCCAGCAATGTATGCTTCACGGCGATTGCATGCTGGCGGAGGGCGATCCGTTCGCCGTGTTCAAGGCTGCATTCGACCTCGCCTATGAGACGAAGACGCTGTTCGGCTATCTTGATCATCCGTTTTCCGAACGATATCAGTACGGCTGGCGGACCGAGGACGAACGTATCTCGGCGCACGTGGAATTCGTTCGCTACATGCGCGCTCGCGCCAAACGTCCGCTCTTCATCAACGAAGAAGTCGCAATGGATTTCCTGCTTGCAAAGTCGATGCATGACCTGACCGAGGACGGCGACACTTATGTCGTGACGTCGATGCGTGGCGCCACAGCGCCGCTTCCGCTTGCGGTCGAATATCGTGGCGAGCTTCTTGAGGTCACCGATAGCGGGCGGCTGCGATGAAAGTCATGGTCATAATGGGCACGCGGCCCGAAGTGATCAAGCTGGCGCCCGTCGTCGCGGCATTGCGTGGCAACGTCGATGTAGTCGTCTGCACGAGCGGCCAGCACCGGGAGATGCTGGCCCAGGCGCTTGCCTATTTCGGCATCGAACCGGACGTCGGCGTTGATACGATGAGCCCTGGGCAGTCGTTGAACGTCCTGTCGGCACGCATCCTGACCGAGATGGATGGCGTTCTCGCGCGAGAGAAGCCGGACTGGGTGCTTGTACAAGGGGATACGACGACTGCGCTGTGTGCCGGCCTCGCTGCATTTCATCGCGGTATCGCGGTCGGTCACGTCGAAGCGGGGCTTCGAACCGGCGATCTTTCCAGCCCATTTCCCGAAGAGGCCAACCGCAGCTTGCTGGGGCGGATCGCGACCCGCCACTTTGCCCCGACCGAATCCGCCCGCCGGAACCTGCTGCGCGAGGGGATCGACGACGCGTCCGTCGTTGTGACCGGTAATACGGTCGTGGATGCGATTGCACTGGCGAAACATGAATGGCTCGATGCGCCCGCATCCCTCCATTTGCCTGAGTCGTGCGATGTGACGCGACCATTCGTTCTGGTGACTTGTCACCGTCGTGAGAACTTCGGCGATACCCTGTTGGGCATCTGCCAGGTTCTGCGGCGCTTGTGCGAACGTTACACGCAGTACCAATGGATTTTCCCGGTTCATCTTAATCCTTCGATTCGGGAGCCCGTCATGCGCGAGCTGGCGGGGGTGCGGAATCTCGCATTGATTGAGCCCGTCGACTATCCGTCCAGCCTTTATCTGATCAGCCGCAGCGCGCTTGTCATCAGCGATTCCGGTGGTATCCAGGAAGAGGCGCCGAGCTTTGGTGTTCCGGTGGTCGTGATGCGCAATCACACCGAGCGAGGGGAGGGCGTCGAAGCAGGATTCGCCACGTTGGCCGGACAGGCTGCCGATCGGATCGAGGCGGCAGCGTCGTCGTGGCTCGATGACGCGGCACGACGCGGGACGCTGCGCAATCGCCCGAACCCGTATGGAGACGGCCGGGCGTCGCAGCGTATCGTCGCGAGCCTGCTTGGCCAGCCACAGGAGGTGTCTGGTGGCTGAAGTGAAAGGGTGGCCTGGCTCGCGTGGCGATTGCGTGCTTTTTTCGACAGCCGACTGGGACGAGCCATACTGGACGAACAAGCAGCATACCGCGCGAGTGCTCGCGAAGAGTGGCTGGCGCGTGCTGTATGTTGAGAGCGTAGGCTTGCGCTCGCCAAAGCTCACAAGCGGCAAGGACTGGGGGCGCATCTGGCGCCGTCTGTGGCAAGGCGTGCGCTCCAATTTCGTTGCGCCGCCGCAGCGGGAGTCCAATGTCTGGGTGCTTTCGCCGCTGATGATTCCGGCAAAGCACCATTGGCCGTTGGTGCGTCGCTTCAACCAGACGTTGCTGCGGTGGAGCATCGCCCGGTTTGCGCGCCGGCGCTCGTTTCAGCAGCCGATTGTTTGGACTTACCACCCATTCATGCTCGATGCCGTTCGAGATCTGGAAAGCGGCGCACTCGTCTATCACTGCGTGGACGATCTCGCTGCTATTCCGGGGGTGGATGTCCCGGCCTTCCGCAGCGCGCAGCAAGACCTGCTCAAGCAGTGCGATTCGGTATTCACAACGGCTGTCGCGTTGCGAGACCAGTGCTTGCCATTTAATCCGAATACGCACTTCTTCTCCAACGTTGTCGATGCCGACCATTTCGGGAGAGCGTTGGAGCCCGGACCATTGCCACGCGCCGTGGCCGACATTTCCGGCGTGAGGCTCGTGTACCACGGTGTCTTGTCCGATTTCAAGGTCGATTTCCCGCTTGTTCTGGCCGCCGCGCGTGCACGGCCGGATTGGCAATGGATCTTCATCGGAGAGGAGCGGGAAGGGCAGCGCAGCGAACTGATCACACAACTTAAGCGATTGCCGAACGTGCATTTCCTGGGGTATCGGCGCTATGAAGAGTTGCCCGACTACCTGCGAGGCATGGACGTCGGGTTGCTGCCGACCCTGCTGAACGACTACACGCGTTCGATGTTCCCGATGAAGTTTTTTGAGTATTTGGCAGCAGGGTTGCCGGTAGTTTCGACCCCGCTGGATTTTACCCGTGAGCGGCTGGATGGACTGGACGTCGGCGACACGCCCGAGCGCTTCGTGGAGGCGATCGAGCGGCAATTGCAACGCGGCAAACTGACGCCGGCAGAGGCGCGGGCCGGCGTGGGCGACAATACTTGGGAAGCCCGAACCGTTAAAATGCTGAATCACGTGTGGCGGCAGGCCGGCCGGGAGCGGCCGCAACCGGTTGCTTCCGAACATTAAACTGGAGTGTTGAATGAGCGATTCGCGTGTCTTGATCACGACCTATCCCGCGGCATTTCTGCATCGCGGCGGTGGAGAGCTTGAACTGGTAGATCTGCTGGCGAATCTGCGGCAACTTGGCGTTCGCGCGGATCTTTACGGCCCGGGCTGCCAGCCGCTCAATCGGTACGATGTCGTCCTGCATTACTCGGTTGTGCCGACGGGTATGGAATTCGTCCGCGAAGTGAAAGCGGCCGGCAAGAAGCTGGTCCTGATGCCTGCAGTATGGTGGTCGAAAGCGCCGGCGCAGGGCGAGAAGGACTCGGTCGCGGCGTTCTTCGACCTCGCCGACGTGGTTGTATTCAAGTCGAAATCTGAGTACGCGAACGTTGCGCAGCACGTTTCGCTAGACGAAGCGAAAGTGGCGTACTGCCGGTGGGGCGTCGATTCGTGTTTCGAGGAGCTGGTCGACGGGCAGTTGTTCAAGGATACCTACAAGCTCGACGAATACCTGCTGTCGGTTGGGATCATCGAAGAACGCAAGAATCAATTGGCGGCAATCCACGCGCTGCGTGACTCGAAGATTCCCCTCGTGTTCGTCGGGGACTATCGTGACCGTGCTTACTACGAAGCATGCGTGAGGGCGGCTCCATCGCACTTCAAATTCTTGCCGTATATACAGCCGAAGTCGGAGATTTTGCGGTCGGCCTTGCGAGGCTGTAAGGCGTTCATTGAAGTTTCGCTCGAACCCGCCGGCTTCTCTGCGTTTGAAGCTGCGCTGGCGCGCGTGCCGATGGTTCTCTCAGAGGGGCCGTGGACGCAGGAGCATTTCGGTGAACTGGCGCATCAGGTCGATCCAATGTCGCCGGCTTCGATTCAGGCGGGGGTCAAGGCTGCTCTCGAGACACCGGTCTCGCCGCAACTGCAGCGCAACGTCCACAACCAGTACCTGATGCCGCAATGCCTCGAGCCTCTGGTTCGCGTGCTGCGCGTGCGAGCCTGAGCCAATTCGATACTCATTGCGACACGTTGAGTGGTCCTTTGGAAATATATGAGCGAACATACAGTACCGCGAACCTTCAACTTCCATGCTGATCGCAAGCTGGAAAGCGAAGTCATCGTGAAGAAAGATGCCCTCCGCCATCTGGATACGATGGGGATTTTCGACCATATCCGAAAGGAGTCGAAACACCTGTTGGTAACCGACAAAAATGTGGAGAAACTTTACCTGCGTCGCGTGCTGGAATGTATCGAGCGTTCGGGCCGTTCGGTACGTACGTTGGTCGTTCCCGCAAGCGAAGGATCGAAGAGCTTCAAGTGGTACTCGCAACTGGTCGAGAAGGCACTCGATTACGGTTTCGACAAATATTCGGTGATCTTCAGTCTCGGCGGTGGGGTGGTGAACAACCTCGCGGGTTTCTTGGCTTCGACGCTTTACCGTGGTATCGGTCTTGTGCATTTCCCGACCAGTCTGCTGTCGCAGGTCGACGCGGCCATCGATTTCAAGCAGGCGATCAATTACGACCACGGCAAGAACCTGATCGGGAGCTATTACCCGGCCTCCAAGATTGTGGTCGACCCGCTGGTGTTGCGTACGCTGGACGTTCGTCTCATTCGGGACGGGCTGGCCGAGGCGATCAAGCACGCGATTTGCCAGGATACGAAATTCCTCGATTACATCTGTTCGAACAGCGAGCATCTCGTCGATCCGGACTTCCTATCCGAGGTCGTGACGAAATCGATCGAACTGAAACTCGAGGTGATGAGCGGCGATCTTGATTCGGATTACGATGAAACGCTGAAGCAATACGGCCATGCGATCGGTCATGCGGTCGAGCACCTCTCGGAGGGGGAGGTGTACCACGGCGAGGCGATCTCGATCGGCATGTGTGTTTCCGCGGAAGTCGCGCTACTGCTTGGACTGTCGGACGAGGAAACCGTTGCGATGCACTACGACGTGTTTAGCAGAGTTGGTCTGCCGACGACAGTGCCCGAAGCATTTTCGCTGTCCGATCTGTGGGAAAAGATTCGCTACGACAAGCACTTCCTCAGTGGAAAGGCCTACATGGGCCTTGTGCGTACGGCAGGCGTCATGGCGCCGACCAACAACGGGAACTTCGGGCATTACATCGAGCAATCGGTCATATTTGAGGCGATCGAAAGGAACCGTCGCCAAGGACAGCGCGACGCCCTGCGGGTCAGTTGATCGGAGCGTAGCGGGGTTTGTGGCGGGCAGCCTCATCTGAGGCTGCATGGCTCACGAATACTCGTGTTGGCTGTTTGTTTGCACCGCCGCTCATGTCGAGCGGCGGTGTCTGTTTATTTTGAGATTGAAGTTCATGCGCCACCGTTTATTCTTCGACGTGACCGAACTGGCCGGGTTTGACAAAGGGACCGGCATCCAGCGTGTCACGCGTGCGTTGCTTCATGCGTTGAGGCAAAAAACGCCTGCGGACTGGAAGGTCATTCCGGTGCGAGGGGACGGGGCAAAGGGCCATTTCGTAACTGCCACCGCACTAGCCGAGCGTCAACTGGCGGGGAATCTCGATCCGTCTGTTGAAATTGCGATCGAACCGGCGAAGGGCGATATTTTTCTCAGCGTTGATCTTGCGTACAACATCACGCCTTCGCTGCGTCAGGAACTCGTCCGATTCCGTGCGCATGGAGTCGGCGTGTATTTCGTTGTGTACGACCTCATTCCGTTGATGTATCCGGAGTGGTTCGAAGGAACCAACGCGTGGTTCGAAGGGAACGACTATCTCAAGCTATTCGATTTCTGGTTTGAGTGCGTCAGAGAGGAAAGCGACGGCATGATTTGCATCTCCGACGCCGTACGTAAGGACGTCATCTCATGGTTGGAGCGGTTTCCTCCGACGCGACGAGATCAGCCCAAGCTTGAGTATTTCCATCTCGGTTCGGACATCACTGAGAGTCTCCCTTCGCACGGATTGCCCACCAACGCACAGGACGTCCTGGCGCAGCTCAAATCGTCGACGACCTTTCTCATGGTCGGCACGCTGGAGCCGAGAAAGGGGCATGAACTGGCACTCGATGCAATCGAGAAGCTGTGGGCCGACGGACGAGACGTGAAGCTTGTGTTCGTCGGCAGGGCTGGCTGGAAGGTCGAACATCTGACAGAACGCATAAAGCGGCATCCGAACTTGAACAGGCGGCTGTTCTGGCTGGATGGCATTAGCGACGAGTACCTGCGACAGGTCTACATGGCGTCGTCCGCCCTGTTCGCGCTTTCGTTGGCAGAGGGCTTTGGCCTGCCGCTCGTCGAAGCGGCGCATTTCAAGCTGCCTCTGATCGTTCGCGACATCCCGGTATTTCGGGAAATCTGCCGCAACGCAGCAACCTACTTTTCTGGCGAGTCGAGCGAGGACCTGAAGGCCTTGCTTGTCGAGTGGCTTGCCAAGCGGAATTCGGGGCAATGTCTGTTGCCTGACGGCATGGAGGTGCTTTCCTGGCCGGACTCCGCCCAGCAACTGATGGCGGCCGTCGGCAGAATGCGAGACACTGAATCTTTCTGGAGTGTTGACTAATGCGCAAGCGCGTCATCGTAACCGGGGCAAGTCGTGGCATCGGTCGTGCAATCGCCGAGGTGCTGGCACTCAAGCAATACGACCTCGATCTCATGGTCAGCAGCGAGGTGTCGGCTGACGAGCTGCGGCGAGCTGATTTCGTGAAAGAATCGGGGGCGAGCGTTTTCGCGGTTGACCTAGCGAGCAGCCAAGAGATCGATCAGTTTGTGGCCGGTTGGCAGGAGCCGCTTTGGGGTATTGTGAACAATGCCGGCATTTGCAAGACGTTTGGCATTCTTGATAAAGGTGACGATCCGTTAAAGGAGGTGCTGAGCACCAATCTGACTGGTCCGTATCTTCTGACAAGAGGGTTGCTGCCGCATTTGAGCCGCCCTGGCCGGATCGTCAACATTGCCTCGCAACTCGGTCAGGAAGGGCGGGCAGGGTATTCGGCCTACTGCGCGTCCAAATTTGGGCTGATTGGCATGACGAAATGCTGGGCGAAGGAGCTTGGGGCGGAGGGCGTGACGGTCAATGCGGTCTGTCCCGGTTGGGTCGGTACGGAGATGTCGTTCAAGGATGTCGATCGTATGGCTGCCGAACTTGATATGGACTCGGAGCAGTTCTACAGGGATACGTGTGCCCCACTCGAATTGAAGCGCTTCAATACCCCAATTGAAGTGGCTAACCTGGTCGCGTTTCTATTGTCGGACGATGCATCGGGCGTGACGGGGCGAGATTGGTTGATGCATACGATTTGGAATCAGCAGTAGATTGTCTTTCGCATCGTGCCGGTGGCTCTGATGCATGACGGATACTTTGCGGCGCGGATATCCGTCCCGAGTCATAGTGACGAGAGCATATTGCTCGATTGTTAGGAAATCTATCTGTAGCGAGTGGGAATCTTGAGAATTCTGATCGGAAGCTATCCTTGGTCCTTTGATTGTCCCGGTGGCGGGGAACGCCAGCTATGTGCCTATTACGAGCACCTGCGTGCGCTCGGCGTTTCGGTCAATCTTTTCGACCAATGGAAGCCGGAATTTCGAAAGCACGATGTATTTCACTTTTTTTCGGTGATGCCGGGGTCGTTTCAGCTGTGTGAGCACGCAAAGAAACAAGGGTTGCGGCTCGTGATCAGCCCGAACCTTTGGGTTACCGAAGAGACGAAATATTGGTATCCGCACGACGAGATTAAGCGACTCCTGGCAATTGCTGATCGCGTGGTCGTCAATTCGAAATTGGAGGCCGAGAGCCTTGCGCGTGTTTACGAGTTGCCGCTTGAGCGCTTTTCGGTCGTCTACAACGGTGTCGAGGATCTTTTCCTGGGATCGGCTGATGGCCGCGATTTCAGATCTCGATATGGTCTCGAGAATCAGCGCTATCTGCTGAACGTGGCGAACATCGAGCCGCGGAAGAACCAGCTTCGACTTATCGAAGCGGTTAAGCGGTTTCCGGATTTGAAGCTTGTTGTCATTGGATTGGCTCGTGATGAAGCTTATCGCGACGAATGCTTCAGGCTCGCGGGCGATCAACTTATATTTGCTGGCGAACTGCCGTATGGATCACCTCTGTTGCATTCTGCATATGCAGGTTGCGAGGCGTTCGTAATGCCCAGCACGCTTGAGACCCCCAGTATTGCGGCGCTTGAAGCCGCGGCAACCGGCGCGAAGATTGTGATCACAAATGTCGGGTCTACTACCGAGTATTTTGATGATCAGGCCGAGTACGTTGCTCCGGACTCCACTCAGTCAATTGCAGAGGCTATCGATCGGGCACTTCAATCGAGCGGCAGTTTCGAGCTCAAGAACCGAATTGGACAACGCTTTACGTGGCGAGCAATCGCGAATGATCTTCGCGAAGTCTATCGGAGCGAAATTGATATTGCGGGGCGCACGCGGGCGTCATGACTGTAATGAATAACGATCCGAAGATATATTTCGACTGCACGTCTACGATCCGTAGCGGACTGAACACGGGGGTTCAGCGCGTGGTGCGTGGCTTGCTCGAGCAGAAAGATATATTCGAGCGTGAGCTCGCGGTCGAGTTTGTGCCGATCTGTCATCAGTTTGACTGGTACTATCGATTGGATGATGCGCTGAAGATGGCGGAGGCCGGTCGCGCAGATCCATCCTGCTCGAAAATCTCGTTTGGTTATCGGGATATTTATTTGTGTGCGGATGCTTTTTGGTCCATGGGCATGACGGAATGGTTGCCGTTTATCCGTGGTCGCGGCGCGACAATCGTTAGCGTCGTGTATGATCTTATTCCGCTCATGTATCCGCATTTTTTTGAGTCGAATGATATTGATGGTTTTCGCCATGCACTTGATGCTGTAATCGAGAACGCGGATCTTCTGCCATGCATTTCGCGGGCGACGCAAGCCGATTTGCGGAAGTATCTTGAAGAGAACTCGGGCGGAAAAGCTGTGCCACACACTGGCATATTTACATTGGCCCCGGGTTTGCGACCTGACGTAGCAGGGGCGGCGCGCGTTGATGTTGGCACTCCCGCAGCCTATATGTTGACCGTTGGAACGCTGGAGCCCCGCAAGGGCATCATGCGATTGCTCGACGAATTCGAGGCGGTCTGGTCGCGTAACGACGACATACAGCTTGTGCTGGTGGGGAAGCGCGGGGCCGGTGCAGATGAGATAATTGCGCGCATCGATTCGCTCATCGAGCGCGGGCGGCCGATATCATGGCGCTCAAATGTATCGGATGACGAACTAAAAGCGCTGTACGAGCGGGCGACGGCCGTCATTTGCCCGTCGCATGCAGAAGGCTTCGGTTTGCCACTCGCAGAGGCACTGAATTATGGCAGGCCGGTCTACGCAAATCGGTTGCCGGTTTTTGGCGAGTTTGCAGGCAGCTACCCGTTTTACTTTGACATCAATAAATCCGGGGATCTTGCGCATCTTGTTGGTGAGCGCGCCGGAAATTCGGCGGTTGCGCGTTCTCATCCCGAGTTTGCAGACTGGGCGGAATCGGCCAAGGAGCTCTCGGCACTTATTCGTCAGGTTGCGCCGCGATATGTATTCGGGCGGCCACCATTCAAGCAACAGACCTCGCTCGAAGCTGTTGCCTGGGCATATCGCTTGATTCTTGGACGAGAGTTGGATGACGTCGAGGTAGCACAGCGATGGGTTGAAGAGTATCCGGAGATTCCGCGCCTCGCGGCGGCATTCCACGGCGAACTCAGAAATGCTGGAAATCCGCTCGATAAAGAGGCTATTCGATGGGCTTATCGCATTCTTCTTGGGCGAGAAGTTGATAGCGACAAGACTGTAGAGTTCTGGCAAGAGCGTTGCGCGACTTTTCCTGATCTAAAGAGTGAGCTGACGATAGAGTCGATCAAATCTGATGATGCACTCACTCCGGAGTCCATTAAGTTTGCCTATGAAATCATCTTGGGCAGAACGGCCGACGCAGAGGCAGTAAATTACTGGATGGAATCGAAGGCAAGCTTGCGTGATCTACGTAACCACCTGGTGTTTGCAATACTTCTTGATGTGGAAAGTGCAATAACGCCTCAGTCAATCAATCTCGCCTATCAGATTATTTTGGGTAGGCCGGCGGATGCCGATGCCGTAAATTATTGGATGGATGCGGGGGTGAAATTTGGTGAGCTGCGTGATCATTTGATGTTCACGTTGGCGCATTAATTTTAAGGACGCGATGCGCATTGTTGCCCTCTGGCGGCGGATGGTTGAGGCGATTGGAAATAATTTTGGTTTCGGATTGAGTGTAAATCATGATAGCGAAAATACTTCAAGTTACAACGTATCCCATTGATCATCCTGATCATGGTGGGAAGTTGCGAGCTTTTCATATTAGAAAATCGCTTCGAGAAAAATTTCGCGTTGAGACGCTTTCGTTTTCGCTCGGTCAAGGTGATTCGGTTGCAGGTTTGAACGTATGTCTTGATCATGATGCCTGCATGCAAGTCGTTAAGCATGGGTATTTGGCCGATTGGGGCATTAATGAATATCTTGAAAGTCGCCCGGAATTGAAGGCGCGCGTCATGAGCGCCGTGGCGGAATTTTCGCCAGATATTGTCATGCTTGAGCAGCCATTTATGTGGCCATTGATCGAGGAGATGCTTCGCGATCGCGTCATCGGCAATGCTCTTGTGATCTACAGCTCTCAAAATAACGAGTGCGCGCTTAAGAAGGGCGTTTATGAGGGTATTTTTAACGAGGCTGATGCCGAGTTGAATCTTTCGCGTGTTGCTGAAATTGAGAGTGGCATTGCCAAGCGCGCCGATCTGTCGTTGGCGGTGACGGAGGAAGACGTCGAGTATCTGAAATCGATGGCGCCTGAGACGGATGTTCTGCTTTACAGAAATGGTCACCAGGGAATCGATGATGCGCCGGCCAAATCGCGTTGGCAACAGAAATTCAAGGATTATGAGCGAAATTGGGTTTTTGTCGGCAGCTGGCATCCGCCTAATATCGATGGGCTGCACGCACTGATTGAAGGTGGAGTTAACGATTTGCCGAGCGGCAGGCTCAAGGTCTGGGTCTTTGGGAATGCGGGGCCGGGACTGATGGCGACGTATAATCTGAAGGAATCAGATTTGCCTAATTTTAGTATTCAGGGCCTCGCTGAAACGGATGAGATAAACTCTGCAATTACTGCCGCGACTGGTGTAGTTTTGCCGGTATGGGGAGGAGGTGGGAGTAATTTGAAGACGGCGCAAGCGCTTCTCTCGGGCAAGACGGTTGTTGGCTCAAAATATGCGTTCCGCGGGTTCGAGAATTACATGGGTGAACCTGGCGTCTTTCTGTTTGATTCGCCTGCTGAATTGGTGGGCGGGATGGACTCCGTGCGTGCGAATGAATCATTCTACGGCCGGCCGAACGCCGAGCGGGATTTGAAGTGGGAAAATCTGTTGAGTGATTTGCCGGGAAAGATTGAAGGCTATTTCTTGAAGAAAGCGTTGCGAGGAAACTGAGTAGATTATGGGAATTTATTTCGACTACACCACGTTGGCGCGATGGGCGGGTAATCCCACGGGCATAAGCCGCGTGGTGCACCTGATCGGTGCCGAGCTTTTGAAGCTGGATGGTGATGTCGTGCCTGTTTGTTTCTCGGAGCAGGAGGAGCTGCGCTACTATGATCCTACCGCTAAGGCGATGGGTGATCGCATGCACCTTTCGCCGAATGACGTGGTTTTCTCGGCTGGCGCAAATTGGGATATTCCGGGATTCAATGATTGCCTGAGGAGGGTTCGCGAAGAGGGGGCGAAAGTTTCCATTCTCTTTTATGACACGATTCCGGATAAATTTCCTTACTGTTTCGGGCCGGGATTTCCGGATATTTACCGTGCCTGGTTGCGGGATACGTTGTCATTTTCCGATTTTTCATTTGCGATATCGGAAAACACGAAGCGCGACGTCATCGAGTTTGCGAAAAAGAATGGCTTGTCGGCGCCGGAGATAAAAGTGATTCGACTGGGCGACGAAATCCATCGTGACGTTGCGAACTCGGTGGCGCCGCGCCCGGAAATTCTGGGGTTGGGAAAGTATGTGCTGTCGGTTGGTACGGTCGAATGTCGCAAGAATCATATTGCGCTATTGAACGCATATCGCCTGCTTGCGAGCGAGGGGAAGAGCGACCTGCCAAAACTGGTGATCGTCGGTCGGCAGGGATGGCTTGATCACTCGATCAAGTTCCAGGTCGAAAACGATCCAGTCATTGCTGACAGCATTTTTGTGATGTCCGATGTCTCCGATATGGAGCTGGACCATCTCTATGCAAACGCAATGTTTACGCTATACCCAGCTCTTTACGAGGGATGGGGCCTGCCGATCGCGGAGAGCCTGCGCTACGGGAAGCAGTGTGTGGCTTCGTCAACCTCGAGCATGACGGAAATTGCCCCCGAATTGACGCGCTTTGCGCATCCGTTGAAAGTGGAGCAATGGGCGCGGCACATTGAAGAGCTTTATCTGAATCCGGCCCAGTTGTCGGAGGAGACCAATCGTATTGTCAATGGCTACCGAGGCACATCCTGGAAGCAGAGTGCGGAGCAGGTGTTGACTGGGCTCCAGTCCGATATGACGGTAATCAACGGATGAGCAGCGCCATGGGACGACTATTTTTCGACTACTCAACGATGGTTCGATGGCATGGCCGCCCTACGGGCATTCCCAGGACCGTCGAACGTCTCGCACATTCGTTCAAAGCAGTCAATCCCGAGACTGTCTTTATTTCGATAGACGAGGAGCTGCAGGGCTTTCGCAATTTCGATTTGGAGACCTGTCAAACTGGTGCGGTTGTTGAATTCGAGTCGGGAGACCGGGTATTTTCGTGCGGCGCCAACTGGGCTTTCGCATGCTACAACCCCGTCGTCCGTGGGCTGGTTGCCTCGGGCGTTGACTTTTATCAGTTGTTTTACGACATGATTCCCTCTTTGTTTCCGCACTTCTACGAGCAAGCGGAAGGTTACGGCAACTACATGGGGAGCTGGACTCGGGAAACGCTGGAACTTGTGAAGTCGTCGTTTGCGATTTCCGAGGCTACTCGGCAGGACGTGTATGCCTGGACCGGGGTGTCACCCGAGTCGAAGGAGATTGCAGTTGTCCGACTCGGGGATGAGCTTGATGCGCTCGAGTCCGTCGACGAGGGCGAAGTCGAAAAGAAATTCGGTTACCTCGGTGATTTCATTTTGTCGGTTGGTACGCTCGAGTTGCGCAAGAACCATGCGGCACTCCTGAACGCGTATCGGCTGCTGGATGCCGATGGCAAGAGAGAGCTTCCGAATCTTGTCATCGTCGGCCGCCCCGGATGGCTGAATAATTCGCTCGAATTTCAATGCCAACACGATCCGGCCATCAAAGGCAAGGTTTTCGTGCTTTCCGATATTTCGGACGGAGAGCTCGATTATTTGTATCGGAAATGTCAGTTTACGGTGTTCCCTTCCTTGTATGAAGGTTGGGGATTGCCTATAGCTGAGAGCCTGCGATACGGCAAACAGTGCGTTGCCTCGTCAACTTCGAGCATGGTAGAAATCGCACCGAACCTGGTTCGGTTTGCACATCCCTTGAAGCCTGACGAATGGGCCAGCCACATTTTTGAGCTGGCGAGCAACCGAACAATGCTTGCGTCCGAAAACGAGCTCATTGGCTCGACCTACACCGGAAGCACTTGGGACGCGTGCGCGCGAACCATTCTGCACAAACTTATTGAACAGTGAGAAACAAGATGGAAAAGATTGCAATCGTTACCGGCATCACGGGTCAAGACGGCGCGTATCTCGCGGAGCTTTTGCTCGAGAAAGGCTACGTCGTACACGGCACGTATCGCCGTACGAGCTCGGTCAATTTCTGGCGGATCGAAGAACTCGGTATCGACAAGCACCCGAACCTGCATCTCGTCGAATACGATCTGACCGACCTGTCGGCCAGCATCCGGTTGTTGCAGCAAACCGGCGCGACCGAAGTCTACAACCTGGCGGCGCAGAGCTTTGTCGGTGTTTCGTTCGACCAACCTGTCACCACGGCCGAAATCACGGGCATCGGGCCGCTGAACCTGCTTGAAGCTATCCGCATCGTCAATCCGGCGATCCGCTTCTATCAGGCATCGACGTCGGAAATGTTCGGCAAGGTTCAGGCGGTGCCGCAAATCGAGAGCACGCCGTTCTACCCGCGAAGCCCATATGGCGTTGCGAAGCTTTATGCACACTGGATTACGATCAACTATCGCGAATCCTATGGCATCTTTGGATGTAGCGGCATTTTGTTCAACCACGAGTCCCCGCTGCGTGGCCGCGAGTTCGTGACGCGCAAGATCACGGACTCGGTGGCGAAGATCAAGCTTGGCATGCTCGACGTTCTGGAACTGGGGAACCTTGATGCGAAGCGCGATTGGGGTTTCGCGAAGGAGTATGTCGAGGGGATGTGGTTGATGCTGCAGGCCGACAAGCCCGACACGTATGTTCTGGCGACGAATCGCACCGAGACGGTCCGTGATTTCGTCACGATGGCGTTCAAGGCGGCCGGTATGCAAGTCGCGTGGAAGGGCGAGGCAGAGCACGAGATCGGCATCGACGAGGCGACGGGTAAGACCGTGGTGCGCATCAACCCGAAGTACTATCGCCCGGCTGAAGTGGAACTGCTGATCGGGAACCCGGAGAAGGCAAAACTCGAACTCGGCTGGCAACCTCAAACTACGCTCGAGCAACTGTGCGCGATGATGGTGGAGGCGGATCTGCGCCGCAATGAACAAGGGAAGTCGTTCTGACATGCCGAGCGTCCTGATAACGGGAATCGCGGGGTTCACGGGTAAGTATCTCGCGGACCTGTTGCGTACGCGTGGTTACAGCGTCAGCGGGATCGCACACAGCGTGTGCTCCGGGGAGGAGCACATTTACCAGTGCGACCTGCTGGACCGGAGTGGTCTTGCGAACGTGTTGCGCGAAGTGAAGCCCGACTACGTGGTTCACCTGGCCGCTATTGCGTTCGTGGCGCATGGCGATGCGGATGCCATGTATCGCACAAACGTGGTCGGCACGCGCAACTTGCTGGAAGCCGTGGCGGAGTCGGGTCACATCCCACGCTGTGTTCTGCTGGCCAGTAGCGCAAACATTTATGGCAACACTGCCATCGACCCCTTGGTCGAGACTGTTGCTCCTTCGCCCGCAAATGATTACGCAGTGAGCAAGGTGGCAATGGAATATATGGCGAGCCTATGGGCTTCGCGTTTGCCTATTACGCTCGTGCGCCCGTTCAACTACACCGGAATTGGTCAGTCGGTGAACTTCCTTCTGCCGAAGATCGTCGACCATTTCAAGCGCGGCGCCCGTGAAATCGAACTCGGTAATCTCGATGTCGCCCGCGATTTCTCCGATGTCAGGACGGTTGTGGACGCGTATGCGCGCCTGCTCGACGTCAAACCCGCGGGTGACGTTTTCAATGTGTGCTCAGGCGACGCGGTCACCTTGCGGGACGCGATTTCGATCCTCGAGCGAATCGCGGGCTATCAGATCGATGTGAAGGTCAATCCGGCGTTCGTGCGCGCGGGGGAGGTAAAGTACCTCCGCGGCAGCAACGAAAAGCTGCGATGCCGGATCGGCGAATTGAAGGCGATCTCGCTCGAGGAAACCCTGCAGTGGATGTATGAAGCGTAAAGGCGGGCATGTTGAAGGCGCTTCATATTTATCGTACGTATTTCCCCGATCCACCGGGGGGATTGCAGGAGGCGATCCGGCAGATCAGCCTCGCCACGCGGGACTGTGGCGTCGAGTCGCGAATATTCACGCTGTCGCCCACGCCGGCGCCGCGCGAATTGCAGTTCGCCGAAGGAAACGTGATCCGGTCGAAGTCGTGGATGGCGCCGGCCTCGTGCGATATCGGTGGACCGGATGCGTTCTGGCGGTTTCGCGAACTGGCGAATTGGGCTGACGTTCTCCACTTTCATTTCCCTTGGCCGTTTGGCGACGTGCTGCGGCTTTCCGGAGTGAGGAACAAGCCGGCGGTAATGACGTACCACTCTGATGTTGTCCGGCAACGGTATCTCGGATATGTGTACGGGCCGCTGATGCGCTGGATGCTGAGCTCGATGTCAGCCGTTGTCGCAACGTCTCCTGCCTACGCACAATCAAGCCCGGTCCTGACCTCGCTCGTACGTCCGGATCGGGTACGCGTGATTCCGCTCGGCATCGCGGATTATGCGACTGATGATATTGCACGGCAGTGCGGACCGGACACGCTGGCGCGTCTTTCGTTGGGCAACAGGCCGTATTTTCTGTCGCTGGGCGTGCTGCGTTACTACAAGGGGCTTCACACGCTGATCGAAGCCGCGCCTTCTATTCCGGCCGATTTGGTCATAGCCGGATCCGGTCCCGAGTTGAATCGCCTGAAGGCACTGGCCGCCGCGGTTGGGGCGTCAAACGTGATATTCGCAGGGCAAGTGACGAACGAAGAGAAGATGGCGCTCCTGAAAGGGTGCCGCGGGTTGGTTTTGCCATCTCAATTGCGTTCGGAGGCGTTCGGCATGGTGTTGGTCGAGGCATCAATGTTCGGGAAGCCGATGGTGTGTTGCGAAATCGGTTCAGGCACCTCGTATGTCAACGAGCATGGTGTGACGGGCTTCGTCGTGGAGCCGGAGTCGCCGCGTGCGTTGGCGGCCGCCGTTAATGCGTTGCTTGATGACGAGCATGCATCGGCGCGCATGGGCAAGGCTGCGCGCGCGCGTTACGAGCGCTTGTTTTCTGCTCCTGCGTTGGGTGGAGCTTACAAGGACCTGTATGAAGAGGTCTTGGGTGGCGGCCGGACGTACAGCGTGTCCGGTTGAGCGAGCGTTTTTTCGAAGCATGAGTCATGTGTTCGCCAAATCGGAAAATGCAGCAGTAGCGGCGGTACTTGTGCATGTGCGCAGCAAAAGGGGCAAGAGGTGAGTGCATTACCTGTCTGGATTGAAATATCGGTATTTGACCATTGGGGCCCAAAGCCTCATGGTATTCCTCGCGTCACTCAGAACATCTTCATCGAGAGTCTGAAGAAAACTGGCCTGCGGTACTTTTACTATCATCCGACACGCGAACAGTTCATCGTCACAGAGGAACTCGCTTATTTCGTTGCCTTGGCGAAAGGCGAACGGAGATTCGATCCGGCTGAGCTACCTGACGGACCATTGTTCACGGATGCACTGAGCAGCTGTGCGCGGGGGCTGTTTTCCGCAGTAGGTTGGGATCATCCCGGCTATTTCGCGCAGCTTGCCGAGCTGAGGCGCTGTCGTCCGGATTTCGCAATTCAGTTTGTTGTCTACGATCTGATCGCTATCAAATATCCGCAGTTCTTCACGCGTGAATTTGGTGGGCGGGTGCAGGACTTTCTTCGCGCGTTGCCGCTTGTGTGCGATCGGTTCATGTGCATTTCGCAAAGCACAGCATCCGACGTGCGGGCCTTGTTGAAGGCAGACGCCGATACTCGTGTGATTTTGATTGGCGGCGATATCGACGATGTGAGTAAGGCGCCAGCGGATTCGCCGTCACGCGTCGCTCGTCCGTTTGTTCTATGTGTAGGGACATTGGAGATCCGCAAGAATCATATTCTGCTGTATTACGTTTGGCGCAGGCTGGCGGAACACCTGGGGGCGTCATGTCCTAAGCTTGTTCTCGTGGGGCGGCCAGGTTGGTTGAGCGGTGATGTCGCCTACCTGTTCTTGAACGATCCCTTGACGGCAGACCTCGTGGAAATTCGCCACGACGTGTCGAATCGTGAACTGGTGACCTTGTTCAGCGATTGCTTGTTTAGTGTCTTTCCATCGTTTTATGAGGGTTGGGGCTTGCCCGCTTGGGAGAGCTTGTTCTACGGCAAGGTCTGCGCAACGTCGAATACGGCGAGTCTTCCCGAAATCAATCCATTTCCGCAGCTGATGTTCGATCCTTACGATCACAAGCAGGCGTTCGACGTGATCCGGATGTTGATCGAGGAGCCGGACACGCGCGCGGAATATGAAGCGCAGATTCCCGCGAAGTTCCCTAGGCAGACCTGGGAAACCTGCTTTGACGAGTTGTATCAGCAGATCGTGGCGTAACGCGGTTTCGGGGAGGGGGCGTGCTTGCTTGGCGCCGTGCGCAGGCCGCTGGTTGATCGAGACGGCTTTCCTTCGTGATGCCGTCGGGACGGCGGCGCTGCGCACGCTTGGCGCGTGGCGCGATCCACGAGCGATGGTGAGGCGACCGGACGAACTGCCTTGCGACACGAATGTTCGATGTGAGCTTGGTTAAGCGACCGCCTGATAGAATGCCTGCTGCCAAGACGACGATCCGACCCACCGACAATACCTGCCGACAAGGCTGCACAGACGTGTTTGGTCCGGACGGCGGATTCACGATGAAATCTATCGAATGATTCTAGTAACAGGAGCCAGCGGGTTTGTGGGCCAAGCGACGTGTCGCGCGTTGCTGGCGCGTGGAGAGCACGTCGTCAGGCTGGTCCGGCGCCCGACTGGTCAACCTGACCTTGGTCCCGAATGGGTGCACGATCAGGCGGATTTTGCCGGCATCGAGCAAATGTGGCCCGACTGGGTACGATGCGATACGGTCATTCACCTCGCCGCGCGGGTTCATGTCATGCGCGACTCGGCGGTGGACCCTGCGGCTGCATACCGTGAAACCAATGTGGAGGGCACGCTTCGCGTGGCTCGAGCAGCGCACGCGATCG
The DNA here is from genome assembly GCF_002097715.1 of Burkholderia ubonensis subsp. mesacidophila. NCBI lineage: Bacteria > Pseudomonadati > Pseudomonadota > Betaproteobacteria > Burkholderiales > Burkholderiaceae > Burkholderia > Burkholderia ubonensis. The sequence continues at coordinate 948,150 of NZ_CP020737.1, forward strand.
GCGCACGTCGGTTTGTCTACGTGAGCAGCATCAAGGCGGTAGGGGAAAGCAGTGCTGGACGCGCGCCGCTTAGCGAAGTCGACGAGCCGGCCCCGCTAGACCCGTATGGCATATCCAAACTTGAGGCCGAAAGGGGACTTGTCGCATTCGGACGCGACTCGGGGATGGAAATTGTGATCGTCAGGCCGCCGCTGGTATATGGCCCAGGTGTGCGTGCCAACTTCCAAAGCCTGATGCGAGCGTTATCCAAGCGAATTCCTTTGCCTTTAGGGGCGATTTCGGCGCGCCGTAGCTTGATCTACGTCGAGAATCTCGCGAATGCGCTGTTGGTGTGCGCGAGCGATTCCCGTGCCGCCGGGCAGGTTTTTCACGTCGCCGATGGCCGTGACCTTACTGTGACCGAGTTGGCGCGTAGCTTGGCCACGTATCTGGATGCTCCCGCTCGACTGCTTCCAGTGCCTGCGATCTGGCTGCGTATCGCGGGGCGGCTGACTGGGCGCCTCCCAGAGGTCGAGCGACTCGTCGGGGCGCTGCAACTTGACACGCGTCGGATTCGAGACGTGCTCGACTGGTGTCCCCCGCACGACGTAGAAGACGGGTTGAGACAAACGGCGATTTGGTATCGCTCCACGCAGTAAATGCAATGTTGACCAGTACGATTACATCTAGTCCTTTCCCCGTCGCGGCAACTTGGGCGCTATGTGCCGCGCTGGCATGCGCGGCGATTCTCTGGGGACTGCTGAAAACCGGCCTCGCATGGCACCTTGCGACGGATGTTCCGAACGATCGTTCTTTGCATACGTTGCCCACACCAAGGGCGGGAGCTTGGGGAGTGGTTCCGGTTGCCGCGGTTGGCATATGGATGGCGGACTCCGAATTTCACTGGATCGTGGCACTCGCGGCCTTTCTGGCCATTGTGTCCCTGGTAGACGATCGACGCGGGCTGCCGGCACGCGTGCGCTTCAGCGCCCATGTCGCTGCAGTTGCGATGCTCCTGAGTCTCTATCCGAGTGTCCAGCCATGGTGGGCATTCCTCGTGATCGCCTTTGTGCTGGTGTGGCTGATCAACTTGTATAACTTCATGGATGGCGCAGATGGGCTGGCAGGCGGCATGACGCTGTTCGGCTTTTCGGCTTATGCCGCGGGAGCCGTCATCAGCGCTCATCCGTTGCCGTTGCTGGCCATCGCAGCGGTGACTGTCGCGGGGGCCAGCCTCGGGTTTCTGATCTTCAATTTTCATCCGGCACGGATTTTTCTTGGTGATGCCGGATCCATATCGCTCGGTTTTCTGGCCGGGGCAATGGGGTATTGGGGATGGATTCGCGGAGTATGGCCTTTATGGTTCCCGCCCTTAATTTTTTCCCCGTTCATCGCAGATGCATCCGCGACGCTGTTCAAGCGGCTTCTTCGAGGGGAGAAGTTCTGGCAAGCTCATCGCGAACATTACTATCAAAGAATGGTTCGTTCCGGGGTGGGGCATGCGTTGACCGCAGTTTCATGGTACTTCGTGATGGCTATCGGCGTCGGCGTAGCGTTGTGGGGGCTCGATCGTTCACCGTTGATTCAGTGGGTCGTCGTTGCCATGTGGGCCTGCATACTCATGTGCATCGGTGGTGTGATTGATGCGCGATGGCGACGATTCCTGAAACTTACAACCGAAAGGGATGAGACATGACACCCATGTTCAAGCCGAAGGGTTCGTGGCTGTCGTTGAGCGCATTCTTCTATGACCTGATGGCGGTCGCATGTGCGTGGCTGGTCGCGTACGTGATTAGATTCAACGGTTCCGTACCGACGGAGTTCTGGATGGGCGGTCTCCTTGCGCTCACCTGGGTGCTCACCGTCTATGGCCTGATGTTCCATGTTTTCGGACTCTATCGCGGACTTTGGGTGTTCGCGAGCCTACCTGATCTCCTTCGGATATCTAAGGCCGTGAGTTGCGGCGGTGTGATCGTAATGGTTGGCGCCGTCATGTTGCAGCCGACGCCGATCATTCCTCGTTCCGTACTGTTGCTGTCCCCATTGTTGTTGTTCGTGACGATGGGTGGCGCGCGTGCGCTGTATCGGGCAATCAAGGAGTTCTATCTATATGGCGGCCTGGTCGGTCAAGGCAAACCCGTCCTGGTCTTGGGCGCAGGCACCGCGGGGGCTAGCTTGGCGCGTGAGTTGTCGCGTTCCGGGAAATGGCGGCTGGTGGGTTTGCTCGACGACGACCCAGCCAAGCGGGCAAGAGAGGTATACGGGTACAAAGTGCTTGGCAGCATCGATGAGCTGTCTCACTTCGCGGCGGCGCTGAAGATTGAGTATGCAATCATCGCAATTCCGTCAGCGCCGGTCGAGGCACAGCGTCGCGCAGCAACCCTTTGTGTGCGCGCTGGCGTGCGGGCAATGGTGCTGCCGTCGTTGACCGAATTGCCGCCAGGCCAAGGTTTCCTGTCGCACATTCGCCAGATCGACCTCGAAGACCTCCTCGGCCGCGACGCCGTGACGATCGACACGCCGCACGTCGAGGCGCTGCTGCGTGATCGCGTCGTGATGGTGACGGGCGCCGGCGGCTCGATCGGCTCGGAGCTGTGCCGGCAGATCCTGCGTTTCGCGCCGGCGCAGGTAGTCGTATTCGATATCTCTGAATATGCGATCTATCGACTCACCGAAGAACTGCGCGAACGCTTCCCGGAGCAGCCGGTCGTGCCGATCATCGGCGATGCGAAGGATTCGCTGCTGCTCGACCAGGTGATGTCGCGCCACGCGCCGCACATCGTATTCCATGCGGCGGCGTACAAGCACGTGCCGCTGATGGAGGAGCACAACGCATGGCAGGCGCTGCGCAACAACGTGCTCGGCACGTACCGCGTCGCGCGCGCGGCGATTCGCCATGACGTCCGCCATTTCGTGCTGATCTCGACGGACAAGGCCGTCAACCCGACCAACGTGATGGGCGCGAGCAAGCGTCTTGCGGAAATGGCGTGCCAGGCGCTGCAGCAGACGAGCGACCACACGCAGTTCGAGACCGTGCGCTTTGGCAATGTGCTCGGCAGCGCGGGCAGCGTGATCCCGAAATTCCAGCAGCAGATCGCGAAGGGCGGGCCGGTGACGGTCACGCACCCGGAGATCACGCGTTTCTTCATGACGATTCCGGAAGCGTCGCAGCTCGTGCTGCAGGCGTCGAGCATGGGGCAGGGCGGCGAGATCTTCATTCTCGACATGGGACAGCCCGTCAAGATCGTCGATCTCGCGCGCGACCTGATTCGCCTGTATGGCTTCTCCGAAGATCAGATCCGGATCGAGTTTACGGGCCTGCGCCCCGGCGAAAAGCTCTACGAGGAACTGCTTGCCGACGACGAGACGACGACCCGCACGCCGCACCCGAAATTGCGGATCGCGCGGGCCCGCGAGGTGCCGGATCACCTGCTCGACGAGTTGCTGCCGTGGCTGATGCAGCATCGCGTGCTCAGCGACGACGAGGTGCGGCGCGATCTGCGGCGCTGGGTGCCCGAGTATCAGTCGAGCGTCGCGCCGATGCTGCAAAGCGTGCCGGTGCGGGCGGCGTCGAACGGCTGAATCCGGAGCCCGCCGCCCGGCGGGACGCGGCAACAAAAAAGCGCCTGGTCAGGCGCTTTTTTTTATCGCAACCGGCAGGCCGCTCAATGGTGATGCCGACGCACCTTGCGTATCACCATCCACCGCGGCGCCCGAAACCGCACGATGCTCACATACAGCCACACATACGTGAGCGCGAACAGCACGACGAACGTGAACAGGTGAACCGTGTGCCGCCAGAACAGCGTCGCCGGAATCACCGCGACGAGGCACAGCAGCCACAGATACGGCGACGTCAGCGAATTGCGCCGCGTCAGGTCGTGCGCGGTCTTCGTGCCGACCGCCCAGCGCATCAGGCGCTTGTAGACGAGCATGTGCAGGTGCACGCCGTCCGGAATCCCCGGCGACATGCCGCGCACGAACTTTTTCCGGTAGATCGAGAAGCAGGTCTCGAAGATCGGATACATGAACAGCAGCACCGGGTACCACGCGGACACCTCGCGGTTGCGCATCACCAGCAGGATCGCGAGCTCGGCGAGCATGAAGCCGATGAAGTACGCGCCGCCGTCGCCGAGAAAGATCAGCCCGGCCGGGAAGTTCCACACGAAGAAACCGAGCACCGCGCCCATCATGATGAACGACGCCGACATCACGACCGGGTCGCCGACCTGGAACGCGACGTACGCGAGCGATGCGAACATCATGAAGCTGACCATCGACGCGAGCCCGTTGAAGCCGTCGATGATGTTGACCGCATTCGCGAGCGCCGCGACGGCCAGCACCGTCACGAACGCGGAGATCGCGACGTAGCCGAGCAGGAAGTCGAGCGGCGGCACGCTGATGCGCGTGACCGCGATGTGCAGCACGCCGAACGCGAGCGCGGCCGCGCCCATCGTGCACAGTAGCCGTGCGCGCGGCGACACGCGCTTGGTCAGGTCTTCGACCAGTCCGGACAGGAAGGCTGGCATTCCGCAGGCGACCAGCCCGAGGATGCTGCCGGCGATGGTCGGGTAGCGCTGCGTCAGCAGCAGCGCCGACGCGACGACCCCGGCCAGGATCCCGATGCCGCCGACCCGCGGCACGGGCCGCACATGGAATTTCTGCACGCCGGCCAGATCGCTGTCGACCGAGAACTTCTCGTGCAGATGGGCGTAGCGCACGATGAAGAGCGTGACGAGCAGGGAAACGATGAAACCGGACGCGAAGCTGAGCATGGGATTGCTCGGAAATGGGACAGCGGATTATACAAAACCGTGCGGGTTGTTTTCCTGCCAGCGCCAGTGGTCGACGCACATTTCGTCGAGGCCGAACTTCGCGCGCCAGCCGATGACGTCGGCGGCGGCCCGCGGGTTCGCGTAGCACTCGGCGACGTCGCCCGGACGGCGCGCGACGAGCTCGTACGGCACCGGCCGGCCGGACGCCTTCTCGAACGCGCGCACGACTTCCAGCACGCTGTAGCCCTGGCCCGTGCCGAGGTTCACGACGAAGCTCGCGTCGCGCTTCACCAGCGCATCGAGCGCGGCGATGTGCCCTTGCGCGAGATCGACGACGTGGATGTAGTCGCGCACGCCGGTGCCGTCCGGCGTCGGGTAGTCGGAGCCGAACACGCGCAGCTTCGCCAGCTTGCCGACCGCGACCTGCGCGACATACGGCATCAGGTTGTTCGGGATGCCGGCCGGATCCTCGCCGATCAGGCCGCTCGCGTGCGCGCCGACCGGGTTGAAGTAGCGCAGCGTCGCGATCCGCCACGACGGGTCGGACAGCTCGAGGTCGCGCAGCACCTGCTCGGCGATCAGCTTCGACTGGCCGTACGGGTTGGTTGCCGACAGCGGGAACGATTCGTCGATCGGCGAGCGCTCCGGCACGCCGTAGACGGTCGCCGACGAACTGAACACGAACTGCTTCACGTTGCGCTCGCGCATCACCTTGAGCACCGTCAGCAGGCCGCCGATGTTGTTGCGGTAGTACTCGAGCGGCTTCGCGACCGATTCGCCGACCGCCTTCAGCGCCGCGAAATGAATCGCGCCGGTGATCGGGTGCGCGTCGAACACCTTGCCGAGCGCCGCCTCGTCGCAGACGTCGACCTGATGGAACGCGGGCGTCTTGCCGGTGATCTGCGCGACGCGCCGCACGGACTCGGCCTTGCTGTTGACGAGGTTGTCGACGATGACGACGTCGTAGCCGTGATCGATCAATTCGACCGCGGTGTGCGAGCCGATGTAGCCCGCACCGCCCGTCACGAGAATCGTTCCCTTCGTGGTCATGGCTTCGTGCTCCTTTCAGAGAGAGACGCCCGTCAAGGCGCGTATGGTGATTGTGTATCGTTCGACGACCTTCTGCTCGTCGAACTCGGCGACGACCTTCTGCCGGCCGCGCCGACCCATCGCCGCGCGGCCGTCGGGGCCGAGCTCGATCATCTGCGTGAGGCGCGCGGCCAGGCTCGCGCTGTCGCGGACCCGGCACAGCAGGCCGGTGTCGCCGTCGGCGACGACGTCGCGGCAGCCCGGCACGTCGGTCGCGACGATCGGGCGGCCCATCGCGGACGCCTCCATCAGCGTGCGCGGCACGCCTTCGCGGTACGACGGCAGCACGACGCAGTCGGCGGCGGCGATGTGCGGCCGCACGTCGTGCGCTTTGCCGAGGTATTCGACGACGCCTTCGCGCACCCACGCGTCGACGTCGTCGCGGCCGATCGCGCTGGGGTTGTCGACGCCGAGCGGGCCGAGCAGCTGGAAGCGCGCGCGCGGATGCCGAGCGCGCACGACGCGCGCGGCCTCGACGTACTCGCGCACGCCCTTGTCCCAGAGCAGCCGGCCGATCAGGATGAACACCGGCGCGTCATCGGCCGGCAGCGGCGCGGGCGAGAACTGCTCGAGATCGACGCCTTCGCCGTGCAGGAGGCGCGCGCGCTCGGGATGCGCGAGCAGCCGCTCGTCGGTGAAGGTCGCGAGGTCGTCGCGGTTGAGGAACCAGACTTCGCGCGGGAAGCGGAACGCGAACCGGTAGAGCCGCTTCGCGATGCTCGCCGCGCGGCTCTTCTGGATGAACACGTAGCCGAGCCCGGTCGTCACGGCGACCGACGGCACGCGCGCGAGCCATGCGGCGACGGAGCCGTAGATGTTCGGCTTGATCGTGTAGTGGAACACGAGGTGCGGCTGCAGCGCACGGTAATGGCGATACAGCGCGGCGAGCGTGCCGAGGTCCTCGCGCGGGCTCGTGCCCTTCGACGCGACCGCGAGCGGCACGTAGCGGCAGCCCATCTGCTCGAGCAGCGGCACCGTGCGGTCGTCGGGCGCGGCCACGATCACCTCGGCGCCGCGCGCGACGAGCATGCGGATCAGACCGTGGCGATACGTATAGATCGCCCATGCCGTGTTGCAGACCAGCACGATGCGCAGCGGGGAAGAGGCGGCCATGAAAAAAACCAAAAAAATAAAGCGTCGAAAAAGCCGAATATGCGTTAAGCGGACGGCCGCGCAGCGAACAGCGTCTGCTTGATCCGCTGCAGCGTGCGGTACGGCGTCACGAAATGCAGCAGGGTCTTGGCGAGCCCGGCCCAGTCATACGGGTTCAGCGCGTTGAAATGGCGCAGCAGCAACGAGAGCGTCGACATCAGCTGGCGGCGCCGCTTGGTCGCGCTGATCCCGCCTTCGTTGAGCTCGTAATAGAGCCCGAGTTCCGGCAGGTTCGCGCAATCGTAGCGTTGCATTAAGCGTAAAAAAAGGTCGAGATCCTCGGCGGCGCGGTATTTCACGCGATAGTTGCCGACCTCGCGCACGGCGTCGACGCGCAGCATCACCGACGGATGCACGAGCGGCGAGCGCAGGAAGCGCGTGCGGCGCAGCGCGCGCGGATCGGCGGGCGGCGTCAGCATGAAGCGCGGCTCGCCGGCGCGCGACACGACCTGGGTCCACATGCCGACGCAGGCGACGCGCGGATGCGCATCGAGATACGCGCGCTGCTTCGCGAGCCGCTCGGGCGCGGCGAGATCGCCCGCGTCGATGCGCGCGGCATAGCGGAAGCCGCGCGCCGCGAGCGCATCGATGCCGGCCGCGAGCGCGCGCTCGATGCCGCCGTTCTGCGGCATGCGCAGCACCTCGATCGCGAGGCCGGGCAGGTCCGGCACGGCAAGCGGCGGCGTGCTGCCGTCGTCGACGACCAGCACGCGCACCGGCGCGTCCTCGCGAAACGACGCGAGGGTCCGGACGACATCGTCGTGCGCGTTGTAGGCCGGCATCAGCACGGCCACGTCGTCGAGCGGGCCGGCGTCGCGCGGCGCGGAAATAGGGGGCGTCATGGGCGCAGCTTGAATCGAATGTAATAAAAATTTACCGCGGCGGCGGCAAGATAGCCGCCGGCCAGCCCGACGAGCGCGCCGTACAGGCCGAGCCGCGGGATCGCGAGCAGGTTGACGAGCGCGGCGATCGCGAGCGCGAGCGCCCATTTCGACAACAGGACGAATTTTGCTTGATATTTGAGAACGATAAGATTGCCTATCGCCTCGATGCCGGCCGGCACGGACAGCCAGACGGCCCAGCGGAAGATGTCGACCGACGCTTCGTAGCCGGGCCCGAACACCTTGCCGATGATGAGCGGCGCGGCGGCATCGAGCATGAGCGCGCCGGCGGTCATCAGGGCGGCCGTCATCGCGATCAGCCGGACGATGTTGCGGCGCAGCCGCGCGACGTCCTCCACGCGGTAGACGAAGGCGGGCGCGATCGTCTGCGCGAGCATCAGCGCGAGCGTGATCCAGTTCTCGTTGAGCTGCTGCGCGGCCGCGTAGCGGCCGAGATCGGCGAACGACACGTGGCGCTCGAGCATCAGGCGGTCGAGCTTGAGGAACAGGTACATGCAGATGAGGCCGAGCCAGAACACCGTGCCGGCGGTCGCGAAGTGCCTGAACGTCGGCCGGTCGACGCGCCAGCCGAGCGCGCCGCCGTGGCGCTGCCGGTAATACAGCAGCAGCGCGATGCCGATCGCGGCGGCCTCGAGCGCCCACAGCCACGCGAAGCGGGCGGGGCCGGCGGCGGCGCGCACCAGCAGCCAGACGAGGAGCGCCTTGACGAGCGCCGCAGCCATGCTGGTGACGAGCTGCGGCTTGCTGTAGGTCATGCTCTGCAGCCACGCGTTGACGACGCCGACGAACGGCTCGCGGAAGACCATCGTCACCGCGAGCCCGGCGAGCATCGCGCCGACGAGCGGGTCGAACGCGCCGGCGGTGATCGCGACCCAGGTCGCGGCGAGCGCGGCGGCCGACACGGCGATGCGCAGCGCAAACGCGCTGCCGAGCACCGCGCCGAGCTGTCCGGCGCTCCGCTGCACGATGGTCGGAACGAGGATTTCCGCGCCGCACACCCAGGTGAGCGGCGCCAGCACGAGGAGCAGCGTATTCGCATACTGCCATTTGCCGAACACGTCCGGCCCGAAATAACGGGCCAGAAGGCCGCTGATCGCGATCGCGACGCCGATCTGCGTGAGCCGTTCGAGCCCCAGCCAGACGAGGTTCGCGACGGCTTTCGCGACGTCCGGATTGGCGAGGCGCTTCAGCATGGTGCGCCGCGCCGGCGCGCGCGTCGGAGGGGCGCAATGGCGCCGGCAGGCGAGCGCGTTGCGGCGGCGGGACGGCTAGGCATTAAAATGGGCGGTATCCGCGTAATCAAAACGAGCGATTATAAGTTGTATCGGGATCGCTCCCGCCATCCCGGCCCGTCCGGACAAGCCCCGGGCGCGAGCCCCGGCGCCGGCGACGAGGCGGCCAACGTTTTCCATGCAGGCAACCGAGAGTGAATCGATGATTTCCCAATCCATCTTCAAGGCATATGACATTCGCGGCGTGATCGGCAAGACGCTCGACGCCGACACGGCGCGCGCGATCGGCCGTGCGTTCGGCAGCGAAGTGCGCGCGCACGGCGGCGACGCGGTTGTCGTCGCGCGCGATGGCCGGCTGTCCGGGCCCGAACTCGTCGGGGCGCTCGCCGACGGCCTGCGTGCGGCGGGCGTCGACGTCGTCGACGTCGGCATGGTGCCGACGCCGGTCGGCTATTTCGCGGCGAGCGTGCCGCTCGCGCTGAAGGGCGGCGAGCGCCGCGTCGATTCATGCATCGTCGTCACGGGCAGCCACAACCCGCCGGACTACAACGGCTTCAAGATGGTGCTGCGCGGCGGGGCGATCTACGGCGAGCAGATCCAGGCGCTGTACCGCCGCATCGTCGACGAGCGCTTCGAGACGGGCAGCGGCACCTATGAGCAGTTCGACGTCGCGGAGCAGTACATCGCCCGCATCGCCGGCGATGTCAAGCTCGCGCGGCCGATGAAGCTCGTCGTCGATGCCGGCAACGGCGTCGCCGGGCCGCTCGCGACGCGCCTGTTCAAGGCGCTCGGCTGCGAGCTGGTCGAGCTGTACACCGACATCGACGGCACGTTCCCGAACCACCATCCGGATCCGGCTCACCCGGAAAACCTGCAGGACGTGATCCGCGCGCTGAAGGAAACCGACGCCGAGCTCGGCTTCGCGTTCGACGGCGACGGCGACCGCCTCGGCGTCGTCACGAAGGACGGCCAGATCATCTTCCCGGATCGCCAGCTGATGCTGTTCGCCGAGGAAGTGCTGTCGCGCAACCCGGGCGCGCAGATCATCTACGACGTGAAGTGCACGCGCCATCTCGCGCCGTGGGTGAAGAGCAAGGGCGGCGAGCCGCTGATGTGGAAGACCGGCCATTCGCTCGTGAAGGCGAAGCTGCGCGAGACCGGCGCGCCGCTCGCGGGCGAGATGAGCGGCCACGTGTTCTTCAAGGACCGCTGGTACGGCTTCGACGACGGCCTCTACACGGGCGCGCGCCTGCTCGAGATCGTCGCGAAGTCGGCCGACCCGAGCGCGCAGCTGAACGCGCTGCCGGACGCGATGTGCACGCCGGAACTGCAGCTGTGGCTCGAAGAGGGCGAGAACTTCCGCCTGATCGAGAAACTGCAGCAGGAAGCGAAGTTCGACGGCGCGGACGAGGTCGTGACGATCGACGGCCTGCGCGTCGAGTATCCGGACGGCTTCGGCCTCGCGCGTTCGTCGAATACGACGCCCGTCGTCGTGCTGCGCTTCGAAGCCGAGACGCAGGACGGCCTCGCCCGCATCCAGGAAGACTTCCGCCGCGTGCTGACGGCGGCGAAGCCGGACGTGAAGCTGCCGTTCTGAACGCGGGCGGCGACGCGTTCGCCGCCTGGCGTTTGCCCGGGACCGCCCCAGAAAAGCGGCGCACGCGCAACGCGTGCCGCCGCTTTTTGCCTGTCGGGGCGGCCGGGCGCGATAAAATCCCCTCTTTATGCCTGTCGCCGGCCGTCCGCCGGCGTTTTTTCAGCGTGCAAAAGATCCTGATCGTGCGCGTGTCGTCGCTGGGCGACGTCGTGCACAACATGCCGGTGATCGCCGATATCCGGCGGCGCCATCCCGATGCGCAGATCGACTGGCTCGTCGAGGAAAGCTTCGTCGACCTCGTGCGGCTCGTCGACGGCGTGCGCGACGTGCTGCCGTTCTCGCTGCGCCGCTGGCGCAAGAAGCCGTTCGCGGGCGCGACCTGGCGCGAAATCCGCGCGTTCCGCAAGCGGCTCGCGGCAGAGCGCTACGACCTCGTGATCGACTGCCAGGGGCTCATCAAGACCGCGTGGGTCGCGAGCTGGGCGCGCGGCCCGCTCGTCGGCCTCGGCAACCGCACCGACGGCGCCGGCTACGAGTGGCCGGTGCGTTTCTTCTACGACAAGCGCGTGCCGATCGAGCCGCGCACGCACGTCGTCGAGCGTACGCGGCAGCTCGTCGCGGCCGCGCTCGGCGACCCGGCGCCGACGCCCGCCGACCCGATCGACTTCGGCCTCGACACGCGCGCGGCGTCGCTCGCGGTGGCCGCGCTCGGGCTGAACCTGCCGGTGCCGTACGTGGTGTTCGTGCATGCGACGTCGCGCGCCGACAAGCAATGGCCGGACGCCGCGTGGATCGAGCTCGGCCAGTCGCTCGTGCGGCGCGGCGCGTCGCTCGTGCTGCCGTGGGGCAACGACGCGGAGCGCGCGACCAGCGAGCGGCTCGCGAAGGAGTTCGGCGCGGCGGCGATCGTGCCGCCGAAGCTGTCGCTGCCGGCGGTGGTCGGGCTGATCGACGGCGCGGCGGCAACCGTCGGGGTTGACACAGGTCTGGTTCACATCGCGGCCGCGCTGAAGCGTCCGACGGTCGAACTGTACAATTTCGCGACGGCCTGGCGGACCGGCGGCTACTGGTCGCCGAACGTCGCCAACCTGGGCACGGCGGGGCAGCCCCCGTCGATCGCGCAGGTGAAGTCGGCGCTCGCGGGCTTCGGTCTCCTGTAACTGCACGCACCCCAAGACCATGAGCGAATCCCAGATCATCGAAGTCTCGTCCGCCGACTGGCGCGGGCACAATCTGTCGGTGCCGCGCGAGCAGTTGCTGGCCGCGGTCGAAGAAGGCAAGGTGCTGTATTTCCCGCACCTGCGCTTTGCGATCGAAGGCGGCGAGGAAGCGCTGCTCGATCCGGCGCTCGCCGATCCGAAACGCAAGAACATCAGCCTCGCGCCGAACGGCGGCGCGCTCGCCGGCGTGCTCGGCGACGGCGTCACGCAGTCGGCGGTGCGCGCGCTCGTCGCGCGCTTCCAGCAGCAGGCCGGCTCGCTCGTCGATGGCCTCTTTCCCGAATACCGCGGCAAGCTGCGCGTCGCGCCGACGAGCCTGCGCCTGATGCAGGTCGAGACGCGCCAGACGTCGTGGCGCAAGGACGACAGCCGGCTGCACGTCGACGCGTTCCCGTCGCGCCCGAACTACGGCGAGCGGATCCTGCGCGTGTTCACGAACGTCAATCCGGCCGGCGCGCCGCGCGTGTGGCGCGTCGGCGAGCCGTTCGAGGCCGTCGCGAAGCGCTTCCTGCCGCGCATCCGGCCGCAGCTGCCGGGCTCCGCGTGGCTGCTGAACCTGCTGCACGTGACGAAGACGCCGCGCAGCGCGTACGACCACCTGATGCTGAACCTGCACGACAGCATGAAGGCCGATCTCGACTACCAGAAGAACAGCCCGCAGGAGACGATGCCGTTTCCGCCGGGCAGCGTGTGGATATGTTTCTCGGATCAGACTTCGCACGCTGTGATGTCCGGCCAGTTCATGCTCGAGCAGACGTTCTTCCTGCCGGTCGACGCGATGGTCCGGCGCGATTGCGCGCCGCTCGGCATTCTCGAGCGCCTGATGGGCAGGGCGCTGGTTTGAACGCGCGCCGCAATCGACGTCAAGAGGTGGCCGGTTCATGCTGAGGATGATTTATCGCGCGCTGTGGTGGCTCGTCGCGCCGCTGGCCGTCGTGCGCCTGTACCTGCGCTCGCGCAAGGAGCGCGGCTACCGCGAGCATATCGGCGAGCGCTTCGGCTACGGGCCGGGCCGCGCGCCGGACGACCGCGCGCCGCTGATCTGGGTGCATGCGGTGTCGGTCGGCGAGACGCGCGCGGCGCAGCCGCTGATCGACGCGCTGATCAACGCGCGCCCGGACGCGCGCATCCTGCTCACGCACATGACGCCGAGCGGCCGCGCGACCGGCACGCAGATCTTCGGCGATCGCGTGCTGCGCTGCTACCTGCCGTACGACATGCCGGGCGCGGTGCGGCGCTTCCTGCGCGCATGGCGGCCGACGCTCGGCCTCGTGATGGAAACCGAGGTGTGGCCGACGCTGATCGACGAATGCCGCCGCGCGGACGTGCCGCTCGTGCTGACCAATGCGCGGATGTCCGCGCGTTCGTACAAGCGCGCGGCGAAGTTCGGCGCGGCGACGCGCGACGTGTTCGGCGGCTTCTCGCGGGTGCTCGCGCAGAGCCCGGCCGATGCGGAGCGCCTGAGCTCGCTCGGCGCGCGGCATGTGACGGTGCTCGGCAACCTGAAATTCGACATGACGACGCCGCCCGAACTCGCGGCGCGCGGCCATGCGTGGCGCGACGCGATCGGCGCGCGCCCGGTGTGGGTCGCGGCGAGCACGCGCGAGAACGAGGAAGCGCTGGTGCTGCAGGCGTTCGAAGCGGTCAGGACGCCCAACGCGCTGCTGATCCTGGTGCCGCGCCATCCGCAGCGTTTCGGTGAAGTCGAGGCGCTCGTCGCGCGCAGCAATCTCAAGTGCGTGCGGCGTTCGGCCTGGGCGGCGGATGCCGCTGCGCTCGCCGCGGGCCAGCCGGCGGCGGCGCCGCTGCCGGCCGACGTGACGGTGCTGCTCGGCGATTCGATGGGCGAGCTGGGCGCGTACTACGCGGCGGCCGACGTCGCGTTCATCGGCGGCAGCCTGCTGCCGCTCGGCGGGCAGAACCTGATCGAAGCGTGCGCGGTCGGCGTGCCGGTGCTGATCGGGCCGCACGTGTTCAACTTCACGCAGGCGACCGCCGATGCAGTAGCAGCGGGCGCCGCGCAGCAGGTGCAGGATCCCGCGGATCTCGGCCGCGTGCTCGACGCGCTGTTCGCCGACAAGGCGCGGCGCATCGCGATGGGCGCGGCCGGCGCGGCCTTCGCGGCGCGTCATCGCGGCGCGACCGCGCGGACGGTCGACGTGCTGGCGGCGCTGCTGCCGGCCGCCGAGAACGGCGCGCGCGCGACGCAGGACGAGTAGGCACGGCGCGTATCCGCATCGGCAGGCCCGCGAGCGCGGGCCTGCCGCCTTCGCTCAGACCTTCAGCAATCCTTTCTTCTCGATGAACGCGACGACGTCCGCGACGCCGTCGAGCACCTTCAGGTTAGTCATCACGTACGGCCGGGCGCCGCGCATCTTCTTCGTATCGGACGCCATCACGTCGAGGTTCGCGCCAACGAGCGGCGCGAGGTCGGTCTTGTTGATCACGAGCAGGTCCGACTTCGTGATGCCCGGCCCGCCCTTGCGCGGGATCTTCTCGCCGCCGGCGACGTCGATCACGTAGATGGTCAGGTCCGACAGCTCGGGGCTGAACGTCGCCGCGAGATTGTCGCCGCCGGACTCGATGAACACGATGTCCGCCTCCGGAAAGCGCGCGAGCATCCGGTCGACCGCTTCGAGGTTGATCGACGCGTCCTCGCGGATCGCGGTGTGCGGGCAGCCGCCCGTCTCGACGCCCATGATCCGTTCCTCGGGCAGCGCGCCCGCGACCGTCAGCAGGCGCTGGTCTTCCTTCGTGTAGATGTCGTTGGTGATCGCGACGAGGTCGTAGGTGTCGCGCATCGCCTTGCACAGCATTTCGAGCAGCGTGGTCTTGCCGGAGCCGACCGGGCCGCCGATGCCGACGCGCAGCGGCGGCAGCTTCTTCGTGCGGCGGGCGGACGGGGAGTAGGGTGCGTTCATGGCGGGTAGCGTGTAGGTCAGGAGCGGAACAGCCGCGAATACTGGGTCTCGTGCCGCGCGGACAGGATGCCGAGCTGCGGCGCGAACGTGTTGATCCGGTCGGGCGGCGTCGCAAGCGCGCGCTGCACGGCCGCGTCGATCGCGCCGCGCAGCGCGACGATGATCTTCTGGCCGGCGAGCTGGCCGAGCGGCACCGCCTTCAGAGCGGCGGACGTCTGGTTCTCGACCCAGCCGAACGCGTACGCGGCGAGCGTCGCGTCGGCGCGCGCGCCGTGCGCGGCCGCCGCATAGGCGAACGCGGTCGGCAGCGCGATCGGCGTGATTGCCGCCAGCGTCGCGCGGCGCGCGGCGTCGCCCCATTCGAGCGACGTGCACAGCTGCGCGAGCGACCAGCCCATCTGTTCGGTTTCGCGGCGCAGCTCCGCCGATTCGCGGCTCGCGACGAACCATGCGTTTTCGCGGGCGAGCGCGTCGGCGTCGTGCACGTGCCAGCGCGCGAGCTGGTGCGCGAGAAACGGCAGCTCGCCGTGCGCGAGCACGTCGGCGAGGCCGCTCGCGATCCAGTCGCGCGCGCCGTCGGCGTCGCGGATCAGGTTCGCGTCGAGCGCCGCCTCGAGTCCCTGCGAATAGCTGAACGCGCCGATCGGCAGCGCGGGAGACGCGAGGTGCAGCAGCGCGACGAGTTCAGTGGTGTTCATGGCCGTGGCCGTGTGCGCATCCGGGGCCGTGCTGGTGATCGTGATCGTGCGAATGCGAATGGCCGTGGTGCTCGCCGAACACCTGCTGCGCGAGCGCATAGTCTTCGGCGAAGGTCGCGTCGTGGCCGTGCCGGTGCCCGCCGCCGTACGCGCCGGCTTCCGGCTGGAACGGCGCGTCGACCTGTTCGACCTGCGTGCCGAGCCGGCGCAGCATGTCCGCGAGCACGGGATCGGCCTCGAGCAACAGGCAGCCGTCGCCGATCTCGACCGGCGTGTGGCGGTTGCCGAGGTGGTAGGCGGCGCGCATCAGCGTCAGCGGATCGGCCGCGCGCACGCGCAGCACGGCTTCGGGCGCGGCGGCGACGCGCACGAGCGCGCCGTCGTCGGCGACGAGCACGTCGCCGTCGCGCAGCACGGTGCCGCGCGGCAGCACGAGCGCGACTTCCTCGCCGGTGTCGAGCGTCGCCGCGAGGCGGCTCTTGCAGCGGGCGTCGTACGCGAGCGTGAGCGTCGGCGCGCGCGCGACGAGCGACGCGGCGAGCTTCACGTTCGGGGCAATGCGTTTGTCGAGGGTGCGCATGGATCGGAAATGGATCGGAAATCGTCAGAACAGGAAATAGCGCTGCGCCATCGGCAGCACCGCGGCCGGCTCGCAGGTGAGGAGCTGGCCGTCGGCGATCACGTCGTAGGTTTCCGGGTCGACGCTGATCGCGGGCCGCCACGCGTTGTGGATCATGTCGGCCTTCGTCACGTTGCGGCAGTTGCGCACCGGCACGATGCGCTTCGCGAGCCCGTAGCGCTCGGCAATGCCGGCGTCGGCCGCCATCTGCGACACGAACGTCAGCGACGTGCGCGCGAGCGCGCCGCCGCGCGTCGCGAACATCTCGCGATAGTGGACGGGCTGCGGCGTCGGGATCGACGCGTTCGGGTCGCCCATCTGCGCCATCGCGATCATCCCGCCCTTCAGGATCATCGTCGGCTTGATGCCGAAGAACGCCGGTTCCCACAGCACGAGGTCCGCCCACTTGCCGGGCTCGATCGAGCCGACCTCGTGCGCGATCCCGTGCGTGAGCGCCGGGTTGATCGTGTACTTCGCGACGTAGCGCTTCGCGCGGAAGTTGTCGTGGCGCGCGTTGTCCTCGGGCAGCGCGCCGCGCTGCACCTTCATCTTGTGAGCGGTCTGCCAGGTGCGGATGATCACCTCGCCGACGCGGCCCATCGCCTGCGAGTCGGACGACAGCATCGACAGCGCGCCGAGGTCGTGCAGGATGTCCTCGGCCGCGATCGTCTCGCGGCGAATGCGCGATTCGGCGAACGCGAGATCCTCGGCGATCGACGGATCGAGGTGATGGCACACCATCAGCATGTCGAGGTGCTCGTCGAGCGTGTTGATCGTGTACGGGCGCGTCGGGTTGGTCGACGACGGCAGCACGTTCGCCTCGCCGCACACCTTCAGGATGTCCGGCGCATGGCCGCCGCCCGCGCCCTCGGTGTGATACGTGTGGATCGTGCGGCCCTTGAACGCGGCGACCGTCGATTCGACGAAGCCGGCCTCGTTCAGCGTGTCGGTGTGGATCGCGACCTGCGTGTCGGTGTCGTCCGCGACCGACAGGCAGTTGTCGATCGCGGCGGGCGTCGTGCCCCAGTCCTCGTGCAGCTTCAGCCCGATCGCGCCGGCCGCGATCTGCTCGACGAGCGGCTGCGGCAGGCTCGCGTTGCCCTTGCCGAGGAAACCGAGGTTGATCGGCCAGCCGTCGGCGGCCTGCAGCATCCGCTCCATGTGCCACGGTCCCGGCGTGCAGGTGGTCGCGTTGGTGCCGGTCGCGGGCCCCGTGCCGCCGCCGAGCATCGTCGTGACGCCCGACGCGAGCGCTTCGTCGATCTGCTGCGGGCTGATGAAGTGGATGTGCGTGTCGATGCCGCCCGCGGTCACGATCAGCCCTTCGCCGGCGATCACTTCGGTCGCGGCGCCGATCGCAATCGTCACGCCCGGCTGGATGTCCGGGTTGCCGGCCTTGCCGATCGCGGCGATGCGCCCGTGCTTGATCGCGATGTCAGCCTTCACGATGCCCCAGTGATCGAGGATCACCGCGTTCGTGATCACCGTATCGGGCACGTCGGCGGCGACGCGCTGCGACTGGCCCATCCCGTCGCGGATCACCTTCCCGCCGCCGAATTTCACTTCCTCGCCGTAGATCGTGCAGTCGCGTTCGATCTCGATCAGCAACTCGGTATCGGCGAGACGGATGCGGTCGCCCGTCGTCGGCCCGAACATCTCCGCGTACGCGCGGCGGCTCAAGCGTAGTGTCATGTCGTCGTAGTCCTGAAGCGGGGCGCTCAGAGCGGCCCCATCACCTTGCCCTGGAAACCGTAGACGGCGCGCGCGCCGGCCAGCTCGACGAGCTCGACCGTGCGAGTCTGGCCCGGCTCGAAGCGCACCGCGGTGCCGGCCGCGATGTTGAGCCGGAAGCCGCGCGCGGCCGCGCGATCGAACGACAGCGCGTCGTTGACTTCGTGGAAGTGGTAGTGCGAGCCGACCTGCACCGGGCGGTCGCCGGTGTTCGCGACCGTCAGCACGAGCGTCGCGCGGCCCGCGTTCAGCTCGTGCTCGCCGTCGTCGGTGAGGATTTCGCCGGGAATCATGCGGGGGGCCTCAGGGAATCGGATGGTGGACCGTGACGAGCTTCGTGCCGTCCGGGAAGGTCGCTTCGACCTGGATGTCGGGAATCATCTCGGGCACGCCGTCCATCACGTCGTCGCGCGTGAGCAGCGTCGTGCCGTAGTGCATCACCTCGGCGACGGTCTTGCCGTCGCGCGCCGCTTCCATCAGCGCGGCGGTGATGAACGCGACCGCTTCCGGATAGTTGAGCTTGAGGCCGCGCGCACGGCGGCGCTCGGCCAGCAGCGCTGCCGTGAAGATCAGCAGCTTGTCTTTTTCGCGGGGAGTCAGTTTCATGAAGGCAAGCGTTCAGGAAAACGTAATTTTTCTCGGTGCACTGCAGGCGTGCGGAAGGGCGGTTCATCGTAGCACCGCATTATCCGGCGCGCCGTGTGTATCGAAGATGTAAGGAGCAAGCTGCGTGCCATGCATGCGGAACCGCGCCGGATGCGCGTTCGTGGTGCGCGCCGCATGTGCGGCGTGCGGCGCCGGGTGCAACGCTGCGCCGAAATGGGGCGTTCAGGCGGGACGGGTCAGGTTTGCCAGAGCCGCAGCGGCTGCGCGGCGACCCCGTGCACGATCGGGCGCAGGTGCAGCCAGCAGTCGACGAAGTGCCGTTGCAGCGCTTCCATCGACACTGCGAGCGCACGCACGAGCACGACGCCCGGCGTCACGCAGGTCGCGCCCGCGCGCAGCGTGGCGTCGAACGGCATCCGTTCGGCGAGCGATTCCGCGAGCGCCGCGTCGCACGCGGCGCCGATCGCCCACAGCGTGCCGTAGGCCGGGAAGCCGGCCAGCGCCTGCGGCGCGTCGCGCAGCGCGTCGTCGGCGTCGAGCAGCGCGCGCTCGGCCCACAGCGGCTGGCCGGCGGCGTCGACGATGGCCGACGTCGACGCGATGCGGCCCGCCGACCACGCTTCGCCGGCCGCCTGCCGGCCGAGCTGCGTCGCATCCCAGCCGAGCGCGCTCGCGCCCGCGCCGAGCGTCAGCGTGAAGTCGAGCGACGCGTGCGCGGAGTCGAAGAACAGGTTGTTCTGCGGCAGCCAGTCGAGCTTCGCGTGCTCGCCGAGCACGATGCCGATGCGCTGCGTCGCGTCGAGGCCGTTCGACTTGTACCACTTGGTCGCGCCGGGCGTCGTCAGCGCCGCGTGCGCGCCGTCGCCGAGCGCGATGTCGAGGTCGAGCCGGTCGCCGCCCGCGACGCCGCCCGGCGGATGGACGATCACCGCGTGGCAGATCGCGTCGCCTTCCGGATACAGCGGCCGCTGCACGCGCAGCGGACCGTCGTGCAAGCGATGGACGAGCGTGGTGCGCGCGCCGTGCCGCTCGAAGCCGAGTTCGAGACGGGCGAGCCACGACTTGGCGACGGCGGGGCGGGACAGCGACAGGTGGGAATCGGGGGCGGACATCGGCGGGCAGGGCACGGGAAACGGGCGCGGGAAACGTCGATGCTACCGGAACAAAAATGCCGATGCCGCCGTTGTCGAAAGCGCCGCCCGTCAGACCGCGATCAGCTCCCGCACGCCGTTGGTCTCCATGTCCCGCGCATCGCCGCCCGCGACGATCTCCCCGCGGCTCATCACCCAGTAATGGTCGGCGATCGAGCGCGCGAAGTCGTAGTACTGCTCGACGAGCAGCACCGTCATCTTCGTTTCGTCGACGAGCTGCCGCAGCGTGCGGCCGATGTCCTGGATGATCGACGGCTGGATCCCTTCGGTCGGCTCGTCGAGGATCAGCAGCTGCGGCTCGCTCATCAGCGCGCGGCCGATCGCGAGCTGCTGCTGCTGGCCGCCCGACAGGTCGCCGCCGCGCCGCGCGCGCATGTCCTTCAGCACCGGAAACAGCTCGTAGATGCGGTCGGGCACCTTCGATGGCGCTTTCCGGCTCGCCGCGCCGACGAGCAGGTTTTCCTCGACGGTGAGCCGCGGAAAGATGTCGCGGCCCTGCGGCACGTAGGCCAGCCCGGCCGCGACGCGCGCATACGGCGGCAGCGCGCCGAGCGTTGCGCCGCGCCACGCCACCGTGCCGCTTTTCGCGGCGACGACGCCCATCAGGCAGCGCAGCAGCGTCGTCTTGCCGACGCCGTTGCGGCCGAGCAGCACCGTCAGCTTGCCGTCGTCGGCGGAGAGCGTCACGTTGCGCAGGATATGGCTGCCGCCGTAGTACTGGTTCAGCGAGTCGATCTTCAGCATGGCATCAACGTCCGAGATAAGACTCGATCACCGCGTCGTCGCGCTTGACCTGATCGAGCGTGCCGTGCGCGAGCACCGCGCCTTCGGCCATCACCGTCACGCGCCCGGTGTCACCCGCGAGCGCCGCGACGAACTCCATGTCGTGCTCGACGACCATCATCGAGCAGGTGCCGCGCAGCGTGTTCAGCAGGTCCGCGAGCTCCATCGTCTCGTGATCGGTCATGCCCGCCGCGGGCTCGTCGAGCAGCAGCAGCGCGGGGCGCTGCATCAACAGCATGCCGATCTCGAGCCGCTGCTTCTGCCCGTGCGACAGCTCGCCGGCCGCGCGGAACGCGTGTGCCTCGAGGCCGATCAGCGCGAGCGTCTCCTCGATCTTCGCCTGCGCGGCCTTGTCGAGCCGCGCGCGCAGCGACGCGAGCCAGCCCTTGTCGGTCTGCATCGCGAGCTCGAGGTTTTCCCATACCGGGTGCTGCTCGAACACGGTCGGCTTCTGGAACTTGCGGCCGATGCCCGCGCGCGCGATTTCCGGCTCGCTCATCCGC
Source organism: Burkholderia ubonensis subsp. mesacidophila (assembly GCF_002097715.1). NCBI lineage: Bacteria > Pseudomonadati > Pseudomonadota > Betaproteobacteria > Burkholderiales > Burkholderiaceae > Burkholderia > Burkholderia ubonensis. The sequence goes on from NZ_CP020737.1 coordinate 969,108, forward strand.
GACAGGTCGAGCGTCTGGCCGAGAAACACCTTGCCCGCAGCGGGACGCGTCTTGCCGGTGATCACGTCCATCATCGTCGTCTTGCCCGCGCCGTTCGGGCCGATCACGCAGCGCAGCTCGCCCGCGTCGATCGACAGCGACAGCCGGTTCAGCGCGCGGAAGCCGTCGAAGCTCACTTCGATATCCTCAAGATAGAGGATCGTGCCGTGCGACGTGTCGATGCCGGGCGGCACGACGCGCCCCATCGACGCCGTGCCGCTGACCGCGAGCAATTCGTCCTCGCCCGGCGGCGCGAACTGGTAGAGGGCGGTTCCGTTCATGCGCGTTTCCCCTTCGCGATGGCGGCCTCGACGAGACCCATGATCCCGCGCGGCAGCAGCAGCGGCACGAGCACGAAGATCAGGCCCAGGAAGAACAGCCAGTATTCGGCGAAATACGCGGTGAAAAAGCTCTTCGCGCCGTTCACCGCGAACGCGCCGACGATCGGCCCGATCAGCGTGCCGCGTCCGCCGACGGCGACCCAGATCGCCATCTCGATCGAATTGCCCGGCGACATCTCGCCGGGGTTGATGATGCCGACCTGCGGCACGTACAAGGCGCCTGCGACGCCGCACAGCACGGCCGACGCGGTCCACACGAACAGCTTGTACGCGAGCGGGCTGTAGCCGAGGAACATCAGCCGCGTCTCGCCGTCGCGCACCGCGGCGACGACGCGGCCGAGCTTACTCGTGACGATCGCGCGCGCCGCGACGAACGCGAGCACGAGCGTCGCGAAGGTCAGCAGGAACAGCACCGTGCGCGTGCCGGGCGACGTGATCGGGAAGCCGGCGATGCGCTTGAAATCGGTGAAGCCGTTGTTGCCGCCGAAGCCGGTCTCGTTGCGATAGAACAGCAGCATCGCGGCGAACGTCAGCGCCTGCGTGATGATCGACAGGTACACGCCCTTCACGCGCGAGCGGAACGTGAAGAAGCCGAACACCCACGCCAGCACGGCGGGCGCGAGCACGACGAGCGCGAGCGCAACCGCGAGATGGTCGGTGCCGCTCCAGTACCACGGCAGCCGATGCCAGTCGAGAAACACCATGAAGTCGGGCAGGTCGCTGCCGTACTTGCCGTCGCGGCCGATCTCGCGCATCAGGTACATGCCGATCGCATAGCCGCCGAGCGCGAAGAACAGGCCGTGGCCGAGACTCAGGATGCCGCAGTAACCCCACACGAGATCGAGCGCGAGCGCGGCGATCGCGTAGCACATCAGCTTGCCGGCGAGCGTCATCGCATACGCGGACAGGTGGAACGCGCTCGACTCGGGCACGACGAGCGCGGCGAGCGGCACGCCGACGCCGATCGCGACGCACAGCGCGACGAGCGCGAGCCACGCGCGGCGCGACAGCAGCGCGGGGCGGGACGGCAGGCCGAGCGCGAAGCCGGCGTCCGCACGCGCGGCGGCGGGCGGCGTCGGCGCGTCGGCGACCGGGTTCGACAGCGAGTCGGTGATTGAAGTCACGTCAAGCCTCCGCGCTGCGTCCCTTGAGGGCGAACATGCCCTGCGGACGTTTCTGGATGAACAGCACGATCATCACGAGCACCGCGATCTTCGCGAGCACCGCGCCCCAGAACGGCTCGATCGCCTTGCTGACGAGGCCGAGCCCGAAGCCGCCGAGCACGGTGCCGGCGAGCTGCCCGACGCCGCCCAGCACGACGGCCATGAACGAATCGATGATGTAGTTCTGGCCGAGATCCGGGCCGACGTTGCCGATCTGCGACAGCGCGCAGCCGCCGAGGCCCGCGATGCCGGCGCCGAACGCGAACGCATACGCGTCGACGCGCGCGGTCTTCACGCCGACGCACGCGGCCATCCCGCGGTTCTGCGTGACCGCGCGCACGAACAGGCCGAGCCGCGTCTTCGTCAGCACGGCCCACGCGATGAAGACCACCGCGAGCGCGAACGCGAGGATGACCAGGCGGTTGTACGGCAGGATCAGGTTCTGCATCACGGTCACGCCGCCGCTCATCCATGACGGGTTCACGACCTGCACGTTCTGCGCGCCGAACAGCATCCGCATCGCCTGGATCAGGATCAGGCTCACGCCGAAGGTCGCGAGCAGCGTCTCGAGCGGGCGGCCGTACAGGTGCCGCAGAACGAGCCGCTCCAGCACGATGCCGACGAGCGCGGCCGCCGCGAACGACGCGGGCACCGCGACGAGCGGATACCAGTCGAACGCGGCCGGCGCGAAGCGCTGCACCAGCGTCTGCACGACGTAGGTCGCGTACGCGCCGATCATCAGGAATTCGCCGTGCGCCATGTTGATCACGCCGATCAGGCCATAGGTGATCGCGAGGCCGAGCGCGGCGAGCAGCAGCACGCTGCCGAGCGACAGGCCCGCGAACACGGTGCCGGCGATCTCGCCGCGGCGCTGCAATGCGTGCAGCGCGTCGAGCCCTTGCTGCGCGGCGTCGCGCACGCGCGCGTCGGATTCGGCGAAGCTGCCGTCGGCGTTCTTCGCGACGAGCGGGCGCAACTGCTCGATCATGTCGAGATCGCGGCGCGCGGCGACGAGCCGCACCGCGTCGAGACGCTTCGCCGGATCGGCGTCGTGCAGCGCGGCGATCGCCCACAGCGCGTCGAGACGGCGCTTGAGCGCCGGGTCGGTTTCCTTGGCGCGGGCGCGGTCGATCATCGGCTGCAGCGCGGGATCGGGCGACTTCAGCAGCGCGTCGATCGCGTCGCGCCGCGCGGCGACGTCCGGCGACGCGAGCGCGAGGCCCGACAGCGCGGCGGCGATCTTCGTGCGCAGCAGGTTGTTGAGCATCACCGGCTGCGCGTCGCCGGGTTGCGCGGCCGCTTGCGTCAGCGCGTCGTGCGCGGCGTCGCCGGTCTGGATCAGGATGCGGCCGTCGTCGGTCGCGAGCGCGTCGCCGGACGACAGCGCATTGAGCAGCGTCACGGCGTGCGGATCGGGATCGGCGGCGAGCCGTTCGATCGCGGCGGTCTTCGCGTCGAAGTCGTCGCCGGCGAGCGCGGCGGTGTCGGCGGCCGTCAGCGCGAAGGCCGGGCGCGGCGCGACGCCGGCGAGGGCCGCGCACGCGACGAGCGCGACGGCGGCGCGGCGGAGGAGAGTCGGCATCAGGATGTCCTGGCAGGCGTGGAGAAGAGGGCGCGTGCGGCGCGACGCGAAGCTCGCCGCAGCGTTGCCGTAACCGGCGCACCGCACGCAGGCGCGCGGCGCGCCGGATCGCATCAGGCCAGCGCCGCGCGCTGCCGGCGCAGGAACGCCGGGATCGAGCTGACGATGTCCGGCTTGCCCTGGTTGCCGGCGATGAACGGGCTCCACGGCTGCGCGCGAACGGCGGTCTTGGTCTTCCACACGACGTTGAACTGCCCGTCGCCGCGGATCTCGCCGATCATCACCGGCTTGTGCAGGTGATGGTTGCCGTCCATCGTCAGCGTGAAGCCGGACGGCGCGGCGACGCTCTGGCCGATCATCGCGACGCGCACCTTGTCGACGTCGGTGCTCTTCGCCTTCTCGACCGCCTGCTTCCACATGTGGATGCCGACGAAGGTCGCTTCCATCGGGTCGTTGGTCACGCGCTTGGCGCCGCCGGGCAGGTTGTTCGCCTTCACCCACGCGGCGAACTGCTCCTTGAACTTCGTGTTCGCCGGGTTCTTCACCGACATGAAGTAGTTCCACGCGGCGAGGTGACCGACGAGCGGCTTCGTGTCGATCCCGCGCAGTTCCTCCTCGCCGACCGAGAACGCGACGACCGGCACGTCGGTCGCCTTGATCCCTTGGTTGCCGAGCTCCTTGTAGAACGGCACGTTCGAGTCGCCGTTGATCGTCGAGATCACGGTCGTCTTGCCGCCTTGCGAGAAGTTCTTGATGTTCGCGACGATGGTCTGGTAATCGCTGTGGCCGAACGGCGTGTAGACCTCCTGAATGTCGGCCTCCTTCACGCCCTTCGACTTGAGGAACGCGCGCAGGATCTTGTTGGTCGTGCGCGGATACACGTAGTCGGTGCCGAGCAGGAAGAAGCGCTTCGCGCCGCCGCCTTCGGTGCCCATCAGGTACTCGACCGCGGGAATCGCCTGCTGGTTCGGCGCGGCGCCCGTGTAGAACACGTTGCGCGACATTTCCTCGCCCTCGTACTGCACCGGATAGTAGAGCAGGCCGTTCAGCTCCTCGAACACGGGCAGCACCGATTTGCGCGACACCGAGGTCCAGCAGCCGAACACGCACGCGACCTTGTCCTGCGTGAGCAGCTGGCGTGCCTTCTCCGCGAACAGCGGCCAGTTCGACGCGGGATCGACGACCACCGGCTCGAGCTTGCGGCCCAGCACGCCGCCGTTCTTGTTGATGTCGGCGATCGTCATCAGCGCGGTGTCCTTCAGCGACGTCTCGGAGATCGCCATCGTGCCGGACAGCGAATGCAGGATGCCGACCTTGATCGGGCCGCTGCCCGCCTCGGCCGCGCGGGCGAACGGGCTCTTGCCCGCGAGCGCGAGCGCGCCGGCCATCGATCCGAACTTCAACAGACTGCGACGTTTCATCGAGTTCCCCTTGACGTGTTGGATGTGCGTGCGCCGTTGCGGCGTCGACCATCGGTATTACGCAAGGCATGTGCCAGCCGCGCGCGTGCACGGCGGACGTGCCCGCGCGGGCGGCGGCGCGGTGCGCGTGACGCGCCGTGTGGCACGAATGGTTCGTCGCGGTGCAGGCGGGCGGGCGCAAATGGTGCACGGTTGTACTTCACCGTCGTGGTGCTTACACTCGGGTTTCGCCTTGCTTCGCATCATGTCTTCGCACCACGCCGGCGCGCGCTGCCTTCGTGCAGCCGCGCCGAACGAATCCACCGAGGAGCCACCATGAGTCAGCCGCAAACGAACGCCCCCGACCTGTCCGCCTTCTGGATGCCGTTTACCGCCAACCGCCAGTTCAAGGACGCGCCGCGCCTGCTGGTATCGGCGACGGGGATGTACTACACGTCGCACGACGGCCGGCGCATTCTCGACGGCACCGCCGGGCTCTGGTGCGTGAACGCCGGGCACGGGCGCGACGAGATCGTCGCGGCGGTGAAGGCGCAGGCCGAAGAGATGGATTTTGCGCCGACCTTCCAGATGGGTCATCCGAAGGCGTTCGAGGCGGCCACCCGGATCGCGCGCCACACGCCCGGCGACCTCAGGCACATCTTCTTCACGAACTCCGGCTCGGAAGCGGTCGATACCGCGCTCAAGATCGCGCTCGCGTATCACCGCGCGCGCGGCGAAGGGCAGCGCACCCGCTTCATCGGCCGCGAGCGCGGCTATCACGGCGTCGGCTTCGGTGGCATCTCGGTCGGCGGGATCGCGCCGAACCGCAAGGCGTTTTCGGGCGCGCTGCTGCCGTCGGTCGATCACCTGCCGCATACGCTGAACCTCAGCGAAGCCGCGTTCTCGAAAGGGCAGCCCGCGTGGGGCGCGCACCTTGCCGACGAGCTCGAGCGGCTCGTCACGCTGCACGACGCGTCGACGATCGCCGCGGTGATCGTCGAGCCGGTCGCCGGCTCGACCGGCGTGCTGATTCCGCCGAAGGGCTATCTCGAGCGCCTGCGCGAGCTGTGCGACAAGCACGGCATCCTGCTGATCTTCGACGAGGTGATCACCGGCTGGGGGCGGCTGGGCGCGCCGTTCGCCGCGCAGTTCTTCAACGTGACGCCCGACCTGCTGACGATGGCGAAGGGCACCAACAACGCGGCGGTGCCGATGGGCGCGGTCGCGGCGAGCGACGCGATCCACGACACGATCGTGAACGGCGCGCCGGCCGGCATCGAGCTGTTCCACGGCTACACGTATTCGGGCCATCCGCTCGCGGCCGCCGCCGCGTGCGCGACGATCGACCTGTACGAGCGCGAGAAGCTGTTCGACCGCGCCGCGCGGATGGCGCCGGTGTTCGAGCGCGAGATCCACAAGCTGAAGGACGCGCCGCACGTGATCGACGTGCGCAATCTCGGCCTCGTCGGCGGCGTCGAGCTGAAGCCGCGCGACGGCAAGCCGGGCGCGCGCGCGTACGACGTGTTCGTCAGGTGCTACCAGAAGGGGGCGATGGTGCGCTATACGGGCGACATCCTCGCGTTCTCGCCGCCGCTCATCGTCGAGGAGGCGCAGATTGCCGAGCTGTTCGCGATCGTCGCCGAGGCGCTGAAGGAAACGGAGTAGGGCGGAATGAGAAACGGGCGCGCAACGCGCGCCCGTCGGGCAATTCGTGTGGGCCGCTCAGTCAGCTCAGTAGCGCGGCACCGACGGATCGACGTCGCGCGACCACGCGTCGATTCCGCCCTGCAGGTTGTAGAGCTTCGTAAAGCCGCGCGATTCGAGGAACATCGCGACCTGCGCGCTGCGCATCCCGTGATGGCACACGCAGACGATCTCGGCTTCGTCGTCCAGTTCCTCGCTGCGCGCGGGAATCTGCTGCATCGGGATCGACACGCTGCCCGCGATCTGCGCGGTCGCGATTTCCCACGGCTCGCGCACGTCGAGAATCACGGGCGCGGGGCGGGTCTGGTCGGCGAGCCGGTCCGCGAGCATCGCGGGCGTCAGGATCTGCATGACGGGGCTCAGAACTTGAAGCGCGACGGCTCGATCGCGTTGACGAGGTGGTCGACGTAGGTCTCGAACACGTCGGCGACGCGGTACTGCGTGTCGTCGATGCGCGTGATGATCTGCGCCTTCATCACCGGACGGCCGCCGACGAATGCCGACAGGCGGCCGCCGACCTTGAGCTGCTCGAGCATCTCCTGCGGCACGACAGGCAGGCCGCCCGCGACGCAGATCACGTCGTACGGCGCCTTCGCCGGCCAGCCGCGCGAGCCGTCGCCGAGCGCGACTTCGGCGTTCGTCACGCCGTTGCTGCGCAGGTTGTCTTCCGCGAGCTTCGCGACCACCGGATCGATGTCGACGGCCGTCACGTGTTGCGCGCGCGCCGCGAACAGCGCGGCCAGGTAACCCGAGCCCGCGCCGATCAGCAGCACGTTCTCGTGCTTCTTCACCGCGAGTTCCTGCAGCACGCGCGCCTCGACGCGCGGGAACAGCATCTTGTGACCGCCCGGCAGCGGCAGTTCGAGATCGGCGAACGCCAGGTCGCGGTACGCGGCCGGGACGAAATTCTCACGCTTGACGATCGACAGCAGGCCCAGAACTTCCAGATCCAGGACGTCCCACGGACGGATCTGCTGTTCGATCATGTTGAAACGCGCTTGTTCGATATTCATGGTGGTCATGCAGCCTGGTCGGCTATCAGCGGGGATAGAGAAACTTATCGATTGTACCAAACCGGGCCGCCGGCCAGCCTTCGGAAGCCCTGCAATGGTCCTTAACGCTTGCTGTTCTTGATCTGTTCCTCGAACGCGAGGTCGAGCTTGCTGGCCTTGCGCGGCTTTTTGGGGCCAAGGTCGTCGACGAACTTGACGAATTCGTCGAGCGGCAGCGGCTCGCTGCGTTTTTCGGACGTGCCGCCGGCGCGGTCGACGAGATAGAACAGGCCGCCGGCCATCGCGACGGCCGCGAAGTGCGGGTTGCCGGAGCGGGTTTTCAGGCGTTCGACCGCGTGGGTCGCCTTGGTGGTGCGCATGGTGCGGGTTCTGCAGCGGACTCGAGGCCCACACTTTATCAACAACCGGCCGCGCGTGCGCGGCCGGCGGCCCGCTCAGACCGTGCGCGAGTAGCGCTGCTGCGGCGTGTGGGCGAGATACGCGTCGAACGCCATCGCGATGTTGCGCACCACCATCCGGCCGGCCGGGTGGATCGTCAGGCGGTCGCCGCCGATCGTCAGCAGCCCGTCGCGCTCGAACGCGCGCAGCGCGTCCAGCTCGCGCGCGAAATGATCGGCGAAGCGGATGCCGTGCGCGGCCTCGACGTGCGAGAACGGCAGGTCGAGGTTGCACATCAGTTGGGTGATCACGTCGCGGCGCAGCCGGTCGTCGGCGCTGAGCCGCACGCCGCGCGCGACCGGCAGCCGGCCCGCGTCGAGCGCCGCGCCGTACGCGGGCAGGTCCTTCGCGTTCTGCGCGTAGACGTCGCCGACCTTGCCGATCGACGACACGCCGATGCCGATCAGGTCGGTGTCCGCGCGCGTGCTGTAGCCCTGGAAATTGCGCTGCAGCGTGCCGTTTTGCTGGGCCGCCACCAGCTCGTCGCCCGGCCGCGCGAAGTGGTCCATGCCGATATACACGTAGCCCGCTGACGTCAGCATCTCGATCGCCAGCCCGAGCAGTGCGACGCGCGTCGCGGGCGGCGGCAGCGCGGCGTCGTCGATCTGGCGCTGCATCTTGAACAGGTGCGGCATGTGCGCGTAGCCGAACACCGACAGCCGGTCCGGCGCGAGCTCGATGATCGTCTCGAGCGTGCGGCCGAAGCTCGTCACGGTCTGGTGCGGCAGCCCGTAGATCAGGTCGACGCTGACCGACTGGTAGCCCGTCGTGCGCGCGGCGCTCAGCAGGTCGGCCGTCATCGCGAGCGGCTGGATGCGGTTGATCGCCTGCTGCACCGCCGGATCGAAGTCCTGCACGCCGAGGCTCAGCCGGTTGAAGCCGATCGTGCGCAGGTGCACGAGCGTCGCCGGCGTGACCGTGCGCGGATCGATCTCGATCGAGAACTCGGCGTCGGCGTCCGGCGCCAGCGTGAAATGCTCGCGGGTCGCCGCCATCAGCTCGGCCGTCTCGTCGTCGGACAGGAAGGTCGGCGTGCCGCCGCCCCAGTGCAGCTGCGTGACCGGGCGCGCCGGGTCGAACAGCGCGGCCTGCAGCGCCATCTCGCGCTTGAGCTGGTCGAGGTACGGGCGCGCGCGGCGCTGGTTGTTGGTCGCGATCTTGTTGCAGCCGCAGTAGAAGCAGGCCGTGTTGCAGAACGGGATGTGGAAGTACAGCGACAGCTCGCTCGACGACGCGCCCGGATCGCCGGCCGCGCGCACGTAGTCGGCCGGGTCGAAGTCGTCGCGGAACTGCAGCGCCGTCGGGTACGACGTGTAGCGCGGCCCGTTCGCGCCGTACTTCGCGAGCAAATCGGGACGGAACAAGGTGTCGGCTGAGCTCATCGCGGTCTCGCGCTTTTTAGATGCTTCCGAGTATATAAACGCGCGATTCGTCCGCATTGTGTAATAACGTCGCAGCCGGGGATGGCACAATGCGGGGTGCGGCGGCCGGACCCGAGGTGCGGCGCCGCGTTGTTGCCGTCGTTCCGTTCGAGAGAGCCGAGTTGTCCGTCGAAATGCCTGTCCGTCCGGTGCCCGCCGAGGTTCCGCCGCCCCATGCGTGCCGCGAGGCCTGCGGCGCGTGCTGCATCGCGCCGTCGATTTCCAGCCCGATTCCGGGGATGCCCGGCGGCAAGCCGGCCGGCGTGCGCTGCGTGCAGCTCGGCGACGACCTGCGCTGCCGGATCTTCGGCCGGCCCGAGCGCCCCGCGTGCTGCTCGGGGCTGCAGCCGTCGGCCGAGATGTGCGGCGCGTCGCGCGCCGACGCGCTCGCGTGGCTCACCCGGCTCGAAACCGCGACGCAACCGTCGCAGCCGCGCTGACGTCGACATGAAGCACCGGCTCCGATCGACCAGGCGCCCATTCCGGCAAGCATAGGAGATTCAGCATGACCGCCAGCCGCGCGTCCAGTCGGCGCCGTTTCCTCATCGCATGCACCGCCGCCGTCGGCGTGTCGGTGTCGCTCGTCGCGTGCGCGTCGACGTTTCCGTTCATTCCCGACCACTACACGTTCTCGCGCGGCGACGTGCAGAAGGCGCTCGCGCGCAAGTTCCCGTACCAGAAGACCGTCGCGCCGGTGCTCGACGTGTCGCTCGCGAATCCGGTCGTCAGCCTGCTGCCGGACCAGAACCGCGTCGCCGTGCAGCTCGACGCGCACTTCGTGAGCCCGTTCCTGCGCGCGCCGGTCGACGGCAAGTTCACCGTTTCCGGCCAGCTCGCGTACGACGCGCCGAGCCGCTCGGTCGTGATCAAGGCGCCGGCCGTCGACAACCTGACGCTCGACGGCGACGCGCAGATGTACGCGCAGCAGATCGGCGCGGCCGCCGGCATGATCGCCACCCAGTTGCTGACCAACTATCCGATCTACACGTTCAAGCCGGAACAGCTGCAATTCGCCGGCGTGAATTACGAACCCGGTACAATCACAATTCTTACAAACGGCATACGTGTGGCGATCGTCGAGAAGTGACGACGCGTCGCGCGCGGCCGGGGCGGGCCGCGGCGGTTGCGTGGCCCATTTTTCGACCATTTCGAAACTGGGCCACGGATGGACTGGATACTGATCTGCAAGACATTGCTCCTCGGCGTCGTCGAGGGGCTGACGGAATTCCTGCCGGTGTCGAGCACCGGCCACCTGATCGTCGCGGGCAGCTTCCTGAATTTCAACGATGCGCACGCGAAGACCTTCGACGTCGTGATCCAGTTCGGCGCGATCCTCGCGGTGTGCTGGGAGTATCGGCGCCGGATCGCGTCGGTCGTCGCCGGGCTGCCGAGCCGGCCGGATGCGCAGCGCTTCGCGCTCAACGTCGTGATCGCGACGATTCCGGCGGTCGTGCTCGGCCTGTTGCTCGAGAAGAAGATCAAGGCGGCGCTGTTTTCACCGGTGCCGGTTGCGTTTGCGCTCGTCGTCGGCGGCGTGATCATCCTGCTGGCCGAGGCGCGGCAGCGCGAGCGGGGCGAGACGCCGCGCGTGCAGTCGGTCGATGCGCTGACGCCGCTCGATGCGCTCAAGGTCGGCCTCGCGCAATGTTTCGCGCTGGTTCCCGGCATGTCGCGCTCGGGCTCGACGATCATCGGCGGGATGCTGTTCGGCCTCGACCGGCGCGTCGCGACCGAATTCTCGTTCTTCCTCGCGATTCCGATCATCTTCGGCGCGACGCTCTACGAAACCGTCAAGGACTGGCACGCGTTCACGGTCGATTCGCTCGGGCTGTTCGCGCTGGGGCTCGTGGCGTCGTTCGTCAGCGCGTTCGCGTGCGTGCGCTGGCTGCTGCGCTACGTCGCGTCGCACGATTTCACCGCGTTCGCGTGGTACCGGATCGTGTTCGGCCTGTTCGTGCTGCTGGTCGGATACAGCGGCTGGCTGAACTGGGCGTGACGCGGGGCGGTGTAGGCAAGTCCTGACGCCTGACGCGCGGTTCGGCGAGCTCAATGACAGACGGCCCGACCGGCAGATGCCGGTCGGGCCGTCGTTGCTTGTGCGGTTTGCGTGATGCGTGGCGGATGCGGCCGCGTGGATACGGCCGCGCCGCGATCAGCCTGCGCGCTTGCGGAAAATGAGATCCCAGACGCCGTGGCCGAGCCGGATGCCGCGTCGCTCGAATTTCGTCACCGGGCGGTAGTCGGGGCGGGGCGCGTAGCCGTCGGCGGTGTTCTCGAGCAACGGCTCGGCGCCGAGCACGTCGAGCATCTGCTCCGCGTAGTTCTGCCAGTCGGTCGCGCAATGCAGGTACGCGCCGGGCTTCAGGCGCGACGCGAGCAGCTTGACGAGCGGCGGCTGGATCAGCCGGCGCTTGTGATGCCGCGCCTTGTGCCACGGATCGGGGAAGAAGATGTGCACGCCGTCGAGGCTGTCCGGCGCGATCATGTGCTCGAGCACTTCCACCGCGTCGTGCTGGATGATGCGGATGTTCGTCAGGTCCTGCTCGCCGATCAGCTTGAGCAGCGCGCCGATGCCCGGCTCGTGCACCTCGACGCCGAGGAAGTCGTCGTCCGGGCGGTGCGCGGCGATTTCAGCGGTCGACGCGCCCATCCCGAAGCCGATCTCGAGGATGCGCGGCGCGGTGCGGCCGAACACGGCGCTCCAGTCGGGCTGGTCCGGCGTATAGCCGACGACGAAGCGCGGGCCGAGTTCGTCGAGCGCGCGGCGCTGGCCGGTCGACACGCGGCCGGCGCGGGTGACGAAGCTGCGGATGCGGCGGTGGTGCAGCGGATTGACTGCGTCGCCGCCGGTGGCGGCTTCGTCGGGGATGGCGTCGTCGTGCGGCGGCAGGCCGGCTTCGTTCGGGTCGTCGTGCATCATCGGTGACAGAGAAAGGCTCGGTTGCGGGCGAGGGCCCGTGGCGCGCAGCACGCGCCGGCCGGACCGGCGCGCGGTACAAAAAAGCCGCCTTCAATGAGGCGGCTGGCGCGCAGGCTGCGTTGCAGCCGGAAAGTGGAGCGGGCGATGGGAATCGAACCCACGTCATCAGCTTGGGAAGCTGAGGTAATGGCCATTATACGACGCCCGCAGAACGTATGATTCTACAAGGGTTTGGGTGGGGAAGGCAATGGGGTGGTTTTGGACGGTGGCATCGAAACTGGCATCGCTCGGTGGGGGAGCGGTGGCAGCACTGGTAGCGCGAGAGTGTCAACGTAACGCCGTAACGCACAGACGCGAACGAAAATAGGTTGGCTTCGCTTGTACGCGAAACTTTTTGTGATAAAATTCGCGTTACTCGAAAACAACCTACGGTGTGTCTTGTATGGCGACTTCGCCCGTTGATGGTATCGAAGCTCTGGAACAACTCATCGTCCAAAACATTCCGCGTGATGCGCTGATGGCTTGCGAGGATGCATATCACAATGGGGACGTAAAAGGCCGCGCCCAAGCGTCTGCGTTTGCGCAAGGGCACCGCCCGTCTGCCGCTGGCCAAGTGAAGCACTTCTACATCAATGAGGCCTTCCACGACGCTTTGTTGGCGCACGGTGCAGATCCGACGCCTCTTCGTGGTACGCGCTTGGTTGTTGGACGCTGGGGTATCTTCCACGTCGCACGTCTCAATGTCCCCGGGCATCAATGGGTGAATTTGCGGCGGAGTGCGACACGCAAGACGTTGGCAGAAGTCAACAAAAGCATCGAGCGCAAATATGTGCAGCGCGATTTGTTCGATGAAGCGTCGGACGCGGCGGCAGGCACTATTTTCATTCTCGGTGTGATGGATGGCATCGACGCGAATGGCATCGCTCAGCTGACTCAGGTCATGTTGGCGCTTCCGGCGCCCGATATGAAATCCTGGCTGTATATGAAGTCGGTGAGCGAATTCTTGAGCCTGTACGAGCAAACGAACGCGGTGGAGCAGCCGGACAACGCACTGCCCAAACTCAAGACGCAGCCCAAGAAGCAAACTGGAAATGACCAAGGGAATTAATGATCTTCAGCCCGCACGCCTGGAACAGGCGCTCGCCGCACGCAGCCTTACAAAAGGCCAACTTGCGAGCCTTGTTGGCGTTGCGGCGTCAACAGTTACGAAGTGGTGCAAGGGAGATCAAGCGCCTGAAGCTGATACTTTTGAGCGCCTCGCTTCCGTACTGAATGTCCAGCCGGACTGGTTAACGCGTCCTGTGTTGCCGCGTGTGTCGAGTCCGCTATACCGCAGTAATGCTTCAGCGCTTAAGGCTGCTCGGGCAAAGCTGGAGGCTCGTACGGAATGGGCGCAGGAAATTTCAGTTGTTTTGAGCGAATATGTTGATTTCCCGCAGTTGAATCTACCGAAGCGCTCGTTTCAAGATCCCGAGCAGATCAGCGATGCTGACATCGAAGCAGCAGCCGAAGAGTGTCGTTCCCTTTGGCAGTTGGGTCGTGGTCCGATCCAAAATTTGGCATTGGCTGCTGAGGGTGCTGGGATCCTCATTGTGCGGGAAGAAACGGATATTTCGGCAATCGAAGGCCTTTCAAGTTGGAGCAAGCTGCTTGAGCGGCCGATAGTATTTCTCTCGGCGGACAAGGCTAACGCTTTTCGAAGTCGATTCGACTTGGCGCACGAGATCGGTCATCTCGTTTTACACAAGCATATACCGAGAGCTGACGAGCGAGACCGCTACAACCAGATGGAAAAGCAAGCGCACCAATTTGCCGGTGCGCTGTTGCTTCCGGCGGAAACGTTCGCGTCCGAGATCCGCATTCCCACGAATTTGGACAACCTGCTTATCTTGAAGCAGCGTTGGGGTGCATCAGTCGCCGCCATGATGATGCGGTTGCACGCCCTCGGTCTGCTTAGTGATGAAGAAAAGTTATCGCTTTTTAAGCGCCGGTCTGCGCGTTGGGGTTCAAAGGCTGAACCGGGTGACGAAAAGTGGGAGCCCGAGATGCCACGCTTGCTTCGGCGCACCGTGGAACTTCTTGTCAACGAGGGCATCGTCCCTGCTGAACGGATTCCGCAGCACCTAGGGTTTTCTGCGAACGATGTAGTGAAGCTCTGCTGTTTGCGCGATAACTACTTCCGTGCGCCCGCCGAAGTGCTGGACCTTGCGGTCCTTCGTTCGACGACGCCGAGTACGCGGAGGGTGATGCGGGAAGAGGGCGCGGTCGTGTCGTTTGAGCGGTTTAAGAAGTGATGCCGTGCGCGGTGAGCGCAAGAATTGTATGAAGGTGGCCCTCGATAATTGTCTTCGAGGGTTGCCGCTGTATCAAGTGTTGGTCGATCGAAGGCCTTCACGTAGATGCAATTCACCGAGACGAGCATCAGTACGGCCAATGTGTTGGGGCCGCCGCTAGGTCCCAATGCAAACCGGCCTTTTGCGTCGTTGTCCTTCCGCGGCGTTCGCCGTAATAGTCGTTGCATGGACGACACTCAACACTCCCGAGGCGGTATTGTCGACGCATCGAGGCAGAATGGCCCCTATGGAACCTTCCTGCCAGGAATTGCTCGCGGTACGCTATTTTCCCTTCGAGTTTTTCTGCGGCTTTTTGGGTTGACCAGGGTTACGGTGGGGGACCGTGTTTTTTATCTCAGCTACTTTGTTTTCCAGAGTTTCGATAGCATTTCTAGCGCCATCCTTCTGTCCTTGGGTGTACACGGCCTCTAAAACTTGGGAGAGCCGGACACCATGATACAAGGTCATATCTTCCGTGATTTCCTCCATGGCTTTCGCTACACGAGGGGATGCATAGACGGGAACGTTCTTGTCACCAATCGGGATGAGATTTTTTTGATTTCGTGGTTTTCCTGGAGCCTTGGCAGGCGTGGCGGTTTTTGTCGATGCCGGAGTCTTCTTGGTCGCCATATAAATCCATGCAAGGATTGATAGGTTTGTGTGGTGTGGAATGCACAGGTACGCGTGTGCCCCGATTATTTTGGGGCAGCATCGAACCTACTCTTGCAGCTATTTCGTGTCAAGACGAGTGACGGTTGAGCGCCCGCGCTCACCGTCATGATGGAATGGGTCGGCGCTATTGCCAGTGGGATTTCGTGCTGGTCGTCGTCGTGACGGTCGTGGTTGCTCGCTCGCCGTTGCCCTGAAGGTCGATCTGCTCGACCGTGGACGCACTTTCAACGAACGGAGTGCGATTATGGTCGATCAGAAGCAAGGTGCAACGAGCAAGGATGAGAAAGCGAGCAAGCCGGTTGCTGCTGACCTAAAGCAGGCGACTTCGACGGCTAACTCGACTGAAAATGATCCTGCAGCGACGGCGGCATTGGGCTACACCGACGAAGATGGAACAGGCGACGGAAATCTACAAGCGGATGCGGACCATCAAGGACGTGACCAGGAAGGACATCATCGAGAAGTTCATCGCCGAGGTGAAACTGACGAAGGCCGGCGCAACCACCTACTAGCAACTGATCAAGGATAAGCACGAGCCGATGGGCAAGATAATAGAGCTGGTCCCGGCATTTCCTGTCTGTCATTGAGGCGACTCCTGCTCGGGAACTGCCTTCTTCATGCGTAGACTAGCGATTTCCTTGTAGTATTTGAAGGACAGCTTTGTGAATAATCTCGGGTCGGCGTGCTCAATGAATGCTAGATGTCCGCGCAGCTTTTCGTGCTCTTCGAAATCTAGCTTACCCACCGAAAAGAGCTTCAACAGCAATCGAATATGATCGCGGTAGTTGGCGTGAACCCCGACTTTGCCATCCATATTGACACGTAAACCCGTGATGAGCGTCGATCCCCCTTTGCGACTCATGTAACGCGTCTTCGCTACATTGATTGAAAGCTTAGGGCTTGCGCATCTCGCGAGAATGGTTTGTAGTTCATCGGCGAACGTTCTGCATGCTCCCTGTTTGTCTGTCGAAAAGACGAAATCATCTGCATATCGGGTTAGTACTGCTTGCCCAAAACGTTCAGGGGCAGCGGCTATGAGCTGGTTCAGACGCATATCCAGCTCATACATGACCGCGTTTGCGATACGTGGTGACGAAGGATATCCGACAGGAAGGCGGTCGCTTCTGTCAAAGCATGCCTTTCGAACAAGTTGCTCGAATGCGGGAGTGAAAACCCATTCCTCAAATCGAGGCTTTGCGTCATTAATCGCCCGTATCAGATCCTTGCTTCGTATGGATGGAAAGAATCCCGACACATCTAAACGCACCGAATATGCAGATTTTCTGTGTGCCTCGGCATTCATGACGATTGAGGTGCCCGGTTGGAACGCAGTGGCTAGGTCACTTACGGGTAGTTTTGATAGGACGACAGCGTCGAGCCAGGCGATAACAAGTTTAAGCTCTGCGGCTGGTTGAATCAGATGACGATCCTCTCCCGAGCGCTTTTTGATTGTGAATTTTTTGAAGCGAAAATAAGCTGCCTGAATGGCATCGTCCAGCAATGCTCTAGGTACCGATAGATCGCCAGCAATTCGGTCCACGATGTCAGACATGGCTGAACCTTTCGGGGTTTGATTGCCAATGAAATCGTCGGAACGTTGCCATCAGCGAATCGATATCTGTTGAGTAGCGAAGGAAGGGGGTTGTGCCAACTGCTCGATATACCCAGGTGTCGTTTATAAAGTGACTAACTATCAGCCTTGCTTCTCGGAGGACGCCAAGAAGCTTTGCCGCCATATCAAAATTCTTTTTGCCAAATGCTTCGATCAAGATCGCGATCACTTCTTTATTTGAAACCGGGCCAAAGAAGAGAACAAGGTCGTGGATAAAATATAGGCTGTATTTGTTTGCGCCAAGATCATCCGGTCGCGCTGGTCTAAAGGTGGTCGTTGCTGTGGCGCGCGTATCCAGTGCGTCAGCTAGATCGCTGAAGATTGTTCCTATGCCGTCGGTCTCGGTGATGCCATTTGCCCCCATCGGGTACCACAAGGTTGGGGACTTGGCTTCCGTCGCCGCTGCAATTGGTCCAGTTTCAATAAATGAATTGCTTCCTCGAAATTTTGAGTCATTAATTATGACCAATTTTTTTCGAAGAGTCGGGTGGGCAAATGCTCCAAGCTCACAAAAAGCGCTTGGGCTTTCTAGAACAATCAGGATCTTATCGGCAATTGCCGATATTTCGTGTTCGAGATCCAGTGCGTTCTTGTTTTGCCCAAGTCTTGCGAGTTCATTGAAGATTCCCTCGGCGTAAATGACTCGGTATTCGGGCGACACGCCTTCAGCGAACGTTTTAATTGCTTCGCGTCGTGCGGATGGTTTGCCTGGATTTTGGTTGGCGCCGCAAAGGAAGAAAAGTCGGTTTCCGCGAGAAAAAGCAGGAGGGCTGGATCGAAGATCCAGCCCAAACGTTCTCACCCGTTTGCCGATGGCGCTATTCTCGTACGTTAAGTTGCGCGTAAGCATGCCTACTAGAGCGTCGATGGGTACCGCTTCGGTCACTCGTCGACTGACGAGGGACCGAAGCGGTACCCATCGCCAGAGAGGTAAAAAATCAAGGCGGATTGCGACCCGCAACCCGGTTCAGCCGAAGCTGAACAAAATGCTAGGCGATTTAATTATTGCGGAAAGATGTTCGCGGAGCAACCGACTTTTTCGCCGGTGGCGATTGACTGTTGTTAGGGCTGTCCTGCCGGCGTAGACCAACGAGCCCCGTATCAGCAGCTTCTTAGGATTGTTGATAGCGTGAAAACTGGCATCTCTGCAAACCCCGCATGAACAGTGGTTCTTCGTGGAGCCGGGAGAAAGGACGACGTGAGAACGCGTGTGAATAGTGGTTTTGATTAACGCGCTGGGGCTTGGGAAGCTGAGGTAATGGCCATTTACGACGCCCGCAGAACTTACAATTCTGCATGGATTCGGACCGTATTGGCAACGGGCCGCATTCCTACGCCGACCCGATACCCGCCGGCTCACGCAGCCACAGTCCCCCCAGCGCCGTTTCCCGCCGCCGATGTTAATCTTGGCCCCCACCCACGTTGCCACCCCCGAACGGAACCCCCATGAAAAGCTGGACGATCGGCGTGCTGCTCGGCATGGCGACCATTCTGGTCCACGCGGCCGCGATGGTTTTCCTGGCGGTCGTCGCCCGTCGGGTCCGCGATGCGCTCGACGTGCGGCGCGACAACATCCACGCGCAACTGCGCAAGGTGATCGCCATCATTGCGTTGATCTGCATCGCCCTCGGCCTGCTGCATACGCTGGAGGCGGCTGCATGGGCCGCGGTGTTCGTGCGGCTCGACGCGATGAGCACGTTCGGCGACGCGCTGTTCTACTCGATCGATTCGATGGCGACGCGCGGCGCGTCGGGTCTCGCGCTGGCCGGCAACTGGCGGATGCTGGGGGCGATCGAGTCGTCGTGCGGCGTGCTGCTGTTCGGCATGTCCACCGCGTTCATCTTCGCCGTCATCCAGGCCGATTTCGGTGCGATCACGGAGGCGCTGCATCGCGACCGCCGCCGCGGTTAGCGATTGCATCCGGGCGCGCGGATCGAACCGGATGCCGGAACGCTAATGCGAGCCATCGCCGAGATTGAGCGCGAAGATCCCCCAGACGGCCAGCGCGACGCCGGCCAGCTTGATCGGCGAAGCGGACTCGCCGAAGCAGACGATGCCGATGACGGCCGTTGCCGCAGTGCTGGCGCCCGCCCAGGTTGCGTAGGCGAGCCCCATTTCGAGGCGCTTCGTGGCGAGCGCCATCAGCCACACGGCGCACGCGTAGCAGACGACCGTCAACGCGGACGGCATCGCGCGGGAGAAGCCGACGGAGAATTTTAGGCCGATCGAGCCGAGCACCTCGGCGGCGACGCTGATGCCCAGCAGAAGCCAGGCGGATTGGAGCGAGGTCACGGACAGTCTCCTGCCTCCGACGCTTATACCGAACGTCGAGGAGAGGATGGCAGCGGTACCCCGGATGCCACGAGATTAGGACACGTGCCCGGCGAACGCAAACGGGGCCCCGACACATTCACGGCTCGATTCCGCTCCCCGCCGCCCACTCCGGCCGCTTGCCCAGCGCATCGAACAAGCCGACGATCTCCGCCTTCACCTTCGCCACCGCATTGCTGACCAGCGCCGTGTCGTGCCAGCACAGCGACACGTCGCGCACGAACGCCCGGTGCGCGATCTTCGCGAGCTTGAGCTTGCGCTCGTCGATCTCCACGTGCGCGGCGGTCCAAGGCAGGATCGTCACGCCGAGCTGCGCCATCACGGCCGCGAACAGCAGCCCGGTCGAACTCGCCTCGAAGCCGATCTCGTATGACAGCCCGGCCTCGCGCATCGCCCAGTCGACGCGATTGCGGATCGTGTTCGGCGCGCTCGGCAGCACGAGCGGCATGCGCGCGATCGCATCGAGCCGCACGGGTTCGTCCGGCACCGGAAATCCGGGCCACGTGATCAGGTACAGCGTTTCGGTCAGCAACCGGTGGATCGCGATGCCGCGCGTGTCGACCGCGTCGACGACGATCGCCAGATCGAGCCGCGCGTTCGCGAGCAGCGTGTCGAGATCCGCGCTCGGCGCTTCGATCAGCTCGAGCATGATGCCCGGATAGCGTTCGCGCACCGCGCGCGCGAGCGGAATCGCGAGCACGCGCGCGGTGCTCGACGGCATGCCGACCGTCACGCGCCCCTGCGGCGTGTCGGCGTCGCGACGCAGCAGCTCGCGCGTGCCGTCGGCCTGGCGCAGCAGCTCGAGCGCATGCCGGTACAGCGTTCGGCCGGCCGCGGTCGGCGCGACGCCGCGTACGCTGCGCTCGAGCAGCTGCATCCCGAGGTCCTGCTCGAGATTGCGCATCTGCTGGCTCACCGCCGGCTGCGCGACGTGCAGCGCCTCGCTCGCATGCGTGACGTTGCCGCATTCGACCACCTTGACGAAGTAGCGCAGTTGCCTGAGGTCCATTCCCGTTCTCCGTCGCTTCAAGCCATAAGCCGATCCGATGGCTCAAGACAAATATCATATTTTTCGGCGATCGATCGCATTCCTATACTGGCCTCACAAAAATGCCAGCGCGCCGGTCATCCCGGGTCGGCGGCGGCGACGAACGCCGGCGCGACCGGCAAGGAGACGAAGATGTTCAAGGCGATCGACGCGCCCGCGGCCGGCGCGAAGCCGCGGCGCACGCCGCTCACGCGCGAGCAGGTCAGGGGCTTCTGGGCGGTCTATGCGGGCTGGGTGCTCGACGGCGTCGACTCGGTGATCTACGCGCTCGTGCTGATTCCCGCGCTGACCGAACTGCTGCCGGCGTCCGGCATCGCGGCGACGCCCGCGAACCTCGGCCTGTACGGGTCGATCCTGTTCGCGCTGTTCCTCGTCGGCTGGGGGCTGTCGTTCATCTGGGGGCCGCTCGCCGACCGCTTCGGCCGCGTGCGCACGCTCGCCGCGAGCATCCTGATCTATTCGGTGTTCACCGGCGCGGCCGCGTTCGTCCATGACGTGTGGATGCTGGCCGCCTGCCGGCTGATCGCCGGCATCGGCGTCGGCGGCGAATGGGCGCTCGCGGGCACCTACGTCGCGGAGAGCTGGCCGGAAGACCGCCGCAAGATGGGCGCGGGCTACCTGCAGACCGGCTATTACTTCGGCTTCTTCATCGCCGCGTGCCTGAACTACACGATCGGCGCGACCTATGGCTGGCGCGCGATGTTCCTGTGCGGCCTCGCCCCGGCGCTGCTCGCGGTCTTCACGGTGATGCGCGTCAAGGAGCCGGGGCAGTGGCGGCGGCACGACGTGGGGCACGCGGCCGCGCGGACGGCCCATCCGCTGCGCGAGATCTTCGCGCCCGCGCACCTGCGCCGCACGCTGACGAGCGCGAGCCTCGTCGGCGTCGCGATCGTCGGGCTGTGGGCGGGGTCGGTCTACGAGGCGAGCGCGGTCAGCACGCTGGCGGCGCGTGCGGGCATCGACCACGTCGGCGCGCTGCGGCTCGCGTCGATCGGCGCGGCGATCCTGTCGTGCGCGACGATCGCCGGCTGCGTCGCCGCGCCGTGGCTCGCGGAGCGGGTCGGCCGGCGCGCCGCGCTCGGCCTGTATTTCGCGGGCATGGCGGGCGCAATCGTGTTCGCGTTCGGCTGGGCGTTCTACCAGCCGAACGGGCTCGGCGCGTTCATGGTCGCGCTCGCGTTCCTCGGCTTCTTCGGCGGCAACTTCGCGATCTTCTCGCTGTGGCTGCCGGAGCTGTACCCGACGCGGGTGCGCGCGACGGCGTTCGCGTTCAACGCGTCGGTCGGCCGCTTCATCGGCGCCGGCGTGAACTTCGTGCTGGGCGCGGCGATTCACGGCTACGGCTCGCTCGGCGTGCCGGTCGCGTGGACCGCGGCCGCGTTCGTGCTCGGCATCCTGATCCTGCCGTTCGCAGTCGAGACCCGTCACCAGACGCTGCCGGAATGAGCGGCGCAATCACTCTCCCTCTCTTCAGGAGTTCAGGATGCAGGCTTTACAAGGAATCCGGGTCGTCGACCTGAGCCGCGCGCTGTCGGGGCCGTTCTGCTCGATGGTGCTCGCCGATCTCGGCGCCGACGTGATCAAGGTCGAAGCGGGCCCGCACGGCGACATGAGCCGCACATGGGGGCCGTTCGATCGCGGCGTCAGCACCTACTACCTGTCATGCAACCGCAACAAGCGCGGCATCTGCGTGGATTTCCGGCAGCCGGCGGGCCTCGACGTCGTGCGGCGGCTGATCGCGCAGGCGGACGTCGTGATCGAGAACTTCAAGACGGGCACGATGGACGCGATGGGGCTCGGCTACGACGCGCTGAGCGCGCGCGATCCGCGGCTCGTGATGGGCAGCGTCACCGCGTTCGGCCCGCGCGGCCCGCTGCGCGACTGGCCGGGTTTCGACCAGATCGCGCAGGGCTATGCCGGCCTGATGAGCCTGACGGGTTTCCCGGACGGGGAGCCGACCCGCACCGGCACCGCGATCGGCGATCTCAGTTCGGGGATGTGGGTCGCGACGGCAATCGTCGCCGCGCTGTTCGAGCGCACCCGCACCGGGCGCGGCCGGCATGTCGGCACGTCGTTGCTCGAGAGCCTCGTTTCGCTGCTGAGCGTGCACGGGCAGCGCTACCTGAGCCTCGGCGACGTACCGCGCCGCACCGGTAACGCGCATTCGGTGATCGCGCCGTACGGCGTGTTCGAGACGGCCGACGGGCCGTTGAACCTCGCGCCGATCACGACCGACATGTGGCTGCGCCTGTGTCGGCTGCTCGAACTGCCGGAGCTGCCCGACGATCCGCGCTTTGCGACCAATGACGCGCGCGTTGCGAACCGCGACGCACTGAAGGCTCTGCTCGAAGAGCGGCTGCGCACGCGCGGCAAGCGCGAATGGACGCAGCGCTTCGTCGAGGCCGGGCTGCCGGCGGGGCCGATCCATACGCTCGACGAGGTCTTCGACGATCCGCAGGTCGCGCAGTGCGGGCTCGTCGAGACCGTCACGCATCCGACGCTCGGCGCGCTGCGGCAGGTGGTCACGCCGCTCGGCGACCTGGAGGACGACGCGCCGGCGGCGCGCACGCGTCGCGCGCCGCCGCTGCTCGGCGAGCATACGATCGACGTGCTGCGCGAAGCGGGCTTCGATGCCGGGGCGATCGACGCGCTGCTGGCCGGGCATGCGGTGTTTCAGGCGCAGACGGCCGACCGCGCCGACGCGCCGGCGGGAGCGATGCAATGAGCCGCCAGACACAGGATTTCGCGCCGTCGCGCGTGACGGTCGAGCCGCTCGACGAACGGATCGTGCGCGTCGCGTTCTCGAATCCGGCGCGCCGGCACGCGCTCGACGCGGCGCTGCTCGACGCGCTGGTCGAGCATTTCGATGCGCTGGCGCAGCGTCGGCCGTCGCCCGTCGTCATTCTCGCGAACGACGGCAGCGGCGACGTGTGGAGCGCCGGCCACGACCTGCGCGAACTGGCCGACGACCGCGATCCGCTCGCGTACGACAAGCCGCTCGAACGCGCGCTGCGGCGCGTGCGCACGTATCCCGGCGCGGTGATCGCGGCGGTGTCGGGGTCCGCGTGGGGCGGCGCGGTCGATCTGGTGATGAGCTGCGACCTGGTCGTCGCGGATCGGCGCGCGAGCCTGGCGATGACGCCGGCCAACATCGGCCTGCCGTATTCGACGAGCGGCTTGCTGCGCTTCTACGACAACCTGCCGATTCACGTGCTGAAGGAGATGTTCTTCTGCGCGCAGCCGCTCGACGCCGAACGCGCCGCGCACTACGGCGTCGTGAACCGGCTCGCCGACGCCGGCCAGCTCGATGCGGCCGCGCTCGAGCTCGCGCGCACGATCGCCGCGAAGGCGCCGCTCGCGGTGCAGGCGGTGAAGGAGCAACTGCGCGTGCTGCAGGATGCGCGACCGCTGCCGGTCGACGCGCTCGAGCGGATCGCGGAATTGCGGCGGCAGGCCTGCGCGGGCGCGGATTTCGACGAAGGGCTGCGCGCGTTCGCGGAGCGGCGGCGGCCGGCATTTCGTGGCGAATAGGCGGTGAATAGATGGTGAATAGGCGGAAGCGGGCGCTCGTCGCCGCGGCGGCGGGCGCGTCAGTGCCCGATCATGCGCAGCGCGACGAACAGGCCCGCGCCCGCCGCAATCAACGCCAGCGCATGGATGCGCGTGCGCATCACGCACACCGTGGAAGCCAGCGCGAGCGCGCGCGCCGGCCAGCCGCCGTCGAGCCCCTGCAGCAGCACCCAGGCCGACGCGACGAGCATGCCGGCCGCCACCGGCCGCAGTCCCGCTTCGAGCGCGACCTGCCAGCGCGCGCCTTCGTGCCGCCGCCACAAGTGGGCAATGCCGTAGATCAGGAACGCGGTCGGCCCGAACAGCGCGAACGTCGCGATCACCGCGCCCCAGAAGCCCGCGACCTGCCAGCCGATCAGCGTCGCGAGCAGCGAGCCGGGGCCGGGCGCCATCCGGGCGATCGCGAAATCGTTGACGAACTGCGTGGCGGTCATCCAGTGATGGACGTCGACGACCTGGCGCTGGATGTCGGCGATGATCGCCTGCCCGCCGCCGATCGTCGCGATCGACAGCGGCGCGAACACGCCGAGCAGCGCGGCGTAGCGGTGCTCGGCCGCCATCAGCGATCGCTCCGGGCCGATGCGCGCGCCGCGCGCCGGTATTCGAGCGCGACGCTCGCGCCGCCGCCGATCAGCACCGTCCACACCAGCGGCCAGTGCAGCACGGCCACCGACACGAATGTGAGCGTCGTCACGACGAACGGCGCCGTGCGGCGCGGCAGGCGGCGCACGGCGGTCAGCGCCATCGCGATCGACAGCCCGATCGCGGCGGCCGCCGCGCCGGCGAGCGCGACGTGGGTCAGCGGGAAGCGCGTGAGGGTCGCGAACGCGACGCCGAACAGGACGATCAGCACGGCCGGCGGCACGATGACGCCGGCAAAGCCGGCGACGGCGCCGCGCCACCCGCACAGGCGGTAGCCGATCCAGATCGCGAGGTTTTTCACGTTGACGCCGGGCAGCGCCTGCGACAGCGCGAGGCCGTTGAGGAATTCGTCTTCGTCGAGCCAGCGCCGCGTGTGGACGAAATCACGCAACATCCGTCCGCTCAGGCCGCCGCCGAAGCTGGTCAGGCCGATCTGCGCGAAGGCCAGGAACAGCGCCGGCGCGCTGGGGCGCGGGGCAGGGCGGGCGGACGGCGTGGGAGGCGTGGGCATCGCGTGGCGGTGAAAGCGCTGAGCGTGTCATCTTACCGAGTTCCGTCGTCGCGGCGCGCCGCTACGCGCGCACGACCGTCACGCCCGCCGCCTCGATCGGCTTCGTCAGCGCGGCGTCGGTCGCGTCCTCGACGACGATCGTCTGCGCGAGCGCGAGCTCGCCGATCACGAACGGCGACGCCGCGTTGAGCTTCGACGACGACGCGAGCACGACCGTTTCCGCCGCGCGTGCCGCCAGCGCGCGCTTGATGCCCGCTTCCTCGAAATTGCCGGTGGTCAGCCCGGCCACCGGATGAACGCCCGTCACGCCCATGAAGTACAGGTCCGCATGCACGCGTGCGATCGCCTCCATCGCCGCCGCGCCGACCGTCACGATCGAGTGCTTGAACAGGTGGCCGCCGATCAGGATCACGTCGATCGACGGATGCTCGACGAGCGCGACGGCGACGCTCGGACTGTGCGTGACGATCGTCGCCGACAGGTCCGCGGGCAGCTGGCTCACCAGCAGCGCCGACGTGGTGCCGCCGTCGACGATCACGACCTGCCCCGGCGCGATCATCCTGGCGGCGCGCCGCGCGATGCGGCGCTTGGCGGCCGATTCGAGATCCTGGCGCTGCGCGAACGGCGCGGTCGCGGGCGACGCGGGCAGCGCGCCGCCGTGGACCCGCTGCAGCAGGCCTTCCGCGGCGAGCTCGCGCAGGTCCCGGCGCACGGTGTCTTCCGACACGCCGAAGGTTGCGCTCAGCTCGCCGGCCAGCACCTGGCCGTCGCGGCGGAGCATGTCGAGTATGGCTTTCTTGCGTTGCGTCGTCAGCATGGCTTTGCACGAATCTTCTTGATATTGCACGAACATGCACGTTACCATCGGCGCCGTCATCTGTCGAATGGAGGCTGTCATGGCTGCAACGCAGGACCGGGTGCGCATCGTCGATACCGTCGTGCTGTCGGACGACTGGTACGTGCTGAAGAAGGTGACGTTCGATTTCCGCCGCCGCGACGGCACCTGGCAGCGGCTTAGCCGGGAGACCTACGACCGCGGCAACGGCGCGACGATCCTGCTGCGCCATGCCGCGACCGGCAACGTGCTGCTGACGCGCCAGTTCCGGATGCCGGCGTTCGTGAGCGGGCACGACGGGATGCTGGTCGAGGCCGCGGCCGGCCTGCTCGACGACGCGACGCCGGAAGCGCGGATTCGCGCGGAAGCCGAGGAGGAGACCGGCTATCGCGTGCGCAACGTTCGCAAGGTGTTCGAGGCGTTCATGAGCCCGGGATCGGTGACGGAGAAGCTGCACTTCTTCGTCGGCGAATACGACGCGTCGCTGCGCACCGGCGACGGCGGCGGGCTGGCGGACGAAGGCGAGGACCTGGAAGTCGTCGAGATGCCGCTCGACGCGGCGCTGCAGGCGATCGCGCGCGGCGAGATCGTCGACGGGAAGACGATCATGCTGCTGCAGTACGCGGCGTTGCAAGACGCGGCGGGAGGGTTAGGTCCTGTTCACGCTAATAACGGGCTTGCGCTGGCCGCCAGAAGGGCCGAGCGCGAGGATTGCGACGAAGCGAATACTCGACGCATTCGCGAGGAGCATGACGCGGCGATCGGCCCTTCTGGCGGCCAGCCCCAAGAATGAATTTCCACGATCAGGGGAACGTGTCTTGCCGGCCGTATTGCGGCGTCGCGCGTCGCTTGTTTGGCTCGGCCAAACGGCGCTCCTTGCTTCTTGCACTCCGACCGGCAAGACACGTTCGCAAGCCCGTTATTAGCGTGAACAGGACCTAAGCACATGACACCGCAACTCATCCTGGTGGCGGGCCCGTACCGCAGCGGCACCGCCGGCGACGCCGCGCGCATCGCCGCGAACCTCGCACGGCTCGAGCAGGCGGCGCTGGCCGTCTATCGGCGTGGGCATGTACCGATGATCGCCGAATGGGTGTCGCTGCCGCTCGCCGCGATGGCCGGATCGAAGCAGGTCGGCGACGCGATCAGCGAGACCTTCCTCTATCCGGCCGCGCACCGGCTGCTGCACCGCTGCGACGCGGTGCTGCGGATCGACGGCGAATCGCGCGGCGCGGACGCCGACGTGGCGCTCGCGCGCAGCCTCGGCAAGCCGGTCTATGGCTCGCTCGACGACGTGCCGGAAGCGACGCCCGAAGCGCGCGGCGACGTTGGCCCGTGACGCCACGGCGGAGGAGTCGTCAGGCGCGGTGCATCGGCGTATGATCGCGCCGGCAAAAACCCTGCCCCCGCACCCGAGCACCGAACCATCATGCCGCCCCTCGATCCTGCCGCCGCCGGTGAACCGCCGCTGCCTGACTCCCTGATCGACGCCGCCGTCGCCGCGCTGTCCCGAGCCGATGCGCTGCTCGTCACGGCCGGCGCCGGCATCGGCGTCGATTCCGGCCTGCCGGACTTCCGCGGCACGGACGGCTTCTGGCGTGCGTATCCCGCGCTGCGCCAGGAACGCTTCGAATTCCACGAGATCGCCTCGCCGCAGGCGTTCCGCGCGCGGCCGCAGCTCGCGTGGGGCTTCTACGGCCACCGCCTCGGGCTTTACCGGGCGACCGTGCCGCACGCGGGATTCGCGATCCTGCGCCGCTGGATCGACGCGATGCCGAACGGCGGCTTCGTGCTGACGAGCAACGTCGACGGGCAGTTCCAGAAGGCCGGCTTCGATCCGGTGCGGATCGTCGAGATCCACGGCTCGATCCACCGGATGCAGTGCCTGCGTTCGTGCACGGACGACACGTGGCCGGCGGACCCGTTCACGCCGGTCGTCGACGCAGCGGCCTGCCGCCTCGTCGGCGACCTGCCGGCCTGTCCGCACTGCGGCGGCCTCGCGCGGCCGAACATCCTGATGTTCGGCGACGCCGGCTGGATCGGCGCGCGCTACGACGCGCAGGAGCGTGCGCTGGAAGACTGGCTGGCCACGGCCGGGCGCGTGGCCGTCGTCGAAGTCGGCGCGGGCACGGCGATTCCGACCGTGCGGCTGATCAGCGAACGGGTCGGCGCCGACGTGATCCGCATCAACGCGCGCGAGGCGCACGCGCGGCGCGCGGACGTGATCGGCCTGAAGGGCGGCGCGCTGGCGACCCTGACCGCGCTCGAGCGCGCGTGGCACGGCGGCTGACCTGCCCGGCCCGCCGCCGGCTGCGCGCCTACGGCCGGGCGACGAGCGCCTGCACGAGCGACGGCGCGACGGGCGAACCGAGGCCGGTCACGTAGTCGTAGCCGCCGGCGGCGGTGCAGATCGCGCCGCAGTTGCCGTTGGTGCCGGTCGTCACGTCGTGATAGTTGCTGCCGTACGCGGTTTTCCCGGCCGCATACAGCGCGTCGTACGTGCCGCTCAGCCGTGCCTTGCCGGCTGCCGCGCGCAGCGAATTCGCGATCGCGACGAGCGCCGACCATTGAGGCGCACCCGCGCTCGTGCCGCCGACCTCGAACCAGCCCGACTGCCCCTGATAAGTGACCGAATCGTAGACCGCGAACCCGCTGGACGGATTCGCGTCGTAGCTGACGTCCGGCACACCGCGCTTGCCCGCGACCGGAATCGGCCACGCGGCCTGTCCGGCGGGCTCGGCTTCGCCGCTGCTCACGCCGCCACCGCTGCCGCTCCAGGCCGCCTCGCCGACGTAGTTGCCATAGCGATCGGTGGACAGCGTTGTGCCGCCGACCGCGACCACGTTCGGCGACGCCGCCGGGTATTCGGTGCCGGTGCCGCTGTCGCCGGACGACGCGACGAAGGTGATTCCCGGCGCGCCGAAGTGGCTGTCGAAGCCGGATTCGCCGCTGAACTCGTTGCCGCCGAAGCTCATCGACACGACCGACGCGCCGCGCTGCACCGCGACGTCGACCGCGGCCATCAGGTCGTTGAAGCTGGCCGACGCGGCCTCGACGAGCACGATCTTCGCCTTCGGCGCGATCGCGTGCACCCATTCGACGTCGAGCGACATTTCGAGCGACCAGCCGGCGTCGCCGCGGGGCCGGCTGCCGTGCGCGTACACCTTCGTGAAGCAGCCGTTCGACGTGGTGCACGGCGGCAGCGAGAACGCGTTGCTGAACACGCCGAGATCGGATTCGATCCGCGGGTCGTCGTATGCGTCGACGATCGCGACGACCATGCCGTCGCCCTGGTTGGCGATCGCGTCGAAGCCGTACGCGTGGCGCGCGAGCGCGGGCGTGAGCCCGGCGACCGTGGCCGTGCTCGCGCGCGGCTTCGTGTGGAACGGCGGGCGGGCAAACCCCTTCGGCGCGCGGTTGCCTTCGACGTAGGACGGCGGTCCGCCGTTATCGGCGAACGCGACGGTCGACGCGAGCAGCGCCGCACACAGCGCCGGAATCAACATGGACGACAGGCGGATATTGTTCATTTTCGAGTCTCCATGTCGAATGGAGTGGATGGGCCGGATCAAGTCTACGGACTAACCGGATTCAATTAAACTGAATATCGGTTGAATTCGGGAATGTCTGATTAGGGAAAATACCTGAGTATCGGTGAAATCCTGTATCCGTAAGGATTCGGCGTAATCGATGTAATCGTTTTTCGGATTTTATTGTGGGTTATTAATGATC
This sequence comes from Burkholderia ubonensis subsp. mesacidophila, assembly GCF_002097715.1. Classification (NCBI taxonomy): domain Bacteria; kingdom Pseudomonadati; phylum Pseudomonadota; class Betaproteobacteria; order Burkholderiales; family Burkholderiaceae; genus Burkholderia; species Burkholderia ubonensis. Next base: position 998,415 of record NZ_CP020737.1, read on the forward strand.
GATTAAATTAGAATGAATTTGTAATGAGCAGCGTAATGCGCCGGAAAATGTGGATGCCTGCGGTCGCGCGAGAAACGCTGGTCGAATCGAGCATCCGGGACGCCGGCCGGCGGCAGCGGGCCCGGTCCCCCGCATTGCCGGCGCGCGGCGAATCCGCATACAGTTCAGCGTGGGCCGGATGCGCCGGCGCCACCCGCATCGTCAGCGAGGAGTTCTCTTGTTCTATTCGATCGTTGCGATCTTCGTCGGCGCCGGGCTCGGCGCGCTGTTGCGCTGGTTCCTGAGTCTCGCGCTCAACGAATTCTTCCCCGAGGTGCCGCTCGGCACGCTCGCCGCGAACCTGATCGGCGGCTACGTGATCGGCGTCGCCGCCGTCGTGTTCACGATGCGCGCGGGATTGCCGCCCGAGTGGCGGCTGTTCGTGATCACCGGCTTCCTCGGCGGGCTGACGACGTTCTCGACGTATTCGGTCGAGGTGATGACGCACGCGCTGCAGGGCGAGTTCGGATGGGCGATTGCGGTGGCTGCCCTACACTTGATGGGATCGTTCACGTTGACGGCCCTCGGCATGTGGACCGCCCGTGCGTGGCTGGCCGCGGCGTGAGCGCGGCCGGCATCGGAGGAGGCGATGGACAGGATCTTCTTGCGCTTCTACGTTCACGAGCAGCATCGCCTGCACTGGAAACCGCTGTGGGAATGGCTGCTCGAGGAAGGGCGGCGGATGGGCGTCGCGGGCGGGTCGGCGTTTCGCGCGATGGCGGGCTTCGGCGAGCACCGGGTGCTGCATGAAGACCGCTTCTTCGAACTGCAGGGGTCGCTGACGGTCGAGGTCGAGTTCATCGTCACCGACGACGAGGCGCGGCGCCTGCTCGAGCGGCTCGGCCAGGAGAAAGTGCGGGTGTGCTACGCGATGATTCCGGCGCGCTTCGGCGTGATCGACACGCTCGGCGCGCCGGCGGCCGAGGGACGGGCAGGCGGCTGAGTCCGGCCCGTCATGCGGAGGACGGGCGGGCCTTAGATGCCGAACAGCGTGAGCGACACGGCGGCGCGCGTCACGATCATCAGCAGCACCTGCACGATCACGAACAGCAGGATCGGCGACAGGTCGATGCCGCCGAGATTCGGGATCACGCGGCGCAGCGGATTGAGGAACGGCGCGGTCAGCTGGTAGAGGATCGGCATCGCCGGCGAGCGCGGGTTCAGCCACGACAGCAGCGCCATCAGGATCGTCATCCAGATCACCAGGTTGAGCGCCCACTTCACGACGGTGAGCAGCGCGACGACGACGATCGTCGGCACCAGCGCGGTCGGATCGACGCCCGCCAGCACGATCATCAGCACCACGTAGACGAACGACGTCAGCACTGCGGCGACGATGCTCGCCCAGTCGATCCCGCGCACGCCGGCGATCACGCGGCGCAGCGGCAGCACCAGCCAGTTGGTCGCCTGCAGCACGGCCTGCGTGACGGGGTTGTACGGCGGCACGCGCACGGCTTGCATCCAGACGCGCAGGATCAGCGCGGCGCCGAACAGCGTAAAGAGGGTATTGAGCAGAAAACGGGCGATCTCGCCGAACATCGTTGGCTTCCTTTTTATACAGTCGGGTAGCGTGCGGCCGCCAACGCCGGATGGCGGCGCATCGGCCGACACCTTATCACGCCTCGTCGCGCGAGGGGGAGGGGCGCGCTGCCGCGCGGGCGAGCGAGGCTTCCACGGCATCCGCGAGCGCCGGCAGCGCTGCCGGCGGGGCCGCGCGCTTCGCGGCGAGCGCGACGGCGCGGCGGGTCAGCAGCGCGTAGAGCGTCGCGTGATCGCCGCCGCGTGCCTCCAGCAGCGCGAGCTGGCGTTCGACGATGCCGGTGTCGCCGCGCGACACGGGGCCCGAGAGCGCATTCGCGAGACCCTTGTCGCGCGCCGTCTCGATCGTGCCGGCCAGCATCGGCAGCAGCGCGCGCAGCGCGGCGTCCTCGTCGAAGCCGAGCGAGCGCCACAGCTCGACCGCTTCGGCGAGCCCGCACAGCGCGAAGCTCGCTGCGTAGTGCGCGGCCGCGTGGTAGAGCATCCGGCCGCCTGCCGGGATCGACAGCGGATGGCAGCCGAGCGCGGCCGCGAGGCGCACGAGCGTCGCGTGCAGCGCGCCGTCGGCCTCGATCGTCACCGAACAGCCGTCGATGCGGGTCAGGTCGGCGTCGCCGCCGCCGAACAGGTACAGCGGATGGAAACCACCCGTTGCCGCGCCTTGCCGTTTTGCCGGGTCCAGCAGGCCGACGTCCGACGCGCCGCTGCAATGCACGAGCGCCTGCCGCGCGGCGCGCGACGCATCGAAGCGCAGGCCCGCGGCGCTCGCCGCGAGGTGGTCGTCGGGGACGGTCAGGAAGATCAGGTCGGCCGCGTCGACGACCTCCTGCGGCGTCGCGACCGCACGGCTGCCGTCGAGGCGCCCGGCGAGCTTGGCGGCGGACGCCGGCGTGCGGCTTGCCACCGCGACGACGGGAAAGCCGGCCCGCGCAAAACGCTGCGCGACGCAGCGCGCGAGGCGGCCGGCGCCGATGAAGCCGAGACGGGGCGTGACGGGGAGGGACATGGCGGTCGACGACGTGAAAAACGGGAAGCCGCCAGTATCGCAGGAATGGCGACGCGGCCACGGCGGCCGCGTTTGAGCGCCAAGCCGCGATCCGGCCCCGCGGAATGGCTTCGCGAACTGTCGGACTCCTGTCTCAAATTTGTAATCGTTGATTACGACGCCTCGCGCGCAGCACGCGCGGCGATCGGTAAGACTGACCTGACGAAACCGCTTCCGCCATCCGGCCCGACGGATTTCCGCGATCCGCGGCGGCCACCGGCGGGCCGTCGCGCCGCGCGGCGCGGGGCTCGCGCGGGGGCGCGATTGCAATTTGCAACAAATGCCCGACACGGGGATTGCGGGTTTTCGCTACATTGCTTGCATGCGACGTGCATGCCCGCCGTTGCCGACAGGAGCGCCTAAAATGATCGCTCCAGCAGGAGAATCGAAGTGAAAAAGCTCGTTCCGTTCATCGCCGCCGCCGCGCTGGGCCTGGGTGCCGCAAGCGCCGCGCAGGCTCACGTGTCGATCGGGGTCGGCATCGGGATTCCGGTCGCGCCCGCCTATCCGGTCTATGCGCCACCGCCGCCCGTCTATTACGCACCGCCGCCGCCCGTCGTGTATGCGCCGCCGCCGGTCTACTATCCGCCGCCCGCCGTGGTCGTCGGCGGCTACGGTGGCTACGGCTACTATGGCCGCCCGTACTGGCATCATCACGGCTACTACGGCCGCGGCTACTGGCGTCGTTGATTGATTCCCGCGCGGCTTGACCGCGCGTGGCGAACGGCGCAGCGTCTCGTGACAGGACGCTGCGCCGTTTTTTGTTGGCGCGGCGCGCCGGCGGCCGGCGAACGGGGACAATACGGATTCCGTCCACATGCCGATGCGCTCGAATCCGATGTCCGTCCTGCCTGCTCCCACCTTCGACGATGTCACCGATGCCGCCGCGGTGCTCGACGGCGTGCTGCCGGTCGAGGGCAAGCGGGTCGGCGTGCTGGTGAGCGGCGACAACGTCGATCTCGCGCTACGCCGAGCGGCTGCGCGGCTGAGTGTGGTTGCCCGGGCGGGCGCGCCTGCTCAGGCCGCGTGCGCGATCAGGTCGCGATAGCCGCCGACGATCACGCTGTACGAGAAGTACGCGAACAGCAGCGCCGACGCGACATGGCAGGCGCGCATCAGCCCCGCGCCCGCGCGCTTGCGGCCCTGGCTCGCGAGCGCGCACATGAAGAGGGTCCACGCGAGGCCGCCGAGGAAGAAGCCGGACAGGAACACCGACGCGGTCGCCGGCGTGGTCGCGCCGGCCTTCGCGATCAGCGCGCCGCCGACCGCCGCGAACCACAGGATCGCGCTCGGCGACGACATCGCGAGCAGCATCCCGCGCATGAAGCTGCGCCGCGCGCTCGCACGGGGCGGGGCGGCGGCGTCCGCGCCGTCGTCGCCAGCCGCCCTGGCCGGCGCCAGCGCTTCGCGCGCCATCTTCCACGTCAGGAACAGCAGCACCGCGCCGCCGCCGATCCACACCACCCAGCGCACCGCGTCGAACTGCAGCAGCACGGCCATTCCGGCGAGCGCGAGCGCCGCGTAGACGAGATCGCCGACGCACGAGCCGAGCCCGAGCCAGAAGCCCGGCCGGAAGCCGTGCGACAGCGTGAGCGACAGCATCGCGACGTTGACGAGGCCGATGTCGAGACAGAGCGACAGCGACAGGAAAAATCCGTCGGACAGCATCGAAGCGGGCGGGAAGCTCATCGTCGTTGTTCTTGTTGCGATTCTCGGGATGGCGGGAGTCGGGCGGCGCGCGGCCTTACAGGCCGAGGTCGCGCCACAGCTGGTCGACGCGTGTCTTCACGGCCGCATCCATCTCGATCGGGCGGCCCCATTCGCGGGTCGTCTCGCCGGGCCATTTGTTGGTCGCGTCGAGCCCCATCTTCGAGCCGAGGCCGGCGACGGGCGACGCGAAATCCAGGTAGTCGATCGGCGTGCTGTCGACCATCACGGTGTCGCGCACCGGGTCCACGCGCGTCGTGATCGCCCAGATCACTTCCTTCCAGTCGCGCACGTTCACGTCCTCGTCGACGACGACGATGAACTTCGTATACATGAACTGGCGCAGGAAGCTCCAGACGCCGAACATCACGCGCTTCGCATGGCCCGCGTAGCTCTTCTTCATCTGGACGATGGCCATCCGGTAGCTGCAGCCCTCGGGCGGCAGGTAGAAGTCGGTGATCTCCGAGAACTGCTTCTGCAGCAGCGGCACGAACACCTCGTTGAGCGCGACGCCGAGCACCGCGGGCTCGTCAGGCGGCTTGCCGGTGTAGGTCGAGTGATAGAGCGCGTCGCGGCGCATCGTGATGCGCTCGACCGTGAACACCGGGAACCACTCCTGCTCGTTGTAATAGCCGGTGTGGTCGCCGTACGGCCCTTCGAGCGCGTGCTCGTACGCAGCGGACGCAGCGTTCGCCGGGCGCGGCGGCGCGCCGGCGGGGGCGGGCTCGGGCGCGCCGTCCTGCGGGTAGATGAAGCCCTCGAGCACGATTTCAGCGCGCGCGGGCACCTGCAGCGTGTCGACGCCGGGCGTCAGGCACTTCGCGAGCTCGGTGCGGCTGCCGCGCAGCAGGCCCGCGAACTGGTATTCCGACAGCGAGTCGGGCACGGGCGTGACCGCGCCGAGCGTCGTCGCGGGGTCCGCGCCGAGCACGACGGCGACGGGATACGGCTTGCCGGGGTTGCGCAGCGCGAATTCGCGGAAGTCGAGCGCGCCGCCGCGATGCGCGAGCCAGCGCATGATCAGCTTGTTGCGGCCGATCAATTGCTGGCGGTAGATGCCGAGATTCTGGCGCGGCTTGTTCGGCCCGCGCGTGACCGTCAGGCCCCAGGTGACGAGCGGGCCCGCGTCTCCCGGCCAGCAGGTCTGGATCGGCAGCTTGGTGAGGTCGACGTCGTTGCCTTCCCAGACGATCTCCTGGCACGGCGGCGACGACACCGTCTTCGGCGCCATGTCCCACACGGCCTTTGCGAGCGACAGCAGCTTGCCGGCGTCCTTCAGGCTGCGCGGCGGATCCGGCTCCTTCAGCGCGGACAGCAGGCGCCCGAGGTCGCGCAGCGACGCGAGCGCGGCCTCGTCGCCCGCATCGACGCCCATGCCGAGCGCGACGCGCCGCGGCGTGCCGAACAGGTTGCCGAGCACCGGGAATGCGTAGCCGGGCGGCGCATCGAACAGCAGCGCGGGGCCGCCGGCGCGCAGCACGCGGTCGCACAGCTCGGTCATTTCGAGTACGGGCGACACCGGCTGCGTGATGCGCCGCAGTTCGCCGAGCGCCTCGAGGCGCTGGATGAAATCGCGTAAGTCTCTGTATTTCATGGATAAAGTCCGGCCGCCCGCGGGGCGGGCAGCGATGGGCGGGCGCAGCGGCCGGCTGCGGCCCCGAATCGACCGACGATTTTACCCGGCCGGCCGCGCGGCTGCCCGGCCGAGAAAAAAGTCGACGGCGCGCAAACCCCCTACGGCAAGGGGCTCGCGCTTCTGAAGGGGCTCGTATAATTACTTTTTGTTATGATTTTGATGTTTTATAGTGTTGACGATCTATAAAACCCTGTTAGAATCCGCTGACATTGGTTGCAGGGTACAAGGCTTCAAGCCGCCAATCACCGATCCTTTGACGCAGCGCGTCACCGTCTGCCGAAACCTGCACGGCCTGTTCGACGGCTCTAGTCGTAGTCACAGCCAGCGCCACCTGACGCTGGTTTTTTGCGTGAGTGCCACCGCGTTTGCCCGCCTTGAGTAAAGGCGCCGGCCCTGTCCTGCCGTGGCCTCGAACGGTACTTATACCGTTTCTCCGATGCCTGCCGTCCAAACCAAGACGTGCGGCGTCGTGATTCCGCGGCCCATTCTGTCTCGCCATCGAGCTGAGCGAGCCGCACGAATCATGTTCATGGGAGATCTGAATGAACGCTTGGTTATCGTGGCGTCCCAATGAGCAGCATGCACAAATCGTGCGCGATATGCTGCGTCGCGGGACGCGTGTCAGTCACCACTTATTCAGCGTTGTAGGCTGTCTCGCTGTCGCGATTGCGCTTGCCCTCTGGCTGTTGCCAACCGCGCGCGGCACGCTTGCCGCAAAGCTGATGCCGGTCGTGTCCGCGGCCGTGCAGGCCGGTCCGGCGCGCTTGCTGACCGGCCATCCGCTGCCGAATTTCGCGCCGGCCGGCGCGCAGCCGCAGCAGGACGACGGTCCGGAAACCGATGCACTGGCGGTCGGTCTCGACGTCGCATCGGACGCCGTCGCGCAGAACGACGCGGCAGACGCTGCCCGCAGCGGCCCGTCGCCCGTCACGCTCGCGAAGCTGATCCCGGCCCAGCGCGTCGCCGCCGATGCGCGCGACGACCGCTCGCTCGCTTCGAATCGCCAGCAGGCGCTTGTCGCCACCTACCTGTCGCGCCGCTACCGCGTCGCGCAGGAGCCGGTCGGCCAGCTCGTGAAGGCCGCGTTCCAGACCGGCCACGACATCGGCCTCGATCCGCTGCTGCTGCTGTCCGTGATGGCGATCGAATCGGGCTTCAACCCGTACGCCGAAAGCGGCGTGGGCGCGAAGGGGCTGATGCAGGTGATGTCGAAGGTCCATTCCGACAAGTTCGAGTACTTCGGCGGCACCGACACCGCGCTGCAGCCGCTTGCCAACCTCCAGGTCGGCGCGCTCGTGCTGAAGGACTGCATTGCGCGCGGCGGCTCGCTCGCGAGCGGCCTGCGCATGTACAACGGCTCGACGAACCCCGAGGACAATGGCTACGGCTCGAAGGTGATGGCCGAGCGCGGCCGCCTGCGCGACGTCGCGCGTGGCCGCAGCGTGCCGGTCAATGCGCCGCAGGCGCCGGCGAAGCCGATCGTCACCGCCTCGGTGACACCGGCGGCGGCAGGCGGCGCGAAGCGCGTCCACGCGACGCTCGACACGGCCCAGCCGATGACGGCGAAGGCTGCCCCGAAGGCGTCGCAGCAGGACGATGCCAGCGTCGACACCGCGAAGCAGCCGCACGGCGATCATTCGGAACTGGGCGCGTAACGCGCAGGTCTCCGCCGGAAAAGAAAAAGCACCCGTATGGGTGCTTTTTTCGCTTCTGCGCCGCCGAACGACTGGTTTCGCGGCCGGGGGCGCCGTAACGTGCGCCGCCGCGCTTCGGCTCGGCTCGGGCGGGCGGTGCGTGCGGCCGGTCAGCGCAGCCGGAACAGCGTCGCGAGCCGCTCGACCGCCTCTTCGAGGCGCGAGTAGGCGGTCGCATAAGACAACCGGATATAGTCGCGCGGCGCATGCACGCCGAAGTCCATGCCCGGCACGAGCACGACGCCGGCGTCGTGCAGCATCGCCTGCGTGAGTGCTGCGCTGTCGCCGGCCGCCGGATGCGTGACGCCGCCACAGTGCGCGTATACATAGAACGCGCCGTCGGGCATCACGGGCACCGTGAAGCCGAGCTGCTCGAGCGCCGGCGCGATGAAGTCGCGGCGCCGCTTGAATTCGAGGCGGCGCGCTTCGTAGATGTCGAGCGCGGCCGGCTCGAAGCATGCGAGCGCCGCATGCTGCGCGAGCGCCGACGGGCAGATGAACAGGTTCTGCGCGAGCTTCTCGAACGTGCCGACAAGCGCCGGCGGGACGACCAGCCAGCCGAGCCGCCAGCCGGTCATGCTGAAGTACTTCGAGAAGCTGTTGACGGTGACGACGTCGTCGCCGAACGACAGCGCCGACACGGGCGGCGCGTCGTAGCTGAGCCCCTGGTAGATCTCGTCGACGATCGTGAAGCCGCCGCGTGCGCGCACCGCCTCGACGATCCGCTTCATCTCGTCGGGCTCGAGCGACGTGCCGGTCGGGTTCGACGGCGAGGCGAGCAGCACGCCGCGCGTCCGGTCGCCCCAAAGCCGCCGGACGTCGTCCGCGGTGAGCTGGAAGCGCGCGGCCGGGCCGCTCGGAACGAGTACCGGGCGGCCTTCGGCCGCCGCGACGAAGTGCCGGTTGCACGGATACGACGGGTCGGGCATCAACACTTCGTCATCGCGGCCGACGAGCGCGAGGCACGCGAGCAGCAGCGCGGCGGAGGCACCCGCGGTCACGACGATTCGCTCGGGGCTGACGGTGATGCCGTATGCATGCGCATAGTGCGCGGCGATCGCCTCGCGCAGCGGCGCGATGCCGAGCGCGCTCGTATATTGCGTGACGCCCCGGCGCAGCGCTGCGGCGGCGGCCTCGACGACCGGCTCCGGCGCGGTGAAGTCCGGCTCGCCGATGCCCATGTGGATGATGTCGCGACCGGCGGCTTCGAGCCGCTGCGCCTCTTTCATCAGTTCCATCACGTAGAACGGCTGGATCGCGTCGACGCGCGCTGCGAGCGTGACGAGCGAATCGGCGGTGGTATTCATCGGCGGGTCGGAAGAGGGGAGCGGTAAAAAAAAACGGGCGCATGAGCGCCCGTCGGAGGATCAGCCGTTGCGGCGCGCCTGCGTTTCGGCGGGGCGCAGCTTCGCGGCGAGCTTGTCGAGCACGCCGTTCACGTACTTGTAGCCGTCGGAGCCGCCGAACGTCTTGGTCAGCTCGACCGCTTCATTGATGATCACGCGGTACGGCGTCTCGATGTGGTGCGTGAGCTCGAACGTCGCCATCAGCAGCACCGCCCGTTCGATCGGGGAAAGCTGCTCGATCGGACGGTCAAGGCACGGCGCGAGTGCTTCCGCAAGCGTCGCGTGCTCGCGGATCACGCCGTGCAGGATGGCGTCGAGCAGGTCCTTGTCGGCCTTGTCGTAACCCAGCGCGCCGCGCAGTTGCGCGTCGATCTCGCCTGAAGACGCGTTCGACAGCAGCCACTGATACAGGCCTTGCGTCGCCAGCTCGCGCGATTGTCGGCGGGCGCTCTTCTTCATGCGCGCTCCTCTTCGTCGTCTTCGTCCTCTTCTTCGTCTTCCTCGTCGCCGAGCTGGTCGAGCGCCATCGTCAGATTGGCCATCTCGACCGCGACGCGCGCCGCGTCACGACCCTTTTCGGTCATGCGCGCGACGGCCTGCTCGTCGGTGTCGGTCGTCAGCACCGCGTTCGCGATCGGCAGGTTGAAGTCGAGGCCGATGCGGGTGATGCCCGCGCCGCTCTCGTTCGACACGAGTTCGAAGTGGTAGGTCTCGCCGCGGATCACCGCGCCGAGCGCAATCAGCGCGTCGAACTGGCCGCTTTCCGCGAGCTTCTGCAGCGCGAGCGGGATTTCGAGCGCGCCCGGCACCGACACCAGCAGCACGTCTTCGCCGGAGACGCCGAGGCGCTCCAGCTCTTCGACGCACGCGTCGGCGAGGCCGTTGCACACGGGCTCGTTGAAGCGGGATTGCACGATGCCGATACGCAGGCCGTCGCCCTCGAGATTCGGTTGGTATTGTCCGATTTCCATGATCTTTGTCCGTGGTGTGGATAAGCGGTTATAAGGCGAAAATGCCGTGACGGGTTACGCGTGCGGCGTCGAGCCGCAGGCCTTGGCTTCGCCGCCGGGCATCGGCACGAAGCCCGTGACTTCGAGGCCGTAGCCGGACATGCTGCCCAGCTTGCGCGGATTCGACAGCACCTGCATCTTGCCGACGCCGACATCGCGCAGGATCTGCGCGCCGATGCCGAACGTCTTGAAATCGACCGGCCGGCGCTTCAGCGCCGCGGCCTTTTCTTCCTCGTCGAACGCCTTGAAGACGTCGACCAGATGTTCCTTCGTGTCGCCGCAGTTGAGCAGTACGATCACGCCGTGGTCGCGCTGCGCGATCTCGCGCATCGCGGCGTCGAGCGTCCACGAGTGCGTCGAGGCGCCGGTCTCGAGCAGGTCGAGCACCGACAGCGGCTCGTGCACGCGCACCGGCGTGTCGATGTCCGGCGACGGCGTGCCGCGCACCAGCGCGATGTGCGGCGAGCCGGTCGGCTGGTCGCGGTACAGCACCGCGCGGAACGTGCCGTGCGCGGTCTGCATCGTGCGCTCGGCGACGCGCTCGATGATCGACTCGGTGCGGCTGCGGTAGTGGATCAGGTCGGCGATCGTGCCGATCTTCAGGCCGTGTTCCTTCGCGAACTCGATCAGGTCGGGCAGGCGGGCCATCGTCCCGTCGTCCTTGATGATCTCGCAGATCACCGCGGCGGGCGTGAGGCCCGCGAGCGCGGTGAAATCGCAGCCGGCCTCGGTGTGGCCCGCGCGCACGAGCACGCCGCCCGGCTGCGCCATGATCGGGAACACGTGGCCCGGCTGCACGATGTGCTCGGGGCGCACGTCGTGCGCGACCGCCGTGGCGATCGTATGCGCGCGGTCGGCCGCCGAGATGCCGGTCGTCACGCCTTCGGCCGCTTCGATGCTGACCGTGAAGGCGGTGCCGTATTGCGTGCCGTTGCGGTACGTCATCAGCGGGAGGTGCAGCTGCTTGCAGCGTTCCTGCGTCAACGTCAGACAAATCAGGCCGCGGCCGAACTTCGCCATGAAGTTGATCGCTTCCGGCGTCACGAATTCGGCGGCGATCACCAGATCGCCTTCGTTTTCGCGGTCTTCTTCGTCGACCAGGATCACCATCCGGCCGGCTTTCAGCTCGGCGATGATGTCGGGCGTGGAGGCGAGCGTCATAAGGGGGCGAGAAAGAGGAAAGTGCGTATTTTACGCCAGCCGGAGCGGGTTTCGGCTGGCGCGGAAGGCGCCGGCCGCGGGGCCGGTCCGGCGCGGCCGCCGCGCCGCCCGGACAGGCGGCCGGGGCGCGTCACATGCGGCCGTCGCGGCCGCCGAGGAAATCGAGCTTGCCGAGTTCGACGCCGCTGTGACGCAGGATGTCATACGCAGTCGTCACGTGGAAGAAGAAGTTGGGCAGCACGAAATTCAGCAGGTACGACTGGCCCGAGAATTCGAGCGGGCCGACGCGCATCTTGAGCACGATCTCGCGCGCTTCCGAGCCGTCGATCTGCGCCGCGTCGAAGCCCTTCAGGTAGTCGATCGTCTTCTGCAGGCGCGCGTGCAGTTCGTCGAACGTCTGCTCGACGTCGGGGTAGCTCGGAATCTCGACGCCCGCGAGCCGCGCAGCGCAGCCCTTCGCGGTGTCGGTCGCGATGTAGACCTGGCGCGCGAGCGGCGCCATGTCCGGAAACAGCCGGGCGCCGATCAGCACCGACGGATCGATCTGCTTTTCGGCCGCGTGCGCCTGGGCTTTGCCGAGGACGTGCTGCAGGTTGGTCAGGCCGCGGATCAGGACAGGCACCGAGGCCTGATACATCGAAATGGACATGGGCGTTTCCTCGAAGGGGACGATCGTGCGCGCGCCGGCGCGCAATGGCGTGGTGCAGCGCAGCGGCGTAACGGCCGCTGCAGCATCATAGCGCGGCGGCATTGCGTGTGCGCGACGTTGGCCGGACGGACAAGGGCCGGCGCGCGCATGGCCGGACGGGCGAGTCGCGACCGGCCGTCCGTACCGGTTAGAATGCGCGCACCACCACCGCCTCGTCGGCGGACAGACCACAACGCCGGGCCGCGTATTGCCCGCGCCAACGGCCATCATGCGCCGGCGGCGGCGCGTGCGCGACGACGTTTGGCGATTTCGATCGGATGCTCCCCGGACATGTCGACTCCCGCCGTTCTGCTGCTCGTCCTGCTGATCAATTGCGTCGTGACGTCGGCGGTGCTGGGCTCGCTGTGGCGCGCCGACGTGCCGGGCGTGCGCCGCTGGCTCGCGTCACAGGCGCTGCTCGCGATGGCGGTCGGTGCGGTGCTCGCCGCGCCGTCTTCGCCGGTGGCCGTCTCGGTCGCCGTCGTGCCGTACGTGTGCGGGACGCTCGCGATCCTGCAGGGCTTCCGGCAGTTCTTCGGCGTGCGGCCCGTGTATCGGGCGGAACTGGCCGCGGCCGCGCTGCTGGTCGTGGCGGTCGTCTGGTGCGCATGGGCCGGAGCGCTGTCGAACCTGCGCGTCGTATTCATATCCGTGATGGCCGTGTACGTCCGCGTCGCGATCGGCTGGCTCGCGTATCGCCGGCGGCCTGCGCACCGTCCGCCGTTTGCCTACGGCTTCGTATGGGTGGTCGCGATTGCCGGCGCGATCGTCCAGTTCGCGCGCGGTGCGGCGTTTGCGCTCGGGCATGGCGACGATGCGACACTGCTGCACCCGACGACGTTGAACGTCGCGTTCGTCGCGCTGGCCGTGTTGAGCCTGTCGTGCCTGTCGATGAGCGTCGTGATGCTGGCGCACGACCGCATCGCGGAACGCCTCGAGCGGCTCGCGACCGTCGACGGCCTGACGGGCGCGCTGATGCGCGGCGCCTTCCTCGAGCAGGCCGAGCAGCGGTGCCGGCGCGCGGCGCGTGCCGGCGCGCCGCAGTCGCTCGTCATCGTCGATCTCGACAACTTCAAGAGCATCAACGATCGCCACGGCCACGCGGCGGGCGACCAGGCGCTCGTGCATTTTGCGGCGGTGATGGCCGAGGGGATCCGGTCTCGCGACCTGTTCGGGCGGCTGGGCGGGGAGGAGTTTGCGGTGCTGTGCCCCGACACGTCCGCGGATGAAGCGGCGCGCGCGATCGATTGCCTGCGCGCATCGCTCGCGGGCGGCGGCGCCGGGCCGACCGGCGGCGTCGTCGGGTTCACGTTCAGCGCGGGCGTCGCCGAGCGCGTGGCCGGCGAGCCGCTGTCGCAGTTGATGGCACGGGCCGATGCCGCACTGTATGCGGCGAAGGCGGCCGGGCGCGACCGCGTGAGCGTCGCCGCGCCGGCGCAGCGCGCCGACGTGGCGGCCTGACTGTTTGATGAGAACGCCGCGAGCTATCTCGCCGGATAAAAAAACGCCAACCTGCAGGGGTTGGCGTTTTGCTTGGGGTATGACCGGTATCAGAACTGGTTCATCGTGTTGTCCTTACCCGCCGCTTTCAGGGCAGCATCGCCGCTGAAATATTCCTTGTGGTCGTCGCCGATGTCCGAGCCGGACATGTTCTGGTGCTTGACGCAGGCGATGCCCTGACGGATTTCCTTGCGCTGCACGCCAGCCACATAACCCAGCATGCCCTGGTCGCCGAAGTATTCCTTGGCCAGGTTGTCGGTCGACAGCGCGGCGGTGTGGTACGTCGGCAGCGTGATCAGATGGTGGAAGATGCCTGCTTCGCGCGACGCGTCGGCCTGGAACGTGCGGATCTTTTCGTCGGCGATCGCCGCCAGTTCGGACTGGTCGTATTCCACGCTCATCAACTGGGCGCGGTCGTATGCCGACACATCCTTGCCCGCGGCCTTCATCGCGTCATACGCCTGCTGGCGGAAATTCAGCGTCCAGTTGAACGACGGGCTGTTGTTGTACACCAGCTTGGCGTTCGGGATGACCTTGCGGATCTCGTTGACCATGCCGCCGATCTGGGCGATATGCGGCTTTTCGGTTTCGATCCACAGCAGGTCGGCGCCATTTTGCAGCGAGGTGATGCAATCCAGCACGCAGCGCGCTTCGCCGGTGCCGGCGCGGAACTGGAACAGGTTGCTGGGCAGGCGCTTGGGACGCAGCAGCTTGCCGTCGCGCTTGATGATGACGTCGCCATTGCCCAGTTGGTCGGCCGACAATTCTTCGCAATCGAGGAAGGCGTTGTATTGGTCGCCCAGGTCGCCCGGCGTGTTGGTCACGGCGATCTGCTTGGTCAGGCCCGCGCCCAGCGAGTCGGTACGGGCCACGATGATGCCGTCGTCCACGCCCAGTTCCAGGAACGCGTAGCGGATCGCGCGAATCTTGGCCAGGAAGTCCTCGTGCGGCACGGTGACCTTGCCGTCCTGGTGGCCGCACTGCTTCTCGTCGGACACCTGGTTTTCGATCTGAATGCAGCATGCGCCCGCTTCGATGAACTGCTTGGCCAGCAGGTAGGTTGCTTCGGCGTTGCCGAAACCCGCGTCGATGTCCGCGATGATCGGCACGACGTGGGTGACGTGGTTGTCGATTTTTTCCTGGATGGCGGCCTTGGCAGCAGCGTCCTTGGCGGCATCCAGCTCGCGGAACAGGCCGCCCAGTTCACGGGCGTCGGCCTGGCGCAGGAAGGTGTACAGCTCGCGGATCAGCGCGCTGACGGAGGTTTTTTCGTGCATCGACTGGTCCGGCAGCGGGCCGAACTCGGAGCGCAGCGCGGCCACCATCCAGCCGGACAGGTAAAGGTAGCGGCGCTCGGTGCTGTTGAAGTGCTTCTTGATGGAGATCATCTTCTGCTGGCCGATGAAGCCGTGCCAGCAGCCCAGCGACTGGGTGTACTTGGACGGGTCGGCATCGTAGGCGGCCATGTCGGCGCGCATGATCTTGGCGGTGTACTTGGCGATGTCCAGGCCCGTCTTGAACTTGTTCTGGGCACGCATGCGGGCGGCGTACTCGGGATTGATGGCATCCCATGCGCTGCCGTGCGTCTCTTTCAAGCCAGCAACTGCCTTGATGTCGTCCTGATATTGGGCCATGTGAATCTCCTAGGAAGAAAGCGCGTTCGAAAAAATGGTGGGGTGTACCGCTACGTAAGTCGAAGCGAACTGCATGACTAAATAGTAACGCCGCCTGACGCGTTTTGAAGATGTCTTATATAAGACACAAGACTTAATTTGTGCTTATTTTTCAATGAGATGCGCCGATGTTTTTGCAATGCAAAACATGTTTTCAAGCGGCGGGAAAATGATGCTGAGGGATCTCGAAGTGAGTCCCGCAATGTGAAACGCGCTTTCGGCTGTTGGAGGCAGGACGAGCACGGAAGGCTCGTGCAACGATAGCTGGGGGGATTTTGTAGACGTTTGTTTCGGCGTCGAGACGCTGACCGAGCCGGAACGTCGCCGCCGCACGGCACAAAAAGGAATCGCCGGGGCCCGGCGCATCGGTATCAGCGGTCGCCCGCAGGTACGGCGTGAACGCGAACGAGGTGTTCGGCTGGCGTAAGTAATAGCAGGGAAGGTCGCCGGACAGCGGTCAAGGCGGGCGAATCGGCCGTGCCCGCATCCAACACTGGCGCGGCAGGCCGCCGGGTTGACCGTATATTTGGCGAGGAAAATGACGGTATGCGGTCAAGCATACCGTCACGTAACACGGGCTGAAGCTGGATGCTCCGAGATGGCCCGATTCGGCCGATTGGTTGAAAGTCGCGTTATTTCAACGGCTTATGGTCGTCCTGCGAGGTCGACAGCATCCGCTCGACATAGCGCGCAATCATGTCGATTTCGAGATTCACCTGGCTGCCCGCCTTCAGGTGACGCAGCGTCGTGACCTCGACCGTATGCGGAATCAGGTTGATCGAAAACTCGCAGCCGTCCGCGCGGTCCGCAACCGAGTTCACGGTCAGGCTCACGCCGTTCACCGTGATCGAACCCTTGTACGCGAGATAGCGGCCGAGCTGGCGCGGCGCGACGATGCGCAACTCGTGCGACTCGCCGACCGGCGCAAAGTGCGACACCGTGCCGAGCCCGTCCACGTGGCCCGACACGATGTGCCCGCCGAGCCGGTCGTGCGCGCGCAGCGCCTTCTCGAGATTGACGTCGCCCGGCTCCGCAAGGCCGACCGTGAGGTTCAGGCTTTCGCGCGACACTTCGACGTCGAACGCATCGGCGGTCTTCTCGATCACCGTCATGCACGCGCCCTGGATCGCGATGCTGTCGCCGAGCGCGACGTCGGCGAGATCGAGCCCACCGGCTTTCACGGTCAGGCGCACGCCCGCGTCCGGCGATGCGCCCAGCGGCTTGATCGATTCAATGCGGCCGACGGCCGCGACAATTCCGGTAAACATCGTGACGATTCCGTTCAGTGAGAGGCGATGAGCGGCGCGAAGCGCGCCAGGATCCGCAGATCGTCGCCGATCCGCTCGATGCCGTGAAACATGAGCCGCGCGCGCGCATCGAGGCTCGCGGGGGCGGCGAGATCGAACATGCCGGCCGCGTCGGCGCCGAGCAGGCTCGGCGCGAGGTAGACCAGCAGTTCGTCGACGCAGTGCTCGCGCAGCAGCGAGCCGTTCAGCTTGTGGCCCGCCTCGACGTGCAGTTCGTTGATGCCGCGCGCGCCGAGCGCCGTCAGCATGCCCGGCAGGTCGACCTTGCCGTGCGCGTTCGGCAGCGGCACGATTTCCGCGCCGCGCGCTTTCAGCGCCGCCGCGCGCGCAACGCCCGCGGCGTCGAGCCGGCCGCAGAAGATCAAGAGCGGCGCGCCTTCGAGCAGGCGCGCGTCGAGCGGCAGCTCGAGGCGGCTGTCGACCAGCACGCGCCGCGGCTGGCGCGGCGTGTCGATGCCGCGCACCGTCAGCTGCGGGTTGTCCTCGCGCACGGTGCCGATGCCGGTGAGGATCGCGCACGCGCGCGCGCGCCATGCGTGGCCGTCGAGCCGCGCGGCGTCGCCGGTGATCCACTGGCTTTCGCCGGACGGCAGCGCGGTGCGGCCGTCGAGCGACGCGGCGGTCTTCATCCGCACCCACGGGCGGCCGCGCGTCATCCGCGACACGAAGCCGATATTGAGTTCGCCCGCTTCATGCGCGAGCAGCCCGCAGCGCACGTCGATGCCCGCGTCGCGCAGCATCCCGAGGCCGCGCCCCGACACCTGCGGATTCGGGTCTTCCATGGCCGCGACGACCTTCGCGACGCGCGCGTCGATCAGCGCGTTCGCGCACGGCGGCGTGCGGCCGAAGTGGCTGCACGGCTCGAGCGTCACGTAGACGGTCGAGCCCGCGACGTCGTGGCCGCGCGAACGCGCGTCCTTCAGCGCCTGCACTTCCGCGTGATCCTGGCCGGCCGGCTGCGTGAAGCCTTCGCCGATCACGTCGCCGTCCTTGACGATCACGCAGCCGACGCGCGGGTTCGGCGTCGTCGTGTACATGCCGCGCGCCGCGAGCGCGAGCGCGCGCTGCATGTGGGCGAAATCGGTATCCGAGAACATCCGCGCGGCCCCGGGTTACGCGGCGGCCAGCGCGGCGAACGCGCGGCGCGCGGCGGCGAGCGTCGCGTCGATCACCGCGTCGTCGTGCGTGCTCGACACGAAGCCGGCTTCGTACGCGGACGGCGCGAAATAGACGCCCTCGTCGAGCATCAGGTGGAAGAAGCGGTTGAAGCGCTCGACGTTGCTCTGCGTGACTTCGGCGAAGCTCGCCGGCACGCGCTCGGCGAAGTACAGGCCGAACATCGCGCCGATCGAATCGGCCGCGAACGGCACGCCGGCCGCGCGCGCTTCGGCGGCGAGGCCGTCGGCGAGGCGCTTCGTCTGCGCGGTGAGCGCATCGTAGAAGCCGGGCGCCTGGATCAGCTGCAGCGTCTTCAGGCCCGCGGCGACCGCGATCGGGTTGCCCGACAGCGTGCCGGCCTGGTAGACGCCGCCGAGCGGCGCGAGGTGGGCCATGATGTCGCGGCGGCCGCCGAACGCGGCGGCCGGCATCCCGCCGCCGATCACCTTGCCGAGGCAGGTCAGGTCGGCCGTGATGCCGTAGTACGCCTGCGCGCCGCCGAGCGCGACGCGGAAGCCGCACATCACTTCGTCGAAGATCAGCACCGCGCCGTGCTTCGTGCACAGCGCGCGCAGCGCGTTGAGGAACTCCGGCGTGCCGCGCACGAGGTTCATGTTGCCGGCGACCGGCTCGACGATCACCGCGGCGATTTCGTCGCCGAACGCGGCGAACGCTTCCTCGAGCTTGGCGACGTTGTTGTATTCGAGCACGGTCGTGTGCTTCGCGATGTCGGCGGGCACGCCCGCCGACGTCGGGTTGCCGAACGTCAGCAGGCCCGAGCCGGCCTTCACGAGCAGGCTGTCCGCGTGGCCGTGGTAGCAGCCCTCGAACTTGACGATGCGGCTGCGGCCCGTGAAGCCGCGCGCGAGGCGCAGCGCGCTCATCGTCGCCTCGGTGCCGCTCGACACCATCCGCACCTGCTCGATCGACGGCACGAGCTTGCAGATTTCCTCGGCGATCTCGATCTCGGCTTCGGTCGGCGCGCCGAACGAGAAGCCGTCGGCGAGCACCTTCTGCACGGCCGCGAGCACTTCCGGATGGACGTGGCCGACGATCATCGGGCCCCACGAGCCGATGTAGTCGATGTACTGCTTGCCGTCGGCGTCCCAGAAGTACGGGCCTTGCGCGCGCGACACGAAGCGCGGCGTGCCGCCGACCGAACGGAACGCGCGGACCGGCGAGTTGACGCCGCCGGGAATGGTTTGCTGCGCGCGTTCGAAGAGGATCTGATTGTTGGACATGAGCGAAACCTGCGAGAGAACGGCGCGGGCGGGCCTGTGCACGGGCCGCGGCGCCTGGGCGGAACGATCGTCCGATTGTACCGGAGACGCGCGCGGCGAGCCTGCGGGCGGGATGCGGCCATTCGGCGCGTGGGGATTTGGAGCGAGGCCGGCGCTAGCGCGGCGGCTTGCGCTTGCCGGTCAGCTCGGCCCAGCGCTTCTCGAGCGGGCCTTCGACCATCGGCTTGATCGACGTGCCGGAGGTCTGCGCGTCCCAGGTCTGCACCGAGTACGGGTGCACGCGCAGCGCGTCGCGCGGGATCACGACTTCCTGGTGGGCGTCGACGAGCCAGTCGTAGACGAAGTCGATGCACAGGCGGTAGCCGCGCTTGGTCGACGGATCGGGCACCTCGTACGGCGCGCGCGTCACGTAGCCGGAGCCGAACACGCCCTTGGGCTCCTTCGCGACCCGGTGCAGGAACACGCGGTCGCCCGGCAGGATGCCGCGCGCGAAGCCGCAGCCCCACGCGTCGTGCACGGCCTCGCCGGCCTTCACGCGCGCGGCGACGTCGGGCAGCTCGGGCCACGGCCATTTCTTGGGGCTCCAGATCAGCAGAAAAGCGGTCATCGGTTCGGTCGGGACGGGGATTTGTCAGACAAGGGAAGCAAGCTTAATTCAATCGGCGCACGGCGGCGCGCCGCGCGCGCCGGTTGGCGCCGAATCAGGTAGCCTGAAAAAGTTGCGCGTACAATCATGGACTTGGCGGCGCCGGATCCGGCTGCCGCGCTCCCGTCTTCACCGCCGCGCGCCCCGATGCGCGTCGGCTCCTTTGCGGATTTCCATGTCTCACGTCGTCCGTCGCCGGCCCGATGCCCGGCTGATCCTGTTGCTTGGCGCGCTTGCCGCCTGTGGGCCGATCGCCACCGACATGTACCTGCCGAGCCTGCCGTCGATCGCGCAAGGCTTCTCCGTCAGCCCCGGCGCCGCGCAGCGCACGCTGACGAGCTTCATGGCCGGCTTCTCGATCGGCATGCTGCTGTACGGCCCGATGTCCGACACCTGGGGCCGGCGCCCGGTGCTGCTCGGCGGCATCGCGCTATTTACGCTCGCGAGCGTCGGCTGCTTCGTGGCCGGCTCGATCGACATGCTGATCGTCGTGCGCTTCCTGCAGGCGCTCGGCGCAGGCGCGGCATCGGTGCTCGCGCGGGCGATCGCGCGCGACGCGCACGAGCCGGGCGACGCGGCGAAGGTGCTGTCGATGGTCGCGATCGTCACCGCGGTCGGGCCGCTCCTCGCACCGCTCATCGGTGGCCAGATCCTGCGCTTCGCCGGCTGGCGCGGCGTGTTCGTTGTGCTTGCGGCGGTCGGCGCGCTGTGCGCGGCGACCGCATACCTGCGCGTGCCCGAGACCTGGCCGAAGGAGCGGCGCAAGAGCACGGCGGTGCTCGCGTCGTTCGCGTCTTACGGACGCATCCTGTCCGACCCGGTCGCGTGGGGGCACATGCTGTGCGGCGGGATGGCGTTCGCGTCGATGTTCTCGTACATCACGGCCACGCCGTTCGTCTATATCGAGTACTTCCACGTGTCGCCGCAGCATTACGGGCTGCTGTTCGGCCTGAACGTGGTCGGCATCATGATCGGCAACTTCGCGAACACGCGGCTCGTCGGCCGGGTCGGCTCGCTGCGGATCATCGCGGCGGCGTCGCTCGTCAGCTGCATCGCGTCGCTCGCGGTCGCGCTCGTCGCGCTGACGGGGTGGGGCGGGCTGTGGTCGATCGTGGTGTGCCTGTTCTTCGTCGTCGGCGTGGTCGGGATCCTGTCGGCGAACTGCACGACCGACCTGATGCATCGCTATCCGCACAACGCGGGCGCGTCGGCGGCCGTGTTCGGCGCGATGCAGCTTGCGCTCGGCGCGCTCGCGAGCGTCGCGATCGGCGCGTTGGCGGACGGCACGCCGTTCGCGATGGGCGTCACGATCGGCGTGACCGGCGTGCTGTGCTTCGTCGGGCGAACCCTGTTGCTGCACTGGCACGGGCAGCCGGCGAGGGCGGGGGCTTGAGTTATAGCAGCCCTGCAAAGCTGGGCTCCGTCACGCGCGAGCAGGTGAAATTTGCTCGCTGCGCCTCGATCTCGAGTGCCGCGATGAGTGCCTGCTTGAAAGCCGGTGTCAACGACAGAATGCCGACCACGTCGCCGTCGACGCCGGGGCGCATAACGCCGACGACTCCGCTTGCAAGCAGCGCCGGTGCGTGCTGAGTCCAGGCGTCGCCGATCAGCGCGAACAATGTGTCGCGTGTCAGGGGCGGTGGGGTGGCATTGCGCTCCGATAGCACCACCACCTGTGCTTGCCATTCCCACGAAAAGCCCGGCGCATCGAACAATTGTATTGCCGTGTCAGGGGGGCAGGTCGTGATAAGCGAGATTGCCGACTGCCGATTCAGCGTGGCCTTGAAGCGATCGGCAAGGCTGCTGAAGGGCAGTTGTCGTCGTTGATCGTCCGTGGCACGCGGATCCGTATTCGATTCAGCGCTTGCGGATACGGGAAAGGAGAGCTTCGCGATCGAAGCGAGCGCTCGTCCGAGCAGTCGGCGGACGTCAGTCGGGACACCGCTGTCGACTGAATGCGGCTCGACGTGCCAGCCGATGAGCGCGATGTCTCCGGTCGGTGGAGGGAGCGGACCGAGCTGCCATTGCCGACTGATCGGCGTGTCGCAGATGAAAATTGCCGCTGTATTCATCACAATCGCGCTTGAGGAAGCGGGGAAAAGGTCGCGTCGGACCAATCAAAGACCGCACCGCCGAGCACGCTGCCGATTTGATAGCCGATGTATCCACCGACCACACATCCGGCAAGTCCACCTGCTGCGACACCAAACGGTGCGGCCGGTGTACCGGCCAACGCGCCGGCCGCACCCGTGGCCTTGCAGCCTGCCCAAGACAATGCCAGTCCCGTCACGACTTCCGACGCGCGTCGGATCGGGCGGCTTGCGACGACAATCGATACGACGTCGATGGACACGTCGACAATGGCCAGCACGCGTCCTGCGTGACGGAAATACTTGGCCGATCGGTAGACCGTCGCGCCTCCTTGCCCGACAGGCGTATGGTCAGCAATACCGAACCTTTCATGGGTGCCCCGTTGATTCCAATGATAGTCGACCGTTTTCGTCTGGACGTTATAACCATAGTCGAGACGCAGATGTTTGCGGCCCGATATGTCCTGGAAGAATAGCGTCGACGTCGAACCGTTTTTCGGGATCGCGCCGCACGGCCTGAGTTTGATGCCGAGGCGCGGCGTGCCCGGAATCGGAATCCGGACCACACCCGCGATACCGATCGAATAGGGGATGCTTCCCGAGGTAGGGGTGCTTGGGTCTGACATGACGACTTCCTTCGACGATGCGGAGTGGATGAAATCCCCGCACGGTTGAGCACATGCGAACCGCAGTCTATCGAGTCGGGGAGTCGCTCGGATACAGGACTCGTCTGAAAATCGTAGCCATGTTCGCGTGTATTTTGCGTGACGTCTTGCCCACCATGTAAAACACCCCGAACACCGGATCAGTATCTAGTGTTCGGGGTGTCGTTCGCCCCGGGAATGTTCTACCGAAGCGTCAGTCCCTCGCGGTGTCCCGCGCCGCCGGCGACGCGCCGTGGCTCAGCCAGTCGAGCACGTCGGCGGTCTCGTCGTCGTTCGCGCGCGCCTTCGCCTGCGCGACGGCCTCGGACAGCTCCGCGTTGGGCGCCGCGCGGCGGATCGCGACGCCGACCGCGAGGATGTCGATCATCAGCAGATGCAGGATCCGCGAGATCATCGACAGCTGCGATTCGCGCATCTCGATGTGATCGGTCTCGAGCGCGACGGTCGCGCGCTTCGCGAGCGGCGTGTTGCTCGACGTGATCGCGATCACCTTCGCGCCGGCCTGCATCGCGACTTCCAGCACGCGCAGCAGCTCCGGCGCGCGGCCCGACTTCGACACCGCGACGATCACGTCGCCCTTGCCGAGCAGCGCGGCCGACGCGGCCTGCATGTAGAGGTCGCCGTACGCGATGGTCGGGATCCCGAAGCGGAAGAACTTGTAGTGCGCGTCCTGCGCGACGATGTTCGAATTGCCGAGCCCGTAGAACTCGATGCGCCGCGCGCCGTTCAGGATCTCGATCGCGTTCTCGACGTGCTCGAAGTTCAGGTGCTCGCGCAGCTGCAGGATCGACGACACGGTGTTGTCGAGCACCTTCGCGCCGAAGTCGGTCGCGGTGTCGCCGAGATGCACCTGGCTGTGGCTCATCGGGATCGTGCCGGTGAGGCCCGTCGCGAGCTTCAGCTTGAAGTCGGACAGCCCCTGGCAGCCGAGCGAGCGGCAGAAGCGAATCACCGTCGGCTGGCTCACGTCGGCCTTGCGCGCGATGTCGACGATCGGGTCGTTGATGATCGAGCGCGGATGGTTCAGCGCGAGATCGGCGACGCGGCGCTCGGCCGGCGTGAGCGCGTCGCGCATCTGGCGGATCCGTTCGAACACGGCCGACGACGCGCCGCCCGAGCGGTTCGACAGCTGTTCCGCGAGGATCGCCGATACGCCGAGGAACGCCGGATATTCGGCAGTGATCAGGTAGGTCGGGATGTTCTGGAGATAGGCCTCGAAACGGCCCTTCGCCTCGAAGCGCGCGCGGAACGGCGAGCGCGTGAACAGCTCGCCGAGCTTCAGCGCGACCCCGCCGCCGATGTAGACGCCGCCGAGCGAGCCGAGCGTCACCGCGATGTTGCCGGCGAACGTGCCGAGGATCGAGCAGAAGCACTCGACCGTCTCGAGCGCGAGCGCGTCGCCCGCATGCGCGCGCTCGACGATCTCGGCCGTATCGACGCTCGCCGCGACGCGCTTCTTGTCGCGCGCGGCGAGCGCGCGATAGACGATCTCGATGCCGGGCCCCGCGCACACGCGTTCGAACGACACGTGCGGAAACTTCTTGCGCGCGTACTGCAGCACGAGATCCTCGCGCTCGTCCTGCGGCGCGAACGACGCATGGCCGCCCTCGCTGCCGAGCGCGATCCAGCGGTCGTCGGCCGGAATCAGCCCGGACACGCCGAGCCCGGTGCCGGGGCCGAGCAGCCCGATCACGCCGTTCTGGCGGCGCGCGCCGCCGCCGATCTGCACGCGCTGCGCGTCGGTCAGGCCCGGCAGCGCCATCGCGAGCGCGGTGAAGTCGTTGACGACGAGCAGCGTGTCGAAGCCGAGCGCGCGGCGCGTCGCCTCGATCGAGAAGCTCCAGTCGTGGTTGGTCATCGTGACCTGGTCGCCGTCGACCGGGTTCGCGATCGCGATCGCCGCGTGGTTCACGCGGGCGATCTTCACGTCCTTCAGGTATTTGCGGATTGCGTCAGTGAGCGTCGGATACTCGGCGCCCGGGTAGACGCGAATCTGCGTGATCTCGCCAGGGCCGGTTTCCAGCGCGAAGCGCGCGTTGGTGCCGCCGACGTCCGCGAGCAGGCGCGGGCCGTCGGCATGCTGGCCCGCGGCGGCAACTTTACTTTGCGCACCAGTAGACATCGAGCTTTGCCCCCTTGTCGTTGGCCAGTTGCGAAATGGCGTTCTTCTGCGGCGACGAGGCGGCGGCCTCGAGCACCTCGCGTTTGCGGCTGCCCGCGATCAGCAGGAACAGCCGGTCGATGCGCTTGAGCGCATCGAGCGAAAAGCTCACGCGCGCATGCGGCGCGGCGCCGGGATGCACGGCGACGAAGCGTTCGGCGGTCGTGATCGCGTGGTCCCATTCGGGCGCGTCGGCGAAGATCGACGCGGTGTGGCCGTCCTCGCCCATGCCGAGCACCGCGACGTCGGGCAGGCGGTGCGCCGGGTTCGCGTTCAGCGCGGCGACGTGCGCGTCGAGCGCGGCGCCGGTGTCGACGAGCGGCAGGAACGCGGCGGGCGCGGCCGCATGCTGCAGCAGCGTGTCGCGCACGAGGCGCGCGTTGCTCGCGGCATCGTCTTCCGGCACCCAGCGGTCGTCGACCAGCGTGACGTCGACGCGGGTCCAGTCGAGCGCCGCGTGCGACAGCGTCTGCAGGAACGGGCGCGGGCTGGTGCCGCCGGACACCGCGAGCGTCGCGCGCGCGGGGCGGGCGAGCGCCGCGCGCAGCGCGTCGCCGACGGCCTGCGCGAGCGCGTCGCTTTGCGCTTCCTGGGTGTCGAAAGCGTGAATCTCGATCACATCTCCTCCGGACTGCTGTTGTCTATTGAATAGTGTGGGGGCGACGGCGGGCGCCGCGTGCGCAGCGCCCGCCGCTTGCATCAGTTTTCTTCTTCGAGCCAGCAGGTGCCGTGCTGCGCGAGCATCGCGCTCGCCGCGGCCGGCCCCCACGTGCCGGCCGCATACGGCTTCGGCGGCTTCAGCGAGCGCGCCCATTCGTTCAGGATCGGCTCGACCCAGCGCCACGCGGCTTCCTGCTCGTCGCGGCGCACGAAGAGGGCGAGGCGGCCATTGATCACGTCGAGCAGCAGGCGCTGGTACGCCTCCATCTGGCCTTCCTTGAAGAACTGGTCGAACGCGAGGTCGAGGTGCACGCTCGCGAGGTTCATCCCTTCGCCGGGCTGCTTCGCGAGGCAGTACAGGCGGATCGTCTCGTTCGGCTGCAGGCGGATCACGAGGCGGTTCGCGCCGGGGCGCAGCGCGGAGGCCCCAAGCGCCGAGTGCGGCACCGGACGGAAGTTGACGACGATCTCCGCGACGCGGTCGGCGAGCCGCTTGCCGGTGCGCAGGAAGAACGGCACGCCGGCCCAGCGCCAGTTCTCGATCTCCACCTTCAGCGCGACGAAGGTCTCGGTCGGGCTGTCGGGCTTCACGCCCGGCTCGGTTGCGTAGGCCGGCACCTGCGCGCCCTTGATCACGCCCGCGTGATACTGGCCGCGCACCGCGACCTTGCCGATGTCGCGCGGATCGACCGGTTTCAGCGCACGCAGCACGCGCAGCTTCTCGTCGCGCACCGAATCGGAATCCATCGAGTGCGGCGGCTCCATCGCGACGATCGACAGCAGCTGCAGCAGGTGGTTCTGCACCATGTCGCGCAGCGCGCCGGTGTTGTCGTAGAAATCGCCGCGCGCCTCCACGCCGAGCTCCTCGGCGATCGTGATCTGGATGCTCTCGACCCATTCGCGGCGCCACAGCGGCTCGAACAGCGCATTGCCGAAGCGCAGCGCGAGCAGGTTCTGCACCGGCTCTTTCCCGAGGTAATGGTCGATCCGGTAGATCTGGTCTTCCGCGAAGATCTCGCCGACCGCGTCGTTGATCGCGTTCGACGAGCGCAGGTCGTAGCCGAGCGGCTTCTCGAGCACGATGCGCGCGCCCTGGTTCAGGCCGACCGACGCGAGCGCCTTGCAGATCGGCTCGAACAGCGACGGGCCCGTCGCGAGATAGAACACCCGGGTGCCGGGCAACTGGTCGACCGTGTCGCGCAACACTGCGTAATCTTCCGCGCGGCCGAGATCGAGCTTCACATACACGATTCGCTCGACGAAGCTTTTCCAGGCGGCTTCGTCGAACGCACCGCGCGATGCCTTCGCCGCATGCGGCTTCACGTGCTCCTCGACCCACTCGAGATACTCGGCGAGATCGGCCGAGTGACGCGCGACCGCGACGATCCGGCCGCTCTGCGCCAGCATGTTCGCGCGGTGTGCCTCGAACAGCGCCGGGAGGATCTTGCGCATCGACAGGTCGCCGGTGCCGCCGAAAAGTACGAAGGTAAAGCTGGAATCGGTATGCATGTGTCTCCGCCCGGGTTGGGGTGCTGTGAAGCGATCCGTAGTGCGATAAAAATATTTTTGACACTGAATTGTAGTTTAACTACAATCCGCCGCAAGGGGTAGCACCCGGACGAAGAAAAAATGAAGCGCGGTCGATGCAACGGCGCGTCCTTCGTCACGGGGAATGCCATGTGCCGAATGTTATCGGACATTGATGACGCGCATCGTGCGCACGTCGTCGGCCCCGGGCTCGCGCCGCGTCGCGGCGGGCCAGAAACACAAGAGGAGACACGCCGTTGAATCTCAAGTCACGCTTTCTGTAAGAGCCCGGCCGGCCATCGGCCCCGTACGCGCACTGCGTCTCGCGGCTCGATTTCCCAGTCGTCACCAAGAAGCCGGTTCCCGCGGAGGGGACCTCACGAGTTGATTCAGTCTGGAGGAGATAAGTAATGAAAGTTCGCGCGATCATGGGCGCGCTGTGCGCCGCAGGCCTGATGGCCGGCGCCGCGGCGGCGCAGGCGGCCGAGAATGTGACGGTGCTGCACTGGTGGACCTCGGGCGGCGAATCGAAGGCCGTCGGCGTGCTGAAGGACGACCTGCAGAAGCAGGGCTACGTCTGGAAGGACTTCGCGGTCGCGGGCGGCGCGGGCGCAGCGGCAATGACCGCGCTGAAGACCAAGGTGATCAGCGGCGACGCGCCGTCGGCCGCGCAGATCAAGGGCCCGCTGATCCAGGACTGGGCCGACCAGGGCGTGCTCGTCAACATCGACCAGGCAACCGGCGACTGGAAGCAGAACCTGCCGCCTGAAATCGACAAGATCATGAAGTACAAGGGCCACACCGTCGGCGCGCCGTTCTCGGTGCACCGCGTGAACTGGCTCTATATCAACAAGGCCGCGCTCGACAAGGTCGGCGCGAAGGTGCCGGCCACCTGGCCCGAATTCTTCGCGGTCGCCGACAAGCTGAAAGCCGCGGGCATCCAGCCGGTCGCGATGGGCGGCCAGCCGTGGCAGGACCTGACGCTGTGGGAAGACGTCGTGCTGTCGCAGGGCCCGGCGTTCTACAAGAAGGCGCTCGTCGATCTCGACCAGGCGACGCTGAGCTCGCCGCAGATGCTCGACGTGTTCAACACCGTGCGCAAGATCCAGGGCTACTTCGACAGCGGCCGCAACGGCCGCGACTGGAACCTCGCGACCGCGATGGTCATCAACGGCAAGGCCGGCATGCAGTTCATGGGCGACTGGGCGAAGGGCGAGTTCGAGAGCGCGGGCAAGAAGGCGGGCAAGGACTACGTCTGCGCGCCGGTGCCGGGCACCGCGAATTCGTACACGTTCAACGTCGATTCGTTCGTGTTCTTCCAGCAGAAGGGCCAGAGCGCCGCGACGCCGGGCCAGCTCGCGCTCGCGAAGACGATCATGACGCCGGACTTCCAGGAGCAGTTCAGCCTGCTGAAGGGCTCGGTGCCGGTGCGCCTCGGCGTGAAGATGGACAAGTTCGACGACTGCGCGAAGAAGTCGTACGCCGACGAGCAGACCGCGATCAAGTCTGGCGGCTTCGTGCCGTCGCTCGCGCACGGGATGGCGCAGGGCGACGCGACCGCCGGCGCGATCACCGACGTCGTGACGAAGTTCATGAACTCGCAGCAGGATTCGAAGAGCGCGGTCGCCGCGCTCGCGAAAGCCGCGAAGGTGAAGTAACGCACGCGACGAACGCCCGGCCCGACCCGTTTCATCCGCCGGGCGTTCTTGCATGCGCAGCAAACGGGCCCGCCCGCCGGGCCCGCGCCGCACCCGACGCCGCCCCGGTCTGGCCGGCCGGCGTCACTCTCGTTCCAGGAGTCGAATCAAGTGGCTGCCCCTCTTAGCGGAAACGGATCCGGCGCTGCCGTCAGGCGCACGTCGCCGATGTCGGCCTTCGCCGACCGCTGGATTCCGAAGCTGGTGCTCGCGCCCAGCGTGGCGATCGCCGTGGTGTTCATCTACGGCTTCATCCTGATTACCGGCTATCTGTCGCTGACCCGGTCGCGGCTGTTGCCGAACTACGAGTTCGACGGCTTCGGCCGCTACTCGGACCTGTTCCAGAACGACGTGTGGTGGACCTCCGCCGCGAACCTCGGCTGGTTCGGCATTCCGTTCATCGCGATCTGCGTGTCGCTCGGCCTGTTCCTCGCGATCCTGCTCGACCAGAAGATCCGCAACGAAGGCGCGCTGCGCGCGATCTTCCTGTATCCGATGGCGCTGTCGTTCATCGTGACCGGCACCGCGTGGCAATGGATCCTGAACCCGGGCCTCGGCCTCGAGAAGGTGATGCACGACTGGGGCTGGACGAGCTTCTCGTTCGACTGGCTCGGCGATCCGGACAAGGCGATCTTCTGCGTCGTGATCGCGGCCGTGTGGCAATCGACGGGCTTCGTGATGGCGCTGTTCCTCGCGGGCCTGCGCGGCGTCGACAGCGAGATCTTCAAGGCCGCGCAGGTCGACGGCGCGACGCTGCCGACGATCTACCGCAAGATCGTGATCCCGAGCATGCGCCCGGTGTTCTTCTCGGTGCTGCTGATCCTCTGCCACATCACGATCAAGACCTTCGACCTCGTCGTCGCGCTGACGGCGGGCGGGCCGGGCACGTCGTCGTCGCTGCCGGCGATGTTCATGTACACGTTTTCGTTCAACCGCGGCCAGCTCGGGCTCGGCGCCGCATCGTCGGTGATGATGCTCGCGACCGTGGTCGCGGTGCTGGTGCCGCTGATGTACCTGGAATCGAGGAGCACCCGCAATGCAGCCTAAGATGACCATCAGCCGCGCGGTCATTTACGCGGCCCTGATCCTGTTCGCGCTGTACTTCCTGTTCCCGATCTACGTGATGCTGTCGACGTCGTTCAAGGATCTCGACCAGCTGCGCACCGGCAACCTGCTGACGCCGCCGTCGCACTGGACCCTCGATCCGTGGGTGAAGGCGTGGAGCGGCGCGTGCACCGGCGTGCGTTGCGACGGCATGAAGCCGTTCTTCCTGAATTCGCTGCAGATGGTGATCCCGGCCGTGCTGATCTCGTCGCTGATCGGCGCGTTCAACGGCTACGTGCTCACGCACTGGCGCTTTCGCGGCGCGGACGCGCTGTTCACGATGCTGCTGGTCGGCTGCTTCATCCCGTTCCAGGTGATCCTGCTGCCGATGGCGCGCCTGCAGGGGATGCTGGGCCTCGCCAACACGATTCCCGGCCTCGTGTTCGTGCACGTCGTGTACGGGATCGCGTTCACGACGATGTTCTTCCGCAACTTCTACGTGAGCGTGCCGGCCGAGCTCGTGAAGGCCGCGCGCATCGACGGCGCGGGCTTCTTCACGATCTTCACGAAAATCCTGCTGCCGGTGTCGCTGCCGATCTTCATGGTGTGCCTGATCTGGCAGTTCACGCAGATCTGGAACGACTTCCTGTTCGGGATCGTGTTCTCCGGCGTCGACTCGATGCCGATCACGGTCGCGCTGAACAACCTCGTCAACACGTCGACGGGCGTGAAGGAATACAACGTCGACATGGCGGGCGCGATCATCGCCGCGCTGCCGACGCTGCTCGTCTACGTGATCGCCGGCCGCTACTTCGTGCGCGGCCTGACGGCGGGCGCGGTGAAGGGCTGAGCATGACGATGTACGCGCCGCGCGATCGACGCGCGGTGCATCGAAACGATATCGACGCGGCGCGATGAACGCACCGAGCGTTGCATGGGCCCGGAGTAAGCGCTGAAGCGCCAACTCCGGCCGACACATGAGACAGAGGATTCACAGCATGGCAAGCCTTTCCATCCGTGACGTGTACAAGACTTACCCGAACGGGGTGCCGGTCCTGAAGGGTGTCGACATCGACATCGAGGACGGTCAGTTCCTGATTCTCGTCGGCGGCTCGGGCTGCGGGAAATCGACGCTGCTCAACATGATCGCCGGGCTCGAGACGGTCACGAGCGGCGAGATCCGGATCGACGGCAAGGTCGTCAACGACCTGTCGCCGAAGGACCGCGACATCGCGATGGTGTTCCAGTCGTACGCGCTGTATCCGTCGATGACGGTGCGCGAGAACATCTCGTTCGGCCTGAACATCCGCAAGGTGCCGAAGAGCGAGCAGCAGCAGATCGTCGATCGCGTATCGCAGATGCTGCAGATCCAGCACCTGCTCGACCGCAAGCCGGGCCAGCTGTCCGGCGGCCAGCGCCAGCGCGTCGCGATGGGCCGCGCGCTCGCGCGCGATCCCGCGCTGTTCCTGTTCGACGAGCCGTTGTCGAACCTCGACGCGAAGCTGCGCATCGAGATGCGCGCGGAGATCAAGCTGCTGCACCAGCGCCTCGGCACGACGATCGTCTACGTCACGCACGACCAGATCGAGGCGATGACGCTCGGCGACCGTATCGCGGTGATGAAGGACGGCGTCGTCCAGCAGTTCGGCGCGCCGCAGGACATCTACGATTCGCCGTCGAACCTGTTCGTCGCGGGCTTCATCGGCGCGCCGCCGATGAACTTCATCAACGGCCGGCTCGTGGAGCAGGGCAGCGGCGTCGCGCTGGAGATCGACACGGGCGTCGCGCGCGGTGCGCTGAACCTGCCGTTCGATGCGGGCAAGCTGAAGGCACACGTCGGCCGCGAGGTGATCCTCGGCCTGCGCCCGGAGCGCATCACCGACGTGCGCCACGCGCACAACGGCGACGCGTCGCACCTGCAGCCGCTCGACGTGCGAGTCGACGTGACCGAGCCGACCGGCCCGGACACGCACGTGTTCGCGCAGGTGAACGGCAAGCGCATCGTGAGCCGCGTGCACCCGGCCGCGAACCCGCAGCCGGAGCAGACGCTGTCGCTGCTGTTCGACGTGTCGAAGGCGGTGCTGTTCGATCCGGCGTCGGAGGAGCGAATCGCGTAACGCGGGCGCGCCGCGCCGGATACGACAAGGGGCCGTTTCGACGGCCCCTTTGCTTGTCGGAGCTCGGTGCCGCTCAGTGCGGCAGCCGGACGTCGAACTTGAACGTGACGAGCCGTGCGACGAGGATGAAGCCGGTCGCCGTCAGCACGCTGTAGACCGAATCGACGTCCAGCCACATGAGCAGCAGGTAGAACCAGCAGCCGACGAACGCGCAGGTCGCGTACGGCCGCGAGTCGCGCAGGATCAGCGGGATGTCGTTGCACAGCACGTCGCGGATGATGCCGCCGACGACGCCGGTGATCACGCCCATCATCACCGCGATGAAGCGCGGCATCTCGGCGTCGAGCGCAATCGACGTGCCGGACACGCTGAAGATGCCGAGGCCGACCGCGTCGGCGACGAGCAGCGTCCGTTCGGCCGACAGCCGCGACAGCATCCGCAGCACGAACGGCGCGCACAGCGACAGCGCGAAGATCACCAGCACGTAGTCGTCGTGCACGACCCAGTAGAACGGCCGGCGTTCGAGCAGGATGTCGCGCAGCGTGCCGCCGCCGAACGCCGTCGCGAGCGCGACGACGAACGTGCCGACCGAGTCGAGCCGGTTCTTGCGCGCTTCGATGAAACCGGAGATCGCGAACGCGAGCGTCGCGATCGCTTCGAGTACCGTGATCGCGAGCGTCAGCCTAGGATGCGGCACGCGGCCCCCGCTCGCCGGGCGCGGTCAACGGCTGCAGCAGCACGAGCACCGCGCCCGCGCCGCCGTCGTGGCCGCGCGCCTCGCAGAATGCGATCACTTCCTCCTTCTGCACGAGCCACGCGCGCACCTTGCCCTTCAGCACCGGCTCCTTGCCGACCGAGCCGAGGCCCTTGCCGTGGATCACGCGCAGGCAGCGCAGTCCCTTCTTGCCGGACTCGCGGATGAACTCGGCGAGCGCGTCGCGCGCCTCGTCGCGGCGCATCCCGTGCAGGTCGATCTGCGCCTGGACGATCCACGCGCCGCTGCGCAGCTTGCGCACGACGTCGCGGCTCACGCCGGGGCGGTGGTAATAGAGCGACTCGTCGCTGTCGAGCAGCGTCTCGGGATCGAACTCGTCGGACAGCGTCGCGTTGAGCACCGCTTCCTCGTCGCGCTGCGTCTGCTTCGGCACGGGCGCGGGCGGCTCGCGGCCGGATGCGGCGCGGGGCGGCGCGCTGAGCGGCCGGATCGCGCCGATCTCGTTGCGGAACAGGTTCGCGTCGGCTTCGGCCTGGCGCGCGGCTTTCGCGGTTTCGACGCGATCGCGCTCGCGGCGCTCGGCTTCGCCCTTGAGCGCCGTGCGCAGCGCGCCGAGGCCGGCAAGGCCCTGGCCGCGCAGCGCGGCGGGTTCGGGCGCCGGCGGCGCGGCCGGGGCGGGTTGCTGGGGGCGGGCGGCGGCCTGCCGCTTCGCGGGATCGCTCGGATGGGGTTGATTCTTCGCCATGATTCACACACGCAAGGCAAACGCGCGCGGGCGCGCGGGCATGAAAAAAGCCGCTGCGTCGGCAGCGGCTTTTCGGCCAGGCGTGCGTCGCGGCAGCGGACGCCATTGTAGCGCCCGGCGCGCGCGGCTTACTTGTGGTCGTGCAGGCTTTCGAGGTAGCGCTGCGCGTCGAGCGCGGCCATGCAGCCGGTGCCCGCGCTGGTGATCGCCTGGCGGTACACGTTGTCCTGCACGTCGCCCGCAGCGAACACGCCCGGCACGCTCGTCGCGGTCGCGTTGCCGTGCAGGCCGCTCTGCGTCAGGATGTAGCCGTCCTTCATCTCGAGCTGGCCCTGGAAGATGTCCGTGTTCGGCTTGTGGCCGATCGCGACGAACACGCCCTGCACCTGGATGTCTTCCGTCGCGCCGGTCTGCACGTTCTTCAGGCGCAGGCCCGTCACGCCCGAATCCTCGCCCGTCACTTCGTCGAGCACGTGGTTCCACTTGATCTCGACCTTGCCTTCCTTTTCCTTCTCGAGCAGGCGGTCGACGAGGATCGGCTCCGCGCGGAACTTGTCGCGGCGGTGGATCACGGTGACCTTGTTCGCGATGCCGGTCAGGTACAGCGCTTCCTCGACCGCGGTGTTGCCGCCGCCGATGACCGCAACGTTCTGGCCGCGATAGAAGAAGCCGTCGCAGGTCGCGCAGGCCGACACGCCCTTGCCCATGAAGGCTTCCTCGGACGGCAGGCCGAGGTACTGCGCCGATGCGCCGGTCGCGATGATCAGCGCGTCGCACGTATATTCGCCGGCGTCGCCGATCAGGCGGATCGGCTTCTCGTGCAGCTTCGTCGTGTGGATGTGATCGAACAGGATCTCGGTGTTGAAGCGCTCGGCGTGCTCGAGGAAGCGCTGCATCAGCTCGGGACCCTGTACGCCCTTCGCGTCCGCCGGCCAGTTTTCGACGTCGGTCGTGGTCATCAGCTGGCCGCCCTGTGCGATGCCGGTGATCAGCACCGGGGACAGGTTGGCGCGCGCCGCGTAGACGGCAGCCGTGTAGCCGGCGGGGCCGGAACCGAGAATCAGGACTTTGGCGTGTTTGGGCGTGGACATGTGCGAAATCCGTAAAAGGTGGCCGCGGCGGGCGGGGTGAGCGCGCCGGACGGTCGGGGTTGACCGGGATGCCACCGTAGATGGGTATCAGACGCGCATTATAAAGGTCCTGTTGCTGCGCTGCCGAACGAGAGTTTCAATCGCGGCGATAGCGTTCGGCGGGGCGGGCAGGACGAGAGGAGGGCGCCCGTGCTCGGGCGGCCCCACCTGCGCGGCCCGACCTAGGCGGCCCCACCTCGCCGGCCGCGTGTAACCGTCATTTACACTTGGCGGCGCGGCGCAGCGTTTACAATAAGCGGGGTCGAACGATCGGCGGGCGCGCGGCGTGCGTGGCCCGCCTTCTCTATACGGATTCATGGCAAAAGCTCCTTATTCCGCTCAGGCACAGGCGTTGCCGCACCGGATGTCGAAGCTCCTCACGGAGATCCGCTGGATTCTCCAGGTCGCGCTGTGCGCATTTCTGGTGATGGCCCTGCTGAGCTACAGCCGGCGCGATCCGAGCTGGACGCACGCGGCCCAGGTCGATCACATCACCAACTGGGCGGGCCGCGTCGGCGCGTGGACGGCCGACATCGTCCTGCTGCTGTTCGGCCTGTCGGCCTACTGGCTGATCGTGCCGCTCGGGCGCCGCATCAACGCCACCTATCGCCGCATCACTCGCCACGAAGCGCTGCCCGACGAGCCGGAGCGCCCGGTCGGCTGGCTGACCGAGGGGTTCGCGTTCGTGCTCGTGCTGCTCGCGTGCGACGGCATCGAGGCGCTGCGGATGTGGTCGCTGAAGGTGCAGCTGCCGCGCGCGCCGGGCGGCGTCGTCGGCGAGGCGGTCGCGGGCGCGATGTCGCACGCGTTCGGCTTCACGGGCGGCACGCTCTTGCTGCTGGTCGCGCTCGCGGTCGGCCTGTCGCTGTATTTCCGCTTTTCCTGGTTGTCGGTCGCCGAGCGCGTCGGCGGCGCGATCCTGTCCGCCGTCAACGTCGCGAAGCTGCGCCGCGAGGCCGAGCGCGACCGCAAGCTCGGCGAGGCCGCGGCCGTGCGCCGCGAAGGCAAGGTCGAGGAAGAGCGCGTGCGCATCGAGGATCACGAGCCGGTGACGATCGTGCCGCCGGTCGTCACGCCGGTGAAGTCCGAGCGCGTCGAGAAGGAGCGCCAGGTGCCGCTCTTCACCGACCTGCCGGGCGATTCGACGCTGCCGCCGGTCTCGCTGCTCGACCCGGCGCCGAAGGCACAGGAGGCGATCTCCGCCGACACGCTCGAATTCACGTCGCGGCTGATCGAGAAGAAGCTGAAGGATTTCGGCGTCGAGGCGAGCGTCGTCGCCGCGTATCCGGGCCCGGTCGTCACGCGCTACGAGATCGAGCCGGCGACCGGCGTGAAGGGCAGCCAGATCGTGAACCTCGCGAAGGATCTCGCGCGCTCGCTGTCGCTCGTGTCGATCCGCGTCGTCGAGACGATTCCCGGCAAGAACTACATGGCGCTCGA
This sequence comes from Burkholderia ubonensis subsp. mesacidophila, assembly GCF_002097715.1. Lineage (NCBI taxonomy): Bacteria > Pseudomonadati > Pseudomonadota > Betaproteobacteria > Burkholderiales > Burkholderiaceae > Burkholderia > Burkholderia ubonensis. Next base: position 1,033,796 of record NZ_CP020737.1, read on the forward strand.
GCTGCCGAACCAGCGCCGCCAGACGGTGCACCTGTCGGAGATCATCGGCTCCGAGGTGTACGCGGCCGCATCGTCGGCGCTCACGCTCAGCCTCGGCAAGGACATCGGCGGCAAGCCGGTGTGCGCCGATCTCGCGAAGATGCCGCACCTGCTGGTGGCCGGCACGACCGGCTCGGGCAAGTCGGTCGGGATCAACGCGATGATCCTGTCGCTGCTTTACAAGGCGACCGCCGACCAGGTGCGCTTGATCCTGATCGATCCGAAGATGCTCGAAATGAGCGTCTACGAAGGCATTCCGCATCTGCTGTGCCCGGTCGTCACCGACATGCGCCAGGCGGGCCACGCGCTCAACTGGACGGTCGCCGAGATGGAGCGGCGCTACAAGCTGATGAGCAAGCTCGGCGTGCGCAACCTCGCCGGCTACAACAACAAGATCGACGAGGCCGCGAAGCGCGAGGAGAAGCTCCCGAATCCGTTCAGCCTGACGCCGGAAGATCCGGAGCCGCTCGGCCGGCTGCCGAACATCGTCGTGGTGATCGACGAGCTCGCCGACCTGATGATGGTCGTCGGCAAGAAGGTCGAGGAGCTGATCGCGCGGATCGCGCAGAAGGCGCGCGCGGCCGGCATCCACCTGATCCTCGCGACGCAGCGTCCGTCGGTCGACGTGATCACCGGCCTCATCAAGGCCAACGTGCCGACGCGGATCGCGTTCCAGGTGTCGTCCAAGATCGACTCGCGCACGATCCTCGACCAGATGGGCGCCGAATCGCTGCTCGGGATGGGCGACATGCTGTACCTGCCGCCCGGCACCGGGCTGCCGGTGCGGGTGCACGGCGCGTTCGTCGCCGACGACGAGGTGCACCGCGTCGTCGATAAGCTCAAGGAGCAGGGCGAGCCGAACTATGTCGAGGGCCTGCTCGAGGGCGGCACCGTCGACGGCGACGAGGGCTCGGCCGGCGCGGGAACCGGCGAAGGCGGCGGCGAGTCTGATCCGCTGTACGACCAGGCGGTCGAGATCGTCATCAAGAACCGCCGCGCGTCGATCTCGCTCGTGCAGCGCCATCTGCGGATCGGCTACAACCGCGCGGCGCGGCTGCTCGAGCAGATGGAACAGTCGGGGCTCGTGTCGGCGATGTCGTCGAGCGGCAACCGCGAAATTCTTGTGCCGGCGCGCGACGCGGAATGAGTCCGCGGCGCACGCAGGCCACCCAGGGAGAAAACCGCATCATGCAGCAACATCCGTTCGCCCCTTCCCTTCGTTCGACGCGGCGCTGGCTCGGCGCGGCGCTCGCCGGCGCGTCGCTGATGCTCGCGGCGACGCATGCGTTCGCGGGCGGCACCGAACAGCTGAAGGCATTCGTGTCGCAGGTGCGTTCGGCGAAGGGCGAATTCACGCAGCAGATCGTCAAGGCGCCGGCGAAGGGCGCGAGCGCCGCGCAAGTCGCGCCGAAGCCCACCGACAATTCGAGCGGCACGTTCGTGTTCGCGCGCCCCGGCAAGTTCATCTGGACCTACCAGAAGCCGTACCAGCAGGTGCTGCAGGCCGACGGCGACAAGCTCTACGTGTACGACCGCGACCTGAATCAGGTCACCGAGCGCAAGCTGGCCGGCGCGCTGGGCGCGAGCCCGGCTGCGATCCTGTTCGGCAGCAACGACCTCGACAAGAACTACACGCTGCGCGACGCCGGCGAGAAGGGCGGCATCGAGTGGCTCGAGATGCTGCCGAAGGCGCAGGACACGCAGTTCCAGCGGATCGGCATCGGCTTCCGGAACGGCACGCTTGCCGCGATGGAGCTGCACGACGTGTTCGGCAACGTCACGCTGCTGACGTTCACGAACATCCAGACCAACCCGCCGCTGAAGTCGGACACGTTCAAGTTCGTCGTGCCGAAGGGCGCCGACGTGATCACCGGCTGACCGGCGCCGCGCGCCGGATTTGCCGTCGGGCCTGCCAGCGATGGCAGGCCCGTGTTGTTTACGGGCGCGGGCACCGGGCGCGGGCACCGGGCGCGGGCACCGGGCGCGGGCACCGGGCGCGGCAGTGGTGTCGGCCGGCTGTCATAATGGCGGGTCCGGCGGCCGCGTTCGGCCGCCACCGAATCATGGGGAGCGAGGGTTCATGTCCGACCTGTTTCAAGTCGAACCGCGCCGGCCGCTCGCCGAGGCGCTGCGGCCGAAGACGCTCGCCGAGGTGATCGGCCAGACGCATTTGCTGGGCGAAGGCAAGCCGCTGCGGCTCGCGTTCGAATCGGGCAAGCCGCATTCGATGATCCTGTGGGGACCGCCCGGCGTCGGCAAGACCACGCTCGCGCGGCTCACCGCGCTCGCGTTCGACTGCGAGTTCATCGCGCTGTCAGCGGTGCTGGGCGGCGTGAAGGACATCCGCGAGGCGATGGAGCAGGCAAAGGAGACGCTGAACCGTACGGGCCGCCACACGATCCTGTTCGTCGACGAGATCCATCGTTTCAACAAAGGGCAGCAGGATGCGCTGCTGCCGTTCGTCGAGTCGGGGCTCGTGACCTTCATCGGCGCGACGACCGAGAACCCGAGCTTCGAGGTCAACTCGGCGCTGCTGTCGCGCGCGCAGGTCTACGTGCTGAAGTCGCTGACCGACGACGAAATGCGCCAGCTGCTCAAGCGTGCGCAGGAGATCACGCTCGAAGGGCTTGCGTTCGACGACAAGGCGGTCGATACGCTGGTCGGCTACGCGGACGGCGATGCGCGGCGCTTCCTGAACCTGCTCGAGCAGGCGCAGACGGCGGCCTCGTCGGCCGGCGTGACGACGATCGACGCGGATTTCGTCAGCAGCGCGATGACGCTGAACGCGCGCCGCTTCGACAAGGGCGGTGACAACTTCTACGACCAGATCTCGGCGCTGCACAAGTCGGTGCGCGGCTCGAGCCCGGACGGCGCGCTGTACTGGTTCTGCCGGATGATCGACGGCGGCGCGGACCCGAAGTACCTCGCGCGGCGGATCGTGCGGATGGCGTGGGAGGATATCGGCCTCGCCGATCCGCGCGCGATGCAGATGGCGAACGACGCGGCCGAGACCTACGAGCGGCTCGGCTCGCCGGAAGGCGAGCTCGCGCTGGGCCAGGCCGTGATCTATCTCGCGTGCGCGGCGAAGAGCAATGCGGGCTACAACGCGTTCAACCAGGCGATGGCGTTCGTGAAGCAGGACAAGTCGCGCGAGGTGCCCGTGCACCTGCGCAACGCGCCGACCAAGCTGATGAAGGAGCTCGGCTACGGCCACGCATACCGCTACGCGCACGACGAGCCGAACGCGTACGCGGCCGGCGAGACGTACCTGCCGGACGGGATGCGCGAGCCGCGCTGGTACAAGCCGGTGCCGCGCGGGCTCGAATCGAAGATCGCCGACAAGCTCGCGTGGCTGCGCGAGCTCGACCGCGAGGCGGGCAAGAAGGACTAGCGCGCGAGCGGCCGGCCCGCGTCAGCGCTTGCGGCCCGGCTGCTTCTTCCAGTAGCCGAACGGCTCCTCGTGGCATTCGATGTCCAGCTCGGCGATCCGCGCGTGCAGGCGTTGCTGCGCGTCGGCGATCGCGAGGTTGTAGATCGCCGGCGCGATCTCCTCGACGAAGAAATGCAGCAGCGCGCCGGCCTGGATGTTGCCGATCGGCTCATCCAGATTTTCTGTGAAATAACGTTGCAGCGACGCGATTGCGCGGTCGCGTACGTCCTTGTCCAGTTCGATGGCCATCGGTTCCCGGGTCCCTTGTGTGGCGGTTTGCCGGCAGGCGACAGGCGGCCGGCAGACCGAGTCTGCCACGGCCGGCGGTGGCGTGTTCCGGCCTTGTCCATCCGGCCGATGCCGGCGCGGGCCCGCGGTGCGTTAGAATTCCCGTCTTACACAACGAATTTCCTGTCCTCCCATGCTCGACATCCAGTTGCTGCGCAAAGACCTCGACGGCGTTGCCAAGCGCCTCGCCGATCGCGGCTACACCCTCGACGTCGCCGCGTTTTCCGCGCTCGAAGCGGAACGCCGCGCGATCCAGACCCGTACCGAAGAGCTCCAGGCGCGCCGCAACAGCCTGTCGAAGCAGATCGGCGCGATGAAGGGGAAGGGCGAGGACACGTCGGCGGTGATGGCTGAAGTCGGCGGCATCGGCGACGAGATGAAGGCATCGGAGGCGAAGCTCGGCGAGATCCAGGCGCGGCTGTCCGACCTGATGCTGCTGATGCCGAACCTGCCGCACGACAGCGTGCCGGTCGGCAAGGACGAGAACGACAACGTCGAGGTGCGCCGCTGGGGCACGCCGCGTCAGTTCGACTTCGACGTGAAGGATCACGTCGACGTCGGCATGCCGCTCGGCCTCGATTTCGAGACCGGCGCGAAACTCGCCGGCGCGCGCTTCACGATGCTGCGCGGCTCGATTGCGCGCCTGCACCGCGCGCTCGCGCAGTTCATGATCGATACGCACACGCTGCAGCACGGCTACACCGAGACGTATACGCCGTACATCGTGAACCCGGAGATTCTCTACGGCACCGGCCAGCTGCCGAAATTCGCGGACGACATGTTCCGGGTCGAGAAGGGCGGCGCGGAGAACACCATCACGCAATACCTGATCTCCACGTCGGAAATCTCGCTGACGAACACCGTGCGCGAATCGATCGTCGACGCGTCCGCGCTGCCGATCAAGCTGACCGCGCATTCGCCGTGCTTCCGTTCGGAAGCGGGCTCGTACGGCCGCGACACGCGCGGGATGATCCGCCAGCACCAGTTCGACAAGGTCGAGATGGTGCAGATCGTCGAGCCGGAAGCGTCGTATGCGGCGCTCGACGAGATGGTCGGCCATGCGGAAGCGATCCTGCAGAAGCTCGGCCTGCCGTACCGCGTGATCACGCTGTGCACGGGCGACATGGGCTTCTCGGCCGCGAAGACGTTCGACCTCGAAGTATGGCTGCCCGCGCAGAACACGTATCGCGAGATCTCGAGCTGCTCGAACACCGAGGCGTTCCAGGCGCGCCGGATGCAGGCGCGCTTCCGCAACGCGCAGGGCAAGCCGGAGCTCGTGCATACGCTGAACGGTTCGGGCCTCGCGGTTGGCCGCACGCTCGTGGCCGTGCTCGAGAACTACCAGAACGCCGACGGTTCGGTCACGGTGCCTGAAGCGTTGCGTCCGTACATGGGGGGCGTGGAGCGGATCGACGCGCCTGCTCAGGCGTCGTGAGATTGCCCCGCGACCTGCTTCCGAAAGCCTCGCAAAAAAATTTGCAAAAAAGGCTTGATCGTTTCGAAGAGATCGTCTTATAATCTTTTCTTTCCCGGAAGCGACCAGCCGGGAAATGCAGTAAGAAGGAAGGAGAGGTGGCAGAGTGGTCGAATGTACCTGACTCGAAATCAGGCGTACGGTTTCCCCGTACCGTGGGTTCGAATCCCACCCTCTCCGCCAGAATACGAAACCCCTTGATCCGGAAGGATCAAGGGGTTTTTCGTTTTTGCCGATCTGATCTCAAGGTACTCCTTCGCCGATCGGTGCATGCGCAGTCGGCTATCGAATTGCGCATCGTCTCGATTCGATCCCGCCCGGTTCTGTCTTCACCGATTCGAAATACGCTTCCCGTGGCTGTACGTCTCCGCTCGACCTTGGTCGCACTCATTCGACCGAAAATGACGGTGGCGTACCGTCCCTGATCCGCTTGGTTATGGATGGATACTCCAAAGTGAAGACAGCGGGAACACGACATGTTCTGCAGCTGTGTTTACGACGTTGGTCATTCAACATTTGAGGTTGTCGATGACGAGAAAAGCATTCAGGTTGATGCTGGTTATCGGGTTGCTTTTTCATGCGCTCGGTGCCGCTGCGCAGAGCACTTATCGCCTGACCGGTGTCGCGAGGATATACAGCGTCGGCTCGGCAGCGCAGCCGAACATCGAGCTGCCCGTCAATCCGGCCTATTCCAGCGTTCTCGCGTTGAGGGGGGATTCGTTTTATTTGAACTATGACGGATCGAATCCGGATGAGTGCGGTGTGAAAATAAATAAGCAGGAGCCATTTTCGTTTGACTCGGCGCCGCTCGGGAATGCTCGGAAGCTGAATAAATTTCTGGAGGACAAGTTCCGTATCAATTCGGATGGCTGGACGACGATGTACCTGCTGCAGGACGCGACATCGCCGAGTTGTACTGCGCTCCGCTTCGCGAGAATATATGCGTCGAATTCCGAGCTCGTCGTGCTGGATCAACCCTTCATCTACGTGTTCACGCTCGAGAGGCATCGCTTCAGGGATGCGAGCAAGGGGTTCGATTGTGGAGCTGCGAAGTCTGATGTGGAGCATCTGATCTGCGGCGATCCACGACTGCGCAAGATGGATGCCGGTGTCAATGATGGATTTGTCCTGATGCAGAGGAAATATTCGAAGGAGATTTCCTATCAGGATTCGGTCCGGATGGATCAGATCAAATGGGTATCTGGCGTAAGAAACAAATGCACGACGGTGGATTGTCTGCTGAAGGCGTATTCGTCACGAATCAGCTATATCAGGGGCAAGGTGTCGGACAGTTACCCGTCGTATCCGAACGACGAGAACGATTGAGTCACATCTGCTCGATCGGCGGGAGCGTGTCGCGCTGCACGCCAACCCTGAGCGTCCCCTTCGGCCCGTGTGACGCTCCGATCTGGCAAGAGAGTAGGGATGTTTATAATTCGAGGCGCTGAGTCACGTGGTCGGGATGATGAAAGAATTCAAGCGCTTTGCAGTATTGATGATTCTGGTGTTTTCGTTGTCGGGCATCGCTTTGGCGCAAGATCGATACCTGATGACCGGAGCCGTTCCATTCGAAAAAACGAAGGATGCTCATGCACTCCCATTTCCTGCGAATCCGATTGATTCGAGCGTGCTGACTCCAGGCGATGGCGCCGTGACGCTTCGGTATGGTGGGCACGAATGCTCGGTCAAGATTCAGAGGCGGATGAATTTCTATTTCGATCCGGTCATTGCACGCGCCTTTGGGTCGCTTGATGCATTCGAGGCATTCCTGAGCGATAAATTTCATATGAATCGCAAGCCTATGAATGAAATTTATCTGCTTGGAGATGCGAATATGCCGCTTTGCTCGGGATTGCGATTCGCGACGATTTACAAATCCGCGGACGATCTCGTGCTGGCGAGCGGATCGTGGATGTATGCGTTTCGACGCGAGACGCATCCTCCCATGAACGCGGAAAAGAGCTTTGATTGCTCGAAGGCCCGGGCGAATGTCGAGCGTCTTGTTTGCGCCAATCCTGATCTCGTGAAGCTTGATGAGATGGTGAACCGTGGATTTGTCGCGATGCAGCTGGTCGAATCGAAGGAAATTTCGTATCAGGATCCGGTCAGGCAAGACCAGATCATCTGGATCAGAAACGTCAGGAACAAGTGCGTGAGCAGCACTTGCCTTAATGACGCATACCGTGCGCGAGTTCAATATATCAAGGGCCGGATATCCAGTGCCTACCCGTCTTATCCGGAAAAAGAGCCCGAGCAGGACGGCGATTGATCGAGGGTAAAAGGATCGCCCGGCTGCAGATGTCGGCGATATCTTTTGGGCCGGCGATGTGGCTCGGCACGCGCTGGCCTGCGGCAAACGCAGTCGATTCGCAGCCGCCCGCCACCCAGCCGATGCGGCAGCCAGTCGCTCGCCGTCCGTCCTCTTGCATGCAACACAGTTCGCGCCTCATGCGGGCCAATCGCTTTCGTCTGCTTTAAGCCCTGAGCTTGCCCGCCGTTAACAGGTTTCGACAAATAGGCGTCCGTGCCGCGACGCCACCTTCCCCCGTCGATCCAAGGTCCCATGAAGCTGAGCTACAAGATTCCCCTCGCGTTCGCTGTCGCGCTATTGCTGATGTTCTCCGGCGCGCTGTACGGCATTCACATCCTCAATCGCTCGATCGACACGTTCACGAACGACGTGCAGACGAACGTCGCCAACGAGCGGCTCGTTTCGGCGACACTCGTGCAGTTCAAGCTGCAGGTCCAGGAGTGGAAGGACACGCTGCTGCGCGGCAAGCAATCCGACAAGCTCGACAAATACTGGAGCGCGTTCCAGACGCGCGAGCGCGCGGTCGACGCGCTCGCTGCGCAGCTCGACAAGCAACTGCCGGCCGGCGAAAGCCGCACGCTCGTCGAGCAGTTCATGCGCGCGCACGCGACGATGGGCGACGGCTACCGGCGCGGCTTCGACGCCTTCAAGGCCGCCGGCTTCGATCCGACGGCCGGCGACGCGGCGGTCGCGGGCGTCGACCGCGAGCCGGCCGAACTGCTCGAACGGGCCGCGAAAACGATCGCCGACGAGAGCGCGACGGTGTCCGATCGCGCAGGGCGCGAAGCGCAGCATGCGACGACCGCGAGCATCGTGCTGATGCTGGTCGTGCTGGTCGTCGCGATGATCGGTGCGTTCCTGTTCAGCCGCGCGATCCTGCGGCCGCTCGACGCGGCGGTCGCATGCGCGAAGGCGGTCGCCGACGGCGACCTGACGCGCGAATTCTCCGTGACCGGCCGCGACGAGATCGCCGACCTGCTGCGCGCGTTGCAGACGATGCAGGCAGGCCTGTCGGGCGTCGTGCTCGAGGTGCGCGCGCACGCCGAGTCGGTCGCGACCGCGAGCGCGCAGATCGCGTCGGGCAATCACGACCTGTCCGCGCGCACCGAGGCGCAGGCGGCGTCGCTCGAGGAAACCGCGGCGAGCATGGAGCAGCTGACGGGCGCCGTGCGGCAATCGGCTGACCATGCGCAGCACGCGGCGCAGCTCGCGAACGAGGCGTCCGACATCGCGTCGGCAGGCGGCGGCGTGATGGCGCAGGCAGTCGAGACGATGAGCGGCATCGCCGACAGCTCGGCGAAGGTCGGCGAGATCATTTCGGTGATCGACGGGATCGCGTTCCAGACCAACATCCTCGCGCTGAACGCCGCCGTCGAGGCCGCGCGGGCGGGCGAGCAGGGGCGCGGGTTCGCGGTCGTCGCGTCCGAAGTGCGCACGCTCGCGCAGCGCAGCGCCGCCGCGGCGAAGGAAATCAAGACGCTGATCGATCAGTCGACGCAGCGCGTCGACGCCGGCGCGGCGCTGATCGGCCGCGCGGGCGAATCGATTCGCGAGATCGTCGGTGCGGTGGAACGGGTCACGACGATCGTCGGCGAGATTTCGTCGGCGTCGCAGGAGCAGAGCGGGGGCATCAACCAGGTCAACATCGCGGTCACGCAGATGGACGACGCAACGCAGCGCAACGCGGCGCTCGTGGAGCAGGCGTCGGCCGCAACGCAGGCGCTTGCCGAGCAGGCGGGGGCGCTGCGGCATGCGGTGGCGGTATTCAAGCTGCCGGAAACGGCGACGGTCTGAGCAAGCGGTCGCTCCGTCGCGCGCAACGCGTCGACGGAGGCGCTCAAGTGGCTGCGCCGTACTGCGCGAGCACCTTCTCCCGGATTGACGGCTTGATGTTCGATTGCGCCATGTTGCCGCCGTAATGCGCGACGACGCGGGGGTTCATCACGCGATACCAGAGCGGCGGGACATAGGCGAGCAGGATCATCGTCGCGTAGCCGGCCGGCAGTTGCGGCGAATCGCCGAAGTGGCGCAGCGCCTGGTACGAGCGCGTCGGATTCGCGTGATGGTCGGCGTGCCGCTGCAACTGATACAGGAACAGGTTCGTCACGACGTGATTGCTGTTCCATGAATGCTGCGGCGTGCAGCGCTCGTAGCGGCCGCTGGGCAGCTTCGCGCGCCCGAGCCCGTAATGCTCGACATAGTTCACGACTTCGAGCAGCGACGCGCCGTACACCGCCTGGATCAGCAGGAACGGGATCACCGCCTTGCCGGCCAGCGCGATCGCGATGCCCCACACGACGACGGTCATCGCCCACGCATGCAGCACTTCGTTGCGCCAGGTCCACGGCGACTTCCCGAGTCGTGCGAGGCGCGTGCGCTCCAGATGCCACGCGGAGCGGATGCTGCCGATCACGGTGCGCGGCAGGAACGCCCAGAACGATTCGCCGTAGCGCGCGCTCGCCGGATCCTCGGCGGTCGCGACCCGGACATGATGGCCGCGATTGTGTTCGACGAAGAAATGCCCGTATGCGACCGGCGCGAGCGTGATCTTCGCGAGCCAGCGCTCGAAGCGGCTGGTCTTGTGGCCGAGCTCGTGCGCGGTGTTGATCGAGATGCCGGTGGCCGCGCCGACCGACAGCGCGAAGCCGACGTAGTCGTACCACGCGAGCGTGTGCGTGCCGACGATCCAGACGCCCACGAAGAACGCGACGTATTCGACAAGCGTCGCGAGGTAGACGATGAGCCGGTAGTAGCGGTCCTTTTCGAGGCGGGACACGACGTCTTCGGGGGGATTGTCGCGATCGTCGCCGATCAGCGTATCGAGGACCGGGATCACGCCGAACGCGAACAGCGGCCCGAACCACCAGAACACATGGATGCCCGTCGACAGCGCAAGCTGGGCGGCGAGGATCGGCAGCGTGATCGTCAGCGCGCCGAGCAGCCACAGGTAACGCTTGCCATCCGACCAGCCCGCGGCCGATCCGTCGGTCGTTGCCATCGTCTCCCTCCCTGTTTGAATCCGCTCGTTGGTCCGCGCCGCATGGGCATGCGCAGCACCGGGTCGTGGCCCGGTTCTGCCTGTTATACGACTCGTGCGCGCATTTTTCCAAACCCCCACGCTAGGCAGGATGCTCCAAACGGCGGGACCCCGCCGGCGCATCCGGGGACGGGAGGCTGCGCACCGATTGAAACGGGCGGGCAGGTCGCGCGTGACGCCGGCGGGGCCGCGTGATCGTCAGACGAAAACGCGACGGCGTCGGGCGCGCACGGCGCTTACGGGGCGCGCAACAAATGTTGCGGCGCAATAAAAATCTTCGATGCAAGGAGGGTTTCGTTTGATTTCGGGTCGCCGCCGCGACGCGCCGGCAGCGTCGCAGCGACGGCTTGCATGCCGATCCGCGCGCGTTTCGTCCCGTCCGTCAAGGTGGCGCGCCAGGTGCGGCCGAACGGCGAGCCGGCGGCCGTCGTGCGCAGTCGGGCGCGCACCGGCGATGCTGCACCTGCACAGCGGCGTGCGCGCGGCGGCGCCGGAGGGTGTCTGCAACGCCTGTTGCCTTTCAATTTGCGCCGGCATTTGAAAATAACGATTTGACTCATGCCCCGCTTTCAGATGAAGCTTATAGCTTGCTGTCCGAAGGGGGCTGTGCCTGCATGAGTTCGATCTTGACCGTTCGTCGTATCGCTGCCGACCAGGGCAACGTGTATCGCGAACTCCGCGCCGCGTCGCTGCGCGAGCCCTACGCACCCGGCGAAGCGCCGGAGGCCGAATTGCTGAACGTCGATGCCGACGCGGCGGCGGCCATTGCCGCGCAGCGCGCGACGTCCGATGAGTCGACGACGTTCCTGCTGTACACGGAAGGTCATCCGGCCGGCATGATCGGCGCGTATTTCGACAGCACGCCCGAGCGCCGCGCGTTCGTGAGCGAGCTGTGGGTCGCGCATGCGGTCCGTCACCTGCGCGGCGGGCTGCTGCTCGTCGACACCGCGAGCGCGTGGCTTGCCGAGCGCGGCGCGCAGGAAATCTATGCATGGATCGCCGACGCGAACCGCAACGCGATCCGCTTCTACGAGCGTGCAGGCTTCGGCAACACCGGCGAGCATGCGCCGATCGCGCGGATGCCGGGCGCGATGAAAACGCTGTTCGTGTCGCAGGCGACGCACTGAACGACGGGCCGCGTCTGCGGCCCGGGCCCGGCGGTCTCCGTCCGGCGCGCACGATTGCCGCCCGCCGTCAATTCGCGCGCACCGCCGCGCTTTCCTTACCGCATGGGCCGCGGTGGCCCGACACCCGATTCCCGACACCAGTGGCGCGACGCCTGTTGCACGACGCCCAAAAATAATGGCTGGTCGCGTGGACGCCTGTAAAATACGCAAAAATTTTTTGCAGAGTGTCCATGTCGCTTAAAAAATCGCCATTCTTCGAACTGCGCAGCGGCTCGGTCGATACGTTGCTGTTCACCGTGAAGACGACCGATCTCGATGCGTTGCGCACCGAGCTGGTCAAGCGCTTCGAGGCGACTCCCGAGTTTTTTGCCGACGACGTCGTCGCGATCGACGTCCGCCGTCTCGCGGAAGGCGAGCGCGTGGCGCTGGGTGACATCCGCCAGATGCTCAACGACGTGCGGATGCGCCCGGTGGGCGTCGTCGCGCTGGCGTCGCAGGGCTGGGCGGGCGAGGCGGGCCTGCCGCTGCTCGAGGCGCGCGACCGTCGCGTGCCGTCGGCGAAGGGAGCGGGCGACACGGACGCTGCGCCTGCCGTCGAGGCGGCGGCCGCTCCGGCCGCTGCACCCGAGCCGGCACCGGCGCAGCCGCAGGCCGGCGGCCAGGCGCTCGTGATCGACCGGCCGTTGCGCTCGGGGCAGCAGGTTTACGCGAAAGGAGACCTCGTGGTGCTCGCGCCGGTCAGTCACGGCGCCGAGATCATTGCGGAAGGCAATATCCACATCTACGCGCCGTTGCGCGGCCGCGCGTTGGCGGGCGTGCACGGCAATCACGACGCGCGCATTTTCTGCACGTGTCTGGAGCCGGAACTGATTTCGATTGCGGGTATCTATCGAACGACTGAGAACCCGCTGCCTGCCGACGTGCTGGGCAAAGCGGTTCAGATCCGGCTCGAAGAGGAAAAATTGATGATCGAACCGCTGCGCCTGACGTGAAGCACGCGGCGCACGCCGGATCGATCGGCTCTCATTGACGAACACAGGGTATAGGGTAAATGGCAAAAATCATCGTGGTGACTTCCGGCAAGGGCGGCGTGGGCAAGACGACGACGAGCGCGAGCTTCGCGTCCGGCATCGCGCTGCGTGGCCACAAGACAGCCGTGATCGACTTCGACGTCGGCCTGCGTAACCTCGATCTCATCATGGGTTGCGAGCGTCGCGTCGTGTACGACCTCGTGAACGTGATCCAGGGCGAAGCGAACCTGAACCAGGCGCTGATCAAGGACAAGAAGTGCGAGAACCTGTTCATCCTGCCGGCGTCGCAGACCCGCGACAAGGATGCGCTGACGCGCGACGGCGTCGAGAAGGTGCTGAACGACCTGGCCGCGATGGATTTCGAGTACATCATCTGCGATTCGCCGGCGGGCATCGAGGCCGGCGCGCTGCACGCGATGTACTTCGCGGATGAAGCGCTGATCGTCACGAACCCGGAAGTGTCGTCGGTGCGCGACTCGGACCGCATTCTCGGCATCCTGTCGTCAAAGACCAAGCGCGCGACCGAAGGCAAGGATCCGATCAAGGAGCACCTGCTGATCACCCGCTACAGCCCGAAGCGCGTCAACGAAGGTGAGATGCTGTCGCTCGAGGACATCAGCGAGATCCTGCGCATCAAGCTGATCGGTGTGGTGCCGGAGTCGGAAGCGGTGCTGCACGCGTCGAACCAGGGCCTGCCGGCCGTGCACCTCGACGGCACCGACGTCGCCGAGGCGTACAAGGATATCGTCGGGCGCTTCCTCGGCGAGGACAAGCCGCTGCGCTTCACCGAGTACCAGAAGCCGGGCCTGCTGCAGCGCCTCTTCGGCAGCAAGTAACGGAGGCCGCCCATGTCCATTCTGTCGTTTCTCCTCGGCGAGAAAAAGAAGTCCGCATCGATCGCGAAGGAGCGCCTGCAGCTCATCATCGCGCACGAACGGGTAGGCGGCAAGCCGCCGGCCGACTACCTGCCGGCGCTGCAGAAGGAGCTCGTCGCCGTGATCTCGAAGTACGTGCAGATTTCGAACGATGACATCCGCGTGAGCCTCGAGCGTCAGGACGATCTCGAGGTGCTCGAAGTGAAGATCGAGATCCCGCAAGCCTGACCCGCGTTGTTCCCGTTCCGCGCGGCGGCACCCGCCGCCGCGCGCGTCTTACGCCCTGTTGCACTTTCGGGCACGCCGTAACACGGCGCCTGTCGGCCGTAACCCCCCCTCCCGCATTGAACGAATACGCTCGCGTTGCTTGTTCAATCAGGAGGTTGTCATGGCTGTTTCATCGATTCGTCGCGTTGTTCTTGCGTTTGCCGCCGTGGCGGCGGGCGCGTCTGCTTTCGCCGCACCGCTCGCCGCGCGTGCGGATGAAATTCTCGTCGCCACGCCGGTCGTCACCCGGCCGGGCGAAGTCGTCATCGCCGAGCCGGTCGCCGCGCGCACGGAGGAGATCGTCGTCGTCGCGCCGAACGCGCCGCCGCCCGTCCGCTATGAGATCGTGCCGGCCGCGCGGGTCGGCTACGTATGGGAGCGCGGTCACTGGCGCTGGGATCATGGCCGCTACGTGTGGATCGACGGCCACTGGGAAGCCGAGCGGATCGGCATGCACTGGGTGCCGGGTCACTGGGACCAGCGCGGTCCGAACTGGTTCTGGACGCGCGGCCACTGGGCGTAACGGAGGCGTGCGATGAAAAGAACCGTATTCGTGATCGCGCTCGTCGCCGTCACGCTCGCCGGCTGCGTCGTCGTGCCGGCTCGCCCTGTCTACTACCGGCCGGCGCCGGTGGTGATCTACTGAGCGTCGCGCGGGCCGGCTTGCGTCGCGGCGGGGTTCGCCGCGGCGGCGGCCGGGCCGGTGTCGGCTGCAGGCTTGCCGGCAGCTTCGTTGACGGCAAGCCCGTCGCCATTCTCGTCACGCAGCGTATCGAGCGGATCGGCGGGCGCGGCGGTCGCATCCTGCGGCTCGGTGACGCCGGACGTCGCCGGTGCGCGGTCGGCCGGCGCCGCGGCGGCGGTGGCTGCGGCAGCCGCAGCGGGCGGCGCCAGATAGCGCTGCGCCAGCGTCTCGTACAGCGGCGGCACGAAGAAGCGCGAGACGCGGCTCGAGATCAGCGCGGTGGCCATCAGCGAAATGACGAGCGCATGGCCGTTGATCATCTCCATCACGATCACGAACGACGTGATCGGCGATTGCGTGACCGCTGCGAGGTAGCCGACCATCGCGAGTGCGATCAGCACCGGCAGGCTCATGTTGCCGAACACGATGTGCAGCAGGTTGCCGAAGCCCGCGCCGATCGACAGCGACGGCGCGAAGATGCCGCCAGGGATGCCGGGCAGGTAGGACGCGACCATCGACACCATCTTCAGGAACGGATACAGCACCGACAGTTGCTCGCGGCCGTCGAGCAGGCCGCGCGCTTCCGCATAGCCGCTGCCGAACGTCGTGCCGCCCGACACGAGGCCGACCACGGCGATCACGAAGCCGCACAGCGCGGCGAACGCGATCGGCCGCTCGCGGTACAGCGCGAGCAGCCGCGCCGGCAGCCAGCGGCCGGTATTGAGCAGCAGCCAGCAGAACAGCCCGCCGGCGACGCCGGTCACGACCGCGGCGACGAGCACCGCGACCGCGAGCAGCTTCGGGAAATGCGCGCCGGCGTCGATCGTGCCGAAATACGTGTAGTTGCCGTTCAGCCCGAGCGCGACCACGCCGGCGATGATGATCGCGGTGATCAGCACGCCGCTTGCGCGCGCGGAGAAGCTGCGCGTCAGCTCCTCGATCGCGAACACGATGCCGGCGAGCGGCGTGTTGAACGCGGCCGACAGGCCGGCTGCCGCGCCCGCGAGCACGAGCTGGCGCTCGATCTGCGCGTTCGAGCGCGGGTAGAAGCGCCGCAGGTTGAACATCAGCGCCGCGCCGACCTGCACGGTCGGCCCTTCGCGGCCGATCGTGAAGCCGCCGAGGATGCCGAAGAACGAAAGCAGGATCTTGCCGAACAGGATGCGCAGCGTCAGCAGCCGCGCACCGAACGCGCCGGGGCGCGCGTGCAGTGTCGCGATCACCTGCGGGATGCCGCTGCCTTCCGCGCCTCGGAAGAAGCGGCGCGTCAGCCAGACCGAGCCGGCTGCGATCGCAGGAGTCAGCAGCAGCGGCAGCCAGGGCGCATGCTGCCGCAGCGTGCGGAACGTGTCGTAGCCCCAGTCGATCAGCCGCGCATAGAGCACGGCGGTCAGGCCGACGGCGATCGCGCCGAGCCAGAACACGCCGTACTGGCGCCACAGGCGCTGGGTGCGGCGGGTGAGGGCGGGAAACAATGGCGGAGAACGTTGCATTGGCGAAGCCATCGGCAAAGAACCGATTATAAAAAGAACCGGGGCCGGGTCGTGTTCAGCTATCCTACACGCCGGGATACGATCAATTGCACATGTAATCCCGATGTAATGCTCGTGTAGTCCGAACGTTACTAGTATGCAGTAGTCCCCAGTTCTCGCGCTTTTACAACAACCTTGAATCGCATCCTCATCGTAAAAGTGACGTCGCTCGGCGACGTCGTTCAGACCCTGCCGGTGGTCGCCGACCTTCATCGCGCGTTTCCGGGCGTGACGGTCGACTGGGCCGTCGATGAATCGTGTGCGGAAGTGGTGCGCTGGCATCCCGGCGTGAGCACCGTGTTGTGCGCGCCGTTGCGGCGGTTCAAGAAGCTGCGCAACGGCGGCGACCTGAAGGCGATCTGGGCCTCGATCGGCGCGTTGCGCGCGCACCGCTACGACGCGATCATCGACCTGCACGGCGTCTACAAGAGCGCGATCATCTCGGCCCTTGCGCGCGCTGCGCGCCGCGTCGGCTATCAGACGCAGGATCTCGGCGAGCCGGGCGCGCGCTTTGCCTACTCGGACCGTTTCGGCCCGCGGCCCGCATGCGATGGCTGGCACGGGATGCGTGTGAGTGCGGGCGAGGCATTCGGCTACGAGCCGCAGGGCGTCGCCGATTACGGGATCGTCGCGCCGCAGGACGCGAGCCTGCCGGCCGACGTGACCGACGGCGGGCCGTTCATGCTGATGTTCCATGCCACGTCGAACGACGACAAGCGATGGCCGGTCGAGTGCTGGGCGGCGCTTGCGACGCGGATGATGGCGCGCGGCGTACGCGTGCTGCTGCCGTGGGGCTCGCCGGCCGAGCGCGAGGTCGCCCAGGCGATCGCCGCGCGCGCGCCCGGGGCAGCCGTGCTGCCCGCGATGTCGGTGCGTCAGCTTGGCGCGACGATCGGCCGGGCCGCGCTGGTGGTCGGCGTCGATACGGGCTTCGTCCATATGGCGCACGCGCTGCGGCGGCCGACCGTGATGATCTTCGTGGCGACGTCGCGCGAGCACTGCGGCATCGGCGGTGCGCCGCATGCCTTGTCGGTCGGCGAAGAGGGGGCTGCGCCATCGGTCGACGAGGTACTGCAGGCCGTCGACACGGTCGGCCCGGCTTTCGGCGCGGCGATGCATGCGCAGGCGGCGGCCTGACCGGCCGCGCGCCGGCGCACGCTCAGGCGAGCAGCGCCTCGAACGCGAGCACGGCGGCAATGGCCGCCACATTCGCGACGAGCGCCTCGAACACGATGCCGCGCCAGGTTTTCGGGCGGAAGCGGAGCGTGAGCAGCAAGGCGCCGCCCAGGGCGAGCGACAGGATCAGGACGAGGTCGGCATTGGCGAGGCGGATGCTCATGGGGGCGGCTCCGTGGCGATGAGGGCGCGGCTGGCGGCGCGCCCGCAATCGAGTATAGGCGGCGCCGGCCGTGGCACAAGCCGGGTTGCCCCGCAGCGTCAGGCGAGCGACGTGTCGCGCGTCTCTCGCATCAGCAGCACGCCGAACAGGCTGAGCGCCGCCGCGACGGACACATAGCCGCCGACCCACGACAGGCCGCCGTGCGCGGCAAGCAACTGCGCGATGTACGGCGCGATCGACGCGCCGAGGATCCCGCCGAGGTTGTACGCGACGCCCGCGCCCGTGTAGCGGACGTTGGTCGGGAACAGCTCCGGCAGCAGCGCGCCCATCGGCGCGAACGTCACGCCCATCAGGAACAGCTCGAGCGTCAGGAACAGCGCGACGAGCGGCATCGAGCCGCTGCCGAGCAGCGGCGCCATCGTGAAACCCGACAGCAGCGCGGCGATCGCGCCGGTGATCAGCACCGGCCTGCGGCCGAAGCGATCCGACGCCCAGGCCGACAGCGGCGTCGCGAGCCCCATGAACACGACCGCGAGGCAGAGCAGGCCGAGGAAGCTCTGGCGCGAGATATGCAGCGTCGCAACGCCGTACGACAGCGAGAATACCGTCGAGATGTAGAACAGCGTGTAGCAGACGACCATCGCCAGCGCGCCGAGCAGCGTCGGCTGCCAGTGTTGCGTGACGAGCGTCGCGACCGGCACGCGCACGCGTTCGTTGCGGTCGAGCGCGGCCTGGAACGCGGGCGTCTCGGCGATCTTGAGCCGCACGTACAGGCCGAGCGCGACGAGCACCGCGCTCACGAGAAACGGAATGCGCCAGCCCCAGCTGCGGAACTGCGCGTCGGACAGCGAAAGCGCAAGCGCGAAGAACAGCCCGTTCGACATCAGGAAGCCGACCGAGGGCCCAAGCTGCGGGAACATGCCGAACCAGCCGCGCTTGCCTTGCGGCGCGTGCTCGGTCGCGAGCAGCGCGGCGCCGCCCCATTCGCCGCCGAGGCCGATGCCCTGGCCGAAGCGCAGTACGCACAGCAGCACCGGCGCGAGCGTGCCGATCGCGTCGTAGCCGGGCACGAGGCCGATCGCGGTGGTGGACAGGCCCATCACGAGCAGCGATGCGACGAGTGTCGACTTGCGGCCGATGCGGTCGCCGAAATGACCGAACAGGAACGCGCCGATCGGCCGCGCGATGAACGCAATGCCGAACGTGATGAACGCGGACAGCGCCTGCGCGGTCGCGGAGCCGTGCGGGAAGAACACCGGGCCGATCACGAGCGCGGCGGCGGTCGCGTACACGTAGAAATCGTAGAACTCGATCGCGGTGCCGATGAAGCTCGCGAACACGATGCGCTTGTGGCTGACGGCGCCGGCCGAATTGGTTGCGTGCGCAACGGCCGGTGGGAATGCGGACATGGATGTCTCCGTTTTTGGTCTTGATGAACGCCCGGTGATGCGTGTGGCCGTGCAGGCAGACGCCTGCCGGGACCATCGAGCGGGAGAAACTTGCAGCGTGGGTGCGCACCGTAGCGCGGATCGTCACCCGCCGGTCGACGCTGGAGACGGATGGTCGCCGCCGTGATCGGCTCGCCTGCCCGGTGAGGCGCGAGCCCGCGCGCGGCGTGATGGCCGCGGCGAATGCGGAAAATTATAGCCAGCGCCGCCGAGCGCCGGCAATCGCGCACGGCGTGCGCGGGTTCACTCGATCGATTCCGCCTGCGCCGACGCGGTGCTCTGCAACTGGAACTTGCCGTTGTCGTTGAAGAGCCAGCTTTCCATCAGTTCCACCTGGCCGTTGCCGTCGAGCAGTTTCGCGGGCGGCGGCGGCAGTGGCGCCGAACGCCGCAGCGAGGCGAGCGCGAGCGACTCGGCCTCGCTGTCGCCGTTGCTGCGGTACACCGATGCGTGCACGAGCCGGCCGCTGCGATCGATCGTGAACGCGAGCACGACGAGCGAGCGCAGCATCGCCTGCGGCGTGCCGCGCAACATGCCGGAGGGATTGCGCTCGGCGACGCGTTCGGCGACTTCGGTGCGGTACTGGTCGAGTGTGGCGGTGCGTACGACTGACGGGATCGTCAGGACCGCATGCTGGGGCGGCAGGGTGATCGTGCAGGCAGCGAGCATGGCGACGGCGGCCGCGGCGGCAATGCGCAGGCGGCCGACGCCTGACAGGGGAATGGCGAACATGGCGTGGCGCCGGGGAACACGATAGACAAATGATAGCCGTGGACGGATCACGTGACATCGGGACAAACGTATATCGCGCGGCGCGCGTCGATGTGCCGGCTGATGATGCGGATCACGCCTGTCGGCTGATCGTCAGGCGGCGCGTGCCGGCCCGCTCAATATCCGTGCGTGACGAGCGACAGGACCGACAGGTCCGGGTGCGTGCCGTCGACAATGCTCTTGCCGATATGCACGGCTTCGTGGACGGCCTCGTCGACGGTGGAGTAGCTTTCCTCGCCGTCTGCGTGGAACGGCACGGCGTGGCCGGGCAGCGCGGGATTCGCGCCGGGATGGCAGACGTAGCCGGTGTACGTGAAGCGCGTGTCGTTGCCCGGCATCGAGGTCGGCACGACATGGATCTCGAAGCCTTCGTAGTAATCGACGTGGCGGATCGGAGTCGACTGTTCGGACATGGCGGTCTCCGCGTGCGGCGCGGGCGGGTAAGCCCGTACGGCATCGAATTCGCGGCGGCGGTCGTGTCGCCGTTCTGATCCGAATTCTAGGCGATGGTGGGGGAAGGGGCAGGTCGGGATTACCGGCATGCGTCGTGCCGCACGCAGTACGGCGACGCAAACAAAAACCCCGTCATTCAGGGAATGGACGGGGTTTGGCGAACCTTGCTGGCGGAAGCGGTGAGATTCGAACTCACGGACAGTTGCCCGTCGCTGGTTTTCAAGACCAGTGCCTTAAACCGCTCGGCCACGCTTCCACGAGGCGGCATTGTAACCGAAATGCCGCCTCTGTCGACCGGAGTTGGCACTTCAGTGCTTACTCCGGTCCCATGCTTTGCGGTCATGTTCAATCGTCGCGCAGGAACAGTTCCTGCAGGTCGTTGAGGAAACGCTGGCCGAGCGGCGTCGGCGCGATCTGCGTGAAATCGCGTGCGATCAGCCCGCGCCGTTCCGCTTCCTTGAGCGCCGGCTCGATCGTGCTCATCGGCAGCCCCGTGCGCTCGGCGAAGCTGTGCACCGGGAAGCCCTCGACGAGCCGCAGCGTGTTCAGCATGAACTCGAACGGCAGGTCGCGCGCGCCGACTTCGCGCTCTTCCTGCACCGGCGCGCCGGCCATCGCGTGCTCGATGAAGGTCGCCGGATGCTTGTAGCGCGCCTGCCGCAGGATGCGGTTCGGGAACGACAGCTTCGTGTGCGCACCCGCGCCGATCCCGAGATAGTCGCCGAAGCGCCAGTAGTTCAGGTTGTGCTTGCACTGGTGATGCGGCTTCGCATACGCGGACACTTCATAGCGTGCGTAGCCGGCCTCGGCCGTGCGCGCGTGGATCCACTCCTGCATGTCGGCGGACGCGTCGTCGTCGGGCACCACGGGCGGAAACTTCGCGAACAGCGTGTTCGGCTCGAGCGTCAGGTGATACAGCGACAGATGCGGCGGCGCGAATGACAACGCGGTCTCGATGTCGGCGCGGCATTCGTCGAGCGTCTGGTTCGGCAGCGCGAACATCAGGTCGAGATTGAAGTTGTCGAACGTGTTCGCGGCAACCTCGACGGCCGCGCGCGCCTGGGCGGCGTCGTGGATGCGGCCGAGCGCCTTCAGGTGCATCTCGTTGAAGCTCTGGATGCCGACCGACAGGCGATTCACGCCGCTCGCGCGGAACTGCGCGAACTTCGCGGCTTCGAAAGTGCCGGGATTTGCCTCGAGCGTGATTTCCGCATCCGCGTCGAGCGGCAGCAGCGCGCGCACGTCGGACAGCAGGCGGTCGAGGCCGGCCGCGGACAGCAGGCTCGGCGTGCCGCCGCCGATGAACACGGTATGCACCTGCCGTCCCCACACGAGCGGCAGCGCGTGCTCGAGGTCGGCGCGCAGCGCGTCGAGGTACTCGGCTTCAGGAAACTGCTCGCCTTTCCATTCGTGCGAGTTGAAATCGCAATACGGGCACTTGCGCACGCACCACGGGAAATGCACGTACAGCGCGAGCGGCGGCAGCGACGTCAGCCGCACCTGCCCGGGCGACGTGAAGGTCGCGACGACGCGCGCACCGGTGTCTGCAGCCTGGCTCATTCTCCCTCCGCAAGCCGCGCGAGCAGCGCCTTGAGCGCGAGCGCGCGATGGCTGAGCGCGTTCTTCACCGGCGGCTCGAGCTCGGCGGCTGTCGCGCCGAGCGACGGCAGGTAGAAATACGGGTCGTAGCCGAATCCGTGCGCGCCACGCGGCGCGTCGACGATCTCGCCGTGCCAGCGGCCTTCGGCGAACAGCGGCTCCGGATCGTCGGCATGACGCACGAGCGCGAGCACGCAGCAGTAGTACGCGCGGCGGTCCGCGACGTCGCGCAGTTGTTCGACGAGATGCGCATTGTTCGCCGCGTCGCCTTTCTCGAGCCCCGCGCGTTGCGCGTAGCGCGCCGAATAGACGCCCGGCGCGCCGCGCAGCGCGCGCACGCACAGCCCCGAATCGTCGGCGATCGCCGGCAGGCCGGTGAGCTGCGCCGCGTGCCGCGCCTTCGTCAGCGCGTTCTCGATGAACGTGCGGTACGGCTCTTCCGCTTCCGGCACCGCGAGGTCGCCCTGCGGAATCACGTCGATGCCGACGGTCGAGAACATCGCCGTGAATTCGCGCAGCTTGCCCGCATTGTTCGACGCGAGCACGATGCGCGACAGCGGCGGCGTGATGCGATCGTCAGACATGACTCACACCCAGCGCGTCCTTCTGCAGCCGCACGAGCTCGCCGATCCCGCTTTGCGCGAGGTCGAGCAGCGCGTTCATCTCGTCGCGCGAGAACGGCACGCCTTCGGCGGTGCCCTGGACTTCGACGAAGCCGCCCGCGCCCGTCATCACGACGTTCATGTCGGTGTCGCAGCGCGAATCTTCCGGGTAATCGAGATCGAGCACCGGGGTGCCCTCGAACACGCCGACCGAAATCGCGGCGACGTGGTCGGTGATCGGCGAGCGCGCGAGCTTGCCGGCGGCGATCAGCTTCGACACCGCATCGTGCGCGGCGACGAATGCGCCGGTGATGCTCGCGGTGCGCGTGCCGCCGTCGGCCTGGATCACGTCGCAGTCGATGTGGATCGTGCGCGGGCCGAGCGCCTCCAGGTCGAACACCGCGCGCAGCGCGCGGCCGATCAGGCGCTGAATTTCCTGCGTGCGGCCCGTCTGCTTGCCGCGCGCCGCTTCGCGGTCGCTGCGCGTATGCGTTGCGCGCGGCAGCATCCCGTATTCGGCGGTCAGCCAGCCTTGCCCGCGCTCGCGCAGGAATTCGGGCACGCGCTCGGCGACGCTCGCCGTGCAGATCACCTTGGTGTCGCCGAATTCGACCAGCACGGAGCCTTCCGCGTGCTTCGTGTAGTGGCGCGTGAGGGCGACCTTGCGCAGTTCGTCGGCGCGGCGGCCGCTCGGCCGGGAAGTGGATTGCGTCATGTGGGAAAGATGGACAGGGAGGAAACCCCGATTTTAGCGCCGAACGGCAGTCTTGCCGGGCGGGGTGGCCGGCAAAAATGGGATAATGCGCGTTTCCCGCCCCGCGCTTGCGAATGCGCCGGGCGCCTCGACTTATCCCCGGCCCGCGAGGGCATTCAGACGGCGAGACGAACCATGATCTACAGCATGACGGGCTACGCGAGCGCGACACGCGAACTCGCAGCGGCGACGGGCAACGGCGGCACCAGCGTGTCGGTCGAATTGCGCACCGTGAACTCGCGCTTCCTCGACCTGAACTTCCGCATGCCCGACGACGTGCGCGCGTGCGAACCCGCGCTGCGCGAGATGCTGATGAACAAGCTGTCGCGCGGCAAGGTGGACGTGCGCATCAACCTGCAGCGCGGCGAGCAGAGCATCGGCGCGGGCGCGCTGAACCAGGCGGCGCTCGGCCAGCTCGCGGACCTCGAGCGCACGGTGCTCGAGTCGTTCCCGGGCGTCGGCCGCCTGCGCGCCGGCGAGATCCTGCGCTGGCCCGGCGTGATCGCTGAAAGCGGCGTATCGGCCGACGCGATCCGCGACGCGGTGCTCGCGTGCGGCAAGGAAGCGATCAACGAGCTGGTCGTCGTGCGTTCGCGCGAAGGCGCGCAGCTCGCGGCGATGCTGCTGTCGAACGTCGCCGAGATGGAGGCGATCGTCGCGCGCATCACGCCGCTCGTGCCGGAGCTGATCGCGAAGCATCAGCAGAAGATCGTCGAGCGTCTGCAGGAAGCGCTCGGCATCGCGGCGCCGGAAGGCAGCGCGCCGATCGTGTCGCGCGAGGAAGCCGCGGAGCGCATCCGACAGGAAGTGACGATGTACGGCATCCGGATCGACATCGCGGAGGAGCTGTCGCGGCTCACCGCGCACCTGAACGAAACGCGTCATGTGATCGAGAAGGGCGGCCGCGTCGGCAAGCGTCTCGACTTCATGATGCAGGAACTGAATCGCGAAGCGAACACGCTCGGCTCGAAAGCGGCGGCCAAGGAACTGGCCGATGCGTCGATGGCGCTCAAGCTGCTGATCGAGCAGATGCGTGAGCAAGTGCAAAACCTGGAGTAACGCAACATGACCGAATCGACCCACGACGGCCACGCCGCGCATGCGCTGCACGGCGGCATCTATCCCGGCAACCTGTTCATGGTCGTCGCGCCGTCGGGCGCCGGCAAATCCACGCTGGTGAATGCGCTGCTGTCGAAGGACACGGATATCTGCCTGTCGATCTCGTACACGACGCGCAAGCCGCGTCCGGGCGAGCAGGACGGCCAGCATTATCATTTCACGACCGTCGACGATTTCCGCGCGCGCCACGCCGCACACGAATTCCTCGAGAGCGCGGAAGTGCACGGCAACTACTACGGCACCTCGCGCGTCTGGATCGAGGAGCAGATGAAGAACGGCCACGACGTGCTGCTCGAAATCGACTGGCAGGGCGCGCAGCAGGTGAAGAAGCAGTTCCGCAACGCGGTCGGCATCTTCATCCTGCCGCCGTCGCTCGACGCGCTCGAGGAGCGCCTGAAGAAGCGCGGCCAGGACGAGCCGAACGTGATCACGCGGCGCCTCCTCGCGGCCGGCAGCGAGATGGCGCACGCATCGGAAGCGGAGTATGTCGTGATCAACGAGAACTTCGATCGCGCGCTTGCAGAGCTGGAATGCATCGTCGCCGCGACGCGCCAGCGCTTCATTTCGCAGTACGCGCGACATGCGGAGCTGTTCATCGAACTCGGCATCCACCAGCCGCATGCGGAATGACGGCGAGGGTCGAGGGACATAAGGTAGAATAAGCACTATATTCAGAAGGAATTACCCAACATGGCTCGCATTACCGTCGAAGACTGCCTGAAGCAAATCCCGAACCGCTTCGAACTGGCGCTCGCCGCCACCTATCGCGCGCGGCAGCTCGCGCAAGGCCATACGCCGAAGATCGAAAGCCGCGACAAGCCGACGGTCGTCGCGCTGCGCGAGATCGCCGCCGGCCAGGTCGGCGTCGAGATGCTGAAGAAGGTGCCGGTCTAAGGCGCACCGGTTTACTCCAGCCATGTAGTCCACGCGCGCACGATTGCTGACCGAGGAGGCGAATATGAGCACCACCCCATCGTCCGCCTCCGCGGATCCGACCACTGAAGGCACGGCACAATCGCCTGCGCGCCAATACATCGACGCGGTCCTCGAACAGTCATTCCGGCATCTGTTCGGGCCGACCGCCACTCCTGAGCAGCCGCGCAAGCACGGCGTCGTTTCGATCGCGAAACTGACCGCCGCGCTTGCCGAGTACCTGGCGCCGGAGGAAATCAAAGAGGTCAAGGCGGCGTTTCATTTCGGCGACGAAGCCCACCTCGGTCAGTATCGCCAGAGCGGCGAACCCTACATCACCCATCCCGTCGCCGTCGCGGAAATCTGCGCCGGCTGGAAGCTTGACGCGCAGGCGGTCATGGCTGCGCTGCTGCACGACGTGATGGAAGACCAGGGCGTGACCAAGAGCGAGCTGGCCGAACGGTTCGGGCCGAAGGTCGCGGAGCTGGTCGACGGGCTGTCCAAGCTCGACAAGATGGAATTTCGCAGCCGCGAGGAAGCGCAGGCGGAAAACTTCCGCAAGATGCTGCTCGCGATGGCGCGCGACGTGCGGGTCATCCTCGTCAAGCTCGCCGACCGCCTGCACAACATGCGCACGCTCGGCGCGGTGCCGATGGAAAAGCGTCGCCGCGTCGCGCGCGAGACGCTCGACATCTACGCGCCGATCGCGCACCGGCTTGGTCTGAACAATACGTATCGCGAGCTGCAGGACATGAGCTTCGCGAACTTCAACCCGCATCGCTACGCGACGCTCGAGAAGGCGGTGAAGGCCGCGCGCGGCAATCGCCGCGAGGTGATCAGCAAGATCCTCGAGGCCGCGCAGCGTGCGATGGTCGACGCGAAGATCGACGCCGAGATCACCGGCCGCGAAAAGACCATCTACAGCATCTACCGGAAGATGCGCGACAAGCAGCTGTCGTTCTCGCAGGTGCTCGATGTGTACGGTTTTCGCGTCGTCGTCGAGAATCCGCTCGACTGCTATACGTGCATCGGCGCGCTGCATTCGCTGTACAAGCCAGTGCCGGGCAAGTTCAAGGATTACATCGCGATCCCGAAGATCAACGGCTACCAGTCGCTGCACACGACGCTCGTCGGTCCGTTCGGCGCGCCGATCGAGTTCCAGGTGCGCACGCGCAAGATGCACGAGATCGCCGAGGCGGGCGTCGCCGCGCACTGGCTGTACAAGAACGGCGGCGCGGATCTCAACGACGTGCAGAAGCGCGCGCACCAGTGGCTGAAGTCGCTGCTCGACATCCAGAGCGAGGCCGGCGATTCGAGCGAATTCCTCGAACATGTGAAGATCGACCTGTTCCCGGATGCGGTCTACGTGTTCACGCCGAAGTCGAAGATCATGGCGCTGCCGCGCGGCGCGACGGCGCTCGACTTCGCGTATTCGATCCACAGCGATCTCGGCAACCAGTGCGTCGCCGTGAAGATCAACAACGAGCTGCTGCCGCTGCGCACCGAGCTGAAGAGCGGCGACATCGTCGAGGTGATCACCGCGCCGTATTCGAAGCCGAATCCCGCATGGCTCGGTTTCGTGCGCACCGGCAAGGCGCGTTCGGCGATCCGTCACTACCTGAAGACGATGCGCCTGAACGAATCGGTGCAGCTCGGCGAGCGGCTGGTCGACCAGAGCCTGAAGGGCTACGGCCTCGCGCTCGCGGACGTCGCGCCGGAGGTGTGGGAGAAGCTCGTGCAGTGGACGGGCAACAAGAGCCGCCAGGAAATCTTCGCGGACATCGGCCTCGGCCGCCGCGTCGCCGCTGTGATGGCCAAGCGCATCGAGGTGCTGATGAGCGGCCGCGACGCGGACGACGATCTGCCGAAGGCCGAGCGCCATGCCGCGCATCATGCGCCGCCGGTCGTGATCACCGGCACCGAAGGGATGTCGGTGCAGCTGTCCGCGTGCTGCCGGCCGATTCCGGGCGACGCGATCATGGGCTACATCGGCATCGGCCTGGGGATGGCGATTCATACGACCGATTGCCGCGTCGCGCAACGCATCCACCGCCGCGATCCGGGCCGCTGGATCGACGTCGAATGGGCGCCGCAGCCGGGCCGGCTGTTCGACGTCGCGGTGAAGGCGCTCGTGAAGAATACGAAGGGGATCTTTGCGCGGGTGGCGGCGGACATCACGTCGGCCGACGCGAACATCGTCCATATTGCGATGGACGAGGACCTCACGCACGAGTCGACGGTGTTGCGCTTCGTGATCCAGGTCAGCGACCGCGTCCACCTTGCGAACGTGATGCGGCGCGTGCGGACCAATCCGGACGTGATGCGGATCATGCGCGAGCGTTCGACCGACGACGGCGCGCACGCGCGCCATGACGGCGGGATGCGGATCGAGCGCGAGCGTCAGGATTACTGACGCGCGAGCGTTCGTTCGAGCGATGCGACGGCGGCCCTGGGCCGCCGTTTTCGTTTGCATGCCGGGTGATGGTGGAGTCGGCGCCAGTGACGTTCCAGATCCGGAACGAATCGGCGCGCCGCGATCGAACGGGGAGGGGCAAAGAAAAAGGGCCTTCCCGGAGGAAGGCCCTTCTGAAGTGGCGCGGCTGGCAGGATTCGAACCCACGACCCCTTGGTTCGTAGCCAAGTACTCTATCCAACTGAGCTACAGCCGCACGCAAAACGGTACAACTTCAACTGTCGGAACCTTCTACGATGGGAAGGCCCCCAAAAATATGGCGCGGCTGGCAGGATTCGAACCCACGACCCCTTGGTTCGTAGCCAAGTACTCTATCCAACTGAGCTACAGCCGCACGCAAAACGGTACTACATCGAACTGAAAGGGCCTTCGATTCAGAAGGCCCTCGAAAAAAGGTGGCGCGGCTGGCAGGATTCGAACCCACGACCCCTTGGTTCGTAGCCAAGTACTCTATCCAACTGAGCTACAGCCGCACGCAGAAGAGGGATTATAGCAGGGTCGCGTGAAAAGGGAAGTCTTATTCGCAAATTGTTGAGCGCGGGCTTGTCGGCCGGATCATCGTGTACCCTTGAAATATCCGCAATCCATGTTTGAACGTGCATCATGAACAAGGCGTTTGTCAAAGAGTCGGACGGCGACGACGACGATCTCGACCAGGCCCAGCCGGCGATTCCGGCGGGCTCGAAGAACTACATCACGCCCGCGGGGCACAAGCGCCTCAGGGACGAACTGCTGAACCTGATCGACGCCGAGCGGCCCGAAGTCGTGCGGCTCGTGTCGTGGGCGGCGTCGAACGGCGACCGCTCGGAGAACGGCGACTACATCTACGGCAAGCGGCGGTTGCGCGAGATCGATCGGCGCATCCGTTTCCTGACGAAGCGCCTCGACATCGCCGAGGTGGTCGACGCGAGCCGGCAGGAGAATACCGACCAGGTGTTCTTCGGTGCGACCGTCGACTATGCGACGCCGGACGGCGAGGAGCACACGATCACGATCGTCGGCATCGACGAAGTCGATCTCGACCAAGGTCACGTGAGCTGGATCTCGCCCGTCGCGCGCGCGCTGCTGAAGGCGAAGATCGGCGACACCGTCACGCTGATGACGCCAGCCGGCCCGCAGCCGATCGACGTGCTCGACGTACACTACCCGGAGCCGGGCGCGGCCTGAGCGCGTTCGCGTGCTGTGTCGTGCAATGAAAAAGCGCCCCGGCTGGGGCGCTTCGTCATGCTGCGGTCTGCGGCGGTACGGCGACGCTTGTATGTTCAAGCCTGACCGGTACGGTAAAGTCTGGGAGCAACCAGACTGAACCGTGTAGTTTGATTCGCGCTTGGGCCAATGAGCCCGTTTCTGAGTACAGAACGCACGGTTGCCGTGCTGGTCTTCCCGAAACCCGAACGGTTACCCGCCCCGATCTGATCGAGGGCGCATGCACAAGCAAGGGATCTGAAGATCATGTCTGCTTCCTCAGTAATGGTGGGTATCGACGTAGCCAAGGAGCACGTCGATATTGCGGTATTGGGCGCCGAACGCATTGCGCAGCGATGGGCTAACGATGCCGAGGCACATTCGGCCCTGGCAGCGGCCCTGCAACCCCTGAACGTGGCTCTGGTCGTCATGGAAGCCACGGGCGGCTACGAAGCGGCGCTTGCGTGTGCGTTGCAGGCGGCAGGCTTGCCGGTCGCCGTGATCAACCCGCGTCAGGCGCGCGACTTTGCCAAATCGATGGGGCGTCTGGCCAAGACCGATACGATCGATGCTCACATGCTGGCGGAGTTCGCATCGGTACTGGTTCGTCGCAAGGATCTGGCCAACTTCATTCGACCGCTGGCCGACACCCAGCAACAAGCGCTGGCCGCCATGGTCACACGCCGTCGTCAGTTGCTCGGCATGTTGCTGTCCGAGCGGCAGCGTTTGCAGCTGGCCATTCCGGTCGTACGCCCGAGCATAGAAGCCATGATCGACGCCATCCGCAAGCAGCTTGATGATGTCGACGCCCAGATGGTTACCCACGTCCGCGCGCACTACAGCGCACTCGACGAACTGCTGCGCTCGGCAAGCGGTATCGGCCCAGTGGCCAGTGCTACCTTGATCGCAGAACTGCCCGAACTTGGCCGGCTCAATCGCCGCCAGATCGCTGCGTTGGTTGGCGTCGCTCCGATGGCATGGGACTCGGGAACTACCCGGGGGCACAGGCGCATTCAAGGCGGACGGTTCGATATCCGTCGCGTCCTGTACATGGCAGCGCTCACCGCTTCGCGACGCAACCCCGCTATTGCCGCTTTTTATCAACGACTGATCGCCGCAGGCAAACCGCCCAAGGTCGCGCTGGTTGCCTGCATGCGCAAGCTCCTGACCGTGCTCAACGCCATGGTCAAAACCAGCACACCTTGGGACAGTTCGCTTCATTCCGCTTGACTCGCTAGACGGTTACTCAGAAGCGGTGGCGCAGGCCGGCCGTGACCGCGATCTGCTTGCCGGTGGAGGAAGCCGTGCCGACACCGTTGATGTACGCGCCGATCGGCAGGCCATCCGAATTGACCTTCTGGTATTCGCTCTGCAGATAGACGTCGGTGCGCTTTGACAGCGCATAGGCGGCCTGCAGGTTGAACTGGTGCCAGCTCGGCGACTGGCCGACGATGCGGCCGTCGGTGTACGTATACGAACCGGCGAGCGACAGTGCCGGCGTCAGCGCATAACGGCCGTTGATTTCATAGTTGTTGAAGCGGGTGCTGCCCGACAGGCCCGTGATGCCGCCCGAAACACCCGACTGGCCGGCGCTGATCGCGACGCTGTTGTTCAGGCGCGTCTGTGTGAACACGAAGCCGGCCGTTGCCGGGCCGAACGTGTAGTTCAGGCCTGCGCCCCAGGTGCGCTGACGGCTCGCCGCGAACGTCCAGTCGCCCGTGACTGCGCCGGGATCGCCGACCGCCTGCGACAGGCCGTTCACGTTGTTGTTCAACTGCATGTACGCGGCCGCGACGTTGAAGCCCATGAAGCTATACGACGCGCCGACGCTGTACGCACGGTTGTTCCCGAAATTGCTCGAATTCGAGAAGCCGTACAACGCGCCGAATTTCAGGCCGTTGTAGTCCGCGCTCTGGTACTTGACCGCGTTGTTGACCCGGAACGAGTTGTTCAGGTTGTCGTTGTCGAACGGGTGCGCGAACTGGGTGCCGCCATATTGCGTGCCGGTCAGCGACAGCGGGCCGAGATAGTCGACGACGCTGTCGTACTGGCGGCCCAGCGTGACCGAACCGTACACGTTGTGCGAGAGCCCGACGAACGCCTGACGGCCGAATTCGCGGCCGTTCTGCTTGAGCGTGCCGTTATTGATGCCGAAGCCGTTTTCCAACGTGAAGATCGCTTTCAGGCCGCCGCCGAGGTCTTCGGCGCCGCGCAGGCCCCAGCGGCTGCCGTTGACCGAGCCGGTCGATTGCTGCCAAGAGCTGTGGCCGCCCTGGTTATTCGTGTAGGTGATGCCGGCGTCGATCAGGCCGTACAGCGTGACGCTGCTTTGTGCGTGCGCGGCGGTCGCGAACACGCCAGACAGTGCTGCAACAATCAGGGTCTTTTTCATTGATTTGTCTCCACACCGGATGAGGGGAAGCGAACCTGTTGCTGGCCCTGGCGTGGCGCGTGGCTTCTGCGCTGACGCCGGACGGGCTTGATACCCTTTGTCTCAAAATTCAATTGCAGTGTAAGGAGCGGCTCCGCGCGGGGAGGTGGATACTTTAAGCAATACTGTATTTTGAATTTGGCAATGATGGGTGGGTGGCTCGGAAGCCCTGTCCATCAAGGGTTTGCTGCGTCGCGGCGAGAATGAGGTGTGACGCGGCAGCGCAGTCGGGCGTTGCGCTCCCGCGACAGCCGGCTATCCGGAGACGCCTAATGCGCGAGCGTCATTATTGTCGCTTCGGCAATAGAGGTTTGTGCGGAGCATGGATAATGAAAGGATGTTATGTCGCTATACTGCGATCTCTGCTTTCCGAAGCAGACTTTTTCGTTGACGGAAAAGATCTCCAAACCTTTGTCGGCGCGACCTTCCAGTCGCGCTTTTTTTTTGTCCGTCGGTTTCGCTTCCTATTGTTCGTACCAGCGGCGCCTGCGCCTGCCGGGCGGCGGCGCGTCCTTGGTTTCGGCCGGCGGCGGCGTGTACGTCCAGTCTTCCATCACGTAATGACGTGCATCGAGCGGCGACGCCAGCAGGTTCTGCCAGTGGTCGCCATGCCAGGTCGTATCGAATTCGACGTCGCAAGGCTGTTCACGTGCAGGGTCGGCGAGGGCGCGGGACTTCCGGCGGACGCGGCCGAGCCGGCTCGCGAAGCGCTTGATTTCGTCCAGCCACATGACTTTCTCCATCGCGTCGATGTGGCTTC
This sequence comes from Burkholderia ubonensis subsp. mesacidophila, assembly GCF_002097715.1. Lineage (NCBI taxonomy): Bacteria > Pseudomonadati > Pseudomonadota > Betaproteobacteria > Burkholderiales > Burkholderiaceae > Burkholderia > Burkholderia ubonensis. The sequence goes on from NZ_CP020737.1 coordinate 1,065,738, forward strand.
AGCATCGCAACGTCGTTCGTAGTTCGCAACCCGTAGAAATACCGAGCATTTTACCGATGCGATTCGACCCCGGTAGGTTTTCCCCGGCGTGGATTATCGGTGAATCGCGCCTGGTAACAATGACATGGTTTAGTGCGAAATCCATTTACAGAAGCGGATCAGGTACCGATTCCAGTGGCAATAGCGTTATTTTTATAAAGCGTTCGATAAAAATCCACTTGACGCACCTGGATTTTCCAATTTATAAAGTCAGCACTCCGTCCTCGGGGCGGCGTATGTGGCTGAAATCAGATGCGACGCTTCGGGATTTCGGGAAACGGCTATAAAAAAATAGCTATTTTGATCAAATCGAGTGGGGAACGAAGGTATGGATACCGGTATCGTGAAATGGTTTAACGATGCTAAAGGTTTCGGTTTTATCACGTCAGACAATGGCGGTGAGGATCTGTTTGCGCACTTTTCCGAAATCAAGATGGATGGCTTCAAAACGCTGAAGGAAAATCAGCGTGTTTCCTTCGACGTGAAAGTCGGGCCGAAAGGCAAGCAGGCTGCGAATATCCAGGCGATCTGACGCGCCACGCATTGCCGATCACGTCCGAGCCCCCGCTTCGTCGGGGGCTTTTGCATTAAGGCGCGCAATCATCATGGGTTCACGCTGGCCGCGGACAGGCCTGCCGGTGCATACTCACGGAAGCGTCGCTTTCCTGTTCATTCATGTCCGATTCCCGTTCGACCGATCCCGCCTGCGAGCAACCGCTCGTCTTCGTCGACCTCGAAACCACCGGCGGCTCGTCTGCCGAGCACCGCATCACCGAAATCGGCGTGGTCGAAATCGGCCCGCTTGGCGTGTCGACGTGGACGTCGCTCGTCAATCCCGGGCAGCCGATTCCTCCGTTCATTCAGCAACTGACCGGCATTTCGGATGCGATGGTGCGCGATGCGCCGTCGTTCGCATCGCTCGCGCCGGCGCTGTTCGAGCGGCTCGACGGCAAGCTGTTCGTCGCCCACAACGCCAGCTTCGACCGGGGTTTCCTCCGCGCCGAGTTCGAGCGCACCGGGTTGGCATTCAATCCCGACGTTCTGTGCACCGTGCGCTTGTCGCGCGCGCTGTTCCCGCGCGAATCGCGGCACGGGCTCGACGCGCTGATCCAGCGGCACGGCCTCGTGCCGTCCGCGCGGCACCGGGCGCTCGCGGATGCCGACCTGCTATGGCAGTTCTGGCGCCAGTTGCACGAGACCGTGCCGCTCGAGCGGCTACGCGACCAGATCACCCGCACGACACGCCATTTCCGCCTGGCGGGCGGGCTGACCGAGGCATGGCTCGACACCGCGCCGGCAGGATGCGGCGCCTATGCGCTGTTCGGCGAAGCGGACGAACCGCTTTATGTCGGGCGCAGCGTGCGGGTGCGGCAACGGCTGCGTGCGCTGCTGACCGGCGAGCGGCGCTCGTCGAAGGAACTGCGGCTCGCCCAGCATGTGCGGCGCGTCGAGTGGCGGGAGACCGGTAACGAACTCGGCTCGATGCTCGTCGAAGCGCAGTGGATTGCGCGGTTGCGTCCGGCATTCAATCGTCGTCCGGCAGATGCAGCGCGCGCGGGCGCGGCGGCGCCGTGGCCGTTCGACGGCGCGGTCGTGTTCGAGGCGCAAGGCGAGCGCCTGCTATTCCACGTGATCGACGGCTGGCGCTACCTCGGCGCGGCGGAGACGCTCGACGCGGCCGCGCGGCTGGCCGTCGACGAAACGGCCGGGACGTTCGAGCCCTCTACTTATCGGCTGCTGCAGACGCACCTCGCACGCGGCCTGCAACTGATTCCGCTGGCCGCGCTCGCGGCCGCGGGTTAGGGCGCGGCGCGCCGATCACCGGCCCCGGCCTGACGCGTCAGCCGATCGCGCTTGCGCCGCCCGCTGCGCACACATGAGACAGCGCAGTGTTGAGCGCATGTGCATGGTTCGCGTCGTAGCGCGTCAGCGTCTTCCAGTTGGCGATGCTGCGCGCGAGCCGCATCTGGCAGTCAGGCGCGGCTCGCAGCGGCTCGACCTGTGCGAGCCCGGTCAACATCGCTTGCGTGAGCCGGTCGAGTTTCGGGCGTGTGCTGGTCGCGAGATCGGGCGGCGTGCTTTCAGGCGGCCTGGTTGCCCGCCATGTGGCGAACAGCGCGTTCTGCACGTCCTTGCTGGCCGCGATCTGATCCTCGAAGAACCGCCGGGCGAACGCCGGATCGATGCCGGCCTGTGTCGCGCGCTTTTCGACAGACGCGAGCAGCGCCGCTTCGCGCGGACGATCCTCGATCGGCTTGCCGTTCGCCCACTTCCAGCGCGCGACCGGCTCGGCGAGCGCGAGGCGCTGCGAGGCAAGCGCGACGAGATTGGTCAGCGCCGTATCGTCGCCGTCGGCGGCGGCGATGCGTGGCGAGGAGAAGAGGGCGAGGCCGAGCGCTGCTGCGGCGAGGCCGGCGCGAATTGCATGCTTCATCGGGATGAGCGGGAACCGGGCGAGCCGGAAGTGGAAAAACAGAAGAATAGACGAAGACAGTCGCGCGGCGTGGCGACGCGACAGAGGAATCAGCGGACGAACTGATCCGGCACCGTCAGGTCGTTGCGACCCGGGCGCGATGCGTACGGCTGCGGCAACGCAGCGATGAACCGCACGATGTCGGCTTGCGGCACGTGGCGGTTACAGAGCGGAACGCCCGTTCACTTCGGCGAGTACAGCTTGTGCTGCTCGTCGAAGAACGCCCGCACGTGCTCGGGCAGCTCGGCGAGGAATTCCACGCCAACGGGTTCCGGGTCCGGGCTCATCACTTGCTCCGGCGGCGGCATGCGGATCGGCTTTTCGTCCATGATCGTTTCTCCAACGGGTTCAATAATTATCAGCCTCGTGCACAGATTTATGCCAGCAACGAATCGTTAGATTTTGTCTCTGTTGTATTCGCGGCACATGTGTTTACCCCCGCGCTGCGATACCCGCCGTTACCGTCTGCGGAATCGGCAACGGCCAGGCTGCTTGCTATACTTGCGCGCACTTTTCCCTGGACCGCGATGAAACGAACGACGCGATGGATCGGCCTCGTCTGGCTGGCGCTGGTACTGAACGTACTGTCGCCCGTCGTCGGCTACGCGCGCATGGCGTCGAACGGGTCGGGGGACCTCACGCTCGAACTGTGCAGCGCGGCAGGCGCCCGCCAGGTCGTGCTCGCGCAATCGGGCGGCGATCGCAACGCGTCGTCGTTCGATCATGCGGGCGTGCCGCATTGCGTGTACTGCCCGGGTTTTGCCGCCAACGTCGCGCTCGGCGCAAGCCTGCCCGCGCTGCCCGGCTTCGTGCGGGCGTTCGCGGTTCGCACGCCGGCCGCGTCTCTTCCCGTCGTCACGCGCAGGGGCATCCGTCTCGCCCAGCCGCGTGCTCCGCCTGAAATCGTCCCGATCTGATTCCGCGCGCGCCTGACGGCGCGCTCCGCACGCGGCGCCGGCCGCGCGCCGCGCCGTTTCGGGCGCGGCGCGTGGCCGGCGTCCGGCGGCGTTCGATCACGTTTTCAGGAAACCATTCATGTCATTCACCGTTGCCGCGCGGCCGTCGCGCGGCCGGGTCGCGCTTGCCTGCGCGGCCGCTTTTGCATGGCCTGCCGCCTACGCGGCGCAGCCGGACGGCGAGCGCGTCGACCCGATCCAGGCGCAGGCCCCGGAGGCAAGCCGCGCCGCCGTGCCGGCGCATGCAGCAACCCGGCCCGCGACAGTCGCGGCCGCGGCCGGCGACACGCTCACCGCCGTCAGCGTGACCGCGCAGCGGCAGCCCGTCGACCCCGATACGCCGGCCGTCGTCGAATCGATCACGCGCGACCGGATCGACGCGCACACCAACGTCAACACCGAGGACGCGCTGAAGTACGCGCCCAACCTGATGGTGCGCAAGCGCTACATCGGCGACCGCAACGCGGTGTTCGCCGGCCGCGACTTCAACGAACTGCAGAGCGCGCGCGGGCTCGTCTATGCCGACGGCTTGCTGCTGTCGAACCTGCTCGGTTCGAGCTATGCGTACCCGCCGCGCTGGTCGCTGATCCCGCCCGACGACATCGCGCGGGTCGACGTGCTCTACGGCCCCTTTTCCGCGCTGTATCCGGGCAACGCGATCGGCTCGACCGTGCTGCTCACGACCCGTCGGCCGGAGCGGCTCGAGGCGTCGCTGTCGACGCAGTTCTTCACGCAGCGCTACCGCGACGGCTACGGGTTCGCCGACAGCTTCGGCGGCAACCACCAGACCGCGCGGATCGCGAACCGCGTCGGCCGCTTCTGGTTCGCGCTGTCGCTCGACCGCCTCGAAAACAACGGGCAGCCGATGCAGTATGCGAGCCCGAGCGCGAGCTACAACCCGAAGCTTGGCCGCGCGGTGCCGGTCACCGGAGCCGCGACCGACGTCGGGCCGAACGGCAAGCCGCGCACGATCGTCGGCGCGCAGTCGATCGAGCGCACCGAGCAGATCAACGGGTCGGTGCGGATGGGCTACGCGTTCACCGATCACGTCGACGCGACGCTCACGCTCGGCCACTGGGAGAACCATTACCGGCAGCACGGCGAGACCTTCCTGCGCGACGCGGCGGGCAACCCCGTGTACGGCGGCAACGTGTCGATCGGCGGGCAGAACATGACTGTTGCGCCGAGCGCGTTCGCGCCGCAGCGCGGCGACCAGGAGAACTGGCTGTACGCGCTCGGGCTGAACGCGCGGCTCGATTCCGGCTGGCGGCTGTCGGGCGTCGTGTCCGCGTACGACGTGTCGCGCGACGTGCTGCGCGCGGCGTCGACCGCGCAGGGCGGCCCGGGCACGCTGTTCCAGGGCGACGGCACCGGCTGGCGCACGCTCGACCTGAAGGCGGAAGCGCCGGAAGTGAAGGGGCATACCTTCACGTTCGGCTATCACTACGACAACTATTTCCTGCGCAACGTCACCTACAACACGGCCGACTGGCAGGCCGGGCCGACCACGTCGCTCGCGAGCGTCTATCGCGGCGACACGCGCACGCAGGCGCTGTTCGCGCAGGACGCGTGGCGCTTCGCGCCGGGCTGGCTCGCGACGCTCGGCCTGCGCTACGAGCGCTGGGACGCATACGGCGGCGCGCTCGGCAACGCAAGCGGCACGTTCGGCTACGCGGATCGCAGCGCGAATGCGCTGTCGCCGAAGGTCGCGCTGCAGTGGGATGCGACGGACGCCTGGCGCTTCCGCCTGTCGTTCGCGACCGGTACGCGCTTCCCGACGGTCGGCGAGATGTTCCAGGGCTCGATCTCGAACAATGCGATCGTCAACAACAACCCGAACCTGCGGCCGGAGAAGGCGATCGACTGGGACTTCACGGCCGAGCGCGACGTCGGCGTCGGCGTCGTGCGCGCGAGCGTGTTCCAGAGCGATCTGCGCGATTCGATCTACAGCCAGACGACGGTGTCGGGCGCGTCGACGGTCACGAATATTTCCAACGTCGATCGCGTTCGCGTGCGCGGCGTCGAACTGGCGTTCAGCGGCCAGAACGTCGGCCTGAAAGGGCTCGACCTCGATGCGAACGTGTCGGCGAGCAATGCACAGATCCTGTCCGACGCGGCGAACCCCACGTACGTCGGCTCGCGGTTTCCGCGCATTCCGCGCATGCGCGCGAACCTGCTCGCGTCGTACCGCTTCGACGAGCACTGGCTCGCGAGCGTCGGCGTCCGCTATTCGGGACGCCAGTTCAACACGCTCGACAACAGCGACGTGAATCCGGACGTCTACGGCGGCACCAGCTCGTTCACCGTCGTCGACCTGAAGGCGCGCTACCGCTTCGACCGGCACTGGGTCGCGTCGGTCGGCATCGACAACCTGACGGACCGCCGCTACTACGTGTTCCACCCATATCCGGGCCGTACTTTCTTTGGAGAACTGAAATGGTCGCTGTGAAATCGTTCGCGGCTGGCTGTGCGCTCTGGCTCGCGGCGCTGTCGGCCGCGGGCGCGCACGAGGCGGCGAAACCCGCTGATCCGCATGCCGCGCACATGGGCATGCAGGCCGCGCCCGCGCCGCAAAAGCAGCCGCTCGCGACGGGCGCCGCAATCGACGCGCGGCATCGGCTGTGGGTCGCGTGGGTGGAGGGCGAGCATGTGGTCGTCGCGCATTCCGACGACGCGGGCCGCACGCTGTCGGCGCCCGTCACCGTCAACGCGATGCCCGAGCCGGTTTATACAAGCGCGGAGAATCGCCCGAAGGTCGCGACGAGCCCGGACGGGCGCGCGATCTACGTGTCATGGTCGATGCCGCTCGATGCGCCGTACACGGGGATGGTGCGCTTCTCGCGCTCGCTCGATGGCGGCGCGACGTGGAGCGTGCCGATCACCGTGCACCGCGACCGGCAGATGATCACGCACCGCTTCGACATGATGGCGGTCGACCCGTCGGGCCGGATCTATCTGGCGTGGATCGACAAGCGCGACCTGGGCGCGGCGAAGGCGGCCGGGCAGGCGTACGACGGCGCGGCCGTCTATTACGCGGTGTCGCGCGACGGCGGCGCGTCGTTCGAGCCCGAGCGCAAGGTCACCGATCACACGTGCGAATGCTGCCGGATCGCGATGGCGATCGATCCGGCCGGGCGTGTCGAGGCCGCGTGGCGCAACGTGTTCCCCGGGCAGATCCGCGATCACGCGCTCGCGGTGCTGCCTGCGTCGGCCGATGCACCGGTCGCGCCGTTGCGCGCGACGTTCTCGAACTGGCACGTCGAGGCGTGTCCCGACCACGGTCCGGCGCTCGCGATCACGGCCGACGGCATGCGGCATCTCGCGTGGTTCGGCGTCGTCGACGGCCGTGCCGACGTGTTCTATTCGCGGATCGGTGCCGACGGGCGGCCGCTCGGCGCCGCCTGGGCGTTCGGCGCGAATCCGGCCGCGCCCGGCGAGCAGGCGTCGCATGCGGCGCTCGTCGCGCGCGGCGACGTCGTGTGGCTCGCGTGGAAGGCGTTCGACGGCGACACGATGCAGATCAAGCTGCGCCGCTCGGACGATCGCGGCGCGCACTGGTCGGACCCGCGCGTGATCGCATCGACGTCGGGCGCGAGCGATAACCCTCAACTGCTCGACGACGCGGGGCGCGTGTATCTGTCGTGGCGCACGCGCAACGACGGCTATCGCCTGATCGCAGTGGAGGGCGCGCAATGAAGCGGCTGTTCGTGCTGTCGACCCTCGCGGTCTGTTGCATGTCGGCGCTCGCGGGCACGCTGCAGCCGCTGCGTGCCGCCGATGTCGGGCGGCTGTTCGACACCGCGCGCGAGCGGCCGCTCGCGATCGAGATCTGGTCGCTCGACTGCGGCTACTGTCGCGAGAACGCGGCGCATCTCGTCGCGTGGCAGCGTCGTCACCCGGAAGTGCGCGTCGCGATGATCGCGATGGACGCGTATGACGAGAACGGCGCGGCGATCGAGCAGGCGCTTGCGCAAATGAACCTGCCGCCGCACGTCGCGCAGTACGCGAACGCCGACGCGATGCCGGAACGCCTGCGCGCGGCGCTCGATGCAGGATGGCGCGGGGAACTGCCGCGCACCATGTGGATTGGCCGTGATGGTATGCGCGATGCGCGCAGCGGGCTGTTGACGCCTGCCGTGCTCGACGGCTGGCTGCGCGGGACGCCGCGTCGTTGAGACGGGCGGCGCGCGGCGTTCGTGCCGCGCGCCGGTGAAGCGCACGCGCGCCCGCAGGCGCGCGTGGAGGGGCGTCAAGCGGATCGTCAGGCCGCTCGCCTGAACAGCCGGATCACGAACAGCAGGATGACCGCGCCGATCACCGCGATGATCACGGAGCCGATGAAGCCGCTGCCGACGCTGATGCCGAGCAGCCCCGCGAGCCATCCGCCGATGATCGCACCGACGATACCGACGATGATGTCGACGATGAGCCCGAAGCCGCCGCCCTTGACGAGCACGCCGGCGAGCCAGCCGGCGATCGCGCCGATGATGAGCCACATAATGAAGCCATGAGCCATGGTGGTCCTCTCCTGGTAACGAGTCGATATGTCCGGACGTCATGCGGGTACCGGCAACCCGGTATGGGCGGCGCGTCGCTCCCGCAGCGTCGCCTACGCAATGTAGCGCGATAGACGGGTCAGGATCGTTAAGTAATGTTATGCACCCCGATCAGGATTTTCCAAGGAATTTGTCAGTGCAAAGCGGGGTGTGCGCGTACCCGGTGCGAGCTGAAATCAGGGTGTAAGGAAGCTGGCGACAGCGAAGCAGTTGCGCCGATGCGGAGCATCGCGAGTCAAGCGCGATGTGGACAATGACTGTCGTTTCGCGCCGGGTGACGATGAGGGTGGGCGAAGGGCGGGGGAGGTGTGCAAGCGTCGAGGGATGCACGACATGACGCGATTCGCAGGTCGCGTCGCGCATTTTTCAGACCCGGAAAAGATTAAGGCCTGACAAGCGATTGCTTGTCAGGCCTTTGTATCTTGGTGCCGGAGATAGGAGTCGAACCTACGACCTTCGCATTACGAATGCGCTGCTCTACCAACTGAGCTACACCGGCAGCAGAGAAATGAAATTATATGGTGGAATCTTCGATCTTGGCAATAGGTTTTGCGAAAAATTTTTCAGCTTTTTTTCAGCTGCTTCGCAAAACCCCTGCTTCGACAGGTCTTCCGATTTCATTTCACCGCGATGTGACCCCGTAGAGCCGCATCGCGAGGCGCGATTGTACGTGCGCCTCGTCCGCACGTCCAGTGCTGCGGTGCAAATCAATTGCCGTCGATGTGATAGCCGGTCACGCGCTCGACTTCGTTCTTCGAGCCGAGGAACACCGGCACGCGCTGGTGCAGGCCGGTCGGCTGCACTTCCATGATGCGCTGCGTGCCCGTCGTCGCGGCGCCGCCGGCCTGTTCGACGATGAACGACATCGGGTTCGCCTCGTACATCAGGCGCAGCTTGCCCGGGCGATCCGGCGTGCGCTTGTCGGCCGGGTACATGAAGATGCCGCCGCGGTTCAGGATCCGGTGCACGTCGGCGACCATCGAGGCGATCCAGCGCATGTTGAAGTTGTCGCCGCGCGGGCCGTCCTTGCCGGCGTTCAGTTCGTCGATGTAGCGCTTGACCGGGTCGTACCAGTGGCGCGCGTTCGATGCGTTGATCGCGTATTCGCGCGTGTCCGTGGGGATCTGCATGTTGCTCTGCGTGAGCACCCACGAGCCGACTTCGCGATCGAGCGTGAAGCAGTTCACGCCGTTGCCGGTCGTCAGCACGAACACCGTCTGCGGGCCGTACACCGCGTAGCCGGCCGCGACCTGCTGCGTGCCGGGTTGCAGGAACGATTCCTCGGTGGCCTGCTTGCCGTCCGGGCAGCGCAGCACCGAGAAGATCGTGCCGATCGAGACGTTCACGTCGATGTTCGACGAGCCGTCGAGCGGATCGAACACCAGCAGGTATTCGCCGCGCGGGTAGTTCGCCGGGATCGGGAAGAACGTTTCCATTTCCTCGGACGCCATCGCGGCGAGGTTGCCGCCCCATTCGTTGGCGTCGAGCAGGATTTCGTTGGACAGGATGTCGAGTTTCTTCTGCACCTCGCCCTGGACGTTCTCGCTGCCGGCGGTGCCGAGCGCCTCGCCGAGCGCGCCCTTCGACACGTTGTAGCTGATCGCCTTGCACGCGCGGGCGACGACTTCGATCAGCAGACGCAGGTCGGCGGGGAGGTTGTTGGTCTCACGCTGCTGTTCGATCAGGAACTTGGACAGCGTGGTGCGGCGGGCAATGGACATGACAGACTCCGAGAGGCCAAATGAATCCTTGAATTGCCCCAATTTTACCCGCCGCGTCCCTGGCCCCACGGGCTTTTTTCGACCGGTTACACGGCTGGGCGGTCAGCGCGGCGCGATTTCCGGCAGCGCCGCGGCGCACGTCGCGCGCATCGTCGACACGCAATCGGCCGCGTCGGCATGAATGGGTTCCGAACCCGGCCCGGTCGGCGGACGCAAAAAAAGCCGGCGCCGCATCGAGCGGCGCCAGCTTCGTCGCGTGTGGCCGACGCGCAAACGGCTCGCGTCAGGCGAGCGCCTTCTCGACGATTTCGCGCACGTCGCGCGACTTCGCGCCGGCAGCGACCTGTTCGAGCGCGGCCTTCATCCGCTCGCGCAGCGCGGGCGTGAAGCGGCGCCACAGTTCGAGCGAGCGGGCGAGGCGCGCGGCGACCTGCGGATTGATCGCATCGAGCGCCAACACCTGCTCGGCCCAGAACGCGTAGCCCGAGCCGTCCGCCGCGTGGAACTGCGCGGGGTTCGCCGCGCAGAAGCTGAAGATCAGCGAGCGTGCGCGGTTCGGGTTCTTCAGGTTGAACGCCGGATGCGCGAGCAGCTTGCGGACCTTGTCGAGCGTCGGGTGCGCGGGCGTGCCGCGTTGCGCCGCCTGCATCGCGAACCATTTGTCGATCACCAGCGCTTCTTTTTCGAAGCGCCGGTAGAAGTCGGCGAGCGCTTGCTCGGCCGGTTCGTTCGCGCCGGCCGCGGCGGCCGACAGCAGCGCGCCCAGCGCGGCCGCGCGATCGGTCATGTTGTTCGCCGCGTCGTATTGCGCGCTCGCGACGCGCACCGCGTCGGCCGGATCTTCCAGTTCCGCGAGGTAGGCGAGCGCGAGATTCTTCAGCGCGCGGCGGCCGGATGCGTCCGGCGTCGGCTCATAGGCGCCCGGCGTCTGCTGGCCGTCGTACGCGGCGAGCCAGTCGGCGCGCAGCGCGGTCGCGAGCTGGCGGCGAACGAACTGGCGCGCGCGATGCACGGCGGCAGGATCCGACTCGGCCATCTGGTCGGCGAGGTAGGTTTCGGACGGCAGCGTCAGCGCGAGCTCGCGGAACGCGGGCGACAGCGCGTCGTCGGTCAGCACGCGGCGGAACGCGGCGACGAAGTTTTCGCCGAGCACGAGTGGCTCGTTTGCGGCGGCGCGCGCGGCGAGCGTCAGCAGCGCGCGGGTCGCGAGGCGCTGGCCCGCTTCCCAGCGGTTGAACGGATCGCTGTCGTGCGCAAGCAGGAACGCGAGGTCGTCGTCGCTGTAGTCGTACTCGACGATCACCGGTGCCGAGAAGTTGCGCAGCAGCGACGGCAGCGGCTGTTCCGGCACGTCGACGAACGTGAAGGTCTGTTCGGCATCGGTGAAGTCGAGCACGCGCGTCGTTCCGGCGGCCGCCGCCTCGCCGTCGAGGCGCAGCGGCAGGTCGCGGCCGTCGCGGCCGATCAGGCCGATCGCGAACGGGATCAGCAGCGGTCCCTTCTGGGTCTCGCGCGCGGCCGGCGACGCGTCGCCGAAGCCCTGCGCGAGGGTCAGCGTGTAGCGGCGCGCGGCCGCGTCATACGCGGTCTTCACCGTCACGCGCGGCGTGCCGGCCTGGCTGTACCAGCGCTCGAACTGCGCGAGGTCGCGACCGTTCGCGTCCGCCATCGCGTGGCGGAAATCGTCACAGGTGACCGCGTGGCCGTCGTGGCGCTTGAAGTACAGGTCCATCCCCTTGCGGAAGCCGTCGCGGCCGAACAGCGTCTGGTACATCCGCACGACTTCCGAGCCCTTTTCGTAGACGGTCATCGTGTAGAAGTTGTTGATCTCGACGTAGCTCTCGGGGCGCACCGGATGCGCCATCGGGCCCGCGTCCTCGGCGAACTGCAACTGGCGCAGCACGCGTACGTCCTCGATGCGCTTGACCGCGCGGGCCGCCGCGTTCGCGTCGTCGCCCGCGGCCATGTCGGCCGAGAACTCCTGGTCGCGGAATACCGTCAGGCCTTCCTTCAGGCTCAGCTGGAACCAGTCGCGGCAAGTTACGCGGTTGCCGGTCCAGTTGTGGAAATACTCGTGGCCGACCACCGATTCGATGTTCGCGAAATCGGTGTCGGTCGCCGTTTCGGGGTTGGCCAGCACGTACTTCGTGTTGAAGATGTTGAGCCCCTTGTTCTCCATCGCGCCCATGTTGAAGTCGCCGACCGCGACGATCATGAAGCGGTCGAGATCGAGCTCGAGGCCGAAGCGCTTCTCGTCCCAGCGGATCGAGTGGATCAGCGAATCCATCGCGTGACGGGTCTTGTCGAGGTCTTGCGGCTCGACCCACACCTGCAGCAGCTTCTCCTTGCCGGAGCCGGTTGTGATCTTTTCCTCGATCGCGACGAGCGTGCCCGCGACGAGCGCGAACAGGTAGCTCGGCTTCCTGAACGGGTCTTCCCACTTCGCGAAGTGGCGGCCGTCGGGCAGGTCGCCGGAATCGACCAGGTTGCCGTTCGACAGCAGCACCGGGTACGCGGCCTTGTCCGCGCGCAGCGTCACCGTGTACGACGCCATCACGTCGGGACGGTCGAGGAAATAGGTGATGCGGCGGAAGCCCTCGGCCTCGCACTGCGTGAAGAAGTTGCCGCTCGACACGTACAGGCCGGACAGCGTCGTGTTCTGGTCCGGCGCGCAGGCGCTGTCGAGCGTCAGCTCGAACGCGTCGGGCACGTTCTCGACGGTGAGCCCGTGCTCGTGCGCACGCACGGCTGCATGCGGCGCGCCGTCGAGCGACGCGCCGATGAATTCGAGCGCCTCGCCCATCAGTTCCAGGTGCGGGGCGGGCGCGGCGTCGGGATTGCGGCGCACGCGCAGCGTATTCCTGACGATCGTGCGGGCCGGCGCGAGGTCGAATTCGAGCGCGACGGAATCGATGAGGAACGCCGGCGGCGTGTAGTCGGCGCGGCGGATCACTGTGGAGGAGGCGTTGTCGGACATGGTCGTCGAGGTCGGTGGAATCGGGAACGGGCGCGCGGCGCGGGCCCGGCGAACCGGCCCATTGTACAAAGGCTTGAGTTTGCGTGCCGTGCGAACTTTTTACCGTTTCGGACAGTCGGCGTATTATCGGCATCCCGCTTGCTTCGCGCGACGCGACGGGCGGGTGACGGATTGACGAGGACGATCATGAGACGCGAACGAATTTTTCGCGGTGCGGTATGGACGGCGGCGCTGTGCGTGGCGCTGCTGACGGGCTGCACCAGCTATGTGACCACGCAGGTCACGGCCTTCTCCGACTGGAGCGGCAGCGATGCGACACGCACCTATGCCTTCACGCGCAGCGACACGCAGAAGAACAGCATCGAGCAGTCGACCTACGAGCCGATCGTGGCCAACGAACTGTCCTCGTATGCGTTCCGCCAGGTGCCGCAAGCGGGCGCCCGCTACCTGATCGGGCTGACCTACGGCATCGGCAGCGACCTGGTGGCGGTGCCGACGCCGGTCTATTACGACCCGTGGTTCCCGGGGCCGTACTGGCGGCGCGGACCGTGGGGCCCGTGGGGGCCTTGGGGGCCGATGCCGACCGGCTACGTGAACCAGACGTACCAGGTGTTCGATTACACGCTCGGCATCCGCATCACCGAGCGCGCGACGGGCAAGGAAGTCTATAACGTGACCGCGCGCACCACCGGCGACAACGGCGCGCTGCTGTACGCGATGCCGTTCCTCGCGCGCAGCGCGCTCGCCGATTTCCCGCTCGGCAACGGCGCGGTCAGGACGGTGCGGCTGCCGGTCGACAAGAAGGGCGGGCCGGCCGCGCCGGCGGCCAACGAGCGCGCGGTGTCGGCCGCGCCGGCATCGGGCGCGGCGGCGCTCAAGTAGCATGCGATGGCGGCGTCGCGGCTGCCGGCCGGCCGCGACGCCGCGCGGATCACGCCCCGACGCCGAACAGCGCGAGCGCGCCGAGCACGACGAACAGCACGGCCGCGATGCCGTGCACGACCTTCGTCGGCAGGCGGTGTGCGAAGCGGTCGCCGAGCAGGATCGCCGGCACGTTCGCGAGCATCATCCCGAACGTCGTGCCGGCGACGACGCCGATGTAATCCTGGAAGCGCGCGGCGAGCGCGACGGTCGCGATCTGGGTCTTGTCGCCCATCTCGGCGAGGAAGAACGCGACCAGGGTCGCGCCGAACACGCCGAGCCGCGAGCGGTTCGCGTTGGCTTCGTCGGCGTCGAGCTTGTCCGGCACCAGGATCCACAGCCCCATCCCGATGAACGAGAACGCGAGCGCCCAGCGCATGATCGACGGCGTGACGAGCGCGCCGAGCCATTCGCCGAGCGCGCCCGCGAAGCCGTGGTTGACGAGCGTCGCGACCAGCACGCCGAGAATGATCGGAACGGGCTTGCGGTAGCGCGCGGCGAGCACGAGGGAAAGCAGCTGCGTCTTGTCGCCGATTTCTGCGAGGGCGACGGCGCCGGTGGAGATCAGGAAGGCTTGGGTCACGTACGGGGTTCCACGGGCCTGTTGTTGTGCGTGCGAGCGACGATCCACGGCGCGCCCGGCCCTGATGCGGCGCACTGTGAACCATCGGTCTCGCCAGGCCTTCGGTGGCTGCGTCCGCCATGGCCGAACGGCCAAGTCTGTTGACGGACGCCTCCGTCACGATGCGCGCCGGTGGCGCGGGACATCGAGCGGAGCGGCTACTCCCCAATGAGGAGCGGATTCTAGCACGGCGCGCGCCGCGCGCAAAAGCGGTTCGGACACCGCATCGCGCGGCGCGCGCCGGCGTTCGGTCAGGCGCCGCGGCGCGCCGTGCCGCGCTCGTGCACGCAGCGTCCGGCCGCATAGGTCCGGTACACGGCCCGGTCGTCGCCGAGCAGTGCGAACGCGAACAGCAGCTCCTCGAGCGATTCCGCGCGTTGCGTGCGGCGCGCGAGCAGCGGCGTCGCCTGCGGATCGAGCACGACGAAGTCCGCCTCGGTGCGCGGCGCGAGCGTGCCGACCGTGTCCGCGAGGTCGAGCGCCTGCGCGGCGCCCGCGGTCGCAAGCCAGAACATCCGCGTCGCGGTCAGGTGATGCCCCGACAGGCGCGCGACCTTGTGCGCCTCGTTCATCGTCTGCAGCATCGAGAACGACGTGCCGCCGCCGACGTCGGTCGCAAGCGCGACCGGCACGCCGTATTCGCCGGCCTTGTCGAAGTCGAACAGCCCGCTGCCGAGGAAGAAGTTCGACGTCGGGCAGTGCGCGACCACGGTGCCCGTCTCGGCCATCCGGCGGCGGTCCTCGTCGTCGAGATGGATACAGTGGCCGTACACCGCGCGGCGGCGCAGCAGCCCGTAATGATCGTAGATGTCGAGATAGCTGCGGTGGCCGGGGAACAGCTCGGCCGCCCATTTCACCTCGTCGACGTTCTCGGCGACGTGGCTCTGCACGAACACGTCCGGATGGCGGCGCGCGAGTTCGGCGCACGCTTCGAGCTGCGCTTCGGTCGACGTCGGCGCGAAGCGCGGCGTGAGCGCGTACATCTGGCGGCCGCGGCCGTGCCAGCGGCCGATCAGTTCCGCGCTGTCGTCGTATCCCGATTGCGCGGTGTCGCGCAGGAATTCGGGACAGTTGCGGTCCATCAGCACCTTGCCCGCGATCATCCGCAGGTCGCGCGCGTCGCTCACGGTGAACAGCGCGTCCGCCGACTGCTTGTGCACCGTGCAGTAGACGAGCGCGCTCGTCGTGCCGCACGCGAGCAGCTCGTCGACGAAGAATTCCGCGACCTCGCGCGCGTGGTCGGGGTCGGCGAACTGCCGCTCGGTCGGGAACGTGTATTTGTCGAGCCACGGCAGCAGGCCGGGCGCCGGCGACGCGATCATGTCCGTCTGCGGATAGTGGATGTGCGTATCGATGAAGCCGGGCACGATCAGCTTGTCGCGCAGGTCATGCACGAGCGCGTCGGGCGGCAGCGTCGCGGCGAGCCGCGCGTGCGGGCCGGCCGCGACGACCTTGCCGTCGTCGACGATCAGGAGGCCGTCGGTCTCGTGGTGCGCGGCCTGGTCGGATTGCGCCGGGTCGCCGCTGAAGGTCAGCAGCTGGGCGCGGAAAGCGGTTTGCGTCATGACGAATGGTCCTGCGTGGAAAAAACGATCAGCGTGGTGCGAGCGGCGGCGTGGGGCGGGTTGCAACGGCCCGCGCCGCCTCGGATATCAATCGGAAAAGCGTTCCTCAAGGTCTGTCGCCGTGACCGCGGCAGTCCGCATTCGTCGGTCGCATCGTCAGGCGGCGTGCCAGTACGCGTCGAGGCGCGCGGTCAGCGCGTCGCGTTGCGCGGCGTCGACGAACGACGCCTCGAAGCCGTTGCGGATCACGGTGTGGACTTCCGCGTCCGTCAGGCGCAGCCCTTCGACGGTCGCGAAATAGTTGTCGTTGACGTAGCCGCCGAAGTAGGCCGGATCGTCGGAATTGATCGTCACCGCGACACCCTGGTCGAGCAGCGCCTTCAGCGTGTGCTTCGCCATGTCGTCGAACACGCACAGCTTCAGGTTCGACAGCGGGCAGACGGTCAGCGCCATGCGCGATTGCGCGAGGCGGTCGACGAGCGCCGCATCCTCGATGCTGCGCACGCCGTGGTCGATCCGGTCGACCTTCAGCAGGTCGAGCGCTTCATACACGTAGGCGGGCGGGCCTTCCTCGCCCGCGTGCGCGACGAGCTTCAGGCCGAGCGCACGCGCCTTCTCGAACACCCGCGCGAACTTCGACGGCGGGTTGCCGCGCTCGGACGAGTCGAGGCCGACGCCGATCAGGCGATGCTTGTACTGCTCGAAGAGCGGCAGCGCGGCGTCGAACGTCGCGAGCGCATCCTCTTCGGACAGATGGCGCAGGAAGCACAGGATCAGCCGGCTCGACAGGCCGCGCTGCTCCGCGTCGGCGAGCGCGCGCTCGATCCCCGCGACGACCGTCGCGATCGGCACGCCGCGCTCGGTGTGCGTCTGCGGGTCGAAGAACAGCTCGGTGTGGACGACGTTGTCCGCGAGCGCGCGTTCGCAGTACGCGGCCGTCATGTCGTAGAAATCCTGCTCGGTGAGCAGCACGCTCGCGCCCGCGTAGTAGATGTCGAGGAACGACTGCAGGTCGGTGAACGCGTACGCGGCGCGCAGCGCGTCGATCGAGTCGTACGCGAGCTTCACGTTGTTGCGCTTCGCGAGCGCGAAGATCAGCTCCGGCTCGAGCGAGCCTTCGATATGGATGTGCAGCTCCGCTTTCGGCGCACGGGCGATTTTCTCTTTGAATGTCGGGGTCATGGCGTTTTTCTTGGTCGGTCAGAAAGTAGGGGAAGCCTGCGCGGGCGCATGCGCATTTGCTTCGACGGCCTGCAGCAACTGCGCGGCCACCGAGATCGCGATCACTTCGGGCGCCTTGTCGACGATGCCTTCGACGCCGATCGGGCAACGCATCCGCGCGATCTGCGCCGGATCGATGCCGATCGCCGCGAGCCGGTGATCGAACTGCACGCGCTTCGGGTGCGAGCCGATCATCCCGAAGTACGCGTAGTCGCCGCGCCGCAGGATGCGCTCGGCCAGCACGAAGTCGCGCGCATGATCGTGCGTCATCACGACGAAGTAGCTCTGCGGCGGCGCGGCGTCGACGGCGTCGTCCGGCGTGTCGCTCGCGTCGATCGTCAGGTTGGCGATCCCGGCGAGCGTGTCGGACGGCGGGAACGCCGCGTCGCGCCGGTCGACCCAGCGCACGCTGCACGGCAGCGTCGCGAGCACCTTCACGAGCGCGGTGCTCACGTGCCCGGCGCCGAACAGCACGACCGGGAACGCATGCGGCGCAATCGTCTCGGTCATCAGCGAGACGCCGCCGGTTTCCCACAGCAGGCAGTCGGCGCGCGCGGCGGCCGGCTCCGGCTCGCTCAGGAGCGGCGCGCCCGGCGAGGGGCCGAATGATACGCTACGCACGGTCGCGGCGCCGGCCGCGACGCGTTTCGCGAGCGACATGATCCAGCCGAGATCGCCGACGTCGAGCCGCTCGAACGCGAGCACCACCGCGCCGCCGCAGCACTGGCCGAGGCTCGGGCCGAGCGCGAGCCGCTCGAGCTTGCGCGCGTGCGGCACGTGCGCGCCGTCCTTCAGCAGGTGCCGCGCGATTTCGATCGCCTTCCATTCCAGATGGCCGCCGCCGATCGTGTGGCGCGCGGTGTCGCGCGTCACGAGCATCTTGGTGCCGGCTTCGCGCGGCGCGGAGCCGTCGGTGTGCGCGACGGTGACGAGCACGGCCGCTTCGCCGTGCGCGAGCATGTGCTGGAGATCGCCGAGCCAAGGTTCCATCAGCGCGCTCCCGGACGGTCGGCGCAGGATGCGCGGGGCGCTCTGGCGGGCGCGGAGCGGGGCGTGCGAAGTGCGCCGCGGAATGAGTCGCCAAATGCGGCGCGGACGCCATGAGGGTGACAGATGCGGATGGTTTGCGTTGTCATGATGAATCCAGTCGACATTGCGGATCAGGCGCGCGTTACGCAGGGATCGAGACCGCCCGGCCTCGCGCACGTAGATCGCCATCCAGCACGCACGATAGCACTGCAAAAAGGCCGGAAGATCGTCCGGCATTGATGCGCGCTATCAGACGGCGATCATGTCGATCATAGGCCCGTCGCGGGACGTTGCGGGTCCGGCAGCCGGCGGCCGGGCCGGGACGCAGGCCCGGCGGGGGGCGATGGTGAAGCGGGGCGGGAGGCGATCTGCCTGGAAAGGCGCGCCGCAAAGGGGTAGGTGTTTACGCGTGGCCGGCGAGGTGCGGCCGGCCAGGCGCGGCCGGCAACACCCGGCTGGTCGAACTTGCCCGGCGTGCGGCCGCGGCCGCACGCGCGGAACCGCTCGCGGCTCAGGCCACGAGCTTGCGGCGATGGCGCCAGAGGCTTGCGGCGACCGGGATCAGGATCGCCGCGAAGCCGATCAGCGCCCAGCCGGGCAGCAGGATGCCGAAAATCGGCGGATAGACCGTCTCGCACAGGCCGGCGACCTTGAACATGCCGGGGAACCAGTGCGCGGGCGGCAGGCTGTCGACGATCGGCTGCAGCGTGTCGAAGCCGCAACTGAAGCCGGGGTTCATCTGGATCGACAGGTGCCGGGCGGCGGTGCCGACGCCGGCGGCCGCGGAGATCGCGATCAGCAATTCGAGCAGCCAGACGCCGCGCCAGTGGTGCATCCCGGCGGCGAGGAACGCGAAGATGCCGATCGCCGCGAAGAAGTAGCGCTGGATGATGCACAGCGGGCACGGGTCCTCGTTCTTCACGTACTGCAGATAGAGCGCGCCGGCGAGCAGGGCGATGCATACCCAGCCGAGCAGCATCAGCAGGCGGCGTTCACGGCGTAGCGCAAGCGTGTAGTCGTTCATGGTCAGCGGGGTTCCTCGTGGGGTCGGTCCGGAAAACAATCGCGCGATTTTAGCGCGAACGAACTGGCACGAAACTGACGGCGCGCTTGTGGCGCGCCGCCGCACGCCGCTCGCGCGTCAGCGGATCGTGTTCAGCACCGCTTCCACTGCCTGGCCGATCGCGAGCAGCGCGTCGTCGCGATGCGGCGCGGCGGCGAGCATCAGGCCGACCGGCGCGGCGTCGCGCGGATGGCACGGCAGCGACAACGCACACGCGTCGAGGAAGTTGAACGCGCTCGGGTTGCGCAGGATCAGCGCGTTGGTGCGCGCGAACGCGTCGTCGTCGGCTTCCAGCGCCGCGATGCGCGGCGGCACGATCGGCACCGTCGGTGCGACCAGCGCGTCGAAACGCGACCAGACCGTGTGCGCGGCTTCGTCGAGCAGCGCGTGGCGCGCGGCGAGCAGGTCGAGGTAGTCGGCCGCGCTCGCGGGCTCGCCTTTCAGGATCCGGCTCAGCACGCGCGGGTCGTAGCGGTCGCGGTGCTGCGCGAGCAACGG
The DNA here is from genome assembly GCF_002097715.1 of Burkholderia ubonensis subsp. mesacidophila. NCBI lineage: Bacteria > Pseudomonadati > Pseudomonadota > Betaproteobacteria > Burkholderiales > Burkholderiaceae > Burkholderia > Burkholderia ubonensis. The sequence goes on from NZ_CP020737.1 coordinate 1,085,379, forward strand.
CCGGTGCCACGCGTATGCCTCGATCGGCGAGAAGCCGAAGCGGTTGATGTCCGGCAGCCGGTCGAGCGCCGCGAAGCGCACCTCGGCGACGATCGCGCCGGCCGCTTCCAGATGCTTGAGCGCGGCGTCGAGCGCCGCAGCGACGTCGGCGTCGACGCCGTCCGTCACGTAGTTCGTCAGCACGCCGAGCCGCACGCCTTCGAGCGGGCGTGCGGCGGGCACGTGCGGCTCGAGGCCGGCGAGCATCCGGTCGACGAGCGCGCAGCAAGCGACCGTCAGCCCGATCGGGCCGAACGAGTCGAGCGTCGTCGACAGCGGCACGCCGCCTTGCCGCGGAATCCGGCTCGCGGTCGGCTTGAAGCCCGTCAGCCCGCAGAGCGCGGCCGGGATGCGGATCGAGCCGCCGGTGTCGGTGCCGAGCGCGACGGCCGCCATGCCGTCGGCGACGGAGGCGGCAGCGCCCGACGACGAGCCGCCGGCGATCCGCGCGTCGCCAGGCACGTCGCGGTGGTACGGCGAGCGCGGCGTGCCGAAATGCGGATTCAGGCCGAGCCCGGAGAACGCGAATTCGCTCATGTTGGTGCGGCCGACCAGCACCGCGCCCGCGCGCTTGAGCCGCGCGACGGCGATCGCGTCGGTCGCGGCGGGCGGTGCGTCGTCGAGCACGCGCGAGCCGGCCCGAGTCACCTGGCCGGCAACGTCGAACAGGTCCTTCACCGACACGGGTATGCCCGCGAGCGGCGACAGCACGGTGCCGGCCGCGCGCAGCCGGTCGTGCGCGTCGGCGGCGGCGCGCGCGTTGTCGGCGTCGACTTCGGTGAACACGACCGCGCCCTGGCCGGCCGGATCGGCGATCCGTGCGAGCGCGGTGTCGACGAGCGCGCGGCTCGTCGTCCTGCCGGACGCGAGATCCGCGGCGAGCTGGGCGAGCGGAGGGAAGGGCGTGAAAGTGGTCATGGTCGGCTCAGGGACGAAGATGTTGAAGAAGGGTGGCGCGGAACGAGTCGATATGGCGTTCGACGGCCGCGCGCGCACCGGCGGCGTCGCGCGCGGCGAGCCGCTCGAACAGCTCGCGGTGTTCACGCTGGACGTCGGCGAGGTGGTGCGGCGCGGACAGCGTGACGAACCAGAAGCGCAGCGAGCGCTCGTGCAGCCCGCGCAGGATCTCGGCCAGCACCGGGTTGCGCGCGGCCGCGCCGATCGTCAGATGAAACGCGCGATCCAGATCCATCATCCCCTCGACGTCGTGCGCGTCGGCGCGGGCCTCGCCGTCGTCGAGCAGCGCGGCCAGGCGCCCGAAATCGTCCGGCGTCGCGTGGCGGGCGGCGAGCTCGACGCAGTGCGCTTCGTTGATGCGCCGCACGTCGATGATCGCGACGATGTCGTCGAGCGACAGCGGCTGCACCATCAATCCCTTGCGCGGGATGACCGACAGCAGCCCGTCGAGCACGAGGCGATGCACGGCCTGATGGACCGGCGTGCGGCCGATGCCGGTGCGTGCGACGAGCTCGGCTTCGTTGAGCGCGGCGCCGGGCTTGAGGCGCATCGTGATGATGTCGCGCTGGATCAGCGCGTACGCGCGTTCGGCGAGGCTGGCGGACGAGGCGGCTGGCCGGCGCGCGTGCGGGGTGTCGATCAGGGTGTCCATGCGGGTGGTGGCGCGGCGGCCGGACGAGGCGAGGGTATTCGGCGTGCTCCGGCGCGTAGGCAATGCGTCGATATTATGGTGATATATCACGGGTGTCCAGCGCGGCCGGACGGCGGCGACTTCCGCACGGGAAGTGACCAGACCCCTGCAACATTGATGACAAGATGTTGTCGGCGCCCCGCGCGATCGGGCACTGAAGCATAATGAATCCTCGTCAATCCACCCGCGTGAGCGACGCAGCAGACCACCGTCATGAGCGAAAACACGCCTTCCTTTGCCGGCTCGGCCGGCACGTCTTCTCCTTCTTCCGATTCCACCCGTCCGAATTCGGCGAGCGCTGCGGCCGACACGGCCGCCCGGGCGTCCGCGGCGCAAGGCGTCGCCCATGACGTCGCCGGCGCGGGCGCTTCGCCCGTCACCGGGACGTCCGAGCCGGGTGCACCGGGGGCCGCGGCCGGCGGCGCCGGCGCGTCGGCAGGCGCGACGGCGAACGAGCGCAAACCGGGCGCGCCGCCGCCGGGATTCGGCGCGCCGCCCGACTTCGACACGCCGCGGCCGCCGCCTGCGAGCGCGCAGGCCGCGCCGCCCGCCTACCTGAAGCAGAGCGACACGCCGTGGTCGGTGTTCGGCCGGATCATCGCGGCGCGCGCGCGCCGCCTGTTCGACCGCGCCGGCCAGCGCATCACGCAGCGCACGCTGCGCATCGGCGTGTCCGCACGGATCTTCCATCCGGAGCCCGGTGCGAAGGGGCTGCGCGGCAAGACACTGCAGTATCTGGAGGAATCGATCGCGCACTGGGTGATGTCGCGCGACGTGCTGGTCTTCATGATTCCTACCGTCGGTCATCAGGGGATGCTGCACCCGAGCAACATCCGCCTGCGCGACTATGCGAAGCATCTCGACGGCCTGCTGCTGCAGGGCGGCGCCGACGTGTCGCCGCAGACCTACGCGGCGTCGGACGCGCATCCCGAATGGCCGGGCGACCGCGTGCGCGACATGTACGAGCTCGAGCTGCTGCACGAATTCGTCGAGTCCGGCAAGCCGGTGCTCGGCGTGTGCCGCGGCTGCCAGCTGATCAACGTCGCGTTCGGCGGATCGCTCTACCAGGACATCGCGACCGACGTGCCGACCGCGAACCCGCACGTGAGCGAGCATTACGACCAGCACCGCCACGCGATCCGGTTCCCCGACAGCTCGACGCTCGCGAGCATGTTCCCGGGGCGCCGCGAGGCGATCGTCAACTCGATCCACCACCAGGCAATCCGCGATCTGGGCCGCGACCTGAACATCGAGGCCGTCTCGGCCGGCGACGGGATCATCGAGGGCATCCGCTACCGGCGCGCGCCGTTCGTCGTCGGCGTGCAGTGGCACCCGGAGTTCCATCGTGCGGGCGGGGCCGAACTGCTCGATTGCACGCCGTTGCTCGACGCGTTCCTGCGTGCCGCGCGCGAGACCCGCCTGTAAGTCCGTCGAGCTTTGCAACGACGCGCCGCATCCCGGTAAATTCGAGATGCGGCGCCGGCGAATTGAACGATAATCGCGAGTTCCCGATTCGTCCGCCGGAGTCTGACGTTGGTCTTCCGAAATCTCTCCCCTGCACGATGCGCAACGTGGATCGTTGCGATGGCGGCATGCGCGCACGCCGCTGCGGCGTGGTCCGCCGACGACACGGCGCCCGTTGCCGGCACCCGTCCGGCCGTGACGAGCCTGAGCGGCGAAGCCGCGCCCGCGGCGGACGGGGCCGCGCAAGGCAACGTCGCCGAGCTGACGCAGATGCTGCGCGACGGCAAGGTCGTCGAAATGCGCACCGCGTACAACGGCAGCTACGGCGCGAGCCTGATGTTCGATCCGCAGGAAATGACGTACTACGTCGCGCTGTTCCAGGACAAGCACCTGTGGCGCGTGATCAAGTCGCAGGACAAGAGCCGTGCGGAAATGGTCTATGCGAATTTCAGTCAGCAGACCGTACAGTTGTCGGACATCGAAATCCGCCGGACCGAACTGCAGGCGCAGAAGGCGTTTCTCGAGCGCGTGATCGCGCTGTCGAACAGTCGCGCGCAGCAGTTGCAGGCGGACCTGGGCATCGCGCGCAGTCAGCAGGCGGAAGTCGCGCAGCGGCAGAAGTCGGCGCAGGAGCAGGCGCATGCGCTGCAGATCGAGAAGCGCGCCGCGCAGGCGCAGCTGCGCGAGCTGCAGCAGCGGGTGCAGCAGCTCGAGCGGCAGACCGAGACGGGGTTGCCTGCGCACAAGTAACCGTGCGCCAGGCCCGGATCGACGCAACGGCCGGCCCGGGCCTTACAACGAGGACAGTCTGAACGAATCAGCCCGATCGGCTTGCGCGGATCGGGCTGATTTTTTGCGCGGCGCGCCGGTCAGCGGGTGAAGGCGTCCGGCGTGTCGGTCAGGCGCCGATGCGACAGCCGCGACGTCCAGTCGCCGTCGGCCGCAGCCGCCTGCGGTGCCCGCGCGACGGCGGGCTGCTCGGCGCGCAGCGCCTTTTCCAGCGCGATCAGCGTTTGCGGGTTGTCGAAGTCGCCGAGCGATGCCGGCGAGGACGCGCGTCGAAGCGCGGGGGGCGCAGACCGGACACGTGCGGCGACCCGCAGGATCGCCGGAGGCATGGCGGGCTGCGCGCGCGCCGTCGCCGGCCGTTCGCTCGCGCGACGTGCCCGCGGGATCGCGGCGGCGCGCGTCACGGCCGGACGTTGGGCCTTGGCGGTCGCCAGCGCGGCATCGGCCGTGATCACCGGCCTGGTCGCTGCCGCTTCAGGCGCGGCGTGGACCGTCGGCCCGGTGGCAGGTGCACGGCCAGCAGCGCGCGCGGCGCCCGGCGGCTGGGCGACACGGCCGATGGCGGTGACGCCCGATTGCACGGTGCCCGGCGGCGCCGATGCGAGATCGAACGCCGGTTCGTGGGCAGCGATGAGCCCGCCGATGATGCCGAGTGCGCCGAGGGTCCAGCAGCAGGCGAGTACGGCGCGCCGCGCAGGTGCGGCAGCGTTCGCGCGCGAGCGGGGCAGGACCACGATGGGTTCGGGCTTCGCGTCGTTCGACGGCACCCAGCGGCAGGTGCGATGAGGAGACTCGACGTCGATGCACGAGGTCTCGGTCCGCGCGACGCACGCACTGCCTGATCGGGCGTCCGACGTGCCGCGAAACGTCCATTCGCGCCCGAGCGGGATGCCGTCGAGCGGCCGGAAGCGGGGGACGGCAAGTTCGCCTTCGACGGGAACGAGTGGCGATGGATTCATGGCAGCGATATGCGGTGCGGCATGGGCGTGAAGCGGATGCGGCGCCAGCGTCGAAGTAAATCCGGAATTGTGATCGCTGGGACGCAGGCAGTCGATCGGACCAATCCGATTTTTGGGTCCGTATTTCGGCAACCGCGCACCAAAAGGCAAATGTAGGGCCGGCGTGGCATCATCCCCCGGACCATGTCGGCGGCGCGGGACTTTGTGCGAGGCGCGGCCGGCGTGCCGCGATTCCCGTTTGCGCCGTCGGTCCGGCGCAGCGCCCGGGGAGTCGGCGTATCAACGCGGCGCACGGGCGCGCCATTCGAGCCGAGCGAGTCAAAGCATGTCTACAGCATCACACGCCGCCGGGCAGGAATCCAGGTTCCGCACCGTGTTCCGGGTCGTCAGCGGCAACTTCCTCGAAATGTACGACTTCATGGTCTACGGGTATTACGCGTCGGCCATCGCGAAAACCTACTTCCCGAGCGGCGACGCGTTCGCGTCGCTGATGCTGGCGCTGTCCGTATTCGGCGCGGGCTTCATGATGCGTCCGGTAGGCGCGATCGTGCTCGGCGCGTACATCGACCGTCATGGCCGCCGCAAGGGGCTGATCCTGACGCTCACGCTGATGGCGATCGGCACGCTTGCGGTCGCCACGGTGCCCGGCTATGCGACGATCGGCGCGCTCGCGCCGGCGCTCGTGCTGTGCGGGCGCCTGCTGCAGGGCTTTTCGGCGGGCGTCGAGCTGGGCGGGGTGTCGGTCTACCTGTCGGAGATCGCGACGAAAGGGCACAAGGGCTTCTATACGTCCTGGCAGTCCGGCAGCCAGCAGGTTGCGGTCGTGTTCGCCGCGCTCGTCGGCGTGCTGCTGAACCGCGCGCTGCCGGCCGACGAGATGACCGCGTGGGGCTGGCGCATTCCGTTCCTGATCGGCTGCCTGATCGTGCCGTTCCTGTTCCTGATCCGGCGTTCGCTGAAGGAAACCGATGAATTCCTCGCGAAGCGCCATCGCCCGACGATCGGCGAGATCATGCGCTCGATGCTCGAGAACTGGGGCGTCGTGGTCGCCGGCATGGGGATGGTGATCATGACGACGGTGTCGTTTTACATGATCACCGCGTACACGCCGACGTTCGGCAAGGAAGTGCTGCACCTGTCGTCGATCGACGCGCTCGTCGTGACGGTCTGCGTCGGCCTGTCGAACCTCGTCTGGCTGCCGCTGTCGGGCGCGCTGTCGGACCGTATCGGCCGCCGCCCGGTGCTGATCGCGTTCACGCTGCTCACGCTCGTGACCGCCTATCCGGCCGTCCAGTGGCTGGTCGCGCAGCCGTCGTTCCTGCGCCTGCTTGCGGTCGAGCTGTGGCTGTCGTTCCTCTACGCGTCATACAACGGCGCGATGGTCGTCGCGCTGACGGAAGTCATGCCGGCCGACGTGCGCACGGCCGGCTTCTCGCTCGCGTACAGCCTCGCGACGACGATCGGCGGCTTCACGCCCGCGATCTCGACGCTGCTGATCCACGAAACGGGCAACAAGGCCGCGCCGGGGCTCTGGCTCGCGATCGCGGCCCTGTGCGGCCTGATTGCGACGCTCGTGCTGTACCGTACGCCGGAGGCGCGCAACCAGTACAAGGCGATCTGAGCCCGGCGCGCCGCGTGGCTGGCGCGGTCCATGCCGTTCACAGGGAGCGCATTGCGCTCCCTGTTTCATTTGGGCTCAGGTGGTGCGCAGCGCGTCGGCGATTTCGCTCACGACGTCGCGCCATTGCCCAGGCGCGGGCTGGCGCACGAGCCGGGCCTGCGGATACCACGGGCAGTCGCGGCCGCCGAACCAGCGCCAGTCGGCCGCGAACGGCAGCATCAGCCACAGCGGCTTGCCGAGCGCGCCGGCGAGGTGCGCGACCGCGGTGTCGATCGAGACGACGCCGTCCAGCCGCTCGATCAGCGTCGCCGTCGCGGCGAAGTCGGTCAGACGGCTGCCGAACGGGTGGACGCGCGGATGGGCTTCGAGGCGGGCCTGCTCGTCGTCTTCGACGGCCGGCTGCAGCACGATCCAGTCGATGTCGGGCAACGCGAACAGCGGCTCTAGCTCGGCCAGCGGTATCGAACGGTTGTCCCGTGCATGGCGCCGCCCGGACCAGACGAGACCGAACTTGCGTCGTTGCTGTCCGCCGAGGGAGCCGCGAAAGTGCCGGCGAGAATGGTCCGGTGCGTGGAGGTAGCGCGTGCCGGACAGGATGTCGTCCGGCTGCAGCCCGAGCGCGAACGGCAGGCTCAGCAGCGTGCATCCGACGTCCGCTGCGGGCGCCTTCGCCGCGCCCTGCGCGACGAGCGTGACGCGCCATCGTGCGGCGGCCGGTTCGAGCAATGCGACGAGCTCCGGCTGCACTTCGAGCACGACGTGCGCGCAGCGCGCACGGGCGAGCGGCACGAAGCGGACGAACTGCAGCGTGTCGCCGAACCCCTGTTCCGCGCGGATCAGCAGCGTGCGCGACGCGATCGGCTCGCCCTGCCAGCGCGGCAGCGCGCCGAGCGGCGTCGCGCCGGGCGTGTCGTGGCGCGTCTCGTAGGCGGGCAGGCCGCGGGTGAAATCGCCGAGCGTCAGCAGCGTGACCGCGCGATGCAATTGCGCCAGCGTGAAATCGGGCTCGACGCGCAGCGCCTGGTCGAACGCGCGCAGCGCCATCTCGTGCGCGCCGAGCGCGTGGTGCGCATTGCCGAGGTTCAGCCACGCGAGGCTGAACGACGGATCGAGGCCGACCGCGCGTTCGTAGTAGGGCAGCGCGTCGCAATGGCGGTCCTGCGCGCTCAGCGCATTCGCGAGACCGAACAGCGCGAGCGGAAAGGACGGATGCAGCGCGAGCGTGGCCTCGAACGCCGCAGCCGCTTCGGCGTGGCGGCCGACCGCGTCGAGCGTGTTGCCCAGGTTGAAATGCGCGGCGACGAAGCGCGGCTGCGCGGCGATGGCCGCATGGAAATGCGCGATCGCGTCGTCGGCCCGGCCCATCGCGGACAGCGCCATCGCGAGGTTGTTGTGCGCGCCGGCATGGCCCGGCCGCAGCGCCAGCGCGTGATGGAACGCGGCCAGCGCGTCGTCGTGGCGGCCGAGCGCGTTCAGCGCGTTGCCGAGATTGTTGTGGATCGACGCGTCGTCGGGCGTGAGCCGCAGCGCGCGGCCGAACGCGTCGATCGCCTCCTCGTGACGCTGCAGCGCCGCATACGCGTTGCCGAGGTTGTAGTGCGCGAGCGGAAATTCGGGCGCGAGCGTCAGCGCGTTGCGAAAGCGGTCGAGCGCCTCCTCCACGCGGCCGAGCGCCTTCAGCGCATTGCCGAGGTTGAGCTGCAGCGCGGCGTCGTCCGGGCGCAGCGCGACCGCGCGGCCGACGAGATCGGCCGCTTCGGCGTGCTGGCCCTGCTGATGCCGAAGCACGCCGAACAGATGCAGCGCGTCGGCGTCAGCGGGATTGGCGGCGAGCGCGGCGCGGTAGCCGTGCTCGGCGTCGGCGAGGTGGCCCGCGCGATGCGCGGCGTACGCTCGGTCGAAGGCGGAATCCATGACGCGAAAACTGGCGGGAAACGCGCATTGTCCCATACCCGGCCAGGGGCTCTCCCGTCGGCCGTCCGGCATATGGTCCCGTCAGGCGGAGCGGCGTAGACTTGCAGGGTCGCGTGTCATCGAGGTTCTCATGGTCGACGAACTGCTCGATATCCCACCCGTGCTGGTCGTCGGCGCGGGGCCGACCGGCCTTGCCGCCGCGATGAGCCTTGCCCGGGCGCGCGTGCCGGTGCGCGTGATCGACCAGGCGGCGAAGCCGTCGCCGTGTTCGCGCGCGATCGGCATCCAGGCGCGCACGCTCGAGTTGCTGGAGCAGCATCGCGTGGTCGAACCGTTTCTCGCGAGCGGGCACCGCGCACACGCGGCGGCGCTGCATGCGGACGGCCGCGTGATCGCCCGGCTCGATTTCGACCCGCTGCAGACGCGCTATCCGTATCTGCTGTTTCTCGACCAGAGCGTCACGGAGCGGCTGCTCGCCGAGCATCTCGAAAGCCTCGGCGTGACGGTCGAGCGCGGCGTCACGCTGACCGCCTGCGACGCGGGCGGCGCGTCCCTCGACGTGACGATCCGCGATGCGCACGGCACGGAGGAGCGGCTCGCGCCGTCCTACCTGATCGCCGCCGACGGCGCGCACAGCACGGTGCGGCATCTGCTCGGCGTGGGCTTTGCCGGCCGGCCGTTCGAGCAGACGTTCCTGCTCGCCGATCTGGCGGCGATTCCCGACTGGCCGGACGACGAGATTCATCTGTTCACGACGGCGGACGGCATCGCGGGCCTGTTCCCGATGGGCGACGGCCGCTACCGGCTGGTGGCGGACCGGCCGCGGGAGAACGGCGCGCTGTCCGACGAGCGCGGGCCGTCGCTTGCGCAATGCCTGGAGATCGTCCGCGCGCGCGTGGGGACGTCGATCGTCCTGAGCGACCTGACATGGTCGTCCTATTTCCACCTGCACAGCCGGATGGTCGAGCGCCTGAGGCACGGGCGCGTGTTCTTCGCGGGCGACGCCGCGCACGTCCACAGCCCGGCCGGCGCGCAAGGCATGAACACCGGCATCCAGGAGGCGTTCAACCTCGGCTGGAAGCTCGCGCGGGTGCTGGGCGCGGGGGCGCCGGAGCGGCTGCTCGACACGTATCACGCGGAGCGTCATCCGATCGAGCGCGACGTGTTGCGGCAGACGAGCTTCCTGACGCAGATCGTCGAGGCCGATCGCGGGCCGATGAAGCTGTTGCGCGATCACGTCGTGCCGCTGCTGGCGTCGTTCGGGCCGATGCGCGACGCGGTGCGGCGCACGGTCAGCGAACTGGGGGTGCAGTACCGCAAGAGCCCGCTCACGCTCGAGCGTGTGCTCGACGGCGGCCCGCGCGCGGGCGAGCGGGCGCCCGATGCGCTCGTGCACGTGATCGACGGGCCGCTCGGGCAGGCGCCGGGCATCGCGCGGCTGTTCGACCTGCACGAGCCGACGGGATTCACGCTGCTGCTGCTCGAGGACCCGCCGCAGGAGGGCGGGGCGGGCGCGACGCCGCCCGCTGCCGAGGCTGCGCAGGCCCTGGCGGAGTCGCTCGAACGGATCATGCCGGGCGCGGTGCGCGTGTGGCGGGTCGCCGATACCGAAGGCGACGGTGCGGCGGGGCTGGCGGACGCCTACGGCCGGTCGCGGCCGTCGTTCTACCTGCTGCGGCCCGACGGCTATATCGCGGCGCGCGGCCGGCTCGCGTCCGACACGAACGCGCTGCTGCGCCACTGTGAAAGCTGGTTCGCCGGCGTATCGCTGCCCGCGTAGCGGCAGCGGTACGCCGGTCAGGCGTTCAGACGGGCGCGGCGGCGGGCGTCAGCGTGTCGCGATAGGCGGCAATCGCATCGCGGACGATCGGCGCGGCGCGCTGTGCCGCGTCGCCGGCCGGATCGTCGAACGCCGCCAGCAGCGCGCGGCGCATCCGTGGTTCCCAGAAGCGCCGGATATGGTCGGCGATGCCGGCCAGCGCCTCGTCGCGATCCGGCATCGACGCGAAGAATTCGCCGATCTGGTTGGCCATGTCGATCAGGTGTCCGGTGTTCATGGCGTCCTCACTTGCCGGTCGTCACGGCCGCGGGCGACGCCGCGCGGCGTTCGAGCAGGTCGAGCTGCTCGGCGTTGAAGCGCGCGTACGCACGCTGCCAGTCGGACGGCTGCGCGACCGGCATCACCTGTACCGCCGTCACTTTGTATTCGGGGCAGTTCGTCGCCCAGTCCGAGCTGTCGGTCGTGATCACGTTCGCGCCCGATTCGGGGAAGTGGAACGTCGTGTACACGACGCCAGGCTGCATGCGCTCGGTCACGAGCGCGCGCAGCACGGTCTGCCCGGCGCGCGACTCGATGCCGACCCAGTCGCCGCTGCGGATCCCGCGGTCCTGCGCATCGTGCGGATGAATCTCGAGCCGATCCTCCTCGTGCCACCGCACGTTGTCGGTGCGGCGCGTCTGCGCGCCGACGTTGTATTGCGACAGGATGCGGCCCGTGGTCAGGATCAGCGGATAGCGCGGCGTGACCTTTTCCGGCGTCGGAATGAATTGCGTGATCACGAACCTGCCCTTGCCGCGCACGAACGCATCCGTGTGCATCGTCGGCGTGCCTTCCGGCGCATGCTCGTTGCACGGCCACTGGATGCTGCCGAGCGCTTCGAGCTTCGCGTACGACACGCCCGAGAAGGTCGGCGTGAGCCGCGCGATCTCGTCCATGATCTCCGACGGATGCGCGTAGTCCATCTCGTAGCCGAGCGCGCGGGAGAGCATCAGCGTCACTTCCCAGTCCGCATGGCCGGCGAGCGGGGGCATCACCTTGCGCACCCGCGAGATGCGGCGCTCCGCGTTCGTAAACGTGCCGTCCTTCTCGAGGAACGACGAACCGGGCAGGAACACGTGCGCGTACTTCGCCGTCTCGTTCAGGAAGATGTCCTGCACGACGATGCACTCCATCGACGACAGCGCGGCCGCGACGTGCTGGGTGTTCGGGTCCGACTGCACGATGTCCTCGCCCTGGCAGTAGAGCCCCTTGAAGCTGCCGTCGAGCGCCGCGTCGAACATGTTCGGGATGCGCAGCCCCGGCTCCGGCTGCAGCTTGGCCGCCCACGCGTCCTCGAACAGCGCGCGCACGCCGGCGTCGCCGATATGCCGGTAGCCGGGCAGTTCGTGCGGAAACGAGCCCATGTCGCACGAGCCCTGCACGTTGTTCTGGCCGCGCAGCGGGTTGACGCCGACGCCTTCGCGGCCGATGTTGCCGGTCGCCATCGCGAGGTTCGCGATGCCCATCACCATCGTCGAGCCTTGCGCGTGCTCGGTCACGCCGAGCCCGTAATAGATCGCGGCATTGCCGCCCGTCGCATACAGCCGCGCGGCGGCGCGCACCTGTTCGGCCGGCACGCCGGTCACGTCCGCGGTCGCATCCGGCGAATTCTCGGCGCGCGCGACGAACTCGCGCCACTGTTCGAACGCGCGCGTCTCGCAGCGTTCGGCGACGAAGGCCGCGTCGACGAGCCCTTCGGTGACGATCACGTGCGCGAGCGCATTGACGATCGCGACGTTGGTGCCGGGACGCAGCTGCAGGTGATGCGACGCCTTCACGTGCGGGCCGTCGACCACGTCGATGCGGCGCGGATCGACGACGATCAGCTTCGCGCCTTCGCGCACACGGCGCTTCAGGCGCGAGCCGAACACGGGGTGGCCGTCGGTCGGGTTCGCGCCGATCACGACGATCACGTCGGCCTTGGCGACCGACGCGAAGGTCTGCGTGCCGGCCGATTCGCCGAGCGTCGTCTTCAGGCCGTAGCCGGTCGGCGAGTGGCACACGCGTGCACAGGTGTCGACGTTGTTGTTGCCGAACGCGGCGCGCACGAGCTTCTGCACGAGATAGGTTTCCTCGTTCGTGCAGCGCGACGACGTGATGCCGCCGATCGAGTCGCGGCCGTACTTCGCCTGCAGCTTGCGGAACTGCGTTGCGGCATAGGTGATCGCTTCTTCCCAGCCCACTTCGCGCCACGGGTCGGTGATCTTCTCGCGGATCATCGGTTTCGTGATGCGATCCTTGTGCGTCGCATAGCCCCATGCGAAGCGGCCCTTCACGCACGCGTGGCCTTCGTTCGCGAGGCCGTTCTTGTGCGGCGTCATGCGCACGACCTGCGTGCCTTTCATCTCCGCCTTGAACGAGCAGCCGACGCCGCAATACGCGCAGGTCGTCACGATCGCGTGCTCGGGCTGTCCGAGCTGCACGACCGACTTCTCCTGCAGCGTCGCGGTCGGGCACGCGGCCACGCACGCGCCGCACGACACGCATTCGGATGCCATGAACGCTTCGCTTTCGCCCGCGGCCACGCGCGATTCGAAGCCGCGCGCCGCGATCGTCAGCGCGAACGTGCCCTGCGTCTCTTCGCAGGCGCGCACGCAGCGGTTGCAGACGATGCACTTCGACGGGTCGTACGTGAAGTACGGATTCGACTCGTCCTTTTGATCGCGCAGATGGTTTGCGCCGTCAAAGCCGTAGCGCACCTCGCGCAGCCCGACCACGCCCGCCATGTCCTGCAGTTCGCAGTCGCCGTTGGCGGGGCAGGTGAGGCAGTCGAGCGGGTGGTCGGAGATGTACAGCTCCATCACGTTGCGGCGCAGCGCTTGCAGCTGGTCGGACTGCGTGCGCACCTTCATGCCGGCTTCGGCGGGCGTCGTGCACGACGCCGGATAGCCGCGCCGGCCTTCGATCTCGACGAGGCACAGCCGGCACGAGCCGAACGGTTCGAGCGAGTCGGTCGCGCACAGCTTCGGCACGTTCACGCCGGCTTCGATCGCCGCGCGCATCACCGACGTGCCGGCCGGCACCGTGACCGGCTGGCCGTCGATCTCGAGCGTGACATCGATATCGGCATGGCGCTGCGGCGTGCCGTAGTCGGTGTCGTCGAACGGATCGCGCGCGCGCGCCTGCGCGGCGCTCTTGCACGCGCATTGGCCCGAGCCGCAGCCGCCTGGTCTGGAATTGAGCGCATCGAGGGACATGCAATGCTCCTTCTGGGTCAGGCCGCGGCCTTGGCCGGGCCCGGCGCGGCATCCTTGCCGACGGCGAGCCCGAAGTCTTCGGGGAAATGGTCGAGCGCGGACAGCACCGGGTACGGCGTCATCCCGCCCATCGCGCACAGCGAGCCGGCGAGCATCGTGTCGCACAGGTCGCGCAGCAGCGTGACCTGGCGCTCCGACGTGTCGCCCCGGCGGATTCGCGCGATCGTCTCGACGCCTCGCGTGGAGCCGATCCGGCACGGCGTGCATTTGCCGCACGATTCGATCGCGCAGAATTTCATCGCGTACTCGGCGAGCTCGGCGAGGTTCGACGTGTCGTCGTGCAGCACGATGCCGCCGTGGCCGACCACCGCGCCGATCGCCGCATACGCCTCGTAGTCGAGCGGCACGTCCCATTGGTGCTCGGGCAGGTAGGTGCCGAGCGGGCCGCCGACCTGCGCGGCGCGTGCGGGCTGGCCGTTCGCGGTGCCGCCGCCGAAATCGAACAGCAGCTCGCGCAGCGTGACGCCGAACGCGAGTTCGACGAGGCCGCCGTGCCGGATGTTGCCGGCGAGCTGGAACGGCAGCGTGCCGCGCGAGCGGCCCATCCCGAAGTCGCGATAGAACGCGGCGCCGCGCGCGAAGATCACCGGCGCGGTTGCGAGCGTGATCACGTTGTTGATCACGGTCGGCTGGCCGAACAGCCCGGCGAGCGCCGGCAGCGGCGGCTTCGCGCGCACGACGCCGCGCTTGCCCTCGAGCGACTCGAGCAGCGCGGTTTCCTCGCCGCACACGTACGAGCCCGCGCCTTTCGCGACGTGCAGCTCGAACGCGTGCGCGGAGCCGAGCACGCTCTCGCCGAGCCAGCCGGCGTCGCGGGCCCGTGCGATCGCGGCTTCGAGCGTTGCGATCGCGTGCGGATATTCGCTGCGCACGTAGATGTAGCCGATCGTCGCGCCGGTCGCGATGCCCGCGATGATCATCCCTTCGATCAGGCAGTACGGGTCGCTTTCCATGATCAGGCGATCGGAGAACGTGCCCGAGTCGCCTTCGTCCGCATTGCAGACGATGTATTTCTGATTTGCGCTCGCGTGCCGGACCGTGCGCCATTTGATGCCGGCCGGAAACGCCGCGCCGCCGCGGCCGCGCAGGCCCGACTCGATCAGCGCGTCGCACGCGGCGTCGCCGTCGAGCGCGAGCGCGTTCTTCAGGCCGGCGAGGCCGTCGTGCCGCAGGTAGTCGTCGATCGACAGCGGGTCGGTCAGGCCGATGCGCGAGAACGTGAGGCGCTGCTGGCGCGCGAGATAGGGCAGTGCGTCGACGAGGCCGACGCCGCTCGGGTGCGCGCCGCCGTCGAGCCAGTTGGCGTCGAACAGGGCAGGCACGTCGGCGGCCGACAGGTTCGCGTAGCCGACGCGGCCGGCCGCCGTGCCGACCTCGACGAGCGGTTCGAGCCACAGCAGGCCGCGCGTGCCGTTGCGCACGAGATCGATCGCGATGCCGCGCCGTGCGGCTTCCGCGACGATCGCGGCGGCGAGCGCGTCGGCGCCGAGCGCGAGCGCGGACGAATCGCGCGGCACATAGATGCGGGTCGTCATGCCGCCTCCTGAGCGTGCGCGACGGCGTCGGCGAGCAGCGCGTCGAATTTCTCCGGGGTGACCTTCGCGTGCAGCACGCCGTTGATCGTCATCGACGGCGATTGTGCGCAGAGCCCCAGGCAGTAGACGGATTCGAGCGCGACGTCGCCCGGCGCGACGGCGCCCGCCTGCGGCGAGTCGCCGTGCGCGGCGTCGAACGCGCAGCCGGTGCGCGCTTGCGCGTGCGCCGCGAGCGCTTCGCAGCCCATGCTGCGGCAGGCTTCGGCGCGGCACATCTGGATCGTCACGCGCGCCGGCGGCTCGGTGCGGAAATGGTGGTAATACGTGAGGACGCCGTGCACTTCCGCGCGCGACAGGTTGAGCGCCTTCGCGAGCGGCGCGACGCAACCGGGCGGCACGTAGCCCGCTTCGTCCTGGATCGCATGCAGCACGGCGACGAGCGACCGGCCGCCGTGCGCATGCCGCGCGACTAGTGCGTCGGGCGCTTCGGAAATCGGGGACATCTGTTATGCTCCTCCAAAGTCTCATATGCGCAGATGGTTCATATATTGCGCATGCCGACTTCATTCTGTTGGATTTCGGTCAACGATAAGCGGAACATTGAGTGGTCGCAATAGGAAGTTACGGTGCATAAATGATTCGAGTCGAATGCGAC
Organism: Burkholderia ubonensis subsp. mesacidophila; assembly: GCF_002097715.1. Classification (NCBI taxonomy): domain Bacteria; kingdom Pseudomonadati; phylum Pseudomonadota; class Betaproteobacteria; order Burkholderiales; family Burkholderiaceae; genus Burkholderia; species Burkholderia ubonensis. The sequence goes on from NZ_CP020737.1 coordinate 1,101,079, forward strand.
GCAAATCTGATCGTGCGCGACAGCGACGGGCGCAAGGCGAGCCTGTCGGACGTCGCGCCGTTGCTGGAACTCGTCGCCGGGACGGGCAGCATCGCGCAGGCGGCGCAGGCCAAAGGGTTGTCGTACCGCCATGCGTGGGGGGTGCTGCGCGCGCTGGAGGCCTGCGTCGGCGGCGCGCTGATCGAAACCGCGCGGGGCAAGGGGTCGGTGCTGTCCGAGCTCGGGCAGGCGGTCGTCGACGCGCAGCGTCTCGCGCGCAGCCGTCTCGACGGGAACCTGCGCGCGCTGGCGGCCGAAGTCGCGAGCGACCTGAACCGGCGGCTCGCGCAGCGCGACGGGGGTGTGCGCATCCATGCGTCGCACGGCTATGCGGTCGCGGCGCTCGTCTCCGCGCTGGTCGACGCGCATGCGGCGGTCGACATCAAGTACCGCGAGAGCGTTGAAGCCGTACAGGCGCTCGCGCGCGGCGAGTGCGAGCTTGCGGGCTTCCATCTGCCGCGCGGCGAGTTTCGCGAACAATGCGCGCAGATCTACCGGCCCTGGCTCGACGACGCGCGCCACGTGCTGATTCACCTGACGCGGCGCAAGCAAGGCTTGTTCTTGCCGCGCGGCAACCCGAAGCAGGTGCGCGGCCTGTCCGACCTCGCGCGCGACGACATCCGCTTCGTCAACCGCCAGCCGGGCTCGGGCACGCGCATGCTGCTGGATCTCGCGCTGCGCCGGATCGGCGTTGATCCCGAACGCATCAACGGCTATGCATCGGCCGAGCTGACCCATTCGGCGATCGCCGCGTTCGTCGCCAGCGGGATGGCCGATCTCGGCTTCGGCGTCGAGCCGGCCGCGCATCATTTCGGTCTCGATTTCATTCCGGTTGTCGACGAGGATTACTACTTCGCGTGCGAACGCGAGCGGCTCGGCGAGCGGCCGCTCGACGGCGTGCTGGCGCTACTGCGCGACGCGCGCTACGTCGAACGGGTCGCGCGTCTCGACGGCTACGATCCGGCGGCGTGCGGCACGGTGACGAGCGTCGCGGCGGGGCTCGCCGGCGCGGACGCGTAGACGGCGCGCGGCGGCAACGCACGGTAAAAGGGGCGTGCTCGAACGACTCTGCAGCGGCTGCGGATTTGCGCTACGCTTGCCGCTCGATCAACGTTCCAACAAGCACGCCAGCCAGGCGTCGTCACGCCATGAAACTTTCCCATCCCCTCTCCGCGGCAGCGTTGACTGCGGGGTTGCTGATCGCCGCTTCGCCGCTCGCGTTCGCGCAGAATTCGCCCGGTGTGCCCGGCGGCATCCTCAGCGACCAGTTCAGGCTGAATGAACATCCGCAGATGCCGTTCGCGGCGTCGGCGCCGTCGAAGAAATATCAGACCGGCAAGAAGTCTGCGATGCGCCGCAAGGGCGACATCGGCGATCCGAACGGCTGCAATCTGAAGTGTCCGATGGACGGCGAATGAAGCGACGATGAGGGCGTCCGGACGTCGCCCGGCTCGGTTTCGTTCCCGGATGCACGGACCCGTTTCATTCATTGCGAGCCCCGCGAAGCATGCCGCTTCGCGGGGCTCGCGCGTTTCTGCATGTGCCGGCCGCCAACGAAGCGCACGAGGATCCGGCGCTTTGATAGTGGTTAACCCGTATTCGGGAAGTCTGTCTTCCCGAAACCTGCCTTATTCTTAAGCAACTGCCTACATAAACTTCAGTTGTCAGCGATGAACGAGGTGTTCACCGCGAAAACGGACAAATCTGGAGGTAGGTCATCATGAAATCGCTCGTTCAAGCCGTCGTCGTTGCTGCAGCTCTCGTTGCCCCGGTCGTGTCGTTCGCCCAGCCGGGTTCGCAGATCACCCGCGCGCAGGTGCGCGCCGAACTGGTTCAGCTCCAGCAGGCGGGCTACAACTCGGCACGCGGTGAAGATCCGCATTACCCGGAAGCGATCCAGGCCGCGACTGCGCGCGTCGCCGAGCAGCAGCGCAATGCCGTTGCGCAGGCGCAAGGCGTCGATGCCAGCGGTTACGGCGCGCAAGCGCGGGGCGCATCGGCGTCGGGTTCGCGCGCGGCGGGCGTGCATCCGGCCACTGTCGAAGAAATGAACTCGCTGTATCGCGGCAGCTAAGTCGCGCAACGCTCGGGACCGCGGACGGTGCGCCAGGTGCGACGACCCGTCGCGCGGCGCGCTGCGAGGTCGGGCCCGGGTGGGCTGTCGCTGCGTGCGCCGGTGCGAGGTGCTCGCGGGGCGGCCCGACATCCGTCACCTCCTGCCGCCGGGTTTCCGGCGGCATTCCGCCCGGCCCATCGGGGCTGGGCGCTTTTTCCGAAGGAGGGCGGCACCGTGCGCCACGGCTGCATTGCACAGGCAACAAAAAACCCCGCAGGACGGTCGTCATGCGGGGTTCGTTGCATCGCGAGAATTTGGTGGAGGCGGCGGGAATCGAACCCGCGTCCAGAAGCGCTCCACGACCAGTTCTACATGTTTAGTTCTGTCATTTGATTTAACCGCAGCGACGCGGACGAACACGCTGCACTACGGCGATTCGCTAGGTTTTCGACCCGGGCGTCGCGACGCCGCCAAGGCTTAACTGACGTAAATGACCTCTGGCGGTATTGCTACCGGTCTTGCGACGCTAGCCCGTCAGTGAACTAGGCAGAGGACGGCGGCCCTTAGGCTGCCAGTGCGAACGTATCGTCGTTTGCAGTTACGTTTTTCCCATTGATTAACGAGGTGACGGGTCCTCGACATGCCCTAGCCGCTTCACAACCCCTGTCGAAACCAGGTCGCCCCCGCGGATAAGATTGACCATTATAGCCCAACATCGCGCAGCAGCTCGCGTAATTGCTGCGTCGTTTCGACAAGGTGATGAGCTTGCCAGTCCCCCGGCGCGGCGCCGTCGCCGCAATAGCCGTAGGCGGCCGCGACGGTGGCCATGCCTGCCGCGCTGCCTGCCTGGATGTCGCGCAGGTCGTCGCCGACGTAGACGATGCGCTCGGGCGCGATCGTCAGCTGCCCGGCTGCATGCAGCAGCGGGGCGGGGTGCGGTTTCGCGTGCGGCGTTGTATCGCCCCCGACGACGCACGCTGCGCGCGGGCCGAGGCCGAGCAGGCCGACGAGCGGTTCGGTCAGGCGCATCGCCTTGTTCGTGACGATGCCCCAGCGCACGCCGCGTGCGTCGAGCTCGTCGAGCAGCGTGTCGATGCCGGGGAACAGCGTCGTGTGCACGCAAAGGTCGGTCGCGTAGTTGGCCAGGAACTCGTCGCGCATCGCGTCGTAGTCGGCCGACTGCGGGCTGATGCCGAATGCGCCGCCGAGCAGGCCGCGCGCGCCGGCGGACGCCAGCGGCCGCAGCGTGTCGAGCGAGGTCTCGGCCAGTCCGCGCGCGCGCTGCATCTTGTTGACCGCGGCTGCGAGATCGGGTGCGGTATCGGCGAGCGTGCCGTCGAGATCGAACAGCACCGCGTCGCAGCGTTGCAGGCCCGGTTCGTCGGGCGCGGCCCGCGTGGGCGAGAGGGAAGTCGTCATACCGGTCGAGTCGTTGTCACGCGCCGCGACGGCATGCGACGAGGTAATTGATGTCGGTGTCGTTCGACAGCGCGAAGCGCTTGCCGAGCGGATGATACGTGATGCCCTTGATCTCCACGACGTGCAGATCGGTGGCGCGCACGAAGCCGGCCAGTTCCGATGGACGGATGAAGCGTGCGTAGTCGTGCGTGCCCTTCGGCAGCATCTGCGCGATGTATTCGGCGCCGATCACGGCGAACAGGTAGGACTTCAGGTTGCGGTTCAGCGTCGAGAAGAACACCCAGCCGCCCGGCTTGACGAGCGTCGCGCAGGCCGCGACGACATTGGCCGGCGACGGCACGTGCTCGAGCATCTCCATGCACGTGACCACGTCGTAGGTGCCGGGCTCGCGCTCCGCGATCGCTTCGGCCGCGATCGCCTCGTAGTCGACCGTTACGCCGCTCTCGAGGCTGTGCAGGTCGGCGACGCCAAGCGCTTCGGTGGACAGGTCGATGCCTTTCACCTGCGCGCCGAGCCCGGCCATCGATTCGGACAGGATGCCGCCGCCGCAACCGATGTCGAGCACGCGCTTGCCGGCCAGATGGGCGTGCGCGTCGATCCAGCCGAGCCGGACCGGGTTCAGGTCGTGCAGCGGCTTGAATTCGGCATTCGGATCCCACCACCGATGGGCGAGGTCGCTGAATTTCTGGAGTTCGTGCGGATCGGCGTTGGTCATGTCGGCAAACGGGCTACGGGAGGAGGGCGACGCATCGCTGCATCAAGCCCCGAGTATATAAGCGGGCGGACGGCGAGGCCAGCGAACGCCCGGACGGGCGTCAATGAAAAAGCCCCGCCGAGGCGGGGCTTTGAGGCAGTCGAGGACCGCGGCTTACTGTGCCGGAACGGTCGTCTTCTGCACTTCTTGCGTACCGACCACTTCGACTTCCACGCGGCGGTCCGGTGCGAGGCAAGCGATCAGCTGCTTGCGGTTCTTCTGGTTGCAGCCGGTCGTGACCGGGTTGCGCTTGCCCTTGCCTTCCGTGTAGATCTTGTTGGCCGGGATGCCCTTGCTGACCAGGTACGACTTCACGGCTTGCGCACGGCGCAGCGACAGACGGTCGTTGTACTTGTCCGAACCGATGCGGTCGGTGTAGCCCGTTGCGACGACCACTTCCGTGTTCATGCCCTGGATCTTGCCAGCCAGGTCGTCCAGCTTCTGCTTGCCCAGCGGCTTCAGCGTTGCCTTGTCGAAGTCGAACAGTGCGTCGGCTTGATACGTGATCTTCTGGCTCGAGATTGCCGGAGCTGCCGCCGGTGCGACCGGAGCCGGTGCCGGTGCCTGGGCGACCAGTGCGCCATCGCACTTCGCGTTGGCGGTGGCCGGCGTCCAGAATGCATCGCGCCAGCAAAGCTCGTTCGTGCCGTTCATCCAGACGTATTCGCCGGTACCGTTCACCCAGTTGTCATTCACGGCTTGTCGCGACGCCGGCACCGATTGTGCCGATGCGGATGCAGCCATAACTGCGGTAGCTGCAATGAACGCGAGCTTTGAAAGTTTATTCATATTTCTCCTCTCGAAATTGAGATTACCGCAGGTTTACTGCGAGCCTGTTGACGGTGACAAGTCATACATTGCTCGAAGTATAACATTGGTGCGGCACAAAAAACGCGGCGCCGCTCTGTGTAGACTTCGAGCAGCGTCTAACTTTCAGTGCGTTGGCATTTTGCCATATCGTTCCCTTCCCACGAAAAAAAATCCTCCCCACCCCAACTTCGCCTCGCCGTTTGTGGCGCATGCGCAACACCGCCCTGCCGTAACTTTTGGAGATTGTCAAGTGTGCGGGCGCAAATATGCGCGCAGGTGCAGGCATGTCCGCGTGCGCATGTGAAATGGCCGGGCGGCGTGTTTTCGGGGCGCGAACAAGGAGGGCGGATGGCCGCGCCGGCTTTCGCCATTCTTATATAGAGGGGGAGGCGAATTGGCGGAAGAAGGGCGCATGTTAGAATCTCACGTTGCGTTGCGCATGCAGCGCTCATGCGAAAGGCGTTCCCGTCTTCGCTCCGAAAAGATACGGATACATGGATCAATTCGCCAAAGAGACCCTGCCCACCTCCCTTGAGGAGGAAATGCGCCGTTCGTATCTCGATTACGCGATGAGCGTGATCGTCGGACGTGCCCTTCCGGATGTCCGCGACGGACTGAAGCCGGTGCACCGGCGCGTCCTGTTCGCGATGCACGAACTGAACAACGACTGGAACCGGGCGTACAAGAAGTCGGCGCGTATCGTCGGCGACGTGATCGGTAAGTACCACCCTCACGGCGACAGCGCGGTGTATGAAACGATCGTGCGGATGGCGCAGGATTTCTCGCTGCGCTACATGCTGGTCGACGGGCAAGGCAACTTCGGCTCGATCGACGGCGACAATGCCGCCGCGATGCGTTACACCGAAATTCGCATGGCGAAGATCGGTCACGAGCTGCTGTCCGACATCGACAAGGAAACCGTCGATTTCGGCCCGAACTACGACGGCAGCGAGATGCAGCCGCTGATCCTGCCGGCGCGGATCCCGAACCTGCTGATCAACGGTTCGTCGGGCATCGCGGTCGGCATGGCGACCAACATCCCGCCGCACAACCTGAACGAAGTCGTCGATGCGTGCCAGCACCTGCTGCACAACCCTGAAGCGACGATCGACGAACTGATCGAGATCATCCCGGCGCCGGACTTCCCGACGGCCGGCATCATCTACGGCGTCGCCGGCGTGCGCGACGGCTATCGCACCGGCCGCGGCCGCGTCGTGATGCGCGCGGCCACGCACTTCGAGGAGATCGATCGCGGCCAGCGGATGGCGATCATCGTCGACGAGCTGCCGTACCAGGTCAACAAGCGCTCGCTGCTCGAGCGCATCGCCGAACTCGTCAACGAGAAGAAGCTCGAGGGCATCTCCGACATCCGCGACGAGTCCGACAAGAGCGGCATGCGCGTCGTGATCGAGCTCAAGCGCGGCGAAGTGCCGGAAGTGGTGCTGAACAACCTGTACAAGGCGACCCAGCTCCAGGACACCTTCGGCATGAACATGGTCGCGCTCGTCGACGGCCAGCCGAAGCTGCTCAACCTGAAGGAAATCGTTCAGTGCTTCCTGTCGCACCGCCGCGAGGTGCTCACGCGCCGGACGGTGTACGAACTGCGCAAGGCGCGCGAACGCGGCCACGTGCTCGAAGGTCTCGCGGTTGCGCTCGCGAACATCGACGAGTTCATCGCGATCATCAAGGCCGCGCCGACGCCGCCGATCGCGAAGCAGGAACTGATGACCAAGGCGTGGGATTCGTCGCTGGTGCGCGAGATGCTCACCCGCGCCGAGACCGAGAATGCCCCGGCAGGCGGTCGCGACGCGTATCGCCCGGAAGGGCTGAACCCGGCATTCGGCATGCAGGGCGACGGCCTGTACAGGCTGTCCGACACGCAGGCCCAGGAAATCCTGCAGATGCGCCTGCAGCGCCTGACCGGCCTCGAGCAGGACAAGATCATCGGCGAGTACCGCGAGGTGATGGCGCAGATCGCAGACCTGCTTGATATCCTGGCCCGCCCCGAGCGGATCACGGTGATGATCGCCGAGGAGCTGACCGCGGTGAAGGCCGAGTTCGGCGACGCGCGCCGCTCGAAGATCGAGCTGAACGCGACCGAGCTGAACACCGAAGACCTGATCACCCCGCAGGACATGGTCGTCACGATGTCCCATTCGGGCTACGTGAAGTCGCAGCCGCTGTCCGAGTACCGCGCGCAGAAGCGCGGCGGCCGCGGCAAGCAGGCGACGCAGATGAAGGAAGACGACTGGATCGAGACGCTCTTCATCGCGAACACGCACGACTACATGCTGTGCTTCTCGAACCGCGGCCGCGTGTACTGGGTCAAGGTCTACGAGGTGCCGCAGGGCTCGCGCAACTCGCGCGGCCGCCCGATCGTCAACATGTTCCCGCTGCAGGACGGCGAGAAGATCAACGTCGTGCTGCCGGTCAAGGAATTCTCGGCCGACAAGTTCGTGTTCATGGCGACGTCGCTCGGCACCGTGAAGAAGACGCCGCTCGAGGCATTCAGCCGTCCGATGAAGAAGGGCATCATCGCGGTCGGCCTCGACGACGGCGATTTCCTGATCGGCGCGTCGATCACCGACGGCGCGCACGACGTGATGCTGTTCTCCGACGCCGGCAAGGCGGTGCGCTTCGACGAGAACGACGTGCGTCCGATGGGCCGCGAGGCGCGCGGCGTGCGCGGGATGCAGCTCGAGGACGGCCAGCAGGTCATCGCGATGCTGGTCGCGGGCAGCGAGGAGCAGTCGGTGCTCACCGCGACCGAGAACGGCTACGGCAAGCGCACCCCGATCACCGAGTACACGCGTCACGGCCGCGGCACGAAGGGCATGATCGCGATCCAGACGTCCGAGCGCAACGGCAAGGTGGTCGCCGCGACGCTCGTCGACGCCGAGGATCAGATCATGCTGATCACGACCGCCGGTGTCCTGATTCGCACGCGCGTTTCGGAGATTCGCGAAATGGGGCGCGCCACGCAAGGTGTTACACTCATCAGCCTCGATGAGGGTACGAAGCTCTCCGGCCTGCAGCAGATCGCGGAAGCCGAAGATGGCGACGGCGAGGCCGACGAGGCGTCGGACGGCGAAGCCTGACCAAGGATGTGACTCTCGAGCGGCCGCAGGCAGGCGCGCAACGCGAATAAGCGCGCCGCGTGCGGCGAAGTACCCATTCATATTTCCAAGAAGGGAGTGATGATGCAAAAGCAATTCAAGCAACTGGTCCTGCTGGCTGCACTGGTGCCGACGTTCGCGATGGCGCAATCGCTGTCGAACCCCGCACCGGCTCCGGCGGCGGCAGCTGCGCCGATCGACGCCGACAAGAAGGCAGCGATCAAGGATCTGCTCGACGCGATCGACGCGCCGAAGCTCGTGTCGGCAATCGGCAACAGCGCTGAAATGCAGGCGAAGCAGCTGGTGCCGGCGATCCTGTCGGACGCGCTGTCGGAAAACAAGACGCTGAACGACAAGCAGAAGCAGGCTGCGGTCCCGACGCTGCAGAAGAACGCGGTGCCGAAGCTGGTCGACGGCGCGGGCAAGGTCTTCGCGACGCAGGCGTTCAGCAACGACGCGATGCAGGCTCAGTACGACGCGTACGCGAAGTACTACAGCACGTCGGAGATCAAGGACCTGACGACGTTCTACAAGAGCACGACGGGCCGCAAGTTCATCCAGGTGCAGGATCAGGTCGGCCGCGACGTGGTCAACGGCCTGATGCAGAAGTACATGCCGCAAGCGATCCAGGCGACGCGCGCGCAGGCTGACAAGGAAGTCTCGGCAGTCAAGCCGGGCAAGTAAGCGGTCGCAGTCCGCCCCCGGCCGCGCGGCCGGGTTTGGCGGGAGCCTGACGACAGTGCGATAATGGCCGTTTGCGCGTGAGCGCAAGCGGCCATTCCTTTTCTGGCGCGATTCCTTTGCCGGCGGCGAGCCGGCCGCGTCCCTCCCGAGGTTTTCACGATGCGCGTCTTTAATTTCTCCGCCGGCCCCGCGGCGATGCCCGAGGAAGTGCTGCGGCAAGCCGCCGACGAAATGCTCGACTGGCATGGCAGCGGCATGAGCGTGATGGAGATGAGCCATCGCGGCAAGGAATTCATGTCGATCCACGAAACGGCGCTCGCCGACCTGCGCGAGCTGCTCGACGTGCCGGCGAGCCACCGGATCCTGTTCCTGCAGGGCGGCGGCATCGCGGAAAACGCAGTCGTGCCGATGAACCTGCTCGGGTCGCGCAAGACGGCCGATTTCGTCGTGACGGGCTCGTGGTCGCAGAAGTCGTTCAACGAGGCGAAGAAGTACGGCACGCCGCATCTCGCCGCGACCGGCAAGACCGACGCCGGCTATACGCGCGCGCCGGCCCGCGCCGAATGGCAACTGTCGGATGATCCGGCCTACGTGCACCTGTGCACGAACGAGACGATCGACGGCGTCGAGACGTTCGAGATCCCCGATCTCGGCGACGTGCCGCTCGTCGCGGACGTGTCGTCGCACATCCTGTCGCGCCCGATGGACGTCGCGAAGTACGGCGTGCTGTTCGGCGGCGCGCAGAAGAACATCGGGATGGCGGGCGTCACGCTCGTGATCGTCCGCGAGGACCTGCTCGATCGCGCGCTGTCGATCTGTCCGTCCGCATTCGAATGGAAGACGGTCGCCGCGAACAATTCGCTGTACAACACGCCGCCGACCTACGCGATCTACGTCGCGGGCCTCGTGTTCCAGTGGCTGAAGCGGCAGGGCGGCCTGCAGGCGATCGAGGCCCGCAACATCGAGAAGGCGAAGCTGCTCTACGACACGATCGACGCGAGCAGCTTCTATTTGAACAAGGTCGAGCCGACGGCGCGTTCGCGGATGAACGTGCCCTTTTTCCTGGCCGACGAAACGCGCAACGAAGACTTCCTTGCCGGCGCAAAGGCGCGCGGGCTGCTGCAGCTGAAGGGCCACAAGTCCGTCGGCGGCATGCGGGCGTCGATCTACAACGCGGTGCCGCTCGAGGGCGTGAAAGCGCTCGTCGAGTACATGAAGGATTTCGAGCAGCACCGCGCCTGACGGCGGGTGCTGGTCAACAGCACGGCAACTACGCATGGACGACGAACTGAATTCCCGCCTGAAACCGCTGCGCGACCGCATCGATGCGATCGACGCGCAGCTGATCGAGCTCCTGAACCAGCGCGCCGCGGTGGCGCTCGAGGTGGGCGAGGTCAAGAAGCACTTCAACGCGCCGGTGTTCCGGCCGGAACGCGAGCTGCAGGTGATCAACCGCCTGCAGGACATGAGCGCGGGACCGCTTGCGAGCGAGCACATCAGCGCGATCTGGCGCGAGATCATGGCCGCGAGCCGCGCGCTCGAGCAGACGATCCACGTCGCGTTCCTCGGGCCGGTCGGCACGTACAGCGAACAGGCGATGTTCGAGTATTTCGGCCAGTCGATCGAAGGGCTGCCGTGCCCGTCGATCGACGAGGTGTTCCGCTCGGTCGAGGCGAGCGCCGCGGCGTTCGGCATCGCGCCGGTCGAGAATTCGGCCGAGGGCGCGGTGTCGCGCACGCTCGACCTGCTGCTGCAGACGCAGTTGCTGATCAGCGGTGAACTCGCGCTGCCGATCCACCACAACCTGCTCACGCAGGGCGGCACGCTCGACGGCGTGAAGCGCGTGTGCGCGCATGCGCAGGCGCTGGCCCAGTGCCAGCAATGGCTGTCGGCGAATGCGCCGCAGCTCGAGCGGCAGGCGGTCTCGAGCAATGCCGAGGCGGCCCGTCTTGCTGCGGCCGATCCGACGGTGGCGGCCATCGCCGGCGACCGGGCGGCGGCGCACTACGGCCTGCAGATCGCGTTCGCGCTGATCCAGGACGATCCGCACAACCGCACCCGTTTCGTGATCGTCGGCAAGCAGCCGGCGGGGCCGAGCGGCTACGACCAGACGTCGCTGATCGTGTCGGTGAAGAACGAGCCGGGCGCGGTGTTCAAGCTGCTCGAGCCGCTCGCGCGGCACGGCGTGTCGATGACCCGCTTCGAGTCGCGCCCCGCGCGCGTCGGCACGTGGGAGTACTACTTCTACATCGACATCGAAGGGCATCGGGACGACGCGTCGGTCGCGGCCGCGCTTGCGGAACTCGGCCAGAAGGCCGCGTTCCTGAAGATTCTCGGTTCGTATCCGCGCGCGCGCTGACGAGGCGCGCGTCGCAGTGGTGTCGGCGCGCGTCGCGCCGGAGTGGGCAAGGCAGGCCGGTCGGCGCTGCCGAAGGCGGGGCGGACGACGTTCGGCGCATGGCGCCGGCCGCCGGTCCGCCCGGAATCTGGACTCTCGCGTAGCGCGGCATCGGCCGCCACGCGCAACTTGGCTCTTGTCGTGTCAGGCTTTGCATTCAACAAACTGGTCATCTTCGGCGTCGGCCTGATCGGCGGATCGCTGGCCCGCGCGCTGCGCGAGCGCGCGCCGGGCGGCGCGGGCGAAATCGTCGGCGTCGGCCGCTCGCCGGCGTCGGTCGAGCGGGCGGTTTCGCTCGGCGTGATCGATCGCGCCGCGGCGCTCGACGACGATGCGCAATTGCGCGACGCGCTCGCCGGCGCCGATCTGGTGCTGCTGGCCGCGCCGGTCGCGCAGACGGGCCCGCTGCTCGCGCGCATCGCGCCGTGGCTCGACGACGCGACGATCGTCACCGACGCGGGCAGCACCAAGTCGGACGTGGTGGCCGCCGCGCGCGACGCGCTCGGCGCGCGCCTCGCGCAGTTCGTGCCGGGGCATCCGATCGCCGGGCGCGAGTCGAGCGGCGTCGAGGCGGCGCTGCCGGACCTGTACGTCGGCCGCAACGTCGTGCTGTGCCCGCTGCCGGAGAATCCGGCTGCGTCGGTCGAGCGGATCGACGCGATGTGGCGCGCGACCGGCGCCGACGTGCGGACGATGAGCGCGCAGCAGCATGATCGCGTGTTCGCGTCGGTGAGCCATCTGCCGCACGTGCTGTCGTTCGCGCTCGTCGAGCAGATCCTCGGCGAGGCGGACGCGGAACTGAAATTCTCGTATGCGGCGGGCGGGTTCCGCGACTTCACGCGCATCGCCGCATCGAGCCCCGAAATGTGGCGCGACATCTGCGTCGCGAACCGCGCCGCGCTGCTCGACGAGCTCGACGGCTACACGCGCGTGCTCGAACGGCTGCGGGCCGCGATCGACGCGGGCGACGGCGCGGCGCTCGAAACCGTGTTCGCGCGTTCGCGCGCCGCGCGCTCGGCGTGGCAGGAGCGCGGCGGCAAGCACGCGTCCGGCGAGCCGGCCCCCGGACAGCCCGCCCAAACGATCAGGAAATAACAGGAAGCTCCCATGGAATATCTCGATCTCGGCCCGTACTCCAGCGCGTCGGGCACCGTGCGCCTGCCCGGCTCGAAGAGCATCTCGAACCGCGTGCTGCTGCTCGCGGCGCTCGCCGAAGGCGAAACGACGATCACCAACCTGCTCGACTCCGACGACACGCGCGTGATGCTCGATGCGCTCGGCAAGCTCGGCGTGAAGCTCGCGCGCGACGGCGACACCTGCGTCGTCTCCGGCACGCGCGGCGCGTTTACCGCGAGGACGGCCGACCTGTTCCTCGGCAACGCGGGCACCGCGGTGCGGCCGCTCACGGCGGCGCTCGCGGTCAACGGCGGCGACTATCGCGTGCACGGCGTGCCGCGCATGCACGAGCGGCCGATCGGCGATCTCGTCGACGGCCTGCGGCAGATCGGTGCGCAGATCGACTACGAACAGAACGAAGGCTTCCCGCCGCTGCGCATCAAGCCGGCGTCGATCAAGGTCGACGCGCCGATCCTTGTGCGCGGCGACGTGTCGAGCCAGTTCCTGACCGCGCTCTTGATGACGCTGCCGCTCGTGAAGGCGCCGGACGGCCGGATCGTCGTCGAGGTCGACGGCGAACTGATCTCGAAGCCGTACATCGAGATCACGATCAAGCTGATGGCGCGCTTCGGCGTGACCGTCGAGCGCGAGGGCTGGCAGCGCTTCATCGTGCCGGCCGGCGTCCGCTACAAGTCGCCGGGCCGGATCATGGTCGAGGGCGACGCGTCGTCGGCGTCGTACTTCCTCGCGGCCGGCGCGCTCGGCGGCGGCCCGCTGCGCGTCGAGGGCGTGGGGCGGGCGAGCATCCAGGGCGACGTCGGTTTCGCCAACGCGCTGATGCAGATGGGCGCGAACGTGACGATGGGCGACGACTGGATCGAGGTGCGCGGCATCGGCCACGACCACGGCAAGCTCGAAGCGATCGACATGGATTTCAACCTGATTCCCGACGCGGCGATGACGATCGCGGTCGCGGCGCTGTTCGCCGACGGCCCGAGCACGCTGCGCAACATTGCAAGCTGGCGCGTGAAGGAGACGGACCGCATTGCGGCGATGGCGACCGAGCTGCGCAAGGTCGGTGCGACCGTCGAGGAAGGGCCGGACTACCTCGTCGTCACGCCGCCGAAAAAGCTCACGCCGAACGCGGCGATCGATACGTACGACGATCACCGGATGGCGATGTGCTTCTCGCTCGTGAGCCTGGGCGGCGTGCCGGTGCGCATCAACGATCCGAAGTGCGTCGGCAAGACATTCCCCGATTATTTCGACCGCTTCACCGCGCTCGCGAAAGCCTGACCCCGTATTTCCGATGAAATCGAACCGACCCTTTCACCCGACCCCGGTCATTACGATCGACGGCCCGACCGCTTCCGGCAAGGGCACCGTCGCGGCGCTCGTCGCCGCCCACCTCGGCTTTCACCTGCTCGACAGCGGCGCGCTGTACCGCCTCGCCGCGCTGGCGAGCATGCGCTACGACATCGCGGCCGAAGACGTCGACGCGCTCGTGAAACTGATCGACGATCTCCATATCACGTTCCGCGAAGGCTGCGCGCAGCTCGACGGAGCGGACGTGTCGAACGACATTCGCGCGGAAGCGGTCGGCAATCGCGCGTCCGCGATCGCCGTGCATGCGCCGGTGCGCACCGCGCTCGTCGCCCGCCAGCGCGCGTTCCGCAAGACGCCGGGCCTCGTCGCGGACGGCCGTGACATGGGTACGGTGATCTTCCCGGACGCCGTGCTGAAGGTGTTCCTGACGGCCAGCGTCGAGGCACGCGCGGCCAGACGGCATAAGCAATTGATGCAAAAAGGTTTTTCTGCTAATATTGATGACTTGCTCCGGGATCTTCGTGATCGCGACGCGCGCGACAGCAATCGCGCGGCCGCGCCGCTGAAGCCCGCGGCAGATGCCAAGCTGCTCGATACGTCGGCGCTTTCGGTCGACCAGGCGGTCGATCAGGTGCTGCAGTGGTACCGGGCGCTCGGCCAGCCTGCCTGAAAGGGCAGGGCAGCAGTAGGAGCTCCGCGCCGCAAGTGCGGAGCGCGTTTTGAACCCTTAACCCCGTGTGGACCTCGATCTGGCCCTTTCAGCCGACCATTCCGGTCGGCGTGGCACAGCGATCCATGCACAATCAGATTTTTATGTCCGACCTGCAAACCTCCAACCCGAATACCGAATCCTTTGCGGCTCTGTTCGAAGAGTCGCTGACCCGCCAAGACATGCGCGCCGGCGAAGTGATTTCCGCCGAAGTCGTGCGCGTCGACCACAACTTCGTGGTCGTCAATGCAGGCCTGAAGTCCGAGGCTTACATTCCGATCGAGGAATTCCTGAACGATCAGGGCGAGGTTGAGGTGCAGGCGGGCGATTTCGTGTCCGTCGCGATCGACGCGCTCGAAAACGGCTACGGCGACACGATCCTGTCGCGCGACAAGGCGAAGCGCCTTGCATCGTGGCTGTCGCTGGAAAAGGCACTCGACAACAACGAACTCGTCACCGGCACGATCACCGGCAAGGTGAAGGGCGGCATGACCGTGATGGTCAACGGCATCCGCGCGTTCCTGCCGGGTTCGCTGGTCGACACGCGTCCGGTCAAGGACACGACCCCGTACGAAGGCAAGACGCTCGAATTCCGCGTCATCAAGCTCGACCGCAAGCGTAACAACGTCGTGCTGTCGCGCCGCGCAGTGATCGAGGCGACCCAGGGCGAAGAGCGCGCGAAGCTGCTCGAGACGCTGAAGGAAGGCGCGATCGTCAACGGCGTGGTCAAGAACATCACCGACTACGGCGCGTTCGTGGACCTCGGCGGCATCGACGGCCTGCTGCACATCACCGACATCGCATGGCGTCGCGTGCGTCACCCGAGCGAAGTCCTGTCGGTTGGCCAGGAAGTCACCGCGAAGATCCTCAAGTTCGACCAAGAGAAGAACCGCGTCTCGCTGGGCATCAAGCAGCTGGGCGACGATCCGTGGGAAGGCATCTCGCGCCGCTACCCGTCGGGCACGCGCCTGTTCGGCAAGGTCACGAACATCACCGACTACGGCGCATTCGTCGAAGTGGAATCGGGCATCGAAGGCTTGGTCCACGTGTCGGAAATGGACTGGACGAACAAGAACGTTGCTCCGTCCAAGGTTGTCCAGCTGGGCGACGAAGTCGAAGTCATGGTCCTCGAGATCGACGAAGACCGTCGTCGTATCAGCCTCGGCATGAAGCAGTGCAAGCCGAATCCGTGGGATGACTTCAGCCGCAACTTCAAGAAGGGCGACAAGATCACGGGCGCGATCAAGTCGATCACCGACTTCGGCGTGTTCATCGGTCTGCCGGGCGGCATCGACGGCCTGGTCCACCTGTCGGACCTGTCGTGGAGCGAAGCTGGCGAAGAAGCGGTTCGCAAGTACAAGAAGGGCGACGAAGTCGAGGCAATCGTGCTCGGCATCGACGTCGAGAAGGAGCGCATTTCGCTCGGCATCAAGCAACTCGAAGGCGACCCGTTCAGCAACTACGTTGCAATGAACGACAAGGGCTCGATCGTTGACGGCGTGGTTAAGTCGGTCGACGCGAAGGGCGCGGTCATCACGCTGACGGGCGACATCGAAGGCTACCTGCGTGCGTCGGAAATCTCGCAGGATCGCGTCGAAGATGCACGCAACGTGCTGAAGGAAGGCGACAAGGTCAACGCGATGGTGATCAACATCGATCGCAAGTCGCGCGGCATCAACCTGTCGATCAAGGCGAAGGATTCGGCCGAGCAGCAGGAAGCGATCCGCGGCCTGCAAGCCGACACCAGCTCCGCCGCGACGGGCACGACCAACCTCGGCGCGCTGCTGAAGGCCAAGCTCGACGGCCAGAACCAGTAAGCCTTACGAGGTCTGCTGAAGTATGACCAAATCCGAGTTGGTCGCGCAGCTGGCATCGCGATTTCCGCAACTTGTCCTCAAGGATGCGGATTTCGCGGTGAAAACGATGCTCGATGCGATGTCCGATGCTCTGTCCAAAGGGCATCGCATCGAAATTCGGGGTTTCGGCAGCTTCGGTCTCAACCGTCGCCCGGCCCGCGTCGGACGCAACCCGAAGTCAGGGGAGAAAGTGCAGGTGCCCGAGAAGTTCGTGCCGCACTTCAAGCCCGGCAAGGAATTGCGCGAACGCGTCGACGGCCGCGCCGGTGAGCCGCTGAAGGCCGACGAGCCGGACGACGATCGTTGAACGTCGCCCGGCCCGCCCGGAACCCATCCGGCAAAGGCTGAAGAAGAGCGCCCCTTGCGGGCGCTTTTTTCATTTTCGCGACATGCGTCTGATGCGCGCGGGTTCGTGCGTGCAACGGATGCGCTGACGCGGAAACGCATCCTTTACAATACGGGTCGATTCGGCGTGGCGAAGGGGAGTCGCGTGCGCTGCGGCGAAATCTCAATCAACGAGAGGGCTTCATGAAATTTATCGTCTGGCTGATCCGGGTATTGGTGTTCGTGCTGTTGCTGGTGCTCGCGCTGGCCAATACGCAAACCGCGACGCTGAATTTCCTTGCCGGCTACGCCTGGCAAGCTCCGCTGATCCTGATCGGTCTCGCTTTCTTCGGCGTCGGCCTGATCGCCGGCCTGCTGTCCGCGGTGCCTGCGATCTTCCGCATGCGCGTCGAGAACGGGCGCCTGAAGCGCGACCTGCGCGCGGCGCGCGAAACTCCGGCCGTCATCGACCAACCGCCGATGCCGCCGGTCATTTAACGACCTTTCGAGCCGCGCGAAAAGCCGCGCGGTTTTCGTTTCCGCTTCGATATTTCGCATGGATCTGGATTTCTGGTGGTTGCTCGCGATTCCGGTCGCTTTCGCACTCGGCTGGGTGGCGTCACGCTATGACCTGAAGAGTCTCCTGTCGGAGAGCGCGAACCTGCCGCGCTCGTATTTCCGCGGCCTGAATTTTCTGCTGAACGAACAACCCGACAAGGCGATCGACGCGTTCATCGAGGTCGCGAAGCTCGACCCCGAAACGGTCGAGCTGCACTTCGCGCTCGGCAACCTGTTTCGCCGTCGCGGCGAGACGGACCGCGCGATCCGCGTGCACCAGAACCTGCTGAGCCGCACCGACCTGCCCGTCAACGAACGCGACCACGCGCTGTACGAGCTCGGCCAGGATTTCCTGAAGGCCGGCCTGCTCGATCGCGCGGAAGAAGCTTTCCACAAGCTGGTCGACGGCGACCGCGCGCTCGGCGCGCAGCGTGCGCTCCTGACGATCTACGAGATCGAGAAGGACTGGAACAAGTCGATCGAAACCGCGAAGCGCATCGAGTCGATGGGCGCGGGTTCTCTCGGCACCGAAATCGCGCAGTTCCACTGCGAGCTCGCGCAGGAGGCGCTGCAGCGCAAGAACGCGGAGGCTGCGACGGAACAGCTGCGGCTCGCGCTCGCCGCGAATCCGCAGAACGTCCGCGCGACGATCCTGTCCGGCGACGCGGCGGCGGCGGCCGGCGACCATGCGGCCGCGATCGGCCACTGGAAGCGCGTCGAGTCGCAGAACCCGGCCTACCTGCCGCTCGTCGCGGACAAGCTGATGAAGGCTTATGTCGCGCTCGACCGGGCCGGCGAGGGCGCCGAGCTGCTGATGGACTATGTCGACCGCTACCCGTCGAACGACCTGCTCGACACTGCGTACCAGCACATCGCCGGACTGCGCGGCCAGGATGCCGCGCACCTGCTCGCGCGCACGCAGATGGAAAAGTCGCCGAACCTGTCGGGCATGCTGCACCTGCTCGACGCGCAGATCGCGACGGCCGACGAAGCGCGCCGTAAGGAACTTGAAATGATGCGTGCGCTGATCAAGCAGCGCACCAAGAATTTGCCACGGTATACGTGCCAGAATTGCGGTTTCCGGGCGCGGCTCTTTTACTGGCAATGCCCCGGATGCAGCGGCTGGGAAACCTATGCGCCGCGCCGCGTCGAACCCGCCGTGCCGAACTGATCGAGGCCGGCGGAGCGAACGCGATGCGGACGCCGCCGGGTGCGACCCGGCGGCCAAGTTAGTCAATCACCGGGAACCATCACCGGAACATCTATGAAAATCACCATCATCGGCACCGGTTACGTCGGTCTCGTCACGGGGTCGTGCCTGGCCGAAATCGGCCACGACGTTTTCTGTCTCGACGTCGATCCGCGCAAGATCGACATCCTGAACAACGGCGGCATGCCGATTCACGAACCGGGCCTGCTGGACATCATCGCCCGCAACCGTGCGGCCGGGCGCCTGCGCTTCTCGACCGATGTCGAGGCGAGCGTCGCGCACGGCGAGATCCAGTTCATCGCGGTCGGCACGCCGCCCGACGAGGACGGCTCGGCCGACCTGCAATACGTGCTCGAAGCGGCGCGCAACATCGGCCGCCACATGACCGGCTTCAAGGTGATCGTCGACAAGTCGACCGTGCCGGTCGGCACCGCGCAGCGCGTGCACGGCGTGGTCGACGAGGCGCTGGCAGCACGCGGCCTGGCGGGCAGCGTCGCGCACCGGTTCTCGGTCGTGTCGAATCCGGAATTCCTGAAGGAAGGCGCGGCGGTCGAGGACTTCATGCGTCCGGACCGGATCATCATCGGCGTCGACGACGACGAGACGGGAGAGATCGCGCGCGAGAAGATGAAGAAGCTCTACGCGCCGTTCAACCGCAACCACGAGCGCACCATCTACATGGACGTGCGTTCGGCGGAGTTCGCGAAGTACGCGGCGAACGCGATGCTCGCCACGCGCATCTCGTTCATGAACGAGATGTCGAACCTGGCCGACAAGGTCGGCGCCGACATCGAGGCCGTGCGCCGCGGGATCGGTTCCGATCCGCGCATCGGCTACCACTTCCTGTATGCGGGCGTCGGCTACGGCGGTTCGTGCTTCCCGAAGGACGTGCAGGCGCTGATCCGCACCGCGAGCGAAAACGGCCAGCCGCTGCGCATTCTCGAAGCGGTCGAGGAGGCGAACCATGCGCAGAAGGCCGTGCTGCTGGGCAAGATCGAGCACCGCTTCGGCGCGGATCTGGCCGGCCGCGAGTTCGCGGTCTGGGGCCTCGCGTTCAAGCCGAACACCGACGACATGCGCGAGGCGCCGAGCCGCCGCCTGATCGCCGAGCTGCTCGAGCGCGGCGCGACGGTGCGCGCATACGATCCGGTCGCGATCGACGAGGCGCGCCGCGTGTTCGCGCTGGATCTCGGCGAGGGTTCGGACGCGCTGTCGCGCCTGCACTTCGTCGACACGCAGGACGTGGCGGTGACCGGCGCGGACGCGCTCGTGATCGTCACCGAATGGAAGGAATTCAGGAGCCCCGACTTCAACCGGCTCAAGGCGGAGCTGAAGGCGCCGGTGATTTTCGACGGCCGCAACCTGTACGAGCCGGAAGCGATGGCCGAGCTCGGCATCGATTACTACGCGATCGGACGCCCCCATGTCGACCCCCAGGCTGGCTCCCGTGGATGACCTGACGATGAGCGCCCCGCGCGAAGTGGCCCCGGTGCCGCGCGAACAGCTGGCGGGCTCGCGCGTGCTGGTCGTCGGCGACGTGATGCTCGATCGCTACTGGTTCGGCAACGTCGACCGCATTTCGCCGGAGGCGCCGGTGCCGGTCGTGCACGTGCAGCGCCAGGAAGAGCGGCTCGGTGGCGCGGCGAACGTCGCGCGCAACGCCGTGACGCTCGGCGGCCAGGCGGGGCTCCTGTGCGTGGTCGGCTGCGACGAGCCGGGCGAGCGGATCGTCGAGCTGCTCGGCACGAGTGGCGTGACGCCGCATCTCGAGCGCGACCCGTCGTTGCCGACGACGATCAAGCTGCGCGTGCTCGCGCGCCAGCAGCAGCTGCTGCGCGTCGACTTCGAGGCGACGCCGACCCACGAGGTGCTGCTGGCGGGCCTCGCGCGTTTCGACGCGCTGCTGCCGCAGCATGACGTGATCCTGATGTCGGATTACGCGAAGGGCGGCCTCACGCACGTGACGACGATGATCGCGAAGGCGCGCGCGGCCGGCAAACCTGTGCTCGTCGATCCGAAGGGCGACGACTGGGAGCGTTATCGCGGCGCATCGCTGATCACGCCGAACCGTGCCGAGTTGCGCGAAGTCGTCGGGCAATGGAAGTCGGAAGACGACCTGCGCGACCGGGTCGCGAAGCTGCGTGCGTCGCTGGGCATCGATGCGCTCCTGCTCACGCGTTCGGAGGAGGGCATGACGCTGTTCTCCGATGCGGGCGAGCTGCACGCGCCGGCGCTGGCGCGCGAGGTGTTCGACGTGTCCGGCGCGGGCGATACGGTGATCGCGACGGTCGCGACGATGCTCGGCGCGGGCGTGCCGCTCGTCGATGCGGTCGTGCTGGCGAATCGCGCGGCGGGGATCGTGGTCGGCAAGCTGGGTACGGCCACGGTCGACTACGACGAACTGTTTCATTGAGCGCGGGCGCGCGGCGCGACGAACGCGCGGCGCGCGGCCTCATTTCTCCTTTCAGGCAGGACGATCATGACCCTCATCGTCACCGGCGCAGCCGGTTTCATCGGCGCGAACCTCGTCAAGGCGCTCAACGAGCGCGGCGAGACGCGCATCATCGCGGTCGACAATCTGACGCGCGCCGACAAGTTCCGGAACCTCGTCGATTGCGAGATCGACGACTATCTCGACAAGACCGAATTCGTCGAGCGCTTCGCGCGCGGCGACTTCGGCAAGGTGCGCGCGGTGTTCCACGAAGGCGCGTGTTCCGACACGATGGAACACGACGGCCGCTACATGATGGACAACAACTTCCGCTACAGCCGCGCCGTGCTCGATGCGTGCCTCGCACAGGGCGCGCAGTTCCTGTACGCGTCGTCGGCGGCGACCTACGGCGGCTCGACGCGTTTCGTCGAGGAGCGCGAGGTCGAGGCACCGCTCAACGTCTACGGCTATTCGAAGTTCCTGTTCGACCAGGTGATCCGCCGCGTGCTGCCGAGCGCGAAGAGCCAGATCGCCGGCTTCCGCTACTTCAACGTGTACGGCCCGCGCGAGACGCACAAGGGCCGCATGGCGTCGGTCGCGTTCCACAACTTCAACCAGTTCCGCGCGGAAGGCAAGGTCAAGCTGTTCGGCGAATACAACGGCTACGCGCCGGGCGAGCAGACGCGCGACTTCGTGTCGGTCGAGGACGTCGCGAAGGTCAACCTGTTCTTCTTCGATCATCCGGAGAAGTCGGGCATCTTCAACCTCGGCACGGGCCGTGCGCAGCCGTTCAACGACGTCGCGACGTCGGTGGTCAACACGCTGCGCGCGCTCGACAACCTGCCGTCGCTGACGCTCGCGCAGCAGGTCGAGCAGGGGCTGATCGAATACGTGCCGTTCCCGGACGCGCTGCGCGGCAAGTACCAGTGCTACACGCAGGCGGACCAGACGAAGCTGCGCGCAGCCGGCTACGATGCGCCGTTCCTGACGGTGCAGGAAGGCGTCGACCGCTACGTACGTTGGCTGTCCGGCCAGGTTTAAGCGGGCGCGTCGAATCCTTAGACTGGGTCTCACGGTCGGCGGCCGCCGACCGTTTTTACTTGGAGATCCGGAACATGATCAAGCAATGGTTCGCTGCGGCGGCCCTGTTCGGCGCGATTGCGTCGGCGTGGGCGGCTGTCGACGTCAATACCGCGAGCGAGGACGCGCTCATCGGCATCAAGGGCATCGGGCCCGCGAGAGCCAAGGCGATCCTCGACGAACGCAGCGCGCGCGGTCCGTTCAAGAATGCCGACGACCTCGCGGCGCGCGTGAAGGGCATGGGCGGCCATACGGTCGAGCGGCTGCAGCGCGAAGGGCTGACGGTTGGCGCGGCCGGCGCCGCGCCGGCCGCCGCCAAGCCCGCGGCCGCGCCGGTGACGGCGCCCGCCAAGCCGGCCACTGCGCGCACCGCCCAGAAATAGCGCGTCCGGGGTCGGGTTCGCGAGCCGGACGAACGGTTCCTTCAGGCCGTCGTTGCGACGGTTTCCCGCGGCATGCCGCGGGTTTTTTGCATGGCGTCCCCCCTTGCGCGTATATGGTCGCCCGGCGCCGGTATCCATCGCTGCAATGGGGGTAGGCGGCGCGCACTTCTGCGCTGGTTTAAAATCGACCGATTGATCGGCCTCGCACTCACGGTATCTCCATGGCTTACAAAACTATCGAAGACACGATCGGCAACACGCCGCTGGTGCAACTGGTCCGCTTGCCGGACGACGAGATTCGCGCGCGCAACAACGTGGTTCTCGCGAAGCTGGAAGGCAACAACCCGGCGGGGTCCGTGAAGGACCGCCCGGCGCTGTCGATGATCCGCAAGGCCGAGGCGCGCGGCCGCATCAAGCCGGGGGATACGCTGATCGAGGCGACGAGCGGCAACACGGGCATCGCGCTCGCGATGGCCGCGGCGATCCGCGGCTACAAGATGGTGCTGATCATGCCGGAGGACCTGTCGGTCGAACGCCGCCAGAGCATGGCCGCCTATGGCGCGGAAATCATCCTCACGCCGGTCAAGGGCGGGATGGAGCTGGCGCGCGATCTCGCGGAGCAGATGCAGCGCGAAGGCAAGGGCGTGATCCTCGACCAGTTCGCGAACCTGGACAACCCGCTCGCGCATTATGAAGCGACGGGCCCGGAAATCTGGCGCGACACCGAAGGCCGCATCACGCACTTCGTGTCGGCGATGGGCACGACCGGCACGATCATGGGCGTGTCGCAATATCTGAAGGAGCAGAACCCGAAGATCGAGATCGTCGGCGCGCAGCCGGAAGACGGCTCGCGCATCCCGGGCATCCGCAAGTGGCCGGAAGCCTATCTGCCGAAGATTTTCGATCGCAGCCGCGTCGACCGCGTCGAGAACGTGGGCCAGGCGGCGTCCGAAGCGATGGCGCGCAAGCTTGCGGCCGTCGAAGGCATCTTCGCCGGCATTTCGTCGGGCGGCGCGTGCGAAGTCGCAATGCGCATCGCGCGCCAGGTCGAGAATGCGACGATCGTGTTCATCATCTGCGACCGCGGCGACCGCTATTTGTCGACGGGCGTGTTTCCCGCGTAAGCGAGCAGACGCCTTCGCATCAAACGAAAAAGCCCCGCGATCGCGGGGCTTTCTTGCATATGGGCGGGCCGAGTTTACTGCGCGGCCTGCGGCGGGCTCGCGGCGGCGGGCCTGAGCGCGCCGGTTGCCTCCATCTGCGCCTTCACGCTCTCGCCGAGCTGGTAGACCGCGAGCGCGTAGAAGAAGCTGCGGTTGTAGCGCGTCAGCACGTAGAAATTCTTGAGGCCGAGCATGAATTCGGTCGCGCGTCCCGGCGACGGCAGATCGACCACGGTGACCGGCGTGTCCGCCTCGGCGGCGATATCGATCGCCGGCTCGTTGAGCGTCAGGCCCGCGCGCAACAGTTGCGACAGCGCCCAGTGCGGTTCCGGCTGCCCGTCCGCGGCGGCTTGCGCGATGCCCTGGCTGCCGATGTCGGGCGCGATCTGCCAGACCACCGGGCGATCGTTTTCCCAGCCGTGCTGCTTCAGGTAGTTCGCGACGCTGCCGATCGCGTCGGCCGGGCTGTTGCGCAGGTCGACGTGGCCGTTGCCTTCGTAGTCGACCGCGTATTCGCGGATGCTGCTCGGCAGGAATTGCGGGATGCCGATCGCGCCCGTGTACGAGCCGAGCACGGTCGTCGGGTCGAGCTGGTTGTCGCGCGTCCAGACGAGGAAGTCCTCGAGGTTCTTGCGGAACGTGGCCTGGCGGCTGTCGCGATTCGGCGTGTCCGGATAATCGAAGGTGAGCGTCGTCAGCGCGTCGAGCACGCGGAAGTTGCCCATGTAGCGGCCGTAGATCGTCTCGACGCCGATGATGCCGACGATCACCTCCGGCGGCACGCCGAATTCCTCGGACGCGCGCTGCAGCGTCGCCATGTTCGCTTTCCAGAACTTCACGCCCGCGTTGATGCGGATCGGCTCGATGAAGCGCGAGCGATACACGCGCCAGTTCTTCACCGTCGGCGACGGCGCGGGCTTCACGAGCTTGACCGCGGTCGCCGAGTAGCTCACGCGCCCAAACAGCGTGCGCAGGCTGGCAGGATCGAAGGCATGGCGGCTCGCCATCTCGTCGATGAATGCATCGACCTGCGCGTTGTTCGCATAACGCTGCGGGACGATCTCTTCCTCGAAGGTCTGGCCTGGCGACGTCGGCTGCTGCGGCTGGGCCTGGCCGACGCGCGTGCCGGCGGACGCCGCCGGCCGCGTCTGCGCGCCGGCCGGCATGGCGGACAGCGCAGCGGCGAGGGCGATGGCAACGAGTGGGAGGCGAACGCGGTACGACGCGGAGAAGGGTGCGGCAGGCTTCTTGTAATTCATGACGAACCGGGGCGGACAAGGCAAATGTGTTCGGCGCAGTATACCCGACGCATCCGCCGCGCCGGGGCGAACCGGCGCCCCGTTGTGGTAAGTTAGCGGCGAATTCGCGACAGACGATGGACCTCATTGATGGAGACCTGCGGCGCACCTGCGCTGCGGACGACGCTTATATGGCAACCGCCTTCTATACGCACCCCGACTGCATGCTGCACGAGATGGGGGAATGGCATCCGGAATGCCCGGCTCGTTTGTCGGCGATCCAGGACCAGCTGATCGCGAGCCGCATCGACGACCTGATCGCGCACGAGACCGCGCCGTTCGCGAGCGAAGCGGCGCTTGCGCGCGTGCACACGCAGGCGCATATCGACTACATCCGCAGCAGGGCGCCGGCCGACGGCTATGCCGAGATCGATCCCGACACGCTGATGAACCGCAATACGTGGCGCGCGGCGCTGCGCGCGGCCGGCGCCGCGATCGCGGCGACCGACGCGGTGATCGAGGGGCGCTACGGCAATGCATTCTGCAGCGTGCGGCCGCCCGGCCATCACGCGGAGCCGGCACGCGCGATGGGCTTCTGCTTCTTCAACAACGTCGCGATCGCGGCGCGGCATGCGCTCGACGTGCATGGCCTCGAGCGCGTCGCGATCGTCGACTTCGACGTGCATCACGGCAACGGCACCGAAGCCGCATTCGCGAACGACGAGCGCGTGCTGATGTGCAGCTTCTTCCAGCACCCGCTGTATCCGTTCTCGGGCGCCGAGCATCAGGCGCCGAACATGGTCAACCTGCCGATGCCGGCGCGCAGCAACGGGATGGCGATTCGCGAGGCGGTCGACATGTTCTGGCTGCCGCGCCTCGATGCGTTCAAGCCGCAGATGCTGTTCGTGTCCGCGGGCTTCGACGCGCATCGCGAAGACGACATCGGCGGCCTCGGTCTCGTCGAGGCGGACTTCGAATGGCTGACCGCGCAGATCGTCGAGGTCGCGCGCCGTCACGCGCAGGGCCGCATCGTCAGCTGCCTCGAGGGCGGCTACAACCTGTCCGCGCTCGGGCGCAGCGTCGTCGCGCACCTGCGCGTGCTGGCCGGGATCTGACTGCGGGGCGTCCGGTCAGCGCAGCGGCGCGCGCGCGTGAAGCCACGCGATCAGCGCGTCGATCACCCGGTCGCGCTCGAGGTCGTTCATCGTTTCGTGAAAGCCGCCTTCGTAGAGCGTGAGCGTGCGGTCGGGCGAGCCGACGCGCGCGCCGAACGCGCGGCTGCCGTCCGGCTCGGTCAGCTTGTCCTCGGTGCCGTGATAGACGAGTACCGGCACGCGCAGCGCGCCGCGGCCCCGTTCGATGCGCGCCATGGCGTCGAGGATTTCCGCGCCGGTGCGCGCGGGCACCGCGCCGTGATGCACGAGCGGATCGGCGCGATTGGCCGCGACGACGGCCGGATCGCGCGACAGCAGCGCCGCATCGATCCGGATCGCGGGGAAGGTCGGCCACACGCGGCTGATGAAGCGGCTCACCGCAAGCATCCAGCGCGGCACGTCGCGGCCCGGCGCGAGCGCCGGGCTCGACAGCACGAGGCCCGCGAATGCGCGGCCGCGCGCCGCCGCGCGCTCGATCGCATACAGCGCCGCAACGGCGCCGCCCATGCTGTGCCCCATCAGGAACAGCGGCGCGCCGCTTCGCGCAGCTTCGGCGACGAGCGCTTCTGCATCGTTCAGGTAGCCGTCGAACCGTTCGACCCATGCGCGCTTGCCGGGCGACTGGCCATGCCCGCGCAGGTCGACCGCCAGCACGTCGATGCCGGCCGCGTTCAGGCGCGCCGCCAGCGCGTCGTAGCGCCCCGCATGCTCGGCGAGGCCATGCACGAGCGCGACCGTCGCACGCGGCGCGGCGGCACCATCGCCGGCCGGCCAGCGGTACGACGCCAGTTCCAGCCCGTCCGCGGTGCGCAGCCGCCCCATCCGCGGGGCGGGTGAGCCGGATGACGCAGAGGCCGGCGCGGAGGCCGGGGTGGTGGTGGCAGTCATCAGGCGTGTCCCCTTCGATCGTTGTAGTCGCGCTCCCGATCATAGACGGCGCGCCGCCGCCGCGCGCCAGCGCTTTCCTCTAATTTCGCCTGGTTATGAAAAGATCGGAATCGATTATTAAGGGGAATGAGGGGTTTGCGGTAAAATCGCCGGCTATTCCGGATCCATCGGCGGCCGACTGGGCGGGCCTGCTCCCCAGCCGTCCGCCGTTTTGTTTACATGATCGAACTACGCAATCTGTCGCAGCGCTTCCCCGGCCCGAACGGCTGGGTCGAGGCGTTGCACAACGTCAACCTGACGATTCCCAAGGGCGAGGTGTTCGGCATCATCGGCCGCAGCGGCGCAGGCAAGAGCACGCTCGTGCGCACCATCAACCTGTTGACCCGGCCGACCGAAGGCAACGTCGTCGTCGGCGGGCGCGACCTCACGCTGCTGCCCACGCGCGAACTGCGCGAAGCGCGGCGCGAGATCGGCATGATCTTCCAGCACTTCAACCTGCTGTCGTCGCGCACGGTGTTCGACAACGTCGCGCTGCCGCTCGAGCTGGCCGGCGCGAGCCGCGCCGAGATCGAGGCGGCGGTGTTGCCGCTGCTCGACCTCGTCGGGCTGTCGGCGCAGAAGGATCGCTATCCGGCGCAAATCAGCGGCGGCCAGAAGCAGCGCGTCGGCATCGCGCGCGCGCTTGCGAGCCAGCCGAAAGTGCTGCTGTCCGACGAGGCGACGTCGGCGCTCGACCCCGAGACGACGCGTTCGATCCTCGACCTGCTGAAGCGCATCAACCGCGAGCTGGGTCTGACGATCGTGCTGATCACGCACCAGATGGAAGTGATCAAGCAGGTGTGCGATCGCGTTGCGGTGCTCGACGCCGGGCGCGTGGTCGAGCAAGGCCGGGTCATCGACGTGTTCCTGCAGCCGCGCCACGAAGTGACGCGCGCGCTGATCGGCGACGTGATCGCGCAGGAGCTGCCGCCCGCGCTGAAGGCGCGCGTCGCCGAGCGGCTCAAGACGGGCAGCGGCCATCTGCTGCGCCTTGCGTTCACGGGGTCGGGCGTCGACCAGCCGATCCTGTCGGAGACGATCCGCCGCTACGAGCTCGATTTCAACATCCTGCACGGCCAGATCGACGAGATCCAGGGCCAGGCGTTCGGTTCGCTCGCGGTGCTCGCGGGCGGCGAGCCGGGCAAGGTCGGACAGGCGCTCGCGTTCCTGCGCGAGCAAGGCGTGGTGGTGGAGGAGCTTTCGTATGTTGAGTGAAATGTTCGACATGTTCGTGCAGTCGTTCTGGGAGACGCTGATCATGGTCGGCATCTCGGGCGTGGTCGGCGCGCTCGTCGGGCTGCCGCTCGGCGTGCTGCTGTACCTGACCGATCGCCAGGGCGTGCTGCAGAACCTCGCGTTGAACCGCGTGCTCGGCGGCTTCGTGAACGCGGTGCGCTCGACGCCGTTCATCATCCTGCTGGTCGCGGTGATCCCGTTCACGCGGCTCGTCACGGGCTCGTCGATCGGCACCGCGGCGGCGGTCGTGCCGCTGACGCTCGCGGCCGCGCCGTTCATCGCGCGCCTCGTCGAGACCGCGCTGCGCGAAGTGGACCGCGGGCTGATCGAAGCCGCGCAGTCGATGGGCGCGACGACGTCGCAGATCGTGTTCAAGGTACTGCTGCCGGAATCGCTGCCGGGCATCGTCGCGGGGCTGACGATCACGTTCGTGTCGCTTGTCGGCTATTCGGCGATGGCGGGCGCGATCGGCGGCGGCGGGCTCGGCGATCTCGGGATCCGCTACGGCTACCAGCGCTACCTGCCGGAAGTGATGTGGACGGTGGTTGCGATCCTGATCGTGTTCGTGCAGATCGTGCAGTCGTTCGGCGACTGGCTCGTGCGACGGCTCAGCCACAAGTAAGACGACATCCGACGTGTTGGGGGAATGACGATGCAACGACGGTTCATGCTGAAGTTCGCGGCGGCGCTCGGCGCGGCCGGGCTGTTCGCGGGCGCGCAGGCTCGCGCCGAGACCATCAAGGTCGGCGTGACGGGCGGCCCGCACGCGCAGGTGATGGAAGCGGTGAAGAAGGTCGCGGCGAAGAGCGGCCTCGACATCCGGATCGTCGAATTCTCCGACTACGTGCAGCCGAACGCGGCGCTCGCCGCCGGCGACCTCGATGCGAACAGCTACCAGCATGCGCCGTACCTCGACGCACAGGTGAAGGATCGCGGCTACAAGCTGATCAAGGTCGCGGAGACGGTGACGTTCCCGATGGGCATCTACTCGAAGCGCGTGAAAACGCTCGCCGAGCTGACGCCTGGCGCGCGCATCGCGATCCCGAACGATCCGACCAACGGCGGCCGCGCGCTGCTGTTGCTGCAGAAGCAGGGCCTGCTGAAGCTGCGCGCGGATGCGGGGCTGAAGGCGACGCCGCTCGACATCGTCGACAATCCGAAGAAGCTGAAGATCGTCGAACTGGATGCCGCGCAGATCCCGCGTTCGCTCGGTGATGTCGACGCAGCCGCGATCAACACGAACTTCGCGATGGAAGCGGGGTTGAAACCGAAACAGGATGCGATCGCGATCGAGGGTCCGAACGGCCCGTACGCGAACATCATCGCGATTCGCGAGGCCGACCGGAACAAGCCATGGGTCGCGAAGCTCGTCGCGGCCTATCATTCGCCCGAGGTGAAGCAGTTCATCGAAGGCAAATTCGGCGGCGCGGTGATCGCCGCCTGGTAACGCGTGGCGGACGGGGCGCCCGGCGGCGATTAGAGGCCGTGATCGAAAACCCGGGCTTTGCGTCCGGGTTTTTTCTCTTTTAAAATAGAACGACCGTTCGCTATCATTGGCGTGTCGCCAAGAAGCGGTATCCTCGACATCCACAATGGATGGGTCCGCTTGGCCGCGCAGTCACGAGGCCTCGCTATAGAATGGCCTCTGGTCGTATTCGTAACTTTGGAGCGTGTGCATGAAAATCCTGGTGCCAGTGAAAAGAGTGGTCGATTACAACGTGAAGGTCCGCGTGAAGTCGGACAACACGGGTGTCGACATTGCGAACGTGAAGATGTCGATGAACCCGTTCGACGAGATCGCCGTTGAAGAAGCGGTGCGCCTGAAGGAAGCGGGCGTGGCGACGGAAATCGTCGCGGTGTCGGTTGGGGTTGCGCAAGCGCAGGAAACGCTGCGCACGGCGCTCGCGATCGGCGCGGATCGCGCGATCCTCGTCGAATCGAACGACAGCGTCGAGCCGCTCGCGGTCGCGAAGATCCTGAAGGCGCTGGTCGACAAGGAGCAGCCGCAGCTGGTGATCCTCGGCAAGCAGGCGATCGACGACGATTCGAACCAGACCGGCCAGATGCTGGCTGCGCTGGCGGGCCTGCCGCAGGCGACGTTTGCGTCGAAGGTGACGATCGCCGACGGCCGTGCGACCGTTGCACGTGAAGTCGACGGCGGCGCGGAAACGCTGTCGCTGACGCTGCCGGCCGTGGTCACGACCGACCTGCGCCTGAACGAGCCGCGCTACGTGACGCTGCCGAACATCATGAAGGCGAAGAAGAAGCCGCTGGACACGGTGAAGCCGGAAGACCTCGGGGTCGACGTCGCGCCGCGCCTGAAGACGCTGAAGGTGGTCGAGCCGCCGAAGCGCGCAGCCGGCGTGAAGGTGCCGGACGTGAAGACGCTGGTCGAGAAGCTGAAGACCGAAGCCAAGGTGCTGTAAGAGGGAGCGGAAAGAAATGACGATTCTGGTGATTGCAGAACACGACAACGCGTCGATCAAGGCAGCGACGCTGAACACGGTGGCGGCGGCGCAGAAGATCGGCGGCGACATTCACGTGCTGGTCGCGGGCCACAACGCACAAGCCGCTGCGGATGCGGCGGCGAAGATCGCAGGCGTCAGCAAGGTGCTGCTGGCCGACGCGCCGCAACTGGCCGCAGGCCTCGCGGAAAACGTCGAGGCGACCGCGCTGAACATCGCGAAGGATTACTCGCACATCCTCGCGCCGGCGACCGCCTACGGCAAGAACATCGCGCCGCGCATCGCGGCGAAGCTCGACGTCGCGCAGATCTCGGACATCACGGCGGTCGATTCGGCCGACACGTTCGAGCGGCCGATCTACGCGGGCAACGCAATCGCGACCGTGCAATCGAGCGATCCGGTCAAGGTGATCACGGTGCGCGCGACGGGCTTCGATCCGGTTGCGGCCGAAGGCGGCAGCGCAGCGGTCGAGAAGATCGAAGCCGCGGCAGACGCAGGCAAGTCGCAGTTCGTGAGCCGTGAAGTGACGAAGCTGGACCGTCCGGAGCTGACGTCGGCAAGCATCATCGTGTCGGGCGGCCGAGGTCTGGGCAGCGGCGAGAACTACACGAAGGTGCTGGAGCCGCTGGCCGACAAGCTGCAGGCGGCGCTGGGCGCATCGCGCGCCGCAGTCGATGCGGGCTACGTGCCGAACGATTATCAAGTTGGCCAGACCGGCAAGATCGTCGCGCCGCAGCTGTACATCGCGGTCGGCATCTCGGGCGCGATCCAGCACCTGGCGGGCATGAAGGATTCGAAGGTGATCGTCGCGATCAACAAGGATCCGGAAGCGCCGATCTTCAGCGTCGCGGACTATGGGCTCGTCGGCGATCTGTTCACGCTCGTGCCGGAGCTCGTGAACGAGCTCGGCTGACGCAGTGTGACGCTTCAGCGGTAAGCACACGAGACGAGGGGCGCGACGAGCGCCCCTTTTTTTACGCCATCAGCAGAAGAATAAGGAGGAGCAACATGAGCTACATCGCACCGGTCAAGGACATGCTGTTCGTGCTGAAGGAACTGGCCGGCATCGACGCCGTCGCGCAGCTGCCGGGTTTCGAGGACGCGGGCTTCGACACCGCGCAGGCGGTGCTCGACGAATCCGCGAAGTTCTGCGGCGAAGTGCTGGCGCCGCTGAACGTCGACGGCGACCGCGAGCCGAGCAGCTGGAAGGACGGCGTCGTGACCGCGACGCCGGGCTTCAAGGAAGCGTTCCGCCAGTTCGTCGAAGGCGGCTGGCAGGGGCTGCAGCATCCGGCCGAGTATGACGGCCAGGGGCTGCCGAAGCTGATCGCGACGCCGTGCATCGAGATGCTGAACGCGGCGAACCTGTCGTTCGCGCTGTGTCCGCTGTTGACCGACGGCGCGATCGAGGCGCTCCTGACCGCGGGCACCGACGAGCAGAAGCAGCGCTACGTGCCGAAGCTGATCTCGGGCGAATGGACCGGCACGATGAACCTGACCGAGCCGCAGGCCGGCTCCGACCTCGCGCTGGTGCGCTCGCGCGCCGAGCCGCAGGGCGACGGGTCGTACAAGGTGTTCGGCACCAAGATCTTCATCACGTGGGGCGAGCACGACATGGCGGACAACATCGTCCACCTGGTGCTGGCGCGCACGCCGAACGCACCGGAAGGCGTGAAGGGGATTTCGCTGTTCATCGTGCCGAAGTTCCTCGTCAACGACGACGGCAGCCTCGGCGCGCGCAACGACGTGCACTGCGTGTCGATCGAGCACAAGCTCGGCATCAAGGCGAGCCCGACCGCGGTGCTGCAGTACGGCGACCACGGCGGCGCGGTCGGCTACCTGGTCGGCGAGGAGAACCGCGGCCTCGAATACATGTTCATCATGATGAACGCGGCGCGCTTCGGCGTCGGGATGCAGGGGATCGGCGTGGCCGACCGCGCATACCAGAAGGCGGCGGCGTTCGCGAAGGAGCGCGTGCAGAGCCGGCCGGTGGACGGCTCTGCAAAGCAGTCGGTGGCGATCATCCAGCACCCGGACGTGCGCCGGATGCTCGGCACGATGCGCGCGCTGACCGAAGGCGCGCGGGCGCTGGCCTATGTGGCGGCCGCGCACAGCGACATCGCGCACCGCCATGCGGACGAGGCGACGCGCGCGCGCCATCAGGCCATCTACGAATACCTGGTGCCGGTCGTGAAGGGCTGGAGCACGGAGATGGTGAACGACGTCGCGAGCCTGGGCGTGCAGGTGCACGGCGGGATGGGCTTCATCGAGGAGACGGGGGCCGCGCAGTACTACCGCGACGCGCGGATCCTGGCGATCTACGAAGGGACGACGGCGATCCAGGCGAACGACCTGGTCGGCCGCAAGACGGTGCGCGACGGCGGCGCGGTGGCGAAGGCGCTGCTCGGCGAGATCGGTCGGACGGTCGACGCGCTGGGCCAGCTCGACGGTGCGGCGGCGGCGTCGATGAAGGCGCAGCTGGAGAAGGGCGCGCTGTCGCTGTCGGCGGTGGTCGATTATGTGGTGGCGAACACGAAGCAGGACCCGAACGCGGTGTTCGCGGGCAGCGTGCCGTACCTGAAGCTGGCGGGCGTGGTGCTGTGCGGGTGGCAGATGGCACGCGCGCTGGTGGCGGCGCAGGCGAACCGCGCGACCGATCCGGCGTTCTACGACGCGAAGATCGCGATTGCGCAGTTCTTTGCGGAACACATCCTGGTGCAGGCGGGCGGGTTCGAAGCGTCGATCGTCGGCGCGAAGGGCGGCGAGGGCGTGCTCGCGTTGACGGAAGAGCAGTTCTGACGCTGATGCAGGATGCAATGCAAAAAGGCGCCCGAGGGCGCCTTTTTGCTTGATTGAGAGCGGTGCGGCTTACGCGTAAGCGGGGCGCGGCTGGCCTGCCACGTCCTTCAGGTAACGGTGCACCGACAGGTCGTCCGCCTGGATCGCCGGCTGCTTGCCGGAAATCAGGTCGGCGAGCAGCTGGCCGGAGCCGCACGACATCGTCCAGCCGAGCGTGCCGTGGCCGGTGTTCAGGAACAGGTTCGACACCGGCGTGCGACCGACGATCGGCGTGCCGTCCGGCGTCATCGGGCGCAGGCCGGTCCAGAACGTCGCCTTCGACGTATCGCCGCCGCCCGGGAACAGATCGTTCACGCACATTTCGAGCGTTTCGCGGCGCGCGTCGCGCAGGCGCTTGTCGAAGCCGACGATTTCCGCCATCCCGCCGACGCGGATGCGCTGGTCGAAACGCGTGATCGCGATCTTGTACGTCTCGTCGAGCACGGTCGACACCGGCGCGGCCGCTTCGTCGACGATCGGCGCGGTGATCGAGTAGCCCTTGAGCGGATACACCGGAATCTTCATCAGGTTCGAGATGAAGCGGGTCGAGTACGAGCCGAGCGCGACGACATACGTGTCAGCGCGCACCATCTCGCCGCCGCACTGCACGCCGGCGATCTTGCCGCCGGCAACCGCGAGCGCGTCGATCGGCGTGTTGTAGCGGAACTTGACGCCGAGCCCTTCGGCGAGCGCGGCGAGGCGCGTCGTGAACAGCTGGCAGTCGCCGGTTTCGTCGCCCGGCAGGCGCAGGCCGCCCGTCAGCTTGTGCGACACCGCAGCAAGCGCCGGTTCGGCGTTCTTCAGCTCGGCCGGCGACAGCAGCTCGAACGGCACGTTCGCGTCCTGCAGCACCGCGATGTCCTTCGCCGCGCCGTCGAGCTGCTGCTGCGTGCGGAACAGTTGCAGCGTGCCGCCCGTGCGGCCTTCGTACTCGATGCCCGTGTCGGCGCGCAGCGCCTGGATGCAATCGCGGCTGTATTCGGCGAGACGGACCATGCGGCCCTTGTTCACTGCATAGCGCTCGGCCGTGCAGTTGCGCAGCATCTGCCACATCCATTGCAACTGGAAGCGGGTGCCGTCGAGGCGGATCGCAAGCGGCGCGTGCTTCTCGAACATCCACTTGACCGCCTTCAGCGGCACGCCGGGCGCGGCCCAGGGCGCCGCGTAGCCGGGCGAGATCTGGCCCGCGTTCGCGAAGCTCGTCTCGAGCGCCGGGCCGGCCTCCCGGTCGATCACCGTGACTTCATGACCGGCGCGCGCGAGGTAATACGCGCTTGCCACGCCCACTACACCGCTGCCCAGAACGACGACTCGCATAGCTGCTCCAGATGGAAGGACCAGATCGAGGCCGGATGCACCCGCGGCTCCGTGTAACCTCTAGCTGATCTAGTTTTTTGCGCTATGGTATTGTCGAATGTGCAGTTTTTGTTATCGTATTTTTTGGCTTTTCAGCATAAACAAATGAGAACGCAACGCCAGCCGGTACGCACGCTCGACAAGCTCGACCGGCGCATCCTCAAACTGCTCCAGAACGACGGCCGGATGGCGATGAAGGATCTCGCCGAGCAGGTCGGACTGACCGTGACGCCGTGCATCGAGCGGGTGCGACGCATGGAGCGCGACGGCGTGATCACCGGCTATCACGCGCGGGTCGATCCGGCCCAGCTCGGCGCGGCGCTGCTCGTATTCGTCGAGATCACGCTCGGTCACAAGGGCGGCAACATGTTCGAGCAGTTCCGCCGGGAAGTGATGAAGATCGACGAGGTGCTCGAGTGCCATCTCGTGTCGGGCGATTTCGACTACCTGATCAAGGCGCGGATCGGCGAGATGGCCGACTACCGCAAGCTGCTCGGCGACATCCTGCTGCAGCTGCCGGGCGCGGTGCAGTCGAAGAGCTATGTCGTGATGGAGGAAATCAAGGAGACGCTGACGATTTCGGTCGACGAATAGATTCCTTGCCTCGCTCTTA
Source organism: Burkholderia ubonensis subsp. mesacidophila (assembly GCF_002097715.1). NCBI lineage: Bacteria > Pseudomonadati > Pseudomonadota > Betaproteobacteria > Burkholderiales > Burkholderiaceae > Burkholderia > Burkholderia ubonensis. The sequence continues at coordinate 1,136,338 of NZ_CP020737.1, forward strand.
TCCCGCCCTTGGCACGCTGCCCTCAATACTGTATAAATATCCAGTATTGAGGGCAGGTGACTGGGTGGGGAGATGGACGATCGATCCGACAATGAATTTCCGGTTGCGCCGCCGACACCGCGCAAGGGGCGCGGGGCGGTCGACAACCTGCAGGGGCGATACGAGACGGCGCTTCGTGAGGCGGTCGACGACGGCTGGACGCACGAGGCGGACGATGCCGATTTGCCGGCCCCGCTGCGCACGCAGGTATTCGAGGAGCGGGCGCGCAGCATCCTCACGCGCAACCAGTCGCCCGACATTCCGTTCAGCGTGTCGCTCAATCCGTATCGCGGCTGCGAGCATGGCTGCATCTATTGCTTCGCGCGGCCGACTCATAGCTATCTCGGCCTGTCGCCGGGGCTCGATTTCGAGAGCCGCATCTATGCGAAGGTCAACGCGGCCGAACTGCTCGAGCGCGAGATTTCCAGAAAGCGCTATGTGCCGGAGCCGATCGCGCTCGGCGTCAATACCGATGCGTACCAGCCGGTCGAGCGGGATCTGCGCATCACGCGCAGCGTGATTCAGGTCATGCACGATCACGGGCTGCCGTTTGCCGCGATCACGAAATCGTCGCTGATCGAGCGCGATCTCGACTTGCTGGCGCCGATGGCGGCGCGCGGGCAGGTGATGGCGGCGGTCACGATCACGACGCTCGACGCGGATCTTGCGCGCACGCTCGAGCCGCGCGCGGCGACGCCGGCCCGCCGGCTGCGCACGATCCGCGCGCTGCGCGACGCGGGCGTGCCGGTCGGCGTGAGCATCGCGCCGGTGATTCCGTTCGTCACCGAGCCGGACCTCGAGCGGGTGCTCGAAGCGTGCGCGGAAGCGGGCGCGACGCACGCGAGCTACATCATCTTGCGGCTGCCGTGGGAAGTTGCGCCGCTGTTCAGGAACTGGCTGACCGCGCATTTCCCGGATCGTGCGGAGCGCGTGATGAACCGGGTGCGCGACATGCGCGGCGGCAAGGACTACGACTCGGATTTCGGCAAGCGGATGAAGGGCGAAGGGATCTGGGCGGATCTGCTGAAGCAGCGCTTTCGCCAGGCGGTCAAGCGGCTTGGGCTGAACGAGCGCACGAACGGCATTCTCGATCTGTCGCAGTTTAGAGGGGCCGGCCATCCGGGGGCCGGCCATCCGGGGGCGGCCATCAGCAGGCCGGAGATCGGGAAGGCGGCCACCCCGCGATCAAACGCGCGGGCAGCCGGTTCGATGTCGCGCGACGACATGCAGTTGAGTCTTTTCTAGTTTCCGGTGCGCCGTCGGATGGAGCGAGACGCCGCCAGCGCGGCGGGCGCCCGGCGCGTTGCTCCTGTTTGTTTATTGCGAGATCTGCTTGGCCGCTTCGACCTGCGACTCGAAATATGTCTGGAACGAGAGGGCGAGCGCGGTCATCAGCAGGAACGCGCCGATCAGCAGCGAGAAGATCACGACGAAGATCACCGTCCAGCCGGAACGGCTGTGCTTGCCGGTGTCCGCATTGAATTGCGCATCCCATTTTTCATCCGGACGCAGGCCGTAGACGATGGCCGCAAGGAAGGCCGCCAGCAGCGAAATCGCGCCGGGCAGCGCCAGTCCCCAGCCGAGGCCGGCGGTGCGCTGGGTCGCGGCGAGCAGCAAAAAGCCGGGGATGCCGACGATCGTCGCGAGCAGGTGGGCCCAGCCATAGACGTCCCGAAAGCCGTACAGATAAAAGCGATGCGCGCCGATCGAGCCGAACAGGAATGCGAGGGCGGCAGTAAGCGTCTTGGAGCGGAAGCGGCGGATCGGGGCGGTGCTGCTGCTGCTGGACATGGATGGGCGGGCTTAATGCAGTTGAAATGGGTCGTTGGAATGGGCCGCTGGAGACGCGGCGCGGGCGCGCAGCCCGGCACGCATTCTACGATGCAGTGGTGGAGGCGGTCATCCCCGCCCTGCGTCAAGGTGCCGCATAGGTGATGCGGTAGATCGCGCCCGCGTAGTCGTCGCTGACGAGCAGCGAGCCATCGGGCAGCGCCAGCACGTCGGCCGGGCGGCCCCACACGGTGCCGTCGGGCCGCAGCCAGCCGGTCACGAACGGCGTTTGCCGCGCGTGGCTGCCGTCGGCGGATGCCACGACGCGCATCACGCGATAACCGACCTTGGTGCTGCGGTTCCACGAGCCGTGTTCGGCGATGAAGATGTTGTTGCGATACGCGGCCGGAAACATCGAACCGGTATAGAAGCGCATGCCGAGCGAGGCAACATGCGCGCCGAGCTTCAGCACCGGGCCGGTGTAGTGGCGGCACGCGTCCTGGCTGCCGTACTCGGGGTCGGGCGTGTCGCCGCCGTGGCAATAGGGGAAGCCGAAGTCGAGGCCCGCGTGCGGCGCGCGGTTGAGCTTGTCGTCCGGCACGTCGTCGCCCATCCAGTCGCGGCCGTTGTCGGTGAACCACAGCTCGCCCGTGTCCGGATGCCACGCGAATCCGACCGTATTGCGCACGCCGCGCGCGACCACCTCCCGGTGACTGCCGTCCGGATTCATCCGCGCGATGATCGCGAACCGGTTGCGGTCGGCGAGGCACACGTTGCATGGTGCGCCGGTCGGCACGTACAGCCTGCCGTCCGGCCCGAACGCGATGAATTTCCAGCCGTGATGGTGCTCGGTCGGCAGCGCGTCGGTGACGACCACGGGCTTCGGCGGCGCGGCAAGCTGGTCGTCGATGCGGTCGAGGCGCACAATGCGCGATACGGCCGACACGTACAATGCGCCGTCCCGGTAGGCGACGCCGACCGGCATGTCGAGCCCGGACGCGATCACGTAATGCGCGCTGATCTGGCCCTCCCGCATCACGAGGGCGTGCACGCGGCCCTCGCGGGTGCCGACATACAGGATGCCGCGCGGCGACCACGCCATTTCCCGGGCAGCCGGCACCGCATCGGTGACCAGCGACACATGGAAACCGGGCGGCACGACGAGTTCGTTTACCGGCAGGTCTGCGGCGAACGTCGTTGCGGGGGCGAGACAGGCGACGCCGGCAACAAGCGCCGCAACGCAGCGCTGCGCGCGGCGCGCCACGGCGCGAAGCGTCGGCATGGCGGGGCGGCGGACGGTCCTGGACAGGCCGATTGTATGCCCGACGGTCGGGCGTTCGCAGATTTTTTGCGCGTAAGTGTTTGTTGTGCCTCTGGTTTCCAGCTATAATCGCACGTTTCAGTAGTTTCGAACCCGGTTTTCCCGAAGGATTTCATATGGTTATCATCCGTCTGGCTCGCGGCGGCTCGAAGAAGCGCCCGTTCTACAACATCGTTGCTACCGATTCGCGCAACCGTCGTGACGGCCGCTTCATCGAGCGCGTCGGCTTCTACAACCCGGTCGCTACGAAGGGCGAATCGCTGCGCATCGCTCAGGATCGCCTGACGTACTGGCAAGGCGTTGGCGCGCAACTGTCGCCGACCGTCGAGCGTCTCGTGAAGCAAGCGCAAAAGGCGCAGCCGGCTGCCTAACATGGCACGGTGTGCCGGTCGTGCCGGCTGTGAGGTGCATTGATGGCGGGTCACGATTCCGGTAACGCAAGGCGCGGGCGAGCGTCGTTCGGCGCATTCGTCCGCAAGCCGGTCGAGCGCGGTACTGCCGCGAGCGCCGGTGCGGCTGCCGAGCAGGGCAGCCTCGAAGCGGTGCAGGCCTGGCCCGACGACGCCGTCGAGGTCGGAGCGGTGGTCGATGCCTACGGCCTGAAGGGCTGGGTCAAGGTGATGACCCACGCTGACGCCGGTCGCGGCGGCGACGCGCTGCTCAACGCGCGCCGCTGGTGGCTGGAAAAAGGTGCGGAGCGGCATGCCGTCCGCATCACGCAGGCGAAGACGCACGGCGACACGGTCGTCGCGCATCTCGCCGGTCTGGGCGATCGCGATGCCGCGCTGGCTTTGCGCGGCTTTCGCGTGTCCGTGCGCCGGGAGGATTTTCCGGCGCTGGACGCAGACGAGTTCTACTGGGTCGACCTGATCGGTCTCGACGTCGTCAACGAGCAATCGGTGGCGCTCGGGAAAGTGATCGGGATGATCGACAACGGCGCGCATTCGATCATGCGCATCGAATATCCGGCGACCGGGAAAGACGGCCAGCCGGCGCCTGCCGAGCGGTTGATCCCGTTCGTCGGCGTGTACGTCAAAACGGTCGATCAGGCGGCGCGTCGCATCGTCGTCGACTGGGAAGCCGATTATTAAATGAACCAGGTCACGGAGAGCGCGGTGCAGTTCGATGTCGTCACGCTCTTTCCCGAAATGTTCCGCGCGCTGACCGACTGGGGTATCACCAGCCGGGCCGTGAAGCAGGGCAGCTTCGGGCTGCGCACCTGGAACCCGCGTGACTTCACGACGAACAACTACCGCACGGTCGATGATCGGCCCTACGGTGGTGGTCCGGGCATGGTGATGCTGGCGAAGCCGCTCGAGGCTGCGATCGGCGCCGCGAAGGCGGCGCAGGCGGAGCAGGGCGTCGCGAGCTCGCGCGTGGTGATGATGTCGCCGCAGGGCGCGCCACTCACGCACGAACGTGTCGTGCGGATGGCGCAGGAGCCGGGCGTCATCGTGCTGTGCGGCCGCTACGAAGCGATCGACCAGCGCCTGCTCGACCGCTGCGTCGACGAGGAAATCAGCCTCGGCGATTTCGTGCTGTCAGGCGGCGAACTGCCGGCGATGGCGATGATGGATGCGGTCGTGCGCCTGCTGCCCGGCGTGCTGAACGATGCGCAGTCGGCCGTGCAGGACAGCTTCGTCGGCGGTCTGCTCGATTGTCCGCATTACACGCGGCCCGAGGAATACGAGGGCGTGCGCGTGCCGGACGTGCTGCTCGGCGGCCATCATGCCGAAATCGAGCGCTGGCGGCGCCAGGAAGCCTTGAAGAATACGTGGCTGAAGCGTCCGGATCTGATCGATCGGGCGCGTCGCGACAAGTTGCTGAGCCGTGCCGACGAGGCGTGGCTCGCGAACCTCGCACGCGAAGCGAAGAACGCCTCCTGAGGCGGTGCTCGCGGGCGGGAATTGGCGGTGCCGTGCATGCGTGCGCGGCGCCTGATGTGAATCCATCCTCTATCGGGGCCGGGCCTGGAAACGGGCGGGTGCAAACGCCGACAAGATGGTTTTAGGAGTCAGTGATGAATCTGATTGCAAAGCTTGAGCAGGAAGAAATCGAGCGCGCGCTCGCAGGCAAGACGATCCCCGAATTCGCTCCGGGCGACACGGTGATCGTGAACGTGAACGTGGTTGAAGGTACCCGCAAGCGCGTTCAGGCTTACGAAGGCGTCGTGATCGCGAAGCGCAACCGTGGCCTCAATTCGGCGTTCATCGTCCGCAAGATCTCGTCGGGCGAAGGCGTTGAGCGTACGTTCCAGACCTACTCGCCGCTGCTGGCGAGCATCGTCGTGAAGCGTCGCGGCGACGTGCGTCGCGCGAAGCTGTACTACCTGCGCGAGCGTTCGGGCAAGTCGGCTCGAATCAAGGAAAAGCTGGTGTCGAAGGATCGCGCAGCAGCTGTCCAGGCGTAAGAGCTGTAAGGAAAAAGCACCCACCCGGGTGCTTTTTTCATTCTGGCGCGACAATACGCTCATATCGACTCGAATCAAGAGAGCCCCCGTTGACTCGCCGCCTCATCATCAATCCCGAAGTGCAGCCGGTCGAAGGCACCAGCGCCGGCCTGCCGCCCATCGATCACGAACGGATGACGCCATCCGGCATGCGCGACCGCTTCGCGCGTCAGCTCGAATGGACCGTCGAACCCTACGAATCCCGTGTAGCGGAAGGCGTCGATCTGCGCAGCGCGGCCGTGCTCGTGCCGCTCGTCGTCCGTGAAGCCGGCCTGACCGTGCTGCTCACGCAGCGCGCCGACCACCTGAACGATCATGCCGGACAGGTCAGCTTTCCCGGCGGCCGGCGCGAGCCGTTCGACCGCGACGCGACCGCGACGGCGTTGCGCGAGGCGAAGGAGGAGATCGGGCTCGCCGGCGAGCAGGTCGAGATCCTTGGTGCGTTGCCGGACTACCTGACGGGCACCGGCTTTTGCGTGACGCCGGTCGTCGGTCTCGTGCATCCACCGTTCACCGTGCAGGCGGATACGTTCGAAGTCGCCGAGATCTTCGAAGTGCCGCTCGCGTTCCTGATGAATCCGGCGAACCATCAGATCCGCCTATTCCGTTGGGACGGCGGAGAGCGTCGTTTTTTTGCGATGCCTTATCCGCGCGGCGACGAGGGCGGGGATTACTTCATCTGGGGCGCAACTGCCGCCATGTTGCGCAATCTGTACCGCTTCTTGGCCGCGAAATGAGCGCGCACGCCGTTTCGCGCGCGCGGCCGGCAGCCGGCCGCGGGCGTCGGCAGCCATGTCCGGCTTACGCTGTGCTATCGTTATGCAAAAAATGACATAACCCGAAGACGGCGCCACGCATGACTTTCTTTTCGGTTCTTCTCGCCCTCATCATCGAACAGGTCCGCGCGTTGTCGCCGAGCAATCCGGTGTTCGCCCTGTTTCAGTTTCATGCGGAAACCGTCGCGCATGGCCTCGACGCAGGCAAGCAGAAGCACGGCATCCTTGCGTGGCTCGCGGTCGTGCTGCCGTGGGTGCTGGTCGTCGCGTTGATCTATTTCCTGCTGTACAAGGTGAGCTTCGTGCTCGCCTTCCTGTGGAACGTCGCAGTCGTGTATTTCACGCTCGGTTTCCGCCAGTTCAGCCATTACTTCACCGATATCCACCTCGCGCTCAACAACGACGACGTGCCGCGCGCGCGCGAAATCCTGCACGAGTGGACGGGCATCGACACGGTCGACATGCCGGTCGGCGAGATCGTCCGCCATACGCTGATCCATGCGGTCGTCGCGTCGCATCGCCACGTGTTCGGCGTGTTCTTCTGGTACGTGCTGCCGCTTGGCCCGGCGGGCGCGGTGCTGTATCGCATTTCCGAATACCTGGCGCGCAGCTGGTCGACGCCGGCCGACGACCGCACCGCGGCCTTCTCGACGTTCGCGCAGCGCGCGTTCTTCGTGATCGACTGGGTGCCCTCGCGGCTGACCGCGCTGGGCTTCGCGATCGTCGGCAACTTCGAGGATGCGATCTACGCGTGGCGCAACCACACGCGCCAGTGGCCCGACCCGAACGACGGCGTGCTGCTGGCAGCAGGCAGCGGCGCGCTCGGCGCGCGGCTGGCCGGGCCGCTCGCCGAGCCGTCGAGCCTCGACGCGCTGGCGGTCGGCGACAGCGGCCCGTTGACGGTGGGCGACGATTGCACGCCGCGCACGCTTCAGTCGGCCGTCGGCCTCGTGTGGCGCGCGGTGATTCTGTGGATGATCCTGCTGCTGATGCTGACGATCGCGGTCTGGGTGTCCTGACGCAGGGCCCGGAACGGAATGCACAAGGCCGGCTCGACGCCGGCCTTTTTGCTGTGCATCAGCCGTCGCGCGGGTCGCGCACCGCGCCGCAACGCCAGCAGGCGGTGAATTGCGCTTCGAGCGACTCGCCGCACTGCGGGCAACGCCAGGGCGTCGCGCCGGCGGCCGGACCGCGCGATGCGGCGTCGAGGAGGCGCCGCGCAAGTGCTTCGTCGCGTTCGTCGTCGAGCCAGACCTCGGGCGCGCACGCATCGGCCGGCAGGCCGCCGAGTGCACCTGTCGCATAGCGGTTGTGCAGCTCGCAGCCGATGCCGGCCGCTTCGAGGACGTTGGCCCAATGCTGCGCGGTCGCGAGATCCGGCGCCTTGAAACGCATCATGGCTCCTGTCGGTGATGGCCGGGCAACGGGCATTGCGCAGGGGAGGGCGGCCGCTCCCCGGACGTCACCGCACGACCTGGCTCGCCTCGTGCACCAGTTGCGCGTACAACGCATGCCGCGACGGCGCGATACGGCCGTCGGCGACGGCTCCCAGGATCGCGCAGCCCGGCTCGTGCAGATGATGACAATTATAGAAACGGCAGTCCGCGAGCAGCGGGCGGAACTCCGGGAACGCGCGCTCGAGACGGCCTTCCGTCAGATGATAGAGGCCGAATTCCTGGAAGCCCGGCGAATCGATCAGCGCACCGTCGCTGCCGGGCAGCGGATAAAGCCGCGTAAACGTCGTCGTGTGCCGGCCGCTGTTCAGCGCCGCCGAGATCTCGCGTGTCGCGGCTTCGGCGTCGGGCACGAGCAGGTTCACGAGCGTCGACTTGCCCATCCCCGACTGGCCGAGCAGGATCGTCGAGTGGCGCGCGAGATGCGGCATCAGCTGCGCGCGCGCATCATCGGGCGCGCCCTTGACCGACAGTTCCAGCACGTCGTAGCCGAGCGCGCGATACGGCGCGAGCCGTTCGCGGGCGACCGGCAGCGCGGCCTCGACGTCGATCTTGTTCAGCACGACGAGCGGCTTCAGGTCGTTCGCCTCCGCGGCGATCAGCGCACGCCCGAGCAGGTCCTCACTGAAATAGGGCTCGGTCGCGAGCACGATCAGCAACTGGTCGAGGTTGGCCGCGAACAGCTTCGACTTGAACTGGTCGGAGCGATACAGCAGGTTGCGGCGCTCGCCGATCTCGACGATCACACCCTGGTCGGCGGACGTGCGCTCGTAGGCGACGCGGTCGCCGACTGCGATGTCGCTCTTCTTGCCGCGCGGGAAGCACTGCAGCATCGGGCCGCCTTCGTCGGGCGCGACGATGTAGTGGCGGCCATGCGCCGCGATCACGCGGCCTTCGGCGCGTTCCGCGCCCGAGGCGCGCGGGGCCGGCTTGCGGGGGGAGGTCGGCCGGCTCATGCGTGCTGCAGCAGCCGGTCGATCCGCTGCGACGCGGGCGGGTGCGAATAGTAGAAGGCCGTGTAGACCGGGTCGGGCGTCAGCGTCGACGCGTTGTCCTCGTACAGCTTCACGAGCGCGCTGACGAGATCCTGCGCGTCGGTCTGGCTGGCGGCGAACGCGTCCGCCTCGAATTCGTGCTTGCGCGACGTGAGGCTGCCGATCGGCGTCGCGAAGAACAGGAACACCGGGATCGCGAGGAAGAACAGCACGAGCGCCGCGCCGGCGTTGCTGGTGTCGAGCGACGGCGTGACGCCGAGCCCCGTGTAGAACCATACGCGCTGCGCGAGCCAGCCGAGCAGCGCGAGCAGCGCGAGGCTCAGCACGAACGACACGAGCATGCGTTTCATCACGTGGCGGCGCTTGAAATGGCCGAGCTCGTGCGCGAGCACGGCCTCGATTTCCTCGCCGGACAGGCGTGCGAGCAGCGTGTCGAAGAACACGATCCGCTTGGACGCGCCAAAGCCGGTGAAGTAAGCGTTCCCGTGCGCGGACCGGCGGCTGCCGTCCATCACGAACAGGCCCTTTGCCGCGAAGCCGCAGCGCTTCATCAGCGACTCGATGCGCGCGCGCAGCGCGTCGTCCTTCAGCGGCTCGAACTTGTTGAAGAGCGGGGCGATGAAGCTCGGGTAGATCAGCAGCACGAGCATCTGGAACGCGACCCAGACGATCCACGTCCACAGCCACCACAGGCTGCCGGCCTGGTTCATCAGCCACAGCACGACGAACAGCAGCGGCAGGCCGAGCGCGGCGCCGAGCAGCACGTTCTTCAGCATGTCGGTGAAGAACAGCCGCTTCGCCATCCGGTTGAAGCCGAAGCGCTGCTCGATGCCGAACTGGCGGTAATACTCGAACGGCACGTCGACCACGCTCGTGATCGCGAACACCGCCGCGACGAGCGCGACCTGCTGCCCGTAGCCGCGGCCGAGCCAGCCGGACAGCAGCGCATCGAGCGCGCCGACGCCGCCGAGCAGCGTGAGGCCGACCAGCACGGCCGCGCTGACGACGATTTCGAGCATCGTCAGCCGGGTGCGCTCGACCGTATAGTCGGCCGCGCGCTGGTGGGCGTTCAGCGGGATGGTGGCGCTGAACCGGGCAGGCACGCTGTTGCGGTGCGCGGCGACGAAGCGGATCTGCCGCGACGCGAGCCACAGCTTGGTGACGACCATCGCGAGCACGGCGAGCGCGAACAGCAGGGTGAACGAAAAAGGTGACATCGAAGGCGCCAAAGGGTTCTATGCGAGAATTATATGTTCTTGCGGACCGGGCCCGCTGACGCGAAACCGGCCGCCGGGGCGGCGCCGCGCGCCGTCCGCCATTTTCCAGGATGACTCATGACCGATACCCCCACTTCCGCCAGCCAGCCCGAACTCGTGCGCAACGAGCTGAATCTCGTCTGGCTCGACATGGAAATGACGGGCCTCGACCCGGATAACGACCGCATCATCGAGATCGCGGTCGTCGTGACCAATTCGACGCTCGAGATCGCGGTCGAAGGCCCGGTGTTCGCGATCCACCAGAGCGACGAGACGCTCGCGAAGATGGACGACTGGAACAAGAGCACGCACGGCCGCTCGGGCCTGATCGACCGCGTGCGCGCATCGACCGTGACCGAAGCGGACGCCGCCGCGCAGCTCCAGGCGTTCCTCGCGCAGTACGTGTCGCCCGGCAAGTCGCCGATGTGCGGCAACTCGATCTGCCAGGACCGCCGCTTCATGGCGCGCTGGATGCCGGACTTCGAGCGCTTCTTCCACTACCGCAACCTCGACGTCAGCACGCTCAAGGAGCTGTGCCGCCGCTGGCAGCCGGCGATCTACAAGGGCTTCCAGAAGCGCGCGATGCATACGGCACTGGCCGACATCCACGAGTCGATCGACGAGCTGAAGTACTACCGCGAGCATTTCCTGATCCCGGCCACGCCGGCGCCCGCCGGCGAATCCGCGCCGGCCGCCTGAGCGGGCCGGCTCGCTCCGCCGCGCCGCGTCAGCGCGGCGCGCGCTGCGCGCTCTTCGGCCGGAATGCCGCGACCACCGCGGCGTTGGTCTCGATGTACGGACCGCCGATCAGGTCGACGCAGTAGGGCACCGCGGCGAAGATGCCGGGCACGGTGGCCCGGCCGTCCGCGTCGCGCAGCCCTTCGAGGGTTTCCTTGATCGATTTCGGCTGGCCCGGCAGGTTGATGATCAGCGCCGCATGGTCGGCCGTCTCGCGGATCACCGCGACCTGCCGCGACAGGATCGCGGTCGGCACGAAATTCAGGCTGATCTGCCGCATCTGCTCGCCGAATCCCGGCATTTCCTTCGTCGCCACCGCGAGCGTCGCCTCGGGCGTCACGTCGCGGCGCGCGGGGCCGGTGCCGCCCGTCGTCAGCACGAGGTCGCAGCCGGCCGTGTCGACCAGCTCGACGAGCGTCGCGGAGATCGTCGCGGGGTCGTCCTGGATCAGCCGCGTCTCGGCGCGCCACGGCGAGCTCAGCGCGGCGGCGAGCCAGTCCTGCAGCGCCGGAATGCCCTTGTCCTCGTAGACGCCGGTGCTCGCGCGGTCGCTGATCGACACGAGGCCGACCACCAGCTCGTCGGGATGGTTACGCGTCGTCGTCATGATCGTCTCCGGCGGACTCGACTTCCTCGTCGTCCGCGCCAGGCGCGCCGCTCGCGGTCTTGATCCACTGGAACAGCTCGCGGTAGTAGCGCGGCGGCTTGTTCTGCTGCGCCTCCCTGCGGGCATTGCGGATCAGCGTGCGGCCTTCCTGCACGTCGGCGTCCGGATGCTGGCGCACGAATTCGGTCAGCGCGTCGTCGTCGGCGAGCAGCTTCTCGCGGGTGCGTTCGATCCAGTGCAGGCGGGCCGTCGCGGCCTTGTTCACGCCGCGCTGCGCGTCGAGCGCCGTGCGCAGCGCGCCCGTCTCGTCGTCGGTCAGCGAGCGCATCACGCGGCCGACATACTGGAGCTGGCGGCGCTTGCCTTCGTGATCGGTGATGCGGCGCGCCTCGCGCACCGCGTCCGCGAGGTCTTCGGGTATCGGCATGCGCTTGAGCGCATCCTTCGGCAGGTCGACGAGCGCCTGGCCGAGTTCCTGCAGCGCGTGCATTTCGCGCTTCAACTGGGATTTGCTGGGGCGATCGTAGCCGTGGCCGGCGTCGTCGTCGGCGTGCTCGATCGGCTGAATACGGGTTTTGCGTGTCATGGGCGGCATTGTATCGCGCCGCGGCCGCCCCCAGCTTCTCCGTTGCGGCGTCCCGGGCCTGAAATGAAACGGCCCCCACGCTCACTGCGTTCGCTGCCCCCGAGGTGGCGATCAGTGCGCTTGGGGCGGCCCGGCGCACACTGATATGATCGCGGGATACGACATTTTGAACACGCGGGCCGCGAGCCCGTCACCGGATAAAACGAAGATGGCTGCCAATCTCGACACCCAAGCGCGCTATTTCCCGCATACGCAGGATCAGCTGAAAGAAATCGCCTCGGACATCCTCCGGCACGCGAAGGCGCTCGGCGCGTCGGACGCCGCGACCGAAATCTCCGAAGGCGACGGCCTGTCGGTGTCGGTGCGCCGCGGCGAGGTCGAGACGATCGAGCACAATCGCGACAAGATGGTCGGCGTGACCGTGTTCATCGGCAAGAAGCGCGGCAATGCGAGCACGTCGGATTTCTCGCCGGCCGCGATCAAGGACACCGTCGCCGCCGCGTACAACATCGCGCGCTTCACCGCCGAGGACGACGCGGCCGGGCTCGCCGAAGCCGAGCTGCTCGAGACGGCGCCGCGCGACCTCGACCTCTACCACCCGTGGGACCTGTCCGCCGACGACGCGGTCGAGATTGCCCGCCGCGCGGAAGACGCCGCGTTCGCGGTCAGCCCGCAGATCCGCAATTCGGAAGGCGCGAGCGTGTCCGCGCAGCATTCGCAGTTCGTGCTCGCGACGTCGCGCGGCTTCCTCGCAGGCTACCCGTATTCGCGCCACTACATCGCGTGCGCGCCGATCGCGGGCAGCGGCCGCCACATGCAGCGCGACGACTGGTACACGTCGAAGCGCAGCGCGGCCGACCTCGCGGCGCCGGAAGCGGTCGGGCGGTATGCGGCCGAGCGCGCGCTCGCGCGGATGAACGCGCGCCGCCTCGACACCCGCAAGGTGCCGGTGCTGTTCGAGGCGCCGCTCGCGGCCGGGCTGCTCGGCGCGTTCGTGCAGGCGGTGAGCGGCGGCGCGCTGTATCGCAAGACCTCGTTCCTCGTCGACAGCCTCGGCAAGCCGGTGTTCGCGCCGCACGTGCAGATCGTCGAGGACCCGCACGTGCCGCGTGCGATGGGCAGCGCGCCGTTCGACGAGGAAGGCGTGCGCACGCGCGCGCGCGGCGTCGTCAAGGACGGCGTCGTCGAGGGCTATTTCCTGTCGACCTACTCGGCGCGCAAGCTCGGCACGCAGACGACCGGCAACGCCGGCGGCTCGCACAACCTCGCGCTGCGCAGCAGCAGCACGCAGTCGGGCGACGATTTCGACGCGATGCTGAAGAAGCTCGGCACGGGCCTGTTGCTGACCGAACTGATGGGGCAGGGCGTGAACTACGTGACGGGCGACTATTCGCGCGGCGCGGCGGGGTTCTGGGTCGAGAACGGCGTGATCCAGTACCCGGTCGAGGAGATCACGGTCGCGAGCACGCTGCAGGAGATGTTCCGGCACATCGTCGCGATCGGCGCGGATTCGATCGTGCGCGGCACGAAGGAAACCGGCTCGGTGCTGATCGAGCAGATGACGATCGCCGGGCAGTAAGCCGCGCCGGCCAGGCCGGTGCACCGACAAACAAAGCCCGATCGGCGAATCGCCGGTCGGGCTTTTTCATGGGCGCGCGTCAGCCGCGCCTTTTCTCGTAGACGACGAACGCGTAGCCGAACGTGTTCGGCGCGGCGGCCTGGTGCGGATCGCGCGACACTTCCTGCCAGTGCACGGGATCGGGCGCGGGGAACGACGCGTCGCCGTCGAAGTCGGCGTCGATCTCGGTGACGACCAGCTTGTCGGCAAGCGCGAGGCCTTCCGCGTAGAGCTGCGCGCCGCCGATCAGGAACGCCTCGGGCGCGCCGTCGCGCGCGGCGAGCGCAAGCGCATCGGCGAGCGACGTGACGGTGTCGCAGCCGTCGAAGCGGCGCGACGCGTCGCGCGTGACGACGATGTTGCGGCGCCCCGGCAGCGGCCGGCCGATCGATTCGTGGGTCTTGCGCCCCATCACGATCGGCGCGCCCATCGTCGTGCGCTTGAAGAAGGCGAGATCCTCGGGAAGTTTCCAGGGCAGCTGGTTGTCGCGGCCGATGATGCCGTTGCGGGCGCGCGCGACGATCAGGGTCAGCGTCGTCATGAAGGTAGAAAGAGGGGGAAAGCCGGAATGGCGCCGATTCTACCGGATTGCGGGCACGCGTCGGGCGGCGCGCGCCGCCCGACGCCAGCGTTCACATCGTCGCGGATGCGAACGCGCCTAGTGCCCGGGTTCGTCGTCGCTCGCCGCCGCACGCTGCTCGGTGCCGGACGGGTCGCGCAACCCGTGCGAGCCCATCAGCCGGTAGAGCGTGACGCGCGAAATGCCGAGCTCCGCGGCCGCTTCCGCGAGCCGGTGCCGGTGGCGCAGCAGCGCCGCTTCGATCGCGCGTTTCTCCGCGCGTTCGCGGGCTTCAGCAAGCGTCGTCGACTGCTGCGCCGTGTACTGTCCGAGATCGAGGTCAGCCGCCGAGATCAGCCGGCTGTCGGCCATCACGATCGCGCGGCGAATCCGGTTGATCAGTTCGCGCACGTTGCCCGGCCACGGGTAGTTGTACATCGCCTCGACCGCGCACGGCGTGAAGCCGCGGATCCTGCGCGCGCCGTCGCTGCGGAATTTCAGCAGCACGTGATGCGCGAGCAACTCGATGTCCTTGCCGCGCGCGCGCAGCGGCGGCTCGTCGATGCGCAAGACGCACAGCCGGTGGAACAGGTCCGCGCGAAACTGGCCGTCGCGCATCGCCGCTTCGAGGTCGACGTGGGTCGCCGAGATGATCCGCACGTCGATCGCGATCGATTCGTGGCCGCCGAGCCGCTCGATCCGGCCTTCCTGCAGGAAGCGCAGCATGCTCGCCTGGCTCTCGAGCGGCATGTCGCCGATCTCGTCGAGGAACAGTGTGCCGCCGTGCGCGGCCTCGACGCGGCCGATCTTGCGCTGGTTCGCGCCGGTGAACGCGCCGCGCTCGTAGCCGAACAGTTCCGACTGCAGCAGGTGATGCGGAATCGCGCCGCAGTTGATCGCGACGAACGGCGCCTTGCGGCGCATCGAGCGCTCGTGGATCGCGAGCGCGGTCAGCTCCTTGCCGGTGCCCGATTCGCCGGAGATGAACACGGTCGCGTCGGTGTTCGCGACCTTGCGGATCGTGCGGAACAGCTGCTGCATCGCGTCGCAGGTGCCGACCATCTCGTCGTCGCCGGTCGCCGCCACGTCGGTCGCGAGCTCGAGATCGCACAGCGTCACCATCCCGTATGCGTGACCGACCAGATAGTCGATCGTGGTATGGGTCGGCGGCCCCTTCACGTAGTCGAAGCAGCACTGGCGAATCAGCTTGCGAATGTCGGGCTCCGCGAGCCGCGCGGGATCGGCGAGCGCGATCCAGCCGATCTGCTGATGGCGCAGGATCGGCTCGAGCGCGGCGATGTCGCGCGGCGCAAAGCCGTCGAGATCGACGATGCCCGCATGCGCGAGCTCGGGCTTCACGAGCCGCTGCGCTTCGTGCGCGGATTTCGCGCACAGCACATCCCAGCGGCGCTCTCGCAGATGCGCGACAAGCGCCGCGTCGGGGTGGCGCGACAGATACACGAGTGGCCGGACTGCGGGCAGCTGGCCGGTCCCGGCCCCGTCCGAGTGCGCGATCGTCAGTCGCGGCACGATGCCCGGAGGGGTGATTGATGAGGCGGAGCGGGAGTCGTGCACAATAACCTCGCTAGGGTGGCGCGCTTCAGAACGTGTACGGGAAGCGCAGGCCGACGACGAAGTTCGGCGCGTCGGGCGTGAGCCCGATCGCGACCGACGCGTTCATCGTCAGGTGTTTGTTGAACACATGGTTGAGGCCGAAGCCCAGCGTCGACGCCGTCGTCTGGCTGCCCGGCACGCGCTGCCATTCGCCGCCCGGCGCCTGCGTCCGGGTCGATGGCTCGATCGCCATCGTGTAGGAGATGCTTGCCGAGTCGCGCTCCGAGAACGCGAGCGCGACGCCGCCGCCGAACTGGACGATGTCACCGAGCTTCACCTTCGCGGGCTGCGTCTGGCCGACCACCGAAGAGATGTCGGAGAACGAGCGCGCGACGTTGTACGTGTAGGACACGCTGCCGAACAGCACGACCGGGTCGTAGGTCTTCAACGCCGACACGCCGGCCGTGATGCTCCAGAAGCCGGTGCCGGTCGGCAGCTTGCTCGGCGAGACGAGGTTCGTGTTGTTCGGGTCGGACTGCAGCAGCTTGATGCCGAACGGCGACGTGCCGGTCGGCGCCTTCACGCGCAGGCTGCCGACGATGTCCGGCACGCTGCCGTGTTCCTTCACGAACTGGTAGTAGACGCCGAAGTTCACGTCGCCGAGCGCATGCGAATTCACCGACGTGTCGGACAGCGTATTCGCCGCGCCGCCGGCGCCGCCGTTGATGAAGGTCGACGTGCGGTACATGTACGGCACGTCGGCGTCGACGCTGATGCGGTCGGTGAGCCCGTAGCGGACGTCCACGTCGGACATCAGCTGGTGCGACTTCGTCTGGCCGAGATTCAGGTTGCCGAGGAAGATCGCGTCGAGCGCGAGGAAGCCGGAGAGCTGCAATTGCCGGCGGTCGTAATAGGTATCGCTGATCCCCCAGTCGATCGTCAGCTTCCGGTCGAACAGCGGCGCGTGCTCGCGCTGCGCGACCGCTTCCTCGGCGGCCGTGCGGGTGGGTTCCGCGGCCTTCTGCGTGGTGCCGATCGCGCCGGGCGCGCCCGTTTCGGCGGCGCCCGAGCCGCCGGGCGGCGGCGGATTGACCGGCACGCCGGTCGCGGTGCCGGTGCCTTCGCCGGGCGCGGGCGTGACCGGCGTGTACTGCGACATCAGCGTCGCAGGCGCGGCCTCGCCGGGGCCGCCCGGTTCGCCGCGGCCGCGACGCGCCATCTCGAGATCGACGACCTGGCGTTCGAGCGCGTCGATCTTGCGCTGTTGTTCATCGACGACTTTCATCAGCGTGTTGAGCCGTTGTTCGAGCGACTGGTCGGTGAGCGCCTGTGCGTGCGCGCATTGCATGAAAACGAAGCAGAGCACCGCGGCCGGAATGGCGGCAAGCGCGGCGCGCGGCTGACTTGTTGACGACTTGTGAGACATTTCCTTCCCCCCGGATGGAGCGGCTGCGAAACGAGCCAAGGGGTCCGCTCCGCAGCCGCTTGATACTGCACACGCAATCAGTGCATGTACGCAGTCGCGGCTCGCGCGCCGCCTGTCATCTCCTCACGAGGGCGCTGTTTTGCAGCGCCTGCAGGACGCCCATCTGACGGAGCGTTGCGGGTGACATCTGTTGCGTCTGCAACAGGATCTGCAACTGGTTCGAGACGATCTGGCGATTGCCTGCGACCTGCAGCAGTTGCGCGATCGAGCCGGCCTGCTGGTTGGCTGCCGGAGTGATCGACTGGGTGGCGATCCCGGCGGGTGTCTGCAAGACGAGCGAGACCCCGTTGCGGGTGAATGAGGCACCGGCCTTCACCGTGCTCGACGTATCGGTTGCGAACGCGCTGGTATTGGAGGTCGAGCCGGGCAGCGGGGCTGGCGACGGGTTTTGCGCATTGAAATCGATGACGGCGGTGTTGGTGCCGGCGTTGTTGTTGCCCGCGACCTGCGTGACCTGCGAAATGCCGTTGACCGATACCGCTTGCCCGCCCGTCGCGACGGCGTGCGGGTCCGCGCCGCTCGGCGCGCCGTCGCCGTCGACGACTTTCGCGAGCGTCGTGACATGCGCGTTGTGCCGGTTGGCGGCATTCGTGGCGGCCGTCAGCGTGCCTTGCGCGATCGCACGGGCGCCGTTCGGCAGTTGCCATTGGGACACCAGGTTCACGACGACCCCGGAGATCATCGAGGCGTCGGCAAATTTGCCGGTCTGGTGGGCGAGGACGTCGTCGTCGACGAGCTGCATGGCCGGTGCAGGCATGTGACTGTCGAACGGACGCAATGCATTGAGCGCGCCGGGCGCGTTCTCGGCTGCAACGGCGCTGCTCGCGTAGCCACACATGGTGGCGCACCATGCGAGGCAGAGCGGCGAGAGGTAGCGTTTCATGACGGGTCAGAACAAGTCTGCCTTGATCAAGCCGAATTCGACGAAAGGAATCGCGGCGGAGCCCGTGTTGAGCGCCTGATCGCGCAACTTGAGCGCCAGCGATTCGTTGTTCTGCAAAAGAGGCGAGTCCTCCCTGAAGGGTTTTCCCAGCACGGCGAAGACGAGGCCGTTCCAGGTCTTGGCGAAATCCTGTTCGAGCAGGATGCGGTTGCCGAGCGCCGGGTCGGCGATGAAGATCCGGCCGTTTTCCGCATGCTTGACGATCACGAAGTGCTCGTAGCCGTCGAGATCCATCAGCACGAGCACGGGAATCTGCAGGTGGTACAGCGCGTCGATGCCGACCCGGAAGCCGCGGCCGCGCAGGCCGAGCGTCTCGACGAATTTCTTCATGTCGAGCATCGAGAAGCCGTTCTTGACCACGACTTCGGGCGTTGAGAACGCCATCATTCGCCGGATCATTTCGGTTTCCGGAATGTCGATGTCGTAGCCGTACTTGAGCAGCGTGGCGAGCGCGGCGGAGCCGCAGCTGAAGTCAAACTGCTGGTTGACCACGTCGCGATAGCGCAGGTCGCGGATCGATTGCAGGTGCTTCGTGAGTGGCACACCCACGAGCGTGGACGCATCGATGCTCGATTGCGCAAAGGCCGCCGCGCACCAGACACCGCTTGCGACGGTGACGGCAATGCGCAGTGACCTTCGCCGATGTTGCCCGGACATGCTGTTCTCCCGCTACGCGCGCCGCGCCGCACGACAGGCGGCACGGCGCGCGTTCCCCCGGTTGCAACGATCAGTGACCGTTGTTGAGCGCAGCGATCGCGAGACCGTTGTGCTGCAGGTTGCCGACGCCGCCGGCGATGTTCACGCCGATGTTGCCGGTCGCGTTATGCAGCGTGTTGGCGCCGAGCGTCGCGCTGCCTTCGAAGCGTCCGCTCGCCCCCGCCGCCGCGTTCTGCGCGTTGTCGTCGGTCGCCACCATCGCGACCGTCTGCGCTTGCGTCGCATTGACGGTCGTGACGGCGCCGGCAAGGCTGTTGTTCTGCACGTTGCCGATGCCCGACGCGACGTTCACGCCGACGTTGCCGGACACGTTCGACAGCGAGCCGTCGCCGACCGACGCGTTCAGCTTGAAGTTGTTGACGCTGGCGTAGCCTGCCGACGACTGCTTGCTGAAGATCTGCGCGTTGCCGAACACGTTGCCGATATCGACCGACGCGAGCGAGACGTCATTGCTTTGCGCGTTGTCGATGCCTTCCGCGATGTTCACGCCGAGGTTGCCGGTGACGCCGGTGGCGGCGTTGGCGCCGGTGCCCGCGTTCAGCACGCCGGCATGGCGGGTGTCGGTGTAGCGCGTGACGCTGCCCGTCGTCGTCACGTCAGTCTTGTCGAGGTCGAGGTTGAAGCTCCACGACTTGCTCTTCGAGAACGCTTCGGACTTGCTCTTCTCGTACGACTTGCTCGACGATTCGGTCGACGCCATCTGGTCGTGATGCACGCGCGCCTTGTACCCGGATTCGCTTTCCGACTCGCTCTTGTTCCATGACGCGCTCGACATGTCGTCGTGCGTCTTGCTCTTCGACGACGCGTTGTCCCACGCGACGCCGGCCGCGCCCGCCACATAGAGGCTGCCGTTGAAGTCCTGGCTCGCGCTGCTGCCGCCGTTGCGGTGGTTCCCGGTGTGGGTATGCGTCTCGCTTTCGCTGGCGGACGCGGCGACCGTGACCGTCAGGACGCCCGCGACAGCCTTGTGGCCGCTGCTGGCGCTCGTGTCCGTCGACGACGAAGAATGCTGCGAGTTGTGGCTCCCCTGCGACTTCTCGATTTCGCCCGACGCCCATGCCGTCACGCTGAGCGAATCGTGCGACGACGAGTGCGATTCGCTCGACTTCGACGACGACATCTTCGTGAACGATTCGCTCGACTTGTGCGACGAGCTGCCCGACACCGAGACGTTCTTGTCCTCGTTGTTGTAGGTCGTCGTGACGGCACCCATCGAGTAGCTGTGATAGTTCGGGTCGAGCGACGTCCCTTCGGGGAGCATCACGGTCTGGTTGTTGTTGATGACCGCGCCCGCCGTGCTGGTCACGGTCACGCATCCGAAGATCCGGACCCAGCCGCGAATGCCGACCGTTTCGGTCACGCCGGTCGTATTGAACAGAAATACCTTCGGCGGTGCGGCAAAGACGGAACCTGCCGCTGTCAAGAGGACCGCCGCTGCGATGAGAGTGCGCTTCATAGTACGCTCCGTTACGGTGATGGCTTAATTAAAAAGAGTGCCCGCCGGGGGACGGAGCACAAAACTGTTCGCCGTCGCATTACCGGCGCCGGAGGTCTGGTTGACTTGTACGATGCCGCTGATATGCTTGAAAGCGTCGCCGCTAATCGACGCCTCGGGCACACCCCGCCCGCCCACCGGGAGTCCCGGTCCTCCGTGTCCTGGGGCTGTCTCGGATAGTTCGGTATCCGAGACAGCCCTCACTTCCGCGCCCAGCGTGCCGAGCACGGTGCTGTTGCGCTGAAGATTTCCCGCCCCTGCGCTCTGGTTCACCATCAATGCGCCTGAGATATTCGAAAAGGCCGAGCCGTCGATGCGCGTCGTCGTATCGCCGACATGCGCATGCGCGGTGGCCGATTGCGTGAGGCCGACATAGCCGGCGCCGAGCGCGCCCGTGCCGAGCGCGAGCTGATTGCTTTGCGCGTTGTCGAGGCCGGCCGTTTCGTTGATCGTGATGGCGCCGGTCGCGCCGTTGCCTGCGCCGGTTGAGATCGTCGCGTTGCCGCTGACGATCGGCGTGCTTTGCGCGACTGCGCCGTGGGCGGCGAACGCGGCAAGCAACGCGAGCGCGAGCGGGGCGCGCAGCATGCGTGCGCTCATTTCACCGCTCCCAGTGCGCCCGTCAGCGGGGCCAGCGCGCCCGTCACCGAGCTCGAGATCGTGCCGCCGATGCCGCCCGTCGGCGTCGGCGCGCCGCCGATCGCACCGCGCACGATCGCGCTGCCGCCCGCATCGCCCGCGAGCGTGCGCGTGATGGCCTGCATTCCCATGTCGCCGAGGATGCCGCCGGCCGCGACGCCGTTCGAGCCGTGCGCGTTCGTCAGATCGGTATCGGACACCATCGTCGCCATCATCGGGTTGAAGGTGTTGGCCGGGAACGTCGTCGCGCGTACGAGAACGGGATCCTGATCCTTCGGCACGTTGTCGTAGGCGATGCGGGGCGTGACGTCGCGCATCACGATGATGTCGCCCGGGTTGACGACTTGCGCCGGTGCGGATGCCGAGCCGCATGCGATGCCGACGAGCACCGCGCACAGCGCGGCGAGCGTCGGACGGCGAAGCGAGAACAGCGGAACATTCATGGCGGGTCCCCCGGTGGACGCATCGATCGACGAGCGTCGGTGTCGGTTACTTGCGCGTGTAGCTCGCGTTGTTGCCCTGCATGGCGCGCTGTGCGTCGACCGGAATCGGCATCGGCGCAGGGGGCGCGATTTCGTCCCACAGCGTGACCGACGCACCGCCGGACACCAGTTGGGGCGCCGAGACCGTCACGACGCCCGGCGCGCGGCCGCGCTGCTTGCCGAGCGTGTCCTCGTCGAGCGGCGCATAACGCTTCATCCACGTAGCGTCCGCGAGCGGGGACGCAAACGTTGCGACGGACTCGTCCGGTTGCGTGGCTTCCTGGGCGGCTGCCGCGATCGGCAGGCACGCGGCTGCGAGCGCGATGACCGTCGAGGCGAGGGAGAGGCTGAGGAGGTGTCGCATGGCATGTCTCCGGTGTGCCGGGTATTCTGCGAATTGCATGCCATCGACCGCAAACCGTTGTTGCGATTGAAACCCGCAAATCGGCGTTGCGAGTTGGTCGCGAAAACGCGGGAAAAATGTTTCAGGCCTGAAACGGAGGCACTTGGGAATACTGCGGATTCAAGCGAAGCGCTGCAGGGACGAAAATCATCGCTACGTGTCGACGCGAAAACCACCCGGAAGCATGCGGCTATATGCAGAGGAATGCAGAGTGCCGGGCGCGGCCGATCGTCGGTCACGGGCGAGGCGTTGAAATCGGTTTGTCTTATTCGGCGCCTATAACTAAGCTGTTTTGACTGAAAACAACGACACGCTAAGAAAGGTCGCGGGCCATCCGCGATATTGACGAGCGCCATCGTGCGAGGCATGGCGTCGCCTTGCATTGAAATGGCGAATCGAGCCGACCCCTGGGCGTGGACCCGATTCGATCCTTTGGGCACGTGACTTGACGTGCAACGGCAATCATTGGACGGTTGATGAACGGGGTGAGCGTATGGAAGCCGAGCCGCGGCATGTGATCTATTTTTCCCGGGAGCCGAGTGACGCGTTGCGTGGGCACTTCGACGCGCGCAGGTGGCGTGTCGATCTCGCGGAAACCGTCCGCGACGTGCGGCGCGTCGTGCAGCAGGGCGTCGCGACGGCCGGGCTGCTCGATTTCTCGTCGGGCTTCAAGCCGGGCGACCTGCGCGAGCTCGAGCCATGTCTGACGATTCCGCGCATCGGCTGGATTGCCGCCACGCAGCGCGGCCAGCTTCAGGATGCCACGCTGCGGCACCTGATTCGCGACTACTGCTTCGATTACGTGACGATGCCGTTCGAGACGTCGCGCATCGTCGAGACGATCGGCCATGCGCACGGCATGGTCGCGCTGACCGATCCGGTCACGCCGCAGCCGGGCGCCGGGCGCGGCGAAGGCGAGATGGTCGGCACCTGCGAGGCGATGCTCGCGCTCTTCAAGATGATTCGCCGGGTCGCGACGACCGATGCGCCGGTGTTCATCTCCGGCGAGTCGGGCACCGGCAAGGAGCTGACGGCCGTCGCGATCCACGAGCGCTCGCCGCGCGCGCAGGCGCCGTTCGTCGCGATCAACTGCGGCGCGATTCCGTCGACGCTGCTGCAGGCCGAGCTGTTCGGCTACGAGCGCGGCGCATTCACCGGCGCGAACCAGCGCAAGAACGGCCGTGTCGAGGCCGCGCACGGCGGCACGCTGTTCCTCGACGAGATCGGCGACCTGCCGCTCGAAAGCCAGGCGAGCCTGCTGCGCTTCCTGCAGGAAGGCAAGATCGAGCGGCTCGGCGCGCACGCATCGATCCCGGTCGACGTGCGGGTGATCTGCGCGACCCATGTCGATCTCGTGGCGGCGATGCGCGAAGGGCGCTTTCGCGAGGACCTGTTCCACCGGCTGTGCGTGCTGAAGATCGAGGAGCCGCCGCTGCGCGCGCGCGGCAAGGACATCGAGGTGCTCGCGCGGCACATGCTCGAACGCTTCAAGGGCGACTCGCACCGCCGCCTGCGCGGCTTTTCGCCCGACGCGATCGCAGCGCTGTACGGCTATGCGTGGCCGGGCAACGTGCGTGAGCTGATCAACCGCGTGCGCCGCGCGATCGTGATGTCGGAAGGCCGGACGATCACCGCGGCGGATCTCGAGCTGGGCGACTATGCGGTGCTGGCGCCGGTGTCGCTCGTCGAGGCGCGCGAGGCGGCGGAGCGGCAGGCGATCGAGCATGCGCTGCTGCGGCATCGCGGCCGGTTTGCCGACGCGGCGCGCGAGCTCGGCGTGTCGCGCGTCACGCTGTACCGGCTGATGTGCGCGCACGGGATGCGCGAGCGCGGCGATGCCGCGCTGGCCGGGTTCTCGGCGCCGTTGCCGGAGCTTCCGCGGCACGCTTGCTAAAATTGGCGGGTACGGCCGCCCTCGCGGCCGAAGGAACCCGCATGAAACAGTATCTCGATCTCGTTCGCACCATTCTCGACACCGGCACCTGGCAGGAGAACCGCACGGGCATCCGCACCATTAGCATGCCCGGCGCGATGCTGCGGTTCGACCTGCAGGAAGGCTTTCCGGCCGTGACGACGAAGAAGCTCGCGTTCAAGTCCGCGATCGGCGAGCTGGTCGGCTTCCTGCGCGCGTCGCGCAGCGCCTCCGATTTCCGCGCGCTCGGCTGCAAGGTGTGGGACGCCAATGCGAACGAGAACGCGCAATGGCTCGCGAATCCGTACCGGCAGGGCGTCGACGATCTCGGCGACGTGTACGGCGTGCAATGGCGCCGGTGGCCCGGCTACAAGGTGCTCGACGCGGGCGCCGACGCGCAGATCGCCGACGCGACCGGCCGCGGTTTTCGCATCGTCGCGCGCTTCGACGAGGACGGTGCGCCGAAGGTGCTGCTGTACAAGGCGATCGACCAGTTGCGCCAGTGTCTCGACACGATCATGCAGGACCCGGGCAGCCGCCGCATCCTGTTCCACGGGTGGAATCCGGCGGTGCTCGACGAGATCGCGCTGCCGGCTTGCCACCTGCTGTACCAGTTCCTGCCGAACGTGGCGAAGCGCGAGATCTCGCTGTGCCTGTACATCCGCAGCAACGACGTCGGACTCGGCACGCCGTTCAACCTGACGGAAGGGGCCGCGCTGCTGTCGCTCGTCGGCCGGCTGACCGGCTATACGCCGCGCTGGTTCACGTATTTCGTCGGGGACGCCCACATCTACGAGAACCAGCTCGACATGCTGCAGCAGCAGCTCGCGCGCGAGCCTTACGAGAGCCCGCGGCTCGTGATCGCCGAGCGCGTGCCGGAGTACGTGCAGACGGGCGTGTACGCGCCCGAATGGCTGGAGAAGGTCGAACCGTCCGACTTCTCGCTCGTCGGCTACCGGCATCATGAGCCGCTGACCGCGCCGATGGCCGTTTGAGCGCCGCGCGCTCGACGCGCGTCCCGCTTCGCACGAAGGCCCGACCGGCTTGCGCCGGCCGGGCCTTTTGTTCACCTGCGCCGGCGCTTACTGGTGATGGCGGTCATCTCGACCGTTGTTGTGCGGCGCCTGCGGCGGCGGGCTGCTCTGGACGTGCTGCTCGGGCATCGCCGGCCGCGGCTCCGCGCGCGGCGGCTGCGCTTGCGGCCGCGGTTCCATGCGGGGCGCCTGCATCTGCGGACGTGGCTCCATGTGCGGCGGCGGCATCTGCGGCCGGGCTTCCACATGAGGCGCGGGCAGTTGCGGCCGCGGCAAGGCCTGCATCTGCATCGCCGGCGGTTGCTGCCGCGGCGCCTCGTGAGCGGGAGCCGGTGGGCGATACTCGTTCGCACGCGGCGGCGCGATGTCCTGGCGCGGCGCGGGCGGCGCGTAGTCGGCGCGCGGGCGCGGCGCCGGGGTCGCATTGTCGGGCCGCGCCTGCCCGTGCTGTGCCGGCACGGAGAAATCGGGGCGCGGTTGCGGCGTCGGCGCGGCGAGGTCGGCCCGCGGGTTCGGCAATGCGCGCGGCGACGGCGCGGTTTCGGCCGGCCGCGCGCCCGGCGCCGGTGCTGCGTCCGGGCGCGGCGGCTGCATCGCGCTTCGCACCGGCGGCAGCGCGTTCTGTCCCGCCGGATGGAGCGCGGTCGGCGCGCCGGACGGGCCGGGCGCCGCGCGCTGCCGGTCGATCGGCGGGTGCGGCTGCATCCATGCGGGCGACGGCGCAGGCGCGGCTTGCGCGGAGCGCGCGCCGCCGCGCAGGTCGGGCGCGTTGCCGAACGACGGCGGATGCGGGACGCCGGGCTCCGGCGCCGCGGCGGCGTGCTGGCCCGCGGGCGCGTTCGGCGCGACGCCGTTCATCAAGCGGGGCGCATTTGCGGGCTCGCCGGTCGCGGGGTGGCCGCCGTGCATGGCGCCCATCAGCGCCGCCGCGCCCAGGCCGGCGGCGGCTGCGCCGACACCGGCCGCTGCGAGGCCGGACGGGCCGGACGGGACCGCGTGCGCGCCGCCGGGCTGGCCCTCGGCCTGCGCATGTGTCGGCTGCACGACCGGGCCGTGCGGATTGACGAGCTGCACGTTGCGCATCGCCCAGCCGCTCTCGTGCGGATTGCCGGGCACCTTGACCGGGCGCGGCGTGTAGTCGGGCGGCACGCTGGTTTTCACCACCGGCGCGCCCGCGCCGGGCACGCGTGCGCCTTGCTGGACCAGATGCTCGGCCGCCCGGTCGCGGAACGCGGGCGGCACGGCCGGGTTGCGCGTCGCGACGACCGGATGCTGCGCGACGGCGGCCGGCGGACGATAGGCGGCGTTGCGCAGCCCGCCGGTGAAGCTCTGGCGCACCGGCGCGATGCCCGGCGTGCCCGGCGTCACGTGCGCATTGCGCCACTGCTGCGGGTCGACGTGCTGCGCGACGCGCGCGACCGGCTGGCCGTGCACGAACGCGGTCGCGGGCACGGCCGTGATCGCATGCGGCGCGTGGTAGTTGATGTACGTGTTGTTGATGTTGGTGATGTTCGTCACGTTCACGGTCTTGTTCACGTTGACGTTGTTCACCACGATGTTCTGGTTCACGCGATCGTAGTAATGCGGGCTCCAGCCGCCCCAGCCCGGATGCCAGCGTTCGCCCGGGCCGAGCGGGAACCACGCGCAGCCCGCCGCGGCGACGCCGCCGATCGTGAGCCCGATGCTCCAGTCGAAGCCGCCGCCCCCGCCGCCGACGAACGCGACGAGTGCCGGCGCATAGACGGGCGGCTCGCTGACGACGACCGGACCGGGCACCCACGCCCAGCTGTCGTCGACGTAGGCCCAGCGGCCGTAGTGATACGGCGCGAAGCCCCATGGCGCGTCGTCCACCCAGGTCCAGCCCCACGGCGCTTGCCAGATCCAGTGGCCGTCGTGGTACGGCGCCCAGCCCTCCGGCACGTCGTTCGGCACCCACGCTGCGCCGTAGGTCGGGTCCTCGCGCCACGTGCCGTTCGCATCGAGGTCCTGATAGCCGGGAATGTCGCGCGATACGTAGCGGGCCGACACCGAGCGGTCTTCGTTGCCGTCGCGGCCGGCGGCCCACTGGTCGAACGGGTCGAGGCCGGGCGCCTGCGCCTGCTGCGCGACCTGCAGGCCGGTGCCGGTGAACACGACCTGCTGCCCGGCCGACAGCGGGTACTGGCCGTTGTCGCCGTAGACGGTCGCGCTGCCGCGTCGCACGGTGACCGTCGTGCTCGCGCCGTCCGGCGCGACGTCGACGCGGTAGTCGCCGGGGCTGGCGATGCCGAGCGCGAGGTTCGGCGTGTCGATTTCATATGACGTGCCGGGCGGCAGCGACCGCACGTGCGTCGACACGGAGCCGAGGCCGACCTTCAGCTGGGTCGTCGTGTCGTCGAGATTCATCACCGACAGGCTCGTCGATTCGCCGAGCCGCACGGCGGTCGAGCCGATGTGCAGTTCCGAGCGCGCACCCGTGTCGTTCCACAACTGGTCGCCGGTGGTCAGCGGCCGGTTCACGGCGGCGTACGACCACGTGTCGGTGCCGGCCGGCTCGGTCGTCACGGCGCCGGACAGGTAATTGAGCCGTGCGACGCGTCCGGGCGGATCGCCTTGCTGCTGTTGCCGGGCGGCCGCGTACGGCGGCGCGCCCGTCGACTGGGCGAACGCGGCGGGCAGCGCGGCCAGCGCGGCGAAGGCGAGCAGGGTGACGCGTGTGGTGCGTTTGAGCGTGAACAGGGTGGCCATGATGAGCGTCTTTCGTTATCCCGGCGCGTCGATTCGTGCCGTTGAATTCACAATATCCGCTCAGGCTGTTTCAGTGCTCTGTGTTTTGTAAGACCTCATGCCCGTCGTGTAACAAATCATGTCGGGCGCGCCTGGCTGTCATGGGGCCGTAAGCCACGCGTCGAGCGCCTGTTGTCCGGGCACGGTCACGCGCAGCACGCGCGGGCGCTCGGTGCGCTCGACCCAGCCCTGCGCGCAGAAGCTGTCGAGCAGCGCCGCGCCGAGCGCGCCGCCGAGGTGCGAGCGGCGCTCGCTCCAGTCCAGGCAGCCGCACGCGAAGCGGCGTCGGCGCGTGCGCTGCTGCGCGACGTCGATGCCCCAGCGCGCGAGCGCCTGCGTGCCGAGCTCGGTCGCGTCGACCGCATCGCCTTGCGCGTTCAGCCAGCCGCGCGCGGTGAGCGCGTCGAAGATGCGCACGGCGAGCTCGCCCGCCATGTGGTCGTAGCAGGTGCGCGCGTAGCGCAGCTCGGCGGGTACGGCGCGCGATGGCGGCGGAACGGGCCGGTGCGGCGCGGCCGCGCGGGCGACGTTCGCGAGCGCCTCGAGCGACGCGGCGATGTCGGCGGACGCGATCCGGTAATAGCGGTGCCGGCCGCGGATGTCGAGCGCGAGCAGCCCGCCTTCGGTCAGGCGCGCGAGGTGCGCGCTCGCGGCGGACGGCGACAGCCCGGCGACCAGCGTGAGCTCGCCGGCGGGGCGGGCGCTGCCGTCCATCAGCACCCACAGCATCGCGGCCCGTCCGGGGTCGGCGATCAGCGCGCCGATGCGGCTCAGGCCCGGGAAATGGTGATCGTCGGAATCGCTCATCGTGGCGCCTCGGAGAAGGGGGATGTCTCGCAGTGTAGGCGCTGATGGTATTCGATGTTTCGCGTCGGGCTGAAATGTCGAATGCAGGCGACCGGCGACCGGCGACGGGCGACCGGCGGCGGAGGGCGGGCGGCCCCGCGCGTACAATGGCCGGGCGCGGCGGCAGTGGGGCTGCCGCACGTGACACGATGCGACGATGAAGACGATTTTCTGCATGCTGGCGGCCGCGCTGGTCTGCGCGGCTTGTGCGCAGGGCGGCGCGAGCGCCGCGGACGACCGCGGCAGCCATATCGAGATGTACGGCGTGATCGACCAGGGCGTGACGGTGCGTCGCTGACCGGGGTCGGACCGTCCACGGCGTGGCCCGCGCCTGCGCGTCGGACGAGCCGGCGCGCCGCGACGCGTTGTCGCAGCGCACCGTATAATGGCGCCGTTTGCAGTGCCCCCCGCCGCCTGGAGTCAACAAGATGTCCGCCTCGTCCCCCGCCACCGCGACTCTCGATCGCAACGAAACCGTATTCCGCTTCCTCGCCGAGCCGTCGTCCGTGAACTTCGGTGGCAAGGTGCACGGCGGCGCGCTGATGAAATGGATCGACGAGGTCGCCTACGCCTGCGCGGCGGTCTGGTCGAGCCGCTATTGCGTGACGGTCAGCGTCGGCAACATCCGCTTCCAGCGTCCGATCCTGGTCGGCAACCTGGTCGAGCTGAAGGCGCGCGTCGTCGCGACGGGGCGCACCAGCATGCACATCCATGTGTCGGTGCACGCCGGCGATCCGAAGGGCGGCGTGCTGCGCCAGACGACCGACTGTCTCGTCGTGTTCGTCGCCGTCGACGAGAACGGCAACCCGCTGCCGGTGCCGCCGTTCGTGCCGGAGACCGACGAGCAGAAACGCCTCGCGAAGTACGCGATGGACGTGCGCGCCGCGCTCGACAAGATCGTCGAGATGAAGCCCGAAGAGGTCGCGAAGGGCGCGGTCTGAGGTCCGCGCCGCTGCGCCGGACCCGTCGCGCGCCGCGCGATGCCGCCGGCGCGCGACCCGCGCGTCAGCGCGACCCGATCATCTGCTCGGGACGCACCCACGCGTCGAATTCCGCGTCGGTCAGATAGCCGAGCGCGAGCGCGGCGGCCTTCAGCGTCGTGCCTTCCTTGTGCGCTTTCTTCGCGATCTGCGCGGCCTTGTCGTAGCCGATGTGCGGATTGAGCGCCGTCACGAGCATCAGCGATTCGTTCAGCAGCAGGTCGATGCGCGCACGGTTCGGTTCGATGCCGACCGCGCAATGGTCGTTGAAGCTCTGCGCGCCGTCGGCGAGCAGCCGCACCGATTGCAGCACGTTGTGCGCGATCATCGGACGGAACACGTTCAGCTCGAAATTGCCGCTCGCGCCGCCGACGTTCACCGCGACGTCGTTGCCGAACACCTGGCAGCACAGCATCGTCACGGCTTCGGACTGCGTCGGGTTCACCTTGCCCGGCATGATCGAGCTGCCCGGCTCGTTCTCGGGAATCGACAGCTCGCCGAGCCCGCAGCGCGGTCCGCTCGCGAGCCAGCGCACGTCGTTGGCGATCTTCATCAGGCTCGCCGCGACGGTCTTCAGCGCGCCGTGCGCGAACACCAGCGCGTCGGCGGCCGCCATCACCTCGAACTTGCTCGGTGCGGTCACGAACGACAACTTCGTCAGGCGGCCGATTTCGTCGGCGACGCGCACCGCGAATTCCGGATGCGCGTTCAGCCCGGTGCCGACCGCGGTGCCGCCGAGCGCGAGCTCGTACAGGTGCGGCAGCGTCGATTCGACGTGCCGGATGCCCTGGTCGAGCTGCGCGACGTAGCCGGAAAATTCCTGGCCGAGCGTGAGCGGCGTCGCGTCCTGCAGGTGCGTGCGGCCGATCTTCACGATGTCGGCGAACGCCTTCGACTTCGCGTCGAGCGTTGCGCGCAGCGTGCGCAGCGCGGGCAGCAGGTGGTTGACGATCGCATACGCGGCGGCGACGTGCATCGCGGTCGGGAACACGTCGTTCGACGACTGGCCGCGGTTCACGTCGTCGTTCGGATGGACCTTGCGCGCCTCGCCGCGCTCGCCGCCCATCAGCTCGCTCGCGCGGTTCGCGATCACCTCGTTGAGGTTCATGTTGGTCTGCGTGCCGGAGCCGGTCTGCCAGACCGCGAGCGGGAATTCGCGCGGATGCTGGCCCGCGATGATCTCGTCGGCCGCCGCGATGATCGCATGCGCCTTGTCGTCGGCCAGCACGCCGAGGGACTGGTTCACGGCCGCCGCCGCGCGCTTCACGATCGCGAGCGCGTGGATCAGCTCCGGCGACTGCTTCTCGGTCGAGATCCGGAAATTCTGCAGCGAGCGCTCGGTCTGCGCGCCCCAGAGCCGGGCGGCCGGCACGGCGATTTCGCCGAACGTGTCGCGTTCCATCCGAACTGCTTCGTTCATGATGCACTCCTCTTCGAAAGGGGAAAGGCCGCGCGGCGCGCGGCGTCGGGCGTATCGTGGGCAGGCTGCGCCGCTCGTGCGGCGTCTTCGGTTCTCAACCGGCAAGCATAGCGCCGCTGGCGAATTCGCGGCGTCTGGTGCTCACGCGCGCATCGCGGCGAGCGACGCGCTCTTGCGATGGAAGCGCCACGCCATCAGCGCGGCGACGCTCGCGAGCCCGGCGGCGAGCCCCCACCACAGGCCGCGCGCGCCGAGACCCGCGTGGAACGCGAGCCAGTAGCCGGTCGGAAAGCCGATGCCCCAATAGCCGAGGGTGGCGGCGAGCATCGGCACGCGTGTGTCCTTCAGGCCGCGCAGCGCGCCGGAGCCGACCGTCTGCATTCCGTCGACGATCTGGAACACCGCGGCGATGCCGAGCAGCGACGCGGCGAGCGACACCGTGCCGGCATTGGCGGGGTCGTCGAGGCGCAGGTAGAGGCTGACGATCGCGTGCGGCGCGACGATCAGCACGAGGCCCGACAGCGACATGAACGCAACGCCGAGCCCGAGCGCGACGAAACCCGCGTGGCGCGCGGCGACCGGCGCGCCCGCGCCGACCCAGTAGCCGACCCGGACGTTGGCCGCCTGGCCGATCGCCAGCGGCACCATGAACGCCACCGACGCGACGTTCAGCGCGATCTGGTGGGCGGCGAGCGATGTCTCGCCGAGCACGCCGATCGTGAGGCCGGTGGCGAGGAACAGCGTCGATTCGACCCCGTACGTGATCGCGACCGGCCAGCCGATGCCGATCAGCTCGCCCATCATCGGCAGCTTCGGACGCGACGCGGTCACGAAGTGCTTGAACCGCCGGCGGCCGTGCAGCAGCCACACGAGCGCGAGCGCCATGAGCCAGATCGTGATCGTCGTCCCGACTGCGGAGCCGAGAAAGCCGAGGCGCGGCAGTCCGAACGCGCCGTGGATGAACCCGTAGTTCAGCACCGCGTTGACGCCGACGCCGCCGATCGACACCCACAGCAGCCGCCGCGCGGCGCCGATCGCGGGCAGGAACGAGCGCATCAGGCCGACGCCGATCAGGCTGCCGAGCGCGGCGAAGCGCAGGATCCCCGTGTATTCGCCGACGTTGCGCGCGAGCGCCGGCGGCTCGTGGAACATCAGCAGGATCGGCTCGGAGAACGACAGCGCGACGATCGCGGGGATCGCGAGCAGCACGGACAGCGCGAAGCCCGTCCAGTAGATGTGCGGCACGCGGTGATCGGCTTTCGCGCCGCGCGCGTGCGCGACGCTGACGCTGACCGACGACAGGACGCCCTGCAGCACCGTGACGATGACGAAGAAGAAGTTCGCGCCGAGGCCGCCCGCCGCGAGCGAGTCGGGGCCGAGCGAGCCGAGCAGCACGGTGTCGGTGACGCTCATCGCCATCTGCGACAGCTGCGCGATCGCGAGCGGGGCGGCGAGGCGCGCGGTATCGACGGCGTGACTGGACAGGGAGGGCGGCGCGGCGGCCGTCCGCGAGAGACCGGAATGCGACATGGAATGAACGCCTGCACGGGTGCCGGCCCGCGCTGTGTTTATTTTGAGAGAGGGCTAGCTTACGGCTTTATTCGCACCGTGTCGAACGGGGGGCGATGGCCCTGTCGCGGGCAGGGTCGGGTGCGGCGTGGCGCGGCCGGACGCGTGCGCTATGCGCCGTGCACCGCGATTCGCGTGTCGCCGAGCAGCACGACCTGGCCTGCGCGGATCTTGCAGGTCTTGCGGAGTTCGACCGCGCCGT
This sequence comes from Burkholderia ubonensis subsp. mesacidophila, assembly GCF_002097715.1. NCBI lineage: Bacteria > Pseudomonadati > Pseudomonadota > Betaproteobacteria > Burkholderiales > Burkholderiaceae > Burkholderia > Burkholderia ubonensis. The sequence goes on from NZ_CP020737.1 coordinate 1,168,954, forward strand.
CGACCTTCACCGCGCCGGACGCGACGATCACTTTCGCGGAGCCGCCGCTGTCGGCGAGGCCGGTGATCTTCAGGAGGTTGTGCAACTCGACGAATTCGCCGGTCAGCGTGAAATCCAGATTGGGCATGACGAGGAAAGCGCGCGGGGCGCGGGATGAATCGCCCCGCATCATACGGCACCGGCGGCCTGCGCGCGAGCGTGGCGACGCGGCGTCAGCCCGGGATGTTAAAGAGTGTGAGCCATTCGTCAGCAAATGAAACGGTGGGTAACAGTCTGCGAGATCGGCGAACCCGTCCCGCGAACGCCGGGTCTCTAGCCGTACCTGCTGCATGTTGCGGCGGGGGACGCGATGGACCGCATCGACGCAGTCCACGCCAACAACTTCTTGAGGAGGATAGCCATGTCCAAGATTCGTACGATGCTGATCGGTGCCGCGCTGACGGCGTTCGCGACTTCGGCTGCGTTTGCGCAGACTGCGGGCGCAGAGGGCTCGGCAGGCGCCGGCGCGCAGGTGCAGGCGCCGGCCGCCGGTGCGGGTATGCAGGGCGGCGCCGACGCGTCGGGCGGCGCGACCGGCGCGATGAGCTCGGCGACCGGCGAGGCGAAGGACGCCGCGTCGTCGGCCGTCCACTCGACGAAGAAGCACGTCAAGCACGCCGCGAAGTCGGCGAAGGGGCACGCCAACGCCGCGAAGGCGAAGGCCGGCGAAGCCGCCGACGGCGGCGCGTCGGCTGACGTGAAGGGCGGTGCGTCGGCCGAAGGCGCCACGCAGTAACGTCGTTCGTCCGCCGCACGACGCTCGCCCCGGAAGGCGCGTCGTGCCGGCGGCGTCAACCTGGCGGCCCGGTTCGCTTCGCGCGGACCGGGCCGTTGTTCATTGCTGCGGACGCGTGCTCACGGCCGGCGCTGTTCCGGCGTCTGGCCCGGTTGCGTGCGCGCTGCGGGCGGCGAGAACACGCTGCGCAGCCACGCGGCGAGCCGCGCGAACACGTCGTACGGTTCGTCGACGAAGATTTCCGGCTTCAGGAGCCGCAGGTATTCCATGATCTGCTGCGCTTCCGCCTTCTGGAACGAGCCGTGCGCGAGCGCCAGCCGCAGCAGCCCGCGCAGTTCGCCGAGCTTGTCGCGCGCCGTGCTGCCGACGCTCATCTCGCACGCGAGCTTGGCCTCGTAGATCCGCTGCCGCAGCGATTCCGCGAGCCGCCAGGCGGGCGTCTGCATCTGCTCCTCGAGCGTCTGGATGTCCTGCACCGCGCTCTTGATCTGCGCGGCGAGCGGATCGATGAGTTCCGCATCGCTCTGCGCTTCGGCGACGATCGCCTTGGCCCAGTCGCGGCAGGCCTTCGCCAGCTCGTCGGGCGTCCATTCCGAACGCGACGCGAAGCCGAAGCCGAATTCGCCGGCTTGCCGCATCAGGATCGCGACGACGTCGGGAAACTCCTTGTCGAGCGTGCGCTTGGCCCACGCATACTGGCCGCCCTGCAGCATCCGCTGCACGGCGTGCTCGGTGAGCGGCACCATGTTGTCGAGCAGTTTTGCGCGCAGGAAATCCTCGAACGACGGCGTCGCGAATTGCGGGTCGAGTTTCAGCGACACGCGCACGAATGCGTCGTAGTCCTTGCGCAAGGACGAGAGTGTGTCGTCCTTGAGGGAAAGGGTGATCTGGCCCATGAATCGTCTCGGTGGCGGCCCGCGCCGGCCGGATGCCGGGGTCGCGCGCCGGCGCCGGCGCGTCGTCGACGGTCCGGTACGCGCCGGGACCGACGGCGGGTCTTCAACCGTTTATCGGCCGGGCGGCGCGAAACTTGAGCGTGACGCGCGCACGGGCGTTCTGGCGCCGGTTCAGGCGGGCAGCCAGCCGTGCGGCAGCACCACGCCCTGCCAGAAGAAGAACACCGCGAGCCCCGCTGCAATCGTCACGAGCGGCCGGCGCGTCGCCGCCGACACGAGCACCGCGGCGAGCGCGCCGACGAGCTGCGGATTGCGCCACGTCAGCTCGGCCGCGCCGCCGTGCGGCGACACGGTCATCGGCACGATGATCGCGGTCAGCACGGTGACCGGCACGAAGCCGAGCGCCGTGCGCACGAGCGGCGGGAACGCCAGCCGCTCGCCGAACAGGAACAGCGTCGCGCGGATCGCATAGGTGATGGCGGCCATGCCGAGGATCAGCAGTGCGTAGCTCACGATGCGGCCTCCGGGTGCGAGCCGGCGCGTGCGCGGTCCTGCAGCAGCGTCAGCGCGACGCCGACGACGACGCCCGCCGCGACCGCGCCCAGCAGGCCGAGCTTGTACGGCCAGCCCTGCCAGTAATACGCGAGCACGCCGGCCGTCGCGGCCGCCGAGAAATAGCGCAGCGTGCCCAGTTGCGGCACGACGATCGCGATGAAGGTCGCCGCCATCGCGAAGTCGAGACCGAGCGACTGGAGCCCCGGGAACGCCGAGCCGAACCCCAGGCCGGCGAGCGTCCAGACCTGCCAGTTCAAGTACATCGCGAGTCCCGAGCCGAAGAAGTAGTGCGGGCCGATCGCGCCCGGCGGGAAATGCCGGTAGTGCGCGTACGCGACCGCGAACACCTCGTCGGTCATCAGCGCGCCGAGCGTCGCGCGCCAGCGCAGCGGCAGGTGCGCCACGTACGGCGCGAGCGTCGCGCTGTACAGCAAGTGGCGCAGGTTGACGATCAGCGTCGTCGCGAGCACGACGACGAAGCCTGCGCCGCCTGCAATGAGCCCGAGCGCGATGAACTGCGCGGAGCCGGCGAACACGGTCAGCGACATCAGCGCGCCGTGCCAGCCGGCGAGCGGGCCGCCGGCGACGAGCGTGCCGAAGATCACGCCGAACGGCGCTGCGCCGACCATCATCGGGATCGTGTCGCGGGCGCCGTCGAGCCATTCGTTCAGCGGGCGGCGGGGGGATGACGCGGGTGATTGATTCAAGATGGCTCCTCCATAAGAGGGAGGATAGCGGGCACGCGAACGGGCGGCTTGTACGTTCTTGCGCTGCCTGGCGGGGCCGCGCCGTCGGGTGCGCCGTGGCGTCAGCGCGTCTGCCAGCGCCCCGGCGGCACGCCGAACATCCGCCTGAAGTGACGGGTGAAATGGCTCTGGTCGACGAAGCCGCTCGCCGCGGCAACCTCGGCGACGGCCACGCCCGCGCGCAGCGGCGCGAGCGCGCGCTGCAACCGCAACTGGTTGCGCCACGCGTGCGGCGGCATGCCGGTCGTGCGCGTGAACAGGCGCGCCGCATGGAACGGCGACAGTCCCGCCGCCTGCGCGATCTCGTCGAGGGTGACCGCGCCCGTCAGGTCGGCGGCAAGCCGCTCGCGCATCGCTTCGACGCGCGGCTCGTCCGCCGCGAGCCACGCCGGCCGCAGATGCGCGTCCGCGTGGCGCACGATCAGCGTCGAGAACGCGTCGAGCATCGCCGTCTCGGCGGCAAGCGGGTCGTAGATCCGCGCCGCGTCGGGCATCGAGGTGTCGTCGGCCGGCGGCCCGTACTCGTGGGGCGCCGTCGCGCGTACGCTGCCGGCCTCCATCATCCGGTGCGCCCGCGCGACCCGGGCCGCGAGATCCTGATCGCGGATCACGTCGTGCGGAAACCACGGCGCGTCCTGCGGGCGTCCGGCGATCGTGCTGGCGAGCGACCGGATGAACTCGACCGGCACGTAGCAGACCCGGTAGCGCCAGCCGTCGTCGGCCGCGCGCGAGCCGGTGTGCACTTCGCCGGGATTGATCACGGGGACGGTGCCCGTTTCGGCGATATGGCCCGCGCCGCGACAGACATAGCGTTCGGCGCCCGCTTCGATGACGGGAACCGTGTACGCGTCGTGCCAGTGCGGCGCGAACTTGTGGTCGCAATAGGTGGCCGTGACGAGATCCGCGTCCGGCAGGAGCGGGGTGCGCCAGTAGCGGGCGGAATCTCGGAGGCGGGCGGCGGACATGGTGGGCGCGGGAACGGGCGAATCGACAGTGTATCCCGCGCGCCGGGCGCGGCTTACTTGACGGGGATCTGCGTGCCGGCCGGCACAGGCACCGCGGTCACGGCGTTCTTCGGGCTGCCGCTGACGACCCGGTCGCTGTAGGTCAGGTAGACGAGCGTGTTGCGTTTCTTGTCGACCACGCGCACGACGTGCAGCGTCTTGAAGATGAACGACATGCGTTCGCTGAACACGTTGGTCTGCTGCTTGAGCGGGCCGGTGAAGCTGATCGGGCCGACCTGCCGGCAGGCGATCGACGCCTCGCTCGGATCCTCGGCGAGGCCGAGCGAGCCCTTGATCCCGCCGGTGCGGGCGCGCGACACGTAGCAGGTCACGCCGGCGACGAGCGGATCGTCGTAGGCCTCGACGACCACGCGGTCGGAACCCGTCAGGCGGAAATTGGTGTTGACGCTGCCGACTTCCTCCGCGTACGCGAGCGGCGCGGCGGCAAGCGTTGCAAGGAGGAGGGCGGACGGCGCGACGGCGGCAAGACGGCTCTTCATCGGCGAAATCTGAAGCGATTGCGGGACAGAGACTCTAGCACGCGCGGATTGCGTAATCGTGCCGACGCCGGAAAAACAAAAGGCCCGTCGCTTGACGGGCCTTTCGCTGTTTGGCTCCCCGACCTGGGCTCGAACCAGGGACCTACGGATTAACAGTCCGGCGCTCTACCGACTGAGCTATCGGGGAATAAATCGGTATCTTCTGCGTTTGGTGGCCATCAAAAAACCCGTCCACTTTCAACGGGCTCTTTGCATTTTTGGCTCCCCGACCTGGGCTCGAACCAGGGACCTACGGATTAACAGTCCGGCGCTCTACCGACTGAGCTATCGGGGAACAAACAGCAGAGAAATGAGATTTTATGGAGTATTGGTCAGGCTGTCAATACCTTTGATGCCAGCCGCGCAAAATTTTTTTCGGGCGGGCATGCGCGCGATCAGCGCTCGAGCAGATGCAGCTTCTCCTGCACGTCCTTCCAGTCGTCCGCGTCGGCCGGCGCCGGCTTCGTCTTCGTGATCGACGGCCAGTTCTTCGCCAGTTCGGCGTTCAGCGCGGTGAACTGCTGCTGATCGCCCGGAACGTCTTCTTCGGCATAGATCGCGTTGGTCGGGCACTCGGCGACGCACACTGCGCAGTCGATGCACTCGTCCGGATCGATGGCGAGAAAGTTGGGACCTTCACGGAAGCAATCCACCGGGCATACATCCACGCAATCCGTGTATTTGCACTTGATGCAGCCTTCGGTCACAACGTGAGTCATTAAAACGCTCCTGCTTGGCGGTCGGTAGGTATATATGGGGTGGCGTGTGCGCCAAAAGCGGCATTGTAACTGATGCGCAAAACCCGCATGCCGTGGTCGGCTTTCCAGCTTATACCGTTTCGTGATTAGTTTATGAGCGCCTGCCCAGGGCTGCCAGCATGGAGCCGCGCGCTGCGGTTTCCCGATGGTCCGGCCCGCATTCGGGTAACATGGCCGCCAGACCGGGCGGCGCGCGGTGCGCCGGGGCCGGTTCCGAAATTGGCGGTGCCGTCACCATGATCATCACTTCGCTGCTCGACACGGATCTCTACAAGTTCACGATGATGCAGGTCGTCCTGCATCACTTCCCGGCCGCAAGCGTCGAATACCGCTTCAAGTGCCGCACGCCCGGCGTCGATCTCGTGCCGTACATCGACGAGATCCGCGACGAGGTGCGCGGCCTGTGCGCGCTGCGCTTCACCGACGTCGAGCTCGACTACCTGCGCCGGATGCGCTTCATCAAGAGCGACTTCGTCGATTTCCTCGCGCTCTTTCACCTGAACGAGAAGTACATCTCGATCACGCCGTCGCCGAAAGGCAATGGCGAGATCGACATCGAGATCAAGGGGCCGTGGCTGCACGCGATCCTGTTCGAGATCCCGGTGCTCGCGATCGTCAACGAGGTTTACTTCCGCAACACGCAGCGCGAGCCCGACTACCGCGAGGGACGCGAGCGGCTGTGCGAGAAGATCAAGCTGCTCGGCGCGAAGCCGGAATTCGCCGACTGCAAGATCGCCGACTACGGCACGCGCCGGCGCTTCTCGAAGGTGTGGCACGAGGAGGTCGCGCTCACGCTGCGCGACGGCCTCGGCCCGCAGTTCGCCGGCACGAGCAACGTGCTGTACGCGATGAAGCACGGCATCACGCCGCTCGGCACGATGGCGCACGAATACCTGCAGGCGTGCCAGGCGCTCGGCCCGCGGCTGCGCGATTCGCAGATCTACGGCTTCGAGATGTGGGCGAAGGAATACCGCGGCGACCTCGGCATCGCGCTGTCGGACGTCTACGGGATGGACGCGTTCCTGCGCGACTTCGACATGTACTTCTGCAAGCTGTTCGACGGCGCGCGCCACGACTCGGGCGATCCGTTCGAGTGGGGCGAGCGGATGATCTCGCACTACGAGGCGAACCGCTGCGACCCGCGCACCAAGGTGCTGGTGTTCTCGGACGCGCTCGACATCCCGAAGGTCATGCAGCTGTACGAACGGTTCCGCGGGCGCTCCAAGCTCGCGTTCGGTGTCGGCACCAACCTGACCAACGACCTCGGCTACGTGCCGCTGCAGATCGTGATCAAGATGGTCCGCTGCAACGGCCAGCCGGTCGCGAAGCTGTCCGACTCGCCGGGCAAGAGCATGTGCGACGACAAGGCGTATCTCGCGTACCTGCGCCAAGTGTTCGGCATCGCGCAGCCGGCCGAGGACGACGCGTCGCAGTAGCCGCCGGCCGTTCGGCTTAGGGGCTGTACACGCTAATAGCGGGCTTGCGAACGTGCCTTGCCGGTCGGAGTGCAAGGAGGGTGGAGCGCCGTTTGGCCGAGCCAAACAAGCGACGACCGACGCCGCAATACGGCCAGCGCAAGCCCGTTATTAGCGTGTACAGACCCTAACTGCGTGGCGCGAGGGGCGGCCGGTATAATCCGACGGTATCGCCCGCCAACGTCACGAGGACCGTTCATGGACACTTCCGCTGCCCGTCGCCAGATCCTCACGCGCATCCGCGCCGCACAGGGGCGCGCGGCCGAGCCGGACGCGACGGAGCGCGAAGGTGTCGACGACTACCTCGCCCGTCATCCGCAAGGCCCGCGTCCGCCGGCGCCGGCCGACCTGGTCGCCGCGTTCGTCGACGAAGCGACGAAGCTCGCGACGACCGTCGACGAGGTCGCGACGCTGGCCGACGCACCCGCTGCAGCGGCCCGCTACCTGTCAGCGCATGGCCTGCCGATGCAGGCCATTGCGTGGCGCACGCTGGCCGATCTCGACTGGACCGGCGCGGGGCTGGCCGTCGAATGCCGCAAGCCGGTCGACGGCGACCTCGTCGGCCTGACCGGCTGCTTCTGCGCAACGGCCGAGACCGGCTCGCTGGTTCTGCTGTCCGGTCCCGATACGTATGCGTCGGCCGGCCTGCTGCCCGAGACGCACATCGCGATTGTGCCCGCGTCGCGGATCGTCGCCGGCCATGAGGACGCGTTCGAGCTGATCCGCGCGGAGCGCGGCGAATTGCCGCGTGCGGTCAATTTCGTGTCCGGCCCGTCGCGTACCGGCGACATCGAGCAAACCATCGTGCTGGGCGCACACGGCCCGTACCGCGTCCACGTGATCGTCGTACGGGGCGCGTGACGCGCCCGCTGCATCCACCCCTGTTCAACAAAGGAAGTTCCGCATGAAACGACATGCCGCCTGGGCGGGCATGGCGTCGGGGGCTGCGCTTGGCGCCGCTCCCGCGCTCGCATCGGCCGCGACGCTCGACGGCGCCACGCTGTCCGCGCTATGGGGCGTCCCGTTCGCCGGGATCCTGCTGTCCATCGCGCTGTTCCCGCTCGCAGCTCCAGTGTTCTGGCATCACCACTTCGGCAAGATCGCGGCCGCGTGGGCCGTCGCATTCCTGGTGCCGTTCGCCGCCGTGTTCGGCGCGGGCACCGCGCTCGGCACGCTCGTGCACGCGCTGCTCGAGGAGTACATTCCGTTCATCGTGCTGCTCACCGCGCTCTATACCGTCGCGGGCGGGATCTGCGTGAACGGCAACCTGCACGGCACGCCGAAGCTCAACACCGCGATCCTCGCGCTCGGCACGCTGCTCGCCAGCGTGATGGGCACGACCGGCGCGGCGATGCTGCTGATCCGGCCGCTCTTGCGCGCGAACGACAACCGCAAGCACGTCGTGCACGTCGTGATCTTCTTCATCTTCCTCGTCGCGAACGCGGGCGGCTCCCTGTCGCCGCTCGGCGATCCGCCGCTGTTCCTAGGCTTCCTGAACGGCGTGAGCTTCTTCTGGACGACGACGCATCTCGCGCTGCCGATGCTGTTCATCTGCGCGGTGCTGCTGACGATATTCTTCGCGCTCGACACGTATTTCTACCGCAAGGGCGGCGAGGCGCGGCCGGCCGCGCTCGACCCGACGCCCGACGGCGGCGGGCTGTCGATCGACGGCAAGATCAACTTCGTGCTGCTCGCGGCGGTGATCGGCCTCGTGCTGATGAGCGGAATCTGGAAGCCCGGCGTCACGTTCGACGTATGGGGCACGCACGTCGCGCTGCAGAACCTGGTCCGAGACGCCGCGCTCGTCGTCGTGACGTTCGCGTCGCTCGCGCTGACGCCGCGTTCCGCGCGCGAGGGCAACGCATTCAACTGGGCGCCGATCGAGGAAGTCGCGAAGCTGTTCGCGGGCATCTTCGTGACGATCGCGCCGGTGATCGTGATCCTGCGCGCGGGCGCGGACGGCGCGTTCGCGCCGATCGTCCATCTCGTCACCGGGCCGGACGGCAAGCCGATCGACGCGATGTACTTCTGGGCGACGGGCCTCCTGTCGTCGTTCCTCGACAATGCGCCGACCTACCTCGTGTTCTTCAACCTCGCGGGCGGCGACGCGCAGTCGCTGATGACGACCGGCGCGACGACGCTCGCCGCGATTTCCGCAGGCGCGGTGTTCATGGGCGCGAACAGCTACATCGGCAACGCGCCGAACTTCATGGTGAAGGCGATCGCCGAGTCGCGCGGCGTGAAGATGCCGAGCTTCTTCGCGTATCTCGGCTGGGCGCTCGTGGTCCTGGTGCCGGTGTTCCTGCTGACGACGTGGCTCTTCTTCACGGCGTAAGCTGACGGTTTTCAACAAGGCGCGGACGGCCGGCGAACGAGCCGCCCGCGGCATGCGGAGATGGCGATGCAGAAGATCCTGGTCGCGCGTCCGATCTTCCCGGACGTGATCGAACGGCTCAAGCAGTATTTCGAGGTCGATTGGAACAATGGCGATGCGCTCGCGCCCGACGCGCTCGCCGCGCGCCTGGCCGACAAGGACGGCGCGCTGACGGCCGGCGACCCGATCGGCGCGGCCACGCTGGCGGCGGCGCCGCGCCTGCGCGTCGTGTCGAACATGGCGGTCGGCTACAACAACTTCGACATGGCCGCGTTCAACGCGGCGAACGTGCTCGGCACCAACACGCCGGACGTGCTGAACGAATCCACCGCCGATTTCGGCTGGGCGCTGATGATGGCGGCCGCGCGGCGCATCGCCGAATCCGAGCACTGGCTGCGCGCCGGGCGCTGGCAGAAGTGGGAATACGACGGCTTTCTCGGCCACGACATCTACGGCTCGACGCTCGGCATCATCGGCATGGGCCGCATCGGGCAGGCGCTCGCGCGCCGCGCGCAAGGCTTCGGCATGCAGGTGATCTATCACAACCGGTCGCGGGTCGCGCCCGAGATCGAAGCGGCGCTGAGCGCCGAGTATGTGTCGAAGGAAGCGCTGCTGTCGCGCGCCGACCACGTCGTGCTCGTGCTGCCGTATACGAAGGACAACCATCACACGATCGGCGCGGCGGAGCTCGCGCTGATGAAGCCCACCGCGACGCTGACCAACATAGCGCGCGGCGGGATCGTCGATGACGCGGCGCTGGCTGCCGCGTTGCGCGACCGGAAGATCGCCGCGGCCGGCCTCGACGTGTACGAGGGCGAGCCGAGCGTGCATCCGGCGCTGCTCGAGGTGCCGAACGTCGTGCTGACGCCGCACATCGCGAGCGCGACCGAGAAGACCCGCCGCGCGATGGCGAACCTTGCCGCCGACAATTTGATCGCCGCGCTGGGCGAAGGGCCGCGCGCGGGGCGTCCGCCGAATCCGGTCAACCCGGACGTGATCGGGAAGGCGCGCGCATGACGATGACGTTGTTGCTCGCGGCGGTCGCCGTGCTGGCCGTCGCACTGGCGGTGGCGATCGTCGCAATCGTGCGGGGCGGCGGCCGCCACGACGACGTGGCGGTGCTCGGCGACCAGATCGAGGACGCCGCGCACGCGCAGGCGCGCGCGGTCGAGCGGCTCGAGCGCGAACTGCGCGGCGAGATCGTCGAGGGCGCGCGCGGCTCGCGCACGGAACTGGCGGGCAGCTTCGCGCGGCTGCAGCAGACGCTCGCCGCGCAGCTGACGAGCGTCGCCACCGTGCAGAACAACCAGATCGACGGTTTCGCACAGCAGCTCGCGAAGCTCGTCGCCGGCAACGCGCAGCAGTTCGACGCGATGCGCGACAGCCTGCAGCGCCAGGCGCAGCAGGCGCGCGAGGAGCAGACCGCGGCGCTGCGGATGTTCGGCGACACGCTGAACCGCCAGCTCACGCAGCTCACCGAAGCGAACGACCGCCGGATCGGCGAAGTGCGCGCGACGCTCGAGCAGCGCCTGAAGGAAATCGAGACGAACAACGCGGCGAAGCTCGAGGAGATGCGGCGCACCGTCGACGAGAAGCTGCACGCGACGCTCGAGCAGCGGCTCGGCGAGTCGTTCAAGCTGGTGTCCGACCGGCTCGAGCAGGTGCATCGCGGGCTCGGCGAGATGCAGACGCTGGCGGCCGGCGTCGGCGACCTGAAGAAGGTGCTGACCAACGTGAAGACGCGCGGCACCTGGGGCGAAGTGCAGCTCGAGGCGCTGCTCGAGCAGATGCTGACGCCCGACCAGTACGCGAAGAACGTCGCGACCGTGCCGAAGAGCAGCGAGCGGGTGGAGTTCGCGATCAGGTTGCCGGGGCGCGGCGCCGGCGCGAGCGACGCGCCGCCGGTCTGGCTGCCGATCGACGCGAAATTCCCGCGCGAGGACTACGAGCGGCTGATCGACGCGCAGGAGCGGGCCGACGCGGCCGCGGTCGACGAGGCTGCGCGCGCGCTCGAGGCGCGCGTGAAGGCGGAGGCGCGCACGATCGCCGAGAAGTACGTCGCGCCGCCGCACACGACCGATTTCGCGCTGCTGTTCCTGCCGACCGAAGGGCTGTACGCGGAGATCCTGCGCCGCCCGGGGCTGACCGACCTGCTGCAGCGCGATTACCGCGTGACGGTGGCGGGCCCGACGACGCTCACCGCGTTGCTGAACAGCCTGCAGATGGGTTTCCGGACGCTCGCGATCGAGAAGCGTTCGAGCGAGGTGTGGCAGGTGCTCGGCGCGGTGAAGACGGAATTCGGCAAGTTCGGCGACGTGCTCGCACGCACGAAGTCGCAGCTGGAGACGGTCACGCGTTCGATCGAGGCGGCCGAGCAGCGCACGCGCGTGATGAACCGCAAGCTCAAGCAGGTGGAGGCGCTGCCCGGCGATACGGCGGCCGGTCTGCTGGGCGCGGACGGTGTCGATCCCGACGATGCGTGACCGGCAGCGCTCACGCGAGCGGTCGTCGAAACGAAAATGGGCTCAATGAGCGCCCATTTTTTTGACGGCTGCCGCGGAGGCGGCCGGGTTCAGCGCCCGGCGAGCGTATCCAGCGCGTCGCCCGTCACGCGCACGATGCGCCAGTCCGGCAACACGGTCGCACCCATCTTCTCGTAGAAATCGATCGCGCGCTGGTTCCAGTCGAGCACCGACCATTCGAAGCGCGCGCAGCGGCGCTCGACGGCGAGCGCGGCAAGCCGCCGGAGCATCGCGGTGCCGAGGCCCGTGCCGCGCTGCGACGGCTGCACGTAGAGATCCTCGAGATACAGGCCGCGGCGGCCCACGAACGTCGAATAGTTGTGGAAGAACAGCGCATACGCGACGAGCGCGCCGTTGCGTTCGGCGACGAGCGCTTCGGCCGCCGGGTGCGCGCCGAACAGCGCGTCGGCCAGATCGTGCTCGGTCGCGACGAACAGGTGCGTGAGCTGCTCGAATTCCGCCAGCTCGCGCATCAGCGCGAGGATCGCGCCGACGTCCCGCGCCTCGGCCGGGCGGATCAGCGGCGTGCCGCTCACGCTTCCTCCGGCGGATCGGACAGCACGATCTCGATGCCGCCGAAGCGCGACGCGACCCAGTTGTATGCGTGGCAGGCGATCCACAGCAGCACGAAGCCGACGACCGCGTTCAGCAGCAGCGCGCTCAGGATCGTGCTCAGTTCGACCATCCCGAAGCGGACGTACGCGACGAGAATGCCGAGCAGCACGATCGGCACGCTGAACGTCAGGTAGACGAGGATCAGCGCCTTGGCGGTCTGTCCTGCTGCGATCGACGAAATTTGTTTCTTCATGTGTGGAGAGCCCCCGTAGTGATACCAATAAGTGGAATTCAGATCAGGCCGTCGAACGGCAGAATGTCGACCGGCGCGCCGGCGTCGATCGGGCCCGCGTCGTGGCCGAGAACGATGAAGCAGTTGGCGGCCGCGAGCCCGCTCAGCGACGCGGAGCTCTGCGAGCCGGCCGGCGCGACCTGCCAGATGCCGTCGGCGGCGCGCGTGGCGACGCCGCGCAGGTATTCGGCGCGGCCCGGCCGCTTCTTCAGCGGCTGCGTGCTGAGCGCGCTGTACAGCGCGGGCGGCGGCGTCTGCGCGCCGGCCATCGCGAGCAGTGCAGGGCGGACGATCGCATAGAACGTGACCGCGGATGCCACCGGGTTGCCGGGCAGGCCGAAGAACAGCGCGCCGCGTTCGCCAGCGGACGACGGCGCGAGCGTGCCGCACGCGAGCGGCCTGCCGGGGCGCAGCGCGAGGCTGGCGAACGTGACGTCGCCGAGCCGCGCCATCACGTCGCGCGTGAAATCGGCTTCGCCGACTGACACGCCGCCCGACGTGATCACCGCATCGGCCTGCGCGGCGACCGCGTCGCGCAGCGCCGCTTCGAGCGCGGCCGGATCGTCGCGGACGATGCCGAGATCGAGCGGTTCGACGTTCAAGCGCACGAGCATCGCGATGAGCATCCCGCGATTGCTGTCGTACAGCGTGCCGCGGTCGAGCGGCGTGCCCGGCGCACGCAATTCGTCGCCGGTCGAGAACACGGCGACGCGCAGGCGGCGGCGCACGGTCACGTCGGCTTGGCCGAACGACGCGAGCAGGCCGAGGTCGGCCGGGCGCAGGATGCGGCCCGCGGCGAGTGCGCAGGCGCCGCGCGCGAGATCCTCGCCGGCCTTGCGGCAGTTCGCGCCGCGTGACACGTCGCGCGCGGCGAACCGGATCGCGCCGTCCAGCGCCGTCACGCGCTCCTGAGGGATCACCGTGTCGCACCCGGCCGGCAGCGGCGCGCCCGTCATGATGCGGATGCAGCCGCGCGCGGGTACGGCGCCGTCGAACGGGTGGCCGGCGAACGCCGCGCCCGCGATCGCGAGCGTCACGTCGCCGTCCGGCGACGCGTGCGCGCATTCGCCGCCGTCGAACGCGTAGCCGTCCATTGCCGAATTGTCGTACGCGGGGATGTCGAACGGCGCCGTCACGTCGGCCGCCAGCACACGGTCGAGCGCGTCGCGCAACGGCACGGTGTCGCACGCGTCGACCGGCGCCGCACAGCGGCACGCGAGCGCCTGCGCGTCGGCGAGCGACAGCGGCGCGTCGTGGTCGGCTGCGGATCGGGAAGCGGGCGAGGATTGCGTGGTCATGAGTCGGACTGCGCCGCAAGGCTTATCGGGTTGGTGGCCGGGATTCGTGGCCGGCTGGGCGACGGCGGCGCGGTTGCGCGGGGTCGCAGGCGGCGGGCGGCGCGCGGGAACGGGGCCGGCGCCGTTAGCGACGGGCGAGCGCGGCGAGTTCCTGCCAAGAGTTGGCATTGTAAAACGCACGCTCGTCATGAAACTCGACTTCGACCGTCTTGTGGCGCGCGTACCACGCACGCACCTTGCGGTCGCCGGCGTCGAGCCGCGCCGCGAGATCGTCGGCAAGCGACGTACGCAGCAGCGCGAACGTCGGCTGCGGGGCGCGCTGGCGCTGCGCGTCGACTGTGACCGCCATCGCGATGTCGGCGTGCTGTGCGGCGAGCGCCTCATGCAGCCGCGCGACCAGATCATCGGGCAGGAACGGCGAATCGCACGGCGCGCAGGCAACGAGCGGCGCGCGCGCGGCACGCATGCCGGCGAGCAGGCCCGCGAGCGGGCCGGGGAAGTCGTGCGTCGCATCCGGCACCACGCGCGCGCCGAATGGCGCGCCCAGTTCCGCATAGCGGTCGGGATGGCGGTTCGCGCTGATCAGCGTTTCGTCGACCTGCGGCGCGAGCCGGCTCAGCACGTGCAGCGCGAGCGGCGTGCCGTCCAGCAGTTGCAGGCCCTTGTCGACGCCGTCCATGCGCGTCGCGCGGCCGCCTGCGAGCAGCAGGCCGGCGATCGACGGGAGCGGGGATGCGGGCATCGCGCGTCAGCCGCCGATGTAAGACATTTCGACGCGCTTGCCCGCGCGGTCGGCTGCCGTGTCGGCCATTGCGCTGCCGCGCAGTTGCGAGTAGCGGTCGGTGCGGGCCTGCCAGATGCGCGCGATCGCGGTGGCGATCTCGGCGTCGCTCGCGCCGTTGCGCACCAGCGCACGCAGGTCGTGGCCGGCCGTCGCGAACAGGCACAGGTATAGCTTGCCTTCGGTCGACAGGCGCGCGCGCGTGCAGTCGCCGCAGAATGCCTGCGTGACGCTGGAGATCACGCCGATCTCGCCGCTGCCGTCCGCGTAGCCCCAGCGCTGCGCGGTTTCGGCCGCGGTGTGGGCCTCGAGCGGCACGAGCGGGAAATGTTCGGCGATGCGCGCGACGACGTCGGCGGACGGCAGCACCTCGGTCATGTTCCAGCCGTTCGACGTGCCGACGTCCATGTATTCGATGAAGCGCAGCACGACGCCGGTGCCGCGGAAGCGCGCCGCCATCGGCAGGATCTCGCTGTCGTTGGTGCCGCGCTTCACGACCATGTTGACCTTGACCGGCGCGAGGCCGGCGGCCTGCGCGGCGAAGATGCCGTCGAGCACGTCGGCGCTCGCGAAGTCGGCGTCGTTCATGCGCCGGAACAGCGTGTCGTCGAGTGCGTCGAGGCTGACCGTCACGCGCGTGAGCCCGGCGTCCTTCAGCGCGCGCGCCTTGCGGGCGAGCAGCGAGCCGTTGGTGGTCAGCGTCAGGTCGAGCGGGCGGCCGTCGTGGGTCGTCAGGCGCGCGAGGCGCTCGATCAGGAATTCGAGGTTCTTGCGCAGCAATGGCTCGCCGCCCGTGATGCGGATCTTCTCGACGCCGTGCGCGACGAACAGCCGCGCGACCCGCTCGATTTCCTCGAGCGTCAGCAGCGCGCTGTGGGGCAGGAACGGATAGTCCTTGTCGAACACCGCGCGCGGCATGCAGTACACGCAGCGGAAGTTGCAGCGATCCGTCACCGAGATGCGCAGGTCGCGCAACGGACGCGCAAGCGTGTCGTGCAGCAGGCCATCCGGGGTGTGCGCGGCGCCGGAGACATCCGGCAACCCGCTGACGTCGGCGAGGGGAATGATGCGTCGGGACATGTTGAAAGCGGTACGAGCCAGACCTCTATTCTAGCCGCAAGCGCGCGGGCGGGCCGCGGGCGGAAAACCCGCAGCGCGGACGTGAAAAAGCCCGCCGAAGCGGGCTTTCTCGTGACGGCGGACGCGATCAGTGATGCGTCGTTTCCACCTGCTGCATCGGCGTCGTGTCGACCGGCGGCAGCGCCTTGCGCTCACGCGGCACGCGAGCCGGCCGCGGGAGCTGCGCGGCGGCGTTCTGGGCGGCGCGGAACTTGTCGGCGTCCGTGTTCACCCAGACGAGCCCGGCTTGCGTCAGCACCGTCTCCAGGCTGGCCGAGGCGGGCGCCGCGGCAGCCGGTTGCGCCTGCTCGACGACCGGGGCGGCCACGGCAGCTTCGACCGGCGCCGTTTCGACGCGAACCGGTTCGGCTGCCACCGCCGGGGCGGCTTCGACCACCGCGACCGGGGCGGCTTCGGCGACCGGTGCAGGTTGCGGCGCTGCGACAGCCGCAGGCGCTTCCGGCACTTCCAGCGCATCGTTCGGCGAGACCGCGACCGGGGCGGGGCCGGCTTCGACCGCTGCGACCGGCGCAGCGGTTTCGACCGGTTGCGCCGCAACGGCGGGCTCGACCGCGGCGACGGCCGGTGCGGCCTCGACGCGAGCCGGCGCCGGCTGCGTGTCGGCAGCGGCCGGCTCGGCCGGTTCCGCGTGCGCGACCGCTTCCGCAACGACGGCGCCTGCTGCCGCGACAGCCGCCACGGCTGCCGGTGCAGCAGCGTGCGGTGCTTCGGCGACCGGCGCTGCGTGCGCCACGGGCTCCGCTGCCGGTGCGACGGCGGCTTCGCCTTCACCTTCACCGTCTTCCGCTGCGTGGGCGACGAGCGTGCCGTCTTCCTCGCGCTCGCGACGACCGCCGCGGCGGCCGCGACGGCGGCGGCGGCGTTCCTCGCCGTCACGCGCGCCGGCTTCGGCGTCGGCCGTCACCTCGGCGCCCGGCAGGGCGGCGGAAGCGGCGGCCTGGTCGGCTTCGAGTTCCGGATGGCTTTCGCCGCGGGTGACCGTTTCGAGCGTGGCCGCATGCTGGGTCGGCTTGCGACGCTCGCCACGCTCGCGACGTTCGCCGCGTTCCTGGCGCTCGCCGCGACCGGCTGCCTCGACGGCTTCCGGCTGCTCGACACGCTCGCGCGGCTCGCGGCTTTCACGCGGCTCGCGGGTTTCGCGGGCCTCGCGCGCTTCACGCGGCTCGCGCTGGCCACGGCCCTCGCGGCCTTCACGGCTCTCGCGACCTTCGCGACCTTCGCGAGTCTCGCGACCTTCACGAGCCTCACGGCCTTCACGCGGCTCGCGTGCTTCCTTGCCTTCGCGTTCCGCACGCTGCGGCTGGCCACCGCGGCCGGCTGCGGCCTGGTCGCGGCCGCCTTGCGGCTGCTGGGCGCCGCCGCGGCGGTTGCGATTGCGATCGCCGCCGCGTTCGCCGCGCTGCTCGGACTTCTCGGTGCGCTCGCGGGCCGGGCGGGCGGCCTGTTCCTTCACGGGGGCCGGAGCCGGGGCAGGCGCGGGTGCCGGCTGGATGCCGAACAGGCCCTTCAGCCAGCCGATGATGCCGCCGCTTGCAGCGGCGACCGGGACGGGCGGGGGCGTCGGCTCGACCGGACGCTGCGGAGCCGGGCTCGGCGCCGGGCGCTCGGGCGTGATGCCCTTGACCGCGGCTTCCTGCTTCGGCTTCACTTCGGCGGCGCGCTTGCTGTAGCCGGTTTCCGATTCCAGCTCGCGGGCGGCTTCCTCGGCCATCTTCCACGATGCGCGCGGATCGTCGAGGCGCGCGTCGTCGTGACGCAGGCGCTCGAGCTTGTAGTGCGGCGTATCGAGGTGCTTGTTCGGGATCAGCACGATGCCGACCTTGAAGCGCGACTCGATCTTGTTGATTTCCTGGCGCTTTTCGTTGAGCAGGAAGGCGGTCACCTCGACCGGCACCTGGCAGTGGATCGCCGCGGTGTTTTCCTTCATCGCTTCTTCCTGAATGATCCGCAGGACTTGCAGCGCGGACGATTCGGTGTCGCGGATGTGGCCGGTGCCGTTGCAGCGCGGGCAGGTCACGTGGCTGCCCTCGGACAGCGCCGGGCGCAGCCGCTGGCGCGACAGCTCCATCAGGCCGAAGCGCGAGATCTTGCCCATCTGCACGCGGGCGCGGTCATGCTTGAGCGCGTCCTTCAGGCGCTGCTCGACCTCGCGCTGGCTCTTGGCCGATTCCATGTCGATGAAATCGATCACGATCAGGCCGCCGAGGTCGCGCAGGCGCAGCTGGCGGGCGACTTCGTCGGCCGCCTCGAGGTTGGTGCGGGTCGCCGTTTCCTCGATGTCCGCGCCCTTGGTCGCGCGCGCCGAGTTCACGTCGATCGCGACGAGCGCCTCGGTGTGGTCGATCACGATCGCGCCGCCCGACGGCAGCGGCACCGTGCGCGAATACGCGGTCTCGATCTGGTGCTCGATCTGGAAGCGGGAGAAGAGGGGCACGTCGTCGTGGTAGCGCTTCACCTTCGACACGTTGTCCGGCATCACGATGTCCATGAACGCACGGGCCTGATCGTGGATCTCGGTCGTGTCGATCAGGATTTCGCCGATGTCAGGCTGGAAATAGTCCCGGATCGCGCGGATCACGAGGCTCGATTCCAGGTAGATCAGCATCGGCTCGCCCGAGCGGCCGCTCTGCGACGCGGCTTCGATCGCGCGCCACAGCTGCAGCAGGTAGTTCAGGTCCCACTGCAGTTCCTCGGCGCTGCGGCCGATGCCCGCGGTGCGGGCGATCATGCTCATGCCGTCCGGAATCTGCAGCTGCGCCATCGTTTCGCGCAGCTCCTGGCGCTCGTCGCCCTCGATGCGGCGCGACACGCCGCCGCCGCGCGGGTTGTTCGGCATCAGCACGAGGTAGCGGCCGGCGAGCGAGATGAACGTCGTGAGCGCCGCGCCCTTGTTGCCGCGCTCTTCCTTCTCGACCTGGACGATCAGCTCCTGGCCTTCGCGCAGCGCATCCTGGATGCGCGCGGAGCGCATGTCGATGCCTTCCTTGAAGTACTGGCGGGCGACTTCCTTGAACGGCAGGAAGCCGTGGCGGTCTTCGCCGTAGTTGACGAAGCAGGCTTCGAGCGACGGCTCGATGCGGGTGATGATGCCTTTGTAGATATTGCCTTTGCGTTGTTCGCGTCCGGCGGTTTCGATATCGATGTCGATGAGTTTTTGCCCATCGACGATGGCGACGCGCAGTTCTTCCTGCTGCGTCGCGTTGAACAACATGCGTTTCATGAACGACTCCAGGCGGCTCTGCTGCCGGCGCCTCGCGGTTGTCAGCCGCAAGGGCGGGAACGACGGCAGGCCGCGCCTTGTTGTGTTGTCACAAGCACGCTGGAGCGGGAACGATGGCGGGGAGAATTGCCTGAAGAGGCGCTTGGGTCCCGAACGACGGGGCCGGCGGCCATAGGGCACCTGCGAATACGGCTTCAAAGCACGGCGTCGACACTCCGCACGCTGCACAAGCGCGCTAAGCCTCAGACCGGGCACTGCCGCGGGCGCGCACAGAAAGTCGCGCGCGCCGACGGGCGGCAGATGCTGCGGCTTGGGCCGCAGCGGGGAGTATCGAATCCAGCCCGACTTTCCCGCCTGGGGTGTTCTTCCTTTGCTTGACGTCGCCAGTCCCCGCACGCTTCGCGGGGCCAAATCGGGCGCAACGCCGTTTTTCGCAACCGGCAGCCGGGTCGGGCGCATCGCGCCGCCCGGCTGCCAATTAAATTCTTTTCAACCAACTTTCCGTTACCGCGGCGCCTTGCCGACCGAATCCGCCTGTGGGCGGGATCCCTGCCGGCGGCCGGCGCCGTGCGTGCAACTTGCTGCTTCTCTTTGTTCGGGGCGAGCAGCCAGCCCCCGGCGCAAGTAAAATGACGGTTTGCGCTTGCGCCTTGCCCAATCCGTCCGGGTTGGCCGATCAGGCCGCCCGCTACGTCAGGCTGGGCAAAATTATATTCAGTATGAATGAGTTAGGCAAAATATCCCAGAATTCGGTCGCAAGCGGCCAGGTCTCGATGGTCGAGATCGACGAAAGTTCAGCCGGTCAGCGGATCGACAATTTCCTGTTGCGCGTCTGTAAAGGCGTGCCGAAAAGCCATATTTACCGGATCCTGCGCAGCGGGGAAGTGCGCGTGAACAAGGGTCGGGTCGACGCGCAGTATCGACTCGCGTACGGCGATATCGTACGGGTGCCGCCCGTGCGGATGGCCGCGGCCGACCTGGCGCGCGCCGACACGCCGGTCGTGCCGCCCGCGCATTTCGACGTGCTGTTCGAGGACGACGCGATGCTCGTGATCAACAAGCCGGCCGGCGTCGCGGTGCACGGCGGCAGCGGCGTCGCGTTCGGCGTGATCGAGCAGTTGCGCCAGGCGCGCCCGCGCGCGAAATTCCTCGAACTCGTGCATCGTCTCGACCGCGAGACGTCCGGCGTCCTGATGCTCGCGAAGAAGCGCGCCGCGCTCGTCGGCCTGCACGAGATGATCCGCGAGAACCGGATGGACAAGCGCTATTTCGCGTGCGTGCACGGCGAGTGGCAGTCCGACTGGGGCCGCCGCCGCGCAGTGAAGGCGCCGCTGTTCAAGTACACGACCCCGGAAGGGGAGCGCCGGGTGCGGGTGCAGGACGACGGCCTGCCGTCGCATACCGTATTCAACCTCGTCGAGCGCTGGCCCGACTATGCACTCGTCGAAGCGGAACTCAAAACGGGTCGGACCCATCAGATTCGCGTGCACCTCGCGCATCTCGGCCTGCCGATCGCCGGCGACGCCAAATATGGCGATTTCGCACTGAACAAGGCGCTGTCGCGCGCGAACGCGCAGCCGTCGCTGAAGCGCATGTTCCTGCATGCGCACCGGCTGCGGCTCGCGCATCCGCTGACCGGCGAGGCGTTGCAGTTCGACGCGCCGCTGCCGGACGAATGCCGGCGTTTCCTCGACCAACTGAGCGCATTGCGCGATACCGCTTGAACCGCATGGCACGACAGCAATTTGACCTGATCGTCTTCGACTGGGACGGCACGCTGATGGATTCGACGGCGCACATCGCCTTCAGTATCCAGGCGGCATGCCGCGATCTCGGCCTGCCTGCGCCGTCCGACGAGGCGGCCCGTTACGTGATCGGCCTCGGCCTGCGCGACGCGCTGCAGATCACGGCTCCGACCCTCGATCCGTCCGACTATCCGCGGCTCGCCGAGCGCTACCGCTATCACTACCTGATCAAGGACCAGCGCATCGAGCTGTTCGCCGGCGTGCGCGAACTGCTCGCCGAGCTGCGCGACACCGGCTACCTGCTGGCTGTCGCGACCGGCAAGGGCCGGGTCGGGCTGAATCGCGCACTCGACCAGGCGAAGCTGACGAGCCTGTTCGACGCGACGCGCTGCGCGGACGAGACGTTCTCGAAGCCGCATCCGGCGATGCTTCAGGAACTGTGCCGGGAACTGGGGCAGGATCTGGCGCGCACCGTGATGATCGGCGACACGACTCACGACCTGCAGATGGCGGCCAGCGCGGGCGCGGCCGGCATCGGCGTCGCGTACGGCGCGCATTCGGCCGACGCGCTCGCCGCGCTGGCGCCGCGTTTCGTCGCATCGGACGTCGAGGCGCTGGCCGGCTGGCTGCGCGAGTTCGCATGAGCGCCGACGTTCCCGCCCCGGACGCGGTGCGCGTCTGCGCATCGGACGCGCTGGCCGACGGCGGCGCTGGCGTGCGCGTCGACGCGACGCTGCGCGGCGAGCAGGCCGTCGTGTTCTTCGTGCGTTACGACGGTCGCGCGTACGGCTACCTGAACCGCTGCGCGCACGTGCCGATGGAGCTCGACTGGGCCGAGGGCCAGTTCTTCGAATCGTCGGGCTTATACTTGATGTGCGCGACGCATGGCGCGATCTATGCGCCGGACACCGGCAAATGCGTCGGCGGCCCGTGCCGCGGCGGCCGCCTGCGGCCGGTCGAGGTCGACGAGCGAGACACGCCCGACGGCCGCGCGATATTCTGGGTGCCCGACGCCGATTTGCGTCCCGCCACGACTGACTGACTACAACCACGCATGGCCGACCAACCGACCCCTCCCGATTCCTCCTCCCGCCCCGACGGCCGCGAACCGAACTGGGAGCGCGCGGCGCTCGAGCGGATCGCGCTCGCGGCGGTGAAGGAGCAGCGCGCGGCACGGCGCTGGAAGATCTTCTTCCGCTTCGCGTTCCTCGGCGTGTTCCTGCTGCTCGCGTTTGCGCTGATCGATTTCTCGAGCGATTCGAAGTTCTCGACGAGCGGCCGGCACACGGCTGTCGTGACGATCGACGGCGAAATCGCGGCCGGCGTCAACGCGAACGCCGACGACATCAACACGGCGCTCAACGCCGCGTTCGACGACGACGGCACGGTCGGCGTCGTGCTGCAGATCAACAGCCCGGGCGGCAGCCCGGTGCAGGCGGGCATGGTCTACGACGAGATCAAGCGCCTGCGCGCGAAATACCCGAGCAAGCCCCTGTACGTGGTCGTGACCGACATGTGCGCATCGGGCGGCTATTACATCGCGGCGGCGGCCGACCGGATCTACGTCGACAAGGCGAGCATCGTCGGCTCGATCGGCGTGCTGATGGACGGTTTCGGCTTCACCGGCCTGATGAACAAGCTCGGCATCCAGCGGCGCCTGCATACGTCGGGCGAGAACAAGGGCTTTTACGATCCGTTCTCGCCGGAAACCCCGAAGATGGACACGCACGCGCAGGCGCTGCTCGATCAGGTGCACGCGCAATTCATCAAGGCAGTGAGGGACGGGCGCGGCGCGCGCCTGCACGAGACGCCGGACATGTTCTCGGGCCTGTTCTGGACCGGCGAGAAGGGCGTCGAGCTCGGGCTCGCGGACGGCTTCGGCACGACCGACTCGGTCGCGCGCGACGTGCTGAAGGCGCCCGACCTCGTCGACTACACGGTGAAGGAGAGCCTGACGAACCGCGTCGCGCGCAAGTTCGGCGCAGCCGTCGGCAACGCTGCGATGAAGGCGCTGGCCGCGGGCGCGCAGCTCAGCCTGCGCTAGGCCCGGCACCCCGGCACCCCGGCACCCCGGCACCCCGGCACCCCGGCACCCCGGCACCCCGGCACCCCGGCACCCCGGCACCCCGGCACGGCCATGCGCCGCCCGCCGGGGGCGGGTTCCGCCGTCAGTTCGCCAGCAACAGGAAGATCGCAGGGCGCTTGTGCAGATCGGGCACAGGCGCCTTTTTCCATTCCGCCACGGTGCGGCTCGCGATGGTCTCGGTCGCGAGCGTCAGGTCGGCCGCGACGCAGATCAGCGTCGACGGCGCGCAGGTCGCGACGAGCGTGTCGAGCATCGCGTGATTGCGGTACGGCGTCTCGATGAAGATCTGCGTCTGACGCGCCTTGCGCGACAGCTGCTCGAGTTCGCGCAGCCGCTTCGCGCGCGCACCGGCGTCGACCGGCAGGTAGCCGTTGAACGCGAAGCTCTGGCCGTTCAGGCCGGACGCCATCAGCGCCAGCAGGATCGAGCTCGGCCCGACGAGCGGCACGACCTTCACGCCGCGCTCGTGCGCGCGGCGCACCAGCAGCGCGCCCGGGTCGGCGACGGCCGGGCAGCCGGCCTCCGACACGAGCCCGGCGTCCGCGCCGGCCAGCACCGGCGCGAGCAGCCGGTCGATCTCGCCGGCCGGCGTGTTGACGTTCAGTTCACGGATCTCGATTTCCTGGATCGGCCGCGTCGTGCCGATCTTCTTCAGGAACGCGCGCGTCGTTTTCGCGTTTTCGCCGATGTAGTAGCCGAGCGCGCCGGCTTGCGCCTGCACTGCGGCGGGCAGCACGGAGGCCAGCGTCGATGCGTCGCCGTCGCCGAGCGTGTTCGGCACCAGATAGAGCGTGCCGGCCGTCATGCGCGGTCTCCGCGGGCGGCGAACAACGGGAAGTGCGCGGCGCGCAGCATCCGCGTCAGCGCGATCAGCGGCAGCCCGACGAGCGCGGTCGGGTCGTCCGAGTCGATCGCGTCGAGCAGCGCGATGCCGAGCCCCTCGGACTTCGCGCTGCCGGCGACGTCGTAGGGCGTCTCCGCCCGCAGGTAGGCGTCGAGTTCGGCCTCGGGCAGCGAGCGGAAGCGCACGCGCGTCACGACATCCTCATCCTGCGATTCGCCGGTGCGGCTGTCGTACAGGCTGAGCGCGCTGTGGAACTCGACCTCGCGGCCCTGCATCGCGACGAGCTGCGCGAGCGCGCGCTCGTGCGTGCCGGGCTTGCCGATCTGCAGGCCGTCGAAGGTCGCGACCTGATCGGAGCCGATCACGAGCACGCCGTCCGGCGCATCGATCGCGGCGGCAACCGCGCGCGCCTTCGCGCCGGCGAGGCGCAGCGCGGTCGCGGCGGGCGTCTCGCCGGGCCGCGGGGTTTCGTCGAGGTCGGGCGACATGACGTCGAACGGCACGCAGAGCCGCTCGAGCAGCGCGCGGCGGTAACGGGAACTGGAGGCGAGAATCAGCCGCGGCGAGCGGCAAAAGGTGTCCGGCATGGTCGGTTGGAGATGAGTCGTCGGGACGCGGCGCGACGGCGCGCGCGGGCGTAAGCTTAAGTGATTGACCGGAAAAGGTAAAACGGGTATGCTTTCCCGCTTTTCATCGGCAGGCTCCTGATTGGGCGTCTGCCGGGTCTTCGGAAGTTCACGGCGCACGGCCGGATCGATACGCAGGAGCGCACATGAGCACCTCTTCTGGCAAACCTGCTGTTTTGCTCGATCCGCACGCGGTCGACCTGTTCGAATTCGCCCGCAGCGGGCGGCAGGCGGCCGGCGCGGTGCGCCTTTCGCAGCTGCCGCGCATGTTAAACGAAGTGCCGGCGGACGCGCCAGATCGCGACACGGTCTTCACCTGGCAGGCGGAAGGGTTCACCCAGAACGAGCTGCAGGACGATGGCGCCGAGGGGCAGCAGCCGTATCTGCGCCTTGCGCTGCACGGCCATGCGTGGCTCACGTGCCAGCGCTGCATGAGCCCGTGCGATCAGGCGTTCGACGTCGACATGACGTACCGGATCGTCGCGACCGAAGAAGAAGCTGAAGAATTCCCGCTCGACGAGGATGAAGCCGATGTGATCGTGGGCTCGCGCCAGTTCGATCTCGTCGACTTGATCGAGGAGGAGCTGCTGCTTTCGCTGCCGCTCGTGCCCAAGCACGAGGTTTGCCCGGCGGTTCACGAAAGCCTCGTGTCGGGTGCGAGCGGTCCCACGGCCGAAACGGACGAAATGTCCGAAGAAGACGGGGACGAAGGCAAACAGCCGAATCCGTTCGCGGCGCTCGAAGCGCTGAAGAAGGGCGGGGACGGCAACAAGAAACACTGAGCAGTGTGGCGCGGGAAGGCGTAGGGCCGTGGGCCAGGGTAGTTAAGCGCCGGATCGGGCTGTGTTAGAATCCGGAAAATTTTTAGGAGTTAGTCATGGCAGTCCAGCAAAACAAGAAGTCGCCGTCGAAGCGCGGCATGCATCGTTCGCACGATTTCCTGACGGCAGCGCCGCTGGCAGTCGAGTCGAGCACGGGTGAAGTGCATCTGCGTCACCACATCAGCCCGAACGGCTACTATCGCGGCAAGAAAGTCGTCAAGACGAAGAACGACTAAGCGTCATGTCACGCGTGGTGCGATCGCCGTTCGCGTGACCACTGGTTCGCTTGACACTTTCCTGGCTCGACAAAAAGGCGGCATTCAACTGCCGCTTTTTTGTGCCTGAAATTCGTCGCATTCCATGACTGTAAAGCTCACAATCGATTGCATGGGAGGCGACCACGGCCCGTCCGTGACCGTTCCCGCGGCAGTCAAGTTCGTTCGCGCGCACCCCGATGCGCACCTGATGCTCGTCGGCATCGAGAGTGCGATCCGTACGCAGTTGAAGAAGTGCAAGGCGCTCGACGACCCTGCGCTCACCATCGTGCCCGCCACCGAAGTCGTGGCGATGGACGATCCGGTCGAAGTGGCATTGCGCAAGAAGAAGGATTCTTCGATGCGCGTCGCCCTCAACCAAGTCAAGGAAGGCCAGGCCCAGGCCTGCATCTCCGCCGGCAACACCGGCGCGCTGATGGCCGTCTCCCGTTACGTGCTCAAGACGCTGCCCGGCATCGAGCGGCCCGCGATCGCGTTCGCGCTGCCGAACCCGACGGGCTACACGATGATGCTGGACCTCGGCGCGAACGTCGACTGCGAGCCGCAGCACCTGCTGCAGTTCGCAGAGATGGGGCACGCGCTCGTGGCGGCGCTCGAGGGCAAGGAGCGGCCGACCATCGGCCTGCTGAACATCGGCGAAGAAGTCATCAAGGGCAACGAGACGATCAAGCGCGCGGGCGAACTGCTGCGCGCCAGCACGCTCAATTTCCGCGGCAACGTCGAGGGCAACGACATCTACAAGGGCACGGTCGACGTGATCGTCTGCGACGGCTTCGTCGGCAATGTCGCGCTGAAGACGTCGGAAGGCCTCGCGCAGATGCTGTCCGACATCATCCGCGAGGAGTTCGGCCGCTCGCTGCTGTCGAAGCTGATGGCCGTGCTCGCGCTGCCGGTGCTGCTGCGCTTCAAGAGGCGCGTCGACCACCGCCAGTACAACGGCGCGGCGCTGCTGGGCCTGAAGAGCCTCGTGATCAAGAGTCACGGTTCCGCGGACGCTTACGCGTTTGAGTGGGCGATCAAACGCGGGTATGATGCCGTCAAAAATGGCGTCCTGGAGCGACTCGCGCGTGCGATGGCGGACAATTCCGGATCGCTCGGCGACACCGGGCATGACGCGAGCGGCGCGGGCCAGGCGAGTCCCGCCGCAGGCCAGCACGCCGAGCCTTCCGCTGCGCTATCCTCTAAGGCATAAATGGCCCAATCGACTCTCTATTCCCGCGTGCTTGGCACGGGCAGCTTCCTGCCGCCCGACCGGGTCACGAACCAGCAGCTGGCCGATCGTCTCGCGAAGGACGGCATCGAGACGAGCGACGAGTGGATCGTTGCGCGCACGGGCATCCATGCGCGCCATTTCGCCGCACCGGACGTCACGACGAGCGACCTCGCGCTTGAGGCGTCACGGCGTGCGATCGAGGCGGCTGATATCGATCCGCAGTCGATCGACCTGATCATCGTCGCGACTTCGACCCCTGATTTCGTGTTCCCGAGCACCGCGTGCCTGCTGCAGAACAAGCTCGGCATCAAGAACGGCGGTGCCGCGTTCGACGTGCAGGCCGTGTGTTCCGGCTTCGCGTACGCGGTGGCGACGGCCGACAGCTTCATCCGCAGCGGTCAGCACCGCACGGCGCTCGTCGTCGGCGCGGAGACGTTCTCGCGCATCCTCGACTTCAAGGACCGCACGACCTGCGTGCTGTTCGGCGACGGCGCGGGCGCGGTGATCCTGTCCGCGTCGGAAGAGCCGGGCGTGCTCGGCAGCGCGCTGCACGCGGACGGCAGCTACTCGAACATCCTGTGCACGCCGGGCAACGTCAATCGCGGCGTGATCGAAGGCAGCGCGTTCCTGCAGATGGACGGCCAGGCCGTGTTCAAGCTCGCGGTCAACGTGCTCGAGAAGGTCGCGATCGAGGCGCTCGCCAAGGCGAACCTCGCGCCCGAGCAGGTCGACTGGCTGATTCCGCACCAGGCGAACATCCGCATCATGACGAGCACTTGCCGCAAGCTGGGCCTGCCGCAGGAGCGCATGGTCGTGACGGTCGGCGAGCACGGCAACACGTCGGCCGCGTCGATCCCGCTCGCGCTCGACGTCGCGGTGCGCGACGGCCGCATCAAGCGCGGCCAGCACGTGCTGATCGAGGGCGTCGGCGGCGGCTTCACATGGGGCGCGTCGGTGTTCCGCTTCTGATCCGTCACACGCGACTCCTGCGCGTGTCTGCTGCGCGTGCTCCCATCCGGCGCGCCGCTCGCGCGCGCCGTCTGAATCGATTCAATTGGGGACGATATGAAATTTGCGTTCGTTTTTCCGGGGCAGGGCTCGCAGTCGGTCGGCATGCTCAATGCATTCGCCGATCTGGCTGTCGTGCGCGAAACGCTCCAGGAAGCGTCCGATGCGCTCAACCAGGATCTCGGCAAGCTGATCGCCGAAGGTCCGGCTGAAGAGCTGAATCTCACCACCAACACCCAGCCCGTGATGCTGACGGCCGCGTACGCGTGCTACCGCGCATGGCAGCAGGCGGGCGGCCCGGCGCCGTCGATCGTCGCCGGCCACAGCCTCGGCGAATACACGGCGCTGGTTGCCGCCGGCGCGATCGCGTTCAAGGACGCGGTGCCGCTCGTGCGCTTCCGCGCGCAGGCGATGCAGACCGCGGTGCCGGTCGGTCAGGGCGGCATGGCCGCGATCCTCGGCCTCGACGACGACACGGTGCGCGCGGTGTGCGCCGAAGCCGCGGAAGCGGGCGTCGTCGAAGCGGTGAACTTCAACGCGCCGGCGCAGGTCGTCATCGCCGGCAACAAGGCAGCCGTCGAGAAGGCCTGCGAGATCGCGAAGGCGAAGGGCGCGAAGCGCGCGCTGCCGCTGCCGGTGTCGGCGCCGTTCCACTCGTCGCTGCTGAAGCCGGCATCGGACCAGCTGCGCGACTACCTTGCGAACGTCGACGTGAAGGCGCCGCAGATCCCGGTGGTCAACAACATCGATGTCGCGGTCGTGAGCGATCCGGCCGCGATCAAGGACGCGCTGGTGCGCCAGGCCGCGGGCCCGGTGCGCTGGGTCGAGTGCGTGCGGCACATCGCCGGCACCGGCGTCACGCACGTGATCGAATGCGGTCCGGGCAAGGTGCTCGCGGGCCTGACGAAGCGCATCGACGCCAATCTGACGGGTGCGTCGGTGTTCGATCCGGCGTCGCTCGACGAAGCGCTCAAGCTGGCGGCTGCCTGACCCGGCGGCGCCTTTCCACCAGAGACGGATATTCGATCCATGGAAAAGACTCTCGATAAACAGGTTGCGATCGTGACCGGCGCGTCGCGCGGCATCGGCCGGGCGATCGCGCTCGAGCTGGCGCGCCTTGGCGCGATGGTGATCGGCACGGCCACGAGCGAATCGGGCGCGTCCGCCATCACCGCGACGTTCGCGGAAGCGGGCGTCACGGGCCGCGGCGCGGTGCTGAACGTCAACGACGCGGCGGCGGCCGAAGCGCTGATCGACGCGACGGTCAAGGAATTCGGCGCGCTGCACGTGCTCGTCAACAACGCAGGCATCACGCAGGACCAACTCGCGATGCGCATGAAGGACGAGGACTGGGACGCCGTGATCGACACCAACCTGAAGTCGGTGTTCCGCCTGTCGCGCGCGGTGCTGCGCCCGATGATGAAGGCGCGCGGCGGCCGCATCATCAACATCACGTCGGTGGTCGGCTCGGCCGGCAACCCCGGCCAGGCGAACTACGCGGCCGCGAAGGCCGGCGTCGCGGGCATGACCCGCGCGCTCGCGCGCGAGATCGGCAGCCGCGGCATCACGGTCAACTGCGTGGCGCCGGGCTTCATCGACACCGACATGACGAAGACGCTGCCGGAAGAACAGCAGGCCGCGCTCAAGACCCAGATTCCGCTTGGCCGCCTCGGCAGCCCGGAAGACATCGCCCATGCCGTCGCGTTCCTTGCGTCGCCGCAGGCCGGTTACATCACCGGCACGACGTTGCACGTGAACGGCGGCATGTACATGTCGTAAGGATTTTCGTTTACCATCCGCGCCGTATCCGGTTATTGGCGGATCGGCGCTTGATCGACCATCAAGCCAACGCGCGTTTTGGCCGGCACCAAACCTGATAAAATGCGCGCACTTGTAAATCTGAACTTTCCCTCGGAGGGGTAATGGACAACATCGAACAACGTGTCAAGAAGATCGTCGCTGAGCAACTGGGCGTCGCAGAAGCCGAGATCAAGAACGAAGCTTCGTTCGTGAACGACCTGGGCGCTGACTCGCTCGACACGGTTGAACTGGTGATGGCGCTGGAAGACGAGTTCGGCATGGAAATCCCGGACGAAGAAGCCGAAAAGATCACGACGGTTCAGCAAGCGATCGACTACGCTCGCGCAAACGTCAAGGCGTAAGCGCCGTCCGCGCTTTTCGCGACTGTCGCATTTGACGCGCCATCCTGCCGGCATCATCGCCGGACGGAGTAACAGCCACAGGGCTTGCAGGGCTGGTTCCTGTGGCCGCTGTGGCTTTTGTTTTTGTCATCCAATGGAAAAGAGGTTACCGTGAGCCGCCGTCGTGTTGTCGTTACAGGCCTGGGGCTAATTTCGCCTGTTGGCAATAGTGTTGCCGACGGCTGGGCCAATCTCGTCGCCGGCAAGTCCGGCATCGCCACCGTCACCAAATTCGATCCGTCGAACCTGGCCGTGCATTTCGCAGGCGAGGTGAAGGGCTTCAGCGCCGAGGAGTACATCCCGGCGAAGGAAGCCCGCAACATGGATACCTTCATCCATTACGGCATTGCCGCCGGCGTGCAGGCGTTCAAGGACAGCGGGCTGGAAGTGACCGAAGCCAATGCGGAACGCATCGGCGTCATGGTCGGCTCCGGCATCGGCGGCCTGCCGATGATCGAGGATACCCACCAGACCTACATCGATCGCGGCGCGCGCCGGATTTCGCCGTTCTTCGTGCCGGGTTCGATCATCAACATGATCTCGGGCCACCTGAGCATCATGTTCGGCCTGAAGGGCCCGAACCTCGCGGCCGTCACGGCCTGCACGACCGGCCTGCACAGCATCGGCCTCGCCGCGCGCCTGATCCAGGCCGGCGACGCCGACGTGATGGTCGCGGGCGGCGCCGAATCGACGGTGTCGCCGCTCGGCATCGGCGGCTTCGCGGCGGCGCGTGCGCTGTCGACCCGCAACGATGATCCGGCGACCGCGTCCCGTCCGTGGGACAAGGACCGCGACGGCTTCGTGCTGGGCGAGGGCGCCGGCGTGATGGTGCTGGAAGAGTACGAGTCGGCGAAAGCGCGTGGCGCGAAGATCTACGCGGAAGTCGCGGGCTTCGGCATGACGGGCGACGCGTACCACATGACCGCGCCGAACATGGACGGTCCGCGCCGCTGCATGGTCGCGGCGCTGCGCGACGCCGGCATGAACCCGGACGAAGTTCAGTACCTGAACGCGCACGGCACGTCGACGCCGCTGGGCGACAAGAACGAGTCCGATGCCGTCAAGGCCGCGTTCGGCGACCACGCGTACAAGCTCGTCGTGAACTCGACGAAGTCGATGACGGGCCACCTTCTGGGCGGCGCGGGCGGCCTCGAATCGGTGTTTACGGTGCTGGCGCTGCACAACAACGTGTCGCCGCCGACGATCAACATCTTCAACCAGGATCCGGAGTGCGATCTCGATTACTGCGCGAACACCGCGCGTGACATGAAGATCGACGTGGCCGTGAAGAACAATTTCGGCTTCGGCGGAACCAACGGCACGCTGGTGTTCAAGCGCGCCTGACGCGGAATCGCTTGACGAATCCTGTCGGAATCACGGCCGGGTGCCCGCAGCGTTTCACGCTGCGGGCCTCGGCCGTGTTGTACGTGGTGCTTGCCGTTTTCGTCGCGTCGGCTGCAGTGGCGGTGCACCTGTTCGTCGCGCCGCGCGCCGGTGTCGCGGCCGGGGCGGGTGCGATGGCCGCGACGGCGGCGCTGCTGGCCTTCGGCACGGTGCGGGCCTGTGCGCGACGGCTGCCGGCCGAGTTGCGGGTCGATGCGTTCGGCGAGGTTGCGGCATTCGGTCGCGCCGGGCAATTGCTCGCGCGCGGCCGCGTGACCGGTTACGCTCACTGGAGCAGCCTGTTGCTCGTGCTGTCGGTCGGGCAGGGCGGGCGCCGCGCGCGGCCGTTGCTGCTTCCGGCCGATGCGCTCGACGCGCCGTCGTTCAGCGCGCTGTCCGTGCTGGCGAGAACCGCGACGGCGGAGCGGCCGGCGTGACGGCGCCACGGTTACGCATCGTAACCAGCGGCCGGCGCGGGAACGCTACAATAGCCTTCCGCGTTGCATCCCTAGTTAACGGATTTGTCAGGTGAGTGAAAAAGAAATCGATCAGGTTCTGGTCGAGCGCGTTCAGAAAGGCGACAAGGCAGCGTTCGAACTCCTGGTCTCCAAATACCACCGCAAGATCATTCGGCTGATCTCGCGCCTCGTGCGGGATCCCGCCGAGGTCGAGGATGTGGCCCAGGACGCGTTCATCAAGGCGTACCGTGCGCTGCCGCAGTTCCGCGGCGAGTCCGCGTTCTACACGTGGTTGTACCGGATTGCCGTGAACACGGCGAAGAACTACCTTGCGACGCAGGGCCGCCGGGCGCCGACCTCGACCGAGGCGGATGCCGAGGAAGCGGAAACTTTCTCCGACGCAGACCAACTAAGGGATATCAACACGCCTGAGTCGATGTTGATGAGCAAGCAGATTGCCGAGACGGTCAATGCTGCAATGGCCGTTCTGCCCGAGGAGCTGCGCCAGGCGATCACGCTGCGCGAGATCGAAGGCCTGAGCTACGAGGAAATCGCGGAAATGATGGGCTGCCCGATCGGGACGGTCCGCTCGCGGATCTTCCGGGCGCGCGAGGCAATCGCGGCAAAATTGCGTCCGCTGCTCGATACGCCCGAAGGCAAGCGCTGGTAAGCGCATCGGGCGGGCCGGCGCGGTCGGGGTCTAGTTACGATAGAGTCGTGAAGTCACGACGGGGTGTGCAAGATGGGGAGCATCATGGGGTCGGTCAATACGCAGTCGCAGGCGTGCCCGCGCGGCGAACGCCTTTCCGCTCTGGTCGACGGAGAAATGTTCGACGGCCCGGATCACGGGCAGTTTCTGGCTGAGCTCGATCGCGCGGATCGCGCTGCGTGGGCCCACTACCACCTGATCGGCGACGCGTTGCGCTCGGACGAGCTGGCGCTGGCGCCGGCGATGAGCGCATCGTTCACCGCGCGCCTGTCGGTGCGACTCGAAGCCGAGCCGCACCTGCTCGCGCCGGCTGCTGCGCCGGTTTCCCGCAGGCTGCTGTCGTTGCGCCGGCGGGTCGTGCCGGCCTTCGCGGTCGCCGCGGCCGCCGCGACGCTGACGTGGATCGTCGTCCCGCAGATGCAGACGGCCAGCGCGCCGGGCGCCGTCCAGGTCGCATCGGCCGGTGCGCCGCAGCAGAACGGCCTGCAGCGCGTGACGGTCGCGCAGGCGCCGTCGCAGCAGGGGCTGCAGGAGGCGAACATCATCCGTGACGCAAGCCTCGACCAATACCTTGAAGCGCATCAGCAATTCGCGCAGCAGCCCGTCGTCACGGGCTCGATGCCGCTGATTCGCGCTGCCGTGACCACGACGACGCCAAGCCAATAACCCGATGCGGACATTGCGGTTGAATCACACCATCTCCGGATGGAAGCGGCTGCCGGCCCTCCTGCTTTGCGCAGCCGCGTTGTTGTCCGTTCAATCCCTTCAAGCCAACGCTCAGCAGCCGGACGATCCCGTCGCGACCCGCAAGGCCGTCGCGGACTGGCTCGACCGCATCCAGCAGGCGGCGCAGCAGCAGAGTTACGAAGGCACGTTCGTCTACCAGCGCGGCGGATACGTGCAGTCGTCGCGGATTGCGCATGTCGCCGCCCGCGACGGCGAATTCGAGCGGATCGAGAGTCTTGACGGCAAGCCCCGCAAGCTGCTGCGGCATAACGACGAGCTGTACACGTTCGTGCCCGAGCGCAAGCTGTGCGTCGTCGAGCGCCGGCAGGCCCGCGACTCGTTCCCCGCGCTGCTCGGCGCGAGCGGCGAGCACGTGATGTCGGTCTACGATGCGAAGCTGCTCGGCAAGGATCGCGTGGCGGGGCTCGATGCCCAGGTCGTCGAACTGGCGCCGAAGGACGGGTACCGCTTCACCTACAAGCTGTGGGCCGATGCCCGCACCGGCCTGCTGCTGCGCTCGCAGACGCTCGACGCGAGCGACCACGTGCTCGAGCAGATCGCGTTCTCGCAGTTGCAGATGGGCGGCGCGGGCGCGGCCGACAAGTCGGCGATCATGTCCGGCATGCGCAACCTGGGCGGCTGGACGGTCGTGCGCCCGCCGGTGGCGCCGGTCGACATGGAGGCGCAGGGCTGGCAGCTCGCGCCGAGCATCGCCGGCTTCCAGAAGATCCGTGAGGTGCGGCGGCCGATGGCCGCGCGCGATGCGGGCGACCCGCCGATTCCGGTCGATCAGGCCGTCTTTACCGACGGGCTCGCGACGGTTTCGGTGTTCGTCGAACCAGCCGAGAAGAATACGCGCAAGGAAGGCGCGGGCAGCACCGGCGCGACGCACGTGCTTGTGAAGCGGCGCGGGGGCTACTGGATCACCGTGCTCGGCGAAGTGCCGCCGGCCACGTTGCAGCAGTTCGCGTCTGCCATAGAATACAAGTCTTCCAAGTAACGCTTTCCCTTTCCGACATGATGAAACTCACGCTGCGCAAATGGCTGGCCGTTGCGGCGGTGGCGGCTTGCCTGCCGCTCATGCCGCATTCCGCGGCGGCGGCGCCCGCCGCCAGCCTTCCCGATTTCGCGGACCTGGTCGAAAAGGTCGGGCCGGCCGTCGTGAACATCCGGACGACCGCCAACGTGCCGACGGGCGGCCCGCGCGGCGTGCTCCCGCCGGGTTTCGACAATGGCGACATGTCGGAATTCTTCCGCCGCTTCTTCGGCATTCCGCTGCCGCAGGCGCCCGGCAACCCGAAGAACGCACCCCAGCAGCCCGACAATCCGCCTGACACCGAGCAGAATCGCGGCGTCGGCTCGGGCTTCATCGTGTCGGCCGACGGCTACGTGATGACCAATGCGCACGTCGTCGACGACGCCGACACGATCTACGTGACGCTGACCGACAAGCGCGAGTTCAAGGCGAAGCTGATCGGCGTCGACGACCGCACCGACGTCGCGGTCGTCAAGATCCAGGCGTCGAATCTGCCGGTCGTCGCGATCGGCGATTCGAACAAGGTGCGCGTCGGCGAGTGGGTCGTCGCGATCGGCTCGCCGTTCGGCCTCGACAACACGGTGACGGCCGGCATCGTCAGCTCGAAGAGCCGCAACACGGGCGACTACCTGCCGTTCATCCAGACCGACGTGGCCGTGAACCCCGGCAACTCCGGCGGCCCGCTGATCAACATGCAGGGCGAGGTGATCGGCATCAATTCGCAGATCTACAGCCGCACGGGCGGTTTCATGGGCATCTCGTTCGCGATTCCGATCGACGAGGCGATGCGCGTGGCCGACCAGCTGAAGGCGACCGGCAAGGTCACGCGCGGCCGGATCGCGGTGGCGATCGGCGAGGTGACGAAGGACGTGGCCGACTCGATCGGCCTGCCGAAGGCGGAAGGCGCGCTCGTCAGCAGCGTCGAGCCGGGCGGGCCGGCCGACAAGGCGGGCGTCCAGCCGGGCGACATCATCCTGAAGTTCAACGGCAAGCCGGTCGACACGGCGTCGGACCTGCCGCGCATGGTCGGCGACACGAAGCCGGGCGTGAAGGCGACGATCAGCGTGTGGCGCAAGGGTCAGGCGCGCGATTTGCCGATCATGATCGCCGAGACGCCGGCCGATACGGCCGCGAAGGCCGATCCGGGCAAGAAGACGCCGCAGAAGCCGCGCCAGAGCAATGCGCTCGGCTTGACGGTCAGCGACATTTCGGCCGACCAGCTGAAGGCGCTGAAGCTGAAGAGCGGCGTGCAGGTCGACGGCGTCGACGGTCCGGCGGCGCGCGCGGGGCTGCAGCGCGGCGACATCGTGCTGCGCGTCGGCGACACCGACATCACGAGCGCGAAGCAGTTCGCCGACGTCACCGCCCAGCTCGATCCGCAGAAGGCGGTCGCGGTGCTGGTGCGGCGCGGCGACAATACGCAGTACTTCCCGCTGCGTCCGCGCCAGAAATAACGCGCCGCCGATGTTCACGCTCTACGGCCGCGGCTGGTGCCACCTGTGCGACGACATGCGCGACGCACTGGCGCCGGTGGCGGCCGAATTCGGCGTCGCGGTCGACTATGTCGACATCGACGCGGACGCGGCGCTCGTCGCCCGCTATGACGAGGACGTGCCGGTGCTGCTGCTGGATGGCGCGGAAGTGTGCCGTCACCGCTTCGACGAGATACGGGTGCGGAACGCGCTCGCCGCCCGGCGCTGAGGCCCGGCAGAGGCCGGTCGCCAAAATGCCGCCCGGCGGGGGGGCTTTTCGGCTAAAATAAGCCGTTTTTTCACCGACTTACAAGGCGTGCTCCGCGGTCGTCGAGCGCGCCTTTTTCGCTTGATCGGCACTGAATGGATCATATTCGCAACTTCTCGATCATCGCGCACATCGACCATGGCAAGTCGACGCTCGCGGATCGCATCATCCAGGTATGCGGCGGGCTCGCCGACCGTGAAATGGAAGCGCAGGTGCTCGACTCGATGGATATCGAGCGCGAGCGCGGCATCACGATCAAGGCGCAGACTGCCGCGCTGTCGTATCGTGCGCGCGACGGCAAGGTGTACAACCTGAACCTGATCGACACCCCGGGGCACGTCGACTTCTCGTACGAAGTCAGCCGCTCGCTGTCCGCGTGCGAAGGCGCGCTGCTCGTGGTCGACGCGAGCCAGGGCGTCGAGGCGCAGACGGTCGCGAACTGCTACACGGCAATCGAACTGGGCGTCGAGGTCGTGCCGGTGCTGAACAAGATCGACCTGCCGGCCGCGAACCCCGAGAACGCGATCGAGGAGATCGAGGACGTGATCGGCATCGACGCGATGGATGCGACGCGCTGCAGCGCGAAGACGGGCCTCGGCGTCGAGGACGTGCTCGAAGCGCTGATCGCGAAGGTGCCGCCGCCGAAGGGCGATCCGGCCGCGCCGCTGCAGGCACTGATCATCGACTCGTGGTTCGACAACTACGTCGGCGTCGTGATGCTCGTGCGCATCGTCAACGGCACGCTGCGTCCGAAGGAAAAGATCAAGCTGATGGCGACCGGCGCGCAATACCCGGTCGAGCACGTCGGCGTGTTCACGCCGAAGTCGCGCAATCTCGAATCGCTGTCGGCGGGGCAGGTGGGCTTCATCATCGCCGGCATCAAGGAACTGAACGCCGCGAAGGTGGGCGACACGGTCACGCATGCGGCCAAGTCGGCCGCCGAGCCGCTGCCAGGCTTCAAGGAAGTGAAGCCGCAGGTGTTCGCGGGCCTGTACCCGGTCGAGGCGAACCAGTACGACGCGCTGCGCGAATCGCTGGAAAAGCTGAAGCTCAACGACGCGTCGCTGCAGTACGAGCCGGAAGTGTCGCAGGCGCTCGGCTTCGGCTTCCGCTGCGGCTTCCTCGGCCTGCTGCACATGGAGATCGTGCAGGAGCGGCTCGAGCGCGAGTTCGACATGGACCTCATCACGACCGCGCCCACCGTGGTCTACGAGGTCGTGCAGAGCGACGGCACGACGATCATGGTCGAGAACCCGGCGAAGATGCCTGAGCCCGCGCGGATCGGCGAGATTCGCGAGCCGATCGTCACCGTGAACCTGTACATGCCGCAGGACTATGTCGGCTCGGTGATCACGCTGTGCGAGCAGAAGCGCGGCGTGCAGATCAACATGCAGTACCACGGCCGCCAGGTGCAGCTCACGTACGAAATCCCGATGGCCGAGATCGTGCTCGACTTCTTCGACCGCCTGAAGTCGGTGTCGCGCGGCTATGCGTCGATGGACTACGAGTTCAAGGAATACCGCTCGGCGGACGTCGTGAAGGTCGACATGCTGATCAACGGCGACAAGGTCGACGCGCTGTCGATCATCGTGCACCGTTCGCAGTCTCAGTACCGCGGCCGCGAAGTCGCCGCGAAGATGCGCGAGATCATTCCGCGCCAGATGTACGACGTGGCGATCCAGGCCGCGATCGGCGCGCACATCATCGCGCGCGAGAACATCAAGGCGCTGCGCAAGAACGTGCTCGCGAAGTGCTACGGCGGCGACATCACGCGGAAGAAGAAGCTGCTCGAGAAGCAGAAGGAAGGCAAGAAGCGGATGAAGCAGGTGGGTTCGGTCGAGATTCCGCAGGAAGCGTTCCTGGCGATCTTGCGCGTCGAAGACAAATAACAGGACTGATCCTTTTATGAATTTTGCGCTGATTCTTTTTGTGCTCGTCGCACTGACGGGCGTGGCGTGGGTTGCAGACAAGATGGTGTTCCTGCCGCAGCGCCGGCGGGCGGCCGATGCGGCGATCGACGCGTTCGACCAGCAGCAGTCGCGCATCGACAAGCGTTTCGCCGACGAGAACGCGGTGCAGACCCGCTCGAAGCTGCGCGACGAGAAGCTGCGCCAGCCGTGGTGGCTCGAGTACACCGCAAGCTTCTTCCCGGTGATCCTCGCGGTGTTCGTCGTGCGTTCGTTCATCGTCGAGCCGTTCAAGATTCCGTCGGGCTCGATGGTGCCGACGCTGCTCGTCGGAGACTTCATCCTCGTCAACAAGTTCGACTACGGCCTGCGCATGCCGATCACGAACACGAAGATCACGCAAGGCCGTCCGCTCGAGCGCGGCGACGTCGTCGTGTTCCGCTATCCGAAGGACGAGTCGGTCGACTACATCAAGCGCGTGATCGGCCTGCCGGGCGACACGGTCGCTTACCAGGACAAGCAGCTGACGATCAACGGCAAGCCGGTGCCCGAAACGCCGCTGGCCGACTTCTTCGACGACGAGCGGCAGAACTACGCGAAGCAGTTCGAGGAGTCGCTCGGCGGTCGCAAGAACGCGATCCTCAACAACCCTGCAGTTCCGCCGTTCGTGATGGGCGCGTACGACTACCCGTATCGCGACAATTGCACGTACAACAGCCGCGGCGTGATCTGCAAGGTGCCGGCAGGCCACTACTTCATGATGGGCGACAACCGCGACAACAGCGCGGACAGCCGCTACTGGGGCTTCGTGCCGGACCAGAACATCGTCGGTCGCGCGTTCTTCATCTGGATGAACTTCAGCGACCTGAAGCGGATCGGCTCCTTCAACTGATCCCGATCGATGCACGCGCAACACGCGACGCCCGGGCCGCGTCGCGTATTGCCGAACGACTTTAAGAACCGGCGGTAACACCGCCTCGTCATGCCTTTTCGGGGCCGGCCCGCGTCGTTTCGGCGCGACCGGCGCCCGCGTTATACTCCTGCACATGCCCCTATCTCAGTTGGAAAGCCGGCTGCGCTATGAATTTCGCAATGCGGAATTGCTGCGCCAGGCTTTGACCCATCGCAGTCACAGTGCCACGCACAACGAGCGGCTCGAGTTTCTCGGCGATTCCGTTCTCAATTGCGCGGTGGCCGCCCTTTTGTTCCAGCGTTTCAGCAAGCTGGACGAAGGCGATCTGTCGCGGGTGCGGGCGAACCTCGTCAAACAGCAGTCGCTGTACGAAATTGCTCAGGCCCTGAATATCTCGGACGGGCTGAGGCTGGGCGAGGGCGAGCTGCGCAGCGGCGGGTTCCGCCGGCCGTCGATTCTCGCGGACGCGTTCGAAGCCATCATCGGGGCCGTGTTCCTCGATGGCGGCTTCGAAGCCGCCCAAGGGGTGATCAAGCGGCTCTACATCCCGATTCTCGACCACATCGATCCGCGTACGCTCGGCAAGGACGCGAAGACGCTGCTGCAGGAATACCTGCAGGGGCACAAGATCGCGCTGCCGACCTACACGGTCGTCGCGACGCATGGTGCGGCGCACAATCAGCAGTTCGAGGTCGAATGCACGGTGCCGAAGCTGGACGTCAAGGTGTCCGGTTCCGGCGCGAGCCGTCGTGCGGCCGAGCAGGCCGCCGCGAAGAAGGCGCTCGACGAGGTGATGGCGGCCGCGCCGATGCTCGCCGCGAAGCCGAAACGTTCGAAGAACGCCCGCGCGGCCAAGCACGTCGAGCCGGAAATCGTACCCGGCGTGAAAGGCGTGCAGGAAGCGCTCGACTTGCGCTCGCCCGAGCGGAAGGAGCGTGCCGCGGCGCGCACCGAAGCGAAGGCCGCGGCGGTTCCGGCCGCCGCGAGCGGCGTGGCGGAGGCGGTCGAGCGTGCGGTGCAGGCGCCGGTGGCCGCGATTCGCGCCGCGCATGTCGAGCACGGCGCGGACAAGGTCGAGCGGGTGGCGAAGCCGGCGGCCGACAAGCCTGCCGACCGCGCCGATGCCGCCCCGAAACCCGCCGACAAGGCCGTCGAGCGGACCGATGCCGCGCCGCGTGCAGCCGACAAGCCTGCCGACCGCGCCGACACCGCGCCTCACGCGGCCGACAAGGCCGCCGAGCGCGCCACGCTGCGCGTGCGCGACGTGACGCCCGGCCAGGACGCGTCGTCCGGCGAAACGAGCCTCGCCGCTGCGTCGGCGCGCGTGGCCGATGCCGGTCACTGAATTGCCCATCGATCGTGCCGCGCGCCGCGCGGCCGGTTCCGAACCTGTCTCCCAATCGATATGAACGCTACCGCTCCCACTGGTTTCCGCTGCGGCATGATCGCGATCGTGGGCCGTCCGAACGTCGGCAAGTCGACGCTGATGAACGCGCTCGTCGGCCAGAAGATCAGCATCACGTCCCGCAAGGCGCAGACGACCCGCCACCGCATCACCGGCATCAACACGACCGAAGACGCGCAATTCATCTTCGTCGATACGCCGGGCTTCCAGACCCGCCACAGCACCGCGCTGAACCGCTCGCTGAACCGCGCGGTCACGTCGACGCTGACGTCGGTCGACGCGATCCTGTTCGTGATCGAAGCGGGCCGCTTCGGGCCGGACGACCAGAAGGTGCTCGACCTGATCCCGCCCGGCGTCCCGACGCTCCTGATCGCGAACAAGCTCGACCGCGTGAACGACAAGACGACGCTGTACCCGTTCATGCAGCAGGTGAGCGCGCTGCGCGAGTTCACGGAAATCGTGCCGCTGTCGGCGAAGCACGTCGAAGACATCCAGCGCCTGATGCAGACGGTCAAGCCGTACCTGCCGGAAGGCGAGCCGATCTACGGCGAGGACGACCTGACGGACCGCAGCTCGCGCTTTCTCGCCGCCGAGATCCTGCGCGAGAAGGTGTTCCGCTGGACCGGCGACGAGCTGCCTTACACGAGCACGGTCATCATCGACAAGTTCGAGGAGGAAGGGCGGCTGAAGCGCGTCTTCGCGACGATCCTCGTCGAGCGCGATACGCACAAGGCGATGGTGATCGGCAAGAAGGGCGCGAAGCTCAAGCAGATCAGCACCGAGGCGCGGATGGACATGGAAAAGCTGTTCGACGGCCCCGTCTATCTCGAGACCTTCGTCAAGGTGAAGAGCGGCTGGGCCGACAACGAAGCGGGGCTTCGTGCCTATGGGTACGAATGACGCACTGACGTCGACCGAAGACGCGGTAGCGCCCGGCGCGGACGACGCGCCGCCGCCTGCCGCGCCCCCCGCACCGCCGCGCAAGGCACGGCGCGCGACCTCGCGCACGTCCGATTTCCGTGTCGCCGAGCAGCCGGCGTTCGTGCTGCACAGCTATCCCTATCGTGAAACGAGCCTGATCATCGACGTGCTGACGCGCGATCACGGCCGGCTCGCGCTCGTCGCGAAAGGCGCGAAGCGCCCGCATTCCGCGCTGCGCGGCGTGCTGCAGACGTTCCAGCCGCTGCTGCTGTCGTGGTCCGGCAAGTCCGAGATGCGCACGCTGACGGGCGCGGAGTGGGTCGGCGGGATGCTGCCGCTCGCCGGCGACGCGCTGCTGTGCGGCTTCTACGCGAACGAATTGCTCGTCAAGTTCTGTGCGCGCGAGGATCCGCAGCCGCCGCTCTTCAATCATTACGTCGTGACGCTCACGCGCCTCGCGCATGGCGAGCCCGCGGTGCAGGTGCTGCGCTCGTTCGAGCGCGTGCTGCTGCGCGAAACGGGCTATGCGATGGCGCTGAACCGCACGGTCGCGCGTCGCGCGGTCGAGGCCGACCGCCTGTACGTGTTCGATCCCGAGCGCGGCGTGCGCGGCGCGGACGACGACGTGCCGTCGCACTGGCCGGTGGTTTCCGGACAGACGTTGCTCGACATGGAGCAGGACGATTACCATCGAGTCCAGACCGTCGCGCAAAGCAAGACGCTGATGCGCTTCCTGCTGAACACCTATCTCGGCGGCACGCCGCTCGCGACGCGCCAGATCCTGATCGACCTGCAAAATCTATGAGCTTCTTCCTGACTTCGCCCACCGCCATCGATCTCGGCGTCAACATCGACCACGTCGCGACGCTGCGCAATGCGCGCGGCACGACCTATCCCGATCCGATCCGCGCGGCGCTCGCCGCCGAAGAGGCAGGCGCCGACGCGATCACGCTGCATCTGCGCGAGGACCGCCGGCACATCGTCGACGCGGACGTGCGCAAGCTGCGCCCGCTCCTGAAGACGCGCATGAACCTCGAGTGCGCGGTGACGGCCGAGATGCTCGACATCGCGTGCGAGGTCAAGCCGCACGACGCGTGCCTCGTGCCGGAAAAGCGCGAGGAGCTGACGACCGAAGGCGGTCTCGACGTCGCGGGCCGCTTCGAGGCCGTGCGCGCCGCATGCAAGCAGCTTGCCGACGCCGGCGTGCGCGTGTCGCTGTTCATCGATCCGGACGAGACGCAGATCCGCGCCGCGCACGAAGCGGGCGCGCCGGTGATCGAACTGCACACGGGCCGCTATGCCGACGCGCACGACGCGGCCGAGCAGCAGCGCGAATACGAGCGGATCGTCGCGGGCGTGCAGGCGGGCGCGCAGCTCGGCCTGAAGGTCAACGCGGGGCACGGCCTGCATTACACGAACGTGCAGCAGATCGCCGCGATCGACGGCATCGTCGAGCTGAACATCGGCCACGCGATCGTCGCGCATGCGATCTTCGCGGGCTGGGACAACGCGGTGCGCGAGATGAAGGCGATCATGGTCGCGGCGCGCGTCGCGGCGCTGCACGGCGCACGCTGACGATGAACTGCCCCCACGCTCGCTTCGTTCGCTGCCCCCCGAGGGGGCCGTCAGCACCCTTGGGGCGGCCCGGCGGGTACTGACATGGCGATCTACGGCATCGGCACCGACATCGTCCAGGTGAGCCGGATCGCGGCGGTGCTCGAGCGCACCGGCGGCCGGTTCGCCGAGAAAGTGCTCGGGCCTGACGAGCTGCGCGTGTTCCACGCGCGCCGCGCACGCTCCGAGGCGCGCGGCATCGCGTTTCTCGCGACGCGCTTTTCCGCGAAGGAAGCGTTCTCGAAGGCGATCGGGCTCGGGATGCACTGGCCGATGACGTGGCGCGCGCTGCAGACCCTCAATCAACCGAGCGGCGAGCCGTATGTCGTCGCGTCCGGCGAGCTGGCCGACTGGCTTGCGGCGCGCGGCATCACCGCCCGCGTGACGGTCAGCGACGAGCGCGACTACGCGGTGTCGTTCGTGATCGCCGAGACCGGCATGCGGGCAGCCGACTTGCCCGCGGCGACCCCGCCGGTTCCACGATCTTCTTCCTGACGGATTCCCGATTCGATGAAAACGACTCCCGGCCCGGTCATGCTCGACGTCGTCGGCACGGCCCTGACGCGCGACGATGCGCGCCGTCTCGCGCATCCGAACACCGGCGGCGTGATCCTGTTCGCGCGGCACTTCCAGAATCGTGCGCAGCTGACCGCGCTGACCGATGCAATTCGCGCGATCCGCGAGGACGTGCTGATTGCCGTCGATCACGAGGGCGGCCGCGTGCAGCGCTTTCGCACCGACGGCTTCACGGTGCTGCCCGCAATGCGCCGCCTCGGCGAGCTGTGGGACCAGGACGTGCTGCGGGCGACGAAGGTCGCGACCGCGGTCGGCTACATCCTCGCCGCGGAGCTGCGCGCGTGCGGAATCGACATGAGCTTCACGCCCGTGCTCGACCTCGACTACGGCCACTCGAAGGTGATCGGCGATCGCGCGTTCCATCGCGACCCGCGCGTCGTGACGATGCTCGCGAAGAGCGTGAACCACGGGCTCTCGCTCGCGGGGATGGCGAACTGCGGCAAGCATTTCCCCGGGCACGGTTTTGCGGAAGCCGATTCGCACGTCGCGCTGCCCACCGACGACCGGCCGCTCGACACGATCCTCAAGCAGGACGTCGCGCCTTACGACTGGCTCGGCCTGTCGCTGGCGGCGGTGATTCCGGCGCACGTGATCTATACGCAGGTCGACGCGCGGCCGGCCGGCTTCTCGCGGGTCTGGCTGCAGGACATCCTGCGCGGCCGGCTCGGCTTCACCGGCGCGATCTTCAGCGACGACCTGTCG
Source organism: Burkholderia ubonensis subsp. mesacidophila (assembly GCF_002097715.1). Taxonomy (NCBI): domain Bacteria; kingdom Pseudomonadati; phylum Pseudomonadota; class Betaproteobacteria; order Burkholderiales; family Burkholderiaceae; genus Burkholderia; species Burkholderia ubonensis. The sequence continues at coordinate 1,212,793 of NZ_CP020737.1, forward strand.
ATGGAGGCCGCGCGCGAGGGCGGCACGCTGACGCAGGCGGCCGAAGCCGCGCTCGCGGCCGGGTGCGACATGGTGCTCGTCTGCAACCAGCCGGAGGCGGCCGAAACCGTGCTGAACGGCTTGAAGGCGCAGCCGTCGGCGGACTCGGTGCGACGCCTCAAGCGGATGCGCGCGCGCGGCAAGCCGGCCAGGTGGGACAAGCTGATCGCGCAGCCCGAGTATCTGGGTGCGCAGGCGCTGCTGCGCGACGCGTTCGCGTAAGCGCGAGAAACGAAAAAGCCGCGCAACGCGCGCGGCTTCAGGATGCCGGTCAGGCTGACCGGAGCAGCCCGATCGGCAGACGCCGATTCGGGCTGTTTCATGTGCGGCGGCTCAGTTCACCTTCATCCGCTGCAGCTTGTTGTACAGCGTCTTCGGGCTGATACCGAGCAGCGTCGCCGCGCGATGGCGCGTGCCGCCGACCGCATCGAGCGTCGCGCGGATCAGCAGGTCCTCGACGTCCGACAGCGGCGTGCCGACCTTGATCTGCACGCTGCTGCCGTTCAGCGCGGCGCCCGCCGAGAAGCTCGCTTCGCCGGCGCGCAGCGTGTCGATGAAGTCGCCGGACGCGTCGTACGCGAAGCGCACGCGCTCCTGCAGCTCGCGCACGTTGCCCGGCCACTCGTAGGACAGGCATTCGCGCACGAAACCCGGTGCGGCGCGCTTGTCGGTCGTGCTGCGGCCGGTCGCGCGCGCTTCGCGGTTCAGTTCGTCGATCAGCGCATCGGCGATCGACAGCGCATCGCCGTCGCGTTCGCGCAGCGGCGGCATCGTGATCGACGCCGCGTCGAGGCGCAGCCACAGATCTTCACGCAGCGTGCCGCTCGCGACCGCTTCGCGCGCCGGGCGGCGCGTGGCGGCGATCAGCCGGAAGTCGCTCGCGACCGGGCTCGTGCCGCCGATGCGCATGAAGTTCTGCGAGTCGAGCGCCTGCAGCAGCGCTTCCTGCAGCACGAGCGGCAGCGCGGTGATCTCGTCGAGGAACAGCGTGCCGCCGCTCGCCTGCTCGAACAGGCCGGACTCGCGCCGCTCGGCGCCGTCGTATGCGCCGCGCTCGTGGCCGAACAGCACGCTGTCGAGCGCCGCGCCGTGGTGCTCGACCTGCGCGAGCGTGCGGCAGTCGAACGCGACGAACGGCCCCTTGCGGCGGCGGCTCAGGTCATGCAGCGTGCGCGCGGCCAGCTTCTTGCCGGTGCCGGCCTCGCCCGAGAACAGCACGGCCGTTTCGGTGCGCGCGTTGTGCTCGATCATGTCGCACACGTGCTGCATGGCTTCGCTGCGGCCGACCAGCGCGCCGAAGCGGCCGAGGTGCCGCAGCGACGCGCGCAGCGACTGCACTTCGTCGATCAGTTCGTAGGGCCGGGGAATGCGCGCGAGCAGGCTGCGCAGGCGCGGAATGTTGATCGGCTTGAGGAGGTAGTCCCAGATTCCGTGGCGCAGGCCTTCGATCGCGCTTTCGACCGTCGCGTTGCCGGTCAGCACGATGACCGGCAGCGAGCCGTTCGGCTGCTGCTGCGGCAGGTGCTGAAGCAGGTCGAACCCGCTGCCGTCCGGCAGGTTCAGGTCGACGAGGACGACATCGGGGATCGAGCGGCCGAGCGCGGTGCGCGCTTCGGCGAGCGACGTGGCCGTGTCGACCGAGAAGCCGTCCGCAGCGAGGAGCGCGGTGAGGCCGGACAGACTGTTGGGATCGTCTTCGACAATCAGGGCGTGTGGCATGGTGGACGCGTGTCGTGTCAAGAGAGGCGGGCCATCGGCCAAAAATCCGCAGCCGCATTTCGAGATTAAAAACTGATTTTATGCCCCGGCGAACGCGTAACGAAGATTATTTCTCCATCGCTATAAAACAGTTACCGATGATACAAATTGAATATCTTTATGCGTCGCTTTTGTGGTGCATTCCGGTGTCGGGCAGGGGCGTGCCGTTGGCGCCGACAAAACAAAAGCGCCCCGAAGGGCGCTTTGTTCGATGCGGATACCGCCCGGCGATTACGCGCGGCTGCGGTATTCGTGCGTACGCGTGTCGATTTCGATCTTGTCGCCGGTGTTGCAGAACAGCGGAACCTGCAGTTCGAAACCGGTTGCGAGCTTCGCGTTCTTCAGCACCTTGCCCGACGACGTGTCGCCCTTGACGGCCGGCTCGGTGTAGGTGATTTCGCGCACGAGGATCGTCGGCAGTTCGACCGAGATCGCCTTCTCGTTGTAGAACACGACTTCGCAAGCCATGCCGTCTTCGAGGTAGTGGAGCGCGTCGCCCATCATTTCCGCTTCGACTTCGAACTGGTTGTAGTCGGCGTCCATGAACACGTACATCGGGTCGGCGAAGTACGAGTACGTCACTTCCTTGCGGTCGAGCACGACGACGTCGAACTTGTCGTCGGCCTTGTAGACCGACTCCTGGCCTGCGTTGGTCAGCAGGTTCTTCATCTTCATCTTGACGACGGCGGCGTTACGGCCCGACTTGTTGTATTCCGTTTTCGCGATGACCCAAGCGTCGCTGCCGATCTGCACGACGTTGCCTACGCGGAGTTCCTGTGCGGTTTTCATAAAAAAACTGTCCTGATCAAATCAAATAAATAGGTGCCTGAGCGTTGCGCAACGGCTGACGGCGCAAGCAGGTGCGTTCCGGGCGGGCGCCAAAAGCAAGCGCTTGCGTGGTCAGCCGTCGGATAACCGCTTATTTTAACTGAGATTTTGCATATTCGGCCAGCTTTCCGGCGAGATCGCCGACGGCCGCCAGCGCGTCGGCCCAGTGGTCCGCATTCGCCTGCAGCGCCGCGCGATGCTGCCAGAAATCGGCCCAGTCGGGCGTGCCCGCGCCGTTCCAGGCGTGCCAGAAGCGGGCGAGCGCGTCGCGCGGCGCGTCGGCGAGGCCGGCGCCGACATGCGCGAGCGCGGCGTCGAGCTTCGGCAGGTGCGCGTCGTCGGCCTGCGGATAGATGTGCCACACGAACGGCTTGCGCGCCCATTGCGCGCGGACGAACGAATCCTCGCCGCGCACGAGGTTCAGGTCGCCGACCCACAGCAGCGGATCGTAGTCCGACTGCGGGACGAATGCGAGCCCGTACGCGGCGAGATTGCCGCGGCTCGCCCGAGCGCCGGCGCCGAACGACTCGACCCCGAAAAAACGCGCGACGGCGGGCGATACGCGCCCCTCCGGCACGAGCGCGACGACCGGCGACGGGCTGTCGCGCCACTGCGCGAGGAGCGCGTCGACGGCCGGGTTCTCGTACGCGAACAGGCTGATGACCGTCGTGCCCGGCGCGGGCGGCGCGTCGCCCGTCGCGCGCCGCCACCAGGCGGCACGCGCGTGCGTGTCGGCGTCGAAGGCCGCGCGGCGCGCGTCGAGGTCGCGTTCCTTCAGCACGCCGCCGGTGCCGGCCGACAGGCCGGGGAAGAAGAACGTCTTGACGAGCGGGTAGCGCGGATGCGGCGACGGCCGCAGATGGAAGTCGGCGACCCAGTCCTCGGCGCTCAGGTATTCGAGGTTGATCCACACGGGCCGGCGCTCGCGGCGCGCCATCGCCGCGAGATACGGGGCCGGCAACTCGCACGCGAACGCCTCGATCACGACGTCGGCGATCTCGATCGCGTCGCCGACCTCGGCGTGCCAGTGTTCTATCACGACCCCGTCGGCGGTCTGCCGCAGCGCGTCGGGCTCGACGCCGGGCAAGAGGCGCGCGAACGTGCGCAGGTCGTCGACGATGAGCCGCACCTGCCAGCCGTGCTCGTGCGCGAGCTGGCGCGCGAGGCGCCAGCACACGCCGATGTCGCCGAAGTTGTCGACGACGGTGCAGAAGATGTCGCAGGCGACGGTTTCGTCCGGCGCGCGCGGCGTCGGGTCGTGGGGGCGGGGGGCGGTGCGTGGCATCGAAGCGGGCAGGTGGAATGCTCTAAACTGGCGATTCTAATAGACCCGTTCGCGCGCCTCGCGGCGCCCGGATCACGCATGACATCCCCAGAAGCCCCCGAAGCCCCGTTCGAACCGAAGAAGATCCTCGCGCAGCTGCCGCACCTGCCCGGCGTCTACCGCTATTACGACGCGGCCGGCGCGGTGCTCTACGTCGGCAAGGCGCGCGACCTGAAGAAGCGCGTGTCGAGCTATTTCACGAAGACGCAGCTGTCGCCGCGCATCGCGATGATGGTCACGCGCATCGCGCGCGTCGAGACGACCGTCACGCGCTCGGAGGCCGAAGCGCTGCTGCTAGAGAACAACCTGATCAAGGCGCTTGCGCCGCGCTACAACATCCTGTTTCGCGACGACAAGTCGTATCCGTACCTGAAGCTGACCGCGCACCGCTTTCCGCGGATGGCGTATTACCGCGGCGCGGTCGACAAGCAGAACCAGTATTTCGGGCCGTTCCCGAGCGCGTGGGCCGTGCGCGAGAGCATCCAGATCCTGCAGCGCGTGTTCCAGCTGCGCACCTGCGAGGATTCGGTGTTCAACAACCGCACGCGGCCGTGCCTGCTGCACCAGATCGGGCGCTGCACCGCGCCGTGCGTCGGCGCGATCTCCGATGAGGACTATGCGCGCGACGTGTCGAACGCCGCGCGCTTCCTGCTCGGCCGGCAGTCCGAAGTGATGAAGGAGCTCGAACAGAAGATGCACGGGTTCGCGGCGGAGCTGAAGTTCGAGCAGGCGGCGGCCGTGCGCAACCAGATGAGCTCGCTTGCGACCGTGCTGCATCAGCAGGCGATCGAGGTCGGCAGCGATAGCGACGTCGACATCCTCGCGGTGGTCGCGCAGGGCGGGCGCGTGTGCGTGAACCTCGCGATGGTGCGCGGCGGCCGGCATCTCGGCGACAAGGCGTATTTCCCGACGCACGTCGAGAGCGCGCTGACGCTTGCGGAAGGCGGGCTCGAGGTCGAGGCCGAGCCGGCGGTCGAGGCGTTGCCCGACCAGCCGGAGGAAGACGCAGCCGGCGCGCGCCATGCGCAGGCGTCGGTCGAGGCCGAGGTGCTCGACGCGTTCATCGCGCAGCATTACCTCGGCAACCGCGTGCCGCCGGTGCTCGTCGTGAGCCATGCGCCCGCGAGCCGCGACCTGCTCGACCTGCTGTCCGAGCAGGCCGGCCACAAGGTGGCCCTGGTGCGGCAGCCGCAGGGCCAGCGGCGCGCGTGGCTGTCGATGGCCGAGCAGAACGCGGGCCTCGCGCTCGCACGGCTGCTGTCCGAGCAGGGCTCGCAGCAGGCGCGCACGCGCGCGCTTGCCGACACGCTCAGCTTCGAGAACGACGACCTCGCGCATCTGCGGATCGAGTGCTTCGACATCAGCCACACGATGGGCGAGGCGACGCAGGCATCGTGCGTCGTCTATCACCACCACAAGATGCAGTCCGGCGAATACCGCCGCTACAACATCACCGGCATCACGCCCGGCGACGATTACGCGGCGATGCGGCAGGTGCTGACGCGCCGCTACGAGAAGATGGTCGAGCAGGCGGCGCAGGCGGCGGCGGTCGACGACGCGGCCGGCATCGACGGCGAGACGACGCGCCAGGCCGAGGCCGCGAGCCTGTTGCCGAACATCGTGCTGATCGACGGCGGCAAGGGGCAGGTCGAGATCGCGCGGCAGGTGTTCACCGAGCTGGGCCTCGACACGTCGATGCTGGTCGGCGTCGCGAAGGGCGAGGGGCGCAAGGTCGGGCTCGAGACGCTCGTGTTCGCCGACGGCCGCGCGCCGCTCGAGCTCGGCAAGGAGAGCGCCGCGCTGATGCTCGTCGCGCAGATCCGCGACGAGGCGCACCGGTTTGCGATCACCGGAATGCGCGCGAAGCGGGCGAAGGCCCGCCAGACGTCGCGGCTCGAGGAGCTCGAAGGGGTCGGCGCGAAACGCCGGCAGCGGCTGCTCGCCCGCTTCGGCGGGCTGCGCGGCGTCGTCGCGGCGAGCGTGGACGAACTCGCGAGCGTCGAGGGCATCTCGCGCGCGCTCGCCGAGCAGATCTACAGGCAACTGCACTGACCGGCGTCGCGGCCGCCCGCCTCGCTTGTGGCAGGGCGGTCGACGCGGCACAATTGCGAATCCTTTACTGTCCCGGATGCCATGCCGTTCAATTTCCCGATTTTCCTGACGTGGGTGCGGATCGTGCTGATTCCGCTCGTCGTCGGCGTGTTCTATCTGCCGGACACGGTGATGGGCGGCGCGCACCGCAACCTCGCGGCGGCGCTGATCTTCATCCTCGCCGCGCTGACGGACTGGTTCGACGGTTACCTGGCCCGCAAATGGAATCAGACGTCGTCGTTCGGCGCGTTCCTCGACCCGGTCGCGGACAAGCTGATGGTGACGGCCGCGCTGCTGATCCTCGTGCAGATTTCACGCGTCGACGCGGCGATCGCGCTCGTGATCGTCGGCCGCGAAATCGCGATCTCGGCGCTGCGCGAATGGATGGCGCAGATCGGCGCATCGAAGAGCGTCGCGGTGAACCAGCTCGGCAAGTTCAAGACCGCATGCCAGATGGTCGCGATTCCGATGCTGCTGTACTACGGGCCGCTGCCGCTCGGTTTCGCGACGCTCGACACGCGCGTATGGGGCGAGTGGTTGATGTATCTCGCGGCAGTGCTGACGATCTGGTCGATGCTGTACTACATGAAGCTCGCGTGGCCGCAGATTCGCGAGCGCAGCCGCGTGTGACGCGGCTTGCGATGCCGGGGCGGAGAATTTTTTGGAAAAAGGGCGCGAAAAACCCTTGACACCCGAATGCGCCTTCGACATAATCTCGCTTCTCCGCTGCACGACGAAGTGAGTGTGGCGAAGCAGAAGCAGCATGCGGGAGTAGCTCAGTTGGTAGAGCGCAACCTTGCCAAGGTTGAGGTCGCGAGTTCGAGACTCGTCTCCCGCTCCAGGTTTCTGGCGGCGCGTTGTACGGCAAGCGCTGCAATTGCAGGGCAACGCGGGAGTAGCTCAGTTGGTAGAGCGCAACCTTGCCAAGGTTGAGGTCGCGAGTTCGAGACTCGTCTCCCGCTCCAGGTTTTTTGGCGGCGTGTTGTACGGCAAGCGCTGCAATTGCAGGGCAACGCGGGAGTAGCTCAGTTGGTAGAGCGCAACCTTGCCAAGGTTGAGGTCGCGAGTTCGAGACTCGTCTCCCGCTCCAGACACTGGGGAAGCAACGCTTCCCTTTTTGTTTGATGAACCGACGGTCATCAAATAAATCTGTTGCTTGCCGGCATGGCGAGTGAACAGTCCGCTTACGGCGCGATAGCAAAGCGGTTATGCAGCGGCCTGCAAAGCCGTTTAGGCCGGTTCGACTCCGGCTCGCGCCTCCAGAAAAAGCCCCGCTCAGGCGGGGCTTTTCTTTTTTCTGCGCCGTTTCTCCCTAAGCCACTCCCTGACGTTCCTGTCGACGCGTATGTCGCTCGCGTCGCGCAACGGGAAACGATCTCGACGACGCTGGACGCCATTCGCGAGTATCTGCGTCGCGCATCGGTGCCCGAATGACGTTGGAGCGAACGACCGCCGCCCCAAAAAGCAGGACAACCAGAGGTCAATTCCACCCAGGACTGATCGATCTGGTCTCGCGCCAATGAACTGACAAAAATGCTGCTATTTGTTGAAAGGCGAGATGCATTATATGTGTATATTGAAATTATTGCGCTTATATATACTTTGACATGAAATTACCCTGAATTTATCGAGATAATGTTATTATATTTTCTCGATAAAAATAACCGAGGGTAAGAAAATGCTAATAAGTGAGGTGTCTCGAAAAACCCGTCGCTGGTCGGCCGCCGTGGCGTTGTCGGTATTCGCGGGGCTGGTCGGCACTGCGTCGGCCAACACGCAGCCGACGCAGCAAAAGCAGGCGCGCATGCCGCGCATGCCGCGCATGCCGCAGAACCTGCCGGTGTCACCTGAACAGGCCGAGTACAACCTGCCGCTCAGCGAGCAGGATCGCGCGGTGCTGACCAAGCCTTCGCAGCAGAAGCAGTCGCTCAAGCGCAGCAAACGCAGCGCATCGGGTGTCGATTGCCGCGACATGTCGGCGATGACTCAGTATCGCGGCGCGGCACTCGCCGACTACATCGCGAATCTTCCCGATTACGAATGCCATTACGGCCTGTTTTCAGTCGATAAAGCGTTGGCCGCGCAGATTTTTAATGCCGAAAATGTGCACGCCGTCGCGAGTCGTTTCGTGCAGGAGGTATATCGATATGACGCAAGCAATTTGATTTTGGTCAATTTGCTGATTTATCTGCGTTCCGCATATTATCAGTATGATGTATCGGGCATCGCCAATCCGATTCCGAATCTCGCGGTGCAGCTGCGTCCGTATATCAAGCAAAGCCTCGAGGGTGATGCACTCTATCGCGAGAATTCGCGTGCGCCGAGCACCGCGAACGAGCTGATGAAGCTCATCACGAACATGAGGGACGAGGCGTACTACCTGCCGTCACTGAAGAACCGTGTTGCCTTCTACACGGCGAGCGCGACGAATCCGCAGGCGGCGGCGCCGCTGCTGCAGCGGAGCGCGGCGGGCGGTTTCACCGGCTTGCTGACGGTGTTCTTCTACGCGCATCAGCGCAGCGGCGCGCAGCAGATGCTCGACAGCGACGCGACGCTGCCGGAGACGCTCAATCGCTTCGTCACCGCGAACCGCGCGAGCCTGTCGAACACGAGCGCCGCGTATCAGCTCGCCGACGCGGCGCGTGAGACTTACCGCTTTCTCCGTTATCCGACGCAGAAGCCGCGCGTGAAGAAGATGATCCAGGACATGCTCGCGTCGGCGAGCATGACGGGCGCGGACAGCGATCTGTGGCTCGCAGCGGCGGAAGCGGTCGACTACGGTGACCCCGGCAACTGCGCGGAGTACGGCACGTGCGACTACAAGAAGCGTCTGGCCGACGCGGTGCTGACGCATCGTTACGCGTGCAGCGCGAGCGTGCGCATTCTCGCGCAGGACATGACGGTGCCGCAGTTGCAGTCGGTATGCACGGCGGTCGCTCGACAGGACGATTACTTTCACCGGATGATGAAGACCGGACGCAAGCCGGTCGCGGGCGATCGCAACGACACAATCGAGCTCGTCGTCTTCGACGACTACGCGAACTATCGCAAGTACGCGTCGGTGATCTACGGAATCAGCACCGACAACGGCGGCATGTATCTCGAAGGCGATCCGTCGGCGCCCGGCAATCAGGCGCGCTTCATCGCCCACGAGGCGTCGTGGCTGCGACCGGAGTTCAAGGTGTGGAACCTCGAGCACGAGTTCACGCATTACCTTGACGGCCGCTACGACATGGCGGGCGACTTCACGGCGAGCACCGCGAAGCCGACCGTCTGGTGGATCGAAGGCGTTGCCGAATATCTGTCGAGAAAGAACGACAATCAGGAATCGATCGACGTCGCGCACACGGGCGCATACCGCTTCTCGGACGTGCTCGAGACGCGTTACTCGTCGAGCGACTACGTCGCGCGCGCATACCGGTGGGGCTATATGGCGACGCGCTTCATGTTCGAGCGCCATCGCGCCGATGTCGACACGATCGTTTCTCGCTTCCGCGCGGGCGATTACGACGGCTATGAGAACTATGTCGCGTACATCGGCCGCCGCTACGACAGCGAGTTCGTCGATTGGGCGCGCAATGCAACGACGTCGGGCGAGCCGCCGCTGCCGACGGCGCGATGATCAAGCGCGGTCGCCTGCGTCCAGGTGCGGGATGACGGCGACGCGTACGATGCGGCCCCGGCTGTTGGCGACGATCGTTTTCGGTTCTCGGTAGTCTGCCCATTGACAAGAGCAGCTCGTTGATCTGCAAAGCCGTTCAGGCGAGGTCGACTCCGGCTCGCACGCCACGCAAAGCCCCGATGCTTCGGGGCTTTCTCTTTTTCCTGCTTCGCAACGCGTCATTGACGGTTACGCGCGCGCATTGCCGGGACGCGAACGCGCAGGAATACGCGCGCAACTCAGCCTTGCGCCTTCTCCCATGCGTGCTCGACGAACACGCGGCACAACGCTTCCATCCCTAGCCGGTCTTCGTCATCGAAACGCGCGGCGACCGGGCTGTCGACATCCCATACGCCGATCAGCGTGCCGTCGCTCGCGACGAGCGGCACGACGATCTCGGATTCGGACGCCGCGTCGCATGCGATGTGGCCGGGGAACGCGTGCACGTCGCGCACCACCTGCGTCTCGCGCGTCTGCGCGGCCGTGCCGCACACGCCCTTGCCGAGCGCGATCCGCACGCACGCGGGCTTGCCCTGGAACGGGCCGACCACGAGCTCGGCGCCGTCGAAGAAATAGAAGCCGGCCCAGTTGAGCCGGTCGAGCGCGTGATAGACGAGCGCGGCCAAGTTCGCTGCGTTGGCGATCAGGTCGCGTTCCGACTCGACGAGCGAGCGGGCCTGCTCGACGAGCGTCGCGTATTGATCGGCCTTGGAGGCGTGCGGGTCGTTGGACAGCGTGAACATGGCTGGAATGCGGAAGGGTTGTCGAAAATGCGCGATGCGCGCATGCGGCAGTCTACGGCACATGCCGCCGATGTGCAGCGCGCGTTGACGACGGTTCGCGCGTCATCGCGCACGCGAATGCGCAAGCGCGCGCCGCGGCTTCAGTCGGGCTCGAGCTCGCCAAAGCGCTGCGCCAGGAAATCCAGCAGCGCGCGCACCGCCGGCAGCAAGCCGCGGCGCGATGCGAACACCGCATGCACGATCTCGCGGCGGGGCGCCCAAGCCGGCAGCACGGCGGTCAGCGCGCCCTGCGCGATCTCGTCGCGCACCATCATCGTCGGCAACTGCACGATGCCGACGCCGGCGACCGCGGCCGCGCGCAACGCGAGCATCCCGCCCGTGACGAGTCGCGGCTGGTGATGAATCTCCGCGCGCGCACCGTCGGGCCCCTGCAGCCGCCACACGTGGGCGCCCTGCGGCGCGCCGAGGTCCAGGCTCGGCAGGCGCGCGAGGTCGGCGGGCACTTCCGGCATGCCGCGCTCGCGCAGCAGCGCCGGGCTCGCGACCAGACACTGCCCGCGCTCGGCCAGCACGCGCAACGCGAGATCGCTGTCCTCGAGCGGCGGCGGGCGCACGCGCAACGCGACGTCGATCCCTTCGCCGACCACGTCGACCCGCCGGTTGGTCGCTTCCAGATGAATCTCGACGTGCGGGCACGCGTTCATGAACGCCGCGATCATTCCGCCGACGAGCGAGTCGAGCAGCGCGACAGGGCACGTGACCCGCACGATGCCGCGCGGCTCCTCGTGCAGCAGCGCGATCGCCTCGTCGGCGGCGTCGGCCTCGACGAGCATCGCGCGGCAATGCGCGTAGTAGGTCTGGCCCACTTCGGTCACCGTGAAGCGGCGCGTCGAGCGCTGGATCAGCCGCATGCCGACGCGCGCCTCGAGCAGCGCGATGCGCCGGCTCAGCTTCGATTTCGGCATGTTCAGCGCACGGCCCGCCGGCGCGAAGCCGCCGTGGTCGACCACCTGCACGAAGTAGTAGAGATCGTTCAGATCCCGCTGGTTATCGTTCATCAAATAGAACGCTGAGTGCGATTTTCGCAGTCTACCGGATCGATCGTTCTGATTCTATATTCCTATCCATGATGCGAAACACGGGTTTCGCCGCAATTCGGAGAGGATGATGAAGAAGATCCAGGGTGTGTACAGTGCGCCGCGCGGCCATTGGGTCGGCGACGGGTTTCCGGTGCGCTCGATGTTCAGCTACCAGTCGCATGGCGCGCATCTGAGTCCGTTCCTGCTGCTCGATTACGCCGGCCCGGCGACGTTCGAGCCGGGTTCGTCCTCGGCGCCACGCGGCGTCGGCCAGCATCCGCACCGCGGGTTCGAGACGGTCACGATCGTCTATGACGGCGAGGTCGCACACCGCGACTCGACGGGTGCGGGCGGCGTGATCGGTCCCGGCGATGTGCAGTGGATGACGGCCGCGAGCGGGATCCTGCATGAGGAGTTCCACTCGGAGGCGTTCACGAAGCGCGGCGGGCCGCTCGAAATGGTGCAGCTGTGGGTGAACCTGCCCGCTGCTGACAAGATGGGCGCGCCCGGCTACCAGGAACTGCTGAACGCCGACATCCCGGTGGTCGAGCTGCCGGAAGGCGCGGGTCGTGCGCGGATCATCGCGGGCGAACTCGATGGGCGGCGCGGTCCGGCCCGCACGCACACGCCGATCGACGTGTGGGACGTGCGGCTCGCGGCGGGCGGTCGCGCGCGGTTTCCGGTCGCGGAAGGGCGCACGCTCGCGGTGGTCGTGCTGAGCGGCGCGGTGCTCGTGAACGGCGAAACGGTCGCGCGCGAAGCGCAGTTCGTGCAGTTGAGCCGCGACGGTCGTGACGTCGAGCTCGAAGCGAACGGCGACGCGAAGCTGCTGATCCTGAGCGGCGAACCGATCGACGAGCCGGTCGTCGGCTACGGGCCGTTCGTGATGAACTCGCAAGCGGAGATTCGCGAAGCGATCGACGACTTCAACAGCGGCCGCTTCGGCAGGATGCCGGCGTGACGGACGGGCCCCGCGCGATGCGGGGCCCGTTTTCGTGCGTGCAGGGCGGTCGCGCGATGCTTGCGCTTCAAGGCATAATCGTCGATTGCCGCGCGCCCGCCGGCGCGCCCGAATCAGGACCGCACATGAATGCACCCGTAACCGCCGCAAACCCGTCCGCCACCGACGCGCTCGAATGGCGCTGGAAAGCCTTCGACGCGCTGTCGGCGCGCGAGGTCTATACGATCCTCGACGCACGCAGCGCGGTGTTCGTCGTAGAACAGAATTGCGTGTACCGCGACATCGACGACGCGGACCAGGCGGCGTGGCACCTGGCCGCGTATGACGAAGCGGGCCGGCTGGCCGGCTACCTGCGCGTACTGCTGCCCGATGCGCAGGATCCCGACATCCGGATCGGTCGCGTGCTGACGACCGCCGCGTTCCGCGGCGCGGGCCTCGGCAATACGCTGCTGTCGCGCGCGCTCGAGCACATCCGCGCGCAATGGCCCGATACGGCGGTCAGCCTGCATGCGCAGGCCCACCTGCAGCGCTTCTACGGTGCGTTCGGCTTCGCGCCGAGTTCCGACGTGCACGACGAGGACGGCATCCCGCACGTGTGGATGCGCAGCGCGCGCGCCTGACGCGGCGGCGCGCGCCGCGTCAGGGAGCGGTGTGCACGGGGTGCGCGACCGCCTGGCCGGCCTCGCGCTTCGCCGCGCGTTCGTCCAGCAGCCGTCCGCGCGCGGACAGCCTCAGCCAGTGGCGCAGTGCAATCACCGCGCCGATCACGCTCATCATCGAGCCCGGAATCCACAGCAGCAGGCCGCCGATCTGCTGGTCGCGCAGCGGGCTTAGCCACGTGAAAGCGCGTCCGCAGATCGAGTAGATCGGATACAGCTCCTGCGGCGTGAAGAAGATCATCGCGCCGAGCACGATCTGCGGCGGGATCGCCGCGACGACGATCAGGATCCGGCGCCCCGGCGCGAGCCGCGCGGGCGGCGCCGGGCGCGGATCGACGACGAGCCACCAGAACAGCAGGCCGTCGATCACCATGCTCCAGTTCATCACGCGATAGAGGCGCCAGTCGAGCATCGCGACGAAGTGGATCGGCGACAGCAGCCAGAAATAGATCAGCCCGACGAACAGCACGACCGCGACGACCGGGTTGAACACGACGTCGAGCGTCGCGCGCACCGGCCGCCACGCGAGCGCGGGGCGCACGAAGCGCTGCCGCCAGCGGAACGGAATGCCCGCGCGGATCGCCGCGCCCGGATAGGCGAGCGCGATGAAGAACGGCCCGAGGTGGTGCAGCACGAGGTGCTGCGCGCGATGCAGGAAGAACTCGTGCTCGAAGAAGTAGTCGAGCCGCGTGTGCAGCGCGACGTACAGCGCCGTCAGCCCGAGCCAGAACGAGAATTGCCGCAGCGGCGTGACCTTGGCCTTCTTCACGCCGCGCGCGAACAGCACGCCGGCCGCCAGCACCGCGACGACCACGGTCGGCGACGGTTCCCACGGATCGAGCCAGTACAGGAGATCCATCGCGCGGCGTTACTTCGCCTGGGCCGGCGACTTCACCGCGAACGGCGTGTCGAGCGTCTCGCCGTCGGAGAATTTCAGGCGCATGCGCACCGTGTCGCCGGGCTTGATCGCGTGCTTCGGCTCCTCGAGCATGAAGTGGTAGCCGCCCGGCGCGATGTCGACCTTGCCGCGCGCGGGAATCGTCAGCTTGTCGACCATCTCCATCTTTTGCGTCGAGCCGTTCGAGACGGTCTGGTGCAGCATCGCCATTCCATAGTCGGGGCTGTCGACGTCGACGAGGTCGACCGGCTTGTCGCTCGTGTTGACGAGCGTCACGTAGCCGCCCGCGGGAAGCTTGTTCGGCAGCCAGCGCACCCAGCCGTTCTGCGCGGAGATCGCGCCGGCGGCGTAGGCGTGGGCGCCGACGGACAGTGCGGCGAGGAGGGCGAGCGTCTTGAGTTTCGTTGTCATGAGTCGGGCTCAGGTGGAGGAAGCGGAGTCGAGGATCCGGCGCACATCGGCGGCGATGGCGTCGGGCTTGTCGCGGTCGGTCGCGAGCAGACGCGCGCGGCCGTTCGCGTCGAAGATGTAGACCGCCGAGCTGTGCGTCACTTCGTAGCCGCCCGACGGATCGCGTTGTTCCATCTGGTACGCGACCCGATAGCGTTTCGCGAGCGATTCGATCTGGCGGTCGGTGCCCGTCAGGCCGCGCGCGTGCTCGGCGTCGAAAGCGGCCACATACGACTGCATCGCCTGCGGCGTGTCGCGCGCGGGGTCGACCGACACGAACAGGATGCGCACGTCGCGCGCCTGCGGGCCGAGTTGCGCGAGGACTTCCATCAGCCGCGCCATCGTTTCCGGGCAGACGTCCGGGCAGTGCGTGTAGCCGAAATAGACGAGCGAGACACGGCCGCGGAACGCGGACGCGTCGACCGGCCGGCCGTTGCCGCCCGTCAGCGTGAACGACAGGTCGGGCAGGTGGCCGGTGACGTCGGTCAGGCGCCAGGGCGGTTCGCCGCGCGTGCAGGCGGCGAGCGCCACGGCGGCGGCGAGTGCCGCGGCCGTGCGGGCGACGCGGGAGAGGCGCCGGTGCGGGGCGTAATGGGCAGGCGGGACTGGCGGGGCAGGCGACATCCAGGGGCTCGATCGGACGGAACGGACGCACGGCCGACGCGACGCCAAGCGTCGCGCGGCCGGCGGTTGCGACTGTAGCGCAATTCGCCCGCGATCGTCCCGGCGAAACGCGGGCGACGCGCCGGGGCGGGGCAATATGTCGCAGAGGCCGCATCGTTCGCGCCGCGCGCCGGTTTCGCCCATCCGGACGCCAAGGCGCGGTAAGATGCGCACAATTCCTCTCGTGCAGCGGCGGTCTTGCGGGCCACCGCTCAGACTAATCGACTCGATGCAATCCGTCCCGGCTTCCCTGTCCCTGACCGATACCGCGTTCTTTTTCGACTTCGACGGCACGCTCGTCGAACTGGCGCCGACGCCCGACAGCATTCAGGTGCCGCCATCGCTGCTCGCGCTGCTCGACGCGCTGCGGCGCCGCTCGCACGGCGCGGTCGCGATCCTGTCCGGCCGCGCCATCGACAACATCGACCAGTACCTGAAGATGCCCGACCTGCCGGTCGCCGGCCTGCACGGCGCGGAGCGGCGCGACGCCAACGGCGACACGCAGCGCGTCGGCTTCAACGACGCGCGCCTGCTGCGCATCGAGCGCGAGCTCGCGGACGTCGTCGACCGCTATCCGGGCATGCTGCTCGAAATCAAGGGCGCGGCGGTCGCGCTGCATTACCGCAACGCGCCCGAGCGCGAGGCGATCGCGCGCGAGGCGACCGAGCGGCTCGTCGCCGAATATGCGGACGCCTATGTGCTGCAGCCGGGCAAGATGGTGTTCGAGATCAAGCCGAAGGGCGTCGACAAGGGGCGCGCGCTCGCGGCCTTCCTCAACGAGCCGCCGTTCGCGGGCCGCACGCCGGTATTCGCGGGCGACGACCTGACCGACGAGAAGGGGTTCGCGGTCGTCAATGCGCGCGGCGGCCTGTCGATCAAGGTCGGCGCGGGCGAGACGTCGGCGCGCGTGCGGCTCGACTCGGTCGATGCGCTGCACGCGCAAATCCGCCGCTGGCTCGACGTGGAGCCGCAGCACGCATGAGCCGTCTCATCATCGTTTCAAACCGCGTCGCGCCGATTTCCGAAGGCGAGCCGGCGGCGGGCGGGCTTGCAATCGGCGTGTACGACGCGCTGAAGGAAACCGGCGGCATGTGGTTCGGATGGAGCGGCGAGGTCGTCGCGTCCGGCGCGCCGCAGATCCGCGTCGAGGAGCACGGGCCGGTCACGTTCGCGACGGTCGGCCTGTCGCGCCGCGACTATGACCAGTACTACCGCGGCTTCTCGAACGCGACGCTGTGGCCCGCGTTCCACTACCGCGCGGACCTGATCCAGTACGACCGCCACGAGTTCGAAGGCTACGGCCGCGTGAACGTGTGGCTCGCGCAGCAGCTGGTGCCGCTGCTGCAGGACGACGACGTGATCTGGGTGCACGACTATCACCTGATCCCGTTCGCCCGTGCACTGCGCGCGGCCGGCGTGAAGAACCGCATCGGCTTTTTCCTGCACATTCCGTTTCCGGCGGCGCAGGTGCTCGTCAACGTGCCGCCGCATCGCGAGCTCGTCGAGGCGCTGTGCGCGTTCGACCTGCTCGGTTTCCAGACCGAACCCGACCTGCGCGCGTTCTGCGATTACATCGAATCCGAGGCGGACGGTGCGGTCGAGCGCGATGGGCGTGACGCTCGCGCGGTGACCGTGCGTGCATTCGGCCAGACGCTGCGCGCGGCCGCGTACCCGATCGGTGTGCATCCGGACGAGATCGCGTCGCTCGCGCAGGCGGGCGAGCACGGCAAGGCGGTGCGCACGCTCGCGACGTCGCTGCGCGGCCGCCAGCTGATCATGAGCGTCGACCGGCTCGATTACTCGAAGGGGCTCGTCGAGCGTTTCCGCGCGTTCGAAAAGCTGCTCGAGCACGAACCGTCGCACCGCAACCGCGTGTCGTTCCTGCAGATCGCGCCGTCGACCCGCGCGGAACTGCGCGCGTACCAGGACATCCGCCTGCAGCTCGAAGCGGAGTCGGGCCGCATCAACGGACGCTTTGCGGAGCTCGACTGGGCGCCGATCCTCTATATCCACCGCCAGTACGACCGCCAGCTGCTCGCTGCGCTGTACCGGCTCGCGCGCGTCGGCTACGTGACGCCGCTGCGCGACGGGATGAACCTCGTCGCGAAGGAATACGTGTCCGCGCAGGATCCCGATGATCCCGGCGTGCTGGTGCTGTCGCGTTTCGCGGGCGCCGCGCGCGAGCTGACGGGCGCGCTGATCGTCAATCCGATCGATATCGCGGGGATGGCCGAAGCGCTGTCGCGGGCGCTGTCGATGCCGCTCGCCGAGCGGCGCGCGCGCTATGCGGACATGATCGCGCAACTGCGCGAGAACAACGTGTCGGTGTGGCGCGACAACTTCCTGCGCGACCTGCAGCGCGCTTGAGCCGCCGCCCGCGGCGGCGCCGGAAATGAAAAAAGCCGCAGTGCGCGATGCACTGCGGCTTTGTTTTTGGGCGGATGCGCCGCGCGTCAGGCGACGCGTTCGCCGGGCGCCGGGCCGCCGTCGGGCGCCGCATGATGGCGGCCGTGCTGTTTCGCGAGCAGGTCGCGGTACAGGCCGGGGCGGTTGCGCAGGACTTCCGGGCTGCCGTCGTCGATCACCTTGCCGCTGCTCATCACGATGATCCGGTCGAAATTGCGCAGCGTCGACAGGCGGTGCGCGATCGCGATCACCGTGCGGCCGACCATCAGGCGGTCGAGCGCGCTCTGGATCGCTTCCTCTGACGCGCTGTCGAGCGCGGACGTCGCCTCGTCGAGCAGCAGGATCGGCGCGTTCTTCAGGATCGCGCGCGCGATCGCGATGCGCTGGCGCTGGCCGCCCGACAGCTTGACGCCGCGGTCGCCGACGATCGTGTCGTAGCCTTCGGGCATCGCCTCGATGAACTCCGCGCAGCGCGCGTCGCGCGCGGCGGCGAGCACTTCGTCGCGCGACGCGTCGGGGCGGCCGTACGCGATGTTGTCGTAGATCGACCGGTGCATCAGCGAGATGTCCTGCGGAACGAGCGCGATCGCATGGCGCAGGCTGTCCTGCGTGATCGACTTCACGTCCTGGCCGTCGACCTTCACGACGCCGTCCTGCGTGTCGTAGAAGCGCTGCAGCAGCGCGAGCACGGTCGACTTGCCGGCGCCGGACTTGCCGATCAGGCCGACGCGCTGGCCCGGCTCGATGTGCAGCTCGAAGTGGTCGAGGATCGGGCGGCGGTGCGGATACGCGAAGGTCACGCGCTCGAAGTCGACGCGGCCGCCGGATGCGGCGAGCGGCACCGCATCGGAGCGGTCCGGCATCCCGTGCGGCTCGAGCAGCGTCTTCACGGCTTCGGCGAGGCGCGCGATGTGCTGCGTGACGTCGACGAGCGCAACCGCGAGGTCGCGCGTGCCGTGCAGGATCGTGAAGCCGAGCGAGCTGACCAGCACGATGTCGCCCGACGTCGCCTTGCCCTGGTCCCACAGCCACAGCGCCCAGCCGAGCAGGCCGGCGGACAGCATCGCGGTGATCACCGCGTGCAGCAGCCGCAGCTTTTCAAGATAGAGCAGGCTCTGCTGGCGCGCGTCCATCTCGGCCTTGACCGTCGCGCCGAAGCGCTTCTGCTCGCGCAGCGTCATGCCGAACGCGCGCACGAGGCCCATGTTGCCGATCACGTCGACGAGCTCGCCGTCGACCGCGGCGGCTTTCGCCGCGAAGGTGTGATGGCGCGCGGAGCCGCGTCCGGCGAGCTTGAACAGCACGACGGAGAGCACCGCCGAGCAGCCGAGCAGGCCGGCCGCCATCAGCGGGTTGACGACGATGATCATCAGGATCGCGCCCATCACCGCGATGCACGGCGGCAGCACGTTCCACGCCATCGTGTTCTCCGACGTGTAGACGGCGTTCGACGTCGCGGTGATGCGGCTCGCGAGCGTGCCGGGCTGCTTTTCCGCGTAGTACGTCGGCGAGTGGCCGATCAGGTACTGGAACAGGTCGCGCCGCAGGTCGCCCGTGACCGCGACGAACGTGTGGGCGGCGAACCAGCCGCCGACGCGCCACAGCAGGTTGTCGGCGGCGATCAGGCCGACGAGCAGCGCGAATGCGCTCCACAGCGGGCCCGGGTGGTGGCGGCCGGTCGCGAGGACGTCGATCAGGTGCTTGATCGCGTATTGCGAGCCGAGCGCGCAGCCGACGGCGGCCAGCACGCTGACGAGCACGACGAGGTGCGCGACCGGATGCAGGCGGATGTAACGGAACAGGAACGCGAGTGGCCGGTGCGCGTAGCTCGACAGCTTCGCGTTGTAGGCGTTGCGCTGGGCAGGGGTGAGAGCTTCCAAAATATGCGTGCGGTGAATCGGTGGTTGAACGTCGCGGCCGGACCGGATGCCGACCTGCGGCCGGACGCAACGTAATCCGGCATTGTAAACAAGGCCGTGCCTCGCGCTGCGCGAATCTTGCCGAAGGCGGGGGATACCCCGTTAATTTTGGGATAGAATCCGGCATCCCGCGCCGTGCGGCGGGGACCGTGTTCGCGGTCCCGGTCGTGCGAATGGCGGCGAGGAATGCCAAAAACGGGCCTTCCACTCTAGAACGGACACCAAAGTCCGCGGGTTGCAAAGTGTTGCCGCTTTGTAACAAAGTAAAGAGTTTGAAATGTTGTGCGCCGTATCAGGATTAACCCTAGATAATCGGCTCCGGGTTCGCGCCTTGCTATTTTTACGAACCCCTGTCAACGGGTCTTCGTTTCAAACGTTCTATGCCTGTCGCGTCGCCGACGCTCCTTGAGCAGCGCGGGTCCGACGCCGCCAGCAGGCCGATTCGTCCGATTGTCGGACGAGATGCGTCCAGCCAGGATCGCCGGCAGGCTGCTGACCCAACGCTTGGTTTATTGCCGATTTTTTAGGAGTTACGCATGCGAATCGCCCAAATCGCTCCGTTGCACGAAGCGGTTCCCCCGAAGCTGTATGGTGGTACCGAACGGGTGGTGTCCTACCTGACCGAAGCACTCGTCGAGATGGGGCATGACGTCACGCTCTTCGCGAGCGGCGATTCGCAAACCTCCGCGAAGCTCGAAGCCTGCTGGCCGCAGGCGCTGCGCCTCGACCCGACGATCCGCGACGTGATGGCGCCGCACATGCTGCTCCTCGAGCAGGTGCGCCGCCGCGCGGAAGAATTCGATGTCCTGCACTGCCACATCGACTACTACCCGTTCTCGCTGTTCTCGCGCCAGCCGGTGCCGCATCTGACGACGATGCACGGCCGCCTCGACCTGCCGGAACTCCAGCCGATCTTCAACGCGTTCAGCGACGTGCCGGTCGTGTCGATCTCCGACAACCAGCGCATCCCGCTGCCGCAGGCGAACTGGCTGTCGACCGTCTACCACGGCCTGCCGGAAAACCTGCTGACGCCGATCCCGAACGTGAAGCCGAGCTACCTCGCGTTCCTCGGCCGCATCTCGCCGGAGAAGCGCGTCGACACGGCGATCCGCATCGCCGAGCAGGCCGGCCTGCCGATCAAGATCGCCGCGAAGCTGGACAAGGCCGACCGCGCGTACTACGAAGAAAAGATCAAGCCGCTGTTCTCGCTTCCGCACGTCGAGTACATCGGTGAAATCAGCGAATCCGAAAAGACCGAATTCCTCGGCAATGCGCATGCGCTGCTGTTCCCGATCGACTGGCCGGAGCCGTTCGGCCTGGTGATGATCGAGGCGATGGCATGCGGCACGCCGGTGATCGCGTTCAAGCGCGGCTCGGTGCCGGAAGTCATCGAGAACGGCGTGTCGGGCTTCGTCGTCGAGGACGAGCTGTCGGCCGTCGCGGCGCTCAAGCGCCTGGACACGCTGCCGCGCGAGAAGGTCCGCGCCGCGTTCGAAGCGCGCTTCTCGTCGAAGGTGATGGCGCGGAACTACGTGAAGGGCTACGAAGAGCTGCTGCGCCAGAAGCGCCGCACCGTGCTGCGCGAAGTCAACGCAGGCTGAATCCGGCCGGCCGCCTCGGCGGCCGGCTTCACGGCGACGCCCCGTCCGGGTCTTCCGGCGGGGCGTCGTCGCATTTGCGGCGCCGATGGCCGATTTGTTGTATTCTCGCCGCGCCCGGCGGCCGCGACGGGCCGGAACGCGTCCGCGCACGCGTGCTGTTCGTCTGTCCAGCCGGTAATGTCCCTATAATGGCCGTGCCGTAAAATCCGGCCCCGCAGATCATCGAGAGGAGAGCAGTCTTGGCGAGAACGAAACCCACGCGCGCAGCCCCGGCCCCCGGCGCCGGCGTGATCTTCGCGTTGCGCGCGATCGGTCTCGTGCTGCTCGCGCGGTGGCTGTTCTCGATGTCGCAGATGGGCTACCGCGAGTCGTTGTCGGCGATGGCGTCGTCGCCGTGGGCGTTCGTCTACCTGGTGCTGATCTTCCTGCTGCTCGCATTGCCGGGCGCGGCGGCGCGCGCCGAGCGTCCGTTTCATCCGCTGCCGCAATGGCTGCGCCAGGCGCTTCGTTTCTTCGCGCTGATCGGTTTCCTGTTCGCCGTCTGGTCGATCGGCGCCTACGTGTGGGCGGCCGGCTGGCGCCGGGCGATGCATGCGGTGACCGCGACCAACGGCTGGCTCGTCGCCGCGCCGGCGCTGTACGCGGCCATCGTCTGGATCTGCCGGCCCCGGCCGCTGTGGCGCACCAACGTCGCCGCGCGGCGGTTCGCGGTCGGCCGCTACGCGATCTCCCTCGATACGCTCACGCGCACCGTGATTGTCTGGATGGAAAGCCGCAAGGTCGGGCAATACGACGCGCGCGAGCTGTCGGTGCGCTGGCCCGGCCGCCGCGCCGGCGCGGCGGGCCCGGTTCAGGGCGACCCGCCGCAGGATTGCCCGCCGCCCGTCACGCTGCCCCGCGGCAACTGGTTCAAGCGGCCGAAGGTCGAGCTGCTGTGGGATTCGCCGGCGGCCGTCGGCCATAACCGGCAGATCGTGATGCGCGCGCCGCTCGCGACCGAGGGTGACCGCGTCGCGGTGCTCGCGCTCGACGCGGCGCTCAAGCAGATCGTCTGATACGTCCGGCGCAGCACGCGGACGACACCGGAGAGAACCGATGATCGTCCGCTGGTTGCTGGCCGCCATCCACTTAAGCGCGTTCGGGGCCACTTTCGCGGCGGTCGCCGCGCGCAATCGCGCGTTGCGCCGGGTCATCGCGTCGGCCCAGGCGGCCGACCTGCCGGGCCTGTTCAAGGCCGACGCGATATGGGGGCTGTCGGCGCTCGTGCTGATCGCGACCGGGCTCGCGCGCGCCTTCGGCGGCTTCGAGAAGGGCAGCGCGTATTACCTTCACGAGCCGCTCTTTCACGTCAAGATGGCTGCGCTCGTGCTGATCCTGCTGCTCGAACTCGTGCCGATGATCGGGCTGATCCGCTGGCGCGTCGCTGCGCGCCAGCGGCAGATGCCGGACCTGGGCCGAGCCCGCACGTATGTCCACATCGGCCATCTGCAGGCGGTGCTCGTGATCCTGATCGTGTTCGCCGCGTCCGGGGATGGCGAGGGGGATTGGGCCGGCCGGGTAGGTGCGGCCGCGTAGGCGCGGCCGGCCAGGTCTGGCGGGCAGCGCCCGCCCGCCGCTCAGCGCACCAGGCACGGACGCTTGTTGTCGAACGTCCAGCCTGGAATCAGGTACTGCATCGCCGCCGCATCGTCGCGCGCGCCGAGGCCGTGCTGCTTGTACAGCTCATGCGCAGCCGCGACCGCGTCCATGTCGATCTCGACCCCGAGCCCCGGCCGCTTCGGCACGTCCACCAACCCGTTCTCGATCTTCAGCGGTTCCCGCGTGAGCCGCTCGCCATCCTGCCAGATCCAGTGCGTGTCGATCGCCGTGACCTTGCCGGGCGCCGCGGCCGCGACGTGCGTGAACATCGCGAGCGACACGTCGAAGTGGTTGTTCGAGTGCGAACCCCACGTCAGATCCCAGTCGCGGCACATCTGCGCGACGCGCACCGAGCCCTGCATCGTCCAGAAATGCGGATCGGCGAGCGGGATGTCGACCGCGTGCAACTGCACCGCGTGGCCCATCTGCCGCCAGTCGGTCGCGATCATGTTGGTCGCCGTCGACAGCCCCGTCGCGCGGCGGAATTCCGCCATCACCTCGCGGCCCGAGTAGCCGTGTTCCGCACCGCACGGGTCTTCCGCATACGCCAGCACGTGATGGAGGTCGCGGCACAGCCGCACGGCCTCGTCGAGCGACCACGCGCCGTTCGGGTCGAGCGTCACGCGCGCGTCGGGGAAGCGCTCGGCCAGCGCGGTCACCGCCTCGATCTCGCGCGCGCCCTCGAACACGCCGCCTTTCAGCTTGAAGTCGTTGAAGCCGTAGCGCGCGTGCGCGGCCTCGGCGAGCCGCACGACGGCCTCCGGCGTCAGCGCGGGCTCGTTGCGCACGCGCGTCCAGTCGTCGGTCGCGCTGCTGCTGTCGCGGTAGGGCAGCGCGGTCTGCGTGCGGTCGCCGACGTAGAACAGGTAGCCGAGCATTTCGACCCGCTCGCGCTGCTGGCCTTCGCCGAGCAGCGCGGCGACGGGCACGCCGAGATGCTGGCCGAGCAGGTCGAGCAGCGCGGCTTCGAGCGCGGTGACCGCGTGGATCGTCGTGCGCAGGTCGAAGGTCTGCAGGCCGCGGCCGCCCGCGTCGCGGTCCGCGAAGCGGCGGCGCACGTCGTTGAGCACCGCGTGGTAATTGCCGACCGGCTGGCCGACGACGAGCGCGCGCGCGTCGTCGAGCGTGCGGCGGATGCTCTCGCCGCCCGGCACTTCGCCGACGCCGGTGCGCCCCGCGCTGTCCTTCAGGATCAC
Source organism: Burkholderia ubonensis subsp. mesacidophila (assembly GCF_002097715.1). Classification (NCBI taxonomy): domain Bacteria; kingdom Pseudomonadati; phylum Pseudomonadota; class Betaproteobacteria; order Burkholderiales; family Burkholderiaceae; genus Burkholderia; species Burkholderia ubonensis. The sequence continues at coordinate 1,236,707 of NZ_CP020737.1, forward strand.
CAGGTTGCGGGTAAAGAACGGACCGTGCGCGCCGCTCAGGTTGAGCAGCATGCTGTCGTGGCCGGCAACCGGGATCGCTTGCAGGTCGACGATGCGCGGCGTGTCGTGTCGGGGCGTGGAAGTGGCGGCGTTCATGGGCGGCGATGGCAAATGGGTGGGCGGCGCCGCGCCCCGCAAAAGCTTTGCCGGGCGCGGCAGGAGGTGCGATCATTCGACAACCGACGTGCGCGGAACGGCAACGGCCGCGGCAGCGACGCGATGAATCCACGATAGCCGTGCGAATCGTCCGATGCCAGCGTTGGATGGGATCAGAGTCGGCGCTGAAGCGCCAGCTCCGATCGCCACAGGAGACAAATCGAGCGATCATCAGTCGTCGGATGACTTGTGACGCAGTATAATGAATCGACGGCTTTCGCTCAAACCCCGCGTAAACCCTCGGCTTACCGATACGATATTCAAAAAGGAACCGGCCTCATGTCCGTGCCCACGCTCCCCGCAGCGCCGCGTCGTCGCGCGCGCAGCCTCGCACAAGATGTCGTCGACGCGCTGACCGCGCAGATCGAAAACGGCACGTTGCGTCCCGGCGACAAGCTGCCGACCGAAACCGAAGTGATGGCGACGCAGGGCGTGAGCCGCACGGTCGTGCGCGAGGCGATCTCACGGATGCAGGCGAGCGGCCTGGTCGAGACGCGCCACGGCATCGGCAGCTTCGTGCTCGAGCCGTCGCGCCGCCAGGCGCTCGGCATCGATCCCGCGACGATCACGACGCTGCGCGACGTGCTCGCGGTGCTCGAGCTGCGCATCAGCCTCGAGAGCGAGTGCGCGAGCCTTGCCGCGCAGCGCGCGAACGACGCGGACCTCGCGGCGCTGCGGCGCGCGCTCGACGCGATCGCGACGGGGGCGGGCGGCGGCCGCGACACCGCGCAACTCGACTACCAGTTCCACCTGCAGATCGCGCAATCGACCGGCAACCGCTATTTCGTCGACATCATGACGCAGCTCGGCACGTCGATCATTCCGCGCACGCGGGTGAATTCCGCGCGTTTCGCGGGCGACGATCTGGAGCGCTACGTGGGCCGGCTGAACCACGAGCACGAGGACATCTACGAGGCGATCGCGCGCCACGACCCGGAAGCGGCGCGTGCCGCAATGCGCACGCACCTGACCAACAGCCGGGAGCGGCTGCGCCGCGCGCACGAGGCGGCTGAAGCGGAGCGGGACGCGCACGCCGGGTAGGCCCGCCTTTCCGCCGACGCGCGCCGTCAGGGTTCGGCGCGTCGGTGGTTCCGTCAAATATCAGTCATCGTATGATTGCGTCGCGCATCCCATGGAATGACGACGCCCGCGCCGCCGACGCAAGGCCGGCGCGGGCGTTTTGCAATCAACCGCCTCAACCCCCCTTCGTCACGATCGTCTTCCAGGCGCCGCTCTTCACCTGGTAAAGCGTCGACATGCCGCTCTTCAGCGAGCCGTCGTTCGCGAACGAGATGCGGCCGGTGATGCCCTCGAAGTCGACCTTCTTGAGCGCCGGCCGATAGACCTTCGGATCGGTCGAGCCGGCCGCCTGCATCGCCTTGATCGCGGCCCAGGTCGCGTCGTAGCCGAACTGCGCATACGACAGCACGTCGACGCCGAAGCGCTTCCTGAAGCGCTGCTCGAAATCCTTCCCTTGCGGCAGCTCGTCGAGCGGCCGGCCGTATTCCCACGCCATCGCACCTTCCGCGGCGGGGCCGGCGATCTTGATGAACTCGTTGTCCTTCACGCCGCCGCCGCCGACGAACTGCGCGTTCAGCCCGAGCTGGCGCATCTGCTTGATGAAGTTGGCGGCGAGCGAATCGAGGCCGCCGAAGAAGATCAGGTCGGGGTTCTTGCCTTTCAGGCTGGTGATCTGCGCGCGGAAGTCGACCGCCTGGTTGCTCGTGAATTCGCGCGCGACGATCGCGCCGCCGGCCGCCTTCACCGCCTTCTCGAATTCGTCCGCTTCGCCCTGGCCGAACGCGGTGCGGTCGTCGACGATCGCGATGCGCTTCGCCTTCGTCACGTCGACCGCATAGCGGCCCGCATTGCCGGCGTTCTGGCCGTCGGTCGCGATCACCATGAACATGTTGGCGAGCCCGCGCGCGGTCAGCGTCGGGTTGGTCGCGGCCGGATCGATCACGGGGATGCCGGCCTTGTCGTAGACGACCGACGCCGGAATCGTCGTGCCCGAGTTGAAGTGGCCGACGACGACCGACACGTTCTGGTCGACGAGGCTTTGCGCGGCCTGCACGCCGATCCGCGGGTCGGCCTGGTCGTCCTGCACGACGAGATCGAAGCGCGCCGGCTTGCCGGCAATCTGGATCTTCTGCGCGACGGCGTCGTCGAGCGCGAGCTGGACGCCGTTCTGCAGATCCTTGCCGTAGCCGGCGTTGACGCCGGTGAGCGGGGCGGCGAAGCCGACCTTGATGTCGGCGTCGCCGGCCGCCTGCGCGGCCTGATGCGAGAGGACGGCAAGTGCCGCGGCGAGCGAGACGGACAGCAGCGATGGGCGGAATTTCATATTCATTCCTTGGGCGGCGAGACACGAAAACGCGCGCAACGGCGCGCGCGGGCGACGCTTCTGCGAGCGCGGCCGAAGGCCGGTCCGAGCGTCTGACGACGAGTTATAGGGGGCCAAATTGGACGAGTCTTGTCGATTTGGCGCACGAAACATGCGGATTTCCGCACAGCATCGGCGCGACAAGGGAAAGCGGCGATGAGGGAATTCCCGCGCCGGGCGGCGGCGGGGCGGGCGCGGCGGCAGATGCCGCGCCCGCAGCGGTGGGAAGCGGGCGCCGGCCGCATCGAACGGCCGGCGCAGCGCGATGGCGTTGGCGTTACTCGGACTCGGACTCGGACTCGGCCACGGCCGCGTCGTCCGCGGCGGATACGGATGCCGGCTCGGTGCGGATCAGCGGATCGCTCGTGCTCGGGCGGCCTGTCTCGACGTGGCCGGCGAAGCGGCGCACGAAGCCGAGCGGCTTGCCGTCGCTGACGGTCAGGTCGTACCAGCCGTGGCTGCCGCGCAGGTCCCAGTAGTCGTCGACGCGCGCGCCGGGCGCCAGGTCGAACACGCGCGGATGCGCGTGGCCGTAGGCGCTCGTCACCTTGAGGCGCACCGCCCGGTGGCCGCGGTTCATCAGGCGCAGCGTGATGTTGCCGTTCGCGACGTCGTAGCCGTAGATCACTTCGGGGTTGACGCTCGCCGGGCCGACCGCCGGCGCCGCCGGGGTGCGGAAGTGGCAGTAGAAGCCGTTCGGGCCGTACACGTCGAGGTCGTACAGGCCGAGCGACGGCGCGGGGCTCCACGTGTCGGAGATGCGCTTGCCGGCTTCCGCCGTGTAGGTCCACGGGCCGTCGACGCGATTGCGCGCCTGGACCTGGAACGCCGCGCCCGCGCGGCCGGTGTTCGCGAAGGTCAGCCGGAACTGGCCGCTCGCGTTGTCGATCCGGCCGTACGCAAACAGCTCGTACGGCAGCGCCCGCGCCGGCCGCAGGCCGGGCTCCTGCTTCGGCAGCTTCTGCGCGAGCGGCGGGACCGGGACGTAGTCGGGATGGCGGTTGCGGTCGGGCGGCGCGTAGCCGCTCGTGTCCGGCAGTTGCGGCCAGCTCGCGTCGGACGACCCGAAGTCGAACGCGGACGTCAGGTCGCCGCACACCGTGCGCCGCCACGGCGACACGTTGCCGGCCGTCACCGCGTACTGCGCGCCGAAGCGCGCCTCGATGAATTGCAGCAGCGACGTGTGATCGAACGTCTGCGAGCAGACCCAGCCGCCTTTCGTCCACGGCGACACGACGAGCATCGGCACGCGCGGGCCGAGGCCGTACGGGCCGGCCATGTGCGACGCGTCGCCGGGGAACACTTCGTTGGTGGTCGCGACCGTCGACAGCCCGTTGTCGCGCGACTGCGGCGCGAACGGCGGCGGCACGTGGTCGAAGAAGCCGTCGTTCTCGTCGTAGGTGATGAAGAGCGCGGTCTTGCTCCACACCTCCGGGTTCGACACGAGCGCCTTCAGCACCTGCTCGATGTACCACGCGCCGTAGTTCGCGGGCCAGTTCGGGTGCTCCGAATACGCTTCCGGCGCGCAGATCCACGACACCTGCGGCAGGGTGCCGTTCGTCACGTCCTGCTGCAGCACGTCGAACAGCGTGCCGCCCGCGCTGATGTTGGTGCCGGTGCGCGCCTTCTCGTAGAGCGGCGAGCCGGGCTGCGCGGTGCGGTACTGGTTGAAGTAGAGCAGCGCGTTGTCGCCGTAGTTGCCGATGTACGGGTTCTGCGTCCAGCCCCACGAGCCGTTCGCGTCGAGGCCCGTGCCGACGTCCTGATAGATCTTCCACGACACGCCGGCCTGCTCGAGCACTTCCGGATAGGTGCTCCAGCCGTAGCCCTTCTCCTCGTTGCCGAGCACCGGGCCGCCGCCGGCGCCGTCGTTGCCGACGTAGCCGGTCCACATGTAGTAGCGGTTCGGATCGGTCGAGCTCGGGATCGCGCAGTGGTACGCGTCGCAGATCGTGAACGCGTCGGCGAGCTGGTAGTGGAACGGGATGTCGTCGCGCTTCAGGTACGCCATCGTCGTCGTGCCCTTGTTCGGCACCCACTGGTCATAGCGGCCCTTGTTCCATGCGGCGTGCATGTCCTGCCAGCCGTGCGGCAGGTCCTGCAGGAACTGCATGCCGAGCTTGTCGGCGCGCGGATGGAACGGCAGCAGTTCCCCGAGGCCGACCGGCTGGTGGAACACCGACTTGCCGTTCGCGAGGCGCAGCGCGCGCGGGTCGCCGAAGCCGCGCACGCCGCGCAGCGTGCCGAAGTAATGGTCGAACGAGCGGTTCTCCTGCATCAGGATCACGACGTGTTCGATGTCGCGGATCGTGCCGGTGCGGCGGTTGGCGGGAATCGCGAGCGCGTCGCGGATCACGGGCGGGAAGAGGTTCAGCGCGGTGGCGCCGGCAGTGCCGGCGGCTACGCGCAGGAAGTCACGACGGGTCGATCGGGTCATGGTCGGTATCGTGCGGAAAAGGTGGGCGCCGAATGGCGGGGAGTGGTGCAATCGTGCTGCCCCGGCGCGCGAACAGAGGGGCGTGCCGGGCCGTGCCGCCGCGAGCATAGCGGCGAAACGGTGTCATTCATGTGAAGCGATGGAAACGTTTGCGCAGAGGGGCCGCGCAGCGCGGCGGGTTGGCGTGCGGACGCGCGCGGCGTCGCGGCCGGTGTATCGGCACGGGCCGCGACGCGGACCGGCGGCGCGCGATGCGCGTCGGGCGTCGTCACGCGGCGAGCGCCGTCAGACGTCCGTGACCCACGCGCCGAACCACTCGCTCGGGCTCGCGATCTCGTCCTGCGCGGCGATCAGCTCCAGCTCGTAGCGGCGCGCGTCGTAGGTCGCCTTGACGACCGCGTGCACGGCCGCGAGCGTATGCTCGAACGCCGCGCGCACCGAGTCGCCGCGCAGCCGCCGCGCGACGAAGATCGCGCTCGTCAGGTCGCCGACGCCGACCGGATGGCGCGGAAACGCATACAGCGGACGCTGGCCGATCCAGGCCTCGGTGGCGGTGACGGCCAGCATGTTGAAGCGGTCGGCCGGACTGTTGCGGTCGTGCAGGTGCTTGACGAGCACGATCTGCGGGCCGCGGCGGATCAGCGCGCGGCACGCGTCGACCGCTTCGGCGACGGTCTCGATGCGCCGGCCCGCCAGCTTCTGCAGTTCGGTGTGGTTCGGCGACATGCCGTCCGCGAGCGCGGGCATTTCGTGGACGATGAACTCCTCGACGCCCGGCTCCGGGCGAATGCCGCCCGTCTGGCCCATCGCCGGATCGCAGAAGTACCATGCGTTCGGATTCGTCGCCTTCACCGCGCGCACGATCTCGACCGTCGCGCGGGCCTGCGCGGGCGAGCCGAGGAACCCGGAGAGCACCGCGTCGCAGCGCTTGAGCGCGCCGATCGCGGCGATGCCGTCGACGAGCTGCTCCATCTTCGCGGCATCGATCGCGCTGCCCGCCCAGTGGCCGTACTGCATGTGGTTCGACAGCTGGACGGTGTTGAGCGACCAGACGTTGACGCCGAGGCGCTGCATGGGAAACACGGCCGCGCTGTTGCCGGCGTGGCCGTAGATCACGTGAGACTGAATGCTGAGGACGTTTTTCATGGGAATTCGCCTGCACGCGGGTCAGGTTCACATCACACGATACCCGAGTTCCCCCGGTGCGAGAAAGCCGCCCGGCAACGGAGTGTTGCGCGCCGTCGTCAACGCGACCCGCGTAGAATCGCGGAGCGCGGCGCCGTTCGGTGATCCGCGTGCGTCTCCACTCATCGTGTTCGCCATGGTTTCGATTTGCAAGATGTTGTCCGCCGCCCGCACCGCCATGCTCGGCGCGGGCCTCGCTGCCGCGTGCGCGGCGTCCGCCGCGGCGCCGGCCCCGGCGCCCGCCGGCAACGACGGGCCCGCGTACGGCGCGCGGCTCGAAGGCTTCACGTACCCGGAGCCCGTGCACCGCTATTCGTTCGTGTCGCAGCGCGAGACCGTCGAGATGATGTACATGGACGTGCAGCCTGCGCATCCGAACGGGCACACCGTCGTGCTGCTGCACGGGAAGAACTTCTGCGCGGCGACCTGGGAGGAGACGATCACGGTGCTGAGCCATGCGGGCTATCGCGTGATCGCGCCGGACCAGATCGGCTTCTGCAAGTCGTCGAAGCCCGAGCGCTACCAGTACAGCTTCCAGCAGCTCGCGCGCAACACGCATGCGCTGCTCGAATCGATCGGCGTGAAGTCGGCGACGCTCGTCGGCCACTCGACGGGCGGCATGCTCGCGATGCGCTACGCGCTGATGTACCCGAAGGCGACCGAGCAGCTCGTGCTCGTCAACCCGATCGGCCTGGAAGACTGGAAGGCGCTCGGCGTGCCGCCGCTGACGGTCGACTACTGGTATGCGCGCGAGCTGAAGACGACCGCCGAAGGCATCCGCCGTTACGAGCAGGCGACGTACTACGCGGGCAAGTGGTCGCCGTCCTACGAGCGCTGGGTGCAGATGCTCGCGGGGATGTACCGCGGACCGGGCCGCGACGCGGTCGCATGGAATTCCGCGCTGCTGTACGACATGATCCTCACGCAGCCGGTCGTCTACGAGATGGGCGCGATCCGCGTGCCGACCTTGCTGATGATCGGCGACAAGGACACCACCGCGATCGGCAAGGACGTCGCGCCGCCCGACGTCCACGCGAAGCTCGGGCACTACCCCGAACTCGCGAAGCGCGCGCAGGCGGCGATCCCCGGCGCGCAGCTCGTCGAGTTCGCGGCGCTCGGCCACGCGCCGCAGATCCAGGATCCGGACGCGTTCCACAAGGCGCTGCTCGACGGGCTCGCGCAGGCGCACCCGCAGTAACGGGGGCGCGCCGCGGCGCGACGGCTGACGTGCCGCGCTAGCGGGCGTCGCTCGCGAGTTCGTCGCGAATCTGCGCGGCGAGCTCGAACGAGCGCAGCCGCGCCGCGTGATCGTGGATCTGCGCGGTGATGATCAGCTCGTCCGCGCCGGTCTGCGCGATCCGCTCGCGCAGCCTGTCGCGCACGGTGTCGCGCGAGCCGACCGCGGCGAACGACAGCGAATGCGCGACGCTCGCCAGCTCCAGCTCGCTTGCATCGAGCACGTCGACGGGCGGCGGCAGCTTGCCCGGCGTGCCGCGCCGCAGGTTCAGGAATTGCTGCTGCAGCGACGTGAACAGGCGCCGCGCCTCGTCGTCGGTGTCCGCCGCGAACACGTTCACCCCGACCATCGCATACGGTTTCGGCCACGCGGCCGACGGCCGGTATTGCGCGCGATAGAGCTCGAGCGCGCGCGTCAGGTAGTCCGGCGCGAAGTGCGACGCGAACGCGAACGGCAGGCCGAGCATCGCGGCGAGCTGTGCGCTGAACAGGCTCGAGCCGAGCAGCCAGACCGGCACGTCGAGCCCCGCGCCGGGCACCGCGCGCACGCGCTGGCCGGCCGCCGGCTCGGCGAAGTAGCGCAGCAGCTCGGCCACGTCGTCGGGGAACGCATCGGCGCTGCCGAGCAGGTCGCGGCGCAGCGCGCGCGACGTGGTCTGGTCGGTGCCCGGCGCGCGGCCGAGGCCGAGATCGATCCGGCCCGGGTACAGCGACGCGAGGGTGCCGAACTGCTCGGCGATCACGAGCGGCGAATGGTTCGGCAGCATGATGCCGCCCGAGCCGACGCGGATCGTCCGCGTGCCGCCGGCGACGTGGCCGATCACGACGGCGGTCGCCGCGCTCGCGATGCCGGGCATGTTGTGGTGTTCCGCGAGCCAGTAGCGCTGATAACCCCAGCGCTCGGCGTGCTGCGCGAGGTCGAGGGTGTTGCGGAACGCCTGCGCGGCGTCGGCGCCGGTCGGAATGGGGGCGAGATCGAGTACGGAAAACGGAATCATCGGATGGGCCTTCGAACGTGAGGGCGCGCGGTGATGCGCGGACGCAACAGATGCGGAGGATTTTGCCAAAGGGCTCCGGATCGCGCTGACGACGCGCGGATACCCCTGCGGCCGTCAGGGGTGACCGGACCCCATGCCCGGATTGTTTCTGTAATCGATGTAATAATCGAAAAATTACGAAATCTTACGGAGATTGGGTGCAAATTTGTGTGAAGACACAAAAAACCACGAAAGGCCAAGATTTGGAGACTGCAATACGCCTGCAAACCGCTTACGCTAGGGTTAACGAGGTTTGCATCGGAAAAATGTCCGTTGTCCGGCTTTAACGGTTTCGCATCAGTCCGTTTCATGGTGTGTTCGAGCGTGGGGTGTCGCCGGCTGTTAAAATCCGGCGATTGTCCATTTCGCGCTCACGGTTGCCGTTCGCATTTTCTGCGTTTCGCCTGTGCGTTGCGCAGGAGCGCCTCGCAAGTGGGGCAGGGCTGCTTTCGAGCATTGCGTGCCCCTGATACAGACGCTGCCGGAACAAGGAGTCGGGTCGTGCCCGCGTTCGTCCCAATCGGATCATCCATCATCGCTCGCTCATTCGATCACCGCCGCGGCACGGCCGCCGCAGGGCGGTGCGCATGACGTCGTCAGCCGTATCGCTCATCGAGTGGCTGCTGGTCGCGTTCACGCTGGCGGCGGCCGGGTATGCGCTCGTCGCGGCGTTCGCGCCGCGTCCGCGCACGCCGCGCACGGCCGCGCGCGACGGCTTCGAGCCCGTCAGCGTGCTCAAGCCGCTGTGCGGCGCGGAGCCGCACCTGTACGAGAACCTCGCGACGTTCTGCGAGCAGCGCCATCCGCGCTACGAGGTGCTGTTCGGCGTCGCGTCGGCGGCGGACCCGGCGGTGGCGGTCGTCGAGCGGCTGCGCGCGGACTACCCGGATTGCGACGTCACGCTCGTGATCGACGCGCGCGTGTACGGCAAGAACCTGAAGGTCAGCAACCTGATCAATCTTGCCGAGCGCGCGAAGTACGGGCGGATCGTGATCGCCGACAGCGACATCGCGGTGAAGCCGGATTATCTCGAGCGCGTGACGGCGCCGCTCGCCGATGCGTCGGTCGGCGTCGTCACTTGCCTGTATCATGCGCGCAGTGTCGGCGGGTTCTGGACGCGCATCGGCGCGCAGTTCGTCGACGCGTGGTTCGCGCCGTCGGTGCGGATCACGCACCTCGGCCGCTCGAGCCGCTTCGGCTTCGGCGCGACGCTCGCGCTGACGCGCGACACGCTCGACAAGATCGGCGGCTTCAAGGCGCTGAAGGACGAGCTGGCCGACGATTTCTGGCTCGCCGAACTGCCGCGCCGCCTCGGCCGGCGCACGGTGCTGTCGGAAGTCGAGGTCGCGACCGACGTGATCGAAGCGTCGTTCGGGCCGCTCTGGCACCGCGAGACGCGCTGGCTGCGCACGATCCGGTCGCTGAACCCGGCCGGCTTCGCGTTCCTGTTCATCACATTCACCGCGCCGTGGCTCGCGATCGGCGCGGGGCTTGCGCTGCGTCTCGACGGCACGTTCGCCGGCACGCTGGCGGCCGCGGCGACGGCGGCAGGCGCGTTCGGGCGGCTCGTGCTGCACGCGCGCGGCGAGGACGGCTGGCGCGCGTTCTGGCGCGATTTGCCGCTGATCGCGGTGCGCGACACGCTGCTTGCGCTCGAGTGGCTCGTCGCGGCGTTCGGCACGCAGGTCGTGTGGCGCGGCGCCAGGATGACGGTCGTCGGCGGCGAGCGCGCGACGGCCGTAGAGGGCGGCGACGGCCGCTGAACGGCACGGCGCAGGCCGACCAACCATGACGAGCGGCGGGCGCCCATGTGGGCGGCCCGCGGTTTTTTTTACTAGATTCTTGAAACGAACTCGAACTATGCAGGCTACCGGAGCATTCATGAAAACGCTGTTCTTGCAGGCCCCGTCGTACGACGGCTTCGACGGCGGTGCCGGCTCCCGCTACCAGGCGAAGCGCGAAATCCGTTCCTTCTGGTATCCGACGTGGCTCGCCCAGCCGGCCGCGCTCGTGCCGGGCAGCCGCGTGGTCGATGCGCCGGCCGACGGCCTGTCGGTCGAGGAAACGCTGAAGATCGCGAATGACTACGACCTCGTGATCATCCATACGAGCACGCCGTCGTTCCCGACCGACGCGATGTTCGCGCAGGATCTCAAGAAGATGAAGCCGTCGATGCTGGTCGGCATGGTGGGCGCGAAGGTGATGGTCGATCCGCACAACTCGCTCACGGCGAGCGAGGCCATCGACTTCGTGTGCCGCGAGGAATTCGACTACACCTGCAAGGAAATCGCCGAAGGCAAGCCGTTCCCCGAGATCAAGGGCTTGAGCTGGCGCGCGAAGGACGGCTCGATCGAGCACAACGAAGCGCGTCCGATCCTCGAGAACATGGACGAACTGCCGTTCGTCGCGCCCGTTTACAAGCGCGACCTGAAGATCGACAACTACTTCATTGGCTACCTGAACTACCCGTACGTGTCGATCTACACGGGCCGCGGCTGCAAGTCGCGCTGCACGTTCTGCCTGTGGCCGCAGACGGTCAGCGGCCATCGCTACCGCACGCGCTCGGTCGAGAACGTGCTTGCGGAAGCGAAGTGGATCCGCGACAACATGCCGGAAGTGAAGGAGCTGATGTTCGACGACGACACCTTCACCGACGACCTGCCGCGCGCCGAAGCCATCGCCATCGGTCTGGGCAAGCTCGGCATGACGTGGTCGTGCAATGCGAAGGCGAACGTGCCGTACAAGACGCTCAAGGTCATGAAGGAAAACGGCCTGCGCCTGCTGCTGGTCGGCTTCGAATCCGGCGACGACCAGATCCTCGTGAACATCAAGAAGGGCGTGCGTACCGATTTCGCGCGCCGCTTCAGCGCGGACTGCAAGAAGCTCGGCATCAAGATCCACGGCACCTTCATTCTCGGCCTGCCGGGCGAGACGCAGGAGACCATCAAGAAGACGATCGAGTACGCGAAGGAAATCAATCCGCACACGATCCAGGTCTCGCTCGCCGCGCCGTATCCGGGCACGACGCTCTACAAGCAGGCCGTGGAAAACGGCTGGATGGAAGAGAACAAGACCATCAACCTGGTGAGCAAGGAAGGCGTGCAGCTCGCGGCGATCGGCTACGCGCATCTGTCGCGCGACGAGATCTACCACCACCTCGAGCAGTTCTATCGCCAGTTCTACTTCCGTCCGTCGAAGATCTGGGAGATCGTGCGCGAGATGCTGACGAGCTGGGACATGATGAAGCGCCGTCTGCGCGAGGGCGTCGAATTCTTCCGTTTCCTGCGCGCGCACGAGGCCTGATTCGTGACGACCCAGCGGGCGGCGCGGGCGCTCATCTTCACCGCGGACGACTTCGGGCTGCATCCGCGCGTCAACGCGGCGGTTGAGCGCGCGCATCGCGACGGCGTGCTGAACGCCGCGAGCCTGATGGTCGCCGCGCCGGCCGCGGCCGATGCGATCGAGCGCGCACGGCGGCTGCCGTCGCTCGCGGTCGGCCTGCATCTCGTCCTCGCGGACGGCCCGGCCACGCTGCCCGCGCATGAGATTCCCGCGCTCGTCGGCCCCGACGGGCGGTTCGGCGACGCGATGGCGAAGGACGGCTGCCGTTTCTTCTTCCTGCCGCACGTCCGTGCGCAGCTGCGCCGCGAGATTCGCGCGCAGTTCGACGCGTTCGCGGCGAGCGGCCTGCCGCTCGACCACGTGAACGCGCACAAGCATTTCCATCTGCATCCGACGATCCTGTCGATGATCATCGAGATCGGCCGCGACTACGGGCTGCGCGCGGTCCGGCTGCCGTACGAGACGACCGCGCCCGCGTGGCTGAAGCCGTGGATCGGGCTCGTGCGCGCGCGGCTCGACCGCGCGGGGCTCGCGCACAACGACTACGTGGTCGGCATCGAGCACACGGGCGGCATGGACGAAGCGGTGCTGCTCGACGCGCTCGCGAGCCTGCCGCCGGGCGTCGGCGAGATTTATTGCCATCCGGCCGAGGCGGGCGACGGCCCGATCACGCCGACGATGGCCGACTACCGTCCTGTCGACGAACTGGACGCGCTGCTGTCGCCGCGCGTCGCCGCCGCGCTGAAGGCGGCGGGTGTCGCGACGGGCTGCTTCGCCGACGTGTTCGGCCAGACTTCGCCGTCGCGCGCGCCGCGCGCGGCGCGTCAACCGGGAGCGCAGCCGTCGTGAGCAAGTGGATCAAATGGCTCGGCTGGCCGATCGGCATCGCGATCCTGCTCGCGCTGGTGCTCCATGACGGCGTCGGCGACGTCACGCAGATGATCGGGCGCGCGGGCTTCGCGCTGCTGTGGCTCGTGCCGTTCCACGCGCTGCCGCTGCTGCTCGACGCGTACGCGTGGCACCTGCTGCTCGACAAGCGCAGCTCGCTGCCGTTCCTGTGGTGGGTCGCGACCGTCCGCGAGGCCGTGAACCGGCTGCTGCCGGTGGTCGGCATCGGCGGCGAGATCGTCGGCATCCGTCTCGTGCGCTGGCGGAACCCGGACGCGAGCCGCGTGACCGCGTCGGTGATCGTCGAGGTGCTCGTGACGATCGTCGTCCAGTACGCGTTCGCCGCGCTCGGCCTCGTGCTGCTGCTCGCGACGACGCGCGACGTCAATGCCGGGACGATCGGCCTCGCGCTGCTGCTGTCGCTGCCGTTGCCGGTGCTCGGCGTCGTGTTGATGCGGCGCGGCGGGATCTTCCACGCGATCGAGCGCTTCGCGGGCCGCCTGCTCGGCGATTCGCACCGGCTGCTGCAGGGCGTCGACGGCCGGCGCCTCGACGCGGACATCGACGCGCTGATGTCGCGCACGGGCCTGCTGTTCAGCGCATTCTTCTGGCAATTGGCCGGCTATGCGGTCGGCGCACTCGAGGTCTACTGGGCGCTCGAGCTGCTCGGCCATCCGGTGTCGATCGGCGGCGCGCTCGCGATCGAGGCGATGACCCAGGCGGCGCGCCACGCCGCGTTCATGGTGCCGGGCGGACTCGGCGTGCAGGAAGCGACCGTCGTGCTGCTCGCGCAGATGTTCGGCGTGGACCGCGATACGGCGCTGTCGCTCGCGCTCGTGAAACGCGCCCGCGAGGTCGTGTTCGGCTGTCTCGCTCTCGGCTCGTGGCAGCTCGCCGAGCTCGCCCATACGCGGCGCCGGATGACGGCGAGCGCGCCGCGCGCGCCGCAGCCGGCGAAGGCCGCCGAGCGGGAAACCGAACCGACGCACTGAACGAGACGGGCCGCGCGCCCGTCTCGCGCTTTTGGCGGCGCGCGGGTATGCTTGCCGCGTGTTTTCCACGACGCGCGTTTCCATCGATGACTTTCCGTTTCCGGCTGTTCCCCGTCGCCATGCTGGCCGCCACGCTGGCGCTGTCCGCGTGCGACGACAAGCAAAGCGAGTTCAACGTGCAACGCATCCGGGACTTCTTCAAGGCGATCAAGCCGGCTCAGCTGCTGCTGAAGGGCCTGAAGCCGGGCGAATCGACCGAGGCCGACATCCGCGGCACGATGGGCAAGCCGGAGATCGAGCGCGTGTTCACCGACGGCTCGAAGCGCTTCGAGTATCCGCGCGGCCCGATGGGCAACCAGACCTGGTTCGTCGACATCGACGCGAACGGGCGCTACATGGGCGCCACGCAGGTGCTCACCGCGGCCAACTTCGCGAAGGTGGCGCCCGGGATGAGCGAGGACGAGGTGCGGCGCCTGCTCGGCAAGCCGGGCGAGATCGCGCAGTATCCGCTCAAGCCCGAAACGGTGTGGAGCTGGCGCTGGCTCGAGGATGGCGTCAACCAGGACGCGTTCTTCAACGTGCATTTCGGCCCGGACGGGCGCGTGTACACGACGTCGCGCTCCGACATCCTGAAAGGGCGCTGACCGCGGCGCGCCATTCTCAACCGTTCCGTCATCAATCGTCCGCCTCCGTCGCTATATCGAAAAAGCGACCGGAAAATTGCAAAAAGTCCGCTTCCCGGCTTGTCGCCCGACTGTCAGGAAGCGGACTTTTTCGTTTCGAAACAGACGACTAGCACGCGATTGCGAATCCTGAAGTGGGTTGTTGCAATGCAGCAACCGTGCGGGCGGTGATTTGAGACAAACATTTTCGCTTGCGACTATCCGCCTCAGCCCGGCGCGGACAGGAAATTGTGCCGGCTTTCATTCACGTTCTGGAGACGCGCGTGTTTCTTTACGGTTTTGGTCCCGTCCTGTGGGCGGGCACCGTGCAGACGATCGAGCTGTCGGTGCTGTCGCTCGCCACCGCGGTGGTGCTCGGGCTGATCGGCGCGGTGGCGAAGCTGTCGCACAACCGGGTGTTGCGTTCGCTCGCGACCGGTTATACGACGCTGATCCGCTCGGTGCCCGATCTCGTCCTGATGCTGCTGCTGTTCTACAGCATCCAGATCTGGCTGAACCAGCTGACCGACCTGGCCGGCTGGGACCAGATCGACATCGATCCGTTCGTCGCCGGCGTGCTGACGCTCGGCTTCATCTACGGCGCGTATTTCACCGAGACGTTCCGCGGTGCGTTCCTGTCGGTGCCGCGCGGCCAGCTCGAGGCGGGCGCGGCCTACGGGATGAGCGGGATGCGGGTGTTCGTGCGGATCATGTTTCCGCAGATGATGCGCTTCGCGCTGCCGGGCATCGGCAACAACTGGCAGGTGCTCGTGAAGGCGACCGCGCTGGTGTCGATCATCGGCCTCGCCGACGTCGTGAAGGCGGCGCAGGACGCGGGCAAGAGCACGTTCAACATGTTCTTCTTCATCCTCGTCGCGGCGCTGATCTACCTCGCGATCACGACCGTTTCCAACCTCGTGCTGATGCAGCTCGAGAAGCGTTATTCCATGGGCGTGCGGCACGCAGAACTATGATCGAGATTCTCCAGGAATTCGGCCAGGCGTTCCTTTACTGGGACGGCCAGCGCCTGTCGGGCCTTGCGGTCACGCTGTGGCTGCTCGTCGCGTCGATTTCGCTCGGCTTCGTCTGCGCGGTGCCGCTGGCGGTCGCGCGGGTGTCGAAGAAGAAATGGGTGTCGATGCCGGTGCGCTTCTACACCTACGTGTTCCGCGGCACGCCGCTCTACGTGCAACTGCTGCTGCTTTATACGGGCATGTACAGCCTGGAGTTCGTGCGCTCGCACTCGCTGCTCGACGCGTTCTTCCGGAGCGGCTTCAACTGCGCGATTCTCGCGTTCGCGCTGAACACCTGCGCGTACACGACCGAGATCTTCGCGGGCGCGATCCGCGCGATTCCGCACGGCGAGGTCGAGGCGGCGCGCGCGTACGGGATGACGCCGTTCACGATGTACCGCCGCGTGATCCTGCCGTCGGCGCTGCGCCGTGCGCTGCCGCTGTACAGCAACGAGGTGATCCTGATGCTGCACGCGACGACGGTCGCGTTCACGGCGACGGTGCCGGACATCCTGAAGGTCGCACGCGACGCGAATTCCGCGACCTATATGGCGTTCCAGTCGTTCGGCATCGCCGCGCTGATCTATCTTGCGGTATCGTTCGCACTCGTCGCGGCGTTTCGCCGTGCGGAGCGCCACTGGCTCGCGTACCTCGCGGCCGGCCGTCATTGATTTCACTTCGAGGAGAGCCAGTTGGCCGAGAACACTCAAACGGGCGCTGCCTGCAAGCTTGCGGCGCTCGACATTCACAAGCGCTACGGTGACAACGAGGTGCTCAAGGGCGTCTCGCTGAATGCGAAGGCCGGCGACGTCATCAGCATCATCGGCGCGAGCGGCTCGGGCAAGAGCACGTTCCTGCGCTGCATCAATTTCCTCGAGCGGCCGAATGCGGGGCAGATCGTCGTCGACGGCGAGGCCGTGCGCACGAAGGCCGACAAGGCCGGCGCGCTCGAGGTCGCCGACCACAAGCAGCTGCAGCGGATCCGCACGAAGCTCGCGATGGTGTTCCAGCACTTCAATCTGTGGGCGCACATGAACGTGCTCGAGAACGTGATGGAAGCGCCGGTGCACGTGCTCGGCATCTCGAAGAAGGAAGCCGAGGAGCGCGCGCGCGAGTATCTGGAGAAGGTGGGCCTGGCGCCGCGGGTCGAGAAGCAGTATCCGTCGCACCTGTCGGGCGGGCAGCAGCAGCGCGTCGCGATCGCGAGGGCGCTGGCGATGCATCCGGACGTGATGCTGTTCGACGAGCCGACCTCCGCGCTCGACCCCGAACTCGTCGGTGAAGTGCTGAAGGTGATGCAGAAGCTGGCCGAGGAAGGCCGGACGATGATCGTCGTTACGCACGAGATGGGTTTTGCGCGCAACGTGTCGAACCACGTGATGTTCCTGCATCAGGGGCGGACCGAGGAAGAGGGGAACCCGTCGGAGGTGCTCGTGCGTCCGCAGAGCGAGCGTCTCAAGCAGTTCCTGTCCGGAAGCCTGAAGTAACGTTACGAAGCAGGTCGCATACGTGGTAACGGTGCTCCGTCCCGCAGGCGCCACCCGCACGACGCAGGTGGCGATCGTTGCATTGCCGCCCGTGTCGATGTCGGGCGTGGGTCCGATCGTCGACGCGCTGAATCTCGCGAACGAGATCGACGGGCGGTTGCTGTACCGCTGGCAGGTGTGTTCGTGGGACGGGCGGCCGGTGCCGCTCGCCGGCGGCGCGCAGTGGCATGCCGACGCGGCGTTCAACGACGCGATCGCGTGCGACTGGCTGATCGTCGTCAGCGAGCGGTTCCAGCAGTTCGCCGATTACCGGCTGTTTCTCGCGAGCCTCGCGCGGGTCGGGCAGCGCACGCCGCTCGTGACGGGCATCCATCATGGCGTGTGGTGGCTCGCGATGGCGGGGCAGTTGTCCGGCTACCGGGTGAGCGTGAACTGGGAGACGTACCAGCAGTTTGCCGAGCAGTTCGAGCGCTCGATCGTCACGCAGCAGATCTTCGAGATCGACCGGGACCGCGCGACGTGCGCGGGCGGGCAGGCGACGGTCGATTTCATGCTGGCGATGATCGGCCGTGAGCATGGGCCGGAACTGGCGGAAAGGATTGCCGATGCGCTCGGCGCGGGGACGTTGAGGAGTGGCGAGGAACGCCAGCGGATTCCGTTCGTCACTGCGCCCGGGGAGCGGCATCCTCGGTTGAACGATGCATTGCTGCTGATGGAAGCCAACATCGAAGATCCGTTGACGACGGATGAGATCGCCGGGCTGGTCGGCGTGTCGCGCCGACAATTGGAGCGGCTCTTTCGGCAGTATCTCGGGGCGATGCCCTCCAAGTATTACCTCAATCTCCGGTTGCTGAAGGCTCGCACGCAGCTGCAGCGGACCAGCAAGTCGGTTGTGCAAGTCAGTCTCGCATGCGGGTTTTCTTCTGCTGCGCATTTTTCCAACGCGTATCGCGAGCGGTTTGGCGTGACGCCGCGGGAGGATCGGCGCGCGTGGCTCGAGAAGCAGACGGGTGGCGGCGCCGAACCGCGGGCTGGGGCGCTCGTCGAGCGCGTGAGCAAGGACTGAGATTTTTTGTGTGGTCGGTCAGGGGTGATCGTGAAGCACCTGTGATCGTGTCGGTCTATTAGCGTCGCCCCTGCGCGGGGCGGCGGTTACTTTTCTTTGTCTTGCCAAAGAAAAGTAACCAAAAGAAAGGCGCTCAAACCACCCATGCTTTCAGTGCGATCGGTTGGTGGATTGTGCGGACCTTGCAGCCGAGCGCAGCGAGGATGGAACCGATGAGCGGTATACCACTCTGTTGGGTGGTGCGGCGGGTCAGATCGCTTGCTCGAACCACTCCGTTGTCGAGACTGGCGCGGACACTTTTGTGCGATCCACTCTGACGACCACGGCACGGGAAGTCTTGCGTTTTCACAGCGCCTTTCTTTTGGTTACTTTTCTTTGGCAAGACAAAGAAAAGTGACCCCTGCCCCGGGGAGGGGCGACGCTAATGGACCGATCCGAAAACGGGATCCAGCGAAAGAGCCCGCGCACGCAAAAAACTGACCAAACCCGCCGGAGGCAAAAAAGCCCGGCAAAAGGGGTTCCGATAGAACCCGTCGCAATTCCGCAAGACGCCTGCATCACCCTTACCTAAACTTGAACCTATTGTTCAAGACCTCTACCGAAAGGAACCGCCATGACGAACCTGACCGTGAACCGCCAGACTTTCGACGAAGTGATGGTGCCGGTGTTTTCCCCCGCGCCGTTCGTGCCGGATCGCGGCGAAGGCTCGCGCGTGTGGGACACGGCGGGGCGCGAGTACGTGGATTTCGCATGCGGCATCGCCGTGACGTCGCTCGGCCACAGCCACCCGGAACTGCTGAAGGTGCTGGACGAGCAAAGCCGCAAGCTCTGGCACATCGGCAACGGCTACACGAACGAACCGGTGCTGCGTCTCGCCAAGCGCCTCGAATCGCTGACCTTCGCCGACCGCGCCTTCTTCGCGAACTCGGGCGCGGAAGCGAACGAAGCCGCACTGAAGCTCGCGCGCCGCGTCGCGTTCGAACGCCACGGCGCCGACAAATTCGAAATCGTGTCGTTCGTGCAATCGTTCCACGGCCGCACGTTCTTCACGGTCAGCGTCGGCGGCCAGCCGAAATACTCGGAAGGCTTCGGCCCGGTGCCCGAAGGCATCAAGCACCTGCCGTTCAATGACATCGAAGCCGCGAAGGCGGCGATCGGCCCGCAGACCTGCGCGGTGATCGTCGAGCCGGTGCAGGGCGAAGGCGGCGTGATCCCGGCCGATCCGGCCTTCCTGAAGGCGCTGCGCGAAGCGTGCGACGCGCACGGCGCACTGCTGATCTTCGACGAAGTGCAGACGGGCGTCGGCCGCACCGGCCACTTCTACGCATACATGGACACCGGCGTCACGCCGGACATCCTGACGACCGCGAAGGCGCTCGGCAACGGCTTCCCGATCGGCGCGATGCTGACGACGAAAGAGCTCGCCGCGCACTTCAAGGTCGGCGTGCACGGCACGACCTACGGCGGCAACCCGCTCGCGTCGGCGATTGCCGACAAGGTCGTCGAGCTGATCGGCGACCCGGCGCTGCTCGAAGGCGTGCGCGAACGCAGCGTGCGCCTGAAGGGCGCGCTCGAACGCATCAATGCCCGTCACGGCATCTTCAAGGAAGTGCGCGGCAAGGGCCTGCTGATCGGCGCGGAACTCACCGCCGCATTCGACGGCCGCGCGAAGGACTTCGTGACCGCAGCCGCCGAGCAGGGCCTGATCATGCTGATCGCCGGCCCGAGCGTGCTGCGCTTCGTGCCGTCGCTGGTGATCCCGTTCGACGCGCTCGACGAAGGCCTCGCGCGCTTCGAGAAGGCGGTCGAACAGGTGCTCGCCGCGCAGGAAGCCAACGCGCGCTGATCGGCGCATCCATCGCAGACAGGAACGACGATGTTATTTGTTCGCCCCGGCAAACTCACGGATCTCGATGCGCTCGCGCAGATGGCGCGCACCGCGCAGCCGGTCCTGCACTCGCTGCCGCACGATCGCGCGGCGCTCGAGGCGCGCGTCGCGCTCTCGGAGGATTCGTTCCGCGCGGACGTCGACTTCCCCGGCGAGGAGTTCTATCTCTTCGTGCTGGAAGACACCGCGACCGGCAAGCTGCTCGGCACCGCCAGCATCGTGGCGGCGGCCGGCTACTCCGAGCCGTTCTACGCGTTCCGCAACGACGCGCTGATCCACGCATCGCGCGAGCTGCACGTGAACCGCAAGATCCACGCGCTGACGATGTCGCACGAGCTGACCGGCAAGAGCCGGCTCGCGGGCTTCTACGTCGATCCGTCGCTGCGCGGCGACGCGGCCGCGCACCTGATCTCTCGCGCGCGGATGATGTACATCGCCGCGAACCGCCGCCGCTTCACGCCCGAAGTGTTCACGCTGCTGCTCGGCGTGAGCGACGAGCACGGCGCGTCGCCGTTCTGGGAAGCGGTGGGCCGCAAGTTCTTCGGCCGCGATTTCGAGGACGTCGACATCGCGTCGGGCGGCCGCAGCCGCACGTTCATCGCCGAAGTGATGCCCGGCTACCCGCTGTACGTGCCGCTGCTGCCGGAAGCCGCGCAGCGCGTGCTCGGCGAGCCGAACGCGAGCGCGCTGCTCGCGTACGACATCCATCTCGAGGAAGGCTTCGAGCCGGACCGCTTCGTCGACATCTTCGACGCGGGCCCGGTGCTGACCCAGCAGATGGACCGCACCGCATGCGTGAAGCATGCGGCCGAACGCACGGTGCGCGAAGCCGCGCACCAGCAGGGCGATGCCGCGTACCTCGTATCGAGCGGCAGCGGCGAATCGTTCCGCTGCGTGCTCGCGGATTTGCCGGCCGATGCCGGCAATGACGCGCCGCTCGCCGGCGACGTGCGCGCCGCGCTGAACGTGAAGGATGGCGATGTCGTGCGCTGCGTGCCGCTGCACCAGCGCGACGACGAAGAATTGAAGGGAGACGCAGCATGATCGTCGTTCGGGTCGTACAAACGGGCGACGTGGATGCGCTCGTGTCGCTCGCGAAGGAAACCGGTCCGGGCCTGACCACGTTCAAGCCCGACCGCGACGCGCTCGCCGCGCGCATCGAACGCACGCGCCGCACGCTCGAAGGGCAGGCACAGCCGTCGGAAGCCGGCTACTTCTTCGTGATGGAAGACTCGGCGACGGGCGACATCGCGGGCGTGTGCGGAATCGAATCGCAAGTCGGCCTCGAGCAGCCGTTCTACAACTACCGCGTGAGCACGGTCGTCCACGCGAGCCAGGAGCTCGGCGTGTGGACGCGGATGTCCGCGCTGAACATCTCGCACGACCTGACCGGCTACGCGGAAGTGTGCTCGCTGTTCCTGAGCCCGCGCTACCGCACGGGCGGCGTCGGCGGCCTGCTGTCGCGCTCGCGCTTCATGTTCATCGCGCAGTTCCGCGAACTGTTTCCGGAACGCATCTGCGCGGAGCTGCGCGGCCACTTCGACGACGACGGCACGTCGCCGTTCTGGCGCGCGGTCGGTTCGCACTTCTACCAGATCGACTTCAACGCCGCGGACTACCTGAGCTCGCACGGCCGCAAGTCGTTCCTCGCGGAACTGATGCCGCGCTACCCGGTGTACGTCGACCTGCTGCCGCAGGACGCGCAGGACGCGGTCGGCCTCACGCACCGCGACACGCTGCCGGCGCGCAAGATGCTCGAGGCGGAAGGGCTGCGCTACCAGAACCACGTCGACATCTTCGACGCGGGCCCGGTGCTCGAATGCCACGTCAACGACCTGCGCACGGTGCGCGAGAGCGTCGTCGTGCCGGTCGCGATCGGCGTAGCCGACGAGCGTGAGGGTATGCCGAAGTCGCTCGTGTCGAACACGTCGCTCGGCGACTTCCGCGTCGGCGTCGCGCCGGGCGTCGTCGTGAACGGCGCGTTCGTGCTGTCGGCCGGCGATGCCGCCGCGCTCGACGTGAAGGCGGGCGATCCGGTCCGCGTGCTGCCGCTCAAAGTCAAACAGGGATAAACGAATCATGACGGAACTCTTCATCGACGGCGCCTGGGTCGCGGGCTCGGGCCATGTCTTCGCGTCGCGCAACCCGGGCACCGACGAGATCGCGTGGCAGGGCGCGAGCGCGTCGGCCGCCGACGTCGACCGTGCGGTCGCGAGCGCGCGCCGCGCGTTCGCCGGCTGGTCGGCGCTCGACTTCGAAGCGCGCTGCGAGATCGCGAAGCGCTTCGCGGCGCTGCTCAACGAGCGCAAGGAAGCGCTCGCGACGGCGATCGGCCGCGAGACCGGCAAGCCGCTGTGGGAAGCGCGCACCGAGGTCGCGGCGATGGCCGCGAAGGTCGGCATCTCGATCCAGGCGTACCAGGAACGCACCGGCGAGAAGCGCCAGGACATGGCCGACGGCGTCGCGGTGCTGCGCCACCGTCCGCACGGCGTCGTCGCGGTGTTCGGGCCGTACAACTTCCCGGGCCATTTGCCGAACGGCCACATCGTGCCGGCGCTGATCGCGGGCAACACGGTCGTGTTCAAGCCGTCCGAGCTCGCGCCGGGCGTCGCGCGCGCGACCGTCGAAGTATGGAAGGACGCGGGCCTGCCCGACGGCGTGCTGAACCTCGTGCAGGGCGAGAAGGACACCGGCATCGCGCTCGCGAACCATCGCCAGATCGACGGGCTGTTCTTCACCGGCAGCTCGGACACGGGCACGCTGCTGCACAAGCAGTTCGGCGGCCGTCCGGAGATCGTGCTCGCGCTCGAGATGGGCGGCAACAACCCGCTCGTGATCGGCGAGGTCGAGGACATCGACGCGGCCGTGCACCACACGATCCAGTCGGCGTTCCTGTCCGCCGGCCAACGCTGCACGTGCGCGCGTCGCATCTTCGTGCCGCAGGGCGCGGCGGGCGACCGCTTCCTCGCGCGCTTCGTCGACGTCACGTCGAAGATCACGGCGGACGTGTTCGACGCCGATCCGCAGCCGTTCATGGGCGCGGTGATCTCGGCGCGCGCGGCCGCGAAGCTGGTCGACGCGCAATCGCGCCTCGTCGCTCAGGGCGCGAAGCCGATCATCGCGATGGAACAGCGCGACCCGCGCCTCGGCTTCGTCAACGCGTCGATCCTCGACGTGACCGGCGTCGCCGACCTGCCCGACGAGGAGCACTTCGGCCCGCTCGCGCAGATCATCCGCTACGCGACGTTCGACGAAGCGATCGAGCGCGCGAACGACACCGCGTTCGGCTTGTCCGCGGGCCTCATCGCCGACGACGCGAATGCGTGGGCGCACTTCCGCCGCACGATCCGCGCGGGGATCGTCAACTGGAACCGGCCGACCAACGGCGCGTCGTCCGCTGCGCCGTTCGGCGGCGCGGGCCGCTCCGGCAACCACCGCCCGAGCGCGTACTACGCGGCCGACTACTGCGCGTATCCGATGGCGTCGGTGGAGAGCACCCAATTGACCCTGCCCGCGAGCCTGTCGCCGGGCCTGCATTTCTGATCGAGGGAACGACGATGAACGCACAAGAAGCCAATTTCGACGGACTCGTCGGCCCGACCCACAACTACGCCGGGCTGTCGTTCGGCAACGTGGCGTCGCTGAACAACGAGAAATCGGCCGCGAACCCGAAGGCCGCCGCGAAGCAGGGCCTGCGCAAGATGAAGCAGCTGGCCGACCTCGGCTTCGCGCAGGGCGTGCTGCCGCCGCAGGAGCGCCCGTCGCTGCGCCTGCTGCGCGAGCTCGGGTTCTCCGGCAAGGACGCGGACGTGATCGCGAAGGCCGCGAAGCAGGCGCCCGAGCTGCTCGCCGCGGCGAGCTCCGCGTCGGCGATGTGGACCGCGAACGCGGCGACGGTGAGCCCGTCGGCCGACACGAGCGACGGCCGCGTGCACTTCACGCCGGCGAACCTGTGCAGCAAGCTGCACCGCGCGATCGAGCACGAGTCGACGCGTCGCACGCTGTCGACGCTGTTCGCCGACCCGGCGCGCTTCGTCGTGCATGAGGCGCTGACCGGCACGCCGGCGCTCGGCGACGAAGGCGCGGCGAACCACACGCGCTTTTGCGCGCAGTACGGCCAGCCGGGCGTCGAGTTCTTCGTGTATGGCCGCTCGGAATACCGCCGCGGGCCGGAGCCGAAGCGCTTCCCGGCGCGCCAGACCTTCGAGGCGAGCCGCGCGGTCGCGCATCGCCACGGGCTGCGCGAGGACGCGACGGTCTACGCGCAGCAGGACCCGGACGTGATCGACGCGGGCGTGTTCCACAACGACGTGATCTCGGTCGGCAACCGCGACACGCTGTTCACGCACGAGCGCGCGTTCGTCAACAAGCAGGCGATCTACGACACGCTGACGGCGGCGCTCGACGCGCGCGGCGCGCACCTGAACGTGATCGAGGTGCCGGATGCGGCGGTGAGCGTGTCTGACGCGGTGACGTCGTATCTGTTCAACAGCCAGCTGCTGTCGCGCGCCGACGGCTCGCAGGTGCTCGTCGTGCCGCAGGAGTGCCGCGAGAACGCGAACGTCGCCGCGTACCTGGACAGCCTCGCGGCCGGCAACGGCCCGATCCGCGACGTGCTGGTGTTCGACCTGCGCGAGAGCATGAAGAACGGCGGCGGCCCGGCGTGCCTGCGCCTGCGCGTCGTGCTGAACGACGCGGAGCGCGCGGCCGTCACGTCGAACGTGTGGATCAACGACACGCTGTTCGCGTCGCTCGACGCGTGGATCGAGAAGCACTACCGCGACCGTCTCGCGCCGGACGACCTGGCCGACCCGGCGTTGCTCGAAGAGTCGCGCACCGCGCTCGACGAACTCACGCAGATCCTGCGCGTCGGGTCGCTGTATGACTTCCAGCGCTGAGGCCCGCATGCGCGACGCGGCCTGGCTCGACGACTTCCTCGCGTTCACGCTGGCCGGCGACGCGCCGGCCGTGCGCGACGGCGTCTGCGCCGGCGGCGCGGTGCGCTGGCAGTGGCAGGGAGAAGGGCTGCTCACGCTCGAGCCAGGCGCGGCGGATCCGGCGTCGCGCCGCAGCGTGCTCGTGTCGGCCGGCGTGCACGGCGACGAGACCGCGCCGATCGAGCTGCTGTCGATGCTGGTGCGCGACGTCGCGGCCGGCACGCTGCCGCTCGCGTGCCGGTTGTTCGTCGTGCTTGGCAATTCGCCGGCGATGCGCGCGGGCGAGCGCTATCTCGACGACGACCTGAACCGCCTGTTCAGCGGGCGCCACGCGCAGGTGCCGGACAGCCGCGAGGCGCCGCGCGCCGCGCAGCTCGAGGCGGCTGCCGCGGCGTTCTTCGCGGCGGCGCCGGCCGAACCCGGCGCGCGCTGGCATGTGGACATGCACACGGCGATCCGCGCATCGGTGTTCGAGCAGTTCGCGCTGCTGCCGCATACGGGCACGCCGCCGTCGCGCACGATGGTCGAATGGCTCGGCGATGCGCGCATCGCGGCGGTGCTGCTGCATACCGCGAAGGGCCATACGTATTCGCATTTCACGGCCGAGCATTGCGGCGCGCTCGCGTGCACGCTGGAGCTCGGCAAGGTGCGGCCGTTCGGCCAGAACGACCTGACGCGCTTCGCGGCCGCCGATCTGGCGGTGCGCCGGCTGGTGTCGGGCGCAAAGCGCGACGAAGGCGCGTCGTTGCCGCGCGTGTTCACGGTGATCGACCAGATCACGAAGCAGAGCGACGCGCTAGAGCTGTTCGTCGCGGCCGACGTCGCGAACTTCACGCCGTTTCCGCGCGGCACGGTGCTCGCGCAGGACGGCGCGTACCGCTACACGGTGCGGCACGACGAGGAGCGGATCGTGTTTCCGAACCCGTCGGTGAAGCCGGGCCTGCGCGCGGGCCTGCTCGTCGTCGACACCACGCGCGAGACGCTCGCCGCGCTCGTCT
Organism: Burkholderia ubonensis subsp. mesacidophila; assembly: GCF_002097715.1. Taxonomy (NCBI): domain Bacteria; kingdom Pseudomonadati; phylum Pseudomonadota; class Betaproteobacteria; order Burkholderiales; family Burkholderiaceae; genus Burkholderia; species Burkholderia ubonensis. The sequence continues at coordinate 1,262,453 of NZ_CP020737.1, forward strand.
GACGCGCGGGCAGCGACGGCTGCCTTGCGCATTTGCGACATCGTCTTGCAAGTTCCGCATGCGCGCCGCGTGGCGGCGTGCATGCAGTGCAGCAGGCCGCGCGGCCTGCCGCTTTGCCGTGATGGCGCGCGGGGATTGGTACAATCGCGGCCTTGCGGCTGTTGCGCCGCATCACGGCGACGCATCGCGATTGTCCGGGCGTTCCGGCCCTGCAATGATGCATGCGCACGTTGTTCCAGAACTATCCGTTCGTATCGAGGAGATTCCCTGATGAAGTTGGATTGGCGAAAAGTGGCCGCGCACGCGGTGGTGACGGCGGTGGCCGTGGCGGCAGGCAGCGCGTTTGCGGCGGATCTGAAGGAGATCCGTTTCGGCGTCGAGGCATCGTATGCGCCGTTCGAGTACAAGACGCCCGACGGCAAGCTGACCGGCTTCGACATCGATATCGGCAACGCGGTGTGCGCGAAGCTGAAGACCAAGTGCGTGTGGGTCGAGAACGACTTCGACGGCCTGATCCCGGCGCTGCAGGCGCGCAAGTTCGACGCGATCAACTCGGACATGACGATCACCGACCAGCGCAAGCACGCGATCGCGTTCACCGATCCGATCTACACGATCCCGAACCAGCTGATCGCGAAGACGGGCAGCGGCCTGCTGCCGACGCCGCAATCGCTGAAGGGCAAGCGCGTCGGCGTGCTGCAGGGCACGATCCAGGAAGCGTATGCGAAGAAGAAGTGGGCGCCGGCCGGCGTCGACGTCGTGCCGTACCAGACCCAGGATCTCGCGTACGCGGACCTGAAGTCGGGCCGTCTCGACGCGACGTTCCAGGATTCGGAAGCGGGCGCGAAGGGCTTCCTGTCGAAGCCGCAGGGCGCGGGCTTCGCGTACGCGGGCGGCACGGTGAGCGACGCCGAGATCCTCGGCTCGGGCGTCGGCTTCGGCCTGCGCAAGAACGACGCGGCGCTGAAGACCGCGCTCGACCAGGCGCTCAAGGACCTGAAGGCGGACGGCACGATCGACAACCTCGCGAAGAAGTACTTCAGCGTGCCGGTGACGCTGAAGTAAGCGCGCGGTTCGACTCGTCGCACAATGCAAACCGGCCGCTCATGCGGCCGGTTTGCTTTTGAGGGGAGGGGGGCCGGCCCGCCGGGCCGCTCAGTGCGTGAAGAACCGCCCCAACTCCCGCGCCATCTCGTTCAGCACGGCCATTTCCTGCTGCGTGATCTTCCGCGCCGGCTGCGCGCCCGCCCAGTCGCCATACAGCAGCGCCACCGAACCCGCGCCGACGCGCACCGGCAGCAGCACGAACGCGTGCGCGTCGTCGAACGCATCCAGATACCACGCCGGCAGCCGCTTCATCATCTTCGGCTCGCGCGCCTGCTCGATGAAGATGCCGACGGAATTGCTGATCGCGAGGTGGAACACGTCGGGCTCGAAGCGCTCGTCGAAGCGCAGCTTGTCGAGCGCCGCGTCGACGCCGGCGCCGAAGCCGAGGCGCGCGGCAAACGTGCCGTCGTCGTGCCGCACGAACATCACCGTGCGGGTGAACGCGAGGCCCGCCAGCAGGCTTTCCGACGCGAGCGCGAGCACCGGCGTCAGCACGTGTTCGGACGGCAGCGCGCGCAGGTCCGAGAGACCGGCCTCGAGGCAGGCCTCGGGCTCGCCCTGCGCACGCGCGATCGCATCCGCGTTCGCGCGCAGCTCGACGATCTCGCGCATCACGGTATCGCTCGCCTCTTCGCGCACGAGCCGGTCGGCGATCTCGACGAGCGCGTCCGGGCCGGTGTCGAGCACCGCGCCGTAGTGCTGCGCGAGCGACGCGATGCGCGCGTCGCGCTGCGGGCTCGCCGGCATCGCCAGCGCGCTCGCGACGTCGGTCGAGCAGCGGCTCACCGCGCGCAGCCAGGCGATCTCGCTGGCCGGGCTGTCGTCGTCGGACGCGTCGCGCGCTTCGCCGTCGTCCTCCACGAGGTCGTGGCTGTCGTCGTCGGTCATGCCCGCGCGGATCACGTCGGGCAGCCGCCAGCGGGCGGCCGCCTCGAGGCCGATCTCGTCGAAGCCGACGCCGAGCACGTCGACGCAGGCGGCCTCGTCGTCGCCGTGCAGCTCGGCGGCGCGCCGGCGGATCCGGTCCCATTCGTTGTCGAGGTAGCAGACGACCAGCAGCTTGCCGACCTGGCGCATCAGCGAGCAGACGACCGCTTCCTCGCCGGCGCGCAGGTCCACGTGCTCGGTCAGCTTGCGGGCGACGCAGCCCGACAGCAGCGCGCGGTTCAGCTCGAGCTTCGCGTCGATGCGGCGCGACGTGCTCTGGTGGAAGTGATCGACGAGCTTCAGGCCGACGACGAGATGGCCGACCGCGTCCATGCCGAGCACCATCAGTGCGCGGGTCACGGTCGTGATGTTGCCGCCGAACGCCATATACATCGCGGAGTTGGCGAGCCGCAGCACTTTCTGCGTCAGCGCGAAATCGGACAGCACGACGCGCACGAGCGCGGTGAAGTCGAGATCGTCGTTCTTCATCGCGGCCATGGTCGCGCGCAGCGATTCCGACAGCAGGGGGAAGTCGCCCCGTTCGTTCATCCGGATCCACAGCTTGTCGAGCAGCGCCGTCCGGGGCAGGTGTTCGGTGATTGACATACGGATCTGTTCGGTTCGCGTGGGCGGCGCGTCAGGCCGCCTCGTGCAGGCGGAGCTGCTGCGCCTCGAAGCGCTGCGCCAGTTCCTCGGACGGCAGCGCCTGGCAGACGAGCCAGCCCTGGATATGGTTACAGCCCATCTCGGTCAGCAGTTCGCGCTGCGCCTCGGTCTCGACGCCTTCGGCGACGAGTTCGAGATCGAGCGTCTGCGCGAGGCCGACGACCGCCGACACGATCGCGCGGTCGTTGCGCGACGTCAACAGGTTCTCGACGAAGCTGCGGTCGATCTTCAGCTTTGCGAGCGGGAAGCGCTGGAGGTAGGCAAGGCTCGAATAGCCGGTGCCGAAATCGTCGATCGCGAAGCGGATGCCGAGTTCGGTCAGCTCCTCGAGCAACCCTTTCGCGCGCGCGGGATCGTGCATCAGCAGGCTTTCGGTGATCTCGAGCACGATCCGGCGCGGATCGATGCCGGTCAGCGAGATCGCGTCGCGCACGCTCTGCGTGAAGCGCGGATCGCGGAACTGCTGCGGCGATACGTTGACGGCGACGTACTGCAGCGCGAGCTCCTGGCGGTCCCACGCGACGAGCTGCATGCACGCGGCCTTCAGCACCCAGTTGCCGAGGTAGTTGATGAGGCCGATCGATTCCGCGAGCGGAATGAAGGTCGCCGGCGGCACGAGCCCGTGCACCGGATGGCTCCAGCGGATCAGCGCCTCGACGCCGACCACCGCGCCCGACTGGCTGCGCGTGATCGGCTGGAAATGCAGCGAGAATTCGCCGTTGCGCACGCCGTCGTAGAGGTCGGCCTCGAGCTTCAGGCGCTCGGCGTCGGACCGGTCGTCGAGCGGCGTGTGGAACGCGAGCGCGTTGCCGCCCGACGCCTTGGCCTGCTCGAGCGCATGGTCCGCACGGCGCAGCAGCGGGCTGTGGTGCTGCGCGCGATGCGGCGCCGCGCGCTCGTCCGGATAGAGCGCGATGCCGATGCTCGCGGACAGGTGCACGGGCTGCCCGTTGTACACGTATGGCTGCCGCACCGCGGCCTGCAGCCGGCGGGCGAGCGCGCCCGCGATGTCGCTCGCCCGCGCGCGGTCGGCGGCGGTGAACACCACCGCGAACTTGTCGCTCGCGACCCGCGCGAGCTGCTCGTCCGGCGTCACGAGCGCCTGCAGCCGCTGCGCGGTCTCGCGCAGCAGCGCGTCGCCGGCGTCGTAGCCGAGCGCGCGGTTGATCCGCTGGTAGTCGTCGAGGTCGAGCAGCACGAGCGCCGCGCAGGTGCCGGACTCGTCGGCGAGCTGCTGCGCGCGCATCAGCGCGGGCACCAGCGCCGACAGGTTGTCGAGCCCCGTCATCGGGTCGTGGTGCATCTCGTAGGTGAGGCGCGCCTCGAGCGCCCGCCACGACGACACGTCGAACGCGGCGACCGCGAAGCCGTCGACGCCGTGGTGGCGGCTCTTCACCGCGCGCACCTCGACGTCGAGCGGGTAGGTCAGCGACTTGACGATGCACATCGTCGCCTTCTCGACTTGGCCGGAACGCGCGGCGCGCGCGAGCAGGTCTTCGAGCGCCGCGGTATCCTGTTCGGCGATCAGGTCGCGCAGCGTCAACGTGTGCAGGTAGTCGCGGTGATAGCCGATGAAGCGCAGGCTCGCGTCGGATACGTACAGAAAGCGCAGCTCGCGATCGACATGGGCGAGGAAATCCACCGGGCCGACCGTCTGCTCCAGCCAGTTGCGCACGGTGTCGTCGCGACGCGGCGCGCTGGCGCGCGCGGGCATCAGCGCGCCGCCCGACCAGGCGAAGCGGCGCAGCGTATGCAGGGCGCTGCGCCAGGAGCCCTTGCGTGGCGTCTGTTTCCTGTTGGCTTCCATGTTTCTCGCTGACGTGAAGGGCTGGAACCGGTTGTCCGCAACAAATAACGGCAAACCACGCGGAATCTTTAATTCATGCGCGGTCCGCATGGAAGCGGTTTCGCGCGACCGGATCAAGTGCAGATGTTCGATCGTCGAACATTTGCGAACACGTATCGAGGCTGACTTTATAAGAAATGAGGACGCAGATGAAGCGAAAACTGACGGTGATGTGCGCCGCGGCGGCGCTGGTGGCGGGTCTCGCGCTGAACGCGCAGGCAGAACTGAAGCCGGGCGATACCGCGCCGGATTTCACGACGCAGGCGTCGCTGGGCGGCAAGACTTACACGTACTCGCTCGCCGACGCACTGAAGAAGGGGCCGGTCGTGCTGTACTTCTACCCGGCCGCGTTCACGAAGGGCTGCACGATCGAGGCGCACGCGTTCGCGGACGCGGTCGACCACTATGCCGCGTACGGCGCGACCGTGATCGGCGTCTCCGCCGACAAGATCGACACGCTGACGAAGTTCTCGGTCAGCGAATGCCGCAGCAAATTCCCGGTGGCCGCCGACCCCGACGCGCGGATCATCCGCGCGTACGACGCGAAGCTGCCCGCGCTCGACCGCGCGAACCGCGTGTCCTACGTGATTTCGCCGGAAGGGAAGGTGCTGTACGAGTACACGAGCCTGTCGCCGGACAAGCACGTCGAGAATACGCTCGGCGCCGTCAAGGCGTGGGCGGACGCGCACCCGAAACAGTAACGGTGACGGCGGCTCCCGCCCGGCGGTCGCGCCGCGGGGCGGGGACGGGCGCTCGCGCGGCCGCCGGGGCCGCGGCGGCAGGCATCATGCGCGCAGCGCCTGCTCGATCGGCACGCCGCCGCCGACGAAGCCGATGGTCTTGCGCGAGATGCCGAGCTTGATCGCCTCGATCGCGGCCCACGCGACGTCCTGGCGCGACACGGGCGGCGCCGGGTCGAGGCGGTCCTCGGTCAGCGCGATCTTGCCGACGCCGGGGTCGTCCGCGAGCGGGCCGGGGCGCAGGATCACGTAGTCGACGCCCGACGCGATCACGTGGTCGTCGCCCTCGCGCTTCATCTGCGAATAGTGGCGCAGCGCGTCGGGGCTGCGCTCGGGCCAGTAGGCCGTCAGCGAACTGATCACGACCAGCTTCTGCACGTTGCAGGCCAGCGCATAGTCGGCGGCGCGGGCGACCGCGTCGCGATCGATCTGCTCCTCCTCGGCCGCGCCTTCCGACTCGGCCGACCCGGCCGCGTAGATCGCGTGCGTGACGCCCTGGAATGCGTGCGAGAAGTCGCCCGCGAGGTCGGCCTCGATCACCTTCGCGCCCGGCAGCGTATAGCCGTGCCGGCGCACGAGCGCCGTGACCTCGAATTCCGGCTGCTTGAGCAGCAGATCCGCGCAGGCCTGGCCGGTGCGGCCGGTCGCGCCAATCAGCAGTACCTTCGTCGTCATGAAACCGCTCCTTGCTCGATGCGTCGTCGGTCCAGATGGGGACGGACGAACGATACTCAAGTGTATGTCGAATTGGCCCGGCGGCGGGCGGGGAAATGGGGGCGTACCGGCGGCGAGGAGCGGCGAGCGCATGCCGGCGACTGCGGAAGCGACTCGCGAACCGGCTATCATGTGCGCGATGCATTTTTTGCCGCAACGCGCGACGACGCGTCGGCCAACCGGTTGGAGTACACATGGCATTACCCCTGGATAACGTCAGCATGGCGGTGTTCTGCGACTTCGAGAACGTCGCGCTCGGCGTGCGCGACGCGAAGTACGAGAAGTTCGACATCAAGCCGGTGCTCGAACGGCTGCTGCTGAAGGGCAGCATCGTCGTCAAGAAGGCCTATTGCGACTGGGATCGCTACAAGGGCTTCAAGGCGTCCATGCACGAGGCGAGCTTCGAGCTGATCGAGATTCCGCATGTGCGCCAGTCGGGCAAGAACTCGGCCGACATCCGGCTCGTCGTCGACGCGCTCGACCTCTGCTACACGAAGTCGCACGTCGACACCTTCGTGATCATCAGCGGCGACTCGGATTTCTCGCCGCTCGTGTCGAAGCTGCGCGAGAACGCGAAGAAGGTGATCGGGGTCGGCGTGAAGCAATCGACGTCCGACCTGCTGGTCGCGAATTGCGACGAATTCATCTTCTACGACGATCTCGTGCGCGAGCAGCAGCGCGCGCTCGCGAAGCGCGAACAGCAGCGCGCCGGCAACGGCGGCGCGAAGCGGCCCGACGAGCCGTCCCGCAAGCCCGAGCTCGAAGCGCGCCGGACCGAGGCGATCGCGCTCGCGGTCGAGACCTTCGACGCGCTGGCGTCGGAGCGCGACGACGTCGGCAAGATCTGGGCGTCGGTGCTGAAGAGCGCGATCAAGCGCCGCAAGCCGGATTTCAACGAGTCGTATTACGGCTTCCGCGCGTTCGGCAACCTGCTCGACGAAGCGCAGGCGCGCGGCCTGCTCGAGGTCGGCCGCGACGACAAGTCGGGCGCGTTCGTGTCGCGCGCGCGCCAGGCCGCGTCAGCGGAGCCGGCGGCGCCTGCCGATGTGCCGGTGGCGGATGACGTGCGGGCGGCCGAGCCGGCGCATGCCGAACGCGAGCGCCGTCACGGGCGGCGCGGCGCGGCGCGCGCGAAGGAAGCGGCGGCGCCGGTCGTGGTCGAGGCGGTCGAAGCGGTCGAGCGCGACGCGGTGGACGCCGCCGCGCCGGAAGCGGCGGGGCACGCGGACGCGGCCGGCCCGGGCGCGCCGGGCGACGTGCACGACGAGAAGAAGGATGGCCGCAAGCGTGCGCGCAAGAGCGCGGCGAAGAAGGCCGGGACGAAGAAGGGCGACGCGAAGAAGACGGATGCGAAGGAAGCCGGCGCGCAGCACGGCGACGAGCAGCACGGTGAGGCGAAGCATGCCGACGCGAAGCACGGCGAGCGCAAGCACGGCGACGGCAAGCATGCGGAGCGGACGCACGCGGACGCTCCGCAGGTCGAGATGAACTTTGTCGACGGCGCGCATGCCGACGCGTCGCCCGCGGGCAAGAAGGCGGCTGCCGTCGCCGCCGTGGAGCCGCCACCCGAAGCGGCCGCGCCGGCTGAAGCCGCCGCCGAGGCGGCCGCCGGCGCCAAGCCGAAAAAACCGGCCCGCAAGACGGCGCCGCGCGCGCGTCGTCCGCGCAAGACCGCGCCGGCCGCCGAGTAAGCGCCGGCTGACGCGCGCCGCCGCGCACGTATGATGCGGCGGCGCGGCCCTAGCTGGCGAGCGCGTAAGGCTGCGTCATCACTTCGAGGAAATGGCCGTCCGGATCGTCGAAATACACGCCCCGGCCGCCGTTGTGCCGGTAGATTTCGCCGGCGCGCTGTTTCGACGGATCGGCTCAGTACCGCAGCCCGCGGTCGCGAATGCGCGCGAACACGCGGTCGAACGCGGCTTCGTCGATCAGGAACGCATAGTGCTGCCGCTTGATCGCGCCGTCCTGCTCGTGGAAATCGAGCGACACGCCGTTGTCGAGCCGCACGACCAGCATCGATCCGAACGGGATCGGCGGCGGCAGTTCCAGCAGCTCCGTCAGGAACCGGGTCGACGCGAGCTTGTCGCGGCACCAGACGATCGTATGGTTCAGTTGGACGTTCATGGTGTGTCCCCATGACACGCGCGCGGTAGCGCGCATGCCCACACGATAGCCGATGACGATCGTCGATGCTTGCCCGCGTCAGTTGCCCGTGACCGTCGCGCCGCCCGACGCACCCCGGCCGCGGCGCGTCTCGACCCACACCCGCAGCCGGTCCATGTACAGGTAGACGACCGGCGTCGTATAGAGCGTCAGCATTTGCGACACGATCAGGCCGCCGGCGATCGCGATCCCGAGCGGCGCGCGCAGCTCGGCGCCGTCGCCGCTGCCGAACGCGAGCGGCACCGCGCCGAGGAGCGCGGCCATCGTCGTCATCATGATCGGCCGGAAGCGCAGCAGGCACGCCTCGTGGATCGCGTCGAACGACGACATCCCGCCGTTGCGCGTCGCGTCGATCGCGAAGTCGACCATCATGATCGCGTTCTTCTTCACGATGCCGATCAGCAGGATCACGCCGATCAGCGCGATGATGCTGAACTCGGTCTTGAACAGCAGCAGGCCGAGCAGCGCGCCGACGCCGGCCGACGGCAGCGTCGACAGGATCGTGATCGGGTGGATGTAGCTCTCGTACAGCACGCCGAGCACGATGTAGACGGCCATCAGCGCGGCGAGGATCAGGATCGGCTGGTCGTTCAGCGATTGCTGGAACGCCTGCGCGGTGCCCTGGAAGCCGCCGTGGATGGTCGGCGGCACGCCGATCGCGGCCATCGTCTCGTAGATGACCTGCGTGGCCTGCGACAGCGACACGCCGGGCGGCAGGTTGAACGAGATCGTCGTCGCGACGAACAGACCCTGGTGGTTCACCGACAGCGGCGTCGTGCTCGGCCCGAACGTCGCGATCGCCGACAGCGGGATCATCGTCGACTTCGCCGTCGACACGGCCGCGCCCGACGACGCGCTCGACTTGCCGCTCGCCGCGATCGAATTGAGCGCCTGGTTGCGCGCGGAATCGGCCGCGATCGCGGCGGCGCTCTGTGCGGCGGTGCCGGCGCTCGACGCGCCGGCCTTCGTTGCGACGTAGGTGCCCGCCGCCGCGTTGGTCGTCTGCGCGCCGCTCGCGCTGCCGCCCGACGTGCTGACCCACACCTGGTTCAGCATCTGCGGGCTCTGCCAGTACTTCGGCGCGACTTCCATCACCACGTGGTACTGGTTCAGCGGGTTGTAGATCGTCGAGACCTGGCGCTGGCCGAACGCGTCGTACAGCGTGTTGTCGATCTGCGCGGGCTTGATGCCGAGCCGCGCGGCGGTCGCGCGGTCGATCGTCACCATCGCCTCGAGGCCCCCCTGCTGCTGGTCGGAGTTCACGTCGGTCAGCTCGCGGCGCTTCTGCAGCGCCTCGGTCAGGAGCGGCCCCCACTTGTACAGCTCGGTGCTGGAATCGCCGAGCAGCGTGAACTGGTATTGCGCGTTGCTCTGCCGGCCGCCGACGCGGATGTCCTGCGCGGCCTGCAGGAAGGTGCGCGCGCCCGCGACGTCGGCGAGCGGCCGGCGCAGCTGCTGGATCACCTGGTCGGCCGACAGCTTGCGCTCGGTGCGGTCCTTCAGCGTGACGAACATGAAGCCCGAGTTGGTCTGCGAACCGCCCGTGAAGCCCGCGACGCTCTTCACGTTCGGGTTGCCCTGCACGATCCGCATCATCTCCGTGAACTTCAGCTTCATCGCCTGGAACGACGTGCTCTGGTCGGCCTGGATGCCGCCGATCATCAGCCCCGTGTCCTGCTGCGGGAAAAAGCCCTTCGGCACGACGATATACAGGTACACGTTCAGGCCGATCGTCGCGAACAGGATCGCGAGGATCATCAGCGGATGGCGCAGCGCCCACGACAGCGAGCGCTCGTAGCCGTGCTGCAGGCGCGTGAAGCAGCGCTCGAGGAAGCGCGCGAAGCGGCCCTCGCCGCGCTTGTCGTGCGCCTCGGGAAGCAGCCGCGCGCACATCATCGGCGTGACGGTGAGCGACACCGCGAGCGACACCGCGATCGCGAGCGACAGCGTCAGCGCGAATTCGCGGAAGAGGCGCCCGACGATGCCGCCCATCAGCAGGATCGGCAGGAATACCGCGACGAGCGACAGGCTCATCGACAGCACCGTGAAGCCGACCTCGCGCGCGCCGTCGAACGCGGCCTGCAGCCTCGGCGTGCCGTTCTCGATGTGGCGCGAGATGTTCTCGAGCACGACGATCGCATCGTCGACGACGAAGCCGGTCGCGACGATCAGCGCCATCAGCGACAGGTTGTCGATCGAGAAGCCGAGCAGGTACATCGCGCCGAACGTGCCGATGATCGAGATCGGCACCGCGACGCTCGGGATCAGCGTCGCGCGCCAGTTGCGCAGGAACAGGAACACGACCATCACGACGAGGCCGACCGCGATCAGGAGCGTGTGCTCGGTGTCCCGCAGCGACGCGCGGATCGTGGTGGAGCGGTCGAGCACGGGCGTGACCGCGATGTCGGCCGGCAGCGACGCCGTGAGCTGCGGCAGCGCCGCGTGCACGCGGTCGATCGTCTCGATGATGTTCGCGCCGGGCGAGCGGTACAGGATCACGAGCACCGCGCGCTTGCCGTTCGCGAGACCGAGGTTGCGCAGGTCCTCGACCGAATCGACGACGTCGGACAGGTCGGCGAGCCGCACGGCCGAGCCGTTGCGGTACGCGACGACGAGGTCGCGATATTGCGACGCCTGCGAGGCCTGGTCGTTGGTGTAGAGCTGGTAGCGCTGCGGGCCGAACTCGATCGCGCCTTTCGGGCTGTTCGCGTTGGCCGACGCGAGCGCCGCGCGCACGTCCTCGAGGCCGATGCCGTAGTGGAACAGCGCCTGCGGCTCGAGCTCGACGCGCACCGCCGGGTTCGCGGAGCCGCTGACCGCCACCTGGCCGATCCCGTCGATCTGCGACAGCGACTGCTGCAGCACGGTCGATGCCGCGTCGTACAGCTTCGCGGCCGACATCGTGTCGGACGTCAGCGACACGACCATGATCGGCGAGTCGGCCGGGTTGACCTTGCGGTAGGTCGGGTTGCTCTTGAGCGACGCCGGCAGGTCGGCGCGCGCAGCGTTGATCGCCGCCTGCACGTCGCGCGCCGCGCCGTCGATGTCGCGGTTCAGCCCGAACTGCAGGATGATCCGCGCGTTTCCGACCGTGCTGGTCGACGTCATCTCGGACACGTCGGCGATCGAGCCGAGGTGCCGCTCGAGCGGGCTCGTCACGCTGGTCGCGACGGTCTCCGGGCTCGCGCCGGGCAGCGACGCCTGCACGAGGATCGTCGGGAAGTCGACCTGCGGCAGCGGCGACACCGGCAGCTTGATGAACGCGAACAGGCCCGCGAGCGCGACCCCGAGCGCGAGCAGCGTCGTCGCGACGGGGCGGGTGATGAAGGGGCGGGACAGGTTCATTTACGCATCCGTGCGCGGGCCGGCGGCGGGGCCGTGGCGCTCGAACCAGCCGCGCACGCGGCGCGCGAGCGAATCGAAGCCGAGGTAGATCACGGGCGTCGTGAACAGCGTCAGCACCTGCGACACGATCAGGCCGCCGGCGATCGCGATGCCCAGCGGCTGGCGCAGCTCGGAACCGGCGCCGGAGCCGACCATCAGCGGCACCGCGCCGAGCAGCGCGGCGAGCGTCGTCATCAGGATCGGCCGGAAGCGCAGCAGGCACGCCTGGTAGATCGCCTCGCGCGGCGGCTTGCCTTCCGCGCGTTCGGCCTCGAGCGCGAAGTCGATCATCATGATCGCGTTCTTCTTCACGATGCCGATCAGCAGCACGATGCCGATGATGCCGATGATGTCGAGGTCGTGCCCGGTGATCATCAGCGCGAGCAACGCGCCGACGCCGGCCGACGGCAGCGTCGACAGGATCGTGATCGGGTGGATGTAGCTCTCGTACAGCACGCCGAGCACGATGTACATCGTGATGATCGCCGCGAGGATCAGGAACAGCTGGTTCGACAGCGACGCCTGGAACGCGAGCGCCGCGCCCTGGAAGCGGGTCTGGAACGACGCGGGGAGGCCGATCTCCTTCTCGGCCGCGTCGATCGCCTTCACCGCCTCGCCGAGCGACGCGCCCGGCGCGAGGTTGAACGAGATCGTCGTCGACGGGAACTGCGACAGGTGCGACACGAGCAGCGGCGACGGCCGCTCGTGGAACGTCGCGATCGACGCGAGCGGCACCTGGCCGCCGCCCGCGGACGGCAGGTACAGGTTGTTCAGCGAGTCGGTGTAGTGCTGCATCTGCGGCTCGGACTCGAGGATCACGCGGTACTGGTTCGACTGCGTGAAGATCGTCGACACGATGCGCTGGCCGTACGCGTCGTACAGCGCGTTGTCGACGGTCGCGGGCGTGATGCCGAAGCGCGCCGCGCTCGCGCGGTCGATCTCGATGTACACCGACTGGCCGCTGTTCTGCAGGTCGGTCGCGACGTCGGCGAGCGACGGCTCCTGCTTCAGCCGCGACACGAGCTTCGGCACCCAGGTCGCGAATTCGTCGGAGTTCGGGCTCGTCAGCATGAACTGGTACTGCGTCGGGCTGACGGTCGAGTCGATCGTCAGGTCCTGCACCGACTGCATGAAGAGCGAGATGCCCGGCACGTGCGACACGCGCTGCTGCAGGTCGCGGATGATCTCGGCCGCCGTCTCCTTGCGCTGGTCGCGCGCCTTCAGGTTGATCAGCATCCGGCCGCTGTTCAGCGTGATGTTGGCGCCGTCGACGCCGATGAACGACGTCAGGCTCTCGACGTTCGGGTCCTTCAGGATCTCGGCGGCGAGCTGCTGCTGGCGCTCGGCCATCGCGCCGTACGAGATCGACTGCGGCGCCTGGGTGATCGCCTGGATCACGCCGGTGTCCTGCGGCGGGAAGAAGCCCTTCGGGATCAGCACGTAGAGGAGGCCCGTCAGCACGAGCGTCAGCACCGCGACGACGAGCGTCGAGCGCTGGCGGTTCAGCACCCATTCGAGCGCGACCGCGTAGCGCGCGATCACCCAGTCGATCGCCTGGTGCACGCGCGCCTCGAAGCGGTGGCTCTCCGGCGGCGGCGAGTGGCGCAGGAGCTTCGCGCACATCATCGGCACGAGCGTCAGCGACACGATCGCCGAGATCACGATCGTCACCGCGAGCGTGATCGCGAACTCGTGGAACAGCCGCCCGACCACGTCGCCCATGAACAGCAGCGGGATCAGCACGGCGATCAGCGACACCGTCAGCGAGATGATCGTGAAGCCGATCTGCTTCGAGCCTTTCAGTGCGGCCTCGAGCGGCGAGTCGCCGTCCTCGACGTAGCGCGCGATGTTCTCGATCATCACGATCGCGTCGTCGACGACGAAGCCGGTCGCGATCGTCAGCGCCATCAGCGACAGGTTGTTCAGCGAGAAGCCGGCCATGTACATCACCGCGAGCGTGCCGATCAGCGACAGCGGCACCGACAGGCTCGGGATGATCGTCGCGTAGACGTTCGCGAGGAACAGGTACATCACCAGCACGACCAGCGCGACCGCGAGCATCATCTCGAACTGCACGTCGCGCACCGCCGCGCGGATCATCGTCGTGCGGTCGGTGACGATGCGCACGTCGAGCGCCGCGGGCAGCGATTCCTGCAGCTTCGGCAACTGCGCCTTGATCGCGTCGACCGTCTGGATCACGTTCGCGCCCGGCTGGCGCTGCACGTTCAGGATGATCGCGGGCTCCGCATCGACCCACGCGCCGAGCTTGGTGTTCTCCGAGCCGGCGATGATCTTCGCGACGTCGGTCAGCATCACCGGCCGGCCGCCCTTGTACGCGACGACGGCGTCCTGGTACTGGTCGGCGCTCGTCAGCTGGTCGTTCGCGTTGATCGTGTACGCGCGCGTCGGGCCGTCGAAGTTGCCCTTCGGCGTGTTGACGTTGAGGTTCGAGATCGTCGTGCGCAGGTCGTCGAGGTTCAGCCCGTACTGCGCGAGCGCGGTCGGGTTGGCCTGGATCCGCACGGCCGGGCGGTTGCCGCCGGACAGGCTGACGAGGCCGACGCCCGCGACCTGCGAGATCTTCATCGCGAGCCGCGTATCGGCGAGATCCTGCACCTGCGTGAGCGGCAGCGTCTTCGACGTGACGGCGAGCGTCAGCACCGGCGCGTCGGCAGGGTTGACCTTCGCGTAGATCGGCGGCGCGGGCAGGTCGGACGGCAGCAGGTTGCCGGCCGCGTTGATCGCGGCCTGCACTTCCTGCTCGGCGATGTCGAGCGGCAGGTCGAGCGCGAACTGCAGCGTGATCACCGACGCGCCGGCCGAACTCTGCGACGACATCTGGTTCAGCGACGGCATCTGCCCGAACTGGCGTTCGAGCGGCGCGGTCACCGACGACGTCATCACTTCCGGGCTCGCGCCGGGATAGAAGGTCTGCACCTGGATGGTCGGGTAGTCGACCTCGGGCAGCGCCGCGAGCGGCAGGAAGCGCAGCGCGACGAGGCCGGCCAGCATGATGGCCACCATCAGGAGGGCGGTGCCGACCGGCCGGAGAATGAAGATGCGGGATGGGTTCATCGGACGGCCCGCGCGTTACTGTGCCGGCGTCTGCGATGCGCCGCCGCGATGCTGGCCGCGGTGTGCGCCTTTCGCGCCGGATGCGCCGGCGGCCGCGCTCGCGCCGTGCGCGCCCGACGCGCCCTTGGGCTTGTCGGCCGGGATCGTGATCGTCGAGCCTTCGCGCAGGCGGTCGGACCCGTCGGTGACGACCCGCTCGCCGACCGCGACGCCGTCGACGATGCTGGTGCGCTCGCCGTCGACCGGGCCGATCTTGACCTTGCGCACCGTCACCGTGCTGTCCGGCTTGACGACGTAGACGAACTGGCCGATCGAGCCCGTCAGCACGGCCGACGTCGGCACGATCGTCGCGTCGCGGACCGTGTCGACGAGCAGCCGCGTGTTGACGAACTGATTCGGGAACAGCAGCCCGCCCTGGTTCGCGAACGTCGCGCGCAGCTTGACCGTGCCGGTGGACGTGTCGATCTGGTTGTCGAGCGTCTCGAGCATGCCGGCCTCGAGCGGCACCGTGTTGTTGCGGTTGTACGCGGTGACCGACAGCTTGCTGCCCGCGTTCACCTGCTTGAGGATCTGCGGCAGGTTGTCCTCGGACGTCGTGAAGATCACGCTGATCGGCTGGATCTGCGTGATCACGACGATGCCGTTCGCGTCGCCCGGCGTCACGTAGTTGCCCGGGTCGACCTGGCGCAGGCCGACGCGGCCCGACACCGGCGCGGTGATGCGCGCGTAGACGAGGTTCAGCTTCGCGGAATCGATCGCCGCCTGGTCGGTCTTCACCGCGCCTTCGTACTGCTTGACGAGCGACGCCTGGGTGTCGACCTGCTGCGACGCGATCGAATCCTGCGCGAGCAGCGTCTGGTAGCGCTTCAGGTCGAGGCGCGCGGTCGCGAGCAGGGCCTCGTCGCGCGCGTGCGTGCCTTCGGCGTTCTCGAGCGCGTTCTGGTATGGGCGCGGGTCGATCTGCGCGAGCACGTCGCCCTTCTTCACGAGCTGGCCTTCCTGGAACGCGACCGACTGCAGGTAGCCCGACAGCTGCGTCTTGACGGTCACGTTCGCGAGCGGCGTCACGGTGCCGAGCGCGGACAGCACGACCGGCATTTCGCCGCGCGTCGCGGCCGCGACCTGCACCGGCTGCGGCACGTTCGCCATCGCGGCCGGGCCGCCGCGGCCGTGGCGGCCGCTGGCCGCACTCGCGCCCGAGCCGGGCTTGTCGGCGCTCGCGTCGCTCCACGGATGCCACCACAGCAGGCCGCCGGCCGCGACGAGCGCGAGCGCGCCGAGCATCAGCTTGCGGCGCGGGCGCCGCGCGGCGGGGGAGGCGGGCGCAGGTTCGTGCGCGGAGGGCGTGGGCTTTTGTTGATTGTCCATCGGTTCGGTCGGAAAGACGGCGTGCCGCAAGGCGGGCAGCGCATGTGCATGCGGCGTCAGGGGGGAGCCGGCCCGGCCCCGGCCTGCGCGGGAAAAGAGCGGTGCGCACCGCGAGGGCGGCGCTACGATGGGCATGATGCTACGTCCCGTCCCCGTTACAGTCCAGCGATCTATCTTTCAACGGGTTACGGTCGTTACAGAAGGCGACGGGCGGGGGCGCGCCCGTCACGCGGCGCGGCGCCGGGCGGGCGCACCGCCGATCTCGCGGGTGATCTTCGCGATGCATTCGTGCAGCGCCGGCACCACGTGCTCGTTGAGCCATTCGGGCGGGCACTGGTGCGAGGCGCCGCCGCAATTGACCGAATAGCACTGGCCCGACGGGCCGACGAACCCCGCGGCGACCGCGTTCAGGCCCTCGCGCCATTCGCCGATCGCGATCGTGTGGCCCTGGCGCTGCGCGTCGTCGAGCGCCGGGTTGAGCCGCGCGAACACGTGCGGCCAGTCGTCGCCCGCGGCGGCCCGCAGCGCGTCGATCAGCCCGCGGCGTTCGTCGTCCTCGAACGCGGCGAGGTACGCGCGGCCGACCGCGGTGCGCGCGATGTCCATCCGCGAGCCGATCTCGAGACGCGTGACGAGCACCGCCGAGCGCGGCCGGATCACGTCGATCGCGACCATGTCGAGCCGGTCGCGCACCGCGAGGTGCACGGACAGCGACGTGCGCTCGGCCAGCTCGATCATGAACGGCCGCGAGCGCGCGCGGATGTCGAAGTTGCGCAGGAAGCCGTGGCTCAGCTCCAGCACCGACGCGGTGAGCACGAACCGTTCGCTGTCGGGCAGCTGGAACAGGAAGCCGGCGCTGACGAGCGTCGCGGTGATCCGCGATACGGTCGGCTTCGGGATGCCGGTGAGTTCGGTCAGCTCGCGGTTGCTGACCGGCGCGTCGGCGGCGGCGATGCGCCGCAGCACGGCCAGGCCGCGCGCGAGCGCGGTGATTTCATCGGGCGACGATTCGCGTTCGCGGGAAGCAGGAGGATTCACGGGTGTCGACACGGGGCGTTCTCTCTATTTCCGAAACTGGATTTCAATTTTGTTGGAATTGTAGGATGATTGTCAAAGGATGCATGTTATTCGGGTCAACCGGTCATGAGACGGGATTTTACGGGTTCACCCTTGGTTTATTAGGAAAACTCCCGATCCTGCATTGCGGAAAACCGCGTCGTTGGGTGCAAATACCGCTTGACTTGTCCGGCGGAAACGGAAAGAATGTCTCACGTTTTCGAAACAACGTTTCGGAGTTTAACCGGCAACGTTGATTCGCGCAGTCTCTCAGGTTCTAGCACGGCCCTCGGAATGGCTAGAACTTTTTTAGCGCCACGGTCTCCGTGGCGCTTTTTTTTTGTCCGTTCGCTGCGCGCGTCGTTTGCGCACGCAAAAAAAAAGCGCGACGCCCGCAAGGGGCATCGCGCGTGAAGCGGCGTAGCGCCACGAATGAAACGTGATGAAGCAGGGGGCGGTTCCCGCCGGCGGCGGGAACCGGTGCAGGGCGTCAGGCCTTCGCGAGCTTGATGCTGGTCGGCTCGGCCGTCAGGTAGCCGACGCTCGCGCCGAAGCGGTCCTTGAAGTTCGCGCGCACCAGCGGATCGAGGGTCGGCTTGACCTTGTCGTGCAGCGGCGACTCCCAGTCGCCCGCGTGCTGGAAGTTGCTCATGATGTAGGTCCAGCCGTTGATCTCGTCGACCGCGTGCAGGCCCGTCGATTCGGCGCCGGCCGGGCAGGACAGCACGCGCGTGAGCGCTTTCGTGTCGACGTTGTACGCCCACAGGAAGTTGTTCACGTGCATGCCCGAGTCCTCGCCGATGAAGAGCGTGCGCAGCTTCTCCGAGAACTTCAGGTTGTCCGGGTTCGCGATCTTGTCCGGGTTCGCGAGGTTGCCGAGCGCGTCGGCAGCGGCGAGGTCCTCGCCGACCAGCGCGGCCGGCGCGCTCATGTCGACCGGCACCCAGTCGCTGTCGATCGCGGCGCCCGACGTGTCGCGCTGGCCGCCCTTCAGGTTCAGCGCGTAGACGGCGCCCGCGGCGATCTTCTTGTCGAGCGCGACGTCGCGCGACACCGCGTTGCCCTTGACCATCGACGTCTCGATCCGCGACATCGCCGTGTAGACGATCTTGTCCTTCGCGTTCACCGTCGTGCCTTCGAGCTTCGTGAACGCCATGCTGCCGCCGATCAGCGCCGCGTAGCGGTGCGTCTCGAGGAACGCGGCGGCCTTTTCCATGCCCGGCTTCACGCGAACCCAGTTGAATTTGCCGCTGAAATGGATCTTCGTGTAGCTCGCGTCGGCCGGATCGGTCGTCGCGACGTCCATGATGTCCGACCACTTCAGCGTGTTCGCGAGCGCCTCGATCTCGGCGCTCGTCGCGTGGCCGATCTTGAACCACGTGAGCGTCGCGGAACCGGCGCCCGCCGACGACGTTTGCGTCCACTTCGCGACGTACAGCGTGCCCGCCGACAGGTCGGCCGGCTTGTCCGCGACGAACATGAAGAGGCCGCCGTTGGTCGCGTCGTCGCCCATCATCACCGTGCGCTGGTCCGGCATCACTTGGATCAGCTCGTGCGAGATGCGGCCGAGGCAGTAGTGCTTCTTCGCGGTGCCGGTGCCGTCCGGGTTGACGGTGATCTCGGGCAGGTGGCCGTAGTGATACGGGTTGGCCCGGGTCTCGTCGCCGAACGTGTTGCGGCTGAACGCCTTGAACTGGGCGTCGGTCGCGGCCTTCGTCGCGTCCGGCTCGTATTCCTCGCTCGACAGGTGGGTGCCCCACGGCGACAGGCTCGCGCCGCAGGTGATCCACAGCCCGTGCGCCTTCGACGTGTCGACGTTGTGGTACTTGACGAGCTTGAGCGCGCCGCTCGCCGGATCCTGGTCGAGCGAGAGCACCGCGATCGGCGAAGGCAGCTGGCCGTATTGCGACACGCTCGCCTGGTCGCGTGTCGTGTATTCGAACTGCACGACCGCGAACACCGTGTTGCCCTTCACGCCCGCCACGCTGGCGTTCTTCAGCGTCAGCAGCGAACTGCCGTCCGGGCAGTCCGAATAGAACTGGCGCTCCTTGCCCGCGACCGAGCGGTCGATGATCGGCTGGTTGTTGATGTCGTAGTAGCCGCCTGCGAGGATCGTGCCGCCCTTGCCGTCCGGCACCAGGTCGCCCGTCACGAAGAACGGCCGGTACGCGAGCTTGAAGTTGCGCGACGTGCCGTCGGAGAAGGACACCGACAGCGTCGAGCCCACCGTCGTCGTCGCCATCGCCGCCGGGTTGTCGAGCGCGGGCGCGGCCATCGACGCGAAGGTTGCCGCGGCGAATGCCGCAGCGGTCGGCGTCGCGGCCGGATGGTCGTCGCCGCCGCAGCCCGTCAGCAGGGCGGGCAGCGCGAGTCCGGAAAGGGGCAGCATGGGCGCGCCGGCGAGAATCTTCAGGGCCTGACGACGGGAAGCATTGGGCAACGCGGGCATGTGGTGTCCAGTTTCGATTGTTGGAAGAGTTGTCGCCCCCGCACCGTTTGCAAACGGCAAGCGATGCGAAGGCAAATTGAAAACTGGACGGAAGTGTAGGGACGCTAGATGAAAGTTTTTTGAATTGAAGTTGTAGGGTGATCGAGCGTCCGTTCGAATCTCAATCGCGTTCGGGCGTCGCCGAGATGCGGTGGATCGACAGGTCCGCGCCGTCGAACTCGGCCTCGCGGTCGAGGCGCAGGCCGACGGTCGCCTTCAGCGCGCCGTAGACGAGCGTGCCGCCGGCGAGCGCGATAGCGATGCCGCCGAGCGTGCCGACGACCTGCGAGCCGAACGCGACGCCGCCGAGACCGCCCAGCGCGGGCAGCCCGAACACGCCGGCCGCGATGCCGCCGAGCGCGCCGCACATGCCGTGCAGCGGCCACACGCCGAGCACGTCGTCGATGCGCCATTTGTTCTGCACGCAGGTGAACATCGCGACGAACAGCGCGCCGGCCGCGGCGCCGGTCGCGAGCGCGCCGATCGGGTGCATCACGTCGGACCCCGCGCAGACCGCGACGAGCCCCGCGAGCGGGCCGTTGTACGTGAAGCCCGGATCGTTGCGGCCGGCGAGCCACGCGGCGAGCGTGCCGCCGACCATCGCCATCAGCGAGTTCAGCGCGACGAGGCCGCTCACCTTGTCGAGCGTCTGCGCGCTCATCACGTTGAAGCCGAACCACCCGACCGCGAGCACCCACGCGCCGAGCGCAAGGAACGGGATGTTCGACGGCGGGTGCGCGGCGATCCGGCCGTCGTTGCCGTAGCGGCCGTGGCGCGCGCCGAGCAGCAGCACGGCGGGCAGCGCGACCCAGCCGCCGAACGCGTGCACGACGACCGAGCCCGCGAAATCGTGGAACGGCGCGCCGAACGCGTGCGCGAGCCACGCCTGGATGCCGAAGCGTTCGTTCCACGCAATGCCTTCGAAGAACGGATAAATGAAGCCGACGATGATCAGCGTCGCGACGAGCTGCGGGTTGAATTTCGCGCGTTCGGCGATGCCGCCGGAGATGATCGCCGGAATCGCCGCGGCGAACGTCAGCAGGAAGAAGAAGCGCACGAGCGCATAGCCGCTGTGCTGCGACAGCGTGCCGATGTCGTCGAAGAACTCGACGCCGTACGCGATCGTGTAGCCGATGAAGAAATACGCGATGGTCGACACCGAGAAATCAACCAGGATCTTCACGAGTGCGTTGACCTGGTTCTTCTTGCGCACCGTGCCCAGTTCGAGGAACGCGAAGCCCGCGTGCATCGCGAGCACCATGACGGCGCCGATCAACAGGAACAGCGTGTCGACGCCGGATTTCAGACCATCCATTCCGAAGCTTCCTTGCTCAAAAAATGGGCGAGGAACGCAAAAATCGAGCCAACTTGGTGAATGATTGCGTGGAAATGGTGCGGCGCGCGCTGCCGCGTGGGGCGCGGGCGCGGTGCATGCGCACCGGGGCCCGGCGGTCGTTCGGGCCGGGCGGCGTCGGTCGCACGGGCGTGGTGCGGGACGTTCCGATCTGGTGCGGGCGGGGCGCGCGATGGTGCGCGATCATGTGGCATCGCGCACCGGCCTGGCGCGTCAGGAGCGCCGGATGAACAGGCGCGGGCGGCGCAGCCGCACGGCGCAGGCGGACCAGTAGGCGGCGACCGCCGCGAGCCCGAGCGCAGCGAACGCGATTGCCGCGAAGCCGGCCGGGGACGCGTCGGCGCTGTCGGCGACCAGCATTTCGCGCGCGACGATCAGCGCGGCCGTCCAGAAGCCGAAAATCGCCTGCGTGAGCAGGCGCGCGGATTCGATGCGGCGCGCGCGGCCGAGCTCCGGCGGATGGCGCGAGGGCGGCGCGCGCAGGCACAGGAACCAGGTGGCGGCCAGCAGGACGGCCAGGACGATGAGCCAGTTGACGAGAAAATCCATGGAATGCGGATCGCGGGCGATGCGGGTCGGGGGGCTTCACTTTAGGGCGATCGCCCGCGCGATTGAATCAGACGAGTCCGAAATTGAAAGCTGTTTTTAACCCGGAGTGAGCGAAATGCGGCGCACATCGGCGGTATCATCGACATCGTTTCAACCAGAAAGGGCCGCGCGGCGCGTGGCCGGAGAATGCAGATGAAGGTAAGTGAATGGCGAGTGAGCGGGCGTGGTCCCGTGCTGGCGGTCGCCGCCGCGTGCGCGGCGCTGCTGCTCGGCGGATGCGAGAAGTCCGGCGCGCCCGCGCAACCCGACACGGCCGCGAGCGCGGCCGCCGACGCCGCGAAGCAGGCGACGCAGGCTATCGACCAGGTGACGAGCGCGGTGAACCAGCAGCTCGGCGCGGCGAAGGCCGGCATCGCGTCCGCGGCGTCCGCCGTGCCGCCGCTCTCCGCGAGCGGCCTCGCGTCCGCCGCGCAGGCGCAGATCGACGCGGCGGCGTCCGCGGTCGTCGCGCACGCCGCGTCCGAAGCCGGCGCGAAGCTCGCGGAAGCCGGGCGCAAGCTCCAGCAATGGAGCCAGCAGGGTGCGTCCGCCACCAAGCCTGCCAGCGGCCAGTGACCGGCCGCTTGCATGATCCACAAAATGTAATTATCATGGTTACACATTGTCGCCGGCAGCCGGTTCGAACCGGCGCCGGTCGAGTGAGCAAGGAATGAATACCAGCAGCCGATTCGCGTTTGCCGTGCACGTGCTCGCCTTGCTGTCGATGCAGGAGGGCGTTCCGTTGTCGTCCGACATCATCGCCGGCAGCGTGAACACGAATCCGGCGCTGATTCGCCGGCTGCTGTCGATGCTCGCGGCGGTCGGGCTGACGACGTCCCAGCTCGGCGCGGGCGGCGGCGCGCTGCTCGCACGCGAGCCGGCCAGCATCACGCTGCTCGACGTGTACCGGGCGGTCGACGACGCGCAGCTGTTTGCGCTGCACCGCGAGGCGCCGAACCCGGCGTGTCTCGTCGGGCGGCACATCCAGGGCGTGCTGACGGACTACATCGGCGACGCGCAGCGTGCGATGGAAGCGTCCCTCGCCACCCGCACGCTGGCCGACGTGACGGCCGACGTGCTGAATTCCGAGCAGCTTCTGCTGCATCGGGCCGGCGCCGGCGGATGAGCTGACGCGGATGAGCGAATGACAGAGCGGTGAGCCGGCTGCGCGACGCGCGGCCGGCACAACGGGGTGGATCACCCCATTTTTTTCGGCCTTATATGTAATTAAATAAGTTACATATTTTTTCTTTCTGGAGAATCGACATGACGCAACGTACCTTGAACATCGCCCTGTTCGGCGCAACCGGCACGATCGGCTCGCGCATCGCCGCGGAAGCCGCGCGGCGCGGCCATCGTGTGACGGCGCTGTCGCGCACGCCGGGCGCGGGCGGCGACGGCATCACCGCGAAGGCCGCCGACCTGTTCGACCCGGCGAGCATCGCGGCCGCGCTGCCGGGCCACGACGTCGTCGCGAGCGCATACGGCCCGAAGCAGGACGATCCGGCGAAGGTCGTCGCGGCGACCCACGCGCTCGTCGCCGGCGTGCGCGCGGCTGGCCTGAAGCGGCTCGTCGTGGTCGGCGGCGCGGGTTCGCTCGAAGTCGCGCCGGGCAAGCAGCTCGTCGATGCCGAAGGCTTCCCGGACGCGTACAAGGCGGTCGCGCTTGCGCACCGCGATGCGCTCGCGTACCTGCGCAGCGCCGGCGATCTCGACTGGACGTTCTTCGCGCCGGCCGCGCTGATCGCGCCGGGCGAGCGCACGGGCACGTTCCGCACCGGCGCCGGCAAGCTGATCGTCGACGCGAACGGCGACAGCAAGATTTCGGCCGAGGACTACGCGATCGCGTTCGTCGATGCGCTCGAGCAGGGCAGCTTCGTGCGCGAGATCGCGACCGTCGCGTACTGAGCGGCGGCCGGCGGCGCGAGACCGCTCCCGGGCTGCCCGCCCAGCTGCCCGCCCCGCCATTTCGGCGGGGCCGCTGCCGGTTGACGCTACACTAGGCGATCCGTGCTTCCCCAGACAGGATCGCAATTTGCTTTCGTTCTCCTTGCAATTTCTGGGCTGGGCAGTGACGGCCTGTTGTGTCGTTTTGCTGTCCAGCCTTGTCGCAGTGCGCCGGCCAGTCCGGCCCCGTATTGCGGCCCGTCTCACGCCGTGTGCCGCCGCGCTCGGGCTCGTGTTCGGGGTCGGGTTCGCGCAGCCCGCGCCGGCGGCGACCGTGCCCGTGCCCGGACTCGCGACGTTCCAGAAGCTGATCGCGCCCGCGGTCGCGGAGGCGCCCGCGTCGGCGGCCTCGGGCGCGGCCGCGTCGGGCGCCGCGGCGGCCTCTGCGCCGTCGCCGGCGAGCGCCGCCGAGATCGCCCAGTCGTTCAATGCCGTGATCCGCATGCTCGACAACGATCGGCAGCGGACCGCGCTCGTGTCGCAGCTCAAGGCGTTGCGCGACGTCGCGCAGTCCGCGCAGGCGGCATCCGCCGCATCGGCCCCGTCGGCGGCGAACGCCGGCCTGTGGGGCGCGATCGCATCCGGGATGGCGTCTGTCGAATCGAGCATGAAGCAGGGCGATTCGCCGCTGCACTACTGGGCGGGGCGCTTCACCGCGGCCGGCAACGAGCTCTATACGATCGTGAGCGGCCACGGCCCCGAATCGTTCGGCATGACCCTGCTCGACTGCGTGCTGCTGCTGGTCGGCTGGGGCGCGTGCGCGGTCGCGCTGATCGCCGTGCAGCAGCGGCTCGCTGCGCGCCTGGGCGCCGCCGCCAGGCTGAATCCGAACCCGAGCGCGCACGAGATGCTGATGTTCGCGCTGCGCCGGGTCGGCCCGTGGATCATCGCGTTCGTGCTCGTGCTGTCGATCGCGCGCAACCTGCCGGAATCGCTCGGCCGCACCGTCGCGCTCGTGATCGCGTATGCGATCGTGGCGGGCTCGGTGTTCGCGGCGCTGTGCCTGATCATGTTCGCGCTGTTCAGCGCCGGGCACCGCCGCGCGGCGGGGCGCGTGCTGATCGAGCGATCGTGGCGCCTGCTGCGCGTGATCGGCGCGTTCGGCGCGCTCGGCGACGCGGCGCTCAACTACGACGTCGCCCATCTGCTCGGCACCAATCTCGCGGGCCTGATCGCGACGGTTGCGAACATGATCGCGGCCACGCTGTGCGCGTATTTCGCGCTCGCGTTCCGGCGCCCGGTCGCGCACCTGATCCGCAACCGCAGCTATGCGCTGCGCACGGGGCATCGCGCGACGACCGAGATGGCCGAATTCGCCGCTTGGATCTGGCCGGTGCCGGTGTTGCTGCTGGCGTTCGCCGCGGTGTTCGGCACGCTTGCCGGCAGCCGTTCGTCGTCGAACCTGCTGCAGACGTCGATCGTCACCGCGCTGCTGCTGGTGCTCGCGTTCTTCCTGTCGGCGGTCGTGCTGCGCGTCACGCGTCCGAACCCCGCGCACCGCCGCGTGCGGCGCAACCAGTCCGCGTACGTCGCGCGGCTCGTGCGCTTCGCCGGCTCGCTGATGACGCTGTTCATCTGGCTCGGCTACGTCGAGCTGACGTCGCGGCTGTGGGGCATCTCGATCGCGCGCATCGTCGAGCACAGCGTCGCGGCGCGCGGCATCGCGCAGGCGATGAGCGCGATCGTCGTCACGTGGTTCGTGTCGTGGCTCACGTGGATCATCGTCGATACGGCGATCCTCGAGGCGCTCAATTCGGCGGCCGCGCGCCGCGGCCGCAATCCGAGCGTGCGCGCGCGCACGATGCTGCCGCTCGTGCGCAACGTCGTGTTCGTCACGATCCTCACGATCGCCGCGGTCGTCACCGCGGCGAGCCTCGGCATCAACGTCACGCCGCTGCTCGCCGGCGCCGGCGTGATCGGCCTCGCGGTCGGCTTCGGCGCGCAGTCGCTCGTGTCCGACCTGATCACCGGGCTCTTCATCATCGTCGAGGACACGATCTCGGTCGGCGACTGGATCGACGTCGACGGCGGCCACGCGGGCACCGTCGAGCACCTGTCGATCCGCACCGTGCGGCTGCGCGACGGGCAGGGCGCGCTGCACGCGATTCCGTTCTCGCAGATCAAGATCGTCAAGAACCTGTCGCGCGACTTCGGCTGCGCGGTGTTCGAGGTGCGCGCGCCGCTGTCCGCCGACGTCGACGAGATCACGCATCTGATCCGCGACGCGGGCGGCGACCTGTGGAGCGACGTCACGGTGCGGCGCCTGATGCTCGGCGGCGTCGAGGTGTGGGGGCTCGACCGCTTCGAGCCGAACTGGCTGATCTTCAAGGGGCAGATCCGCACGCAGCCACTGCAGCAGTCGACCGTGATGCGCGCGTTCAACGCGCGCGTGAAGGCGCGGATGGAGGCGGCAGGCATCGCGATTCCGGTGCCGCAGATGCAGGTGGTGTCGCCGCCACGCGGCGCGGCGGAAGAGGGGGCGGCCGAAGGGCCGGTCGTGGGCGCCGGCGAGGCGGGGGCGGCCAATGAAGCGTTGGCGTCGACGCACGGCGCGTCTGCGTCGGCAGCAGCGGCAGCAGCGCAGGCCGCGCGCAACAGCGGCGGCGCGTGAGCCGCCGCGATTGACGGATGACGATCGCGACGCGCTGACCAGGGTTCGCGTCCATGCGCGCCGCGCACGGCGCGCGGTCGATCATTCACGCATGAAGCGGCGTTGCGACGCGCACGAGATCGTTCACGTGCGTCGCGATCTGTTCGCCCGGCACGCCGTACACGTGCAGCGACACGGCCGGCGCATCACCGGCCGCGCCGGCGTGGCCGAGCTGGTGGATGCCGTGCGCGCCGGCGCGCACGAACGACACCGCACCCGCTTCGCGCGCGTGGCGGCGCGCGTCGGTCGCGAGACCCGTGGCCTCATCCCAGTCGTACAGCGTTTCGGTCAGCGTGCCGTCGAGCACCGTATAGCCGCACCACGTGCGGTGGCCATGCACGGGACTCATCTGGCCGGGTCGCCAGACCAGCGAGACGATCGCGTAGCGGCCGGACGGATCGGCCGCGAGCAGATGGCGGCAGTATTTCTGCGGATCGCATGCGCGCTCCGCGCCGGTCAGCCACGGTGCGGCTGCCCCGGCTTCGGCGAGTGCCGCGCGCACGCTGCGCGCGAAATTGGCGTGCCGCGCCGGATCGGTGGACGCGCCCGCGGCAGCGGCGGCCAGTGCCGCGTCGAATGCGGCGTCGATCTGCCGGCACAGGCGCGCGAGTGCCGGGCGCAGCGGGTTCGCGCAGACGGACGCATCAGCGGGCGCGCCCTGCGTGACGCCCGGGGCGGCGCGATGACGCGCGCCGGCGGAAAGAACGGCTGACGGTGACATGGCGTTCTCGTTGTCGATCGCGTGGCGGAGCCACGCTCGCATGTCGGTATTTATACCGGTCGACGCAGGGAAACGGTTTTCATATTGTTCCCCCGAACGAAGTATGCATAGAATAAATTTCTATTCACGAAGGAACGGGGAAATGGATGCCATCGATCGCAAGCTGCTGGAGTTATTGCAGACGGATGCCACGCTGCCGATCGCGGAGCTTGCGCAACGCGTGAACCTGTCGCAGACGCCGTGCTGGAAGCGCGTTCAGCGGCTCAAGGAAACCGGCGCGATCCGCGCGCAGGTCGCGCTGTGCGATCCGCGCAAGCTGGGGGTCGGCACGACGGTGTTCGTCGCGGTGCGCACGAACCAGCACACCGAGGAATGGGCGCAGCGCTTCACGCAGGCGGTGCGCGACATGCCGGAAGTCGTCGAGGTCTACCGGATGAGCGGCGAGACCGATTACCTGCTGCGTGTGGTGGTGGCCGGCATCGACGACTACGACCGCGTCTACAAGCAGCTGATCCGCGCGGTGCCGCTGTTCGACGTCAGCTCGTCGTTCGCGATGGAGCAGATCAAGTATTCGACCGCGCTGCCGGTGCGTGCCGGCGACGGCGCCTAGCCGCTTGCGCTGACGGGCGCGCGGCCCGTTGCTTCGGCGCGAGCGTCCGAGCGGGGCGTCAGCAGCCGCGCGCGAGCGCGCGCCGGCGCTCGTCGGCGAGCGCGTCGTCGCGCACGAACGATGCGACGAACGCGTCGGCCGGCTGGTGACGCAGCGCATACGGCGTGTCCCACTGCGCGAGGCGGCCCTCGTGCATCACGCCGATCCGGTCGCCGAGCGCGACGGCTTCCGCCTGGTTGTGCGTGACGACGATCGCCGTGTGGCCGGTTTCCTTCAGGATGTCGCGCACCTCGAACGCCAGCCGTTCGCGGGTATCCACGTCGAGATTCGAGAACGGCTCGTCGAGCAGCAGCAGTTCCGGCGACGGCGCGAGCGCGCGGGCGAGCGCGACGCGCTGCTGCTGGCCGCCGGACAGCTCGTGCGGATACGCGCCGGCGGCGTCGGCGAGGCCGACGAGTTCGAGCATTTCCGCGACGCGCGCGCGCCGCGCAGCCTTCGCCTGTTTCCGCAGGCCGAACCCGACGTTGTCCGCGGCGTTCAGGTGCGGGAACAGCGCGTAATCCTGGAACATCATGCCGATGCGCCGCCGCTCGGGCGGCACGTCGAGCGTCGGCGTCGCGACCGGCGCGCCGTCCAGCAGGATGCGGCCCGCGCGCACCGGCTCGAAGCCGGCGATCGCGCGCAGCACGGTCGTCTTGCCGCAGCCGGACGCGCCGAGCAGGCAGCCGATGTCGCCGCGGGCCAGCGCGAGGCTCAGCCCGTCGACCACGGTGCGGCGGCCGTGCGGCGTGTCGTAGGCGAGGGTGAGGGCGTCGAGTTCAAGCAGGGTCACGGTGTCAGGATCCGATCGGGTGGCGGGTACGGGCGAGCAGGATCACGGGCACCAGCCCCGCGAGCACGATCGCGAGCGCGGCGACCGCGCCTTCCTCGTAGGTGCCGCGCGCAGCCTCCGCATACAGCCAGGTTGCGAGCGTGTCGAAGTTGAGCGGGCGCAGCAGCAGCGTCGCGGGCAGTTCCTTCATCGCGTCGACGAACACCAGCAGCGCGCTCGTCGTCAGCGCGGGCCGCAGGAGCGGCAGGTGCACGCGCCGCAGCGTGCCACCCGCGGTTTCGCCGAGCGAGCGCGCCGCCTGTTCGAGCGACGGCGGGATGCGCGCGAGGCCGGCTTCGATGCTGCCGGCCGAGATCGCGAGGAAGCGCACGGTATACGCGATCACGAGCGCGGCCGCGGACCCCATCAGGATCAGCCCGTCGCGGCCGAACGCCGCGCCGATCGCGCGATCGGCGGCCGCGAGCGGCAGCAGCAGGCCGATCGCGAGCACCGTGCCCGGCACCGCGTAGCCGAGGCTCGCGATCCGCGCGCCCACGCGCGCCGGGCCCGCGCCCGCGCTGTCGCGCTGCGCGCGCGCGGCCCACGCGACGATCAGCCCGCAGGCGAGCGTCGCCGCGGTCGCGGTGCCCGCGATCGTCAGCGTGTTGGCGAGCCCCGTCAGCAGCTGCGCGGACACGCCGCCGACGAGATGCAGCCGCTTGCCCGTTTCGACCGCGAGATACGCGGCCGGCGCGCCGAAGCCGAGCAGCACCGGCAGCCAGCCGAGCGTGGCGGCGCCCCACGCGGCCGGGCCGCAGAGGCGGCGCGGCGCGAGCGGGCGCATGCGGCGGCCGTGCGCATAGCGCTGGCGGCGGCGCCCGTAGCGCTCGAGCACGATCATGCCGACGACGATCGCGAGCATCGCGAGCGCGATCTGCGCGGCGCCGGCGAGATCGGAGCGCGTGATCCAGGTGGTGTAGACGGACACGGTCAGCGTCTGCACGCCGAGAAATTCCGATGCGCCGATGTCGTTCAGCGTCTCGAGCAGCGCGAGGCTCACGCCGACCGCGATCGCCGGCCGCGCGAGCGGCACGACGACCCGCCAGAACGTCGCGATGCGTCCCGCGCCGAGCGTGCGCGCGGCTTCGAGCAGGCTCGCCGACTGCGTGACGAACATCGCGCGGGTGCTCAGGTACACGTACGGGTACAGCACGAAGCCGAGCACGAAGATCGCGCCGGGCAGCGAGCGCAGGTCGGGCAGGCGGAACTGGCGCGGGCTGTCGTAGCCGAGCAGCCAGCGGATCGCGCCCTGCACGGGGCCGATAGGGTGCAGCAGGTCGAGATACGCGAACGCGACGATGTAGGTCGGCACCGCGAGCGGCAGCAGCAGCGCCCAGGTCAGCGCGCGGCGCCCCGGGAAGTCGTACGCGGTGACAAGCCACGCGCAGCCGGTGCCGACCAGCGTGACGATCGCGCCGACGCCCGCGAGCAGCAGCAGCGTGTTCGCGAGCGCCTGCGGCAGCACGAATTCGGCGAGATGCCGCCAGTGCGCGAGGTCGGCATCGAACGCGGCGGCGACGAGCGTGGCGAGCGGCGCCGCGACCGCCGCGGCGATCGCGAGCGCCGCGGCGAGCCACAGGCCGCCCTTCAGGCGCGGCGAGCGCCGCAAGCGGCGCGCGGGCGCGGACGAGGCGTCAGTTGTCAAAGCCGACCTTGTCGACGAGCTGGCTCGCCTGCTTGCGGTACTTCGCGATTTCCGCGAGCGGCAGCGGATCGACCTTCAGCGTGCCGAAGCTCGCGACGACCGGATCGAGCTTCACGTTCGCGCGCACCGGATACTCGTAGTTCGCCTGCGCGTACAGCGTCTGCGCGTCGGGCGACACGAGGTATTCGAGCAGCCTGACCGCGTTGGCCTTGTGCGGCGCGTGCTTCGCGACCGCCGCGCCGCTGATGTTGACATGCGTGCCGCCGCTCTTCTCGTTCGCGAAGGTCGGCCGCACGACCTTGATCGCGTCGCCCCACTTGCGTGCGTCGCTGCCGGGCTCCGAGTGCTTCATGTGGCCGACGTAGTACGCGTTCGCGAGGCCGACGTCGCAGATGCCGCCGAGGATGTCGCGCGCGACGTCGCGGTCGCCGCCCGTCGCCTTGCGCGCGAGGTTCGCCTTCACGCCGCGCAGCCATTTCTCGGTCGCGGCCTCGCCGTCGTGCGCGATCATCGCGGCGACGAGCGCCGTGTTGTACGGATGCTGGCCCGAGCGGATGCACACCTTGCCTTTCCACTTCGGATCGGCGAGATCCTCGTAGCGGAACGCATCGACCTTCAGGTCCTTCTCGACGTACAGCACGCGGTCGCGCAGCGACAGCGCGTACCAGTCGCCCTGCGCGCCGCGCAGGTTCGCGGGAATCGCGTCGTCGAGCGCCTTCGAGCGGATGGGCTGCGTGAGCCCGCCGTCGACGAGGTCGAGCAGGTTGCCGATGTCGACCGTCATCAGTACGTCGGCCGGCGACTGGCCGCCTTCCGCCTTCACGCGCTCGAGCAGGCCGTCCTTCACGAACACCGTGTTGACCTTGATGCCGCTCTGCTTCGTGAACGCGTCGATCAGCGGCTGGATCAGCTTCGGCTCGCGGGTGGTGTACAGGCTGACTTCCTCGGCGGCGTGGGCGAGCGGCGCGAACGTGGCGGCGGCGAAGGCGAAGGCGAAGGCGAAGGCGAAGGCGAAGGCGCCGGCGAGCGGAAGCAGGCGGGTGCGCGAGTGCGACATGGGAGCTCCGTGAGGCAGGCGGACGAAGAGGGCGCTCCGGGCAGCGCCTGCCGTTCGATCGACCCGGAACATTACAGAATGAAAGATTCTGAATTCTAGATCGAAATGGAAACGATTATCAAATGAAAGCTTGGGGTGGGCGCGGGGAAGGACAGGCGGAGGGGCGGGCGGGGTGGGTGGGGAAATGCGCGGCGGCGCGCGCGCAAGCGCGTAGAATGCCCGCTTCGATGAATTTGACGGAGCCGGGCCGAATCATGAACGATCAGCGCAAGAAGAATCCTGTACGCAATGTGAGCATCCTGATCGTCGTGGCCGTGCTGCTCGTGATCGGCACGATCCTTTACAACGCGATCTCGGAGAAGCGCGCGTACGACGAGGCGCACCCGGCCGTGGCGTCGAGCGCGTCGGCCGCGCACTGACGCGGCGTGACGCGGGCGGCAGGGCGCCGCGAGAGGAGGGCCGGCACGCGGCCGGCGATGAAGCGGCGCGGGCGCCCGCCGGAGCAGAGCGCCGCGCGCGTGCGCAACCGTGCGTCAACGTGACGCAGGGGCGAATTTCGGCCGGATCCGCACGAAGAAGACCGCTGCGAGCAGCACGAGCCAGGCGGCGCCGACGACCAGCGCGATGCGGGTGTCCTCGAACCAGCCGAGCATCGCGATCACGAAGCCCATGAACGCGATCGTCAGCGCCGGCGCGACCGGCCACAGCGGCACCTTGAACTTCAGCGCCGCGACTTCCGCGGCCGACAGGCGCCGCCGCATCGCGACCTGCGACAGCAGGATCATCAGCCATACCCAGACCGTCGCGAACGTCGCGATGGCCGCGACCATCAGGAACACGTCCTTCGGCATCAGGTAGTTGAGCAGCACGCCGACGAACAGTGCGCCGGCCATCACGAGCACCGTGACCCACGGCACCCCGTGCCGCGACGTCTTCGTCAGCACGCGCGGCGCCTGGCCTTGCCGCGCCATCCCGAACATCATGCGGCCCGCGCCGAAGATGTCGCTGTTGATCGCCGAGATCGCCGCGCTGATCACGACGAGGTTGAGGATCGTCGCCGCCGATTTCACGCCGAGCGCGGAGAAGATCTGCACGAACGGGCTGCCGTCGTTGCCGACGGTCGTCCAGGGGCTGATCGACATCAGCACGACCATCGTCAGCACGTAGAACAGCAGGATCCGCGCCGGCACCGCGTTGATCGCGCGCGGGATCACGCGCTCCGGGTCCTTCGCCTCGCCGGCGCTCATCCCGATCACCTCGATGCCGCCATACGCGAAGATCACGACCGACAGCGACGCGACGAGCCCCCCGATGCCGTTCGGCAGGAAGCCGCCGTGATTCCACAGGTTCGCGAACGACGGCGCATCGGCCGCGTGGCCGATGCGCATGCCGGTCGCGAGGATCGCGACGCCGCCGCCGATCATCGCGACGATCGCGCCGACCTTGATGATCGACAGCCAGAACTCGAGCTCGCCGAACACCTTCACGTGGCACAGGTTGAGCCCGCAGATGATCGTCACGACCGCGAGCACCCAGATCCACTGCGGCACGCCCGGAAACCAGAAGCCCATGTAGATGCCGAACGCGGTGATGTCCGCGATCGCGACGATCACCATCTCGAGCGTGTAGGTCCAGCCGGTGACGAAGCCCGCGAACGGGCCGAGGTTCTCGGTCGCGTAGTGACCGAACGAGCCGGCGACCGGTTCGCGCACGGCCATCTCGCCGAGCGCGCGCATCACCATGTAGACGGCCGCGCCGCCGAGGATGTACGCCAGGATCACCGCCGGGCCCGCAAGCTGGATCGCGGACGCCGAGCCGTAGAAGAGGCCGGTGCCGATCGCCGAGCCCAGCGCGAGAAAGCGGATGTGCCGCGCGCTCAGGTGGCGCTGCAAGTTCTTCATCGAGTCTCCGATATTGTTTATGCGACGAACCGGGCGAGCGGGCCGGTCCGGTCGTCTCAAGTTGTCTATACAACTTAATTGTGAACGAATGATAACAAGCGGGGCCGGGTAGCTGGAATCGGGTATTCCCTGACTGGCGCGCTGGACGGAATGGCGCGCGGCGTGCGCGCGAGGCGGGCAGGTCATGCGTGGGGCTTCGCTTTATCCGGAAACGCCGCGGGCCGGCCCGCGGCGGCAAACGTCATGCGGGCAGGCGGATGACGCTCGCATCCTTGCGGATCAGCAGCGACGACGCGAGCATCTGCTTGCACTGGTGCGCGAGCACCTTCAGGTCGTGCGTGAGTTCCGCGCCGACCGCGTCGGACTGCTCGGCGGCGACCACCATCGCGTCGAGCTCGCGCGTGATCTGCTTCGTGGCTTCGAGCTGGTGTGCGGGCGGCGGTTCGCCGGCCTCGGCCTTTTCGAGGTTCTCGAGGATCGCGGTGAGCCCGCGTTCGAGCGTGTCGCCATGGCTTGCGCCCGGCTCGGCCGCGCACGCGGTGCGGATCAGCGGCGCGGCGGCCGTGATCTGCGCGCCGAGCACGTGCGTCTGCACGAGCAGGTCGTTCAGCTCCGGCACGAAGCGCTGGTGCGCCTTCGGCTCGATCATCATCCGCTGGAACGCCTGGCCGAGGTTCGCGAACGCGATGTGCACGTTCTTGCGGGCAAGGCGGTACGGGTAATCGTCGTCGAGGCCCGCGGCCGGCGCCTCGACCACCGCGGCGACGACCGGCACGACGGCCGCGCCGTCGGCGGTCGGCACCGCCGGCGCGGACGTGCCGCGCCCGGCGTGCCATGCGGCCTGGAAGTACTTGCGGGTGGCCGTCAGCATGTCGGCGACCTGCTTGCCCATCAGCCGGTATTCCCAATACGGGAACAGCCGGCTCGCGGCGATCGCGATCATGCAGCCGACCACGGTGTCGATCGCGCGCTCGCCGATGATCGCCATGTTGCCCGGCGCGAGCAGGTGGAACATCAGCAGCACGTAGGCCGACGTGAACACGACGCTCGCCGCGTAGTTGAACAGCAGCAGGCTGTAGCTCATCACCATCGAGCCGAACATGATCGCGATCAGCAGGTGCGCATCCTTGACCGTGTAGATCAGCGCAACGCTCGCCGCGCAGCCGATCAGCGTGCCGACGATACGCGCCGTGTTGCGCTGCTTGGTCAGCGAATAGCCGGGCTTCAGGATGATGATGGTGGTCATCACGATCCAGTACGCGTTGGTGAGCGGCAGGAGCCGCCCGAGCCAGAAGCCGACCGCGACCGCGATCGTCACGCGCAGCGCATGGCGGAAGCTCGGCGAGCGCATGTTCAGGTTCGAGAGGATCAGCAGCGGCGACACGCTGCGGCGCTGCAGGAAGCGCGTGAGCGCCTTGTCGATCCGCAGTTCGGTCTGCTGCGGATCGGCGCGGCCGGACAGGTTGCGGCGCATCCGGTCGATCAGGCGCGTCGCGCTCCAGATGCGCCGGAACGTCGCGAGCACCGCCGCGTACGCTTCGGCGTTGGTGGTCGGGAAGTTCTTCTTGCGCATCAGCTCGATCTCGTACTCGATCGCGCGCAGTTCGGCCTTCACGCTGATCCGCGAATGCGGCGCGCGGTTCTCGAGCACGGCGAGGCCGATCTGCTCGAGGTCGATGGCCGCCTTGCGGATCAGGTCGCGGTAGAAGATGATCAGGTCCGAGCCGCCGAACGTGTTGCGCACGAGCGGGTAGTCGGTGTGCGCGCCGACGAACAGCTCGTGCAGGTCGACGCTGTTGATGAACAGGTTGTACATCGCCACGCGGCCCGGGTCGAGCTTGCCGCGCCGCAGCTTCGGCAGGTTGCGCAGCACGATGTCGCGCGCGGTTTCCTGCGTCTCGACCGCGGTGATCTGCTTCGCGACCAGGTTGCGATAGCACTCGTCGAGATCGGCGTCGAGGTCGTAGAATGCCGCGCGCGCGAGCAGGTAGTCGGCGCACGCGAACAGGCTCTCGGCGAGCGCCTGCTGCTCGATCCGGCGCGCCTGCCAGCTCGACACGACAGTGGCCCAGTACGTGTACCAGAGGCCGCCCGCGAGAATCCAGCCTGCGTTGATGAACGCCTGCAGCGGCGTGAGCTTCTCCTCGAGCGTCATCACCATCATGAACAGCGTCGCGAAGCTGATCTGCGGCCAGCGGTTGCCGTACACGACGATCAGCGACAGCGCGAACGTGAGCGGCACGATCGTCAGCCACAGCGCGAAGATGTTGGGCGTCGCGAGGCCCGTCGCGAGCGCGGCGAGAAAGCCGATCACGCTGCACGCGAGCATTTCGTTGTGCTTGTACTTGAGCGGGCCCGGCATGTCGACGACGCAGGCGCCGAGCGCGCCGGTCGAGATCGTGAAGCCGATCTCGCGGTTGTTGAACACGATCAGGCACAGCACGGCCGGCAGCGACACGCCGATCGCGATCCGCAGACCACCGAAAAAATACTGGCTGTAAAGAAACTTTCTGATTTCGACGGAATAGCGCATCGATGGGCGGAATGGCTGACGACGAGACGACGCCCGGGCGGCATCGAGACTGGCGACGAGTCTATCGTATTTCGCGGGGCCCAAGCCCCTGGCCGTTCGACAGATACGCTTCGCGGCGCCCCTTTGCTATCCTTGGTGCTTCCGTTCGCCCGGCCCGGCCGGCGCGACGTCCCAATGCTTGCCTCATGCTCCATCTCTTCTATTCGAACCGTCACGAAACGCTGGCCGACGCGTTGCTCGACGACCTGGCCGCGTTCCCGGCCCGCAACGCGCCGTGGGCGCCTCAGCAGATCATCGTGCCGAGCGCGGCGCTGCGTCGCCGTCTCGAGCTCGATATCGCCGAGCGCCACGGCGTGTGCGCGAACGTCGAGTTCACCTATCTCGCGCAGTGGCTGTGGGCGCAGATCGGCCGCGTGATGACGGTGCCGGCGCGTTCGCCGTTCGCGCCCGACCGCCTCGTGTGGCGCTGCTACCGGCTGCTCGCGCAGGCGAGCGGCGACGCGCCCTGGCTCGCGTCGCCGCGGCTCGCCGGGTATCTGTCCGCGTCCGACGACGCGATGCGCTACGAGCTCGCGCAGCGCGTCGCGACGGTCCTCGATCACTACCTGACCTATCGTCCCGAATGGCTTGCCGCGTGGCAGGCGGGCGAATCGGTGCTCGCGGGCGACGGCGCGCCGCGCGGGATCGGCGACGCGGCCCGCGACGACGAGCGCTGGCAGGCGGCGCTGTGGCGCGCGCTGCTCGCGGAGCTGAGCGACAGCGGCACGCCGCCCGCGCACCGCTTCCTCGGCGACGCGCGGCATCTCGATCTCGACACCGTCGCGCGCGCGGACTGGCCGGAATCGGTCAGCGTGTTCGCGCTGCCGACGATGCCGCCGCTGCACGTCGCGCTGCTGCGCGAGCTGTCGCGCTGGATCGACGTGCGCATCTACGCGCTCAATCCGTGCCGCGAATTCTGGTTCGACATCGTCACCGCCGCGCATGCCGAGGCGCTCGACGCGGCGGGGCGGCTCGACTACCAGGAAGTCGGGCATCCGCTGCTCGCCGAATGGGGCCGCCAGACGCAGGCGCAGCTGCACATGCTGCATGAACTGACCGAAAGCGCGGCGTCGAGCGACGCGTCGCGCTACGTCGGCAATCCCGCGCCGACGTGGCTCGCGCGGATTCAGAACGCGATCCTCGACCTGCAGTCCGAGGCGGAGCTCGGCGAGCCGCCGGCCGAACACGGGATCGAGGTGCATGTGTGCCACAGTCTCGCGCGCCAGCTCGAAGTGCTGCACGACCGTCTGCTCGCGTGGTTCGACGCGGACGACAGTCTGCGGCCGTCCGACGTGCTGGTCGCGGTGGCCGACCTCGCCGCGGCGGGGCCGCTGATCGACGCGGTGTTCGGCACGGCCGGCGCCGGCAGCGCGCGCATCCCGTACCGGATCTCCGGCCTGCCGCCGTCGCAGGCGAACCCGGTCGCGCGCGTGCTGCTCGACTGGCTCGCGCTGCCGGATCGGCAGGTCGGCGCGCCGGAGCTGGTCGAATGGCTGCGCGTCGATGCGGTGGCCGCGCGCTACGGCATCGACGCGGCCGCGCTCGAAACCGTGCAGACCTGGCTCGCGGCCGCCGGCGCGCGGCGCGGGCTCGCGCCGCAAGCCAGCGACGACGCGCTGGTGCCGTCGCCACGCCATACGTTCTCGGACGCGCTCGCGCGCCTGTTTCTCGGCTACGCGATGCCGGACGGCGCGGCGCCGGTCGGCGGGTGGCTGCCGATCGAGGCGGCGACCGGCAGCGAGGCCGAGCTGCTCGGCCGTCTCGCGCGCTTCACCGACGATCTCGACGGGTTCGCGCGGCGAGTGTCGGAGCCGCACGCGCCGCGCGCGTGGAGCGAACTGTTCGCCGACACGCTCGCGCGCTTCTTCGATTCCGGCGCCGCTTATGCCGATGCGCTCGCGGGCGTGCGCGACGCGCTCGACGCGATGCTCGCGGCGATGGCGGAGGGCGCGCCCGGGCAGTTGCTGCCCGCCGCCGTCGTGCGCGCGGGGCTGGCCGCGGCGCTCGACGATCCCGCCCGCGGCGGGGTGCCGTGGGGCGGCGTGACGTTTTCGTCGTTGACGAGCCTGCGCGGGCTGCCGTACCGGATCGTGTGCCTGCTCGGGATGGACGACGGAGTATTGCCGAGCCTCGCGCGCCCCGACGAGTTCGACCTGATGGGCGTGCTGCCGAAGCTCGGCGACCGGCAGCGGCGCGACGACGAACGCAACCTGTTCCTCGACCTGGTGCTCGGCGCGCGCGACCGGCTGATGATCGCCTACACGGGGCGCAGCATCCGCGACAACGCGCCGTTGCCGCCGGCTGCGCTCGTCGACGAGCTGCTCGACCATCTCGCGCTCGTCGCTGCCGGTCCCGACGCGGCGCCGGACGAAGTCGACGCCGCGCGCCGCGCGTTCCTCGTCGAGCATCCGCTGCAGCCGTTCGCCGCCGCGTATTTCCGGCCGGAAGGGCCGCTGTTTTCCTATGACGCGGAACGGGCGTCGCTGGCCGCGCTGCTGGCCGCCGAGCCGTCGCGCGACGGCGCGCGCGCCACGGCGTTCTTTGCGCAGCCGCTGCCGGCCGAGCCCGTCGAGCCGGTCGCGTTCGCGGACTTCGAGCGCTTCTGGCGTCATCCGGCGCGCGCGCTGCTGCGCGAGCGCCTCGGCATCGTGCTCGCGGACGCGCAGGCCGAACTGCTCGACACTGAGCCGTTCGCGCTCGACTACGCGGGCAGCGACGCGCTGGCCGAGCGCGTGCTGCCGCTCCTGATCGAATCGGGCGACGCGCGCGCGCGCGACCATGCGCTGCGGATCGCGGACGCGAGCCCGGAGCTGCCGGGCGGCGCGACCGGGGCGGTGTGGCGCGACCAGGCGCTCGGCTCGCTGTCGCAACTGGCGACGAACGTGCGGCAGGCGCTCGCCGACGGCGCCGAGCGCCTGCCGTTCTCGATCGAGGTCGCGCCGGCGTGGCCCGCAACGGAGCAGGCGCTGTTCGGCCCGTTCGACGCGGCGCTGTCGCGCGACGCGGCGGCCGCGCCGCTCGCGCTGCACGGCACGCTGAATCGCGTGACGGCCGCGGGGCAGGTCATCTTCCGCTATGCGCGGCCGAGCGCGCGCGATTATCTGTCCGCATGGCTCGCGCATCTCGTCTACTGCGCGGCCGTGCCGGACGGGCCGCGCCGCACGCTGTGGTTCGGCAGCGGCGGTGCGTTCGAGCTGACGCCCGTCGCGGCGCCGCTCGCGCGCCTCGCGCCGCTCGCCGCGCTGTTCAGGGCCGGCCGGCGCATGCCGCTGCGCTTCTTTCCGCGCAGCGCGTGGGCCCGGGTGACCGATAGCGAAGCGAAGGCGGCAAGCGTCTGGATCAACGACCGGGTCGTGAGTGAAGCCGACGATCCCGCGCTCGCGATCGCGTGGCGCGGCGCCAATCCGTCGCTCGACGAGCCGTTCGGCACGCTTGCGCGGCTCGTGTTCGAGCCGCTCGTCGAACACCTGAGGGAGGCGGCATGAGCGGCGCATCGCATCCGCACGCGTCGCTCGAGCTCGACGTGTTCGCGTGTCCGCTGGACGGCGTCAACCAGATCGAGGCGTCGGCGGGCACCGGCAAGACCTGGAACATCTGCGCGCTTTACGTGCGCCTGCTGCTCGAGAAGGATCTCGGCGCCGACCAGATTCTCGTCGTGACCTTCACGAAGGCCGCGACCGCGGAACTGCACGAG
Source organism: Burkholderia ubonensis subsp. mesacidophila (assembly GCF_002097715.1). NCBI lineage: Bacteria > Pseudomonadati > Pseudomonadota > Betaproteobacteria > Burkholderiales > Burkholderiaceae > Burkholderia > Burkholderia ubonensis. Next base: position 1,301,597 of record NZ_CP020737.1, read on the forward strand.
CGCATTCGCGGCCGGCTCGCTCAGCTCGCGCATGCGCTCGACACCGGCGACGACGGTGGCGATCCGTTCATCACGCGTCTCGTCGACACGACGCTCGGCGACGGCGGCGTGCTCGACGCCGAGACGGCGGCGAAGCGGATCCGGCGCGCGCTGCGCGCCTTCGACCAGGCGGCGATTCACACGATCCACGCGTTCTGCCAGCGCGCGCTGCAGGAAGCGCCGTTCGCGGCCGCGATGCCGTTCGCGTTCGAGATGCAGGCCGATGATGCGGCGCTGCGCTTCGAGCTCGCGGCGGATTTCTGGCGCACCCGCGTCGAACCGATGGCGGCGCGCTGGCCGGGCTTCGCCGCGTGGCTCGTCGAATCGGGCGCGGGGCCGGCCGCGCTCGACGCGCAGCTCGCGCGCCGGCTGAAGAAGCCGCTCGCCGCGTTGCGCTGGGACGGCGTCGTGGAGCCGGACGAAACGGCGGAAGCAGCCGCGGCGGCGTGTTTCGCGGAGGCGGCCCGGATGTGGGCGGCCGAGCGCGACGCGCTCGACACGTTGCTGCGCGCCGCGCAGCCGGCGCTCAACCAGCGTTCGCACAAGCCGGAGGCGATCGCCGATGCGCTCGACGCATGGGCCGCGCATTTCGCGCAAGCCGATGCGACGGCCGCGTTGCCGAAGGCCGCGCTGAAGCTGACGCGCACGGCGCTCGCCAAGGCGACGAAGAAGGGCGGCGCGACGCCCGAGCATCCGTTCTTCGAGATCGCCGACGCGCTCGACGCGGCGGTGGCCGCGGCCGAGGCCGTGCAGCGCGCGCGCTGGCTCGCGCTCATCGCCGCCTGGCTCGACGAGGCGCCGCGCGAGCTGGCCGAACGCAAGCGCACGCGGCGCATCGTGTCGTTCGACGATCTGCTCGCGAACCTGTATCACGCGCTGCACGAGCATCCGTGGCTCGCCGACACGCTGCGCGCGCGCTATCCGGCCGCGCTGATCGACGAGTTCCAGGATACCGATCCGCTGCAGTTCGCGATCTTCGACCGGATCTTCGCGCCCGGCGGGCCGCTGTTCCTGGTCGGCGATCCGAAGCAGGCGATCTACAGTTTCCGCGCGGCGGACCTGCATACGTACCTGGCCGCGCGCGCGCGGGCGAGCGCGTGCTACACGCTCGCGGTCAACCAGCGCTCGACGCCGGCGATCGTCGATGCGTGCAACCGCTTCTTCCTGTCGAACCCGCGCGCGTTCGTGCTCGACGGGCTCGACTACTACCCGGTGCGCGCTGGCACGCGCGTGCGCGCGCCGCTGGCCGACGAGACGGATGCGGGGCCGGCGGGCGACTTCCGGATCTGGACGCTGCCGGACGGCGACGACGTGTGGCTCAAGCGCGACGCGCAGGCGTACGCCGCGCAGGCGTGCGCGGCCGAGATCGCCCGGTTGATGCGCGGCGCGCGCGACGGCCGCGTGCGGCTCGGCGACACGCCGCTGTCGCCGGGCGACATCGCGGTGCTCGTGCAGACGCACAAGCAGGGCAGCCTAGTGAAGCGCGAGCTCGCGCGATGGGGGATCGGCAGCGTCGAGCTTGCGCAGGCATCGGTGTTCTCGACCGGCGACGCCGAGCAGCTCGAGCGCGTGCTCGCGGCGATCGATGCGCCGGGCGACCTGCGGCGTTTGCGCGCGGCGCTGGCGTCGGATTGGTTCGGTCTCGACGCGGACGCGCTGTGGCGGATGGAGCAGGGCGGCGACGATGCCCCCGGCACGGATGCCGCCGCCAACGGCGCCGATGCGATGAGCTGGGTCGAGCGCTTTTCTCGCTACCGGCTGGTGTGGCGCGAGCGCGGCTTCGCGGTGATGTGGCGCACGTTCACGCGCGAGTTGCGGATCGCCGAGCGGCTGATGGCGGGCGCCGACGGCGAGCGCCGCGTGACGGACGTGAACCACCTGGCCGAGCTGACCCAGGCGCGCGCGTCGGCGCAGCCGGGCATCGCGCCGACGCTGCGCTGGCTGGCCGCGCAACGGCTCGACGGCGGCGGCGAGGACGCGCAGCTGCGTCTCGAATCCGATCGCAACCTCGTGCAGATCGTGACCGTGCACAAATCGAAAGGGCTCGAATACGCGATCGTGTTCTGCCCGTTCCTGAACGACGGCGCGCTGCGCGAACCGTTCGCGTCCGGGTTGCCGGACGCGCGCGAATATCACGACGAAGCGGGCGACGCGGTGCTGCACTACGGCTGCGACGACGAGGCCGCCGAGCATGCGGCGCGACAGGCGCTGCGCGAGCAGGCGGCGGAGCGCGCGCGGCTCGTCTACGTGGCGCTCACGCGCGCGGTCTACCGCTGTTATCTCGTCGCGGGGCCGTACCTGTCGTCGCGCTCGACGCGCGAATCGCGGCGCAGCGTGCTCAACTGGCTGGTGGCCGGCAGTGGCTGGTCGTTCGACGCGTGGCTCGACGAGCCGCCCGACGATGCGGCGCTCGAACAGGCGTGGCGCGCGCTCGCGGACGGCTCCCTGAGCGTCGCGCCGCTGCCGGTGCCTGCGCGCCGCGAGCGGCTTGCGGCCGGACACGACGCGAACGAAGCGCTGGCGGCGCGCCTGGCGTCGCGCTTGCTGCGGGATGCGTGGCGGATGGCGAGCTTCAGTTCGCTGACGGCGTCGATGGCGCGCGAGGAGGCGGGCGTCGCGGCCGTGCCGGAAGACGACCTGCGGCCCGATCACGATGCGCTCGCGGCGCTCACGCCGGACGACGATCCGGGCGACGCGGGGCTGGAGGCCGCGCCGCCCGACGACGACATCCTCGTGTTCCCGCGCGGCGCGGCGGCCGGCGAGTGCCTGCACCGCCTGTTCGAACTGAGTGATTTCACCGACGCGGGATCGTGGCACGCGGCCGCGCTCGGCGCGCTGCACGACCGGCCCGTCGAGGCCGAGCCCGAGCTCGGCGAGCGGCTGCCGGCGATGATGGCGCGGCTCGTCGACGACGTCGTGCGCACGGAGCTCGTGCCGGGCATGCGGCTGGCCGATCTCGATCCGGCCAGGCGGCTCAACGAAATGGGCTTCCTGTTCGCGGCGCCGTCGCTGGACCTGACCGCGCTGCGCCGGCTGCTGGTCGCGCACGGGTATCCGGACGTCGCGCTGGAGGCGAGCGTGCTCGCCGGCTACATCAAGGGTTTCATCGATATGATCGTCGAACATGACGGCCGCTTCTGGATCGTCGACTGGAAGTCGAACCATCTCGGCACTACGCCGGATGCCTACGGCCCGCGCGCGCTCGAAGCGGCGATGGCCGATCACGCGTATCACCTGCAGGCGCTGCTCTATACGGTCGCGCTGCATCGCTACCTGCGCGGCCGGCTGCGCGACTACGACTACGACACGCATATCGCGGGCTACCTGTACCTGTTCGTGCGCGGCGTGCGGCCCGGCTGGCGCAGCGGCGGCGGGCCGGCCGGCGTGCATGCGCGGCGGCCCGCGCGCGAGCTCGTCGACGCGCTCGACCGGATGATGGAAGGAGGCCGCGCATGAGCACGCCCGACGATACGCTCGAGTTCACCGGCGGCCTCGTCGCGCGCCTGCCCGAGCCCGCGGATTTCGGCATCGCGCTCGCGGAAGGGTTCGCGCGCCGGATCGGCGATCTCGCGCGCCGCGCGGGTGCGCCGGCCGCGGCGGCGCGCTGGGCCGCGCGCGCTGCGTTCGCGGCCAGCCGCGCAACCGCGGGCGGACACGTGTGCGTGTCGCTCGGCGCGCTCGCGCAGCGCTACGACGAACCGCTTGCCGACGTGCGCGCCGCGCTCGCGGCGAGCGGCGTCGCCGCGTTCGGCGTGCTCGAGCGCGGCGACGAGCGGCCGCTGATCGTCGACCGGCACGACCGTCTCTACCTCGCGCGCTATTTCGCGTACGAACGGCGGCTCGCCGAAGCGCTCGTCGCGCAGGCGGGCGCGGTGGCGGCCGATGATGCGCCGGCGCCCGACGTGCTGCGTGAGCGCCTCGCCCGCTACTTCGGGCCGGCGAGCGGCGAAACCGACTGGCAGCGCGTCGCGGCGATCGTTGCGCTGACGGGCCGCGTGACGATCGTCAGCGGCGGTCCCGGCACCGGCAAGACGACCACCGTCGTCGGCGTGCTCGCGTGCCTGCTCGACGCGCATCCGGGCCTGCGCATCGCGCTGGCCGCGCCGACCGGCAAGGCTGCGCAGCGGATGCAGGAAGCGCTGCACGCACGGGCCGGCGACCTGCCGCCCGAACTCGCCGCGCGCCTGCCGAACACGTCGTACACGCTGCACCGCCTGCTGGGCGGCGGCGGGGCGGCGGGGTTCCGCCATCATCGCGACAACCCGCTGCCCTACGATCTGATCGTCGTCGACGAGGCGTCGATGATCGACGTCGCGCTGGCCGCGCATCTGCTCGACGCGCTCGCGCCGGGCGCGCGGCTCGTGCTGCTCGGCGACAAGGACCAGCTTGCCGCGGTCGAGGCGGGCGCCGTGTTCGCCGAACTGAGCGCGCGGCCGTCGTTCAGCGCGGCAGCTCGCGCGCGCATCGCGCAGGCGCTCGGCATCGACGAAGCGGCGTTCGTCGCGGCGCTGCCGACGCCGGACGAGGCCGAGCCGGACGCAGCCATGGCGGCGGTTGCCGTCGCGCGCACGCCCGTCGCGCCGCCCTCGGCCGCCCCCCGGCAAGCGTCGCTGTTCGATGACGAGCCGCCTGCGGCTGTGGCTCCGGCTCCGGCCGACGAAGCCGTAGGCGACACTGACGATGCGCCCGCGTGGATCGAGGCCGACGAGCTTGTGTGGCTTGACGCGGCCGCGTTGCCGCCGCTCGATGCCGGCGCCGCGCAGCGCGTCGCGGCGATGATCCCCGTTGCTCCGGAGGACGCCGGGGCGGTTGAAGCGGCGGCGCCGGCACCGCTCGCGGATTGCGTCGTGTGGCTCGAGCGCAATTACCGTTTCGGGCTCGATTCGCCGATCGGCCGCCTGTCGCTGGCGATCCGCCGCGGCGCCGTGCAGGAGGCGCTCGACGCGCTGCCGGCGAGCGACGCGGCCGCCGCGTCGTTCCACGAGGATGCCGGCGACGCGCTCGCCGCGACGACCGTCGAACGGCTCGCGCGGCGCTTTTCCGCCTATCTGGACGCGTTGCAGGATGCGCTCGCCGCCGCCGCGCCGGACCCATTGCCGCTGTTCGACGCGCTCAACCGTTTCCGGATCCTGTGCGCGACGCGTGGCGGGGCGCGCGGCGCCGAACACGTGAATGCGCTCGTCGCGTCGCACGTGCGCCGCGCCGCGCGCGTGCCGCTCGCGGTCGGCGCGCACTGGTTCACCGGGCGGCCGATCATGGTGACGCGCAACGACTACGCGCTCGGGCTGTTCAACGGCGATATCGGCATCGCGCTGCCCGACGCGCAGGGCGTGCTGCGCGTGTGGTTCAAGCGGGCGGACGGCACCGCGCGCGCCGTATCGCCGGCCGCGCTGCCGCCGCACGAGACCGCGTTCGCGCTGACCGTTCACAAATCGCAGGGCTCGGAATTCGACGAAGCCGCGCTCGTGCTGCCGGCGGCGTTCGGCCGCGTGCTGACGCGCGAGCTGGTCTACACGGCGGTGACGCGGGCGCGCACGCGCGTGCAGGTGATCGGCGCGCGCCGCGTGCTCGCGCAAGCGATCGCGACGCGCACGCAGCGCGATTCGGGCCTGTCGGCGCGCATCGCCGAGGCGCTTGCGCGCCGAGCCCGGGAGGCATCGCGATGATGATCCGCTATACGCTCGATCCGGCCGAGATCGAATGGACCGCGGTGCGTGCGCAAGGCGCGGGCGGACAGAACGTCAACAAGGTGTCGAGCGCGATTCACCTGCGCTTCGACATCCGCACGTCGTCGCTGCCGCCGCTGCTCAAGGAGCGGCTGCTCGCGCTGTCGGACCAGCGCATCACGCGCGACGGCGTCGTCGTGATCAAGTCGCAGGAGCACCGGACCCAGGACCGGAACCGGGAAGCCGCGCTGGCGCGGCTCGATGCGTTGATTCGCGGCGTCGCCGTCACACCGCGCGCGCGCGTCGCGACCCGGCCGACGCGCGCGTCGAAAGAACGGCGGCTGGAGCACAAGGCGCGCCGCGGCGTCGTGAAGTCCGGACGGGGGAAGATCGTGGATTGACGCGTGCCGTCAGCGCATCACCGTGCCCGCGCTGTCGAGCACGAAATCGACGCAGAACACGACGAGCCGATCATGCACGCGGGTTGCGACGGCGGCCGTATAGCAATCGCGGCCTTCCGTCAGCGAGAAGTGCGGCCCCATCAGCGCGACACGGCCCGGAGCGGCGATCGCGCGCTGGAAGTACGGGCGCCGCGACCAGTTGCTGTGCGTTTCCGGGAAGAGCGGCGCCAGGCGCGTCGTGGCCGGATTGCGGTCGTCGGGTTGCGCGCTGATCGACGGCAGGAACTGTTCGCCGATCTCGTTCGTGACGAACACGCGGCGCGCCGACGGCATCACGAGCACGCGCTGCGCGGCGTTGTGCAGGTCGCCGCTCGCGGCGAACGCGGCCGCGCCGGCGAGCACGAGCCGCTCGATCGCATCGAAGCCCGGTTGCGCGGCGCTCGTCTGCGCGCGGCGGCGGGCGATAAAGCGCTTCCATGCGGCGTCGAGCAGCGCGGGCGCCGCCGCGCTCGCGCGGGCGATCGACGGATCGGGCTGGCCGAACTGGAAGCCCTGCACGAAATCGATGTCGGCTTCCATCAGCGCCTGCAGCGCGTCGTCGCTCTCGACGCCTTCCGCGAGCACCATCGCGCCGGCCTGGTGCAGCATCGACACGAGGTGATGCATGATGCGGCGGTCCTCGGCGGACCACGTCGCGCGCTCGACGAGCGAGCGGTCGAGCTTGACGATGTCGGGCTTCGCGCGCCACACCCGGTCGAAATTCGAGAAGCCGGTGCCGAAATCGTCGATCGCGATCAGGAAGTCGCGGTGCTGGATCATGTCGATCGTGCGGGCGAGCGCGGCTTCGTCGCGCGACGGCTGCTCGACGACCTCGAGCACGACGCGGTTCGGCGGCAACGCGAAATGCTTGCACAGCAACTCGACGAACTCGCGCTGCACGAGGCCCGAATCGAGCACGCGCGGCGTCACGTTCAGGAACAGCCAGCCGTCGCCGATGCCTTGTGCGACGAAATTGGCGGTATGCAGGCAGCGGGCGAGCCGGTCGAGCAGCAGCGCGTCGGCGTCGCCGCGCGCCTTGTCGAACAGGTCGCCGGGCGACAGCGTCTCGCCGTTCGCATCGGCGGCGCGCAGTAGCGCTTCATAGCCGACGACGCGCTTGTGCGTGATCGACAGCACCGGCTGGAACACGCTGCGCAGCGTCACGCCGCGATAGTCGGTCACCCAGCCGCTGGGCGTCGGCGTGAGGTGTTCGAGCAGGGATTCGAGTGAAAGGTCACGGGGCTGCGGCATGTCAGCGGCGCCCGGGGACGAATGGCAACGCAGCGTCGTGGCGCGCCGCCGAAGCGGCCGCGCGCGCAGGCAGGCGCGGTAGAACGAGGTCCATCTTGGCCGCCTCCTGCGGATAAGTCTTCTGAGTGTAGCGGGATACGCCCGCTTGGCGTATCAGGGTAACTCCACACGCTCGCCGCGGACAACCCGCTCCGGCGGGGTTGCGCGCAGGGGCGTCGACCTGGATCAACGAGAGTGCGTGATGCGGGAGACGCGGCGTGAACGCCGGCCGCGGGTCGGAGGGGGGAGAAAGCGGCGAATGGCGCAAACGCAAAAAAACGCGCCCGTGCGGGCGCGTTCGATTCGCTTCCTGGCGGGTATCGCGCCAGGCCGACGCCCGCGCGTCCGTCAGGTCGCCGGGCGCATGCCCGGCAGCCGCTTGATCACGCCGGTCGCGAGCGCCGTGCCGGCGAGCACGATCGCGCAGCCTTCGAGCATCACGGCCGACACGTGTTCGCCGAGGAACAGTGCGCCCCACAACAGGCCGAACACCGGGATCACGAACGTCACGGTGATCGCGCGGGCCGGCCCGACGTGCGCGATCAGGTAGAAGAAGATGAAATACGCGATGCCCGTGCACGCGATGCCGAGGCCGAGGACCGAGCCCCACGCGTGCGCGCCGACCGGCGCGGTGGGCCACGTCGCGATCGCGAACGGCAGCAGCAGCACCGTCGAGCCGATCATGCTGCCGGTCGCGTTGACGAGCGGGTCGACGCCGCTCAGCTTGCGCTTCGTGTAGTTGGCCGCGATGCCGTACAGCAGCGTCGCGCCGAGCGCCGCAGCCGCGGCGAGCGCGGTCGCGCCGGCGCCGCCGTGCGCGCTCGCCACCTGGTCCCAGACGAGCGTGAGCACGCCGGCGAAGCCGATCACGAGGCCGAGCGCGCGCGGCAGCGACAGCTTTTCCTTCAGCCACAAGTACGCGACGAGCGCGCCCCACAGCGGCGTCGTCGCGTTGATCACCGACGTCACGCCGGCCGACAGCGTGAGCTCGGCGAACGCGAACAGGCAGAACGGCGCGCCGGAGTTGAGCGCGCCGACGACGAACAGCGGCCATGCATGGCGGCGCAGTTGCGCGACGAGCGTGGCGGGCGCAATACGCGTCAGCGCGAGCCCGAGCAGGAACAGCGCGCCGATGCCGACACGCAGCACCATCAGCGGCGCGACGCCGAACTCGGCGACGCCGATCCGGATGAAAAGGAACGACGCGCCCCACAGGGCGGCGAGCACGGTCAGCAGGCAGGCATTTTTGGGTGACATCGGTTGTTACGCGGAGGGCAGGGGGGATGCGCTGAATCTTACACCGCGCATCCCGGCCGACGTTTCACGATCGAATGAAATGACAAGAAACGGTAGATCGGCGGCGTCATGCGGCCGTCAGCGGTGACGCCAGCCGCCGCGCCCGCCGAAGCCGAAGTTGAGCGATACCGCCGGCCCCCACCAGCCGCCCCAGGCCGGCGCATAGGCGGGCGCCGGATAGTAGTAGGCGGGCGCGGGCTCGACATACACCGGCGCGGTCTGGACGGGCGCCGCCGCGTAATAGCCGGACGGATAGTAGCCGTACGGGTAGTAGCAACCGGCGAGAGAGGCGCACGCGAGCGCTGCTGCGACGAAGGTCCTGGTCATGATGTCTCCCCGGCGAGGCGGGCGAAGCGCCGATGCTTTAGCTTAGGCTGCGCGTCCGTGACACGGTGTGCAAAACGGTAACGGATCATTTCGGGTACCGCTACGGGAACCGCCGCGGCCATCGCGTCGCGCAATGCACAAGATGCTACGTACTCCACACCGCACCGTGTCACACACGGCGCACGTCGCCGGCGCGCGCATGCGAAAACGGCGCTTTCCGCATACGGATAGCGCCGTCTTTCTGGTTCAGCCTGCGTCCCGTGAGGACGCACACGGATTACTTGCCGACCTGGTTGCCGATGATGCCGCCGACCGCCGCGCCGCCGAGGGTCGACAGCGCATTGCCGCCGATCGCCGCACCGGCGACGCCGCCGACGCCTGCGCCGATCGCCGTGTTGCGCTGACGGGTGGTCATCGAGTCGCACGCCGACAGGCTGGCCATCGTCGCGACGAGCAGCGCGCACACCCCAATACGCCGGATCGAGTTCATGATCGTTGTCCTTGATGTTGTGAACGGAGGACGCGCGACCGATCGGTGGCCACGCATGAACCCAATCTACGCGCTGGCCTGTCCGGCTGCTGTAAGGACTTGTTAGAGCGTTCGCGCTTTCGTAATGATTTGTTTCCCCGGTTTCCGGCCCGCATGCGGCAGGCGCAAAAAAGCCCGCTCGAAAGCGGGCTTCGTGCATCGCGAGGCGATCCGGCGCTTATTGGGCGCTTATTGGGCGCCTTTGGGACGCTTATTGCCGGTGATAAATCTCGGCGCCGGTCTTGACGAATTCGACGGCCTTGACCTCCATCCCTTTTTTCAGCGCTTCGGTTTCGGACACGCCTTGCTGCGCCGCAAATTCGCGCACGTCCTGCGTGATCTTCATCGAGCAGAAGTGCGGGCCGCACATCGAGCAGAAGTGCGCGACCTTCGCCGAATCCTTCGGCAGCGTTTCGTCGTGGAATTCGCGCGCCTTGTCCGGATCGAGGCCGAGGTTGAACTGGTCTTCCCAGCGGAACTCGAAGCGCGCCTTCGACAGCGCGTTGTCGCGCACCTGCGCGCCGGGGTGGCCCTTCGCGAGGTCGGCGGCGTGCGCGGCGAGCTTGTACGTGATGATGCCTTCCTTCACGTCGTCCTTGTTCGGCAGGCCGAGGTGCTCCTTCGGCGTCACGTAGCACAGCATCGCGGTGCCGAACCAGCCGATCATCGCGGCGCCGATGCCCGACGTGATGTGGTCGTAGCCCGGCGCGATGTCGGTCGTGAGCGGCCCGAGCGTGTAGAACGGCGCTTCCTTGCACCAGTCGAGCTGCAGATCCATGTTCTCCTTGATCAGCTGCATCGGCACGTGGCCCGGACCTTCGATCATCACCTGCACGTCATGCTTCCACGCGATCTGCGTGAGCTCGCCGAGCGTCTTCAGCTCGCCGAGCTGCGCTTCGTCGTTCGCGTCGTAGATCGAGCCGGGGCGCAGGCCGTCGCCGAGCGAGAAGCTCACGTCGTACGCCTTCATGATTTCGCAGATCTCTTCGAAGTGCTCGTACAGGAAGCTTTCCTTGTGATGCGCGAGGCACCACTTCGCCATGATCGAGCCGCCGCGCGACACGATGCCCGTCATCCGGTTCGCGGTGAGCGGCACGTACTGCAGGCGCACGCCCGCGTGGATCGTGAAGTAGTCGACGCCTTGCTCGGCCTGCTCGATCAGCGTGTCGCGGAAGATTTCCCAGGTCAGGTCCTCGGCCTTGCCGTTGACCTTTTCCAGCGCCTGATAGATCGGCACCGTGCCGATCGGCACCGGGCTGTTGCGGATGATCCACTCGCGCGTTTCGTGGATGTGCTTGCCGGTCGACAGGTCCATCACCGTGTCGCCGCCCCAGCGGATCGCCCACGTCATCTTGTCGACTTCCTCGCCGATCGACGACGTGACGGCCGAGTTGCCGATATTCGCGTTGATCTTCACGAGGAAGTTGCGGCCGATGATCATCGGCTCGGATTCCGGGTGGTTGATGTTCGCGGGGATGATCGCGCGGCCGCATGCCACTTCCGAGCGCACGAATTCCGGCGTGATCTCGGTGAGCGCATTGGGGCCGAATGCTGCCGCGCCGAACGCCTGACCCGGATGCTGGCGGCCCATCATCGCGGCGAGCTTCGCGCCGTTCGGGCCGCTGGCCTTCAGGCTTTCCAGGTACTCGGCGCGGCGCTGGTTCTCGCGGATCGCGATGTATTCCATTTCCGGCGTGATGATGCCCTGACGCGCATAGTGCATCTGCGTGACGTTCTTGCCGGCTTGCGCGCGGCGCGGCTGGCGGTGCAGGCCCGGGAAGCGCAGGTCGGCCGTGGCCGGGTCGGCCGCGCGTTCGCGGCCGTAGTCGCTCGTGAGGCCCGACAGCGTCTCGGTGTCGCCGCGCGCTTCGATCCAACGCTGGCGCAGCGCGGGCAGGCCCGCGCGGATGTCGATCTTCGCTTCTGGATCTGTGTACGGGCCCGACGTATCGTAGACGTAGATCGGCGGATTCTTTTCGCCGCCGAAGCCGGTCGGCGTGTCGGACTGCGTGATCTCGCGCATCGGCACGCGGATGTCGGGCTGCGAGCCCGTCACGTAGATTTTCCGCGAATTCGGCAGCGGCGCGACGGCAGCAGCGTCGACATGGGCGTCGGCGGACAGAAACTTCGGATTGGCGTTCATGCGATCTCCTGATGTGGGGCGCTAGCTAAGCAGGAGACGAGATTCGTGAGGCGGCGGGATTCGTCAGAGGGATGGCGGCGAAACCCGTACGCTTCCCTGCGCTGGCATTATCCAGATCAGGTTCAAAGGGTATTTCTCACCCGCAATTGCCGGTTTCTTGACCGGGCGCATTGCAGGACCCCCGCGTTAGCAAGCGCACACGATACACCGGCTTCGCGGCGGTTTCAACCGGGGACAGATTCGTGCCGGATGTGCGGCCGCAGCATCGTGCGGCGCGCACCGGCGGCACGGCGCGCGCCGCGCACGGGGCGGCGGCCGCGCGGACACGACGGCGCAGCGCGGCATTGCACGGGTGCGGGCGTCGCGAAAAAAAATTTTGCGACGGCCTGTCATATGGCGCCGCGTCGTCCGTCTATTCGGCTCCTTAAACCCATGTACTGGAGTGATGTCATGAAAAAAGCACTGATGGCAGCCTGCGTCGCCGGCCTTGCGTTCGCGGTGACGGGCGCTTATGCGCAGAACGATGCGATGTCGAAGGATCAGGCGCCGATGTCGAAGGACGCGATGGGCCACGACGCGATGTCGAAGGACGAAGGGATGCAGAAGGACGGCATGAAGAAACATGCGATGAAGAAAGACGCGATGAAGAAGGGTGCCATGTCGCACGACGAGATGGGCAAGCCGAAGCAGGACGACAAGATGAGCCCGGGCTACTGACGGGATGGTTGGCGCGCGGCGGCCGCTGCACGGTCGGCACGGCAGCCGCGCCCCTGGAGGAGCTTTCATCATGCAAACCGTTCGCGCCACCGGGCCCGCGGCCGCGCCGCCGCCCGCGCGCCCGATCCATCCGCGGTGGGTGCGGGTGAGCCACTGGCTCAACGCGCTCGCCGCGATCGTGATGGTGCTGTCCGGCTGGCGCATCTACGATGCGTCGCCGATCTATCCGCCGTTCGTGTTCCCGCACGGCATCACGCTGGGCGGCTGGCTCGGCGGCGCGCTGCAATGGCATTTCGCGGCGATGTGGCTGCTCGCGGGCAACGGGCTGTTTTACCTGACGATGGCGGTCGCGACCGGGCGCATCGCGCGCAAGTTCTGGCCGGTCACGCCGGGCGCCGTATGGCGCGACTTGCGCGCCGCGCTGCACGGCAAGCTGTCGCACGACGACCTGAGCGTCTACAACGCGGTGCAGCGCACGGCCTATCTGGCCGCGATCGTCGATCTCGTGGTGCTGGTGCTGTCCGGTCTCGTGATCTGGAAGTCGGTGCAGTTTCCGCTGCTGCGCACGCTGCTCGGCGGCTACGACAACGCGCGCGTCGTGCATTTCTGGGCGATGTCGGTGCTGGTCGGGTTCGTCGTCGTGCACGTCGCGATGGCGCTGCTGGTGCCGCGTTCGCTGCTCGCGATGCTGCGCGGCCGTTGAGCGACCCGCGCGTCCAAGGAGATCATCATGTCCGAACCCGAAGACCCGCGCGTTCGCGCGCGCTGGATGCTCGACCGGAGCGCGCTCGCGCTCGACGTGCGGCGCGAGCTCGCGATGCCGTCGCGGCGCCTGTTCAATCGCCGCATCCTGACGCTCGGCGGCCTCGCGATGCTGACCGGCTGCACGCTGCAGGACGATGCGTCGGTCAACGCGTTTCTCGAGAAAGTGTCGCGGATGAACGACCGCGTGCAGGCGTGGCTGTTCAACCCTGACCGGCTCGCGCCGACCTACACCGAAGCGGACCTGACGCGGCCGTTCCCGTTCAACGCGTACTACGGGATCGACGAGGTGCCGCACGTCGATGCGGCGACGTACCGGCTCGCGCTGTCCGGCCGCGTGAGCGGCAAGCGCGTATGGACGCTCGACGAGCTGTACGCGCTGCCGCATGCGGAGCAGATCACGCGGCACATCTGCGTCGAAGGGTGGAGCGCGATCGGGCGCTGGGGCGGCACGCCGTTCGGCGCGTTCCTGCGACGCGTCGGCGCGGATACGAGCGCGAAGTACGTCGGCTTCAAATGCGCAGACGATTACTACGAGAGCATCGACATGCCGACCGCGCTGCATCCGCAGACGCTGCTGACGTTCGAATACGACGGGCATCGGTTGCCGGCGGAATTCGGCTTTCCGATGAAGCTGCGGATGCCGACCAAGCTCGGCTACAAGAATCCGAAGCACATCATGGAGATCTTCGTGACCGATACGTATCCGGGCGGGTACTGGGAAGACCAGGGGTACAACTGGTACGGCGGGTCATGAGCCAGGCGCCGCGCGCCGGGCGGCGCGCGGCGTGAGCCGCTCAGAAGGTTTCCCAGTCGTCCGCGCCGCCTGCCGTCGCGGGCGCCGGTGCGTGTGCCGTGGCGGCAGGCGCCGGGTGGGCGGCGACGCGACGCGCGACCGGACGCGGAGCCGGCGCGCGCGGCGCGGGAGCGGGCGCCTTGGTTGCCGCGGCCGGCGCGGCCGCGCCGCTGTCGGCGAGCTTGAACACCGCCACCGCGCGCTTCTGCTGCCCGGCCTGCTGTTCGAGCGACTGCGCGGCGGCGGACGCCTGTTCGACGAGCGCCGCGTTCTGCTGCGTGACCTCGTCCATCTGGCCGACCGCGATGTTGACCTGCTCGATCCCGCGGCTCTGCTCTTCGGACGCGGCCGAAATCTCCGCGTTGATGTCGGCGACGCGGCGGATCGCCTGCTGCACGTTGCCCATCGTGCGGCCGACCGCTTCCGCCTGTTCAGAGCCGTCACGGACCGTCTCGACCGAGCGCTGGATCAGCTCCTTGATTTCCTTCGCGGCGCTCGACGCGCGCTGCGCGAGGCTGCGCACCTCGCCCGCGACGACCGCGAAGCCGCGGCCCTGTTCGCCGGCGCGCGCGGCCTCGACCGCGGCGTTCAGCGCGAGGATGTTGGTCTGGAATGCGATGCTTTCGATCAGCCCCGTGATGTCCGCGATCTTCGACGAGCTCGCGCTGATTTCGGTCATCGTCACGAGCATGCGCTGCACGACCTCGCTGCCGTTGTCGGCGACCTCCGACGCATTGGTCGCGAGCGTCGTCGCCTGGCGCGCGTTTTCCGAGTTCTGCTTGACCGTCGCGGTCAGCTCCTCCATGCTCGCGGCGGTTTCCTCGAGCGACGCGGCCTGCTCCTCGGTGCGCGACGACAGGTCCATGTTGCCGGCCGCGATCTCGCTCGACGCGACCGAGATCGATTCGCTCGACGCCTTGATCCCGCGCACGATGTCCGCGAGATGCGTGTCCATCTGGCGCAGCGCGAGCAGCAGGCGGCCGAATTCGTCGTTCGAGCGGATCTCGATCGCGTTCTCGAGGTGGCCTTCGGCGATGCGCTGCGCGGTGTTCATCGCGGCGCCGAGCGGCTGCGTGATCGCGCGCTGCAGATACAGCCATGCGCCGATCGCCGCAGCCACGCCGATCGCGAGGGTGCCGAGCGACGCCCACATCAGCATATGGGACGTGTCGTTGCCCTGGTCGGCCGCTTCCTTGACCTGCTTCGCGTTGATCGTGATGTCCTCGTCGATGCTGTCGGCGAGCGCGGTGCCGAGCGGGCGGAGCTTGTCGACCGCCGCGGCCGTCGCGTCGGCGTTGCCCGATTCGGCCGCGCCGAGCGCGGTCGATGCGAGAGCGCGGAAATCGCCGAGCTGGCCGGCGATCCGGTCCGCGATCTTGCGCTCGTCGGCGGCCGTCACCTTCGCCGGGTAGTAGTCGTTCCACGCGGCCAGCACCTTCTTCTCGCGCTCGCGCGTGCGCTCGGCGATGGTCTTCACCTCGGCCGCGTCATGCGTCGCGGCCAGCCGCTCCAGGTTCAGGCGCATCTGCAGCGCACCCGCCTGGGTGTTCGCCAGGTCCTCGATCGGCACCGTGCTGTCGGTGTACATCGCGCTCATGTCGGAACTCAGCGTCGCGAGCCCCCGTATTCCTTCCAGCCCGATCGCGATCATCACGATCACGCAAGCGCCGAATGCGACCGCGATCTTGAGCTTGATGGTGCCTGTCAACTTGTTCATACCCAGCTACCCATGTGAGAAAAACCTGTTGCTTCCCGGGCCCGCATCGACGCATTCGTCAGCTTATTAAGCTGAAAACCCATCATGTGGGCGGGGTTGATGGCCGGGTATACGGCAACGCGAATCGGTTCATTAGGAAAAATGAACCAACAGGATCAAATATTCAATGTCGTGAGAAAACGTCAGTCAACAGCCTTTCAAATAATGCCTAAACAGCTTTCCAATTTATTTCACGCGGATAGGCGCGCCCCTGCCGCCGGCCATGCCGGTTCACTTCGTCGCCGTTCGCAGTCTCACGTCGTTCCGCATGTTCTCGTTTGCCGGTTGCCGTTTCCGGCGTGACGGATGCTGACGAATTTCGGACATGTCTGATTGCTCGCGGATCGTCCGGAATCTAGCATTGGCTCTCCGCGGTCGCGACGCGTTCGCACGGGCCGCTTGTGCCGCTTGTGCCGCTTGTGCCGCTTGTGCCGCTTGTGCCGCACCCGTTGCCGTAGCACGCGTCGATCAATCCGCATTGAGGTGCAGTGAAGTCCATCTCGTTTTTCCGCACTGCGAATCGGAAGACCGGGCGCAGGTGCCCGGCTGGTTGGGTCGCGCGCGGTTTCCCTGTCAAGTTGTTACATGGTTGATCATCGAATATGAGTCTTGTCGTATTCCGGCGTGTTTGGTCGTTCAGTTTGCTTTGCGCGGTCGCGGGTGTGGCGTTGTCGGCCTGCGGGGGGGAGGGTTCCGACGTGCCCACCGTCGTCGAGCAGGAAAAGGCGGTGCCGCAGGAGCAAGAGGTCGTTGCGGATACCGTCGCGGTGTCCGACGAGCCGGGGGCGCCTCCGGATCCGGTGCATCCTCAGTCGCCCGAGCCGCCACCGGCGCCGAATCCGCCCGCGCCGCTCGAGCCATCGTCACCGCCCGATCCGCCCGCGCCGGTCGACATGAGTCTCTCTATCAGGAACCTGGCCACCGGAGAGCATCTTTGCCTGGCGGTTTCGACGAGCAACGGCTCGTATGTAGGATTCCAGTCGTGTTCGGGAGCGGACGCGCAGCGCTGGCGGATGGTGCGGGCCGGGAATGGCCATTTCAAGGTGAAGAACGTGTTCGCCGAATCGCAGGGCAGGGACGTCTGTCTGCGCGCGGCCCCGTCGAACCCGGGCACGGTCAACATGTGGCCGTGCGACGGCACGGATTATCCGACGACGCGGCTGTGGCGCGCGGACGTCGACGTGAACGGCTCGTTCACGATGCTGAACAAGCACTGGTCGGATCTCGGCAGGGGCGCTTCGCTGCAATCGACGGACCGCACGCTCGCCATGCGGCCGGCCGCCGAGCAGCCGGCCGCACGCTGGACCTACGATGGCGAGTTGCCGTCGCCGGCACGAATCGTGACGGGCGATCGCCGGGTGCTGTTGATGTCGGCGCATTTCACGGGCCAGACGGCGAATCCTGCCGAGCCGATCCGCAAGGCTGTCTTTGGCGACGGCGCGAATTTCGGTTCGCTCGCGCACTATGTCGGATTGGCGTCGCGCGGCAAACTGACGCTCGGCGGCACGATGCTCGCGGACGTCGATCTCGGCGCATTCCCGGCCGGCTGCAATTCGCGCGCCATCCTCGATCAGGCGAGGGCCGCCGCGCGGGTGCGAGGCGTCGATCCCGGCGCGTTCGACTACCTGTTCGTCGACTTCCCGCGCTCCAGCGAATGCAAATTCGCCGGACTGGCGGCGCGGCCGGGGCAATGGGTTCTGTCGAACGGCTCCGGTCACGCGTACTGGATGTGGGCGCACGAATTCGGTCACGGGCTGGGCGCGGGGCATCCGGATTCGCTGCGGAATTGCCCGATCGAGGGCGGCGCCGTCATGCTCGGCGCCGGCTGCGTGACGGGCGGCATCGACGATCCGGCCGATACGTTGGGCGGTGGCGGCCGGCGTATGTATCCCGTCGATTACCAGCTGTTTGCGGGGTGGCTCGACGACACCGACGTACCGCTGCTCATGACGCCGGGTACGTACCGCCTGGCCCCGCTCTGGAGCGCGCTGCCCGGCAAGCAGGGCTATCGCCTGTCGCGCGGCGACGGCTCCTACCTGCTGCTCGAATTTCGTCGTCCGCAGGGAGCGAAGGGCACGTATGAAGACTGGCCAGACACGTCGCCGTTCGTCAATGGCGTGGCCGTGCGGATCGTCCGCTATCCGGGCAGCGGCATTCAGAACACGCTCGTCGATGCGACTCCGGACAGCAAGGACGGCACGAAGGATGCGCCGTTGATGCCCGGCAAGTCGCTCGTCGACACGGTGTCCGGGTGGCGCATCACCGTGCTGTCAGCCGATGACGGCGGCGCGGTGGTGCAGGTCGAGACGGTCCGCTAAACGCGGGTCGTACCGGCCCCGGGGTGTCGCGCCGAAACGTCAGTCTGCAACCTTTCAGGCAGGACCCCCGCTTCCTTTCGAATCCTTGATGCCATAATGCCGGGCATGCGCCGCCGCAGCGGCGGCGCACATTTTCTGTCCCTCTGCCGCCGGCCCCGCCGGCTTACTTCGTCGCCGTTCGCATTGTCATGTCGTTCCGCACGTTCGCTCCCGCCGTCCCGGTCTTGTCCGGGCCGTTTGCCGGTTCTTCCGGCGTCTTTCAGCGGAGCACGCGGCGCGCCGTGCGGGCAGGCTGAACGATGACGCCGCTCGACCGACTCCTCGATTTCTTCGCCCGCCACCCGATTCGCCTGCCGCAAAGCCGCGGCGGACGCGTCGCGCTCGCGCTCGTGTTCATCTACTTCGTGTGGGGCTCGACCTACAGCGGCCTGCACTTCGCGCTGCAGTCGTTCCCGCCGCTGCTGCTGTCGGGGCTGCGCAACCTGCTCGGCGGCATCGGCCTGTTCATCTTCGCGCTGCGGCGCAAGCCGGAATGGCCGACGCTCGTCGAGATCCGCAACACGGCGATCGTCGGCACGATGCTCGTCGCGCTGTCGTCCGGCACGATCGCGCTCGGGATGCGGACCGTCAGCAGCGGCTCGGCCGCGGTGATGGTCGCCACGGTGCCGCTGTTCGCGACCGTGATCGCGGCCGTCGCGGGGCGGCGCGTGACGAAGGGCGAATGGGTGGCCGTCGCGCTCGGGATGGTCGGCATCCTCGTGCTGAATTCAGGCGGCGCGGCGGCCGCGAATTCGGCGCTCGGCACGATCTGCGTGCTGGCCGGCGCGCTGTTCTGGGCGGGCGGCGCGCATCTGTCGACGCGGCTCAAGCTGCCGTCCGACCTGTTCCTGTCCACGTCGCTGCAGATCGGCCTCGGCGGCCTGATGTCGACCGTTGCCGCCTGGCTGCTCGGCGAGCGCATCGAGCACCTCGCGGTGGGGCCGGCGTTCGCGTTCCTGTATCTGATGGTGTTCTGCACGATGGCCGCGTATGTCGCGTACGGCTACCTGATTCGTCATACGAGCCCGATCATCGCGAGCAGCTGCATGTACGTGAACCCGATCGTCGCGGTCGCGATCGGTGCGCTGATGCTCGGCGAGCCCGTGACGATGGCGACCGTGATCGCGACGGTCGCGATCCTCGGCAGCGTCGGGCTGTCGTTCGTGTTCGACCCGGCGCGCCGGCGTGTGTCGCAGACGGCTTCGCCGAGCGTCTCGACGCCGGTGACCGCACCCGCGTCGGTGCAGGCGCCTGCGGCAGCACCTGCACCGACGCAGACAACGACGTCTGCTTCCGCACCCGAACCGACGCCGGTAACGACCTATGCGTCGGCGTCGACCGCCAAGCCGGTACCCGGCGCCCCGGCAGTCGACGCTTGACGGCGGCGCGCGGCGCGGCCGGCGTTTAGCCGCCGCGCTTGCCGCCCCGGTAGTGGCACGTGCCCGCGAGCGCGGCGAACACCAGCCCCACTGCGCACGTGCCGGTCCAGCCGAACGCGCGCCACGCGGCGACGCCGACCGACGAGCCGAGCGCGCCGCCGATGAAATAGCACACCATGTACACCGTGTTGACGCGGCTGCGCGCGTCAGGCTTCAGCGCATAGATGCGCGACTGGTTCGAGATCTGCGCGGCCTGCACGCCGACGTCGAGCACGATCACGCCGATCACGAGCCCGGCGATGCTCGCGCCGGACAGCGCGAAGATCACGTACGACAGCGCGATCAGCGCGATCGCGAGCGAGATGATCGCGCGCGGCCCGCGCTTGTCGGCGAAGCGTCCCGCATAGGGCGCGGCGAGCGCGCCCGCCGCGCCGACGATGCCGAACAGGCCCGCCGCCTGCGGCCCGAGATGGAACGGCGCGCCGGCGAGCAGCAGCGTCAGCACCGGCCAGAACGCGCTGAACGCCGCGAAGATCGCGGCGCCCGTCAGCGACGCTTCGCGCAGCCCGCGCAACTCGGCCGCGAGATGCCACATCGAACCGAGCAGCTTGCCGTACGGCAGCGTCGACGTCGGCGAGCTCTTCGGCAGGCGCAGCACGATCACCGCGGCGAGCGCGACGAGCGCGGCGACCGACGCGCCGAACACCGCGCGCCAGCCGAAATACTCGGCGACGAAGCCGGCGGCCGTGCGCGCGAGCAGGATCCCGATCAGCAGGCCGCTCATCACGGTGCCGACCGCTTGCCCGCGCGCGGCGGGCGGCGCGATTTCCGCGGCGAACGGCACCGCCTGCTGCGCAATGGTCGCGAGCACGCCGATCGCGAGGCTCGCCGCGGCGAGCACCGTGAGCGACGGCGCGGCGGCGGCCGCGATCAGCGCGACCGACAGGCCGGCGATCTGCAGCAGGATCAGCAGGCGGCGGTCGAAGCGGTCGCCGAGCGGCGCGAGCAGGAACATCCCGGCTGCGTAGCCGAGCTGCGTCGCGGTCGGTATCGCGCCGATCCACGACGCGCGATCCGGAAACGCCGCGCGGAAGCTGTCGAGCAGCGGCTGGTTGTAGTAGATGTTCGCGACCGACACGCCCGCGATCGTCGCGAGCAGCAACAGCAGGCTGCGCGAATAGTGGGGCGAGGCGGCGCCGTCGGTCGGACGGCCGGGGGCTTCGGATGACATGGCGATACGGGGCGCTCGGGTGTGGCGTGACCCGCTCGGCCGCGGCGGCTGGCGCCGGCGCGCGCCGGGCGGCGGTCGGGGGAGCCGATGATACCGGAGCCGTGCGAAACGTGCCGGTCATGGCTTCGCCGGGCCGAGCGCGCGCGCCGGCCCGGCGGAGCAGTTGGGGTGCGCGCTGCGCTCAGGGTTGCCGCGGCGCCGGACAGGCTGCCGCGGCCGCGCTCAGTCGACGAGCTCGCCCGTCGGTTCGTAGAACGGATACGGGCCGTCACCTTCGTCGACGTATACGTGATGCGTGATCACGCCGGCATCCGGCGTATAGCGATGCACGGCGAACGCGGGCGGCTCGAGCCGGAACGCCGACGGCGCGCCGTCGCGCAGGTCGAACGCGACCTGGTGCGCGGGCGCCGGCACGGCCGACGCGATCGTGCCGCCGAAGCGCGCGAACATCGTCCGGTGCACGTGGCCGCACAGCACGCGCTCGACGTTCGGATGGCCGCGCAGCAGCGCGTCGAGCTTCGCGGCGGCAGCGGGCGCGAGCCGCAGCGCATCCATGTGGCCGATCCCCGATGCAAACGGCGGGTGATGCAGCGCGACGATCACGGGCCGGTCGCGCGCGGCGTCGAGCTGGTCGGCGAGCCACGCGAGGCGCGCGTCGCACAGGTCGCCGGCGCTCGCGCCGGGCACCTGCGAATCGAGCGCGAGCACGCGCACCGCGCCGACGTCGAGCGCGTACTGCACGAACTCGCCGTCCTGCCACTCGGGGCGATCGGCGAACGCGCGGCGCAACGCCGCGCGGTCGTCGTGGTTGCCGACCATCAGGTAATAGGGAATCTCGAGCGGTGCGAGCAGGTCGCGCAATTGCGCGTATTCGTCGTCGCGGCCGAAATCGACCAGGTCGCCGGTGACGAGCACCGCGTCGGGGCGCGGTTCGAGCGCGTTCAGGCGCGCGATGCAGCGCGCGAGCGCGGCGGCCGTGTCGACGCGCTGGTATGCGAGCTGACCGGGCCGCTTGATGTGGAGATCGCTGATTTGGGCAAGCAACATCGTCGTTCCTCGGATCGTGTTTTTGTCGTAAGTGGGGTGCGTCACGCGCCGAGCGCGATCAGCCCGTCGGCCGCGATCGCGATGCCGACGGCCGTGCCGCGCGCGAGCTCGATGCGGCCCGGCACGTCGATCACGAGCGCGTCCGGCGCCGCGTGCTCGATCGTGAGCCGGGTGCGCTCGCCGAGGAACGCGCAGCCGCTGACCGCGCCGCGCAGCGGCGCATGCGCGGGATCGGCGAGCTGCGCGTCTTCCGGCCGGAAGAACCATTCGTCGGCGGCGTGCGGCGTGACGAGCCTGCCGCCCGTCGTCACGAGCGCACCGTCCCGCCATTCTCCCGCAATGCGGTTCAGCGTGCCGATGAACTGCGCGACCGCGCGGTTCGCGGGCCGGTAGTAGATGTCGCGCGGCGTGCCGATCTGCTCGATGCGGCCCGCGCTCATCACGACGATGCGGTCGCCGAGTTCCATCGCCTCGGCCTGGTCGTGCGTCACGTACACGGTCGTCACGCCCAGCTCGCGCAGCAGCGCGTTCATCTCGCGGCGCAGCGCGTCGCGCAGCTTCGCGTCGAGCGCGGTCAGCGGCTCGTCGAGCAGCAGCACGCGCGGGCGCACCGCCAGCGCGCGCGCCAGCGCGACCCGCTGGCGCTGGCCGCCGGAGAGCTGGTCGATCGGTTTCTCCGCGTGCGCGTCGAGCCGCATCATCGCGAGCAGGTCGTCGACGCGCTCGCGCAGCACGCGCGGCTCGGTCTTGCGGATCTTCAGTCCGTAGCCGACGTTGCCGCGCACCGTCAGGTTCGGAAACAGCGCGTAGTTCTGGAACACCATGCCGACCTGGCGGCGTTCGATCGGCAGCGCGGTGACGTCGTCGCCGCCGAACAGGATCGCGCCGCCCGCGTCCGGCGTATCGAGGCCGGCGATCAGGCGCAGCGTCGTGGTCTTGCCGCAGCCGGACGGCCCGAGCAGCACGAGTGTCTCGCCCGCGCCGATCGACAGGTCGAGCGGCTCGAGCACGCGGGTGCCGCGGAAGGTCTTCGCGCAGCGGGTCAGGGTGATCGGGATCGAATCGAGTTTCATAAGGGCAACGGGTTTAGCCGATTCAACGTTTGGCGCGCTTGACCGCGCGCGTGCCGGACGGATCGACGCCGAGCCACTGCATCGCGACGAGGAGCGGCAGCGTCATCAGCAGGAACAGGATCGTGTACGCGCTGCCGACTTCGAGGCGCAGCGACGCGTAGGTGTCGGCAAGCCCGACGGGCAGCGTCTTCGTGTCGGGCGTGTGCAGCATCCACGTGAGGTTGAACTCGCCGATCGACAGCGTGAGCACCGCGAGCGCGCCCGCGACGATGCCGGGCCGCAGGTTCGGCAGCACGATCGTGACGAAGCGCGTGACGAACGACGCGCCGAGACTCGCCGCGCCTTCCTCGAGCGTGCGCAGGTCGGCGCCCGCCGCGACGGCCGCGACCGCGCGCACCATAAACGGCAGCGTGAACACGACGTGGCCGGCGACGATGAACCACAGGCTCATCCGGAACGCGGTGAAGCCGCCGTAGACGACGAGCAGCGCGAGCGCGGACGCGAGCCCCGGCAGCGCGACCGGCAGCACCAGCGCTTCCTCGATCACGCGCGCGAAGCGGCCCTTGCTGCGCGCGAGCGCGTAGCCGGCCGGCACGCCGACGGCGAGCACGATCGCGAGCGTCGCGAACGCGACGGCGAGCGACAGCACGACCGAGCCGTGATACTGCTGCCACACCTGTTCGAGCCAGCGCAGCGTAAGGCCGCTCGACACGCCGCGGAAGTAGTTGACGGTCAGCCCCGCGAGCACCGACATCACGACGGGGATGATCAGGAACGCGCACAGCAGCAGCGTGACGAGCCATTGCAGCGCGGCGATCGCGCGTGCGCCGGTCACGCGCGGCGCGCGCCGCGCCGCGCCGTTCGCGCGGACCGGGGCGGGCGACGGCGCGGAGGAATCGGAAAGCGAATGCATCGGATGCACCTCAGGCGGCCGCGGCCGCGGTGTGGCCGGTGAACTGGCGCGCGAGCGCGAGCGCGGCCCACGTGACGACGCCGAGCACGATCGACAGGCCGGCGGCCGTCGCGATGTTCGCGTTCAGCGTGAACTCGGTGTAGATCGTCATCGGCAGCACGTTCAGGTCGGTCGCGAGCGTGAACGCGGTGCCGAAGGCGCCCATCGCGGTCGCGAAGCAGATCGCGCCGGCCGCGATCAGGCCCGGCGCGAGCGCCGGCAGCACGATGTCGCACAGGATCCGCCACGGCGACGCGCCGAGCGAGCGCGCCGCTTCCTCGAGCGATGGATCGAGCTTCGACGCCGCCGCGATCACGGTGACGATCACGCGCGGAATCGAGAAGTACAGGTAGCCCGCGAACAGGCCCGCGACCGAATACGCGAACACCCACTTGTCGCCGGTGAGCTTCGCGGACAGCATGCCGATCAGCCCTTGCCGGCCCGCGAGCATGATCACCATGAAGCCGACGACCACGCCCGGAAACGCGAGCGGGAAGGTGAGCAGCGCGAGCAGCACGCGCTTGCCGGCGAACTCGCGGCGCGCGAGCAAGAGGCCTGCGATCGTCGACAGCGCGAGCGTCGCGAGCGTGACGGCCGCCGACAGCGCGACCGTCTCGCCGAGGCTCTTCATGTAGCGCGCGTTGCCGAGCAGCGCCGCGTATTGCGTGAAGAACGCGCCGTTGGCCGACACCTGCGCGAGCGACGCCATCGGCAGCAGCCAGAACGCGGTGAACACCGCGAGCGCGGGCGCGACGAGCGCGATGCGCCAGCGCAGCGGGAAAGTCAGGTCGAGCATCGGTCGCGTTCCACCGTCACTGCATGATCTGCAGGTATTGCTGGCCGAACGCCTGCTGACCCGCGGCCATCTTGCCGAAGTCGACGGCCTTCGCGCGCGCATAGTCGCTCGCCGGCAGGAACTTCGACGCGACGTCGGCGCTCATCGCCTGTGCGCGCACCGGGCGCAGATACGCGTTCGCCCACAGCTTCTGGCCTTCGTCGGACAGCACGAAATCCAGCACCTTCTTGCCGTTCCCGTCATGCGGCGCACCCTTCACGAGGCTCATCACGTACGGCACCGCGATCGTGCCTTCCTGCGGAATCACGAACTCGACGTTCGCGTGATCCTTGTACTTCGCGCGGTATGCGTCGAAGTCGTAGTCGAGCAGGATCGGAATCTCGCCCGACAGCACGCGCGCGTATGCGGTCTGCTTCGGCACGATCGGCGCGTTGGCCTTGAGCTTGCGGAACCAGTCGAGGCCCGGCTTGAAGTTGTCGAGACTGCCGCCGAGCGCCTGGTTGACGGCGACCGCGCCCGCGTAGCCGACGAACGCGCTCGACGGATCGAGATAGCCGACCATCCCCTTGTATTCGGGCTTCAGCAGGTCCGCCCACGAGCGCGGCACCGGCTTGCCTTCGAGCGCGTCCTTGTTGACGAAGAAGCCGAGCGTGCCCGAGTGGATCGCGAACCAGTAGCCCTGCGGGTCCTTCAGGTTCGCCGGGACGTCGTTCCAGTGCGCGGGCTTGTACGGTGCGATCACGCCCTTGTCCTTCGCCTGGAATGCCGACGACACGCCGAGATAGACGACGTCCGCGACCGGGCTCTTCTGTTCGGCGATCAGCTGCGCGATCGCTTGGCCCGAGTTCTTGTTGTCGAACGGCACGCGGATGCCGGTCTTCTGCTTGATCGCCGCGATCTGCGCGGCCCAGTCGGCCCATTCGGGCGGGCAGTTGTAGCAGATCGCGGTGTCTTCCGCGTGCGCGACGGGCGCGCCTGCGAGGAGCGCGGCGCAGGCGAGCGGCGCGGCGAGCGCGCGCAGCAGGGACTTCAGTCGAAGTGTCACGTGGTGGTCTCCGGGGGAGCGGGTGGGGAGCGGCGGGGGTGCTGATCTTGCGATCAGGCTTCGCGCACGCGCAGGTCGGCCGGCGTGATCTTCGCGACCGTCGCGCCGTCGCGCACCGCGTGCGGCAGGATCAGCGACGTGCGTTCGATGGCCGCGCCGCCGATGCTTTCGACGAGGCGCAGCCACGCATGGCGGCCGATGTCGCGGTTCGGCGTCGCGACGCTCGCGAGCGGCGGCGCGAGCAGCTCGCCGATCGCAATGCCGTCGAAACCGAGCACCGAGATGTCGTCGGGCACCGAGAAGCCGGCGCGCCGGAGGCCACGCATCACCACCATCGCGAGCAGGTCGTTGCTGCAGAACAGCGCGGTGGGGCGTGTCGCGCGCGCGGTCAGGTGCGCGAGCACCGCATCGGGCAGCTCGGGCGCGTTGAAGTCGATCTCGACGGGCGGCAGCGGCGCGACGCCGCTTTCGTCGAGCGCCTGCGCGTAGCCGAGATGCCGCTGCCGCGCGCGATCCGACGCGGCGAGCGAGCCGGCGAGCATCAGCACGCGGCGATGGCCGCGGGCCGTCAGCATGCGCACGCCGTCGTAGGCGGCAAGGCGGTTGTCGACCGACACCGACGGACGGCGCTGCGTGTCGTTGTGCATCAGCACGTAATGCGGGCCGTCGTGGTCGAGCATGTCGAGGAGCGGATGCGTGTCGGCATCGGCGACGGTCAGGATCAGCCCTTCGACGCGCTGCTCGCGCAGCGTTTCGATCGCGTGGCGCTCGCGCGCCGCGTCGTATTCGGTCGTCATCAGGATCAGCTTGAAGCCGGCCGCGGTCGCGAGCTCGTCGATGCCTTGCAGGCAGTCGGCGAACACCGGGTTCGCGAGCGTCGGCAGCACGACGCCGATCAGGCGCGTGCGCTCGCCGCGCAGCTGGCGGCCGAGCGGGCTCGGGCGGAATTTCAGCGTGTCGATGGCCGTGCGGATCGCGACGAGCGTCGCGGGGCTGACGGTGTGCGGCGCGTTGAGCGCGCGCGACACGGTGGCGATCGAGAAGCCGGCGAGCGCGGCGACATCCTTGATGGTCGGGGTCATGGAGAAAGCACGATGTAAACGTTTTCGGCGAGGGAATTATCGAGAACGTTTATGACCGTCCGATGACGCGCAATCGGGGGCAAATCGGCAGGCGGGTGCGCACAATCGTGTGAAGGATGTGGCGGCGGGGCAGCGCACGTATTGTATCGGCGGAAGGTGTGGAAGTCGCGGGAGCGGATGCGTTCGGCAGGGTCAAATGCGGACCGCGCGCGCGAGCAGTGGTAGAATCCCGTCCGCCCTTGCCGGGGTGATGAAATTGGTAAACATAGCGGACTTAAAAGATTGAGTGCCCGGCCGGAAACGGCCGGTGCAGAACCCTTCAAATTCGGCGAAACCCCTGATGCGCGGCATCGAGGCAACGCCGAGCCAAGCCTCGCGGCGCACGCGAGGAAGGTGTAGAGACTAGACGGGGGGCGCCTAAGGCGCACGGGCAACCACACGAGCCCGCGCGCGATGGCGAAGGCATAGTCCAGCGCACGAACGGCATCGCTTAGACGATGCCGGCTTTGAAAGAAGCAGTGTGACGAAAATCCGCCGCCTTAACTGGCTTGCCGGTTCGAGTCCGGTCCCCGGCACCAGGATCGCTTCCTCCGAATTCCTTCCCGGTCGCAAGAACCTTGCCGTAACGCTGGCGACGGCCCGCAAAAGGCGCGACGAAGCCCGCGCAAAGCTTGCCGTAGGCGTCGTCCGAACGGAGCGACGACAATCGCGAAACGCACCGCCAAGCTGAACGCCGACAATACGTTCGAGGGGGACGCGCTTGCGCCGATGCCGTTCGTTCGTGCCGGCGAGCTTCGTCAAGCCGAATGAAGTCGGTGCGAGCTCGAGCTTTTCCCGGCGCTCGTTCGGCTGCACGGCCGAAGTGCGAAGCCGCGATCAACGCAGCGCTGCGCCGTTTGGGCTGCGACGAACGCACGGCAATTACCGGCCACGATTTTCGCGCGATAGCCCGCACCATCCTGCACGAAGCGCTTGAGCAGAAGCCGGAGGTCATTGAACACCAGTTGGCGCACGCCGTACCGGATGCGCTTGGCTCGGCATGCAACCGCGCGAAATTCATCAATTCGTCAAGGAACGTCGCTTGATGATGCAGTCGTGGGCGGATTTCATGATTGAGCTGAAGCGGGGGCGAAGGCGATCCCGCTCAGTATCGCTGCGGCTTGAGCAAAAGGCGCGAATAAATTAATGAGGCCACTGGCGGGAGTATTTTCGTCTACCGTCGAGCCTGGCAATGACAAGGCACATTGGGGAAATTATTTCAACACAAAATCGGAGTGTCGCACGATCGTGCGACACTCCGAGGAAGCATCAAATATAAGTCTATATATATCGGCAAAATGGTCGCCGAGTACGGCGCCGCGCGACTTCGAATGCGGATTAATTCTCCGGGCAGCCATTTTGCCACCAACTGAGGAACTGGTTCACCATGTCTTGAGACCAGGGACTCTCGCCCGAGCTGGGCTCGGGCATCGATCCGCTCTTGACTCGCGTGTAGATATTGGACGCATTGCTCCTGACGGCGGTATAACTGCTCAAATCGAGCCCTCTTTTTTTCATGCAATCAATGTCCTTTTGCGTGAACATCTGCTTAATGCCATTGTTCCATGTGACCTGGGTTTGGCCGCTCTGTGCTTCATGTGCATGGTCGTTTGTCATTTGCATCCTCTTTCGTGGAGAAATGTTGTGGTATGGGCTACTTCAAGCTTCGATTACGCAAGGCAGACGCAAGTCCGCCGGCCGTTTCGGCCGCCGGAGCTTCGGGTGAGCTTACCGTGCCGCGTGCCAGGATCACGCTGAAGTCGCCGGCCTGACCTGCAGGATTCTGGCCCTGGCTGCCGTGACAGCCCATGCACCCTCCCATGTTGTGGAACACCCCGCCGTAATAAGTGTTCTTGTGCTTCGAGCCGTCCTGGTTCCAGTCGGTGCTGACGTTGGGCGACAGACCGCCACTGAACATTTGCAACGAGCGGTTCGTTTCCACGACGATGTTCGCCATGTAATAGCTCGACGCAGCCGGATTCGAAGCACTATACGGAGCGCTCGCAGGAGTGTAGGGGGAACCGTTAGGCTTGTTGCGATCGGGATTCTTGTCGTACGGAAAATACTGGACGTTGATCAGCTTGTACGCCATCCACGGCGAGGTGGGGATGCCCGCTTGCTTGAGATGGTCCGCAATAGCAGCGTGGGCTTGCATGTTGGCTTTGACGACGTAGTCAGGAATGGCGTTGTCGCGTTTGTTCACGCAAATGTATCCACCGCTCGGATTCATGCTTTGTTCATTGCGGTAATAGAGCTGTTTCCCGGGCGCTTTGCAGTAGCTTGCGTTGGTTAGCGGCCGACAACGATCAGGATCGGAGGTCAGGATGACCGAGCCGAGGTTGCTGGGAATTTCCTGACCTTGTGGCTGCGAGGCCGGTTGCGGATCGACGAGGCAAACTTGTGGTGTCGTGGCGGTTGCAGCGGGTGAGCCGATGACCTGGCCGTCGGCGTCTTCGACGGGCTTGCCGTCCGACGTCAGAAGGTTGTCTGCTTGCTCGAACGTCGCATAGATGAAATACGGCGCGGAGGGTGTTTTCTGGATGATGTGCAGGGCGACCAACCCCCACATCGCATCGCGAAAGCACTTGGTGCCGGTGGTCCCGACCTTCTCGTAAAAACGAACCAATTGCATGTGAAACCGGCCGGATTTGATTTCGTCGGCGCTGAGCTGACGCCATCCTGCCTTGATCTCGATCGTTCCGTCCGGCAGGCTGACATAAGTTTTGCTTCCTTTGGTTCCGTTATTAGGCGGACTCGTCTTGTATTTCGCCAGATAGTTCTTCGTATCCGTGACGACGTTTGACGGAATGCTGGCCCACCACTGCTTCGATGAATCATTCGGATCGCTATTGCCCGCGACATAGACGTATTCCGAGCGATTGGCCTTTGCAAGAAAGCGGATAAGCTGCGGCGCACTGTTACCGCTTGCCTGAGTACTGTCGACGACGCCCGCGAACATGTTGGCAAGCGTGATCTGATCAGTTTCGTCTAGATTGATCCAGGGCGTACTGTTGCGCTGCTGCGAGGGTCGGCATGCCTGAATGGACGTGCCGTAGTTGTAGGCGGGCAGCGCATCATATCCGAGCGACGGATCTTTTACGCCGGGATAGCCCGGCGGCGGACCGTACGTAGGCATGCCGGATTTGAATTGGAAGTTGCCAGGAAAGATCTCGACTTTGCTCCGAAACGTTTCCCATACCAGAGGACCGGTATAGCTGGGATCACCGAACCTGTATTTCGATGACGGCGCATCCCGCTGCCCGATTTTGCCCTCCTGCGGACCCGCCGGCCAGTTCAGCGCGATGAACTCCTGCCATGCAAATGCCGCGGCCTGCTCTGGCGTCGCCGTCGGTGCGCCGCCACCTTTGTCGTTGAACGGCGGGTTCAATTCGCTTGGGACCGATGACGAGATCTGTATGGCGGCCGCTGTCTTGTTGGATTGCGCCTGTGAGACATGAGTCGGATTAACTGCAATAATTGCACCAATGGCGAGACTTACTGACAGAGCCAGTAGACTCTGCAGAGCGTATCGTTTCATTGCGGACTCCTTGCTCATTTTAATTCTAGAGGGAAATCACACTATGTCGGCCTCGGCGGCCATCGTCGTTTCTTGGTGGTGCGGGGAAAATTTTACTTTTAGGTATCCGATATTATGAGAATCGAAGGTGATCTACCAGCTAGCAAATTTGATAGTGCCTCGTTCAGATCTGAATCAGCGGTTCGCTCACTGGCCAGGCGCCGTGTGCGGCATCTCAACTTCACGCTGTACGGTTCGCCAAAATTCCGATTGCGGCCAACGCCGCTCGAGACAATAAAAGTAGTGTCGCATCTTCAGATATTGACGATACTGTATCCGCAGCGCCTGCTTGAATTCCTCGATCGCACGAGGATTCCCGCCCATTCGATTCTGAATCGCCTTCGCCGCGGAAATACCGTTCATCAGTGATTTGACGATCCCTTGAGCCGTGATGGGATCGTAGGCCGATGCAGCATCGCCGATCGCAAGCCACTGATCTCCGCACAGTTTGTCCAAACAGTAGGACGGCGCCGGGCAGGACTTCAAATGGAGATCGTGTGGATTCGGACTGAGTCCACGCACCAGCCGCGATGTATGGGAAGTGGCGCCAAGCAGGCTGTACCAGTGTTCCGGTTGATACAGGCGCATCGTTCGGACCGCTTGCGCATGCGTTGCGAGCATGACGACGACCGTGTTGCCCGGTACCGATGCAACGTACCACCAGCCTTGCTCGACGGCTTCAAGTTGAGTCAACCTGGAAAAGGGCGCATCGGCATCGAATCGTGGAAGTCTTGCGGCAATGCAGACAAGCGGATTCGAATTCACGCGTTTGGCGCCGCGCTGCCTGGCGAACGCAGCGTGCGCACCGCTTGCGTCGACGACGAAGTCCGCTTGTACGCGCGAGACAGCCTGTCCGGCGCGTCCTATGCTCAGCGTGTATCCGGCGCCGCTGGACGGCTCGGACGCCAACAGCGAACACTCGGTCAGCAATTCCACGCCTGCGGTACGCGCCTGCGATGCCAGGAGTTCGTCGAATTTGCGTCGATCGAGATGCCAGCCATGTCCATGGGGGCTGAGCAGGAAATCGTTGTATCCGCGCTTGTCACTCCCCCAATACGAGCAGCTTCCGTAGCACGGCTCATGCGCTTGCGCCAGGAATGCCGCGTCGATACCCAAACTCCGGAAGAGCATCCGGCCTTCCGGCGGAATGCTCTCCCCAATCCTGACGCTGCCGTACGAGCCCGCTTCGACGATCAAGATGTCGGCGACGCCGGCCCTTGCCAATGCCAATGCACAACTGGCGCCCGCCGGCCCGCCACCGACCACCGCTACCTGATAGCGCACCTTGCTTGGGTTTGCCACTGCCAATTTTTCAACGGTTAGCATGTACGCGACCGATTAGGCAAGAATGGATCTTCGAGACTCACGTGTTTGACGTCGGAGGGGGATCAATTTCTTGGCTGGGCCAAGGATAGACCTTGTTGCTATAGTCCTTTTCGAAACGACTCTCCACTTCGACGTACCAATTTTCCCGGCAAATCTTGCTGTCGTATCCTCTTATCGCGGGACCTTGTATGACAAAGCCGATTTTGTCCCAATTAACCAGGATGCCTTTGCGTTGCTGGTAACGCCCAACCATGTCCGCCGTCCCGGCCCACGTGCCTTCTCCTCGTACAGAATAGCGTTGATAATCCGGCAATGTGGCAGGTGGGTTGGATTGACCTTTAACAGCGGCCAAGTCATCGTAGGTGTACACCGCCACTGGCCGTTGCGCAGGCCACGACCAATATAAGTTCGTGTTTCCGTCCGGGTTAGGGTCGGGCAAATGCGTCGCGCATGAGTTGTAGTCGGTATGCCAGGGAATCGCCATGAATTTGCCCAGATCACCTGGCTCTATTTCCTTGTGATCGGGATCAAGCGGTATATAGCCTACGCTAAGGAATGGCTCGGCTTTGGTTGCGGCGCTGTAATCGAATTTGCGTGCATTGATTCGAAAAGGCCCGATCTTCGGGGCCATTTTGGGGGGCGTATTGGGGTCATTCGTCCAATCTGCCTTGTATAGATTCGGATCGCGGACGATAAAAGTCATATCGATTCCAGGGCCAAGACGCCCGCCCAGGCAATTCGTCAGGACTGTCTTGTCAAGCGCCTCGCCCAGGCCGAGCATCTTGGGTTTGTCATTGGAATATCGCTTATTTGCCCATTGCTCAACAAGAAAATACTGCAACGTGGTCAGCGTCAAGAAGCTTTTTTGACTGTCGCCGAGCGAAAGCGGCATCAAATAATTATTTTCCAATGCTTGATTGGGGTCGTTTGGGTTTCGAATTTGGCTAAATGTAGCGCTTGGACTTTCCTTGAGTGAATCGACTCGGTGAAAGTCGGACCCTCCGGGGGTATTCCATGGCAAATTAGTGCTCCATCTCTGCAGTTCTGCTGCTTGAAGAATGGGAAGGATCTCGTCATCGAATTTAGGAAGGTAACTTTGTTGATAATTTTTGAGCCTGTAGAGGGTTGGGTTCAATTGGAATTTCTCGGTCCATGTGGTAAAAATATCGTCCCACAACGTAACGACATTTCTAATCTGTGGAGCATATGAAGGATCGGTCGAAACTACCCATGCATCGCTATCCACGACACGCGTGCTGCCATCATTGAAAACGAGAAACGCGGAAACCGGACCGTCTGAAGTATCGTCAAGCCAATTGTCATTATCGACGTCATGATTCAATGGCTCATCAGGATTCGCATTGCCTTGGGCGTCGAAGCCGCATGCGCGGCCATAGCCACCCATGACGAGCAAGCGCCCGTAGCGATCTGTGGTCATTTCGCCTAGCGTCGTGATCGGGTTGCTGCCCGATGGAGGCGCGACAGTTGAATTGTTCAGGAGCGGATTCACCGCATCAGAGGCGGGAAAGGATTTTGGATAATTGGGCAGGGATTTGATTTTTTTGAATTCATTGGTGCTGCCATAGCTTGCTGTCCCGAATTTATCGAATTTGATGGTCGTCGTTTGAGACGCCTTGATGGCGCGTGGTCCCGCGTCGATAACCAGCTTTCGCAACCTGTCCTTGCTGTTGGGATCGGACCCAAAATCCAGATTGCGCAACTCAGGACGTTTGCCGCCCTCGTAAGCGGGAAGTCCCGCCAGTCCATCATTCTTAAGCGGCTCCAGTCTCCAGCAATTGGCTTTCTTGTTGGCGAGATGAACTGTCCATACAATATCTATCACGGTTTTCCCGGCGACAATTGAGCCAATTTTTATTTCCGTCCCGGAATACATGGGGTACTGATTATAGGGGTCCGTATCCTGCTCGGATAGAACGATTCTGAAGCGTGCCGCTTGCCGCTTAAGGCGTCCTTCGGCATCACGCAGGTCACTGCTGGTAATCGTCGTATTTTCCGTGTCCGGCTTGATTGGGAGTCCGCCCGTAATGGATGTCGAGGCTTCCGTCGATAAGCCAGCCGAGGTTTCCGGTGCAATATAGTATTCTTCACTGTTGCCGACGCGTGCCATTCCAATGGCGGGATGAATGCGTAATACCGAGATTTTTGACATGTTCGACCCCTTGTTTTCGTGGCGCATGACAGAATATTTCGCCCGATATGGGCTGATTGCGGAAAAGTCGAGCTGCAAACATTTTTTAAAACGTGTGATCGATACGGTTCCTTATTTGGACGCTGTTGCGCGCATGCGTCAGCGCGCCTTGCAGTCGACGGGTTTGCGAATCAACACCCCATCTAGTGGCAACCTCTGGCGATGAGCGCCATTGACTCTTCGATGAAATGTTTGTCAGCTATTTTGAAAATAAATCGGCGGCCTGGCCCTAAATTGCAAAGGTGTGCGTCGGCTAAGGTAGATTGGATTTTAGGCCCCACGCCAACTGGGTTGAACTAGCATTTTTTATAGTTGAAGAAGGGATGGGGTGGCGCGCTCCGGAAAATTTATATTCCAATTTGGTTGACGTTGCGCGCCATTGATTTGACTTTCTTGAACAATTCGTTTTACTCGGTGGCGTCGCATTCCAGGCGTGCGTCCTCGCGCATTTGTCACCACAACGCATGCCTCAGCCGCCGCGAAGCATGCAGACAACCACCGTCACATTCCCGGCGTATAGTCCTGCCTCTGTTGTACACCGGCCAGCCGTTGCCGGTGCGTAGGGACGGACAGTGCGCGTCGGTCGAGGCTGCGTTGCGCTGCTGCGTGTCGGTCATGCCATTGATACTGGCAGACAGGAAGGACCCACCCCGACCCGCGTTCTGGTCGTCATGACGATGACGGTTGCCCGCATCGGGCGCCGTTTCTCAATCCAGGAACTCCGGAGAAACGCACAATGACAATGCATCAACCGAGGGCCCAGGCAGAACCTGCCGAGCAACCGAACCGCCAGCCGCGCCGTCGCCGTCTCGACCGCGCGCGCCGTTACCTGGCGTGCGGCGCGCTGCTCCTGACGATCGCGCCGCGCGCGTTCGCGTGGGGCGACGAAGGGCATCAGATCGTCGCGAAGATCGCCGATCAGTATCTGACCAGCACGACCCGCGCCGCGGTCAACGCGATGCTCGCGAACGACGCGAGCGGCCTGACCGCGACGGACATCGCCAACGAGGCGACCTGGGCCGACCGCTATCGCACCACGCATTCCGCCACCGCCAACTGGCACTTCGTCGACACCGAGATCAGCAACGGCGACATCGACGCCGCGTGCAACGGGCATCCGCCGCTGCCGGTCAACACGCCGGCGTCGGCCGGGCCCGCGAACGCGTGCGTGGTCGACAAGATCGACCAGTTCACGAAGGAACTCGCGTCACCACAGACGAGCGACGCCGAGCGTCTCCTCGCGCTGCAGTTCCTGCTGCATTTCGTCGGCGACCTGCACCAGCCGCTGCATTCGAGCGACGACAACGATCGCGGCGGCAACGACAAGATGGTGTCGGCGCCGGGCATCGCGTCAGGGAAGCTGCATAGCTACTGGGACACGGCGTTCCTCAAGGGTCTGGGCAGCGACGCCGGCACGATCGCGACGCAGCTGGCCGGCAACATCACGGCGAGCCAGCTCGCGACCTGGCAGTCGCAGACGCCGCGCGACTGGTCGCTCGAGGCATTCGACATCGCGAAGCGGGATGCGTACGGCAAGCTGCCTGCGCCAGATAGTTCGGGTGCCTATGCATTGTCCGCCGACTACGTCGCGACCGCTCAGCAGGACGTCGCGCTGCAGTTGAGCCGCGCCGGCGTGCGGCTCGCGATGGTGCTGAACGCGGCCAACCTGCAGGCGCCGGGCTCGTCGGATGGCGGCGGCGGGGTGCAGGTGTGGGTGAACACGAGTTCCGGCGTGTATCACTGTCCCGGTTCGCCGTACTACGGCAACACGAGGAGCGGCGTCTACATGTCCGAAGGTCAGGCGAAGGCGGACGGCTATCGCGCGGCGGGCGGCAAGGCCTGCTCGGGCTGACGCGCAGTCAAGGCCGCATCCGCAGCGTCACGTCGGCGTTCGGCGTCGCGCCGACCGCTTCCAGTGCCGCGACGGCCGCATCGTTACCCTGCAGGATCGCGTTCTGCAGCGCGGTGCGGCCGAGCGCATCGACGTGATCCGGATTCGCGCCGTGCGCGACGAGTACCGGCAGCAGGTCGAGCCTGCCGAACAGCGCCGCGAACGACAGCGCGGTTTCGCCGGCATGGTTGGTCTGGTCGATCGGGCAGCGGGTATCGAGCAGCCGTTTCGCGATCGCGGTCTCGCCCTTGAACAGCGCACCCATCAGCGCGGTGTTGCCGTGGCGGTCGCCGACGCACGGGTCCGCGCCGGCTCGCAGCAGGTAGTCGAGCGTTTGCGGCTGGTCGCGGTAGGCCGCGAGGATCACCGCGGTGTAGCCTTCGCGCGTCGTCGCATCGATCGGATAGTGTGCGGCGACGAGCGCCTGCAGGATGTCGATGCGGCCGAGGCGCGCGGCGGCGAACCAGGCGTCGTCGTAGCGGCGCAGGTCGGCGTGCGCATCCGGATGCGGAACGGCCGCGGGCGGCGCGGTCTGCGCGCACGCGGCGAGCACGGCGGTGCACGCGATCGCGAGCGTGCGAAAGAGGGCGGTTCGGAATCGGTTGTTCATCGGCAAGGCGCGCCGCGTGTCGCCACGCGGCGCGATCAGACGGATGGGAAAACGAAGGCCGCATCGCGGCCTTCGCTGCGTCGCGTCGATCAGTCGATCAGTTCTCGACGAGCTTGTCGGCGAGCGACTTCACGCGAGAGACGTCCGCGTGCGTCGCGCGCGCGAGGCGCGTGCCGTAGTCCGCATCGGCCTTGTAGAAGTACGACAGCATCGCGTACTTGTTCGCATCGTTCGTCACGTGATTCAGGTCGCCCGACAGCGCGGTCACGAGATCCTGCCGGCTCTGCGCGGACAGCGCGCGGTAGTACTCGCCTGCCTGCCGGAAGTTCAGCGTCTTGTGGATCGCGGCCTGCTGCGTCGTGCCCGACAGCGGCGTCGCGGCGGACTTGTAGCGCGGGTTCTGCGCGAGCTCGTTCAGCGTCGACGGCTCGTAGTTCACTTCACCCTTGCGGTCGCCGAAGTTCATCGCGCCGTCCTGGTTGTTGTTCGTGACGGGCACGCGCGGACGGTTGACCGGCAACTGATTGAAGTTCGCGCCGAGACGGTACATCTGCGTGTCGGCATACGAGAACATCCGGCCCTGCAGCATCCGGTCTTCCGACGGCTCGATGCCGGGCACCATCCGCGACGGCGCGAACGCCGATTCCTCGGTCGCTTCGAAGTAGTTGTCCGGCACGCGGTTCAGCGTCAGCGTGCCGATCGTGCGTTCCGGAATGCCGGCCCAGACCTTCGTGTCGTCGAGCGGGTTGTAGTCGAACTTGTCGAGGTCGGACGGATTCAGCACCTGGATCGTGAGATCCCACTTCGGATACTTGCCGGCCTTCAGCGCGCCGTACAGGTCGTTCGTCATCAGGTTCCAGTCCGCGCCGATCGAGCCCGGAATGTCCTGCGGACGGAGCCCGTGCATGCCCTGCTGGCTCTTCCAGTGGAACTTCACGTAGGTCGTCTTGCCGTCGGCATTGACGAGCTTGAACGCGTGCACGCCGAAGCCGTCCATGTGCCGGTACGAGTCGGGCATGCCTTCGTCCGTATACAGCCGGGTCAGCATGCTGGTCGCTTCGGGCGCGTGCGCGAAGAAGTCGAACGCGAGGTTCGGGTCCTGCACGCCGGTCACCGCGCTCGGCTTGTTCGCATGGACGAAGTCCGGGAACTTGATCGCGTCGCGGATGAAGAAGATCGGCAGGTTGATGCCGACGAGATCCCAGTTGCCCTGCTCGGTATAGAACTTCACCGCGAAGCCGCGCGGATCGCGCGCCTGCTCGGGCGAGCCGCGATAGCCCATCACGGTCGAGAAGCGCACGAACACGGGCGTCTTCGTGCCGGGCGTGAAGACCTTGGCCGTCGTCAGGTCGCTGAGGTCGGCGCTCGGCACGAATTCGCCGAATGCGCCGGTGCCGCGCGCGTGCACGACGCGCTCGGGGATGCGCTCGCGATCGAAGCGCTGGAGTTTCTCGATGAGGTGCGAGTCCTGCAGCAGCGCGGGACCGTTCGGTCCGGCCGTTTGCGAGTTCTGGTTGTCGCCGACGGGCGAGCCGTTGTCGCGCGTGAGTTCGGCGGCATGCGGAGAGGCGCTCAGCGCGACGCAGGTCGCGGCGATCACGCCTTGCAGAAGTCGGTTCGCGGAGTGTGACATGTCGTTGATGTTCCTTGACTGAGGTGGGTTGCGAAGCAACGCCGCCAATGTAAAAGGTTCATCAGACGATTCGCCAATTGAATCTCGTTAAGGACGCGATAGGCAAAAGTCGCAATCGAGCAGAACGGCGTCGCATCTGCATTGCAGACAAGCGACTGCGCGACCGATAGCCCTATTGACGGCGTGCCGTGGCACGACCGGCCATCGAGTCTGTTCCGATTCCTCCTGAGACGCTTCGCGCGTGCCGATGCCGCGCGCGAGCCTGATTGGCGAACATGTTCAGAAACGTCACGATTCGCGGCGGACTCGCCGCCACCATCGCCGGCTGCACGTTCCTGCTGATGTCGGTCATTGCGGCCGCCGTGCTGGCGCTCGCCACGAGCAACACGGCGATCGACGCGATGTACCGCGACGACACGGCGTCCGTCGTCCACTTGAAGACGAGCTCGGAGCGATTGCTGATGTTCCGGGTGGGCATGGCCGACGTCGAGCAGCTGATCAGCGCGGGCAAGCCGGCCGTCACCGAGATCAAGCGGCTCCACGCGCTGCTCGCCGCGAGCAACCGCGAGCTGGCCGCATACCGGTCGCTTCATGAGCCGGACACGCCGGAGCGCCAGTTGCTCGATGCGCTGGTCGGCAAGCGCGACAGGTTGTTGTCGCAGGCATTTGCGAAAGGACTCAGGCAACTCGACGACGAGAACGTCGTCGATTTCCTGAGCACCCTGCGCGAGATGCCGGCCGCGTGGTTCGACGAGTATCAGCAGGCCCTCACCGCGCTGGAAGAGTTTCAGGTGCAGCGCCAGCGCGCGCGTTTCGAGCACGCGGCCGATCGCTTTCGCATGACGCTGTGGGCGTTCGGCGCGGCCGGGCTGATCGCGCTGGTCGCGGGCATCTTCGCGCATCGCGCGCTGACGCGGGCGATCGTGACGCCGATCGATTCGGCCGTCGAGTCGTTCGCGCGGATCGCGGCGGGGGATCTCACCGGGCGGGTCGAGGCCGGACGCGGCAACGAGATGGACCGCCTGCTCGATGCGCTGAACGGGATGCGGCAGGGCCTCGTCGCGGTGGTGCATCGGGTCAGGACCGGAACCGACGCGATCCGGCTGGACGCGCGCGCGATCGCGCTCGGCAACCGCGACCTGTCGATGCGCGCCGGCGATCAGGCCGAGTCGTTGCAGCAGGCCGCCGCGAGCATCGAGCAGCTGACGGCGAACGTGCGTCAGAACGCGGACAACGCCCACGATGCGAGCACGCTGGCGACGCACGCGTCGGAGATCGCCACGCGCGGCGGCGACGTCGTGCGTCAGGTGATCCGGACGATGGATGCGATCGCCGACAGCTCGACGCGCGTCGTCGGCATCGTCGGCGTGATCGAGAGCATCGCGTTCCAGACCAACATCCTGGCGCTGAACGCGGCGGTGGAAGCGGCCCGCGCGGGCGAGCAGGGCAGGGGTTTCGCGGTCGTCGCGAGCGAGGTGCAGCAGCTCGCGCAGCGCTCGGCCGCCGCGGCGAAGGAAATCAAGGAGCTGATCGCCGCGTCGACCCGCAACGTCCACGACGGCAGCGAACTGGTCGTGCGCGCCGGCACGACGATGGACGAGATCCTGAAAGCGGTCGGCAGCGTGAACGCGATCATGGCCGACATCAGTCTCGCGTCGCGCGAGCAGACGACCGGCATCGAGCTGGTGAACGCGAGCGTCACGCAGATGGAGGCGACGACCCAGCACAATGTCGCGCTCGTCGAGTCGGCGTCGACGGCGGCCGCCTCGCTCGAAACGCAGAGCGAGAGCCTGTACGCGGCTGTGTCGCTGTTCCGCGTCGACGATGCGGCGCACGCC
This sequence comes from Burkholderia ubonensis subsp. mesacidophila, assembly GCF_002097715.1. Taxonomy (NCBI): domain Bacteria; kingdom Pseudomonadati; phylum Pseudomonadota; class Betaproteobacteria; order Burkholderiales; family Burkholderiaceae; genus Burkholderia; species Burkholderia ubonensis. Next base: position 1,341,443 of record NZ_CP020737.1, read on the forward strand.
GGCTGACGGCGACCGTCGTTGAGAAACGGGACAGGCTGATCGACTCGACGAGTACCGGCGCGCACGCTCGCGCGCTATTTCGACGCCCGCCTCGCCGGCGCCCCGAACTGATCGCCCAGCTCGCGCCGGAAGACGTCGAGCACCTCGTTGTCGTCGGCGTTCTTCGACGTCGCGAGCTGGAACTCGATCGCGTAGCTCATCCTGTTCGCGAGGAGCCTGCGCAGCTTCCCGGCCGACTCCCACGGCGCCGCGATATGGTCGGGAAGAAAGCCGAGGTGCGCGCCGGACAGGATGAAGACGACGTCGGCGTCGACGTTCTCCGAGAACGCGGTGGGCGGCAGGCCGCGCAGCCGCGACGCCGGCGTGCTCATCCGGTACAGGCGCGCGACGGTGCTCGCCTGCGCGACGTCGTCGACCCCCACCGCCGGCTTCGCGAAGAGCGGATGCGCGGCGCCGCAGAACAGCGCCTGCTGCTCGACGAACAGCGGCGCGTAGTTCAGCCCGGCGTGGCGCCCGGAGAAATAGCCGATCGCGAGCTGGAGCTCGTCCTTGACCAGCTTGCGTTCGAGTTCGTCGGGCGGCAGCGCGACCATTTCGATCAGCACGTCGGGCGCGCGCGCGCGGAAGCGGCCGACGGCCCGCGCGATCGACTCGACGACGTCCGGCGCGAGCCGCTCGGACATCCCGATGCGCAGTTCGCCGAGTAGCGTGTCGGACACGTCCTGCGTATCGCGCGTGAAGGTATCGAGCGCCTGCAGCAGCCGGCGCGTGGACTGCAGCACGCGCTCGCCCTTGGGCGTCAGCCGGAAGCCGCTCTTGCCCCGTTCGCACAGCCGAAACCCGACGCGCGTCTCGAGCTTGGCCATTTGCGTGCTGATCGTGGACTGCGCCATGCCGAGCCGGCCTTGCGCCGCGCTGAACCCGCCGCTCTCGACGATCGTCACGAACAGCCGGAGCAACTGCAGGTCCATGTCTCTCAATTGGGTGAGCATGGTGATACATCGAAATTCGTTGAAGTCAACTTATGATAGTTCATGTTTTTCGTTGGATGGCGGCGCCGCAGAATCCGGGTTGACGTCGCATGAGCGACCCACTTCCCGCTGGTGAAAGGAACCCGCCCGATGAGCAGCAACGATCTCGCCTTTACCCGTTCGAGCCTGTACGGCACCCAGGTCGAAGCCAATTACGCCGGCGCGACGAGCTTCATGCGCCGCCGCTACAGCCGCGATCTCGCGGGCGTCGACCTGGCCTTCACCGGCGTGCCGTTCGATTCGGCCGTCACGCACCGGCCCGGTACGCGCTTCGGCCCGCGCGGGCTGCGCGTCGCGTCGACGGGGATCGCGTGGGAGCGTCCGTGGCCGTGGGAGTTCGACCCGTTCGACGTGCTGGCGGCGGTCGACTACGGCGACTGCGCGTTCGACGCCGGGCGGCCCGAATCGGTGCCGGACGCGATCGAGCGGCACGCGGACGAGATCCTGAAGCACGGCTGCGGGATGCTCACGCTCGGCGGCGACCACTTCATCACCTATCCGCTGCTGAAGGCGCATGCGAAGATCCACGGGCCGCTGTCGCTCGTGCATTTCGACGCGCATACCGACACCTGGCCCGATCCGGACGGAAAACGGATCGATCACGGGACGATGTTCTTCCACGCGGCCAACGAAGGCCTGGTGGTGCCCGGGCGATCCGTGCAGGTCGGCATCCGCACGACCAACGACGAGCCGATGGGGTTCGACATCCTCGACGCGCGGCAGGTGCATCGCGCGACGCCCGAGGCGGTTGCCGCGCGGATTCGCGAACGCGTCGGCGATCATCCCGTCTACCTGACGTTCGACATCGACTGCCTCGATCCGGCCTTCGCGCCGGGCACGGGTACGCCGGTGTCGGGCGGCCTGTCGAGCCATCAGGCGCTCGAGATCCTGCGCCACCTGCGCGGCATCAACCTGGTCGGCATGGACGTGGTCGAAGTGTCGCCGCCGTACGATCACGCCGAGATCACGTCGCTCGCGGGCGCGACGATCGCGATGGAGATGGTGTGCCTCTATGCGTGGCGGCGCCGGCAAGCGCGACCGCAAGGTTGAGGGCTGAGGCAATCTGAACAGGCGGCCCGGGATGTCCCGGGCCGCGCTTCCTGAAGCATGCCACGTAAGACGAAAGACGACGCACGACGGCCGGTGCGCGGTGTCCTAAGATGAATGCATCCCCCTTCGCGACAGGCCTCTTCCGTGTGCACCAACTACCGCGCGCCGGACGAAGATCCGGGCATCAGCGAGCTGAAGATCGGCATCGGCGACCTGTTTCGCGATGATCCGTGGGAGCCCGACGTCTATCCCGACTACGCGGCGCCGATCGTGTGCGCTGACGGCGACGGCGCCGCGGCCGTGAAGGCGGTGTTCGGCTTCTGGCCGAAGTTCATGCAGCCGGAGCGCGTCGACGACGACGGCCGGAAACAGAAGAAGCTCGACACGATGAACGCGCGCGCCGAGACGGTCGGGACGTCGCGCCTGTACGGCAAGGCATGGCGCGACGGCCAGCGCTGCCTGATCCCGGCGCGCTGGGTCTGCGAGCCGTGCTACGAATCGGGCCGCAACGTCTGGCACCGGATCGGCCTCGCCGGCTGGCAGACCTGCTGCGTCGCCGGCATCTGGCGGCGCTACGCGCGCGACGACGGCTCGCCGGTGATCGGCATGACGATGCTGACGGTCAACGCCGACGGTCACCCGGTGTTCGCGCGCATGCACCGGCCCGGCGACGAGAAGCGGGGCGTCGTGATCCTGCGCGGCGGCGACTACGACGAATGGCTGCACACGACGAACGCCGAGGCCGCGCGCCTGATGCTGCACTTGCTGCCGGCCGGCGAGATGGCGGCGGAGCCGAATCCGAAATAGCGGCGGCATCCCGAAGGTCCGTTCGGACGATTTTGAAATTTGACCGATTTCGGGTAATTCCCGATTTCCCGCAAGTTGTATATACAAGATGATCCGCTGGCAATGTCGGCACGCGTGCGTGTCGATGCGCGCCGGCGTGCTGACCATGCGCGCCTGGCGCAGGCCGGCGATCCACGGCGTTCGACCAAGTTCCACCGCGACGAGTCGTTAAAGACGGTTCGGCAGGTGCGCAGCATCGATGGATGTGTTTGTGATCCTAAGCAATTTGGAGATAACTCCGTGTCAACCAATTCCAGCGGGAAAGCCGGCGGCAGCCTGATCGAGGTCCGTTCGATCGATTTCATCCCCGACGCCGAGCGTCACGGCGGGCTGCTCAGCCAGTTCACGCTTTGGCTGTCGGCCAACATGCAGATCACGGCGATCGTGACGGGCGCACTGGCGGTCGTGCTCGGCGGCGACGTGTTCTGGTCCCTGGTCGCGCTGCTGCTCGGGCAGCTGATCGGCGGCGCGGTGATGGCGCTGCACGGCGCGCAGGGGCCGCAGCTCGGCCTGCCGCAGATGATCTCGAGCCGCGTGCAGTTCGGCGTGTACGGCGCGATGATCCCGATCGTGCTGGTGTGCCTGATGTACGTCGGCTTTTCCGCGAGCGGCTCGGTGCTGGCGGGGCAGGCGGTCGCGCAGCTGCTGCACGTCGACGACGCGACCGGCATCCTGCTGTTCGCCGCCGTGATCGTGTGCCTGACCGTGTGCGGCTATCGCGCGATCCATGCGGTGGGCCGCATCGCGAGCGTGATCGGCATCGCCGCGTTCGTGTACATGTTCGCGCAGCTGTTCGCGAATCACGACATCGGCGCGCTGCTCGCGAACCGGCATTTCTCGCTCGCGAGCTTCCTGCTGTCGATGTCGCTGTCCGCGTCGTGGCAGATCGCGTTCGGGCCGTACGTCGCCGACTACTCGCGCTATCTGCCGCGCTCGACGTCGTCGGTCCGCACGTTCCTCGCGGTGGGCCTCGGGTCGGTGCTCGGCGCGCAGGCAGCGATGGTGTTCGGCGTGTTCGCCGCGGCGCTGGCCGGCAGCCGGTTCGCGCATCACGAGGTCGCCTATATCGTCGGGCTCGGCTCGACGGGCGCCGTTGCGGCGCTGCTGTACTTCAGCATCGCATTCGGCAAGGTGACCGTGACGGCGCTCAATGCGTACGGCAGCTTCATGTCGATGGCGACGATCGTCAGCGGCTTTCGCGGCAAGGGCGCGGTGTCGTCGAAGAGCCGCCTCGCGTACATCTTCGGGATGATCTGCGTGTCGACGATGCTCGCGCTCGCCGGCCGCCACTCGTTCCTGAAGGAATTCACCGCGTTCATCCTGTTCCTGCTCGCGTTCTTCACGCCGTGGAGCGCGATCAACCTCGTCGACTACTACTGCTTCACGCGGTCGCGCTACGACGTGCCCGCGCTGTCCGATCCGGACGGCCGCTACGGGCGCTGGAACGCGATGGCGATCACGATCTACGTGGTCGGCGTGCTCGTGCAGCTGCCGTTCATGTCGACGCACGTCTACACGGGCCCGCTGGTCGATGCGCTGGGCGGCACCGACATCTCGTGGATCCTCGGTCTGCTCGTGCCTGCCGTGCTGTACTACATCGGTGCGCGCGCGTCGCGCCGCCAGATTCCCGAACGGCTGATCCTCCCGCTCGAACGCGGCGAGATCCAGCACTGACGATCCGGCGTCCGGTTCCGGCCGGACGCCCGCGTTCCCCGGTCCGGCCGCGCCACGCGATGCGGCAATCCGCCGGCCGAATCTCCCTGTTCACTCGATGACGGCACGGTGCGCCGAACGCGTTCCGCGTCGGCGCGCATTCCGTCGAATAGATAGCATGACTAAATTGATGAAACATCGCGCGGCCTCGCTGCGCCTGCCGCCGGCGCGCGCCGGCCTTCATGCCGCGTGCGCGGCCGCCACCCTCGCGTGCTCGGGCGCGGCGCTGGCCCGGGACGGCGTCACGCTGTACGGCGTGATCGACGAGTTCGCGCAATACGTGAACACCGGGAACGGCTACACGGCGGCGATCGGTTCGGGCGGCCAGTGGGGCAGCCGGTTCGGCGTGAAGGGCGCCGAGGACATCGGCGGCGGGCAGAAGATCGAGTTCGATCTGGAAAACGGCTTCAATCCGAATGACGGCACGTTCGCGGATTCGGGCCGCATGTTCAACCGGCAGGCGTGGGTCGGCGTCGCGGGGCAGTGGGGCAAGCTGCGCGCGGGCCGCCAGAATTCGCCGCTCTTCAACGACCAGGGCGGCCAGGACGCGTTCGGCGGCGTGACCCAGGCGTCCGGCATGGACAACCTGACGATCTTCGCGTTCCGCACGAGCAATACCGTGTCGTACCAGAGCCCGGAGATCGCCGGCTTTCAGGCGGGCGTGTACTTCGGCTTCGGCGACGCGGGCGGCGTGCGCTCGGCCGGATCGAGCCAGCAGTTCGACGTGACCTACGAGCATGGGCCGTTCGCGGCGTTCGTCGCGGGCCAATGGCTCAAGAGCGCGACGGCGGCGACGACGGATCGCACGATCATGGCCGGCGCGTCGTACGCGATCGGCAAGGCGACCGTCTACGGCGGATTCTCGGCTGTGAGGTGGGACGACATCGGCATCGATTCGCGCGTCTACGGGCTGTCGGTCAAGTATCAGCTGAACCCGGCGAACTATGTGGCGCTCGGCTATGCGTACTCGCACGACCAGTCGTCGCAACGCAACCATGCCGACCAGGTCGGGCTGATGTACGAGTACGACCTGTCGAAGCGCACCAGTTTCTACGGTGCGCTGTCATACCTGCGCAACCGCAACCAGGCGGGCTACACGCTCGCCGGCGCGGCGAACCCGGGCTTGCCGCTCGCGTATCCGGGCGCGAATGCGCGCGGCGTGCAGCTCGGCATCGTGCATCGGTTCTGAGTAACCGTCTAGCGAGTCAAGCGGAATGAAGCGAACTGTCCCAAGGTGTGCTGGTTTTGACCATGGCGTTGAGCACGGTCAGGAGCTTGCGCATGCAGGCAACCAGCGCGACCTTGGGCGGTTTGCCTGCGGCGATCAGTCGTTGATAAAAAGCGGCAATAGCGGGGTTGCGTCGCGAAGCGGTGAGCGCTGCCATGTACAGGACGCGACGGATATCGAACCGTCCGCCTTGAATGCGCCTGTGCCCCCGGGTAGTTCCCGAGTCCCATGCCATCGGAGCGACGCCAACCAACGCAGCGATCTGGCGGCGATTGAGCCGGCCAAGTTCGGGCAGTTCTGCGATCAAGGTAGCACTGGCCACTGGGCCGATACCGCTTGCCGAGCGCAGCAGTTCGTCGAGTGCGCTGTAGTGCGCGCGGACGTGGGTAACCATCTGGGCGTCGACATCATCAAGCTGCTTGCGGATGGCGTCGATCATGGCTTCTATGCTCGGGCGTACGACCGGAATGGCCAGCTGCAAACGCTGCCGCTCGGACAGCAACATGCCGAGCAACTGACGACGGCGTGTGACCATGGCGGCCAGCGCTTGTTGCTGGGTGTCGGCCAGCGGTCGAATGAAGTTGGCCAGATCCTTGCGACGAACCAGTACCGATGCGAACTCCGCCAGCATGTGAGCATCGATCGTATCGGTCTTGGCCAGACGCCCCATCGACTTGGCAAAGTCGCGCGCCTGACGCGGGTTGATCACGGCGACCGGCAAGCCTGCCGCCTGCAACGCACACGCAAGCGCCGCTTCGTAGCCGCCCGTGGCTTCCATGACGACCAGAGCCACGTTCAGGGGTTGCAGGGCCGCTGCCAGGGCCGAATGTGCCTCGGCATCGTTAGCCCATCGCTGCGCAATGCGTTCGGCGCCCAATACCGCAATATCGACGTGCTCCTTGGCTACGTCGATACCCACCATTACTGAGGAAGCAGACATGATCTTCAGATCCCTTGCTTGTGCATGCGCCCTCGATCAGATCGGGGCGGGTAACCGTTCGGGTTTCGGGAAGACCAGCACGGCAACCGTGCGTTCTGTACTCAGAAACGGGCTCATTGGCCCAAGCGCGAATCAAACTACACGGTTCAGTCTGGTTGCTCCCAGACTTTACCGTACCGGTCAGGCTTGAACATACAAGCGCGCCGCGCACCGGGACAGCAGGTAAACGAACGGCGGGCCGCCTTCGTCAGGCGGCCCGCGCGTCGGGGAGGGGGAAGGGCGGCCGGCCGGGACGAGGCCGGACGCCGCGATGCGTATTACGCGTTACGCGTTCGTCGCGAGCGACGCGCGCCGACGTTGCACGACCTGCAGCACGACGAGCGCGAGCCCGGCGAGCGCGATCAGCGCGCCGGCCACCGGCACCGCCGCATAGCCGAACCCGCCCGAGATCGCCGCGCCGCCGGCCGCCGCGCCGAGCGCGTTGCCGAGGTTGAACGCGCCGACGTTGACCGACGATGCGAGGCCCGGCGCTTCGGACGCGGCGCGCATCACGCGCATCTGCAGCGGCGGCACGACCGCGAACGTCGCGACGCCCCACACGAGCAGCGCGACCGCCGCGCCCGCATGCGTCGCGGCGAGCGCCGGGAACGCGAGCATCACGGCGATCAGCAGCAGCAGGAAGCCGATCAGGCTGCCGTCGAGCGAGCGGTCCGCGAGCCGGCCGCCCGCGATGTTGCCGATCGAGAAGCCGATGCCGATCAGCACCAGCATCGCGGTCACGAAACCGGGCGTCGCGCCCGTCAGGTTCGCGAGCGTCGGTGCGACGTACGTGTACAGCGTGAACATCGCGCCGGCGCCGAGCACCGTCGTCGCGAGCGCGCCGAGCACGACCGGGCGCGTGAGCACCGCGAGTTCCGCGCGCAGGTTCGGCATCTTGCCGGCCTCGCCCTTGGGCAGCGCGGCGAACAGGCCCGCGATCGCGATCAGGCCGAGGCCCGCGGTCGCCGCGAACGACATCCGCCAGCCGATCACCTGGCCGAGCCACGTCGCGGCCGGCACGCCGCCGACGTTCGCGATCGTGAGGCCCATGAACATCGTCGCGACCGCGCTCGCCTGCTTGTCGCGCGGCACGAGGCTCGCGGCGACCACCGAGCCGAGCCCGAAGAACGCGCCGTGATTCAGGCTCGTGACGAGCCGCGCGAGCAGCAGCGTCGTGTAGTTCGGCGCGATCGCCGACAGCAGGTTGCCGATCGTGAAGATGGTCATCAGCGCGATCAGCGCGGCGCGCCGCGGCCAGCGCGCGAGCAACAGCGTCATCAGCGGCGCGCCGGCCATCACGCCGATCGCATACGCGCTGATCAGCATGCCGGCGGTCGGGATCGACACGTGGACGCCGTCGGCGATCACGGGCAGCAGGCCCATCGGCGAAAACTCGGTGGTGCCGATGCCGAACGCGCCGGCGGCGAGTGCCAGGAGCGGCAGCGCGGCGCTGCCGGCAGGGCGCGAAGTGGGGGAGGTCGAGGGGTTCACGTAAGGGCTCCTGGGTGCGGGCGGCAGCGGGGTGCGGGCATCGCCCGGTTCGGCCGGCCGTTGATGGCAGGACGGAGTGTGCCCGCTTTACTTTTGCGGAAAAAGCGGCCTTGGATCGAAACTATTTTGATTTTGAATCAACAATGAAGGTCGGGGCCGGCGAATGCCTGGCGCTCGGGAACCCCGCCGCGACGGGGCGAGCGCGGTTGCCGCGATGCCGGGCGCGCGCCAGAAAAAAGCCTCGGACACGGGCGGACCGTGACCGAGGCGTGAAGGCATCCTCTCATAGGCACGAGGGTTGGATGCGCGCGCAGTATATTTCGAGTTGTAACAATTGGAAATAGTGCTCGATGACCGATTTTCGACGGATATTTCAAATGTCTGACAACAGGGTTGCCGGCGTCGTGAAACTGCAAATCGAACGAAATCGCGCCGGCCGCCGGCTGACCGGACCGATTCGCGTCGGGCGCTTCCCGGATGACCGGGCCGGATGCCGCCAACACTGCGCACGACGCGCCCGTCGCTCCCGCGCGTGTCGTTTTTGAAACATTCCGGCGGCGCGGCGACGGGCTGGCCGCAGCACGCCGAATCGTAAGAAAAATGTCGGCTTTGTCAGATTGGCGCGGTGTTCGGCCGGGATGGGCGAACGCGCGACGCTGACGGCAGCGCGCTGATTCTCGCCACTTTCGAGCGTGCGGCGGCGCACGCCGCGCTGCCTGTTTCATCCCCGCAACCGATCGTATTGGCCCGCCTGCGCACGGCGGCGCCGTTGCGCGTCTTCGGCACATGGGGATGCGGTTGCCGATCCGGTGGCATGGAACGTGCTGTCTTACCGAACGTGACGAGAAGGTTTGGACGGAGGACCGCAACGGAGCGACATCCCGACGATGACAGGCTTCCGGCGACGCGAACGCGGAGGCAGGCGAACGACGGGCGCGAGCATCAACGAGGAGCCGCCGGAATGGCCATCTGCCCGCGAGAGGCGAGGTCGTGCGGCGGCGTGCGATCGATCAACGCGCATTTCCAGCGCTCGGGGCGGGTGCGGCGGCGACGTGCTGTCGGGCAGCGCGACGTGCGGCCGCTGGGAGAAAGGCAATGAGGGATTTCGTGGTCGCAGTGCTGTGGCTCGGCCCGCTGTCGGTGCTGCTTTACCTGTCCGACGTCGACATCCGGCAGGTCGTGACGCAGATCCCGGACTACCTGCGGCATCTGGTGGCGATGTTCTTCAGCTGACGAAGGCCGGCGACGGATCGGCACCGTCGCGTTCACGCGTCGGCCGTCGCGTGCAGCGCCGCGAGGAACTGCCGCACGACCGGCGAGACCGCGTGGCCGTCGTACACGAATTCGACGTCGAAGCGGTCGGCGAACGTGTCGAGCGCGACCAGCCGCACGGTGTCCGGGCACGACGGCGCCGCGCTTTCCGGCACGAACGCGCAGCCCATCCCGGCCGCAACGAGCCCGATCAGCGTCGGGATGTCGCTGCCGACCTGCGCGATCCGCGGCGTGAAGCCCGCCCGCCGGCACTGCTCGATCAGGAACCGGTGATGCGCGGCGGACCGTTGCGGATCGAACCAGACGAACGGCGCGTCGGCGAGTTCGGCCGGCCGGCTCGGCGCGCGCACGCGGCGGCCCGGCGTGGACGGCATCGCGAGCACGAACCGGTCGCTCAGCAGCCGCACGCCCGCCAGGTGCGGCGCCTCGTCTCGGCGCCACGCCATGATCCCGCCGTCGAGCTCGCCGCGCGCGATCGCGGCCGCCTGGTCGGCCGACAGCATCGGCGCGATCGACAGCTTCACGTGCGGGCACGCGTCCCGGAACGCCTTGAGCACGTTCGACACCACCGGCAGCGGGAAATAGTTCGGCAGCACGCCGAGCCGCAGCTCGCCGAGCTCGCCGGCCGCGCTGCGCAGCGCGCGCTCGCGGCTCTCGCGCAGGTCGGCGAGCAGGCGTTGCGCATCCCGCAGGAAGCTCGCGCCGGCCGCCGTCAGCGTGACGCCGGTCGCGCGGCGGACCAGCAGCGGGGTGCCGATCGCGTCCTCGAGCTCGCGGATCTGCCGGGACAGCGCGGGCTGCACGATCCCGACCGCGCGGGCGCCCGCCATCACGCTGCCGGCCTCCGCGACCGCGACGAAGTAGCGGAGATGGCGTAATTCGACCTGTCGCATGCGGCTCCCGTTCGTCGATCAGATATGCCTGACAAGCATAGCAGCCGGCATTCGATGGTATTGGAAAGCATGGTGCGCGCGACGTAGGATGGACGGCGTCATTTCACCTGTTCGCGCCTCAATCCCATGCCGCTCCATATCCAGACCCCCTATGTTCGTTCGCAGGCCGCGTCCCGCCGGCTCGGCAAGGACGTGCTGCTCAAGATCGAGGCCATGCAGCCGTCCGGCTCGTTCAAGCTGCGCGGCATCGGCGCGATTTGCGAAGCGCGGCGCGCCGCCGGCGCGCGCCGTTTCGTGTCGTCGTCGGGCGGCAACGCGGGCATCGCGGTCGCGTATGCGGGTCGCGAACTCGGCGTGCCCGTGCTCGTGGTGGTGCCGGAAAGTACGTCCGCGCGCGCACGCGAGCTGATCCGCATCGAAGGCGCGGAGCTGGTCGTGCACGGCGCGTCCTGGGCGGAAGCGAATGCGTTCGCGCAGTCCGTGCTCGGCCCGCACGACGCGTTCGTGCACCCGTTCGACGATCCGGTGCTGTGGCAGGGCCACGCGACGATGATCGACGAGATGGCGGCGGCCGGGCCGAAGCCCGACGTGGTCGTGCTGGCGGTCGGCGGCGGCGGGCTACTGTGCGGCGTGCTCGAGGGGCTCGCGCGCAACGGCTGGCGCGACGTGCCGGTCGTCGCGGCGGAGACCGAAGGCGCGGACTGCTATGCGCGCTCGGTCGCACTGGGGCGGCCCGTCGAATTGCCGGAAATCACCAGCGTCGCGACGTCGCTCGGCGCGAAGCGGCCCTGCGACGCGGCGCTCGAGTGGGCGACGCGCCACACGACCGACACCGTCGTCGTGTCCGACGCGGCGGCGGTTGCCGCGTCGCTGCGGTTTCTCGACGAACACCGGATCGTGGTCGAGCCGGCGTGCGGGGCCGCACTGGCCGCGCTCGACGCGGCAACGCCCGCGCTGGCCACCGCGTCGCGCATCGCGGTGATCGTCTGCGGCGGAGTGACGGCGACGGTCGAGCACCTGCACGCGTTGAACAGCCGCGGGCGATGACGCGAACGTGTGAAACGGAAAAGGGGAAGTGAAGGGCGTTTGCGTGACGCCGCGCCGCGCGAGCGGCGGCGCGGGCGTCGACCGGACGTGACTCAGCCTGCGCGGCGCGCGTCCGGCGACATCGGCGCAGCGGCCTCGATGGTCGTGACGGGCGAGGGTGCGGGCGTCTTGTCGGCTGGCGTGGTCGAGACCGGGGCCTGAGCGGGCGCATGAACGGGAGCGGAAGCAGGGGCGGCAGCCGATGCGGGAGCCGGCGTGGACGCTGGTGCAGGCGCGGATGCGGGAGCCGCAGCGGACGCAGGTGCGGCCGCCGATGCAGAAGCCGGCTTGGACGCGGCCGCCGATGCGGGAGCGGGGGCCGACGCAGGCACTGCCGCCGACGCGGAAACCGGGGCCGACGCGGGCAAGCCGGCAGCGGCCGGCGCGACTGCCGAGGCTGCTGCGGCCGCCGCACCGGATGCCTGCACCGGAGCGGCAGCCCGCGCAGCCGGAACCGCCACCGCGGAACCCGGCGCGCCGGCCGCCGGCGCGGCAGCGGAGGCCGGCACCGGCGGCGCGGCCGGCGTCGGCACGGCCGGCGTCGTCATCTTGATCGGTTCGCCCTGCGGCGTCGGTGCGGGCTCGGGCAGCGGCGCGACGTGTTCCTTCTCCGCGGCCTTGACGGTCGCGCGGTCGCGGCGGGTCGGATCGACTTTCAGGAAATGGTCGACGAGGTTGAAGAAGCGCTCGTAGAACACGCCGGCCGGAATCGTCTCGCTCGCGGTCTTCACGAGCGCGTCGTCGCTCGAGCCGATCGGCAGCGACAGCGAGCCGAACACGCTGAGGCCGACGCTCGCCGACGTGTTGGACTTCTTGAGCGTGTAGCGGTCCTGCACCGCGTTCACGTACGCGATGCTCGACGTGCCGTCCGCGTTCGCGTCCGCGCACACGACGTGAAATTCGATCACGACGTGCATGTCGTTGTTCGGCTGGAAATTCTTGCTGCCGTCGATCGCGTCGGAACGGGACGACGACGCGACATAGCCCTGGCTCAGCAGCGCGCGGCGCGCGGCTTCGCAGGTCGCGTCGGATTTCGCGTGAAACGTGTGCGAGTACGGGCTGCTCGTCACGTCGAACTGCTCCTGCTGATAGATCGGCTTGGGCGGCGACGAGCACGCCGCCAGCACGGTCGCAGCCGCGAGCGCGCACGAAACGGAGAACAGGCGAATTCGGTTGTGCATGGCGTCTTTCAAAAGGCTCGGCCGGTTGCCTCGCCGGGACTGCGCGCATGTTGCGCGAAGGTCGGATGGATGCCGCCGCGCAAGCGCGCGGCCGGCAAGAAGGTACACGACGGGCGCGAGGCAATCTCGTGTGGCCGGGGCGCTATTATAGTTTCGTTTGACGTCATGCTCGCGTCAGCGGCCTCGCGCACCGCGCGCGACGGCGAGCACTTGCGACGTCAGCGGATGATGCTCGCCGCGCCGCGAGCGGATCGCGTGGATTTCCTCGGTCACGTCGCCGGCGCGCCCCAGCCGCCGCAATCCCCTCAGCAGCGACGCATCGTTCGCGCCCAGTTCGCTCAACGGAAACACGCCGAGGCCGCGCGCCGCGAACACCGCCATCAGCGCGCTGTCCTCGAATTCGCCGGCGATGCGCGGCACGATGCGTTCCGCTTCCAGCCAGCGGTCGAGCCGCTCGCGCAGCGCGGAATGCGTGGTCGGCAGCAGCAGCGGCAGCTCGGCGAGGCACTGCGGAAAGCGCTGGCGCGCGGCCTGCGTGACGAGCGCGGCGGGGCCATACCAGTCGACCGGCGACGCGACGAGCCGCTCGCTCGTCACCCGCAGGTTCGCATTGGGCGGCGCGCCCTGGCCCGCGAGCACCAGGTCGAGATGGTGCAGCGCGAGCTCCGCGAGCAGCGCGTCGTGTTCGCCTTCATGGCACAGCAGCCGCAGCGCGGGCGTGCCGAGCACCGGCGCGAGTGTCGCATGCGCGGCCAGCTTCGAGATGCCGTCCGACAGGCCGACCGCGAGCCGCACCGTCGGCTGGCTCGCGGCGGCGCGCACCTCGTCGGGAATCCGCCGTCCGAGCTCGAAGATCGCCTCCGCGCGCGCGAACGCCGCGCGGCCGGCGTCGGTCATCGCGACGCCGCGTCCCGCCGGCCCGAGCAGCTGATGGCCGAGCGACTTCTCCAGCTCGCGCACCTGCGCGCTGATCGTCTGCACCGCCATGTCGAGCCGTTCGGCCGCGCGCGCGAAGCCGCCTTCCTTCACGACGACCCAGAAGTAGTACAGATGTCGAAAATTCAGCATCGGATCGATATATCGGAAAAACCGAACCAAAGATCAGATTGTCGCTGATTTTTTCGAAGCCTGCGGATGCCGATAATCGGGTTTTCCACCTTCGTTCCCCGAACCTCATGGACACTCTGCTGACGCTTGCCGCCGATCCCGCCGTCTGGGCCGCGCTCCTGACGCTCGTCGTGATGGAAGTCGTGCTCGGCATCGACAACCTGATCTTCATCTCGATCCTCAGCAACAAGCTGCCCGAGGCGCAGCGCGCCCGCGCGCAGCGGCTCGGCATCGGCCTTGCGCTGGTGATGCGGCTCGCGCTGCTCGGCACCGTCGCGTGGATCGCGCGTCTCACCGAGCCGGTGTTCTCGCTGTTCGACCATGCGTTCTCGTGGCGCGACATGATCCTGCTCGCGGGCGGCCTGTTCCTCGTCTGGAAGGCGACCACCGAGATCCATCATCACGTGTCGCACGACGGCAGCGGCGGCGAAGCATCGAACGGCGCGGTCGGCCTGACGATGTGGGCGGCGGTCGGCCAGATCCTGATGCTCGACATCGTGTTCTCGATCGACAGCATCGTGACCGCGATCGGCATGACCGAGCACATCCCGATCATGTTCGTCGCGGTGATCGCCGCCGTGACCGTGATGCTGTTCGCCGCGCAGCCGCTCGCACGCTTCATCGACCGCAACCCGACGGTCGTGATGCTCGCGCTGTCGTTCCTCGTCGTGATCGGCATGACGCTGATCGCCGAAGGCTTCGGTTCGCACGTGCCGAAGGGCTACATCTACGCTGCGATGGCGTTCTCGGCGTTCGTCGAGGGCATGAACATGCTGGCGCGGCGCGCGAAGGCGAAGCGTGCGGCGCACGCGTCCGGCCGCTGAACGCGCGGCATGTCGCCGCGATTTCCCACCTGCACGATTCGCACCAAAAGGAGCTTCACGATGAAATGCCCGGTCTGCAAGACACCCGACCTGCTGCTTGCCGAACGTCAGTCGATCGAGATCGACTATTGCCCCGCATGCCGCGGCGTGTGGCTCGATCGCGGCGAGCTCGACAAGCTGATCGCGCGTGGCGTCGACGGCACGTCCGGCCGGCGCGACGCACACGCGCATCGCGACCACGACGACGCGTGGGGCCGCGACCGCCGCCACGAGCCGCACCGCCGCAAGAAATCGGTGTTCGACATCTTCGATTTCGATTGAGCGCGTGCCAGCCGCACAATGAAAAATGCCCCGTCCGGCTGTGTGCCTGACGGGGCATGTCACGTGCGGGCCGCTACGGCGTCACGCGTTGCCGGCCGCGACCTCGATGCGGCGCGGCTGCGCCGCTTCGCGCAGCGGGATCGTCAGCGTCAGCACGCCGTCGCGCAGGTTCGCGACGATGTTCGACGTATCGAGATCCGGGCTCAGCGTGAACGCGCGCGCGAAACGCGGTGCACGCAGTTCGGCGTGCCGGACCCGCAGCTCGGCGGGCAGGTCGATGTGCACCTGCGCGTCGATCGACAACGTGTTGTCATGCACCTTTACGTCGAGGTTTTCGCGCGGCACGCCGGGCAGGTCCGCGCGCAGCGTGACGCCGTGGCGGTCCTCGACGATGTCGACGGCCGGCGCGAGCGCGGGTTGACGCGCGGTCGTTGCAGCGGCGCCGGGCTGGACGTTGGCCGATTGACGTTCGGCAAGTGGCTGGCTGGTGTTCATTTCGATCTCCTCGTGATCAGTGGACCGCGATCGCGCGCGGCTTCGACGTTTCGCGCCGGCCGACGCGGATCAGCAGGCAGCCGTTCTCGTAGCGCGCGCTCACGTTGTCGGCGTCGGCGTTGCGCGGCAGCTCGACGACGCGGCGGAACGCGCCGTGGAAGCGCTCCTGCGCATACGTGCGCACGTCGTCGCCTTTGCTGCGCGGCGCGGGCTTGCGTTCGCCGCTGATCGTCAGCAGGTCCTTGTCGATCGACACGTCGAAGTCCGCCGCGGCCATGCCGGGCGCGAACACGACGATCTCGATCGCATCGTCGGTCGCGCCGACGTTCAGCGCGGGGAACGCGCCTTGCCGCGCCGCGCGGATGCTCGACGGCGCTTCGCCGAACAGGTCCGTCATCTGGCGCTGCATGCGGGCCAGTTCATTGAAGATGTCGTTGCCGAATGGGAAACCGCTCATGGTCGTGTCCTCCGTAACAGACGGGCTGGCGACGCCGCTGCGCGACGCGCGCAGGCTCGTCGGCCAGACGTGCTTCAGGTCGTCGAAACGCGCAGCGCGTAGTGCGCGACTGCGCTCACGGCACGTAATTAGTGGCCGCCGCCGCGCATTTCAAGGGGGCTGCGTCAGGTGCGCGCGCACGAATCGATGCGACAATCGCCGCGCCATCCAAGGAAACGTAACGACATGAACAAGAACATCCGACGCATCGCCGTCGTCGGCGCCGGCGTGATTGGCGCGAGCTGGGCGGCTTTCTATCTGTCGAAGGGATTCGACGTCGTCGCGACCGATCCCGCACCGGACGCCGAAACGCGGCTGCGCGACGCGCTCGCCGCGTTTCTCGGCGACGAGGCCGCGGCGCTGACGCAGCGGCTCGCGTTCGACGCCGACCTGCCGCGCGCGCTCGATGGCGTCGATTTCGTGCAGGAGAACGGCCCCGAGCGGCTCGACCTGAAGCGTGAGCTGTACCGGCAGTTGGACGACGCGCTGCCCGCGCACGTGCTGATCGCCTCGAGCTCGTCGGGCCTCAAGATGTCCGACATCCAGACCGCGTGCGCGAAGCACCCGGAGCGCTGCCTGATCGCGCATCCGTTCAATCCGCCGCACCTGATCCCGCTCGTCGAGCTGGTCGGCGGCGCGGTCACCGCCCCGGACACGATCGCGCGCGCGAAGGCGTTCTACGACGCGCTCGGCAAGGAGACGATCGTCCTCAACAAGGAGATGGCCGGCCACGTCGCGAACCGGCTCGCGGCCGCGCTGTTCCGCGAGGTGTATCACCTCGTCGGCGAGGGCGTCGTCAGCGTCGCCGACGCGGACAAGGCGGTCGCATGGGGGCCGGGGCTGCGCTGGGGGCTGATGGGGCAGTGCCTGACCTATCACCTCGGCGGCGGCGCGGGCGGGATCGCGCACTTCCTCGAGCATCTGTCCGGCCCGATGACGAGCTGGTGGGACGATCTCGGCACGCCGTCGTTCGATCCGGACGTCGACCGCAAGCTGATCGACGAACTCGGCTCGATCCAGGGTGCGCGCTCGATGCAGGAACTCGCGGCCGAACGCGACCGGCTGCTCGTCGAGCTGATCGACGCGCGGCGGCGCAGCTTCCTGCCCTGAGCGGTTGCGGCGCGCGCGGCGCTTACTGCTGTGACGCCGGCTGCCGCGCCTGCATCGCCCACGCGGGCCGCACGGCGTCGAGCCGCTCGCGGTTGCGCGCGCGGGTCGCGTCGCTCGGCGGATAGTCGGCGTCGGTGGTCGGCAAGTCGCCCTCGAGATAGGCCTGCTTCAGTTCGGCGAGGACTTCCGCGCGGTTCTTGCCCTGCGCGGGCGGCGTCGCATCGGTCTGGGCAAAGGCGGGGGACAGCAGCGCGGCGGCGGCAGCCGCGACGACGAATCGCATTACGTTCATGGAGCGCTCCGAAAGAGGGGACGGGACAACGGACGGGCGGCGCAAGGCCGTGCGTTCCGATGGGTCCCATTGTCGCGAGCGGGTGCTGCGCGGACGCTGACGCGTCCCGGGCAGGATTGTCAGCGGCGGCGGGCGCGGGGCAGGCCGCCCGGCCGGGGCGTTGCGCCCCCGCCTTACAGCTCGGCCGCGGCGGCGACCAGCGTCGCCTCCAGCGCGAGCGTCGAGCGCGACGCGGCGGCGGGGCGGTCGATCACGTATTCGAGCTCGCCGAGCTCGGGCAGCCCCGCGTCGAGCCGCGCGAGTCCGGCCGGGATCACGTAGCCCGCGAACGCGCTGACCCCGAGCCCCGCGCTGGCGGCCGCACGCAGCACCGCGACGCTGCTGCTCACCACCGCGATCCGGTACGGCCGGCCGATCGCATCGAGCGTTTCGAGCACCCGGCGCCGCGACACGCTCGGCTCCGGATGCATGGCGAGCGGCAGCACGGCCTCGTGGCCGGTGATCCGCGAATCGGGGCCGGTGCACCAGTACAGCGGCTCGCTGCGGATCACGCGGCCGCGCCGGCTGCCGGCGATCCGTTTCGCGAACACCAGGTCGTGGCGGCCTTCGTCGAGCGCGTCGAACAGGTCGCCGGACAGCCCGGTCGCGATCGCCAGCTCGACTTCCGGGTTGCGCTGCACGAAGCTCGCGAGCGCGGCGGTCAGGTGCGCCGACGCGAAATCCTCCGACATCGCGAGCCGCACCTTGCCCGACAGCGGCGGCCCGCACACCGACGTGACGGCCTCGTCCATCAGCTCGAGGATGCGCACCGCATAGCGGAAGAGGGCATCGCCGTGCTGCGACAGGCGCACGTTGCGGGTGTCGCGCTCGAACAGCGGCCGGTCGAGCAGCTCCTCGAGGCGGCGGATGTGCTGGCTGACGGTGGACTGCGACAGGTTCACGCGCTCGGACGCGGCGGTGAAGCTGCCGGACTGGGCGACGGCGACGAAGCTGCGCAGCAGCTCGGGCGGTAACGGACGCATTGCTAAACCCACTGAATCGGTTTCGACAACTTCATAAATGGCCGGATTTTGCGGCGCTAGTATCGGTTCACGCCCCGCGCCGGCGGCTGCTTCGGGCAGTCTACGGCATCCGGGCGCGGACCCGAAGCCGCATCATCCCATCGACCGCCCGAGAATGCGCTCGCACGACGAGCCGCCGGGGCCGCGGCGCACCGTCGCGGCAGACACCTGGAAGGAGACGAGACTCATGATCATCTACGGAACCGCGCTGCTGGCGTTCTGCCACCTGGCCGGGCTGTTCCTCGGCGACCTGCTGGGCGCCGCGATCGGCGTGAAGACCAACGTCGGCGGCGTCGGCATCGCGATGCTGCTGCTGATCGGCCTGCGCCTGACCCTGCACCGCCGCGGCTGGCTGCCGAAGGAGACCGAGGCGGGCGTCGGCTTCTGGGGCGCGATGTACATCCCGGTCGTCGTCGCGATGGCCGCGAACCAGAACGTCGTCGCCGCGCTGAAGGGCGGGCCGGTCGCGCTGCTGGCCGCCGTCGGCGCGGTCGTGATCTGCGCGGGCTGCATCGCGGTGCTCGCGCGCACCGGCCGCGACGACACGGCGTTCGCCGTCGTCCCGCAATTCGACCAGCAATGACGGAGGCCGCGATGCTACAGATGCTCGAAAAAACCGTCGCCCACAACGGTCTCGTCGCGTCGTTCGCGCTGGTCGGCCTGGTCATGTGGCTCGCGTCGATCGCGTCGCGCAAGCTCACGTTCGGCCGCGTGCACGGCTCGGCGATCGCGATCCTGATCGGCCTCGCGCTCGCGTATGCCGGCGGCGCGTTCACCGGCGGCGAGAAGGGGATCGCCGACGTGCCGCTGTTCGCCGGCGTCGGCCTGATGGGTGGCGCGATGCTGCGCGATTTCGCGATCGTCGCGACCGCGTTCGAAGTGCAGCCGGCCGAGGCGAAGAAGGCCGGGCTGGTCGGCGTGCTGTCGCTCCTGCTCGGCACCGTGCTGCCGTTCATCGTCGGCGCGTGCGTCGCCCGCGCGTTCGGCTATACCGATGCGGTCAGCATGACGACGATCGGCGCGGGCGCGGTCACCTACATCGTCGGGCCGGTCACGGGCGCGGCGATCGGCGCGAGCTCGGACGTAATCGCGCTCAGCATCGCGACCGGGCTCGTGAAGGCGATCATCGTGATGGTCGGCACGCCGCTCGCGGCCAATTTCATGGGGCTGAAGACGCCGCGCTCCGCGATGATCTTCGGCGGCCTCGCGGGCACCGTGAGCGGCGTGAGCGCGGGCCTCGCCGCGACCGACCGCCGGCTCGTGCCTTACGGCGCGCTGGTCGCGACGTTCCATACCGGCGTCGGCTGCCTGCTCGGGCCGTCGGTGCTGTTCTTCACGACGCGCGCGCTGGTCGGCGCGTGAGCCCACCCATCGCGGCGGCCTCTGGGTCGCATTGGACATCATCATCAATCGGCGGCGGCGGCCGGCTTAGAATGCCGCTGAACCGAATCACGAGCAGGCTTGGCAGGAGAACTCTATGACGGGATGGAATCACGCGCGACTTGCGCGCGATGCACGCCTCGCGGCCGGCGCGCCTTTCGCGCAGGGCAAGCGGGTCGACGCGCGCGACGCCGTGGCATTGCTGGAAGCGGTCCTGCGGCCCGGCGACCGGGTCTGCCTCGAAGGCGACAACCAGAAGCAGGCCGACCTGCTCGCGACGGCGCTCGCCGACGTCGACAGCGCGAAGGTGCACGACCTGCACATGGTGCAGTCGGGCGTCGTACTGCCCGAGCATCTCGACGTATTCGAGCGCGGCATCGCGAAGCGCCTCGATTTCGCGTATTCGGGCCCGCAGTCGCAGCGGATCGCGAAGCTGCTGTTCGGCGGCAAGATCGCGCTCGGCGCGGTGCACACCTATCTCGAACTGTTCGCGCGCTACTTCATCGACCTCACGCCGCAGGTCGCGCTGATCGCCGCGGTCAGCGCCGACGCCGACGGCAACCTGTACACGGGCCCGAACACCGAGGACACGCCGACGGTCGTCGAGGCCACCGCCTTCAAGGACGGCATCGTGATCGCGCAGGTCGATCGCATCGTCGACAAGGTGCCGCGCGTCGACATCCCGGGCGACCGCGTGCATTTCGTCGTCGAGGCCGGGCGGCCGTTCTATGTCGAGCCGCTGTTCACGCGCGACCCGGCCGCGATCACCGAGACCCAGATCCTGACCGCGATGCTCGCGCTCAAGGGCATCTACCAGCCGTACGGCATCAAGCGCCTGAACCACGGGATCGGCTTCAACACCGCCGCGATCGAGCTGCTGCTGCCGACCTACGGCGAGAAGCTCGGGCTGAAGGGCAAGGTCGGCACGCACTGGGCGCTCAATCCGCACCCGACGCTGATCCCCGCGATCGAGTCGGGCTGGGTCGAGCAGATCCACTGCTTCGGCTCCGAGGTCGGGATGGACGACTACATCCGCGCGCGCTCCGACGTGTGGTTCACCGGCCCCGACGGCTCGCTGCGCTCGAACCGCGCGTTCTGCCAGACGGCCGGCCTCTACGCGTGCGACATGTTCATCGGCTCGACGCTGCAGATCGACCTGTCCGGCCATTCGTCGACGGTCACGGCCGAGCGCATCGCCGGCTTCGGCGGCGCGCCGAACATGGGCAGCGACGCGCGCGGCCGACGCCATCCGAGCGAGCCGTGGCTGAAGGCCGGCGCGGAAAGCGACCCCGACACGCCGGCGGCGCTGCGGCGCGGCCGCAAGCTCGTCGTGCAGATCGGCGAGACCTTCGGCGACAAGAACGTGCCGATGTTCGTCGAGAAGCTCGACGCGCTGAAGCTCGCCGACAAGCTGCAGCTCGATCTCGCGCCGATCATGGTGTACGGCGACGACGTCACGCACATCGTCACCGAGGAAGGGATCGCGAACCTGCTGATGTGTCGCGACAAGGACGAGCGCGAGCAGGCGATTCGCGGCGTCGCGGGCTATACGGAAGTCGGCCGCGGCCGCGACCGGAAGATGGTCGAGCGGCTGCGCGAGCGCGGCGTGATCCGGCGCCCGGAGGATCTCGGCATCGATCCGCTCGACGCGGACCGCCGCTGGCTCGCCGCGCGCTCGATCAAGGATCTCGTGCACTGGTCGGGCGGGCTGTACGCGCCGCCGGCGCGGTTCCGCAACTGGTAAGGACACGGTAATGGAACAGTTGAACTATCGCTTCACCGCGCGCACGCGCGCGAAGGGCGAACTGGCCACGGCGCTCGTCGGCGTGGTCGCGTCCGGCAATCTCGAAGTGCTGGTCGAACGGGTGCTGCCGGGCAACGCGTGCGAGATCGACATCCGGACAGCTGCGGTCGGCTTCGGCGCGGTCTGGCAGGCGGTGGTGTCCGATTTCGTCGAGCGGCGCGCGCCGGGCGGCCTGAAGCTGTCGATCAACGACGGCGGCGCGCGGCCCGACATGGTGTCGCTGCGGCTCGCGCAGGCGGTGCGCGCGATCGAAGGGGAGGCTGCATGAGCGATCCTCGCGACATGACCCGCGACGCGCCCGCGTTCGTCGCAAATGCATCGAGCTGGTACGAGGCCTCCGCGCGGCAACGCATCGACGGCCTACTCGACGCGGGCAGCTTCATCGAATTCCTCGGTCCGGCCGAGCGCGTGACGAGCCCGCATCTGCCGCTGTTCGACCTGCCGCAGCAATTCGACGACGGGATGGTCGTCGGGCGCGGCCTGCTCGACGGCAAGCCGGTGCTGGTCGCCGCGCAGGAAGGCCGCTTCATGGGCGGCGCGTTCGGCGAAGTGCACGGCGCGAAGCTCACGGGCCTGCTGCGCGCCGCGCGCGAGCTGGCGTCGGCGCCGGTGCTGATCCTATTCGACACCGGCGGCGTGCGGCTGCAGGAAGCGAACGCGGGCGAGCTCGCGATCGCCGAGATCATGCGCGCGCTGGTCGACGCGCGCGCGGCCGGCGTGCCGGTGATCGGGCTGATCGGCGGGCGCGCCGGCTGCTACGGCGGCGGCGGGCTGCTTGCCGCGTGCTGCTCGGCGCTCGCGGTGTCGGAGCAGGGCCGCATCAGCGTGTCCGGGCCGGAAGTGATCGAAACCAATCGCGGCGTCGAGGAATTCGACGCGAAGGACCGTGCGCTGATCTGGCGCACGATGGGCGGCAAGCACCGGCGGCTGATCGGCGGCGCGGACCGCTACGTCGCCGATACGCCCGACGCATTCCGCGCGGCTGCGCTCGAGCTGATCGGCCGCGCGCCGGCGTTCGACGCGGCGATGCTGCGCGCGGAACAGGCGCGGCTCGAAGCGCGGGTCGCGCGATTCGGCGCGTGCGCCGATGCGCTCGACGTGTGGCGCACGCTCGGCGCGAGCGCGCCGGAGGAAATTCCCGGCATGCCGGACGCTGCGTTCGCCGCGCTTGCCGACCAACTCCAGGAGTCTTCGCATGACGCTCGATGAAGTCCTCGTGTCGCTGTTTCCGCACGGTCACGCGATCGTGCGCGACGGCGGCCTGCTGTCCGGCCACGCGGAGCTGGCCGGCACGCGCGTCGACGTAATCGGCGTCGCCGATCGGCTGCCGTTCGGCATCGACGAAGCGCTGCGGCTCGCGTCGCATGTGCTTGCCACGCTCGAGCGCGGCGGCGCGACGCCGATCCTCGTGCTCGTCGACAGCGACAGCCAGCGAATGAGCAAGCGCGACGAACTGCTCGGCCTGAACGAAGGCCTGTCGCATCTCGCGAAGTGCCTGATGCACGCGGACCTCGCCGGGCACCGGACGATCGGCCTGCTGTACGGCCACACGGCGGCCGGCGCGTTCATCGCGACCGCGCTCGCGACGCGCGCGCTGCTCGCGGTGCCGGGCGCTGATCCCGAAGTGATGGACCTGCCGTCGATGGCGCGCGTGACGAAGCTGCCGCTCGACGTGCTGAAGGAGAAGGCACGCTCGACGCCGGTGTTCGCGCCGGGGCTCGACAACCTCGTGAAGATGGGCGCGGTCGATGCGGTGCTCGATCCGGCCCGCGGGCTCGACGCGCAGGTCGCCGAATGGCTCGACCGCCCGGCCGACCGCGTCGACCGGCGCGCCGTGCGCGGCCGGCCGGTCGCGGCGGACGTCGCGCAGCGCGTATATGAACTCGCTCGCGCCGCGCAGTGACGCGCCGCTGCGGCGCCACACCCTCGTCACGCTGACGGCGGCGGGGTGGGCGGCGCTGTTCGCGCGCGACGCGGCGCTCGCCGCCGACGCGCCCGTGTGCCGATGGGCGGAACGCGGCTGGCCGCTCGTCGTGCGTCGCACGCTGCCCGGTGAGTCCGGTGACTCCGGCGTGCCGCTCGGCATCCCGCTGCCGCCGTCGGCGGGCAAGCGGCGCATCGCGGTCAGCGTCGGCGCGGATGCGCTCGCGTCGGTCGGCGCGCCGCCGGCATTCGCCGCGGTGCTCGGCGCCGCGCCCGCCGCGTGGCGGCAACCGCTGCTCGACCTCGATGGGCTCGGCGCGCGCTGCGGCGTGCAGGGGCGCGTGTTCGGCAGCCTCGCGTGGCAGGCGCTGACGGGCGAACCGTACCTGACCGGCGCGTCGGATCTCGACGTGTTCTTTCCGCTGCCGGGCATTGCGCACGCCGCGACGCTGCTCGACGGACTCGCGGCGATCGACGCACACGCGCCGATGCACGTCGACGGCGAACTGCTGCGCGACGACGGCGCGGGCGTCAACTGGCGCGAACTGCACGCCGGCTTGCCGGACGTCGCGATCAAGACGGCCGACGGCGTCGCACTCGGTTCGGCCGCAGGCTTCCTCGCCGGGAGCGTGCAATGAGCGCTGCAGTGCTGCTGTGCGCGCTGCCGGCGGCGCAGTCCGAGGCCGAACGCATCGCGGCGCTCGCCGAGCGCAGCCTGCTGCTCGAGATCGAGACCTATCCGAAACCGGGGCTCGTCAGCCACGTCGATGCAGGCAGCCATGCGGACATGGATGCGTCGACGTTCGCGCGCAGCGCGCAGGCATTGCGGCCGTATTTCGCGGAACTGGCCGACGCGGGCGCGCGCGACGCGGAAATGGCCGCGCTGCGCAAGATCGGCCTGCGCGCCGAGCACGCGATGCTCGCCGCGACGGGCGGCGTCAACACGCATCGCGGCGCGATCTTCGGGCTCGGGTTGCTGTGCGCGGCGGCGGGCCGTCGCGGCAGGCCGGATGCGGCGCCGCACGGCCCGACGCTCGGCGCGTCGGTCGCGCGCCGCTGGGGCGCGGACATTCTCGGCGGGCCGCGGCTGCCCGGCAGCCACGGCGAACGCGCGAGCCGCCGCTACGGCGTCGGCGGCGCGCGCGGCGAAGCGGCCGGCGGATTCGAAACCGTGTATCGGGTCGGGCTGCTCGCGCTGCGCCGTGCGGCGCGCGACGTGCCGGGCGACCGGGAAGCGGCGCGCGTCGACGCGTGCTTTGCACTGATCGCCGCGCTCGACGATACGAACCTGCTGCACCGGGGCGGGCAGGCGGGCCTCGCGTTCGCGCAGGCGACCGCGCGCGCGTTCGTCGCGCGCGGCGGCGTGCGTGCGCCCGACTGGCGCAGCCGCGCCGCCGCCGCGCATCGCGCGTTCGTCGCGCGGCGGCTGAGCCCGGGCGGCGCGGCCGACCTGCTCGCGATGAGCGTGTTCGTCAACCTGCTGGAATGCGACGGGGCGGCGCGATGACGCTCGTGATCCTGTGCTCCGGGCAAGGCGGCCAGCGCGCGGACATGTTCGACCTGACCGGCGCCGTGCCGCAGGCCGACGCGCTGTTCGCGCACGCGGGCCGGCTGCTCGGCGGCGACCCGCGCGCGTGGGTGCGCGACGCCGCACCGTTTGCGCTGCACGAAAACCGCGCGGCGCAGATCCTGTGCACGCTGCAGGCGCTCGCCGCGGCCGCGCTGCTTGAAGCCGCGTGGCCGCGCCGGCGCTGCATCGCCGGCTACAGCGTCGGCGAGGTCGCGTCGTGGAGCGTCGCGGGCCTGATCGATCCGCACGACGCGCTCGACCTCGCCGATGCGCGCGCCCGCGCGATGGACGCCGCGAGCGGCGGCGACGAACGGATGGCGTTCGTGCGCGGCTTGCCGCGTACCCATCTCGCGCGCTTGTGCGCGAACCGCGGCGCGGCGATCGCGATCGCCAACCCGGGCGACGCGTTCGTGATCGCCGGCCGGCGCGACGACGTCGAGGCGGCAGCCGCGGACGCGTCGCGCGACGGCGCGCCGCGCGTGGCGCCGGTAGGCGTGCGCATCGCGTCGCATACGCCGCGGCTCGCGCCGGCGGTGCCGGCGTTTCGCGCATCGCTGGCCGCGGTGCGCGTGCGGCGGCCGCTGCCGGGCGCGCGGCTGTTTGCGGGCATCGACGGCGCGTCGGTGCTCGATGTCGCCGACGGGCTCGACAAGCTCGCGCGCCAGATCGCCGAGCCGGTCGAATGGGCGGCCTGTCTCGCCGCTTGCGTGGAGGCCGGCGCGACGGCCTTTCTCGAACTCGGCCCGGGCCGCGCACTGGCCGAGATGGCGGCCGGCGCGTATCCGGCGCTGCCGGCGCGCAGCCTCGCCGATTTCCGTTCGATCGACGGCGCGACGAGCTGGCTCGCACGCGTCGCGGCACGCTGAGCGCGCCCGTTGCCGGCGCGCCGTGTTGCGCCGGCGCAGCAGCGTGGCGGCGCGCGCTTGCCACGCGAAATGGCATCGCTACAATGGCGCCCGCCATGAAACCCGCCGCTTTCCTCTTCGCCGCGCTGTGCTGCGCGGCAACCGCCCATGCCACCCCGATTCCGTCCGACGCCGCGTCGGTCGGCGCGTATTTTTCGTATGACAACGCCGCGGCCGACGCGACCGTCGGCCTGATCCGCAACGCGCAGCGCCGCGTGCTGCTGGCCGGTTACGCGTACGTGCCGCCGGCGGTGGCCGGCGCGCTGCGCGACGCGCGCGGGCGCGGGGTCGAGGTGCGGGTCGTGCTGGCGCGCTCCGCGCGGGCCGGCAAGTACAGCGGCGCGGGCTACCTGAAGGGTGCGGGCATCGATGTCGCGATCGACACGCGGCTCGACGCACCGGCGCCGCGGTTCGTGATCGTCGACGACAACGTCGTGCTGACGACGCTGTCGGACAGTGCGCCGGCGCACGCCGAAACGGTGAACGTGTTCGAGCGCGCGCCCGAACTCGCGCAATCCTATGCGCAATCGTTCTGGCGTTTGTACCGGCGTGCGGGCGGGCTCTGACGCGACGACGCCGTCGCGCTGCCCGCGCATTCGTCTGCATGGAACCGGGCACGCAGGCGGCGCGTGCAACTTCCATCGGCGCGCTTGAATTGGCGGATCGCATGCACCATGCTCATTGACGTAACGTCGGCGTGATCGCAGCGCATGCGCGATCGGGCGCCGGCGAACGGAAGGGGCGGATCGTGATGGATCGTTTTCTCGATCGCGCCGATGCGGGCCGCCAGCTCGCCGACGCATTGCACGAGTACGCGGGGCGCACCGACGTCGTGGTGCTCGCGTTGCCGCGCGGCGGCGTGCCGGTCGCGTTTCCGGTCGCCCGCGCGCTGGACGCGCCGCTCGACGTGCTGGTCGTGCGCAAGCTCGGCGTGCCGTACGATCCCGAGCTCGCGATGGGCGCGATCGCGACCGGCGGCGCGATCTATCTGCAGCGCTCGGTGATCGGGTCGATGGACGTGTCGGACGCGCAGCTCGCCGACGTGATCGCGCGCGAAACCGTCGAACTGCAGCGCCGCGAGGCGCTGTACCGCGGCGCGTGGCCGCCGGTGCCGATCGAAGGGCGCACGGTGATCGTCGTCGACGACGGCATCGCGACCGGCGCATCGATGCGTGTCGCGTTGCAGGCGCTGCAGGCGCTGCGCGAGCGCCGCCCGGCCCGCGTGGTGGCCGCGGCGCCGGTCGCGCCCGCCGGCGTGCAGCGCAAGTTCGACGATCTGGCCGACGCGTTCGTCGTGGTGTCGCATCCGCTGTCGTTCTTCGGGATCAGCCAGTTCTACGCGCATTTCGAGCAGACGAGCGACGACGAGGTGCGCGTACTGCTCGACGCGGCGCGCCGCGCGCCGGACGGCGGAGCGGCGCCTGCTTGATACCGGCTTGATGCCCGGCTCAGTGCCGCGTCGCGCGCGGCGTCTCGGCCTGCGCGAACACGGCCTGCAGCGCCGGATGCACGTCGTCGAGCCAGCGCGCGCCCGTGAACAGCCCGTAATGATCGCATTCGTCGACGTCGAGCCGATGCCGCTCGCCGGGCGCGAGACCGCTGCAGAGCGCATGCGCGGCATGCGTCTGCCCGGCGCCGGTGACGGCATCGCGGGTGCCCTCGACCGTCAGCAGCGTCGTGGCGCGCAGCGCGGCCGGGTCGACAGGGACGTCGCGCACGCGCCATGCGCCCAGCGCGAGACACGCGCGCTGGAACACGATGTCGACGGTATCCAGAAAGTATTCGGCGGGCATGTCGAGCAGCGCGGTGTATTCGTGCAGCGCGCGGCGCGCGTCCGTCATCGCGCGCCCATCCAGGCGCCATGCCGCCTGCGTGTAGCGGTCGAGCAGCGACAGGTAGCGGTGCGGGTAGACGATCGCGATCTCGGCCTGCTGCAGGTAGGTTGGAAACACGTGCCGGCCGTGCCCGGCGAACCCGGCCGGCACGACGTCGATCAGATGCCGGCGGCACCAGTCGAGCGAGTGCGACGCGGCCGCGATGCCGAGCGTGCTCGGATTGCGCCGCGCGTCGAGCGGCCCGCCGACCAGCGTGATGCTCGCCGGCGGCGCGAGCCCGCGCTGCGCGCGCAGCGCGAGGGCGCCCAGCGCCGGGAACGTGGCCTGGCAGACGGCGACGACGTGCAGCGGCCGGCCGTCGTGCGCGAGGGACTCGACGAACCCGTCCAGCATCGCCACGTATTCGTCGAGGCCGAAGCGGCCCGCGGCGGGCGGCACGTCACGCGCGTTGGCCCAGTCGGTGATGCAGACGTCGCCGTCGTCGAGCAGCGCCTCGACGGTCTCCCGCATCATCACGGCCGCGTGGCCGGCGAGCGGTGCGCACAGCAGCACGGCGCGGGCCGCCCGCGCGTCGCGCGAAAAGCGGTGCAGGCTGCAGAACGGCGTCCGGGCGACGAGGCGCTCGGCGACGTCGCCCGACCCGATCGCGAATGGCGGCGGGTCGGCCGCCGGGCCGAGCAGGGGCTCGAACAGGTCGGCGTAGCACGACGACGCGGCGTGCGGCAGCGGCGCCACCGGCCACGCGTCGAATGCGTCCCGGGTAACGGCGCGCCAGGTGCGCAGCCATTGCCGCTGCTGTTCGAACAGGGCATACCACATGGCGAACCTTCCGGTGACGATGGGCGAACCTGCATTATGGCCACTGTTCGTGCGCGGCGGGGGCCGCGTTTGTACCGGGTTCGCGCCGCGCGGCCGTGGCCGCGCTAGGCGCATGCGCCGGACGCTGCTACAGTCGTCGGTCCCATTCCCTCAAGCGGAGTTTTTGCGATGAAGCTGATCGGCATGCTGGATTCCCCGTTCGTGCGGCGCGCCGCGATTTCGGCGAAGCTGCTCGACCTGCCGTTCGAACACCAGTCGGTGTCGGTGTTCCGGCAATTCGACACGTTCAAGTCGATCAACCCGGTCGTCAAGGCGCCGACGCTCGTCGCCGACGACGGCGCGATACTGGTCGATTCGTCCCTGATCGTCGACTATTTCGATCACCTCGTCGCGCTTGAGCGGCGCCTGCTGCCCGAGGCGCCCGACGCGCGGCTGCGCGCGCTCGTGCCGGTCGGCTTCGCGCTGGCGGCGGCGGAGAAGACGGTGCAGGTCGTCTACGAGCACGGCCTGCGTCCGGCTGACAAGCAGCACCAGCCGTGGCTCGACCGCGTGCTCGGCCAGCTCGAGGCGGCGTACGGCGAGCTGGAAAAGCAAGTTGCGGGCGTGGACGGCTGGCTCGGCGGCGCGCGCGTGATGCAGGCCGACGTGACGGTCGCGGTCGCGTGGCGCTTCACGCAGTTCATGGCGGCCGACTATCCGGCGCTCGCCCGAATCGATCCGGCCCGTTATCCTGCGCTCGCAGCGCATTCGGCGCGTGCGGAGGCGCTGCCGGCGTTCGTCGAGACGCCGCTCGACTAGCGCACGCATGGGATCGGGGGGCATGGTTCCTCCCCGCCGTGCCGCTGATCCGGCGATTGTCACGTCGATTGTTTACCGCAGCTGACAAGTGACTTCGCTTTCAGGCGATTTATCCGGACCTCGGTCGTCCCTAGAATTCACTCCATCGGATACCGCGTTGCCTGATGGAGTTGACGATGAAAGCCCTGATCGAATCGAGCCTGTTCCACCCGTCCGTCGTGTTGCCGCTTGCCGCGCTGACGCAGCTGATGGTCGAGCGCGATTTCAATCTCTCGCAGGTCGGCCTGATCGTCGCGGCGCGCGGCGCGCAGGCGGCGGTGTCGCGCTCTCGTGCGCTGATCTTCTGCCGTCATTGCGACGCGCACGCATGAACGCGGCGGTGCGGCAAGCATGAAAAAGCCCGGCCGGCGCAGCGCCGGTCGGGCGTTCGGGCCGGGCAACCGGCCGTTCGATCGGGCCCCGGCAATGCCGGGGCCTGTCATTTGGGGCAGCGCGTTCAGGCGCGCGCGGTGGATGCCACGCTGTAAATGCCCACGTCGTCTTCGTCGTCGCGCAGCTGGCGCGCGAGCTGATGCGCTTCGCGGCGCGACGCGACGGCCGGCGGCGAGCCCTTGAGCGGCTGGCGGGCGGTTTCGGCCAGCGCCAGCACCGACACGATGCCGATCATCGCGGCGCCCATCATGTAATACGCGGGCATCATCAGGTTGCCGGTCGTGTCGACGAGCCACGCGGTCACGAGCGGCGTCGTGCCGCCGAACAGCGACACCGACACGTTGAAGCCGATCGCGAGCGCGCCGTAGCGGATTTCGGTCGGGAACAGCGCCGGCAGCGCCGACGGCATCACGCCCGTGAAGCACGACAGCAGCACGCCGAGCATCAGCAGGCCGCCGAACACGGCCGCCATGGTGCCGGTGTGGATCAGCATCATCGACGGGATCGACAGCGCGAGCAGGCCGACGCAGCCGGCGAGCATCACGGGCTTGCGGCCGACCTTGTCGGACAGGCGGCCGGCGGCGAGCGTCAGCGGCATCATCAGCACCATCACGAGCAGCACCAGCACCAGGCTGTGCGATTCGTCGAAATGCAGCGTCGACGACATGAAGCTCGGCAGGTACGACAGCACCATGTAGTCGGTCACGTTGAAGATCAGCACGAGGCCGACGCACAGCAGCAGCGCGCGCCAGTTGGCGAGCAGCGTCTCGCGGAAGCGCGCCTTCGGCACGGCCTTGTCCTGCGCTTCGCGGGCCTCGGCCTGGCGCTTGAACGCGGGCGTTTCCTCGAGCTTCATCCGGATGTAGAGGCCGATCAGGCCGAGCGGGCCCGCGATCAGGAACGGCACGCGCCAGCCCCACGACAGCAGTGCCTCCTGCGACAGCGACGCCGTCAGCAGCGCGACGACGCCCGCGCCCAGCACGTAGCCGATCAGCGTGCCGAACTCGAGGAAGCTGCCCATGAAGCCGCGGCGCTTGTCGGTCGAGAACTCGGCGATGAAGGTCGCGGCGCCGCCGTATTCGCCGCCGGTCGAGAAGCCCTGCACGAGGCGGGCGACGAGCAGCAGCACGGGCGCCATGATGCCGATCGACGCGTAGCTCGGGATCAGGCCGATCGCGAAGGTGCCGACGGCCATCATGATCATCGTCATCGCGAGCACGCGCTGGCGGCCTATGCGGTCGCCGAGCGGGCCGAACACCATGCCGCCGAGCGGGCGCACGAGGAATGCCGCGGCGAACGTGCCGAAGGTCGCGAGCAACTGCGCGGACGGGCTGCTGGACGGGAAGAACACCTTGCCGAGCGTGACGGCGATGTAGCTGTAGACGCCGAAATCGAACCATTCCATCGCATTGCCGATGGCCATCGCGCTCACGGCGCGCTTCAGGAGGCTCTGGTCGACGACGGTAATGTCGTCGGCGGCAAGTGGGGCGTCGTCGGACGACGGGGTGGAAGAAGCAGCGGTCGGGCTGACGTGCGTTGCGGTCAAGGTCATGCACTCCTTTGACTGCGCCGGACGCGGACGTCCGACACGGTTTGCCGGCAAGCGCGGTGTCGCACGCGTCGCGTCGGGGCAGGCCATTAAGCGCTTACTGCGAAAGGGGCTGCTTCGGCGCGGGCCCGGCGGGCCGTTGCGACATGGCGCTCATGAAGAAGGAGCCGCGTGATGCGTGCGGCAGACGCCCCGGGAGGGCGCGTGAAACGAGAAAAACAGGCCCGACGGGCGTGCTTTCCTGTGGATGCAATTTCGAGCGAAGCGCCGGCCCGCAAAACGCGGACGAACTTCCCTCAAAATCGAAATGACAGAGATTGAATGTTGAAACAGGCGACATGATAGCACGATGACGGATGATCGTGCAAATTGCCGCGAAATGCCCGTGTGGCGGGGCTCGCTCCGGTATGATCGGCGGCGCGCGGCGGGGCCGTGCAGGCCCCGCCAGAGGGGCCGAAACGATGAGGATCCGGGATGTCTGAACTGATGAAAGTCGCGGCGCTGTTCGCCGCCACCGCGCTGGCCGAAATCGTCGGCTGTTACCTGCCGTGGCTCGTGCTGAAGGCGGGGCGGCCGGTGTGGCTGCTGGCGCCCGCGGCGGTGTCGCTCGCGCTGTTCGCGTGGCTGCTGACGCTGCATCCGAGCGCGGCGGGGCGCACCTACGCCGCGTACGGCGGGATGTACATCGCGGTTGCGCTCGTGTGGCTGCGCGCGGTCGACGGCGTCGCGCTGACCCGCTGGGACGCCGCCGGCGCGCTGCTCGCGCTGGCCGGGATGGCCGTCATCGCGCTGCAGCCGCGCGCGTGAGCGCCCGGCCGCGGGGCGGCCGTGTTACGACGCGTCGCCGGCCGCCGGCGCCTGGCGCCACACGCAGGTGCCCTTGACCGCCTTGTCGAGGCCGTCGAGCTGGGCCTGGTGCGCGGCGAGCTCGTCGTCGCTCGCGGCCGGCACCGGCAGGTCGAGCGACGCGAGCGACACGCGCTGGCCGTTGGCCGCGCCGCCGTCGGCCGCGTCGTCGTCGAGCATGTCGATGACGAGGCTGTCCTGGCCGCGCGTCATCGCGAGGTACACCTCGGCGAGCAGTTCCGAGTCGAGCAGTGCGCCGTGCAGCGTCCGGTGCGCGTTGCTGATGCCGAAGCGGTCGCACAGCGCGTCGAGCGAGTTGCGCTTGCCGGGGAACATCTGCTTGGCCTGCACGAGCGTGTCGATCACGCCCCCGCAATGCTCGGTGAACGGCGGCAGGTCGAGCCGCGCGAATTCGGCGTCGAGGAAGCCGAGGTCGAACGGCGCGTTGTGGATGATCAGCTCCGCGTCCTTGACGAAGTCGCGGATCTGGTCGGCGACTTCCGCGAACTTCGGCTTGTCGCTGAGGAATTCGGTCGTGAGGCCGTGCACCGCCAGCGCACCCGGATCGCTGTCGCGCTCGGGGTTCACGTAGAAGTGCAGGTTGTTGCCGGTGAGCCGCCGGTTCAGCAGCTCGACGCAGCCGATTTCGATGAGGCGGTCGCCCGTGCGGGGGTTCAGGCCGGTGGTTTCGGTATCGAGAATGATCTGGCGCATGTCGGAAATATCAGCGGAAAACGGAGGGACGGTCAGGCTGCGAGCGATTCGACGCCGCGGTTCGCGAGCGCGTCCGCGCGCTCGTTCTCCGGGTGGCCGGCGTGGCCCTTGACCCAGCGCCATTCGACCTGGTGCTGCGCGACGACCGCGTCGAGCCGCTTCCAGAGGTCGGCGTTCTTCACGGGCGTCTTCGACGCGGTGACCCAGCCTTTCTTCTTCCAGCCGTGGATCCACTCGCTGATGCCTTTCTGCACGTACTGCGAATCGGTGTGCACGACTACGCGGCATTCGCGCTTCAGCGCCTCGAGCGCGGCGATCACGGCCATCAGCTCCATGCGGTTGTTGGTCGTGTTCGGCTCGCCGCCGAACATTTCCTTTTCGCGGTCGCCGTAGCGCAGCAGCGCGCCCCAGCCGCCGGGGCCGGGGTTGCCCTTGCAGGCGCCGTCGGTATAGATGTCGATGGTATCGGTTGTCATGACTGTTCTTGATGGGTGGTCGGGGAGGCCGCCGGCGTGAGGCCCGGCGCGAGCACGGGCTTTTTCACCTTGATCTGGCCGACGAGGCGCATGCCGCGCACGCGCTTGACGGCCGTCACCATGTAGACGGCGCCGAAAATTGGCCACCAGCGGTCGCCCGCGGCCTCCATGAAGCCGTAGCGGGCGAGCCATTGGTCGGAGACGAGCGGCGGCCGATAGCAGCCGAAGCGGCCGCGTTCGAGGTCGAAGCCGAGCAGCTTGATCCAGTCCTTCAGCCGGATGAACGCGATCTGGTCGCGCGCAGCCGGCACGAACGGCCGGTTCGCCATTTTGCCGAACGACTGACGCATCCCCCACAGGCTGAGCGAATTGAAGCCGGTGATCACGAGCTGGCCCTCCGGCATCAGCACGCGTTCGGCCTCGCGCAGCAGGCGGTGCGGATCGGACGTGAACTCGAGCGTATGCGGCATCACGATCAGGTCGACGCTCTGCGACTCGAACGGCAGGTCGAGCAGGTCGCACCACGTGGTGCTGCGACCGGACGGCGCATGGTCGGGCGCGTGCGCCTCGCGCGCCAGCGGATACTGGTAGGGCGCGCTTGCGCCGCTCGCCGGATCGAGCACGAGGCCGCGATACGGCATGCGGTTCTCGCGCAGCGCGTCGAGTTGCGGCAGCCCGAGCTGCAGCGCGTGGAACCCGAACACGTCGGACACGACGCGGTCGAGCTGCGCCTGCTCCCAGCCCAGCACGTAGCGGCCGGGAGGCGAGTCGGTCCAGGCGGGCCAGTCTATAATTTGTCGATCAGACATAGCGATGAATGCACGCCCATGAACGAGCTGGAATACATGCCGGTACCGGCATTCGAGGACAACTACATCTGGCTCGTGTCGGACGGCAGCGAAGCGATCGCCGTCGATCCGGGCGAAGCCGCTCCGGTGCGCCGGGCTCTCTCCGAAAGAGGCTGGCGGTTGACCGCTATTTTACTCACCCACCACCATGCCGACCATGTCGGTGGTGTCACCGACCTGATCGATAGCCAGCCGGACGATGCGCCGCTTGCCGTTTACGGCCCGGCCGGCGAGGAAATCGGCGTGGTCACGCACCCGCTGCGCGGCGGCGACCGGGTGACGCTCGATGCGCCTGCGCTGGCGTTCGACGTGCTCGACGTGCCCGGCCATACGCGCGGCCACATTGCTTACTTCCAGGCGGCCGGTCACGGCGCCGCGGCGCCGCACGTGTTCTGCGGCGACACGCTGTTCTCGTGCGGCTGTGGCCGCCTGTTCGAGGGCACGCCCGCGCAGATGCTCGAGTCGCTCGACGCGCTCGCGGCGCTGCCGGGCGACACGCGCGTGCACTGCGCGCACGAGTACACGCTGTCGAACATCCGCTTCGCGCTCGCGTGCGAGCCGGGCAACGCGGCGCTCGCGGCGTGGCGCGACGAGGCGGCCGAGCGCCGGGCGCGCGGCGTGCCGACGCTGCCGACGACGATTGCCCACGAGCGCGCAGTGAATCCGTTCCTGCGCGCGGACAGCGCGGAGATCCAGGCGACGCT
This sequence comes from Burkholderia ubonensis subsp. mesacidophila, assembly GCF_002097715.1. Lineage (NCBI taxonomy): Bacteria > Pseudomonadati > Pseudomonadota > Betaproteobacteria > Burkholderiales > Burkholderiaceae > Burkholderia > Burkholderia ubonensis. The sequence continues at coordinate 1,376,522 of NZ_CP020737.1, forward strand.
CGAAGCGCAGTTGCATGAATCGGTGCCGGATCGCCTGACTGCGTTCAGGCTGCTGCGGGAGTGGAAAAACCGGTTCCGATGAAAGTTTTCCGGAGGACTCCAAAGCTCAACCGGAGTCTGTAAAATTTGCACCAAATATCGGATTTCGCTGAGTTTTCGGTGTTTTTATTGACGTGAAGCACGCACTTCCGTAGTATCGCCTGCAATTTTCAGCCGTCGGAAGCCGAGATTTTCATGCGACTTTTATTGAGCGCGATGCTGGTCCTGCTGCTCGCCGCGTGCGCGAGCCAGGGACCTGTCGCCAATTCCGCCGCCGATGCCGAGGCGACGTCAACCTACCTGCGCAAGTCCGCCACCGCCAAAGAAACCGTCGACGTCGACAAGCAGTCGGTCGGCGACCTGACCAGCGCCGACTCCGATCTGTGGGCGCGCATCCGCCGCGGTTTCCAGATGCCCGACCTGCAGACCGACCTCGTCGACATGCAGACCACCTGGTATACGCAGCGCCCGGATTATGTGCAGCGCATGACCGAGCGTTCGCAGAAGTACCTGTATCACATCGTCGAGGAGCTCGAGTCGCGCCACATGCCGACCGAGCTCGCGCTGCTGCCGTTCATCGAGTCGGCCTACAACCCGCAGGCGCTGTCGGTCGCGAAGGCGGCGGGCATGTGGCAGTTCATGCCGGGCACCGGCCGCACGTACAACCTGAAGCGGAACATGTGGCAGGACGAGCGGCGCGACGTGCTCGCGTCGACGAGCGCGGCGCTCGACTACCTGTCGCGCCTGCATGACATGTTCGGCGACTGGTATCTCGCGCTGGCCGCGTACAACTGGGGCGAGGGCAACCTGCAGCGCGCGATCGCGCGCAACCAGGCGGCCGGCCTGCCGACCGACTACCTGAGCCTGCGGATACCGAACGAGACGCGCAACTACGTGCCGAAGCTGCAGGCGGTCAAGAACATCATCGCGAATCCGCAGCAGTACGGCCTCGCGCTGCCGGACATCCCGAACCACCCGTATTTCGTGACGGTCACGACGTCGCGCGACATCGACGTGACGGTCGCCGCGAAGCTCGCGAACCTGCCGCTCGACGAATTCAAGTCGCTCAACCCGTCGTTCGCGAAGCCGGTGATCCTCGGCGCGACCGAGCCGCAGATCCTGCTGCCGTTCGACAACGCGTCGGCGTTCGAGAAGAGCCTGAAGTCGTACGACGGCCAGCTGTCGTCGTGGACCACCTATACGGTCACCGAGCGCGCGCGTCCGGCGGCGATCGCCGAGAAGATCGGCGTCGACGCGGATACGCTGATGTCGGTGAACAAGATTCCCGCCGGCATGCGCCTGAAGCCGGGTTCGACGATCGTCGTGCCGCGCGGCGACGACGATGACGAGGACATCAGCGCGGACGTCGCGGAAAACGGCGTGCTGGCGATGGAGCCCGACGTGCCGGACACGCGCAAGATGCTGATCCGCGTGCGCCGCAAGCAGTCGATGGCGGCGATCGCGAGCCGCTACGGCGTGTCGGTCGGCCAGCTGAAGGCGTGGAACCGCACGCATCGCGACCTCGCGATGCCGGGCCAGGCGCTCGTGCTGCACGTGCCGGTCGGCCGCGCGGTGCCGGCGGAGCCGGGGCCCGAGAAGATCGCGACGTCGGTCGGCGGCGCGCGCGTCGAGCGCGCGAGCCTGTCTACCGGCGGCAAGGCCGCGCGCGGCGCGAAGCGCGGCGCCGCGAAGCCGGCGGCGAAGGCGAAGGCGGCCGCGCCCCACAAGGGCAAGAAGAAGTAAGCAGGCGCGCGGGCAGTCGCCCGCGCGGCCCGGATGTCGTATCATCCGACGAAACGCCGTCACCGAGGTGACGGCGTTTTCGTTTGTGCGCGGCGCGCGGCCGCGCAACATGACAGAGGACAAAGGGAGAGGCCATGTCGTCGGTGCAGGTGAGGGTGCTCGGGCTGTTCGCGCTCGGGTATTTCGTGTCCTACGTGTTTCGCGGCGTCAATCTCGGCTTCGCGCCGTTCGTCACGCATGAACTCGGGCTGTCGGCCGCCGACCTCGGCCTGCTCACCAGTCTCTATTTCCTCGGCTTCGCCGGTGCGCAGATCCCGGCCGGCGTGCTGCTCGACCATTTCGGCTCGCGCCGCGTGGCGGCGGGCATGCTGCTGTTCGCGGCCGCGGGCGCCGCGGTGTTCGGCGCCGCGCATGGCCTCGGCGCGATGATGGCCGGCCGGCTGCTGATCGGTGTCGGCGTATCCGTCTGTCTCGGCGCGGCGTTCAAGGCGCTCGCCGAGCATTTCCCGATCGGCCGGCTGCCGCTCGTCAACGGGCTCGTGATGGCGGTCGGCGGCTTCGGCGGCGTGGTGGTCGGCTCGCCGCTCACCTGGCTGCTCGGCTGGACGAGCTGGCGCGCGGTGTGCGCCGGGCTCGCGGTGATGACGCTCGCGGTCGCGGCCGCGATCTGGCTCGGCGCGCCCAATCCGAAGCAGACCCGCCACCAGGGCGGGCTCGTCAGCCAGTTCAAGGGCACCTGGCACATTCTGTCGAGCCGCGCGTTCTGGAAGATCGGGTCGTTCTCGGTCGTCACGCAGGGCGTGTTCTACGCGATGCAGTCGCTGTGGGTCGGGCCGTACCTGCGCGACGTCGCCGGGTTCGATGCGCAGCACGCCGCGCGCCTCGTGTCGGTGCTCGGTTTCGCGATGATGGCCGGCTGCGTCGGGTTCGGCGCCGCCGCGCGGGCGCTGGAGCGGCGCGGCGTGTCCGTCTATGCGTTCTGCGGCGTCGGGATGGCGCTGTTCGTCGCGACGCAGGTCGCGATCGTCGTGCGCGCGCCGCTGCCGGCGGCGGTGCTGTGGGCCGCGTACGGGATGTTCGGCGGGGTCGGGATCCTGACCTACGCAGTGATGGCCGGGCATTTCCCTGCACACCTGATCGGTCGCGCGAACACGACGCTGACGCTCGTGATCTTCGTGCTGATCTTCGCGTTCCAGATTGGCGTCGGCGCGGTGCTGTCGCACTGGCCGGCGGTCGACGGCCGCTATCCGGCCGCCGCGCACCTCGCCGCGTGGAGCGTGCTGCTCGTGCTGCAGGTCGCAAGCGCGGTCTGGTACGCGTGGCCCGCGCCGGTGGTCGCCTCTGGTCAAGCGAGCCGATAGAGGGGTACGCTGGAGCGTGACGTGGTTCCGGAAACGGGGCCGCAGCGTGCGCGACGGACGCCGGAAGGCCCGGGCACTGAAAAAGAAGAAAGGCGCGTGATCAATGGAATCGGCGGCCCGTGGCATTGAAAGCAGGGTCATTTTCACGCTATAATTTGAAAGTTTGTGCTGATCAACCTCGCACCCTAGCGCCTACCTCACTCATCCCGTTCCTCCGCCGCACGCCGCCTGTCGGGCGATGCCGCGAAACCCCGCACGCTGCGCGCCGGTTTCGCGACTCGACACCGCCAGGCGCGTGACGCAAGCCAACGCGCGCGTCCACGCAGCGCGACGCTTGCGCGGCAGGGTAGACAGGTCGGCAGCAGGGTGTTCCCCAAGGAGCCTCCCGTGTTGCCGTCTTTTTCTCCCGCTTTGCTTGCACTCGCCGACGGCACGGTCTTTCGTGGTTATTCGATCGGTGCCGCTGGCCATACGATCGGCGAAGTCGTGTTCAATACCGCGATCACCGGCTATCAGGAAATCCTGACTGATCCGAGCTACGCGCGGCAGATCGTTACGCTCACCTATCCGCATATCGGCAACGTCGGCGTGAACGCCGAGGACGTCGAAGCGACGAAAGTCCATGCCGCCGGCCTGATCGTGCGCGACCTGCCCGATCTCGCATCGAACTTCCGCATGGACCGCACGCTCGGCGACTACCTGCGCGACGAAGGCGTCGTCGCGATCGCCGGCATCGATACCCGCAAGCTGACCCGCATCCTGCGCGACAAGGGCGCGCAGAACGGCTGCATCCTCGCCGGCTCGACCGACGAGGTGAAGGCGATCGAGCTCGCGCGCTCGTTCCCGGGCCTCGCCGGCATGGATCTCGCGAAGGTCGTGTCGACCGCCAAGCCGTTCGAGTGGAAGCAGACCGAATGGAAGCTCGGCAGCGGCTACGGGATGCAGGAAGCGCCGAAGTACCGCGTCGTCGCGTACGACTTCGGCGTCAAGTACAACATCCTGCGCATGCTCGCGGAGCGCGGCTGCCACGTGACGGTGCTGCCGGCGCAGGCGAGCGCGGCGGATGCGCTCGCGCTGAATCCGGACGGCGTCTTCCTGTCGAACGGCCCCGGCGATCCGGAGCCGTGCGACTACGCGATCGCGGCCACGAAGGAATTCATCGAGCGCGGCGTGCCGACCTTCGGCATCTGCCTCGGCCACCAGATCATGGGCCTCGCGGTCGGCGCGAAGACGCTCAAGATGAAGACGGGCCACCACGGCGCGAACCACCCGGTGAAGGATCTCGGCGACGGCCGCGTGGTGATCACGTCGCAGAACCACGGGTTCGCGGTCGACGCCGATTCGCTGCCGGCCAACGCGCGCGCGACGCACGTGTCGCTGTTCGACGGCACGCTGCAGGGCTTCGAGCTGACCGACAAGCCGGCGTTCTGCTTCCAGGGCCACCCGGAAGCGTCGCCGGGCCCGCACGACATCGGCTACCTGTTCGACCGCTTCACCGCGCTGATGGACGCGGCGAAGCAGCGCAGCGCTTAACTTGCCCGGAAGCGGGAGGCTCGCATCATGTTCGGTCATGCACTCGGCATCACGGATCTCTGGACCTACGTCATCGGCGTGGTCTTCATCATCCTGTTGCCGGGGCCGAACTCGATGTACGTGCTGTCGCTCGCGGCGCAGCGCGGCGTAAAGGCCGGCTATCGCGCGGCCTGTGGCGTGTTCCTCGGCGACACGGTGCTGATGGTGCTGTCCGCCGCCGGCGTCGCGTCGCTGCTGAAGGCGAATCCGCTGCTGTTCTCGGTCGTCAAGTACGGCGGCGCCGCGTATCTGCTCTACATCGGCGCCGGGATGCTGCGCGGCGCGTGGCGCAAGCTGCGCGCGCCGGCCGGTGCGGTAGCCGACACGCCGCGTGCGGTCGACGGCGACCGACCGTTCCGCAAGGCGCTGGTCGTGAGCCTCCTGAACCCGAAGGCGATCCTGTTCTTCATCTCGTTTTTCATCCAGTTCGTCGATCCGGCGTTCCCGCATCCCGCGCTGCCGTTCTTCGTGCTCGGAGCGATCGCGCAGTGCGCGAGCTTCCTGTACCTGAGCACGCTGATCTTCGCGGGCGCGCGGCTCGCCGAGCATTTCCGCCGCCGCCGCAGGCTCGCGGCGGGCGCGGCGAGCAGCGTGGGCGGGCTGTTCATCGGCTTCTCGGTGAAGCTGGCGCTCGCGACGATGAGCTGAGCGCAGTCGGCCGCCCCACGACAACGATTACTTATTGAATTTACAAGCCATGCCAAAACGCACAGACATCAACAGCATCCTCATCATCGGCGCCGGCCCGATCATCATCGGCCAGGCGTGCGAGTTCGACTATTCGGGCGCGCAGGCATGCAAGGCGTTGCGTGAGGAGGGCTACAAGGTCATCCTCGTCAACAGCAACCCGGCGACGATCATGACCGACCCGAACACGGCCGACGTGACCTACATCGAGCCGATCACGTGGGAAGTCGTCGCGCGCATCATCGAGAAGGAGCGCCCGGACGCGATCCTGCCGACGATGGGCGGCCAGACCGCGCTGAATTGCGCGCTCGACCTGCATCACCACGGCGTGCTCGAGAAGTTCGGCGTCGAGCTGATCGGCGCGTCGCCGGAGGCGATCGACAAGGCGGAAGACCGCCAGAAGTTCAAGGACGCGATGACCAAGATCGGTCTCGGCTCCGCGAAGTCGGGCGTCGCGCACTCGATGGAAGAGGCGACCCAGGTGCACGCCGAGATCATGGCGGCCACCGGCGGCAGCGGCTACCCGGTCGTGATCCGTCCGTCGTTCACGCTCGGTGGCTCGGGCGGCGGCATCGCGTATAACCGCGAAGAGTTCGAAGAGATCTGCCGGCGCGGCCTCGACCTGTCGCCGACGCGCGAGCTGCTGATCGAAGAGTCGCTGCTCGGCTGGAAGGAATACGAGATGGAAGTCGTGCGCGACCGCGCCGACAACTGCATCATCGTCTGCTCGATCGAGAACCTCGATCCGATGGGCGTGCACACCGGCGACTCGATCACGGTCGCGCCGGCGCAGACGCTCACCGACAAGGAATACCAGATCCTGCGCAACGCATCGCTCGCGGTGCTGCGCGAGATCGGCGTCGACACCGGCGGCTCGAACGTGCAGTTCTCGATCAACCCGAAGGACGGCCGCATGGTCGTCATCGAGATGAACCCGCGTGTGTCGCGTTCGTCGGCGCTCGCGTCGAAGGCAACCGGCTTCCCGATCGCGAAGGTCGCGGCGAAGCTGGCGGTCGGCTACACGCTCGACGAGCTGAAGAACGAGATCACCGGCGGCCAGACGCCGGCGTCGTTCGAGCCGACGATCGACTACGTCGTCACGAAGATCCCGCGCTTCGCGTTCGAGAAGTTCCGCGAAGCCGATTCGCGCCTGACGACGCAGATGAAGTCGGTCGGCGAAGTGATGGCGATCGGCCGCACGTTCCAGGAATCGTTCCAGAAGGCGCTGCGCGGCCTCGAGGTCGGCGTCGACGGTCTCGACGAGAAGTCGACCGACCGCGACGAGATCGCGATCGAGATCCACGAGCCGGGCCCGGACCGCATCTGGTATGTCGGCGACGCGTTCCGCATCGGCATGACGGCCGAGGAAATCTTCGCGGAAACCGCGATCGACCCGTGGTTCCTCGCGCAGATCGAGCAGATCGTCCTGAAGGAAAAGGCGCTGGCGGGCCGCACGGTCGCGTCGCTGTCGTTCGACGAGTTGCGCTACCTGAAGCAGAGCGGCTTCTCCGACCGCCGCCTCGCGAAGCTGCTCGGCGCGACGCCGGCCGACGTGCGCGCGCGCCGTCTCGAGCTGAACGTGCGCCCGGTCTACAAGCGCGTCGACACCTGCGCGGCCGAGTTCGCGACGAAGACGGCCTACATGTACTCGACCTACGAGGAAGAGTGCGAGGCGCAGCCGACCAGCAACAAGAAGATCATGGTGCTGGGCGGCGGCCCGAACCGGATCGGCCAGGGCATCGAGTTCGACTACTGCTGCGTGCACGCGGCGCTCGCGATGCGCGAGGACGGCTACGAGACCATCATGGTCAACTGCAACCCGGAAACGGTGTCGACCGACTATGACACGTCCGACCGCCTGTACTTCGAGCCGCTGACGCTCGAGGACGTGCTCGAGATCGTCGACAAGGAAAAGCCGGTCGGCGTGATCGTCCAGTACGGCGGCCAGACGCCGCTGAAGCTCGCGCTCGATCTCGAGGCGCATGGCGTGCCGATCATCGGCACGTCGCCGGACATGATCGACGCGGCCGAAGACCGCGAACGCTTCCAGAAGCTGCTGCAGGACCTCGGCCTGCGCCAGCCGCCGAACCGCACCGCGCGCGCCGAAGACGAAGCGCTCGCACTGGCGGCCGAGATCGGCTACCCGCTCGTCGTGCGCCCGTCGTACGTGCTGGGCGGCCGTGCGATGGAAATCGTCCACGAGCCGCGCGACCTCGAGCGCTACATGCGCGAGGCCGTGAAGGTGTCGAACGATTCGCCGGTGCTGCTCGACCGCTTCCTGAACGACGCGATCGAGTGCGATGTCGACTGCATCTGCGACGGCGAAGCCGTGTTCATCGGCGGCGTGATGGAGCACATCGAGCAGGCGGGCGTCCATTCGGGCGACTCGGCATGCTCGCTGCCGCCGTACTCGCTGTCGAAGGAAACCGTTGTCGAGCTGAAGCGCCAGACGGCCGCGATGGCGAAGGCGCTGAACGTGATCGGCCTGATGAACGTGCAGTTCGCGATCCAGCAGGTGCCGCAAGCTGACGGCTCGAAGGAAGACATCATCTACGTGCTGGAAGTGAACCCGCGCGCATCGCGCACGGTGCCGTACGTGTCGAAGGCGACGAGCCTGCCGCTCGCGAAGATCGCGGCACGCGCGATGGTCGGCCAGAAGCTCGCGCAGCAGGGCGTGACGAAGGAAGTCGAGCCGCCGTACTTCAGCGTGAAGGAAGCGGTGTTCCCGTTCGTCAAGTTCCCGACCGTCGACCCGGTGCTCGGACCGGAAATGCGTTCGACCGGTGAAGTGATGGGCGTCGGCCAGACGTTCGGCGAGGCGCTGTTCAAGTCGCAGCTCGCGGCCGGTTCACGCCTGCCGGAGTCGGGCACGGTGCTGTTGACCGTGATGGACGCGGACAAGCCGAAGGCGGTCGAAGTCGCGCGCATGCTGCACGACCTCGGCTACCCGATCGTCGCGACGAAGGGCACGGCAGCCGCGATCGAAGCGGCCGGCGTGCCGGTGAAGGTCGTCAACAAGGTGAAGGACGGCCGTCCGCACATCGTCGACATGATCAAGAACGGCGAAATCGCGCTCGTTTTCACGACGGTCGACGAGACCCGCCAGGCGATTGCCGATTCGCGTTCGATCCGGATGAGCGCGCAGGCGCACAAGGTCACGTACTACACGACGATGTCGGGCGCGCGCGCGGCCGTCGAAGGCTTGCGCTACCTGAAGAACCTGGAAGTCTATGATTTACAAGGTCTTCACGCTCGCCTAAACTAAGCGGTCAGTTACCTGTCGAAGCAACACGTGCCGCGATTAAGCGGCGTTCCCGGTGTATCGGGAATGCGCTTAATCGCGGTGATTTTTTTTATAGCCGTTTTATTGATTGAGCCGTTTATGAGCACCATTCCGTTGACAAAGCGTGGCGCAGACCAACTGCGCGATGAATTGCAGCGCCTCAAGTCCGTCGAGCGGCCGGCCGTGATCAATGCGATTGCGGAGGCGCGCGCACAGGGCGACCTGTCCGAAAACGCCGAATACGACGCAGCCAAGGAAAAGCAGGGCTTCATCGAGGGCCGCATCGCGGAAATCGAATCGAAGCTGTCGGCCGCGCAGGTCATCGATCCGTCCTCGCTGGATGCCGACGGCCGCGTGGTGTTCGCGGCAACGGTCGAGCTCGAGGATCTCGAATCGGGTGACACCGTCAAGTACCAGATCGTCGGCGACGACGAGGCAGACCTCGATCACGGCCTGATCTCGGTCAGCTCGCCGATCGCGCGTGCGCTGATCGGCAAGTCCGAGGGCGACGTCGCGGCCGTGCAGGCGCCGAGCGGCGTGCGCGAATACGAAATCATCTCGGTCAGCTACATCTGACGCGGAGCGACACGATGCCGCATCGCGTGTTCCGTCTGCTGTCGGCCGTCTGGGTCGGCAGCCTGCTGACGATCGGGTATGCGGTCGCGCCCGTGCTGTTTCGTTCGCTGGAGCGAATGACGGCCGGCTCGGTGGCTGCCCAGCTGTTCCGCATCGAAGCGGTCCTCGGTGTGGTGTGCGGGGTGCTGCTGCTCGTGCTGTCGAACCAGCAGGTGCGGCGCGGCCATGACGAATACCGCCGCGTGCGGTGGATTCTCGCGGCGATGATCGGCTGCGTGCTGATCGGGTATTTCGCGCTGCAGCCGTTCATGAACGCGCTGCGCGTGGCCGCGATGGAGGCGGGCACCGACATCGCGAACTCGCCGTATGCGAGCCGCTTCGGGATGCTGCACGGCGTCTCGAGCCTGTTCTACCTGGTCGAGAGCGTGCTCGGGCTGATGCTGATCTGGCGGTTGCCGGCGCGCGACGCATAAGCGCCGCGGGCCGGGCGCCCGGACGGGCTTACTTGTCCTGGAACGGCCGCTTGGTGCTCGCCTGGCGCTTTTTCGCGCGCTTGACGGTGCCGCCTGCGGTCACGCGTTCGTTGCCGCGCACCGTGACCTTCACCGGCTTCGGCCGGCGCACCGGGCTCGCGTTCGGCGACACCTTGACGACCTTCACGGTGCGCGGTGCACGGCCCTTCGTGTCGGCGGCGGCTTCGGCCGCGCTCGGCAGGGCGCCGCTGCGGCGGCCGCGAGCCGGCGCCGGCTCGGCTGCCTCGGGCTTCCAGATCACGAGCAGCTTGCCGATATGCTGGATCGGCGCGGCGTTCAGCCGGTCGCAGATTTCGTCGTAGATCGCGATGCGTGCGTCGCGCTCGTCGCCGAACACGCGGATCTTGATCAGCTGGTGCGCGTCGAGGTGCACCTTGATTTCCTTCAGGACCGCGTCGGTGAGCCCCTCGGCGCCGATCAGCACGACGGGCTTGAGCGCATGGGCTTCGGAGCGCAGCGCGGAGCGCTCGGCGGGAGTAAGCGAAAGGGCTGGCATGGAATGTCGAATTCAAAATAAGGGCGCGCAACACCGGCATCTGCCGTGTCAGCCGCGCGCCGAAACCACGTAAAATCGCGGCTTGGGCCTGATTGAGGCCGCAGCCGCGCGAAGAAGACGCGTATTATCCGCCAAAAGCGCGGCTTCACGAAGCAAATGGCAGTAATCTCTCTCTCGAATGGCAAAGAACCGCTTCAACCAGCACTGGCTGCACGACCACATCAACGACCCGTACGTCAAAATGGCGCAGCGGGAGGGCTATCGCGCGCGCGCCGCTTACAAACTGAAGGAAATCGACGAACAGGACAAGCTGATTCGTCCCGGCCAGGTGATCGTCGACCTCGGCGCGGCGCCCGGCAGCTGGAGCCAGTACGCGCGCAACAAGCTCGCGCAGGGCAAGAAACGCGACGCGGCGCGCGAAGGCGGGATCGACGGCACGATCGTCGCGCTCGACATGCTGCCGATGGAGCCGATCGCCGACGTGCACTTCATCCAGGGCGACTTCCGCGAGGACGAGGTGCTTCATCAACTGGAGGCCGTCCTCGAAGGCCGGCCGGTGGACCTTGTAATTTCCGACATGGCCCCCAACCTGTCCGGGGTCGCCTCCGCGGATGCGGCGCGCATCGAGCACATATGCGATCTCGCGCTCGAATTCTCGCAGAATCATCTGAAGCCGGATGGCGCGCTGCTGGTGAAGTGCTTCCACGGCAGCGGCTACAGCCAGATTGTCGAGAAATTCAAGCAGCAGTTTAAGGTTGTCGCGCCGCGCAAGCCCAAGGCGTCCCGCGACAAATCGTCCGAAACGTTCATCTTGGGGCGGCACCTGAAGCATCCGCGCTGACGCGGAGCCGGGGGCCGTAAACGGGCTCCGGCCCTTGCCAGACAAGCCGTTCGCTATCGCGACGGTTGTCAATGCTTATGGCAGGGGTGGTCGGACTGGATTAGAATGCCTGAGGGGCGCCGCAAGGAAAATGTAGGCGCTCGTCTACGAGTGAAGGAGTGGTGCTTTGAACAACAATATGTTTTCGAAGGCAGCAGTGTGGCTGGTGATTGCACTGGTGCTGTTTACGGTGTTCAAGCAGTTCGACAAGCCCCGCGTCCAGGAAGGCGTGTCCTATTCGCAGTTCATGGACGACGCCAAGAACGGCAAGGTCAAGACTGTCGTCGTGCAGGGGCGCAACCTCACCGTCACTCCGGCTGATGGCCAGAAATACCAGATCGTGTCGCCCGGCGACATCTGGATGGTCGGCGATCTGATGAAGTATGGCGTGCAGGTCAGCGGCAAGGCCGACGACGAGCCGAGCGCGCTGATGTCCGCGCTGTACTATCTCGGGCCGACGATCCTGATCATCGGTTTCTGGTTCTACATGATGCGGCAGATGCAGGGCGGCGGCAAAGGCGGCGCATTCTCGTTCGGCAAGTCGCGCGCGCGGCTGATCGACGAGAACAACAACGCGGTCAACTTCTCCGACGTCGCGGGCTGCGACGAAGCGAAGGAAGAAGTGTCCGAGCTCGTCGACTTCCTGCGCGATCCCCAGAAATTCCAGAAGCTTGGCGGCCGCATTCCGCGCGGCGTGCTGCTGGTCGGCCCTCCGGGCACCGGCAAGACGTTGCTCGCCCGCGCGATCGCGGGTGAAGCGAAGGTGCCGTTCTTCAGCATCTCGGGCTCCGACTTCGTCGAAATGTTCGTCGGCGTCGGCGCGGCCCGCGTGCGCGACATGTTCGAGCAGGCGAAGAAGCATGCGCCGTGCATCGTGTTCATCGACGAAATCGACGCGGTCGGCCGTCATCGCGGCGCCGGCATGGGCGGCGGCAACGACGAGCGCGAGCAGACGCTGAACCAGATGCTCGTCGAGATGGACGGCTTCGAAGCGAATTCGGGCGTGATCGTGATCGCCGCGACCAACCGTTCCGACGTGCTCGACAAGGCGTTGCTGCGTCCGGGCCGTTTCGACCGCCAGGTCTACGTCGGCCTGCCGGACATCCGCGGCCGCGAGCAGATCATGCGCGTCCACCTGCGCAAGGTGCCGATCGCGAACGACGTCGACGCGGCAGTGATCGCGCGCGGCACGCCGGGCTTCTCGGGCGCCGATCTCGCGAACCTCGTCAACGAGGCGGCGCTGTTCGCCGCGCGTCGCGGCAAGCGCATCGTCGAGATGCAGGACTTCGAGGACGCGAAGGACAAGATCTTCATGGGTCCGGAGCGCAAGTCCGCGGTGATCCGCGAGGAAGCGAAGCGCGCGACCGCCTACCACGAGTCGGGCCACGCGGTGATCGCGAAGCTGCTGCCGAAGGCCGATCCGGTACACAAGGTCACGATCATCCCGCGCGGCCGTGCGCTGGGCGTCACGTGGCAGCTGCCGGAGCACGACAACGAGACATATTCGAAGGACTACCTGCTGGACCGCCTCGCGATCCTGTTCGGTGGCCGCGTGGCCGAAGAGCTGTTCATGGACCTCGTCAGCACCGGCGCGTCGGACGACTTCAACAAGGCGACGCAGACGGCGCGTGCGATGGTGGCCCGGTTCGGCATGACCGACGCGCTCGGCCCGATGGTCTATGTCGACGACGAGAACGACGCAAGCCCGTTCGGCCGCGGCTTCACGCGGACGATTTCGGAAGCGACGCAGCAAAAGGTCGATGCGGAAATCCGCCGCGTGCTGGATGACCAGTACAGCCTTGCTCGCCGCCTGCTGGAGGAGAACCGCGACAAGGTCGAGGCGATGACCGCCGCGCTGATGGAGTGGGAGACGATCGACGCCGATCAGATCAACGACATCATGGAGGGCCGTCCGCCGCGCTCGCCGAAGAGCTCGCCGACCGTCGGCGGCGATGCATCGTCGGGCGGCACCGGCGCCGAGGTCAAGCCGGGCAACGCGCCGGCGCCTGCGTCGCCGGCCTAATCTCCGCTGTCGTACCGTTCACGGGCTGGTGTGGCTTTCACACCGGCCCGTTTTGCATTCATTCCACGTTTGTTGCTCGTGTCCGATCCAGCATCCCCCACATTCATTCCGGCGCCGCTCCGGTGCGGCCGCTTCACGCTGACGTTCGAACGCCCGCTCGTGATGGGCATCCTCAACGCGACGCCCGACTCGTTCTCCGACGGCGGCCGCTTCCTCGCCCATGACGATGCGCTGCGCCAGGCCGAGCGGATGCTTGCCGACGGCGCCGACATCCTCGACATCGGCGGCGAATCGACCCGCCCGGGCGCGCCGCCGGTGCCGCTCGACGAGGAGCTCGCGCGCGTGATTCCGCTGGTCGAGGCCTTGCGTCCGCTGAACGTGCCGTTGTCGATCGATACCTACAAGCCAGCCGTGATGCGCGCGGCGCTGGCCGCCGGCGCGGACCTGATCAACGACATCTGGGGCTTTCGCCAGGCCGGCGCGATCGACGCGGTGCGCGACGGCGACTGCGGCCTGTGTGCGATGCACATGCTCGGCGAGCCGCGGACGATGCAGGTGCACGAGCCCGACTATCGCGACGTGGTCGCCGACGTGCGCGATTTCCTCGCCGAGCGTGCGCAAGCATTGATGGACGCCGGCGTCGCGGCGGAACGCATCTGTGTCGACCCCGGTTTCGGGTTCGGCAAGGCGGTGATCGAACACAACTATGCGCTGCTCGCCGCGCTGCCCGATACGACGCCCGCGCGGCCCGACGGCCGGCCTTACCCGATTCTCGCGGGGATGTCGCGCAAGTCGATGCTCGGCGCGGTGATCGGCGGCAAGCCGCCGAGCGAGCGCGTCACGGCGAGCGTCGCGGCTGCGCTGTGCGCAGTGGAGCGGGGCGCCGCGATCGTGCGGGTGCACGACGTCGCGGAAACGGTCGACGCGCTGAAGATCTGGAATGCCGTGCGCGGGGCCGCGCGGCAGCGATAAGTCAAAACAGGAGGAACACTCATTATGGGACGTCGATACTTCGGTACGGACGGCATCCGCGGCACCGTCGGCGAAGCGCCGATCACGCCCGATTTCGTATTGCGGCTCGGCTATGCGGCGGGCAAGGTGCTGGCCGGCTCGGCTGACGTCGCAGCGGGTGCGCGCCCGACCGTGCTGATCGGCAAGGACACGCGCGTGTCGGGCTACATGCTCGAGGCGGCGCTGGAGGCGGGGTTCTCCGCGGCCGGCGTCGACGTGATGCTGGCCGGCCCGATGCCGACGCCGGGCGTCGCGTACCTGACGCGCGCGCTGCGCCTGTCGGCGGGCGTCGTGATCAGCGCGTCGCACAATCCGTATCACGACAACGGCATCAAGTTCTTCTCGGCGGACGGCAACAAGCTGCCCGACGAAACCGAAGCCGCGATCGGGGCGTGGCTCGGCAAGCCGCTCGAGTGCGCGCCGTCGGACGGGCTCGGCAAGGCGCGCCGCCTCGACGACGCGGCCGGCCGCTACATCGAGTTCTGCAAGAGCACGTTCCCGGCGGCATTCGACCTGCGCGGGATGAAGCTCGTCGTCGACTGCGCGCACGGCGCCGCGTACCAGGTCGCGCCGCACGTGTTCCACGAACTGGGTGCGGACGTGATCCCGATCGGCGTCGCGCCGAACGGCTTCAACATCAACGACGGCGTCGGCGCGACCGCGCCCGATGCGCTGGTGCGCGCGGTGCGGGCGAATCATGCCGACCTCGGCATCGCGCTCGACGGCGACGCGGACCGCCTGCAGGTCGTCGACGCGACCGGGCGGCTGTTCAACGGCGACGAACTGCTGTACGTGCTGGTCAAGGACCGAATCGCGACTAACGGTCAAGTCGAAGGGGCGGTGGGAACGCTGATGACGAATCTCGCCGTCGAAGTCGCGTTGAAACGCGAGGGCGTGCAGTTCGTGCGCGCGGCGGTCGGCGACCGCTACGTGCTCGAGCAGCTGCGCGAGCACGGCTGGCAGCTCGGCGCGGAAGGGTCGGGTCACATCCTGTCGCTCGACCGCCATACGACCGGCGACGGTATCGTCTCGGCGCTGCTGGTGCTCGCGGCGCTGAAGCGCAGCGGCCGCACGCTCGCGCAGATGCTCGAAGGCGTCACGCTGTTCCCGCAGAAGCTGATCAACGTGCGGATGAAGCCCGGCGCGGACTGGAAGGGCAATGCGTCGATCCGCGCCGCGATCGAGGCCGCGGAACAGGCGCTGGCCGGCAGCGGCCGCGTACTGATCCGCGCATCGGGCACCGAGCCCGTGCTGCGCGTGATGGTCGAGGCCGAGCAGGCGGCGGACGCGAGTCGTCACGCCGAGGCGATCGCCGACGCGGTGCGCGCCGCGACCGCCTGAACCTGGCCGGCGGCCGACGCATGTGCGCACGGCCGCCGGTTGCCTGTCGGCCGTGCGTCGCACGCAGGCCCGCATCAAGGCCAGTATGACGGCCGCATCGTTGCCGCCAGCCCGACGCCGCGCCGAAGTCCGCTTCCGACCCCTGAATCCCGGGGCGGGGCGCGTCGGGTCCGGATGTGCCGCGTGTCGGCGCGAGCAGGGTACAATCCGCCCGCCTGATCGACCGCTGTCGAAGCGGGATCGGACGCACATTTCCCGCCTTTCCCTCCCCGGCATTTATTGCCTATTCTCCCGGTGCCGGTGCCGGCGCCGCCCGCGCACGTCCGTTTCGCCGCCCTGTGTTGCCTTTCAAGTAGTCATGTTACTGTCACGCCAGTTTCATCGATTGTCACATTACCGTCATGAGCAGCCCCTAACCTTCGCGGTGCCGTAGTCATCCGCTCACACACTGGAGGTCTCATGAAATTGATGCAAACCGCGATTGCCGGCCTGGCTGGCGCACTCTTCGCTGTTGCTGCGCACGCTGCCGACATCACGGGCGCAGGCAGCACGTTCGCGATGCCGATCTACACGAAATGGGCTGCCGATTACCAGCAGGCCGGCGGCGCGAAGATCAACTACCAGGGCATCGGCTCGTCGGGCGGCCTGAAGCAGATCAATGCGAAGACGGTCGATTTTGCCGGTTCGGACGCACCGCTGAAGGACGACGAGCTCGCGAAGGACGGCCTGTTCCAGTTCCCGACGGTGGTCGGCGGCGTGGTGCCGGTCATCAACGTGCCGGGCGTGAAGGCAGGTGAACTGACGCTGTCGGGCCCGGTGCTCGGCGACATCTACCTCGGCAAGATCAAGAAGTGGAACGACCCGGCGATCGCCGCGCTGAACCCGAAGGTCAAGCTGCCGGATACCGACATTGCGGTCGTGCGCCGTGCGGACGGCTCGGGCACGAGCTTCATCTGGACGAACTACCTGTCGAAGGTCAACGACGAGTGGAAGTCGAAGGTCGGCGAAGGCACGACGGTCAACTGGCCGACGGGCACGGGCGGCAAGGGCAACGACGGCGTCGCGGCATTCGTGCAGCGTCTGCCGGGCGCGATCGGCTACGTCGAATGGGCGTACGCGAAGAAGAACAGCATGGTCTACACCGCGCTGAAGAATTCGACGGGCACGGTGGTCGAGCCGAAGACGGAAACCTTCAAGGCCGCTGCTGCCGGCGCGAACTGGTCGAAGTCGTTCTACCAGATCCTGACGAACCAGCCGGGCAAGGAAGCATGGCCGGTCGTCGGCGCGACGTTCGTGCTGCTGCACGCGAAGCAGGACAAGCCGGAGCAGGGCGCGGAAACGCTGAAGTTCTTCGGCTGGGCGTTCAAGAACGGCGAGAAGGCGGCTGACAGCCTCGACTACATCTCGCTGCCGCCGGCGGTCGAAGCGGAAATCCGCAAGCAGTGGAAGACCAAGGTGACGGACGCGGCGGGCAAGCCGGTCGCCACGGAGTAAGCGTCACAGCGGTTCGCTGCCCGGCCGCGCAGGCCGGGCAGTGTTGTGCGGTAAGGCCGGGCGTCAAGGCGCCCGGCATTCAGAAGCAGGCGCCCATGTCTGATATTCCATACGTGTCCTCCCGGTCCGCCGGCAACGCGCAGCAACACGCGCCCGGCCGCCTCGGCGACATCCTGTTCGGCGGCCTCGCCCGGCTCGCCGCGATCGTCACCCTGCTGCTCCTCGGTGGCATCATCGTTTCACTGATCATTGCGTCGATGCCGACCATCCAGAAGTTTGGCCTCGGCTTCCTGTGGCAGTCCGAATGGGATCCCAATTCGGATGTCTACGGCGCGCTCGTGCCGATCTACGGCACCATCGTGACGTCGGTCATCGCGCTGGTGATCGCGGTGCCGGTCAGCTTCGGCATCGCGCTGTTCCTCACCGAGCTGTCGCCCGTCTGGCTGCGCCGCCCGCTCGGCATCGCCATCGAACTGCTCGCCGCGATCCCGTCGATCGTCTACGGGATGTGGGGGCTGCTCGTGTTCGCGCCGATCTTCGCCACCTATTTCCAGAAGCCGATCGGCCGCCTGTTCGACGGCGTGCCGGTGCTCGGCGCGCTGTTCGCCGGCCCGCCGATCGGCATCGGCATTCTCGCCGCCGGCGTGATCCTCGCGATCATGATCATCCCGTACATCGCGTCGGTGATGCGCGACGTGTTCGAGGTCACGCCCGTGCTGCTGAAGGAATCGGCCTACGGGATCGGCTGCACGACCTGGGAAGTGATGTGGAAGATCGTGCTGCCCTATACGAAGACCGGCGTGATCGGCGGCGTGATGCTCGGCCTCGGCCGCGCGCTCGGCGAAACGATGGCCGTGACGTTCGTGATCGGCAACACGAACCTGCTCGACAACGTGTCGCTGTTCTCGCCCGGCAACAGCATCACGTCGGCGCTCGCGAACGAGTTCGCCGAAGCGTCGCCCGGCCTGCATACGTCCGCGCTGATGGAACTGGGCCTGATCCTGTTCGTGATCACCTTCATCGTGCTGGCCATCTCCAAACTGCTGCTGCTGCGTCTCGAGAAAGGAGAGGGCAAGAAATGAGCGAGCCTGTACTGAACTTCCCCGGCCCGGACGGCGCCGTGCTCGACGCGATGCGCAGCCGGCTCCAGCGCAAGCGCAAGATCGTCAATGCGATCGCGCTCACCGCGTCGCTCGGCGCGATGGTGTTCGGCCTGATGTGGCTCGTGTGGATCCTCTACACGACGCTGCGCCTCGGCATCGGCGGCCTGTCGCTGCAGATGTTCACCGAATCGACCCCGCCGCCGAACACCGAGGGCGGCGGTCTCGCGAACGCGATCGTCGGCAGCCTGCTGCTGGTCGGTTTCGGCACGCTGGTCGGCACGCCGATCGGCATCCTGGCGGGCGTCTACCTCGCCGAATACGGCAAGAAGAACCCGCTCGCGAGCACGATCCGCTTCATCAACGACATCCTGCTGTCGGCGCCGTCGATCGTCGTGGGCCTGTTCGTCTATGCGCTCGTCGTCGCGAAATCGGGCCGCTTCTCCGGCTGGGCCGGCGTGATCGCGCTCGCGCTGCTGCAGATCCCGATCGTGATCCGCACGACCGAGAACATGCTGAAGCTCGTGCCGAACGCGCTGCGTGAAGCGGCCTTCGCGCTCGGCACGCCGAAGTGGCGGATGATCCTGAAGATCACGCTGCGCGCGTCGGTGGGCGGCATCATCACCGGCGTGCTGCTCGCGGTCGCGCGGATCGCCGGCGAAACGGCGCCGCTGCTGTTCACCGCGCTGTCGAACCAGTTCTTCTCGTGGGACATGAGCCAGCCGATGGCGAACCTGCCCGTCACGATCTTCAAGTTCGCGATGAGCCCGTTCGCGGAATGGCAGTCGCTCGCGTGGGCGGGCGTGTTCCTGATTACGCTCGGCGTGCTCGGACTCAACATCCTCGCGCGCTCGATCTTCTCGAAACAGTAACGGCGGAGCAATCCGATGAATATGGCAGAAAGCCACCTGAATCCCATCGAACGTGTCGCCGCGCCTGCCGGTACGCATGGCGCGGCGGACGGCCGTCCGCTCGAGCCGCTGAACGCGAAGATCGAGGTCAACAACCTCAACTTCTTCTACAACAAGTTTCACGCGCTGAAGAACATCAACCTGCGCATTCCCGAAGGGAAGGTGACGGCGTTCATCGGCCCGTCGGGCTGCGGCAAGTCGACGCTCCTGCGCACGTTCAACAAGATGTACGCGCTCTATCCGGAGCAGCGCGCCGAAGGCGAGATCCTGATGGACGGCGAGAACCTGCTGACCACCAAGCGCGACATCTCGCTCTTGCGCGCGCGGATCGGCATGGTGTTCCAGAAGCCGACGCCGTTCCCGATGTCGATTTATGACAACATTGCGTTCGGCGTGAAAATGTTCGAGAAGCTCACGCGCTCGGAAATGGACGACCGCGTCGAGTGGGCGCTGACGAAGGCCGCGCTGTGGAACGAAGTGAAGGACAAGCTGGGTCAAAGCGGCTACGGCCTGTCCGGCGGCCAGCAGCAGCGTCTGTGCATCGCGCGCGGCATCGCGATCCGTCCGGAAGTGCTGCTGCTCGACGAGCCGTGCTCGGCGCTCGACCCGATCTCGACGGGCCGCATCGAAGAGCTGATCGCGGAGCTGAAGAGCGACTACACGGTCGTGATCGTCACGCACAACATGCAGCAGGCGGCGCGCTGCTCGGACTACACGGCCTACATGTACCTGGGCGAGCTGATCGAATTCGGCGAGACCGAGAAGATCTTCATCAAGCCGGTACGCAAGGAAACGGAAGACTACATCACCGGCCGCTTCGGTTGATGACGGAGAACAACAGCCATGTCGGATAAACATTTGTCGAGCCAGTTCGACGCCGATCTCAATGCCGTGTCGTCGAAGGTGCTGGAGATGGGCGGGCTTGTCGAGGCGCAGATCACGGGCGCGATGCACGCGCTGAACGAATTCGACCGCGACGCGGCCGAGAAGGTGATCGCGAACGAAGAGATCCTGAACACGATGGAAGTCGAGATCGACCAGGAGTGCGGCAACATCATCGCGCGCCGCCAGCCGGCCGCGCGCGACCTGCGCCTCCTGATGTCGATCTCGAAAACGATCACGAACCTCGAGCGCGCCGGCGACGAGGCGGAGAAGATCGCGAAACGCGTGCGCCGCCTGATCGACGAGCCGGCCGCGCGCGCGGTCAACATCGCCGAGATCAAGGTGTCGGGCGAGATGGCCGTGACGATCCTGCGCCGCGCGCTCGACGCGTTCGCGCGGCTCGACACGGTGGCCGCCGCGCAGATCGTCAAGGACGACAAGGAGATCGACCAGGAATTCCGCGCGTTCGTGCGCAAGCTCGTGTCGTACATGCAGGAAGATCCGCGCACGATCTCGGTCGGCCTCGAATACCTGTTCATCGCGAAGGCGATCGAACGGATCGGCGACCACGCGAAGAACCTCGCCGAATTCATCATCTACATCGTGAAGGGCACCGACGTGCGGCACCAGCCGCGCGACACGCTCGATCGCGAAGCCAACAGCTAACCCGTCCAGGTACAAGACGAACAACGAGGTGCCGATGCCCAGCAACATTCTCGTCATCGAAGACGAACCCGCGATATCCGAGCTGATCTCGGTGAATCTCCAGCATGCCGGACACTGCCCGATCCGCGCGTACAACGCGGAGCAGGCGGCGAACCTGATCAGCGACGTGCTGCCCGATCTCGTGCTGCTCGACTGGATGCTGCCGGGCAAGTCCGGCATCGCGTTCGCGCGCGACCTGCGCAACAACGAGCGGACCAAGCACATCCCGATCATCATGCTGACCGCGCGCGGCGACGAGCAGGACAAGGTGCTCGGCCTCGAGATCGGCGCGGACGACTACGTGACGAAGCCGTTCTCGCCGAAGGAGCTGATGGCGCGCATCAAGGCGGTGCTGCGCCGCCGCGCGCCGCAGCTGACCGAGGACGTCGTGTCGATCAACGGGCTGCGTCTCGACCCGGCCACGCACCGGGTCGCCGCGCACGCTGACGGCAGCGAGATCAAGCTCGATCTCGGCCCGACCGAGTTCCGCCTGCTGCACTTCTTCATGACCCACCCCGAGCGCGTGCACAGCCGCACGCAACTGCTCGACCAGGTGTGGGGCGACCACGTGTTCGTCGAGGAACGCACCGTCGACGTGCATATCAAACGATTGCGCGCGGCGCTCAAGCCGGCGGGTTGCGATGCCATGATCGAAACGGTCCGCGGCAGCGGCTACCGGCTCGCGAAGCACGCGTGACGCACATGGGCGGCGCATCGTGCGCCGCGCAGGCATTTCAACTTTTCGGACGCTGAATCATGAACATCATCTGGGCGCGCTTCCTGGTGTCGCTCGTGTTGCTCGTGCTGATCAGCGTACTGGTCGGCTTCTTCGCCGGCCCGACCGCCGGACTCGTGTTCGCGGCCGTGATGCTGGCCGCACAGGGTTTTTTCAGCACGTTCCATACGCAGCGCCTGTGGCGGCTGCTCGACGCGCCGGTGTACGGCGAAGTGCCGAGCGCGCCCGGCATCTGGGGCGAGATCTACTACCGGCTGCACAAGCTCGCGAAGCAGTGGCATGCGCAGGTGCGGCAGGTCGAGCAGCAGCATTCGCGCTTCATCCAGGCGATCCAGGCGTCGCCGAACGGCGTCGCGATGCTCGACGAGCACGACACGATCGAGTGGTGCAACGCGATCGCCGAAGTGCATTTCGGCCTCGATGCGAAGCGCGACCTGCGCCAGCACATCACGAACCTCGTCCGGCATCCGGATTTCGTCCGCTACCTGAATGCTCAGCTCTACGAGGAGATGCTCGTGATGCACGGGATGGGCGACGCGCGGCAGAACGTGCTCGCGGTGCAGGTGTTTCCGTACGGCGAGAACCGCAAGCTGCTGCTGACGCAGGACATCACCGAGCTCGAGCGCATCGACGCGATGCGGCGCGACTTCGTCGCCAACGTGTCGCACGAGCTGAAGACGCCGCTCACCGTGCTGTCGGGCTTCCTCGAGACGATGCGCGAGCTGCCGCTGAACGAGGAGGACCGCGCGCGCTACCTCGAGCTGATGGAGCAGCAGGCGTCGCGGATGCGGCACATCGTCACCGACCTGCTGGTGCTCGCGAAGCTCGAAGGCGACAGCAAGCCGGCCGCCGATCGCGCGATCGACATGCGTTCCGTGTTCGACCACCTGAAGGAAGATGCGCAGTCGCTGTCGAACGGGCATCACGACGTCTCGTTCACGCTCGACGACACGCTTGCGGTGGCCGGTGCGCAGACGGAAATCTTCAGCGCGTTCGCGAACCTCGTGATCAACGCGATCCGCTATACGCCGGAGGGCGGCAAGATCATCGTGTCGTGGCGGCGCGAAGGCGCGCAGGCGGTGTTCTCGGTGACCGACAGCGGGTTCGGCATTCCGGCCGCCGACCTGCCGCGGCTGACCGAACGCTTCTACCGCGTCGACCGCAGCAGGTCGCGCGACACGGGCGGCACCGGCCTCGGGCTCGCGATCGTCAAGCACGTGCTGCAGCGGCACGATGCGCACCTGTACATCCAGAGCGAGGAAGGGCGCGGCAGCACGTTTACCGCGCGCTTTCCGGCGGTGCGGACCGTCACCGTGAAGCCGGCGGCGTTCGAGGCCTGATCCGGCGGGGATGACAAAAAAGCGCAGCCTGTTTTCCAGGCTGCGCTTTTTTCTTGGCCGCGCGCCGTGCGTTACGGGCAGAACTTCGCGAGCAGGCCGAGCTGTGCGTTGCGCGTCGTCTTGCCCGCGCGGCGGCGGCGATAGTGGCCGTCGCTGTGCATCAGCCATGTGGACTGGTTGTCGCCGAGGAACACCGACAGGCCTTCCGCGATCACGCGGCGCTTGAGCTTGCGCTCGCGGATCGGGAACGCGACCTCGACGCGGCGGAACAGATTGCGGTCCATCCAGTCCGCGCTCGACAGGTACACGTCTTCCGCGCCGTTCGCGTGGAAGTAGTAGATGCGGTGATGCTCGAGGAAGCGGCCGACGATCGAGCGCACCGTGATGTTGTCCGACAGCCCCGGCACGCCCGGCTTCAGCGCGCAGACGCCGCGCACGATCAGGTCGACCTTCACGCCCGCCTGCGACGCTTCGTACAGCGCGGCGATCACCGACGGTTCGAGCAGCGCGTTCATCTTCGCGACGATGCGCGCGCGCTTGCCGGCGCGCGCGTTCTCGGTTTCGGCGCGGATGCCGTCGATGATGCGCGGATGCAGCGTGAACGGCGACTGCCACAGCTCGTGCAGCGTCAGCTCGCCGCCGATGCCGGTCAGCTGCTGGAACACGTGATGCACGTCCTCGCAGATCTTCTGGTCGGCCGTCATCAGCCCGAAGTCGGAATAGAGGCGCGCGGTGCGCGGATGGTAGTTGCCGGTGCCGAGGTGCACGTAGCGGCGCAGCGATGCCTTGCCGCCCTGCACGACGCGCCGCACGATCAGCATCATCTTCGCGTGGCACTTGTGCCCGACCACGCCGTACACGACGTGCGCGCCGACGGCTTCGAGCTGCGAGGCCCAGTTGATGTTGGTTTCCTCGTCGAAGCGCGCGAGCAGCTCGACGACGACGGTCACTTCCTTGCCGTTGCGCGCGGCTTCCATCAGCGCGTCCATCAGCGGCGAGTCGGTGCCGGTGCGGTAGATCGTCTGCTTGATCGCGACGACGCTCGGATCCTTCGCTGCCTGCTGCAGCAGCTCGAGCACGGGCTGGAAGCTCTCGTACGGGTGATGCAGCAGGAGGTCGCCGTCGTCGATCGCGTCGAACATCGTCGCCGCATTCGCGATCGCCGGCGGGATCGACGCGGTGAACGGCGCGAATTTCAGGTCAGGCCGGTCGACGAGATCGGGGATCTGCATCAGGCGCACGAGGTTCACCGAACCGATCACCCGATAGCAGTCCTTCTCGCCGAGCCCGCCTTCCTCGAGCAGGCGCCGCACGATGTGCGGCGGCGTGTCGGCGGACACCTCGAGGCGCACCGCGTTGCCGAGGTGGCGTGCGGGCAGTTCGCCCTGCAGCGCGACGCGCAGGTTCGTGATTTCGTCTTCGTCGACGAACAGTTCGCTGTTGCGCGTGATGCGGAACTGGTTGCAGCTCTTCACGACGAGCTGCGGGAACAGCTCGCCGACGAAGCGCTGCATGAACGAGCTCAACAGCACGAAGCCGTGTTCGAACCCGGACAGCGGCTGCGGCATGCGCACGACGCGCGGCAGCGCGCGCGGCGCCTGCACGATGCCGAGCACCGCCTGGCGGCCGAACGCGTCGCGGCCCTCGAGCTCGACGACGAAGTTCAGGCTCTTGTTCAGCACGCGCGGAAACGGGTGGGCGGGATCGAGGCCGATCGGCGTCAGCACCGGCAGCAGCTCGTCGAAGAAGTAGCGCCGCGCCCACTCGGTCTGCTCGTCGTTCCACGTGTCGCTGCTGTGGAAGTAGATGCCTTCCTGCTCGAGCGCCGGCAGCACCGTTTCGTGCAGCATCGTGTATTGCCGGTGCACGAGCCGCTGCGCGCGCTCGACGACGAGATCGTAGGCGTGTTGCAGCGACATGCCGTCGGGCGTGAGCGCGCCGGGATTGTCGCGGATCTGCTCCTGCAGGCCGGCCATCCGGACTTCGAAGAATTCGTCGAGATTGCTGCTCGTGATGCAGATGAAGCGCAGGCGCTCCAGCAGCGGGACATGCGGGTCGGCCGCCTGTGCGAGCACGCGTTCGTTGAATCCAAGGATGCCGAGTTCACGATTGAGAAGCGGGTAGCGGACGGACATCGGCAAAGTAGGGGGCTGATCAGGCGATGACTCGAAAGGACGCTCGGAAACTCTCACGGTGGGATGACGTGCAGATGACAAGGGTCGAAAGGATTCGGCAAATTCTACGCTGGAAACCTTTCGTCTCATAAATGTTTCGCCTATATACAATGCTGCGGGGTGCATGCCCGGCGAACGTGACACCGGCAGGCGTTCCACGCTTAAAATGTCGCCTTTGAATCACTGCCTCGCGGCGGCGGTTGCCGCGGGCGCATGCGCACGGAGCCCCCTTCTGATGGTTACCAACCCCCACTTGCTGGCTGCCGTGGATCTCGGCTCGAACAGCTTCCGGCTGATCGTCGGGCGCATCGAGGAGACGCCGGCGGGCAGCCAGATCTATCCTGTCGACGCCCTGCGCGAGCCGGTGCGGCTGGCCGCGGGCCTGTCGAGCGACAAGATGCTCGATCGCGCGTCGCAGGAGCGTGGCTGGGAGGCGCTCAAGCGATTCGGCGAACGGCTGCGCGATTTCCATCCGGATCAGGTGCGCGCGGTGGCGACCAACACGCTGCGCGTCGCGAAGAACGCGAGCGAATTTCTCGTCGAGGCCGAAGCGGCGCTCGGCTTCCCGATCGAGGTGATCGCGGGCCGCGAAGAAGCGCGCCTGATCTATGCGGGCGCCGCGCATTCGGTGCCGGCGAGCGCCGGCAAGCGGCTCGTCGTCGACATCGGCGGCGGCTCGACCGAATTCATCATCGGCTCGCACTACACGCCGCTCGTGATGGAAAGCCTGTACATCGGCTGCGTGAGCCACAGCCGCGCGTTCTTCCCGGCCGGCAACGTCGACGAATACACGATGCGGCAGGCCGAGCTCGCCGCGAAGCGCGAGATCCAGATCATCTCGGGCGACTACAAGAAGGCAGGGTGGGACCAGGCGATCGGCTCGTCGGGCACCGCGCGCGCGCTTGCCGAGCTCGTCGAGGCGAACGGCTTCAACGATCCCGGCGTGTCGCACGGGATTTCGCGCGGCGGGCTGGAACGCCTGAAGCGCGCGCTGATCAAGTCCGAGAACGTTAACCGGCTGAAGCTCGTCGCGCTGAAGCCCGATCGCGTGCCGGTGCTCGCGGGCGGGCTGGCGATCATGCTCGCGGTGTTCGAGGAGCTCGGCATCGACTACGTCGACACGACCGACGGCGCGCTGCGCCTCGGCGTGCTGTACGACCTGCTCGGCCGCGCGCAGCACGAGGACATGCGCGCGGTGACCGTCGAGGGCTTCACGCGCCGCTACGGCGTCGATCGTGCGCAGGCCGAGCGGATCGCCGCGCTGTCGGTGCGCTTCTACGACCAGCTCGAGGACGAGCCGGACGACGAGCGCCGCGAGGAAAGCCGGATGTTCCTCGGCTGGGCGGCGGCGCTGCACGAGATCGGCCTGTCGATTTCGCACAGCGCGTATCACAAGCATTCCTCGTACATCGCGAGCAACGCGGACATGCCGGGTTTCTCGCGCACCGACCAGGCGCGGCTCGCCGCGCTCGTGCTCGGCCATGCGGGCAAGCTCGGCAAGCTGTCGCAGGCGCGCGAGGTCGAATGGCCGCTGCTGTTCTGTCTGCGGCTGGCCTCGCTGCTGTGCCGGCGCCGTACTGATGCGGGGCTGCCGGACATTTCGGTCACGCAGATGAAGAAGGGCGGCTACGAAGTGCGCCTGCCGGGCGCGTGGGTCGAGCAGAATCCGCTGACCGACTACAGCCTCAGCCAGGAGGCGGCGGAATGGGAGAAGGTCGGCATCCCGTATCGCGTGGTGTACACGGGCGCGTGACGCGGGCGGCGCGGCCCGGGGCGATGGCGCTGCCGGCTGCGCTCAGTCCGACGCGCAGACGATCGCCGTCAGGAACGGGAACGCCTGCTTGACGGTGGCGTCGCTGCCGGCCTTGCGCACGGCTGCCTCGACCGAACTCTTCATGCCCTTGACCACGACCCCGTACGCCCATTCGCCGATCGGCGTGCCGCTGCCCTGGCGGAAGATCGGGTCGTTCGCCTGATAGCCGAGCACGACGTAGACGCCGAAGCCGTAGGCGGTCAGATCGTGCTCGGTGTGGAACGCGTTGACCGAATTCGACTCGACGTGCATCGGATCCCGTTCGATGTCGCCGGCGGCGAGCAGCGGCGCGACGAACTTGTGGCCGTTGGAATGGCAGTCGAGCGCGTCGTCGAGCGATTTGGCGGATGCGATGCCCGGCGCCGCCGCCAGTATCAGCAGCGCGCCGAAGAGAGCGGTCCGAAGAACGTTTTTCATGCGGTCGTGACGGTTGTTGGCGGACATTATCGCGTGTTCCGGCGCGGGCGGTGGCAGGTCTGCCGGAGAGGGGCGGGAAGCCGTACAAAAAGGAAAAGGGTTATAAGCTGGATGGCTTATAACCCTTTTTGTACGGTGGTCGGAGCGATAGGATTCGAACCTACGACCCTCTGATCCCAAATCAGATGCGCTACCAGGCTGCGCTACGCTCCGACGAGCCAGAGATTCTAGCCTTGAACGGCGTATCCGGTCAATCGCCCGAAGAAAGAAATCGCGCCGCGAGCGCAAACCGGACACGAACAACGGAGATGACCATGATGAATCTGATCCTGTGGCGCCATGCCGAGGCAGAAGACTACGCGACCAGCGACCTCGCGCGCCAGCTGACCGCTCGCGGGCGCAAGGAGGCGCAGGCGATGGCGAAGTGGCTGCGCGGCAGGCTGGAAGCCAGCAGCGTGATCCTCGCGAGCCCGGCGGCGCGCACCGTGCAGACGGTCGAGGCGCTGACCGACCAGTACCGGACCGTCGAAGCGCTCGCGCCCGGCGCGGACGTCGACGACGTGCTCGCGGCGGCCGGCTGGCCGGACGGCATCGCGCCGACGGTGGTGATCGTCGGCCACCAGCCGACGCTCGGCAGCGTCGCCGCGCGGCTGGTGGCCGGCAGCGACGATAGCTGGAGCGTCAAGAAAGGCGGTATCGTATGGCTCGCGAGCCGCACGCGGAACGGCAATCGGCAGGCCCTTCTGCGCGCTGTCTTGACGCCCGATCTGGTTTGAAGGGTTTGATCATACGTTTCGGCAAGCTTTCTGCTAAAGTCATTTTGGCGACACGTCACTGAACGGACACGGACTTGCCACGTAACGGTCACAGCCGATTACTACATTGGCGGGCATGTCGTCTTATTCCTTACGATCAGGAAAGCCTAATGCGAGAACTGCCGACGCCTACGCTCCCCTTTGCCTCGCTGCCCCTCGAC
Source organism: Burkholderia ubonensis subsp. mesacidophila (assembly GCF_002097715.1). Taxonomy (NCBI): domain Bacteria; kingdom Pseudomonadati; phylum Pseudomonadota; class Betaproteobacteria; order Burkholderiales; family Burkholderiaceae; genus Burkholderia; species Burkholderia ubonensis. Next base: position 1,404,615 of record NZ_CP020737.1, read on the forward strand.
TCGACGCGGCGCCACCTGCCGCGCGCCGCTGAAACCGTCACGGCGGAGTTCCGTCTGCGCGCCCAGTGGGCGCGCACGGAAGACGAGCTGCGCGAGGCCCAGCGCCTGCGCTACAGCGTGTTCGCCGAAGAGATGGGCGCGCAGGTCAGCGGTCCCGCCGGTCTCGACGTGGATTCTTTCGATGCCTATTGCGACCACCTGCTGGTCCGCGATCTCGATACCCTGAAGGTCGTCGGCACGTATCGCGTGCTGCCGCCGCACGAGGCCGCCCGTGTCGGCCGCCTGTACGCGGAAGGGGAATTCGACCTGTCGCGCCTGACGCACCTGCGCGGCAAGATGGTTGAGGTCGGCCGCTCGTGCGTGCATAGCGACTACCGCAGCGGCGCGGTCATCATGGCGCTCTGGGGCGGCCTCGGCGCGTACATGATGCAGAACGGCTACGAGACGATGCTCGGCTGCGCGAGCGTGTCGATGGCCGACGGCGGCCACTACGCGGCGAACCTGTACCAGTCGCTGCCGGCCAGCGCACTGACCGATCCCGAATATCGCGCGTTCCCGCACACGGCGCTGCCGGTCGACGAACTGCAGACCGGCGCCGCCGTCGCGCCGCCGCCGCTGATCAAGGGCTATCTGCGGCTCGGCGCGAAGATCTGCGGCGCACCCGCCTGGGATCCGGACTTCAACTGCGCGGATTTCCTGACGCTGTTCCGCCTGTCCGACATCAACGCGCGCTACGCCCGCCACTTCCTGGGCTGAGCATCGATCGGACGTGCGCCCGCGCGGCGGGCGCACGCCAGAACGCCGCCGGCGGCAGACCGCACGGCGGTGTTCGTTTGTGTACTAGTCCTTACAGTGCCGGTGACGACGAATCCAGCCCCCATTGTTTTGCGCGATATGACGTAACCTTCGTGCCCGAACGGCACGGCTCAGGACGACCTCGCTTCCGCGCGGTCGGGACGGGAAGGGCGGCGGGATGGCTTAGTGCTTGCGCCGCCAGTCGAGCAGGTGGTGCTCTGCCATCCAGTGGTGGATCATGCCCTCGCCACCGTGAGTGCGCTTGTATTCGCGCGCCTCGAAGTACGACAGGGCGACCAGCACCATCAGGCCGATGAACAGGCCAATCAGGCCGGCGATTTCCTCAGACGTCATGGCAGCCTCCTTTCAACGGCACAGCGCCATCAGTACATAGTAGGACATGCGCGTCGCCACTTCGAAGGCGGAAATCCGTTAGACTCGGCCCGACCCGAGCGCGCCGCAGGCGCGCGTTCCTTTCCGGAGCAAGACCTGATGACCCGTTTCGTGCTGGTCGTGCTGGCCGCAGCGATCCTCGCCGGCTGCGCGAGCGACCCCCGCCAGGCCCGCCGCGGCCACCCGCCGCAGGACCCGGCCGATTATCACGGCGTGCCGACCGACATGACGCCGCCGTCGATGCTGGCCGAGCCGCCGTCCGCCACGCAGTAACGCCTATGCAGAGGATGCCGGCGTCGCCCGCGCGTCGCCGCCGATCCGCGCCGACAAGCCCGGCAGGTAGCGTGCCAGTGTCGCGCCGCGCGCGGCCATGAACAGCAGCAGCGCGAGCCAGAGGCCGTGGTTGCCGAACGGGCCGACGAGGGTGAGCGCGGCGGCGGCGAACACCGCGAACGACACGACCATCGCGCGCAGCAGTGCGCGTGTCTGCGTCGCGCCGATGAATACGCCGTCGAGCAGGAATCCCCACACGGACACGACGGGCGAGAGCGCAGCCCACGGCAGATAGCGGTCCGCGACCGCGCGGATCGCCGCCTGGTCGGTCAGGCGCGCGACGATCCAGCCGCCCGCCGTCCAGTAGGCGAGCGTGAACGCCAGCGCGCCGAGCGCGGACCAGAACAGCGTGACGCGCACCGCCCGCCGGAACGCCGCGCGATCGCGCGCACCGGCCGCCGCGCCGACGAGCGCTTCGGCCGCATGCGCGAAGCCGTCGAGGCCGTACGCCATGAAGGTCTGGAAGTTGAGCAGCAGCGCGTTCGCCGCGAGCGTCGCATCGCCCTGGTTCGCGCCGAGGTGCGCGAACCAGCCGAACGCGGTCAGCAGGCACAGCGTGCGGATGAAGATGTCGCGGTTCAGCGCGACGAGGCGCATGAGCGCGGCGCGGTCGACGAGCGCGCGCGCCGCGAGCGGCGGCAGGCCGCGCGGCCGCAGCCGCCACAGCATCCACGCGCCGAGCGCGAAGCCGCACGCGTCCGCGGTGGCGGTCGCGGCGCCGATGCCGGCGATGCCCCAGCCGAAGCCGTACACGTACAGCAGCACCGCGCCGATGTTCACCGCATTGATGAACACCTGAGCGACGAGCGCGAGCCGGACGCGCTGCACCCCGAGCAGGTAGCCGAGCACGACATAGTTCGCGAGCGCGAACGGGGCGCTCCAGATCCGCGCGTGGCCGTACGTGAGCGCCGTGGCGCGCACCGCGTCGCTGCCGCCCAGCGCGGTGAGCGCGACTGACAGCAGCGGCGCCTGCAGCGCCAGCACCGCGGCGCCGAGCGCGAACGCGGCGATCAGCGCGCGCAGCACGTTCAGCCGGATGCCGTTGTCGTCGCGCGCGCCGTGCGCCTGCGCGACGAGGCCCGTCGTGCCCATCCGCAGGAAGCCGAAGCCCCAGAACACGAAATTGAAGACCAGTCCGCCGAGCGCGACGCCGCCAAGGTACTGTGCGCCGTCGAGGTGGCCGGCGACAGCCGTGTCGACTGCACCGAGAATCGGCTGGGTCAGGTTCGCGAGGACGATCGGGAACGCGAGCGCGAGCACGCGCCGATGCGTCACATCGGTCGGGCGCGCGCCGGCCGCGGGCGATAAGGCGGAGTCGGACATGGCGAACGCGTCAGGCGCGTTCCTGCACGCAGATCCACGGCGAGACGACGACCGCCCACAGTTCCGGATTGCGCGCCGCGTAGTCCTGCGCGGTGTCCGCCTCCATTCGGGCGACGTGGCCGGCGGCAAGCCAGCGGGTGACCTGTTCCTTGTCGTCGCCGGCGATCGCCTCGGCGACGCTCACGAGATCGAGGTCGCGCGCGACGGCAAGCAGCTTGCCCTGTGCGAAGAAACGCTCCAGATCGCACCAGTCGATCTTTGCGGTTTCGCCGAGGAGTTTGACGTAGAGCGGGCTATGCGACGCGCCCGCAGCGGATTCGTGTTCGGAGGACATGGATTTCTGCAAAAAACTGCGTGTGCGCCACTATAAACCATCCGGTCGCGGGCTCAGGCGTCGCGCAGCGCGCGCCGCACGATCTTGCCGGTCGCCGTCATCGGCAGGCCGTCGACGAACGCGATCGCGCGCGGATACTCGTGCGCCGCGAGGCGCGTCTTCACGTGCGCCTGCAGCGCCTGCACGAGCGCGTCGTCGCCGGCGTAGCCAGGGTTCAGCACGACGAACGCCTTGACGATCTCGGTGCGCGTCGCGTCGGGCACGCCGACCACGGCCGCCATCCGCACCGCGGGATGCGTGAGCAGGCAATCCTCGATCGGGCCGGGACCGATCCGGTAGCCCGCGCTCGTGATCACGTCGTCGTCGCGGCCGACGAAGCGCACGAAGCCGTCGGCATCGAGCACGCCCGTGTCGCCCGTCAGCAGGTAGTCGCCGGCGAACTTGTCGCGCGTCGCGTCGGGGTTGCGCCAGTATTCGAGAAACATCACCGGGTCCGGGCCGCGCACCGCGATGCGGCCTTCGGTGCCGGGCGGCAGCGGCGCGCCGTGCGCGTCGACGATCGCGACCCGGTGGCCGGGCACGGCCTTGCCGATCGCGCCCGGATGCGGCGCGAACAGCGCCGCGCACGATGACAGCACCATGTTGCATTCGGTCTGCCCGTAGAACTCATTGATCGTGACGCCGAGCGCGTCGCGTCCCCAGGCCGTCAGCTCGCTGCCGAGCGATTCGCCGCCGCTCGCGACCGATTTCAGCGACAGCGCGTAGCGCTCGCGCGGCCGCGGCACGGTGCGCATGAGCTTCAGCGCGGTCGGCGGCAGGAATGCGTGGGTGACGCCGTGACGGGCCATCAGGTCGAATGCCGCTGCGCCGTCGAATTTCTCGAAGCGGCGCGCGAGCACCGGCACGCCGTGGTGCCAGGACGGCAGCAGCACGTCGAGCAGCCCGCCGATCCACGCCCAGTCGGCGGGCGTCCAGAACAGGCGCGCGTCGCGCGGAAAGCACTGCTGCGACATCTCGACGCCGGGCAGATGGCCGAGCAGCACGCGGTGCGCATGCAGCGCGCCTTTCGGCTTGCCGGTCGTGCCGGACGTGTAGATGATCACCGCCGGATCGTCGGCCGCCGTGTCGGCCGGCGCAAAATCGGCGGGTTCCGCGGCCAGCGCCGCGTCGTAGCGCAGCACGCCGGCAGCGTCGGGCGCATCGTCGCCGATGCAATAGAGCATCCGCAGCGCCGGCAGCCGCGCGCGCAGCGGCGCGATCTTCGCATAGCCGGCGGCGTCGGTGACGAGCGCCGCCGCGTCACTGTTCGCAAGCCGGTACTCGAGCGCGTCGGCGCCGAACAGCGTGAACAGCGGCACCGCGATCGCGCCGAGCTTGTAGGCGGCGAGATGCGCGACCGCCGTTTCCGGGCCCTGGGCGAGGAAGATGCCGATCCGGTCGCCGCGGCGCAGGCCGGCGCGCACGAAGCTGTTCGCGAGTCGATTAGAGGCGTTCTTCAGATCGTCGAACGTCAGCCGCGAGACGTCGCCTTGCGCGGTTTCGTGGATCAGCGCGAGCCGGCCGCTGCCGTCCGCCCATTTGTCGCAGGTGTCGACGGCGATGTTGTAGCGGGCCGGAACGGCCCATGCGAAGCGGGAGAGCAGCGTGTCGTAGCAGTCGGCGGCGGGCAGCATCGGGTGTCTCCGTGGCGCGGATCGTGAAGGCCGGGGTGCGGACATGCACCGGCATTCATGCGTCCGGAGTCACACTGTAAGCGATCTTCGACACGATGCCGACGCGGCCGGCATGCGCGGTTCAATGCACGATTCCGAAATGACGCATAAGATCACTGCTGATACTTGTAATGACCATGGATATGCTTCTGATAGCTGCGGGGTTCAGCCTGATCGGAATCGGGGCGCTGGTGGCGTTCGCGCGCCACGTCGACCCGTTGTCCGGCCACTTGACCGGTCGCGTGTTCGACCGGCTGCGCAAGCGCTGATTCGCCCCCTCCCGAACACGCGCAAGCCCGACCGCACCTGATGCGCGCCGGCGCTATCCGTCAGGCTGTCAGCGGGCCGGCAGGTAGCGCGACGGATCGATCGAGCGGCCGCCGTAGCGCAGTTCGAAATGCAGTGCGACGCGATCGCTGTCGGTGTTGCCCATCTCGGCGATCGTCTGCCCTTGCGTCACCGACTGGCCTTCCTTCACGAGCAGCGCGCGATTGTGCGCGTACGCCGTCAGGTAATCCGCGTTGTGCTTGAGGATGATCAGGTTGCCGTAGCCGCGAAGCCCGTTCCCCGCGTAGACGACGACACCCGGCGCCGCCGCGATCACCGACGTGCCCGCCGAGTTGGCGATGTCGATTCCCTTGGACTTCGCGCCGTCGAAGGTGCGCACCACGTTGCCGGCGGCCGGCCAGATCAGCGCGATGCTGGTGGCCGGCTTCACGGGCGATTGGACCGGTGCGGAAGGCGTGGACGGTGCCGGGCGGCTGCGTCCCGCGCTGCCGGTGCCGACGCTCGCCGACGACGTCGTCGTCGTGCCGGGCGGCGGCGCGACGCGCAGCACCTGGCCGACTTCGATCGCATCAGGGTTCGAGATCTGGTTCCAGCGCACGATGTTCTGCATCGACTGGCGGTTCTCGCGCGCGATCTTGTAGAGCGTGTCGCCGCGCTCGACGCGGTAGAACCCGGGGCCGACCGGCGCGGAGCCGCAGGCGGCGAGCAGGGCGGCGAACGACGCCGCGATGAGTCGCTTCGTTGTTGTTCCGAACATTGAACCTCGCAAAACCCCGCCGCGCGCGGGCGCGGCAGGTGACACAAAACGTCAGATTTTAACGGGTTCGACCCGCGGCGCGCAGTTTGGCGCCGCCGGGCATCCGTTCGGTGCGCGAAACGTCAGGCTGCAAGCGGGTTGACGCGAATCCGCAGCGCCGCGGTTTCGGTCGCGCCCGGCGCGAGCATGCGCAGCCCGAGCCCGTTGTGGATCGCATCGGGCAGGCCGAGCCACGGCTCGACGCAGTAGAAGTCCGATTCCGGCTTTTCCGTCCAGGTCGTGACCGCGTACCACGGGATCGAGCCCGGCACGTCGAGCGCGATCTCGATCGTGCGGCGGCGGCCCGGCATCACGATCCGCACGGGGGCGGACGGCGCGCCGTCAAGGCAGTGGAAGCGGTCGTGAATGCGCGCGTCGTCGAGCGCGTAGCGCGCTTCGCCGGGCTCCGGCGCGCTGATGGCGCCGTCGGGGCGCTGTTCGCGCCGATGCGTCGGCGGCAGTTCGAGCGTTGTCTGCGCGCGCTCCGCGTGCGGCAGCGCGAAGTAGAAGTGATGGCCCGCGTAGTACGGCAGCGGCGCGTCGCCGCGATTGGACGTCGTCAGCGCGACGTCGAGCGTGTGCGCGTCGACGAGGCGGTACGTCGCTTCGAAACGGAAATCGAACGGGTAGCCCGCGCGCAGCGCATCGTTCGCGTCGAGCGTCATCGCGAGCGCCGCGCCGTCGGCGGACGGCTGCGCCGCGAACGGCAGGTCGCGCGCGAAGCCGTGCATCGGCAGGTCGCGGACCACGCCCGACGCGTCGCGCCAGCGGCCGAGTTCGCCGTCGACGCGGTGCCGGCCCAGAAACGGAAACAGCAGCGGGTTGCCGCCGCGCACGCGCGCGAGCTGGCTCCAGTCCGCGGTGTCCGGCCAGAAGATGACGGGTTCGCCGTCGACGTGCCACGACAGCAGGCGTCCGCCGAATTGCGGGGCGATCCGGACGAGCGACGCGCCGGCGTGGAGTTCGTGAATCTCGTGTTGCTGGAAGATCGGCATGGCGAATCGGGAATGGACGGTTGGAAGACGGGCTGCCGCAGGGCGGCGCGCTCCATTATCGGTCCGCGCCGGCGTCGGGGAAAACCCTTCTGGGGAAATTGCGAGCTTTGCAAGTTGTTAAGCGTCCGGATAATGGCCTAAACCGGTCATGTTGCCGGGTCATGACACTTCGCGGAGGGGGCCATGGATCTGGCAATGGCAATGGGTATCGCCCTGTTTGGGATGTTCACCGGCAGCACGGTGCTGTTTTTCTACCAGCTCGGCCGCTGACGGCAAAATCTGCCGAATCCTGAAAGCCCGCCATTCAAATGGCGGGCTTTTTGCTTTCTCTTCGCTTACGAATTGCAAGCGTTTGTATGCATCGCCGCAATATCCTGCCAAATGCCTTGGCGCAGTAATGTGCGCTCGGCATAATCGGGGCCGCGCTTCCGGGCGGCCCATCGCGTCGTCCGGAATTCCTTTCCGCTTTTGATCTGTTTTTAGAGGACCGACGCGTGAGTCTCTCGTTTCTGGCATTTCTGAGCGTCCTGCAGGGCGTGACCGAACTTTTTCCCGTCAGCAGTCTCGGCCATACGCTGCTCGTGCCGGCGCTGTTCGGCATGCATATCGACAAGCACGCGCCGCAACTGCTGCCGTTTCTCGTCGCGCTGCACCTCGGCACCGCGCTGGCGCTGCTGTGGTACTTCCGCACGCGCTGGATCGAGCTGATCCGCGGTTTCTTCGCGTCGCTCGGCGGCCGCAAGAATGATGAGGGGCACCTGATGTGGGCGCTCATCATCGGCACGATTCCGACGGGGCTCGTCGGCCTGCTGCTCGAGAAGCGCATCGAGCGCGTGTTCCACGATCTGCGGATCGTCGCGATCGCGCTGATCGTCAACGGCGCGCTGCTGTGGATCGGCGATCGCATCCAGCGCAGCCGCGCGCACCAGCCGCCCGAGAAGCTGACGTTCAAGCAGGCGTTCTTCGTGGGGCTCGCGCAGGTGGGCGCGCTGATTCCGGGTTTTTCGCGCAGCGGCCTGACGATGATCGCCGGCAATGCGGCGGGGCTGAGCGCGGAGAAGGCGGCGGAATTCTCGTTCCTGCTCGGCACGCCGATCATTTTCGCGGCGGGCGTGCTCGAACTGCCGAAGCTGTTTCATGCGCGGGACCAGCTTGCCGACGCGCTGCTCGGCGGCGTGTTGACGGCGGTTGCGGCTTACCTCAGCGTGCGCTTCCTGATGCGCTATTTCGAAGGGCGCGGGCGACTGGCGTCGTTCGGCATGTATTGCGCGATCGCGGGGGTGTTCTGCCTCGGCTGGTTCATGTTCCATCCGCAGCCGGTGTGAGGCGGCGCGCCGATCCTTCATGACTTTCATGGGGATCGGGTATAATTTCGGGCTCGGTTCTCGCCGGGCCCGTTTTGTTGTCGAGGTTGGTTTTTTCCTCTTTTGCGCGGGCGGCCCACGTCGAGCCCGTGTCTTCTTCCCCAGACCGCCCTTAGCTCAGTTGGATAGAGCAACGGCCTTCTAAGCCGTAGGTCACACGTTCGAATCGTGTAGGGCGGGCCAATAGAATCAAAGACTTACGGTCGTTTCTGTTGGTGCGTCATTTTCTAGGGTTCCCCCGTGTAACCGCCATGTAACCCGATTAGGTCAACTTTGACCTCGGGCACCCGCCCGCAAACCCGAAATGAAGTGAGCGCTGTCTTCGGATTCTTGCTTTTCCTGGTTATGTCCCTCGGTCCACGAGACTCGGAATTGGCTTCATCATGGCGTTAAATAACTCTACGGATTCAGCAACTGCAATGCGTTCGGCCACAGTCCCTCTGCTGTGGACAAGCGGCTTGCTTGGTGTTTTTGCCTTTTTCCAGTTGTACTCGATTCAAGCTGTCTTGCCGATTTTGATGCAGGACTTGCATGCCAATGTTGTCCAGGTTGGAAACGCCGTCGGGGCAGGCGTCCTGGCGGTAGCCCTGGTTTCGCCATTCGTCGGCATGCTGTCGGACGCTGTCGGTCGGAAGCCGCTGATCGTCGGGGCGATACTCGTTACGGCTATCCCGACAGCGCTGATTGCCCTGGCGGGTTCTATCCAGGTCCTTACCACGTTACGCTTCCTGCAAGGGCTCGGAGTGCCCGGCATAACCGTCGTGACAATCGCGTATATCGGAGAAGAGTTCTACGGACGCGATATGACCCGGATGGTGTCGGCCTATGTGTCGGGCTCGGTGCTTGGAGGGTTCCTGGGCCGTTTCTTGTTTGGGCAACTGAGTGCCTGGATACCTTGGCGCTCGGCGTTTTTGGTCATGGCAATCCTGAATCTGGTAGGGGCATTGCTGGTCTGGCGCTCGCTGCCACCCTCGCGCAACTTCGTTGCTAATCGACAGCTGGCTGCCGCGTTGAAATCAGTTCGTGGCCACCTCTGCAACAAGGCCCTTCTGTCGGCCTGCGCTTTAGGCATGTGTGTATTGTTTTCGTTGGTGGGCTGCTTTACGTACGTCAGCATCCATCTTGCTGCCGAGCCTTTCGGTTTGAGCACCGCCCAGTTGGCGAATGTGTTTGCCGTGTATTTGCTCGGTGTGCTCGTCACTCCCATCACGGGCAAGATCATGCCGCACCTTGGAACGCGCAAGACCGTCCTCGTCGCGTTGAGCATTTCGTCGTGCGGGCTGCTCATCACGTTGCTGCCAACGGCATGGGGTATCGTCTTGGCGCTGGCTATCATGTCCAGCGGTGTCTTCGTCACGCAGTCGGCCACGATCAGCTTTATCGCACAGAACGTGCAGGGCGGACGTTCGCTTGCATCCGGGCTGTACTACATGGCGTATTACGGCGGCGGCTTCATGGGGGCCTGGATATGTGGCATTGCATACACTTATGGTGCATGGCGTGGCACTGTGGTGGCGCTGTTATTGGCACAGGCGATTGGGCTGGCTATCGCAGGGTTCGGGATGCGTGAGCGCAGATTGAATCAAGGTCCCTCGAGCCACTTTCAATTGAACGAAACGCGCTGATGAGCTCGACGGTCGTGCGAGGATATCTCTAACACACCGCCCCCGGGCTCGTTTACGCCTTTGCCGATTTCAACAGCCTGCTAGCCGGATCGCTGGATATCCACACGCCATTCCGCCGTGCTCAGCCTGGTGATGAAGAAATCGGCCAGTGCGCTGACCTTCGCTGGTCGTGCACGCGCGGACGGCGTAACGAAGTAAAGGCCGCCTTCTGGCAAGCGCCAATCCGTCAGAATCGGTTCAAGCTGCTTGCCCGGGAAATACTGCGTCGCGACGAACTCGGGAAGCTCGGTGATCGCAAGCCCCGCGAGCACCGTGGGCAGCAACGCTTCCACACTCGTTCCTCGCAACGCCCCGGCCGGCGTGACCGCGCACGTTTCACCGCTCTCGCGAGAAAAGCGCCAGACGTCGCGCTGGCTTCTGTTGGCGTACGTCAGGCATTGATGGGCGCCGAGCTCTTGCGGATGCTGCGGACGGCCATGGCGGGACAGATAGGCCGGTGACGCGACGACAAACCGGCGAACGGGAGCAACGAGACGCGCGACGAGTGACGAGTCCTCCAGGATGGCGATCCGCAGCGCGGCATCGAAGCCCTCGCCAACCAGGTCGGCATGGGCATCGGTGAGATGCAGATCGACGGAGATTTCCGGATAAGTCCGGAAGAACTCGGGCAGCAGCGGGGCAACCCAGCGCGCGCCGAACGAGAGCGGCGCGGCAAGCTTGACGAGGCCGCGCGGCCGACTCGAGGTCTCGCGCGCGAGGTCCTCGGTTTCTTCGGCATCCGCATAGAGCTTCGCCGCTCGCTCGATGAGCGTATGACCATAATCCGTGAGCGCAAGCCGTCGGGAGGTGCGGTTGAACAGGCGCCCCCCGAGCCGCTCCTCAAGGCGCGTAACAGCGCGCGAAACCGTCGCGACCGAAACGCCCATCGCCGTCGCCGCGGCAGCGAACGAGCCCTCTTCGGCGACCTTCGCGAACATCGCGAATCCTTCAAAATCCGGCAGTCTTGACATCGACAATTTTGCAACGATGGTTTTCAATCATTTCTATTTCGAAAAATAGCACGGCGCCATAGATTTGTCTCACCTCAATGGAGATGAATCATGGAACGCAAACTCGAAGGAAAGATTGCCGTCGTCACCGGCGGCAGCACCGGCATCGGGCTCGCCACGGCCAAGCGCTTTGTCGCCGACGGCGCACGGGTCTTCGTGACCGGCCGGCGCCAGGCCGAGCTCGACGCCGCCGTTGCGGCAATCGGGCCGAGCGCGACGGGCATCCAGGCGGATTCCACCCGCCTCGGCGATCTCGATCGCCTCTACGCGCGCGTGAAGGCCGAGGCGGGCCGCATCGATGTCCTGTTCGTCAATGCCGGCGGCGGCTCGATGCTGCCGCTGGGGGCGTTCACCGAGGCTCAGTATGACGAAACGTTCGGCCGCAACGTGAAGGGCGTGATCTTCACCGTGCAGACGGCGTTGCCGCTGCTGGTCGACGGCGCGTCGGTGATCCTCACCGCGTCCAACGTCAGCATCAAGGGCACGCCGGCGTTCAGCGTCTACAGCGCGTCGAAAGCGGCCGTGCGCAACCTTGCGCGGAGCTGGACACTCGACCTGAAGTCTCGGGGCATCCGCGTGAACGTCATCAGCCCGGGCCCGATCAAGACGCCCGGCCTCGTCGATCTGGCCGGCCCGGACGCCGTGCAGCAGCAAGGGCTGCTCGACTACATGGCCTCGACCGTTCCGCTCGGGCGCGTCGGCGATCCCGACGAGGTCGCGGGTGTCGCCGCGTTCCTCGCTTCCCCCGATGCGAGCTTCATCGCCGGCGCCGAACTCTTCGTCGACGGCGGACAGGCCCAGATTTGACGACAGGTCCCGGAGCCGTCCGGCGGCTCCAGGCCCAGCCATTCACTTCCGACACCCGTTGCCGTCAGCGGCAACCCATCGCAAAGGACATTGTCATGAACAACCCAACCCATATCGAGGCCGCGACCATTCCGTCGGTCACCTCCAATGCTGTCAACACGATCGTTCCGGCCATCGGCCGCGTGCTGATTAGCGCCATTTTCATCCTTTCCGGGCTTTCGAAGCTTGCTGCGCCGGCGATGACGATCGGCTATATCCAGTCAGCCGGATTGCCGCTGCCGTACGTTGCGTTCGGTCTGGCCGCGTTGGTGGAGACCGTCGGCGGGACGGCGCTGCTCCTCGGCTATCGCACGCGTGTCGTCGCAAGCGTTCTGTTCGTGTTCTCGCTCGCAACCGCGGTGTTCTTCCACCACGACTTCGGCGACCAGAACCAGTTCATTCATTTCTTCAAGAACGTCGCGATGGCGGGCGGCCTGCTGCACGTGGTCGCTTTCGGCGGCGGGCGCATCAGTCTTGACGGCCGTCGCGCCTGACTTCAAACAAAGGACACGACCATGCTTGAAGTTTTCGCATTCGCCACGCCCAATAGCGTGAAGGTGCCCATTGCGCTGGAGGAGATGGGTCTCGACTATCGGCTCGTACCTGTCGACCTGCGCCGGGGAGAGCAGAAGACCGACACCTTCAGGGCAATGAATCCCGACGCAAAAGTCCCGGTGCTCGTCGACCGCTCCGCCCACGCAGATGGCGACATGGTGCTGAGCGAGTCCGCCGCAATCCTGGTCTACCTTGCGGAGAAGACCGGGCACTTTCTGCCGAAGGACGGCTCGCAGCGCAGCAAGGTCTTCGAGCAGCTCTTTTTTCACGCCTCGGGCCTTGGCCCGGCGTTCCTGCAGGCGTTCCTGGTTGCGATCCAGGCGTCGCCGCAGCCCGAGGCAAAAGCGCGTGCGCTGGCGGAGGTCGATCGGACGCTGGGCGTGCTCGATCACATTCTGGAGCGTTGTCGCTACGTTGCGGGTGATGCGTACAGCATCGCTGACATCGCGCACTTCGGATGGTTGTGGCGCCATCAGGCGATCGGTGCGACCCTCGACCGCTTTCCGTTCATTGCGCGCTGGTTCGACGAAGTTTCCGCGCGCCCGGCGGTCGTCACCGCCGTCGCAAAGACCCTGGCACTCGCCCGGTGATGCGGTCCCTCTCTTTGGACACTCACGTAACTCGATTAGGAGAACGATGATGGAAGGCCGTATCCATGAACTGCTCGAGCGCAATCTTCAGGAAGTCTTCGGAGAAGGCGACGCGGCGCGTCGTCGCGCAGCGATCGAAGCGCTTTATACCGAAGACTGCGTGCTCTACGCTCCGCCGGGTACTTTCGTCGGGCACGACGCGCTCGACAGGTTCGCCGGAGAACTTCGCGCTACGCATCCTCACTTCGTCTATACCCCGCATGGCGAGCCGCAGGCACTCCACGATGCCGGTCGCCTTGCCTGGGGCTCCGGTCCGCGGGGCGGAGCCCCCGACTATACGGGCCTGGATGTGATCATCGTTCGCGACGGGAGGATTGCGGCGCTGTACGTCTTCCTCGATTCCACGCCCTCGTAATCCGTAGCACACCGAACCCGACACGAAGGGCCGACGACGCGCAGCGCGCACGTGTCACGCATCGCCCATCTCGAAGATCGCCATCCGGCTCTCGATGCGTTGCAGAAGCACTTGCACCGCATGGGACAACGTCCGGTCGGCTTTCACCAGCAACTGGACACTCTGGCGCCCGAGGAGCGGGTGGTCGATGCGCTTGCCGACCAGCCGGCCTTCGGCCACTTCCGCGGCGATCGAATAGTCCGTCAGGAAGGCGACGCCCATTCCCGCGAGCGCGAACCGGCGCAGCACGTCGAGCGTGTTGCCGACCAGTCGCGGTTGAAAGCGCATGGTCTCTCCGCGAGACAGCATGTCGATCGTGCTGCCCAGTCCGTACATCGGCGGCATGGTGGCAAACGGGTACGAGATCGCCCGTCCGAACGTGATCGGTCCGGGGTGCGCAGCCAGCGGGTGATCCGGTCGCACGGCGGCAACGACATGATGGATGACGCTCCGATGGACCAGGATGCCCTCGGAGGTCGGCGGATTATAGGCGATGCCGATGTGCGCAATGTCCTTGCGTACATCGTCCACGATTTCCCCGGTCGCGCGAATATTCAATGAAAGCCGCACGGCCGGATATTGCTGTCCGAATTCCCACAGAATTTCATTCGTCAGCGCGGGTATCACGCCTTCACTTGCGGAAATCGCGACGTATCCCGTCGTGAGCGAACGCAGCGCATCGAGTTCGCTTTGCAGCACTTCGTAAGTCGCTTCGCATCCGCGATGGTAGCGCAGCAGGCATTCCGCCTGTTCCGTCGCGACGACGCCCGAGATGCGGCGGTCGAAAAGGTGCAAGCCGGTTTCGCTTTCGAGGCGCTGAATCTGGCGGCTCACTTCGGACGGCGCGACCTGCAGCTTGTCCGCCGCTTTGCGAAAGGAACGTTCAGCCATTACCGCTTCGAAATACTGCAATTGGCGATGGGTCGGGATTTCCATTCCGATGCTCGAAAAGACAACTGTCAATAACGACAGGTGTTGAGGTAAAGCGCAACACCCCGGTAAGCAGGATGATATCCAATCCAATCTCATTTGCCGGTAAAGTCTGAACACAATACGTTGTCGGTGGCATAGAGCAGCGCTCCAACATTCCGAGGGAATTAATGTCAATCGCGTTCGACGCCGCTGACGGCGTGCAATCCATATACCGGAAAATAGACCGCCGGGTACTCGCGTTCCTCGCCGTCGGCTATTCGATCGCGTATATCGATCGCGTGAATATCGGCTTCGCGAAAATTCAAATGCAGCAGGACCTCGGGCTGGGCGACGCCGCCTACGGCTTTGGCGCGGGCCTGTTTTTTCTCGGCTACATGCTGTTCGAGATTCCGAGCAACCAGCTGTTGACGCGAATCGGCGCGCGCAAAACGCTGAGCCGCATCATGCTGCTGTGGGGAATCGCATCGATGTCGATGCTCGTCGTCACCGACGCCACGTCGTTCTATGCGATCCGGTTTCTTCTCGGCATGTGCGAAGCCGGGTTCGCGCCCGGCATTCTCTTCTACCTGACGCGCTGGTATCCGCGTGAGCGACTCAGCCGGGCCACGGCGTTGTTGCTCGGCGCCGCGCCGATCGGCGGCGTCGTCGCCGGCCCGATCTCGGGATGGTTGCTCGAGCACCTGACGGATGTTGCGGGCCTGGCCGGCTGGCAGTGGATGTTCCTGATCGAAGGCATTCCCGCCGTGCTGCTCGGCATGATCGCGCTCACCTGGTTGAGCGATTCGCCCAGCGATGCGCAATGGCTGACGGCCGACGAGAAGCGGATGGTCATCGAGCGACTGGACGCTGCGTCGTCGAATCGCGAAGGGTGGCAATCCATGAGGGTGGTGCTGCGCGACCGCGGCATCTATCGCCTGTCGGCGATCTACTTCTGCCTGATCTGCGGGGTCTACGTCGTCGGCTTTTGGCTGCCGTCGATCCTGAAAGCGGGCGGCGTGAAGAGCGTCGCCGCGATCGGCTGGTATTCCGCGATTCCATACGTGGCGGCCGTGGCGGCGATGTACCTGCTGGCAAAGTGTTCCGATCGATTGCTCGAGCGGCGCCGGCATGCCGGCGTTGCCACCGCGGCGGGCGCGGTCGCGCTGGCGGTCGCCGCGGTCTTCGTCGACCGTTTCGGCATCGCGATCGTCGCGATCACGATCGCGACTGCGCTGACGTTCGCGGGCTACGCGGTGTTCTGGGCCATTCCGTCGGAGTATCTCCCGACCTCGATCGCCGCGAGCGGCATCGCATTCGTGAATACCGTCGGCCTGTTCGGCGGGTTTCTCAGCCCGACGATCATCGGCACGTTGAAATCGGCGACGGGCAGCACCGCCGCCGGATTGTTCGTGATCGTCGGGTTGCTCGCGCTTGGCGCGGTGCTGCTGCTGGCGCGTCCCATCGCGTCTTCGGAGGCCGCGCGCACATGAAGTGCTTCGTTGCCGGGTTTCTTCACGAAACCAATACCTTTGTGGCATCGCGGGCCCGCTACAGCGACTTCACGAGCGGTGCGAACGGTCCGATCGTCAGGGGCGACGCAATACTCGCGCTGCGGGACGCGAATCTCGCCATCGGCGGCTTTATCGGCGCGCTCGATCCCGCTACGGACGTGTTGATTCCCGGCGTCTGGGCGCACGCGACGCCGTCGGGCCCGGTCATGCGAGACGCGTTCGAGCGCATCGTCGGCGAGATCGTCGACGGGGCGCGAGCGGCGCAGGCGGACGCGGTATTTCTCGACCTTCACGGGGCGATGGTTGCCGAGCACGTCGACGACGGCGAGGGAGAACTCCTGACGCGGGTTCGCGAAGCCGTGGGGCATGGCGTGACCGTTGTCGCCGCGCTGGACCTGCACGCGAACGTGACGGCTCAAATGTTCCGCAGCGCCGACGGCCTCGTCGCGTACCGCACCTATCCTCATGTCGACATGTCCGACACCGGCGCGCGCGCGGCCCGTCTCGTCAAGAAACTCGCGCGGGAACGCGAGAACCATCATCGCGGCATCCGGCGCGGGCCGTTCCTCGTCCCGATCGAGGCGATGGCGACGTCGCGTCCGCCGGCGGCGGATCTGTACGCGGCGCTGGCGACGCTCGAAGCCGAGCTCGGCGTCGACTTGTCGATTGCGCTCGGCTTCCCGGCCGCCGATATCGCCGAGTGCGGCCCGACAATCTGGGGATACGGCGTCAGTCAAACCGCGCTCAACGAAGCGCTGGACCGCCTTTACCGTCAATTCGTGTGCGGCGAGAACGACTGGCAAGCCGCCTGCCTGTCGCCCGACGAGGCGGTGAAGACCGCCGTTTCGCTCGCGGCGAACGCGAGGCGTCCGGTGGTGATCGCCGACACGCACGACAATCCGGGCGCCGGCGCAGACTCGAACACGACCGAAATGCTCGCGGCCCTGGTGCGCCACGGCGTGACGCGCGCAGCGCTGGGGGTCATCTGCGATCCGCTCGCGGCCGCGGCGGCGCATGCCGCAGGCGTCGGATCCGCCATTGCGCTGGCCCTGGCGGAAGGCACGCCGCGCGCGTTCCGCGCGACCTTCGTCGTCGATGCGCTGTCCGACGGCGAATGCCGGCTGGAAGGGCCGATGATGCGCAACGTCACGTTGCGTCTCGGGCCGTGCGCGTGCTTGCGCGTCGACGGGGTGCGCGTGATCGTGAGCAGTGTGAAAACCCAGCTGCTGGATCGCAACCTCTATCGGATGGTCGGCATCCAGCCGGAAGCGATGGCGATCCTGGTGAACAAGAGCTCGGTGCATTTCCGTGCCGCGTTCGAGCCGATCGCCGAGGCGGTGCTGGTCGCGCGAACCGTGGACGGCATCGTCACCGATCCCGCCAGGCTGCCGTGGCGCAAACTGAACCCTTCCGTCCGGATTGCGCCGGGATATGAAGGGCAGGGCCGGATTTGAGCAGGAGGGAACATACGCCAGACGGAAAATGCACGTTTCGTTCAATATCATGCGCACTCCCAATCTTATTGAACGGCGGCGGACATGACGCGACACGCCCCCAACATTCCTCTTCATCGGGAAGACACGATATGCCAACCTATCGGGACTTGAAAGCCCAGATTCGCACGCTTCAGGCACAGGCGGAGATCGCACGCAAGCGGGAAATCTCGGTTGCGGTCCAGAAGATTCGAGAAATGATCGCCGAGTTCGATCTGAAACCCGAGGACCTGTTTGCCGATATCCAGCGAAAGTCACGTCGAATCAGGCGTCGCGCACCCGCTACGGCAAAGTATCGCGACCCCGCATCGGGTGCGCTCTGGAGTGGACGCGGCAAGGAGCCTCGGTGGATCGCCGGTCGTGATCGCGACATGTACCTGATCCGGACGCCGACATTAACGGCGGCAACGCTCGACGCGTGCTGAATCCGTGAATCCCACGCGATTCGCCCGTACTGCTGCTCGACATCCCGCGACGTAAGCGGCCTAGCGTCGCGTGAGCATCCCGTACGCACACTCTGCTTCACGCAATCCCATGTCCAAAACCGCTTGGGAAGAACGAATCAGTGCCGCCATCGGCGTCGTGTGCGCGGGCGTCCGTGCTTGCATCCCCGCTCGATATCGGAAGCACGTGGGCCGTCGGGATTCGGGTGCGCGTGTCGCGGACTCGATCGCCGCCGATTCCGTTCAGGCAGCGATCGTAGACGCCGCCGAGGCGGAAGCATGCGTGGCGGAACTCGAGAAACTGGAAGGACGGTATGCGATGTCGGCAACCGCATGCCTTTCGAGCGCTCACGCCCGCATTGAACTGCTCGGGCTCCGCGTGAGGAAGGCACGGTTGCACGCCAGGCGCGCGCGGGTTCATGCCGACACCGCCGTGCTGATTTTTCGGAGTGGAGTCGATAGCGATCTCGACGCCACCTCGCAAACGCTCAGGCACCATGCCGATCTCGCGAGGCAAGCGCGCCTGCTTGCCAGCGATCTCCTCGACATTTCGCTCGCGTCGGAAACGCGCGAGAAATCCCGATTTGCCAGGCGCGGACGATCATGGTGGCCGCGCGCGAGCCACCGCCCGGGTTGGTTGCGGCCGGCGCCACCGCCAGCGTCGCGCGACGCCCGGGAGCCGGAAGCGCTCGACTGAGACCGGGAACGTCGTCGAGCCAGCGTCAGCCGCCGAGCCTGTTGGCGACGCGGCCAAGGAACAGGCGCAGCGCGAGACGCTGTATCGCCTTGCCGTAGGGCGGGTGGAACAACTCGACCGGGAACCAGCGGCGCTCCTCCAGCACGGCTTTCGCGTGCGACAGCTCGCGGAAACCCTCCTGACCGTGGTAGTTGCCGGTGCCGGACGTGCCGATGCCGCCGAACGGCAAATCGTGATTGATCACGTGCCAGCCCCAGTCGTTGACGGTCACGCCGCCGGAGTGCGTGCGCTCGAGCAGCGTCTGGTATTCGTGCTTGTCGTGGCCGAAGTAATAGAGCGCGAGCGGGCGCGTGTCGCGCTGGACGTGCGCGATGGCGTCGTCGAATTCCCGGTAGGTGAACACCGGCAGGATCGGCCCGAAAATCTCTTCGCGGGCGAGTCGCATGTCAGGCGTCACGCCCGTGACGACGTGCAGCGGAAGATGCCTGCCGCCGCTCGGCATCGCGCACGCGATCACCCGGGCGCCGCGCGAGCGTGCGTCGTCGAGCAAGTCGTTCATGCGCTGGTGTGCACGGTCGTGGATCATCGCCGTGTAGTCGGCGCTGTCGCTCGGGAAGAATTGATTGGCAGCGCTGACGACTGCCGACACGAACGCATCGACGGCGTGTTCCGGCACCAGCGCGTAGTCCGGCGCAACGCAGATCTGGCCGGCGTTGACGGTCTTGCCGTGGGCGATCTTGCGCGCGGCACGTTCGAGATTCGCGCTGCGCGACACGATCGCTGGCGATTTGCCGCCCAGCTCCAGCGTGACGGGCGTGAGATTGTCGGCGGCCGCGCGCATCACGTGGCGGCCCACCTGCGGCGACCCGGTGAACACGAGATGATCGAACGGCAACGCGCTGAACTGCTGGGCGACGCCGGCATCGCCTTCGACGATCGCGACCTGATCCTCGGAAAAGGCGTCCGCCAGCAGCGCGCGCAGCGCGCGCGACGTGGCCGGCGCGAATTCGGACGTCTTGATCAGGCAGCGATTGCCGGCCGCGAGCGCGGTGGCGAGCGGGCCGAGTGCGAGATAGATCGGGAAGTTCCACGGCACCAGCACGCCGACGACGCCTTTCGGCTGATACGTCACGTACGCGCGATTGGTGGTGAACAGCAGCTCCGTATGCCGGCGCGAAGGCTTCATCCAGCGCTTCAGATGGCGCAGCAGGTGATTGATGTGCAACACCGAAGGAAGCACGTCCACGGTCGCGGTTTCCGCGTGCGCGCGCCTGCTGAAGTCCTCGTTGGCCGCGGCGACGAGGGCCGGGGTGTGCGCGATGATCGCCTGTTTCAGGCCGAGCAGCGCGTGCCGACGCTCGACGTACGCGGGATAAGGATGCGCGTCGAACGCGACGCGCTGGCGGCGCAGCAGCAGCAGCAGCGGCAGGGAATCGTTACGCACCGGGTCGGGAAGAGGCGTCATGGTCGCTCCAATAATTGTACTGAGCGTTCAGTACAATTAGAATATGGCGGTTCCCGGCGGGCCCTGTCAACCTGTCGCGAAATGTTCTAGGGAAACTCCCGAGTTAGAATCGCCGATCACCTGTCCGGTCCATCCCATGACTCAAACTGCTTCAGACGAAACGGGCGCGCGTCCGTCGACGGTCAAGAACAAGCGTGGCCTCGAGACGCGGCAACGTGTGCTCGTGGTGACGAAAGCGCTCATCGGCGAGCACGGCTATGGCGAGGTGACGCTCGACCAGATCTCGAGCGCGGCGGGGGTGGCGAAGAGCAGCCTGCTCTGGCACTTCGGCAGCAAGGAGGCGCTGCTCGCCGAGGCGGTGACGAGCCTGTTCCAGGAAGTCGAGGCGCAGTTGCTGCCGGAGGCAGCCGTCGGGTTGCCGGTCGCGGCGCGCACCCGCCATCTGTTCGAGCGGGTTGCCGAGGCCTTCACGCGCAATCCCGAGGCCAAGGGGATCATCCTGTCGCTGCTGTTCTCGGGCGGCGTGCCCGAGCAGGTAAGGGCGCGGATTCAGGCCGGCTGGCACGAACACGCCGTGTCCATCGCGTCGTTCCTCGGCACGCCCGAACGGCCGTTTCCTCCCGACCTGGCCCGGACCATGGTCGCGATGTTTCATGGCGCGTATTGCCAGTGGTACGCAGACGGGCGGACGCAGCCGATCATGACTTATCTCGCGCCGGCCCGGCAGCTCATACTCGATTGGCTCGACGGCCCGCGTTGAAAAACGTGGTGCGCGTCCCGTTATTGGAACTGCTGCAGGAATGCCGCGAGCTTGCGGCCGAGCGTGCGATGGTGATCGGCCGAAAAGTGGACGCCATCCACCGGGCTGACTTCGATGATCTCGCCGACGTCCAGAAAATGCGCGCCGGCATCCCGGGCGATTTGCGCGTACAGGCTCGCGAGCTGGCGAGATTTTGCCGCGCCGCCCGCGAAGATCTCGCCGAGGAACCCGACCTCGGCGATCGGGGCGGGCGCCATCAGCACCACCTGCGGGGTCGCGCCCGCAGGGCCCGCGCGACACGCGTCCAGTTCGGCGAGCAACACGCCGACCGAGACCGCGATGTCGGCGGGCGTGACCGAGAAGCGCGCTTTCAGGTCGTTCGTGCCGAGCATGAGCACGACGACGTCGACCGGCAAATGGCTTTCCAGACACGGGCGCAGATACGACAGGCCGTTCTTGTGCCGGCCTTCGATCGGGTCGTCATGGACGGTCGTGCGGGCAGGCAAGCCTTCCTCGACGACCCGCCAGCCCGCGCCCAGCGTTTGCGCGAGCACGCCTGTCCAGCGGTCGTCGCGATCGAAGCGTTCCAGCACGCCGGGGCGCGTCATCGGACGCGTGCCGTGGGTGTTCGAGTCTCCGTAGCAGAGCACGGTTTTCTGCGTCACTTGCTTCTCCCTGGTTATTCGTTGATCGCGTCGCGCACCTGAGCGGGTTCGAGCGACGGTCATTCCTTCGGCAGACGCAGGACGTCGAGCGCCTCCTGCGAGAACTCGACCCAGAACTGCTCTTGCGCGATGCCCGCCTTCAGCACCAGATGCTGCAGACGCTTCGCGCGGGAGGCGGTCTCCGGCGGGAAATCGCGCGCCTCGATCTGCCGGTACAGATCGAGCTTTTCCTGGTGCAGCGCCATGTGTCGCCTGATCTCTTCCTCCAGTCCGGCGGGGCCGAGCACCGCCTCCGCGCGCAGCCGGACCAGCAGCGCCTCGCGCAGCGGCGTCGGGTCTTCCTGCTCGGCAATCCAGCGCCGCAGCTCCTTCTTGCCGGCCGGCAGGATCCGGTACGCGCGCTTGCGGCCGCGCCCGGCTTCGGCCGGCAGCGATTCGATCCACCCCAGTTCCTCGATGCGGCCGAGCTCGCGATAGATCTGCTGATGGGTCGCCTGCCAGAAATAGCCGATCGAACGATCGAAGCGGCCGGCAAGTTCCGAGCCGGAGCCGGGGCGTTCGGCGAGAGCGGTGAGAAGTGCGTGAGGCAGGGACATGTCGAATCGGGGGGAATCTACGAGATGCATCGCATCTTGCCATATCGGGGACACAAGGCAATCGGCATGGCAATGTTTGTGCAACATGTTGCATAAACGAAAACCGCGGGCTAGTATCAATGCAACTTGTTGCATAAACACGGAGACGATCGATGGCCCGCTATCCCCACTTGACCACCCCGCTCGAACTCGGCTTCACGTCGCTCAGGAACCGCGTGCTGATGGGCTCGATGCACGTCGGCCTGGAGGAGGCGCCGAACGGCTTCGAGCGGATGGCGGCGTTCTACGCGGAACGGGCGCGAGGTGAAGCCGGCCTGATCGTCACCGGCGGCTTTGCGCCGAACGAGCGCGGCCGTCCGGCGCCCGGCGGCGCGATGCTGACGACGGAAGCGGAGGCCGAGCGCCATCGCGCGGTGACGCGCGCGGTGCACGCGGAAGGCGGCAGGATCGCGCTGCAGATCCTGCATTTCGGCCGCTATGCGTATCACCCGGCGCTCGTCGCGCCGAGCCCGCTGAAGGCGCCGATCAACCCGTTCACGCCGCACGCGCTGAGCGGCGCCGAGGTCGAGGAGACGATCGCCGATTTCGTCCGCTGCGCGGCGCTCGCGCAGTACGCGGGCTACGACGGCGTCGAGATCATGGGCTCCGAAGGCTACCTGATCAACGAGTTCATCGCCGCGCGCACCAACCATCGCGACGACGCATGGGGCGGCGCGTACGAGAACCGCATCCGCTTGCCGGTCGAGATCGTGCGGCGGGTGCGCGAGCGGGTCGGCGCGAACTTCATCGTCATCTACCGGCTGTCGATGCTCGATCTCGTCGAAGGCGGCTCGACGCTCGACGAGGTGATCCGGCTCGCCCGCGCGATCGAGGCGGCCGGCGCGACGATCATCAATACCGGCATCGGCTGGCACGAGGCGCGCATTCCGACCATCGCCACCAAGGTGCCGCGCGCCGCCTACGCGTGGGTCACGCGGCAACTGATGGGCAAGATCGGCATTCCGCTCGTGGCGACCAACCGGATCAACACGCCGGAAGTCGCCGAGCGGCTGCTCGCCGACGGCGCTTGCGACATGGTGTCGATGGCGCGGCCGTTCCTGGCCGACGCCGATTTCGTGCGCAAGGCGCGCGACGGGCGCGCGGACGAAATCAACACCTGCATCGGCTGCAACCAGGCGTGTCTCGACCATACGTTCAGCGGCAGGATCACGTCCTGCCTCGTGAACCCGCGCGCGTGCCACGAAACCGAACTCGTGATTCGCCCCGCGCAACAGCGCAAGCGGATCGCGGTGGTCGGCGCCGGCCCGGCGGGGCTCAGCTTCGCGGTGACGGCGGCCGAACGCGGCCATGCGGTGACGCTGTACGAGGCCGGCCCCGAAATCGGCGGGCAGTTCAACATCGCCAGGAAGGTGCCCGGCAAGGAGGAGTTCAACGAGACGCTGCGCTATTTCCGCCGGCAAATCGAATTGCGCGGCGTCGACCTTCGGCTCGACACGCGCGCCACCGCCGAGCTGCTGCTGCAGGGCGGCTTCGACGAAGTGGTGCTGGCGACGGGCATCGTCCCGCGCGTGCCGCCGATCGACGGCATCGACCATCCGAAGACGCTCGGCTACCTCGACGTGCTGCGCGACGGCAAGGACGTGGGGCGCAGCGTCGCCATCGTCGGCGCCGGCGGGATCGGCTTCGACGTGGCCGAGTACCTGACGCACAACGGCGACAGCGCGAGCCTGAATCCCGAGCGGTTTTTCGCCGAATGGGGCGTCGATCCCGCGTACGGGGATGCCGGCGGCCTGCGCGAGCCGCAGCCCGAACCGGCGCCGCGGCAGGTGCAGCTGCTGCAGCGCAAGACGTCCAAGGTCGGCGACCAGCTGGGCAAGACGACCGGGTGGATCCACCGCGCGGCACTGAAGGCGCGCGGCGTGGGCATGTCGTCGTCGGTGACGTACCGGCGCATCGACGACGACGGCTTCCACGTGACGATCGACGGCGTCGAGCGCACGCTGCCGGTGGACAACGTGGTGATCTGCGCCGGGCAGGTGCCGTTGCGCGAGCTGGCCGAACAGTTGCAGGCCGCGGGGCGCACGGTCCATCTGATCGGCGGCGCCTGCGAGGCCGCCGAGCTCGACGCCAAGCGCGCGATCCAGCAGGGCACGACGCTTGCCGCGACCCTTTGATATTCGATCCACGCCTCATTCATTCACGCCTGACGATACAGGAGCACTCGATGACGCACGCACCGACGCATCTCCATCCCGCTGTCGCGAAATCCCTCGATACGTGGCATGCGCTGATCGAACGCAAGGACCTTGGCGCGCTGGAAGCGATCGTCCATCCGGACGCGGTGTTCCGCTCGCCGATGGCCTTCAAGCCTTACGGCCCGGCGCCCGCGCTGCTGCTGGCGCTGCGGACGGTGATCACGATCCTCGAGGACTTCACCTATCACCGCCAGTTCGGCAGCGACGACGGCATGAGCGTGGTGCTGGAATTCAGCGCGACGGTCGGCGACAAGCAGCTCAAGGGGATCGACATGATCCGCTTCGACGCCGACGGGCGGATCGTCGAATTCGAGGTCATGATCCGTCCGCTCAACGGGCTGCAGGCGCTCGGCGCGGAAATGGGCGCCCGGCTCGGACAGGTGCTGCCTGCATTCAAGTTCAACGGCTGAATCCGCCGCCGCGGGCCATGACGTCGCCGGGTCCGGAGCAGGCCGCGCCGGCGACGGTCATGGCCGCGCGTCCGATTCAGTCACCCCGCTCCGGCAAGGCGCTCCGCTTGTCGAAGAAGTGGCCCATCAACTCGAGCAGCGGCCTGCGGCGCTTCACGAGCGCGAATGTCCATTCGTCGTTCATGCATGACGATTCGGCGGAGTGCGTCGCGTCGACGAGTCGTTGCGCGTGCGGCAACTGATGCCACGGCAGCCACGGGAACGCGTGATGGACCACGTGCAGGTTGAAGTTCAGGATCACCCAGCGCGACCAGATGGGAACGCTCGCGCAGCTGTGCGACACCACGTCCTGTTCCCACAGCGGCGGGCGCTTCGCATCGTGCGCGAGCAGCGGAATCTCCGCGTGGTGCGGGAGATTGAGCATCTCGATGGCCAGCAGCAGCGTGAGCCACAGCACGGCCGCGAATGCGACGAGTTCGCCCAGTACGCCCCACGCGAAGGCCAGCGCGGCAATGCCGGCGTAGCCCAGCAGGTAAATGATCGCGTGCATGCGCTCGGTATTCGGGTTCGACCGGCGCGAACGCGTGTCCTCGGGCCGGAACGAAGCGATCCAGTGCGTGATGATGTGGTTGAAGGCGATCATCGGGATCCAGTACCGCCAGATGAACTCGAGCTTGCGCGCTTCCTTTTCCGTCATCACGGAAAACTTGTCGATCATCTTCTTGTTTTCGGGGTCCCCGGTCGGATGGGCGGTCCATGCGTGGTGCGCAAGGTGGGTTCGGCGTCTCGGCAGGAACGGCAAACCGATGACCCACGCGCAGACGTGGCCGACGCCTTCGTTCCAGAAGGACACGCGCGAGACGGCAAAGTGGAGCGCCTCGTGCATGATCAGGTAAAGATGCAGCAGGGCGAGCACGCCGAGCAGGAACGCCGGTATGCGCGCCAATCCGCCGTGGCACCACAGCAGCCACGCTGCGACGAGCAGCGCGAGATCCGCGCACCACAGCGCGATCGTCGCGCCGCCCGTCGGCCCTTGCGGAAGTTGTTCCTTCACGGCGAGCCATTCGTCTTTTGTCATTGTTGTCCTCGGTCGATCAGTCTGTCTGGATTCGGCGCCGGGCAGGGACGGCGCCGGACGCACGCATCAGGCGGCCAGGATGTGTCGGCCGATATCCTGATAGGCGGCATCGAATGAATCGATGTAGGCGTCGAGCCCGTTCTTGTTCGCGAATTCGTGCTGGCGACGCGCCAGCAGCACGCAGTCGTAGCGTGCGCCGCGATGCCAATGCCATGCCGGCAGATAGGCGGTCATGCCGAACCCGAGCTCGAGCATCGCCTTGATGAGCGTCAGTTTGTCGGCGAGCACGATCGCCCCCACATACGCGTTCCCGCCGTGGTGCGCGAGGAACCGGCGCAGGTCGCCGATCACTTCGTCCGTCGATGCGTAGTCGCCGCCCGCGTGCTGACAGAGATAGATCGCGCCGACCCGTTCGTCGAACTGATACGTGAAGCGGTCGGAAAACTGATCGCCGTGCCCCCAGAAGAACGCATTGGGAAACCGGCCGACCGTGCCGTCGAGTCCGAGCGGCTCGAAGATCTGTTCCCGCAGGAACGTGGACTCGCTGAACACCGGCGCAGCGGGGAGGTAATGGAGATGGGGCCCCGACCGGAATTTTCCGATGGTCACGGCGTGATATTCGTGGATTCCGCGGACCATATTGGGCGAACCGTCATGGCCGACGAGAACCACATCGACGTAGTTTCGAGTCGCCTGAAGCGCGGGGAAATTGCGGGCAATCGCAAACGTCAGATCGTGTGCCGCAATTGGCATGGATTCGATGGTCGATTGCATGAGCGTCGAAAGTATGCCCATGTTCCGGTGTTGCTCGGAAATCATGCCGCGGCCGAACTCCCACGAGCGATTCTGGGCGTTGTAACTGACGCTCAGGCAGCCGATTACCGTTTCGATTTCATTTTCCGCAACAAACCAGACTTCCGATTTGTTTGCAATTGCATTGCGGACGAAGCGTTCGTCAAGGCAAGGGTGGGATGAATCGCCGTATTCCCGTTCGAACAGCGCGCAGATGTGCGCGGCGTCCGCCACCGTTCCCCGGCGGATTCGCAGTCGCAAAGCGCTCGTTGCGCTTCGGTCGGAATAATTGTTGCCGATAATGTTTTCGGAGTACGAGTTCATTTTGTAAATGAAGTCAATTGATTGGCGCTGAGTAAGCTTGGCGAAATATAGATTGCAATTGGAATGCAGTCTTTACATGTAGCAATTTGTTACAATTACTATTTTTAAAACGGCCGCGTCATTTATAATTAATTTTATTAAATAATTGCGCCGACTGTATCGACATCGATTGCTGTCATTATTGTGAAATATTTAATAGCTGAATCGATTGAAATCCGGCGGTGGCGCAAAGCGATTGCGGCGGCCGCGAACGGCACGTTCGCGTCGAGAAAGCAGGGAGGGGAAAATCACCGGCGTCATGGGTGAGCCACCGCCGAACCGGCGGGCGCTTGCGGCCGGGTGCGAAGTGTTGCCGTGATGCGTCAGGCTGACGAGTTCACCACATCGCACGCCTGATCCATCGCCCGCGCCGGCAGCGTGATCACGAACCGCGCGCCGCCGAGCGGCGAATCCTCGAGCCGCACGTCGCCGCCGTGCACGAGCGCGACGCGCCGCGCGATCGCCAGCCCGAGACCGAACCCGCCCGTCTGCCGGTCGCGGCTCGAATCGAGCCGCTGAAACGGCTCGAACACGCGCGCGCGGTCGGCCGCCGGAATCCCGGGGCCGTCGTCGTCGACGGTCAGCACGAGCGCGCCGTCGGCGCCGGCCGTCGCGGCCAGCGAGACCGTCTTCGCCGCATAGCGCAGGCCGTTGCGGATCAGGTTCAACAGCGCTCGCGCGACGAGCTTCGGGTCGCACACGTGGCTCGCCGGCGCGCCGCGCGTCGACACGTCGAGCGCGAGCCCGCGGTCGGCGACGGCGTTCGCGATGCTGCCGGCAATGCTGTCGATCAGGTCCGCCACGGCGACCCGCATCGGCGCGAGTTCGCTTTGACCCTGCTCGAGCCGGCCGATCGTCAGCAGCTCGGTGACGAGCTCGTCGAGTTCCCGCACGTCGCCGAGCAGCGCATCGCGTTGCTCGCGCGTCCGGTCCGTCTCGTCCGGCGCCGCGAGCAACGCGAGCCCGAATTCGAGCCGCGCGAGCGGCGTCTTCAATTCGTGCGAGATGCCGTGCATCATCTCGCGCTGCTGCTGGATCGACGCTTCGATCCGCTGCGCCATGTCGTTGAACTGCTGCGACAGCTCATAGATGTTCGACTTGCTCGACAGCTGGGCGCGCGTCGACAACCGGCCCGCGCCGAACGAGCGCGCGGCGTCCTGCAGCTTGCGCAGGTCGCGCCAGTGGTAATTCACCCACATGACGACCGCGAACAGCGTCGCGAGCGCGAGCACCAGGTAAGCGTAGATGCGGATGTCCAGGTCCGGCGCCTCGACCGGACGGGCGTGCAGCACGGAGCCGTCCGCGAGCGGCATGTAGTAATCGGTGCCGTCGTAGCTGATCGCGATCCTGCCGCTATCGAGGTCGCGCAGCGGTATGCCGCTCAGCCGCGCGCGGGCGTCGGCCATCGACATGAAGCCGAAGCCGGCGGTGCCGTGCCGCGCCAGTTCGCGCAGCGCGAATGCACGCTGCGGGCCCGGATGGCGTTCGAGGTAATCGTTCAGCACGAACGCGTAGGTGGTCAGCGAATCGCGCGTGGCCTGCGCGCCCCGCTCGTAGAAGATCCGGTCGAACGACAGCTGGATGAACAGGATCGCGACCGCGACGCACGCGATCACGATGAGGTACAGCCGGATCAGGGAGCGCAGCATTCACGCATCCCACGCGGAAGGGCTGAACAGGTAGCCGCGGCCCCAGATCGTCTTGATCTTGTGCGGCTCCGACGACGCGTCCTCGAAGCGGCGGCGCAGCCGCGAGATGCCGGAATCGACCGAGCGGTCGAGCCCGTCGAACTCGATGCCGCGCAATTGCTTCAGGATGTCGTCGCGGCTCAGTACGGTGCCGGCGGCGCGCGCGAGGATCAGCAGCAGGTTGAACTCGGCGGTCTTCAGGTCGACCGGCTCGCCGCGCCACGTGACCGTGCGGTTCGGCGGCGAGATCGTCAGTTCGCCGAACACGAGCGATTCCGGCGCCACGCCGGGGGCCGCCGTAATAGCGGGCCGCGCGCGGCGCAGCAGCGCGCGGGCGCGGGCGACGAGCACGCGCGGCTCGATCGGCTTCGTCACGTAGTCGTCGGCGCCCGTCTCGAGGCCGGCGACCTGGTCGTACACGTCGGCGCGCGCGGTCATGATCAGCACCGGCACGTTCGAGAACGCGCGAATCCGGCGGCACACTTCCATGCCGTCGAGATTCGGCAGCATCAGGTCGAGTATCACGAGCGACGGCTGGTGCTCGCGCACCGCCGCAATGGCGAGATCGCCGCGCCGCACGACCGTCACCGCGAACTCGTAGCCGTCGAGATATTCGCGAACCAGCTGCGCCAGGCGGTCGTCGTCCTCGATCAGCAGGACGCGGTATTTGAGCGGGTCTTCGTTCATGGTTTCCTCGGAATGCGCGCGCCGCCGCGCGGCAGGGCGGACGCGGCGGGGCAGGCAGGCGAAGCGGATTTTATCCGGCGTGCCGGCGGGCGGGGCGCGACCGCGACAATCAACAACAATCGAACACAATTGCGCACAGATTTGCGTCAGTTTCCGGACAGTTTCGGCGCGCGGCGGCTTCTAGACTTCGGACTCCCTGACTTCGATCCGAATATCGTGCGCTCAACCCTTCGCCGCTACCGCTATTGCATGCCGCTTGCCGGCCTGACCCTTGCCGCCGCCGCTCATGCGGAGAACGAATACACGATCTCGCTCGGCGGCGGCTTCGCGCCGCGCTACACGGGCAGCAGCCAGTACCGCGGCGTCGTCGCGCCGTCGTTTTCCGCGACGTTCGACAATGGTTTCTTCATCGGCGGCGAGGACGGCATCGGTTACCGGTTGAACCTGCCGCACGGCGTGTTCGTGTCGGCGGCGGTGAACTACGATCCGGGCCGCACGGACGAGAACCGCTTCGACCGGCCGGGCTCCGACTACCTGAAGGGGATGGGGCGGATTCCCGGATCGGTGCTCGTCGGCGTGCGCGCCGGCGTGAAGCTCTATGGCGATGCGGTGCTGAGCGTGACGCTCGATACGCCCGTCACGCATACGTCGCGCGGCGTGTCCGGGCATGTCGATCTCGCGGTGCCGGTGTTCAAGTCGGCCAAGGACGAGATCGTCCTGACGGGCAGCGTGCACGGCGGGTCGGGGCGCTACATGCAGACGTTCTACGGCGTGACGGACGCGCAGGCGGCGTCGAGCCGCTTCCGGCCGTATTCGGCGGGCGGCGGGATCGACAGCGCGTCGATGTCGGCCGTATGGACGCGTGCGGTGTCGCAGCACTGGTCGATCCTCGCGACGGCGGGCGCGTCGCGGCTGCTCGGCCGTGCCGGCAACAGCCCGATCGTGCAGTCGCGCACCAACTACTACGGGATGGCGGGCGCGAGCTACCGGTTCTGACGGCGGCCGCGTCGGGCCGTTGGCGGGGTCGGGTAAGATGGGCTCCGCTATGCCCAAGCGAACGGCCGACCCGTTGCGTTCGGCCGTTGACCGGATGGATCACGGAGCCCTCATTGAAGAACACGATACCGATTCTCGTCGCACTGGTTGCGGGCGCATCGATTGCCGGATGCGCGAATTCGACCCCCGGCAACGCAGGACAGGCGATGCCGGCCCCCGGGCGTCCTGACGCAGCCGCGATCTGCAAGCCCGATGTCGCGCCGGACGATGCCTTGATCGGCAAGTCCGAAGCCGACGCGATCGCGATGCTGGGCGGCTGCCCGTGGCGCGTCGGCGAACGCGACGGCCAGTCGCTGCCGGGCACGATGGATTACCGCGAAGACCGCCGCAATCTCGGCGTGCGCAACGGCAAGGTGATCTGGGTGCGCCGCGGCTGACGCGGCGCGGTCGTGCGCTACTTCGAGATGTACCAGAGCGCGTCGGTGCTGACGCGCGCGGGCGTCGCGGCAGGTGACGGCGACGGCGCCGAAACGGCGGCAGGTGACGGCGCCGTCGCCACAACAGGCATGGCCGCGGGCAGCGACGTCGGCGCGGCCGACGATTTGGTCACGTACCAGAGGGCGTCGGCCGATGCGTTGCTCCGGGCCGTTTCCGCGGTTCGTTTCGCCGGCGGCGGTGCGCTGGCCGCGGCCGTCGCGGCCGGGCGCTGCGCGGGCGCGCCGGCCGGCAGCAACGGGCCCGGCGTCCCTCGCTGCGCGCGCGCCTCGTAGGCCCCGAGCTGGAAGATCAGCGCCTGCGCGGGACGCGCGAGCACCGCATACGGGAACTGCGGCTCCCACGGCACCAGCACGCGTCCGCCCGGCGTGTCGGCAAAGATCGCCGGCACGCGCTTCATGTCGCTGAATTGCACATAGACCTTCGCGCCGTCGTCGAATACCTGGATCGGCTTCGCCTGATCCGCGCCGGTCACCGTCCAGCCGAAGTTGTACGCGCCGGCGGGGCCGGCGGGTGCCGCGGCGGCCGGCGCCGCGGCGCGCGGCCGCGTGGCCTGCGGCGCCGAGATGCTCAGGCTCGCGAACGGGTTGTACACCTGCGGCGGTGTATAGGATGGGGGAAGGATAGGCATGGGAGAGTCCGGCGTATCCGGAATGGTTTGAATCGCATCATAGACCTTGCGGGCGTACGCAAGGCGCTTGTCGGGCGACGCCGAGTTGTACGCGCCGATGGCGTTCCAGGTCGGCCCGAGCTGACGGATGTTCTGCGACAGGATCCACGCGCCGACGAACGCGTTGGTGCACGGGTCGAACAGGCTCTGCTGGCTGATGCCCTCGCGCGAGAGCGTCGGCAGCCACGAGCTGTTGATCTGCATGAGCCCGATGTCGGTCGTGCCGTTGGTGTTGGTGTTCACGGCATTCGCCTTCATGCCGGACTCGACCAGTGCGATGCCGCGCATCAGGCTGACGTTGACATGATGGAAGGCGGCGGCGTCGTCGAGGCAATCGGCGCGGGCAATGCCGTGCATCACGAGCGAAATCGCGATGCTCGGTGCAATTTTCAGCGTTGCGCTGCGGATCGATGGGTAAGTCTGACGCGGCATGGCAGGTTGGGGTGCATTCCGGGCGCCCGGTGCAAGGAAATCACGCAAACGCGAAGTGTGCCATAGCGTGCATGCAAATGGCTCGCGTCGAACTTTCCTTTGCATTTGCCGGCCTGATTCACGCCTGCCGTCCCGACCCCGCCATCGGTGCGCGCCGGGCAGTGCTGCACATTTGTATATAATAATAATTCTCATTTACATATGTGATCGCGCGCCCGCGCCCGGAACCCGGCCATGTCCGCTGACAAGCTCCACCTCTATCGCGAAATCGACTCCCTGTACGTCGGCCATCACGCGTGGCTGCGCGGCTGGCTGAGCCGCAAGCTCGGGTGCGCGCACCGCGCGGCCGATCTCGCGCACGACACGTTCATGCGCCTGCTCGCGCGCGACGAGCCGATCGGCGCCGACGAGCCGCGCGCGTTCCTGACGACGGTCGCGCAGCGCGTGCTGTACAACCACTGGCGCCGCGAGCAGCTCGAGCGCGCGTATCTCGACGCGCTCGCGCAGCGTCCCGAAGCGCACGCGCCATCGCCGGAGGCGCGCGCCGTCGTGCTCGAGACGCTGCTCGAAATCGACCGGCTGCTCGACGGCTTGCCGCTCGCGGCCAAGCGCGCGTTCCTGCTGTCGCAGCTCGACGGGCTCACGCAGGCCGAGATCGCGGCCGAGCTCGACGTGTCGCTGTCGACGGTCAAGCGCTATCTCGTGAAGGCCGGCGCGCAGTGCTTCTTCGCGATGGCGGCCTGACCGATGGCCGCCCCGGGAACGCCGGCGATCGAGCCGCAGGTCGCGCAGCGCGCGGTCGAATGGTGGATCGATCTGCAGGCCGGCAACACGGACGACGCGTTCGCGGCCGACCTCGCGCGCTGGCGCGCGGCGCACGCGAGCCACGACGCTGCGTGGCGCCACATCGAAGCCGTGCACGGCAGGCTGAACCGGCTGGCCGCCGGTCTCGACGCGCCGGCCGCGCGCGCGGCGCTGCTGCCGCCGCGTTCGGGCCGCCGCCGCGCGGCCGTCAAGGCGCTCGCGGTGCTGCTGTTCGCGGGCGGCGCGACATGGATGGCCGATCCGTATCGACACTGGGGGCACTGGGCGCTCCGGCACGCCGACCTGCGCACCGCGGTCGGCGAACGGCGCACGGTGACGCTGGCCGACCGCACCGTCGTCGTGCTCGATACCGACACCGCGCTCGACGTGCGCTTCGACGCGACCGAGCGGCGGCTGCGCCTGCTGCGCGGCACGATCATGGTGACGAGCGGTCACGACGATCGCCCGGTCGCGCGGCCGCTCGTCGTCGCGACCGACGACGGCGAACTCCGGCCGCTCGGCACGCGCTTCTCGGTGCGACAGCGCGACGGCGCGAGCCGCATCGAGGTGTTCGCCGGCGCGGTGCGCGTGCAGCCGTACGGCGCGTCGGCCGGAGCACGGGTGATCGCCGCGGGCGAGGGCGCCGACTTCACGCGCGACGCGATCGGCGCGAGCGCGCCGCTCGACGCGCATGCGGCCGCGTGGACCGACGGGATGATCGTCGCGTCGCACATGCGGCTTGCCGACCTCGTCGCCGAACTCGGCCGCTATCGGCGCGGCAGCCTGCGTTGCGACGCGTCCGTCGCGGACCTGCGGGTGTCCGGCACGTTTCCTGTGGACGACGCCGATCGCGTGCTCGACACGCTGAAGGCGACGCTGCCGATCGACGTCGCGCATGTAACCCGCTACTGGGTGACGGTCGTGCGGGCCGGTTCGTGAGCCGCCCCGAAAAAACGCGCTGAAAAAATTTCCGCCGGCCTGAGCTGTTTTCGATGTTCGCGTGACATGGGTGATGAAAGCCGCACCGACCCATCGCCTATCCACACCTCGATCATGCCTTCCACTCGTCTTGCCCGCCGCCGCAGAGCGGCCGCCATCCGCCCCCAGCCGCAGCGCCCGCGCGTGGCCGCCATCGTCGCGCCCGCAGCATCTGCCGCGCCGCGCAGTCTCGTTCGCCGGCTGGCCGGCGCCGTGCTGCTGTCGGCGCTGCTGCCGGCGCCCGCGCTGGCCGACGCCGAGGCCGCGCCCGCGACCGCGCAGGATGCGGCGGCGCGCCGGCCATTCGACGTGCCGTCCGGCCCGCTCGAGGCGGTGCTCAATCGCTTCGGGCGCGACGCGGGCATCCTGCTCGCGTTTCCCGCGGATCTGACGGCCGGCCTGACGAGCGGCGGCGTGCATGGCCGGTTCGACGTCGAAGGCGCGCTCGACCGCCTGCTCGCGGGCACCGGGCTCGTCGCGCTGCGCCAGCCGGGCGGCGGCTATACGCTGCAGCGCGCTGGCAAGGCGGCCGCCCAGCCGTCGGCCGCCGCCGGCGCGGAACTGCCGACGATCGCGGTGCGCAGCAGCGCGATTCGTGCGGAAAGCTACCGTCCACCGCACGAGGCCGGCGTGCTGCGCTCGGAGATTCCGCTGCTCGACACCGCGCAGGCCGTCGCGATCGTGCCGGCGCAGGTGCTGCGCGACCAGCGTCCGCGCAATCTCGACGATGCGCTCGCCAACGTGAGCGGGATCACGCAGGGCAACACGCTCGCGGGCACGCAGGACACGATCATGAAGCGCGGCTTCGGCGGCAACCGCGACGGCTCGATCATGCACAACGGGATGCCGATCGTGCAGGGGCGCTCGTTCAACCCGGCGGTCGACAGCGTCGAGGTGCTGAAGGGCCCGACGTCGCTGCTGTACGGGCTGATGGATCCGGGCGGGGTCGTCAACGTCGTTGCCAAGCAGCCGCTGCTCACGCGCTACCACGCGATCTCGGTCGGCGGCGCGACCTACGGTCACGGCAAGAACGGCGGCAACGTGACGCTCGATACGACCGGGCCCGTCGGCGACACGCGGCTTGCGTACCGGCTGGTCGTCGACCAGTCGAACCAGCCGTACTGGCGCAACTTTGGCGAAGACCGGCAGACCTTCGTCGCGCCGTCGCTCGCGTGGTACGGCGGCGATACGCAGGTCGTGCTGTCGTATGAGTACCGCAAGTTCCATACGCCGTTCGATCGCGGCACCGCGCTCGACCCGCGCACCAACGCGCCGCTCGACATTCCCGCGCGGCGCCGGCTCGACGAGCCGTTCAACGACATGGACGGCGAATCGCATCTCGCGCAGATCTCGGTCGATCACGAGATCAACGCGGACTGGAAGGCGCACTTCGGCTACAGCTACAACCGCGAAACCTACGACGCGAACCAGATCCGCATCACGGGCGTGAACCCGGCGACGGGCACGCTGACGCGCAGCAACGACGCGACGCACGGCTCGCTCAGCACCGACAGCTACGGGATCGGCTACGTCAACGGCAAGCTGACGCTCGCGGGGATGCGGCACGACGTGCAGCTCGGCGTCGACAGCGAATACCGCCGCATTTACCGCAAGGACATGCTGCGGCAGGCCGTAAAGACGCCGTTCAGCTACCTGAACCCCGTGTACGGCCTGCTGCCGCCGTCGAGCACGGTGTCCGCGAGCGACAGCGACCAGACCGACACGCTGCACGATGCGTCCGTGTTCTTCCAGGACAGCATCCACGTGACCGACAAGTGGATCGTGTCGGGCGGGATGCGCTTCATCACGTACAACCAGGTCGCGGGCCGCGGCCGGCCGTTCAAGGCGAACACCGACTTGAGCGGCTCGAAATGGCTGCCGCGCGCGGGCGTCGTCTACAAGTGGAACGACGCGTTCTCGCTGTACGGGAGCTACTCGCAGTCGCTGAAGCCGTCGTCGTCGATCGCGCCGATGGGGTCCGGCTTCGTGATCGACGGCGCGACGCCGCCGGAGGAGTCGACCGCGTGGGAAGTCGGCGGCAAGCTCGACCTGGCGGGCGGCCTGACCGGCACGCTCGCGTTCTTCAACATCGACAAGAAGAACGTGCTGGTGTCGCAGTTCAACGACGCGACGAAGCTCACCGACTGGCGCACGTCCGGCAAGGCGCGCTCGCGCGGCGTCGAGCTCGACGTGTCGGGCAAGCTCGGCGAACGCTGGAACGTGATCGCGAGCTACGCGTACATCGACGCGAAGACGATCGAGGATCCGCTCTACGCGGGCAACCGGCTCTGGAACGTCGCGCGCCATACCGCATCGCTCGCGGCCGTGTACGACGTCGGCACGCTGATGGGCGGCGACGACCTGCGCATCGGCGCCGCCGCGCGCTACGTCGGCGCGCGGCCCGGCGATTCGGCGAACAGCTTCACGCTGCCGTCGTACGTGCTCGCCGACGCGTTCGCGACGTACGACACGCGCGTCGGCAAGCAGAAGCTGTCGTTCCAGCTCAACGTGAAGAACCTCTTCAATCGCACGTACTATCCGTCGAGCGCGAACCGCTACTTCGTCGCGATCGGCGACGCGCGGCAGGTGTCGCTGCTGACGACGCTGCAGTTCTGATTTCGGACCACGCATTACACACTTCACACTTGGTGCGCGGTTTGTGATCAGAACTGCGGCGCGCCCCTGGAGAACATCGCAATGAACACGAACCTGAAGAACGGACCGATGCGCGCACGGCGCGGCGCACTGCGCGCGATCGCGAGCGGCGCGCTCGCGCTGGGGATGAGCGTCGCGGGGATGATGCCGGCCGCCGCGGCCGACACGCATGCCGCCGTCACGCGCGTTGCGATGCTCGTGCAGCTCGGCGGGCCGAACCTGAAGGTCGACGAACGCGCCAGCGCGCATCTGGAAACGCGCGGCTACGCGGTGCGTTTCGTCGACCAGGCCGCGACGCCCGACGCGGCGCGCGACGCCGACCTGGTGATCATCTCGTCGACCGTGTCGTCGAAGCACGTCGCGGCCGGCTGGCGCACGCTCGACAAGCCGCTCGTGACCTGGGAAAACGACCTGCTCGACGATCTCGCGATGACGGGCAAGCGCCACGACGTCGACTTCGGCGAAACCGGCAAGGAGCGCTACGTGTGGCTCGTCAACGCGCCGCATCCGATCGCGGCGGGGTTGCCGGCGGGCGCGACCAACGTGTACGGCAAGCAGGCGCCGATGAGCTGGGGCAAGCCGGGGCTCGGCGCGAGCATCATCGCGACCGTCTACGGGCAGCCGGACAAGGCCGCGATCTTCGCGTACGAGAAGGGCGCGACGATGGACTACGAAGCGCTCGCGCCGGCGCGGCGCGTGATGTTCTTCCTCGACAACGACACGTTCGTCAACCTGTCGCCGGCCGGGCTCGCGCTGTTCGACGCGGCGGTCGACTGGGCGGCGGGCCGGCGCTGACGGCGGTGCCGGCGCGTGCGCGGCGCGTGCGCGGCGTGCGTCGGCCGGCCGCCGCGCGAACGGCGGGACTCGATGTGAAAGGTGGCGCGAATACACGCGAAGCCGACAGGTGGATTCGCTCCGTCGCGCGTGTTGGATGCGAGAATGCGGACGTTTTCCGCATCGCTCCGAGAGAGCCTGAATGGACAGTCATATTGCTCCGGTGGAGCTCGAGAAAGCCTACCGCCTCCTCAATCACGGTCCGACCGTGCTCGTCTCGGCCCGTCACGACGGCGTGGACAACGTGATGGCCGCGGCGTGGGCCTGCGCGCTGGACTTCCAGCCGCCGAAACTGACGGTCGTGCTCGACAAGTCCGCGAAGACCCGCGAGCTCGTCGAGCGCAGCGGCCGGTTCGTGATCCAGGTGCCGACGGCCGCGCAGATGCAGCTCACGCACGCGGTCGGCAGCCACAGTCTCGCCGAGCGGCCCGACAAGCTGCGCGAAGCGGGCGTCACGCTGTTCGACGTCGACGGGCACGACCTGCCGTTCGTCGCGGGATGCTCGGGCTGGCTCGCGTGCCGGTTGATTCCCGAGCCGCACAACCAGCAGACCTACGACCTGTTCATCGGCGAGGTGGTCGGTGCGTGGTCCGACACGCGCGTGTTCCGCGACGGTCACTGGCATTTCGAATCGGCCGATCCCGCGCTGCGCAGCCTGCATTACATCGCGGGCGGCAATTTCTATGCGATCGGCGAATCGCTGCACGTCGATCCGGACGCGCAGCAATCATAAAGCGGGTGTTCTTTCCCGATCCGGGCGCGCGGTTCACGCGCGCTTTTTCAATTCCGCCAGCATCGCTTCGGCGAACGCCTGCGCGACACGCGGCAGCGTGCGCCCGCGCTTGCTGACGAGCGCGATCGGCCGCACGAACGCGGGATCGTCGATCGGCTTCGCGACCAGCTCCGGTTCGGCGCGCACCTCGCGCGCGGTTGCGGGCAGGATCGTCACGCCGAGGCCGCCGCGCACCATCGCGACGGCCGTCATCATGTAGGTCGGCTCGCACGCGATGTCGGGCGTGCAGCCGGCTGCTTCCAGCGCGGCGTCGACGACGCTGCGCACGCTCGTGCCCTGCGCGGTGAGCACGAGCGGCACGCGCGCGACGTCGGCGGTGGTCACGCGGCGCTTGCGCGCGAGCGGATGATCGTTCGGGCACACGGCGACGAGCCGGTCGGCGCCCGTGTACAGCACCTCCAGCGACGCATCGAACGTGTGGCCGCCCGTCAGTCCGAGATCGGCTTCCTCGTTGCGCACGAGCGCGGTGACGAGGCTCGCGACGCCGTCGCGGATCTCGAAGCCCGCGCGCGGCACGTCGCGCCGGAACGACTGGATCAGCTCCGGCAGCACGCTGGACGCGAACGTCGGCAGGCACGCGAGCCGCACCGTGCCGCTCGCGCCTTCGCCGAGCGCGCGCGCATCGCGCAGCACGCGCTCCATGTCGTCGAGCGAGCGCTGCAGCAGCGGCAGCAGCTCGCGCCCGGTCTGGGTGAGCGCGACGCTGCGGCTGTTGCGGTCGAACAGGCGCGCGCCGACGATTTCCTCGAGCCGGCGGATCTGCACGGTCAGCGCCGGCTGTGACAAGTGCAGGCGCGCGGCCGCGCGCGTGAAGTTGCCGGCGTGCGCGACGGTGACGAATGCGCGGATGTCGCGAAGATTCAGATCCATAACGGTTCGTGATTGCTGCGATCAAATCATTTCAATTGTGCTATCGCTGCGCCGACCTTACGCTCGTCTCCAGCAAAAGACAAGGTAGGAGACACGGATGCTGCCGTTACTCGGGCTTGGCACGATCGTCGTGCTGCTGGCCGCGATTCTGTCCAGGCGCATGTCGCCGCTCGTCGCGCTGATCATCGTGCCGATCGCGGCATCGCTGATCGGCGGCTTCGGGCTGCAGACCAGCAAGTTCGTCGTCGACGGGCTGAAGGGCCTCGCGCCCGTCGTCGGGATGTTCGTGTTCGCGATCCTGTATTTCGGGACGATCACCGACGCCGGCACGCTCGACCCGATCATCGACCGCATCCTGCGCGCGGTCGGCACGCGGCCGACGCGCATCGTGACGGGTACGACGCTGCTCGCGCTGCTGATCCATCTCGACGGCTCGGGCGCCGTCTGCTTTCTCGTGACGATTCCCGCGGTGCTGCCGCTGTATGACCGGCTGAAGATGGACCGCCGCGTGCTGGCCGCGGCCGTGTCGATGGCCGCGGGCATCAACTTCCTGCCGTGGACGGGGCCGATGATCCGCGCGTCGGCGTCGCTGCACCTGCCGGTGTCGACGCTGTTCAATCCGCTGATTCCGGTCCAGGCGATCGGCCTCGTGTTCGTGTTCGGCGTCGCGTACTGGCTCGGGCGGCGCGAGGAGAAGCGGCTCGGCCTGTCGCGTGACGATGCGGCCATCCCGTTGCCGACGCGCGAACTGACGCCCGACGAGCGGGCGCTGCGCCGGCCGCGCCTGTTCTGGTTCAACCTCGTGCTGACGCTCGCCGTGCTCGGCACGATGGTCGTGATGGGCGAGAAGATCCCGCCCGCGATCATGTTCATGGTCGGGCTGTGCATCGCGCTGATGGTGAACTATCCGGATGTCGACATGCAGCGCAAGCGGATCGATGCGCATGCGCGCGCGGCGCTGATGATGGCCGGCATCCTGCTCGCGGCCGGCGTGTTCACGGGGATCATGCAGGGCAGCGGGATGCTGAAGGCGATGGCGCAGGCGGCGGTCGGTTTCGTGCCGCCGTCGATGGCCGGCCACATTCCGGTGGCGCTCGGCATCGCGTCGATGCCGCTCAGCATGCTGTTCGATCCCGACTCGTTCTATTTCGGCGTGCTGCCCGTGATCGCGGAGGTGGCCGGCCAGCTCGGCGTGCCGGCCGTGCAGGTCGGGCAGGCCGCCTTGCTCGGCCAGATGACGACGGGGTTTCCCGTCAGCCCGCTGACGCCCGCGACGTTCCTCGTCGTCGGCCTGTGCGGGATCGAGCTGGCCGAGCACCAGAAATTCACGTTCCCGCTGCTGTTCGGCGCCTCGATCGTGATGACGATCGCGTGCGTCGTGCTGGGCATCTTTTGATCTTTCCCGGCGGCGCGCCGCCGGACGACGGTACGGACATGACAGCAAAGCAACCTGAACGGCGCGTGCGCATCGGCGCGGGCGCCGGCTACTCGGGCGACCGCATCGAGCCCGCGGTCGAGCTGGCCGAACACGGGCAGCTCGACTATCTCGTCTTCGAATGCCTGGCCGAGCGCACGATCGCGATCGCGCAGCAGGCGCGGCGCAAGGATCCGTCGCTCGGCTACGATCCGCTGCTCGACGCGCGCATGCACGCCGTGCTGCCGGTGGCCGTGGCCAGCGGCGTGCGCATCGTGTCGAACATGGGCGCGGCGAACCCGCGTGCGGCCGCGCGGCGTACCGCGCAGATCGCGCAGTCGCTCGGCATCGCGGGGCTGAAGGTCGCGGCGGTCGAAGGCGACGACGTGCTCGACGTCGTGCTGCGCGGCGCGTTCCGTTTCGAGGAGTCGGGCGACGCGGTCGCCGCGTATCGCGATCGCATCGTGTCCGCGAACGCGTATCTCGGCGCCGCGCCGATCGTCGATGCGCTCGCGGCCGGCGCGGACGTCGTGCTGACCGGGCGCGTCGCCGATCCGTCGCTGTTCGCCGCACCGCTGATCCACGCGTTCGGCTGGCGGATGGACGACTGGGACACGCTCGGGCAGGCGACAGTTGTCGGCCATCTGCTCGAATGCGCGGGGCAGGTGACGGGCGGCTATTTTGCCGATCCCGGCTACAAGGACGTGCCGAATCTCGCGCGGCTCGGGTTCCCGATCGGCGAAGTCGCGCTCGACGGTTCGGTCGTGATCACGAAGGTGCCGCACGCGGGCGGCCGCGTGAGCGCGGCGACCTGCAAGGAACAACTGCTCTACGAGATCCACGATCCGGCGCGGTATCTGCAGCCCGACGTCGTCGCGGATTTCACGCGTGTCGCCGTCGCGGAGGAGGCGACGGATCGTGTGCGCGTGACGGGCGGGCGCGGTGCCGCGCGGCCCGACACGCTGAAGGTGTCGGTCGCGTACGTCGACGGTTTCATCGGCGAAGGCCAGATTTCGTACGGCGGCCCGGGGGCGCTGGAACGCGCGCGCCTCGCGCTCGACATCGTCCGCGAGCGGTTGGCGCTGACCGGCGTCGCCGCGACCGAACTGCGCTTCGACCTGATCGGCGTCGATTCGCTGTACGGCGACGCGACGCCGGCCATGCACGGCGAGCCGGCCGAGGTGCGCGTGCGGGTGGCCGGCCGAGCGGCGAGCGCCGACGAAGCGGCGCGGATCGGCAATGAAGTCGAGACGCTCTATACGAACGGGCCGGCCGGCGGCGGCGGCGCATTCAAGTCGACGCGCGAGGTGATCGCCGTGCAGTCGGTGCTGCTGCCGCGCGCGGCCGTGGCGCCGTCGTTTTCATTCGTGGAGGCATGATGCAACTGCGTGAACTCGCGCATGCGCGCACCGGCGACAAGGGCAATACGCTGAACGTGTCGGTCATCTGCCGCGATCCGCGCCATTACGAACACCTGCGCACGCATCTGGATGCCGACGCGGTGAAGAAACGGCTGGCGGGAATCGTGCGCGGCGACGTCGTCCGCTACGAACTGCCTGCGCTTGCCGCATTCAATTTCGTGCTGCGCGATGCGCTCGGTGGTGGCGTGACACGCTCGCTCGCGCTCGACGCGCACGGCAAGTCGGTCAGTTCGGCGCTGCTGGCCATCGACATGCCCGACCCGGCGTGACGGGCGAAGTCGCCGCCGGGCGCGGGTACGCACTTACGGAATCAGCAGTTCGCGACGCCCGTCCGCGTGCTCGATGCGTTCGCCGGCGATGTGCAGGCGCTGATCCATTCGATAGTCGTAGACTGCGCGCGACGCGGCGAGCCGGCCGAAATCGAGTTCGATCGCGTGACGCGATTCACCGTTGCCGGCTTCGAAAATCACATTGCCGAACGGATCGGCGGCGAGACTGCCGCCGGCGAACACGAAGTCGTGCGTGCTGCCGCCGACGCGATTGGCGACCACCGCGTAGACCTGGTTCTCCATCGCGCGCGCGGTGACCGACGTGCGATGCACGTGGCGATACGGCTCCATGTTGCCGTCGGTCACGAGGATCAGCTCGGCGCCCAGTTCCGCGAGTGCGCGCCCGCTTTCCGGGAATTCGCTGTCGTAGCAGATCAGCAGGCCGATGCGCACGCCGCGCCATTCGACGGTCGCGTAGCGGTCGCCGGGCAGCACGACGCCGCGTTCGCTCACCCACAGATGGGTCTTCCGGTAGTGGAGCGCGACGCCGTCCGGCGTGACGAACACCGTGGTGTTGTAGAAGCGGCCGCGATCGTTTTCGGTGAGCCCCACGACCACCGCGACGTCGCGTGCGCGCGCGGCGTCCATGACCGCCCGCACGCTCGGGCCGTCGAGCGGTTCGGCGAGCGCGGCGACGTTGTCGGGAGCGGGGAAGCCGGTGAGCTGCAATTCCGGAAACATCACGATGTCGGTGTCGGGTGCGCACGTCGCGATCGCGTCGAGCGTGCGTTGCAGGTTGTAGCGCGTGTCGCCGTCGCGGCCGGCGAGCTGGTTGATGTCGAGCTTCAGTTTCATCGGCGGTCGATCGGCGCGAGTCGGGTTCATGCGGGTCTTCCTGTCGGATTGGGCGGTTGGCGTCGTGACGGGATGCGTCGACGCGCGCGATGCGCTTCGACCCCGCATCGAGCGAAACGGGGATCGTACCGCTGGCCGGCCGGAATGACGAGGACCGCCACGGGCAGGGATAGCGACTAATATGGAAGAACCTGCGGCCCGCGGTTGCGCATGCTCCTGCGCGGTGCGCCGCGACGCACGTGTCGCGGCCGTGTGCGGGCAGGGGAAGGAGGGGCGGGAAATGCGAAGAATCTACGTGTTGTTGCCCAACGCGAAGAGTGCGACGCGGATCATCGACGAGTTATTGCTCCGACGAGTCGAATGGCGGCATGTCCACGTGCTGGCCGCGCCGGGCGTGCGCACCGGCGACCTGCCGAAGGCGACGCTCGCGCAGCGCAGCGATCTGCTGCCGGCGCTCGGGCGCGGCACGGCGGTCGGCTGGCTGTCGGGGATGGTGATCGGGCTCGCCGCGCTGGTCTTCCATCCGGAAGGGCTCAAGTTCGGCGCGGGTGCCGTCGTGCTGATCACGCTGATCAGCGCCGGGTTCGGCGCGTGGACCGCGACGATGATCGGCGTCGACGTGCCGAATACGCGCCTGAAGCGCTTCGAAGGGGCGGTCGAGAAGGGCGAACTGCTGATGATGGTGGACGTCAAGACCGATCGCGTCGACGAAATCGAGGCGCTGATCAAGAAGCACCATCCGGAAGCGGACGTCGAAGGGCACGACCCGACG
This sequence comes from Burkholderia ubonensis subsp. mesacidophila, assembly GCF_002097715.1. Lineage (NCBI taxonomy): Bacteria > Pseudomonadati > Pseudomonadota > Betaproteobacteria > Burkholderiales > Burkholderiaceae > Burkholderia > Burkholderia ubonensis. The sequence goes on from NZ_CP020737.1 coordinate 1,448,140, forward strand.
ATCCCGGCGTTTCCTTGAGCCGCCGGGCGGCGCGCTCGGTGGCCCAATCGATCGCGCGATGACGCGGCGTGGCGGCGCGCGTGCCGACCGTGCCGCCGTTGCGCGCGCCGGCGCCTGACCGGCGCGCGGCCGGCCGTCTGCGCGCGCGCCGGCCTGGGCGACTACGGATCGCGCCCGTCGATCCGGCGCTGCATCCTGATAAGCTATCGCGATTCCGGGATGGCGCTGCCGACGGCTGCGCCAGCAGAAAGAACAACGACACTCCGACGGGCCCGCTTTTCCGATGAACTCGACTTTCCGCCGCGTCAGCCGACTGCTGACGCTTGCCGGCTGCGGCCTGTGCGCCGCGCTGCCGGCCCAAGCCGCCCAGGCGGCCGACGCCCCGCCCGCCGACCGCCTGCTGCAAGGCTTCATCCGCGATACCTACGTCAAGTGGCGCGCCGATCGCAACGGCTGGCAGCCCGTCGACGGCGACAACATCTACGAGCCGTGCGCGTCGCTGCGCGTGACGACGTCCGACGGCCCGCGCTATCTGCTCGCGATGTGCGGCGCAACCGCCGCCAGCGTGCAGAACGGCACGCCGCGCATGGGTTCCCAGGGCGATTCGGGCTCGGTCGACCTGTACGTGCTCAAGCCCGTCCGGGGCGGCAAGTCGCTGGCGCCGGTGATGAAGAAGACCGGCATCGATTCCGGCAACTACGGCGAACCGGGCACGGTGAGCATCCAGCGCCTCGGGCCGCATCTGTTCGGCTTCGTCCTGAACGACGGCGTGACGCTGCAGGGCTATTCGGTGAGCATGCGCAGCATCTGGCTGCCGCGCGACAACGCGTTCGTGCTGGCCGCGCCGCGCATCAACGAGGCGCTCGACAATTCGGCGTCGAACGATTGCGCAACCGCGAAAGCGCATTGCGAGGAGCGGCGCTTCGCGATCGCGCCCGATACGAGCGGCAGCGACGAAGTCTATCCGCTGACGGTCACCGAAACCGGCTGGCGCGGGAACCGGGAGATCCATGCCCGCTACACGGTGAAGTTCGACGGCGCGCGCGGCCGCTACGTCGTGCCGAAGGCGCTGCGGGAAGGGTATTGAGCCGGGCGCGCGCATGACGCGAGGCGGCACGTCGTGCCGCCCGCGCGTCACACGTACAGATACCGGACGAGGTGGAAGAACACCGGCGCCGCGAAGCAGATCGAGTCGACGCGGTCGAGCATCCCGCCGTGGCCGGCGATCATCGAGCCCCAGTCCTTCGTGCCGAGCGAGCGCTTGACGGCCGACAGCACGAGCCCGCCGACGAAGCCCGCGATCACGATCGAGAGCGAGATGCCGAACGCCGCGCCGAAGCTGAACGGCGTCACGCGATACAGCGACGCGCCGCACAGCGTCGCAAGCAGGCCGCCGCCGACGAAGCCCTCGATCGTCTTCGACGGCGACAGGCGCGGCGCAATCTTGTGGCGTCCGAACAGCTTGCCGACCACGTACTGCAGCACGTCGCTGATCTGCACGACGACGAGGAAGAAGAACAGCAGCAGCGCGTTCTGGCCGGTGTAGTGCGGAATGTCGAGGATCAGCACCGCGGGCGCATGGCTCAGCCCGTACACGCAGACCATCAGCGCCCAGTTGATCTTCGCGTTGCGGCTCAGGAACTCGCGCGTGTCCTGCGTGAGCGCGGACACGAGCGACATCGCGAAGAACAGGTGCACCGGCACGAAGATCGAGTACATCCCGTACCAGTCGATCGCGAGCAGCAGGTACTGCACCGGAATCGCGACGAAGAACGCGATGAACAGCGTCGTGTGGTCGCTCGCGGTGGTCGGCGTGAGCGTGATGAATTCGCGCAGCGTCAGGTACGACAGCAGCGCGAACACGAGGTAGGTGATGTTGTTGCCGAGGCCGATCGCGATCACCATCACCGCGATCATTGCCCACCACGCGCGAATGCGCTGGTTCAGGTTGACGATGGTCGCGCTCGCGCCGCCGCTGCGTGCGCCGAGGATCGCGCCGATCACGGTCGCGACGGCCAGCAGGGCCGTGACGCCCGAGACCAGTTCCCAGAAAAGAGTTCGCATGTCGATGTCCGGATGAGGAGGGAGGCGCCGCGTTCAGCCCGCGGGCCGGTGCGGCGCGAGCGCGACGATCGCGTCGCGCATGCGGGCGAGGAACGACGGCTTGTCCTCCTGGTCGCCGCGCGCCTCGTTCGCGCCGAAGTGCACCTTGCAAATCAGCGGCACCGGCCAGATCGCGCCTTTCGGCATGATCCGCTGCAGGTTCTCCAGGTAGACCGGCGCGAGCGCGACGTTCGGGAATTCGCTCGCGAGATGGAACAGCCCGCTCTTGAACGGCTGCGGCAGCGCTTCCGCGCTGCGCGTGCCTTCGGGGAAGATGATGATCGAATGGCCCTGCGCGAGCGCGTCGCGCACGGGGTCCAGCGGGTCGCCGCCGGTTTCGCGGTGGCGGTCGATCAGCACGACGTTCAGCAGCTTCTGCGCGATGTGGCGTTTCATGTCGCTGCTGTCCCAGTAGTCGCGCGCGGCGACCGGCCGCACGACCGCGCGCACGTCGCGCGGCAGCGCGGCGAGGATCGCGAGCGTATCGATGTGGCTCGTATGGTTCGAGAAGTAGATTTTCTGCGTCGGCGAGGGCGGCGCCTGATGCCAGACCGGATACGCGCCGGCGACAAGCCGCACGATCGACAGCAGGAAATCGCGTTGCCATTCATGCAGGATGTTCATCGGCGACGCGCCTCCTGTTCGCATGCCCGCCGCGCCGCATCGCTGCGGCGGGCAGGCTCCCGGAATGCCGGCGCGCTGCGTGGCGCGCCGGACGGCCCATGTTTAACTATTTTCAAATTTGTGCATGCCTGTCGCGGGTCCGCGATAATCGGCGGAGGCCGCGATGAACGGCGTGAATGACCGCTATTGGACAGGTGCGCGAATGCGGCGAACACGGTGCCGCGCGGCATTCGGGCCAGCGGATTATCGCGAGTTTCCGCGAAAAACACCAGAATGCGCGCCGCAGCTCGCCGCGTCGGGCGTCGCGCGACACCTTTCGGGATGCTTGACGCACGATGGCCGCTCGGCGACGATTACGGCCGTCCATTGATACGACGTCCGCGCCTCCGGGGCATGACCGGCAACGACGTCCCGCAAGCCGCGCGAATAAAACGATGAGCCTCTACGCACTCAAACCCAAATTCCAGAATTGCCTGCGTCCGCTCGCGAATTCCCTTGCCGAACGCGGCGTCACCGCGAACCAGGTCACGCTGTTCGCCGCCGGCGGCTCGATTGTCGTCGGCGCGCTCGCCGGGCTCGGCGGGTTCGCGAAGGCGCTGTTCCTGCTGATCCCGCTGTGGCTGTTCTTGCGCATGGCGCTCAATGCGATCGACGGCATGCTCGCGCGCGAGCACGGGCAGAAGAGCACGCTCGGCGCGTACCTGAACGAGCTCGGCGACATCGTGTCGGACGTCGCGCTCGTGCTGCCGTTCCTCGCGGTGCCGGCGTTCGCTCAAGCGGATGTCTGGCTGTTCGCACTGCTGGCGGTCATCGTCGAAGGCGCGGGGCTGATCGGGCCGCTCGCCGGCGCGAGCCGCCGCTACGACGGCCCGTTCGGCAAGAGCGACCGGGCGCTCGCGCTCGGCGCGTTCGCGCTGTGGATCGGCATCGGCCTGCCGGTCGGCGGGCTCGCCGCGTGGCTGTGGCGGCTCCTGATCGTGCTGTCGGCCGTGACCGTGGTGCGGCGCGTGCAGGCCGGCATCGCCGAAGCGGGCGGCTGACGCGGGCCGTGTCGGGGGAACGGCGCCGGAGGGCGGCGCCGAAATGATTCGAATAACGAAACGAGAGAAACGCATGAGCGCACGCATCGCCCGCGAGGCGGACTTCATCACCCACGACGGCGAAACGCTGTTCTACCGTCACTGGCCCGCGACGGGCGCACGCTGCCGCGGCGCGATCGTGCTGCTGCACCGCGGCCATGAGCACTCGGCGCGCGTCGCGCACCTCGTCGACGAGCTCGACCTGCCCGAATTCGCGTTCTTCGCATGGGACGCGCGCGGCCACGGCCGCTCGCCGGGCGCGCGCGGCTACAGCCCGAGCGCGGCCGCGTCGGTGCGCGACCTGCAGACCTTCGTCGAGCACATCCGCGACGCGCACGGCATCGCGATCGAGGACATGGCGGTGGTCGGCCAGAGCGTCGGCGCGGTGCTCGCGGCGACCTGGGCGCACGACTATGCGCCGTCGATCCGCTGTCTCGTCGTCGCGTCGCCGGCGTTCCACATCAAGCTCTACGTGCCGTTCGCGCGGCCCGGCCTGCGGCTGATGCACAAGCTGCGCGGGCTGTTCTACGTGAACAGCTACGTGAAGCCGAAATTCCTCACGCACGACCCCGAGCGCATCGCGAGCTACGCGGCCGATCCGCTGATCACGCGGCCGATCGCGGTCAACATGCTGCTCGACCTGCACGACACCGCGCAGCGGATCGTCGCGGACGCGGCGGCGATCACCGTGCCGACGCAACTGCTGATTTCCGGTGCGGACTGGGTCGTCCATCGCGGCCCGCAGGATCGCTTCTACGAGCGCCTCGGCGCGGCGCGCAAGGAGCGCATCGTGCTGCCGGGCTTCTATCACGACACGCTCGGCGAGCGCGACCGCGCACAGGCGCTCGCGCCGCTGCGCGCGTTCGTGCTGCGCGAATTCGATACGCCGAGCCCGCGCGTGTCGCTCGCCGACGCCGACCGGCGCGGCGCGTTCCACGACGAATACGCGGCGCTCCAGCGGCCGTCCGCGAATCCGCTCGCGCGCGCGTACTGGGCGATCACGCGGGCAGGGCTGAAGGCGGGCGGCGCGCTGTCCGACGGCATCGCGCTCGGGCTGAAGCTCGGCTTCGATTCGGGCTCGACGCTCGACTACGTGTATCGCAACCACGCGCAGGGGCGCCTCGGCGTCGGCCGGCTGATCGACCGCACCTATCTCGATTCGCCGGGCTGGGCCGGCATCCGCCAGCGCAAGGTGCACCTGCAGGAACTGATCGGCGCGGCGATCGCGCGGCTGCGCGGCGCCGGCGCGCCGGTGCGGATCGTCGACATCGCGGCCGGGCACGGCCGCTACGTGCTCGACGCGATCGCAACGGCGGCCGAGCGCGACGGCGCCGCGCCCGACGACATCACGCTGCGCGACTACAGCCCGCCGAACGTCGAGGCAGGGCGCGTGCTGATCGCGCAGCGCGGCCTCGAGCCGATCGCGCGCTTCGAGCGCGGCGACGCGTTCGACGAGGCGTCGCTCGCGACGCTCGAGCCGCGCCCGACGCTCGCGATCGTGTCGGGCCTCTACGAGCTGTTCGGCGAGAACGCGCTGATCGAGCGCTCGCTGCGCGGGCTCGCGCAGGCGGTGCCGCCGGGCGGCTATCTCGTCTACACGGGGCAGCCGTGGCATCCGCAGCTCGAGTTCATCGCGCGCGCGCTGAACAATCACCGCGGCGACGCGACCTGGGTGATGCGACGCCGCTCGCAGGCCGAGATGGACGAGCTCGTCGCACGCGCGGGCTTCCGCAAGCTCGACCAGCGGATCGACGAGATGGGGATCTTCACGGTCAGTCTCGCGCAGCGGGTCGACGCGCAATGAGCGAGCTCGGCGGCGGCGCGCGTGGTCTTGCCGCACCGGCGGCGGCCGGCGCGCGCGACGCGTCGTTCGCGCTGCGCTTCGGGTGGCTCGCGGTGATGGGCGCGGTGTTCTTCTCGAGCTACGGCTTCGCGAACTGGCTCGCCGCGCGCCGCGCCGTGGTGCCGACCTTCGCGTTCGGCTGGGAGCATGCGATCCCGTTCGTGCCGTGGACGATCGTGCCGTACTGGTCGATCGACCTGCTGTACGCGCTGTCGTTCTTCTTCTGGACGCGCCGCGACGACCTGCTCGATCAGGTGAAGCGGCTCTTGACCGTGCAGCTGATCTCGGTCGCGTGCTTCATCGCGTGGCCGCTGCGCTTCGGCTTCGAGCGGCCCGACGCGGGCGGCGTGGCTGGCGCGTTGTTCACGCTGCTGATGGGCTTCGACAAGCCGTTCAACCAGGCGCCGTCGCTGCATATCGGCCTGCTCGTCGTGCTGTGGGCCGTCTATGCGAAGCACCTGCGCGGCACGCTGGCGCGCGCCGCGCTGCATCTGTGGTTCGCGGCGATCGGCGTGTCGGTGCTGACGACCTACCAGCATCACGTGATCGACGTGCCGACCGGTGCGGCGGTCGGCTGTCTCGCGCTGTTCCTGTTTCCGCTGCGCGACGCGGCGGGCCGGCTGCCGGGCGCGGACGCGGCGCGCTCCATGGCACCCTCGGCGGCGAGCCGTGCGCTGGCGCGCCGCTATGCGCTCGGCGCGGGCGCAGTCGCGCTGGTCGCGCTCGCCTGCATTGCGCACGCGGCCGGCTGGGCGCTGGCGGCGGGGTGGGGCGCGCTGGCGCTCGCGTGCGTCGGATGGATCTATTGGCGCGGCGTGCCGGGCGCATTCCAGAAGGATGCCGACGGCCGGTTCCCGCCGTTCATGCTATGGCTGCTCGCGCCGACGATCGCCGGCGCATTCGTCAACTCGCGCGCGTGGACGTTCCGGCGGCCCGCGCCCGCGCGGCTCGGCGAGCGCGTGTCGATCGGCCGCACGCCGACCACGCGCGAGCTGCGGCGGCACGGCTTTACGGGCGTCGTCGACCTGACCGCCGAGATGCCGCGCTGGGCCGCGGCCGATGCGGCGTGCGCGTATGCGACGGCGCCGCAGCTCGATCTCGTCGCGCCGACGGCGCGGCAATTGCAGCAGGCCGTCGCGGCGCTCGAGCGCCTGCACGGCGAGGGCCGCGACGTGCTGGTCTGCTGCGCGCTCGGCTACGGACGCAGCGTGCTGTGCGCGGCGGCCTGGGTCGCGATGCGGCGCGGGCTGCACGATGCGCGCGACGCGCTGGCCGCGGTGCGGGCGGTCCGGCCGCGCGCGGTGTGGTCGGATGAAGCGGTGGCCGTGCTGCAGGACTGGATCGACCGCCGCACGGCAGAGGCGGGCGCATGATGCGCGACCGCTCCGCGCCGTACCGGATCGCGGCGGCCCGCGGCGCGCTCGACGCCGGCGCGTGGGCGGTCGCCGTCGCGCTCGTCGCGGCGGGCGCGGGATGGTGGGTCGCGTCGGGCTGGCGCGCCGCGCCGTTCGCGCAGGCGCTGCTCGCGACCGTCAGCACCGCGTCGGGCGTCGCGGCGCTGTGGTTCGCGGTGCGGATCGCGATCGACCGCAGGCTGTTCGCGGCGCTGGCCGATGCAGCGACGGCCCCGGAGCCCGCCGGCGGCGATGCGCTGGCCGCGCTCGACCGCGCGCTCGCCGACCTCGGCTGGATCGACGAAACGAAGGCGGGCCGCACGCTCGATGCGCGCGTGCGCGGCGCGATCGGCCTGTGCCGGACCGGCGTGTGGATCGCGGTCGTCCAGTGGCTCGTCGTCGGGGCCGCGATCGCGGCGTCGGGGTTCTGGCGCGTGCTGGCCTGACGGGCGCCGCCGCGACGTCACAGCGTCACGTCACTCCGCTGCGCGCGATGCGGCCGCGACCGCTTCACCCCGCGCTTTGCCTTCGGTCTGCGCGGCGATGTCTGAGGATTGATACAAGTCTGTTTTTCCACGAAGAAAACGCGGCGGGCGGCGGCGGAATGCGGTAGCATACGCGCCGCTTACGCGGAGGCGCGCGGCCTGCAACGGGTCCGCCGCCGACGTCTCGCCCGTCGGAGCAGGGCCCGCGCACGATTTTCCGCGCCGGCAGCGTCCGGCATTGTGCCGCTCGGCGACTTCAGCAGCAACGACGCAATTCATACCTCTCATGCACGGCGTGCAGCATTTCTGACCGGAATCGGGGCTTTCATGCAGTGCATGTTCGAACTGGGGTAATTTTTAATCTATTTTTGAGATAGTGTGACGAATCGGATCTGCACGCGTGCCAGTGCCAGGCATGCGCGCAACGGCGCGGGGGCGCCGTCGTGGCCAGCCACGTCGTTTCGATCACCACGATCAGGACCTGGATTCAAGGGGAAGCATTGGGGATGTGCATTCGCCTGCCCGGCTGCGCCGCGTGCGCCGCTTTCGACACTGTCGACCACCACATGAAACGGGGCCGCGCATGAAGCCGGCCGCATCGCTGTTCGTCTCGATCGCGGCCGCGGCCGGCACGTTCTACGCGGCCTGCCTGCCGGCTGCCACGGCGAGCGCGCCGGGTGCGGCCGGGGCCGCCGCAACTCCGGCTCCGGCATCGGCACCGCTCGCCGCTGCGCCGGCAGCCCCGACGAGCGCACCGTCCGCCACCCGGGGCGCGACCACCGTGCACCTGCCGTTCACGACGCTCGGCGCGTACGATCCGCTGCGCCTGCGCGGCGCCGACGACGCGCGCACGATCAGCGCCGGCGTGCGGCTCGACCGCGTGGTGACCGCCGCGCGGCTGCGCCTGACCTACGCGTATTCGCCGTCGCTGGTGTTCCCGCTGTCGCACCTGAAGGTGTCGATCAACGGCGAGGTGGTCGCCACCGTGCCGTTCGACCCGCCGCGCGCGGGCCGCACGGTCACGCAGGACATCCCGATCGATCCGCGCTACTTCTCCGACTTCAACCAGATCGGGCTGCGCCTGATCGCGCACTACACGCTCGATCACTGCGAGGATCCCGCGAACTCGGCGCTGTGGGCCGACGTGAGCCCGACGAGCGAGCTGATCCTCGACGAGACGCCGGTGCGCCTGCCGAACGATCTCGCGCTGCTGCCCGCGCCGTTCTTCGACCGCCGCGACAACGGGCGAGTGCGCCTGCCGTTCGTGCTGCCCGCGTCGCCCGACACCGCGACGCTGCGCAGCGCGGGCGTGCTCGCGTCGTGGTTCGGCGCGCTCGCGGACTACCGCCGCGCGCGCTTCCCGGTGTCGTCCACGCTGCCGGCGAACGACCACGCGGTGCTGATCGGCCCGGTCGCGACGCTGCCGCCGGGCCTCGCGCTGCCGTCCGTCAACGGCCCGACGCTCGCGGTCGTCGACAATCCCGCCGCGCCGGAGCGCAAGGTGCTCGTCGTCACCGGCCGCACGGCCGCCGAAGTCGACGACGCGGTCGCGACGCTGGTGCTCGGCCGCGCGGCGCTGTCGGGGCCGTCGGCGACGGTCGCGCACGTCGACGTCGGCGCGCCGCGCCAGCCGTATGACGCGCCGCGCTGGCTGCCGGTCGACCGGCCGATCGCGTTCCGCGAACTGGTGGCGGACCCGCGCGAGCTGGAAGTGCGCGGCACGTCGCCGGACGCGATCCGGCTGAACCTGCGGGTGCCGGCCGACCTGCATTCGTGGAACGGCGCGGGCGTGCCGATCACGCTGCGCTACCGCTACACGGCGCCGACCGTGCAGGACAATTCGACGCTCGCGGTCGAGATCAACGACCAGCTCGTGAAGTCGTACCGGCTCGGGCCGGCCCACGCCGAGGACGCGCGCGGCCGCATGCAACTGCCGCTCCTGGCGGTGCCCGAAGGGCGCGTGACGAGCGACGTCGACATTCCGGCGTTCCGCGTCGGCAGCGGCAACCAGCTGCAGTTCCGCTTCACGCTCGACTCGCAGAAGACGGGCCTGTGCTCGAGCACCGCGACCGAGCCGCAGCGCGCGGCGATCGACCCGGATTCGACGATCGATTTCTCGCACTTCGTCCATTACGCGCAACTGCCGAACCTCGCGTACTTCGCGAACAGCGGCTTTCCGTTCACGCGCTTCGCGGACCTGTCGCAGACCGCGGTCGTGCTCTCCGACCGGCCGTCGCCGCAGGAGCTCGAGGCGTACCTGACGATGCTCGGCCACATGGGCGAGTGGACCGGCTACCCGGCGCTGCGCGTGCAGGTCGCACGCCCCGGCGACATGACTGCGCTGCGCGACAAGGACCTGCTGGTGATCGACGGCGCGCCGTCGTTCCCGCTGCTCGAGCGCTGGCGCGCGGCGCTGCCGCTGTCGTTCGGCGAGCAGGGCGGCGCGGGCGGCGCGCGGGTCGCGTTCACGGTCAAGGAGCGCTGGCGCAACGGCGTCGGCATGGCCGAGGGCGGCGCGCACATCGAGCAGACCGGCTCGCTCGCGGCGCTGCTCGGCTTCGAGCTGCCGGGCAGCCGCGGCCGCAGCGTCGTCGCGCTGACGGCGACCGACCAGCCGCAGCTCGGCACGCTGCTCGACGTGTTCGAGAACGCCGGGCTCGTGTCGCAGCTGCAGGGCGATCTCGCGGTGGTGCGGCCGGGCACGGTCGACAGCATGCGCGTCGGCGAGCCTTATGTGGTCGGCTTCGTGCCGTGGTATGCGCGGCTCTGGACGCATGCGGCGCGGCATCCGGTCGTGCTCGGCGCGGTCGGCGTCGTAGCTGGCCTGCTGCTCGCGCTCGGCGCGTTCAGCGTGCTGCAAAGGATTGCCGCGCGGCGACGGGGGATGTGACGGATGGCGCAGGCAACGGCAGGGCGGCAGGCGTGGCGCGCCGGCGCGGCGCTGGCTTTCGCGCTGGCGGCGTCGACGGCCGGCATGGCCGCGAGCGCGCCGGTCGCGGGCAAGGATGCCGCGGACGCGGCCTGCACGGCCGCGTGGCCGCGCTGGGACGCGTTCAAGCGCGATTTCGTGTCGGCCGACGGCCGCGTGATCGACGTCGGCTCGGACGATGCGCGCACGGTGTCGGAAGGGCAGGGATACGGCCTGTTCTTCGCGCTGGTCGCGAACGACCGGCCCGCGTTCGACAGGATGCTCGCGTGGACCGAGAACAACCTCGCGCAGGGCGACCTGAGCGCGCGCCTGCCCGCGTGGCTGTGGGGGCGCGCGGCCGACGGCGCGTGGCGTGTGCTCGACGCGAACGCCGCGTCGGACGCCGATCTGTGGATCGCCTATGCGCTCGTCGAGGCGGGCCGCCTGTGGCGCGAGCGCAGCTACACCGCGCGCGGCGCGCTGCTCGCGAAGCGCGTGCTCGACGACGAGACGGCCACCGTGCCGGGGCTCGGGCTCACGCTGCTGCCGGGGCCGACCGGGTTCCGGCTCGCGAACGACCTGTGGCGGGTCAACCCGAGCTATTCGCCGCCGCAGGTGATCCGCGGCCTCGGCGCGCGGCTGCCGGACGACCGCCGCTGGGCCGCGCTCGCAGCCGGCACCGGGCGGGTGCTGCTCGATACCGCGCCGAAAGGCTTCGCGCCGGATTGGGCGCTGTTCCGCGCGGGCGCGGGCTTCGCGCCCGATCCGGCCACGCATGCGGAGAGCGCGTACAACGCGATCCGCGTGTATCTGTGGGCCGGCATGCTCGATCCGGCCGATCCGCTCGCCGCGCCGCTGCTCGCGCGCTTCGCGCCGTTCGCCGAGCACATCGCCGTGCACGGCGCGCCGCCGGAAAAGGTCGACACGACGACCGGCGTCGCCGGGCCGAACGACGGCAACGGCGGCTTCTCCGCGGCGGCCGTCCCGTTCCTGGACGCGCGCGGCCAGCACGCGCTCGCCAATGCGCAGGCGGCGCGCGTTGACACGCTCGCGCGGCAGTCGTCGCCCGGCTACTACACGAGCGTGCTGACGCTGTTCGGCCTCGGCTGGCGCGACGCGCGCTACCGTTTCGCCGCGGACGGCACGCTGGACGTGCGCTGGGGGGACCGCCGATGCGCCGCCCGCTGAAGCGCGCCGTCCCGCACGTGGCCGGGCTCGCGTGGCTCGCGTCGTCGGTCTGCGCGGCGGTGGCCGCGCCGGCCAGGCCGACGCCGGCCGTCCCTGCGTCGGCCGCATCGGACTCCGCCGACGCGCGGCGGCTGCTGGCGACCGCGCGCATGTGGGGCGTCAAGCACCGCGACGATCTCGCGCGCGACGCGATCCGCAAGGGGCTGCTGATCGCGCCCGGCGATCCGGCGCTGCTCGCCGAGCAGGTGCGCGTGCTGCTGCGCCTGGGCGATGCGCAGGGGGCGCAGGCGGCGCTGGCGCGCCTGAAGGCGCAGGCCCCCGGCGCGCCCGATACGCGGCGGGCCGACGACGAATACCGGGTCGCGACGAGCGGGCGCGAGGAGATGGCGCAGATCCGCCTGCTCGCGCGCAGCGGCCGCGCGGACGAGGCCGCCAGGCGGATCGTCGCGCTGTTCCCGAACGGCGCGCCGTCGGGCGCGCTCGGCGCCGAGTACTACCAGATCGTCGCGAACGGGCCGGGCGGCCGCGACGCGGCAGTCGCCGCGCTGCGCCGCGCGGTCGCGGCCGATCCGGACGACGTCGATTCGGCGCTCGGGCTCGCGAAGCTGCTGAACCAGCGCAGCGAGACCCGCGCGGAAGCGAACCGGCTCGCGTGGGCGCTCGTGCGGCGCACCGACGCCGACCATACGGAAGCGATGGCGGTGTGGCGGCGCGTGCTGCAGTCGGCCGATGCGGACCCGGCCTACCTCGACGCGCTGCGCGCGTACCTCGCGCTCGTGCCGGACGACACCGAATTCCGCGACAAGGTCGCGGGGCTGGAGCGGCAGCGTGACGCGCAGCTTCGCCTCGAACGCGACCCGAACTACATTGCGCAGCAGCGCGGCCTGCAGGCGCTTGTGCGCGGCGATCTCGCCGCGGCCGAGCCGTTGCTGACGCAGGCCGCGCGCGTGCGGGCCGGCGACGCGGACGCGGTCGGCGGGCTCGGGCTGCTGCGTTTGCGGCAGGGCCGGCACGACGACGCGCGCGCGCTGTTCGCGCGCGCCGCGTCGCTCGCGCCCGACCAGCGCGGCAAATGGGACAGCCTCGCGCGGACCGCGCGGTTCTGGGGCACGCTCGCGCAGGGCCGCGCGGCTGCGGCGGCGGGGCGGCCGCAGGACGCGGAACGGGCGGCGCGCGCCGCGCTCGCGATGCAGCCGGACAGCCCGGACGCGAAGCTGCAGCTCGCCGACGCGCTGCTCGCGCAGCACGACTGGGCGCGCGCGGAGCCGCTGCTGCGCGGCCTGCTGGCGGCGCGCGCGCCGAGCGCGTCGGCGGTGCGCAGCACGGCCACCCTGTATGAAAACACCGGCCGCGCTGATCAGATCGGCCCGCTGCTCGACGCGCTGCAAGGCCGCGTCGCTGGCCGCGACGACCAGCGCGCGCTCGACGGCCTGCGCGCCGACCTGCTCGCGCAACAGGCGCGCGCGCTCGCGGACAAGGGCGAGCGCGGGCCGGCCGCGCAGCGCTACGAAGCGGCGGTGCGCGCGGCGCCCGACGCGCCGTGGACCCGGTTCGCGCTCGCGCGCCTGTATCGCGACATGGGGCTGCCGCAGCTCGGCCGCACCGTGATGGACGAAGGGCTCGCGCAATCCGATGAGCCCGAAATGCATTACGCGACAGCGCTGTACCGCAATTCGATCGACGACGTCGTGGGCGCGCAGGCCGCGCTCGCGCCCGTCGGCGATGCGCGGCGCTCGGACGGCATGCGTGCGCTCGCCCGCAAGCTGGATGCGGAAAGCGCGCTCGCCGACGCGCGCGGCGCGCTGGGTCGCGGCGATCGGGCGGCGTGCGCGGCGGCGCTCGCGCACGCGCAGGCGTTCGCGCCGGACGATCCCGACATGCTGGCCGCGGTCGGCGCGCAATGGATCGACGCGGGCGAGCCCGAACGCGGTCTCGCACCGTTGCGCGACTGGATCGCCGCGCACCCGCGCGACGCCGATGCCGACGTGCGCCTTCGCTACGGAGACCTGCTCGGCAGCGCGGGCCGCGACGGCGAGCTCGCCGCGTGGCTCGACGCGATCCGCCGCGAGCCGTCGCTGACGGCCACGCAGACCGCGCGGCTCGAAGACCAGTCGCTGCGGCTGATCCTGCGCCGCACCGACGACGCGATCGCGCAGCAGGACTACGAAACGGCGCGCCGGCTGCTCGACCGCGCAAGCCCTGCGGCCAAGGCGGACCCGCGCTACGCGCTCGAAGTGGCCGACCTCGAGCGCGCCCAGGGCCGCTACGACGCGGCGCGCGCCGCGCTCGCGCCGGTCGTCGCGCGCACGCCGGACAACGTCGATGCGCAGCTCGCGCTCGCACGGATCGACGAGGACAGCGGCGACCGCGCCGGCGCACTGGCGCGCGTGCAGGCGGTGCTCGCGCGCGCGCCGGCCGACGACGTCGACACGCAGCTGTCGGCGGTGCGCCGCCTCACCGCGCTGCGCCGCGCGGACGATGCGGCGGACATCACCGGCCGGTTGCAGGCGGCCTATCCGGCGCGTGCGGACGTGACGGTCGCGGCGGGGCGGGTGGCCGAGGCGCAGGGCCGCTACGACGACGCGGCGTCGCTGTACCGGCTGTCGCAGTCGCAGGAGCGCGCGAGCGGCGTGAGCCCGCGCCGCGACGGCCGCACCCCCGCGCAGGCCGCGTTCGCCGACCTGGAGCAGCGCCGCGACCCCGAACTCGAGATCGGCTGGCTGCCCGCATACAAGTCGGGCGACGACGGGGTGTCCGCGTACCGCGCGCAGCAGGTGCCGATCTACCTGCAGATGCCGGTCCGCTACGACGGGCATGCGTTCCTGCAGGTCGACACCGTGCATCTCGACGCCGGCACGCTCGACACGCGCAACCCGGATGCGTATGCGCTCAAGACTTTCGGCACCTACTCGGCGCTCAGGCAGCAGAGCCCGCCCGGGACGAATCCGGCGCTCGATTCGCTGCTTGCGAATCCGCCGAACTCGCTGCACCAGTCGGCCACAGGTGTTGCGCTCGGCGTCGGCTATCGCTCCGACGCGTGGCGCTTCGACGTCGGCACGTCGCCGCTCGGCTTCCCAGTGCATTACGTCGTCGGCGGCGCGCGCTACCGGTTCGACGCGGGGCCGGCGAGCTTCTCGGTCAACGCGTCGCGCCGCCCGGTGACGAGCAGCGAGCTGTCGTACGCGGGGCTGCGCGATCCGTGGACCGGCGCGGTCTGGGGCGGCGTGCGCCGCGACGGCGTGGACCTGCGCGCGTCGGTCGACTTCGGCCGCGCGAACCTGTTCGCGGAGCTCGGCGCGGGCGTGCTGACGGGCCGCAACGTCGAACGCAACGCGGCGGTGACGCTGCGCACGGGCTTCACGGCGCCGGTCTACGAGCGCGCGACGATGCGCGTCAGCACCGGGCTCGTCGGCAATGCGTGGCACTACGTGGAGAACCTGCGCTACTACACGTTCGGGCAGGGCGGCTACTACAGTCCGCAGCGCTACCTGTCGCTCGGCGTGCCGCTCGAATGGGCGGGGCGGCGCGACGCGCTGTCGTGGGACCTGACCGTCACGGGCGGGATCTCGCACAGCTACGAAAAGGATTCGCTGTATTACCCGACGTTCGCGGACCAGCGGGCCGCACAGGAGCGCGAGGGCTTCGTCTATTCGGGCAGCTCGACGCGCGGCGTGTCGTTCTCGTATGGCGTGAACGGCATGGTCGAGTACCGGATGAACCCGCACCTGAGCGTCGGCGCGCAACTGAAGATCGACCGTTCGCACGACTACGCGCCGAGTTCGGCGATGGTGTACCTGCGCTACGCGTTCGACGCGCGCGCGCCGCGCACCGGCCTCGTCACGCCGACGCCGGTGCGGCTCTATTCGGATTTCTAGCGTGAAAAGGATGCGTTAGCGTGAACACCGACTTCGAAGCCACTCGTCCCGCGTTCGGCGCCGCCGGCGTGTTCGATCGCCTGCGCGCGCTGCTGCGCATGGGGCCGGCCGACGGCCGCGTGTCCACGCTGAGCCGTCTCGCGATCGACGGCCTGCCGGACGAATGGACGCAGCTCGAGGCGGGCGGCCTGTATGCGGTCTATGCGGCCGCGCGCACGCCTGCGTGCGACGCGCTGGTGTGGGAAAGCGCGCGCCAGGCGCGCACCCGCGACGTGACGGTCGTGCTCGCGCGCGACCACGCGAGCGTCGCCGCGCAGCTGGGCGAGCGGGGCTTCGCGGGCGCCGCGCTCGCGCCCGGCTGGCCGCGCAACCTGAACGTGCTCGCGATGCCGCCGGCGGTTGGCGACGCGCAGCCGGGCGCCGCGCACGCCGACCCGGGCCCGTTCGCCCGCCTGATGGGCGGGTTCCGCGCGATGAGGCGCTTCGGCTTTCACGCGCGTTCGCTGTATTTCATCGAGGGCGCGGAGCGCTGGTTCAGCTGGAACGATCCCGCCGCGCTGGCGGAAGAGGGGCGCGCGTTCGCGGACTGGTGCCGGATGCACCGGATCGCGGTCGTGCTGCTGATGAACCCCGACGCCGGGCACGCGGACGATGCCGGCACCGACGACCTGCCGCTCGTGCGCGATACGCGCCGCACCCGGCGCAGCGCCTTCCACAGCGTCTGCGCCGGCGTCGCGCAGCTGCAGCGCACCCACGGCGAGCTGCTGTGGGTCGTCGATTTCTGGCGCGCGGGCGACACGCTCGCCGCGGGCGAGGTGCGGCCGCTGCGCTTCGCGCCGAGCGGCCGGCTGTCCGCGATCTTCGATGCCGATGCGCTCGTGCAGCCGCGCGAGATGAAGCTCGCGAGCGACGAGGACCGGGTGGTCGTGAGCCGCGTGGTGGTCGACGGCGAGAACTGGGTGCCGAAGGACTGGGAGATCGTCGACGACAACGCCGCGGTGGTGGCCGCGTGCGCGAAGGCGCAGGCGGCGACCGCCGTGCTCGCGTTCCGCACCCGCACGCAGCTCGAGGCGCTGTGCGCGGACGTCCACACGCTGCGGCGGCAGTGCGGCGGCGCGCTGAAGATCACGATCGTCGAGCGCGGCGAGGTGCTGCGCCATCAGTTCGAGATGCTGGTGCTGAGCCTCGGCGCGAACAGCGTGATCGGGCGCGACCTGCCGTTCTCGCGGCTGCAGGCCGCGGTGCGCTCGCTGCACGGCCAGCTGCAGGCGCGGCCGGTCGCCGCCGATTACCGCGCGGCGCTCGCCGCGGCGCTCGGCGACACGGTGCTCGGCTACCTGCCGGTCGGCGCGTTCTGCCTGCGGACCCGCGCGGTGCTCGATCGCGGCGCGGTGCTCGCGCTGTCGCACACCCTCGTGAAGATGACGCTGCTGCCCGGCGTCGCGCACGTCGACGCGCTGCGTCACTGCATGCCGCGCCGCGCGGGCGACGTGGTGACGGCCGACGCGGAGCACCTGTACGTATTCCTGTTCGCGTGCGAGCCGGCCGATGCGGACGAGGCGCTCAAGCGGATCTTCGACGTGCCGGTCGACACGCTGTCCGACCGGGTCGTGCGCCTCGCGCACGGCAGCATCGACGCGGAGCTGAACAAGCTGAAGGCGGAAAACCGGCGCGCGCCGATCGCCGACTACAGCGACCTGTTCGCGGCCGCGCATCCGGCGGGCGGCGCGCGGGCGGACGCGGCGACGCCGGCGTCGCCGCGGACGGTCGATGCCGCCGGCGACGCGCCGCCACCGTCCGCCGCCGCCGCGCCGCTGCCGGACGACGCGTCCGCCGCGCCCGGCCCGAACCCTGTCGTCGCCGCGCGCGCGCGCGGCGCCACCCGCAGCGCGATGCCGCTGCGCAAGCCGGAGGCCCCATGATTGCCGACATCGTCATCGGTTTCGTCGTCGGCATCGCGATCGCGGTGCCGGTTTGGATCATCGCGCAGCACCTGGGCCTCGGCCGCGGCTTCCGCGCGCCGCGCCGGATCGCCCCGCACGACGTGGTGCCGTGCGAGATCGCGCCGGTCGCGCTGCGCG
Source organism: Burkholderia ubonensis subsp. mesacidophila (assembly GCF_002097715.1). Lineage (NCBI taxonomy): Bacteria > Pseudomonadati > Pseudomonadota > Betaproteobacteria > Burkholderiales > Burkholderiaceae > Burkholderia > Burkholderia ubonensis. Next base: position 1,465,720 of record NZ_CP020737.1, read on the forward strand.
GCCGGCTCCTGCCCGGGGCCGCCGACGTCGCCGCCGCCGCGGGCCGCGGGGCGCCGCGATGAAGACGATCGCCATGACGTCGACGTCCGGCGGCGCGGGCCGCACGACGCTGGCCGCCGCGCTGGCCGTGCTGCTCGCGCGCCGCGGCCGGCCGGTGGTCGCCGTCGAATTCGATCCGCAGAACCTGCTCGGCGCGCACCTCGGCCTCGACACGCTGTCCGGCGCCGGTCTCGCGCAGAGCCTGCTCGGGGACCCCGAGCCGTGGCATGCGCACACCTGGCGCAACGCCGACGACGTGCTGTTCGTCCCGTACGGGTACGTCGACGCGGCGCAGGCGGCCGCGTGCGACGCGCGGCTCGCCGCCGATCCTCGGTGGCTTTCGCGCGCGCTCGGCGAGATCGCGCTGCCGGCCGACGGCGTCGCGTTCATCGACGCGGCGCGCTGCCCGTCGCTGCACGCCGAGCACGCGATCCGCGGCGCGGACCTGACGCTCGTCGTCGTGCCGCCGGAGCCGGCGGCGTGCGCGACCGTCGCCGCGCGCCTCGACGCGCTGAGGGCGGGCGGCGGCGCGCTGCAGATCGTCGTGAACCGGCTGAATCCGGCCCGCGACATGCAGCGCGACGCGCTCGCGATGCTGCGCGAGGTGGCGGGCCCGGCGGTGATCCTCGACCAGCGCATCCATCTCGACGCCGCGGTGCCCGAATCGTTCGCGCGCGGCAGCTGGATCTTCGACGATGCGCCGTATTCGCAGGTGTCGCACGACCTGCACGGCGTCGCGAACTGGGTCGACGCATGGCTCGGCGCCGCCGTGGCGGGGCGGACCGGGGGCCGGCGATGAAGCTCGCCGCATTGGCCACCGCTTACGCCGCCGCATTCGCCGCGGCGCGTGCGCTCGGCCGCCGCGTGCTCGACTGGCTCGCGCACGGCATCGGGCTGCCCGCCGAGCGCACGCTGCTCGACTGGGTCGTGCGGCTGTTCTTCCACGCGCCGCGGCCCGGGCGGCCCGATCCCGTGGGCCGCCGCGCGCGCGCGGCGTTCCTGCGGCTGGCCGCCGACTGGGGCGTGCTGCAGCCGCTCAGCCCGCGCGAGTGGCTGTGGCGCGCGTTCGTGCGCGCGCCGCGCAGCGCGGGCAACCGCCCGGTGCGCGATCCGCTCGCGTGGTTCGACAAGACCGTCGTCCCCGTGTACGTGTTCGTCCGCGCGATCGGGCGGGGCGTCGGCGCGCTCGTCGCGCGCCTGCCGTGGGACCGCTGGGGCGGCTGGATCGACGCGCGCGCGCAGCGGGTCGGCCGGCGCCGCGGGCTCGCGCCGCTGCTGCTCGCGGCCGGCGCGCTGCTGTGGGCGGCGGCCGGCATGTCGCCGCTGATGCCCGGCGCGCAGTTCGCGTTCTTCCTGATCGTCGCCGTGCTCGCGCTCGGCCTGCGCCGCCTGCCGGGCCACATGCCGACGCTCGCGCTCGCGTCGCTGGCGCTGCTCGCGATGGTGCGCTACGTGTGGTGGCGCGCGACTCAGACGCTCGATTTCCGCAGCCCGCTGGAGGCGTGGGCGGGCTACCTGCTGTTCGCGGCGGAAGCCTATACGTGGCTGATCCTGCTGCTCGGCTTCATCCAGACCGCGTGGCCGCTCGACCGCCCGGTCGTGCCGCTGCCCGACGACACCGGCGCGTGGCCGACGGTCGACGTGTACATCCCGACCTACAACGAGCCGCTGTCGGTCGTGAAGCCGACGGTGTTCGCCGCGCAGAGCATCGACTGGCCGAGCGCGAAGCTGCGCGTCTACCTGCTCGACGACGGCAAGCGCCCCGAGTTCGAGGCGTTCGCGCGCGAGGCCGGGGTCGGCTACCTGACGCGCGACGACAACCGCCACGCGAAGGCCGGCAACATCAACCGCGCGCTGCCGAAGACGCACGGCGAGTACGTCGCGATCTTCGACTGCGATCACGTGCCGACCCGCTCGTTCCTGCAGACGACGATGGGCGTGTTCCTGCGCGACCCGAAGTGCGCGCTCGTGCAGACGCCGCATCATTTCTTCTCGCCCGATCCGTTCGAGCGCAACCTCGGCACGTTCCGCCAGGTGCCGAACGAGGGCACGCTGTTCTACGGGCTCGTGCAGTCCGGCAACGACCTGTGGAACGCGACGTTCTTCTGCGGCTCGTGCGCGATCCTCAAGCGCAGCGCGCTCGAGGAGATCGGCGGCGTCGCGGTCGAGACCGTGACCGAGGACGCGCACACCGCGCTCAAGCTGCACCGCCGCGGCTATACGTCGGCCTACCTGCCGACCGTGCAGGCGGCGGGCCTCGCGACCGAAAGCCTCGCCGGCCACGTGAAGCAGCGCACGCGCTGGGCGCGCGGGATGGCGCAGATCTTCCGCATCGACAACCCGTTCCTCGGGCGCGGGCTCGGCTTCGTGCAGCGGATCTGCTACGGCAACGCGATGCTGCACTTCTTCTACGGCATTCCGCGGCTGATCTTCCTGACGATGCCGCTCGCGTACCTGTTCTTCCACCTGTACTTCATCAACGCGTCGGCGGTCGCGCTCGCGAGCTACGTCGTGCCGTACCTCGTGCTCGCGAACATCGCGAACTCGCGGATGCAGGGGCGCTTCCGCCATTCGTTCTGGGCGGAAGTCTACGAATCGGTGCTCGCGTGGTACATCGCGCTGCCGACGACCGTCGCGTTCCTGAGCCCGAAGCACGGCAAGTTCAACGTGACCGACAAGGGCGGCAAGATCGACGAGGGCTACGTCGACTGGTCGACGTCGAAGCCGTACCTCGTGCTGTTCGCGGTGAACGTGATCGCGATTTTCGCCGGCGTCTCGCGCCTGATCGTGGACCAGGGCGACGAGGCGTCGACGATCCTGATCACGATGGGCTGGACCGTCTACAACCTCGCGATGCTCGGCGCCGCGCTCGCGGTCGCGCGCGAGGCGAAGCAGGTGCGGGTCACGCACCGGATCGCGATGCGCGTGCCGGCGACGCTCCTGCTCGCCGACGGCACGACGGCCGCGTGCTTCACCAGCGACTACTCGGCGGGCGGCCTCGGGCTCGAGGCGGTGCCGGGCCTGAAGCTCGCGACGGGCGACACGCTGACCGTGTGCGTGACGCGCGGCGACCGGCCGTTCACGTTCCCGGTGCGCGTGTGCCGCGTGACACCGGCGCATATCGGCGTGAGCTTCGATGCGCTGACGCTCGAGCAGGAGCGGCAGCTCGTGCAGTGCACGTTCGGCCGCGCGGACGCATGGCTCGACTGGCACCAGGGCGAACGGCCCGACACGCCGCTGCGCGGGCTGAGGGAAGTGCTGAGAGTGGGCGTCGACGGTTACGTGCGCCTGTTGAAGGGCGTGTCGCGCAGCGTGCAGGCGATGCTGGCGCTCGACCGGGCGCGCGACTGACGCCGCCCACGATGGAGTTGTCTCGATGACGTTCTGGAACCTGTATTTCATCCTGAAGTTCGCGCTGTTCGCGGCGGACCGCCTGCAGCCGCTGTGGCTCGCGAACCTCGCGTTCGCGCTGGCGCTCGCGGCGAGCGCGCCGCTGCGGCGGCGCGGCTGGCGCATCGCGCGGCAGCTCGCGGCGCTCGCGATCGCGGTGCCGCTCCTCGCGCGCGAGGCGCACGCGCCGCCGCTCGCGCGGCTCGCCGACGCGCTGCGCGAGGTGAGCACGTTCCGGCTCGAGTACTGGATGGAGCTGCTGCCGCGCCTGCTGCCGCCGATGCTGCTGATCGCCGTGGCCGGCGCGCTCGTCGCATACTTCGTCGTCAACCGCTGGCTGCGCGTCGCGACCTTCGTGCTGATCGCGCTCGTCGCGCTGCCGCTGTGGCAGGCGGGCAACGCTCTGGTCGAGCGCATCGCGTCGAACGCGCAGGCGCAAGCGCAGGCGTCGTCGGCGGGCGCGGCGCGCGCCGGCCAGCCGGAGGACCACAACGCGGCGCTCGCCGCGTTCCGTGCGCAGGAATCGCAGCGGCAGGTCGCGTTCGGCCAGCTCGGCAACGATCCGGCCACGCAGTTCGACGTGATCGTGCTGCACGTGTGCTCGCTCGCGTGGGACGACCTCGACGCGGCGAAGGTGCGCAACCATCCGATGCTGAGCCGCTTCGACTACCTGTTCACGAACTTCAGCTCGGCCGCGAGCTACAGCGGCCCGGCGGCGATCCGCGTGCTGCGCGCGAGCTGCGGGCAGGAGGCGCATGCGGACCTGTACAAGCCCGCGCCGCGGCAGTGCCAGTTGTTCGCGCAGCTCGCGCGCGCCGGCTACACCGCGCAGTCGCTGCTGAACCACGACGGCCACTTCGACAATTTCCTGGATTTGATCCACGACAACCTCGGCGTGCCCGACGCGCCGCTGGTGTCGAACGCCGACGCGCCGGTCGCGATGCACGCGTTCGACGGCTCGGCGATCAAGGACGACTACGCGACGCTCGCGAGCTGGTACGCGCAGCGCGCGTCGGTGCCGGGGCCGGTCGCGCTGTACTACAACACGATCAGCATGCACGACGGCAACCGCGTGGTCGGCAGTTCGCTGACCAGCATCGACTCGTATCCGCAGCGCGCGACGAAGCTGATGAACGACTTCGACCGGCTCGCCGACCTGATCGCGTCGTCGGGCCGGCGCGCGGTGATCGTGTTCGTGCCGGAGCACGGCGCGGCGCTGCGCGGCGACAAGAACCAGGTGGCCGGCCTGCGCGAGATCCCGACGCCGCGCATCGTGCACATCCCGGTCGGCGTGCGGCTCGTTGGCTTCCCGGGCAACCACGGCACGACGACCGTGATCGACCAGCCGGCGAGCTTCCTCGCGCTCGCGCAGCTGCTGTCGAACCTCGTGTCGAACAGCCCGTTCAAGCCGGGCGTGACGCTCGCGCAATACGCGGCCGACCTGCCGCGCACGCGGATGATCGGCGAGAACGAGGGCACCGTGACGATGCAGACGGCCGCGGGCTACGCGGTCAAGACTCCGGATGGCGTATGGATCGACGAAAAGTGAACGCACCCGACGGCGACGACGATCGCCTGTCGCAGCCCAACGACGTGATCGGGCTGGCGCGCCATCTGCCGGCGCTCGATCCGGACCGCTACGTCGACGAGCAGGCGCGCCGCGCGTATCTCGACGCGCTCGACCGGTGGCCGGCGCTCGCGAAGCTGATGGGGTTGCGGGGGTAGCGCGGGCGATGCCGAACGTACCGCACCGCCTGCATGCTCGCCTGCTGCGCGTCGTGGCGGCCGCCGCGCTCGCGCTGCCGGTGGCCGCGCAAGCGCGCCCGCCGGTTCGGTGCATTCGGCAGCCCATCGTGATGTCGGCGCCCGGCAAGCCGTTTGCGATCTACTCGCGCGATGGCGACTTGCTGTATCGCGACGTCGCCGACGAAAACGGCGTCGTGAACTTCGCCGGACGAGCGTTGCCGGCCGGCGCGGGGATCATTTTCGACCCGGATGGCAACCAGATCTATCCGGAGAGGATATGCCGCGACGGATCGTGAGCGGGCCGGTCCGCCCGACATGAAAAAGGACGGCCGAAGCCGCCCTTGCCACATCGGGATGGCCGGCGTTGCGCCGGCCGATTGCGCCGTTACAGGTTCGGCGACAGTTGCAGCGCGTTGGTCAGGTCGCCCATCGGCTGCGCGCCGTTCTGCTTCAGCGCGTCGTCGCGCTGCTGCAGGCCGGCGAGGCGCGGCAGCGAGTAGCGGCGCGTGATGAAGCGCAGGATCGAGCCCGTGTCGTACTGCGTGTGGTCGACGAAGCCCTTCTTCGCGAACGGCGACACGATCAGCGCCGGGATGCGCGTGCCCGGGCCCCAGCGGTCGCCGGTCGGCGGCGCGGCGTGATCCCAGAAGCCGCCGTTCTCGTCGTACGTGACGACCACGACCATGTTGTTCCACTGCGGGCTCTTCTGCAGGTGCGAGATGATGTCGGCGATGTGCTGGTCGCCCGACGTGACGTCCGTATAGCCCGGGTGCTCGTTCAGGTTGCCCTGCGGCTTGTAGAACGTCACCGCCGGCAGCGTGCCCGCGTCGATCGCCTGGATGAACGCGGCGCCGTTCGCGCCGCCGTCGAGCAGGTGCTGCGCGCGGCTCGCGGTGCCCGGCGCCTGGTTCGCGAAGTAGTTGAACGGCTGGTGGTGCGGCTGGAAGTTCGGCGTCGACAGGTCGGCGCCGTAGATCACGTTCGACGTGCCGTTCTGGCTCGCCTGCAGCGCCTGGCCCCACGCGCCGCCATACCATGCCCACGACACGTTCGCGTTGGTCAGCAGGTCGCCGATGTTGGTCGCCGTCTGCGGCGGCATCGTCGATGCGTTGGCCGGGTCGGCGAGCGTCGGGTCGCCGCCCGTGGCCGCCTTGTTGCCGCTCGGCTGGTACGGCGGCTGCATCGTGTTGACCGCGTAGAAGTCCGGCGTGATCGCGCCGTCGTTGACGAACTTCGGCGGGCCGCTCAGCGCGGAGGCGGGCGAGTTCGCGGCGACCGCCAGCGACTTGCCGTCCGCGTTCAGGACCGCGATCTTGCCGGCCGCCGGGCTCGTGTTCGCGTTCGCGTAGAGCGGCGCGCAGGCGCAGATCAGGTACTGGTGGTTCAGGAACGAGCCGCCGAACGCGCCCATGAAGAAGTTGTCGGCGAGCACGTACTGCTGCGCGATCTTCCACAGCGGCAGCTTCGACGGGTCCGGCGTGTAGTGGCCCATCGTCAGGCCGCCCGCGTCGGTCCAGGCGGCGTACATGTCGTTCTTGCCGCCGTTGATCTGCATCTGGTCCTGGTAGAAGCGGTGCACGATGTCGCGCGTCGCGATGCTCATCGGCTGGTTGAAGCCGTTCGGATCGTCGATCGCGAACGGCGCGTTCGGCAGGTTCGCCGTCATCGCCTCGGTGACCGCCGGCGTGATGCCGGTCGCGGTCAGGCCGCCCCAGACCTTCGGCAGCGTCGCCATCGTCGAGCCGTCGCGATCCTTCTGCGCCGAGTTCGCGGCCGTCACGTTCTGCAGGCCGTTCACGCCCGGGAAGTTGCCGTACAGGTTGTCGAAGCTGCGGTTTTCCGCGTAGATCACGACGACGTTCTTGACGGCCGACAGGCCCTGCTGCGTGACGTCGTCGCCGCCGCAGGCGGTCAGGCTGAGCGCGGCCGCGAGGGCGATCGGCGTGTAGCGAATCCAGGCGTGCTTCTTCATGCGGTGTTCTCTCTCGTTGTTTGTCGCGTGTGGGAACCGGGTTGTATGGGGGCCGGCGCGAAATTCCGGGCGCCGACCGGCTGCGCGCATTATCTGGAACCGATTTGACAGGCGGGTGTAGGGGCGCTTTCAATTGACTGTCGGTGGAACGTCACGCAATGGTCATGGAACTGACATAAGCTCCGGCCGATTTCCCACCGCTACAAGAAGAACGACGATGCAGAGCAATCCGAAATCCTTCGCGTCCGCGCGATCGTTGATCCATGCCGCGGCGGCGCTGGCGCTGGCCGCCGGGCTCGCGGCGCTCGCCGGCTGCGATGCGCGGCCCGGCGCGGGCGCGCCGGTCGCGTCCGTCGTGCCGGCCGCCCAGGCTGCGCCGGCGGCCCCCGCGGTCGCGCCGGCCAGCCAGCCGCAGACGCGCGCGCAGGTGTTCGAGGGCGTGAAGCAGATGACGGCGCTCGGCAAGCAGCTGTTCGTCGACCCGTCGCTGTCGGGGTCCGGCAAGCTCGCGTGCGCGTCGTGCCACAGCGCCGAGCATGCATTCGGGCCGCCGAACGCGCTGTCGGTGCAGCTCGGCGGCGACGACATGCATCGCCCGGGGTTCCGCGCGGTGCCGTCGCTTAAATATCTGCGCGGGATTCCGCCGTTCAGCGAGCACTTCCACGATTCGCCCGACGAGGGCGACGAAAGCGTCGACGCGGGCCCGACGGGCGGGCTGACGTGGGATGGCCGCGTCGACACGCGCGACGCGCAGGCGCGCATTCCGCTCACGTCGCCGTTCGAGATGAGCAGCTCGCCCGCGAAGGTCGCGAAGGCGGTGCGCGCGGCGCCGTATGCGGACGCGTTCCGCAAGGCGTTCGGCGACAAGGTGCTCGCCGACGACCACGCGACCTTCGACGCGGTGCTGCGCGCGCTCGACGCGTTCCAGCAGCAGCCGGCGCTGTTCGATCCGTACACGAGCAAGTACGACGCGTACTTGGCCGGCCGCGCGCAGCTCACGCCCGCCGAGCTGCGCGGGCTGCAGCTGTTCAACGACGAGAAGAAGGGCAACTGCGCGAGCTGCCACCTGAGCCAGCGCACGCTCGAAGGCGGCCCGCCGCAGTTCAGCGATTTCGGGCTGATCGCGATCGGCGTGCCGCGCAACCGCGCGCTGCCGGTGAATCGCGACCCGCGCTTCTACGACCTCGGCGCGTGCGGGCCCGAGCGCACCGACCTGAAGGGGCGCGGCGAGTTCTGCGGGCTGTTCCGCACGCCGTCGCTGCGCAACGTCGCGACGCGCAAGACGTTCTTCCACAACGGCGTCTACCACTCGCTCGAGGACGTGATGCGGTTCTACGTCGAGCGCGACATCCATCCGGAGAAGTTCTACCCGGTCGTGCACGGCAAGGTGCAGCGCTTCGACGACCTGCCGAAGCGCTACTGGGACAACATCAACCACGAGCCGCCGTTCGACCGCAAGCCGGGCGACCAGCCGGCGCTGAACGAGGCCGAGATCAAGGACGTGATCGCGTTCCTGGACACGCTGACCGACGGCTATCAGGCCACGGCGACGCAGGCGAAACGCTGAGCGGCGCGCCCGGCGGGGCGCGCATGCTATCCTCGCTGGCTGACGCGCGGGGCGGCGAGCGTTGCGCCGCGCGGTTTGATCGATCAGCCAAGGAGAACAACATGTCGATGCGTGCATCCCTTTCCGTCGTCGCGCGCTTGCTGGCCGGCGCCGCGTGTGTCGCCGCCGCGCTGCCGGCGCAGGCGCAAAGCAATCTCGGTTTCCTGAACGACACGCCGATCACGTACTTCAGCAAGGCGGACGCCGCATCGCTGGCGAAGGCCGTGCACCAGGCCCGCGACGAAGGCAAGGACGGCGAGACCACGACCTGGCAGAACAGCGGCGGCGGCACGCAGCTCGAAGCGAAGCTCACGCCCACGACGTCCGACAAGGACGGCAAGACCTGCCGCGAGATCGCGACCGAGATCGCCGCGAAGGGCCAGACGATGACGCTCAAGCCCGTCTACTGCAAGACCGCCGCGGGCAAGTGGCAGCTGCAGAAGCGCTGAGCGCGGGGCCGATGAAAGCGGGCAACGCGCCGCGCACGGTGTCGTGCGGCGTCGTGATTCTCGACGGGGTGGGGCGCGTGTTCCTCGCGCACGCGACGGACACGACGCACTGGGATATCCCGAAAGGGCAGGGCGAGCCCGGTGAAGCGCCGATCCAGGCGGCGCTGCGCGAGCTGATCGAGGAAACCGGGATCGCGCTCGCGCCGGACCGGCTCGTCGAGCTCGGCCGCTTCGCGTACCGCCAGGAAAAGGACCTGCACCTGTTCGCGGTGCGCGTCGCCGACGACGAGCTGGACCTGGCCCGCTGCGTATGCACGTCGCTGTTCCCGAGCCGGCGCGACGGGACGATGATCCCCGAGATGGATGCGTATCGCTGGACGGCGCCCGGCGACGTCGACACGTATGCGAGCCGCAGCCTCGCGCGGCTGTTCCGCACGACGCTGTCGCTCGCGGACCTGCACCGGCGCCTGCCGCGCGCGTAAGCGCGGCGGCGGACAAACAAAAACCCGGCTCGCGAGCCGGGTTTTTTCATGATCGCGCGAGGGCGGCGTGGCGCCACGCCTCGCGGGGCGGGTGGGCCGTCAGGCCGGCTTGCCCCAGCTGTCGCGCAGCCCGACGATCCGGTTGAACACCGGCTTGCCCGGCTTCGAATCGACGCGGTCCGCAACAAAGTAGCCGTGGCGCTCGAACTGCAGGCGGGTTTCCGGCGCGACGTCGCCGGCGCCCGGCTCGACGTACGCGTGCGCGATCTTCTTCGAATCCGGGTTCAGCGCGTCGAGGAAGTTCGCGCCGCCCGCGTCCGGCTGCGGTTCCTTGAACAGGCGATCGTAGATCCGCACTTCGGCCGGCTGCGCATGCTTCGCGCTGACCCAGTGGATGTTGCCCTTCACCTTGTAGCTGTTCGCGCCTTCGGTGCCCGACTTGCTGTCCGGGAAGTAGTTGCAGTGCACGGCCGTCACGTTGCCGTCGGCATCCTTGTCGAAGCCCGTGCACTCGATCACGTAGCCGTAGCGCAGCCGCACCTTGTTGCCCGGGAACAGGCGGAAATAGCCCTTCGGCGGATTCTCGACGAAGTCCTCGCGCTCGATCCACAGCTCGCGCGAGATCGGGAACGTGCGCAGGCCGCGTTCCGGATGGTGCGGATGCACGGGCGCCGTGCACGCTTCTTCCAGGTCTTCCGGATAGTTGTCGATCACGAGCTTCAGCGGGTCGAGCACCGCGACCGTGCGCGCCGCCTTCTCGTCGAGGTCGTCGCGCAGCGCGCCTTCGAACACGCTCATGTCGATCCACGAATCGACCTTGGTCACGCCGATCCGCTCGCAGAACAGGTGGATGCTCTCCGGCGTGAAGCCGCGGCGGCGCACGCCGACGATCGTCGGCATCCGCGGGTCGTCCCAGCCGTCGACGTGGCCTTCGGTGACGAGCTGCAGCAGCTTGCGCTTGCTCGTGATCGCGTACGTGAGGTTCAGCCGCGAGAATTCGATCTGCTGCGGCAGCGGGCGGGTGAACACGCCGGCGTCGGCCAGTTCGTTCAGCACCCAGTCGTACAGCGGGCGGTGATCCTCGAACTCGAGCGTGCACAGCGAATGCGTGATGCCTTCGAGCGCGTCCGAGATGCAGTGCGTGTAGTCGTACATCGGATACACGCACCACGCGTCGCCGGTGCGGTAGTGGTGCGCATAGCGGATCCGGTAGATCACCGGGTCGCGCATGTTCATGTTCGGCGAAGCCATGTCGATCTTCGCGCGCAGCACGTGCTCGCCTTCCTGGAACTCGCCGGCCTTCATCCGGCGGAACAGGTCGAGGTTCTCGTCGGGCGTGCGCTCGCGATACGGCGACGGCTTGCCGCCTTCGGTCAGCGAGCCGCGGTTCGCGCGCATCTCTTCCGCGCTCTGGCTGTCGACGTAGGCCTTGCCGCGCTTGATCAGCAGCTCGGCGAATTCATAGAGCTTGTCGTAGTAGTCGCTCGCGAAGTACTGGTGGTCGACCGCGTCCTTGCGCCAGTCGAAGCCGAGCCAGCGCACCGCGTCGACGATCGAGTCGACGTATTCGACGCTTTCCTTTTCCGGGTTCGTGTCGTCGAAGCGCAGGTGGCACACGCCGCCGTAGTCGCGCGCGACGCTGAAGTTCAGGCAGATGCTCTTCGCGTGACCGATGTGAAGGTAGCCGTTCGGCTCGGGCGGGAAGCGCGTTTCGACGCGGCTGCCCCATTTGCCGGTGCGGTTGTCGTCGTCGATGATGTTGCGGATGAAATTGGAAGCCGCGGGGGCGTCGTTGCGTTCGGTGCTCATGCGGATGGAGTCAGGTTTGGATCGGCGCGCGCCGCGCCGGTTTAATCTTGCTTAATCTTGCAATTCTACCTGAGCGGGGTGCGGCCCGCGCACCTTGTGCGGGGCCGGCGCGCGCGGATGGCGCGGCCGCACATTATCTCGACAGTGTGTCTGCTGTAACACGACGTAAATCGGATTGCCCGCGGCATTCGGCGTTTTCTATGATTGCAGCACCGATTCAATGCCGCCGTAGCGCTCTTTGCGCGGCGGGAGGAACTGAACAATCATGAAGAAAACCACCTTTCTCGTTCGCACCGCAGTGATCGTCGCGGCCCTGTCCCAGCTCGGCGCTTGCGCGATGACGCATACGCAGCGCAATGCCGGCATCGGCGCGGCCGCGGGCGGCGCGCTTGGCTACCTGATCACCGGCGGCCCGATCGGCACGGTCGCGGGCGCCGCGGCGGGCGGCATCGTCGGCGCCAACGTGCGCTGACCGGCGGCGCGAGCCGCCGCCGTCGCACATCCTTCCGATGGTCTGAATATTGACGGGCAGCTTCAGGGAGGAACGGATGTGCGACACGCCGTCGACCCATCACAACCATGCTTCAGTGAGCGACGGTCCTCCGCCTGAACGACCCCCCCTCGTATTCGTGCTGCCGGCCATGGCAACGCCGGCCCGTCGCGTCAGCCGTTCGGGTAGGCGGCGGCGATCAGCTTGGCGCGCAGCGCCGTGAACTGCGCGTACATGTCGTGCACGAGGTACAGGTCGCGGCGGCGTGTCCACGCCTGTCCCGACTGCGCGTCGTATTGCAGCGGCAGCGGCACCTCGGCGACGGCGGCAGCCGTCATTCCGCGCGCCCGCGACGTCTGGATGCAGCGTTTCGCGTGGTCGCGATGGCCGACGACGCCGACGTTCCCCATCGCCGCCGCGCTGCCTTCGAGCGAGACGATCGCGGCCGCCACGCCGTCGGTGCTGAGGTAGGTGATCGTGCCGTCCTTCGCGACGACAGGCTCGATCGACTGCACGTTGGTCATCTGGTACTTCGATGCGAGAAAGCGCGCGATTTCCCACTGCGCGTAGACCTTCACGGACTTGAGCTGGCGAATCTGGTACACGGTGTCGGCGAGCGCCTCGTTGACGGGGCCCGGGTCGGGCAGCGCCACCTGGTTGCCGCCGCCGACGGGCGTGTTGCCGCTCGCCGCGTTCGCACGGTTGCCGAAGCTGTACGCGACGATGCGGTCGATCTGCGCTGCGGGGATCGTCGGCAGATCCCACGTGAAGCCGATGTCCATCAGATAGGGCGAGACCGTGCCCGCCGTCGACGCGTCGCCGAGCTCGGCCGTCAGCTTGCCGACCATCTGGCGTGTCAGTTCGGCGTCCGACACTGAGGTCGGGGAATCGGCGAAACTGTCCCCGCACGCGCTCAGCGCGGCGCTGACGAGCGGCAGCGCGGCGGCGGTGGACGTGGACAGAAGGAACGTGCGGCGCGACGACATCGGGTACCTCGACAGGGAATGGGCGGGAGAGGCTTGTTTATAGGGCTGCGGCATGACGCGGCGGTGTCAGGACCGCCGGTTCGCACGCCGCGCGCCGGCGGTCCTGTCGGCCGGCACTTCCGGGCGAGTCGGATGTGCGACACTCGACCGATATTTCACCTGCCCCATCGCATGTCAAAGGACCCCCGCATGACTCAACCCCTCGTATTCGTGCTGCCGGGCTATGGCAATTCCGGCCCGCTGCACTGGCAGAGTCGCTGGGAGCGCGATGACGCGCGCTTCGTGCGCGTCGCGATGCCCGACTGGGACCGCGCATTCCGCAACGGATGGTGTCGCGCGCTCGATCGCGCGGTCGAGGCGGCGCGCGCGCCGGTGCTGATCGCCGCGCACAGCCTCGGCACGCTGACGACGGCGTGGTGGGCGACGCGCTATGCGCGTCCGGCCGCGCTCGCGAAGGTCAGGGGCGCGCTGCTCGTCGCGCTGCCCGATCCGGCCGGGCCGGCGTTTCCGACCGACGCGCACGGCTTCGGGCCGGTGCCGCGCGAGCGGCTGCCGTTTCCGACCCGGGTGGTCGCGAGTCGCGACGATCCGTACGGCGCGCCGGCGTTCGCGCGTGCGTGCGCGAACGCGTGGGGCAGCGACTTTCACGACATCGGCCCGCGCGGCCACATCAACGCGGACAGTGGGCTCGGCGACTGGCCGGAAGCGCGCGGCTGGCTCGACGCGATGGGGACGACGGACTGACCGCCGGTCGTGGTTCATCGAATCGGACACCTTTTTTAACCAAGCGCGAATTTCATGCGATGCGTCGCGGCGCGACGTGCGCCTTGCTGCCCGTACGATTGTCTTGGGCGCGACGCGCAACCGACTGCACTTTGTGACGAACCCCATAACTTTGTGATCGGCCGGGCCGGTAAAGTCACGGCCTATTCAATTCGATCGGAAGGAGGGGGCCATGTCGAGCGGCTCAAGGCGGAATCAACAGGTCGGTGGAAAAGAATCGTCGTCGACCTCTCAAGTCAGAGAGTGGAGGCGTTCGACGGGGCGGCGAGGGTGTTCCGCTTCGATTGTGTGACTGGAGACAGTGAGCATCCGACCGATCGTGGTGCCTTCCGCATCATGCGGAAATACCCGTCCTATCGCAGCCGTGCCTATAACGTGCAAATGGATTACGCGATGTTCTTCACGGGAGACGGCAAAGCGCTTCACCAGTACCACGGGCCGATGCCGCTCTCGCTCGTGAGAATGGCGCGCAATACCGTCAGCGACTGGTTCGGATCACACGGCTGCGTACGCCTGGCCGAGGCCGATGCGAAACGACTGTACGAGTGGGCTCCGATGGGAACCGTGGTGCAGGTATCGTGAAGATCGCATCGGCAACGCGATTCGCGATCCCGTGTCTGGCGATGCTGGTCGGTGTGCTCGCTGGCTTCGGCTGGCGCAGCGTCGCCGACTGGACCGACAGCCGCATACGGATCGATCCCGGCACCGAGTTGTTCGGCGTGCTGCCCGACGAGGTGATGGCGCTGACCTATACGACCGCCGCGCTGACGCTGACCGCGCAGCGCTCACAGCCCGCGGCGCGGTTCGCCGTGCAGGTGACTTATGCGGACGGCCGTGCCCCCCGGCAATGCGTGGCGTTGGCGGATCTGGCCGCGCATCTTGAGTCCTTTTCGACGATCGTCGCGCAACGACAGGTCGATCCGGCCGACCTCGCGCGCGGATTTCCACGGCAGATCGGGCGGCTGGATATCCGTGATCGCATTGCGTCCGAGCCGCCGCCGTCGCTCGTCTTCCTGGCCGCGGCGGATTCGGACGCGGTCGCCGTCACCGTCGACAGTCTGTCGGCCGGGCACGGTGGTTACGCGGCAGTCGTGCGTTCGCCATCGCGCGCGGCGCTTGCGACGCTGGCCGGCGGCTGCGATACGCTGGCCCGGCGCTGACCGGACGGCGGGCGCCCCCCGTTCCGGCCGCAGCCGCGCCGCTCAAATCGCCTGCTTCGCCTTCAGCGCCGCGATCTGTTCGTCGTCGTAGCCGAGCAGTTCGCGCAGCACGGCGTCGGTCTGCGCGCCGAGCAGCGGCGGGGCCGAGCGCGCGTCGGGCGGCGTGGCGCTCATCCGGATCGGATTGCGCACGAGCTTCACGTTCGCGCCGCACGGGTGCGGCAGCTCGACCTGCATGCCGCGCGCGACCACCTGCTCGTTGGCGAACACTTCCTCCAGATCGTTGATCGGCCCGCACGGCACGCCGGCCGCCTCGAGCGCCGCGATCCACGCGTCCTTGTCGAGCGTCCTCACCATGTCCGCGAGGATCGGCACCAGCGTGTCGCGGTGGCGCACCCGCGCGGGATTGGTCGCGAAGCGCTCGTCGTCGGCGAGCTCGGGGCGGCCGCCGGACTCGACGAACTTGCGGAACTGCCCGTCGTTGCCGACCGCGACGATGATCCAGCCGTCGCTCGTCTGGAACGTCTGGTAAGGCACGATGTTCGGATGCGCGTTGCCCCAGCGCACGGGCGGCTTGCCGCTCGCGAGGAAGTTGGTGTTCATGTTCGCGAGCAGCGCGACCTGCACGTCGAGCAGCGCCATGTCGATGTACTGGCCTTCGCCCGTCCGGTCGCGATGCGCGAGCGCGGCGAGCACCGCGATCGTCGAATAGAGGCCCGTCGCGAGGTCGGAGATCGCGACGCCGGCCTTCTGCGGGCCGCCGCCGGGCTCGCTGTCGCGCTCGCCGGTGATGCTCATGAACCCGCCGATCCCCTGGATGATGAAGTCGTAGCCCGCGCGGTGCGCATACGGGCCGGTCTGGCCGAAGCCCGTGACCGAGCAGTAGACGAGGTCGGGCTTCACCGCGCGCAGCGAGTCGTAGTCGAGCCCGTATTTCTTCAACTGGCCGACCTTGTAGTTTTCCAGCACGACGTCGCTCTGCGCGGCGAGCTCGCGGACGATTCGCTGGCCTTCGGGCGTCGCGATGTCGACCGTGACCGAGCGCTTGTTGCGGTTCGCGGCGAGGTAGTAGGCGGCCTCGGCGGTGTCCTCGCCGTTCGCGTCCTTCAGGTACGGCGGCCCCCAGTGGCGCGTGTCGTCGCCGGCGCCCGGGCGCTCGACCTTGATCACGTCGGCGCCGAAGTCGGCAAGCGTCTGCGCGCACCACGGGCCCGCGAGCACACGGGTCAGGTCCAGCACGCGGATATGGCTCAGGGCACCCATCGTCGATTCGTCTCCTTTATGGCTTGGCCGTGCCGCGCGGCGCGGGCAAGGCGAGCGGCATGGCGAGCATCTTAAGATGAATCGCGCGCGGGTGGCGCGGCGGCCCCGCGGCCGGGGCGGAAACGGGACGAAAGCGGGCTGAAACCGGCTTCAAGTCTGACGGAACGGGCGCCGCCCTGGCCCGCCGGCCGCGCACCCGGATCTATCCCGTATAATCGATCGTTTCAGAAACCTGCCGCCGTGCGCCCGCGAGGGCCGCACGGCGTTTGAAGCGTCTTAGCCAGACCGTCCCCGCACGCCATGAAAGCTGCCGAAATCCGCGAGAAATTCCTCAAATTCTTCGAATCGAAGGGCCACACGATCGTCCGCTCGTCGAGCCTCGTGCCCGGTAACGACCCCACGCTGATGTTCACGAATTCGGGCATGGTCCAGTTCAAGGACGTCTTTCTCGGCACGGACCGGCGCCCGTATTCGCGCGCCACGACGGCGCAGCGCAGCGTGCGCGCGGGCGGCAAGCACAACGACCTCGAGAACGTCGGCTACACGGCGCGCCACCACACGTTCTTCGAGATGCTCGGCAACTTCTCGTTCGGCGACTACTTCAAGCATGACGCGATCAAGTTCGCGTGGGAGCTGCTGACGACGGTCTACCAGCTGCCGAAGGAAAAGCTGTGGGTCACCGTCTACCAGGAAGACGACGAGGCGTACGACATCTGGGCGAAGGAAGTCGGCGTGCCGACCGAGCGCATCATCCGGATCGGCGACAACAAGGGCGCGCGCTACGCGTCGGACAACTTCTGGACGATGGGCGACACGGGCCCGTGCGGCCCGTGCACCGAGATCTTCTACGATCACGGCCCGGACGTGTGGGGCGGCCCCCCGGGGTCGGCCGAAGAAGACGGCGACCGCTACATCGAGATCTGGAACCTCGTGTTCATGCAGTTCAACCGCGACGCGCAGGGCAACATGACGCGCCTGCCGAAGCAGTCCGTCGACACCGGCATGGGCCTCGAGCGCCTCGCCGCGGTGCTGCAGCACGTGCACAGCAACTACGAGATCGACCTGTTCCAGAACCTGATCAAGGCCGCCGCGCGCGTGACCGACATCAGCGATCTCACCAACAACTCGCTGAAGGTGATCGCCGATCACATCCGCGCGTGCTCGTTCCTGATCGTCGACGGCGTGATTCCCGGCAACGAAGGCCGCGGCTACGTGCTGCGCCGCATCGTGCGCCGCGCGATCCGCCACGGCTACAAGCTCGGCCGCAAGGGTTCGTTCTTCCACAAGCTGGTGGCCGACCTCGTCGCCGAGATGGGTGTCGCGTATCCGGAGCTGAAGGAAGCCGAGCAGCGCGTGACCGACGTGCTGCGCCAGGAAGAGGAGCGCTTCTTCGAGACGATCGAGCACGGGATGTCGATCCTCGAGGCCGCGCTGGCCGAAGTCGAGGCGAAGGGCGGCAAGGTGCTCGACGGCGAACTCGCGTTCAAGCTGCACGACACGTATGGCTTCCCGCTCGACCTCACGGCCGACGTGTGCCGCGAGCGCGGCATGACGGTCGACGAGCCGGCGTTCGACGACGCGATGGCGCGCCAGCGCGAGCAGGCGCGTGCGGCCGGCAAGTTCAAGGCCACGCAGGGCCTCGAATACGCGGGCGCGAAGACGACCTTCCACGGCTACGAAGAGATTGCGTTCGACGACGCGAAGGTCGTCGCGCTGTACGTCGACGGTTCGTCGGTGACCGAAGTGAAGACCGGCCAGGATGCGGTGGTCGTGCTCGACCACACGCCGTTCTACGCGGAATCGGGCGGCCAGGTCGGCGACCAGGGCGTGCTCGCGAATGCGTCGACGCGCTTCGCGGTCGGCGATACGCTGAAGGTGCAGGCCGACGTGATCGGCCACCACGGCACGCTGGAGCAGGGCCTGCTTAAGGTCGGCGACGTGCTGCGCGCCGAGATCGACGCGCACCGCCGCGCGCGCACCCAGCGCAACCACTCGGCCACCCACCTGATGCACAAGGCGCTGCGCGAGGTGCTCGGCGCGCACGTGCAGCAGAAGGGTTCGCTCGTCGACGCGGACAAGACCCGCTTCGACTTCGCGCACAACGCGCCGCTGACCGACGACGAGATCCGTCGCGTCGAGCGGATCGTCAACGACGAGATCCTCGCGAACGCGCCGGGCATCGTGCGCGTGATGCCGTACGACGAAGCGGTGAAGGGCGGCGCGATGGCGCTGTTCGGCGAGAAGTACGGCGATGAAGTCCGCGTGCTCGACCTCGGCTTCTCGCGCGAACTGTGCGGCGGCACGCACGTGAGCCGCACGGGCGACATCGGCTTCTTCAAGATCGTCGTCGAAGGCGGCGTCGCGGCCGGCATCCGCCGCGTCGAGGCGATCACCGGCGACAACGCGGTGCGCTACGTGCAGGACCTCGACGCGCGCGTGAACGAAGCGGCGGCGGCACTGAAGGCGCAGCCGTCGGAACTGACGCAGCGCATCGCGCAGGTGCAGGACCAAGTGAAGTCGCTCGAGAAGGAACTGGGCGCGCTGAAGTCGAAGCTCGCATCGAGCCAGGGCGACGAGCTCGCGCTGCAGGCAGTCGAAGTCGGCGGCGTGCACGTGCTGGCCGCGACGCTGGACGGCGCGGACGCGAAGACGCTGCGCGAGACCGTCGACAAGCTGAAGGACAAGCTGAAGAGCGCGGCGATCGTGCTCGCGGCGGTCGAAGGCGGCAAGGTCAGCCTGATCGCGGGCGTCACGGCGGACGCGAGCAAGAAGGTCAAGGCCGGCGAGCTCGTGAACTTCGTCGCGCAGCAGGTCGGCGGCAAGGGCGGCGGCCGTCCGGACATGGCGCAGGCGGGCGGCACCGAGCCGGCGAACCTGCCGGCGGCGCTCGCGGGCGTCAAGGGCTGGGTCGAAGAGCGGCTCTGATCGGCCTGGGCGGCGCGGCGCTCGTGAGGGCGGCGCGCGGTCCGATGCGGCGCGGTTCTTCAGGGATCGCATGAAGCGGCCCGATCGGCAGATGTGCCGGTCGGGTCGTTTTGCGTTTACGCCGGGCGGGGCGGATCGCGTCAGGCCGGCAGTGCCACGCGCGGCTCTTTCGCGTCGCCCGGCTGCCATGCCGCCGCGCCCAGCGCATCGCGCAGCGCGGCAAGCGCCGCCGACGCATAACCCTGCCGCCACGCGAGCAGCGTGTCGATCCCTTCGAACTCCGGAATCGCATGCGCGGCGACGTTGCCGGTCTCGGGCTGCAGGTCGAGCACCGAACGCGGCGCGACCGCGATGCCCGCGCCGGCCGCGACGCACGCGACGATCGCGTGGTACGAGCCGAGTTCGAGCACGCGTGCCGGCTTCATCCCGTGCGCCGCATACCATTGCTCGACGTATTTGCGGTATGTGCAGCCGCGCTCGAACGCGATCAGCGTCGGCAGGATCACGTCGCGCGGCGTGCGCACCGGCGGATGACCGCGCGGCGTCAGCAGCACCAGATCCTCGCGGAACACGGGCACCGCCTCGAACGTGTCGGGCAGCACATCCGGCGCGGGCGGGCGCGCGAACAGCGCCGCATCGATCTCGAAGTCGCGCACTTTTCCGATCAGCCAGCCCGTCGTGCCCGTCACGAGCTCGAGCGACACGTCGGGCCACGCATGGTGATAGCGGGCGAGCACGGTCGGCAGGCGGCTCGCGGCCGTGCTTTCCATTGTGCCAAGCCGCAGCCGTCCGCGAGGCGTGTCCTCGCGCACCGCGTCACGCGCCTCGTCGGCGAGCGCGAGCAGGCGCTCCGCATATGGCAGCAGCGTCTGTCCGGCCGGCGTCAGCACGAGCCGCCGGCCGTCCCGCACGAACAGCGCCGCGCCGAGTTCTTCCTCGAGCTGCTTGATGCGCGTCGTGACGTTCGACTGCACGCGATTGAGCTTCGCCGCCGCGCGCGTCACGCCGTTTTCGCGCACGACGGCCCGGAAAATCGCCAGCGCCGCCAGATCCATGATTCTCTCCGTGCGATGGATTGATTCTGAATTATTCATTTTTCGAGAAGGATTGGTCAAGCTACGATCGATGCATCCTGAATCCCGTTCCGGCCGGCGCATCGTGCGCCGGCGCACCTTGCCGCCATGTCTCGTTCCGACCTTCCGCTCGCCGCCGCCCAGGCGTTTCCGACCCCCGACGCCGACCGCCGCGCCCGCGCCGCCGCGCTGGCCTGCATGATCGGCTTCGCCGTCGCGCTCGGCGTCGGCCGCTTCGCGTTCACGCCGCTGCTGCCGCTGATGCTCGCCGACGGCTCGATCGGCCTGAAGGCGGGCGGCTGGCTCGCGTCGGCGAACTACGCGGGCTATTTCGTCGGCGCGGTCAGTTGCGCGGCGCTGCGCATCGCGCCGGCGCGCATGATCCGCTTCGGGCTCGCGGCGACCGTGCTGCTGACCGCCGCGATGGGCGTCGGCCACCTGCTGCCGGTGTGGCTCGTGGTGCGGTTCGTCGCGGGCGCCGTGAGCGCGTGGACGTTCGTGTTCGTGTCGCAATGGGGGCTGCGGCGGCTCGCCGAGCTGCACGCGCCGGAATGGAGCGGCGTGATCTACGCGGGCCCCGGCGTCGGCATCGTGCTGACGGGGCTGATCGGCAGCGCGTTGGCCGGCCAGCGCGCGGCGTGGGGCTGGCTCGGCTTCGCGGCGCTGTCGGCCGTGCTGTCGGCCGCGATCTGGCGCACGTTCGGCGGCGCCGCGCCGACCATGCCGCCGGCCGCGTCGCCGCATGCACCGGCCCATCCCGCGCCGGCCGCCGCGGGGCCGCATCGCGCAGACGCGGCCTGGCTCGTCGCGCTGTACGCGATGCCGGGCTTCGGCTACATCATCACCGCGACGTTCCTGCCGGTGATCGCGCGCGCGGCGCTGCCGGCCGGCTCGCCGTGGCCGGACCTGTTCTGGCCGATGTTCGGCGGCGCGCTGATCGTCGGCGTGATCGCCGCCGCGCGGCTGCCCGCGCACTGGGACAACCGGCTGCTGCTCGCCGGCGGTTGCGTGACGCAGGCGCTCGGCATCGCCGCCGGGATCGTCTGGCCGAACGCGGCGGGCTTCTCGCTCGGCAGCGTGCTGCTCGGCCTGCCGTTTACCGCGATCACGCTGTTCGCGATGCGCGAGGCGAGGCGCCTGCGCGGCGAGCGCGCGGCGGGGCTGATGGGCTACACGACCGCGTCGTACGGGGTCGGGCAGATCGCGGGGCCGCTCGTGGCGGCGCCGCTGGTCGCGCAGAGCGGGTCGTTCACGCCGGTGCTGTGGATCGCAGCGGGCGCGCTCATGGTCGGCGCCGCCGGGTTTGCGATGCGCGCATTTCGCGCGGCGGGCCTGAGCGCCGCGCCGCCGTCGCCCGTGGCTCGCTACGTTCGCGAAGCGCGAACCCGCACGGTCCGGCGCGGCGGACAACCCTGACGCGGCTGGGGCCAGATCCTCTGCGGCGCGGGCAAACTCGCTAGAATGAAGCCTTTCCCGCGCCGAGCGGGCGCGCGGGCCGCCTGCGGGCGGCCTCCCCGGCGTCCGCCATGTCCACATCGATGACTCTCGCCGACTATCGCTTTTGCCCGCGCTGCGCGCGCCCGCTGATCGAGCGCGCCGATCCCGCCGAAGAGGGCGGCCGCATCCGCCAGGCTTGTCCCGACGACCTCTGCGGCTATGTGCACTGGAACAACCCGCTGCCGGTCGTGGCCGCGATCGTCGAGATCGACGGCAAGGTCCTGCTCGCGCGCAACGCGGCCTGGCCGGAAGGGATGTTCGCGCTGATCACCGGCTTTCTCGAGCACGGCGAGACGCCCGAGGACGGCATCGCGCGCGAGGTGCTCGAGGAAACGGCGCTGAAGGCCGAGCAGATCTCGCTCGTCGGTGTCTACGAATTCATCCGCAAGAACGAGCTGATCATCGCGTACCACGTGCGCGCGTCGGGCGCGATCACGCTGTCGCCGGAGCTGCTCGAGTACCGGCTCGTCGATCCGCCGCGGCTGCGCCCGTGGCGCGCGGGCACCGGCTACGCGCTCGCCGACTGGATGCGCGCGCGCGGGCTCGATTTCGAGTTCGTCGACCGGCCGGGACAATGACGCGCGCTTGCGCGCGCCGTCCGCCGATTCCCCAGACCGGCGCGGCGGTGCACCGCCGCCGCGCGCCGCCTTCCTCGCCCTGAGCGCCATCGCCATGTCCGACAAGCCGCAGCCGCGTCCGCGCGACGCCTACCGCCACTTCCTGCCGATCACGACCCGCTGGATGGACAACGACGTCTACGGACACGTGAACAACGTCGTCTACTACAGCTACTTCGACACGGTCGTGAACGAATACCTGATCCGCGCCGGCGTGCTCGACATCGAACGCGCGCCGACCATCGGGCTCGTCGTCGAGACGCAGTGCAACTACTTCGCGCCGCTCGTGTTCCCGCAGGCGGTCGACGCGGGGCTGCGGGTCGCACGGCTCGGCACGTCGAGCGTGCGCTACGAGATCGGGCTGTTCGCGGCAGGCGACCTGTCGCCCGCCGCGCAGGGGCATTTCGTGCACGTGTACGTCGACCGCGACACGCGCCGGCCCGTGCCGCTGCCCGCCGCGCTGCGCGCGGCGCTCGACCCGCTCGCCGCCTGACGACGCGCGGTGCAGGCGTTCGCGCTCCAGGCCTTCAACGGCCTCAGCTACGGCTTGCTGCTGTTCATGCTGTCGGCTGGCCTCACGCTGATCTTCAGCGTGCAGGGCGTGCTCAATTTCGCGCATGCGAGCTTCTACATGCTCGGCGCCTACGTCGGCTTCAGCATTGCCGCGCGCGCGGGCTTCTGGCCGGCGCTCGTGCTCGCGCCGCTCGCGGTCGGGCTGCTGGGCGCGGGCTGCGAGCGCTGGCTGCTGCGGCGCGTGCAGGCGCGCGGGCACACGAGCGAGCTGTTGCTGACGTTCGGGCTCGCATACCTGATCGGCGAGGGCGCGAAGCTCGTCTGGGGCCTCGCGCCGCTGCCTGCGCCGGTGCCGCCGCTGTTCGACGGCGCGCCGGTTACGCTGCTCGGCGTCGCGCTGCCGCGCTACCGGCTGTTCATGATGGCGATGTCGGCGGCGATGCTGGTCGCGCTCGCGGGCCTGCTGCACGCGTCGCGCGTCGGGCTCGTCGTGCGCGCGGCGCTCACGCATCGCTGCGCGGTCGAGGCGCTCGGCTACGACGTGCCGCGCCTGATGACGGGCCTGTTCGGGGCCGGCACCGCGCTGGCGGCGCTGGCCGGCGTGATCGGCGCGCCGCTCGCGGTGATCGAGCCCGCGCTGGCCGAGACGGTCGGCTCGATCGTGTTCGCGGTCGTCGTGATCGGCGGGCTCGGCTCGCTCGGCGGCGCGTTCGCCGCGTCGCTCGCGGTCGGCTTCGCGCAGACCTTCGCGGCGGCAAGCGACACGTCGCTGCGCGATGTCGCGCAGTGGACCGGCGTCGTGCTGCCTGACCGCGTGGCCTCGGTATCGATCGCGCAACTCGCGCCGCTCGTGCCGTACCTGCTGCTCGTCGCGGTGCTGGTCGCCCGTCCGAGCGGGCTGTTCGGCGAGCGCGACGATGCGTAGCCGCGTGTCGGCGGGCCTCCTGCGCTGGGCGCTGTTCGCCGGCTTGCTCGTGCTGCCCGCGTGGCTGTGGCCGCACGGCTGGATGCTCGGCTATCTCGCGCAGACCGCCGCGCTCGTCGTGCTCGCGCTGTCGTACAACCTGCAGCTCGGTGCCACCGGCCTGCTGTCGTTCGGCCATGCGGCGTTCGCCGGCCTCGGCGCGTTCGCGGCCGCGCACTGGTTCAACCGCTTCGGCGGCCCGCTGCCGCTGTTGCCGCTCGTCGGCGGCGCGGCGGGCGCGGCCTTCGGCCTGCTGTTCGGCGTGCTCGCGACGCGCCGCGCGGGCACCGCGTTCGCGATGATCACGCTCGGTCTCGGCGAATGCGTCGCGGCGGCCGCGTGGAGCGTGCCCGCATGGTTCGGCGGGGTCGGCGGCGTGCCGATCGATCGCGCGAGCGGCCCGTCGTTCGGCGGCTGGCAGTTCGGCGCGCCGGCGCACGCGTATGCGCTGATCGCCGCGTGGTGCTTCGGGTCGGCGCTCGCGATGCGCGCGCTGACGCGCACGCCGCTCGCCCGCCTCGCGAACGCGGTGCGCGACAACCCGGCGCGGGTCGCCGCGCTCGGCACCGATCCGCGCCGCGTGCGGCTCGCGATGGTCGCGTGCGCGTCGTTCTTCGCGGGCGTGGCCGGCACGCTGACGCTGATCGACATCGAGCTCGCGACGCCCGACAGCGTCGCGATGACCCGCTCGGCAACGGTGCTGATCGCCGCGGTGATCGGCGGCGCCGGCTCGTTCTTCGGGCCGGCGGCGGGCGCGGCCGTGCTGACCGGGCTGAGCGTCGCGGTCGCGGGCGTGTCGCGCGCGTGGGCGCTGTATCTCGGGCTGCTGTTCGTCGTCGTCGTGATCGTCGCGCCGCGCGGGCTCGCGGGTGTTGCGGCGGACGTCGCGCACGCGCTGCGGCCCGGCGCGCGCAAGGGCGAACGCGCGGCGCTGCTGTATGGCGTCGCCGCGAGCCTGTGTGGGGGCGTCGCCGTCGTCTGCGCGGCGGAGCTCGGCTATGCGTGGCGCTTCGCGCAGGACGGCGGCGCGCCGGCCGCGTTCGGCGCGTGGCGGGTCGATGCAGGCGCGCCGCTCGGCTGGGCGGTCGCGCTCGCGGCGGCGGGGCTCGGCGCGCTGCTGTGGCGGCGGCGCGGCCGGATCGCGCGCGGAATGTACGAAGGCCACGGAGCGTCGCGATGAACGGCACCGCGGTCGCCCTGCACGACATCACGCAGCGCTTCGGCGCGCAGACGGTGCTCGACGGCGTCGAGCTGGCCGTCGCGGCGGGCGAGCGGCATGCGCTGATCGGGCCGAACGGCGCGGGCAAGTCGACGCTTTTCAACGTGATCGCGGGCGCCGTGCGGCCGACGCGCGGGCGCGTGGTGCTGCACGGCGTCGAACTGCGCGATCGCGGCCCGGTCGCGGCGAGCCGCCTCGGCATCGGCCGCAGTTTCCAGCAGACGAGCGCGTTTGCGCGGCTGACGGTGTTCGACAACCTGCGCTGCGCGGCGCTGCATGCGCCGGCCGAACGGCGGCGCTGGTGGAACCGGCTGCGCGAATCGGCGTCGGTCGACCGGGCCGCCGAGCAGGTGCTGCACGACATCGGCCTCGTCGCGTACCGCGATGCGCCGGCCGCCGCGCTCGGCTATGCGGAGCAGCGCGCGCTCGATCTCGGCATCGCGCTCGCGAGCGGGGCGCGCACGCTGCTGCTCGACGAGCCGACGGCCGGCATGAACCGCGCGCAGGCGGCGCGGATGATCGAGCTGATCCGCGCGACGACGCGAGGCCGTACGGTGCTGATGATCGAGCACGACATGGATACGGTGTTCGGTTTCGCGGAGCGGATCACGGTGCTGGTGCGCGGCGCGGTGGTCGCCACGGGCGCGCCGGATTCGATCCGCGCGGATTCCGCGGTGCGCGCGGCCTATCTCGGCGAGGGGTTCGCATGAGCGCGCTGGTCGACATCCGCGGCTTGCGCGCGTGGTACGGGATGCAGCCCGTGCTCGACGGCGTCGATCTCGCGCTTGCGCCGGGCGAGACGCTCGCGCTGCTTGGGCGCAACGGCTCGGGGCGCTCGACGCTCGCGAAAGCGGTGATGGGGCTCGTGCGGACCGCCGGATCGGTAAGGATCGCGGGCGTCGAATGCGCGGACGCGCGGACCTTCGAGATCGCGCGGCGCGGCGTTGCGTATGTCGCCGAGCAGCGCGACGTGTTTGCGCTGCTGAGCGTGCGCGACAACCTGCGCCTCGGGCTGCGCGGCAGCGGCGGCGCGGCCGGGCGCGCGGCGCTCGACGCGCTGTTCGAGCGCTTTCCGCTGCTGGCCGCGCGCGCGGACGTGAAGGCCGGGCGGCTGTCGGGCGGCGAGCAGCAGGTGCTCGCGCTCGCGCGCGCACTTGCCGGCAAGCCGCGCGTGCTGATCGTCGACGAGCCCGCGGAAGGCCTCGCACCGCTCGCCGTCGACGAGGTCGGCGCGTGTCTTGCCGGGCTGCAGGCGGACGGTGTCGCGATCGTGCTGATCGAGCAGCGATTGCAACTCGCGCCGCGCCTGACGCGGCGCGCGGCGGTGATGGGGCGGGGGACGATCGTCTACGACGGGGCGCTCGACGGCCTCGGCGGCGCGGTCGCCGAGGCGTGGCTGAGCGCCGGGTGACGGGCGCTTGCGCCGCGCCGAAACCGGGGGCGGGACGCGTGCGCCGCGATTGTTCGGCTGCGCCCGCCACTCAATTCGTCTCGTGCCGCTTTATCGGCGCTGCCCGAACGCCTAAATTTCCTCAATCGCCGGCCGCGC
Organism: Burkholderia ubonensis subsp. mesacidophila; assembly: GCF_002097715.1. Lineage (NCBI taxonomy): Bacteria > Pseudomonadati > Pseudomonadota > Betaproteobacteria > Burkholderiales > Burkholderiaceae > Burkholderia > Burkholderia ubonensis. The sequence continues at coordinate 1,492,252 of NZ_CP020737.1, forward strand.
GCTTCGCGACGATGGCCGGTCCCTGGTGTGACTCTGGACTGAGGAAAGCAATCATGAGCAAGCTTGCAGGCAAGGTAGCGATCGTGACGGGCGGTTCGAAGGGCATCGGCGCGGCGATCGCCAAGGCGCTGGCCGCCGAAGGCGCATCCGTCGTCGTCAATTATGCGAGCAGCAAGGCGGGCGCCGACGCGGTGGTGAGCGCGATCACCGCCGCCGACGGCCGCGCGGTCGCCGTCGGCGGCGACGTGTCGAAGGCGGCCGACGTGCAGCGCATCGTCGACACGGCGATCGACACGTACGGCCGCCTCGACATTCTCGTCAACAACTCCGGCGTCTACGAATTCGCGCCGATCGAAGCGATCACCGAAGAGCATTACCGCAGACAGTTCGATACGAACGTGCTCGGCGTGCTGCTCGCGACGCAGGCGGCCGCGAAGCATCTCGGGGAGGGCGCGAGCATCATCAACATCAGCTCGGTGGTGACCAGCATCACGCCGCCGGCCAGCGCCGTCTACAGCGGCACGAAAGGCGCGGTCGATGCGATCACCGGCGTGCTCGCGCTCGAACTCGGCCCGAGGAAGATTCGCGTGAATGCGATCAATCCGGGCATGGTGGTGACCGAGGGCACGCACAGCGCGGGGATCATCGGTTCCGACCTCGAATCGCAGACGCTCGCCCGGACGCCGCTGGGCCGCCTCGGGCAACCGGACGACATCGCGTCCGCCGTCGTCTTCCTGGCATCGGATGACGCAAGCTGGCTGACCGGCGAACGCATCGTCGTGAGCGGCGGCGTGCGCTGAGCAGAAAGGGGGCGCGCCCGCGAATCAACGCGGCGCGCCCCCAGGCCGCTTTCCGCTGCTTCCGCTATTTCCGCTATTTCCGCTCGAGCATCCACTCGTGCGCGGGATCGTTCCTGAAGTGCCACGTGCGCGTCGGTCCGGCCATCACGTTCAGGTAATACGATTCGTACCCGTAAGGCACGACGACCGGGTGATAGCCGCGCGGCACCAGCACGACGTCGTGATCGCACGCGGCCATCGATTCGTCGAGGTCGCGCTCGTCCGTGTACACGCGCTGGAACACGAAGCCCTGCGGCGGATGCACGCGATGGTAGTACGTCTCCTCGAGCGAGCTTTCGAACGGCACGTTGTCGGTATCGTGCTTGTGCGGCGGATAGCTCGACGAATGCCCGGACGGCGTGCGCACCTCGACGACGAGCAGCGACTCGGCGGGCTCCGTCTGCGGAAGGATGTCGCACACGTAGCGCGTGTTCGCGCCCGCGCCGCGCACCGAGCGCTTCATCTGCGACGGCTTGATCACGCGCGGCGGATATTTCCCGGTCGCGGGCGCAGTCGCGACGCCGAGCTCGGCCGCGCGCGACGCCGCGACCGTGACGCGCACGCCCGGCGGCAGATACAGCGCGTATGGCGCGACGCCGTCGAACACGCTGTCGCGCGAGCCGAGCTCGGTCCAGCGCGTGCCGTCGTCCGCGGTGACGTCGACGCTGCCGGTCAGCACGACGATGCAGGTCTCGCGCACGGTCTCGTGCAGCTCGACCGTCTCGCCGGCGGCAAGCCGGTACGCGGCGAAGCCGACATGCCGCCAGTGCGCGGATTCGGGCGTGACGCGCGCGATCGTCGGTCCGTCCTGCGCGCCTTTGACGAGCAAACTCATGCCGCCTCCCGGTGCGAATCGAGCGGCGCGTCGACGAGCGCGCGCAGCGTGCGGTAGCCCTTTTGCGCGTACGCGTAGCTCGGCGCGACGACCGGGTCCTGTTCCGCCTCGACGACGAGCCAGCCGCGATAGCCGTGCCGCTTCAGCAGGTCGATCAGCGTCGCGAAATCGACCGCGCCGTCGCCCGGCACCGTGAACGCGCCGTTGATCACCGCGTCGAGAAAGCTCCAGTTGCGGTTGCGTGCGAGCCGGATCACGGCCGGCCGCACGTCCTTGCAGTGCACGTGGCACACGCGCGCGATGTGGCGCTTCAGCACCTCGGCCGGATCGCCGCCCGCGAACGTGATGTGGCCCGCGTCGAACAGCAGGCCGACCGCGTCGCTCGTCGCGGCCATCAGCCGGTCGACGTCGGCGGGCGTCTCGACATACGCGCCTATGTGATGGTGATACGCGATGCGCACGCCGCGGCTCAGCGTGTAGCGCGCGAACGCGTCGAGACGCTCCGCATACCTGTCCCATTGCGCGTCGGTCGTGAAGCGCGGCCGCTGGTACAACGGCACGGGCGCGCCTTGGATCGTGTCGGCGACTTCGCCGTAGACCATCACGGTTGCGCCATTCTGTGCGAGCAGGTCGAGATGCGGGCCGACCGCCGCGATTTCGTCGTCGACGCTGCGCTGCGCGAGCCGGCCCGAGTACCAGCCGGACACGAGCGACAGCCTGTACTCGCCGAGCAGCGCCTTCAGCGCCTGCGGCTCGCGCGGGAACTTGTTGCCGAGCTCGAAGCCTTCATAGCCGATGTCGCGGCCTTCGGTCAGCGCGACGGAAAGCGGCGTCTCGCCGCCGAGCGACGGCAGGTCGTCGTTCATCCACGACAGCGGATTGATGCCGATGCGGAATTCGAATTGACTCATGCTGGAGATCCTGAACGGGAGAGGGCGCCCGCGCGGGCGGTGACCTGCTTGTCATACGCTCTGCGTGCGTCGCGCACCGCGTCGCGCGACGACACTTCGGGCACCGCGACTTCCCACCACCAGCCGCCTTCGGCCGTGGTGCGCGCGGGATCGGTGTCGATGCAGATCACATAGGTGCGGTCCGCGGCGCGCGCGCGTTGCAGCGCGGCGTCGAGCGCGGCAACGTCGGCGACGTGCTCCGCTTGCGCGCCGAGCGCGCGCGCATGCGCGGCGAAGTCGATCGCCGGCGCGCCGAGCGGACCTTGCAGGCAATCGTCGAGCAGGTTGTTGAACGGCGCGCTGCCGCACGCCTGCTGCAGCCGGTTGATGCAGCCGTAGCCGCGGTTGTCGAGCACGACGACGATCAGCTTCGCGCCGAGCATCACCGACGTCGCGATCTCGCTGTTCATCATCAGGTAGCTGCCGTCGCCGACCATCACGATCACGTCGCGCTCGGGCCGTGCGAGCTTCGCGCCGAGGCCGCCGGCGATCTCGTAGCCCATGCACGAGTAGCCGTACTCGACGTGGTACGCGCCCGGCCGCCCCGCGCGCCACAGCTTGTGCAGCTCGGCGGGCAGCGTGCCGGCCGCGCACACGACGACGTCGGCATCCGGCGACGCGCGATGCGAGCGCTGCACCGCGCCGATCACGTCGGCGTCGTACGGCAGCGCGCCCGCGCGCGGCGGCGCATGCGTGATGCGCGACACCGCGTCGCGCCACCCGGCGGCGAGCTCGTGTGCGCGCGCGGTCCACGCGCGTTCGGCGCACCAGTCGTCGAGCAGCGCATCGAGCGCGTCGAGCGCCGCGCACGCGTCGGCTTCGACCGCGCACGCGTGATGCTTGAGCGCGTCGAATGCATTCGCGTTGATGCCGACCACCGTCGCGTCCTTGCCGAACAGCGTGTTCGAGCCGGTCGTGAAATCCTGCAGCCGCGTGCCGATCGCGAGCACGCAGTCGGCGTCGGCCGCGAGCGCGTTCGCGGCGGGCGAGCCGGTCACGCCGAGCGCGCCCGCGTTGAGCGGATGGTCCCAGCGCAGCGCGCCCTTGCCGGCCTGCGTCTCGCCGACCGGGATGCCGCGCTGTTTCGCGAACGCGGCCAGCGCGTGCGTGGCGCCTTCGCTGTACAGCACGCCGCCGCCGGCGACGATGAACGGCCGGCGCGCGGCGCGCAGCGTCGCGAGCGCGGCTTCGAGTTCGGCGGGCACGGGCGCGGGCGCATGGAACGACACCGTGCGCGGCGCGAAGAACGCGGCCGGATAGTCGTAGGCCATCGCCTGCACGTCCTGCGGCAGCGCGAGTGTGACGGGGCCGCACTGCGCGGCGTCGGTCAGCACGCGCAGCGCGCGCGGCAGCGCGGTCAGCAATTGCGCGGGATGGATGATGCGGTCGAAGTAGCGCGACACCGGCTTGAGCGTGTCGTTCGCCGACACGCCGCCGTCGTGGCCGTCCTCGACCTGTTGCAGCACGGGGTCCGGCGCGCGCGACACGAACACGTCGCCGGGCAGCAGCAACAGCGGCAGGCGGTTCACGTGCGCGAGCGCGGCAGCCGTCACGAGGTTGGTCGCGCCGGGGCCGATCGACGTCGTCACGGCCATCATCCGGCGGCGGAAGTGCGCCTTCGCGTACGCGATCGCGCTGTGCGCCATCGCCTGCTCGTTGTGCGCGCGGTAGGTCGGCAGCACGTCGCGGTGCTGGTACAGCGCCTCGCCGAGCGCGGCGACGTTGCCGTGGCCGAAGATCGCGAACACGCCGCCGAACAGCGGTTCGGTGGCGCCGCTGCGGTCGCCGGTCTCGACCCGCTGCGCGGCGAGATAGCGCACGAGCGCTTGCGCGGCGGTCAGGCGGATCGTGCCGTTGGAGGATGCATTCACGATAGGCTCCTGAAGGGAGGCGCCGGAGGGCGCGGGATGATGCATCGGGCCTCCTTACGCGACGCGGCGCGCGGCCGGCATGCCGTGACGCGCGGCGCGCCATGCGCCGATCAGCGTTTCGAACGTTGCGCGCACGCGGGTGACCAGCGCCGCATCGTCGATCTCGCCGGCGAGCCACGCGCGGCTCGGCTCGTGGAAGATCGTGCGGCCGACCGTGAAGCCGCGGCAGCTCGCCGACGCCGCGGCGGCCGGAAAGCCGCGCGTCAGCTCGTCGACGCTCGCCGACAGCCCGAGCAGCACGACGCCGCGGCAGTGCGGGTCGCGCTCGGCGATCAGCGCGTCGATCGCGTGCCATTGCGCGGCGTCGAGCGGCGCGAGCTTCCACCATTCGGGGTAGATGCCGAGGTTGTACAGGCGCTTCAGCGCGCGGTAGACGACGTCGGGCCCTTGCGGCAGGTCGGCGCGGCGCGGCGGGATCACTTCGAGCAGCAGTTCGTGGCCGCTCGCCTGCACCGCGTCGTACAGCGTGCGCAGTTGCGTTTCCTGCTCGATGCGCTGCTCGATCGGCTCGTCCGGGTGGAACTGCACGAGGCATTTCGCGACGTGCTCCTGCGGCCAGCCCGCGAGCGTCGTGCCGACCGAGCGGCCGTGGTCGAATTCGAGCGGCACCGAGCCGGGCAGCTCGACCGGCCGGCCGATCCACCAGCCGCGCCCGGTGGCGGCGTTCAGCGCGTCCTGGCCGTAGCGGTCGTCGATCAGCACGCCGATCCGTCCCGCGAGGCCGAGCTGCGCTTCGGTCTGCGCGACCGCGTCGACGAACAGGCGCTTCAGCGCATCGATCCGTGCGAGCGGCGCGCCGGTCTGCTGCGCGAGCTCGAAGAACTGGTTGCGATGGTCGAACGCGAAACCGAGCACCTCGTCGCGCGGCACGCGCGGCGGGCTCACGCGATGCAGGCGCGCGAGCGTCTTGTCGAGATCTGGACGGCGCATCTTCACGGGATCGCGCCGCGCCTCGTCCAGGAAGTACGTGAGTTCGGCCGGCGTCGGCATCGCCGGCGAGCAGCCGTGGCGCGACACGACCAGCGCGCCGCACGCGTTCGCGGTGCGCGCGGCGTCCTCGAGCGAGCGGCCGCGCAGCCATTGCGACAGGAAGCCGGACGCGAACGCGTCGCCCGCGCCGAGCACGTTCATCACGTCGACCTCGACGCCGCCGACGATCGCCAGCGCGTCGAGCGACGCCGGCACCTGGCCTTCGACGATCGAGCAGCCGAGCGGGCCGCGCTTGACGACGAGCGTCGCGCTCGTGACCGCGCGCACCATCGCGAGCGCATCGAGCAGTGTGTCCTTGCCGCCGGCGATGCGGAATTCCTCCTCGGTGCCGATGATCAGGTCGAAGAGGGGCAGGATGCGCTGCAGGTGCGCGGTCACGCCTTCGTTCGCGATGAAGCGGGTCTCGCCGTCGGCCTTGCCGGTCAGCCCCCACAGCACGGGCCGGTAGTCGATGTCGAGCACCGTGCGCACCTGGTTGCGGCGCGCGTAGTCGAGCGCGCGGCGGCTCGCGCGGTTCACCTGTTCGGTCGAGAAGTGGGTGCCGGTGATCAGCAGCGCCTTCGCGGACGCGATGAACGCCTCGTCGAAGTCGCCTTCGTCGAGCGCCATGTCCGCGCAGTTCTCGCGATGGAAGATCAGCGGGAACGTGTCGCGATCCTTGAGACCCAGCAGCACCAGCGCGGTCAGACGGTCCGGGTCGGTGCGCAGGTGGCTCGTGTCGCAGCCTTCGCGTTCCAGCGTCTCGATCAGGAAGCGCCCCATGTGGTCGTGGCCGACGCGCGACAGCATCGACGCTTTCAGGCCGAGCCGCGCGCAGCCGAACGCGATGTTGCCCGACGAGCCGCCGAGGTATTTCGCGAAGCTCGACACGTCCTCGAGGCGCGCGCCGATCTGCTGCGCGTAGAGGTCGACCGCGACGCGCCCGATGCAGATCACGTCGAGCGGCCGGTTCTGCGCAAAGGTGTGGGAAGTGAGTGCCATGAGAACAAAATCCTGGGTTAGATCACTGCGCCGTCGAGCTCGCTGATCATCTTCTGCATTTCGGCGCCGCCGGCCATCATGTCGAGCACTTCGTCCTTGCTGATGGTGTCCTTGGTGAACGTGCCGAGCGAGCGGCCGCGGTTGAGCAGCGTGAACGAATCGCCGATCGGGTACGCGTGATGCACGTTGTGCGTGATGAAGATCACCGAGATGCCTTTCGCGCGCGCGGTGTGGATCAGCTTCAGCACGTTGAAGCTCTGCTTGACGCCGAGCGCGGCGGTCGGCTCGTCGAGGATCAGCACGCGCGCGCCGAAGTGGATCGCGCGGGCGATCGCGAGGCATTGCCGCTCGCCGCCCGACATCGTGCCGATCGGCTGGTGCGGGTCGCGCACGTGGATGCCCATCTCGGCGAGCTTCGCGCGGGCAATCTCGGCGCTCGCATCGAGGTCCATCACGTTGAGGAAGCCGAACAGCTTCTTCTGCGGCTCGCGGCCCATGAAGAAATTGCGCGCGACGGACAGCAGCGGCACGAGCGCGAGATCCTGGTAGACGGTCGCGATGCCGAGGTCGAGCGCGTCCTTCGGCGATTCGAAATGCACGGGCCGGCCGTCGACCAGGTACTGGCCCTCCGACGGCGCATGCACGCCCGCGAGCGTCTTGATCAGCGTCGACTTGCCGGCGCCGTTGTCGCCGAGCAGGCAGTGCACCTCGCCGCGCTTCAGGCGCAGCGTCACGTCCGACAGCGCGATCACCTTGCCGAAATACTTGCTGACGTTCTCGAGCGCGAGGATCGTGTCGTCGCCGGTCTGTACAGTGGACATGGCAAGCCTCCCGTTACGATTGCGACACGCGCCGGCGCACGTAGTGGTTGAACAGCACCGCGATCAGCAGCATCACGCCGAGGAACACCCGGAACCAGTCGGAGCTGATGCTGGTGTACGTGATGCCGATCTGCACGACGCCGAAGATCAGCGCGCCGAACGCGGCGCCGACGACCGAGCCGTAGCCGCCCGTGAGCAGCGTGCCGCCGATCACGGCCGCGATGATCGCCTCGAACTCCTTCTGCAGCCCGCGGTCCGCGGCGGCCGAGCCGATGTCGGCGACCTGCAGCACCGCGAACAGGCACGCGCAGAACGCGGTCAGCACGAACAGCGAGATCTTCACGCGGCGCACCGGCACGCCGACGTTCTTCGCGGCGTTCGCGTCGCCGCCGACCGCGAGGATCCAGTTGCCGTAGCGCGTCTTCGCGAGCACGAACGCGCCGATCGCGGTGACGGCGAACCACCACAGGATCACCTTCGGCACGCCCGGCACCAGCGGCTCGCCGGTGTCGAGCGTGCGGCCGAGGCCGTGCTGCGCGAGCCAGCGGAACAGGTCATGGAACGCGACGCCCTGGAACAGCGTGTGCGTGAGCCAGTCCTCGCGCGCGATGTCGCCGAGCCCGGAGATGATCGTGCGGTCCGCGAACATGATCGACAGCGCGAGCGTGAGGCCGCGCAGGATGAACAGGAACGCGAGCGTGACGATGAACGACGGCAGCCGCGTGCGCATCACGAGGTAGCCGTTCAGCGCGCCGAGCGCCATCGAGCCCGCGAACGCGAAGATCACCGACGCCCAGATCGGCCAGTGGAAGTACGCGGTCGGGATCGCGACCATCATGCCCGCGAAGCCGATCATCGAGCCGATCGACAGGTCGAATTCGCCCGCGACCATCAGCAGGCACGCGCCGACCGCGAGGATGCCGAGATAGGCCGCGACCTGCGACCAGTTCATGATGCCGTCGAGGTTGAACATGCCCGACCCGCCCGCGCCGAGCGCGAACACCGCGAACACGAGCACGGTGCCGGAAATCGCGGCGAATTCGGGACGGTTGAGGAAGCGCTGGAACCACGCTTCGTTGCGCACGCGCTCGTCGGCGCGCGCCTGCGGCTCTCGCGCATGCGCAGGCAGAGGCTTACCGGCTACACCCATGATGTCTCCTTGATGCCCGGCGGGCGGGGCGGGGGAACCCCGCGTCGCCGGTGAAGCGCGCGGCGCTCGGCCGCGCGACGAACGGAACAGGCCCTGGCGTCAGCGATACTGGCCCGCGTACTTCACGACCTTGTCGAGGTTGTCCTTCGTGATGAAGCCGGGGCCCGAGCGGATGTTCTTCGGGCCGTAGGACGGCTGCAGGCCGTAGGTCGACATGCGCGCCTGGAACCGCGGGTTCGCCTCGAGGAGCTGGCGGATCTTCGCGGGGTCGGTCGTCTTGTTCTTCTTCACGATCGCGAGCACGGCGACCGGGATGTAGCCCTGCAGGTACGGCTGCTGGTCGATCGCGAACTGGATCGTGCCCGCGCGGATCGCCTTCGCGATGTCGTCCGAGAAATCGAACGTCGCGAAATAGAGCTTGCCGCCGAGCCCCATCTGCTGGACCGCCTTCAGCGATGCCGCGGCCGGCACCGGGCCGAGCGTGAGGATCGCCTGCGTGTTCGGGTGCTTGCGCAGGTACGCGCTGACCTTCGACTGGATCTCGGTCGGGTCCTGGCCCGAATCGATCGTCGAGGACCGGTAGTCGGCGCCGATCGCGTCCGCGAAGCCGCGGCAGCGGTCGAACGACACGCTGTTGGTCGCGAGGTGGTTCACGCACAGGAACGACTTCACGCCCGCGGCCTTCGCCTTTTCGCCGGCCGCGTGGCCCGCGAAGTATTCGGGCTGGCCGACGTGCATGATCGCGCCGAGCTGCGCGCTCTGCTCTTCGGTGCCGGAGTTGATCGTGACGAGCGGGATCTTCTTCGCGGTGACCTTGCCGAGCGAATTCTTCAGCACGTCGTAGTCGGCGATCGTCGTGATCACGCCGTCGTAGTCGCGCGCCGCCGACTGCTCGATCAGGCGCGCCATGTCCGCGATGTCGCCGTTCGGCGGATTGCGGTAGTCGGTCTTCACGTCGAAGTCCTCGTCGGCCTGCTTGATCGCGTTCTTGATCGTGTTCCACCACGAATCGGAATCGGGCGCGTGGCTCACCAGCACGAAATGGCCGTTGGGGCCGTCGGCGTGCGCCGCCGGCACGGCGAGCCCGGCCGCCGCCACGACGGCGAACGTTGCAGCGATGGCCCGGACGGCAGCCTTGCCCAAGCAAAGTCTCATGTCTCCACCTTTCTCTGTCTGTCGTTCTTGGATCGACGCGGCGCGGTGATGCAAAGCCGCCGCGTTCACGAGCAAGCGTAGGTCAAGTCGGGAACGAATGCAAAGAAAATTTTATTTTCTGAGTTGGTGGAAAATTTGTTCCATTTCGACGGGCGCGTGTCTATACTCGGTTCACGAAGGAGACGAGACAACCCGGCGCGGGCGGCCCCGCCGCGCCTTGCGAGCCGACCATCCCATGCAAGACGATTCCACTCCCGACGCGGCCGACGTGCCCGGCGTCGACGCGCTGCTGCGGCGCATCACCGATGCGTACGATTCGCTGCCGCGGCAGCTGAAAAGCATCGCGTCGTACATCGACGAGCACCGGGCGAGCGTGATGATGGACCGCACGAGCGACATCGCCGAGCGCTGCGGCGTGCATCCGTCCGCGGTCGTGCGCTTCGCGCAGCGCTTCGGCTTTTCCGGCTTTTCCGACCTGCAGGCGGTATTCAGGGACGCGTACACGGGCCAGAACCCGAGCGCGCAGAGCTACCAGCAGCGCATCCGCCGGATCATCGACGAGACGGCCGGCCCGCTGTCGGGCGGCTCGGTCGCGCGCGAGTTCATCGATGCGTCGCGCGCGGGGCTCGACGAGCTCGCGGCCGGCCTCGACGACAGCCAGTTCGACGCGGCGGTGACGATGCTCGAGCGGGCCGAGAACATCTACGTGATCGGCGTGCGCCGCTCGTTTCCGGTGGCGAGCTACATCGTGTACGCGCTGCAGCACACGGCCAAGCGCGTGCATCTGGTGTCCGGCCTCGGCGGGATGTATCGCGAGCAGATCCGCAGCGTGCGCAAGGGCGACGTCGTGATCGCGATCAGCTTCGCGCCTTACGGCAAGGAAACCCAGTACTGCCTGCGGGCGGCGCGCCACAACCATGCGGAAACGCTGGTGATCACCGACAGCCGCCTGTCGCCGCTCGTGCGCGATGCGAGCGCCCATTTGCTGGTGAAGGAGGGGAGCGCGTTCGCGTTCCGTTCGCTGACCAGCACGATCTGCCTGTGCCAGGCGCTGTTCATCGCGCTCGCGTACCGGCTGGAATTGAACGTCGAAGAAGCGAAAGAGACTGGAGGATACGATGACTGACCAACGGGCGACCCTCGACGTCGCCGTGTTCGGCGCGGGCCGGATCGGCCGCATTCACGCAGGCAACCTCGCGCGCCAGCCGGGCGTGCGGCTCAAGTACGTCGTCGACGTGAACGGGGAGGCGGCCGAGGCGCTCGCCGCGCAGCACGGCGCGCGCGCGGTCGATCGCGACGCGGCGCTCGGCGATCCGGCGGTCGGCGCGAGCGTCGTCTGCTCGAGCACCGACACGCACGCGGACCTGATCCTGCAGTCGGCCGCGGCCGGCAAGCACGTGTTCTGCGAGAAGCCGGTCGACCTGAGCGTCGAGCGGGCCCGCGCGTGCGAGCAAGCGGTCGCGCAGGCGGGCGTCGTCTGCATGATCGGCTTCCAGCGCCGCTTCGATCCGACCTTCGAGGCGCTCAAGGCGCGCGTCGACGCGGGCGAGATCGGCACGCCGGAGATGCTGGTGGTCACGAGTCGCGATCCGGGCGCACCGCCCGTCGACTACATCCGGCATTCGGGCGGCATCTTCAAGGACATGCTGATCCACGACTTCGACATCTTCCGCTGGATCCTCGACGACGACGCCGACACGATCCACGCGACCGGCAGCTGCCTGTCCGATCCCGCGATCGCCGACGCGGGCGACATCGATTCCACCGCGGTGACGATCCGCACGAAGCGCGGCCGGCTGTGCCAGATCAACACCGCGCGGCGCGCCGCATACGGCTACGACCAGCGCTTCGAGGTGCTCGGCAGCGACGGGATGCTGCAGGCCGGCAACGTGCGGCCGACGGAAGTGACCGGCTATTCGGCGCGCGCGGTGTCGACCGACCTGCCGGAGGCGTTCTTCCTCGAACGCTATCGGGTGGCCTACGCGCGCGAGATCGAGCACTTCTTCGCGGCGGTCGCGCGCGGCGAGCCGGTGCGCACGACGGTCGCCGACGGCGTGAAGGCGCTCGAGCTCGCCGAGGCCGCGACCCGTTCGTGGCGCGAAGGGCGCGCGATCCGGCTCGGCGCCGCCGACTGAGCCGGGGAGGGCGAGCAGATGACTTCATCGACCCGACCCGCGCCGGTGCGCATCGGCATCGCCGGCCTCGGCCGGCTCGGCCGCCGCCATGCGGAAAACCTCGCGCGCCGCGTGCCGGGCGCGGTGCTCGCGGCCGCGTGCAGCCCCGTCGCCGACGAGTGCGCGTGGGCGCGCGACGCGCTCGGCGTGCCGCGCGTGCATGAAGATTTCGCGTCGTTCGTCGCCGATCCCGAGCTGGATGCGGTGTGGCTCGTCACGCCGTCGGCGCTGCACGCGGACCAGATCGTCGCCGCGCTCGCCGCGGGCAAGCACGTGTTCTGCGAAAAGCCGCTGTCGCTCGATCTCGCCGAATGCGAACGGGTGCTCGCGGAAGCCGCCGCGCGGCCGCACCTGCAGGCGACGATCGGCTTCATGCGCCGCTTCGATCCGAGCTACCGCGATGCGTACGCGCGCGTCGCGGCCGGGCAGATCGGCCGGCCGTTCCTCGTGCGCTCGCAGACCTGCGACCGGAACGACCCCGACGGCTTCTTCGTGCGTTTCGCGCCGACGTCCGGCGGGATCTTTCTCGACTGCACCGTGCACGACATCGACGTCGCGCGCTGGCTGCTCGGCGGGCCGCGTGCGAAACGCGTGTTCGCGGCGGGCACGATCGCGCTGCACGAGGGGCTGCGCGCGTGCGGCGACGTCGACAACGGCGTCGCGATCTGCGAATTCGACGACGGGCGTCTTGCGATGTTCTACGCGTCGCGGACGATGGCGCACGGCAACGACACGCACTCGGAAGTGATCGGCACGGCCGGTGGGCTGACGATCGGCGCGAATCCGCGCGCGAACCGCGTCGAGATCTACGACAGGTTCGGCATCCGCAATACGTGCACGCCGACCTTCTTCGACCGCTTCGAGGAGGCGTTCCTGCTCGAGGCGCAGGCGTTCGTCGCGGCGGTCAACGGCGCGCATGACACCGGCGCGGCGACGCTCGCCGACGCGCTCGAGGCGACGCGGATCGGCCATGCGCTGCGCACGGCGCTCGAGACCGGGCGGGCGGTCGACCTGTAGCGGGGCGTGCGGACCGGAGAGTCGGCAGTCGTGGCGGCGCTGCGGTAAAATTGCCGCTTCCTCCAGCGCCGCACGAGGCGCGCCATTCGAAGGTCGAAAGCCGATGCAGATTCACAAGGAAGTGGATGCGCGCGGGCTCAATTGCCCGCTGCCGATCCTGCGCGCGAAGAAAGCACTCGCGGACATGGAAAGCGGGCAGATCCTCAAGGTGCTCGCGACCGATCCCGGCTCGCAGCGCGATTTCGCCGCATTCGCGAAACAGACGGGCAACGAGATCGTCGAATCGACGACCCAGGACAAGACCTTCGTGTTCCTGATGCGCCGCCGTTGACAGGCGCCATCCTGGCGCGGCCGTGTTTCTGACAATTCTTAAACCTCGCTGTTCCGCGCGCTGCGTATACTGACCCGGCCGGTCGTCCGCACTCAAAGGATGCGCTGGCTGCGGTACGTCGATTCGAGGCGGGCACGGGGGCCATGCCTGACGCTGCCGTCGTACACGGGGAGAGGACATGCCCTTCAGACCGGGGACCAGTCGAAGTCCGTCCGAAGCGAAACACACCGCGCCAGCGTGCGCAACCGGGTTGTGCCGAGTCGAGCTCGACCCGCAACACGACCGTCACGCGCGCGCCGCGCTGGAAGCCTATGCGGATTCGGTCGCGGCGGAGATGCCGTGGCTGGCCGAATGGCTGCGCGACGCGCTGCCCGACGGGGAAGCCGGCGTCACGCAGTGCGCGGCGACCGTCGAACGCGTATTCGACCTGGCCCATGCGTGGGCGGCGAGTCAGCCCGATTACGCCGCGGCGGCGTGGGAGCGGGTGCGCGGGCAGTTGCTGGGGTTGCTGCGGCAGCCGTTGCTGCGGCAGCCTGAACTGCAGCCGCGCGCGCAGGCCGACGAGCCGGCCGATGAGTCGGACGACTGCGCCGCACCGGTCGAATAGGCGCGCCGATTGCGTTTCGGGAAGGATTATTCGAAGAAAGGACTGCCAGCCGCGCGAATCCTTGGCGATTTTCATACTACTATGGTGGAATCGCCGGTTCGTCCGCGCCCCGTTTTTGAGATATAGGCCGGGTTCATCCGCTCGTGCGCGTGGCGCGCGAGAACGGGAACGCGGCCCGTCGCCGGGCCCGGCGCCAGCGCGCCAGCCACCGGCGGCGCCGCGGTGAGCGCGAGGGGCCGAACTGGATTTCGTTTTGCGGGGTGCTATGAGAATTGCTGTACTGGATGACGACCCGGCCCAGACGGACTTCGTCAGTCAAACGCTGACGGCCGCGGGTCATACCTGCTATGCCTTCAAGGAAGGCAAGGCGCTGAAGAAGCGCTTGCAGCGCGAAACCTTCGATCTGCTCGTGCTCGACTGGAACGTGCCCGACATGTCCGGCGAGGAAGTGCTGAAGTGGGTGCGCGCCAATCAGACCGAGCACAGCCTGCCGATCATCTTCATGACGAGCCGCGACGACGAGGCGGGAATCACGCAGATTCTCAACGCCGGCGCGGACGATTACGTCGTCAAGCCGGTGTCCGGGCCGATCCTGCGCGCGCGCATCGGCTCGCTGCTGCGCCGCGCGTATCCGGTCAACGTCGAGGCGGCGGTGCGCGAATTCGACCAGTTCCGCTTCGACGTGAACCTGAAGCAGGCCTACGTCGGCGACAAGCCGGTGAGCCTCACGCAGAAGGAATTCGAGCTTGCGCTGCTGCTGTTCCAGCATCTGGACCGGCCGCTGTCGCGCGCGCACATTCTCGACCTCGTCTGGAAGCAGGCGACCGACATCCCGTCGCGCACGATGGACACGCACATCTCGATGCTGCGCACGAAGCTCGGCCTGCGGCCGGAAAACGGCTACCGCCTCGCGCCGATCTACGGCTACGGCTACCGGCTCGAGCGGGTCGGCCAAGGGGAACCGGAGTGATCATGGGGAGCGCCCAACGCACGTCAGGCGTGCCGAGCCTGCGCGCGGCGCGTCTGCGCGCCGCGGCCCTCGGCGCGGCGTGCCTGCTCGCGGCCGCCGTCGCGGCCCAGCCGGCAGCCGCGCAGTCGCGGGCCCGCGCGGCCGGCAAGACGGTCGTTTATACGACGCGCGCCGGCGACACGCTGTACGACGTCGCCGAGCGCTACCTGCAGGGCCCGGACGACTGGCAGGTGCTCGCGCAGATGAACGGCGTGCCCGCGCCGAAGCGCCTGCAGCCCGGCCTCGCGCTGAAGCTGCCGGTCGCGCGGCTGCGCAAGGAACAGCTGTCCGTCCGTGTCGTCGCGGTGCAGGGGGCTGCCGAGCGCGCGTCCGGCGAAGCTTTCGCGCCGCTTGCGGTCGATGCGACGCTGACCGAAGGCGACCGCGTGCGCACCGGCGCGAACGGCTTCGTCACGCTCGAGCTCGCCGACGGCACGCACATGAGCCTGCCGCCCGACAGCCAGCTCGACCTGAAGACGCTGCGCCGCACCGTGCTGACGGGCACCCTCGACCGCGAGTTCGAGCTGACGCGCGGTGCCGTCGACAGCGAGGTCACCCACCTGAAGAAGCGCGACGACCGCTTCCAGATCCGCTCGCCGTCGGTCGTGGCCGGCGTGCGCGGCACGCACTTCCGGGTCAACTACGACGCCGCCGGCAACGCGACGACGCGTGTCGAGGTGCTCGACGGCGCAGTGGGCGTCGCGCGCAGCCAGCGTCCGGCGGGCGCGACGCTCGTGCCCGCGAACTACGGCAGCGTCGCCACGTCGTCCGGCGCGATCGGCGCCCCGGTCGAGCTGCTGCCCGCGCCGGCGCTCGCCGCGCCCGGAAAGGTGCAGGACGAGCCCGACGTCGCGTTCGAACTCGCGCCGCTCGCTCGCGCCCGCGCGTATCACGTGCAGCTGGCGCACGATGCCGGGCTGATCGACCTGTTCAGCCAGACCCGCACGGATACGCCGCGCGCGGTGTTCCGCAACGTGCCGAACGGCACGTATTTCGTGCGAATCTCGGCGATCGACGACAACGGTCTCGAAGGGCGGCCGCGCACCTACGCGTTCGAGCGGCGGCTGATGGGGCTCGACGCGACCGCGACGCCCGGCCCCGGCGGCTACGCGTTCCGCTGGTCGTCGAACGGCGCGGCCGCGAACGCGCGCTACCGGTTCCTGCTGTCGAGGTCGAAGGACCTGAGCGCGCCGGTCGTCGACGAGGTCGGCTTGCAGGCGCGGCAGATCACCGTCGCGCACTTGCCGCCCGGCGAGTATTTCTGGGCGGTGATCGTCGAGGAATTCGACGGCGGCCGCTTCTACGAGAAGATGAGTCCGGTCGGCGCGTTCACGCTGTCGCGCTGACCCGCGGCGCATGAAACCCGACTCCGTTTCCCCGCGGCGGCGGCTCGGCCGCCGCTTCCTCATCGAATGGATCGCGATCGGCTGCCTCGGGATCGTGGTGATCCTCGCGTGCGCGCTCGGGCGCGCGTCGACGAGCGTCGACGGCCTGATCTACGACCGCCTGCTGATGTTGCGCAGCCTGCCGCTGTCGCCTGACATCGTGGTCGTCGACATCGACAACCAGAGCGTCGCGGCGCTCGGCCGCTGGCCGTGGCCGCGCGACGTGCACGCGCGGCTGCTCGCCGCGCTCGCGCGCGTGAAGCCGGCCGCCGTGGTCTACGACGTGCTGTTCACGGAGCCGTCGGCGGACGATCGCGCGTTCGCGGACGGGCTCGGCCGGGTGCCGACCTTCCTGCCGATCCTGCTGAGCCCCGAGCGCCAGGACGGCACGCGCACCGTCGATCCGCCGGTGCCGGCGCTCGCGGCGCGCGCCGCAGGCCTCGGCCACATCAATCTCGAGGTCGATCCCGACGGCATCGTGCGCAGCGTCGCGCTGTTCGAAAGCGACGGCCGCATGCGCTGGCCGCAGCTGATGGTGCCCGTGTTCGACGCGATCGCGGCCGGCAAGCTGCATCCGGCGAGCGGCGCGCCGCTCGCGCGCGCGCACGACCTGTCGCGCGACGCGCGCGGCGAGGGCCGCTACCTGATCCCGTTCAGCCGCAACACGCCCGCGTATCCGACGCTGTCGTTCGACGACGTGCTCGACGGACGCGTGCCGGCGGACACGCTGCGCGGCAAGATCGTCGTCGTCGGCGTGACCGCGTCGGGGCTGTACGACCGTTTCGCGACGCCCGTGTCCGGCGACTTCGGGCCGCTCGCGGGGGTCTACATCCATGCCGGCGTGCTCGACATGCTGACGACCGGCCGGACGATCTCGCCGGTGTCGCGCGTGGGGCTGTTCGTCGCGTCGCTGCTGCCGCTCGCCGTGCTGCTGGCCGGCTTCCTGATGCTGTCGCCGTGGCGCGCGCTGCTGCTGACGCTGAGTCTCGCGGGGCTGGCCGTCATCGCGAGCGCGGCGCTGCTGTACGAAGGGCGGCTCTGGCTGTCGCCCGCGCCGGCGATCTTCGGGCTGATCGCCGTGTATCCGATCTGGAACTGGCGGCGGCTCGAGATGACGATGTCGTACCTGCGCCGCGAGCTGCAGCGGCTGGCCGACGAACCGCACCTGCTGCCGGAGGCGCCGCGCACGCAAAGCGTCGGCGGCGACGTGCTGGAGCGGCAGATGGCGCTGATGGCGCAGGCCGCGCAGCGCGTGCAGGACATGAAGCGCTTCGTGTGGGACAGCCTCGACAGCATGCCCGAGCCGATCTTCGTCACCGACCTGGCCGGCACCGTGCTGATCGCGAATCACGCGGCGAAGCGGTACGGGGCGCGGCTCGCGCTGCCGCTGCCGGAGGGGCTGCCGCTGCGCGCCGCGCTCGGCGAGCTGGCGTTCGTGAAGACGGTCGACGGCAACGCCGAACACGACGCCGCGATCAGCCAGCGCTGGCCGGCCGTGCTCGACCCGACGCTCGAGTCGGACCATGCGGCGATGGAGCGGGGCATCGAGGTGCGCGATCGCGACGGCCTCGATCATCTGCTACGCTACGCGCCGTGCACGAACGCGCAGGGGCGGGTGACCGGCTGGATCGCCGGCCTCGTCGACGTGACCGAGCTGCATGCGGCCGAGCGCCAGCGCGAGGAAGCGCTGCACCTGCTGTCGCACGACATGCGCTCGCCGCAGTCGTCGATCCTTGCGCTCGTCGAGATCGAGCGGCAGCGCATCGAGTCCGATGACGTGCGCGGGCTGCTCGCGCGGATCGAGCGTTATGCGTATCGCGCGCTGTCGCTCGCCGACGAGTTCGTGCAGCTCGCGCGCGCGGAATCGCAGGTGTACCAGCTCGAGGCGACGAGCTTCGTCGACGTGCTGATCGATGCGAGCGACGAGGTGTGGCCGCAGGCGCAGGCCAAGCGCATCCGCGTCGACACGGACATCGGCGGCGAGATGTGCTGGGTGCGCGCGGACCGTTCGCTGATCACGCGCGCGTTCGTGAACCTGCTGAACAACGCGGTCAAGTACAGTCCGACGGACACCGTGATCGCGTGTACGCTGTCGATCGAGCACGGGTCGAAGCGGATGTTCTGTACGATTCGCGATCAGGGGTACGGCATTGCGCCGGAAGACCAGCGGCATCTGTTCGAACGTTTCAAGCGGTTCCATGCCGGCGAGCGGCCCGAGATTTCGGGTTCCGGGCTCGGCATGGCATTCGTGAAGACGGTCGTCACGCGCCACGGCGGCAGCGTGACGGTCGAAAGCGAAGTGGGCGTCGGCACCGCGGTGACGGTGGCGCTGCCCACGATCGACGAGCCGTTCGCCTGACAGGGCCGGGCGCGGCGGCAAGCAATGGGGAAAGTCATGAAACACGAATGGGCGGCGGCCGCGCTGGCGGCGGCGCTGTTGACGGGTTGCGCCGGCGTGACCACCGGCGTGAGCGCGGTCGGGCAGCCGGACGCATTCGCGTCGGGCACGCACGACTATGGTTTCGTGCGCACCGACGCGCAGGCGGGCGACGAGCAATACCGGCAGATCGAGGCGCTCGTGCACGACGAGCTCGCGCGGCGCGGGTTCGATGTGCAGCCGCTCAAGGATGCGCGCTACCGGCTGTCGATCGCGTACGCGACACAGCTCGCGGCGGTCGCGGCCACGGCCGAGCGGTGCGGCGGCGCGAGCAGTGCCTGCGTCGCGGTCGACGGGCCGGCGCCGTTCGGGCTGCCGTTCGCCGGCAAGGTCTATCGCCACGTGCTGACGCTGCGGTTCGTCGATGCGAAGTCGGGTGCGGACGTCTATCGCGTGTCGGCCGCGCTGCGCGATCGCGAGCCGGGCACGCAGCACGCCGCGCCGGCGCTCGTGAAGAGCGCGCTCGCGAAGCTGCCGTTCGAGGCGGGCGCAGGTTGGCTCGTCGAGACGAAAACGCAAAAAGACGACGCGGGCGCAATGCCGGGCGTCGTCTCGGTGAAGCCGGCCGCCGCGCGCTGAGCGCCGGCCGGTCAGGGCCCGCCGCGGCGGGCCCGTGCCGCACTCAGGCGGCCGGTCGCACGCCGCGCGTGCGCAGATACTCGTCGAACTCCGTGCCGACTTCCGGGTGGCGCAGCGCGAATTCGACGGTCGCCTTCAGGTAGCCGAGCTTGCTGCCGCAGTCGTAGCGGGTGCCCTGGTACTTGTACGCCAGCACCTGCTCGTCGGCGAGCAGCGCCTCGATCGCGTCGGTCAGCTGCAGTTCGCCGCCCGCGCCCGGCTTCAGCGCGCGCAGGTGCTCGAAGATCCGCGGCTTCAGGATGTAGCGGCCAACCACGCCGAGGTTCGACGGCGCGACTTCCGGCGCCGGCTTCTCGACGATCGCCGACATCTTGATGATCGACTCTTCCCATTCCTTGCCGTCGACGATGCCGTACGACCTCGTCTCCGACGGCGGGATCTCTTCGACGCCGATCACCGAGCTGTGGTAGTGGTCGAACACGTCGACCATCTGCTTCATCACGGGCGGGTTGCCGTCGAGCAGGTCGTCGGCGAGGATCACCGCGAACGGGTTGTCCGCGACCAGCTTCTCCGCGCACAGTACCGCATGGCCGAGGCCGAGCGCTTCAGGCTGGCGCACGTAGAAGCAGTCGACGTGGCTCGGCTTGATGCTGCGCACCAGTTCCAGCAGCTTTTCCTTGCCGCGCGCCTCGAGTTCCGCTTCGATTTCGTACGACTTGTCGAAATGGTCCTCGATCGCGCGCTTGCTGCGGCCGGTGACGAAGATCATTTCCGTGATGCCGGCGGCGATCGCTTCCTCGACCGCGTACTGGATCAGCGGCTTGTCGACGACGGGCAGCATCTCCTTCGGGCTGGCCTTCGTCGCGGGCAGGAAGCGCGTTCCGAGGCCGGCGACCGGAAATACTGCCTTGGTGACTTTCAACATGATCGGACCTTTGTTCCTGTAATCGACACTGCGGGTTATGTTCGCGCCCGCATTACAGTGGGCGCAAACAGCCTTACGGATTGTTACGCCGGCAGACGCTCGAGCTGCGCGCTGAGTTTCGCGAGCGTGCTCTGGAATTCGGCGAGGCGCTTCTGCTCCTGCTCGACGACCGCGGGCGGCGCTTTCGCGACGAACGCCTCGTTGCCGAGCTTCGCGTTGCACTTCGTGATCTCGCCCGTCAGGCGTGCGACTTCCTTCGACAGGCGCTCGCGTTCCGCCGCGACGTCGATCTCCACCTTCAGCACCAGCTTGTTCTGGCCGACGATCGCGATCGGCGCGCCGTGCGCTTGCCGGTCGAGCGAGGCTTCGTCCGCGAGGATCTGCACGTCGGACAGGCGGGCGAGGGCCTGCACGTACGGCGCGAACGCGCGCAGGCGCTCGGCTTCGCCCGCCGCGAGCAGCGGCACCTTGGTTGCCGGCGACAGGTTCATCTCGCCGCGCAGGTTGCGGCACGCGTCGATGATCGCCTTCAGGTCGGCCGCCCATTGTTCGGACGCCTCGTCGATCTTCTTGAGATCCGCGACCGGGTACGCCTGCGTCATCAGCGACGCTTCGCCCTCGGCCTTGCCCTGCGGATAACGGCCCGCGAGCGGCGCGACCTTCTGCCAGAGCGCCTCGGTGATGAACGGGATGATCGGATGCGCGAGGCGCAGCACCGTTTCCAGCACGCGCAGCAGCGTGCGGCGCGTCGCGCGCTGCTGCTCGGGCGTGCCGTTCTGGATCTGCACCTTCGCGAGTTCGAGATACCAGTCGCAGTACTCGTCCCAGACGAACTTGTAGATGCTGTTCGCGATGTTGTCGAAGCGGTAGTCCGCGAAGCCCTTCGCGATGTCGGCCTCGGTGCGCTGCAGGAGCGACACGATCCAGCGGTCGGCCGCTGAGAAGTCGAGATAGCCGCCCGGGCCGCAGTCGCCCGCGCCGCAGAGTTCCGGCTTGTCGCGCCCGCAGTCGTGGCCTTCGCAGTTCATCAGCACGAAGCGCGTCGCGTTCCACAGCTTGTTGCAGAAGTTGCGGTAGCCTTCGCAGCGCGCGAGGTCGAAGTTCACGTTGCGGCCGAGCGTCGCCATCGACGCCATCGTGAAGCGCAGCGCATCGGTGCCGAACGCGGCGATGCCGTCCGGGAATTCCTTGCGCGTCTTCTTCTCGATCGTCGCGGCCTGCTTCGGGTTCATCAGGCCCGTCGTGCGCTTCGCGACCAGCGTCTCGAGGTCGATGCCGTCGACGATGTCGATCGGGTCGAGCGTGTTGCCCTTGCTCTTCGACATCTTCTGGCCTTCCGCGTCGCGCACGAGGCCGTGCACGTAGACGGTGTGGAACGGCACCTTGCCGGTGAAGTGGGTCGTCATCATCACCATCCGGGCGACCCAGAAGAAGATGATGTCGAAGCCGGTGACGAGCACCGACGACGGCAGGAAGTGCGAAAGCTCAGGCGTTTCGTTCGGCCAGCCGAGCGACGAGAACGGCACGAGCGCCGACGAGAACCACGTGTCGAGCACGTCGGCGTCGCGCTTCAGCGCGCCCGTGTAGCCCTTCGCGGCGGCCTGCGCGCGCGCGTCTTCCTCGCTGCGCGCGACGAACACCTCGCCGTTCTCGCCGTACCACGCGGGGATCTGGTGGCCCCACCACAGCTGGCGCGAGATGCACCAGTCCTGGATGTTCTCGAGCCACTGGTAGTAGGTGGTCGTCCAGTTTTCCGGGACGAACTTGATCTGGCCGTTGCGCACCACGTCGAGCGACGTTTCGGTGATCGACTTGCCCGGATTGAACGTGCCTTCCGGCGCCGGCTTCGTCATCGCGACGAACCACTGGTCGGTCAGCATCGGCTCGATCACGACGCCCGTGCGGTCGCCGCGCGGCACCATCAGCTTGTGCGGCTTCACGGATTCGAGGAAGCCCTGCGCGTCGAGGTCGGCGACGATCGCCTTGCGCGCGTCGAAGCGGTCGAGGCCGCGGTATTGCTCGGGGCCGTTGTCGTTGATCTTCGCGTCGAGCGTCAGGATCTCGATCGGCGCGAGGTTGTGGCGCAGGCCGACCTGGTAGTCGTTGAAGTCGTGCGCGGGCGTGACCTTCACGACGCCGGTGCCGAATTCGCGATCGACGTAGTCGTCGGCGATCACCGGGATCTCGCGGTCGGTCAGCGGCAGCTTCACGAGCTGGCCGATCAGGTGCTTGTAGCGCTCGTCTTCCGGATGGACCATCAGCGCGACGTCGCCGAGCATCGTCTCGGGGCGGGTGGTGGCGACGGTCAGCGTGCCCGAGCCGTCGACGAGCGGGTAGCGGATGTGCCACAGGTGGCCGTTCTCTTCCTCGCTCGCGACTTCGAGGTCGGACACCGCGGTCAGCAGCACCGGATCCCAGTTGACGAGGCGCTTGCCGCGGTAGATCAGGCCCTGTTCAAAGAGCGTGACGAACACGTCGCGCACGGCGGCCGACATCTTGTCGTCCATCGTGAAGTACTCGCGCGACCAGTCGGTCGATGCGCCGAGGCGGCGCACCTGGCGCGTGATCGTCGAGCCGGACTCCTGCTTCCATTCCCACACGCGCTCGACGAACTTCTCGCGGCCGAGGTCGTGGCGCGACACGCCTTGCGCGTCGAGCTGGCGCTCGACGACGATCTGGGTCGCGATCCCCGCGTGGTCGGTGCCCGGCACCCACAGTGTGTTCTCGCCGAGCATCCGGTGGTAGCGGGCGAGGCCGTCCATGATCGTCTGGTTGAACGCGTGCCCCATGTGCAGCGTGCCCGTGACGTTCGGCGGCGGCAGCTGGATCGCGAAATCGGGCCGGCTCGGATCGAACGCCGGGGCGGCATAGCCGCGTTTTTCCCACTCCGGCCCCCATTGGGACTCGATGGTGTGGGGTTCGAAACTCTTCGCCAGCGTGCTGTCGCTCATGGTCGGAAATCTGCTGAAAATTGCGTGAATTGGATACGTAAACGTCGCATTATAAATCGACGCGCGCCGGGCCGGGCCGTGCGCGGCTCGCAGCAAATTCGAACTCATCCTATCGCCGTCGCGTGCTGGACCGACTAAATTGCGATTTCTGTCCGCGGCTTGAGCGCGCGGATTCTTGTCGTGCCGGTGTGATTTCCGGGAGCTGGATGTACGAAGCAAGCGAGTATGTCCACTCGCAGTGTTGCAGTGTTGATTTGGAGCGAAGCGCCGACAGCGATGCCAACCTCTGCCATGGGAGGATGAGAGATGACACGACCGACGTTTGCTGCCGCGTGGGCAGCATCAGGGAAAATCTACGATCCGGCCAATTCCGGCGAGAGAGTGGCACGGGTGGTCGGGGGAGACGTCGCCGCTCATATCCGGGATAAGAGAAATCCGTGGAGGAACACGTGTGCGGTTCGTATGAGCTATATCCTGAATGAGGCCGGCGTGATTATTCCATCTATGTCGGGCAAGACCAGAAAGGGGGGCGATCACCGGAACTATTTCTATCGAGTCAAGGATGTCGCTTCCTTTCTGAAAACTGTCTGGGGTGCGCCGCAGACCATCGCCTGTCCGCCGAGCGGAGGGGGCGCGCTGTCGGAAAAGTGTGGCCTTATCCTTTTCGAGGTGCATGGCTGGAGCGACGCCAGCGGTCATGCGACGCTTTACAACGGAAGTCATTGCTACGACGCCTGTTATTTCAACGAGCCGGGGGCAACCTATCGCACTCGCAACGCATGTTTCTGGTCGCTCAAATGAGTGTTTTTCATGCAGTCGTTGCCATCGCGCTGTGTTCCGCACTGTCGGCTGAAGCTGCCGATTCCGTCATGGCCGTGCATCGCACCAATGCGGAAAACTATAAAGACAGGGCATTGGCGGCATGCCTGTCGGTCGCTTATCAAGGTTCTCCGGCGGGCAAGGATGCCAATATCACCAAGAGCGCGTTCCTGGAATGGACTTATTACGATGAGGGCAAGGGCGATCGGGCGGTCGATCAACTGGTGGAACGCTTTTTGCGCCGCGATTACACCAATCCCGTGGAAGGCTACGCCGGCGCCACATTCGATCTGCTGAAATGCCTGGGCCTGTACCACAGCCCTGAACTCGACGAGCAAGTGCGCCGGTACGTGCCGCATCCCGCCTGGATTGGGGACAAACCCGCCGGGCGGCGCGGGAAATGACGCGGGTCACTCGAGTGCCGCGGAGTGTCACGAAGGACTGGCGCCGTCGGTTGCGCGAGCGGTGCCGCCACGCAAGACGGCAGGGAAGGTGACGCGTTGAGCGGCGAGCGAGCGCACGCGACTTATAATGTGCGTTTTGCATCCCATCATCGCTTTCCGCGTCGCCCTTTATGCCCGATCTGCTCGCGAATCTCAACCCTGAACAATACGCCGCCGTCACGTTGCCGAACGAACCGGCGCTGATCCTCGCGGGGGCGGGCAGCGGCAAGACGCGGGTGCTGATCACGCGGATCGCGTGGCTGATCCGGCAGGGCTACGCGTCGCCCGCGACCGTGCTCGCCGTCACCTTCACGAACAAGGCCGCGCGCGAGATGATGGCGCGCCTGTCGGCGATGATGCCGATCGATACGCGCGGGATGTGGATCGGCACGTTCCACGGCCTGTGCAACCGGATGCTGCGCGCGCACTACCGCGACGCGGGCCTGCCGCAGACCTTCCAGATCCTCGACACGTCCGACCAGCTGTCCGCGATCAAGCGGCTGATGAAAGGCGCGAACATCGACGACGAGAAATACCCGCCGAAGAACGTCCAGTACTTCATCAACAACGCGAAGGAGCAGGGGCTGCGGCCGGACAAGGTCGACGCGACCGACAGCTTCAACCGCAAGTTCGTCGAGATCTACCAGGCGTACGACCAGCAGTGCCAGCGCGAAGGTGTCGTCGACTTCCCCGAGCTGCTGCTGCGCTGCTACGAGCTGCTCGCGCACAACCCGCCGCTGCGCGCGCATTACCAGGCGCGCTTCAAGCACATCCTCGTCGACGAGTTCCAGGATACGAACAAGCTGCAGTACGCGTGGCTCAAGCTGCTCGCGGGCGGCCAGAACGCGATCTTCGCGGTCGGCGACGACGACCAGTCGATCTACGCGTTCCGCGGCGCGAACGTCGGCAACATGCGCGACTTCGAGGACGAGTTCCGGGTGCGCAACCTGATCAAGCTCGAGCAGAACTACCGGTCGCACGGCAACATCCTCGACGCCGCGAACCACCTGATCTCGAACAACGCGCATCGCCTCGGCAAGAACCTGCGCACCGATGCCGGCCACGGCGAGCCCGTGCGCGTGTACGAGGCGACGACCGATTCGCAGGAAGCCGGCTGGATCGTCGAGGAGGTCCGCTCGCTGATCAATACCGGGATGGCGCGCAGCGAGGTCGCGATCCTGTACCGCAGCAACGCGCAGTCGCGCGCGATCGAGCACACGCTGATGACGGCCGGCATCCCGTACCGCGTGTACGGCGGCCTGCGCTTCTTCGAGCGGCAGGAAGTCAAGCACGCGCTCGCGTACCTGCGCCTGATCGACAACCCGAACGACGACACCGCGTTCGCGCGCGTCGTGAACTTTCCGGCGCGCGGCATCGGCGCGCGCTCGATCGAGCAGCTCGCCGACGCGGCGCGCCTGTACGGCTGCGCGATGGCCGCCGCGATCCCGTACGTGACCGGCAAGGCCGGCACGAGCCTCGGCGCGTTCGCGAACGTGGTCGCGAAGATGCGCGCCGATACGCAGCAGATGAGCCTGCCGGAGACGGTCGAATACGTGGTGCGCGCGAGCGGCCTCGCCGATTTCTACCAGGGCGAGCGCGAAGGCCAGGACCGTCTCGAGAACTTGCAGGAACTCGTCAACGCGGCGACCGCGTTCGTTAGCGAGGAAGGCTACGGGCTCGACACGCCGGCCCGCTCGATCCCGCTGCGCGCGGGCGCGATCGCGGCGCCGGAACTTGGCGCCCAGCCGGACGGCGCGTTGGTCGACGTGCTCGACCCGGCGTCCCCGGGCGACCCCGCGCAGAACCCCGACACGATGACGCCGCTCGCGGGCTTCCTGTCCCATGCGTCGCTCGAGGCAGGCGACAACCAGGCGCAGGCCGGGCAGGACGCGGTGCAGCTGATGACGGTGCATGCGGCGAAGGGCCTCGAATTCGCGGCGGTGTTCATCACCGGCCTCGAGGAGGGGCTGTTCCCGCACGAGAACAGCGTGCTCGAATCCGACGGCCTCGAGGAGGAGCGCCGCCTGATGTATGTCGCGATCACGCGCGCGAAGGAGCGGCTCTACCTGTCGTTCGCGCAGAGCCGGATGCTGCATGGGCA
The DNA here is from genome assembly GCF_002097715.1 of Burkholderia ubonensis subsp. mesacidophila. NCBI lineage: Bacteria > Pseudomonadati > Pseudomonadota > Betaproteobacteria > Burkholderiales > Burkholderiaceae > Burkholderia > Burkholderia ubonensis. The sequence continues at coordinate 1,518,682 of NZ_CP020737.1, forward strand.
GACGCGCTACAACGTGCGCTCGCGCTTTTTCGACGAGTTGCCGCAGCATGTGCTGAAGTGGCTGACGCCGAAGGTCGAGGCGGGCGCGCGCTGGGGCGGCGGTCGCAGCGACAACGCGGGCTGGGGCCGCGACTGGTTCGCGCGGCCGGGCGCCGGGCGCGAGCAGGTCGTCGACGCGGCCGTGTCGGCGCCGTTGCCCGCGTTCGCGAATCAGCAGCGCGCGGCCGACACCGGCTTCCGGGTCGGCCAGCAGGTGTTCCACACCAAGTTCGGCGAAGGCACCGTCACCGCGCTCGAAGGCAACGGCGCGGATGCGAAGGCCCAGGTGAAATTCAAGCGGCACGGCGAGAAATGGCTCGCGCTCGCGGTCGCGAAACTGCAGGCGGTCGAATGAGCATGGCTATCACGTCTTCTTCGCCGGGCAAGCCGCTCGGCATTCTCGCCGCGCTGCCCGAGGAACTCGGCGACCTGATCGCCGCGATGCGCGCCGAGGGCGCGGTCGAGACGGTCACGCTCGGCCGCCGTGACTATCACGTCGGCACCGTGCACGGCGCGGCGTGCGTCGTCACGCTCGCGCGGATCGGCAAGGTCGCGGCCGCCGCGACGGTCAGTGCGCTGATCCACGTGTTCGGCGTCGCGGGCGTCGTGTTTACGGGCGTCGCGGGCGGCGTCGCGCGCGCGGTGCGGGTCGGCGACGTCGTCGTCGCGGATACGCTGCTGCAGCACGATCTCGACGCGTCGCCGCTGTTTCCGCGCTACGAGGTGCCGCTGCTCGGCACCACGCATTTCGACACCGACGCCGAGTTGTCCGCGCGCCTGAAGGCCGCGTGTGCGCAGTTCATCGCGGAAGAGGGCGGCGCGCTCGCCGAACGCTTCCGGCTGGCCGGCGCGCAGTTGCGCAACGGGCTCGTGATCAGCGGCGACCGCTTCGTGTCGAGCGAGCGCGAGGTCGTCGCGCTGCGCGACGCGCTGCCGGACGCGCTCGCGGTCGAGATGGAAGGCGCGGCGATCGCGCAGGTGTGCGTCGAGCACGGCGTGCCGTTCGCGCTCGTGCGCACGATCTCCGACACCGCCGACGATCACGCGACCCAGTCGTTCTCGCATTTCCTGTCGGAAATCGCGAGCACCTATTCGTCCGGCATCCTCAAGCGTTTCCTGACGCTGCATGCGGCGACGGCGGCCTGAGCGCCACCGTCGTCCGGTCCTTGGCGGGGCCGTCGCGCGTCGCCGCGCGCCGGCCCCGCCGCCTTGCCCGCGCTACGCGCGCCGGCTGCCTTCGAGGTTCGGCAGGAACACCGTCAGCACGCCGATGAGCGGCAGGAACGAGCACACCTTGTAGACGAACGCGATGCTCGTCGCGTCGGCGAGCTGGCCGAGCACCGCCGCGCCCACGCCGCCGAGCCCGAACGCGAGGCCGAAGAACAGCCCCGCGACCATGCCGACCTTGCCGGGCATCAGCTCCGTCGCGTAGACGATGATCGCGGCGAACGCGGACGCGAGCACGACCCCGATGATCACCGACAGCACGCTCGTCCAGAACAGGTTCGCGTACGGCAGCAGCAGCGTGAACGGCGTGACGCCGAGGATCGACGCCCAGATCACGTACTTGCGGCCGATGCGGTCGCCGACGGGCCCGCCGATCAGCGTGCCGGCGGCCACGGCCGCGAGGAACACGAACAGGTGGAACTGCGCGGCCTGCACCGACAGGTGGAACTTGTCGATCAGGTAGAACGTGAAATAGCTGTTGATGCTCGCGAGATAGAAGTACTTCGAGAACACGAGCAGCACCAGCACGCCTGTGGCGAGCATCACGCGGTTGCGCGGCAGCGTCGCGTGCGCGGCAGGCGCGCCTTTCTTGCGCATCGACGGATGCTGCTTGTACCAGTGGCCGATGCGCGTGAGCACGACCATCGCGACGAGCGCGGCGGCCGAGAACCACGCGATGCTCGGCTGGCCGTGCGGAATCACGACCAGCGCGGCGAGCAGCGGCCCGAGCGCCGAGCCCGCGTTGCCGCCGACCTGGAACACCGACTGCGCGAGCCCGTGACGGCCGCCCGACGCCATCCGCGCGACGCGCGACGATTCCGGATGGAACACCGACGACCCGCAGCCGACGAGCGCCGCGGCGACCAGCAGCACGCCGAAGCTCGGCGCGACCGACATCAGCAGCAGCCCCGCCAGCGTGAAGCCCATGCCGACCGGCAGCGAGTACGGCTGCGGGCGCTTGTCGGTATAGAGCCCGATGAGCGGCTGCAGCAGCGACGCGGTGATCTGGTAGGTCAGCGTGATCAGGCCGATCTGCGCGAACGACAGCGCGAACTGGCTCTTGAGCATCGGATAGATCGCGAGGATCAGCGACTGGATCATGTCGTTGAGCAGGTGCGAGAAGCTGATCGCGCCGAGCACCGGATAGACGGTGCGGGCCGCGGGGGCGGCAGGCGCCGCGTGCGGCAAGGGGGCGGCCGGCGCGGCCTGGCCGGCGGCGCGCGTGTCGAGGCTGGTTTCCATGTGAGCTGAGCGGGTTGGGGTGGCGGGGCGCGCTGGGTGCGGGACGGCGCGTTTGGATCGTTGCAGCGTCAAGCAAGTGTAATGTGGCGCATTGTGAATGTCCGGCCAAGTTTTGTCGCAAATCAGACATTGAGGGGCACATCGCCGGTCGCGCGCCTTTTTGGCCGGGTATAACGCTGGCGGTGTGCGCCGTGTCGGGCTGCGTTGCACCGGATGCGCGTTTTACCGGACTCAAGGAATGCCGCCGGCTGCCGTAGAACCGACGAAATAACCAGACGAGCGCGCCGCCCCGGACGCCGGCCACGAGCCGCGCCGGGGCGGACGCGCGGGCGCGACAGCCATCGCGCCGGCCGCCGGAACCGACCTTTCCGGCAGCGTGATCAATATGGGGACTCTATCGATGAATGCAGCTTCACTGCGTCCGCAGGCGGGCGCTCCTGTCGACGCGCCGGGCGACGGCGCCAAGCGTGCCGCCCGGCGTGCGCGCCAACCCTGGAGCGTCAAGGCGACGCTGCGCGCCGCGTTCGCGGTGCTGCTGGCCGGCACGCTCGCGATCGGGGTGTTTTCGCTCGCGCAGATCAGCCGCCTGAACGGCTCGATCGCGTCGGTCTACGAGCAGGGGCACGTCGCGAGCCGCGCGGCGCAGGAAGTGCGGGCCGAAGTGCTGCGCGCGAGCCGCGCGCAGAAGATGCTGCTGACCGCGACGACCGCGAAGGAGCGCGACGAGCTCGGCGCCGAGATCGATGCGGGGCTCGCGTCGATCGGCAAGGCGCTCGGCACGCTGCAGCGCTATGCGGATTCTGCGGACGCGGACGATTCGGCGCGGCTGCGCGCGTTCGCATCGGCGGTCGGCGGCTGGAGCGGCCATCTCCGTGATTTCGTCACGCTGGTGCGCGCGCAGCCGCTCGACCTGTCGCAGATGAACTGGCAGGTCGGCACGCAGGACGTGTCGCTGCTCGTCGAGACGGGCAAGCTCGAAAGGCTCGTCGGCGAACTCGTGAAGACGCGCGGCGCGAAATCGAAGGCGACGCTCGATGCGTCGTCGACGATCTTCTCGTCGTCGTTCGCGATGATCGCGGCGTCGACCGCCGCGCTGATCGTGCTCGCGATGGTGATCGCCGAGCGGGTCGTGCGCCGCCTCGTCGCGCAGCTCGGCGGCGAGCCCGCGTACGCGAAGGCGATTGCCGCCGACATCGCGCGGGGCGACCTGACGCAGCCGATCGCACTCGGCCGGCGCGACCGCGACAGCATGGTCCGCGCGCTGTCCGACATGCAGGCCGGGCTCGCGACGACGGTCTCCGAGATCGCCGTCAGCGCCGAGGCGATCGCGGCCGCGTCCGGCGAGATCTCGGTGGGCAACCTCGACCTGTCGCAGCGCACCGAGCAGCAGGCGGTCGCGCTCGAGAAGACCGCGGCCAGCATGGAGCAGCTGACGTCGACGGTGCGCCAGAACGCCGAGAACGCGCGGCAGGCGAGCGCCCTCGCGGAGAACGCGTCGACGGTCGCGGAGGCGGGCGGCGAGGTGGTCAACCGGGTCGTCGCGACGATGAGCGAGATCGACGAGAGCGCGAAGAGCATCCGCGACATCATCGGCGTGATCGAGGGCATCGCGTTCCAGACCAATATCCTCGCGCTCAACGCGGCGGTCGAGGCGGCGCGTGCCGGCGAGCAGGGGCGCGGCTTCTCGGTGGTGGCGGGCGAGGTGCGCCTGCTCGCGCAGCGCGCGGCGACCGCGGCGAAGGAAATCCGGGCGCTGATCGGCGCGTCGGTCGAGCGCGTCGCGAACGGCGCGGCGCTCGCGCACGATGCGGGCCGCACGATGGGCGACGTGGTGCGCGCGGTGAAGCGCGTGACCGACATCATCGGCGAGATCTCGGCCGCGTCGAGCGAGCAGAGCGCGGGCATCGACGAGATCGGCCGCGCGGTCACGCAGATGGACGCCGGCACCCAGCAGAACGCGGCGCTCGTCGAGCAGGCGGCTGCCGCGGCGAGCGCGCTCGACGAGCAGGCGCAGGCGCTGAAGGCGCTGGTCGGGCGCTTCCGGTTCACGGCGCCTGTTGGCGCCTGACGCGCGCGGCAGGCGCCGGCAGGGTATTGCGGCGGCCCGGCGGGCCGCCGCGCGTTACGACTTCTTCTTCTGCTTGTCCGGATCGATGATGACCGTGCAGGTCGTGCCGGCCGACAGCAGCACGCCGTCGGGCACTTCGTCGATCTTGATCCGCACCGGCACGCGCTGCGCGAGGCGCACCCAGTTGAAGGTCGGGTTCACGTCGGCGACGAGGTCGCGGCTTTGCGGGTTGTCGCGATCGAAGATGCCGCGCGAGATGCTCTCGACGTGGCCCTTCAGCACGCCGCCGCTCATCAGTCGCATTTCGGCCGGCGCGCCGACGGTCACGCGCGGCAGCTTGGTTTCCTCGAAATAGCCGTAGACCCAGAACGACTGGCTGTCGACGATCGCGAGCTTGGCCTGGCCGGCCACCGCGTAGTTGCCCTTGAACGTCTGCAGGTTCGTGATGTAGCCGTCGACCGGCGCGACGACGCGCGTGCGCTCGAGGTTGAGCTTCGCGGCGTCGAGCGCGGCGAGCGCCTGCTGGTACTGCGCATCGGCGCTCGTCGCGCTGTGCGCGGCGTTCTCGCGGTTTTCCTTCGACACGACGAGCGCGTCGAGGTCCGCGCGGCGGGCCGCGTCGTCGCGGCGCATCTGCAGTTCCGCACGGCGGGCGGCAACGGCCGCCTGCGCCTGCTCGACCGCGATCTGGTAGTGCGACGGGTCGATCTGCATGATCAGGTCGCCTTTCTTCACGAGCTGGTTGTCGTGCACCGGCAGCTCGACGATCGCGCCCGACACGTCTGGCGCGACGTTGACGATCTCGGCGCGCACGCGCCCGTCGCGCGTCCACGGATCATCCATGTAGTGCACCCACAATGAGCGCCCGATCAGTATCGCGACGATGAGGATGACGGCCGTCGCGACGAAGCCGAAGAGTTTTCGCAGGATCATGATGGTGTGGTTCAACGGTAAACGGCGAGGCTCAGCCCGCCGCAGATGCAGACGAGAAGGCAGGCCCGGAACAGCGACGGGTGCCAGACGAGACGGTAGAGCCCGGTGTAGGCGAGCAGCCGGTCGACGGCCCACGTCGCCAGCGCGCCGATGACGAACATCAGCACGACCGTGGGCATGTAGGCATCGAGGATGGCGAGTTCACGCGGCATCATGACGGGGTTCCTTGTTGGGCGCGCGCGGGGCGGTTGCGATTGAGCGGCGCGAGCGGCGATTCCGGATCGAGCAGCGCGGTGCGCACGAAATGCAGATGGCTCAGGATGCGCTGCAGCCGGTGGCGCTCCTCGCGCGACGGCGTGAACGCGTCGAGCGTCTGACGGGTCGCGTCGATCGCGTCGTTCGCCGCGGCGAGCGTCGCATCGAAGCGCTCGGCGCTCGGCTGCGTGAACAGGGCGGACAGCGCGGCGCGCATCGTCTCGATTGCGCGCCGCCACGGCGTCGCCGGCGCATAGCGCGGGTCGGGCGGCAGCGTCGCGAGTTCGTCGCGCAGGTCGATCGTCGCGTTGCCGGTCTCGAGCACCGTGAACATCCAGCGCAGCGCGTCGCGCTGCACGTCGGGCTGATCGGCCGAGATCGTGTGCGCCTGGTACATCAGGTCGCGCGCGCCGCTCTCGAAGCGGGTGCGCAGGCCCGCGAGCCGAGCATGGCAGGCCGCGACCGCCTGGTGGCGCAGGTCCGCGAACAGGCGCTTCTTGAGCCACGGCGCGGTCGGCGGGAACAGCACCGCGAACGCGATCGCCGATACGAGCATCGACAGCACGAGCGCGAGCGCGTCGTTCATGAAGCTCGACGGGTCGTAATGCGTGATGCTGTCCGGGCCGGCAAGGAAGCAGAAGAAGATCAGGTAGCCCATGCCGTAGCCCGCGAGCTTCGGTTTCAGCGTCATGTAGATGCCGATCGCGAGCAGTGGGGCGAGCGCCGCGCACAGCAGCACGAAGCCGTCGATCCGCGGGTAGATCCCGAACGTCAGCAGAAAACCCGTGCAGACCGCGAGGGCCGTGCCGATAGCCATTTGCGCGGACATCGCGGTCGGGCGCGGCGTCGACGACGCGAGTGCGCAGGTTGCCGCTGCCGTCAGCACCAGCGTGACGCCATTCGGCCAGGCGCTCTCGATCCAGAACCAGCCGAGCGCCAGGATCACCGTCGCGGTGCGGATGCCCGCGATCACCGAGGCCGTCAGGTTGGTGCGCGGCTCGTAGCGTTCGATCCAGCGTTCGCGCTCGTGCGTCGCGGTCGCGAGCGACGCGTAGGTCGCCGCATATTCCTGCAAGTCGGTGATGAAGCGGTACAGCAGCTCGGCGGCCGTGTCGAAGTCGAGCAACGGGCAGTCGGGCTGCGTTTCGAGTTCCGCGCGCGTCGCGCGGATGCGGCGCGGCAGCGCGTCGCGCCACGCGAGCAGCTGTTCGGCTGTGTGCGCGGCGTCGGCCGACGTGCGCACGGGTTCGCCGTTGCGCGTGAGCAGCGGCGCGATCTCGCGGAAATACGGTTCGATCGCCGCGATCGCGGCCTGCGCGCCGGCCGCGTGCAGCCGGTTCATCAGCTGGTGCAGCGCGTGAAAGCGGCTCGATGCGCTCATGAACTCGCTGTTCAGCCGCGCGAGGCGGCCGCTGCGCATGCGCGTGTCGGGATCCTCGAACACGGCCATGCTGCGCGCGGCTTCGAAACCGACCACGTCGGCGACGAAGCGGGTATGGATGGCTTCGATGTGCGCGCGGTCGAGCTGACCGGACAGCGCCGACGCGACGTAGTCGACGAAACTCCCGAAGCGCTTGCGGACCGTCGTGCGCATCTGCTCGCCCGTGTACTGCGGAAACACGAGCGCACTGACGACGCCGGCCGACACGATCCCGACGATCACCTCGGAGACGCGCGTCAGCGCGCTCATGAAGGCGCCGTCCGGGTGTTGCGAGGCGGGCAGGCCGATCAGCGCGGTCGTATAACCGGCGAGCAGGAAACCGTAGCTGCGGAAGTTGCGGTTGCGCGCGGCGCCGGCCGTGCACAGCGCGATCCACAGCGCGATGGACAGCAGGAACAGCTGCGGCTGCTGCGGAAACAGCGAGACGAACGTGAGCGTCGCGACGAGTCCGAAGATCGTGCCGGCGACCCGGTAGAAGCTCTTCGCGAACACCGCGCCGCTTTGCGGCTGCATCACGATGAACACGGTCGTCATCGCGGTCTTCGGCGCCGGCAGGTCGAGGCGCATCGACACGCCGAGCGCGATGAACGCCGCGAGCAGCGCCTTGACGAGATAGAGCCAGGCGACGCCGTCGGTGCGGGCCCAGTCGCCGAGCGCGGCGAGCCACGCCGACGGCGGATTGCCGGCGGACGGAGAGGCGGAAGAGGTGGCTGGCATGATGAGCGCTCCGCGTTACCGGGCTGCCGGCGCGTGGGCCGCGTCGGTGCTCGCGAGCGGCGATGCGCCGGCGGCTTTCGGATTCGACGCGGCGGCAGCCGGCGCCGATGCCTTGGCGCCCGACGCACCGACGCCCGGCGTAGCGACGCCCGGCACATCCTCACCCGTCTCGACGCCGCCGCCGAGCGCGGCCATCAGCGCCGCGTGCGCGGACAGGCGCTCCGCGTCGATCCGCGCGGCCGTTTCCTGCGCACGCAACAGCTGCTGCTGAGCGACCAGCACGTTCACGTAATCGGTCAGGCCGCGGCGGAAGCCTTCGCGCGACAGCTGATAGCTGCGGTCGTTCGCGGCCACCGAGCGGGCGGCATCCTTCTTCTGCGTATCGAGCGAGCGGATCCGCACGACCTGGTCGGCGATGTCCTTGAGCGCGCCGACGATCGTCTGGTTGTAGCGCTCGACCGCCTGGTCGTAGCCGGCCGACGCCGCGCCGAGCTGCGCGCGCAGCCGGCCGCCTTCGAAGATCGGCAGCGACACCGCCGGGCCGGCGGTCCAGCCGCCGTTCATCGCGCGCAGGAAGTCGGCGAACGGCGCGGTCACGCCGAAGCCGCCGACGGTCGCGAGCAGGTCGATGTTCGGATAGAACGCGGCCTTTGCGACGTCGATGCCGCGCGCCTGCGCGTCGACCGTCCAGCGCGCCGCGACGACGTCCGGCCGGCGGCCGAGCAGGTCGGCCGGCAGCGCGGACGGCAGGCCGGCCGGCGCGTCGAGCGCGAGCTTCGGCCGCGCGATCGCATCGCCCGCGCCTGGCCCCTTGCCGGCGAGGGCGGCAAGCTGGTGGCGGGCGAGCTGGATCGCTTCCTCGTACGTATCGATCTGGCGTTCGTAGTCGGGCAGCGTCGATTCCGCCTGGCTGACCTCGAGCTGCGTGCCGAGGCCGGCCTGCAGCCGCTTGCGCGCGAGCTCCGCGAGCGCATGCTGGCGCTCGAACGTGTCGTGCGCGAGGTCGAGCAGCGCGTAGTTCATCGACAGCCCGACGTAGGCGCGCACCACGTTGACCTCGAGCTCGAGCCGCGCCGCGCGGGCGTCGGCCGCGCTCGCGTGCGCGACGTCGAGCGCGCGCTCGGTCGCGTTCTTGTCCTTGCCCCACAGGTCGAGGTGGTACGACAGGCCGAGCGTGCCGGTGTTGTTCCAGGTGTCGGCGTTCGCGAGCGGTCCCGGGCCGTAGAACACGTTGTCCGGCCAGTGCTGGCGCATCAGCGACAGGTTGCCGTTGATCTGCGGCAGTTCGGCCGAGCGGGCGACGCGGGCCATCGCCTGCGCCTCGCGCACGCGCGCCTGCGCGGCGGCGAGCGTCGGGTTGCCGGCCTGCGCGGCGGCGATCCACGCGTCGAGCTGCGGATCGCGGTACGCCCGCCACCAGTCGGCCGCGGGCCAGCCCGCGTCGCGGTCGGCCGCGCGGATGGCGGCCCCGGCGTCGAGCGCGCCCGGGTCGATCTGCGTGGACTGCGGCTTGTTGTCGCCCATGCTCGCGCATCCGGCCATTATTAATGAGACTGCAAGAACCGCGAGTGCGAGCGTCCCTTTTTTTGCCGGAGACTGCACGATTTTCTCCCTTTCGGATATAGATGAGCCGACAGGGATTATATTTTTAGGCAATTGCTGAATATACGGACAACGGTGCAAGTCATTTTTACAAAAGCTGAGATAATATTTGTTGGTGAGCGTGTAACAATCCTCCCCGATTCTCACGGGTAATGGCATGGATACGTTACAGAACATGCGGGTATTCATGCGCGTGGTCGACGCGGGCAGTTTCACCGCGGCCGCGCAGCAGATGAATTCGACGACCGCCTATACGTCGCGCGCCGTCTCGGACCTGGAGGCGCACCTGCGCACCCGGCTCCTGAACCGGACCACGCGCCGCATCGCGCTGACCGAGGCCGGTGAACGCTATCTGCAGCGCTGCGAACAGATCCTCGCGTATGTCGACCAGGCGGAAGCGGAAGCGAGCGACGCGCACGCGCGTCCGTCGGGCAAGCTCAAGGTGCACTGCTTCACGAGCCTCGGCCAGCACTACACGGTGCCGGCCGTGTCGCGCTATCGCGAGCGCTATCCGGACGTGCACGTCGACCTGACGCTCGCGCAGCGGATGCCGGACTTGCTCGACGAGGGCTACGACGTCGCGATCGTCGTCGGCCGCGACCTGCCGGATTCGGGGCTCGTGTCGCAGCGGCTCGGCGAATCCTACAGCGTTGTCTGCGCGTCGCCGCGCTACCTCGAGCAGCACGGCGTGCCGCAACAGCCGCAGGATCTCGCGCGCCACACCTGTCTCGGCATGGTCGCGCCGGGCTTTCACTACGACGACTGGACGCTGTCCGGGCCGAACGGCGACGAGCATGTCGTGCTGGCGGCGCCGCCGTTTCGCGTGAACGTCGCCGAGGCGCTCGCGGTGGCCGTGCGGGAAGGGATGGGCATCGGCGTGCTGCCGATCTACTCGGCGATCGCCGGCCTGCGCAACGGCCATTTCGTGCGCGTGATGCCCGAATACCGGTCGCACGCGATGAACATCTACGCGTTGTACCCGTCCCGTCAGTATCTCGACGCGAAAATCCGGACCTGGGTCGATTTCCTGCGCGACGAGTTGCCGGCGACGCTCGACGCCGACGAGGCCGCGCTGGAGCAGTTCACGCGCGCGACATGACGTCGCGGGATCACGAAATCTGACGAGATTTGTCGTTCGCGCAACACTTTTTTACGGTCGTCCGGCGGACAGTTTGATAGTGTCTGGATCAGAGTGAACTGCAGCAATACGGAGAAGCAATGGATACGCACCTGATGATCGGCCTTGGAATCCTGTTCGGCGTGATTGGCGCCGTCGCGTCGCGCGACCTGCTGCGCGCGATGAAGGCGCGGCTGCAGCCGGCGCCGGTCCGGGTGCGCTCGGCGTCGGAAGCCGCGCGCCGCCTCGGGCGCTGAAGCGCCGGGGCAGCGGGGCCGTCTAGCAGGTGGCCGCCCCGCGGTTGGCCACCCCGTCAAGCACCACGACCTTGTCCCACGCGAACGCGGTGTTTTCCAGCTCGCCGGTGCGCCGGCGAATGTAGCCGCGCGGATTGCAGACGACGCGCGTGCCGTCCTCCGTCAGGTAATCGAATGACGTATGCGTGTGACCGTGCGCCCAGAGGGCGACCGGTGCGCGCACCAGCCCCGCCAGATCGCTGACGAACCCGGCCGAGACCGGATCCTGCGCATAGCGCTCGGCCAGCGAGCGCCGGTGCGGCGCGTGATGGGTCACCACGATCGTCTTGCCCGCAAACGGCGCAGCCAGCTGCGCTTCGAGCCACGCCCGCGAGCGGCGGTGCAGCGCGAGCGCATCGGCCGGCGTGAAATCGCGCTCCGCGCCGCGTGCCGGCGCGTCGCCACCCGCGTGTACCGCTGCGTCGTGCGGCCACGTCACCTGAATCAGTCCCTTGAAATCGAGCATCACGCGCGACGCCGCATCGATCGCGTGCGCGATGCTCGCGTCGTCCGCGCCGAACAGCGCGAAGTCGGTCCACAGCGTCGTGCCGAGCACCCGGAAGCGCGCGGCCGGATCGACGTAGACGTCGTTGTTCAGGTAATGCACGTTGTCGAGCGCGCGCGCCGCGTCGCGCATCGCCGCCTCGAGCGCGCCGAACTCGCCGTCGTAGTACTCGTGGTTGCCCGGCACGTAGATCACCGGCACTTCGGGGTCGAACGTCTCGGCGGCCCAGCGCAGGCCCTCCGCGTGGTTGTGGATGTCGCCGGCCAGCACGACGAGATCCGCGTCGGCATGGGGAATCACGTCGGGCAGGTTGCTTTCGAGATGCAGGTCGGACAGCACGCGGATCTTCACGAACGTCGCTCCGAAAGAGATGGCTTCAGCGTAGCACTTTGCCGGGGTTCATCAGGCCGCGCGGATCGAGCGCGGCCTTCAGCGCGCGCATCAGCCCGATCTCGACCGGCGACTTGTAGCGCTGCGCATCGTCGATCTTCAGCTGGCCGATCCCGTGTTCCGCGCTGATCGTGCCGTGGTGACGGTGCACGTTGTCGTAGACGATCCGGTTGACCGGCGCCTGGTATTCGGCGAGGAACGCCTTCGGGTCGCCGCCTGCGGGCGTCTGCACGTTGTAGTGGAGGTTGCCGTCGCCGAGATGGCCGAACGTTACCATCCGCGCCCCCGGCGCCGCCTGCTGGATCGCCGCATCGGTCTCGTCGATGAAGCGCGCGATCGACGAGATCGGCACCGCGATGTCGTGCTTGATGTTGAGCCCTTCGTCGGCCTGCGCGAGCGGGATGTGTTCGCGCAGGTCCCAGAACGCGCGCGATTGCGCGAGGTTCTCCGCCACCACCGCATCGACGACGATGCCGGCCTCGAACGCGTCCTCCATCAGCTTCTCGAACAGCGCGCGCGCGTGCGCTTCGCTCTCGTTGTCCGACAGTTCGAGCAGCACCGTCTGCGGATGCGCTTGCGCGAACGGGTAGCGCAGCTGCGGATAGTGCTTGCCGACGAGCTGCATGCAGAAATCCGACATCAGCTCGAAGCCCGTCAGCAGCGGCCCGGCCGCGCGCTGCGCGAGCGCGAGGAAGTCAAGCGCCGCATGCGGCGATTCGAGCGCCGCGAGCGCCGTGACCTGCGCGGCCGGCTGCGGGTGCAGCTTCATCACGGCGGCGGTGATGATGCCGAGCGTGCCTTCGGCGCCGATGAACAGGTCGCGCAGGTCGTAGCCGGTGTTGTCCTTGCGCAGTCCGCGCAGGCCCTCCCAGATCTCGCCCTGCGGCGTCACGACCTCGAGCCCGAGGCACAGCTCGCGCGCGTTGCCGTAGCGCAGCACCGCGGTGCCGCCGGCGTTGGTCGCGAGGTTGCCGCCGATCGTGCAGCTGCCCTCGGCCGCGAGGCTCAGCGCGAACAGGCGGCCGGCGTCGCGCGCGCGGGCCTGCACGTCGGCGAGGATCACGCCGGCCTCGACGGTGATCGTGTTGTTGTGCGGATCGAGCGCGCGCACGCGATTGAGGCGCGCGAGGCTCAGCACCGCCTGGCCGCCGCTCGCATCGGGCGTCGCGCCGCCGGCGAGGCCCGTATTGCCGCCTTGCGGCACGAGCGCGATGCCGTACAGATTCGCGAGCTTCACGAGCGCCGCGACTTCGGCGGTGTTCGCCGGTTTCAGCACCGCGCACGCGGTACCTTTGTAGCGGCGGCGCCAGTCGGTCAGGAACGGCTCGGTGTCGTGCGCGTCGGTCAGCACGTAGTCCGCGCCGATCGCGTCGCGGCAGGCGGAAACGAAAGCTTCGGAAGAATTCATGGCGGTCGGTCGCGTAAGGATCAGGGCGCGGCGCGTGTTTTTTTCGCCGCGCGTTTGAACGGCGCGACGTACGCAAGCGCCGCCGCGAAGAAGCCGACGGCAAGCGCGGTCTCGCACCAGCCGAGCGTCGCGGACAGGCCGCGATCCGACATGCCGCGCACGACGCCTTCGGCGAAATAGACGAGGATCAGCATGCTCGCCCATTGCATCGTGTAGATGTTACGCCGCCAGACGCCGGGCAGCGCGAGCGCGAGCGGCACCGCCTTGAGCATCAGCGCGGACCCGCCGGGCCGCAGCGGCGCGAGCCAAAGCTCCCACGCGAGCGACAGCGCGATCAGCGCGACGAGGCACGCGGCGGCGGCCAGCGCATGGCGCGGCCGGGCGGCCGGAGCGGGGCGGGCGGGCTCGGGCTGGTTCATGCGGCGACCTGCGCGTCGGCGAGGGCGGCGGCCGTGCGGGCCAGCCGGGCGCCGAGCGCGGCGGCGAGCGCCTTTTCGTCGGCGGACAGCCCGCCGGGCGCGGCGCGCTCGTGCCGCGACACGTGCGACGCGCCGTACGGCGTGCCGCCCGTCTGCGTCGTGCTGAGCGCGGATTCGGTATACGGGATGCCGACGATCATCATCCCGTGATGGAGCAGCGGCAGCATCATCGACAGCAGCGTCGATTCCTGGCCGCCGTGCAGGCTGCCGGTGGACGTGAACACGCACGCGGGCTTGCCGGTCAGCGCGCCGGACAGCCATTGCGGCGTCGTGCCGTCGAGGAAATACTTGAGCGACGCGGCCATGTTGCCGAAGCGGGTCGGCGAGCCGAGCGCGAGGCCCGCGCACTCCTCGAGATCGCGCAGTTCGGCGTACGGCGGGCCGTCGTCGGGAATCTCGGGCGCGGTCGCCTCGCACACGGCGGACACGGGCGGCACGGTGCGGATGCGCGCCTGCATGCCCGGCACGCTGTCGATGCCGTGCGCGATCGCGAGCGCGAGATCGCGCGTCGCGCCGTGACGGCTGTAATAAAGCACGAGGATGTCTTTCATGGGCAAAGGGGCGTTCTCGCGGCAGCGCATGCGCGCGCCGTGCGCGAACCGCCCCTGCCGGATTGAGCGGCTATTATAGGGGCTGAAGCCGTCGCGCGAAGCGACGGTGCGCGCCGTGTGGCGCAGCGGACGTCGAAGGAGGAAACCGTTTGCCGAAGTTGAGCGTCGATCTCGACACCATCAAGCGCCTCGCGCGCTTCGCCGCGAAGCGCAGCGCCGAGGACCGCATCCCGCAGGTGGCGGGCAGTCTCACGTTCACGACGATGCTGGCGCTCGTGCCGCTCGTGACGGTCGCGTTCGCGCTGTTTACCGCGTTCCCGATGTTCGCGTCGTTCCAGATCTCGCTGCAGGGGTTCCTCGCCGATCACCTGATGCCGGCGCAGTTCAACACCCAGATCTTCAAGTACCTGAACCAGTTCGCGTCGAAGGCGAAGGGCCTGACGACGGCGGGCCTGATCGTGCTCGTCGTCACGTCCGTGATGACGATGATGACGATCGAGTCCGCGTTCAACCTGATCTGGCGGGTGCGCAAGCCGCGGCCGTTCGCGCAGCGTGTGCTCGCGTACTGGGCGCTGATCACGCTCGGGCCGCTGCTGTTCGGCGTGAGCCTGTCGATCTCGTCGTACCTGTTCACCCAGTCGCTCGCGATCACGGGCGCCCAGTCGTCGTCGCCGATCCTCGAATGGATGCTGACGGTCGCGTCGCTGCCGCTGACGGTGCTCGCATTCACGCTCCTTTACGTTTATCTGCCCAATTGCACGGTCGCGTGGCGCGACGCGGTGATCGGCGGCCTGTTCGCGGCGGTCGCGTTCGAGCTCGCGAAGCGCGGCTTCGGTTACTACGTGCGGCGGATCCCGACCTACACCGCGGTGTATGGCGCGTTCGCCGCGCTGCCGGTGTTCCTGCTGTGGGTGTACCTGAGCTGGTTCATTGCGCTGCTCGGCGGGATGGTGACGTCGGCGTTGCCGGCGATCCGTGTCGGCCAGTTCCATCGCGTCCACTATCCGGGCAGCGATCTGCTCGACGGGCTGGAACTGCTCGCGCGGCTCGCCGAAGCGCGCGCGGCCGGCAAGTCCGGCTATTCGGCGCCACGGCTCGCGGCGATGCTGCGCTGCGACATGGAATCTGCGCAGCGGTTGCTGGCGCTGATGGAGGAGCACGAGTGGGTCGCGCGCCTGGATGGCGGCAACGGAGCGCAGCGCTACGTGCTGCTCGCGAACCCCGAGCAGCTGACGCTCGCGCAGCTGTTCGACGTGCTGGTGATCGACCGGACCGAACTGACCTACCAGCTGCAGCGCCGCCGCACCCATGTCGACGGCGCGGCCTTGCTCGCGGTGCTGTCGAGCGATCGCTTCGACGTGTCGCTCGCGTCGCTGATCGCCACGCACCGGCACGCGGGCGCGCATCCGGCCCCCGCGGCGATCGTGCCCGCGCCGGGGAGTGCGGACCCGCACGCGCGGCCGCCCCGCACCGCGTGAGCCGCCGTTACAGCGGGATCTTGCCGACGCAGATGTCCCTGAACATCACCCAGTCGCCCATCAGGCTGTAGATCGGGTGGCGGAAGGTGGCGGGGCGGTTCTTCTCGAAGAAGAAGTGTCCGACCCACGCGAACGCGTAGCCGCACACGACGGCGGTCGGCAGCCAAAGCCAGTCGCCGGTCGCGATCGCCATCGCGACGCAGCCGATCACGCCTAGCGAGCCGATGAAGTGCAGCCGCCGGGACGTCAGGTTCTGGTGTTCGTTCAGGTAGTACGGGTAGAAGTCAGCGAAGCTGGCGAAATGCTCCGTATGCGAATGCGCCATGGCCGTCTCCTCGGGCCGCTGTCCATGAAGCCATTGTGCGGCGAGCGGCGGGCGGCCGCAAGCGGGCCGGCTGGAGCGGATTCTCGACGTCCGCGGGCCGAATGCCCGAGGCTGTTGCCGCGGCATGACCGGCGGCCCGCCCGGCCGGCCTCCGCTTTCCTTTTGACAGGCTTTCCGATAGGATCGAAAGCCGGTTTTGCATATATGCATGAGGGGACTACGATGCGCGTCAGCGATATTCTGAAAGTCAAGGGCAACACGCTGTTCACGGTGACGCCCGATACGCCGCTGCGCGAAGCGGTTGATACGATGGCCGAGCACGACATCGGCTCGCTCGTCGTGATGGAGTACGGCGATCTCGTCGGGATGCTGACGTTCCGCGAGATCATTCTGCGCCTGCGCGAAAACGGCGGCGCGATCGGTGAGGCCCAGGTCCGCAAGGTGATGGACGAGCCGCTGACGTGCACGCCCGAAACGGACGTCAACGAAGTGCGCCGGATGATGCTCGAGCGTCACGCGCGCTACATGCCGGTGCTCGACAAGAAGGTGCTGATGGGCGTCATTTCGTTCTACGACGTCGCGAAGACGGTCGTCGAGGCGCAGAGCTTCGAGAACCGGATGCTGAAGGCGTACATCCGCGACTGGCCGGAGCCGGAATCCGAAGCCCACAAGCCGGTCGCCGGCTGAACGCCGTGCCCGCGCCGTCCCATCCGGCGCGGGTGCCTCCGTCCAGCGCAGCGGCGCGGGCCAGGCCTGCGCCCCCGGCGCTGCCTTTCCTCCGATAACCAGGGCCCGCGCAGCTTCGCCGAGACGACGCGCGCGTATTCCGCATGAGCGATCACACGTCAGTCTCGTCAGAGCGCCGCAGCGAACGGCGCGCGCACGCCTCCCAGTTCGACCTGCTGCGCGAACGCCGCTTCGCGCCGTTCTTCACGACCCAGTTTCTCGGCGCGCTGAACGACAACGTCTTCAAGATCGGCTTCACGTCGCTCGTCACTTACCACACCGCGCGGTTTTCCGGCGTCGATGCGAAGACCGCCGCGTTCATGATTTCCGCGATCTTCATCCTGCCGTTCGTGCTGTTCTCGGCGACGTCCGGGCAGATTGCCGACAAGTACGACAAGGCGCGCCTCACGCGCTTCGTGAAGTCCTTCGAGATCGTGCTGATGCTCGTCGGCGCCGCCGGCTTCGTCACGCACAGCGCGGCGCTGCTGTACCTGTGCACGTTCATGATGGGGATGCACTCGACGCTGTTCGGGCCGGTCAAGTATTCATACCTGCCGCAGCACCTGGGCGAGCACGAGTTGGTCGGCGGCAACGGCCTCGTCGAGATGGGCACCTTCATCGCGATCCTGATCGGCACGATCATCGGCGGCGCGGCCGCGGGGCTGGCCGGCCGCGGCGAGCTCGTGCTCGCGGTGAGTTGCGTCGCGATCGCGCTCGCGGGGCGCATCGCCGCGCAGCGCGTGCCGCCGACGCCCGCGCCGCAGCCCGATCTCGTGATCAACTGGAACCCGGTCAGCGAAACGTGGCGCAACCTCGGGCTCGCGCGCCAGAACCGCACCGTGTTCCTGAGCCTGCTCGGCATCTCGTGGCTGTGGTTCGTCGGCGCGACGTTCCTCACGTCGTTCTTCAATTTCGCGAAGGACGTACTGTCCGCGAGCCCCGACGTCGTCACGATCCTGCTCGCGACGTTCTCGGTCGGCATCGGCATCGGCTCGCTGCTGTGCGAGCGGCTGTCGCAGCGGCGCGTCGAGATCGGCCTCGTGCCGCTCGGCTCGATCGGCATCAGCGCGTTCGCGATCGAGCTGTATTTCGCAAGCCATGCGCTGCCTGCGCCGGGGCACCTGCTGTCGGTCGGCGAGTTCCTGGCCGGCGCACGCCACTGGCGCATCCTCGCCGACCTGTTCCTGCTCGCGATGTTCGGCGGCTTCTACAGCGTGCCGCTGTACGCGCTGATCCAGAGCCGCAGCGCGCCGACGCACCGCGCGCGGATCATCGCCGCGAACAACATCCTCAACGCGCTGTTCATGATCGTGTCGGCGGTGATGGCGATGGCGCTGACCAAGGCGGGCGTCAGCATTCCGGGCATCTTCCTCGTCACCGCGCTGCTCAACGTCGTGGTCGCGACCTACATCTACCTGCTCGTGCCCGAATTCCTGCTGCGCTTCGTCGCGTGGGTGCTCGTGCATACGTTCTACCGGATTCGGCTCGTGCACGCGGAGCGGATTCCGGAAGAAGGGGCGGCGGTGCTCGTCTGCAATCACGTCAGCTATGTCGACGCGCTGGTGCTCGCGGCCGCGAGCCCGCGTCCGATCCGCTTCGTGATGGATCACCGGATCTTCAAGACGCCGTTCGCAAGCTGGGTGTTCCGGCACGCGAAGGCGATCCCGATCGCGCCGCGCCATGAGAACCCCGAGATGCTCGCGCGCGCATACGACGCGTGCGAGGACGCGCTGCGGGAAGGGGAACTGGTCTGCATCTTCCCCGAGGGCAAGCTGACGAAGACCGGCGACATCAACACGTTCCATCACGGCGTGACGGAGATCCTGCGCCGTACGCCGGCGCCGGTGATTCCGATGGCGCTGCGCGGCCTGTGGGGCAGCGTGTTCTCGCGGCACGCGGACGCGCGCTGGCCGCGGCCCGTGAAGCGCGGCGTGATGAGCCGGCTGACGCTTGCGGTCGGCGAGCCGTTGCCGGCGGCGCTCGCGACGCCGGAGGCGCTGCAGGCCGCGGTGGCCGAATTGCGCGGCGCGCGCAAGTAGCGGCGGGCAGGGCGGGGTCGCATCGCGCGGCCCGCGCCGCCGGGACGGCTGGCATAATAGCGGCTCAGCTAAACTTTTCGACCGGCGAACGATCGATCGGCCCGCGTTTCGGGGGCGGCGCATCGGTTTGCCTATCTCTCTTTGGGCGGTTCCACCATGTCCGGCAATACCCTCGGCACGCTTTTCACTGTCACGACCTTCGGCGAATCGCACGGTCCCGCGATCGGCTGCGTGATCGACGGCTGCCCGCCGGGCATGGGGCTGACCGAGGCCGACATCCAGCAGGAGCTCGACCGCCGCAAGCCCGGCACGTCGCGGCATGTCACGCAGCGGCAGGAGGCCGACGAGGTCGAGATCCTGTCGGGCGTGTTCGAAGGGCTCACGACCGGCGCGCCGATCGCGCTCCTGATCCGCAACACCGACCAGCGCAGCAAGGACTACGGCAACATCGTCGAGACGTTCCGGCCTGGGCACGCCGACTACACGTACTGGCAGAAATACGGGATCCGCGACTATCGCGGCGGCGGCCGCTCGTCCGCGCGCCTGACCGCGCCGATCGTCGGCGCGGGCGCGGTCGCGAAGAAGTGGCTGCGCGAGCGGTTCGGCGTCGAAGTGCGCGGCTGCATGAGCGCGCTCGGCGAGATCGACGTGCCGTTCGTCGACTGGTCGCACGTGAGCGAGAATCCGTTCTTCTCGCCGAACGCCGACATCGTGCCGCAGCTCGAGGCGTACATGGACGCGCTGCGCAAGGACGGCGACTCCATCGGCGCGCGCATCGACGTCGTCGCATCCGGCGTGCCGGTCGGCTGGGGCGAGCCGGTGTTCGACCGCCTCGACGCGGACATCGCGAAGGCGATGATGAGCATCAACGCGGTGAAGGGCGTCGAGATCGGCGCGGGCTTCGCGAGCGTCGCGCAGCGTGGTTCGGTACACGGCGACGAGCTGACGCCGGCCGGTTTCGTCGGCAATCAGGCGGGCGGCGTGCTCGGCGGCATCTCGACCGGGCAGGACATCACGGTGTCGATCGCGATCAAGCCGACGTCGAGCATCCGCACGCCGCGCCGCTCGATCACGAAGGCGGGCGAGCCCGCGACGGTGGAAACGTTCGGGCGTCATGATCCGTGCGTCGGCATCCGCGCGACGCCGATCGCGGAATCGATGCTCGCGCTGGTGCTGATCGATCACGCGCTGCGCCATCGTGCGCAATGCGGCGACGTCGAAACGCATACGCCGAAGATCGCCGGCAGCGCGACCTGATCCGACCTGAATGCCGCCGCGTAGACGGCAGGCCGTCGAATCCATGTAAAACGGGGTGCTGCATCGAGCGGCACCCCGTTTCGTTTGAGCGGCAAAAAAAGCGCCGCTCGAGGCGGCGCTTTCCGGCACGTCACATGTTCGGGTAGTTCGGCCCGCCGCCGCCTTCCGGCGTGACCCACACGATGTTCTGCGTCGGGTCCTTGATGTCGCAGGTCTTGCAGTGCACGCAGTTCTGCGCGTTGATCACGAGGCGATCGCTGCCGTCGTCGTTCTTCACGAACTCATACACCGCCGCCGGGCAGAACCGGCCTTCCGGCCCCGCGTACGTGCGCAGGTTCACGTTCACCGGCACGTTCGCATCCTTCAGCGTCAGGTGCGCCGGCTGGTTCTCCTCGTGGTTCGTGTTCGAGATGAACACCGACGACAGCCGGTCGAACGTCAGCTTGCCGTCCGGCTTCGGATACTCGATCGGCTCGCACTGCGACGCCGGCTTCAGCATCTCGTGGTCCGCGTGCTTGTGATGCAGCGTCCACGGCACGTTGCCGCCCATCACCTTCTGTTCGAGGCCGACCATCAGCGTGCCGAGATACAGCCCCTTCGCCATCCACTGCTTGAAGTTGCGCGCACGGTACAGCTCGGTGTACAGCCACGACTGCTTGAACGCATCCGGATACGCGTTGAGCTCGTCGCTCTGGCGGCCGGCCTGCACCGCGTCGAACGCGGCGTCCGCCGCCAGCATGCCGGTCTTGATCGCCGCGTGGCTGCCCTTGATCCGCGACGCGTTCAGGAAGCCCGCATCGTCGCCGATCAGCGCGCCGCCCGGGAACACCGTCTTCGGCAGCGACAGCAGCCCGCCCGCGGTGATCGCGCGCGCGCCGTACGACACGCGCTTGCCGCCTTCGAGGAACGCGCGGATCGACGGGTGCGTCTTGTAGCGCTGGAACTCCTCGAACGGCGACAGGTACGGGTTCGTATAGCCAAGGCCGACCACGAAGCCGACCACGACCTGGTTGTTGTCCATGTGGTACAGGAACGAGCCGCCGTAGGTGTCCGACTTCAGCGGCCAGCCGGCGGTGTGGATCACGAGGCCCGGCTTGTGCTTGGCCGGATCGATTTCCCACAGCTCCTTGATGCCGATCCCGTACGCCTGCGGATCGGCGTTCGCGTCCAGCTTGAACTTCGAGATCAGCTGGCGGCCGAGGTGGCCGCGGCAGCCTTCGGCGAACAGCGTGTACTTCGCGTGCAGTTCCATGCCGAGCTGGAAGTTCTCGGTCGGCTCGCCGTCCTTGCCGATGCCCATGTTGCCGGTCGCGACGCCCTTCACGGAGCCGTCGTCGTTGTAGAGGATCTCGGCGGCCGGGAAGCCCGGGAAGATCTCGACGCCCAGCGCTTCCGCCTGCGCCCCGAGCCAGCGCGTGACGTTGCCCAGCGAGATCACGTAGTTGCCGTGGTTCTTGAAGTTGTCCGGCAGCGCCCAGTTCGGCGTCTGCATCGCGCTCTTCTCGGACAGGAACAGGAAGCGGTCTTCGGTCACCTCGACGGTGAGCGGCGCGCCCTGTTCCTTCCAGTCGGGGAACAGCTCGCCGATCGCGCGCGGATCCATCACCGCGCCCGACAGGATGTGCGCGCCGATTTCCGAGCCCTTCTCGAGCACGCAGACGCCGATCTCGGCGCCTTTTTCAGCGGCGAGCTGCTTGAGCCGGATCGCCGCGGACAGCCCGGCAGGGCCGCCGCCGACGATCACGACGTCGTATTCCATC
Organism: Burkholderia ubonensis subsp. mesacidophila; assembly: GCF_002097715.1. Taxonomy (NCBI): domain Bacteria; kingdom Pseudomonadati; phylum Pseudomonadota; class Betaproteobacteria; order Burkholderiales; family Burkholderiaceae; genus Burkholderia; species Burkholderia ubonensis. The sequence goes on from NZ_CP020737.1 coordinate 1,540,537, forward strand.
GATTCGCGCGGGCCGTATTGCTCGATGAGGCTTGCGGGGGTCATTGGCGTTCCTCTAACCGTTAGAATGCTTTTATTCGGGAGCGTATTGTCCGCGAAACGAAACGCTTGCCGCAACAGCATGCGGATAGATTAGCACGATCGTTCTATTTTTGTGCTAGGGTTACGCCGCGTAAGCCGGGCCGTCCGCGGCGGAGAAACGACATCGAAAGGGGTGTGCAATGGGTCGGTCGATCAATCTGGAAGGCAAGGTCGCGCTGGTCACGGGCGCTTCGAGCGGGCTCGGCCAGCGCTTTGCGCAGGTGCTGTCGCAGGCGGGCGCGAAGGTCGTGCTTGCGAGCCGGCGCGTCGAGCGGCTCAAGGAGCTGCGCGCGGAGATCGAGGCGGCGGGCGGCGCCGCGCACGTGGTGTCGCTCGATGTCACCGATGTCCAGAGCATCAAGGCGGCCGTCGCGCATGCCGAAACGGAAGCCGGCACCATCGACATCCTCGTCAATAATTCGGGCGTGTCGACGATGCAGAAGCTCGTCGACGTGACGCCCAGCGATTTCGAGTTCGTGTTCGACACGAATACGCGCGGCGCGTTTTTCGTCGCACAGGAAGTCGCGAAGCGGATGATGATGCGCACCAATGGCAACGGCAAGCCGCCTTACCGGATCATCAACATCGCATCGGTGGCCGGGCTGCGCGTGTTCCCGCAGATCGGCCTGTACGCGATGAGCAAGGCCGCGGTCGTGCACATGACGCGCGCGATGGCGCTCGAATGGGGGCGTCACGGCATCAACGTCAACGCGATCTGCCCCGGCTATATCGACACGGAAATCAATCACTACCTGTGGGAAACCGAGCAGGGCCAGAAGCTGCAGTCGATGCTGCCGCGCCGGCGCGTCGGCAAGCCGCAGGATCTCGACGGGCTGCTGCTGCTGCTCGCGGCCGACGAGTCGCAGTTCGTCAACGGCTCGATCATCTCCGCGGACGACGGCTTCGGCCTCGCGTGACCGGACGATTTACAGCAACACTCAGCAACAAAGATGAAGCAATGAGCGATTACTCCCCTGTTTTTGAGATGTCGATGCCGATCCGCTGGGGCGACATGGACGCGTTCGGACACGTGAACAACACGGTCTATTTCCGTTACATGGAGCAGGTGCGGATTTCCTGGTTCGAGACGCTCGGCATCGCCGGCGGCAACGGCGAAGGGCAGGGGCCGGTCATCGTGACCGCATCGATGGAGTTCCTCAAGCAGCTGCACTACCCGGGCGACGTGATCGCGAAGATGTCGGCCGCGAAGCCGGGGCGCAGCAGCTTCGATACCGGCTTCGAGCTGACCCGCGCGGACGATCCGCACCATGTCTATGCGCGCGGCAGTGCGCGCTGCGTGTGGGTCGACTACACGCTCGGCAAGTCGGTGCCGTTGCCGCAACTGCTGCGCGATACGATCGAGCGCGCGCTCGCCGCCAGGATCGACTGAAGTCCGGGCGCGACGGACGTCGCGCCGCGCCGCTCAATGGCCGAGCAGACGCTGCAGCAGCTCGGCGGTGTTCCCCGTCCCGTACTTGCGCATCAGCCGCGCGCGATAGATGTCGACCGTGCGCGAGCTGATGTCGAGCACCCGGCCGATCTGCTTGCTCGTCTTGCCGGTCGCGAGCTGCGCGGCGATCTCGCGCTCGCGCGGCGTCAGCGCGACGGCGACCAGGCGGGTCGCGCTCAGGTCCTCGAACGTCCAGACGCCGGCCGCGAGCGGCGCGGTGCGGTCCAGCGCGCGGCCCGTCACGTGGCACCAGAACAGCTCGCCGTCCGCGCGCCTCATGATCCGGTCGTCCGCATAGCTGCCGTCCACGACCATCACCCGCGAAATGCGCTCGCCGATCCGGTGGAATTCATCCGGCGACGGGTAGAGCACCTCGTACGATTTCCCGATCAGGTCGGCGCGCGTACAGCGGAAGATCGCCGCGACCGCGTCGTTGCAATCCTCGATCACGCGGTCGCGCGACATGACGAGGCCGATCGGCGCGAGATGGAAGGCGGTCTGGTAGTCGAGAGCGGGCATGGAAGCGGGCGAACGATGGCAAATGCTTATGTATTTTTGCGTATTGTGCCGCATCCGCGCCGCATCGTACCCTTTCGGGCATCTCGCGGCGCTTGCCGCGGCATAAGAAGAAGCGCGTCGTCACGGCAGGCATTGCCGCGCATGCATAGAATGATGCGGCGGGCTCGTGAGCCACGCCGGCGCGCGAACCCAGTTTTGCTGGTTTCCATAGAGGAAGGGACATACAGATGAACAAAGTCTATCCAAGCGCGGCGGCCGCGCTGGAGGGGATCGTCCAGGACGGACAGACCTTCGCGGTGGGCGGCTTCGGCCTGTGCGGCATCCCCGAGGCGCTGATCGGCGCGTTGCGCGATTCGGGCGTCAAGGGCATCACCTGCATCAGCAACAACGCGGGCGTCGACGGCTTCGGTCTCGGCCTGCTGCTCGAAACGCGCCAGATCAGGAAGATGATCTCGTCGTATGTCGGCGAGAACAAGGAGTTCGAGCGCCAGTACCTGGCGGGCGAGCTGGAGCTGGAATTCACGCCGCAGGGCACGCTCGCCGAGAAGCTGCGCGCGGGCGGCGCGGGCATCCCCGCGTTCTTCACCAATACCGGCTACGGCACCGTGATCGCGGAAGGCAAGGAAACGCGCCAGTTCGGCGATCGCCACTACGTGCTCGAGCCGTCGCTGACGGCCGACGTCGCGCTCGTGAAGGCGTGGAAGGCCGACAAGTCGGGCAACCTGATCTTTCGCCGCACGGCGCGCAACTTTAATCCGATGTGCGCGATGGCGGGCCGGATCACGGTCGCCGAGGTCGAGGAGATCGTCGAGAACGGCGAGCTCGATCCGGACCAGGTCCACACGCCGGGGATTTTCGTGCAGCGGCTGGTGCTGAACGCGACGCCCGAGAAACGCATCGAACAACGCGTCGTGCGCGCGAAAGGAGACTGACATGGCTTGGAATCGTGACCAGATGGCCGCGCGCGCGGCGAAGGAATTGCAGGACGGCTTCTATGTGAACCTCGGCATCGGCTTGCCGACGCTCGTCGCGAACCACGTGCCGGAAGGCGTCGAAGTGTGGCTGCAGTCGGAGAACGGCCTGCTCGGCATCGGCCCGTCGCCGACCGAGGACGAAGTCGACGCCGACCTGATCAACGCGGGCAAGCAGACCGTCACGACGCTGCCGGGCTCGTCGATCTTCTCGTCCGCCGATTCGTTCGCGATGATTCGCGGCGGCCACATCAACCTCGCGATCCTCGGCGCGATGCAGGTCAGCAAGCAGGGCGACCTCGCGAACTGGATGATCCCGGGCAAGATGATCAAGGGAATGGGCGGCGCGATGGATCTCGTCGCCGGCGTGAAGCGCGTCGTCGTGCTGATGGAGCACGTCGCGAAGGGCGACCAGCACAAGATCCTCGAGGAATGCAACCTGCCGCTGACCGGCGTCGGCGTGGTCGACCTGATCGTCACCGATCTCGGCGTGATCGAAGTGACGCCGGCTGGCCTCAAGGTGATCGAACTTGCCGACGGCGTCAGCGTTGACGAGATCCAGGCGAAGACCGGTGCACCGCTCGACGTGAGCGCGGTCGCGTAAGCGCGTCGCGCACCATTCGGCGCCCCGCATTCCCGACGGAATGCGGGGCGTTTGTCATTCGGGTGTACCGAAGAACTACCGCGGTCGCCGCACGCGTCACGCGATCGTGCCGCCGCCGTCGACCAGCACGGTCGAGCCGGTCGCGTAGGGCGTCGTCGCCAGATAGACGATCGCGTTCGCGACGTCCTCGGGCTGGCCGACGCGGCGGGCGGGCAGCCGTTGCGCGGCATTCGCATACAGCGCGTCGCGCGCGTCGGGGGCGAGCTTGTCCCACATCGGCGTCGCGATCAGGCCCGGCGACACGGTATTCACGCGCACCGGCGCCAGCTCGAGCGCGAGGCCCCGGGCGAGCGCCTCGAGCGCCGCGTTGATCGCGCCCTGCAGCACGGACGACGCGCTCGGCCTCGCGCTGAGAAAACCCGACACGAACGTCAGCGAGCCGCCCGGCGCGATATCGATCGCGCGTGCGATGCGATACGCGCCCCAGAACTTGCTGTTCATCGCGGCCTGCGCGTCGTCGAACGGCAGCGAGCGGACCGGGCCGGCGGCCGTCCGGGCGGCGGAGATCACGACATGGTCGAACTGGCCGGCCCGCGCGCAGAACGCGTCGACGGCCGCGGTATCGGTGACGTCCAGCGTTTCGCGACGCACCGGGCTGTCGGGTGAAGCTGTGGCGGCCGCCGCCTTGTGCGGGTCGCGCGACGCGATCGTCACGGTCGCGCAGCGTTGCGCGAAGGCCTGCGCGGCGGCGGCGCCGATGCCGGAGCTGCCGCCGACGACAAGGACTTTCCTGCCATTGAGTGAATCGTTCATGATGGTCGGTTCGGATGAGCGTGGGTGCGTTCGTTCAGATCGTCTCGGTTTCGCGCAGCGTCGACGGGCTGCTCAGCGCGTAGCGTGCGATGTCGTCCTTGCGCATGAAGGCCACGCCGGGATGCGATCGGGCGTAACGCAGGAACGCGTCCCACGCGCGCACCATCTGCGGCGTGCCGCTGATCCGGTCGTGCGCGCTGATCGACATCAGCCTGCGCCGTTGCCCGGCTTCCGCGTAGAGCTGGTCGAAATCGAGCTTGATCTGTTCGAGAAACATCGACGGCGAATAATTGCGGCCCTCGATCAGCAGGATGTCGTTGTTGCGCAGCGTGTAAGGCACGACCATGAAATCGCGTCCGTTGACCGCCTCGATGAACGGCTCGTCGCGGCTGACGTCGTCGATGTGATAGACGTAGCCCAGTTCCTGCAGCAGCGACAGCGTATTCGGGCCGCGTCGCAGCCAGTTGCAGTTGTAGCCGATCGGCCGTTGGCCGGTCGCGGCTTCCACCATGTCGCGGGCGTCGAGCAGGAAGCGCCGCTCGTCGTCGCGGCTCATCGCGAATTGCGAGCGCCAGCTCGGTCCGTGCGCCGCTGCCTCGTGGCCGCGCGCGACGATCTCGCGCGCCAGTTCGGGCCGATGCCGGACCGCTTCGCCGATCATGTGCGACGTGACCTTGACGTCGTGCCGCTCCCACAGGTCGAGCAGGCGCGGGATGCCTTCGCGGTAGCCATACGCGAACCAGGTGCCCGACGCGAGATCGGCGGGCACGGACGGCGGGAACGCGACGGGCGGAAACGGGCTGTCCGCGCCCTTGGGCGGCTGGCCGCCCGCTTCGAACTGCATCGAGATCGAGATCACGAGGCGGATGCCGTCGGGCCAGAACGGTCCCGCGCCGTGCGGCGCGGCACGGGCGGCGCCGGCGGTCGCAGCGCCGGCCGGCGTGGCGGCCGCGCCGAGCGCGAGGCCGGCGGCCAGTCCGGCGCCGGCGCCCGCCTGGGCGAGAAATGTACGGCGCCCGGGGCGCGTGGAAGGGTCGATGGGCGTCATCGCGGCATCCTCAGTTGGCGAGGCCAAGCTGGCGCATCAGCGTCAGGTTGTCCTCGATGTGCCAGTTGTCGGCGATACGGCCGTCCGCGATCCGGTAGATGTCGGTCGCGATGAAGTCGACCGGCTGGCCGCGCCCGGCGGTGCCGTTGAAGGTCCCCGTGAAGTGCCCGCGGAAGCGCAGGTGAACGACGACGCGATCGCCGGCCACGATCATCTGCTCGATCTCGCAGCGCAGGTCCGGCACCGCCGCGCGCATCGTGCGGGAGGCGGCGAGCGGGCCCGGCAGCCCCTGGGCGCGTCCGGCGGGCAGCGTGCGGTCGGTGAAATTGGGCGCGAGCGCCGCGCGGGCGAGCGCCGCGTCGCCGGTGTCCCAGAACGTGCCGTAGCGGCGCGCGGCGAGGACCTGCGCCCGTGCCTGCGCGTCGGGCAGGCCGGCGGCGACCGTCAGGTCGCGCGGCGTGACGAGATCGTCGGCTTGCGCAGCCGTGGGCGGCAGCGCGGCCGCGACCAGCGCGGCGGCGAGCAGGCGGGTGGTCAGGCGGGCGGCCGGGCGGAAATGGGCGGACATCGGATTCTCCTGTTCGTGAAGAGGCGTCGGGTCAACGCGTGATATGCATGGTAGGTTTCCGTTTTGGATGGAAATACGGGCTGATCGCGAATGGATTATTCGAAAATTGGAAAGGCGAGTGCCGCGCGGGGGCCGTGGTGCTGATCGACGACCTGCCGGCGCTCGAAACCTTCGCGCGCATCGTGTCGGCGGGCAGCCTGTCGGCTGCCGCGCGGGAACTCGACCTGTCGCTGTCGGTGGTCAGCAAGCGGCTCGCGCACCTCGAGTCGCGGCTCGGCGTGCGACTGCTGCACCGGACGACGCGGCAGCAGACGCTGACCGACGAAGGCGCGCAGTTCCATGTGCAGGTGCTGCGCATCCTGGCCGAAATCGACCAGGCCGAAGCGCTGATGCGGGATCGGCGCGGCACGGTGAGCGGCCTGCTGCGCGTGACGGCGCCGGGCGAGCTCGGCCGCCTGCGGCTTGCGCCGCTCGTCGCCGAATTTCAACGGCAGCATCCGCAGGTGACGGTGCAGCTGATGCTGACCGATTCGGTCATCGACCTGCTCGCGCATGAGATCGACGTCGCCGTGCGGATCGGCAGCCTGGCTGATTCGTCGATGATCGCGCGCGAGCTCGCGCCGAACCGCCGCGTGCTGTGCGCAGCGCCTGCGTACATTGCCGAGCACGGTGAGCCGGCGCATCCGGGCGAACTGTGCCGGCATCGCTGCATCGTGATGGGCGAGCAGGCGCGCGCCGAGTGGCGGTTCAATGGCGACGGCGGCGCGGTCGGGGTCGAGGTGACGGCGGCGCTGCTGACGAACGACGGCGGCGCGGCGCGCACGCTGGCACTGGCGGGGGCCGGCATCGCGCTGAAGTCGATCTGGGACGTCGGTCCCGATCTCGAGGCGGGCCGGCTCGTCCGGATACTGCCTGCGTACGCGGCGCCGGCCGCGCCGTTGCACGCCGTGTATCCGGGCGGGCGGCATCTTGCGTTGCGCGTGCGCGCGTTCGTCGATTTCGTGCGGGAGCGGTTACAGGCCGAGTGGTGCTGGGGCGAAGGCTGATGCGTTGTCCGGGCGCACGTGACTCACGTCCACGCGCGCCGCGCAGCCCCCCGGCACGGCGTCGGGACGGCCCCGTGAGCGGAAGCGGTTTACAATCGATCGCATCGTGCGGCGCGCGGTTTGCGCCGCCGCGCAGCGCCCGTTCGACAGGATGCCAACGATGCCAACGATCTCAGCGAACCCTCTGGTACCGCGCCAGCGGCGCGTGCAGTGCGCGAGTGCTGCCGGCCTTCACCACGTCGCATATACCGAATGGGGCGATCCCGCCAATCCGCGCGTGCTGGTGTGCGTGCACGGGCTGACCCGCTCGGGACGCGATTTCGACCGGCTCGCCGCGGCGCTTGCCGATACGTATCGCGTCGTGTGCCCGGATATCGTCGGGCGCGGCCGCTCCGACTGGCTCGCGGATCCACGTCTCTATGCGATTCCGCAATACGTGGCCGACATGGTCACGCTGATCGCGCGCCTCGACGTCGAATCGGTCGACTGGTTCGGCACGTCGATGGGCGGCCTGATTGGTCTCGCGCTCGCGGGGCTGCCGGGCTCGCCGGTGCGGCGGATGATCGTCAACGACGTCGGCCCGCGGATCGAGCCGGATTCGCTCGCGCGCATCGGCGAATACCTCGGCGTGCAGCCGCGCTTCGCGACCGAGCAGGAAGGCATCGATTACCTGACGTCGCTGTCGCTGCCGTTCGGTGCGCTCACCGGCGACGACTGGCGCGAGATCAACGCGCCGCTGCTGCGCGAGCTGCCCGAAGGCGGCTGGACGATCCGCTACGATCCGCGGATCGCCGAGCCGTTCAAGGCGACGACGCCCGAGCTGGCCGCGCTCGGCGAGGCTGCGCTGTGGCGCGCGATCGAAACGACGGACGCGACGCTGCTCGTCGTGCGCGGCGCGGCGTCCGACCTGCTGTCGCGGGAGACGGTCACCGAAATGACGCGGCGCGGGCGCAATGTGTCGCAGGCGGAAATCGCCGGCGTCGGCCACGCGCCGACGTTCATGAGCGCGGATCAGATCGCGCTCGCGCGCGGGTTTTTCCTCGGAGACGGCGCATCCGCGTCATAATATGCGGTTAGGCGGCGCGGGCCGCGCCGCCGAGCGATTCATCCATTCATTCAAGCGGAACATTCCATGGCAGTTACTCGTCACCACGTCGGCGCCCGTCTTTCCGAAATCGCGATCCACAACGGCACCGTGTACCTCGCCGGCCAGATCGCCGAAGACACGACCCAGGACATCAAGGGCCAGACGCGCGAAGTGCTCGGCCACATCGATCGCCTGCTCGCGGAGGCGAACAGCGACAAGGCGCACCTGCTGTCGGTGCAGATCTATATTTCCGATCTGGCGAACTTCGCGGGCATGAACGAAGAATGGGACGCATGGGTCGCACCGGGCAACACGCCGCCGCGCGCCACCGTCGAGGCGAAGCTCGCGGATCCCGCGCTGCTCGTCGAAATCGTCGTCGTCGCCGCGCAACGGAGCTGAACCGAGCGTCGCACCTGACGACCGTGCTTCACCGGGCTGCATGATGACTGCCGATACCGTTTCCGCTTCCTCCACCGCGTCGCCGTCGTTCGACGACGTGCTCGCGTTCGTGCGCGAGCATGCGGGCGACGCGCGCCTGTCGTCGGGCGAACTGCTCGCCGACCACGCGGCCGGCACCGCGTCGATCATGCGCACGCTGAATGTCGATCCGCCCGCGGTGCAGGCGGCGGCGCTGTTTGCGCTGACGCCGCACCTGAACGATCCCGAGCGCGAGCTTGCCGCGCGGTTCGGCGACGAAGTCGCGCGCCTGGTGTCCGACGTGCGCAAGCTGCTGCGGCTGGGCACGGTCAGCCTGCGCGTCGCGCAGAACGCGGCGCCGGAAGCCGGGCGCGACGCCGCGGCCGAGCGCCGCGCGCAGATCGAGGCGCTGCGCAAGATGCTGCTCGCGTTTGCGCAGGACATCCGCGTGGTGCTGATCCGGCTCGCGTCGCGGCTGCAGTCGCTGCGCTACTACGCGGCGGCGAAGGTCGCGCCGCCGCCGGACGTCGCGCGCGAAACGCTCGAGATCTATGCGCCGCTCGCGAACCGCCTCGGCATCTGGCAACTGAAATGGGAGCTGGAGGACCTGGCGTTCCGCTTCGAGGATCCGGTCACGTACAAGCGGATCGCGAAGCTGCTCGACGAGAAGCGCGTCGAGCGCGAGGCGTATGTCTCGGAGGCGATCGAGAGCCTGCAGCGCGAGCTGGCGGCCGCGCACATCCAGGCGGAGGTGAGCGGCCGGCCGAAGCACATCTACAGCATCTGGCGCAAGATGCGCGGCAAGGAGCTCGACTTCTCCGAGCTGTACGACGTGCGCGCATTCCGCGTGATCGTGCCGGACATCAAGGATTGCTACACGGTGCTCGGCATCGTGCATCACCTGTGGCAGCCGGTGCCGAAGGAGTTCGACGACTACATCTCGCGTCCGAAGCCGAACGGCTACAAGTCGCTGCACACGGTCGTGATCGGCGATGACGGACGCGCGTTCGAAGTGCAGATCCGCACGCACGAGATGCACAACTTCGCGGAATACGGCGTCGCCGCGCACTGGCGCTACAAGGAGGCCGGCGCGCGCGGCTATGGCGGCCAGTTCTCCGCGAGCGACAAATACGACGAGAAGATCGCCTGGCTGCGCCAACTGCTCGCGTGGAAGGACGACGTCGAGGACGGCGGGGGCGCGGCCGGCGGCAAGGCATGGGCGCAGCTGCGCGAGACGACGCTCGACGACGACCACATCTACGTGCTGACGCCTCAGGCGCGCGTGATCGCGCTGCCGCAGGGCGCGACGCCGGTGGATTTCGCGTATCACCTGCACAGCGAACTGGGCCACCGCTGCCGCGGCGCGCGCGTCGACGGCGCGATGGTGCCGCTCAACACGCCGCTCGCGAACGGCCAGACGGTCGAGATCGTCGCGGTGAAGGAGGGCGGGCCGTCGCGCGACTGGCTGAATTCGCAGCTCGGCTACATGAAGAGCCCGCGCGCGCGGCAGAAGGTGCGCGCGTGGTTCAACGCGATCGAGCACGAAGAGAACATCGCGCACGGCCGCGCGCTCGTCGAAAAGACGCTGCAGCGCGAAGGCAGGACGTCGGTCAATCTCGACAACCTGGCGGCGAAGCTCGGCTTCAAGACGCCCGAAGAGCTGTTCTCGGTGGTCGGCAAGGAAGAGTTCAGCCTGCGCAACGTCGAGCACGCGCTGTCCGATGCGCCGCCGCCCGAACCCGCGCCCGAGGCGCCCGCCGATTTCGAGAAGCGCAGCAGCGGCGCGAGCGTCGCGCACGGCGCGTCGACCGGCGTGCTGGTGGTCGGCGTCGATGCGCTGCTGACGCAGCTCGCACGCTGCTGCCGGCCCGCGCCGCCCGATCCGATCAGCGGCTTCGTCACGCGCGGCAAGGGGATGTCGATCCATCGCAGCGATTGCGCGACGTTCCGCCGGATGGCGGAGCGCGCGCCCGAGCGCGTGCTGCAGACCACCTGGTCCGCCGATGTGCTGGGCGGCCGCGGCGCGTCGGTCTATCCGGTCGACCTGATGATCGAGGCGACCGACCGGCAGGGGCTGCTGCGCGATATTTCGGAAGTCTTCGCGCGCGAGAAGCTCAACGTCGTCGGCGTGAAGACGCAGAGCCGCCGCAATGCGGCATTCATGCAGTTCACGGTGGAGATCTCGAATTCGGCGCAGGTGCAGCGCGCCTGCACGCTGCTCGGCGAGGTGCAGGGCGTCGTCCGGGCCGGCCGGAAGGCGTGACGCCAGGGGCCGGATCGACATTATTTTGCTGCGACTGCATAAAACACTTGCCAAGTGAATTACAGCTCCATATAATTTCAGCTTCTTCAGGCTCGTAGCTCAGCTGGTTAGAGCACCACCTTGACATGGTGGGGGTCGTTGGTTCGAGTCCAATCGAGCCTACCAACGAACAGGAGCATCCGGTTTCCGGGTGTTCGAAGCAGTAAAAACTCAACGCGTATAAGGCGAATACGGTTATGGCACCGCGAACGTTGACCGAAACCACTTCGGAGCGACGCTAGTCGAGGAACGTTTTCGCCCTTGCGGTTTGAGTGAAGTATCGAATGCGGCCCCTCGAAAGCGGGGCCGCATTTTTTTTGTCGCGAATATTTCGCGCGTGACTTTCATCGCGTGCTTGGTCTGCCGCCCACTGGCGGCATCACGGAGATTGCTATGGTTTCGATACGCTTGCCTGACGGCTCAGTTCGACAATACGAGCATCCGGTGACGGTCGCCGAAGTGGCGGCCTCGATTGGTCCCGGTCTCGCAAAGGCTGCGCTCGGCGGCAAGCTCGACGGCGAACTCGTGGATACGTCCGCGGTGATCGACCGCGACGCGTCGCTCGCGATCGTCACGGACAAGGACGCCGACGGTCTCGACATCATCCGCCACTCGACGGCGCACTTGCTCGCGTACGCGGTCAAGGAACTGTATCCGGACGCGCAGGTGACGATCGGGCCGGTGATCGACAACGGCTTCTACTACGACTTCTCGTACCACCGTCCGTTTACGCCGGAAGATCTGGAAAAGATCGAAAGGCGCATGCAGGAGATCGCGAAGAAGGATGAGCCCGTGACGCGCCGCGTCGTGTCGCGCGACGAGGCGGCCTTGTACTTCCGCAGCATCGGCGAGAAGTACAAGGCCGAGATCATCGAGTCGATTCCGCAAAGCGACGAGATCAAGCTGTACTCGCACGGCGGCTTCACGGACCTGTGTCGCGGCCCGCACGTGCCGTCGACGGGCAAGTTGAAGGTCTTCAAGCTGATGAAGGTCGCGGGCGCGTACTGGCGCGGCGACTCGAAGAACGAGCAGCTGCAGCGCATCTACGGCACGGCCTGGACGAAGAAGGAAGACCAGGACCAGTACCTGCACATGCTCGAGGAAGCGGAAAAGCGCGACCACCGCAAGCTTGGCAAGCAGCTCGACCTGTTCCACATGCAGGAAGAGTCGCCGGGCATGGTGTTCTGGCACCCGAAGGGCTGGGCGCTGTGGCAGCAGGTCGAGCAGTACATGCGCCGCCGCGTGAACGACGCCGGCTACCTCGAGATCAAGACGCCGATGATCATGGACCGCTCGCTGTGGGAGGCGTCCGGCCACTGGCAGAACTATCGCGAGAACATGTTCACGACGGAGTCGGAGAAGCGCGATTACGCGATCAAGCCGATGAACTGTCCGGGGCACGTCCAGGTGTTCAAGCACGGCCTGCGCTCGTACCGCGACCTGCCGCTGCGCTACGCCGAATTCGGCTCGTGCCACCGCAACGAGGCGTCGGGCGCGCTGCACGGCCTGATGCGCGTGCGCGGCTTCGTGCAGGACGATGCGCACATCTTCTGCACGGAAGATCAGTTCATCTCGGAATCGATCGCGTTCAACACGCTCGCGATGAGCGTGTACAAGGATTTCGGCTTCGATCACATCGACATCAAGCTGTCGCTGCGCCCCGACCAGCGGGCGGGCACGGACGAGACGTGGGATCGCGCCGAGCAGGGCCTGCGCGACGCGCTGACGGCCTGCGGACTCACGTGGGAAGAACTGCCGGGCGAAGGTGCGTTCTACGGTCCGAAGATCGAGTACCACATCAAGGATGCGCTCGGCCGTTCGTGGCAGTGCGGCACGCTGCAGCTCGACATGGTGCTGCCGGAGCGCCTCGGCGCCGAGTACGTCGCGGAAGACAACAGCCGCCGCCGGCCGGTGATGCTGCACCGGGCAATCGTCGGTTCGATGGAGCGTTTCCTCGGCATTTTGATCGAGCACCACGCTGGTGCAATGCCGGTCTGGCTCGCGCCGTTCCAGGCAGTTGTGCTCAATATCGCCGAAAGTCAGGCCGAATATGCGCAATCTCTGGCCCAAACGTTGCAAAAACAAGGGGTTAGAGTGACGGCGGATTTGCGCAACGAGAAGATTAGCTATAAAATACGCGAGCACACGCTGGAAAAGGTGCCTTATCTGCTCGTCGTGGGCGACAAGGAGCGTGATGCACAAACGGTAGCCGTGCGTGCCCGTGGCGGCGTCGATCTTGGCGTGATGCCGGTCGAAGCCTTCGTTGAGCGTCTGCAGGAAGACCTGCGTTCGTTCAAGTAACCGCCCTGGCAGCGCGGCTCGTTTTTTTAATTTTTAGAGGAAACGTAACATCGCTACTGATAAGTCGTCGCATCGCATCAACGGTGAAATCACTGCGCCGGAAGTGCGTCTGGTCGGGATCGAGAACGAACCGCTCGGTATCGTAAAACTCGCTGATGCTTTCCGTAAATCGGAAGAACTGGATGTTGACCTGGTGGAAATCGCGCCGCAAGCGGTTCCCCCGGTTTGCCGTCTGATGGATTACGGCAAGTTCAAGTACCAGGAATCGAAGAAGCAGCACGAAGCGAAGCTGAAGCAGAAGGTCATCCAGGTCAAGGAAGTCAAGTTCCGCCCGGGTACCGATGACGGGGATTACAACGTCAAGCTCCGCAATCTCGTGCGCTTCCTCGAAGAGGGCGACAAGACGAAGATCACGTTGCGTTTCCGCGGCCGCGAAATGGCTCACCAGGAGATCGGCATGCGGATGCTCGAGCGTCTGCGCACGGATCTCGAGGAAGTCGGCCAGGTCGAGCAGATGCCGAAGATGGAAGGGCGCCAGATGATCATGGTGCTCTCGCCGAAGAAAAAGAAGTAACGGGCCCGCGCGCGTCTCGCGCAGGTTCGAAAGTGGTTCGGCGCGTTGCCCGGTCAGGGCGGCGCGCCAACAATGACGGCGGCTGCGCAAGCGGTTCGCCGTACACAAGTGGACTGGGTTTCGAAGGGCGGGTCAAGGGCGCAAGCCAACCGCACACCCATCGCCATCTAATAAACTGGAGTTGTTCGTCATGCCTAAGATGAAGACCAAGAAGAGCGCTGCAAAGCGCTTCGTGGTGCGTCCGGGCGGTACCGTCAAGCGCGGTCAAGCCTTCAAGCGCCACATCCTGACCAAGAAAACCACGAAGAACAAGCGTCACCTGCGCGGCGCAACGGCAGTTCATGATTCCGATCTGAACTCCGTCCGCGCGATGCTGCCGTTCGCGTAACCCCTCAATCGATACTCAAAGGAGAGAAACATGCCTCGAGTCAAACGTGGGGTAACCGCACGGGCCCGTCACAAGAAGATCATCAACCTGGCCAAGGGTTATCGCGGTCGCCGCAATAACGTCTATCGCATCGCCAAGCAGGCGGTGATGCGCGCTGGTCAGTACGCGTACCGCGATCGCCGCAACAAGAAGCGTGTGTTCCGCGCACTGTGGATCACGCGTATCAACGCGGCAGTCCGCCAGCACGACATGACCTACAGCGTGTTCATCAACGGCCTGAAGAAGGCGTCGATCGAACTCGACCGTAAGGTGCTGGCCGACATGGCGGTGTTCGACAAGGCTGCTTTTGCTGCGATCGTCAAGCAGGTGAAAGCCGCCGTTGCAGCCTAATTGCGAAATTAGCACTGCGTGGTTAGTTGCAGCGATGTTCCGGTAGTTTCGGCCGCTGCAGCGAAAACGGGGCTCTTCCGAGCCCCTTTTTTGTTTGGCCGGGCGATTTCGCTCGCCAAGACCGAATGACGTTGGAAATGATGGGATCTATGGATCTGGACCAGATTGTCGCCGACGCGCAGCAGTCCTTCGAACAGGCTGCCGACATCACCACGCTCGAAAACGAGAAAGCCCGCTTCCTCGGCAAGTCGGGTGCGCTGACCGAGTTGCTGAAGGGCCTCGGCAAGCTCGATCCCGAAGCACGCAAGACCGAAGGCGCACGCATCAACGTCGCGAAGCAGCAGGTCGAAGCCGCGCTGACCGCGCGCCGCCAGGCACTGGCCGACGCGCTGCTGAACCAGCGCCTCGCCGCCGAGGCGATCGACGTCACGCTGCCGGGCCGCGGCGCCGGTGCAGGCAGCCTGCACCCCGTGATGCGCACGTGGGAGCGTGTCGAACAGATTTTCCGCACGATCGGCTTCGACGTGGCCGACGGTCCCGAAATCGAGACCGACTGGTTCAACTTCACGTCGCTGAACAGCCCGGAGAACCATCCGGCGCGTTCGATGCAGGACACCTTCTACGTCGACGGCAAGGATGCCGACGGCCGTCCGCTGCTGCTGCGCACGCACACGAGCCCGATGCAGGTGCGTTACGCACGCATGAACCGCCCGCCGATCAAGGTGATCGCACCGGGCCGCACGTATCGCGTCGACAGCGATGCGACCCACTCGCCGATGTTCAATCAGGTCGAGGGGCTCTGGATCGACGAAAACATCAGCTTCGCCGACCTCAAGGGCGTCTATACCGATTTCCTGAAGAAATTCTTCGAGCGCGACGACATCCTCGTGCGCTTCCGTCCGTCGTACTTCCCGTTCACGGAACCGTCGGCCGAGATCGACATGATGTTCGAGCACGGCAAGAACGCCGGCAAGTGGCTCGAGATCTCCGGCTCGGGGCAGGTGCATCCGACCGTGATCCGCAACATGGGCCTCGATCCCGAGCGCTACATCGGCTTCGCATTCGGCAGCGGCCTCGAGCGCCTGACGATGCTGCGCTACGGCGTGCAGGACCTGCGTCTGTTCTTCGAGAACGACCTGCGTTTCCTGCGCCAGTTCGCGTAACGCGAGCCGCAGCGCCGACTTGTGCCCGTGCGCGCTTCGCAGCGAGCCGGGCGTCGATCCAACCCGTTTCGAACGTAGACACCCATGCAATTCCCTGAATCCTGGTTGAGAACCTTTGTCGATCCGCAGCTGACGACCGACGAGCTGTCGCACGCATTGACGATGGCGGGGCTCGAAGTCGAGTCGCTGAGCAAGGCCGCGCCGCCGACGTCGAAGATCGTCGTCGGGCGGGTGCTCGAAGTCGCCAAGCATCCGGATGCGGACAAGCTCAATGTCTGCCAGGTCGACGCCGGCACGGGCGCGACGCTGAACATCGTCTGCGGCGCACCGAACGTGGCGCCGGGCATCAAGGTGCCGGTCGCGCTGGTCGGCGCGGAGCTGCCGCCCGCCGAGGAAGGCGGCAAGCCGTTCGCGATCAAGCTGTCGAAGCTGCGCGGCGTCGAGAGCCAGGGGATGCTGTGTTCGGCGCGCGAGCTGAAGCTGTCCGAGGACCACAGCGGCCTCCTGATCCTGCCGGAAGACACGCCGGTCGGGCAGGACATCCGAGACACGCTGAACCTCGACGATACGATCTTCGAAATCAAGCTGACGCCGAACAAGGCCGACTGCCTGTCGGTGTTCGGCATCGCGCGCGAGACGGCCGCGATTACCGGCGCGCCGCTCACGCCGGTCGACATCCGCCCGGTGCACGTCGAACTCGACGAGACGCTGCCCGTCCGGATCGCCGCGCCGGACCTGTGCGGCCGCTTCTCGGGCCGCGTGATCCGTGGCGTGAACGCACGTGCGAAGACGCCGCAATGGATGGTCGAGCGCCTCGAGCGCGCCGGCCAGCGCAGCGTGTCGGCGCTCGTCGACATCTCGAACTACGTGATGTTCGAGCTTGGCCGCCCGTCGCACGTGTTCGACCTGGACAAGATCCACGGCGGCATCGAGGTGCGCTGGGGCAAGCGCGGCGAGTCGCTGAAGCTCCTGAACGGAAATACGGTCGAGCTCGACGAGACGGTCGGCGTGATCGCCGACGACGCCCAGGTCGAGAGCCTCGCGGGCATCATGGGCGGCGACAGCACGGCCGTCACGCTCGACACGACCAACATCTATCTCGAAGCGGCGTTCTGGTGGCCGGACAGCATTCGCGGCCGTGCGCGCAAGTACAACTTCTCGACCGATGCGGCGCATCGCTTCGAGCGCGGCGTCGACTACGCGACGACGGTCGAGCACGTCGAGCGCATCACGCAGCTGATTCTCGAGATCTGCGGCGGCAAGGCCGGCCCGGTCGACGACCAGGCCGTCAACCTGCCGCAGCGCGCGCGGGTGTTGATGCGCGTGTCGCGCGCGAACCGCATCATCGGCGTGAAGATCGACGCCGACGAGATCGCGAGCATCTTCACGCGACTCGGCCTGCCGTTCGAGCGCGATGAAGACGTGTTCTCGGTCGCGCCGCCTTCGCACCGCTTTGACATCGAGATCGAGGAAGACCTGATCGAGGAAGTGGCGCGCATCTACGGTTTCGAGAAGATTCCGGCGCGTCCACCGGTCGCGACGAGCGAAATGCGCGCGACCAACGAGACGCAGCGCTCGATCCACACGATTCGTCACGCGCTTGCCGCGCGCGACTACGCGGAAACGGTCAACTTCAGCTTCGTCGACGCGGAGTGGGAGCGCGATTTCGCGGGCAACGACAACCCGATCCGTTTGCTGAATCCGATCGCGAGCCAGCTGTCGGTGATGCGCACGACGTTGTTCGGCAGCCTGATCGCCGTGCTGCGTCACAACCTGAACCGCCGCGCGGACCGCGTGCGCGTGTTCGAGACGGGCCGCGTGTTCCTGTCCGACTCGTCGGTCACGGCGGGCGAACTGGCGGTCGCGGGCTACGCGCAGCCGAAGCGCGTCGGTGCGCTGGCCTACGGCCCGGCGCTCGACGAGCAGTGGGGCGCGGCGACCCGCGCGGTCGATTTCTTCGACGTGAAGGGCGACCTCGAGGCGCTGCTCGCGCCGGCGTCCGCCCGTTTCGTGAAGGCCGAGCATCCGGCGCTCCATCCGGGCCGCAGCGCGAGTATCGAAGTCGACGGCCGCGCGGTCGGCTGGATCGGCGAGCTGCACCCGCGCCTGATGCAGAAGTACGAGCTGCCGCACGCACCGGTGCTGTTCGAGATCGACGCCGACGCGCTGATTGCGCGCGCGCTGCCGGCGCCGACCGACGTGTCGAAATTCCCGCCGGTGCGCCGCGACATCGCGGTCGTGGTCGATCAGTCGGTCGAAGTCCAGGCACTGTTCGACGAGATGAAGAAGGCGCTGGCCGACGACGCCTGCCGATTCGTTCAGAAGGTTGTACTCTTCGACGAATTTCGTGCAAAATCAAATACTTCCGGTGGACTTGCCGCGCACGAGAAGAGCCTTGCCTTCCGCGTGACGCTGCAGGACGCGGCCGGCACGCTACAGGACGAGGTCGTCGATCAGGCGATCCAGACGCTTGTCGAGCGGATGGCTCGTGTGGGCGCGCGCTTGCGCGGCTAAGGAGCCGGTGTTGCCCGGGTGCGATGCCGCCCGGGCGGCCGGTTCCCCATCGTGAGTTTTGGTTTAACGCGCTGTATGGCAGATATGAACGACATGACCTCGAGTGAATTCGAAGCCCTCCTGACGGCGCAACGCAGCGCCATGAACCGCGACGTTTCGGCGCCGGCGTCCACGGAGACGCCGACCCTGACGAAGGCGGAGCTGGCGGAGCTGCTGTTCGACAGCGTCGGGCTGAACAAGCGTGAAGCGAAGGACATGGTCGAGGCGTTCTTCGAAGTGATCCGCGATGCGCTCGAGAACGGCGAAAGCGTCAAGCTGTCGGGGTTCGGCAACTTCCAGCTGCGCGACAAGCCGCAGCGTCCCGGCCGCAACCCGAAGACGGGCGAGGCGATTCCGATCGCCGCGCGTCGAGTGGTCACGTTCCACGCGAGCCAGAAGCTGAAGGCGCTGGTCGAAAACGGCGCGGAGCCAAGCCCCGCGCGCTGACGTCTCCCGCGCGGCCGCCGCGCACCTTTACCGATGGTTGACTGACGATGACCACGACGGTTGAGAAAGTCGTCTTGCCTCCGATTCCCGCGAAGCGCTACTTCACGATCGGTGAAGTCAGCGAACTGTGCGGCGTGAAGCCGCATGTGCTGCGCTACTGGGAACAGGAATTCACGCAGTTGCGGCCGGTGAAGCGGCGCGGCAACCGGCGGTATTACCAGCATCACGAGGTGCTGCTGATCCGGCGGATCCGCGAATTGCTGTACGAGCAGGGTTTTACGATCAACGGTGCGCGCAACCGGCTCGATTCGCCGGGGGGCGGCGAGCGCGGCCCGGCGCCGGAGCTCGAGCCCGACGCGCCGGGTGCGGAAGTGCGTACGGCGGCGTCGAGCCGGCCGAGCGCGACGGTCGACGTCGCCGCGCTGCGGCAGGCGCTGCTCGATGTCATCGACGGATTGAAGCGCGGCTGAGGGCCGCTTGCGGTTACGACGAAGCCCGGAAGGCGTCCAGCCTTCCGGGCTTTTTTATCGGCGCTTGCCTGGACGATTCGGGGCGATTCAGCGCGCGGCGAGCGGGTTCGGCCGTCCGATGTCGACGACCAGCGTGCCGTCCGGCAGCATCCGCACCGAGCCTTGCGCGACCTGGCTGCGGTAGCCGTACAGGTCGAAACGCATCGGGCCGGCGTCGGCCGAATTCTGGATCAGCGCGCGCACGTTCAGTTCAAGCACGTTGAACATCTTCATGTCGCCGCCTTCCATCCACATGTAGCTGGGCGCGGAGATCGGCGGGCGCTTCGGCGCGGGCGCGTCCGCTACGCGCCGGAACGTGAGGCGCAGGCCGTCGCGCTCGACCGTGGCCGTAGCGAGCTTGCCGTTCAGCACCGGCGGCGGGAACACGGTGTACTGGTCGAGCACGAGCGAGTCGCCGCGCAGTTCCGCGCCGCGCCGCCGCAGCGGCGTCAGCGACGCGAGCTCGACGCCGAGCGAGTGCAGCAGTTTCGCCTGGGGGATGCCGAGCACCGACACCTCGGTCGGCGAGAATGCCAGATGGCGGTCGTCGAGCACCGCGAGCGAGCCCTTCATGTCGGTCGGCAGCCAGACGCCCGGCACGTGGTTCCACAGCTTGATGCCGCCTTGCACGCGCAGGTTTCGGCCGTCGGCGCTCAATTGCAGGTGGTCGAGCGAGCGCGGCGAGTAGTCGAGCAGATAGTCGTTGAAGAGTGCCGACATCGCCTTCCACGATTCCACGACCGTGCCGCCGAGAATGCGGATGTCGTACTGGTTCGGGTCGTCGAGGTCGACGGGCTCGCCGTGGCGCTTCGCGACGAGCTGCACGTCGAGCGCCTCGACATGAAAGCCGATGTCGCCGGACAGGTTGAAATCGACGTTGCGCAGGTGGATCGTCGGACTGCGGTTCGACACGTGCCGCTCGTCGAACGGCACGTTCGCGCTGCGGCGCATCGCGACCTTCTGCATGCCCGGCCGCGCCGCGTCGTCGGCCACGAGCGCATTGGCTTCCCAATGCTGGCGCACGTCGCGCAGCGTGCTCTGCTGTGCGGCAAGGAAGCTGTCGTTCAGGCGCGCAGCGGGATTGCCGAGCGCAGCGCCGCTTGCGGGGCCCGCGTACGACGGCATCCGGATTGCCATCGCGCCGCGCTCGTCGAAATTGAAATAGCCCGCCGAGACCTGCTCGCGGTAGTGGTACAGGTCGAAGACGAAATTCCGGCCGGTCTTGGCGGGTTCGACCGGGCTGATCAGGATGTCGGCATTCATCGGCATCGAGCGCATGAACTTCACGTCGCCGCCGCGAATGTACATCGCCTGCTGCGGCGCGTTCGCCGGCATCGCGAAGCCCGCGCGCGTGCCGTCGTCGAGCGTCAGGTCGAGCCCCGCGGGCGTCACGCGCAGCGCCGTGATCGTGATCTTCAGGCGCGGCGGCGGCATCAGCCTGTCGACCGACATCACGAGGTCGTCGCCGGAAAGCCGCGCGACCGGCGTGTCGACCTTGAGCAGGTCGGCCATCTTCACGTTGGCGGCGCGCATCACCGGTTGCGCGTCGAGGCCCGAAACGCGCACGCCGGTCGGATGGAACACGAGCTGGCTGCCGTCGCGGATCGCGAGCGTGCCGGTCAGCGAGAACGGCACCCAGCCGTCGCGCAGCATCTCGCCCTGCAGATGGATCACGTCGTCGCCGGTCGATACGACCAGCTTGCGCAGCGGCGCGTTGCGATAACCGAAGATGTAGGTATTGAAGAGCGCCGTCAGTTTCGCGCTGTCGAGCGTGACGGCGCCCTGATGCACGTCGATCTCGAAACTCGTCGGGTCGTCGAACACGATCGGCGCGCCGGCCTGCGTCGGCACGAGCGTCGCCGACAGCTGGTGAATGAAGAAGCCGAGATTGTTGACGATGCGGAAGTCGACATCGCGCAGGAAGGTCATTGCGCCGTTCTGGCCGGAGTCGCGCAGCGTGAACGGGCGCGGCTGCGCGAGCCGGATCGATGCGAGCGACGGCACCGTGCGCGCGATCTGCTGTTCGCGGGCGAGGCGGTCGGTTTTCGCGCGCTCGATCGTCGTCGGTGCGGCGCTCGCGTTGTCGTCGCGCTGCGCGGCCTGCTCTGCGCAGCCCGCGCCGAGCAGGCCGAGCGCGAGCACGCCGGAAATCAATCGGGGTGTTGCCAAAGGCGTGCGATGGCCGCGCCGGACCGCATTCCGCATCGTCTGTCTCCGTATCTTGTCGTGATCGTCCGCCGCATGCGCGCGCCGGGCGCGGCATCCTGCGTCGATGCGGGGCAGTGTGGCATAGCTCGCTAGAGCGGCGTCACCAAACAGCAAGGGCGGGGACGAGCGGGGTGGAGAGGCGATGAGGCAAAGGATGCGAGGCGGCGCGCCGGCAGGATCAAACGACCGTATGAACGCCGTTTGCGAGTCGTCCGGATGCGGGCGAATGGGCGCGGGCAAGATTCGTATTCAGAAAATGCATGCGACCCGTTCTAAACCGGGAAAGTGTCTGTTATACTTTCCCTCTTTCGGGGCGTAGCGCAGCCTGGTAGCGTACCTGCATGGGGTGCAGGTGGTCGGAGGTTCAAATCCTCTCGCCCCGACCAGATCAAAACCCGCGATAGCGAAAGCTGTCGCGGGTTTTTCATTTTCCGGCCGCGTATCGGCCCGTGGTCATTTCTCGTCCTCATACCGGGGCGCTCCGGACAACCATTCTCCTGCATGGCGTGCCGGTGCCACGACGTTCGAATCCTCCCGCCCCAGCAAGAACCCGCAT
This sequence comes from Burkholderia ubonensis subsp. mesacidophila, assembly GCF_002097715.1. NCBI lineage: Bacteria > Pseudomonadati > Pseudomonadota > Betaproteobacteria > Burkholderiales > Burkholderiaceae > Burkholderia > Burkholderia ubonensis. The sequence continues at coordinate 1,562,531 of NZ_CP020737.1, forward strand.
CAGGAAGGGATGTCGCCGGTTTTTCCTGTTGCTGACGGCGCTTGCCGCTCGTCGGGCGATTCCCGGTTGGCACAGCACATGACCGCTTTTTGCACAGCCAGCCGCCACACCGGTAAAATACAAGGTTGATCCACGGAAAGCGCCGTGATTTAGCGGAAGAGGATTCCCAGAACATGACTGATCTTCGTCTTACCAAGCGGTTCGCTGCAGTGCTCGCCACCGGCGCGCTCGTTGCCGGTTGTAGTTCGCCGTCGCCCACGAAAGTGGACTACAAGAGCGATTCGAAATCGAAGGAGGTTTCGCTCGCAGTTCCGCCCAACATGCTCGAGGAGACGGCCGATCAGCGTTCGTTGCCGCCGCAGGGCGGCGCAACTTCCCTGTCGGCGCTCCAGCAGGTCCAGCAGGCCGCGCCGCAGACCGATGCCGTCGTGCCGCCCGTGACCGGCATACATATCCAGCGTGACGGCACGGAGAGCTGGCTCGTCATCGACGGCAAGAAGCCGGCCGACATCTGGCCGCAGGTGCGCCGCTTCTGGCAGGAACAGGGCTTTCTGCTCGTCGTCGACCAGCGCGACAAGGGCGTGATGGAAACCGACTGGAACGAAACCCACCCACAGATCAACGACGGCCTGATCCGCAGCGTGATCTCGAAGGCGATGGGCAATTCGTACGTGACCGCCGAGCGCAACAAGTACCGCACGCGTCTCGACGTAGCGCCGAGCGGCGGCACCTACGTGTTCATCAGCCAGAAGGGGATGCGCGAGGCGCTGACCGGCCCGAACAACGATTCGAGCAAGTGGGAGCCGAAGCCGAACGATCCGGCGCTCGAGACGGAATACCTGAAGCGGCTGATGGCCGTCCTCGCGCAGAACGACCTGCGCGCGAAGAACGGCGAGCCGCCGATCGCCAATATCAGCGACACCCCGCCCGCGAAGGACAAGAAGGGCGCGGCGGACGCATCGTCGAAGGCTGCGGCAGCGGCCATTGCGACGGAGAACGTCGCGCGTGCGTCGTCGCAGGGAACTGCCGATGCGAGCGATGCGGTGCCGTCCGAAGTCACGCTCGGCGAGCCGTATGACCGCTCGTGGCTGCGCGTCGGCCTTGCGCTCGATCGCGCCAACTTCACGGTCGACGATCGCGATCGACAGAAGGGCCTGTATTTCGTGCGATACGTCGATCCGAAGGATCTGAGTGCTGCCGAGCAGGGCTTCTGGAGCCAGTTGTTCCACGGCAAGAAGGAAAAGCAGGCGAAGCAGTACCGGGTCAACGTGAAGGCGCTCACGCCGGATCAGACGCGCGTCGCGGTCGTCGACGAGTCGGGCGCGATCGATTCGTCGCAGGCGGCACGTCAGATCATGGCGTTGCTGGGGAACCAGCTGCGCTGATCGCAACGCCCGCTCTGCTGCATTCGAGAAAGCCCGCCATCCGGCGGGCTTTTTTTCGTTCCGGCACTCGCTGCGTGCTGTCGCTTATGTGTCGTTTCAAGATCGCTCCCCCCGACGTGACGTTACGTAACATCCGCGTGTTACGGGCGACAGGGCACGTTTCGCGCCGCGTAACGTCGCAGGTTTTCCTTTTAAATCAATGTGATGGCGATTTTTATGTCTCTGGCATGGAACCTGCTCTTTATAGTCTGATCGTCAAGACAGGGAGGAGGGCGCCAGATGCCGGACACGCGCTGAGAGCGCGTGACAAACGGTATCGACGCTTCACATGCCGGCGCAATCCGCGCTGGCGCAATCGATGACGATCCGTGCGCGTGCGCGGATCTCGATGGCCCCGTCGCCTATCCTCGTAGGGCGACGGTTTCGCCCGCGCTTCCCGTGAAGCGCGGGCAATTTTTTGGGGCGTCGGTCATGCGTCGGGGTGCCGGTACGGCTGCCGCGGGATTCGCGTATGCTCGGTCTCTTTCGAGACTGAGGGGGCTGGAATGACGGAAATCGCAGTTGTCGCGCTGATCGTGGCGAAACCGGGTGCGGAGGAAAAGCTGCGTGTCGCGCTCGAGGGGATTGTCGAGCCGACCCGCAACGAGCCGGGCGCGCTGCAATACGACCTGCATCGCGATCTGAAGGAGCCTGCCCGGTTCGTGTTCGTCGAGCGCTGGGCGAGCGAGGCGGCGTTGGCCGCACATGCGGGCTCCGCGCACATTCTCGCCTACCGCGAGGCGGCCGCGGACTGGATCGCGAGCTCGGAGATCCGCGTGTTGTCGAAGCTCGTCTGACGGGCGGGCAGTCGAGCGACCGAACCGCCCGTCCGGCGGGCGTCAGTGCGATGTGTCGGGCACGTCGAGGATCAGGATGATCGTCCAGTCCGCGTCGCCGTCATGATGGTACTGGCGTTCGGCGACGATGAACGGCTGCTGCTTGCCTTGCGGGCCGAGAAAGAGCACGTCGCCCTCCATCGGCAGGCACTCGATCGGCGGGAGCGCGAGAAAGGCGTCTTCCGAGCCGCGCGGCATCAGTTGCTTGATCTTGCGAGTGGCGGCTTCCGTCCACTCGATGTCGAGTTGAATGTTGCTCATGCTGTCCTCCGCACCAAGGTGCGTACGGGGTGGAAAAGTTCGGTGCGCGACTGTAGCACAGCGTACCGGCGCCGCAACCAAAAAAGCCGAACCCGGTTGCCCGGATTCGGCTTTTTTGCTTATACGGTGCCGCAGAAGTTACTGGCTTGCAGCGTCAGCCGGAGCAGCCTTCTTGACGGCCTTCTTCGCCGCCTTGTGGTGAGCTGCCTTCTTGCCGTGGTGTTCTTCGTGCATTGCCGGCTCGGCTGCCTGGGCAGCTTGCTGCTGCTGCAGGGCCTGCGCGCGCTGCTCGATCTCGGAGATCTTGGCCGGATCGGTGATGGTCTTGATTTCCGTGCTCTCTTGCGCATACGCTGCGCCAGCCAGCGCCGACATCGCAACCAGGATAGCCAGGGACGTCTTCTTCATTGCTTTACCTCCGCTAAGTGGTGATGAACCCGAGTGTTGCCGTTCAGTCTGGCGACCGCAATCGAGTGCGTGTCGAGTGTAACAAAAGTGACGGATCAATGCATTTGAACGCAGCGCGGCGCGTGGCCGCGTTGAAGTCGCGCAACACTTGCCACGCATCGTCACGCGCGTGCCATTCGGCGCTGCGTTGCCGCGGGCATGTCCGAAGGTGTCCTCAGAACCACCCGAGCCGGCTGTACACGTGAAATTGCGCGATGCCGATCAATTCGTGCAGTGCATGCTCGGCGTTGACCAGGTTCTGCCGGCGCGGCAGCCAGCCCGTTCGCGCGTCGCGGCGATTGGCGTAGACCGGCTGCGCGTCGATGCCGAAATGCCGGAAGTCGAGCAGCGCGCGCCGCATCTGATACGACGATGTGACGAGGATCGTCGCATCGATATGCCGTGAGCGTAGTATAGGCGTCGTGAACTTCGCGTTTTCGTAGGTCGTGCGGCTGTTTGCTTCGAGCACGAGGTCGCGCGGGTCGACGCCTTGGGCGACGAGATATGGCGCATAGGTCGCGGCTTCGGTCGCGCCGTGCCGCTCGGGATCGCCGCCGGACATGATGACCGTGCAACGTTCGGCGCGCTGTCGGCAATCGCGGTACAGCGCAGCGGTCTTGCGAATGCGGGGGAAGCCGTCCGTGCGCGGCTCGAGCCGTCCGTCGATGCGTCGCGTTCCCGTGCCGAGCAGGATCAGCACGGTCTGCCCGTGCATGTCTGGGTGTTCTACGGGTGTCACGCCCGCCTGCGACCATGCGATCAGCGGCGCCGCGAGCCAGCCCGTCGCAAGCAGCCAGAACAGCGCGAAGGCGACGGCCGCGATCGTGCGCCGCCACTTGCGGCACAGCATGAAAGCGACAAAGAGAAGTGCAAATGAATCGAACAGAATCAATTTGATTGGGGTATGGTGTCTTTTTATGGATGGCTGATGATCTGGCCCCGACTCGACGCCGAGCGTCCAGCCTCCTGAACCGGTGGCGGCGCCGGCGGGCGGAGACCCCGCCCGGCGCGCTGCCTGGCATTGTCGCTGCACTTTAAGAAAGAATCGAGATGGCCACGTATTCCAACGAAGCGGTGCTCGACGCGCTGAGGCGGGTGCAGTATCGCCAGGTGCCGTGGGCGCGTCGCCCGGGCGTATTCGAGTATCTGCGGTCGCTTGGGCTGATGGATACGGTCAGGCAGAAGACCGTTGCGCCCGCACCGGGATTTCACGCGCCGGTCGACATCGCCGTGCTGACCGACAGCGGTCGTGCCGAATTCGCGCGCCTCGAACGCGACGAGAAACTGTCCGCCTGGACCGATCGCAGGATCGAGGATTACGCGCTGAGCGAAGCGAGCGCCGTCGCGATCCTCGAAAGTCGGCTGTAGCGCGTCAGGCCCGCCGGCAACTCGGCGAAAAAAAAGCCCGTATCGCGAGGATACGGGCGTACCGGATACTTTTTGCTGCTGCCACGCAGTGCTCATGGCAACGATGTTGACTCGTCGCGCATCGCGCAGTTCCCGGGCGCAGGCAAATTCTTTGAGGAAGACGAGCGATGCGCCGGGTTACGGATGGCGGCGCGAATCCTGTGGCGGCATGCCGACACGTGCGCGTGCGTTGCTGGCGATGTCGCCGCGCAGGTCGCCCCGCGGTACCGTCTGGTTGGACTGTTCTGCGCCGGGCGGCGCATGCAGATTGCCCTTGTGTTCCTGCTGACGGTGCGGCTGCCTGGCGTGGTCGTCCGCGCGCGCCGGCAATGCAAGCGCCAGTGAAACGACAATGCCGCATGCCGCGAGCAGTGACATTGGTTTCATGGCGGGCTCCCTTCAAGCCGTCGATGCGGCTCGCTGATATGACGCTAAGGTAAGCGTGGGAGTGCAGGCTTGCTGTAAATATTGGTAAATAGATGTATCGCCGCGCGACAGCGGTACCCGGCGGCGCGGCCCGTTCCGCGCAACCGTTGCCGAAACGAGACCGGGCGGCCGTAGCCGCCCGGTTCGGTGTCCTGTCCTTTACGCCATCTTGACCGGTGCGCGCCAGGATTCCGGATTGGTCCAGAAGGCGCCGCGCAGGCGGTCGCGGCTCGGCGGTGCGGGCGGCTTGGCCGCGCTCGCGCCGATTCGGCCGCGCAGCGAAATCTGCCGGCCGCTCGTGCCGAGTCGCTTGACGATTTCGGCGAGCGTACCGTCGGCTTGCCACTCGTCGAAGCGGCGGCGGCAGGTTGGCGGTGACGGATAGCGCCCCGGCAGCTTCGACCAGCCTTCGCCGGTCGACAGTACCCACAGCACGGCATTCACCACCGAACGGGCTTCCACGCGGGGACGGCCGCGGCGCTCACTCCGTGCGGGTTCCGAACAAAACAGACCCTCGACCAGCGCCCACTCGTTATCTCTCAAATCGTCGAACAGCATCATGTCCTCACCTCAGCGAAGCTAACTCCGGTGCGCTGCCTGCGCCGCGCACTCTTCAAGCACTCGGTCACCGAGTGCCGGGTGGGGGCGTCCGGTCCGCCAGCGATGGACTTCAGGCATTCCATCGGACGAAACCGCGCCCTGTGCGTCAGGTAAAAGCACGAAGCGTGCCACGTGGGAGGCATATCCCTCGAAAGCCGCTTGGCAGCGAGCTGACGGCTGCGTCAGCTAGGGGCGTATAAGACGCCAAAATAACCCGCCAGCAAATCGGGACAATCACCAATCTTGTGCAATTCGCCCGCACCGCGTGCGTTTGCGCGCATATTGCACCGCAGCGAAACATGTGCGACAGGTGCCGGATTCGCGCACTAGAATCGCGCATCGATGCCAGAGATTGATGAGGACAGGACATGAACATCACGCTGCGCCAGCTTCGCGTATTCATCGAGGTCGCGCGGCTCAAGAGCTTCAGCCGCGCCGGCGACGAGATCGGGCTCACTCAGTCCGCGGTGAGCCGCTGCGTGCGGGAGCTGGAGGCGGAGCTGGGGCTGAAGCTGATCGATCGCACCACGCGCGACGTGCAGTTGACCGACGTCGGCGGGAACCTGGTCGCGAGCGTGTCGCGCCTGATCGGCGATCTCGACGACACGCTGCGCGAGATTCGCGAAATCGGCGAACAGCGCCGCGGGCGCGTGATCGTCGCCGCCAGCCCGACGATCGCGTGCCGGCTGATGCCGCGCGTCGTGGCGGCCTGCGAGCGGCAGTTCCCGTTCGTCACGCTCGGCCTGCGCGACGACGTGCAGAGCGACGTGCTGCGCAAGGTGAAGTCGGGCGAAGTGGATTTCGGCGTCGTGATCGGGCCGCTCAGCGTCGCCGACCTCGTGAGCGAAGCGCTGATGACCGATTCGTTCTGCCTCGTGGCGCGCGCGGATCATCCGCTCGCGTCGCGGGCGGAGGTGCCGTGGTCGGCGCTGAACGGCGAGCGCCTCGTGCTGCTCGACCACGCGTCGGGCAGCCGGCCCCTGATCGACGCAGCGCTGGCCGCGCATCGGGTGAGTGCGACGGTCATGCAGGAGCTCGGGCATTCGGCGACGGTGTTCGGGCTCGTCGAAGCCGGCGTCGGCGTGAGCGTGCAGCCGTGGCTGTCGCTGCCGCTGCCGGCCGGCTCGACGCTCGTCGCGCGCCCGCTCACGCCGCGCACGGAGCGCACTGTCGAACTGGTGCGCCGCCGCGACCGCTCGCTGTCGCCCGCCGCGCAGGCGATCTGGGAGCTCGTGCACCAGATGCCCGCCCGGGCCGAGGATCTCGACTGACGGTGCGCCCGCCGGCCTGCGTGCGCCGTTATGCTGCGGATCATGTTCCTTTGCAGCGAGATCCGATGACGACTTCCTCTGGTTGCCGTCCGGCGACGAGCGGGTCGTCGTCGTGAGCGCGTCCTCGAAGGCGCGGGCGATGACCGGCTGGCGGGCTGCGCCGGCGTCGGTCATGGGCGAACTCGCGAAGCTCGGCGAAGACAGCGCGTCGTACGCGCCGAGCTTCGTCCAGGCCGCGGGCGAAGTCGCACAGAAGCGGGGCTGGACCGTTCCGGCGGGACGAGAGCGGGCCGGCCCGACTCATCTTTACGCACTCGGCAATTTTGCGTAAGATGGCGCTCAGTCACGCGGTTCCCTCGTTGAATCGTGCTGTTCCGTCCGGTTAGGGCCTGGCCTGAAGTTGTTTCGCCGCCCCCGGTTCGTGCTCCCATCAATATGACCGATCAGAATCGGGCGAGCGCGTCTTCCGTTCCTTTCGTCTGTTTGTTGATCCGGTTCGTTTGACCACAGGGTCTGGCCTAGCTGCATGAATACCCAAGAGGCGAAGATCGTCCTCGAGACTGCTTTGATCTGTGCGCAGGAGCCGCTGAAGCTCGGCGATCTGCGCAAGCTATTTGCCGACAGCGTGTCGGCTGACACGGTCCGCACGTTGCTCGAAGATCTGAAACAGGAATGGTCCGGTCGTGGTGTCGAGCTGGTGGCGCTGGCGAGCGGCTGGCGCTTTCAGAGCAAGCCGGCGATGCGCAGCTTTCTCGACCGACTGCATCCGGAGAAGCCGCCGAAGTATTCGCGCGCGGTGCTCGAGACGCTGGCGATCATTGCGTACCGGCAGCCGGTCACGCGTGGGGACATCGAGGAAATCCGCGGTGTCACGGTCAACACGCAGGTGGTCAAGCAGCTCGAGGATCGTGGCTGGATCGAGGTGATCGGGCATCGCGACGTGCCGGGGCGTCCGGCGCTGTATGCGACGACCAAGCAGTTCCTCGACGATCTCGGCCTGAAAGCGCTGGACGACTTGCCCGCGCTCGAGGAGCCGGCGGCGAACATCGAGGCCGCGCTGCTCGCGCAGCATGCGATGGATTTCGAGGACGGCGCGCCGGTCGCGGAGGATGCGGCAGCCGCGAACGACGCGACGGCGGATGCGTCCGGATCGGTGCGGGCGCTTGCGCAGCCTGTCGACGTCGAGGCCGGCGGCGCTTCGGCGCACGAATCGCCCGACCGCGATACGCTCGCGGTTGAGCATGCAGGAACAGAAGAAGCCGGCGACGAAGCAGCGCCGGCCGGCGTGCAGCCCGTGCCGCTGTACGCGGAGTTGAACGAGGAAGATCGCAAGCCGGCCGCCGAAGCGGCTGCCGGCGACGGAGCGGAAGCGGTCGACGACATGTCCGGCGTGGCCGGCCATGCCGACGCACCCCGTTCCCGTCCTGCGGACGACGAGATGACGGACGACACGTCCGACAGTCTCGCGGATGCCGTACGCAGCGCCAGCGCACCCATCGGGGTGGACGAGCTGCCGGACGACGAAGCAGAACCTGAACAGCGTCGCGCCTGATCGCGGCCGATTCCATGCCGCGCCCTCGTCGGGCGCGAGACCTGACATTTTGAGGTTGTTTTGACTGATATCCACGATATTGAATCGTCCGCGCCTGCCGTGCAGGCGGCGCGCGCCGACGATGCGCCCGAGCAGGGCGGCTCGGCCGAGGGCGGTGACGAGCGTCCCCGCCGCGGCCTGCGGCGCGGCCCGCGCAGCCTGATTGCGCGCCGTCGCGCGGCAGCGAAGTCGAAGGGCGCCGAGGGTGCGCCGCAGGGCGAGGAAGGCGCGGAAGCGCCTGCCGCGGCAGCGGAAGCGCAGCCGCCGGCGCGGGCGCCGCGCAAGGAAGGCGCGCCGAAGGGCGGGCGCAAGCCGGCGGCCAAGCGCGAAGGCGCGGCGCGCCAGGGCGGCCAGGGCGGCCAGGGCAAGCGCGGTGGCGCGGCGGCCAGTGCTGCCGGCGCGGCTGGCGCGGTTGGCGAAGCGGCCCAGGACGACCTGTTCGCGTACGTTACGTCGCCTGCGTTCGACGCGGACAATTCCGCGGCGGGCAGCGGCGTGCGTGCGCCGATGCTGCGGCGTGGCCGCGCCCAGCCGGCCAACAAGCGCGTGCTGTCGCCGGACGACGACGCGCCGAAGCTCCACAAGGTGCTGGCGGAAGCCGGCATGGGCTCGCGCCGGGAAATGGAAGAGCTGATCGTCGCCGGCCGCGTGTCGGTGAACGGCGAGCCGGCGCACATCGGCCAGCGCATCATGCCGACCGACCAGGTGCGGATCAACGGCAAGCCTGTCAAGCGCAAGCTGCCGAACAAGCCGCCGCGCGTGCTGCTGTATCACAAGCCGACGGGCGAGATCGTCAGCCATGCGGATCCGGAAGGCCGTCCGTCGGTGTTCGACCGCCTGCCGCCGATGAAGACGGCCAAATGGCTCGCGGTCGGCCGGCTCGACTTCAATACCGAAGGCCTGCTGATGCTGACGACGTCGGGCGACCTCGCGAACCGCTTCATGCATCCGCGCTACAGCGTCGAGCGCGAGTACGCGGTGCGGGTGGTCGGCGAGCTTTCCGAAGGCAACCGGCAGAAACTGCTGCATGGCGTCGAGCTCGACGACGGCCCGGCCAACTTCCTGCGCATCCGCGATGGCGGCGGCGAAGGTACGAATCACTGGTATCACGTTGCGCTGGCCGAAGGCCGCAATCGCGAAGTGCGCCGGATGTTCGAGGCGGCCGGTCTGATGGTGAGTCGCCTGATCCGCACGCGCCATGGTCCGATCCCGCTGCCGCGCGGCTTGAAGCGCGGCCGCTGGGAAGAGCTCGACGAAGCGCAGGTGCGCAAGCTGATGGCGACGGTCGGCCTGAAGGCGCCGTCGGAAGAGAAGGGCAAGCGCGGTAGCGGTGGCCCGGCCGAGCGCCGCCAGCCCGACCCGATGCAGACGTCGATGGGCTTCATCGGCCGCGAGCCGGTGCTGACGACGCACGGCAACCTCGAGCAGCCGCGACGCGGCCCGCGGCGCGGTGCGCCGGGCGGCTTCGCCGGTCCGAGCGGCTTCGGCGGCGGCATGCCGGGCATGTCGGGCGGCTACGGCGGCCAGCGTGCCGGCGGCGGGCGCGACGTCGACGGCAACCGCGCGTCGTATGGCTCGGGCGGCAGCAAACGTGGCGGCGGCGCCGGTAAGGGCGGCGGCAATCGCAACCCGAACGGCAATCGCGCGGAAGGCGCCGGCAACGGCGGTGGCGCGCGCAGCGGTCAGCGTCCGCAGCGGAATCGCTCGCGCGGCCGCTGAACTGCGGATCGCGGCGCAACCTGCCGCGTCTCGCTGGCGAAATCGGTTTGAAGTGCCGGTTTTGCCGGCGAGCGCTTGGCGTTTGCGCCGGAAATCGCTATAATCGCAAAGTCGCTGGGCGTACGGATTCGATGTGCGGCTCAGGTGCGACCACCGGTAAGAAGATGGGCGTTCCGCCCATTTTTTTTTGCTGAAACGGTTAGGCATCTCGGGTAGCGCTTCCTGCGCCGGCTAAGGCGCGCGCCCGCGGGTGAATCGCGAGCGGCGGGCGCGAACACCTGAGAGGGCACTGTGCAACTGACGGAACTGATAGAAACCACGGTCACCGGACTCGGCTACGAGCTGGTGGATCTCGAGCGCACCGGGCGCGGCATGCTTTGCATCTATATCGACCAGCCTGCCGGCATTTCGCTCGACGACTGCGAAAAGGTCACGCGTCAGCTCCAGCACGTCCTGACGGTCGAAAACATCGATTACGAACGGCTCGAAGTCTCGTCCCCGGGGCTCGACCGCCCGTTGAAGAAGCTGGCCGACTTCGAGCGTTTCGCCGGCAGCGAAGTCTCCGTGACCTTGAAAAAGCCGCTGGACGGGCGCAAGACGTACCGGGGCATTCTGCACGCGCCGAATGGCGAAACGATCGGTTTGGAATTTGAGAGGAACAAGGGCGAGGCAGCCATGCTGGATTTCACGCTGGCCGATATCGACAAAGCCCGCCTGATTCCGCAAGTTGACTTTAGGAGCCGCAAATAATGAGTCGCGAAGTGTTGATGCTGGTGGATGCGCTGGCGCGCGAGAAAAACGTCGACAAGGATGTCGTGCTGGGCGCCCTCGAGGCGGCACTCGCATCGGCTTCCAAGAAGCTGTTCGACGAAGGCGCCGAGATCCGCGTCCATATCGATCGCGAAAGCGGCGAGCACGAAACCTTCCGTCGCTGGCTCGTCGTGCCCGACGAGGCGGGCCTGCAGGAGCCGGATCGCGAGATCCTGCTGTTCGAGGCGCGTGAGCAGAAGGGCGACGTCGAAGTCGGCGACTACATCGAGGAGTCGGTGCCGTCGATCGAGTTCGGCCGCATCGGCGCGCAGGCCGCCAAGCAGGTGATCCTGCAGAAGGTGCGCGACGCGGAGCGCGAGCAGATCCTGAACGACTACCTCGAGCGCGGCGAAAAGATCATGACCGGCACGGTGAAGCGCCTCGACAAGGGCAACTTCATCGTCGAATCGGGCCGCGTCGAAGCGCTGCTGCGTCGCGACCAACTGATCCCGAAGGAAAACCTGCGCGTGGGCGACCGCGTGCGCGCTTACATCGCGAAGGTCGACCGCACCGCGCGCGGCCCGCAGATCGAGCTGTCGCGCACCGCGCCGGAATTCCTGATGAAGCTGTTCGAGATGGAAGTGCCGGAGATCGAGCAGGGCCTGCTCGAGATCAAGGCGGCTGCCCGCGACCCGGGCGTGCGCGCGAAGATCGGCGTCATCGCGTACGACAAGCGGATCGATCCGATCGGCACCTGCGTCGGCATTCGCGGTTCGCGCGTGCAGGCGGTGCGCAACGAGCTCGGTGGCGAAAACATCGACATCGTGCTATGGTCGGAGGATCCCGCCCAATTCGTGATCGGCGCGCTCGCGCCGGCAGCCGTCCAGTCGATCGTCGTCGATGAAGAAAAGCACTCGATGGACGTCGTCGTCGACGAGAACGAACTGGCCGTCGCGATCGGCCGCAGCGGTCAGAACGTTCGCCTTGCCGGCGAGCTGACTGGCTGGCAGATCAACATCATGACGCCGGACGAGTCCGCCCAGAAGCAGGGCGAAGAGCGCGACCGGCTGCGTGCCCTGTTCATGGCGCGTCTCGACGTCGACGAAGAAGTTGCCGACATCCTGATCGACGAAGGCTTCACGAGCCTCGAAGAGATCGCTTACGTGCCGCTCAACGAAATGCTCGAGATCGAGGCGTTCGACGAGGATACCGTGCACGAGCTGCGCAACCGCGCACGCGACGCGCTGCTGACGATGGCGATCGCGAATGAAGAAAAGGTCGAAAACGCAGCGCTGGATCTGAAGAGCCTCGACGGCATCACGCCGGAGCTGCTCTCGAAGCTGGCTGAACACGGTGTGGCCACGCGCGACGATCTCGCCGAGCTGGCAGTGGATGAACTGGTCGACATGACCGGGGTGGAAGAGGATGCCGCTAAGGCGTTGATCATGAAAGCACGTGAACATTGGTTCCAGTGAGAAATGACCATGGCGCACTGATTTGATGGCGGCCGTATGGCCTGACCCGATGCTAACCGCAAGGAATTGGTCCTTGCACTAAGAGGAATGAATGGCGAGTAACAACGTAGCCCAATTTGCCGCGGAACTGAAAATGCCTGCTGGTGTGCTGCTCGAACAGCTGCAGGCAGCGGGCGTCCAGAAAGCGAGTGAAGACGATGCGCTGTCCGAGGCGGACAAGGCGCGTCTGCTCGATCATTTGCGCAAGTCGCACGGCGCGACCGACGGCGACAAGCGCAAGATCACGCTGACCCGCAAGCATACGTCGGAGATCAAGCAGTCCGACGCGACGGGCAAGGCTCGCACCATTCAGGTCGAGGTCCGCAAGAAGCGCACGTTCGTCAAGCGCGACGACGTGAGCGATGTCGCGGATCAGGGTCAGGCACAGGCCGCCGAAGCGGATGACGACGCGGAACTGAAGCGCCGCGAGGAAGAGGCGCGCCGCGAAGCGGAGCTGCTCGAGAAGCAGGCTCAGGAGCTGCGCGAGCGCCAGGAGCGCCTCGAGCGCGAGGAAGCGGAACGCCGCGCCCGCGAGGAAGCGGCCGAAGCGGAGCGTCGCCGCGCCGAGGACGAAGCAGCGAAGCGCGCCGCGGCCGAAGCGGCGGCGAAGCAGGCTGCTGCCGCCCAGCAGGCGGCAGCAGCCGAACAGGAAGCGCGCTCGCAGTCTTCGCAGGACGAAGAGCGTGCGGCCGCCGAACGTGCGGCGCAGCGCGAAGCGGCGAAGAAGGCCGAGGACGCTGCTCGCGAAGCGGCGGACAAGGCGCGCGCCGAGCAGGAAGAGATCAGCAAGCGCCGCGCGGCCGCGGAGGCGGAAGCGCGTGCGATTCGCGAGATGATGAACACGCCGCGCAAGGCCGTGGTCAAGGCTGTCGAGCCGCCGAAGCCGGTGGAACCGGCCAAGCCGGCCGAAGCGAAGGGCACGCTGCACAAGCCGGCGAAGCCGGAAGGCGCGCAGGCGCGTCCGGCGGCGAAGAAGCCGGCCGGCGCAGCACCGGCGACGACGCAGGCGCCGGCTGGCGCGGGCGACCGCAACAAGAAGCCGGGCGCCGGCAAGGGCGGCTGGCAGGACGACGCCGCGAAGCGCCGCGGCATCAAGACGCGCGGCGACTCGAGCGGCGGCGTCGACCGCGGCTGGCGCGGCGGCCCGAAGGGGCGCGGCCGTCACCAGGACAGCGCATCGTCGTTCCAGGCGCCGACCGAGCCGATCGTCCGTGAAGTGCATGTGCCGGAAACCATCTCGGTGGCCGACCTTGCGCACAAGATGGCAATCAAGGCCTCCGAAGTCATCAAGGTGATGATGAAGATGGGCCAGATGGTCACGATCAACCAGGTGCTGGACCAGGAAACCGCGATGATCGTCGTCGAGGAACTGGGCCACCGCGCGGTTGCGGCGAAGCTGGACGATCCGGAAGCGCTGCTCGTCGAAGGCGAGACCGGTACCGATGCAGAGCAGCTGCCGCGTCCGCCGGTCGTCACCGTAATGGGTCACGTCGACCACGGCAAGACCTCGCTGCTCGACTACATTCGCCGCGCGAAGGTTGCAGCGGGCGAAGCGGGTGGCATTACGCAGCACATCGGCGCGTATCACGTCGAAACGCCGCGCGGTGTCGTCACGTTCCTGGATACCCCGGGTCACGAGGCGTTCACGGCAATGCGTGCGCGCGGTGCGAAGGCGACCGACATCGTCGTTCTGGTGGTGGCGGCCGACGACGGCGTGATGCCGCAGACGAAGGAAGCGATCTCGCACGCGAAGGCGGGCGGGGTGCCGATCGTCGTCGCGATCAACAAGATCGACAAGCCGGAAGCGAACCCGGACCGCGTGAAGCAGGAACTGGTCGCCGAAGGCGTCGTGCCGGAAGAATACGGTGGCGATTCGCCGTTCGTGCCGGTGTCGGCGAAAACGGGCGTGGGCATCGACGACCTGCTCGAGAACGTGCTGCTGCAGGCCGAAGTGCTGGAACTGAAGGCACCGGTCGAGGCGCCGGCCAAGGGTATCGTGATCGAAGCGAAGCTCGACAAGGGCAAGGGCCCGGTCGCGACGATGCTGGTGCAGTCCGGTACGCTGAATCGCGGCGACATCGTGCTCGCGGGCACCGCCTACGGCCGCGTGCGTGCGATGCTCGACGAGAACGGCAAGCCGACGAAGGAAGCCGGCCCGTCGATCCCGGTCGAGATTCAGGGTCTGTCGGAAGTGCCGGGCGCAGGCGAGGAAGTGATCGTGCTGCCGGACGAGCGCAAGGCGCGAGAAATCGCGCTGTTCCGTCAGGGCAAGTTCCGCGACGTCAAGCTGGCGAAGCAGCAGGCGGCGAAGCTGGAAAGCATGCTCGAGCAGATGGGCGAAGGCGAAGTGCAGAACCTGCCGCTCATCATCAAGGCCGACGTGCAGGGTTCGCAGGAAGCGCTCGTGCAGTCGCTGCTCAAGCTGTCGACCAGCGAAGTGCGCGTGCAGATCGTGCACAGCGCGGTGGGCGGCATCAGCGAAAGCGACGTCAACCTCGCGACGGCATCGAAGGCGGTCATCATCGGCTTCAACACGCGTGCGGATGCGCAGGCGCGCAAGCTCGCGGAAGCCAATGGCGTCGATATCCGCTACTACAACATCATCTACGACGCAGTGGATGAGGTGAAGGCGGCGATGTCGGGCATGCTGGCACCGGAGAAGCGCGAAGTCGTGACCGGCATGGTCGACGTGCGCCAGGTGTTCAAGGTACCGAAGGTCGGTACGGTCGCAGGCTGTATGGTCACGGACGGTATCGTCAAGCGCTCGTCGTCGGTGCGCGTGCTGCGCAACAACGTCGTGATCTTCACCGGCGAACTCGAGTCGCTGAAGCGCTTCAAGGACGACGTGAAGGAAGTCAAGCAAGGCTTCGAGTGCGGTATGTCGGTGAAGAACTTCAACGACGTCATCGAAGGCGACCAGTTCGAAGTCTTCGAAGTAACCGAAGTCGCGCGTACGCTGTAATAAGCATCGCGCATCGGCTCGTGGGCGGGGCAGGCGTGGGCCTGTCCCGCCCATTTTCATGGCGGCGCGCCAAGGGCCGCCGCTTTGTCCTGATAAACACATCAGGGATCGATCATGTCCAGGAAACGTACTTCTCCCAATCGCAACGTGCAGATCGCCGACCAGATTCAGCGCGACCTGTCCGAACTCATCATGCGCGAGGTCAAGGACCCGCGCATCGGCATCGTGACCATCCAGAGCGTGGAGCTCACGCCGGACTACGCGCACGCGAAGGTGTATTTCACGACGCTCACCGGCGATCCGACCGCCACGCAGGAGGCGCTGAACCATGCGTCGGGTCACCTGCACAACCTGCTGTTCAAGCGCCTGCACATTCACACGGTGCCGACGCTGCATTTCCATTACGACCAGACGATCGAGAAGGCCGTGGCGATGTCGCTCCTGATCAAAGAGGCCAACTCGACGCGCGCGAAGGACGACGACGAAGCCGACGCGACGCCCGCGAAGGACGATTGAGTTCCCCCGGCCTATGACGAATGCAGCATCCCAACGTCCGCGCGTGCCGAGGCGCGCGCTGGACGGCGTCCTTCTGCTCGACAAGCCGGTCGGCCTGTCGAGCAACGATGCCCTGATTCGCGCGAAGCGCCTCTACCTCGCGAAGAAGGCCGGCCACACCGGCACGCTCGATCCGCTGGCCTCGGGGCTGTTGCCGCTGTGCTTCGGCGAAGCGACGAAGTTCTCGCAAGACCTGCTCGAAGCCGACAAGACCTACGAGGCGACGATGCGTCTCGGCGTGCGCACCACGACGGGCGACGCGGAAGGCGAGGTGCTCGACACGCGGCCGGTCGAATGCGACCGGGCGGCCGTGGAAGGGGCGCTTGTGCGCTTCACCGGCGAGATCGTGCAGGTGCCGCCGATGTACTCCGCGCTCAAGCGCGACGGCAAGCCGCTCTACGAATATGCGCGCGCCGGCCAGACGGTCGAGCGCGAAGGGCGCAACGTCACGATCCACCGGCTCGAACTGCTCGCGTGCGACCTGCCCGACGTGACGTTCCGCGTGACCTGCAGCAAGGGCACGTACGTGCGCACGCTGGCGGAAGATATCGGCGAGGCGCTCGGCTGCGGCGCGCACCTGACGATGCTGCGCCGCACCGGCGTCGGTGCGCTGACGCTCGACCACGCGGTGACGCTCGATACGCTGTCCGACGCCGACGATGCCGCGCGCGATGCGTGGCTTCAGCCGGTCGACGCGCTGCTGTCGACGTTTCCGATGGTGACGCTCGACGACGCGTGCGCGAAGCGCTTCCTGCACGGCCAGCGGCTGAAGCTGTCGGAGCTCGCGCGTATCGACGCGAGCGAAGGCGAGCGGGTGCGGGTCTACGACGCGACGCGGTTGCTCGGCGTGGCCCGCGCGGCGAACGGCGTGCTGGCGCCCGAGCGGCTCGTCGTGACGGCGGCGTGAAGTCGCGTGGCGCGCCGGCATTGCCGGCGGCATGACAAAAGGCCCGGTCGTTGCGACCGGGCCTTTTGTCTTGTGCACCGTCAGGCGCCGCGCTCAGTGCGCCGCCGACGCCGCCGCGCCGGCATCGCCGCCACCCGCGCGTTCGGGTTTCGTGATCCAGATCAGCGCGACCAGCAGCACGAAGATCGCGGCCGAGATGTAGAACAGGTCGTTCACGCCGAGCTGCGCCGCCTGCTGCGTGGCCATGTTGTTGATGAGGCCATGCGCCTGCTGCTGGGTCAGGCCGAGATTGCCCATCTGCGTGACGGCCTGGTTGAACGTCGGGTTGTAGACGTTCGTTTGCTCCACCAGTTGCGCGTGATGGAAATTGTTCCGGTGATCCCACGCGGTCTGGAAGATCGACGTGCCGATGCCGCCGCACATGATCCGCACGAAGTTCGACAGGCCCGAGGCCGCGGGAATGCGGTGGCCGGGCAGGCCGGACAGCGTGATCGACACGAGCGGGATGAAGAAGCCTGCCATCGCGATGCCCTGCACGAGCGTCGGCAGCGTCAGCGACCATTCGTCGACGCCGGTCGTGTAGCGGGAACGCATCCAGAAGCACAGCGCAAAGGTCAGGAACGACGCCGTCGAGATATAGCGTGGATCCGTGCGCGGCAGATACTTGCCGGTGAGCGGCGACAGCAGGATCGCGAACAATCCGACAGGCGCCATCACAAGACCGGCGTCGGTCGCGGTGTAGCCGATCTGCGTCTGCAGCCACAGCGGCAACAGCACGAGGTTGCCGAAGTACAGGCCGTACCCGATCGACAGCGCGACCGTGCCGCCGGTGAAGTTCCGCATGCGGAACAGCGACAGGTCGACCACCGGATGCTCGGCGGTGAGTTCCCAGATGACGAAGAACGCGAACGCGATGACGGCGGTCAGCGCGAGCACGATGATGGTCGTCGACGCGAACCAGTCGAGATCCTTGCCCTTGTCGAGCATGATCTGCAGCGAGCCGACCCAGACGACCAGCAGCGCGAGGCCCACGCCGTCGATCGGCGCGCGGCGCACGACCGACTCGCGCTGGCGGTAGATCATCCACGTCGCGATCGCGGCGGCGATGCCGACCGGGATGTTGACGTAGAAGATCCAGGGCCACGAGTAGTTGTCCGAAATCCATCCGCCGAGAATCGGGCCGGCGACGGGGGCGATCAGCGTCGTCATTGCCCAGAGCGCGAGCGCCATCGGCGCCTTCGCGCGCGGGTAGCTCGCGAGCAGCAGCGCCTGCGATAGCGGAATCATCGGGCCCGCGACGGCGCCCTGGATCACGCGCGACACGAGCAGGAACGGCAGCGTCGGCGAGAGCCCGCACATCCACGATGAAATGACGAACAGGATGATCGACGTGAGGAACAGGCGAACCTGTCCGAAGCGATCGGTGAGCCAGCCCGTCAGCGGCACGGAGATCGCGTTCGCCACCGCGAACGACGTGATGACCCATGTGCCCTGGTCGGCCGACACGCCGAGATCGCCCGAGATCGTCGGGATCGCGACGTTCGCGATCGACGTGTCGAGCACGTTCATGAACACGGCGAGCGACACCGCGATCGTCCCGATCAAGAGTTGCCCGCCTTGCAAGGGCGGGTGAGAGACAGGAGGCTGTGCCATGTCGGTGGTTTTCCGGGAACGGAACGATTACATCATCTTCGCGATGCTGCCTTGCTTCGCCGCGGCCGGCGCCGGAGCCGACGCGTTGCCGCCCGCGTTCTCCGCGACGATGCGCGCGATTTCGGCGTTGGCTTCGTCGCCGTACTTCGCGAACACGTCGGTCTGGTAGACCGTGTTCTGCACGTTGCCGAGCTGGTTGCCGCTTTCGTCCTTGATGTTGACGTCGACCTGCATCGACAGGCCGATGCGCAGCGGATGCTTTTCGAGATCCTTCGGATCGAGTTCGATCCGCACCGGCAGGCGCTGCACGACCTTGATCCAGTTGCCGGTCGCGTTCTGCGCGGGCAGCAGCGAGAACGCGGAGCCGGTGCCGGCCGAGAAGCCGATGACCTTGCCGTGATAGACGACCGACGAGCCGTAGATGTCGGCGGTCAGCTCGACCGGCTGGCCGATGCGCATGTGGTTGAGCTGGACTTCCTTGAAGTTCGCGTCGACCCACACCGCGTTCAGCGGCACGACCGACATCAGCGGCGTACCCGGCGACACGCGCTGGCCGACCTGCACCGAGCGCTTCGCGACGTAGCCGGTGACAGGCGCGGGCAGCGTGTTGCGCGCGTTGGCGAGATACGCGTCGCGGACTTTCGCGGCCGCGGCGAGCACGTTCGGGTGCGATGCGATCGTCGTGTTCGCGGTCAGCGCACGGTTTGACGCGAGCTGCTGCTGCGCGGTGTCGAGCGACGCCTGCGCGCCCTTTACCGCGTCACGCGCGTGCGAGATTTCTTCCTGCGACACGGCGCCGGTCTGCGCGACCGCGAGGCGGCGGCGCAGGTCGTCTTCGGCGCGCGACAGGTCCGACTGGCGCAGCGCAACCTGCGCACGGTACTGGTCGTCGTTGACGAACAGGCCGCGCACCTGGCGCACCGTCTGCGCGAGGTTCGCCTCGGCCTGCTGCAGCGCGACCTGCGAATCGGCCGGATCGAGCACCACGAGCGAATCGCCGGCCTTGACGGTCTGCGTATCGTCGGCCTTCACCGCGATCACGGTGCCCGTGACCTGCGGCGTGATCTGCACGACGTTGCCGTTCACGTAGGCGTCGTCGGTCGACTCGTGGAAGCGCGCGACGAGGAAGTAGTACAGCCCGTAGGCAACGGCCGCGATCACGATGACCGCGACGAGCAGCGTCATCATCCGCTTGCGCTTGCCGTTATTCTGCGCCTGGGCGCTGGCGGCGTTCAGTTGAGGGTCGCTCATGGCGATTTTCTCCGTCCGTTATTTCGAGTGTCTGCGTAGTGGTCGTGCCGATTCAGTTCGCGGCCTGTTGCGCGGCCTTGGCCTGCGCGGTCCGCTGTTCGGCATCGGGTGCGGCGAGGCGGGTGCCGGTGGCGTCGAAGCCGCCGCCGAGCGCCTTGATCAGCGCGAGCTGCATGTCGCGCCGCCGCATCTTCAGGTTGATCACGGTCTGCTCCGACGCGAGGCGGTTGCTGTCCGCGTTCAGCACCTGCAGCTGCGGCGACAGGCCGGCCTTGTAGCGGATCACCGCGAGGTCGTATGCCTTCGTCGACGCGTCGAGCGCGCGCTGCGCGTCGTCCATCTGCCGGTCGACCGCGCGGATCGACGCGACCTGCGTCGCGACGTCGTTCAGCGCGCCGATCAGCGTCTGGTTGTAGTTCGCGACCGACAGGTCGAAGTCCGCATAGCGGCCCTTGAGCTGCGCGCGCAATGCGCCGCCGTCGAAGATCGGCAAGTGGACTGCCGGGCTGAACTGCGCCTGGCGGCTCGCGAAGTTCAGGAATTTGCCCCAGCCGAACGCATCGAAGCCGAAGCCGGCCGCGAGGTTCACGTCAGGGTAGAACTCGGCTTTCGCTTCCTTCACGTCGTGCATCGCGGCTTCGACCTGCCAGCGCGCGGCGACGATGTCGGGGCGGCGCGACACGAGGTCGGCGGGCAGGTTGTCGGGCAGCACGACGGCGCCGCCCGGATTCAGGACGGGCGCGGCGATCTGCAGGCCGCGGTCCGGCCCCTTGCCGAGCAGGGCGGCAAGCTGGTAGCGCACGATCGTGATCTGGCCGTCGAGGTCGGACAGCGATGCCTGGGTCGTCGCGATGTTGCCGCGCGCGGTCTGCCGTTCGACGTTGGTGTCGAGGCCGGCCGTCACGCGGCCGTCGGTGATCTTGCCGACCGTCTGGCGGTTGACGATCTCGCGCTGCGCGATGTCGCGCAGCGCATAGAGCTGCGCGAGCGAGTTGTAGGTGCGGGCGATCGACGACGCGAGCGTGATGCGCGCCTGCTGCATGTCCGCCTCGGCGGCCTTTTCCTGCGACACGGCGGTATGCAGGCGCTCGCGGTTCTTGCCCCACAGGTCGAGGTCCCACGACGCGCTCGCGAGCACGTTGTTCTCGCTGACCCACTGGCCACCCAGCGGCGGCGGGAAGAGCGCGTTGCCCGAATACAGCTGGCGGGTCCACGAATAGCTGCCGTCGACCTTCGGCAGCAGCGTCGAGCGCGACGACTCGATGTACGACGATGCCTTGGCGATCCGCGCCTGCGCCTGCGCGATCGACGGGTTGTCGGCGAGCGCTTCGTCGATCAGCTTCGGTAGCTGCGCGTCGCCGAACTGGGTGGCCCAGTCGAGCGACGGCCACTTGCCGCCCTGGGCGGGCAGGCTCTGCGCGGTTTCGAATTGCGACGCCGGGGCGATCTGCTTGTCGCTCTTGATGCCGAAATAGTTCGCACAGCCCGCCAGCGCCAGCGCGGCGACCGCGGCGGCGATGGCGGACCGGTACGATCCGGCACGCACGGACAGCGGAGAGGATTTCATCGCGCTGATCCCTGACTCGGAATGAATAATGGACACTGCAAGGATTTCCTTACATTAATCTGTCAAAGATGATTGTTATTGCAATTATTGCGGGGTGCTGCCGCCGGTCGTCTCGCACGCATTGCCGAGAATGCGGCGCAGCATGCTTTTCAGGAAGCCGACTTCCTCCGGCGTGAAGCCGTCCAGCAGCTGGTCGAGCACACTGCGGAAGATGGCCGGCAGCCGTTCGGCGAGCGCGCGCCCTTCGTCGGTCAGTTCGAGCCGCACGACGCGCCGGTCCTCGATGCTGCGCACGCGCGACAGCAGACCCCGCTTCTCGACGCGGTCGAGCAGGCGCGTCACCGCGCTTGCGTCGATCCCGTATTCGCGGGCGAGCTCGGCGGCCGTCGAGCATTTGCCGACCGCGATCATGAACAGCATGCTGGCCTGCGTGCCCGTGATGCCGAGTTCTCCTTGCGTGCGCTGCGTGACGAGGTTGGTCATTAGCGATTTCACGCGCGACATCAGATAGCCGACGCTATCGTTCACCTGATAGGTGGAAAGCGATACGGACTGCGGTTGGGAAGAGGAGGGATCCGACATAAAACCGTGAATCTGCAATAGTTGACTAGGCAGTAGTGTAGGCGCAAATGCTTGCTGCGACAAATGTTAATCGAAGGGCCCGGGGCGTGCTGGGCGCCGCCCAATGCCCTACATTGATTAGGGGCTTTGCCGGCGGGCGGGAGGCGGCCGGGGCGGGCGCCCGGCGCATTTTCGGGCGCGGGGTGCGGGTTCGGCTTGTTGTGGCGCAGCGTCCGGACCATTCGCGTCATTCGCGCGTGCTATACTTTATGGTTTCCAAGCTGTGCATCGCGCACGCACGTGACCAACGGGCGTGCGTATTTGCGCACCCAATCGATTTTCAGGTTTCTATGACCCGCGCCCTTCGCAACATCGCCATCATCGCCCACGTCGACCACGGCAAGACGACGCTCGTCGACCAACTGCTTCGCCAGTCCGGCACCTTCCGCGAGAACCAGCAAGTCGCCGAGCGGGTGATGGACTCGAACGACATCGAAAAGGAGCGCGGGATCACGATTCTCGCGAAGAACTGCGCGGTCGAATACGAAGGCACGCACATCAACATCGTCGACACCCCGGGGCACGCGGACTTCGGCGGTGAAGTCGAGCGCGTGCTGTCGATGGTCGACTCGGTGCTGCTGCTCGTCGACGCGGTCGAAGGCCCGATGCCGCAGACGCGCTTCGTGACGAAGAAGGCGCTCGCGCTCGGCCTGAAGCCGATCGTCGTGATCAACAAGGTCGACCGCCCGGGTGCGCGCATCGACTGGGTCATCAACCAGACCTTCGACCTGTTCGACAAGCTCGGCGCGACCGAGGAGCAGCTCGACTTCCCGATCGTTTACGCGTCGGGCCTGAACGGTTATGCGTCGCTCGACCCGGCCACGCGCGAAGGCGACATGCGCCCGCTGTTCGAGGCGATTCTCGAGCACGTGCCGGTCCGTCCGGCTGACCCGGAAGCGCCGCTGCAACTGCAGATCACGTCGCTCGACTATTCGACGTACGTCGGCCGGATCGGCGTCGGCCGCATCACGCGCGGCCGCATCAAGCCGGGCCAGCCGGTCGTGATGCGCTTCGGCCCGGAAGGCGACGTGCTGAACCGCAAGATCAACCAGGTGCTGTCGTTCAAGGGCCTGGAGCGCGTGCAGGTCGAGTCGGCCGAAGCGGGCGACATCGTGCTGATCAACGGCATCGAGGACGTCGGCATCGGCGCCACGATCTGCGCGGTGGACACGCCGGAAGCGCTGCCGATGATCACCGTCGACGAGCCGACGCTGACGATGAACTTCCTCGTCAACTCGTCGCCGCTCGCGGGCCGTGAGGGCAAGTTCGTGACGAGCCGCCAGATCCGCGACCGCCTGATGAAGGAACTGAACCACAACGTCGCGCTGCGCGTGCGCGATACCGGCGACGAGACGGTGTTCGAAGTGTCGGGCCGCGGCGAACTGCACCTGACGATCCTGGTCGAGAACATGCGCCGCGAAGGCTACGAGATGGCGGTGTCGCGTCCGCGCGTCGTGATGCAGGAAGTTGACGGCGTGAAGCACGAGCCGTACGAACTGCTGACGGTCGACCTCGAGGACGAGCACCAGGGCGGCGTGATGGAAGAGCTGGGCCGCCGCAAGGGCGAAATGCTCGACATGGCGTCGGACGGCCGCGGCCGCACGCGTCTGGAATACAAGATCTCGGCGCGCGGCCTGATCGGCTTCCAGAGCGAATTCCTGACGCTCACGCGCGGCACGGGCCTGATGAGCCACATCTTCGACTCGTACGCACCGGTCAAGGACGGCTCGGTCGGCGAGCGCCGCAACGGCGTGCTGATCTCGCAGGACGACGGCGCAGCCGTGGCATACGCACTGTGGAAGCTGCAGGATCGCGGCCGCATGTTCGTGAAGCCGGGCGACGCGCTCTATGAGGGCATGATCATCGGCATCCACAGCCGCGACAACGACCTCGTCGTGAACCCGATCAAGGGCAAGCAGCTGACCAACGTGCGCGCGTCGGGCACCGACGAAGCCGTGCGTCTCGTGCCGCCGGTCCAGATGTCGCTGGAATACGCGGTCGAGTTCATCGACGACGACGAACTCGTCGAAGTGACGCCGCAGTCGATCCGCCTGCGCAAGCGCTTCCTGAAGGAGCACGAGCGTCGTCGCGCGAGCCGCGAAGGCGCGGTCGACTAAGCGTTTCGACCGTTCCCGTGCATGACGAAAAAGGCTGCCTCGTGGCAGCCTTTTTCGCATCCGTGCGACGCGCAACCGGGTTGCCTGCAAAACACTGTTCCTGCCGGTCGCGACAATCCGGCAAAACCCCGCCACACGGTGCTTTCAGGCACATTTCGGCGTGAACTTTGGTATCGGTTCTGTGATATGCTGCGCGCACGCAAGTTTAGGTCCTTCCAAGCAAGACTTGATTCGCAATCCGCTAAACGGTCAGGCCGTGTCGCGGAAGGTTGAGCAACCCGCTATTTCTCGAGAAGCTCGAAGAAAGGTGAGCGTAAAATGTCAGATGTAATGAAGCAGTTTCAGCTGAACTCCTATCTGTTCGGCGGCAATGCTTCGTACGTTGAAGAACTGTACGATGCATACCTCAACAATCCGGCGTCGGTGCCGGAGAACTGGCGAGAGTATTTCGACGCGCTGCAGAATGTGCCTGCAACGGACGGTTCGAATGCCAATGACGTCGCGCATTTCCCGATCGTCGAATCGTTTGCCGAGCGTGCGAAGGCCAATGCCTTCATCCCGCGCGAAAGCGGCACCAATCTGGCTGCGGCGCGCAAGCAGGTTCACGTCCAATCCCTCATCAGCGCATATCGCTTCCTTGGTTCGCAATGGGCCAATCTGGATCCCCTGAAGCGTCGCGAACGTCCCGCCATTCCCGAACTCGAACCCGCGTTCTACGACTTCTCCGAAGGTGACCTGGACCAGACGTACAGCGCGAGCAACCTGTATTTCGGTTTCGATCAGGCTTCGCTGCGCGACATCGTCAAGGGTCTGCGCGACACGTACTGCGGCACGATCGGCGCCGAGTACATGTACATCAGCGATCCGGAGCAGAAGCGCTGGTGGCAGGAGCGCCTGGAGTCGACCCGCGCGACGCCGAACTTCTCGGCAGACGAGAAGAAGCACATCCTGAATCGCCTGACGGCCGCAGAAGGCCTCGAGCGTTACCTGCATACCAAGTACGTCGGCCAGAAGCGCTTCTCGCTCGAAGGCGGCGAAAGCTTCATCGCGGCGATGGACGAAGTCGTCCAGCACGCGGGCAAGCGCGGCGTGCAGGAAATCATCATCGGCATGGCCCACCGCGGCCGCCTGAACGTGCTCGTCAACACGCTCGGCAAGATGCCGGCCGACCTGTTCGCCGAATTCGAAGGCAAGCACGTCGACGATCTGCCGGCCGGCGACGTGAAGTACCACAAGGGCTTCTCGTCGGACGTGTCGACGGAAGGCGGCCCGGTGCACCTGTCGCTCGCGTTCAACCCGTCGCACCTCGAAATCGTGAACCCGGTGGTCGAAGGTTCGGCGAAGGCGCGGATGGACCGTCGCGGCGACGAAGACGGCCTGCAGGTGCTGCCGGTGCAGATTCACGGCGACGCGGCCTTCGCCGGCCAGGGCGTCGTGATGGAAACGCTGAACCTCGCGCAGACGCGCGGCTACGGCACGCACGGCACGCTGCACATCGTCATCAACAACCAGATCGGCTTCACGACGTCCGACCCGCGCGATGCGCGTTCGACGCTGTACTGTACCGATGTGGTCAAGATGATCGAAGCACCGGTGCTGCACGTGAACGGCGACGATCCGGAAGCCGTGATCCTCGCGACGCAGATCGCGATCGATTACCGGATGCAGTTCCACAAGGATGTCGTGATCGACATCGTCTGCTTCCGCAAGCTGGGTCACAACGAGCAGGACACGCCGGCTGTCACGCAGCCGCTGATGTACAAGAAGATCGCGCAGCACCCGGGCACCCGTGCGCTGTACGCCGAGAAGCTCGTGCAGCAGGGCGTGATCACCGCGGAAGACGCCGACAACTACGTGAAGGCGTACCGCAAGGCGATGGACGACGGTCACCACACGATTGATCCGGTCCTGTCGAACTACAAGAGCAAGTACGCGGTTGACTGGGTGCCGTTCCTGAATCGCAAGTGGACGGACGCAGCTGATACGGCCGTGCCGCTCGCCGAACTGAAGCGCCTCGGCGAACGCATCACGACGGTCCCGGAAAACTTCAAGGTCCACCCGCTCGTCGAGCGTGTGATCAACGACCGCCGCAACATGGCGCGCGGTGACCAGCCGCTCGACTGGGGCATGGGCGAACACCTCGCGTTCGCGTCGCTGGTCGCATCGGGCTACTCGGTGCGCTTGACGGGCCAGGACTCGGGCCGCGGCACGTTCACGCACCGTCACGCGGTGCTGCACGACCAGAACCGCGAGCGCTGGAATGACGGCACGTACGTGCCGCTGCAGAACATCGCCGACAACCAGGCGAAGTTCACGGTGATCGACTCGGTGCTGTCGGAAGAAGCCGTGCTGGGCTTCGAATACGGTTACTCGACCGCCGAGCCGAACACACTCGTGCTGTGGGAAGCGCAGTTCGGCGACTTCGTCAACGGCGCGCAGGTCGTGATCGACCAGTTCATCTCGTCGGGCGAAGTGAAGTGGGGCCGCGTGTCGGGTCTCACGATGCTGCTGCCGCACGGCTATGAAGGCCAGGGCCCGGAACACTCGTCGACCCGTATCGAGCGTTTCCTGCAACTGTGCGCGGATCACAACATGCAGGTCGTCCAGCCGACGACGCCGGCGCAGATCTTCCATCTGCTGCGCCGCCAGATGATCCGCCTGTTCCGCAAGCCGCTGATCGTCGCGACGCCGAAGTCGCTGCTGCGTCACAAGGAAGCGGTGTCGGACCTGTCGGAACTGGCGAAGGGCTCGTTCCAGCCGGTGCTGGGCGAAACCGACGGCGGCATCGACGCGAAGAAGGTCAAGCGCGTGCTGGCATGCTCGGGCCGCGTGTATTACGACCTCGTCGCACATCGCCGCGAAGCGAAGGCGAACGACGTTGCGATCATTCGTATCGAGCAACTGTATCCGTTCGCGCACAAGCAGTTCGAAACCGAAATGAAGAAGTACGAGAACGCGACCGAAGTGGTCTGGGTGCAGGACGAGCCGCAAAACCAGGGCCCGTGGTTCTACGTCGAACACCACCTGAAGGAAGGCATGAAGGAAGGGCAGAAGCTGGCATACAGCGGCCGTCCGGCTTCGGCCTCGCCGGCGGTCGGCTACTACGCGAAGCACTACGAGCAGCAGAAGGCCCTCATCGAAGGTGCTTTCGGCCGCTTGAAGAGCGCATCGATCGCGAAATAACCGACGTCAAGCGAAACGGGAAAGCGCATAGCGCTTTCCCGAATCTTTTGGCCCGCAGGACGCGCATCGCGCCGCATCGGCCGGAAGAATCGCCAGCTCGTCATTACCCAGATTAAGCATCCAGGAAAATCACATGGCTATCGTAGAAGTCAAAGTCCCCCAGCTGTCGGAGTCGGTGTCGGAAGCCACCATGCTGCAGTGGAAGAAGAAGCCCGGCGAAGCTGTCGCGCAGGACGAAATCCTGATCGAACTCGAGACCGACAAGGTCGTGCTCGAAGTGCCGGCGCCGGCCGCCGGCGTGCTCGCGCAAGTGCTGCAGAACGACGGTGACACGGTGGTCGCCGACCAGCTGATCGCGACCATCGACACCGAAGCAAAGGCCGGCGCGGCCGAAGCAGCGGCAGGCGCTACCGAAGTCAAGCCGGCAGCCGCTCCCGCTGCTGCCGCACCGGCCGCACAGCCGGCCGCCGCAACGGCGTCGAGCACGGCGGCTGCATCGCCGGCGGCGTCGAAGCTGCTGGCCGAGAAGGGCCTGTCCGCAGGCGACGTCGCAGGCTCGGGCCGCGACGGCCGCGTCACGAAGGGCGACGCGCTGGCAGCAGGCAGCGCACCGAAGGCTGCTCCGGCTGCCGCACCGGCGAAGACCGCCGCTGCGAAGCCGTCGCTGCCGGACGTGAAGGTGCCGGCGTCGGCAGCGACGTGGCTGAACGACCGTCCGGAGCAGCGCGTGCCGATGTCGCGCCTGCGTGCGCGTATCGCCGAGCGCCTGCTCGAGTCGCAGCAGACCAACGCGATCCTGACGACGTTCAACGAAGTGAACATGGCTCCGGTCATGGAGCTGCGCAACAAGTACAAGGACAAGTTCGAGAAGGAACACGGCGTAAAGCTCGGCTTCATGTCGTTCTTCGTGAAGGCCGCCGTGCACGCGCTGAAGAAGTTCCCGCTCGTGAACGCGTCGATCGACGGTAACGACATCGTCTACCACGGCTACTTCGACATCGGTATCGCCGTCGGCTCGCCGCGCGGCCTCGTGGTGCCGATCCTGCGCAATGCGGACCAGCTGAGCCTCGCCGAGATCGAGAAGAAGATCGCCGAATTCGGCCAGAAGGCGAAGGACGGCAAGCTGTCGATCGAGGAAATGACGGGCGGTACGTTCTCGATCTCGAACGGCGGCGTGTTCGGCTCGATGCTGTCGACCCCGATCATCAACCCGCCGCAGTCGGCAATCCTCGGCGTGCACGCAACGAAGGAGCGCCCGGTCGTCGAGAACGGCCAGATCGTGATCCGTCCGATCAACTACCTGGCGCTGTCGTACGACCACCGGATCATCGACGGCCGCGAAGCGGTGCTGTCGCTCGTCGCGATGAAGGATGCGCTCGAGGATCCGGCACGTCTGCTGCTCGACCTGTAAGCCACGCCACCTGCATTGACCCGCTCCGCACGGGCGCGCGACATCGCGCGCCCGTGCGGACGCACAAGAAGAAAGGATTGCCATGTCCAAGGAATTTGACGTCGTCGTGATCGGCGCCGGCCCCGGCGGCTACATCGCCGCGATCCGCGCCGCTCAACTGGGCAAGACCGTTGCCTGTATCGAAAAGTGGAAGAACCCGGCCGGCGCGCTGAAGCTCGGCGGCACCTGCCTGAACGTCGGCTGCATCCCGTCGAAGGCGCTGCTCGCGTCGTCGGAAGAGTTCGAGAACGCGTCGCACCACCTCGCCGACCACGGCATCAGCGTCGACGGCGTGAAGATCGACGTCGCGAAGATGATCGGCCGCAAGGACGCGATCGTCGAGAAGATGACGTCCGGTATCGAGTTCCTGTTCAAGAAGAACAAGATCACGTGGCTGAAGGGCCACGGCAAGTTCACGGGCAAGACCGACGCCGGCGTGCAGATCGAAGTGAGCGGCGAGGGTGAAACCGAAGTCGTCACCGCGAAGAACGTGATCATCGCGACGGGCTCGAAGGCGCGTCACCTGCCGGGCATCCCGGTCGACAACAAGATCGTCTCCGACAACGAAGGCGCGCTGACGTTCGACGCGGTGCCGAAGAAGCTCGCCGTGATCGGCGCGGGCGTGATCGGCCTCGAGCTCGGCTCGGTGTGGCGCCGCCTGGGCGCCGAAGTGACGGTGCTCGAAGCGCTGCCGGCGTTCCTCGGCGCGGCCGACGAAGCGCTCGCGAAGGAAGCGGCGAAGCTGTTCAAGAAGCAGGGCCTCGACATTCACCTCGGCGTGAAGATCGGCGAAGTGAAGACGACCGCGAACGGCGTGTCGATCGCTTACACGGACAAGGACGGCAACGCGCAGACGCTCGACGCCGACCGCCTGATCGTGTCGGTCGGCCGCGTGCCGAACACCGACAACCTCGGCCTCGAGGCGATCGGCCTGAAGGCGAACGAGCGCGGCTTCATCGACGTCGACGACCACTGCCGCACGGCGGTGCCGAACGTCTATGCGATCGGCGACGTGGTGCGCGGCCCGATGCTCGCGCACAAGGCGGAAGACGAAGGCGTGCTGGTCGCGGAAGTGATCGACGGCCAGAAGCCGCACATCGACTACAACTGCATTCCGTGGGTGATCTACACGTACCCGGAAATCGCGTGGGTCGGCAAGACGGAGCAGCAGCTGAAGGCGGAAGGCCGCGAGATCAAGAGCGGCAAGTTCCCGTTCTCGATCAACGGCCGCGCGCTCGGCATGAACGCGCCGGACGGCTTCGTGAAGATGATCGCGGACGCGAAGACCGACGAACTGCTCGGCGTGCACGTGATCGCGGCGAACGCGTCGGACCTGATCGCGGAGGCGGTGGTGGCGATGGAGTTCAAGGCGGCGTCGGAAGACATCGCCCGCATCTGCCATCCGCACCCGTCGATGTCGGAAGTGATGCGCGAAGCGGCGCTCGCCGTCGACAAGCGCTCGCTGAACAGCTAAGCGCGCATTGACGCGCCGGCCCGTTCTGCGGCCGGCGCTGCGGTCCCACGACGAAGGCGGGCGGGGTTTCCTGCTCGCCTTCGTCTTTTCCGGTTTGCATGATGAACGTCACCGAATACTACGCGCGGGAGCTGACCACGCGCGGTTACCAGTCCGACCCCGCGCAGCGCGCGGCCATCGACCGCCTGCAGCGTTGCTACGACGAGTGGGTAGCCTACAAGGCGCGTCGCTCGAACGCGTTCAAGAAGCTCATCATTCATCCGGACCTGCCGCGCGGCGTCTACATGTGGGGCGGCGTCGGGCGCGGCAAGAGCTTCCTGATGGACAGCTTCTATGCGGTCGTGCCGGTGCAGCGCAAGACGCGCCTGCATTTCCACGAGTTCATGCGCGAAGTGCACCGCGAGCTCGAGGAACTGAAGGGGCAGGCCGATCCGCTCGACGAGCTCGCGCGACGCATCGCGAAGCGCTACCGGCTGATCTGCTTCGACGAGTTCCACGTGTCGGACATCGCCGACGCGATGATCCTGTACCGGCTGCTCGACCGGCTGTTCATGAACGGCGTGCAGTTCGTGATGACGTCCAACTACGATCCGGACGACCTGTATCCGGACGGCCTGCATCGCGACCGGATGCTGCCGGCGATCGCGCTCATCAAGAACAAGCTCGACGTGCTCAACGTCGATGCGGGCGTCGACTATCGCCAGCGCACGCTCTCGCAGGTGCAGATGTACCATACGCCGCTCGGCGCGGACGCGGATCGCGCGCTGCGCCATGCGTTCGCGCAGCTCGCCGCGGTGCCCGACGAGAGTCCGATCCTGCACATCGAGAAGCGCGAGCTGAAGGCGCTGCGCAAGGCCGACGGGGTCGTGTGGTTCGATTTCGCGACGCTGTGCGGCGGACCGCGCTCGCAGAACGACTACCTCGAGCTGGCGAGCCGCTTCCATGCGATCGTGCTGTCCGAGGTGCCGCAGATGTCGCCGCGGATGGCGTCGGAGGCGCGTCGCTTCACGTGGCTGATCGACGTGCTGTACGACCACAAGGTCAAGCTGCTGATGTCCGCGGCGGTGCCGGCCGAGCAACTGTACGTCGAAGGGCCGATGGCCAACGAATTCACGCGGACGGTCTCGCGGATCGTCGAGATGCAGTCGAAGGAGTATCTCGAGACGCCGCGCCGCATCGTCGATACTTCGTTGACCTGAGCGCAAGCGATTGGTGCGACGCGCGAAGTCTCGGCATTCAATGGTTAATTCCGGTTAAATCGGTGTTATCTCGTCGTAATTTCGGATTAGTCTTATATTCAACCTCGGGTTGAGCCGATATCGTTGTGTCATGGTTCCTAAGGCTGGAGATGTCCATGACACCGTATCGTGACCTTACCGACGACGAGTGGCAGCGCGTCACGTCGCTACTACCGGAAATGCAGCCGCGCACCGAGTTGCGTGGCCGGCCGCTCGCCAACACGCGCGCCGTGCTGAACGGCGTGCTCTGGGTGATCTACAGCGGCGCGACCTGGTCGGCGATGCCGCGCCGCTACCCGTCGTACCAGACGTGCCATCGCCGCTTCAAGGTCTGGCATGAAACCGGCACGCTGATGCACGTGATGCGTGCGCTCTATGGCGAGGCGGGCATGAAGCTGTGCAACACGCTGGCCACGCGGATGCGCAAGCACGCGCAGTCGAAGGCAGCGCAAGCGCGCAGCGTGGCGAGGCCGGCGCCGCGCGCGTATCAGTCGGAAGCACTGAAGCGCGCAGCATGATCGCCTGTATTGCACGCCTGTCTCGTCCCGAAATGAAATCGGCCTGCGACACTGTCGCAGGCCGATTGGCGTGATGCGGCGCGTCGTCGCGCGCAGGCCGTTACTGCTGGCGAACCCAGGTCTGTGACCGGCCGAGCAGCGACACGCCGATATAGCCGCGCACGACCAGCTTCTGACCGCCGTCGTCCAGCGTCATCTTGCACTTGTAGACCTTGCCGTTCTCGGGGTCGAGGATGTTGCCGCCATCCCAGTGGTCGCCATCCTTCTTCATCGCCTTGATGATCGTCATACCCTTGATCAGCTGATCCTTGCGTTCGTCCGTGCATGCGCTGCAGCGGCGATCAGGCGTGTCGTTTGCGCCGAGGCCCTTGACGACCTTGCCCGACAGCGAGCCATCCGAATCCTCGGCGATCTGCACGAGCGCCTTCGGCTTGCCGGTACTGTCGTCGATCGTTTGCCACGTGCCGATCGGGCTGTCGCCTTGTGCAAACGCGTGTGCGGCACAGGCGAGTAGCGCGCCGGCCAGAGCCATCGTACGCAACGGGCGGGTCAGGTGAGTCATCGTCGTCCTCCTTGTTTTGCATGTCGTTTTCGAACCGCTCGCACGACCGTCTGCATGGGGCGGTGCATGTTGCGAGCTTCCGGCAGAATACGTGAAACCAGGCGCTGCGTTTGATAGAGGGGGCTCTAATCGAAACGCCCCGCGCGGCGGGCCGTGCGGGGCGCAATCAATTGAGCTGGTACGAGAAGGATGCGTTCACGCGCGGGCTGCGTGATGCGCTCTCGAGCGGCGCGTCGCCGACCGGTTTCGCGACGGACAGGTCGATGCTGTAGTAGCGGCTGTCGGTCAGCCGCACGCCGATGCCGAACGACGACAGCCGGTTCGGCGACGGCGTGCCGGCATGCAGGTAGACGCGCGCCATGTCGTACGCGATGTAAGGCGTGATCGTCTTCAGGTACGTCCAGCCGGGCGAGAACGCGCGATTGACCTCGAGCGACATGCTCCATCCGGAATCGCCCGACGTCTCGCCCGGTTGATAGCCGAGCGCGTAGCGCTGCGCGCCGAACGAGATCTGCTCGGACGTCGGCAGCGATTCGGGGCTGTACTGGCCCGTCAGCGAGACCGACGTGCCGATCCGGAACGGCCATTCGTTGGTCTGCGTGAACGTCGCGCCGGTGCGCACGAAGGTCAGCGAAATCGGGCTCGGCACCGAGGTCGTGGTATTGCCGACGCTGATGTCCTGCGATTTCGACGCGCCGAGAATGTCGAAGCCCTTCGCGACGTTCACACTCAGCTTTCGCACCTGCGCAGGGCTCACGCTCGTGTAGTCGAGCTGCATCTGCAGCACCCGGACCTGCGTCCGGTTGTCGAGCGTCGCCCCGGTGATCTGGTTCTGATAGCGATCCTCGTTGTGCGACGCATAGCCGGACACGGTACCGAGCAGGCTGCGCTGGTTGTTCAGCAGTAACGGATAGGATGCCGAAAGACCCAGCTTTTCGTTTTTCACCGTGCGTTGCACGTACGACGGCAGGCCAGGGTTGTCGGCCGGCTTGCCGCGGTACGTGCTGGCGTCGAGGCGCGTGACGAGGCCGCTGCTGCCGACAGGCACCGCGCCGCTGAACGCGAAGTAGGTCTGCTTGTCTCGCCCCGGCGGCGCCAGCGCGGAGATGCTCAGCTGCTCGCCGAACGACGTGAGGCCGTTTTCGGTCGCGGTGATGAGGCCTTGCACGCCGGGATGGTTGAAGTCGATCCCGGTGCCGATGTTGAACGGCTTGCGGTCGACGTTCAGTTCGAGCGTCGTCGCGCCGTCGGTGCTCTGCGGCGGCGGCACGTTGGCCTTCACCGACACGCCGGGCAGCAGGCCGAACGTGTTCACGTAGCGCTCGAACGTCGCGCGGCGCAGCGGACGATCGGCCGTGATGTGCGCGGCGATCGCGCGGATCTTCGATTCCATCGCGCCGGGCTTGCCGGTGACCTTCACGTCCGCGACATAGCCCTCGACGACGGTCACGTGCACGACGCCGTTCTCGAAGGTCTGCGCGGGGATGAACGCGAACGACAGCGCGTAGCCGCGATCCTGGTAAAGCTTCGTCACGCCGTTGGCGGTCTCGATCAGCTCGCCGATCGTGATGTCCTTGCCGACGAGCGGCGTGAACCGGCGCGAGATTTCCTCGAACGGCACCGACTTGACGCCTTCGACCTGGAACGTGGTCGGCGTCAGGTGGCGCGAGAGGAGTTCCTGCAATTGCGGCGCCTGGGGCGCGACCTGCACGGTCACGTTCGGCCCTTTCTTCGGCGCATTGATCTGGGGGAGCGAGTCGACCGGGTTGCCGGCGATGCGCGTCTGCGCATGTGCCGCGCCTGCCGCCGCCGTGATGGCGAGCAGCATCATCCATTTATCGCGTCTGGATTTCATTGTTGTACCTCGTAGGCCTTGCTTGTCGTCTTTTAATGTCCGCACGCGGCGCCGATGGCGCCGCGCGTGGTATGCCGCCTTGCCGGTTTCGATCGGAACGACTGCGCGTGCGCTCCGGCCGCGAACGCGCAGGTGTCCTTATTTGCCGACGCCGCCCAGCGTGCCCAGCAACCCCGTGACCGGCGCAAGCAGGCCGGTCGATCCGCCCGACGTCGATCCCGTCGCGCCACCGGCCAGCGACGTGATCGGTGCGAGCGGGCTCGACAGTCCCCCGGTGCTCGCCGCGCTGCCTGCCGCGCCCGTGACAGTATTCAGCAAACCCGTAACAGGCGCGAGAGGGTTTGTACTGCCCGTGCCGCCCGCCGCGCCGCCGAGCGCGCCGGTGACGGTCGACACGAGACCCGTGACCGGTGCGAGCGGATTGCTCGCGCCCCCCGACGTTGCACCGCCGAGCGCGCCCGTGAGCGGGCCGAGGGGCGTCGAGCCAAGACCCGACAACACTCCGCCGAGCGGGTTGGTCGAACCCGATGCCGTGCCGCCCGGCGAGCCGCCCTGAACGGTGGCCGTCGAACCGCCGACGAGGCTCGTGATCAGGCCGGGGATCGGCGCGGCGCCGTTCGGACCGTTCGGATTGACGAGGCCGCCGGCGTTGGTCACGGTGTTGCCGACCGAGGTGACGAGCTGACCGACGTCGCCGACGAGCGGCTGGCTCGACGAGCCCGCGACCTGCTGGCCGGCCGAGCTGATCGCGCCGCCGACCTGGCCGAGCAGGCCGGAAACCGGCTGGCCGAGGCCCGTCGTCGTGCCGACCTGCTGCGTGAGCTGGCCGGCCGTGATGACGAGCGGCGTGATCGCCGAGCTGAGCGGCTGCGTCACCTGCTGCACGGGGCCCGACGACAGCGTCGAGCCGATCGTGTTGCCGGCGGCGCCGAGGCCGTTGGCGACCGTGTCGAGCACCGTGCCGACCGGGGTCGTGACCGGCGCGAGCGGCGCCAGCGGGCCGGTGCCGAGCGCCTTGACCGTCGCGCTCAGCCCGGACACGGTGTTGCTCGTCGCACCGACGACGTTGCCGAGGCCGGCCACCGTCGTGCCCACCGGATTCTGCGTGGAGCCGATCTGGCCGAGCCCGTTGCTGACGGCGTTTTCCGCTGCGCCGAGGATCGTGCCCGTGCTCGCCACCGTGCTGCCGAGGCCTTGCGTCACGCCGTTGCCGAGGCCCGGCACGCTCACGTTGCCGATCGTGCTGCCGAGATCCGAGGTCGTCTGGCCGAGGGTGCTGACGACGCCCTTGGTGCCCGTCGATCCGCTGCTGGTGCCGCTCGTGCTGGGGTTGTTCGCGCCGCTCGTGGTGGCGCCGTTGGCGCTGGCCGGCGGCGCGCTCACGCCGTTGCCGCCACAGGCGGCGAGCAGGCAGGCCGCGGCGAACGCGGTGAGGGGAACGCGCCATTGGCGCAGCGCGGCCGACGTGAGAGTACGTTGCTGGGACATGGTTGACTCCTCGCAGTCTTGTCGATGAATGGAACGAGCGGATTTACTTGTGGATGCCGCCGAGCAGGCCGCCGATCAGCGACGTGACGGGGGCGAGCGGATTCGACGACGTGCCCGAGCCCGTCACTGCGCCGGTGCCGCCGGCCAGCGCCGGTGCACCCGACGTCGCGCCGCCGACCGCGCCGGTGACCGTGTTCAGCGCCCCCGTGACCGGTGCGAGCGGGCTGGCGCCGCTGGCACCGCTCGTTGCGCCGCCGAGCGCGCCGGTGACGGTCGAGACGAGGCCGGTGACCGGTGCGAGCGGGCTCGCGCCGCCGGCACTGCCCGCTGCGCCGCCGAGCGCGCCGGTGACGGTCGAGACGAGGCCGGTGACCGGTGCGAGCGGGCTCGCGCCGCCGGCACTGCCCGCTGCGCCGCCGAGCGCGCCGGTGACGGTCGAGACGAGGCCGGTGACCGGTGCGAGCGGGCTGGCGCCGCCGGCACTGCCCGCGGCGCCGCCGAGCGCGCCGGTGACGGTCGAGACGAGACCCGTGACCGGTGCGAGCGGGCTGCCGGCGCCGCCCGCTGCGCCACCGAGCGCGCCGGTGACGGTCGACACGATGCCCGTGATCGGCGCGAGCGGGTTGGTGACGCCGCCGCTGCCGCCGGTCAGCAGCCCGCCGACCGCCTTCACGGTATTGCCCGTCGTGGAGGTGGTGTTGCCCAGGCCGGTCGTGACCGGGTTGCCGCCCGTCGACGCGATCATTGCGCCGGCCTGGTTCAGGCCGTTGCCGAGCGTGCCGAGCAGCGTGTTGACCGGCGCGCCGAGGCCGGTCGCAGTGCCGATCGTCTGGGTCGTGTTGCCGACCATCGTCGTGATCGGCGTGATCACGGAGCTGACGGTCTGCGTGACTTGCTGGATCGGGCCGGTCGACAGGGCGTTGGTGAGCGTGTTGCCGCCGTTCGCGACGGTGTTGCCGACCGTCGATACGAGGCCGCCGACCGCGCCGGTCACGGGGGCGAGCGGCGACAGCGGGCCGCTGCCGAGGCTCGTGACGAGGTTGCCGGTCTGCGTGACCGCGTTGCCGAGCTGATTGACCACGCCGCCGGTGCTGGCCACCGTGACGCCGACCGGATTGCTGGTTGCGCCGAGCTGGCCGAGACCGTTGCCGATGCCATTGCCGAGCGCAGTCACCGCGCCGCCGACGCTTTGCACGATGCCGCCGGCCGACTGCGTCGTCTGCGGGTTGACGCCCGGCAGCGTCTGGCTGCCGACCACGGTGCCGAGACCCGACACGGTCGAACCGACGCCGGTCACGATGTTGCTGCTGCTGGCGAGCACGTTGCCAACCGCATTCGACGACACGCCCGACGTGCCGCTCGTTCCGCTGGTCGTGCCACTGGTGCTGCCGCTGGTGCTACCACTCGTCGAACCGCTGGTGCTGCCGCTCGTGCTGCCCGACGTGCCGCTCGTCGAGCCCGACGTGCCGCCGCCGGACGTGGAAATCGAATCGCTGCCGCCGCTCGAATTCGAGCCGCCGAGGCCCTTGCTGATCGAACCGGAGCCGCCGCAGGCGGAGAGGGAAAGCATGGCTGCCACGGTGGCCGTGATCAGAGTCGTCCGGAGCGTGCCATGAGGGATTACCTGAATGTCCATTTCGTCCTCGCATTAAAACTGATGTTGTGTTGAGTGGTGCGCGGACTACTCTGCAACTGGCGTGCCATTTCGGCGATTGCCGGTTAGACGATGGGTTTTAAACGGGGTATTTCCTTATCGGAAAAGGACTTGCGTGAACTGAAAGATTGTTGAAATTGTTTGAGCGGCCGGAACTGGGAACGATTTCATCCGGTTCGTAACGTAACGTCACATCATTGGCGTTACGCGAACGACGTAACGTGCGGGGACAGGAGGGCGGGAACGGTCGTGCTGTTTTATAGGTGGATTAGATGTGCACATCTAACCTATCGTAAATCCTATGTGTAAGACGTACCGAAACACCGTACAAATAGGGTGTGCTACGCGTCGATTTTTCGATCAGGATTGTTAAAAGAGGTTGGAAATTAAAAGGGATCGGAGATAAGATCCGTGGCGGGTGTAAGTTTTGTACGATTCGGTACAGACGTTCGAGGAGGATCAATGGCGCGAATGTTAACTTGCATCAAATGATGATCCGCGTCATGCAAGACGCGCTATAAAGAATGGGCATCCGGTCTTTGTCGCAGCAGGTGTGGCAAACGACGCGGAGCGAGGCCGAATATGCGGGGACCCAACCTTCGCATAAGCGGCCAGAGAAACAAACATACAGGCACGAGGAAATAAAATGAAAGCAATGATGATTCGCTTCCTCAAGGAGGAAGACGGGGTGACCGCGATCGAATATGGTCTGATCGCGGGTCTGATTGCTGTTGCCATCATGACGAGCGTCACGGATATCGGCACTCGACTGGGTCTGGTGTTCACCAACATCTACAACCAGCTGGCAACCGCCGCGGGCTGATCGCTGCGTTCGGTAGTCGTGGCAAGCGAGTCGCGATTGCGACTCGCTCGTTGTCGCACGCGCGTCCGGTTTCGACATGGCACTCCTGTTCAGCATCGGTATTTTTTTCGCCTGGGCGATGCTCGTCGCACTCGGCGATATCCGCTTTCGACGCGTACCGAATACGCTGGTCGTCGCGGGATTGATTGCGGGATTCGCAAGCACATTCGCGCACGCAAATCCATTCGGCATTTTCCCGAGGCAGGCATTGATCGGCATGCTGGTCGGGGCAGTCAGCCTTTTCCCCTTTTTCGCCTTTCGCGTCATGGGCGCAGCGGACGTGAAGGTATTCGCGGTGCTCGGCGCATGGTGCGGCGTGCATGCGCTGTTCTGGTTGTGGGCGGTCGCGAGCATCACGGCCGGCGTGCATGCGCTTGCGCTGATGGCGATGTCGAACACGTCGATCGGCGCGTTGCGGCGGCGCGGCGCGCCCGCGATGACATTGGGCGGCCGGCGCGCGACGCCGTATGCCGCTTGCCTCGTGGCGCCGGCGGCAGGGTGGCTCGCGCAGCTCGTCGTATCGGGGAGCGTGCAATGACGACGCAGCGGCAGCCGCGCGCATGGCGGCGCCAGCGGGGCGCGACGGCGGTCGAGTTCGCGCTCGTGTTCCCGCTGTTCTTCGTGATCTTTTACGCGCTCGTGTCGTACGGGCTGATCTTCGCGATCCAGCAGAACCTGACGCTGGCCGCGACCGAAGGTGCGCGGGCGGCGCTGAACTACGTGCCCGAGGCGAACGGCCAGGGGGCGCAGGCGCTGCAGGACCGCGCGAGTGCAGCCCGCAGGGCCGCGCAGAACCTGACCCGCTGGCTGCCGAACGTCGTGGTGCCGGCGCCGTCGTCGGCGTCGTGCAGCTACGACGCGTCGATGTACTGCGTGACGGTCATGGTGACCTACCCGTATGCGCAATATCCGCTGGTGCCGTCGCTGCCGCTGCTCGGCCTCGTGTTGCCGAGCGCGCTGACGAGCACGGCGACCGTGCAGATCAATCCGGCGACCATCCTGTGACGCAGCATGCGCGACGCGATCCCGATGCGTGAACCCTGATCGGCACTTCGACCCAACCGACACGACAACATCACTGACGGCACCCGACACTCACCATGGCGAACAACCTGACCAAAATCATCGCCGGCCTGCTGATTGCGATCGCAGTATTGCTGGGCATCTATGCGTGGATGCTCGGGCGCGGTCCGGCCCATCCGCCGGCGCCGGTCGTGGCGCCGGCCGCGGTGGCGAGGACGGTGCCGCTCGTCGTCGCCGCGCGCCTGCTGCCGGCCGGGCAGGCGATCACCGCAGACGGGCTGAAGATCGTGCAGGCGCCGGTGTTGCCGGCGGGCGCATTCAGCGATCCGGAGGCGCTCGTCGGCCGCGTGCCGGCGAACGACATCCTCGACGCGTCGCCCGTGCTCGCGGCCGGGCTGACGTCGGGGCTCGCGGACCAGGTGGCGCCCGGCGAGCGGGCGGTCGCGGTCAGGGTGGATGAAACGAGTGCGGTCGGCAACCGGCTGCGGCCCGGCAACTTCGTCGACGTGTTCCTGAACCTGAAGCGCGAGGGCGGCGCAGGCGGCCAGACCGGCTCGGAAATTCCGCGTACGCAGGCGCGCCTGCTGCTGTCGAAGGTGCGCGTGCTGGCGTTCGGCGACGCGACGCCCGATCGCGACGGCGCGGCGGGAGCGACGAGCATGGCGCGCACGGCGGTGCTCGCGGTGCCGACCGCGCAGGTCGACTCGCTGACGCTGGCCGACGCGAACGGCCGCCTGACGCTCGCGCTGCGCAATCCGCACGATGACGATATCGCCGCGCAGACCGTCGCGATACGGACGATGGGCGAGCTCGGGCCGTCGGCGGTGGCGGCCACGGGCGTCGCGCTCGACGAGCTGTCCGCGTCGCGCGCGCGCGGCGCGTCACGCGAGCCGGCCGCGCCGCGCGCCCCGGTCGTGGCGCGCCCGGGCGGCGGCATCGAAGTGATTCGCGGCGGGCGGGCCGAGACGGTCGCCTATTGAACAACTCCTGAACGACAACCCGCACGGTCATCGAAAGCAGCGACACAATGAAGAACACACTGATTGCATTCGCGATTGCCATCTGGACCCTGACATGCGCGACGCTGGCCGCGGCGGCCGGCGCCGGCGCATCGATCGATCTCGCCGTCGGCTCGCAACGGCAGATCGCCGCCGGGCGCGCGCTGCAGCGGGTGGCGGTCGGCGATCCGTCGGTGGCCGACGTGCTGATCATGAAGGGCAGCCGCGCCGGCGCCGTGCTGCTGGTCGCGAAGGCGCCCGGTTCGACGAACGTGATGCTGTGGGAGCGCGGCCGCGACGAGCCGACGGTGTGGAACGTCAACGTCGTCGACGCGGCCGCGCATGCGGTGCTCGACAGCTCGACGCCCGACGTGAAGGCGTATGGCGACGTCGCGGTGCTGTCCGGTTCGGCGGCGTCGCTCGATGTGCACGAGCGCGCCGCCGCGATCGGCCAGCACATGGCCGACAGGAGCGGCGCGGCAGCCGGCGCAAACTGGGGCGTGGGGAGCGGGGGCGCGACCGGCAAGCGCGGCGGCGGCGCGAACGGAACGGGCGGCAAGGGCGGCGCGGTGATCGACACGTCGACGGTCGGCGGCCGGAACACCGTGCAGGTCGACGTGCGCGTCGTCGAATTCAGCCGCTCGGTGCTGAAGGAGGCCGGGCTGAACTTCTTCAAGCAGAGCAACGGCTTTGCGTTCGGTTCGTTTGCCGCGGGCGGCCTGCAGTCGATCACCGGCGCCGCGACATCCGCCTTCCAGGCGACGGCCGGCATTCCGGTCGCATCCGCGTTCAACCTCGTCGCGAACTCGGCCGGCCGCGGCATCTTCGCGAACCTGTCGATTCTCGAAGCGAACAATCTTGCGCGGGTGCTCGCGCAGCCGACGCTCGTCGCGCTGTCCGGCCAGAGCGCGAGCTTCCTCGCGGGCGGCGAGATCCCGGTGCCGGTGCCGCAGGCACTCGGCTCGACGGCGATCCAGTGGAAGCAGTACGGCGTCGGCCTCACGCTCACGCCGACCGTGTTGAGCCCGCGCCGCATCGCGCTGAAGGTCGCGCCGGAATCGAGCCAGCTCGATTTCCTGCACGGGGTGACGATCAACAGCGTCGCGGTGCCCGCGATCACGACGCGCCGCGCCGACACGACGGTCGAGCTCGGCGACGGCGAGAGCTTCGTGATCGGCGGCCTGATCGATCGCGAGACGATGTCGAACGTCAACAAGGTGCCGGTCCTCGGCGACTTGCCGATCATCGGCGCGTTCTTCAAGACGCTCAACTATCAGCAGAACGACAAGGAGCTGGTCATCATCGTGACGCCGCACCTCGTCGCGCCGATCGCGAAGGGCGCCTCGCTGCCGGCCACGCCGGGCGAGCTGTCCGAGCAGCGCGACGGCCCGGTGTGGCGGTCGTACCTCGGCGGCATCGCATCGCCCGACGCGGCGCCGGGGTTTTCGAAATGAACGCGGGGCGTGTCGTCGCGCGCTATCTGACGGGGGATGTCCCACATGAACGCGAGAACCCATTCGTTGGCTGAGCCCGCCGTGACCGACTACTTCGTATGCGCGTCGCAGCACGACCGGCATATCGGCTGGCTCGGCGAGACGCTGGTGCCGGCCGGCGCGGTGGAAGCCGCGCCGCTCGACCCGGGCGCGCTCGCGCAGCGCATCGCGGGGCTCAATCCCGCGATCGTCTTCATCGACTTCTCCGGCGCGCAGGCGGCGGCGAGCGCGGCGGCCGCCGCGGTGCGCGTCGCGCATCCGGGGCTGCCGGTCGTCGCGCTCGGCACGCTCGCCGAACCGGAAAGCGCGCTCGCCGCGTTGCGCGCGGGCGTGCGCGACTTCATCGACGTGTCCGGCGCCGCGGAAGACGCGCTGCGCATCACGCGCGGGCTGCTCGAGCACGCGGACGGCAGCGAGCCGGCGAACCGTCACGGCAAGCTGGTCGCGCTGCTCGGCGCGCGCGCCGGGATGGGCGTGAGCACGCTGGCCGCGAACCTGTCGGTCTGGCTGCACAAGCGCGGGGCAGCGGGCCCGGCCGACTGCGCGTCGCACGGCCGGCAGACGGCGCTCGCCGACCTCGGGCTGCCCGCGGGCGACAGCGCGCTGTTCCTCAACACGCGCTGCGAGTTCCACTTCGTCGAGGCCGTGCGCAACCTGCGCCGCATCGACCGCACGTTCGTCAACACCGCGCTGACCCGCCATGCGAGCGGCGTCGCGCTGACGACGCTGCCGCCGAACCTCGCCGACCTGCGCGAGGTGTCGTACGCGTCGTGCGTCGGCCTGCTGAACCGGCTGCGCGCGTTCTTCGACCAGCAGATCGTCGATCTCGGCGGGTTCTCGAACCGGGATTTCGTCGCGCAGATCGCGGCGGCGTCCGACGAGGCGTGGCTCGTCTGCGACCAGGGCG
The DNA here is from genome assembly GCF_002097715.1 of Burkholderia ubonensis subsp. mesacidophila. NCBI lineage: Bacteria > Pseudomonadati > Pseudomonadota > Betaproteobacteria > Burkholderiales > Burkholderiaceae > Burkholderia > Burkholderia ubonensis. Next base: position 1,605,115 of record NZ_CP020737.1, read on the forward strand.
TCGCGTCGATCGTGTCGTCGGTCGACCTGCTCGAGGGGCTGCGTGATGCGGGCGTCGACAGCGGCAAGCTGCGGCTCGTCGTCAACCAGTACGACCCGGCGCTCAGCCTGACGCCGACCCAGATCGCCGACCGGCTCGGGATCGCGCTGCTGGCGACGCTACCCGCGCGCCGCGTGCCGATCGGCCAGGCGGCGAACCAGGGCCGGCTCATCGTCGACACGGCGGAGCGCGACCCGTACGTGCGCGCGCTCGAGCCGCTCGCCGAGCGGCTGGCGGGCGCCGCCGCCGCACCGCGCGCCGCGGCGGGACTTTCCGCGCTCAAGCGCTTCATTCACCCTTCGTCCAGGCGATCGTAAGCGATGGCACACGACATTCAATTCGCCGACGGCGCCGCGCCGTTCTCCCAGACGCAGCAATTCCACGACATCAAGAATGCCGCGCACGAGCATCTGCTCACGCGGATCGAGGAGCTGGGCGCCGAATTCGGCCGCTGGTCGCGGCAGGCGATCAACCAGTTCGTCGACCTGGAGATCGACAGCTTCGTGCGCCTGCGCCGCATCCCGCTCAACGAGAACGAGGTGCGCACGATCGCGGAGGCGCTGACGAAGGAGCTCGCCGGCTTCGGGCCGATCGAGGACCTGCTCGCCGATCCGCACGTCGAGGACATCCTCATCAACGGCTACAACGACATCTACGTGTCGCGCCACGGCGTGCTGGCGAAGCTGCCTGTGCGCTTCACCGACAACGCGCACCTGCTGCGGATCGTGCGGCGCATCCTCGCGCCGATCGGCCGCCGCCTCGACGAATCGAATCCGATGGTCGACGCGCGGCTGCCGGACGGCGGGCGCGTGAACGTCGTGATCGAGCCGCTGTCGATCGACGGGCCGGTGGTGTCGATCCGCAAGTTCCGCAAGGACCCGCTGAAGCCGTCCGACCTGCTCGCCAACAGCACCTTCAACGAGGAGCTCGGCGCGCTGCTCGAGGCCGCGGTGGAGGCGCGCTGCAACATCCTCGTGTCGGGCGGCACGAGCTCCGGCAAGACGTCGTTGCTCAACGCGCTCGCGTTCCACATTCCCGAGCCCGAGCGCGTCGTCACGATCGAGGACACGGCCGAGCTGTCGCTGAACCACCCGCACGTGGTGCGGCTCGAGAGCCGGCCGGGCGGCTTCGACGGCACCGGCGTCGTGACGATCCGCGACCTGCTGCGCAACACGCTGCGGATGCGGCCGGACCGCATCATCGTCGGCGAAGTGCGCGGCGGCGAAGTGCTCGAAATGCTGCAGGCAATGAACACCGGGCACGACGGCTCGATGGGCACCGTGCACGCGAGCTCGCCGCGCGAGTGCCTTTATCGTCTCGAGATGCTGGCCGGCTTCGCCGGGTTCCAGGGCACCGAATCGAGCCTGCGCCGGCAGATCGCGAACGCGATCGACTTCATCGTGCAGATCGGCCGGCTGTCGAACGGGCGGCGGCGGATCCTGTCGATCACCGAGGTCACGGGGCTGTCGGACAACATCATCGCGACGCAGGAGCTGTACCGCTACGAAGCGCGCGTGACGCCGGAAGGCGAGGAAGTCGACCACTGGGAATCGCTCGGCATCCATCCGCATTCGCCGAAGCTCGCGCGCTTCCGCCAGACGCTGTCGGGAGGCGGGTTCGGGGGCGGCGGCTTCGGTGGTGGATTCGGCGGCGACGGCTTCGGCCGCGGCGGAGGCTTCAATGTCTAGCCTGATGGTCGCCGCGCTGGCGCTCGTCTGCGTCGCGGCCGCGCTGCTGCTGTGGCGGCACGGCGAGCTCAGGCGCGCTCGCGCGGGTGCGCAGCGCTTCATCGACAGCCGGATCGAGCCGGCCGCGCGCGCGGGGGGCGCGGCGCCGGGGACGCCCGCGCCGGGCGCACGGGCGGCGCACGCGTCCGGCGGGACCGGCGCGCGCGCCGCCGCTGCAACGGCTCCGGCGTCGGCGTCCGCGTCGCGCTGGGCGCACTGGCACGACCGGCTCGCCGAATACCTCGACCACCTCGCGAGCCGCGCCGGGATCGAGGATGCGCGCGGCAAGGGGCTGCTCGCGCTGGCGGCGCTGGCCGCCGTCGCAATGGTCGCGGGCCGGACCGGCGGGCTGCTCGGCGGCGTCGCGGCGCTCGCGGCCGGCCTCGCGCTGCTCGCGTTCTGGCTCGTGTCGCGGATTCATCGCCGCCGCCTGCAGATCGTCCGGCAACTGCCGTCGTTCCTCGACGGGATCGTGCGCCTCGTGACGCTCGGCAACAGCGTGCCGGCCGCGTTCCAGGCCGCGCTGCTGACGACCGAGGCGCCGTTGCGCGGCTGTCTCGACGTCGTGTCGCGGATGCTGCGCACGGGCGTCGAGATCGATCGCGCGATGGTGCATATCGCGAAGGTGTATCACACGCGTGAGTTCGAACTGGTCGGGTCGGTGCTGCGGCTGTCGGTGCGCTACGGCGGCCGCGCCGACGTGATGCTCGAACGCATGGCGGTGTTCATGCGCGATCTCGAGCAGGCGGAGCGCGAATTGGTGGCGATGTCGTCGGAGACGCGGCTGTCGGCCTGGGTGCTGGTGATGTTGCCGATCGCGATCGGCGGCTTCGTGATCGCGACGAATCCCTCCTACCTCAGTGCGATGTGGAACGACGAGAGCGGGCGTTCGTACCTGTATCTGGCCTTCATCATGCAGATCGCGGGCGGCGCCTGGCTGTACCGGATGTCCCGGCTCAGGTGATGCGATGACGCCCAATCAACTCGGATCGATTGCGCTCGCGCTCGGCGCGCTCGGCGTGCTGCTGCTGGCGGGGCTGGCGCTGCGGCGCGCGGGTGCGGAGTCGCGCAGCCGCCGCGCGCTGGCCGATGCGCTGGACCGCCGCGCGGCCACCCTCACGGCGGCAGGCGCGCGCCCCGCGCCGGACGGCGCCGCGCCGACGCCGAAGCGCGAGACGTTGGCCGCCGCCGGGCGGCGCGCGCGCGTCGCGCAGCTGCTCGAGCGGATGTCGACGGCCGGCGCCCGCTGGCTCGATACGGGGTTCGGCCGGCACATCGTCGCCGACGAGGATCGGCGGCTGCTCGAACAGTGCGGTTACGTCGACGCGCGCACGCGCGGGCTGTTCCTGAGCGCGCGGATCGCCGGCGCGCTCGTCGCGCCGGTGCTGTTCCTCGCGTTCGTCGGGCCGCGCCTGCATGGCGGCCGCTGGGTGCTCGGTCTCGTGCTGGCGTTCGTCACGGGCTTCATGCTGCCGAAGATCGTCATCCGGCGGCGCGCGGCCGCGCGCCGGCAGGCGGTCGTCGACGAGCTGCCGCTCCTGGTCGACATGCTGCGCCTGCTGCAGGGCGTCGGCCTGTCGCTCGACCAGAGCCTGCAGGTCGTGACGAACGATTTCAGGGGGATGATGCCGGTGCTGTCGTCGGAGATGGGCATCGCGCAGCGGCAGTTCGCGGCCGGACGCACGCGCGAGCAATCGCTGCAGCGGCTGGCGTCGGGCTTCGACAACGAGGACCTGCGCGCGGTCGTGCGCCTGATGATCCAGGTCGACAAGCACGGTGGCGCGGTGCAGGAGCCGCTCAAGCAGTTCGGCGACCGGCTGCGAGAAGCGCGCCGCGCGATGCTGCGCGAGCGCATCGGCCGCCTGACGGTGAAGATGACGGGGGTCATGATCGTCACGCTGCTGCCGGCGCTGCTGATCGTGACGGCAGGCCCCGGGATGATCTCGGTGATGCATGCGCTGTCGTTGGCGCAGCACTGACGCGGTGATGATGCGGCGAATGCAAGGAACGAAGATGAAGCGGACCGGTGGAATCGTGAAACTGGCGGGCGTGGCGGCACTGGCGGGGCTGCTCGCCGCCTGTTCGTCGTTCAAGGAAAGCGGGTATGGCGTCGGCGTGCAGGCGGAGCGCGCCGCGCTGATGGATGCGGCCGGCCGCAAGCAAGCCGCGCCCGATACGCCCGCCATGTATCTCGGCCTGATCGAGCGGATGCAGGCGCAGGGGCTGTATTACGCGTCGCTCGCGCACATCGACGCGTACGAGAAGCAGTACGGCGCGTCGCCTGAGTCGACGCTGCTGCGCGCCGACGCGCTGCGCATGACCGACCAGCCGGCCGCGAGCGCGGCCGTCTACACGCAATTGCTGAACACGCCGTTCGCCGCGCGCGGGTATCGCGGGCTCGGGCTGATCGCCGGCGCCGCGGGGGATTTCGAGCGCGCCGCGCAGGCGTTGTCGCAGGCATCGGTGCTCACGCCGACCGACGCGTCGATGCTGTCCGATCTCGCGTACGCGAAGCTGCGCTGCGGCGACGTGCAGGGTGCGCGCGTGCCGCTGATGAAGGCCGCCGAGCTCGACCAGAACAATCCGAAGATCATCAGCAACGTGACGCTGTATCTGCTGGCGTCCGGCCACGCGCGCGACGCGCAGAAGCTGATGGGCCAGCAGAAGCTGCCCGCGGAGATCCGCAACGACATTCGCAACGACGCGGCGCGAATTGCCGCGGCCGCGCGCACGTGGCGGCGCCCCGTGGCCGCGCCGGCCGCGACGGTCGCCGGCTCGGGCAGCGTCGGCGACATGCCCGGCAGCGGCGCCGCGAAGGGCGGCGCGCCGGTCGCGAGCATCCAGGGATTCGATTCGACCGCGCCGCTGCTGCAGCGGTTCGCGCAATGACAAGACGTTCGGGGGACCGACATGAGCGACAACGACAAGAACCTCGACCGGCGGAGGCGCGCGCGCCGCGCCGCCGCGCTGGTCGCGCTGCTCGGCGCGGCAGCGAGCGCGCACGGCCAGCAGCCGGCCGGGAATGCCACCGCTAATGCGGCCGAGATCGGCCGCTCGACCGAAACGTGGCTCGCGCTGCAGCGCGACAACCGGGCGGCCGGTCCGGACCTGCCGATGCTCGGCGACGCGGCGTCGCTCGCGTACCAGCGCTATCTCGACTCGTTCAAGAACAAGATTCCGGATTCGATGGGCTCGCCGCTGGGTTCGGGCGGCGGCGCGTCGTCCGGCGGACAGGGCTCGGCGCAATCGTATTGAGGCGGCGATGAGCGTGGTTCGATTCCTCGGATGCCGCCCGGCCGGGCGCGAGCGGCTGCGGATGCGCGGCCAGCGCGGCGCCGTGTCGGTGCTGGCGACCGTCTGGGTGCTCGTCGCGCTCGTGACGCTGGGCGCGATCGACATCGGCAGCCTGTTCTTCCAGCGGCGCGACCTGCAGCGGATCGCGGACCTGTCCGCGCTGGCCGCCGTGCAGTCGCTCGATCCGTCCGATACGTCGTGCGGTGCGGCGAACACGGCCGCGCTGAACAATGCGCGGGCGAACGAAACGTCGAACACGGCGGCGACGAGCGCGCCCGCGCGCGGGCAAGACCAGGTCGCGGCGACCTGCGGCCGCTGGGATCCGCAGGTCTACGCGGGCCAGCCGGCGTACTACGCGCCCGCCGCGAGCGGGATGACGCAGCTCAACGCCACGCAGGTGACGGTCACGCGCACGATGCGCTATTCGTTCCTCGGCGTCCTGTCGATGCTCGGCGCGGGGCCGGGCACGATGTCGGCCACCGCGACCGCGCGCGCAAGCGCGATCGACACGTTCTCGATCAGCGCGACGCTCGCGAGCGTCGATCCGGTCTGGCTCAACGGCATCCTGTCGGCGTTGCTCGGGACGAGCGTCAGTCTCACGCTCGCCGACTATCAGGCGCTCGCGGGCGCGAACATCAAGCTGCTCGGCATCTCGACCGCACTCGGCGCCGGGACGGTGAACGGGCTCGTGGACCTGTCGGTGACGGTGCCGACGCTGATCGGCAACCTGAGCGCGTATGTCGGCGCATTGCAGGCCGGCGGCGGCAACGGCCCGGGCTACGTCGCGCAGCTGCAGGCCGCGTCGACGGCGCTCGGCAAGCTGGCGGGCGCCCGGGTCGGCAACACGAGCGTCGTCGTCGCCAACGCGCCCAACGCGCTGTTGAACATCAGTCTCGGCAATCCGCAGTCGGGCGCCGACGCACAGGTCAACCTGCTCGACCTGCTGACGACGGCGGCGCAGGTGGCCGCGTACAACAAGGGGCACGCGGTGTCGCTGAACACCGGCGTCACGCTGCCGCTGGGCGCGACCGGCTTCAACGTCGTGTCGCTGCAGCTGCAGGTGCTGAATCCGCCGTCGATCGCGGTCGGCGAGGCGGGGCTGCTGCCGAACGGGACATGGCGCACGCAGGCGTCGTCGGCGCAGATCGGCGTGTATCTGAACGTGCAGACGCCGAGCATTTCGCTTGATACGGGCACCTTGCTGGGTCCGCTGGGCCTGAGCGGATTGCTGAATATTTCCGCGTCGCTGAGCGGGATCAACCTGCCGATCTATCTGCTCGTCGGCGGGCCGGCCGTGGCGAGCCTCGCGGCGACGAAGTGCGGTTCCGCCACCACGCCAAGCACGACGACGATCCTCGCGACGCCGGGCATTGCGAAGCTGTGCATCAGTGCGCCCCCGTCCGGCACGCTGAACCTGTCCAATGTGAGCAGCTGTCCGGCCGCGGGCACGTTGCAGCTGCTGAACCTGACGGCATCGGCGACGTTGCTGGGCATCAGCACATCGCAGTCCCTGCCGGTCACCGCGTCGATCTCGAATCCGGTGCTCCAGATCGTCGGCACCACGTCGTCGAGCGCGCCGTACGCGGGCTACCCGTCGGCCACGCCTTACCACTTCTGCAACGCGCCGACCGGCCTCGCGAATCCGGTGTCGTGCGGCAGCGGCTGGGTGCCCCCGTCCACCGCATCGAGCCCGAACAGCTACTGGACCACCTACGTGAACAACCTCGGCGCGTCGCTCGGCACGGCGCTCAGCAACATCAACCTGAACGCGATCACGATCCTCGGCATCCCGATCCCGCTCGGCCCGCTGCTCAACGCGATCGGCAGCCTCGTGCTGCAGCCCGTGCTGTCGGCGCTCGACACCGTGCTCGTGCCGATCCTGGGCCTGCTCGGCGTCCAGGTCGGCCAGGCGACCGTGCATCAGATCTCGCTGACCTGCAATGCAGCGCAACTCGTCAACTGAAGAAGCCTCCGAAGAATGAGAACCACGCCCGCAATCGAAGAGCTCGACCTGTACGTCTGGGAAGGCAAGGCGGACATCGTCGACCGCGTCGCCCGGTGCATGGCGAGCTTCGACGTCGAAGTGATCCGCGCCGACAACGCGGAACTGTCGCCCGAGCGCGCCGCGATGCGCCCGTCGCTGGCGATCATCAGCGTGACGATGATCGAAACCGGCGCCGCGTTCCTGCGCGACTGGCAGGCCAACATCGGCATGCCGGTCGTCTGGGTCGGCGCGGCGCGCGACCACGACGCGTCGCAGTATCCGCCCGACTATTCGCATATCCTGCCGCTCGACTTCACCTGCGCGGAACTGCGCGGGATGGTCGGCAAGCTCGTCACGCAGCTGCGCGCGCACGCCGCGGAGACGCTGCAGCCGTCCGAGCTCGTCGCTCACTCGGAATCGATGCAGGCGCTGCTGCGCGAAGTCGACACGTTCGCCGACTGCGACACCAACGTGCTGCTGCACGGCGAAACCGGCGTCGGCAAGGAACGCATCGCGCAACTGCTGCACGAGAAGCACTCGCGCTACCGGCTCGGCGAATTCGTGCCCGTCAACTGCGGCGCGATTCCGGACGGCCTGTTCGAGTCGCTGTTCTTCGGGCACGCGAAGGGTTCGTTCACCGGCGCGGTTGTTGCGCATAAAGGGTATTTCGAGCAGGCCGCGGGCGGCACGCTGTTCCTCGACGAGGTCGGCGACCTGCCGCTCTACCAGCAGGTCAAGCTGCTGCGCGTGCTCGAGGACGGCGCGGTGCTGCGCGTCGGTGCGACGTCGCCGATCAAGGTCGATTTCCGCCTCGTCGCCGCGAGCAACAAGAAGCTGCCGCAGCTCGTCAAGGACGGGCTGTTCCGTGCCGACCTGTATTACCGGCTCGCGGTGATCGAGTTGAGCATTCCGTCGCTCGAGGAGCGGGGCGCGGTCGACAAGATCGCGCTGTTCAAGTCGTTCGTCGCGCAGGTGGTCGGCGGCGAGCGGCTCGCGCAGCTGTCCGACCTGCCGTACTGGCTCGCGGACGCCGTCGCCGACAGCTATTTCCCCGGCAACGTGCGCGAGCTGCGCAATCTCGCCGAGCGCGTCGGCGTGACGGTGCGGCAGACCGGCGGCTGGGACGCCGCGCGGCTGCAGCGCCTCGTCGCGCATGCGCGCAGCGCCGCGCAGCCGGTGCCGGCGGAGAGCGTGGCCGAGGTGTTCGTCGATCGCAGCAAGTGGGACATGAGCGAGCGCAGCCGCGTGATCGTCGCGCTCGACGCGAACGGCTGGCGCCGCCAAGACACCGCGCAGCAGCTCGGCATCAGCCGCAAGGTGCTGTGGGAAAAAATGCGCAAATACCAGATCTTCGACGAGGAGCCCGAGACCCGCGACAGCGAGTAATTAATGAGATAATGCGCCGCAGAATTACAACGACTCGGAGCGGGAATAATATTTCATGAGCCAGATGACGGGGTTGGGGTTGGGAAGGGCGTGCGCGCTGCTCGCGCTGCTCGGAGGCATGCAGGGCGCGTACGCGCAAGGGTTGGCCGGCACCGCGAGCCCGGCCGCGCAGCCGGTGCAGGAGGCGTCGGCGCCGGTCGCGGCGATTCCGGCGCTCGACGCGCCGGCGCAAACGCCGCTCCAGGCCGGCGACACGACCGGTCCGAGCACGGTGGACGATCTGCAGCGCCAGATCCAGGCGCACACGCTCACGGAGATGCGCACGAACTACAACGGCAGCTACGGCGCGAGCCTGCTGTTCAACGTGAAGGACGGTGCGTATTTCATCGCGCTGTTCCAGCAGAAGGCGTTCTGGCGCGTGATCAAGACTTACAACGAGGTGCGGGCGGAGGCGGTCTACCGCGATTTCTCGCGCCAGGCCGAGCATCTGGCCGTCAACGAACTGCACGCGGCGAAGCTCGAATCGCAGAAGGCGCAGACGGATCGCCAGATCGCAGTCGCGCAGGAGCGGGCGCGGCGTCTGCAGGCGGACCTGTCGATTGCGCGCGAGCAGCAGGCGGCCGTCACGGATCGCCAGAAGACGGTGCGCAGCGAGACCGCGGCGCTGCAGGCGCAACAGGCGGAACTGCAGGCGCAATTGCGCGCGTTGCAGCAGCAGGTGCGATCGTTGCAGCGTGAGGCCGACGCCGGCTTGCCGCGCGTGCGCTGAGCGGAGTGGCGCGCGGCATGCGACGACGTGCCGCGGCGGCGCGATGAAGAAAAAAGGGCAAACCCGCGGGTTTGCCCTTTTGCCTTGTTGGCCGTTACTGGCCGTTACTGGCCGTCCGGCACGATCCGGCGGCGGCGGGTGACGATCACCGGCCCGTTGTTGTTGCCGCGCGATTCCGACGGCGCGGAGGAGGCGGGCGAGTCGCCCGTGTCGCGCGGGGCGCCGTAGCTTTCACGCGGCTCGCGCGGCGCGCCGTAGCTTTCGCGCGGTTCGCGTGACCCATAGTCGCTGCGCTCACGCGAACCGTAGCCTTCGCCGCGCGATTCGCGGGAGCCGCCGTGCGAGCCGTACGGGCTGTGGCCGCCGCCTTCACGGCCGCCGGGACGCCCACCGCCGCCGCCAGGGCGCGGGCCGCGCGGACCGCCGCCGCCCGGGCGCGAACCGCCGGTGTCGAGCTGGATGGTGGAAATCGCACGCTTGTAGATGCCTTGCAAACCCACGGGGGTGCGCAGCATCACCAGGTACTGGTCGAACGACTCGATGCATCCCGTCAGACGAATGCCGTTGACGAGATAGATTTCAACGCGCTTGCGTTCCTTGCGCGCGGAATTGATGAAGTCGTTTTGCGGATGGGATTCTGCGGGATTGGCCATTGAGATGCGGCAGGAGCCTGCGTCAGAAGTATGTTGTGCGTGTGTGTGTGGCGTGGAATCCACAAGGTGTTTGGCGGGATTCTACCCTGTTCGATCCCGATGCGCGCGCTCACGATTGTGTCGAACCGTAACCCACTATAGACGGTTCCGGGCGTTTCCGCGATTCGGCCAAACGGCCATCGCCGCTTTGTTACGTCGCGTTACGACTCTCGCAGCGCCGTTGCACCTGAGCGCGCGCCACTCCGCTACATTCTTCGCGCACGCCGGGCGAGCCGGCATCTCAGAGGTCCAGAACATGAACAAGAGGCGAATGGCAGGGTGGGTCGGGGGCATCGCGCTGCTGGCGTCCGGCAGCGCGATGGCGGGTCACGTCGATATCGGGATCGGCATCGGCGTGCCGGTCGCGCCGGTCTATGTCGAGCCGGCGCCGGTCTATGTCGCGCCGCAGCCGGCGGTGGTCGCGTATCCGGGCTACGGGTACGGCTACGACGGCGATGATGATGACGACCGCTACCGCAAGTGGCGCAAGCACTACTACAAGCACTGGCACAAGCACCACGACGACGATGACGATTGAGCGCCGCATGCGCCGGCGCCCCCGCGCCGGCGCGCGTCAGAACGCGTAAGCCGGATTCTTCGGGTCGAACGCAGCTTCATCGAACGACGCCGGCGCGATCTTCTCGATGACGATCCGCTCGAAGATCCGCCCGTCGTTGTCATAGGATTCGACGGTCCGGAACCAGGGTTCGTGCAGATCGAGCCCCAGCACCTCCTTCTTCGCATAGAACTGCGGCCGGCCGGTCAGCGTCTCGTAGGTCAGCGCGACGACGCGCACGCCGCCGACCGTCTTCGCTTCCACATGGGTCGGGCGCTCCACGCCGGCTTCCAGGTACTTCTTCCCCTCGCTCAGGTACAGGTTCGCGATGAACTCGGTGCCGAGATCCTTCACCTGATGATTCGATTGCGCACGCGCGAGCGTGCCGTCGAGCGCCGTCCACATCGGCACCTTGCCGAGCAGGCCGCCGAGGTGCCCGTACATCTCGTCCCTGCGCTGTGTCGTGTCGTAGATGATCTCCTGGCCGGCATGCGCGCCGTCGGGCTGCCATTTCGCATAGACCTTCAGCGGGTCGCGCGTCGTCTTGACGATCATGCGATCGGGCGTGTCCGGCCATGTCCCGCGGATGCGCTCCTGGCGAACCATCGTGAACTGATACGACGGATAGCCGTTCGGACCATTGCGGATGTATTCGGGCACCGCGAGCGGATCGAGCGCGGCGAACAACGCGACGAGCGTCGCGTCGTCGAGCTTCGCGAGCGTGCCCTGCTGAGCGGCGGTGCGCAGCCAGCGCGCCTGCCGGGCGGCGGGCTCGCGCGTCACTTTCGCGAGGTCGGCGGGCAGCGCGGCCGTCTCGCGCGCCGCGCCTTCCGCGCCGGCGGCTTGCTGCGCGCGCACGCCGGGCTGCGCGAGCGCCAGCGCGCCGGCGAGCGCGGCGGCGGCCGCGTGCCGGCCGAGCCGCCTCGCGCGCCGGTGGATTGCTTCGTTCATCGACTGGGCCTCCCGGGGCGAGGTGGATTCAGCCTTGCTTGCCGGCCTTGAGCTTCGCGAGCTCCTCGTCGCGCAGCGCGCGGCGCAGGATCTTGCCGACGTTGGTCTGCGGCAGCGCATCGCGGAACTCGACGAGCTTCGGCATCTTGTAGCCGGTCAGGTTCTTGCGGCAGTGCGCGAGCACGTCGTCGGCGGTCAGCGCCGGGTCGCGCCGCACGACGAACACCTTGATCCGCTCGCCGTGCACTTCGTCAGGAATGCCGATTGCGGCGGCCTCGCTGATGCCCGGGTGCATCACCAGCACTTCCTCGATCTCGTTCGGATACACGTTGAAGCCCGACACGAGGATCATGTCCTTCTTGCGGTCGATCAGGCGCACGAAGCCGCGCTCGTCCATCACGCCGACGTCGCCGGTGCCGAGCCAGCCGTCGGCGTCGATCACCTTCGCGGTTTCCTCGGGGCGCTGCCAGTAGCCGCGCATCACCTGCGGGCCGTGCACACACAGCTCGCCCGGCTCGCCGATGCCGGCCCAGGTGCCGTCCTCGCGCCGCAGGCGCACGACGGTCGACGGCGCGGGCAGGCCGATCGAGCCGCTGAACGCGGCCATGTCCTGCAGGTTCACCGGGTTCATCGTGACGATCGGCGAGCATTCGGTGAGCCCGTAGCCCTCGATCACCGGCCGGCCCGTCACTTGCTGGAAGCGTTCCGCGACCGCGCGCTGCATCGCCATGCCGCCCGCCATCGCGAGCTTGAGCTTCGAGAAGTCGCGGTTGCGGAATTCCTCGTTGTCGAGGAACGCGTTGTACAGCGTGTTGATGCCTGTGATCCCCGTGAAGGTCTCGTGGCGGATGATCTTCATCACCATCCTGGTGTCGCGCGGGTTCGCGATCAGGATGTTGCGCCCGCCGAGGCCCATGAAGATGAACGCGTTCACGGTCAGCGAATAGATGTGATAGAGCGGCAGCGGCGTGAGCACCGTCTCGACGTCGCCCGTCACCTGGTCGGCGATCCACGCCTTCGCCTGCAGCAGGTTCGCGATCAGGTTGCCGTGCGTGAGCATCGCGCCTTTCGCGACGCCCGTCGTGCCGCCCGTGTACTGCAGGAACGCGAGATCGTCGCGCGTCAGCGGCACGGGCTGCGGCTTGCCGCGCGCGCCGAGCGCGAGCGCCGCGCGCAGCCGCACGGCCTGCGGCAGGTGATAGGCCGGGACGAGCTTCTTCACGCGCTTCAGCACGAAGTTGATGAGCCGGCCCTTCAGGTTGAGGCCGTCGCCGAGCAGGTCGCCGAGCGCGGTGACGACCACGTGCTTCACCTGCGTTTGCGGCAGCGCATCCTGCAGCGTGCGCGCGAAGTTCTCGAACACGACGATCGTTTGCGCGCCGCTGTCCTTCAACTGATGCGCGAGCTCGCGCACCGTGTACAGCGGATTGACGTTGACGACGATCGCGCCGGCCTTCAGCGCGCCGAACAGCGCGACCGGGTACTGGAACGTGTTCGGCAGCATGATCGCGACGCGGTCGCCGGGCTTCACGCCGAGGCCCTGCAGGTACGACGCGAATGCCGCGACCTTCCGCGCGAGCGCGCGATAGGTCATCGACGCGCCGGCGCTCACGTACGCGACGCGGTCGGCGAACTGCGTCGTGCATTCGTCGAAGAACTGCACGAGCGACGCGTACCGCGCGACGTCGATCTCGTGCGGCACGCCGGGCGGATACGACGCGTACCAGATGCCGTCGGTGTTCGGCGGCGTCTGCGTGGCGGCCGGCGCTGCGGGAGAGGGCATGGGTGTCTCCTGGATCTTGATCTCGAAAGTAAAGCATGACGGCATGCGGCACGGCTGCGAACCGCAGCCGCGCGGCTGCCGTCAGGTTGCGTGATGCAGCGTCGTGTCGTCGGCCTGCGTGTCGGGCTGCGTGTCGGCCGGCGCGAGCGGCGCCGCGGACGCGAGGTCGTTCGCGCCCGCGTCGTCGAGCACCGCCGCGAAGATCGCGAGCTGCGCGCTGTCGGGCATCGGCGCCTTCAGCGCGGCGACGATCAGCGACGACAGCCGCGCGATCATCTGCACGTCGTTCATCGTGCGGCCCTGCGTGAACTCGTCGATCAGGCCTTCGGTCTCGGCGCCCGCGAGCGCGCCGGACAGCGCGCCGATCGCGAAGTGCAGCCGCCAGCCGAGCTCCGCGCGCGGCAGGTTCGGCAGCGCGCGCTGGAACGCGTCGAAGAAGCGGACCGCGACGCTCGCATAGTGCGCGGTCAGGAAGTTGCGCACGAACGGCGACGGGTCGGTGTATGCGCGGCCGATCAGCCGCAGGAACGCGCGGCCGCCGCGCTCCGGATCGCGCGACGCCTTCAGCGCGGGGATGAACATCGCGCCGAGCACGTGCTCGCACGTGACGTGCGTGCCGAGCTGCGCGTCGAAGTGATCGAGGATGCGCAGCCGCTCCTGGTTGAGCTGATCGAGCCGGCGCGAGAGCATCGCGTGAATCAGCGCTTCCTTGCTGCCGAAGTGATAGTTGACCGCCGCGAGATTGACCGCCGCGCGCGACGTGATCTGCCGCATCGACATTGCCTCGAAGCCGTGCTCGACGAACAGATCCTCGGCCGCATCGAGGATGCGCGCCTTCGTCCCACCGGTTTGCCGGTTGCCGGACGGCCGCCCCACGGACGGCCGTCCTACCTGACCACCTGCCATGTTCCGCCTCCCATGCCGATCGCGCGGACGCGAACCGGCGATTCGAATTTGTAATTCAAACAAGCGTTTTTCTTAAGATAAAAAGGCGTGGGCTGCGCGGGCAAGCGCTGATTCTGGACAGAAACCTCTAGATCGATGTGCAGGTGCGGAAAGATTGCCGCGTGGCCTCCGCTGGTCGGGCCGCACGGCATGGTGCGTCGCGTCATCCCGCCGGTTCACCCGACGGCGCTACGCGTATTGACGGATTGCGTCATGTCGACGCCGCGTCGCTCGGGGCTGAACATGATCAGGACTGCGATCACGATCGCGACGGTGCCGCACACGAGCGCGAGCGCGAAGCTGTAGTTGTTGCCGTGCGAGACCGCGACCGACGCCTGCATCGTCGCGTTGCCGGACGCGAGCAGGTTGCCGAGCTGGTAAACGAAGCCGGGGAACGTTGCGCGGATTTCACCGGGAGAAATCTCGTTCAGGTGGACCGGAATGATGCCCCATGCGCCCTGGACCGAGATCTGCATCAGGAACGCGCCGGCGGCGAGCGCGAGCGGGCCGCTCGAGTAGGCCCACAGCGGCAGCACCGGCAGCGCGATCAGCGCGGCGACGAGGATCGAGCGGCGCCGGCCGAATTTCTCGGAGACCGCGCCGAAGGTCAGCCCGCCGACGATCGCGCCGATGTTCAGCACGATCGTGATCCACGACACGGTGTGCGGATCGAAGTGGTGCTGCTCGCGCAGGAAGGTCGGATACAGGTCCTGCGTGCCGTGCGAGAAGAAGTTGAACGCGGTCATCAGCACGACGGCGTAGATCGCGAGCTTCTAGTTCTGCTGCAGCGTGGCCGAAAGACGCGGGCGAGGGCGCTTCTCCATCTGCTTCCAGGCCGGCGATTCGGGCACGCTCGTGCGCACGTACAGCACGAGCAGCGCGGGCAGCACGCCGACCATGAACATCCCGCGCCAGCCGATGTACTGGTAGAGAACGCCGAACACAACGGACGCGAGCAGGTAGCCGCTCGGGTAGCCGGCCTGCAGCAGGCCCGACACCACGCCGCGCGCATGGGTCGGCACGGTCTCCATCGTCAGCGCGGACCCGACGCCCCATTCGCCGCCCATCGCGACGCCGAACAGCGCGCGCAACACGAGCAGCGCCGCGAGGCTCGGCGCGAAACCGGACGCGAGCTCGAGCAGCGAGTAGCACGCGATGTTGATCATCAGCGTCGGGCGGCGGCCGTAGCGGTCGGCGAGCCGGCCGAAGATCAGCGCGCCGAGCGGGCGCATCGCGAGCGTCAGCGTCAGTGCGAACGCAACGGCCGGGATGGTCGAATTGAACTCGGCCGCGATGTCCTTCAGCACGAAGACCATCAGGAAGAAATCGAATGCATCGAGCGTCCAGCCGAGATAGGCGGCGATCGTGACGTTGCGTTGCTCACGGGTCCAGCTCATGGCGGACGTCTCCTGGTTGGCGTGCGCCGTGCGGGTTCGCGTGCCTGCGCCGCCCGGCCGGCGCGCTGCGCGGGGGCATTGATCGAGTGTAGGTCGCCGCATCGCGCGACGCGGCCGAATCGGGAATAATCCCTACGAAATGGTCTGTTTCCGGCTGCGCAATGGCTGCGCGCGCTGTTCCGGAATGGCCGCTGTAGTGTTTTTGTAATTCGACGGCGCGCGCCTGCGCCGGCTCAGGAGTCCCGATGACCGCATGTCCCGCCGCGCTGCCCGCGCTCGAAACCGCCCGCCTGTGGCTGCGTCCGCGCGTGCTGGCCGATCTCGACGCGTGCCTCGCGATGGACCGCGATCCCGAGGTCACGCGCTACATCGCCGGGCCGTGGCACGACCCGGTCGAGCACCGCCGCTTCGTCGAGCACCGGATCACCCGCGACTATCCGCCGGGGCTCGGCTACTGGTCGATCTTCGAGAAGGCCGCGCCGGACGCGTTCGTCGGCTGGGTGCTGCTGATTCCTGACTACGTGGGCGGCGCGCGCGACGTGGAGATCGGCTGGCGGCTCGTGCGCAACGCATGGGGGCGCGGCATCGCGAGCGAAGCCGCGGCGGCCCTCGTGCGCCACGCGTTCGACGCGGTGCGCCTGCCGCGCGTGATCGCCGACATCGCGGCGGCCAACGCCGGCTCACTGAACGTCGCGCGCAAGCTCGGCATGCGCCGCGTCGGCGTCGTGCAGGACGGCATCCCGTACATGCGCTACCGGCTCGAGCGCGACGACCTGAGCGCGTAGCGGCCGCGCATGCGCGTGGGGTTGTCAATGATCGTCAAGCCCGGGCAGGCGAGGGATGCGTGGTATTAACGCCGTGCAGGATCAGGAGTATCGTTGCCGGAATTTGTCTACAGAGGTCACGATCATGTCACTCGGCCGCGATGTTCATCTCATTCCCGTCAAGCTCGAAGCGCTGCGCCCGACCCAGATGACGGTCGGCTATCGCGAGGTGAAAGCGAAGCGCAAGCACTGGAAGACGCTCGGCAAGCGCGAACGCAAAGCGGCGATCGATTCGCACTGGTTTCCCGCGGTCGTCGGCCCCGACGGCCGGCATTTCATCACCGATCATCATCATCTCGGCCTCGCGCTGATCGAGGAAGGCGAGACAACCGTGAAGGCGATGCTGCTGAAGGACCTGTCGTGGCTCGACGAGACGATCTTCTGGCGGATGATGGAGCACAACCAGTGGGTGCACCCGTTCGGCCCGGACGGCACGCGTCACGACTATGCGCATCTGCCGAAGGTGCTCACGGGGCTCGAGGACGACCCGTACCGCAGCCTCGCGGGCGAGCTGCGCACCGCGGGCGGCTATGCGAAGGACGCGACGCCGTTCAGCGAATTCCTGTGGGCCGACTACCTGCGGCTGCACGTGACGCCTGACCAGATCCGCAAGAACTTCGACAAGGCGCTCGACGCAGCGCTGCAGCGCGCGCACGAGCAGGACGCGCGCTACCTGCCCGGCTGGTCGGGCGTCATCGTCACGAAAACCTGACCGCCAAGCGATGCCGACCGCCCGCACGCCGCAACTCCATCCCGACGCCGGCCCGCAGCACGCCGACCATTTCGCCGCGCTCGGCGAGGCGCCGCCGCCGCGCACGCAGCGCATCGGCCGCGATGCGCTGGCCGGCGTGTCGATCGCGGGCCTGCTGATTCCCGAGGCGGTCGCCTACGCGGGGCTCGCGAACCTGCCGCCGCAGGCCGGCCTGATCGCGCTGCTGTCGGGGCTCGTCGTCTACGCGCTGACGGGCAGCAGCCGCTTCGCGATCGTGTCGTCGACGTCGTCGTCGGCCGCCGTGCTCGCGGCGACGGTGTTCGCCGAGGCGGGGATGGGGCTCGCCGCGCAGCTCGCGCTCGCGGCCGCGCTCGTCGCGATGACGGGCGTGCTGTTCATCCTCGCGGGCGCGTTCCGGCTCGGCGGCATGTCGGATTTCGTCGCGCGGCCCGTGTTGCGCGGGTTCACGTTCGGGCTCGCGGTCACGATCGTCGTCAAGCAACTGCCGAAGATCCTCGCGATCAAGGTGCAGCACAGCGACGCGCCGCGCGTCGCGCTCGACCTGATCGAAGGCGCCGTGCACGCGAATCTCGCGAGCGTCGCGCTCGGCGGCGGGGCGCTCGCGCTGCTGTTCCTGCTCGGGCGCCGCTCGCGCGTGCCCGCGACGCTGGTCGTGATCGTGCTGTCGATCGCGGCCGGCTATGTGGTCGACTGGCAGCGCTACGGGATCGCGATCGTCGGCCACATCGACTTCCAGCACGTCGCGTTCGGGCTGCCGACCCTCGACCGCAACGCGTGGATGCAGACCACCGAACTCGCGTTCGCGCTGATGCTGATCCTCTACGCGGAATCGTACGGCTCGATCCGCAATTTCGCGTTGAAGCACGGCGACGGCGTGTCGCCGAACCGCGACCTCGTCGCGCTCGGCTGCGCGAATCTCGTGTCGGGGCTGCTGCACGGGATGCCGGTCGGCGCCGGTTATTCGGCGACCTCCGCGAACGAGGCGGCGGGCGCGCAGTCGCGCTTCGCCGGGCTGTGGGCGGCCGGCGTGATCGCGCTGATCGTGTGGCTGCTGCTGCCGCAGCTGTCGCGCACGCCCGAGCCGGTGCTCGCGGCGATCGTGATCTTCGCGGTCAGCCATTCGCTGCATCCGTCCGTGTTCAAGCCGTACTGGGTCTGGCATCGCGACCGGCTCGTCGTGATCGCCGCGCTGCTCGCGGTGCTGGTGCTCGGCGTGCTGCACGGGCTGCTCGCCGCGATCGGCGTGAGCCTGCTGCTGACGCTGCGCAAGCTGTCGGAGCCGAACGTGAGCGTGCTCGGACGGCTGCGCGACAGCCACGACTTCGTCGACGTGTCGATCCACGAGGACGCGAAGGCGGTGCCTGGCGTGCTGATCGCGCGGCCGGAGGCGCAGCTGTTCTTCGCGAATGCGGACCGGATGCTGAACCGTGTGCGCGCGCTCATGAAGGCGGCGCCGGACACGCATACGGTGATGCTGAGCCTCGAGGAGACGCCCGACGTCGACGGCACGACGATCGAGTCGCTGCGCACGTTCGCCGCGGAATGCGCGGCGCGCGGCCAGCGTTTCGCGATGGTGCGCCTCAAGCTGCATGCGTTGCACGCGCTGCATCGCGCGGCCGACGACACGCTGCGCGCCGACGCGATGTCCGAGTTGAGCGTCGACGAGAGCCTGCAGCAACTGCAGGCGTCGGGCCGCGCGGCGACGGCTGACGCCTGACGGGATCAGCGCGCTTAAAGCACGTCGAGCACGTCGAAGCGATACGCGATCTCGAGCGGCTGCGCCGGATCGAGCGTCACCGCGGTCGCCACGCCGCGCGCGTTGATCGGGTTCGGCGCGAGCGATGCCGCGCAACCCAGTTCGAACGCGCTCGCGACCGGCTCGACGCCGACGCAGAGATTGCGCCCGTTCCACGGCGCATGGGTCCTGCCGCGATTGCTGATCCACAGCAGCAGCGACGGCAGCACGGCGGCATCCCAGGTCAGGCGGCAGGCCGTGCCGGCCACCTCGTCGTGCAGCGTCACGCCGCCGTCGATCCCGCACAGCTGCACGATTTCCTCGGTCGCGTCCGCGAACGGCAGCCGGTCGAATGCCCGATAGCCGCCGCCGGCGAGCGGCACCCGGTCGAGCGTCTCGAACGTCGCGCCGGGGCGGCCGCGCGACACGCCGGGCTCCGGTCCGCCCGGATGCACGACGCCGAAGCGGAACGCGCCCGGCTCGATGCGAAACGCGCCCGCAAGCGCCGGCAGCGCGAGATTCGGATGCAGGCCGACAGGGCGGCGCGCGTGGGCGCGCGCGTCGATCCGCAGCACGACGTCGAGCGCGGGGCGCTGCGGGTCCGCGCGGATCGTGCGCGTGAGCCGCGCGATCGGCGAGCCGGCCGGATAGTCGAGCGCGATCTCGATGTCGAGCGCGCCGCGCCGCACGCAGGTCCATTGGCCGATGCAGCCGTAGCCGTGCTGCAGGTCGTCGCTCGGGTCGGGCGGCGCGTCGTGCGCGGCGACGGGCGTAGCGACCGCGTCGCGCCAGCCGTCGGCGAGACCGTCCGTCGCATACGGCACGCCGAACGGCACGCACGCGAATTCGCTGCGCATCGCGCCGAGCAGGCCTTCGGGTCGAGGCGCGGATTCGCCGAGCCACGGCGGCTCGTAAAACGGCCGGACGATGCGATCGCCGACGACGAACGCGACGCCGCCGAGCATGCCGCCTTGCGCATGCAGGTCGAACGCGCCGTGCGCCCATTCGAGATGCCAGACAGATTCCATGAGGTCGATGCGTGAATGCACAGTGCGTTGAAGGAGGCGCGGCCGGTCAGTTTTCTTCCTCGCGCCAGCACGTGCCGTGCCGCGCGAGCAGCGCGCTCGCCGGCGCGGGGCCCCAGCTGCCGGCCGAGTACGGCTTCGGCGCGCTCGCGCGCTGCGCGCCGTCGGCGAGGATCGGCGCGACCCAGCGCCAGGCGGCTTCCTGTTCGTCGCGGCGCACGAACAGCGCGAGGCGTCCCGCGATCACGTCGAGCAGCAGGCGCTGATACGCGTCCATCCGGTTCTGCTCGAAGAAGCGGTCGAACGCGAGATCGAGGTGCACGCCCTGCAGCGACATGCCGAGCCCCGGCTGCTTCGCGAGCGTGCTGAGCCGGATCGATTCGTCGGGCTGCAGGCGGATCGTGAGCCGGTTTGAGCCGGGCCGCAGCGCCGCGGCGCCGAGCGCTGAATGCGGCACCGGCCGGAAGTTGACGACGATCTCGGCCACGCGATCGGCGAGCCGCTTGCCGGTGCGCAGGAAAAACGGCACGCCGGCCCAGCGCCAGTTGTCGACCTCGGCCTTCAGCGCGATGAAGGTCTCGGTGGCGCTGTCGGGTGCGATGCCCGGCTCGTCGCGGTAGGCCGGCACGGCCGCGCCGCGCACCGCGCCCGCGCGATACTGGCCGCGCACGACGCTGCGTGCAATGTCGTCGCCGGCGAGCGGCTTCAGCGCGCGCAGCACGCGCAGCTTCTCGTCGCGCACCGCATCCGCGTCCATCGATTGCGGCGGCTCCATCGCGATGATCGCGAGCAGTTGCAGCAGGTGGTTCTGCACCATGTCGCGCAGCGCGCCGGTCTGGTCGTAGAACGGGCCGCGCCCGCCGACGCCGAGTTCTTCCGCAACGGTGATCTGGATGTTCTCGATCCATTCGCGCCGCCACAGCGGCTCGAACATCACGTTGCCGAAGCGCAGCGCGAACAGGTTCTGCACCGCCTCCTTGCCGAGGTAGTGGTCGATCCGGTAGATCTGCTCCTCGCTGAAGATGGTGCCGACCGCATCGTTGATCGCGGCCGACGATGCCAGGTCGTAGCCGAGCGGCTTCTCGAGCACGATGCGCGATTCGCGTGGCGCGAGGCCCGCCGCCGCGAGCGAGCGGCAGATCGGCACGAACAGCGACGGCCCGGTCGCGAGGTAGAAGATGCGGCGGCCCGGGATCGGCTCGAGCGCGTCGCGCAGGCGCGCGAACGCGTCCGGACGGCTCGCGTCGAGTTCGACGTAGGCGAGCCGTTCGACGAAGCCGCGCCATGACTCCGCGTCGAACGACGCGACATCGACGTGCGGGCGCACGGACGCCTCGATCCAGCGCAGGTAGCCGGCATGGTCGAACGGATTCTGCGCGATCGCGACGATGCGTCCGGCGCTCGCGAGCAGGCCGTCGCGATGCGCGGCGTACAGCGCCGGCAGGATCTTGCGCATCGCGAGGTCGCCGGTGCCGCCGAACAGCACGAAGGCGAACGCGGCCGGGTCGCGCGACGCGGTGGCGGGGGCGGCGTTCATCGCGGCAGACCCGCGGCGGCGCTCGACGCGTCGAGCCGTTCGGCCACTTCGGCGGCCGTCGGCGCATAGGCGCCCGGATGCGCGCACGCGACCGCCGCGCAGGCGGCTGCGTAGCGCAGATGTTCGGCGGCCGGCGCGTCGGGGCGCGTGAGGAGGCTCGCCATCCAGCCGCCGACGGTCGCGTCGCCGCAGCCGACGGTATCGGCGACCTCGGTCGGGAACGCCGGCTGGAACAGCGTGTCGCCGCCGTGGAACAGCTGCATGCCGGCCGCGCCGCGCGTGACGAGCACGGCCGCGCCGGGCGCCCACGCGCGCAGTTGCGCGATGGCGGCGGCCTCGTCGAGCTCGGGAAACAGGCCGAGCAGGTCTTCGTCGGACACCTTGATGGTGTCGGCGAGGCCGGCCAGCCGGCGCAGCGTCGCGCGATACGACGGATCGGCCATCGGCGCGCGGAAGTTCGGGTCGAACGAGATCCGCTTGCCGGCCGCGCGTGCGGCCTGCGCGATATCGACGAGGCGCGACGCGAGCGGCTCGCGCACGACGCCGAGCGAGCCGACGTGCACGATCTCCGCCGCCTCCAGCGCGCCGGCGGGCAGGGCGGCCGGGTCGAACGCGAGATCGGCGCTGTTCTCGCCGATGAAGAAATAGTTCGGCGGCCGCTTCGACACGACCATCGCGAGCAACGGCGCGCGGTCGACCTGCCGGATGAAGCGCATGTCGAGCCCGGCCTCGGCGCTCTTGCGCATCAGCTCGTCGCCGAAGATGTCGCGGCTGACCGTGCCGGCGAAGCCGGTCGGCACGCCGAGCCGGGCGCCGACGCGCGCCACGTTCCAGCACGAGCCGCCGGCGACGCTGTGCCAGTGCTGCGCGTCGTCGCGGATGAAATCGGTCAGCGCTTCGCCGAATACGACCAGGCGGGGAAGGTTCGTCGTCATGTCTGGGCGTCACGCCGCGAGCTCGCGCCGTGCCTTGTTGCGGTTGATCGGTCGGGGGAGCCGTCGGGCGGGCGCCGTGCGCCCGCGCCCGACGGTTCAGTGCGGCGCGCTCCAGCCCTTGTAGCCCTTCACGTTGTCGCGCGTGATCAGCGTCGGCTCGATCAGGATCATCGGATTGGCCGGCTTCTGGCCGTTCATGATCCCGTAGCCGACGTTGACGGCCTGCTGCGCCATCGCCCACGGGTCCTGGCTGGACGACGCCTGCACGAGCGTGTTGCTCTTGAGCGCGGTCTCGATGTCGGGCGCGCCGTCGACCGACGTGATCACGATGCCGGTGCGGTTCAGCTGCTTCGCGGCGAGATCGCTGCCGACGGCCTGCGGATCGTTGATCGTGAACACGCCGTCGAGCTTCGGAAAGCGCGTCAGGTAGCCCTGCATCGCGTTCATCCCGCCTTCGCGCGAGCCTTTGCCGTCCTGGTCGGCGGACAGCAGCTTGATGCCCGGATTCTTCGCGAGCACGGTCTTGCAGCCGTTCACGCGGTCGACCACCGCCGACACCTGCGGGCCGTTCTCGATGATCACGTTGCCCTTGCCGCCCAGCTTTTTCGCGAGGAAGTCGCACGCGAGCTCGCCGGCCTTCACGTTGTTGGTCTGCACGGTCGCGTTCGCGCCGGCCGCGGCGACGTCGACCGCGATCACCGTGATGCCGGCCGCCTGCGCCTTCTTCACCGCGGGTTCGATCGCCTTCGGATCGGCCGCGTTGAGCAGGATCATGTCGACGTGCGCGGCGATGAAGTTGTCGATCTGCGTGAACTGCTTGTTCAGGTCGTAGTCGGCCGACACGGCCGTGACCTTCGCGCCCGGGTTGATCTGCTTCGCGCGCGCCTCGGCGCCTCTCGCGATCGTGACGAAGTACGGGTTGCCGAGCGAGCCGACCGTGATGCCGATCGACTTCAGCGGCTTGTCGGCCGCGTGCGCGGCGGCCGTCGCAAAGGCGAGCGCGCAGGCGATGCCGGTCAGGACAGCTTGGGGCTTGAACATGTCGTTGTCTCCGTGAGGTCCGTTGGACGGAGGGCGCAGGAGGACCTGCCTGCGCCCCGATGGGTGAAAGGGGAAGGTCAGGTGCGGGCCGAATCGCGCTGGCGGTAGCGGTCGAGCGCGACCGCGCCGATGATCACGAGCCCCTTGATGATGTATTGCCAGATGTCGGACACGCCGAGCAGCACGAGGCCGTTGGTCAGCACCGCGATGATCAGCGCGCCGATCAGCGTGCCGACGATCGAGCCGACGCCGCCGACGAAGCTGGTGCCGCCGAGGATCACCGCGGCAATTGCGTCGAGCTCGTACGACTGGCCGAGCTGCAGGCCGTTGGCCGCATAGAGCCGCGCGGCCGACATCACCGCGCCGAGGCCGGCGAGCAGGCCCGACGCCGCGTAGACGAACAGCTGGATCGCGCGCACGTTGATGCCCGACAGGCGCGCGGCTTCCGGGTTGCCGCCGACCGAGTAGATCCGCATGCCGAGCACGGTGCGGCGCAGGATGAACCACGATGCGACGATCACCGCGCCGGCGATCACGACGAGCCACGGCACGCCGAGGATCGAGCCGTTGCCGATGAACGCGAACGGCAGCTGCGGGTTGAAGATCGTCGTGTCGTTGCCCATCAGCCGGGCGACGCCGCGCACGGCGGTCAGCGCGCCGAGCGTGACGATGAACGGCGGCAGGCGCAGCAGCGCGATCAGCCCGCCGTTGATCACGCCGAACACGAGGCCGACCGCGAGCGCGGCCGGCACGCCGAGCCAGCCCCAGTTCGGGATGTTCGACGCGAGCAGCGCCGCCACGGCCGCGGCGGCGAGCACCGAGCCGACCGACAGGTCGATGCCGCCCGTCAGGATCACGAACGTCATCCCCGCGGCGAGCACGATGTTGATCGACGCCTGCTGCGTGACGATCGACAGGTTCTGCAGCGTGAAGAAGCCGTCGGTCAGGAAGCCGAAGCCGACGCACAGGATCAGCAGGACCGGCAGCATGCCGGCGGTGCGCATCAGCGCCTGCATGCGCGCGCGGTGCTCGCCGAGCCGCACCTGCGGCGCGCGCTCTTGTACCGGATGGGCCGGCGCGGAAGCGAGGTTCCGCTGCTTGGTCGGGTTGATCATTTCGGTAGCCTAAACGTAAGGTGGAAAATTTGCGGCGGAGCTCAGTGCGCTCAGTGCACGACCGCCGGTTCCGTTTGCGAGCCGGTGGCGAGCGCGATGATCGCTTCCTGCGTGATCGGCGCGCCGGTGTAGCCGCCGAGCTCGCCGGCGATCTCGCCTTCGCGCATCACCAGCACGCGGTCGGCGACGCCGATGATCTCCGGCAACTCGCTCGAGATCACGATCACGCCGACGCCCGCGCGGGCGAGGTCGTTGATGATCCGGTAGATCTCGGATTTCGCGCCGATGTCGACGCCGCGGGTCGGCTCGTCGAGGATCAGCACGCGCGGCCTCGTTTCGAGCAGGCGCGACAGCAGCACCTTCTGCTGGTTGCCGCCCGACAGCGCGCCGACATTGACGTTCGCATTCGGCACGCGGATCGACAGTGACGCGATCGCGTCGCGCGCGCGCGTTGCGCCGCGTGCGAGGTCGAGCTTGCCGAGCCGGGCGTCGCGGCTGCACACCGAGATGTTGATGTTGTCGCGCACGCTCATGTCGAGGAACAGGCCCTGGCGCTTGCGGTCTTCGGTCAGGTAGACGAGGCCGGCGTCGATCGCGTCGCGCGGCGAGTGCGCGCCGAAGGTCCGCTCGCCGATCGTCACGTCGCCGCGCGTGCGCGGCTCGGCGCCGAAGATCAGCCGCGCGAGCTCGGTGCGGCCCGCGCCGACGAGCCCCGCGATGCCGAGCACCTCGCCCGCGTGCAGGTCGAGGCTGCAGCCGCGCACGCGGCCGCCGTCCGCGACGTCACGCACCGACAGCAGCAGGTGGCCGCGGTCGTACGGCGCATGTTCCTTCTTGTAGAAGCCCGAGATGTCGCGGCCGACCATCATGCCGACCAGTCGCTCGGCCGACAGCGATGCGCTGTCGAGCGTGCCGACGTAGGTGCCGTCGCGCAGCACCGACACTCGGTCGGACAGCTCGTAGATTTCCGCCATCCGGTGGCTGATGTAGATGATCGCGAGGCCTTCCTCGCGCAGCTGGCGGATCAGCCGGAACAGGCGCTCGGTCTCGCGCGACGACAGCGGCGTCGTCGGCTCGTCCATCACGAGGATCCGCGCGCGGGTGTGGACGGCGCGCGCGATCTCGACCAGCTGCTGCTCGGCGATCGACAGCGTGCCGACCAGCGTGTCGGGCCCGAATGTCGCGCCGAGCCGCGTGAGCACGTCCCGGCAGCCGCGCGACATCGCCGCGCGGTCGATCGTGCCCCAGCGGCGGTTGCCGCGCCGCAGCTCGCGGCCGACGTAGATGTTCTCCGCGACCGTCAGGTTCGGCGCGAGGCACAGCTCCTGGTAGATCACCGCGACGCCCGCGTCGCGCGCGGCGAGCGGGCCGTCGACGTCGATGCGCGCGCCGTCGATCAGGATCTCGCCGCCCGCGTCGGCCTGGTAAGCGCCCGACAGGATCTTCATCAGCGTCGACTTGCCCGCGCCGTTCTCGCCCATCAACGAATGGATCTCGCCCGGATAGACGGTCAGGCTCACGTTGTCGAGCGCGCGCACGGCCGGGAACGTCTTGCTGATCCCGCGCATCTCGAGCAGCGGACGGGGCGACTCAGATCGCGACATGGTTGACCTCCTGCGATTCCGCGCCCGCGCCCTTGAGGATGCCGGCCCGCGGGGAGAAGTTGAAGAACATCGGCAGCGTCGCCGCGCCGATCGCGCCGGCGTCCGCGCCGAACGTGCCGCGCACCAGCGTCGGCGTGCCGCGCGCCTCCGGCGCGGTCGCGACGAGGGCGGCGCGCAGGCGGGTCGTCACCGCGTCGATCAGGCCGGCGTCGGTGTCGGCGTCGAGCACGACGACCGGCGCGTCGACCACGCACAGCACCGCGCGCAGCGCCGGCGCGAGCGCGTCGACGCAGTCGTCGATCCATTCGTCGACGGCGGGCAGGCCGCGTGCGATGCACGCCTCGAGGTCGGCGCGGTTGTCGACGCGCTCGCCGCTGTAGCGCAGGTGGCGCACGAGCGCGTGCAGCGACGCACGCGCGAGCAGGATGTCCCACGGGCCGCGCGGCGGCGGCGCCGACGGCAGGCGGCTCGGCGGCACCGGCATCACGCCGATGTCGCCCGCGTTGCCGGTGACGCCGCGCAGGCAGTCGCCGTCGATCGCGATCCCGCCGCCGATCGCCGGGCCGATGAACAGGTAGATGAAGTCGTCCTGCTGGCGGCCGAAGCCGTAGAACAGTTCGGCGATCGCGGCCGCATTGCCGTCGTTCTCGCCGAACACCGGCAGCGCCAGCGCGCGCCCGAGTTCGCTCGCGAAATCGACGTCTTCCCACGGGCGGAACGTGTCGGGCGCGAGGCCGAGCTCTCGCATCCAGCTGCCGAGGTTGTACGGCTGCGCGACACCGATGCCGCTGAGGCGCTCGCGCTCGTGCGCGGGGAGGAGGGCCTGCATCGCGGCGATGTCGCGCCGGACGATCTCGAGGACCTCCGCGGGCGGCGGCAGCAGGGTGTCGTGCGTGACGCGGCCGAGCACGTCGCCGGCGAAGTTGACGAGCGCCGTCTCGATGCGCATCCGGTCGAGGTGGACGCCGATGCCGAACGCGCCGCGCGGATCGAGCCGGATCAGCGACGCGGGCTGGCCGCGCTGGCCTTCGACGCGGCGGCCGGTGAATTCGATCAGCTTCGCGTCGGCGAGCGACGCGATGATGCTGCCGACCGCCGTGCCGGTCATGTTCGCGAGACGCGCGAGATCGGCCTTCGACGCGCTGCCCGCGCGACGCAGGGTCTTCAGCAGCAGGCGCTCGTTGTAACGGCGCACGTTGGCTGAGTTGCTGCCCTGGCCGATGTGCGGGCTTCGCATGGCGTCTCCTTCCATGGCGCCGGTGTTCGGCGCATTAAATAAATCACGTTGATTTATTTAACCGTGACGCGAGCGGCGTGTCAGCCTAGGGAAATCCCGGGCAGGGGGCGGGAGCGCCGGCGACATCCCGGCGCCGCCCAACAGGAAACTGCCCGGAGAAGATCGGCCCGTACGCGAAGATGGCGCGAGACGGTGTGTGGTCGCGGGGCGAGGCGGGCATGGCTGCCTCGCTGCGTTGCTTAGCGTTGCGAGTGTGCGAGATGAAGGAGGCCGGCCCGGCCGGAGCCGGTCTTTCAGGGAAGAGGGGCCTCCCTGAGCCGGAAATGAAAAAGGCCGGCATATAGCCGGCCTTTCAAAAAACAGATGGTGCCCAGGAGAGGACTCGGTCACACGGGCGCGACCCCGGCTGCGCTTGCAAGCGCAGCCTTTCGAGTCCTCGCGCAAAGCGCGCAGGCGCTTTGCTTCCTGGGCGTGCAAATGAAAAAAGGCCAGCCTGCGCTGACCTTTTTTGAAATCAAGTGGTGCCCAGGAGAGGACTCGAACCTCCACGGTGTTGCCACCGCTAGGACCTGAACCTAGTGCGTCTACCAATTCCGCCACCTGGGCACGTTTCGCTTGGTGCTGCATTCGCGAAAGACCGCGATTATAGAGCAGTTGCGAAGGCTGTCAACAGGTTTTTTGCGCCCGCTCAAAAAACCTCGGCGTGCGCGTCGGACGACGTCGCGCGTTCGGCGAGCGTCACGTAGTCGCCCGACACCGTGCGCTCGACGCGCGCGTCGACGCGGTACGCGCGTCGCAGGTTCGCCGGCGTCAGCACGTCGGCGACGCCGCCGTCGGCCACCACGCCGTCGTGGCCGAGCAGCACGAGGCGATCGCAGAAGCGGGCCGCGAGATTCAGGTCGTGAATCGCGACGAGCGCAATCGCGCCGCGCCGCGTGACCGCATCCCGCATCGCCTCCAGCGCGAGCAGCTGCCAGCGCAGGTCGAGCGCGCTCGTCGGCTCGTCCAGCAGCAGCAGCGGCGTGTCGCGCACCAGCACCTGCGCGAGCCCGACCATCTGGCGCTGTCCGCCCGACAGCCGGTCGAGCGGCGTCGTCGCGAGCGCATGCAGGTTCAGCTGCGCGAACACGCGTTCGAGGCGGGCATCCTGCGCGTCGGCCGACAAGCCGCCGCAGGTCGCGCGCAGCGCGCCGCGCACCGCCTCGTAGACGAGCAGCGACGTCGGCTGCGGCAGCGTCTGCGGCAGGTACCCGACCCGGCGCATGTGGTCGCGGCGCGCGCCGCGCAGCAGGTCGTGCCGGTCGAGCGTCGCGTCGCCGCGCGCGGCGACGAGGCGGGCGAGCGCGCGCAGCAGCGTCGATTTGCCGACGCCGTTCGGGCCGAGCAGCGCGACGGCGCTGCCGGGCGGCACCGGCCGCAGCGACAGCCGCGCGAGGATCGTGCGCGCGCCGTAGGCGACGTCGAGCCCGTCGATGCGCAGCGCGTGTTGCGGGTTATCCATCGAGCCTCCTGCGACGGCTGATCAGCGTGATGAAGAGCGGCACGCCGACGAGCGCGGTGATGATGCCGATCGGGAGCACGACGCCCTCGACGAGGGTTTTGCTGAGCACCGACGCGGCCGACAGCATGATCGCGCCGGCGAGCGCCGCGCCGGGCAGGTAGTGGCGATGGTCGTCGCCGACGAGCAGCCGCGCGACGTGCGGGCCGACCAGGCCGACGAAGCCGATCGTGCCGACGAACGACAGCGCGGTCGCCGACAGCAGGCTGATGCGCACGAGCGTGACGAGCCGCAGCCGCTCGACCGCGATGCCCATGCTGCGCGCCTGTTCCTCGCCGGCGCGCAGCGCGGTCATCGACGCGACGCCCGGCGCGCTCCACAGCACGCTGGCGGCGAGCACGCACGCGAGGATCGCGATCTTGCTCCAGGTCGCCCGCGCGAGGCTGCCCATGCTCCAGAACACGATCTGCTGGAGCGCGTTCGCATCGGCGATGAACTGCAGCAGCCACAGCAGCGCCTCGAAGCTGAACATCAGGCCGATGCCGAACAGCACGACGGTTTCGGTCGTCGCGCCGTGCCGCCACGCGAGCCAGACGATCAGGAGCGTCGCCGACAGCGCGCAGCCGAACGCGCCGAGCGACAGCGCGAGGTTTTCGTTCCACAGCACGAGGTGCCAGCCGGAGATCACGACCAGCGAGGCGCCGACGCTGCCCGCCGCGGCGATGCCGAGCGTGAACGGGCTCGCGAGCGGGTTGTTCAGCACGGTCTGCATCTCGGCGCCGGCGAGCCCGAGCGCCGCGCCGACCAGCACCGCCATCAGCGCGTAGGGCAGTCGCACGTCCCACAGGATCACGCGCTGCTCGAGCGGCAGCGCGTCCGGACGGAACAGCCCGGTCACGATGTCCGCGACCGGAAACGACGACGGGCCGGTCGCGATGTCGACGACCAGCAGCGCGACGAGCACGCAGGCCAGCATCGCGAGCGCGCCGACGCGCCGCGCGGCGATCGCGCGGTAGCGGACCCGCAGCGATGCGGGCGGGACGGGAGCGGTCGTGCTCATGCGGCGTCCTCGCCCAGGCCCGGCGCGCATGCGACGCGCACCGCGAGCGCGGCGCTCGGCATCACGACGCCGCCGTGATCCTCGCCGTCGATCAGCCGGAACGTGGCGGCGAGACCCGGACGGCGGCCCACGCGCTGCACGAAGTCGCGGGCCGAGCTGACCTGCTTGCGCGCCTGTTGCCGGCGCATGCGTTCGGGGTCCGGGTTCGGCGCGCCTTCCTCGAGGCTGCCCGCGGTCACGACGACGCGCAGCGCCGGGTCGAGCGGCGTCGTGGCCGCGGCGAAGCGGTCGGCATACGGCAGCAGCGCGCGCTCGCTCCACCAGATCGACGGGCTCGCGGCGACGTAGCGCCGGAACAGGTGCGGGCGTGTCAGCAGCGCATACAGCGTCAGCAGGCCGCCGTACGAGTGGCCGAACAGCGTCTGCCGGCCGGTGTCGATCGGCCACTGGCGCGCGAGCCACGGCTGCAGGTCGTGTTCGATGAAGTCGAGGAAGCGGTCCGCGGCGAGACCCTGTCCGTTCGGCAGCGGCGCGAGCGTGTAGTCGTCGGCGCGCGCCTGCATGTCGTACGGCGCGTCGGTCGGATAGCCGATGCCGATCACGATCGGCGCCGGTTCGCGCGCGGCGTCGGGCCGCGCCGCGCGATTGCGCGCGAGCGGCGCGGCGAGCGGGAACAGCGCGTTGCCGTCGAGCACGACCAGCACCGGATGCGGCCCGCTCACCGAACGCTCGGCCGGCAGCGCGACGAACAGGCGCCGGGTCCGGCCGGCGACCGTCACGTCGAACTGGTGGCTGGCGGGGAGCCGGACTGGCGGCGCGTCGGCGGCGGCCGGCCATGGCGACGCAGTCGACGCGGCGCCGGCGCACGCGACGCTAGGCGCGAGCGCACCCGCGAGGCCGGCGAACAGCAGGCCGCGACGCATCGGAAGCACGGGAGAAGGATGCCCGGTCATGTCACGATCCTTCCTGAATCCAGTATTCGCCGTTCAGCGCGACCGGCTGGAAGCGGCGCACCATCGTGTCGAACGTGCGGCGCGGGTCGAGATCCGCGAACAGGTCCGGATGCAGCCACTTCGCCATCGCCTGCACCGCGACGACATTGAACGGCGAGTTGTAGAAGTGATGCCAGATCGCATACGCGCGACGTTCGCGCACCGCGCGCAGCGGCGCGATCGTCGGGCGCTCCAGCGCGCGGTCGAACGAGCGGACGGCCGCGTCCCGCGTCACGCCGGCGCCGAGCGCGATGCGCTGCGGCGCGCTCTGCAGCGTGCGGGCCGAGCCGATCCCGGTGCCGATGTAGAAATCGGGCTGGCGGCTCAACAGGTATTCCGGGTTCAGCGTGCCGTGCTCGCCCGGTACGCGGCCCTTCGCGACGTTGTCGCCGCCGGCCGCGTCGAGCAGCTTGCCGAGCATGCCCGTCATCGTTTCGCAGCAGTCGCTCGACAGGCCGACGCGGCTTTCGAGGAACACCGTCGGCGCGGCGGGGCGGGCCGTCTTCAGCCGGCTGCGGACGAGGTCGAGCTGTTCCTGCCAGAGCGCGTTGAAGTCGGCCGCGCGCTGCGGCGCGCCGAACACCTGGCCGAGCACCGCGATGCTGCGCGGCGTGTTGACGAGCGGGTCGTGGCGAAAATCGACGAACACGATCGCGACGCCCGCGGCTTCGAGCCGCGCCAGCGTCTCGCGATCGCGCTCGCCGGGCCCGTGGCCGCCGCCGAGCCCGAAGATCGCGACCTGCGGCCGCAACGCGAGCGCGCGTTCGTCGCTGAAGCTGCCGGCCTGCGAGCGCCCGATGCGCGGCACGTCCTTCAGCCGCGGAAAGCGCGCGAGCCACTGCGCATAGCTCGCCGGATCGAGCTGTTCGAAGTCGCCCATCATGCCGACGAGGCGGCGCGCCGGATCGCCGGCGTCGACGATCGCGAGCGCCGGCAGCAGCCGTCCTTCGCCGAGCAGCACGCGCTCGACGCGCGCGGGAATCCGGACCTGCCGCCCGGCGAGGTCGGTGACGGTCGTCGTGTCCGCATGCGCGGCGTGCATCAAGAGCCAGCCGCACAGCCAGATGCCGAGCGTGGCCCATATTCCGCTTGTCTTTCTCACGCTACTCCCGATACGATATAAATGAGAACAATTCTCATTTAATTGTAACCGAGAGACGGGGCCGGAGCGGACGCTGTCCGTTTGACCGAACGACTAAATAGTTTGCGCGAGCACCGACCGCGCACGGGGGTATCCGAGATGACTGCATGGGCGCCAGGCGCTTTCCCTTCCGATTGCCATCGACATGACGCGCACGTTGCGCGAATCCGCGAAGTGCGGCCTGGCCTGCGCGTGCACGCGGACGACGCGACCGACGAATTCGACGCGGTGATGTCGGGCCAGTGCACGCCGGGCCTGCATCTCGTGCTGCTGCTGGAAGGGGCGCTCGACGTGTCCTACGGCGACCGGCGCGTGCTGCTGACGACGGACGGCCGCAGCGCGTGCCGCGATGCCGCGGCCCGGTCGAGCGCGGCGCGGCCGAACGCAGGGCGCCCGCATGTGCGGATGCAGTCGTTCCTGCTCAACGCGCTGCAGCCCGACACGTTCCGCCGCCGGCTGAGCAAGGGCGGCTACGCGCGGCGATTGAGTCTCGCGATGTCCGACGAATGGCTCGCGCATCTGCAGGCCGCGAGCCGCGCGGCCTTGCCCGAGCGGCTCGATTCGATGCTGTCCGCGCATCTCGCGATCCGCTTCTGGCAGCCGACGCCGCGCGCGACCGCGCTCGCCGAGCAGATCGTGCGGCCGCCGTCCTACCAGCCGATGCTGCAGGCGATCTACCTGGAAAGCCGTGTGCTCGAACTGCTCGCCGAGGCGTTCGCGCCGCTCGAGGCGGAGGCGGCGCAGGCGTCGGACGCGACGCTCGGCTCGCGCGACTACCGGCGGATGGCGGAGCTGCGCGCGTTTCTCGCGAGCGACGCCGCGCAGGACCTGTCGCTCGACGACATCGCGCGCCACGTCGGGATGAGCGCGAACGCGATGCAGCGCCAGTTCCGCGCCGCATACGGCACGACCGTGTTCGATTTCATTCGCGAACATCACCTGCAGCGCGCGCGGCTCGCGCTCGAGCGCGACGCGGTGAGCGTCAAGCAGGCCGCGGCGCTCGCCGGCTACACGAGCGCCGCGAATTTCGCGACCGCGTACAAGCGCCGTTTCGGCGTGACGCCGACGCTCGCGCGGCGCAGCGATCGACGCTGACCGCTGCCGACCCGCGTCGCGGCGCCGCTCAAACAAGATCGAAGCTTTCGCAAAGATTTCAAAGCATGACCGGTTTCATAATGCAAATGAGAATCAATCACATTGTGGAGCAGCGAAAGCGTCATCATGTCGAGTCACGTTGCGAAGTTTGCGTTGAAGCCGGCCGTCGTCGCCGGCCTGTATCTGATGGGGGCCTCCTGCGCGTGGGCGCAGACGCCTGACAAGCAGGGCGATGCCGCTGCGTCGGCCGCGTCCGGCGAGCCGGCGGCGATGAAGGAAATCGTCGTGACGGCGAGCCGCCGCGAGCAGGAGATCAAGGAGGCGCCCGCGAGCATCTCGGTGATCACCCGCGACGAGATCGAGGCGAAGCCCTATACGTCGGTTGCCGAGATCGTCAGCAAGGTCGAGGGCGTGAGCGTCGTCGGCGGATCGCCGAACGACCAGGACATCTCGATTCGCGGGATGCCCGGCGAATACACGCTGATCCTCGTCGACGGCCGCCGGCAGAACACCCGCGAAACGATGAACCGCGGCACCGCGGGCGTGCAGTCCAACCTGCTGCCGCCGCTCTCCGCGATCGAGCGGATCGAGGTCGTGCGCGGGCCGATGTCGTCGCTGTACGGCGCCGACGCGATGGGCGGCGTGGTCAACGTGATCACGCGCAAGGTGCCGAAGCGCTGGGGCGGCACGCTCACCGCGAGCAGCGTGTGGCAGCTCGAGTCGAACCAGGGCGATACGCAGAGCGTCGATTTCTGGCTCGGCGGCCCGCTGAAGTCCGACGTGCTCGGGCTGCAGGCGTCCGGGCGCCTGCTGCACCGGGGCGAGGACAACATCTTCTACCCGGCGAGCGGGGCGAGCGGCGCGAACGGGCAGCGCATCGGCAGCTTCGACGTGAAGCTGTCCGCGAAGCCGACCCGCGACCAGGACATCAGCGTCAACGTCGGGCGCGAACAGCTCACCTATCTCAGCACGCCGGGCAAGAGCGAGGCGCCGCTCACGCCGCGCACCGCGACTTCCGCGGTCACCGAGACGCGCCACGTCCGCGACTACTGGGGCATCACGCACGACGGCCGCTGGGGCTTCGGCAACACGACGCTGTCGCTGTACGGCGAGCGCGGCGTGCAGGATCAGTGGACGCCGGCGGGGCGCTCGTCGGTGAAGCCTGCGCTGACGGACACGATCCTCGAGGGCAAGGTCGAAGTGCCGTGGTGGGGCGAGCGCAACATCCTGACCGTCGGCGGCCAGCACATCTGGTCGCGGCTGTCGGGCGTCGGCAGCCAGGACGCGGTGCCGAAGGGGCACGCGATCAATTCCGACCGCATCTCGCGCAACGCGTGGGCGCTGTTCGGCGAGAACGAGTACTTCTTCAACGACCGCTTCACGCTGACGACCGGCGTGCGGCTCGATCACGACGAGCGCTATGGCAGCCACGTGAGCCCGCGCGTCTACGGCGTGTACAAGCTCACCCAGGCGTGGACGGTGCGCGGCGGCGTGTCGACCGGCTTCCGGCCGCCGTCGCTGCGCCAGAGCACGGGCGGCTACTGCATGACCTCGGGCGGCGCGGCGGGCGCGGTGCCCGGCACGCTGTGCGGCAATCCGGACCTGAAGCCCGAGACCAGCGTGACCGAGGAACTCGGCGTGCGCTATGACATGGGCGACACATACGCGGGCCTGACGCTGTTCAACAACCTGTTCAGGAACAAGGTCGCGAGCTACGACACGGGCGTCGCCGATCCGCGCTCGCCGGGCCGCAACATCTACAAGTACGACAACATCGACCGGGTCAAGCTGTACGGGCTCGAGCTCGGCGCGGGCACGCGCGTGACGCGCACGGTGCGGGTGTCGGGCGCGTACACGCTCACGCAGTCGCGCCGCGAAGGCAGCGGCGAGAAGGCGTTCAACGGCGGCTCGCTCGACGGCCAGCCGCTCGACAAGACGCCGAAGCACAAATTCAACGTGCAGGTCGACTGGACGCCGACGCCGAAGCTCGACCTGTATGCGACCGCCAACTACATCGGCAACGAATACTGGGCGGCGTTCCGCAACGGCGCGCAGGGCGTGCGCGAGCGGCCGTCGACGACGACCTTCGACCTCGGCGGCCGTTACCGGATCGACAAGCGCTTCTCCGTCAATTTCGCGGTGCTGAACGTGACCAACAAGATGGTTCCGGTCGACGACCGCACGCGCGCGAACGGCCTGAGCGGCAACTGGCTCGTCGACCAGGGCCGCCGCATCGCGGTGAGCCTCACGGCCGAAATGTGACGGCGTGGCCGGCGCGCCGTGTGCAGGCCCATTGCGCCGGCCCATTCAATCTGGAGGTCAATCTCATGAACATGGTTTCCCGTCCCGCGACACTATTTGCACCCCGAAACATCTGGGAGCTCTATCGCCCCGACACGCCGCTGTTTCTCGCGACGCCGGCCCATGCGCTGCTCGCGACCGACGCGGCGGACGTCGTCCCGCACGCCGATGCGCCGCTCGCGTCGCGCGTCGCGGATGCGCTGCGCGATGCTCGAGAGAACGGGCACACCGGCGCGGCGGTCGTCGGCGCGGTGCCGTTCGACGTCGATGCGCCCGCCGCGCTGAGGGTCGCGCGCACGCTGTTGCGCGCCGGCCCGCTTGGCTCGCTGCGCGGCCCGGAACTCGCGGCGACGCGTCATGCGACGCGCGCGGTGCCGTCGGCGGAGGTCTATGGGAACGCGGTCGAGCAGGCCGTCGCCCGCATCCGCGCGGGCGAGCTCGGCAAGGTCGTGCTGGCCCGTACGCTCGAGATCACCGGCGAACGGCCGGTCGACGTCGCGCCGCTGGTCGCGCGGCTCGCGGCCCGCAATCCGCAGGGCTATACGTTCTCCGTCGATCTGGGCGCCGGCCGCACGCTGCTCGGCGCGAGCCCGGAACTGCTCGTGAACCGCTTCGGCGGCATCGTGCGCGCGAATCCGCTCGCGGGCTCGGCGCCGCGCAGCCCCGACCCGGTCGAGGATCGCCGCCGCGCAGACGCGCTGCTCGCCTCCAGGAAGGATCTCGACGAGCACCGGATGGTCGTCGACGCGGTGCGCGACGCGCTCGCGCCGTTGTGCCGGCGTCTCGACGTGCCCGTGCGTCCGTCGCTGATCCACACCGAGACGATGTGGCACCTGTCCACCGAAGTGCGCGGCGAAACCGACGCCGACGCGCTGACGCTCGCGCTCGCGCTGCATCCGACGCCGGCCGTCTGCGGCGCGCCGCGCGCGGCCGCCCGTGCGTGCATCCGCGACGCGGAGCCGTTCGACCGCGGCTTCTACGCGGGGATGCTCGGCTGGGTCGATACGCAAGGCGACGGCGAATGGGTGGTGACGATCCGCTGCGCGGAAGCGCACGACCGTACGCTGCGGCTCTACGCGGGCGCGGGCGTTGTCGGCGAGTCGACGCCCGGCGGCGAGTGCGCGGAGACCGCCGCGAAATTCCGGACGATGCTCGACGCGCTCGGCGTGAGCCACGACGTCGCGCCGGAGGCCGCATGATGCGCGCGTACGGCACGCCGTGGCCGGACGCGTTCGCCAACGCGTACCGAGAGAAAGGCTACTGGCGCGGGCAATCGTTCGCGCAATGGCTCGACGAGCGCGTCGAGCGGCATGGCGAGCGCATCGCGCTCGTGCAGGACGACATCCGCTGGTCGTATCGCACGCTCGGCGACGAGGCGGCGCGCGTCGCCCGCGCGCTGACCGCGCGGGGCATCGCGCCGGGCGACCGCGTGGTCGTGCAGTTGCCGAACTGCGTCGCGTTCTTCGCGGTCACGTTCGCGCTGTTCCGGCTCGGCGCGCTGCCGGTGTTCGCGCTGCCCGCGCATCGGCGGCGTGAGATCGGGTTCTTCTGCCGGCACGCGCAGGCGGTCGCGTACGTCGCGGCCGAGCGACACGACGGTTTCGATTACCGGGCGCTCGCGCGCGACGTGCAGACCGACGCGCCGACGCTGCGGCACGTGCTGTTCACGGCGCCCGGCAACGCGAACCTCGCGCTGGCCGATGCGCCGGCGAACGTCGCGTTGCCGCCCGAACCGGCCGCGGGCGAGGTCGCGTTCCTGCAACTGTCGGGCGGCAGCACCGGCACGCCGAAGCTGATCCCGCGCACCCACGACGACTACCTGTACAGCGTGCGCGAAAGCGCGCGCATCTGCGGGCTGAGCGAGCGCAGCGTGTATCTCGCCGCGCTGCCGGCCGCGCACAACTACGCGCTCAGCTCGCCGGGCTCGTTCGGCGTACTGCAGGCGGGCGGCACGGTCGTGCTGTGCGACGGCGCGAACCCGGACGTCGCGTTCCCGCTGATCGAGCGTGAGCGCGTGACGGTCGTCGCGCTCGTGCCGCCGCTGGTGCCGGTGTGGCTGGCGGCCGTGGCGCGGCGGCGGGAGGCGCTTGCAAGTCTCGAGCTCGTGCAGGTCGGCGGCGCGCGCTTCGACCCGGTGCTCGCGGCGCGCGCGGCGGACGGTTTCGGCGCGCAGCTCCAGCAGGTGTTCGGGATGGCCGAAGGGCTCGTCAACTACACGCGGCTCGACGATCCGCGCGAACAGGTGACCGGCACGCAGGGGCGGCCGATTTCGCCGGACGACGAGATCCGCATCGTCGACGACGACGATTGTCCGGTTGCGCCGGGCGAGGTCGGCCACCTGCTGACGCGCGGCCCGTACACGATTCGTGGCTATTACGAAGCGGACGCGCACAACGCGCGCGCATTTACCGCGGATGGCTTCTATCGCACCGGCGATCGCGTGCGGCTGACGGCCACCGGCCATCTGGTCGTCGAAGGGCGCGCGAAGGACCAGGTCAACCGCGGCGGCGAGAAGATTCCCGCCGAGGAGATCGAGCACCTGCTGCTCGCGCACCCGGGCGTCGTCGATGCGGCGCTCGTGCCGATGCCCGATCCGTATCTCGGCGAGCGCAGTTGCGCGTACGTGATCCGCGGCACGCCGGCGCCGCGCGCGGCGGAGCTGATCCGGTTCGTGCGCGAGCAGGGCGTCGCCGCCTTCAAGGTGCCGGACCGGATCGAATTCGTCGACGCGTTCCCGAAGACGCCCGTCGGCAAGATCGACAAGCGCGCGCTCCGCGAGCGCGTCGCCGCGCAGTTGAGCGCGTCGGCATGACACATACGCGCGGGCGGCACGCATCGCCCGCGCATCGAATCATTCAACAGCACTCCATCATGGCCATTCCAAAGATTCCTTCCTACCCGATGCCGGCCGAGCTGCCGGCGAACCGCGTGACCTGGGGCTTCGAGCCGCAACGCGCCGCGTTGCTCGTGCACGACATGCAGGACTACTTCCTCGATTTCTACGATCGCGACGCGGCGCCCGTGCCGGCGCTGCTGGCGAACGTGCGGCGCCTGATCGACTTCGCGCATGCGACCGGGATGCCGGTCTGCTACACCGCGCAATCGGCGGCGCAGACGCCCGAGCAGCGCGCGCTGCTGACCGACATGTGGGGCCCCGGGCTCACCGCGCACCCGTCGCGCGAAGCGATCTGCGACGCGCTCGCGCCGGCGCCGGGCGACACGGTGCTCGACAAGTGGCGCTACAGCGCGTTCCAGCGCTCGAATCTCGACATCCTGCTGAAAGAGCAGGGGCGCGACCAGCTCGTGATCTGCGGGATCTACGCGCATATCGGCTGCCTGATGACCGCGTGCGATGCGTTCATGCGGGACGTCCGGCCATTCTTCGTCGCGGATGCGCTCGCGGACTTCTCCGAGCGCGAGCATCGGATGGCGCTCGACTACGTGGCGGGGCGCTGCGGCAAGGTCGCGACCACCGGTGAGCTGGTCGGCGCGGCCGCGGGCGACGGCGCATCGCCGACGCTCGCGGACATCGCCGACCAGGTCGCGCGCAGCCTGCGGGTGCCGGCCGCCGATCTGCGCGCGGGCGACAACCTGCTCGACTGCGGGCTCGATTCGGTGCGCATGATGATGCTCGTGGAAACCTGGCGGTCCGCCGGACACGACGTCACGTTCGTGCAGCTCGCGGAGCAGCCGACGCTCGACGCGTGGACGCGTCTGCTGCAGCGCACGGCGCAGGTGGCCGCATGACGGCGCGCCCGATCCCGGACGCGCAACCGGCGCCGTTCGTCAGCACGGCCGAG
Source organism: Burkholderia ubonensis subsp. mesacidophila (assembly GCF_002097715.1). NCBI lineage: Bacteria > Pseudomonadati > Pseudomonadota > Betaproteobacteria > Burkholderiales > Burkholderiaceae > Burkholderia > Burkholderia ubonensis. Next base: position 1,644,311 of record NZ_CP020737.1, read on the forward strand.
CTCTCGCTGCCGCAGGCCGACCGCGTGCTGTTCAAGCTCTGCAAGCACTACGCGATCAAGGTGCCGGTGGTGTTCGACGAGCACCGCGCGACGGTCGATTTCCCGTACGGCGTCTGCCGGATGGCGCGGGCCGACGACGTGCTGAGCCTGCGCTGCGAGGCCGACGCCGCGGACAAGCTCGAACAGATCCAGTACGTGATGGACGAGCACCTGGCGCTGATGTCGCGCAATCCGCAGCTCGTCGTCGCGTGGCGCCGCGCGTGACGCGCGCGGCTCGTTTCCCGATCAACGATTTCTCGTGGCAAACCCCTTGATGGAACTCGAAGACCGACCGATGCGCGCAACGTCCGCGCAATACGGAATCTGGGTCGCGCAGCAGGTCGATCCTGACGATCCGGGCTACCTGACCGCCGAGACGATCGAGCTCGACGGCCCGCTCGATGTCGCCGCGCTGACCGACAGCGTCGAGACGGTGCTCGATCATGCTGACGCGTTGCACATGCGCTTCGCGTGGCGCGACGACGCGCTGTGGCAGCGGCGCCTGCCGCCGTGCGCGCGGCTGCCGCTCGTCGATTTCTCCTCGGAACCCGATCCCGCACAGGCCGCGCGCGCGTGGATGCGCGCGTCGCTGTCGATCTGCTGCGACGTGACGGCCGATCCGCTGTACCGCACCGCGCTGCTGCGGCTGTCGCCGACGCGGCACTGGTGGTATCTGCAGGTTCACCACATCGCGCTCGACGGTTTCGGCTACAGCCTGCTCCAGCAGGCGGTCGCCGCCCGCTACAACGCTCGCGGCGCGCTCGCGGCGCCGCCCGCGCTGCCGGACTGGCGCGTCGATCGCGTCGTCGACGCGGAGGCGCGCTACCGCGCGACCGGCGGTTTCGACGCCGATCGCGCGTTCTGGCGCGCGCACCTGCGCGACGTGCCGGCGCCGCTCGTCCTCGCGCCGCAGCAGGCGGTCGGCGCGGACGCGTTGCGCGAGACGCTCACGCTCGACGGCACTCGAGTGCATGCGTTGCGCGAAGCGGCCGAGCGGCTCGACGTCGACTGGAACGCGTGGCTGCTGTGCGCGATCGGCGTCTGGCTCGCGAAGCAGGGCGGCCAGCGCGACCTGACGCTCGGCCTACCGGTGATGAACCGTCTCGGCACGCCGGCGCTCGGCGTGCCGTGCATGGCGATGAACATCGTGCCGTTTTGCGTGCACGTCGACGCCGACCGGTCGCCGCGAGCGCTCGCGGCCGAGACGGCCGGGCGGCTGCGCGCGATCCGTCCGCACCTGTACTACCGGTACGGCTGGATTCGCGGCGACCTTGGCCTGCTGGAGCGCAACGCGTTCCTGTTCAACCAGGCGGTGAACGTGATGCCGTTCGAGCGGCAGGTTGCGTTCGACGGGCTCGCGAGCGATACGTGCGCGGTCAGCGGCGGCCCCGTGAAGGATTTGAACGTGACGGTCGCGGTGCGCGCCGGCGCGTGGCACGTCACGCTCGAGGGCAATCCGAACGCCTACGACGCGACGCGGCTCACAGCGTATGCGCGCAGCCTCGCGGACTGGCTGGATGCGTTTGCCGGACACGCGCCGGACGCACCGGTCGCGCCGCTGCTCGGCGACCTGCCGCCGCCGTCGATCCTGCGCGGCGCGCCGCTTGCCGGCCCGTTCCCCGATGTGCTCGCGCTCGTCGCCCGCATCGAGCAGGAAGCGCCGACGCGCACCGCGATCGAGGCGGGCGCGCAGCGCATCGACTACCGCACGCTGCTCGCCGACGTCGATGCGCTCGCGGCGGCGCTCGCCGCGCATGGCGTGACGCGCGGCTGCCGCGTGGCGCTCGCCGCGCCGCGCGCGCCGGACGTGATCGCGGCGATGCTCGCGGTGCTGCAGGCCGGCGCGGTGCTCGTGCCGGTCGACCCGGACGGCCCGCCGCAGCGGACCGCGGCGATGCTCGCCGACGCCGCGCCCGCGCTCGTGATCACGCGCGGCGCGTATCGCGCGTGCGCGGGCAGCCTGCCGACGCTGGATCTCGACGCGCATCGCGCGCCCGTGTCACGCAGCGCTTGCGACGTGGCACCGTGCGCCGACGCCCATCAGCCCGCGTACCTGCTCTACACGTCCGGTTCGACCGGCCGCCCGAACGGCGTGCTGGTCGGGCGCGGCGCGCTTGCGCAGTTCGTCGCGAGCACGCGCGAGCGCTATCGCGTCGGGCCCGGCGACAAGGTGCTGCAGTTCGCGCCGCTGCACTTCGACGCAAGCTTCGAGGAGATCTTCGTCACGCTGTGCAGCGGCGCGACGCTCGTGCTGCGCGACGACGCGATGCTCGATTCGGTCGACGCGTTCGCGGCCGAGGTCGAGCGGCGCGGCATCACGGTGCTCGACCTGCCCACCGCGTACTGGCACGTGCTTGCGCATGCGCTCGACGCGCGCCATGCGCAGCAGCTTCGAAAGGTGCGCCTGACCATCATCGGCGGCGAGGCCGCGCTGCCCGAGCGGATCCGGCGCTGGCGCGCGCGGTTGCCGGACCAGACGCTGCTGAACACCTACGGGCCGACCGAAGCGACGATCATCGCGACCGCTGCGTGCGTCGGCGGCCCGGGCGCGGTCTGGCAGGACGGCGAGCCGGTGCCGATCGGCACGCCGCGCGCGGGCGTCGACGCGCGGATCGTCGACGCCCGCGGGTATCCGGTCGCAGCGGGCTGTTCGGGCGAACTCGTGCTGAGCGGCGACGCGCTCGCGCTCGCGTATCTCGACAATCCGGCGCTGACGGAGGAGCGCTTCGTAATGCTGCCCGGCAGCGGCGTCCGCGCGTACCGGACCGGCGATCTCGCGACGCTGCGCGACGGCCGGCTCTGCTTCGACGGCCGCATCGACCATCAGGTGAAGATCAGCGGCGTGCGCATCGACCCGCGCGAGATCGAGGACTGGCTGCTGCGCTCGCCGGACGTGCGCGAGGCGGCGGTCGTCGCATTGCGCAGCGACGCGGGCGCGACGACGCTCGCGGCGTTCGTCGCCGGGACCGACGACATCGCCGCGCTGCGCGCGCGGCTGGCCGATGCGCTGCCGGCCGCCGCGATTCCGGATGTATGGCGCGTGCTCGACGGCCTGCCGCGCAACGCGAACGGCAAGACCGACCGCAACGCGCTGCTGCGGCTCGCGGCGCAGCGCGATGCGGCGCCGGACGACGAGCCGCAGGCCGGCGAACTGGAGCGGCGCGTGATGCGCATCTGGCGCGAGGTGCTGGGCGAGATCGCGCTCACGCCCGCATCCAATTTCTTCGACGTCGGCGGGAAGTCGCTGCAGGCGATCCAGGCGAGCGCGCGGCTCGCGGCCGAGCTGGAGCGCGACGTGCCGGTGTCGATGCTGTTCCGGCATGCGACGGTCGGCGCGCTGGCGGCCGCGCTGCAGACGCCGCTCGCGTACCGGCCGCGCACCGCGCACGACGCGTTCGCGCCGCATCTGGCGATCCACGCAGGGCGCGACGGCGGCCCGCGGCTCATCTGCCTCCATCCGGCCGACGGCCTCGCATGGAGCTATCTGCGGCTCGCCGCGCATCTCCCGGACGTCGCGCTCGACGGCCTGCAACTGTCGGTCGAGGACACCCGGCGCGCCGCGGATTTCGATGCGCTCGTCGCCACCTACGTGCAGCGCGTGCGCGCGCTCCAGCCGGACGGGCCGTACCACCTGCTCGGCTGGTCGCTCGGCGGCGCGCTCGCGCATGCGGTCGCCGCGACGCTTGCACGCGACGGCCACGCGGTCGGCCTGCTCGCGCTGATGGACAGCTATCCGGCGTCCGCATGGGAGACGCAGCCGCAGCCGACGCCGGGCGATGCGCTGCGCATCCTGCTCACGGTGAACGGCGATTTCGACACGGCCGATCTGCCCGACGACGCGCTGCGCCAGCGGCTGTTGCGGGCGAACAGCCCGTTCGCGGCGCTTGGCGCGGTGGGGCTCGAAGCGTTCGTGGACGCGACGCTGCGGCAGATGCGCCTGTTCCGCGCGGCAAGCACGCCGCGCTACGACGGCGCGCTGCTGCTGTTCAACGCGGCGCGCAAGCGGCCGGGCCTGCCAGTGCCCGACAGCTGGCGCGCCCATCTGGCGGCCGACGCGCTGACGTGCGTCGCGCTCGACTGTTCGCACGACGGGATGTCCGATCCCGAACCGATGGCGGCGATCGGCGCCGCGCTGGCGGAATGGCTCGCCTCAGCGACCGCCGCTGGCTCTTTTTGAGGAATTCGAATCGATGAATGCACAGGCAGGAATGACTTTTCCGGGTACGGTCGCCGTCGTGAGCGGCGCGGCCCAGGGCATCGGCGCAGCCGTCGCGCGCGCGCTCGCCGCGCGCGGGATCGAGGTCGCCGCGTTCGACGTCGACGGCGACGCGCTGGCGCGCCACGCGGCCGACGGCGCGGCCGATAGTGCGCCATTCAGCGCGCGGATCCATCCGTTCACGGTCGACGTCGCGGACGCGGCGGCTGTCCATGATGCGGTCGCACGCGTGGAGGAGACGGTCGGTCCGATCGGGATGCTCGCGAATGTCGCGGGCGTGTTGCGGCTCGCGGCGGCGACGTCGCTGAGCGACGCCGACTGGGCGCACTGTTTCGCGGTGAATACGCACGGGGTGTTTCACCTGTCGCGCGCGGTCGCGCAGCGGATGGTCGCGCGCCGCGCCGGCAGCATCGTGACGGTCGGCTCGAACGCGGCGCTGGTGCCGCGCATGCAGATGGCCGCTTATGCGGCGTCGAAGGCCGCCGCGCACCAGTTCACCCGCTGTCTCGGGCTCGAGCTGGCCGGGCACGGCATCCGCTGCAACATCGTCGCGCCGGGCTCGACCGACACGCCGATGCAGCGCCAGCTCTGGGACGGTCCGGCCGGCCCGGCGGGCGTGATCGCCGGTGCGCTCGACACGTATCGCACGGGCATTCCGCTCGGCCGCATCGCGGCGCCTGACGATGTCGCCGAAACGGTGCTGTTCCTGCTGTCCGACGCGTCGCGTCACGTCACGCTGCACAGCCTGTGCGTCGACGGCGGCGCGACGCTCGGCGTCTGACGGTGTTCCGCTTCCATTTTCCGGAGCTTCAACGATGAAACAGATCTCCGTCGAAATCGAACAGGGCGCGGCCGGCACCTTTGCCGAGCCGCCCCGCGACGAACGGCTGTGCGTCGGCATGCGGCTGCCGGCGCCGGACGCGCTGCGCCGCGACCTGCCGGCATCGGTCGCCGCGCGCGCGACCGTGGCAGCCGGCCGCCGGCAACTGCGCGCGATCCTCGAGCGCCGCGATGCGCGCCGCATCGTCGTCGTCGGTCCGTGCTCGATCCACGATCCGCAGGCGGCGCTCGACTATGCGCGGCGGCTCGCGCGGCTCGCGCATGCGGTGCGAGACGCGTTCTGCGTCGTGATGCGCGTGTACTTCGAGAAGCCGCGCACGACGATCGGCTGGAAAGGCCTGATCAACGACCCGGGCCTCGACGGCAGCCATCGCGTGCTGGACGGGCTGCATGCCGCGCGCCGGCTGCTCGTCGACATCAACGCGCTCGGACTGCCCGCGGCGATCGAGGCGCTCGACGTCGTCACGCCGCATTACCTGTGCGATCTCGTGAGCTGGGCCGCGATCGGCGCCCGCACGACCGAGTCGCAGGTGCATCGCGAGCTGGCGTCGGGCCTCGCGATGCCGGTCGGCTTCAAGAACGGCACCGACGGCCAGGTCGACGTGGCGGCGCACGCGATGCTGGCCAGCATGCGGCCGCATACCTTCATCGGCATCGACGGCGCCGGCGGTCCGGCGCTGCTGCACAGCGGCGGCAATCCGCATGCGCACCTCGTGCTGCGCGGCGGCCGGCACGGGCCGAACTACGACGCGGCATCGGTGGCGGTTGCCGTCGAGGCGCTGCGCGCGCAGCGCCTGCCGCCGAACGTGCTGATCGACTGCTCGCACGCGAACTGCGGCAAGCAGGCCGACCGGCAGCTCGCGGTGCTCGACGACGTCGTCGAGCAAATGTGCGCCGGCAGCGACGCGATTCGCGGCGTGATGCTCGAGAGCTTTCTCGAAGCGGGCGCACAGCCGCTCGGCGGCCCGCTGCGCTACGGCTGCTCGATCACCGACCCGTGCCTCGGCTGGGACGCGACCGAGGACGCGCTGCTGCGCGCGCGCAGCCGCTGGCTCGCGCGGGACGGCCGTGCCGGCTGACGCCGGCGTCGGCGCGCGCCTTCTTCAACCCACTACGGAATGGATATGTCCACGACTTCCGCCGAACCCCTGCAAGCGCCGGCCGACGCCGGCCCCCGTTACCTGCCGCTGCTGCTCGCGAATCTCGCGATGGTGGCCGGCACCTACGCATTCGTCGCGATCGCCGGCCCGCTGGCGCGCAGGATGAACCTTGAACCCCTGCATATCGGCGCGGTCATCGCGAGCGTCGGGCTCGTCTGGATCGCCGCCGCGCCGCGCTGGGGGCGCGCGGCGGACGCACGCGGCCGGCTGCCCGCGATGCGCGCGTCGATCGTCGGCTTCGTCGCCAGCTTTCTGCTGCTGGCCGGCTATGTCGGCTGGGCGCTGCATCGCGACGGGGCGATCATGCCGCCGGTCTGGGCGAGCTTCGTCGCGCTGCTGGCGACGCGCGCGGCGATGGGCGGCTGCTATGCCGGCCTGCCGGTCGCGGCGACCGCGTGGATCGCGGACCGGACCGCGACCACGGGGCGCGCGGCGGCGCTCGCGCGGTTCGGCGCGGCGGGGGCGGTCGGGATGGTGATCGCGCCGCCGCTCGCCGGCTGGCTGGCCGGTTACGACATGACGCTCGCGCTTGCGCTGTTCGCGCTGCTGCCGCTCGCGGGCCTGCCGGGGCTGCGCCGCTTGCGCGACGACGCACCGCGGCTCGCGCGACACGCGCCGGCGCGGCTGAAGCCGACCGATCCGCGGCTGCGCCTGCCGTGGTGGAGCGCGTTCGCGCTGTACAGCGTCGTGATGATCGCGAACAGCGCGCTCGGCTTCTACGTGATCGACCGGCTGCAGGTCGGCGCGCGCGACGCGTCGGCGGTGGTCGGCTATGCGCTCGGCAGCGCGGGCGTCGGCCTGATCGCGATGCAGTCGCTCGTCGGGCGGCTGCGGCGGGTCGCGCCGCGACAGTGGCTGCGATGGGGCGCGCTCGTCGGCGGCGTCGGCTTCGTGTCGGTGCTGGCGGTGGAGCCTGCGCAGCCGTTGCTGATGTGCGCGAGCTATCTGGTGGCGGCCTGCGGAATGGGCGCGGCGTTCCCGGCGGTCGCGGCGCTCGCGAGCACGCGGGTCGAGCCGCACGAGCAGGGCGCGTGCGCGGGCGCGATGTCGGTCGCGCAGGGGCTCAGCATGGTGGTGGCGCCGCTCGTCGGCAACGGGCTCTACGAACTGCATCCGGCCGCGCCGTTCGCGGCGATCGGGGTGGTGCTGGCGGGGGTGTTTGTCGGGACGTGGAGGGGGCGTAGCGCAGCGCGTCGATGAGAAACGAAAGCGCCCGCTTGTGCGGGCGCTTTGCTTCCTGGGCGCAGAAATGAGAAAGGCCGGCATATAGCCGGCCTTTCAAAAAAACAGATGGTGCCCAGGAGAGGACTCGGTCACACGGGCGCGACCCCGGCCGCGCTTGCAAGCGCAGCCCTTCGAGTCCTCGCGCAAAGCGCGCAGGCGCTTTGCTTCCTGGGCGCAGAAATGAAAAAAGGTCAGCTTGCGCTGACCTTTTTTGAAATCAAATGGTGCCCAGGAGAGGACTCGAACCTCCACGGTGTTGCCACCGCTAGGACCTGAACCTAGTGCGTCTACCAATTCCGCCACCTGGGCACGTTTCGCTTGGTGCTGCATCGCGAAAGAAGGCAATTATAGCGTGTCCGGAAGGCATGTCAACAGTTTTTTGCTGTCGATGGTCGGCGGCGTTCAGGCACCGGGCGCCGTATCAATCCGACGTCGCATTGAACACGTCACCGCCGAACGTCTGCAACCCGTTCGCATTCGCGAAGCCCAGATGCGGCACCCCCAGCAGATCCTCGACGCTGCGCAGCAGCGCATAGTGGTTGTACGGCGTGTTGCTGACCGTACCGGGCCTGATCGACGGCGACAGCAGCACCGCGCCGGTCCGGCCGCCGCCCGGGCCGAGAATGCCCGGCAGCAGCGCATTCGGTCCGGGCGTCTCGCCGCAGCACGCGCTGGTGTCGCTGGTGCCGGCCTCGTCGAACGTGATGACGATCAGGCCGTCCTGCTGGTACGCGGGCGAGTTCATGATCTTCGGAATCAGCGTCTGCAGGAACTGGTCGACCGACGCGAGGCCGCCCGCGCTGCCGTCCGCGCACGGGCTGTCGTGGCCGTCATGGCACAGGTTCGGCGTGATGAACGCGTAGCTCGGTGTCGTCGACACGCTCTGCAGGTCCGCGTCGAGCTGCGACAGGTTGACGACGTGACTGCCGCAGCCGGCCGGATCGTCGATCACGGCGTGGAAGTACATGAACGGATCGTGGCGCACGGCGTAGTTGTCCGTGGCCGTCGCCTTCTGCGTCGTGTCCTGCGCGTTCAGCGCCGGATGCGCGCAGACCGTGCCGCCGTCGCGTGCCGGGTCGTTGCCCATGTCTTCCATGTAGCCCTTCCACGCGAGTCCCGCGGCCTGCAGCTGGTTGCCGATCGTGAACACGTTGGGCGGCAGCACGCAGCCGAGGCCGGCGACTTGCCCGTTGCCGTCGAGCGCGGTGCTGCCGAGCCAGTCCGTATAGAACTGGCAGTCGGCTTGCGTTTGCGGATTCGGCGCTTGCCCGCTCACCATCGCAATGTAGTTGTCGAGGCTGTTGTGGCCGATCCCGTAGTACTGCGTGAGCAGCGCGCCCTGCGCGGGCAGCGTGCGGGCGAGGTAGGGCGCGGCGGAAGTCGGCCCGAAGGTCGTGTCGTAGCCTTCGTTTTCGAGCGCGACGATGAAGATGTGCTTCGGCGGTTTCGGCGCGCCCGCGCGGTCGCCGGCGAGTGCGCTCGCCGAAGGGGACGCGTCCGGGCCGTTGCCGGAGCATGCGGCGAGCAGCAGCGCGGCGAACACGAACAGCGCGCGCGTGATGAAGATGCGGAGATTCATGATGGAACGCTCGGTGCGAGTGAGGCGGCAGGCCGTCAAGGTTTGGGAAAGCCGAGCGACGCGGCCAGCGTCGCGAGCTGGTCGATGCCGGGAATGCCGCTCGTGACGGCGCCCAGGCAGGCGCCGCCGAACGGCCCGGGCGGCACGTCGAACAGCGGCCCGCTCGTATCGAGTGGCGACGTGAAGTCGAGCGCGTACGCGAGGTTGTTCGTATCGCTCGCGGTGCTGCGCACGCCGAGCGGGTCGAGCCCGAAGCGCCACATCAGGAATTGGTGGATCGAGCTCGGATCGAATGCCCAACTGCTGATCGCGCCGCGTTTCGCACGCGGCCCGATCAGCACGAGCGGCACGCGAAAGCCGAGCAAGCCGTCGTTGCCGAGCTCGGATTCGGCGTACGAGACCGGCCGCTTGAACGGCGGCACGTGATCGAAGAAGCCGCCCCACTCGTCGTAGGTCACGATCAGCAGCGTGCGGCTCCATGCGGGGCTCGTGCGAACCGCCGTGTAGATCGTGTCGAGGAAGGCCTGGCCGTTGCGGATGTCGGACACCGGGTGGTCGTCGCCGGACAGGCCCTGCGATTCGCCGGCGAAGCGCGGATCGATCATCGAGAACGCGGGCAGCGCGCCTGCGGCCGCTTCCGCCAGAAATGCGGCGAACGGCTGGGAATTGCCGAGGTTGCGCGCGCCGTAGAGCGCGGTGAACGGCACGTCGCTGTAGTAGTACGTCGACGGAATGCCTTTCGCGTTGAAGCGGTCGAAGATCGTCGGGAGCTGGCAGATCGTGGAATCGTTGACGAGCCGGTCCGTTTCGCCGGACATCAGGTAGAGGCGGTTCGGATAGGTCTCCGCGAGAATCCCGCAGTGATAGCTGTCGCAGATCGTCCAGTTCTGCGCGCAACCGGCGAAGAACGGCAGGTCGGCCGCCGTGTAATAGCCGATCGGGAACAGGTCGCCTTGCGTCTTGCTGGTGTCCGGCGTCATCAGCCAGCCGTCCATCTTGCCGCCGTCGAGCTGGATGCGTCCGCCGTCGTAGCTGTGGTCCGGGTCGGCCTTGCTGCATGCCTGGTAGCCATAGCCCGGGGTCGTCGCGAGCGGGAACGAGCTTTGGGTCTGGCCGAACGCATCCTTGAACTGCAGTCCGGCCTGACGGCCGTTCGCGCCCGGCACCCAGCCGAGGTAGTGGTCGAACGAGCGGTTTTCCATCACGACGAGTACGACGTGGTCGATGCCGGTCGTGGACGGCAATGGCAGGGTCGGCCGTGCGGCGCTCTGCGCGGCGAGGGCGCTCGCGGCGGCGGTGCTGCTGCCGTCGCTCGTGCCGCCGCACGCGCCGAGCGTGGCGGTGGCGGTGAGCGCGACGCCGCCTTGCAGCAGGCGGCGACGATGTGGGCTGAATGGGCGATTGAAGCGGGACACGTTTATTCTCCGGGCGGCCAGTGGGTCGATGAAAGCGGGGTTGGCGCGCGATCGGGCCGGAGTATCGGCAGCATTTGTGACAGACCGATGTAGCGGATTCGTCGGCGGAAAGGCGTGCCGTGCGCGGGTCGCGCTGTACGCTCACTTGGTGCTGTAAGCCCGTGCGACGGTGCGACGTGGCAGTGCCGGAGAGGTGTAAGCGCCGGCGCGTCCGGTTGAAATTGATTTGGTATGCAAATGAAAGGGGGTTGTTGAATTAGAGGGGTTGGTCGAATGCATCGCGGGTGAGGCGGCTTGACATCGTCGTGACGTTGAGGGGAGGGGCGGTGGGTGCGTCGCAGGTTGCCCGCCGTGCGTCGTGGTTGAGGCGAGTGTGGCTGCTGCCGAGCATCGACAGACCAGCCGGTCGTCGGGATTTCACGACGGCGCCTGACGGCAGAATCCCTTGTCGCCAGACTCGGCCGTCCGCGTCGGCGCGTCATCATCGACAGCGCGCTGAATGGTGAGGTACTAAGACAAGTACTAAAGTGCTTTGAATTTGTATGGGACAAGGGGTAATTGAATCCGTCACCCGAAAAAAATCAAAGTTGTTCGAGCAACATGTCGGTCTGGTAACCGACGGCCGAATGCGGCGCGGTTGTGTGTTGAAGGACCCGAGCCCGCCTGAGCGGCAGTAGCGTGGCAGAATCGCGTGTGCGACGCAGAAAGCGGCCCATCGCCGCAACAATTCAGGAAGTATGCGGACGCATCGAACTCGGGTGAATAAAACAATAGTGAGGAATGCCACCCCATGCCTGACTGGCTCAATCGAGTCTGGAGAATGGCCACATCCGTGGGGCCTGCCGCATGGCCGCTCACGGCCGGCGTTGCGTTGCTGGCGGTGCTCAGCTGTACGCCTTCCGCTGAGACGCTGCTGTCGCCGCTCGACCGTCTGTACTGGAATCTGGTTGCAACCGGCGTCGATTATGGCGAGCGCGACGATGTCGTCGTCATCTCGATCGACAAGAAGACGATCGCCGAACTGGGCGGCGGCGCGAGCTATGCACGTACGTCCCATGCGCAGGTGCTCGATCGTCTCGGCGGCGCATCGGGCGTCGTGCTCGACATGACGATGTTCAGCTCGGCGCGCGGCGACGATGCGCTCGCGGCCGCGATCGCGCGGCAAGGGCGCGTCGTGCTGCCCGCCCACGTGTCACCGGAGGGCACGCGCGCCGACGCCGTGCTGCTGCCCGCGCCGCAGTTGCGCGACGCGGCGGCGGCCGTCGGCCAGCGCAGCATCGTGCTCGGCAGCGACCATCTGGTGCAGGGCATCGTGCCGTACGTCCGGGCGGACAATTCGGACGACGAGCTGCCGCATGTCGCGCTGCAGGCGATTCGCGTCGCGGGCGCGCCGCTGCCGGCCGGCGACGTGCGCCTTCACGTGCAGGATCACGTGTCCAGGCTGGGGCACGTCGAAGCGCGCTCGCTCGCGCTGTTCTTGCCGGCACGCTTCGACCTCGATCGCTATTCGTACGTCGACGTGCTGAAGGGGCGCATTCCCGAGTCGGCGTGGCGCGACCGCATCGTCTTCATCGGCGACACGATGTCGGATCTGTCCGGTGTGTACGACCTGTCGACGTCGGAGGGCGGACGGCTGCGGCGCGTCGAGGTCGATGCGCTGGTGACGCAGGCGCTGCTCCACGGTCACATCCTGTGGCGCGAGTCGACGGCGGTCCAGGCCGTCGTCAGCATCGCGGTCGCGACGGGGATGCTGCTGATCTGCATGCTGGTGCCGGGCTGGCGCATGTACGCATTCGCGATCGGGTGGCTGGCCGCGTTCGTCGCCGCCGAATGCGTGCTGCTCGTGCATTGGTCATACTGGGCGCCGCTCGGGCCGTTGCTCGCCGTATGCGTATTGATTTTCGCGGTTTGCGGCTGGCGGCGCGCCGCCAGCTTGCGGACGTTCCTGCTGAACGAATACGGAATGCTGCGCGGGCTTGCCGGCAAGCATGCGTTCGTCGGCTTGCCGCACGCGGCGGACGCCGATGCCGCGGACGAAGTCGAGATCGCGATGCAGCGGATTCGCGCGTGGCAGACGGCCTATGTCGACATGATCGAGACGCTGCCTTATCCGATCTTCGTCGAACAGCACGGCAAGATGCTGATGTGCAATGCGCGCGGCCGGGCGATGCTGGAGACGCTCGACGCCGACGCCGACGGCGACGCGGCGGTGCGGCGCGTGCTGTCGATCGTGCGCGACGAAGTGCTGACCGCGAAGGCGACCGGCAAGATTCACTCGGCCGAGCTGGCGCTGAACGGGCGCACGCAGATGATGATGGTGACGCCGTTCGGCGATGGCGACCGGCACAGTTCGACCGCGAGCATGATCTGCCTCGTCGATATCCACAACATCAAGGCCGCGGTCGAAAGCGACCGGCTGACGCTGCGGCACATGGCGCACGACCTGCGCAACCCGCTGTCGACGGTGCTGTCGCTGCTCGAGGAGCGCAACCAGGCCGACGGCACGACCGACGAGGATTTCCTGGCCGACCTGCACAAGCTCGTCGACTACAGCTTGCGCGTCGCGCAGGATTTCACGCAGTTGTCGCGCGCCGAGCATCTGGACACGCGCGCTTACGTGCCGGTGTCGGCGAACGATCTGGCGACGGAAGCGGTCGATCAGATCTGGCACAGTGCGAACGGGAAGCGAATCCGCGTCGAGGGCCCGCATTACGACGGCGACGACGTGTTCGTGCTCGGCAATCGCGACATGCTGTTGCGCGCGTTGACGAACCTGCTCGACAACGCGATCAAGTACTCGGCCGAGGAGACGGCCGTCGACGTGTGGATCGACGCCGACGACCGGCAGGTTGCGGTGGCGGTGCAGGACCAGGGGATCGGCATCCCGGCCGACGCGATGCCGCGGCTGTTCGAGCCGTTCTTTCAGGTCGACGGCATGTATCGCGACGCGAGTCGCGGGGTCGGCCTCGGGCTGCCGTTCGTGAAGGCGGTGATCGAGCGCCACGGCGGATCGGTCGACGTGACGTCGACGCCGGGGCAGGGCAGCCGCTTCACCGTGCGTTTGCCGAGAACCGCTGCGGAATTGCTCGACGACGCGTGACCGGAGGAGGGCCGGAACGGCGGCGCGGGCGCGCGTTTCGTTGAAGTCGGGCAGGGATCGAAACCGGGTTGATGGAAGGCCGGGGCCTGTATGGCACGGGGTCCGGCCTTTTTGCGTTCGGGCGCGGCGCTCGTCACGACACGGCGGACGCCGGGGCCGGACAGGTCGTCGAAGGGCGCGGCGTTTGCGCCGTTCGAACGCGGGGCAGGGCGAAATTGATGCAAGGCCGATAGCGGCGTTGGCGCGTTGCACGTGACGACGCGCGGGATTCGTGCCTGCGGCGATGTGGCGACGGCTCGCCGGCCCGGGCTTGCCGGTGATCGAGCGCATCGTTTGGCGCGTTCGCATGCAGGCTCGGCGGCGTGTAGATGCCGGCACGGACACACATCGTCGGCGTCCGCGCCGTAAACGAAAACGCCCTCGCACGAGGCGAGGGCGATACCGGCATCAGCCGTTGTGCATAAGGAGACGCGGGTTTCACATCGGCCGGGGCGCCGCGACAGCGCCGCCGGCCGGACCTGGCAGGTTGTTCGGCTTACTCCTTGTGCTCCTCCCATGCCTGGTCCCATGCGGTGCCCTTGCCCGGCTCGTAAGCCCACGCCGCCATCGAGCACCAGTTGGTGTACGGGAACGGCTTGCAGCGGTACAGCTTGCCGTTGTTGGAGACGACGTCGCCGGCGTTGTACTTCGTACCTTCCTTGTACTGCGGGTGAGTGCCGCCGCCGTTGCCGCCACCTTCGCCACCGCCGTTACCGCCGTTGCCGCCGCCTTCGCCGCCACCGTTGCCGCCTTCGCCGTCACCGTAGAGCGTCCATGCGTCGTTCCACGCGAAGCCCTTGCCGGGTTCGTACGCCGTCGGCGCGCCCGAGCACCAGCCGCTGTTCGGGAACGGCTTGCACTGGTACAGCTTGCCGAGGTTCGACACGATGTCGCCGGCGTTGTACTGCGTGCCGGCCTTGTACGCCGGGTATTTGCCGCCTTCGCCGCCGCCGTTGCCGCCGCCGCCTTCGCCGCCGCCGCCGCCCGCATCCTTGGCCTTCACGAGGACCGCGTGCTTCGCGGTGCTCGACAGCTTGCCGTCGCTGACCGTGACCGAGAACGTGAACGACTGGTCCTTCGCGAGTTCGGGCGCGGTGAAGCTCAGCGTCGCGCCGTTCGGCGTCGCGTTGATGCCGGTCGGGACGTTCCACTTGAAGCTCAGCTTGTCGCCGTCCGGGTCGGTCGATTTCTCGGCCGACAGCGTCACGGCCTGGCCGGCTTCCACCGTTGCCGGGCCGCCGAGGTGCGCGACCGGCGGACGGTTTTCCGCAGGCGGCGGCTCGACCGTCGCCTCCGCCTGCGCGGTTACGACGACCTGCGCCGTATCCTTCAGGCCGGCCGGGTCGGTGACCGTCACGCGGAACGTGTACTTCGTGTCCTGCTTGACCGACGGAACGTCGACGCTCGCCTTCGCGCTCGTCGCATTGGCGAGCTTCAGCGGATCGCCGCCGACCTGTTCCCACTTGAAGCTGAGCTTTTCGCCGTCGGGATCGCGCGACTTCGACGCGTCGAGCGTCACCGTCTGCGGCCCGGTGACCGTCATGTCGGCGCCCGCGTTCGCGACCGGCGGATGGTTCTCCGCACCGCCGCCGCCTTCGTCGCCGTGGCCGAGGCCCTTGTGCATCGCATTCAGGATGTCGCCGTTGTCCGCGTCGATTTCCCACGAGAACAGGCCGCCCAGTTGATGCGCGCGCACGTAGTCGCCCTTCGCGAGGACCGAACGCTCGTCGTCGAACGTGAGGAGTTCGCCGGTGCTCTTGTTGAAGACGTATGGCGCTTCGGCCGTCTGGTCATAGTGATATTCGTAGCCGTTGATGCCGGCGTTGTTCGGCCCGATCATCTCCGACTTGAGTTTCTTGTAGTCGAGGATGCCCGGTTCCCACTGGCCCTTGTGCGGCCCCGTCGCCGTGCCGGTGAACGGATTGCCGTCGGCATAGCCGTGCACGCCGTTCCAGCCGCGGGCATACGCCGCCGCGCCGACGACGAGCTTCTTCGGATCGACGCCCTGCTCGAGAAGCGCAGCGATCGAGTTGTCCGTCGTGTACGCGGTGTCCGGCTTCCAGTTCGGCGCGTACAGCGCGGTTTGATGACCCAGCTCCGTCAGACTGAACGCACCGTAGTAGTCGTACGTCATGTCGAAGATGTAGTCCATGTACTTCGTGGCTTCCTTGTAGTTCACCACGTCGATCTTGTCCTTGCCCGCGCCGATCGCCGACGTCAGCTCGTAGGTCCTGCCGGTTTCCTGCGACAGCTTGTCGAGCATCTGACGCAGTTCCTTCATCAGCGTCACGTACAGCGGGCCGTCCTTCACCGGATCGCCGAGCGACGGGTTCACGCCCTTGCCGCCCGGGAATTCCCAGTCGATGTCGACGCCGTCGAAGAACTTCCACGTGCGCAGCAGTTGCTCGGTCGAATCGACGAACACCTTGCGCTTCGCCTGATCGTGCATCTGGAAGAACGGGTCGGACAGCGTCCAGCCGCCGATCGACGGCAGGATCTTCAGGTTCGGGTTGCGCTTCTTCGCGGCCATCATCTGGCCGAGCACGCCCTTGAGCTTCGAATTCGCGGTCTGGCCCGGCAACGTCTTGGCCATCTCGCCATAGGTGTCGTGGATCGCGACGCTGTAATCGGGCAGGCCCTTGCAGCTTTGCACCAGCGTGTTGAACGAGCCCGGCAGGTCCTTCGCGAGCGATGCGTTCACGTCCGCGCCGCCGCAGATCGGGATGAAGCCGTACAGCATGTGCGTGAGGTTCTCGACCGGCACGTTGTCGACGTTGAACTTGCGGTCGTAGATCGACCAGCTCGCGAAGTACGTGCCGACCACCGAACCGGACGTGTTCGCATACGGTTTGTTGGTCTTGCTTGCGTTGTTCGGCAGGTCGTCCGCGAGCTCGGGAATCGTGTCGAACACGACCACGTCGAGCGGCGCGCTGTCGGTCCACGCGCCGTTGGCGTCGATCACGCGCACCTGCATCTTCTTCACGCCGGGCGTCTTCACGTTCGCGATCACCTGGCTGCTTTGCGTGCCGCCGGGCGTCATCCTGACCTCGGACGCGGGATCGACGACGCCGTTGACCACCGCGACCGCCTTCACGGCGGTGCCGTTGCTCCAGATGTCGAACGGCAGCGGCACGTCGACCTTCTTGTTCAGCTTGACGATGTCCTTGTACGGCGCGACGCCTGCCTTCTGCATGTCGATCTCGACGAAGCCGTGCGGCTGCGACGTGATTTCGTACTGCTTCAGGCTGGGTTTTCCCGGCGCGGCCAATGCGGCGTTCGCGAAGCTCAGTGCGCTGGCCGCCGCGAGTGCGGCATAGGCAACGTGCGCACGACGTAGCGAGCGGCGGCGGATCACGATGTTGGGAGTGCGTTTATGCGATTTCAATTTGATAGCCATCCATCCTTGTGTTGAAAAAGAGTACCGGGGAAGCGAGCACATTCTTTTTCCTGGGCGGAATGGCGGCAACGAATCTCAATGCAATCTAAACGCGGGCCGTGTGAACACGGTGTGCGTAAAAGCAGGCGTCGTACGGGGAGCGCGACGCATCTTTGAGAGATTGTTTAGGAAGGTACGCCGATGCGCGGCGCCTGACGATACTGCACTCAGCGTTTCGTCAGCAGAACATGCGTCACGCAAATTCCGGCGGTCGCTCGCGATTCGCCTAACGAGGCAACCACCATTCAACTCTCAACCAAACGGAATCAGATGAGAACCCGAACAGCGAAAAAGACCCTCTTCACCCTGTCGCCGCTCGTGGCCTGCGCGTCGATGTTCTTCGCGCAAGCCGCATTTGCCCATGGCTACCTGTCGGAGCCGCCGTCGCGCAACCTGCTGTGCAGCGCGAAGTCGGGCAAGATCGAAAACTTCAACTGCGGTTCGGTCGCCTATGAACCGCAAAGCGTCGAAGGCAAGCAGGGCTTCCCGGCAGCCGGCGCGCCGGATGGCGAGATCGCGAGCGGCGGCGTGACGCAGTTCAGCGAACTCAACGAGCAGTCCGTCGATCGCTGGAAGATCACCGACATCAAGCCGGGTGCGCAGAAGTTCAAGTGGACGTTCACCGCGCCGCACGTGACGAAGGAATTCAAGTACTACCTGACGAAGCAGGGCTGGAATCCGAACGCGAAGCTCACGCGTGAGCAGTTCGACCTGACGCCGTTCTGCACGGTCGACGGCGGGATGAAGAAAGCCGACGAGATCGGCCCGCACGGCTGCACGATTCCGTCGGACAAGAAGGGCCATCACGTGATGCTGACGACGTGGCACGTCGGCGATACGGCCGGCATGTTCTACAACGTCGCCGACCTGAACATCACCGACGCCGGCGGCCCGGTCGATCCGGGCAAGCCGAACTGGTCGACGGTCGGCAGCATCGCGCCGACGATGGACCTGAAGACCGGCGACAAGGTCACGAACCGCGTGTTCAAGTCGGGCGGCGAAGTGCCGTCGATGAAGACCACGGTGACGATCGGTTCGGCGCAGCAGGGCGAACGCAACATGTGGCCGATGCTGCTCGCGAAGGAAATCAACCGCACGCAGGCGGCGAACCTGATCGCCGGCGTCGAGCGCGACGGCCGCATCGAGCCGGCGCTCGGCAAGAACGATGTGTTCTCGAAGAGCACCAGCGGCATCGTGCGCACCGAAACGACGATCGATCACCAGCCGGAAGGCGGCATCGACGAAGGCTTCAGCATCTCGAACAACGGCGAGTTCAAGATCCAGAACGGCAAGGCGACCGCGAAGTTCTTCCTGAAGTTCAACCATGCGAAGGACACGAACGTCACCGTGAAGGTCTACGACGCGTCGAACTCGCTGGTCGGCTCGAAGTCGTCGACGATGCGCATGCAGGGCGACGTGAACGTCGATATCGCGAACGCGAAGGCGGGCAACCATACGGCCGTGGCGACCTCGCAGATCGACGGCGGCACGCTGAAGCAGGAAACCACCACGTTCAAGCTGACCGGCGAATCGGGCGGCGGCGAAGGCGCGCAGTGCCAGACCGCATGGAAGCAGGGCACGGCCTACACGGGCGGCGCGAAGGTGCAGCACGGCGGCAGCACGTACGAGGCGCGCTGGTGGACCCAGAACGAGGTCCCGGGCAATCCGGCATCGACGGGCGCCGACCATACCGGCAAGGTGTGGAAGGACCTCGGCGCTTGCAGCAAGTAACGACCTGAAAGCGGACCTGAAAACGGACCTGAATAGGCGCTGAGGCGAGCCGCACGCAGCAATGCGTGCGGCTCTTTTATTTGCGGCGCGAGCGCGAATCGACCGATTGAAACCTTCGTTGATATTTCGTTGATGAAAGTGGTGGCGTTTTCCTCCCCCCCGGAAAATGACGTCATCGATCAGCGCTTTCCTTCAATCGAACCAGCATCCCCGAAAGCGCCTCATTCACCTGCCGTCTGCAACACGACGGCCCCCGGCCGCGACGCCGCGCCGGGATCTCTACAGAGGGAAAACGACGTGAAACAGAATTATCGGAAATGGACGAAGCGCCGCGGCCAGCAGGGTTTTACGCTGCTCGAGCTGCTGGTCGTGCTGCTGATCATCGCGCTCCTGGCCGGCTATGTCGGTCCGAAGCTGTTTTCGCAGGTCGACAAGGCAAAGGTCAAGTCGACGGAAGCGCAGATGAAGACGCTGGGCGACGCGGTCACGCAATTCCGGCTCGACACGGGGCGTTATCCGACGGCCGACGAAGGGCTCGATGCGCTGGTCGCGCAGCCGCAACGCAGCGACGGCTGGAACGGCCCGTATCTCGCGAAGGCCGTGCCGAAGGACGGCTGGGGCCGCGCGTACCAGTGGAACGTGCCGGGCCGCGAAGGCGAGGCGGAGATCGTGTCGCTCGGGCGGGACGGTCGTGTTGGCGGGAGCGGCATCGATGCGGACCTCGTCTACGGCATGTAAGGGTCTGCGCCGCTGGATCGCGGCGGTGGCGCTGTTCGCCACCTGCGCATCCGGCGCCGCGGCCAAGGATTGCTGGACCCGGGCGGGCGATCGGCATGGCATCGATCCGTTGCTGCTGGTCGCGATCGCGAAGGTGGAATCCGCGCTGAATCCGCGCGCGATAAACCGGAACCGGAACGGCACCTACGACATCGGGCTGATGCAGATCAACAGTTCGCATCTGCCGCGTCTCGTCAAGGTCGGCGTGACGCACAAGCGGCTGATCGACGAACCCTGCACGTCGATCGACACCGGCGCATCGATTCTCGCGGGATTCATCGACCGGCACGGCTACACCTGGAACGCGGTCGGCGCGTATAACGCCGGGTCGTCGACGAAACGCGAGCCCGCACGCAAGGCTTACGCGACCAAGGTCTGGCGCGAGTACCGCGCGTTGACGAGCGATCGCGACGCGAGCCTCGCGATGCTCGATGAATGGCGGAGGTAGCGATGGAGGCATTTCGGGTACGCGTGCTCGCCGACGGCAAGGTCACGCAGCAGGCGGTCGAGGCAGCAAGCGAGACGGAAGTGCGCGCGCGGTTCGCGCAGAAGGGCGGTGTCGTGCTCGAGGTCCGGCGCGCTGCCCGCTTCGGGCGCCGCCGGGCGGCGCCGAAGTTCGCGCTGGCGCTGTTCCTGCAGGAACTGTCGACGCTGCTCGACGCGGGCCTCGTGCTGATCGAGGCGCTCGAAGCACTGCGCGACAAGGCGGATTCGGGCAAGGACGCGAAACACGTGATCGACCGGATTCTCGCGGTGATGGTCGAGGGGCAGCCGTTGTCGAAGGCACTCGCGCAGCAGCCGGCCATTTTTCCGCCGCTGCTCGTCGCGACGATCGAATCATCGGAGGGCAGCGGCCAGTTGCCGGTTGTCCTCAAGCGTTATCAGCAATACGAAGTGCGAATCGAACAGGTTCGCAAGCGCGTCACCGGGGCGCTGATCTATCCGGCCGTCGTGATCGGCGTCGGCATCGCGATCCTGCTGTTCATGGCGTTCTTCGTGATTCCGCGTTTCGCGGTGGTGTTCGAGTCGCTCGCCACGCTGCCGGCGACGGCCCAGGCGATGCTCTGGTGGGCGACCCTGCTGCGCGAGAACGGGATGGCGGTCGGGCTCGCGGTCGCGGCGTCGTTCGCCGGCGCGGCGCTGGCGATCCGCTCGGCGGCCTTCAAGCGTGCCGCGCAGCGCCTGATGTGGCGCGCGCCGAAAGTGCGCGACATCTGCGCGCTGTTCGCGCTCACGCGGTTCTACCGGACCGTCGGCCTGCTGATCGCGGGCGGCACCCCGGCGATCGTCGCGCTGGAGCTGTCCGGCAAGGTGCTTCCCGAGCACTTTCGCGCGCGGCTCGCGGCGGCGCTGACCGAAATGCGCGCGGGCCGTCCGGTTGCGGCCGTGCTCGCCGCGCATGCGCTGACGACGTCGGTCGCCGAGCGGCTGTTGCGCGTGGGCGAACAGAGCGGCGACCTCGGCGGGATGTGCGAGCACATTGCGCAGTTTCACGACGGCGCGCTCGATCGCGCCATCGAGATGCTGAGCAAGGTGTTCGAACCGGTGCTGATGCTTGCGGTGGGCGCGACAGTCGGCGCGGTGGTCCTGCTGCTCTACATGCCGATTTTCGAATTGGCCGGCAGCGTCGGATAGCGATCCAGGCATTCGCGATCCGGCTGTCCAACTGGAGAAAACTCAATGAATACGGAACACATCGTTCAACGCTGGCAGTCGGAATCCGAGGCATCGGGCGTCGGCTTCGCGCAATACGTCGACGGCCTGCTGGGCGCCGATGCGACGCGGCTCGCGGAAGCGGCCGCCTGCCTCGGCATCGGCGCGGTCGACGCGGATGCGCTGCGTGCGGCGCCGACGCGCTTCGACCTGCTGCCGCTGCACGACGCGCTGACCTGGCGCGTGCTGCCGGTCGAGCTCGACGGCGCACCGTGCGTGGTCGTTGCCGATCCGTTCGCCCGCCATGTGCGCGACGAGCTGCTCGCGCGCTTCGGCGCGCGGCCGGTCGAACTGGCCATGAGCGTGCGGGGCGAAGTCGAGCGGCTGCTCGGCGACATCGAGTCGAACGAGCGGCTGATGGACGACGTGACGATCGATACGCAGGGCGATTCGCTCGCGCAGGCAATCGAGTCGATCTCGCTCGCGAGCATCGCGAAGGACGAAAGCCCGATCATCCGGCTCGTCAACACGACGCTCTATGACGCGCTGCAGAGCCGCGCCAGCGATATCCATCTCGAAGCGGTGCCGGACGGCCTGTCGATCCGCTACCGGATCGACGGCGTGCTGCAGTCGATCCGTCACATTCCGGGGCTCGAGGCGGCCGCGCAGACGATGTCGCGTCTCAAGGTGCTCGCCGCGCTCGACATCGCGGAGAAGCGCGTGCCGCAGGACGGCCGTTTCAAGGTCGTGATGCAGGGCCGCGAGATCGATTTCCGAGTGTCGATCATTCCCGGCACCTACGGCGAAAACGTGGTGATGCGCGTGCTGGACAAGTCGCAGCGCGGCGACAGCGTGAGCCTCGACGTGCTCGGCTTCGATGCGCAGACGGCGCGGCGCGTGCGTTCGCTCGCGCATCGCCCGTACGGGCTGATGCTCGTGACGGGGCCGACCGGCAGCGGCAAGTCGACGACGCTGTACGCGGTGCTGTCGGAAGTCAACACGGGCGATGACAAGATCATCACGATCGAGGACCCGGTCGAATACGAGCTGAAGGGCGTGCTGCAGATTCCGGTCAACGAGCGCAAGGGGCTCACGTTCGCGCGCGGGCTGCGCTCGATCCTGCGACACGACCCGGACACGGTCATGGTCGGCGAGATCCGCGACGAGGAGACCGCGTCGATCGCCGTGCAATCGGCGCTTACCGGCCACCGCGTGCTGTCGACCGTCCATGCGAACGACGGGTTCAGCGTGATCGACCGCTTCATCTACATGGGCGTCGAGCCGTCGACGTTTCTCGAAGCGCTGAACGGCGTCGTATCGCAGCGCCTGGTGCGGCGGATCTGCGCGCGTTGCGGCGGCACGGCGGCGGACGGCGCCGACCTGCGCGACGCGTCGCTCGACGAACTGAAGCGCGTGGTCATGCCCGGCGCGGGCTGCGAGACGTGCCGCGGCACCGGCTACCACGGCCGGATCGGGCTCGCGGAAGTGCTGACGCTCGACGCGGCGATGAAGGCCGCGTTGCTCGAGCGTTCGATCGAGAAGCGTGCGCAGGCGCTCGCGGACAACGCCGACTATCAGTCGATGCGCGAAGCGGGGCTGGCGGCGATTCGCGCGCGGCTGACGACATTCCAGGAGGTGCAACGTGCGATCGCCGTGGAATAACGTCGTCGCGGTGCTCGACGCCGACACGCTGCGCGTGTGGACGGGCCACGGCTGGCGCGCGGGGGCGCCGCACGCCGTCGTCGCGCACGCGGGCCTGCCCGGCGAAGCGCTGGCGCAGGTGCTGGGCGGCCTGCCGAAGGCGCGCCTGCCGATGTGCAACCGCGTGCATGTTGTCGCCGGGCATCCGTGGACGCATGGCGTCGTGCTGCCGTGGCAGGACGGGCTGGTGTCGGACGCCGCCTGGGACGGCTATGCGCGCGCGCTGTTCGCCGCCCGCGCGCAGCGCGGTGCGCTGCAGATCCGTATCGAGGCCGGGCCGCGCGGCCGCGCGCGCCTGGCGGTGGCGGCCTGCGACACGTTGCTCGCGTCGCTCGCGGCAGTGAGCCGCGCGGCCGGCTGGCGGCTCGTCAGCGTGCGCGATGCGCTGTCGGCCTCGCTCGACCTGCACGCGGGCCGCCTGAGCGGCGACGACTATCGCTACGCGCTGCTGCAGCCGCGCGTCGTCACCTGCGTGTTTCGCCGCGCCGGCGAGTGGGCCGACATGGTCACGCTGCCGCGTGCTGGCGACCGGCGGCTCGACGACTGGTTCGCCGCGGCGGCGCTGATGGCCGGGCAGCCGCTTGCCGGCGCGGCCTTCGCGAGTGCGCTCGATGGGGCGCTGCCGGCCGCGGAAGGCGTCACGCTGCTCGACGGCGGCCTGGATGACGTGCCCGTGCGCGAGCCGGGGGAACCGGCATGAAACGTCTGAACGAACTGGATTTCGCGGCGCCGCGCGCGCGCGTCACGCCGTGGGCGGCTGTCGCATTGTGCTGCGCGTTGCTGACCGGCGCGTTCGCCGCGAGCGAGTGGTCGCGCGTCGACCAGCTGCGCGACGAGGTCGATGGCATCGAAAGCCGCATCGACCAGCGCAAGCGCGCGATCGAGCGCGAGCAGCGCCGGCAGAAGAACATGACGCCGGAGCAGCGCCGCATCGAACGCGTGCTCGCCGAGCAGAAGACGAGTGCGACAGGCTCGGGGCTGTCGGTGGTCGACTGGATCGAGCATGCGTGGACGCCGCAGATCGCGCTGAAGTCGCTGACGGTCGACAAGGCCGGCCGCGAGGCGCGCATCGAAGGCGGCGCGGCGGACCTGTCGCACATCTACATCTTCGTCGACCGCCTGAACGACCGTCACCCGGATCGCAAGATCGGCCTGCTGCAGCACCGCACGAAAGCGGAGGACGGCAAGAACATCTTTCACTTCAGCCTGAGTATCGAACACCCATGACGAACCTGAAAGCAATCGACCTGACGGCCCTTGCCGCGCGGCTGCGCTGGGGCGCCTATGCGGCGACCCGCAAGCTCGGCGTGCCGGGGCTGCTGGCGGGCGGACTGGTCGTGGCGCTGATCGGCGTGCACGCGCTCTACCTGCAGCCGGACGGCGAGCATCTCGAGGCCGAGCGCGACGCGCGCACGCAGGAACTGGCCGCGCTGCCGAAGCCGGACAAGAAGGCCGGCGATGGCGGCATGACGCTGCAGCAGGTACAGCAGTTGCGCAGCAGCGAGCAGGCGTACTCGGTTTTCCAAATCCTGTCGCAGCGCGGCATGGATCGCAAGCACGCGACTTATCGGCGTGAAGTCGAGTTGAAGGGCAAGCTGCGCCGGCTCACGATCAGCATGGCGCTGAGCGGCAGCTATGTCGGGCTGCGCGAAGCGATGCGCGAGATCGCGGACCAGCCGATGGTGCGCATCGAAGGCGTGTCGATCGAGCGCGACCGGATCGACAGCGCCAACGTGAGCGCCGATCTGCGGGTCAGCCTGCTGGGGCCGGACACATGATGCGCGCGCCTTTGATCCCGTTTGCGGCCGCGCTCGCGCTGGCCGCCGCCTGCGTCGCGGGCGGCAGCGTTGCGCAGGAGGGCGCCGGCCAGGCGCCGATCGTCGACGTGTTTCCGGCGCAGAGCTGGGCATCGCTCGGCGCGGAGCCGGCGCCCGACAACCCGGCGCCGCCGGTCGCGGAGCCCGAACCCGAACCACCGTCGCTCGACACGCCGATCGACGCGCCGCCGGTTGCGGCGGTGCCGTTCGACATCGTCGGCGAATGGCGCCAGAGTGACCCGCGCAACCAGCGCATCGTCGTGCTGGAAGGGATGGGCAGGACGTTCCTGCTGTGCGGATCGCGCTGCGGCGTACGTGACGCCGTGCTGCCGGGCGACGAGATCGCCGAAGGCTACCGGCTGAAAAAACTGGGCGAACAGGGCACGGTGATCGTGACCCGGGACAGCACCGATGTCGAGCTGTCGCCGCCCGTCCCGACCCGATGAACCCCGAATTCAACATGTGCCGAACACCATCATGAAACGTAAAGTCAGTCTTTTGCTCCTGATCTCGGCGCTTGCGCTGACAGGATGCGCGAGTACGCCGTTCAACGCCGCGCCCGACGCCGCCGCGACGCCCGCCGAACGACTCGGCACGCTGCAGCAGCAGAAGGAGGCCGCGCCTGACGACATCGCGCTCACGACCGCCGTCGAATTCAGCCGGCAGGAGTATGTGCGTGCGGAGCTGAAGGAAGCCGACCGCCAGGTCGCACAGGGCAACCATGCGGCCGCGATCGATCACCTGGACAACGCGCTGGCCGAGGATCCGGGCAACCTGAAGGCCAGCCAGACGCTCGAGCAGGTCAAGCGCCGCCAGCAGATGGCGGTCGATCTCGCGCGCGCGCAGCGCATCGGCGGCGAGAAACCGCAGGAGGCGCTCGAGATCGCGCGGCGCATCCTCGCCGAGCAGCCGAACCACGCGGAAGCGAAGCGCGTGCGCGACACGATGCTGCGTCAATCGCAGGCCAGCCGCGCGGTGCGCCCGCAGCTGTCCGACGCGCTGCGCAAGCCGGTGTCGCTCAACTTCAAGCAGCAGCCGCTGGCCAGCATCTTCGACGTGATCTCGCGCGTGTCCGGCGTGAACTTCGTGTTCGACCGCGACGTGGACACCAGCCAGGCCGCGACGCTGTTCGCGGAGCGCACGACCGCCGAAGACGCGATCAACCTGCTGCTGCGCACCAACCAGCTCGAGAAGAAGGTGCTCGACAAGCACACGCTGCTCGTCTACCCGTCGCAGCCCGAAAAGGCACGCAACTACACGGAGTTCGCGATCCGCACGTTCTTCCTGTCGCACGCGGACGCGAAGTCGGTGATGGCCGCGCTGCGCCAGATGATCAAGCCGAAGGACGTCTACGTGGACGAGCGCGTGAACGCGGTCGTCATGCGCGACACGCCGGAGACGATCCAGGTCGCGGAGCGCGTCGTGATGGGGCTCGACATTCCGCAATCCGAAGTGACGCTCGACGTGCAGGTGCTCGAGGTCAAAATGAGCGACAGCCTCGATCTCGGCGTCCAGTATCCGGGCAAGGTCCAGTTCAGCGCGCTCGGCGGCGTGGAAGGCGGTGCGCTGACGCTCGGCGACCTGCTGCGGCTGAATCGCGACCGCGTCGGCGTGTCGAGCGAATCGGGCGGCCTCGCGCTCGCGATCGATCTGCTGCAGAAGCAGGGCAAGACCAAGACGCTCGCGAATCCGAAGATCCGCGTGCGCAACATGGAGAAGGCGAACATCAAGATCGGCGAGCGCGTGCCGATCGTCACGACCACCAACGCGAACGGCGTCGTGACCGAATCGGTCAGCTACCAGGACGTGGGCCTGATGCTGAAGGTCGAACCGCGCATCAGCCTGAACGAGGAGGTGAGCGTCAAGGTGAACATGGAGGTCAGCAGCATCCTGTCGAAGGAAACCACGAAGACCGGGCTGGTCGCCTATTCGCTCGGCACGCGCAACGCGGAGACGCTGATGACCGCGAAGAACGGCGAAACGCAGATCCTCGCCGGCCTCGTCAAGCGTAATGAAAGCGACAGCATTGCGGGGCTGCCGGGCGTATCGGGCTTGCCGGTGATCGGCCGGCTGTTCGGCTCGAACGGCCGCAGCAACGAGCGTTCGGAGATCGTGCTGCTGATCACGCCGCATATCGAGCGCAATCTCGACCTGCCGATGTCGGCGGTGACGACCTTCCTGTCGGGCACCGAGTCGCGCGTGACCACCGAAGCGCTGACGCTCGAGTCCGCGCAGGCCGTGCCGGCGCGCCCGTCGTCGTCGGACGGCCCGGATCTGGACGCGCCGATCGAGCCGTCGACGCCCGCGGGCAACCGCGCGGCCGCGGAGCCTGAAACGGCCGAGCCGGCTGAAGCGGAACCGCAAGCGTCCGAGGAGGCCCGGCAGGGTGAGGCGGCGAGCCCGGCAGTCGAGCGCGGCGTGCGTGGCGCGGGGATGATGCGTACGCGTGCGGAGGCAGTGCGGCAGCCGGCTGCGGCAATCAAGGTCGCCGAGGTCGTTCCGGCCGGCGCCGTCGTGGCGAATCGTCGTGCGGCGCCGCCGCGAGGGGAGGTGACGCGGGCGCTTGCCACGCCGGCGATGGCTGCCGGCCTGCGGGCGGAAATCGCCGCCGCGCGAATCGAGCTGGATCGCGCGGGCGACGTCGGCACGGCGCCGCGGATTGCGCAACTGGCCGCGGTCGCGCGTGCCGAGGCGCCGGTGACGGCGGCGCAGGCGACGGCGGCGCGCGCGCCGGCCGCCGCTGCGCAGGCACGCGGCGAGCACCGCGTCGCCGCCGCGGTGCGCTCGCTGATCGGCACGCTTCAGGCGTTCGTCGATCGCTTCGCGGGCGAACGCGAGCCGGCGCCGTTGTATGCCGACGCGCCGGTGCTGCTGTCGCGCGCGCGGGGCTTCGCATGAGCGTCCGTCGACGCGCCCGCGCGCGCGGTTTCACGCTGATCGAGCTGATGGTGGCGATGTCGCTGCTCGCGTTGCTCGCGACCGTCGCGCTGCCGTTGACCGATCTCGTCAAGCGTCGCGCGGACGAGACCGAGCTGCGCCGCGCGCTCGTGGTGATCCGCTCGGCACTCGACGCGTACAAGGAGGCGGCGAGCGACGGGCGGATCGAGCGCAGCGTCGACGCGAGCGGCTATCCGCCCGACCTGCGCGCGCTCGTCGACGGCGTCGAGGACAAGAAGTCGCCGGACGGCGCGCGGCTGTACTTCTTGCGCAAGATTCCCGCCGATCCGATGTGCGAATGCGACGGCAAGGCACCCGAAGACACCTGGGAAACGCGCAGCTACGCGAGCGATCCCGATTCGTTCTCGTCCGGCGAGGACGTGTTCGACGTCCGCTCGACCAACCGCAAGGAGGGCCTCAATGGCGTCCCGTACAACCAGTGGTAGACGCGCGCGCCGCGCCGCCGGCTTTACGCTGATCGAGCTGCTCGTCGTGATGGCGATCATCGCGGCGCTCACCGCGTTCGTCGCGCCCGGCTACCTGAAGCAGAGCGATCGCGCGAAGGAAACGGTGCTGCGTCACAATCTGAACACGCTGCGCCAATCGATCGACGACTACCGGGCGGATCACGGCCGCGATCCCGGCACGCTCGATGCGCTGGTCGAGAAGCGCTACCTGCGCGAGCTGCCGCTCGACCCGGTCACGGGCAAGCGCGGCTCGTGGCAGCCGCAGGCCGGCGAGACGGGTGGCATCGCGGACGTGAGGAGCGGCGCGAAAGGGCGCGCGCTCGACGGGAGCACCTATGCGACGTGGTAATCGGCGGCGCGGCGACCCGCGGTGCGGCCCGCGCCGGCAGCGCGGCGTCGCGTATCTCGGCGTGCTGATGCTCGTCGCGGCGCTGGGGCTCGGCATGACGCAGGCGGCGCGGATCTGGACGACGGTCCAGCAGCGCGACCGCGAGGCGCAACTGCTGTTCGTCGGCGACCAGTTTCGCGCGGCGATCGCAGGCTACTACAATGCGGCGGGAGGCGGCCGCTATCCGGCGTCGCTCGAGGCACTGCTCGACGATCGCCGCGGGCTGCCGACGCTGCGTCACTTGCGGCGCCTGTACGCCGATCCGCTGACCGGGTCGACGCAGTGGGGGCTCGTGAAGGCGCCGGACGGCGGCATCATGGGCGTGTTCAGCGAGGCGCCGGGGCAGCCGCTGAAGCGCCAGGGCTTTCCTGCCCGGTATGACGCGTTCGGCGACAGCGGCGCGTACAGCGAATGGGCTTTTGTTTACCTGCCGCCCGCTCCGGTCGACGGAGCGGCGAACGGGCCCGGAGACGGGGCGGCATACTGAGATCGGAACGAACATGATCGTCGCAATACTCGAAGACATCGTGACCCAGGCGGGCGTCGTGGCCGGCTGGCTCAACAAGGCGGGCTACGACACGGAGGTGCGGCACGACGGCGACAGCTTCATCGAACTGGTGCGCACGCAGCGCGTCGACGTGCTGCTGCTCGACTGGGACGTGCCCGGCAAGTCGGGGATCGACGTGATGCGCTGGGCGCGCGAAGCGTTCGCCGACGCGCTGCCGATCATCATGACGACGCAGCACGACGGCGAGAACGACATCGTGTTCGGTCTCAACAGCGGCGCCGACGACTATCTGATCAAGCCGCTGCGGGAGCGCGAGCTGGTCGCGCGCGTGAATGCGCAGGCGCGCAAGTACTACCCGGAGACGCAGCGCGTGAAGATCGTCGAGGTCGGCAAGTTCGCGCTCGACGTGGGCGCGCATGCCGCGACCGTGGACGGCGCGCCGGTCGAACTGTCGCAGCGCGAGTTCGATCTCGCGCTGATGCTGTTCGAGAGCGTCGGGCGGATCGTGTCGAAGGACATGATGATCAAGCGCATCTGGGGCGTGGTCGATCGGAAATACGACGCGACGCTCGCCACCTATGTGAGCAAGTTGCGTTCGAGTCTCGGGCTGCGGCCGAAGAACGGCCTCGTGATCACGACGGTCTACAACTACGGGTATCGACTCGAGCGGACCTGATCGGTCGCCCTCCGGATTGCAGCCGGCGCCGACGCGCTGCAGGCGCGGCGCGATCCCGCGCGGCGAGCCGATCTCCGGAAGACGAGATCGACGTCGCCGCTTTCCATCCCCGGTTCCAGCGAGGCGGTTGCGACGCGCCGCGTCAGCTCGCTGACCTTCACCCGTCCTTGAGCATCGAAACGATGCGCTTTCGCGAGGCTGCCGTGACGCGCGGCGGCGCATGCCGCGATCCATTCATGCACCTGTTCCCGCCTGTCGTTTGCCGCCACCGGTTCGAGTGGCGCGTTCGGCCATGCCGGCGCGAGGTCGCGTTCGTGCATGTAGCGCTGATGGCGCATGAAGCGCGGGTCGACGATCGTGCGGTCGCGCGTCGCGTCGGCGGGCCCGCCGACCGGAACTCCGGCAGAGACACGTAGACGGTCGGTGCCGCGTCGGGCCGCATCTGTCTGCCGGGCGAGCGTTGAGGATCTCTTCACATTGGTTTGGCCGCGGCGGCCGAGCCGGAATAATCCCTGTGAACTCGACGGGTTCGTTGTTCCGCTGGCCGGGATCGGCAGCGGAGATCCTTATTTTTCTCCCCGGACATTCGATGAAACAGTACCAAAAACCTCTCCTGTTGGTCGCCCTGATGGCGGCATTCGCGCAGCGGTTCGCAGACCTCGGTCAGCGCGGCGGGCGGCGTGCTCGTGCACGGCAGCGGCGTGACGTTGTCGCAACCGCTCGGCGAAACCGTCGCACTCGTGCGCAGCGAGCGCGCGGCCGGCGTGGGCGTGGTGGCGCACGCCGGCGTGCGCACCGACCACGCGGGTTACGCGGTCGTGCCGCATGTCACGCCATACCGGCAGAACCGCATCGCATTGCGGACGGCGGAGCTCGATCGCCAGCTCGAGATTCGCAACGCGATCGTGCATGTCGTGCCGACGCGCGGTGCGGTCGTGCTGGCGCAGTTCGAGGTCGAGGCGGGGCGCCTGATGCTCGACATGGCCGACGACGCGGGCAAGCCGGTGCCGTTCGGCGCCGCCGTGCTGACGACGAACGGCAAGGAGGTCGGCATGGTCGGCCCGAACGGTCAGGGCTTCGTCACGGGTGTCGACCGTGCCGGCGACCTGCTCGTGCGCTGGGGCGCGCGTCCGGACGAGCGCTGCGCGCTGTCGTACGACATGGGCGAGTCGACCGCGCATCGCAATTTCCCCGAACTCGAGGTCGTCTGCTCGCGCATGCATCCTGCGCTGGGGGCCGACGCTTCTTCACCCACTTCATCCCGATCATGAAACCCTCGATATTCCGATTTGTCGTGCAGCCTGCGCTGCTGGGCGGCGTTCGTCGCGCTGACGTTCTGCGCGGCGCCCGCGTTTGCCGCGTGCCTGAGCCTGCCCGAAGATTTCAATCCGATCGAGTTCGGTTCGATCGCGCCCGACGGAGTCGTCCGGTCGTTCCGGTTCACGTTGACCATCACTTGCGCGCCGAACGGCCAGGGTGAGCCGCTGGCGCGGACGTTGCACTATTCGAGCGAGTTCGGCCCCGCGCCGGGCATGAACCTGTGGGCGACCAATCTCCCCGGCCTCGCGCTGCGGATGGTGCGCGACGGCGAGGATCTCGGCAACAAGACGGAAGGCGTGCTCGGAACGCATCCGGGCGACGGCACGGCGCGCGAGTTCGCGGTCGACATGGAGCTCGTCAAGATCGGGCCGGTGACGCCCGGCTTTCTGCTAGGCCAGGCGCTGATCGTCGAGGCGTCGCCCGTGAGCGGCGATCCCAGCCACTACGTGGTGCGCAAGCACATGACGAGCAGCTATGTGCGGGGCGTGGCGTGTACCGTCAATACGGCCTCGAAGCATCTCGTCGTGCCGCTCGGCGCCGTGCCGGCGTCGGCCTTCGACGGTCCGGGCTCGACCCAGGCGTCGCGCGATTTCGCGATCGACCTGACCTGCAGCCCGTACGGCGAGGCGCGGCCGACGCCGCTGTCGATCCAGTTGCTCGGCGAGACGGTGCCGGGCACGACGGACGTGCTGAAGCTGCTCGGCGACGACGCCGCGCAGGGCGTCGGCATTCGCGTGCTGAAGAACGACGTGCCGGTCACATTGAATACCTGGAACAGCCTCGGCGATGCGACGGTCGGGGCGACCACGTTGCCGTTTACCGCGCAGTACTACCAGCACGGCGAACGTGTGACGGCGGGTTCGGGTGACGGCGTGATGACGTTCCTGATCGAGATGCGCTGACGCCGCGCCGGGTATTTTGAAATCGTTGAGAATGGTTATCAACACGGGATTCAACCTCGATAATTTCATCCACTTGTCCATGGCAACAATGAACTGGCAACCGATAAAGGATGAATCATTCACGTGGCTTCCCAAACAAATTCGCAGAACAAAACATTAGGCGGCGGCCGATACGACCGCTTTTCCCGCGCGCTGCACTGGATCTTCGCGGGCGTGATCCTGTACACGATGGCGGCCGGATTTTCGCTGCACTTCATCACGCAGCCGGATCTCTGGCGTTTCGTGTCGACGCTCAACATGTCGCTCGCGAGCTGCCTGATCGTGCTGTTTCCGCTGCGCTACGTATGGTCGTTCTTCCGCCGCACGCCGCCTGATGTCGAGTCGATTCCCCGGCAACAGCGCTCGATCGCGCATCTGGTGCACTCGCTGATTTACGCGCTCGTCGCTTTCGTCCTGTTCAGCGGTTTCGTGATGGTGCCGGACGGCTACTGGCTGTTCGGGATGTGGTACGTGAAGACGCCGTATAGCGCGGGCCCGGTTACTGAGCATTGGTTCGAACTCCACAAGTTCGGCTGCTATACGCTGGCATTCCTGGTGGCGGCACACGCGGCCGCGGCGCTCAAGCACCATTTCGTGTCGAAGAACGACGTGCTGAAGCGCATGTTGTGATGGGGCGCGGAGAGGAGGGCGGATGTCGAGCTGCCGAGCATGCGCCACTTTGGTGCGGACTCACGACGATACTCAGCGGCCTGCGATGGACGCCGGAAATAAAACAGGCCGGCGTATATCCGGCCTTTTTTGTATGCGGATGGCGCCGAGGCGAGGGCTCGGTCACACAAGCGCGCAGGCGCTTTGCTTCCCGGGCGCAGAAATGAAAAAGGCCGGCATATAGCCGGCCTTTCAAAAAACAGATGGTGCCCAGGAGAGGACTCGAACCTCCACGGTGTTGCCACCGCTAGGACCTGAACCTAGTGCGTCTACCAATTCCGCCACCTGGGCACGTTTCGCTTGGTGCTGCATCGCGAAAGAACGCAATTATAGCGCCCCATTTAATCGTGTCAACACTTTTTTGCATTGCATCGAACCGCGCCGGCCGGCGCGCGAACGCAGCGCGTCCGCATCGTTTGTGACACAGCCGGGTGTTAGAATGGCCGCCAACAATATACACATGTCTAAATCGGCATGGTCGTATTGATGCCGCGCACCATCAGCCATCGCAACGAGAACAACCATCGACAAGCCCTTGAGCAAATATCCGTACCCCATCCCGAGCCGTGAAGAGATTCTCGGCGTGCTGCGTACGAGCGACGCGCCTCTCGCCGCGAACGACATCGCCGAGGCCCTGTCGATCAAGCGCCAGGAGCGCGAAGGGTTCTTCCGGCGCGTCGCCGCGATGGAGCGCGACGGCCAGATCCGGCTCGACAAACGCGGCCATTACCAGTTGACCCATCCGTCGAACTTCGTCGCCGGGCGCGTGCAGGGCCATCGCGACGGCTACGGGTTCGTGATCCGCGACGACGGCCAGGACGACTTGTTCCTGCCGAACGGCGAGATGCAGAAGGTGATGCACAACGACCGCGTGCTTGCGCGGATCGTCGGCTACGACCGCCGCGGCCGGCCGGAAGGCCATGTGGTCGAGGTCACCGAGCGAGCGAACAAGCGCGTGATCGGCCGCCTGCTCAACGAGAACGGCGCGCTGATCGTCGCGCCCGAAGACAAGCGCATCGGCCACGACATCCTGATCACGCAGAACGTGAAGAAGGCAAAGGTCGGGCAGGTCGTCGTCGTCGAGCTGACCGATTTTCCGAGCCGTCATTCGCAGCCGCTCGGCCGCGTGGTCGAGGTGCTCGGCGACATCGACGATCCCGGCATGGAGATCGAGATCGCGGTGCGCAAGTACGGCGTGCCGCACGAATTCAGCCAGCCCGCGCTCGACGACGCAGCCGCGCTGCCGGACAAGGTGCGGCCCGCCGACCTGCGGTTCCGCGTCGACCTGCGCGACGTGCCGCTCGTCACGATCGACGGCGAGGACGCGCGTGACTTCGACGATGCGGTCTATTGCGAGCCGGTCAAGGTCGGCCGTGGCGACGGCTTCCGCCTGATCGTCGCGATCGCCGACGTGTCGCATTACGTGCAGCCGGGCAGCGGGCTCGACGGCGACGCGGTCGAGCGCAGCACGTCGGTGTATTTCCCGCGCCGCGTGATCCCGATGCTGCCGGAGAAGCTGTCGAACGGGCTGTGCTCGCTGAATCCGCAGGTCGATCGCTGCGTGCTCGCGTGCGACATCGTGATCACCGCGCGCGGCGAGATCAAGGCCTACCAGTTCTATCCGGCCGTGATCCATTCGGCCGCGCGCCTCACGTACACGGAAGTCGCGGCGGTGCTCGCGAACACGAAGGGGCCGGAGGCTGCGCGCCGCGCCGAGCTGCTGCCGCACCTGCAGAACCTGTACGGCGTCTACAAGGCGCTGTTCGCCGCGCGCCAGAAGCGCGGCGCGATCGACTTCGATACGACCGAGACGTACATCGTCTGCAACACGCAGGGCAAGATCGAGCAGATCCTGCCGCGCCAGCGCAACGACGCGCACCGGCTGATCGAGGAATGCATGCTGGCCGCGAACGTGTGCGCGGCCGACTTCCTGAAGCGCAACAAGCACCCGGGCCTGTACCGCGTGCACGCGGGGCCGACCGCGGAGAAGCTCGAGAACCTGCGCGCGTTCCTGCGCGGCATGGGGCTGACGCTCGGCGGCGGCGACACGCCGCACGCGAGCGACTACGCGGCGCTGATGGCGCATATCCGCGACCGGCCCGATGCGCAGATGCTGCAGCCGATGCTGCTGCGCTCGATGCAGCAGGCGGTCTATAGCCCGGACAACATCGGCCACTTCGGTCTCGCGTACGAAGCCTATGCGCACTTCACGAGCCCGATCCGCCGCTATCCGGACCTGCTCACGCACCGCGCGATCTACGCGATCCTGTCCGGCAAGAAG
The DNA here is from genome assembly GCF_002097715.1 of Burkholderia ubonensis subsp. mesacidophila. NCBI lineage: Bacteria > Pseudomonadati > Pseudomonadota > Betaproteobacteria > Burkholderiales > Burkholderiaceae > Burkholderia > Burkholderia ubonensis. The sequence goes on from NZ_CP020737.1 coordinate 1,679,225, forward strand.
TACGTGCCGAAGGCGCCGGACGGCGTCGCGCTGAACACCGCGCTGTCGCCGCGCGCCCGCGCGATGCAGCAGGCCGACGACGAGGCGCGCAACCGCTCGCGCACGACGAACACCGCGATCTGGGAAGAGCTCGGGCTGCACTGCTCGGCGAACGAGCGACGCGCGGACGAAGCGTCGCGCGACGTCGAGGCGTGGCTCAAGTGCTACTTCATGCGCGACAAGCTCGGCGAGGAATACGGCGGGATGGTGAACGGCGTCACGTCGTTCGGCATCTTCGTGCAGCTCGACACGCTGTTCATCGAAGGGCTCGTGCACGTCACGGAGCTCGGCTCGGACTACTTCCAGTACGACGAGATCAAGAACGAGCTGCGCGGCGAGCGCACTGGCATCCGCTATCGCCTGTCGGACCGGGTGCGCGTGCAGGTGAGCCGCGTCGACCTCGACGCGCGCAAGATCGATTTCCGGCTGGTGCGCGACACGCCGGTGAAGGCGCCGCGTCCGGCGGCGGCGCCCGTGGCCGCCGGCGCGGATCGCGGCGGCCCGCGCGTGCGTGCGCTGCCGTCGGCCGACGAGCCGGTGCGCGGCGGCAAGAAGGCCGCGAGCGCGCCGAGCGTGGCCGTCAAGGAAGTGCGGGCGGCGCGCACCGCCGCGAAGAAGAAGGGCGCACCGGCGAAGCCGGCCGCGAAGAAGGCGCGCGCCCGCAAGAAGTACTGAACGACGGGGCGGCGCGAGAGCGCCGCGCCCGCGGCATCGAAAGACGCCGTGTGACCGGTCATGGGCCGGGCGCGCGGCGCTTTCCGTTTCCATGGATTGCGGCCGCGCACGTTGCGTGGCCGCGCGTTTGATCGAAGGTTGTTCCAGTCATGTCACGTCTGAAGGTTCTTTACGGTTTTCATGCGGTGACCGCACGCTTGCGGCACGATGCGTCGACGGTTGCGGAGGTGCTGTACGACCAGACGCGCCGCGACCGCCGCATGCAGGATTTCCTGCACACCGCGAAGGAAGCGGGCGTGCGGCTGATCGCGGCCGACGAGACGCGCCTGTGGGGGCTCGCGCACACCGAGCGCCATCAGGGCGTCGTCGCGCGCGTCGAGGACATTCCGCTCGCACAGAACCTGTCCGAGCTGCTCGACGGCATCCAGGGCCCGGCGCTGCTGCTCGTGCTCGACGGCGTCACCGATCCGCACAACCTCGGCGCGTGCCTGCGCGTGGCCGATGCGGCCGGTGCGCATGCGGTGATCGCGCCGCGCGACCGTGCGGTCGGCCTGAACGCGACGGCGGCGAAGGTCGCGAGCGGCGCGGCCGACACGGTGCCGTACATCACGGTGACGAACCTCGCGCGCGCACTGCGCGAGCTGAAGGAAGCCGGCGTGTGGATCATCGGCACGTCGGACGAAGCGTCGGCGACGCTCTACGACATCAAGCTCGACGGCCCGGTCGCGCTTGTGATGGGCGCGGAAGGCGAGGGCATGCGCCGGCTCACGCGCGACACCTGCGACGAAGTGATGAGCATTCCGATGGCCGGCAGCGTCGAGAGCCTGAACGTGTCGGTCGCGAGCGGCGTGTGTTTGTACGAGGCGGTGCGGCAGCGGCGCGTGAAGGCGTGACGTGCTGACGTCGTCGCGTCGACCGCCGGTCGACGCGAAGGCCGGCCGGCAGGCCTGAAACGGGCGGCATCGGTAACGATGCCGCTTTTTTTCATGGTCGTCCGGAACGGCTGTTCCCTGCGCAACTACGCAGTCTGCCCGTGCTCGTCCCGCAGCTCGCGCCGCAGGATCTTGCCGATGTTCGATTTCGGCAAGCTGTCGCGGAACTCGATGGTTTTCGGCTTCTTGTAGCCGGTGAACTCCTTCTTGCAATAGGCCATCAGTTCCTCGGCCGTGAGCGCCGGATCGCGTCGCACGACGAACAGCTTCACCGCTTCGCCCGAATTCGGGTCCGGCACGCCGACGCACGCGCATTCGACCACGCCCGGATGCGCGGCTACGACGCTTTCGATCTCGTTCGGGTACACGTTGAAGCCCGACACGAGGATCATGTCCTTCTTGCGGTCGACGATGCGCACGTAGCCGTGCTCGTCCATCACGCCGACGTCGCCCGACTTGAAGAAGCCGTCGGGCGTCATCGCCTTCGCGGTCTCGTCGGGGCGGTTCCAGTAGCCGGCCATCACCTGCGGGCCGCGGATCGCGATCTCGCCGGGCTGCCCTTGCGGAACGGGCTCGTCGTTCTCGCCGAGGATCGCGATGTCGGTCGACGGCACCGGCAGGCCGATCGTGCCGGTGAACGCGGTGAGCGTCGGGGGATTCAGCGTTGCGGTGGGCGACGTCTCCGACAGGCCGTAGCCTTCGAGGATCGGGCAGCCGGTCGTCTTCATCCAGCGCGCGCTGACGACCTCCTGCACGGCCATCCCGCCGCCGAGCGTGATCCGCAGTCCCGAAAAATCGAGCGCGGCGAACCCGGGGTGGTTGAGCAGCGCGTTGAACAGCGTGTTCACGCCCGGGAAGAAATTCACGCGATGCCGCGACAGCTCCTTGACGAACCCGTCGACGTCGCGCGGATTCGGAATCAGCAGGTTCATCGCACCCCAGCGCGCGCCCATCAGCATGCACGCGTTCAGCGCAAGGATGTGATAAAGCGGCAGCGCGCAGACGGTCACCAGCGCGTCGATCTGCGGCGCCTTGCGCAGTGCCGGCTGGCTCCACGCGTCGTTCTGCAGGATGTTCGCGATCACGTTGCGGTGCGTGAGCGTCGCGCCTTTCGACACGCCGGTCGTGCCGCCCGTGTACTGCAGGAACGCGACGTCGTCGTGATTCAGCGCGGCGGGCTGGAACGGCTGCCGTGCGCCGTCCCGCAGCGCCGTGCGAAACGGCGTCGCGCCGGGCAGCCGATACGGCGGCACCATCTTCTTCACGCGGCGCACGACAAAGTTGACGACTGTGCCGCGGACCGGGCCGAGCAGGTCGCCCAGCGACGCGACGACGACGTGCCGGACGTCGGTTCGCGCGATCACCTGCTGCAGCGTCGTCGCGAAGTTCTCGAGCACGACGATCGCTTCCGCGCCCGAATCGTGGAGCTGGTGCTCGAGTTCGCGCGGCGTATAGAGCGGATTGACGTTGACGACCGTATAGCCCGCGCGCAGCGCCGCGGCGACCGCGATCGGATACAGCAGCACGTTCGGCATCATCACCGCAACGCGCGCGCCTTTGCGCAGCCCGCGCTGTTGAAGCCATGCGCCGAGGTTGCGCGAGTACGCGTCGAGCTCCGCGTAGGTCATCGTGCGCCCCATGCACGCATACGCGTTGCGCGCCGCGAACGTGGCGAACGACTCGTCGAGCAGGTGCGCGAGCGACGGGTAGCGATCGGGATCGACGGTCGCGGGAACGCCCTCGGGGTAGGACTTCAGCCAGATTCTTTCCATCGTGGTTCTCTCAGTGTCGCGACGCTCGCGCGTGTCGCTTTGTCGTTGTCGGGAGCGCGTCGCTGCGCGTCGCGGACGCCGATTGTCGCGGGAACGCCTGCCTATGACAAGTCGATGACCCGTGCCGGTTCCCTGGTCGGGACCGCGACCGCGCGCGGCGGACTCGCTAGAATGGCGGGCAGCGCCGGCCGAAGGGGGCCGGCGCACGCCGCTCCCCCGGATGCCGATCCATGAGACTTTTCATTCGCGGCGCGATCTGCGCCGGCCTCTGCCTGCTGGCCGCGTGCACGTCCCCGTCGCTCGTCGGGCGCGGCACGTACTTCGCCGATACGAGCCATCACGCGCAGGGCGCCGATGCGCGCATCCGCTTTCTCGTGATGCACTACACCGAGAGCGGCGAAGCGCAATCGCTGCGCACGCTGACGGGCGACGCGGTCAGCGCGCACTACGTCGTGCCGGCGCAGCCGCGCATCGAATGGGGCAAGCCGGTCGTCTATCAGCTCGTTCCGGAAGCGCAGCGCGCGTGGCACGCGGGCGTCAGCGCATGGCAGGGCGCGACGGAGCTGAACGCGGCGTCGATCGGCATCGAGAACGTCAACGGCGGGCCGACCGACACGCCGCAGGGCCGCACGTGGCAGCCGTATCCGCCGGAGCAGGTCGACGCGCTGGTCCGCCTGTCGCAAGACATCGTCGCGCGCTACCAGATCCCGCCGACGCGCGTCGTCGGGCACAGCGACATCGCGCCGCAGCGCAAGATCGACCCGGGCCCGGCGTTCCCGTGGCGCGCGCTCGCGCAGGCCGGCGTCGGCGCGTGGCCGGATGACGCGACGATTGCCGCGCGCCTGGCCGGCCGCGATCCGCATGCGGCCGTCGACGTGGGCGGGCTGCAGCTCAAGCTCGCGCGCTACGGCTACGACGTGCCGACGGACGGCGTGCTCGACGCGCGTACGCGCCGCGTGTTCGCCGCGTTCCAGATGCATTTCCGGCCGTCCGACTGCGCGGGCAACCCGGACGCGGAGAGCGACGCGATCGCGCAGGCGCTGCTCGACAAGTATTTCCCGGGCCAGGCGCCGGCGGAAGACGGGACGGCCTCCGGCGCACCTTGAGCGCGCCGCGTGCCGGAAACGCGCGGACTCTCGCCCGACTCCGGTAAACTGGCGCTTTTCCGCAATCGCTCAGCATCACCCTCCCATGACTCAAGACGAACTCAAACGCCTCGTCGGCCAGGCAGCGGCCGATTACGTGATCCAGAACGTGCCGGAAGGCGCGGTGATCGGCGTCGGTACCGGCTCGACCGCCAACTGCTTCATCGACGCGCTGGCCGCGGTCAAGTCGCGCTATCGCGGCGCGGTGTCCAGCTCGGTCGCGACGACCGAGCGCCTGAAGGCGCACGGCATCACGGTGTTCGACCTGAACGACGTCGAATCGCTGCAGGTGTACGTCGACGGCGCGGACGAGATCGACGCGAGCGGCGCGATGATCAAGGGTGGCGGCGGCGCGCTGACGCGCGAGAAGATCGTCGCGTCGGTGGCCGATACGTTCGTGTGCATCGCCGACGCGAGCAAGCGCGTGCCGGTGCTCGGCGCATTCCCGCTGCCGATCGAAGTGGTGCCGATGGCGCGCACCGCGATCGGCCGGCGCGTGACGGCGGCCGGCGGCGTGCCGGTGCTGCGCGTGACGAAGGACGGCGCGCCGTACTTTACCGACAACGGCAACGAGATCATCGACGTGAAGGGCCTGCAGATCGCCGATCCGCGCGGCTTCGAAGCGGAGGTCAACGCATGGCCGGGCGTCGTGACGGTCGGCCTGTTCGCGACGCGCGGCGCGAACCTGTGCCTGCTCGGCACGGAGAGCGGCGTCGAGACTATCGTTTATCCGGACGTTTGTAAGAAATGAAAAGCAGTGCGTAATGCACTGCATGTTCAAATCTTATTGAAAATCGTGGCCCGGCAAGCGCAGAGCGCTTCCCGGGCTTTTTTTGAAGCCTTATAAATCCCCCCGGAAAGTAAGAGGGATAACCCTGTCAGGTGTTTACCAGATAGCGTAACGGCCTCGAAACTCATCAACTTATAGATCATAAGAACAGTCGTAACCAGGGCCGGCGGAACTGCGGAGCAGGTATTCGCAAATCGACGCACGGGGAGGTGTCATGGAGCAGGGCAAAGACCGGTCACTGGTCGCCAAAGTGATGGATGGACTTGTCGCGGGCATTGTCGAGGACAAGTACGGCGGCATTTTGCCGCCGCAGGATGTGCTGTCGAAGGAATTCGACGTGAGCCGCACGGTCATGCGTGAGGCATTGTCGATGTTGCTGGCGCGCGACATGCTCGACGTCCGTCCGAAAGTCGGTACGCGCGTTCGGCCCATGCGCGACTGGCGCATGATCGACGAGGACGTCGTGAGCTGGCGGTTTCGGGCGAAACCCGATCCGCAGTTCATGCGCGACGTCATCGAATTCAGGATGCTGATCGAGCCGCGCGCGACCGCGCAGGCGGCCGTGCGCGCGAGCGCGGCCGAGGTCGCGGGCATTCGCGAGGCGTTCGACGCATTCAAGGCGCTGCTGCCGGGCGACCCCGGCTACGATGCGGCCGACGAACTGCTGCATACGCGGATCGTGCACGCGAGCGGCAATCAGTTCTTCCAGCAGATGGCGGCGATCGTCCGCGGCGCGGTGCGGCTCGTGAATCCGCGCGTCGTGCTGAAGGAGGGCGCGCACGACGTGGCGCTCAAGGCGCACGCACGCGTGGTCGACGCGATCGAACGCCGCGATCCGCGCGAGGCCGAAGCGGCGTCGCTCGCGCTGATCGACTTCAGCGCCGACGAAATCTCGCGGGACTTTTCCGTCGACGTGCCCGTGCGAGCCTGACCCGGCGCAATCCGTTCATCCGGCCGGCGGCTTGCCGTTTATCATGACGCCCGGCCGGCATGGTGTCGGCCATCGTCACACGACCGACACGGATGATCCGGATGAACGACCTCGAATCACGCCCGGTGCGCTTCGGCATCGTCGGCGCAGGCAGCATCGCGCGCCGCTTCGCGCAGAGCCTCGCGCACGTACCGGGCGCCGCGCTGGCAGGCGCCTGGGCGCGCCGCGCCGACGCCGCAGCGGCCTTCTGCGCGACCCATGGCGGCGCCCCCGCCGCCAGCCTCGACGCGCTCCTCGCGAGCGACGTCGATGCGATCTACATCGCGACGCTTCATGACAGTCACGCACAGTACACGCTGGCGTCGCTTGCGGCCGGCAAGGCCGTGCTGTGCGAAAAGCCCGCGACGCTCAATGCGGCGCAGCTCGAAGCCGTGCTGCGCGCGGCGCGTGACGCCGGCCGGCTGTTCATGGAGGCGATGAAGCCGCCGTTCTTCCCGCTGTACCGGAAGCTGCGCGCGCATCTGCGCGACGACCCGATCGGCGAGATCCGGCTCGTGCGGGCCGGCTGCGCGTCATCGAGCGTGCCCGGCGACCATCCGGTGTATCGCCTCGAGCAGGCGGGTGGCGCGCTGCTCGACATCGGCATCTACGAGACGTTTCTCGCGGTCGACTGGCTCGGCGCGCCGCTCGATGTGCAGACGCTGGGGCGGGTCGGCGCGACGGGCGTCGACGTGTTCGCGAGCCTCAACAGCCGCCACGCTAACGGCGGCATCGCGCAGCTCTTCTGCGGGCTCGACGTGATGGGGCGCGGCGACGCGCTGCTGGCCGCGGCGGGCGGGCATGTGACGATCCACGAGAAATGGTGGAATCCGGCGCGCGCGACGATTTGCTATGCGGACGGCCGGGTGGTCGAGCTCGATGCGCCGTTCGACGGCGGCGGCCTCAACTACGAGACCGCGCATTTCTGCGACCTGCTGCGCGCGGGACAAACCGAAAGCCCGGTGATGACGCACGACCATTCGCGGCGGATGATCGCGATGACCGATGCGGCGCGCGCCGCGCTCGGCGTGCGATATCCGGGGGAGTGAGGCGGCTGCCGTCCGGCGCGTGATGTGTGTGTTGCGTCAGTGCCGCGCCGGCAGCGAGAGCCGCTTCTCGTACCAGCGCTGCACCCATTCGAGGATCTGGCACAGCACCCAGTACACGGCGGCGGCGGCCAGATACAGCGGCAGCGGCTGGTAGGTCGCGGCGATCACTTCCTGCGCGCTGCGCAGCAGCTCGGTGACGGTGATCACCGACACGAGCGATGTGTCCTTGATCAGGCTGATCAGGCTGTTCGACAGGCTCGGCACGGCGATGCGCAGCGCCTGCGGGCCGATCACGTAGCGCAGCGTCTGCCCCCACGACAGCCCGAGGCTGTACGCGGCGAGCCACTGGCCGCGGTGGATGCCGTTGATCGCGCCGCGCATGCTTTCGGACATGTAGGCGGCGACGTTGGCGGACAGCGCGATGACGCCCGCGGGCGTCGGATCGAGCGAGATGCCGAGGCTCGGCAGCCCGTAGTAGATCACGAAGATCTGCACGAGCAGCGGCGTGCCGCGCATCACGCTGACATAGGCGCGTGCGAGCGCCGCGAGCGTGTTCACGACGATGCGTTCGAAGCCGGAGGTGATGCCGTCGCTTTGCCGGATGCCCATCATCGCCAGCACGACGGCGCCCAGCAGGCCGAACACCATCGACAGGATGGCGAACTTGACGGTCAGCACGGCCCCTTGGGCAAGTACCGGCAGCGATTGGACGAGCAGGGATGTGGTCGACATGGAGTGCTAAGCGGGTGCAGGCGCGAAAGCGCAATCATAAACCGGGCGAAAAAACAAAGGGCGGCATCGTTGAGGATGCCGCCCTTTCGACCCGTCTTGCGGCGGGCAATGCTGGCGAGCTTGCCTGAATGCTTACTTGATCGGCTTCGTCACGTCGATGCCGAACCACTTGTCCGAGATCTTCGTGAAGGTGCCGTCGGCTTCGAGCTGCGCCATCGCGTCGCCGATCGCCTTCTGGAACTTCGGGTTGCCCTTCTTGAACGGAATGCCCGACGGGTTCGCCGACCCGACGTTCGAGCCCGGGCGCAGCGGCAGCTGCGCGTTCTTCGTCAGGTACGCGAGCATCAGGCGGTCGTTGAGCGCCGCGTCGAGACGGCCGGCCGCGAGATCGCGCAGGTATTCGGGCGCGCCCGGATACGTCTTCACGTCGATGCCCGGCACCGACTTCGCCATGTCCATGTAGTTCGTGCCGAGCGCGACGCCGAGCTTCTTGCCCTTCAGGTCCTCGAGCGACTTGAACTGGCGGGTGTCGTCCTTGCGCTGGATCAGCTGCGCGGACGAGTACGTGTACGCCGGCGAGAAGTCGAGCGTTTCCTTGCGCTTGTCGGTAATGCCGACCTGGTTGGCGATCACGTCGAACTTGCCCGCCTGCAGGCCGGCGATGATGCCGCTCCATTCGGTCGTGACGAATTCCGCCTTCACGCCGAGCTTGGCCGCGATGGCCTTCGCGATGTCGACGTCGAAACCGACCAGCTCGCCCTGCGGGCTCTTCGAGTTGAACGGCGGGAACGTGCCTTCGAGGCCGACCCGCAGCGTGCCGCGCTGTTTCACTTCGTCGAGGAGGTCGGCCGCGTGCGCGGTCGCGGCGGTGAACGACGCGCCGATCAGGCCGGCGACCAGCAGTTTCTTCAGCAGCGCAATTTTCATCGTGTATTTCCTTACCCGGTCCGGGTCAATGATTCGGATCGATGATAGCGAAAACGCTATCAATGGCGAAATATAGTTTGCTTATGCCTATATTACGACGCTCGCGCGCCGGCCACCGCCTTCACGCATTCGGCGACGAGCGACGGGCCGCGGTAGATGAAACCGGTGTACAGCTGGACGAGCGACGCGCCGGCCGCGAGCTTCGCCTGTGCGTCCGCACCGGAGAAGATGCCGCCGACCCCGATGATCGGCACCGCGCTGCCGACTTCGGCGTGCAGCTTGCGGATCACCTCGTTCGACGCCTCGAACACCGGCCGCCCGGACAGGCCGCCGGCCTCGTCCGCGTGCGGCAGGCCCTGCACCGCGGCGCGCGACAGCGTCGTGTTGGTTGCGATCACCGCCTCGATCTTGTGGCGCAGCAGCGTGTCGGCAATTTCCTTGACCTGCTCGTCGTCGAGGTCCGGCGCGATCTTCAGCGCGAGCGGCACGAGCTTGCCGTGCAGGTCGGCGAGGCGCTGCTGCTTGTCCTTGAGCGCCGCGAGCAGCGCGTCGAGCTCGCCCGCGCCCTGCAGCTGGCGCAGGTTCTTCGTGTTCGGCGACGAGATGTTGATCGTCACGTAGCTCGCGAACGGATAGACGCGCTCGAGGCAGTACAGGTAGTCGTCGGCGGCGCGCTCGATCGGCGTGTCGGCGTTCTTGCCGATGTTCAGCCCGAGGATGCCGCGGTAGCGGGCCGCCTGGACGTTCTTCACGAACTGGTCGACGCCGTGGTTGTTGAAGCCCATCCGGTTGATCAGCGCGTCGGCCTCCGGCAGCCGGAACATGCGCGGGCGCGGGTTGCCGGGCTGCGGGCGCGGCGTGACCGTGCCGACTTCGATGAAGCCGAAGCCGAGCGCCGCGAGGCCGTCGATTGCCGCGCCGTCCTTGTCGAGGCCGGCCGCGAGGCCGACCGGGTTGCGGAACGTGAGTCCCATCACGGTGCGCGGCGCGTCGGGCACGCGAGCCGACAGCGCGCAGGCGAGGCCGGTGCGGCCGGCCGCGCCGAGCGCGCGCAGCGTGAGGTGGTGAGCATCTTCCGCATCCATCTTGAACAAGGATGCGCGGGCCAGCGGATAGAGGGAACTGAACACGGGAATGAGCGACAGCCGAAAATATGACAACCGGCTATTTTACCGGGAGTTGCGCGCCCGGGGCGGTCTTCGGCTGGCGCGCGCCGTGACGGCCGGATTGCGTGGCGCGTGGCGCCGCGCTGTACGCGCGTGTCAGACCGAGCCGGAATGCCCGCCGGGGAGCGGCGCGCGCGCGAGCGCCGCGTCGACGGGCGGCAGGTCGAGCCGTTCCGGATCGAGCACTTTCCAGCGCCCGTCGATCAGCCCTTCGAGCGGATGGAAATTCGCCTTGTACGCCATCTTCGGGCTTTCGCGGATCCAGTAGCCGAGATACACGTAGGGCAGGCCGAGGCTTTTCGCCTGCTCGATCTGCCAGAGGATGTTGTAGGTGCCGTAGCTCGTGTGCGGGTCGTCCGGCTCGAAGAACGTGTACACCGACGAGAGCCCGTCGCCGAGGATGTCGATCATGCTGACCATGCGCAGTTGGCCGCGCTCGCCGCCCGCCGCATCGAGGTCGCGGAATTCGACGAGGCGCGAATTGATCCGGCTTTGCAGCAGGAACTGCTCGTACTGGTCGCGGCTGTCGCGGTCCATCCCGCCGCCCGCGTGGCGCGCGGACTGGTAGCGCATGTAGAGCGCGTAATGCTCTTCGTCGTAATGCAGCGGCGACACCGTCGCGACGAGCGCGCGGTGCCGTTTCCACATCCGCCGCTGCGTGCGGCTCGGCGTGAACGCCGCGACCGGCACGCGCACCGGCACGCACGCGCGGCAGCCGTCGCAGTACGGCCGGTAGGTGAAGACGCCCGAGCGCCGGAAGCCGGCCTTGACGAGCTCGGTGTAGATATCGGAATTGATCAGGTGGCTCGGCGTCGCGACCTGCGAGCGCGCGATGCGGCCGTCCAGATAACTGCACGGGTAGGGCGCCGTTGCATAGAATTGCAGCGCTGAAAGCGGTGAAAGCGGCAGCTCAGTCGGGTGAGTCATGGGCAGCTCTCGTGGCGAGGAGGGAGTGCCGCGCTAGCGCTCGTTTCCGGCGGGGGCCGCCGGTTCGCCGCGGCCCGCCAGCGTGGCGAGCACGCGCTTGTCGAACTGCCACGGTATCGGCGGTTCGGCCACTGCGCGGCGCACGTGAGCGACGAAGGCCTTGCGTGCGATCTCGCGGCCGCCGAGCGACGCTAGATGCGACGTATTCTGCTGGCAGTCTATCATTTCCAGCCCGTGCTCGCGAAGGTGCGCGACGAGCGTCGCCAGCGCGATCTTCGACGCGTCGGTAGCGTCCGCGAACATCGATTCGCCGAAGAACATCCGCCCGAACGCGACGCCGTAGAGCCCGCCGACGCGCCGTCCGTCATGCCAGGTCTCGATGCTGTGCGCGTTGCCGGCACGGTACAGCGACGTGTACGCGTCGATGATCTCCGCGGTGATCCAGGTGCCGCGCTGGCCGCGTCGCGGCGCCTGCGCGCAGGCGCGCATCACGCCGGCGAAATCGTGGTCGACCCGCACCTCCCACGCCGGTTCGCGCAGCACGCGCCGCAGCGTCTTCTTCAGCGACGGCGACACCTTGAACTCGGCCGGCGCGAGGATCATGCGCGGGTCGGGGCTCCACCACAGCACCGGCTGACCGTCCGAATACCACGGGAAGATGCCGTGCCGGTAGGCGTCGATGAGGCGCGACGGCAGCAGGTCGGCGCTCGCGGCGAGCAGCCCCGGTGCGCCGGTTGCCGGACCGAGCGCCCGCTCGACGGGCGGAAACGGATCGTCTGGGCCGAGCCAGGGGACCATGGGCGGCGCTCAGCCGTTGCGCAGCGAGCGAAAGATGTCGCCGGTGTGGACGCCGTAGTCGCCGGCGGCACGGTCGGCAAAGAAGAACCGCAGGGTCTGGCTGACCGTCGGGAACGCGATTTCGTCCCACGGAATGTCGGACTCGTCGAACAGCCTCACCTCGAGGCTTTCCTCGCCGGCCTCGAACCCGGGATCGACGAGACGCGCCAGGTAGAAGAGGTGCACCTGGTGCACGTGCGGCACGTTGAGCAGCGTGAAGAGGCTCTGCACCTCGACGCGCGCACCGGCTTCCTCGAGCGTTTCGCGCGCGGCGGCCTCGGCCGTTGTCTCGCCCATTTCCATGAAGCCCGCCGGCAGCGTCCAGAAGCCGTAGCGCGGCTCGATCGCGCGGCGGCACAGCAGCACCTGGTCGCCCCACACGGGGACCGTGCCGACGACGTTGCGCGGATTCTGGTAGTGGATCGTGCCGCATTGATCGCAGACGAAGCGTTCGCGGTTGTCGCCCGGGGGAATGCGCGCGATGACTTCGTGACCGCAGACGGAGCAGAATTTCATGTCGTGTGGAAGGGACGAGGTGATGCGAGTGTATCACCGGGGAGAGGCATTCTCGAACGGTCGAGTCGACCGGAGGCAGGCGCGCGGGCATGGTGCAAAGCGCGCGCGGAAAACAAAAAGCCCGGCGCTTTGGCCGGGCTTCCTGCATGAATCGGGACGCTTGGTTGCGGGGGTAGGATTTGAACCTACGACCTTCGGGTTATGAGCCCGACGAGCTGCCAGACTGCTCCACCCCGCGTCCGTCGAAGAAATAAATTATACGGGAATCGGTTTCAGAAGTGCAAGCACTTTCTGACAATCGGCTTAAAGTGGCTTCTGGGGCCGGTACGGCGGGCCGTGCGCTAGAATCGAACGGTTTGTGTCGACACCCCGGCAGCAGCGCCGCGCGCGATGGAAGCGGTCCTGGCTGCGCCTCCTTTTCGCTTTGACGGATTCATGGATATTCCTCTCGATCTGCAGTCGATCGGCGCGCAGGAACAGGCGCTCGTCTTCCCCCGTTTTGACGCTGCCCGCGCGTGGGCGCTCGGCAGCCGCCTCCATGCGCTTGCCACGTCGCGCGGCCATGCGGTCGCGATCGACATCACGACGTTCGGCCAGACGCTGTTCTTTGCCGCGCTGGCCGGCGCGACGCCCGACAATGCCGACTGGGTGCGCCGCAAGCGCAACGTCGTCGCGCATTTCCGCCGCAGCTCGTATGCGATCGGCCTGCGCATGCAGCAAGCCGGCACGACGCTCGCGGACAAGCACGGGCTACCGGTGACCGAGTACTCGCCGCACGGCGGCGCGTTTCCGCTGACGGTCGACGGCGCCGGCGTGATCGGCTCGGTAACCGTGTCGGGGCTGCCGCAGCGCGCGGACCACGAACTGGTCGTCGAGGCGCTCTGCGCGGAACTGGGGCTGGACTATGCGGCGCTCGCGCTGGCGAGGAGCTGAGCGATGCAGCTCCCCGGTTACGCCTGGCTCGCGATCGCGATCGTCGCGGAGGTGATCGGCACGTCCGCGCTGCGCGCGGCGGACGGCTTCACCCGCTTGTGGCCGTCCCTGCTCGTCGTGGCAGGCTACGCCACCGCGTTCTACTGCCTGTCGCTCACGCTCAGGACGATGCCGGTCGGCATCATCTATGCGGTGTGGTCGGGCGCCGGCATCGTGCTGATCACGCTCGTCGCGATGCTGCTGTATCGTCAGGTGCCGGACGTGCCGGCGGTGATCGGCCTGTCGCTGATCGTCGCGGGCGTCGTCGTGCTGAACCTGTTCTCGAAGATGCAGGCGCACTGAGCGCGCCTGCGACCAGCCGGATTGCTTCCATGACCGATTCCATTCCCGTCGCTTCCGACCAGCCCGACGTGCGCGCCTATGTGGCGAACCGCATCGGCTTTCTCGAGCTGAACCGGCCGAAGGCGCTCAACGCGCTGTCGGTCGGGATGATCCGCACGCTGCACGCGGCGCTGGACGCATGGCGCGACGATCCCGAGGTCGTCGCGGTCGTCGTATACAGCCCGCACGCACGCGCGTTCTGCGCGGGCGGCGACGTGCGCTTCTTCCATGACGCATGGCAGCGCGGCGACCGTGACGCGGTCGACACGTTCTTCATCGAGGAATACACGCTCAACCACGCGATCTTCACCTATCCGAAGCCGTACATCGCGCTGATGCACGGCGTCGTGATGGGCGGCGGCATGGGCATTTCGCAGGCGGCGCGGCACACGGGCGGGCTGCGCGTCGTCACCGATTCGACGAAGATGGCGATGCCGGAGACGCGCATCGGCCTGTTCCCCGACGTCGGGATGAGCTGGTTCCTCGCGCGCACGCCCGGCGCGATCGGCCGCTATCTCGCGGTGACCGGCGCGACGCTCGATGCGGCTGGCGCGCTGTACGCGCAGCTCGCCGACGTGTACGTGCCCGACGCGGCGCTGCCGGCGCTGCTCGACGCATTGCGTCACGAACGCTTCGACAGCGGCGCGCAGGCGGTCGAATGCGTGGCCGCGGCCGCCGCCGCGCACAAGGTCGTGCCGACGCCCGACACGTCGGCGCTTGCCGACGCGTGCGCCGGGGTCGACCGTCATTTCGCGCAGCCCGATCTCGTTGCGACGCTCGCGTCGCTCGACGCCGAACAGGATTGCGCGGCGGTGGACGGCTGGGTCGAAAAGGCCGCGCATGCGATGCGCAGCCAGTTGTCGCCGCTGTCGATGGCGGTGTCGCTGGAAGTAGTCGAGCGCGCGCGCGGCGCGACGATGGCCGATTGCCTGCGGCGCGACCTCGACCTGACGCGCTCGACTTTCGCGCGCGGCGACGTGATCGAAGGCGTGCGCGCACTGATCGTCGACAAGGACCAGCAGCCGGCCTGGCGCTTCAAGTCGATTGCGGACGTCGGCCGCGCGGACGTGCTGGCGATGTTCGACAGCCCGTGGACGCCCGACACGCATCCGCTGCGGAATCTGCGGGACTGACGCGCGTCGTCCGCATGGCCACTGGATGAAACGAATCGGCCGCCTGCACATGCAGGCGGCCGATTCGTTTTCAGGCTTGAAGCGGACGAGTGCTTTGGCTCGTCAATCCTCTCCCGCGGCGTCCGACATGAACGCGCGCATGAACACGAGCGCGCCCCAGCCCCACAGCGCATTCGCCGCGAAGCCGACCGCGAGCACCGGCAGCATGTTGCCGGACGGCCAGATGCCGCGCAGCGGATCGATCGCGAACACGCGGGCGGCGGTCAGCACGATCCCGCCGAACACCAGCGCGCCGATCCACGGCGCCTCGCGCTCCGGCGACACGCGCAGCAGCCACGCCATCGGAATGGCACAGCACGCACTGATCAGCGCGTTTGCGACAAATTCAGGAATGCCGAGCGGCGCGAACGGCGCGGTCGAGAAACCTGCCGCGGCGATCAGGTCCGCGGTATGCAGCAGCGCGAGCGTCGCTTCGCGGAAGAACAGGGCGGCCAGGAAGCCCGACAGGAACGGCAGGATGACTTTCTGCATCGTAAGTGCACCGCGGGCGCGTACGGCCGGGGCCGTCCCCGCGGAATTGTTCGAAATGGTCCGTCATTATAGGGGGTGCCCGGGCCGATATTCGCTCCAGCGTCATGCTAATCACGAAAGCGGAAAACCTAAGCTCAAAAAAATCGTTCCAAAGCCCACCCCCCGTCCCTAGACTGATTTCCCATAACCCGCCGCGCAACCGCGTACTCGCCCGCCGCGCGGCTGGCCGGCGAGCCATCCCGATTCGAACGCACGCAATGCATGCGCTGCCCACCCGCGGCGCGAGCAGGGCCGTGTTTTATCTCAATTCTGGCAAGGACAGTCACGCAGGAGCAGCAGATGAATGTGTTCTGGTTTATCCCCACGCATGGCGACAGCCGCTATCTCGGCACGGCCGAAGGCGCGCGCGCCGCGGATTACGACTACTTCAAGCAGGTCGCCGTCGCGGCCGACACGCTCGGCTACGAGGGCGTGCTGCTGCCGACCGGTCGCTCCTGCGAGGACGCGTGGGTCGTTGCATCGAGCCTGATTTCGGCGACGCAGCGCCTGAAGTTCCTCGTCGCGGTGCGGCCCGGCATTGCGTCGCCGGGGCTGGCCGCGCGCATGGCCGCGACGTTCGACCGTCTGTCCGGCGGGCGTCTGCTGATCAACGTCGTGACGGGCGGCGATGCCGCCGAACTCGAAGGCGACGGCCTGTTCGCCGATCACGATACGCGCTATGCGATCACCGACGATTTCCTGCATATCTGGCGCGGCCTGCTGAGCGCGTCGCACGACAACGGCGGCTTCGACTATATCGGCAAGCACCTGCAGTCGAAGGGCGGCAAGGCGCTCTATCCGCCGGTGCAGCGTCCGCACCCGCCGCTGTGGTTCGGCGGGTCGTCGCCGGCCGCGCACGCGATCGCCGCCGATCACATCGACACCTACCTGACGTGGGGCGAGCCGCCCGAAGCGGTCGCGAAGAAGATCGCCGACGTGCGCGCACGGGCGGCGGAACGCGGCCGCGAGATCAAGTTCGGCATTCGCCTGCACGTGATCGTGCGCGAGACCGAGGACGAAGCGTGGCGCGACGCCGAGCGGCTGATCAGCCGCCTCGACGACGAGACTATCGCGCGTGCGCAGCAGGCATTCGCGAACATGGATTCGGAAGGGCAGCGCCGCATGGCCGCGCTGCACGGCGGCAAGCGTGGCGGCCGCGAGGCGCTCGAGGCGTACCCGAACCTGTGGGCCGGCGTCGGCCTCGTGCGCGGCGGCGCGGGCACCGCGCTCGTCGGCAATCCGGAACAGGTCGCGGAGCGCATGCGCGAATACGCCGAGCTCGGCGTCGACACCTTCATCCTGTCCGGCTATCCGCACCTCGAGGAGTCGTATCGCTTCGCCGAGCTCGTGTTCCCGCTGATCAAGGGGCCGCGCGCGTCGAAGGCGACCGGCCCGCTGTCCGGCCCGTTCGGCGAGATCGTCGGCAACAACTATCTGCCGAAGGCGAGCCAGAGCTGAGCGAGGGGAGGGCAGCGATGACAACGAAACCGTCGACCGCGGGCGGCACCATTGCCACCCGTGCGTGGCGCGGCGCGGCGCCGTGGCTCGTGCCGCTCGCGCTCCTGATCGTCTGGGAAGCTGGCGCGCGCATCGGCTGGCTGTCGACCCGCGTGCTGCCGGAGCCGGTCGCCGTCGTGCGCGCTGCGTGGTCGCTCGTCGTGTCCGGCGAGCTGTGGGCGAACGTGAAGGTCAGCACCTGGCGCGCGCTGCTCGGCTTCGCGCTCGGCGGCGGCGTCGGCCTCGCGCTGGGGCTCGCGACCGGCCTGTCGAAAGCCGCCGAGATCGCGCTCGATTCGACGATCCAGATGATCCGCAACATCCCCGCGCTCGCGATGATCCCGCTCGTGATCCTGTGGTTCGGCATCGACGAGACGGCGAAGCTGTTCCTCGTTGCGCTCGGCGTGTTCTTCCCGGTCTACATCAACACGTATCACGGGATCCGCTCGGTCGACGCGAACCTGATCGAGATGGCGAAAAGCTACGGCGTGCGCGGCTTCGCGCTCTATCGCGACGTGATCCTGCCCGGCGCGCTGCCGTCGATCCTCGTCGGCGTGCGCTTCGCGCTCGGGCTGATGTGGGTGATGCTGATCGTCGCGGAAACGATTTCCGCGCAGTCGGGCATCGGCTACATGACGATGAACGCGCGCGAATTCCTGCAGACCGATGTGGTGGTGGTCGGCATCCTGCTGTACGCGGTGCTCGGCAAGCTGGCCGACGTGCTCGCGAAGTGGCTCGAGCGCGCGACGCTGCGCTGGCACCCCGCTTATCAACCCGGAGCACAGTCATGAATGCGACGACTTCGGCGGCCGGATTCGGGCCGCTCGCCGCCGCGGACCTCGAGGCGGAATTCACGCAGGCGCGCATCGCGGACGGTGACGCCCGCGACGCCGTGATGCTCGAGCGCGACAGCGGCGCATCGGTCGTGCCGCTCGCGCGGCGCCATCGGGGCGCCGCCGCCGGCCCCGCGGCGGACGATGTGGTCACGCTGAGCGGTGTCGGCAAGCGTTTCGGCGCGCGCACCGTCCTCGACGACGTCGATCTCGGCATCGCGCGCGGCAGCTTCGTCGCGATCGTCGGCCGCAGCGGCTGCGGCAAGTCGACGCTGCTGCGGCTCGTCGCGGGTCTGGAGCAGCCGAGCACCGGCGTGCTGACGGCGCGCGGCGAAGGCGGCGGCGTGCTCGACACGCGGATCATGTATCAGGACGCGCGCCTGCTGCCGTGGAAGACCGTGCTGCAGAACGTGATGCTCGGACTCGGGCGCGGCGCCCGCGACGACGCGCGCGCGGTGCTCGACGAAGTGGGCCTGCTCGAGCGCGCCGATGACTGGCCCGCGCAGCTGTCGGGCGGTCAGCGGCAGCGCGTCGCGCTCGCGCGAGCGCTCGTGCATCGGCCGCAACTGCTGCTGCTCGACGAGCCGCTCGGCGCGCTCGATGCGCTGACCCGCATCGAGATGCATGCGCTGATCGAGCGCCTGTGGCGCGAGCACCGGTTTACCGCGCTGCTCGTCACGCACGACGTGCAGGAAGCCGTCGCGCTCGGCGACCGGATCCTACTGATCGAACAAGGGCGTGTCGCGCTCGACCAGCCGGTGCCGCTCGACCGGCCGCGCGAGCGCGCGTCGGCCGCGTTCGCGACGCTCGAGGATCGCGTGCTGCGGCGCGTGCTTGCGGGCGCGACCGCGCCACCTGCCCGCGACGCGCAGGGCGTCCGGCCGGCTGCGCGGATTCGCTGGGCCGTCTAACCGGGGCGGCGCCGTCCGCCCGCCATGAGACTTTTTCTTCGGAGCGATCAACCGATGAGCATTACAGCAATCAACGTGCGCAACCAGTTCAAAGGCAAGGTGAAGGAGATCATTCGCGGGCCCGTGGTGTCCGAGGTCGACGTCGAAACGCCGTTCGGCATCGTCACGTCGGTGATCACGACCCGCTCGGTCGACGAACTCGAACTGAAGGTCGGCGCCGAAGTCGTCGCGCTCGTGAAGTCCACCGAGGTGTCGATCGCGCGGCTTTGAGCGGGGCTGTCGGCGTGGACGCCGTCGGCGGGCGCTACCGCTCGTCGCGGCGTCTTGCGCTGCTCGCTGCGTGATTGCATCGGTGTTCGCCGTCCGGGCGAAGTGCTAGGATGGAACGACACCGACGCGGAGGCAGCGCATGATTCCCATCCTTTCTCCCGAAGCCATCGAGGCGCTGAAATGGATCGACCAGTTCGGCGACAGCCGGCCGGTGCCGGCAACATTCAGCGACATCGTTTACGTGCTGCTGAACGAAGGGCTGATCTATCAGGCGGCCGCCGACCGGGTCGATCTCACCGCCGACGGCAAGGCCATCTTGTCTGATGAATATGACTGAGCGGCCCGCGCGGGGCCGCGAGCGTCGACGGAGCGCGCGATGGAACTGAGAGGCAGTGATCTCGGCGACTACGGCGAGCCGTACCGCGGCTTCGAGATCGAAGTGAAGACCGAGCAGGTCTGGGACGGCGAGCACGTGCACTATCGCGTGCTGCAAGGCGACGCGGTGCGGATCGACTGGCGGCTCGTGAAGGTCGACGGGCTGCTGCTGACCGAGCGCCGGGTGATCGAACGCGTGCTGGACGAGGCGCGGCGCGCGGTCGATACGGAGCTGGCCGGCGATGCGGGCGCATAGCGCCGGGCAGGCAGGGCGCCGGTTGCGGTAAAATGGCGGGTTGCTTCCGCGCCGCTCGTTGCCCGAATTCCATGCCCGTTTCGTCTTCGCTTCCTCCTCGCCGCGTTTCCGTGGCGCCTATGCTCGACTGGACCGATCGTCATTGCCGGTCGTTCCACCGTACGCTCACGCGCCATACGTGGCTCTATACGGAAATGATCACGACTGGCGCGCTGCTGTTCGGCGACGCGCAGCGCCACCTCGCGTTCACGCCGAGCGAATCGCCGGTCGCGCTGCAGCTCGGCGGCAGCGAGCGGGACGATCTCGCGCGCGCCGCGAAGCTCGGCGAGCAATGGGGCTATGACGAAATCAACCTGAACTGCGGGTGCCCGTCGGAACGCGTGCAGCGCGGCGCGTTCGGCGCGTGCCTGATGAACGAGCCGCAGCTCGTCGCGGATTGCGTGAAGGCGATGCGCGATGCCGTGTCGGTGCCGGTGACCGTCAAGCACCGGATCGGCGTCGATGCGGTCGAGGAATATGAATTCGTGCGGGATTTCGTCGGCACGGTTGCCGAAGCGGGCTGCGAGGTGTTCGTCGTGCATGCGCGCAACGCGATCCTGAAAGGGCTGTCGCCGAAGGAAAATCGCGAGATTCCGCCGCTCAAGTACGACTATGCATATCGGCTGAAGCGTGACTTCCCGTCGCTGGAGATCGTGATCAACGGCGGTATCAAGACGCTCGACGAGGTTGCGCAGCATCTCGAGCACGTCGACGGCGTGATGCTCGGCCGCGAGGCGTATCACAATCCTTATGTGCTGGCGGGCGTCGATGCGCGGTTCTATGGCGCGAGCGACGCAGCGCCGACGCGCGAGGAAGCGGAGGCGCGGTTGATCGAATACTGCGCGGCGGAGCTGAAGCGCGGCACCTACCTCGGCGCGGTCGTGCGCCATGCGCTCGGGCTGTATCGCGGCGTTGCGGGGGCGCGCGGCTGGCGGCGCGTGCTGTCGGACAACAAGCAGCTCGCACGCGGCGATCTGGCCGTGTTCGACGAGGCGCGTGCGCATCTTTTCGCTGCCGAAGAAATTTTTGAAAAAAACGCTTGGCAAGATTAAAGAGACCCCATATAATCTCATTTCTCTGCTGCTGATCACCAAGCGGCGCAGCGAAGAGGCAAGCAGTATCAGTGGTGGCTGTAGCTCAGTTGGTAGAGTCCAGGATTGTGATTCCTGTCGTCGTGGGTTCGAGTCCCATCAGCCACCCCAGAATTCTCAAGCAAAACAGGCACTTCGGTGCCTGTTTTGCTTTCCGTGATGTGAATTTCGGAACGGGAACTCGAATTTCGGAATTCACTCTGTCGCGCTCGTGGCCTTTACCTTCCGTCTATCGTAGTGCCGATGCGTTGTGCTCGGGTTCGAGTGCGCCGCGAAATCGTATGCATCGGCTGATCGATTCTCGAGCTTCGTCGTAATCGCCGCGGGGCGAATGTCCTGCAGCGAGAAGTAGTCGGCGTGCTTCGTGAGCATCAGCTCCATCCCGCCTTTGACCGGCCGATTGATTCGGTTCGCGATGCGCTGCGCCGCCTCGCGCATCTTCTTGACCTCGAATTCCTTCGCGATCTCTGCGTCGTACTCGCCGATGAAGGCGTACATCGCGTCCTGCCACACCGATGCCCATCCGCTCTTCGAGTACATCAGCCCCTTCCGGTTCGGGAAGAGGAACAGACTCTCGACCTTCCGGCCGCGTTTCGCGCGCTCGACGACGGCGCGCAGCCGTGGCGACCAGTGTCGGAGCTTGACGGTTTGCGCCTCACCTTTCTTTCGCTTTGAACCGATGACGCGCACGCCGGCGTCCGTCAGTCCGGACATGTCGTGCGGGCGCACCTCGGCAGCGCGGAACCCAGTGAGGTAGCAGAACATCGCGGCGACACCCATCGTGCGGTATGCCTGGTCCTGACGCAGCGCCCAGAGGTCGAAGCGCAGGACCTGGTGGTGCTCGATCGCGCGGACGTCGCGATCCGCCTTGTTCTGCCTCGTCCCACCGAACGGATTCGCCTTGATAAGCCCCCATCGGATCCAGTAATTGCACATCGTCGACATCAGCGCCATGTCCTTGTTGGCGCCGATCGGCGCGCTGGTCTTCGCGCGCGCGTCGAGGAACTGGTAGCCGTGGATGGTTGCGAGTCGCTGCGGCGCTATGTGCCCGAAGAATCGGGGCAGGCGATCGTAGGCGGAATCGCGCACGGTCTTTTGCCATCGCTCGACGGATCGCGGAAATGGTTAGCGCCGACCTCATCACGGAACCGCTCGATTGCCTGGCCGACCGAGTCGGCGATGATCGTGCCTTTCTGAATGTCGATCACGCGTCGCTTTGCCGTGCGCCGCGCTCGCGAGAGTTTCGGAGTGACCGTCCGGGTACTTGTACGAGAACGATATCTTCCGCGCGCCGGTGTGCGGGTAGAGGCGAAACGCTTCGGTCATGGGGCGACCGTATGTGTTGTCGATCGGCACGATGGAGATTCGGAAGAATCACATTCTCCTCAACTACGCGTGACGGTTTCTTACGCAACATATCGGCGAATCGTGTCCGATGTGATCATAGTCGATCGGGAGGGGCTGACTGGAGATGTTGAATACCTGCTTAAACACGATCCGCTAGCGAAGGATCTCGCTGAGATCCATCATGGCGTCGAAAACGATGAGCTGACGTCTCTGATCGACAACTGTCTGTTCGCTGCGTTCCCTGCGATTTACGAAAGATGGGGCTTGCCGGCGTGCGAGATTTTCCATTACGGAAAGGTCTGCGCCACATCCAATACAGCGAGACTTCCGGAAATCATTCCGTTCGAAGAGCTTCGGTTCGATCCCTACGAACCCAGACAAGCATTCGAGGTCATGAGGTCGCTTATCGAGAGTCCTGAGCGATTGCATGATTTTGCAATCTCGGATTTCGGTGAAGTTCAAGCAACAAACATGGGGGCAGTGTTTCGATGACCTCCATGAGATCACAATTAAGTGATTGTCCACGGCCCCAGATCGGTGGCTCAGTTCTGTTCGCCGAGTTGGATGTTCGCCTGCGATCCGGCCGGGTTGAACAGTCGGTCCGGCGATGCCATCGCTGCCAGACACATGTCATGCGATACAGAGTGGCCTCGGATCCGATGCCGAGGTCCCACCCGAATCAAAGTTACGTTCAACCGTTGATGCTGGCCAGGAAGCGATCGTACTCGTCGCCGTCTTGGTATTGATCCGCGGTGTAGTTTGAAAATTCTACGTCGCGTCTTTGAATTGCCTGCGGAGCGATGTCGAGGAGCGCCTTTCGATAGAAGTTGGCAAATGGTTCGAATGCGCAAAGCAATTTGTTGGAGACGAATGCGACTGGTCGCAAGTTGGTCTCGCCGTCAAAGAAGCGAACGACACCAGTGATGATGCCTGGCCATTGAGGATTGAGAATATCGTCAATGGAAATAATCCCGTGTGGCGCCAGCGTCGCCACCGCGAGATGTAAGTCGTTGAGCAAAACGTCTAGGGTATGGCCTCCGTCGATCGAGAAGAATCTCACTTTGTCGCCGTGGCTGAGAATGTCTTCCGGTCTGACTTCGAGCGATGATCGCTGAATAACTGCGATGTCTGCATTCGGGCAGTAACGCTTCGCGTTATCGAGGAAGGCTTGTTGCGTCAGGTCGTGAATTCCAGATGAGCCAACCTCGTCGTACCCGACGAGATCAGCATTTTTCGATTGATCGTCGAATACGTCGATGGCAATTGCCTTCTCTCCATCGAGGAGTGTTGTCGCAAGTCCGGTCAGGTACTTGCCGTGGTAGACGCCAATCTCCACGATGTTGCCGCGGTACCCATGTTCGGCTTGTATCTGTGCAAGACCTGCAGACATGAAAGCCGTACCGGGCGAAAGCCAGCCGGAAATCGAATCGAGATCTCGAAGCCACCGGACCAGGTTTGGCTCTGCCTTGATCTTGGACGATGAAAGGGCATCTGACCTTCCGAAATTGTCCATCGTTCGCTTGCGTGCAATGGACGTTGCTCGCTTCGAGAATTCTTCAGAACCCACAATTCCCACAACAAGCTCGTCAGTGCTGCTGCACGAGTCAAGCCATGACGAGATGGCACCATCACTCTCGGGCTGCCGGCCAAGAAGGAGTGAATAGGCAGATATAACGTCGTCGCGCGTAATCATGTAGTTGCTCAAACGAGTCGATAGCGATAGGGCGGACATTGTAGCAAGGTGCACCGCATAGACGAGATCGCTTGGCTCATATACCGCCTTCGGGCGGCTTTTTCATAACGGGGGCTCGATGAAGGACGAAGTCGTTGCGAGCGCGATGAAGGCTATGCCGGCGGTGGGCTGCAATTTCTGGTTTTGACTCACGAGCCACGACATCAACCGGTACACCGCGCTGACGACGCTCGGTTACATCGGGCTGCAAGCGTACTGCCTGATCAAGTACAGGGGAAGAGGGCGTTGCTCGATGGCTAATGTACCGAGGAAGACGCTTGTGGGTGTTGTGGGGGCTGCCGCTGCGGACCTTGATGTTTCTGTGGTCCCGAAGTTCTAGGGACTCGTGCTCGTCGCGCCGCCAGATGCATGCGACCGGAAATCGCTTGTGCAATAGCTTCGCGATGGGGCGAGTGCTGCTAGAGCCGGACGTGACCATGGCGGTGGTGTGGTCGTCGGCTTTGGTGCGCGCCCACGCCTGCCCGATGAACGACATACTGGCTCAGGGAGTGTCGCCAACTGAACTCGCGCGGCGTATGGAGATGCGGCCGCAGAAGGTCGCGCGAGTCATGAACCAGGCTCACTCGACGGAAATCGGCACGATCGCCGATGCGCTCGCGGTCCTTGGCAAGCTGCTGGAGACTTCTGCCTCTTGGTCGCTGGTAAGCCGCGAAAACTGTAGTGTTCTCGCAAATGACCGATACCGCTTAAGTGCGTGACTCTCTCCGGTGGAGGAGCGGTGCGCCGAAAGAAAATGAAGCCCGCCTTTGAGCGGGCTTTCTGTTTGCATCGGCGGACGCGTTCGCTTACAATCTTGGTCGCGGGGTGGAGCAGTCTGGCAGCTCGTCGGGCTCATAACCCGAAGGTCATAGGTTCAAATCCTATCCCCGCAACCAACATCGAAGCCCGCTATGCGAAAGCAAGCGGGCTTTTTGCATTGAGCGCATCCTCGAATCTCGAATGTACCGAGACCCGATATCCGATCAAGGCGATGGCCATCCAGCCGTCACGCCTGAACGTCACGCATCGCCGATCCGATTACCGGCGTTACTCGCCCGACTTCCCCCAAGACTCCGGATCGAACCCCTGCTGATCATCGGCGGGAGGCAGGTCGAGAACGAGTTTGACGGCGCTCGTGTTGGTCTTGAGCGAAAACACCCGGCCAATGACAAGAAACGTCTGATTCAAATTCTCGAGTTCGACGAAATCGCCCGGTTGCGGAAGATGTGCACCCTGGTCGTAGGAAAAGCTGGTGCTGGTTTGATCGCCGACTGCTTCCGCCGCGTGTTCGGTGAATTCGATGGTGATGTGCGTGGTCATGCGAAACCTGTCGTGTGTGGGTTGAAGTGGTCAGAGGCCTCAATTCTCGCATAGCGAAGGTTCGCCTCGTTGGCGTGCCGACCAGATGAACGTCGTGACGCGAAGCGCCGAAGAATCCTGGGACGATGCAACGCTTCCCGATGCATCCAACGACCTGTAACGCTGCGAACCGGCCGCATCTGTGTCTTCATTCGGATCGACGGCACATCTAAACTCCGCGGCGTCTGGATTTACCCTCGTGCCTGAGCGTGCTGTCCAGACACCGCGAGTCTCTCCGCGGGTTGTTGACGTCCCCGTGGACTCAGACGCCACGGGGACCTTTTTCGCTATGCATCCGCAACCGACCGGATTCCGGCCATGCGAACTGTGATGGTTCGACGCAAGCGAAAATGTGCGTCCGGCTGCCATCCCCGGGCCAGTAAACTTCAACGCGTCTGACCTTACCCGAATGCTTCAAGACCCTCGGTCGGACACCGTGTCTCTCAACGGTTTTTCACATCCCCACGGTTTCAAGGCCCGTGGGGATTTTTTTCGCGCGAATGCGAAGACGGGCGGTGCTTCGGCAGCCGCTTCGCTCACGTGCCCTCGACCAGCACCGCGCGATAGCGTCCACCCTTGAAGCGATGCTGGACGACCGCCTGGTATTCGGGGCCGTCGTACCATGCGTGCGCCGCCGCCTTCGACGGAAACTCGACGATCACGACGCCTTCCGGGCCTTCGCCCTCGAGCGTCTCCTGATCGCCGTACGCAGCGAGCACCTTCAGCGGATGGCCGGCGAGCGTTGCGCCGACCTTGCTCTGGTAGATGTCGAGTTCTTGCTGGTCCTGCGTGCTTTCAAGGGTGAAGACGATATAGGTCGCCAAAATTACACTCCTTATGCGGTTCGGAAATGGCCCGACGATCCCGGGCCGTCGGATTGGCTGCTGTTGCGCGACGCGCAACGCGAGCGCGGCATCGATCGTACACCGCAGCCGAAGTTGTCGCTCGCGCCCCGCGCGACCGGCCCTTAGTGCGACAGATAACGCACCTTCCGCTGCCACTTTCCGTTGACCAGGCGCTCGTCGGTGATCGCCATCCTGCCGTCGCCGCGCATTCCGTCCTCGCTATGCCGTTCCACCGGGACTGGCCGATTCCGTTCGACGCGATAGACGGTCGTCTCGTGACAGCAGCATCCGCTCTTGCCGAGCGTACGGAGTCGCTTGTGCCTGGCGTCGACGTCGAAGAAACCGAGCGACGACCGCGTCAGCTCGCTCAGCACATCGTTGGGGATGAACTTGCCGCTTTTCGGATCGAACACGTAGACGTCGTAACTCGGCCCGCCATAGTTGCCCTCGTTGCAGGTCTGGACGTCGAAATCGTCGTGACCGTCGAAGTTGAAGTCGCCGACGTTGATGACTCCCTGATCGTCGTAAGGCCGGGCGGAATTGGCGAGCGGCTTGCCGGATGCCATCAGCGTCGCGAAGATGATCGGCATGTCGATCGTCTGCCGCGCCTTTCCGGTAGACGGATATTTGTCCGGGCGTATGGCAGGTCTCGCTCTCCGTGTCCTTCGGCGTCAGGCAATCGGCGTACATCCGCACGTTGAAGTCGAACTGCGTGGAGACATCGTCGAGCCGGAACCGGCTGCCGCCCCCGTTTTTCACGGCTTCGGGGAAATCCGGCAAGTCCTGCAGTTCGTCGATCCGCTGTCGATAGGCGTTTTTCAGTGCGCGTACGTCGATACGCGCGTTGGTCGGCTGCAGCGATTTCAGGCACGCATGCGGCGTCGTGCGCACGCCGTATTGCGTTTCGCCTTCGGTCAGGCCGTGCGGCCCCCCGTCCGTCTCTCTCCGGACGCGGTGGGGCGATGAAGCACGCGCTTCGCTCGCCCTCGACGCCGGCCGGAAATATGGCGCCGACCGGACCGGTGCGGGCAGGCGAAACCGTCGGCGGATCGCATCGCCACCGCACCCAAAAAAATTTTCGGCCCGGTCTGTCGATTCCGTGCCTGCTCGCCCGTCGTAAGGTCGGAGGCGTGCGCATCGCGCGCCGCGTTCCGTTTTCCGATCCGACAACCGACTCAAGGAGCCCGCTCATGTCCACGTCCGTCAAACCGATCCCGGAAGGGATGCGCACGCTTACGCCGCACCTGATCTGCGCCGGCGCCGCCGATGCGATCGAGTTCTACAAGCAGGCGTTCAACGCCGTCGAGCGGGTGCGCCTGCCGGCCCCGAACGGCAAGCTGATTCACGCCTGCCTGACCATCGGCGATTCGTCGCTGATGCTCGTCGACGAAATGCCCGAGCACGGCGCGCTCGGACCGAAGGCATTGAAAGGAACGGCCGTCTGCCTGCATCTGTTCGTGCCGGACGTCGATGCGGCGATCGCGCAGGCCGCGGCGGCCGGCGCGAAGGTCACGATGCCGCCGGCCGACATGTTCTGGGGCGACCGCTATGGCCAGGTCGAGGATCCGTTCGGGCATCGCTGGTCGCTCGCGACGCATCAGCGCGACCTGACGCCGGAGCAGATCCGCGACGCAATGGCCAGCGCGCCCGGATGCGGAGGCTGAGCGGTTTCGGCCAGCCGGGCATGCGCGCGCCGCGGCCGGTGCGCATCGCGGCGCGCGCGCCGGCAGGTCGTGCGGGGTGCGCGACGTGCGCCGGTCAGGCGCGCGCCGCCTTGCCGCGCTGCTTGTCTTCGTACATGTGGCGGTCCGCCGACGCGAGCAGGTCGGATACCGTGTGGTGGCGCGCGGGATCGTACTCGACACGGCCGGTGCTGAACCGGATCGCATAGCCGCGCGCGTCCGCGTCGTTGCGTGCCGCCAGCGCGCGCGACACGCGCCTGACGGCTTCGTCGGCGTCGGCTGCGTCAGTCGCGCTCAGCAGGACGACGAATTCGTCGCCGCCGAGGCGCGCGATCACGTCGCTGTCGCGCAGCGTTCCCGTCAGCGTGTCCGCGAATGCCTTGAGCGCGCGGTCGCCTTCGGCGTGGCCGAAGCGGTCGTTGATCGACTTGAACTCGTTCAGGTCGAAGAACAGCAGCGCCGCGTGCCGGTCGAGCCGCGCGCACAGCGTCAGCACGTGCCGGGCGAGCGTCTCGAAGCCGCGCCGGTTGGTCAGTTGCGTGAGCTCATCGGTGGTCGCGAGATGCAGCGCGGCGATCTCGCGTTCGGTCATGTGGGCGAGGTCCTCGAGCAGCGACAGTTCGTCGGGGGCGAGCGAGCGGGGCTGGGTGTCGATCAGGCACAGCGTGCCGATCCGTGCGCCGTTCGGCGCGCGCAACGGTTGACCAGCATAGAAGCGGATGCCCGGCGTGCCGGTGACGAGCGGGTTGTCGTGAAAGCGCTCGTCGAGACGGGCATCGGGGATCACCAGCGCGTCGCGCGCGAGCAGCGCGTGCGCGCAGAACGACACGTCGCGAGGCGTTTCGGCGGCGTCGAGGCCGATGCGGCTCTTGAACCACTGGCGGTTTTCGTCGACGAGACTGACGAGTGCGATCGGTACGTCGAACAGTCGTCGCGCGAGGCGGGTGACACGGTCGAAACGTTCTTCCGGCGCTGTGTCGAGGATGTCGAGCGAATGCAGCGTGGCGAGGCGAGCCGCTTCGTCGGGCGGTTTGGGTGCGATTTGCATGGGCCTTGTCCCGTGTCCCGGCGACGAAGACCGGGTGTCGGTTGTGTGCCGGTCAGGGGTACGATGCGGCCCGGAGCGGCCGGTGCCGTCGCGCGCCCGCCGGTTTCATGCGGGAGAGTATCGCGCATTCCGCGGCGCGCCGCCAAGGCGCGGCGCACTGTGCTGCACGGCGATGTCCCGCGTGTGCGCGTCGCCGCCCGCCTAAAGTCGTTCGTTGCAGTGCCGTAAACAGAGCGAAGTTATTGTTCAAGAAAACGCAATATGGTCCGCTTCCTGTACGCCGGGTATCTCGCTTTTGCGCTCTACATCATCTATCCGATGGTCCAGAACTACCTCGCTGCCGACGAGGCGTGCCTTCGCGGTGCATCGTCGATGAGCGTTGCCGCCGCGGCCACGCCTGCGGCCAGCGACGCGCATGCGCGCAGGAGCAACTGCGCGCTGGAGGCGCGGGTCAGCGTCGTGGCCGGGCGATCGGGCGAGATCCGTTGACCGCATCGGCGCGGCGCGTCGTTGGCCGTTCGGCAGGGTTGAGCAACGTTCGCCAGTCGCCGATCATCGATCCGTGCCGTGCATGTCGACGCGCGGCGCCGCGTCGACGGTGGACGCGTGCGTCACGCGCCGGCGCCGTCAGTATGCGGAGCGATACGGCGTGGCCTGGTCGAAGCGGCTTTGCCAGTGCGCGAGATAGCGTGACGCCAGTTGCGGGTTGTTCCACACGACGATGACGTTCTCGGAATTGCGTGACGCCGCCGACGCGCTGTAGTTGAACGATCCGGTCTCGACGTGTTCGGCGTCGATCACGAGGTACTTGTCGTGATGGATCGCGTACACATCGATCGTGCGCGTCGGGATGCCCGCGTTGACGAGCAGGTTCAGCGCCTGCTTGCTGCTTTTCGCGCGATTGCCCTTGTCGTCGACGACGACCGCCACGTTGACGCCGCGTCGCTTCGCGGCGAGCAGTGCACGCGTGACGGGAGGCGACGTGAACGAGTAGGCCGCGACCCGGATCGAGCTGCGTGCGGCGCCGATCGCCTTCAGCACGAGCGCTTCGGCGCCGGCGTCGGGCGAGAACGCCGATTCGACGACCTGGCTGGCCGGCGCCTCGTGCGTTGGAGCCGGCAACAGGCGCGACACGAAATCGATCGCCTGTTGCAGCAGCGACTCGGTCTGCGTTTTTCCGAATGCCGCGTACGGCATGACGAGCAAGGAAGAGGCAACGCAAACGGCGGCAAGGCGATTTCGCGACAACATCGTGGACAACGGAGGATTTTGAGACAAAGGGCGGTGAGTGTAACGCAGACGCGCGGTCGCGGCCACGTCTGTGTCCGTGCGGATTGCGTGCGATCGTGCGCAAGCAGGTGCGTGCCGGCGTGTGCGAGTGCGGCGTGGCGGTGCGGTACGTGCGGCCGGTGCGTCGGCGTGCGTCGCGAGTCAGTGCGACCGGTTTGCGCCGAAGCAGACCGGCACGTCGCATGCCAGCGCAACCGCGTGCGAGGCGGCAGCCGATTGCATGCCTGCAAGCGGCGCGTGGCGCACGGGCTTGCCGCCGCCGGCGCGGCGCATCATTCGCCGGACGCTTCCGTTGTGTGCGGCGGCGCCACCCAACCGGGGCCGGCTTCGGGCTGCACGTCGCGCGGGTCGAGCGGCTCGCCGCAGGCCGAGCACACCGGAACCGCATGCATCAGATGACCGCAGGTGCGGTGGCGCAACTGCAGCGGCGGCCCGTTGCCGTCGTCCTTCCAGCGGTCGCCCCAGGCCATCAGCGCGAGCAGCGCAGGGTACAGGTCGCGGCCTTTCTCGGTCAGCCGGTATTCGAAGCGCGGCGGACGCTCCTGGTACGCGCGCTTGACGAGCACGCCGTCGTCGACGAGGCGCGCGAGACGCTCGGCGAGTACGTGGCGGGTCAGTCCGAGCTGGGCCTGGAACGCATCGAAGCGGCGGCAGCCGAGGAAGGCGTTGCGCAGGATCAGCATGGTCCAGCGGTCGCCGAGCACGGCGAGCGTGCGGGCGACCGAACAGTTCAGCGTGCCGATGTCATCCCATTTCATCGTCGAGTCTCGTCAGTCGGTTCAGCGAATTGGCGGGTTCGATTATAGAACTGCCCCTCGGAAGGATCGGGCGGTACCCGCGTTGACAGCCAGGTTCACGCGATGAATAATCGGTTCCAATTTGGAACTTACTCGCGCGGCGACGCGCTTTCAATCAGGAGACGAACTGATGAACCCGCTTTCGATGTCCGGTATCGAGCTGTTGCGTGCCGCTGTGACGGGCGACGTGCCGCTCGCGTCGATTTCCGAGACCATGCCGATGCGGCCGCTCGAGGTCGAGCTCGGCTACATCAAGATGGCGGCGCGCGCGGACGGTCGGCACCTGAACCCCCTCGGCGGCGTGCACGGCGGCTTCGCGGCGACGGTGCTCGATTCGGTCACCGGCTGCGCGGTGCATTCGATGCTCGACGCGGGCGTCGGCTACGGAACCGTCGACCTGCACGTGAAGATGCTGCGGCCGGTGCCGCGCGACGTCGACCTGATCGCGGAAGGCCGCGTGATTCACCTGTCGCGCTCGCTCGGCGTCGCCGAAGGCACGCTGAAGACGCCGGATGACAAGATCGTCGCGCACGCGTCGGCGACCTGCTTCATTCAGCGCCCGTAGTGACGC
Source organism: Burkholderia ubonensis subsp. mesacidophila (assembly GCF_002097715.1). NCBI lineage: Bacteria > Pseudomonadati > Pseudomonadota > Betaproteobacteria > Burkholderiales > Burkholderiaceae > Burkholderia > Burkholderia ubonensis. The sequence goes on from NZ_CP020737.1 coordinate 1,710,662, forward strand.
CGAAGCCGAAGCGGCAACCGAAACCCGCCGCCGCAGGCCGGTTGTAAGCCGCCGGGCGGCCCTTCTGAAGGGAGCATTTCATTGTGATAGCGTTCCTGCTTTCCACCGACGTGACAGGAACAGCATGGAATACCGCACACTTGGCGATTCGGGCATCGAAGTCAGCCTGATCGGTCTCGGCACGATGACGTGGGGCGAGCAGAACACGGAGCGCGACGCGCACGCGCAGCTCGACTACGCGATTGGGCAGGGCGTCACGCTGGTCGACGCCGCGGAAATGTATCCGGTGCCGCCGAAACCTGAAACGCAGGGGCGCACCGAGCAGTACATCGGCACGTGGCTCGCGCAGCATCGCGCGCTGCGCGACAGGATCGTGCTCGCGACGAAGATCGCCGGCCCGGCCCGGCAGCCGCACAATCCGCGTCATATCCGCGGCGAGGGCAACCAGTTCGACCGCAAGAACCTGACCGAGGCGCTCGACGGCAGCCTCAAGCGCCTGCAGACGGATTACGTCGATCTCTACCAGCTCCACTGGCCGGACCGCAGCACGACGACGTTTGGCCGTCCCGCGTATCCGTGGATCGACGACGCCTATACGGTGCCGATCGAGGAGACGCTCGCGGTGCTCGCGGATTTCGTGAAGGCGGGCAAGGTGCGCGCGATCGGCGTGTCGAACGAGACGCCGTGGGGCGTCGCGCAATTCCTGCGCGCGGCCGAGAAGCTCGGGCTGCCGCGCATCGCCAGCATCCAGAACCCGTACAGCCTGCTGAACCGGACCTTCGAGAACGGCCTGTCGGAATTCACGCATCGCGAAGGCGTCGGCCTGCTCGCGTATTCGCCGCTCGCGTTCGGCTGGCTGTCCGGCAAATACGAGAACGGCGCCCGCCCAGCCGGCGCGCGCATCACGCTGTTCGAGCGCTTCCAGCGCTACAGCAAGCCGCAGGCGGTCGAGGCGACGTCGCGCTATGTCGCGCTCGCGAAGCGGCACGGCTTGTCGCCGGCGCAGCTCGCGCTGGCGTTCGTCAACAGCCGACCGTTCCTGACCAGCAACCTTATCGGTGCGACATCGCTCGAGCAGCTGAAGGAGAACATCGGCAGCGTCGACGTCAAGCTGTCCGACGAGATTCTCGCGGAGATCGACGCGCTGCACGAACGGCAGCCGAACCCCGCGCCGTAAACGACGGACGGCCCGCGCGGCATGCGTCGCCGCGGGAGCCGTGAACGCGTGGAGGGTATGCCGGTCAGCGCATCCGCAGGCGCGTGCGCGCGACGAACAGCGCCGCGAGGCTCAGCAACGCGCAGCCCATCAGGTAGAGCGCCGGCGACAGGCGGTTGCCGGTCGCGCTGATGAGCCACGTGATCACGAACGGCGCGAAGCCGCCGAACAGCGTGACACCCGTGTTGTAGCTGACCGCGAGCCCGGTCGCGCGCGTCTGCGCCGGGAACAGTTCCGCCATCAACGCGGGTAGCGCGCCGCAGTACATCGCCTTCAGCACGCCGATCCAGATCAGCGCGGCGAGCATCGTCGCGAACGACGCATGGCGCGTGAGCCACGCGAACGTCGGCCAGACCGTGACGAGCATCAGCAGCGCCGCGGCCGTCATCACGCGGATCCGCCCGGCGCGATCGGACCAGTGGCCGACGAGCGGCGTGAAGAGCGTGAGGATGAAGCCGGTGGCGAGCGTCGCCGCGAAGCCGGTCGACGCGGTCAGGCCGAGCTGCTTGATCGCGTAGGTCGGCATGTACAGCACCATGTAGTTCACCGCGGTCGAGATCACGAGCACGCCGATCGCGAGCAGGACGCGCATCTTCTGGCCGGCGAACAGCTCGCGCACGGGCGCCTCCGAACGTGCTTGCGTCGTGAACTCGACGCCTTCGTCGACGTAGCGGCGGATGTATAGCCCGACCGGCCCGATCGCGAGCCCGAACAGGAACGGCACGCGCCAGCCCCAGCTCTCGAGCTGCGCGGGCGTCAGCGTGCTCGTCAGCAGCGCGCCGAAACCCGATGCGAGCAGCGTCGCGAGACCCTGGCTCGCGAACTGCCAGCTCGACATGAAGCCGCGCCGCTGCGGCGCGTGTTCGACGAGGAACGCGGTCGAACTCGCGAATTCGCCGCCTGCGGAGAAGCCCTGCATCAGCCTTGACAACATGATCCCGAGCGGCGCGAGAAGGCCGATCGACGCGTAGGTCGGCATCGTCGCGATCAGCAGCGTGCCTCCCATCATCATCGCGATCGACAGCAGCAGCGACGCCTTGCGCCCGGCGCGGTCCGCGTACGCGCCGAGCACGAAGCCGCCGATCGGTCGGATCAGGTACGACAGCCCGAACGTGCCGAGCGTGAGCAGCAGCGACGTTGCCTCGCTCGTCGCGGGGAAGAACAGCTTCGCGATCGTCACCGCGAAGAAGCCGTAGACGATCAGGTCGAACCATTCGAGCGCGTTGCCGATCGACGCCGCAAGGATGATGCGGCGCATTTTCGCGGCGCCGGGATGAACGGCTTCCTGCGTGGCGAGGGTGGTGGTGTTCATCGTGTGAGCGTGTCCGTTGAAGGGTTGGACGACAGGCGAGGCGTTGCGGCTTCGCGGCGGCGGCGCGTCAAACGCCGGCGCCGGCGATATCGGGCGTGTGGCGGCGAACGGGCGGGGCGGCGTCGCCGAGATCCCAGAACAGCCCGGCCATCATCTGGAGTCCTTCACGCACGACGCTGCCCAGCAGGTGCTCGTCAGGCGCATGCTGCGCGCATGCCGGATACGAGTGCGGCACCCATAGCGTCGGCAGGCCGAGCGTGTCGGCAAACACTTCGTTCGGCAACGTGCCGCCGAGGTTCGGCAGGATCGCCGGCTTCTTGCCGGTCGTGCGCGCGAGCGACGCGACCGCCCAGCGTACCCACGGATCGTCGGGCGGCAGGCGCGTCGCGGGCGCGCCGCGCTCGACGTCGACCTCGACGTCGGCGAAGCCGTGCGCGTCGAGGTGCGCGCGCAGGTGCGCGTGCAGCGCTTTCCAGTCGGTGCCGATGACGAAGCGCAGCTGGCAGTGCGCATACGCGGCAGGCGGGATCGCGTTGACCGGATGCTCGGGGTTGCCGGCCTTGAACGCGAGGATCTCGAGCGTATTCCAGCCGAACACGCGTTCGGCGGGGCTGAGGCCCGGTTCGCCCCAGTTGGCGTCGAGCGCCGGATCGCCGGGGCCGCCGCCAACGGCGAGATCGGCGAGCGCGTCGCGCACCGCGGCGGGGATCGGCGGCGGGCGCAGGCCGTCGACGCGGATCGCGCCGCGCGCATCGACGAGGCTCGCGAGCGCATGCGCGAGCACGATCGCCGGATTGCGCAGCAGCCCGCCCCAGTTGCCCGAATGATGCGCGCCGTCGCGGGCGCGCAGGCTCAACGTGAAGTTGACCGCGCCGCGCGAGCCGAGGAAGACCGTCGGTCGCTCGGCGGCGATGCGCGGCCCGTCGGACGCGATCAGCACGTCGGCGGCGAGCGCGGCGCGTTCGCGGCGGCACAGCGCGTCGAGGCCGGGCGAGCCGGTTTCCTCGCCCATCTCGATCAGCAGCTTGGCATTGAAGCCGAGCCGGCCGCCGCGCGCGGCCAGCACGCTCGCGAGTGCGGCGAGGTTGATCGAATGCTGGCCCTTGTTGTCGGCGCTGCCGCGGCCGTACCAGCGGTCGCCGTCGACGGTTAGCGACCACGGCGACAGCGGCGCGCGCCATTGCGCGTCGTAGCCGCGCACGACGTCGCCGTGGCCGTAGATCAGCACGGTCGGCAGCGCGTCGTCCTCGTGTCGCGACGCGAGCAGGAACGGCCCGCCGCCGTCGACGGGGTTGTCGGCGATGCGGGTGGCGAAGCCTAGGCGTTCGGCCTCGGGCGCGATCTCGTCGGTCAGGTACGTGCGCAGCGCGGCGGCGGAGCCGCTTTCCTGGCTTTCGGTGCGCAGCCCGATGCGGCGGCTCAGGGTGGCGAGGAACGCGCCGGATTCGAACTGGTTCAGCGCGTGCTGGATGGCGGCGGTACGGCTCAAGGCGGGTCTCCTCTGGTCCGATGCAAAGCGGTCGGGCGGCGGGTCGCGCGCAGGTGACCCGAAGTGCGATCGATTCTAGGAAGCCGTTTTTTTTGTCACAATCATCGAATTTCGAACCTTTCTTTGCCGAAAAGGCAAGGCAGAACGGCCGGCAACGGCCTCGGGAGACCGAACGATGGCGGCGTTCCTGCATGGCCTCGCGCTGCGGTATTTCGTCGAAGTGGCGCGCACCGGCTCGCTCAGCGACGCCGCCGCGCGGCTGCACGTCGCCGTGTCCGCGGTCAGCCGGCAGATCGCGAAGCTCGAGAGCGAGCTGGGCGCGCCGCTGTTCGAGCGCCGTCCGCGCGGGATGGCGCTGTCGGAGGCGGGCGAGCGGCTCCTGAGCTTCGCGCAGCGCAGCCTGCTCGAGGCGGAACACGTGATGAAGGAGATCGGCGGCCTCGACGCGCTGCACGGCAGCCTGCTGAAGATTGCGTGCACGGAAGGCTTCGCGATCGATTTCCTGCCGGGCGTGCTTGCGAGCTTCAAGGCGCGTCACCCGGGCGTCGACTTCTCTCTGTGGGTCGTGTCGCCGGCCGATGCGACACGGCGCGTGCGCGACGGCGATGCGGATCTCGCGCTGACGTTCAGCCTCGCGCCGGAGAAGGGCGTGCGCGTCGAGCACACCGAACGGGCGCCGATCTACGCGCTGGTGCGACGCGACCACCCGCTCGCGGCGCGCGAAGCGGTGTCGCTTGCCGACGTCGCGCGCCATCCGCACGTGCTGCCCGAGGCGGGCACCACCGTGCGCCAGCTGATCGACATCGCGTGCGCGCTCGACGGGCTGCTGCTCGAGCCCGAGCTGACGAGCAACAACACGGCGGTGATGTACCGCTACGCGCAACATACGGGCGCGGTGATGTTCGCCGGCCTGCTGTCGGTGCGCGACCGCTGCGACGCGGACGGCTTCGTCGTCATCCCGCTGACGGATCCTCAACTGGGCGAGCGGAGCATCCAGATCCAGACGATGGCGGGGCGCGACCTGCCGGCGTCGGTGCGCGCGTTTCGCGATCATCTGGTCGACGCGATCACGGCGACGCGCGCCGCGCCGTCCCCGGTGCGACGCCCGCGAAGCCGCCGCGTGAGATAATCCCTCGATCCACCTATCCGCACCGCTGCGGCCCCCCATGCCGGGGCCGGGCCGCTTGACGCCAAATTGAAGAACCTGATTGTCACCCTCGATCGCGCCGGCGAGTTCGACGAGATCATCGACGTGCGCACGCCGCTCGAGTTTGCCGAGGACCACATCCCCGGCGCGCTCAACGCGCCCGTGCTCAGCAACGAGGAGCGCGTGCTCGTCGGCACGATGTACCGCCAGGTGTCGCCGTACGAGGCGACGCGCGTCGGCGCGGCGATGGTCGCGCGCAACATCGCACGCCACCTCGATACGACCTTCGCCGACCGGCCGCGCAACTGGCGTCCGCTGATCTACTGCTGGCGCGGCGGCAAGCGTTCGGGGTCGATGACCGCCTGGTTCAACCTGATCGGCTGGCAGGCGCGCCAGCTCGACGGCGGCTACAAGGCGTATCGTCGCTCGGTGTGCGCGACGCTCGACACGCTGCCGACCCGGTTCCGCTACATCGCGCTCGTCGGCCACACCGGCTGCGGCAAGACGCGCCTGCTGCAGGCGCTGCGCGGCGTGGGCGCGCAGACGCTCGACCTCGAGGCGCTTGCGTGCCATCGCGGCTCGCTGCTCGGCGCGCTGCCGGGCGTGCCGCAGCCGTCGCAGAAGGCGTTCGACTCGCGGCTCGTCGGGGCGCTGGAGCGCTTCGATCCGGCCTGGCCGGTGTTCGTTGAATCGGAAAGCCGCAAGATCGGGCTCGTGCAGCTGCCGCTCGCGCTGCTGCAGGCGTTTCACGCGGGGCCGTGGGTGCAGGTCGACGCGGCGCGCGACGAGCGCATCGCGTTCCTGCTCGACGATTACGCCCATCTGTTCGACGAGCCGGACGCGTTCAAGGCGCAGCTGCGGCGGCTGATCGGCCTGCACAGCCGCGACGACGTCGACCGCTGGGGCGGGCTGATCGATGCGCAGGCGCGCGCCGAATTGTTTGGCGAACTGATCGACCGGCATTACGATCCGGCCTATGCGCGGACCTTCCGCGAGCATTTCGGCAAGCCGAGCCGCGCGCTGACGTTCCATTTCCGGCCGAATGCGGCCGATGCGAGCGAACAGGCGAACGCGCTGCTCGCGCAGCTCGCCCAGGCCGGGTTGCCGGCGACGGCCGCCGGCATCGCCTCCACGACATAACTTCAGACCAGAACATGACAACCACACGCACTCAACCGAATCCGGCGCTCGGCTGGATGACTTTCCTGCTGATCGCGGTCGCGGGCCTGTTCTACGTGAAATGGTTTCCGTACTACAACAAGGCCTTCCTGGCGGCCGAGCATCATTCGATCGGCCAGTCGATCCTGATGGGCGCGGCGTCGGCGCCGCCCGAACCGTCGCTGAAGGCTGCGCTCGACTACGCGTGGGCATATGGCAAGGCGATCTGGCAGGCGATGGTGCTCGGCCTGCTGCTCGGCTCGGCGGTGCAGGCGCTGCTGCCCGCGCACTGGGTCGCGCGCGTGCTCGGCAGGACGGGCTTCGGCAGCGTCGCCGCGGGCGGCCTGCTGTCGCTGCCTGGCATGATGTGCACCTGCTGCGCGGCGCCCGTCGTCGCGGGCCTGCGCGAGCGGCACGCGTCGCCGGGCGGCGCGGTCGCGTTCTGGCTCGGCAACACGGTGCTGAACCCGGCCGCGCTGGTGTTCATGGGCTTCGTGCTCGGCTGGCACTGGAGCGCGCTGCGGCTCGTGCTCGGCATCGCGATGGTGTTCGGGATCGGCTATCTGCTGAACCGGATCGCGCGCCCGGAGGACCGCAGCATCGACGACACGCGGCTCGCTGCGCTGGTGGCCGAACAGGCCGCGGCGGGCAACGCGTTCGCGCGCTGGATGAAGATCCTTGCGCGGATGACCACGCGGCTCGTGCCCGAATACCTCGTGCTCGTGCTGCTGCTCGGCGCCGCGCGTGCATGGCTGTTCCCGCATATCAGCCCGGACATCGGCAACCATCTCGGCTGGATCGTCGCGTTCGCGGTCGCGGGCGCGCTGTTCGTGATTCCGACGGCAGGCGAGGTGCCGATCATCCAGGCGATGCTGTCGCTCGGCATGGGCGTCGGCCCGGCCGCCGCGCTGCTGATGACGCTGCCGCCGATCAGCGTGCCATCGCTCGCGATGCTCGCGCGCTCGTTCCGGCCGGCCACGCTCGCGATCGTCACGGCGCTCGTCGTCGCGTTCGGCATCGCGAGCGGGCTGCTCGCGATCGCGCTGGGGTTCTGACGGCGCGCCACGCGGGAGCGCCTGGCCAGGGCGCACCGCAGGCCGCGCGGGGGCGAACGCGTCGTCCGGGATTGCGCGCGCCGGCCCGTATCGTCATCCTATTCATCCGGCGCCGCCGCTTCGCGCGGGCGGCGCCATTCACAAGACGCAATCAGGAAATCGCATGACCCAACCCAAGATTCATCCTCGACTCGAAAAGGCGCTGACGCGCGGCGATCTCGCGATTCGCCAGGCCAATTCGGCGCGCGCGACCGCCGTGCTGTCGGCGCTCGGCGCGATGATCGTCGAGGCGTCCGCGACGATCGGCGTCGAGGCCAGCGTCGACATTCCGCAGGGCGAGCGCATCTACGATCCGATGAATGGCCTGTGGCCGCAGAAGATGCTCGTGTCGTTCGACGGTCCCGTCGAGGATGCGGAGCCGGAAGAGCTGCGCTCGGTCTATCTGGTGGCCGACGATCCGGGCACGCAGTTCCGGGTCGAATGGCATCGCGCGGACGGCAAGCTCGGGCGTCACGAGGGCGGCCCGCTCGCGACCGTCGCGTTCCTGACCGACGTCGAGATTCCGTGGAGCGACGAAGACGAGTGACGTCAGTCGCCGTCGCGCACGACGTGCAAGCGCCGTTGCAGCGGGGCCGGACGCGCCCCGTGCGTGCGCGACGTCGCGCGGTCAGCGCATCATCCGCCGCCGGAACAGCCGCGCGGACAGCAGGAAGCTGCCGAGCGCATAGGCGGCCAGCACTGCGACGTGCAGGCCGACGTGTGACGCGGGCCGGCCGAGCATCGCGGGCCGGATCAGTTCGACCGCGTGCGCGAGCGGCAGCGCATGCGCCGCGTGCTGCGCAATCTCCGGCAACTGCGTGAGCGGGAAGAACACGCCGGACAGCAGCAGCATCGGCGTCAGCACGAGCGTCTGATAAAACATGAAGAAATCGTATGACGGCGCGAGCGCGGTGACGACCATCGCGGCGCTCGCGAACGCCAGGCCGGCGAGCGCGATCACCGGCAGCGCGGCGAGCATCGACGGAAAGCTCGCATAGCCGAGCAGGCCTGCGACGATCATGATCGCGGAACCCGACAGCATCGCCTTGCTGGCCGCCCAGACGATCTCGCCGAGCACGATGTCGCCGAGCACGAGCGGCGTGTGCATGATCGCCTCCCAGGTGCGCTGCACGTGCATCCGCGAGAAGCCCGAATACATCGACTCGAAGCTCGCGGACATCATCACGCTCGATCCGACCGTGCCCGCCGCGAGGAACGCGATGTACGACACGCCGTCGACGTGGCCGACCATCAGCCCCAGCCCGAAACCGAGCCCGAACAGGTAGATCATCGGATCCGCGAGATTGCCGATCATCGACGCGACCGCGAGCTTGCGCCACACGAGGTAGTTGCGGCGCCACACGGCGACCCAGTTGGTCGCGTTTGCGGGCATCGCGATCGCAAAGCGCGATTCGCGCGGCGGCGCGGGCGTGGCGGAGGCGGAATAGTTGCGTACGTCCATGAGCGGTCAGTCCTGCATCTCGCGGCCGGTCAGCCGCAGGAACACGTCTTCCAGATTGGCGGGGCGATGCAGATAGCGCAATCCGGCGCGGCCCTTGAGCCGCGCATTGAGCGGATCGGGGTCGCTCACGTAGCAGAACAGCGTCTCGCCGCTGATCTCGGTGCGCTCCGCGAAGGCTGCCAGCTCGTCGCGCAGCGCGGCCGGGTCGGCGCCGTAGATCTCGATCACGTCGCAGCCGATTTCCGATTCGATCAGCGCATGCGGCGCGCCTTCGGCGATCTTGCGGCCTTCCTCGATCACGCACAGGCGGTCGCACAGGCGCTCGGCCTCTTCCATGAAATGCGTGGTGATCAGGATCGTCTTGCCGTGCGCGAGCAGCGAACGCAGCCGCTCCCACATCAGGTGCCGCGCCTGCGGGTCGAGGCCGGTCGTCGGCTCGTCGAGCACCAGCACGTCGGGGTCGTTGACGAGCGCGCGCGCGAGCGTCAGCCGCCGCTTCATGCCGCCCGACAGCTCGCTGACCTTCGCGTCCGCCTTGTTCTCGAGCTTCGCGAACGCGAGCAGCGACGGCACCAGCGCGCGGGCGTCGTGCGCCGACACGCCGAAATAGCGGCTGAACACCAGCAAATTCTCGCGAACCGTGAAATCCGGGTCGAGATTGTCGAACTGCGGAACGACACCGACCCGCTGTCGCGCACGGCGCGCGCGCGATGGAACCGGTTCGCCGCACAGCGAGATCGCCCCGGCGTCCGGATACGTGACGCCGAGCAGCATCTTCAGCGTCGTGGTCTTGCCGGCGCCGTTCGGCCCGAGCAGGCCGTAGCATTCGCCGGCGTGGACGCGAAAGGACAGGCTGTTGACGACGAGCTTGTCACCGTAGCGTTTTTCGACGTTCTGGAACTCGATCGGTGCGACGGACATGGGCAATGTTGTCGTTGGATGCAGCGTGGCGGACGCGTCCGGCGACCGTGCGCACCGAAGCCGGCGCGCGAACCGAGGCGCCGGTTGACGGTCACACGGGCATGACGGGAAAGCGCGATGTCGGTGTGCGGCCCGCGCGTGACGCGAACGGGCGGCACGATCGGGCCATTCTAGTGCATTGCCTGCACGTCTTCAGGGCGAGCGCGCACGGCGCGATGCCTGCGCCTCCCGATCATGCACCGCATCATCGCGTATCGGCCCCACGGGGCGAATCAGCGTTTTCCATCCCTTGCGTCCCGATTTGCGGCGCACCATGATGAATGCGTAGGGTTCGTTGTGTTGAATGGGAGGACTCATGGCTAGCTACAACAAGATTCTGCTGTGTTACGACGGCACGCTCGAGGGACGCAAGGCATTGCGTTGCGGCGCCAATCTCGCGCTGGACCTCCAGGCCGAGACGCACCTGCTGTCCGTCGTCGACATGCGTTCGAGCATTGCGCAAAGCGCCGGGTTGTTGACCGATGTCGCGTGCGGCCGCTTCGAGGAAACGGCGCGCGAAATCCTGCAGGAAGGCGTGGACTGGTTGCGCGAACGCGGATTGCAGGCGGAAGGGCATTTTGCGTTCGGCTACCCGATCGACGAGATCGCCAACCTCGCCGCGGAGCTGAAGGTCGACCTGATCGTGGTCGGGCACCGCTGCCGCAGCGGGCTGTCGAGATGGTGGATGGGCTCGGGCAATACGCAACTGCTCGATCGCGTGAACTGCAGCATCCTGGTTGCGTGCTCGTCCGCGGAAGAGCAGAAGGCCGAAATCGCTCGCGAACGCGAGGCGGCTGCGACCACCGCAAGATGACGGTCTTGTCGTCCGACCGGCGCCGGCTTGTGCTGTGCGTCGGCCGTCCGTCGGTCGCGCGCGGTGCCGGCATGCTGCCGGTTCAGCCGTGCAGGTCGATTGCGGACAGCCTCCACGAAAACAGCCCGATGCGATGGAACATCGCCGCGTAGCGCGTCCCATCCGCGCTGCGCTGGTACGTCACGACGAATTCATCGATGTTCCGATAGCCGGCGCTCGTTTGCTGCTGCCTCGGCGCGCTGGCCTGCGTCGAAGCGGCTGATGCCGGTGCGGGCGGCGCGATGGGCGCGCTGCCGGCGGCCGCGGTTGGCCCGTTCGCCGGCGCGGCGCTGCCAGCCAATTGGGCGTGCGGCTGTGCCGACCACTCGGGCGGCCGCTCGCCCGGGTTGCCCTGCGGCGGCAATCCGCTCATCAGCGCCGCGACGCCTTCCGGGGTTGCGTAGGCGTCGACCAGCGGTCCGATCAACGCTGAACCAATCAACGCACCGATCACGGCGAACGGATTGCTCTGCCGTTTGGCGTCGATCCGGCGCATCAACTCGTCGGTGACCTGCTGCTTCAGACTGATGCGCAGCGACGGGAAATCCACATACTCGCTGACCGCCTGCGCATCGCGCGCATCGATCGCCGACTTCAGGCGGCCGAGCGCGACGTAGGGTGACGCATACGCATAGCCGATCGCCGCGATGACGACGGCGGCCAGCCCGACGATCAACAGGGGTTTGAGCCGCCTGGGGCGGCCCGGTGCGTGATTCACGATGCCTCCGGTGCGGGAACGTTCCGCAATCAGAGACTGCCTTGCGCGATCGAACGTTCCTCGGCGATGCAGTGATCGATCATCCGGCATACCGCGTCGATCGTCCCGACCATGATCAGGCGCGACGAACCATGGTAGACGCGCACCGGCGCACGGCGCGCCGGTTCCGCGTGATTCAGGCCGGCATTCAGCGATACCCGCGCGAACGCAGGCAGCGCCGATGGCAGCAGCGACGCCTGCCGTTCGACTGCTTCTTCTTGACCGGTGGGCGCCGCGACGGTCAGCGGCGCGCACGGCGTGCGGCCGCGCAGGTGACGCAGGCGACCGAATTGACGGAAAGGCAGCAGGCGGGCAAGGCGTTCCATGGTGTTCTCCTGAACGAGACGGATGGTCAGAATTCGCCCGAGCGAATCAGCCCGACGGCGATGCCTTCCAGCGCGAATTCCGCGCTGCCGGCCTTGACGAAGATGTTTTCGTAATCAGGGTTCTCCGCGATCAGCTCGAGGCCGCCGGGCCGGCGCTTCAGGCGCTTGACGGTGACGTCGTCGCCCAGGCGCGCGACGATGATCTGGCCGTCCTTCGCTTCCGTGCGCTTCTGCACGGCGAGCAGGTCGCCGTCGAGGATGCCGGCGTCGCGCATCGACAGGCCGCGGACCTTCAGCAGGTAATCCGGTTTGCTGGAGAACAGCGCGGGATCGCACGCGAAATGCTGCGAGATGTGCTCCTGCGCGAGGATCGGGCTACCTGCCGCGACCCGGCCGACGAGCGGCAGCGACAGCTGCATCAGGGCCGCGTGCGGCAGCGTGAACTGGTGCGGCGCGTCGTCGCCGCCGAGCAGGCGGATGCCGCGCGACGCGCCGGCGGCCAGCTCGATCACACCCTTGCGCGCCAGTGCGCGCAGGTGCTCCTCGGCCGCATTCGGCGAACTGAAGCCCAGTTCGGCCGCGATCTCGGCGCGGGTGGGCGGGAAGCCGGAGCGCTCGATCGCGCGGCGGATCAAGTCGAACACTTGCTGCTGGCGGGCGGTGAGTTTGGTCATGGCTTAACTGTATGGATAGACAGTGAGCTGTATTTTTATACAGTACTCCGAGAATTTCAAGTGTTACCTGAGGTTCGTCGCGATCGCGTCGATTCCGGCGCCATCCGGCGACGTCCGGACGCCGGTTCGTCCGCTGCAACCGTCGATTTCGTCTGCGTTAGCACTTTTTAATATTAAAAAATAAGGAACGATTATTTTTAATCATGTAACCCGTTCGATAGACTGGCTCGCATCTCGCAATACCGACAACATGACCGACAACACGGGAGAAGCACGGATGGTGAAGCGCAATACGGGACTGGTGCGCGGGGCGCGCCGCTTGATCGCAACCTTCGCGCTGGGCGCGGCCGCGGCGCTGGGCGTCGCCGCGCATGCGCACGCCGACACGACTTTCCTGAACGTGTCGTACGATCCGACGCGCGAGCTGTATCAGGACTTCAACCAGGCGTTCGGCAAGGAATGGAAGGCGAAGACGGGCGAGACCGTCAACTTCAAGCAGTCGCACGGCGGCTCGGGCGCGCAGGCGCGTTCGGTGCTCGACGGGCTGCAGGCGGACGTCGTGACGCTCGCGCTCGCGTACGACATCGACGCGCTCGCGAACAAGGGGCTCGTCAACAAGGACTGGCAGAAGCGCCTGCCCGACAATGCGTCGCCGTACACGTCGACGATCGTGTTCCTCGTGCGCAAGGGCAATCCGAAGGGCATCAAGGACTGGGACGACCTGACGAAGCCGGGCGTGTCGATCGTCACGCCGAACCCGAAGACCTCCGGCGGCGCGCGCTGGAACTATCTCGCCGCTTGGGCGTATGCGGTGCACAAGCCGGGTGGCAACGAGCAGAGCGCGAAGGATTTCGTCACGAAGCTCTACAGGAACGCGGGCGTGCTCGACTCGGGCGCGCGAGGCGCGACGACGAGCTTCGTGCAGCGAGGCATCGGCGACGTGCTGATCGCGTGGGAGAACGAGGCGTTCCTGTCGATCAAGGAATTCGGCACCGACAAGTTCGAGATCGTCGTGCCGTCGGTGAGCATCCTGGCAGAGCCGCCGGTCGCGATCGTCGACAAGGTGGTCGACAAGAAGGGCACGCGCAAGCTCGCCGAGGCGTACCTGAACTACCTGTACAGCCCGCAGGGCCAGGAGATCGCGGCGCGCAACTACTACCGGCCGCGCTCGAAGAACGTGCCGGCGGAGCTGACGAAGCAGTTCCCGAAGCTGAAGCTGTACACGGTCGACGACACGTTCGGCGGCTGGACGAATGCGCAGAAGACGCATTTCGCCGACGGCGGCGTGTTCGATTCGATCTACAAGCCGCAGTAACGACATAACGACAGCGGCGCGCGACAGCAGCGCGCCGCACCCCCGGCGTTCGCGCCGGACCCATGTGATTCGACCCAGCAAGAGCATCCGATGACGACGTACACCTTTCGCAAGCCGAGCGCGCTGCCCGGCTTCGGCGTGACGCTCGGCATCACGGTGGCCTATTTGAGCCTCGTGGTGCTGATTCCGCTTGCCGCCACGTTCCTGAAGACCGCGACGCTCTCGTGGGACCAGTTCATCGCGGCCGTCGCGTCGCCGCGCGTGCTCGCGTCGTACCGGCTGACGTTCTCGGCGGCGCTGGGCGGCGCGCTGATCAACGCGGTGTTCGGCTTCCTCGTCGCTTGGGTGCTCGTGCGCTACACGTTCCCGTTCAAGCGCGTGGTCGACGCGATCGTCGACCTGCCGTTCGCGCTGCCGACGTCGGTGGCCGGCATTTCGCTCGCCGCCGTCTACGCGACCAACGGCTGGGTCGGCCAGTACCTCGCGCCGCTCGGCGTCAAGATCGCGTTCACGCCGCTCGGCGTGCTGGTCGCGCTGACCTTCATCGGGCTGCCGTTCGTCGTGCGCACCGTGCAGCCGGTGCTCGAGGATTTCGAGCGCGAGCAGGAGGAGGCCGCCGCGTGCCTCGGCGCGTCGCGCTGGCTGATGTTCCGCCGCGTCGTGCTGCCGGCCGTGCTGCCGGCGCTCCTGACCGGTTTCGCGCTCGCGTTCGCGCGCGCGCTCGGCGAATACGGCTCGGTGATCTTCATCGCCGGCAACGTGCCGATGAAGTCCGAGATCACGTCGCTGCTGATCATCACGAAGCTCGAGCAGTACGACTACGCGGGCGCGACCGCGCTCGCGGTCGTGATGCTCGTCGTGTCGTTCGTGATGCTGCTGCTGATCAACACGCTGCAGTGGTATCTGCAGCGACGCACGGGCAAGGGCGCGAGCGGCCCGGCGCCCGCGGCCGTCGCCGTTGCAGGAGGTCAGCAATGAGCCACGAGGCCACCGCCGTGCTGAACACCCCGAGCGCCGCCGCGCAGGCGCGCGCCGCGAAGCGGCTCGACCCGGTCAGCGAGCCGCGCGCCGTGCGCTGGCTGCTCACGGGCATCGCGCTCGCGTTTCTCGCGTTCTTCCTCGTCGTGCCGCTCGCGGCCGTGTTCTTCGAGGCGCTGAGAAAGGGCGTCGGCTTCTACCTCGAGTCGCTCGCCGATCCGGACGCGTGGTCGGCGATCAAGCTGACGTTGACCGTCGCCGTGATCGCCGTGCCGCTCAACCTCGTGTTCGGCGTGTGCGCGTCGTGGGCGATCGCGAAGTTCGAGTTCCGCGGCAAGGCGCTGCTGACGACGCTGATCGACCTGCCGT
Organism: Burkholderia ubonensis subsp. mesacidophila; assembly: GCF_002097715.1. Classification (NCBI taxonomy): domain Bacteria; kingdom Pseudomonadati; phylum Pseudomonadota; class Betaproteobacteria; order Burkholderiales; family Burkholderiaceae; genus Burkholderia; species Burkholderia ubonensis. The sequence goes on from NZ_CP020737.1 coordinate 1,725,772, forward strand.
TCTCGGTGTCGCCGGTGATCTCGGGCCTCATCTACGTGCTGCTGTTCGGTGCGCAGGGCTGGCTCGGGCCGTGGCTGCAGGCGCACGACGTGCAGATCATCTTCGCGGTGCCGGGCATCGTGCTCGCGACGATCTTCGTCACGTTCCCGTTCGTCGCGCGCGAGCTGATCCCGCTGATGCAGGCGCAGGGCAGCGACGAGGAGGAGGCCGCGCGCGTGCTCGGCGCGTCGGGCTGGCAGATCTTCCGCCGCGTGACGCTGCCGAACGTGAAGTGGGGCCTGCTGTACGGCGTGATCCTGTGCAACGCGCGCGCGATGGGCGAGTTCGGCGCGGTGTCGGTCGTGTCCGGCCACATCCGCGGGCAGACCGACACGATGCCGCTGCACGTCGAGATCCTGTACAACGAGTACAACTTCGCGGCTGCATTCGCGGTGGCGTCGGTGCTCGCGCTGCTCGCGCTCGTCACGCTCGCGCTGAAGCTGCTCGCGGAGCGCCATCTCGCGGCCGACCTGGCCGGCGCGCGCGACGCGGTTCCCGCGCATGCCGGCCCCGCCGTCACTTCGTCGAATTCGTAAAGAGGCAACCAGAATGGGTATCACCGTCAGTCATCTGCACAAGCGCTTCGGCGATTTCACGGCGCTCGACAACGTATCGCTCGACTTTCCGGCGGGCGAGCTGGTCGCGTTGCTCGGGCCGTCCGGCTGCGGCAAGACCACGCTGCTGCGCGTGATCGCGGGCCTCGAGCACGCGGACGCGGGGCAGGTCGTGCTGCAGGGCCTGGACGTCGCGTCGGTCGGCGCGCGCGAGCGGCAGGTCGGCTTCGTGTTCCAGCACTACGCGCTGTTCCGCCACATGACCGTGTTCGAGAACGTCGCGTTCGGGCTGCGCGTGAAGCCGCGCCGCGAGCGGCCGTCGGAGGCCGTGATCCGCGACAAGGTGCACGAGCTGCTGAAGCTCGTGCAGCTCGACTGGCTCGCGCAGCGCTATCCTTCGGAGCTGTCGGGCGGCCAGCGGCAGCGCATCGCGCTCGCCCGCGCGCTCGCGGTCGAGCCGAAGGTGCTGCTGCTCGACGAGCCGTTCGGCGCGCTCGACGCGAAAGTCCGCAAGGAGCTGCGCGGCTGGCTGCGGCGCCTGCACGACGACCTGCACATCTCGACGATCTTCGTCACGCACGACCAGGAGGAGGCGCTGGAAGTCGCGGACCGCATCGTCGTGCTGAACCACGGCCGCGTCGAGCAGGTCGGCAGCCCGCAGGGCGTCTACGATCATCCGCAGAGCGCCTTCGTCTACGAATTCCTCGGCGCGGCGAACCGGCTCGCGGGCACGGTCGCCGATCGCGGCTTCGTCGCGGAAGGCGCCGCCGCTCCGATCGAGGTCGATGCCGATTTCGCCGGGCCGGCGCATGCGTACGTGCGCCCGCACGACCTGCAGCTGCGGCCGGCCGGGGACGGGCAGCGGGACGGCATCGCGGTGGACGTGCGCCGCGTCGTGCCGCTCGGCGGCTCGGTGCGCGTCGAGCTGGAGGCGCGCGCGGGCGGCGCGCTCGAGGCGGAGCTCGATCGCGACGCATGGCAGGCGCTCGCGCTGCGGGTGGGCGACGGCGCGACGGCCGTGCCGCGCGCGGTGCGGGTGTTTCCGGTGCGCTGACGCGCGCGCCGGGCAGGGGCGGTAACCGTTTCGATTCGTTTCGATTCAACGACTAAAGAAAAGACAGCCTAAGAGGCATACCCATGAACTTTCAGCAACTGCGCTTCGTGCGCGAGGCCGTGCGCCAGAACATGAACCTGACCGAAGTCGCGAACGTGCTGTACACGTCGCAGTCGGGCGTATCGAAGCAGATCAAGGATCTCGAGGACGAGCTGGGCGTCGACATCTTCATCCGGCGCGGCAAGCGGCTGACCGGGCTCACCGAGCCCGGCAAGGCGGTGCACCAGCTGATCGAACGGATGCTGCTCGACGCGGAGAACCTGCGCCGCGTCGCGCGCCAGTTCGCCGACCAGGACAGTGGCCACCTGGTCGTCGCGACCACCCACACGCAGGCGCGCTATGCGCTGCCGAAGGTGGTCAGGCAGTTCACCGAAGTATTTCCGAAAGTGCATCTCGCGCTGCGCCAGGGCAGCCCGCAGCAGATCGCGCAGATGATCCTGAACGGCGAGGCGGATCTCGGCATTTCGACCGAGGCGCTCGACCGCTATCCGGACATCGTCACGTTTCCGTGCTATTCGTGGCATCACACGGTGGTCGTGCCGAAGGGCCATCCGCTCGTCGGCCGCGAGAACCTGTCGCTCGACGACATCGCCGAGTATCCGATCATCACCTACGACCAGGATTTCACCGGCCGCTCGCATATCGACCAGGCGTTCGCACAGGCGGGCGCGGTGCCGGACGTCGTGCTGACCGCGATCGACGCGGACGTGATCAAGACCTACGTCGAACTGGGGATGGGCATCGGCGTCGTCGCGGCGATGGCGTACGACCCGCAGCGCGACACGGGGCTCGTCGCGCTCGACACGCAGCACCTGTTCGAGGCGAGCACGACGCGGGTCGGCCTGCGCAAGGGCGCGTTCCTGCGCGCGTATGCATACCGGCTGATCGAGATGTTCGCGCCGCATCTGACCGAGGCCGAGATCGCCAGCCAACTGCGCGAAGCGGTCTGACTCGCTGCTGTTCGGGACGCCCGCGCGGCGTCCCGTTCCGCCGTCGCCGGAACGCACGTTCTCGCGCCGGCGACCGCGCGCTCCGAATAAACCCTTAAATATTGATCAGACGGGTTGCGCGCGGACAAGAAACGGTCCAGCATACCTCTCACTCCGCCGGCGGCCTGCCGGCGGTTGCGCGTGAACGCACCGCACGCGCTCCGGCAGTCGGCCCTCTGCCTCGCACCCATTCCGTGGTACCGACAGCTTCGATGGCCATAGTCCGGCTAGTGCGGCGCAAACGTTTGCTCGCATTAAAACAACAGATAGCCCCACGGGGCCTAACGCCAGGAGATGTGTATGAATGTCCGCTTTCGCCGTCGCTTCCTGACCGCCGCCGTGGCGGCGGTCGCGCTCGCTGCCGCGCCGTTCGCCCATGCGGAGACGGCCGGCAAGCCGAAAGTCGCGCTCGTGATGAAGTCGCTCGCCAACGAGTTCTTCCTGACGATGGAAAACGGCGCAAAGGAATACCAGAAGCACAACGCGGCCCAGTTCGACCTCGTCACCAACGGCATCAAGGATGAAACCGACACCGCGAGCCAGATCCGCATCGTCGAGCAGATGATCGTGTCGAAGGTCGACGCGATCGTGCTCGCGCCGGCCGATTCGAAGGCGCTGGTGCCGGTCGTGAAGAAGGCGGTCGACGCCGGCATCATCGTCGTCAACATCGACAACCGGCTCGATCCGGACGTGCTGAAGGCCAAGCGCCTGAACGTGCCGTTCGTCGGCCCCGACAACCGCAAGGGCGCGCGCAAGATCGGCGACCTCCTCGCGAAGAAGCTGAAGGCGGGCGACCAGGTCGGGATCGTCGAGGGCGTGTCGACGACGACCAACGCGCAGCAGCGCACGGCCGGCTTCCAGGACGCGATGAAGGCGGGCGGGATGAAGGTCGTGTCGGTGCAGTCGGGCGAGTGGGAGATCGACAAGGGCAATGCGGTCGCGTCCGCGATGCTCAACGAGTACCCGAACCTGAAGGCGCTGCTGTGCGGCAACGACAACATGGCGATCGGCGCGGTGTCCGCCGTGCGCGCGGCCGGCAAGCAGGGCAAGGTCAGCGTGGTCGGCTACGACAACATCAACGCGATCAAGCCGATGCTGAAGGACGGCCGCGTGCTCGCGACCGCCGACCAGTACGCGGCGAAGCAGGCGGTGTTCGGCATCGACACGGCGCTCAAGGCGATCGCCGAGCATCGCAAGCAGGCCGACATGTCCGGCGTGGTCGAGACGCCGGTGGATCTCGTGACGAAGTGACGCTGCCCGGCTGACGGCCGCCGCCCTCAAGAATCCGGCGCGGCGGCCGTTATCCGGTGTGAGCGCGATCACGGCCACTGCGTGCCACTTGTGAGCGTCAATCCCGCGCGCCGTCCGCTGCGCGCGGCCGCAACCAGGATCGCGATGGAATCGACCTTCCAACCCTCCCGTTCTGCCATCCCCGTGCTGGCCGTCTCCGGCATTGGCAAGACCTATGCCGAGCCGGTGCTCGCGGACGTCTCGCTGACGCTTGCGTCCGGCGAGGCGCTGGCACTCACGGGCGAGAACGGCGCCGGCAAGAGCACGCTGTCGAAGATCGTCGGCGGGCTCGTCGCGCCGACGGCCGGCACGCTGCAGCTCGACGGGCGCGCGTATGCGCCCGCGAGCCGCAAGGACGCCGAAACACTCGGCGTGCGGATGGTGATGCAGGAGCTGAACCTGCTGCCGACGCTGTCGGTCGCGGAAAACCTGTTCCTGAACCGGCTGCCGCGCCGCTTCGGCATCATCGACCGCCAGCGGCTGCGCGACGACGCGCGCGCCGCGATGGCGCAGGTCGGGCTCGACGACGTCGATCCGGACACGCCCGTCGGCGCGCTCGGGATCGGCCACCAGCAGATGGTCGAGATCGCGCGCAACCTGATCGGCGACTGCCGCGTGCTGATCCTCGACGAGCCGACCGCGATGCTGACCGCGCGCGAGGTCGAGCTGCTGTTCGAGCAGATCGACCGGCTCAAGGCGCGCGGCGTCGCGATCGTCTACATCTCGCACCGGCTCGAGGAGCTGGCGCGGGTGGCCGAGCGGGTCGCGGTGCTGCGCGACGGACGGCTCGTGCATGTCGGCGACATGGCCGCGACGACGACCGAGCGCCTCGTCACGCTGATGGTCGGGCGCGAGGTCGGCGAGCACATCGACCTCGGTGCGCGCCACTTCGGCGCGCCGCGGCTCGTCGTGTCGGGCATGACGCGCATGCCGGCCGTGCAGGACGTGTCGCTCGAGGTGCGCGCGGGCGAGATCTTCGGCATCTCGGGCCTGATCGGCGCCGGGCGCACGGAGCTGCTGCGGCTGATCTACGGCGCCGACACGCCGGACTCGGGCATGATCGCGGTCGGCCAGCCGCTCGAGCCGGCCGAGATCCGCTCGCCGGTCGACGCGGTGCGGCACGGCATCGCGCTGATCACCGAGGACCGCAAGGGCGAGGGCCTGCTGCTGTCGCAATCGGTGACGGCGAACGTGTCGCTCGGCCAGCTCGACCGGCTCGCGCGCGCGGGCGTCGTCGACGCGACGCGCGAGACGGCGCTCGCCGAGCGCCAGATCGACGCGCTGCGCATCCGCACGCACGGCGCGTCGCAGCCGGTCGGCGAATTGTCGGGCGGCAACCAGCAGAAGGTCGTGATCGGCCGCTGGCTCGCGCGCGACATGGGCGTGCTGCTGTTCGACGAGCCGACGCGCGGCATCGACGTCGGCGCCAAATTCGAGATCTACACGCTGATGGGCGCGCTCGCGCGAGAAGGGCGCGCGCTCGTCGTCGTGTCGAGCGACCTGCGCGAGCTGATGCTCATCTGCGACCGGATCGGCGTGATGTCGGCCGGCCGCATGACCGCCGTGTTCGAGCGCGGCAACTGGACCCAGGATGCGCTGCTGGCCGCGGCGTTCGCCGGCTTCGGCCGCGACGAGGCCGCGCGCCATCCGGCAGCCGGAGCGGCGAAGGGAGCCGCGCCCGGCGCTTCGACGACAGGACCTTCGCAATGACCCAGCCCCCCGTTACCCCGACCGACGCCAACCCGCAGCAGCCCGTCATGGGGCGCCGCGCGCGCATGCTGTCCGGCACCCGGCTCGGCCTGTCGAACTACCTCGGGCTCGCCGGCGCGCTCGCCGCGATGATCGCGCTGTTCTCGACGCTGAGCTCGCATTTCCTGACCTACGATACGTTCAGCACGATCGCGAACCAGATTCCCGATCTCGTCGTGATGTCGGTCGGCATGACCTTCGTGCTGATCATCGCCGGGATCGACCTGTCGGTCGGCTCGGTGCTCGCGCTCGCCGCGTCGATGGTCAGCGTCGCCGCGCTCAAGTGGCAGTGGGGGCCGCTGCCCGCCGCGCTGATCGGCATCGCGGCCGCGACCGCGACGGGCACGCTGACGGGCGCGGTCACGGTCGGCTGGCGGATTCCGTCGTTCATCGTGTCGCTCGGCGTGCTCGAGGCCGCGCGCGGGCTCGCGTACCAGCTGACGAATTCGCGCACCGCTTACATCGGCGACGCGTTCGACTTCCTGTCGAACCCGCTCGCGCTCGGCATTTCGCCGGCGTTCCTGATTGCCGTCGCGGTGATGATCGTCGCGCAGTTCGTGCTGACGCGCACCGTGTTCGGCCGCTATCTCGTCGGCATCGGCACGAACGAGGAGGCGGTCCGACTTGCCGGGGTAAACCCTCGGCCGTATAAAATCCTCGTATTCGCGCTGATGGGCGCGCTTGCCGGGCTCGCGTCGCTGTTCCAGATCTCGCGGCTCGAAGCGGCGGACCCGAACGCGGGCAGCGGGCTCGAGCTGCAGGTGATCGCGGCCGTCGTGATCGGCGGCACGAGCCTGATGGGCGGGCGCGGCTCGGTGATCAGCACGTTCTTCGGCGTATTGATCATCTCCGTGCTGGCCGCCGGGCTCGCGCAGATCGGCGCGAACGAGCCGACGAAGCGGATCATCACCGGGGCGGTGATCGTGGTGGCTGTCGTGCTCGACACTTACCGCAGCCGGCGCGCGCGCGCCCGGTAGGAACCGCGCACGGCAAGAACAACAGAGAACGGACCAGAGAGAAACGGGAAATGGCGACGATCAAGGATGTAGCGGCCATGGCGGGCGTATCGTTTACGACCGTGTCGCACGTGGTAAACAATTCGCGGCCGGTGTCCGCGGACGTGCGCGCGAAAGTCGAAGGGGCGATCCGCGAGCTGAATTACGTGCCGTCGGCGGTCGCGCGCTCGCTGAAGGCGCGCGCGACGGCGACCATCGGGCTCGTCGTGCCGAACAGCACGAATCCGTATTTTGCCGAGCTCGCGCGCGGCATCGAGGACCAGTGCGCCGCCAATGGCTACTGCGTGTTCTTCTGCAACTCGGACGACGATCCGATCAAGCAACGCAACTACCTGCGCGTACTGCAGGAAAAGCGCATCGACGGGCTGATCGTCGCATCGGCCGGCGAGGATGCGGTGCTCGCGCAGTCGCTCGCCGACGCGCATGCGCCGCTCGTGGTCGTCGACCGCAACATCGAGGGGCTCGCCGCGGATCTCGTGCAGATCGACCACGAACGCGGCGCGTATCTGGCGACCCGCCACCTGCTGGAGCTGGGGCACGCAAAGATCGGCTGCATCACCGGGCCGACGGACACGGCCGTCAGCGCGATGCGCGTGCACGGCTTCATCCGCGCGATGGCCGAGCGCAGCATCGACATCGTGCCGGGCGCGATCGCGGAAAGCGACTTCTCGTGCCTCGGCGGCTATCACGCGGCGTCGCGGCTGTTCGAATCGGTGCGGCCGAGCGCGATCTTCGCCGGCAACGACCTGATGGGCGTCGGCGCGCTGCGCGCGGCGGCCGAGCGCGGGCTGCGCGTGCCGGACGACTGCTCGATCATCGGCTTCGACGACATCGAATTCTCCCGCTATACGTATCCGGCCTTGTCGACGGTCGGCCAGTCGGTGCGCGCGCTTGGCGAGATGGCCGCGCAGACGCTGATCGAACGGATCAGCGGCGGGGCGAGCGCCGCGCCGAGCCGGCGGCGCGTCGTGTCGCCGCGCCTCGTGCTGCGCGAATCGACCGCCGTCTACCGCGAACCGGCGCCGGCCGGCAACCGCGCATGACGGCGCGCGTCACCTCCGGCGCGCCGCAAGCGGGGCGCGTGACGGTCATCGGCAGTCTCAACATGGATCTCGTCGTGCGTGCGCCGCGGCTGCCGCTGCCCGGCGAAACGCTCGCCGGCCATGCGTTCGCGCAGGCCGCGGGCGGCAAGGGCGGCAACCAGGCGGTCGCCGCCGCGCGGCTCGGCGCGCAGGTCGCGATGATCGGCTGCGTCGGCGCGGATGCGCACGGCGCCGCGCTGCGCGCCGGCCTCGAAGCCGAGGGGATCGACTGCGCGGGGCTCGCGACGAGCGCGACGGCGTCGACCGGCGTCGCGCTGATCGTCGTCGACGACGCGAGCCAGAACGCGATCGTGATCGTCGCCGGCGGCAACGGCGAGGTGACGCCGGCGACGGTCGCGCGCCACGACGCGGCGATCGGCGCGGCCGACGTGCTGATCTGCCAGCTCGAGACGCCGGCGGACGCGGTCTTCGCAGCGCTTTCCGCCGGGCGCGGGCTCGGCCGCACGGTCGTGCTCAACCCGGCGCCCGCGGTCGCGCCGCTGCCGGCCGGCTGGCTGCCGCTCGTCGATTACCTGATTCCGAACGAGGTCGAGGCGGCGGCGCTGACGGGCCTGCCGATCCGCGACCCGGCCGACGCCGAAGCCGCCGCGCGCGCGCTGCAGGCGGGCGGCGCGCGCAACGTGCTGGTCACGCTCGGCGCGCGCGGCGTGCTCGCGCTGACGGCGGACGGCGCGGCGCGCCACTATCCGGCGCCCGCGGTGCAGGCGGTCGACACGACCGCCGCCGGCGACACTTTCATCGGCGGCTTCGCCGCGCGGCTCGCGGCCGGCGCAGACGTCGACGCCGCGATCCGCTTCGCGCAACGCGCGGCGGCAATCTCCGTGACGCGCGCAGGCGCACAGCCGTCGATTCCGACCCTGGCCGAACTTACCGATTGACTACCCGGATTTATGATCCCGGGATGTTTTCGGGTAATTATTTCCTGATTTGAAATTAATCAACAAATTGTTCTGAAAGTTACGGTAAACACCATCAAGTCGTGCGAATTGTTGTCGTAATTGCATGGAGGGAAGCAAACGCTTCTGGGTGACGGGCACGGCCCGTCAATGACGACGCAAGACAGGAAGAAAGATGGTGTTCAAAGACCTGACGATCCGCGCGCGTATCGGTTTCACGATCGCGTTTCTGGCCGGGCTGCTGTGCCTGATCGGCGGGCTGGGGTTGTTCGGCATGGCGCGCGCGAACGACTCGAACCGCGACATTTTCACGAACCAGATGCCGAGCGCGGTCAACGTGGGGATCGCCGAGATATACGCCGCGCGCGAGCGCCTCGCGCTCGATCGCGCCGCGTTCGGCGCCGGCACACCGGAGGCGGCGGCGGCGACCGAACGCAGCCGCGCGATGCGCGCGCAGTCCGACGCGTGGTGGCAGAAGTACCTCGCGCTGCCGCGCGGCCCCGAGGAGGATAAGCTCGCGCAGGACGTCGCCGCGAAGCGCCAGGCGCTGCAGCGCGAGTGCGACAGCTTCGCCGGCGTCATTGCGGCGAACGATCATGACCGGATCGCCGACGGCGCGAAGCAGCTTCAGGTGCGCTACAACGAACTCTCGGTAGCGGGCGAGGCGCTGCGCAATTTCCAGTTCACCGACGCGCAGGGCGCGTTCGACCGGGCGGAATCGACCTACGAGACGCTGCGGATCGTGTCGGTCGTCGCGCTCGTGGCCGGGCTCATCGCCGCGCTGGTGTCGTACGTGACGCTGAGCCGCGCGATCGGTCAACCGCTCGCCGATGCACTCGCGCATTTCGACGCGATCTCCGCGGGCGACCTGCGCCGCCGCATCGTCGTGAAGCGCCGCGACGAAATGGGCCAGTTGCTGGAGGGCCTCGGGAAGATGCAGCGCGGGCTCGTCGAGACCGTCAGCACGGTGCGGGGCGGCAGCGAATCGATCGCGACGGCGGCCAAGCAGATCGCGGCCGGCAACATCGACCTGTCGTCGCGCACCGAGGAACAGGCCTCGGCGCTGCAGGAAACCGCGTCGAGCATGGAGCAACTGACCGGCACCGTGAAGCAGAACGCCGACAATGCGCGCCAGGCGAGCGCGCTTGCCGCGAACGCGTCGGAAATCGCGAACAAGGGCAACGTCGTCGTCGGGCAGGTGGTCGGCACGATGGGCGAAATCAACCAGAGTTCTGCAAAGATCGCCGACATCATCGCGATCATCGAAGGGATCGCGTTCCAGACCAACATTCTTGCGCTGAATGCCGCCGTCGAGGCCGCACGGGCCGGCGAGGAAGGCCGCGGTTTCGCGGTGGTCGCGGGCGAGGTGCGCAGCCTCGCGCAGCGTTCGTCAGGGGCCGCCAAGGAGATCAAGACGCTGATCGACGCATCGGTCGAGCGCATCCGTTCCGGCTCGACGCTCGTCGACGAAGCGGGGCAGACGATGACGGAAGTGATCAGCGCGGTGCAGCGCGTGACCGACATCATGGGCGAGATTGCAGCCGCGTCGGAGGAGCAGAGCGGCGGCATCGACCAGGTTGCGCGCGCGGTCGCGCAGATGGACGAAGTGACGCAGCAGAACGCGGCGCTCGTCGAGGAAGCGGCGGCTGCCGCGCAGTCGCTCGACGAACAGGCCGCGAGGCTGCGCGAGACGGTCTCGGTGTTCCAGCTCGACCATGGCGGGGCGCAGCGTCATGCGGCCGAGCCGGCTGCGGTGCGTCGCGTGACGCCGGCGCCCGCGACGGTTGCGCGCGAGAGCCACGACGCGCCCGCGCCGCGCGCGGCAGTCGCGCCGCCGGCCCGCCGCGCAGCTGCAGCGCCTTCCGCAGCAGCTGCGCCGGTCGCTGCCGGCAACGACGACTGGGAGACCTTCTGATTCCCGGGAATACTGCATGCATCGCGCATCTATCCCCATTTGCGTGACCCCCGAACGCCCGCCTCGCGCGGGCGTTTTTGCATCTGCAGCCGATGCGACATGCACGTGCGCAACCGTCATACGGGTATCTCCGTAAGGGTCATGCGAAAAAATAATTTGTAACTGCGCGTCGAGCGTGTCGTCCGGAATGCATGCTCGAACGTATAGGGATGAAGGGGAGGCGGTGTGGATTTCGCGATGCCCGGCACGTCCAACACACAAGACGTTCCGGTGCTCGACAAGACGCGACGGATGCAGTTTCGTCAGCTCGGGAGGTCGATTGTAGAGCGACGAATTGCGTTGTCCAAGTCATGTGTCGTCGATGACGAACTTCATACAACGAGTTCGTGAAAAAAAATAAGAAAGGGTTTAGGATGAATTCGAACGCGCTTGCTTCTGCGCAGTCACATGAAGGCAGGCACGTCTTCAGACAAAGGCGAGGGAGGTAGCATGGATATTTACAGCAGCTTCGCGAACCGCTTCGAAAAAACGCGAGAGGAAGAGTTCTCGCTGGAAGAGTACCTCGCGCTCTGCAAAAACGATCCATCCGCGTATGCTACGGCCGGCGAACGCATGCTGGCTGCAATCGGGGAACCTGAGCACATCGATACCCGCAACGAGCCGCGCCTGTCGCGGATCTTTGCGAACAAGGTCATCAAGGTCTATCCCGCGTTCCGTGAGTTCTACGGAATGGAGGAGGTGATCGAGCAGGTGGTCGCGTATTTCCGCCACGCTGCGCAAGGGCTCGAGGAGAAGAAGCAGATCCTCTATCTGCTCGGCCCGGTGGGCGGCGGCAAGTCGTCGATCGCCGAGCGTCTCAAGCAGCTGATGGAACGCGTGCCGTTCTATTCGCTGAAGGGCTCGCCCGTCAACGAATCGCCGCTCGGGCTGTTCGACTACGACGAGGACGGGCCGATTCTCGAGGAACAGTACGGCATTCCTCGCCGCTACCTGAAGAGCATCCTGAGCCCGTGGGCGGTGAAGCGCCTGCACGAATACAACGGCGACATCCGCCAGTTCCGCGTCGTGCGCCGCTATCCGTCGATCCTGCGGCAGATCGCGATTTCGAAGACCGAACCGGGTGACGAGAACAACCAGGACATCTCGTCGCTCGTCGGCAAGGTCGACATCCGCAAGCTCGAGCAGTACGCACAGGATGACGCCGACGCGTACAGCTACTCCGGCGGCCTGTGCCTCGCGAACCAGGGCCTGCTCGAGTTCGTCGAAATGTTCAAGGCGCCGATCAAGGTGCTGCACCCGCTGCTGACCGCGACGCAGGAAGGCAACTTCAAGGGCACCGAGGGGTTCGGCGCGATTCCGTTCGACGGCATCATCCTCGCGCACTCGAACGAGTCGGAGTGGAAGGCGTTCAAGAACAACCGCAACAACGAGGCGCTGCTCGACCGGATCTTCGTCGTGAAGGTGCCGTACTGCCTGCGCGTGTCGGAAGAGATCAAGATCTACGAGAAGCTGATCCGCAACTCGTCGCTCGCCGAGGCCGTGTGCGCGCCGGGCACGCTGAAAATGATGTCGCAGTTCTCGGTGCTGTCGCGCCTGCACGAGCCGGAAAACTCGAGCCTGTTCTCGAAGATGCAGGTGTATGACGGCGAGAACCTGAAGGACACCGATCCGAAGGCGAAGTCGTACCAGGAGTATCGCGACTACGCGGGCGTCGACGAAGGCATGACCGGCGTGTCGACGCGCTTCGCGTTCAAGATCCTGTCGCGCGTGTTCAACTTCGATTCGAGCGAAGTGGCGGCGAACCCGGTGCACCTGATGTACGTGCTCGAGCAGCAGATCGAGCGCGAGCAGTTCCCGCCGGAAACCGAGCAGAAGTACCTGTCCTTCGTGAAGGACGTGCTCGCGTCGCGCTACGCGGAATTCATCGGCAAGGAGATCCAGACGGCCTACCTCGAATCGTATTCGGAGTACGGGCAGAACATCTTCGATCGCTACGTCACGTATGCGGACTTCTGGATCCAGGATCAGGAATTCCGCGATCACGACACCGGCGAGAGCTTCGATCGCGCCGCGCTGAACGCGGAGCTGGAGAAGATCGAGAAGCCGGCGGGCATCAGCAATCCGAAGGATTTCCGCAACGAGATCGTGAACTTCGTGTTGCGCGCGCGGGCCGCGAACGCCGGCAAGAACCCGGTGTGGACGAGCTACGAGAAGTTGCGCGTCGTGATCGAGAAGAAGATGTTCTCGAATACGGAAGAGCTGCTGCCGGTCATTTCGTTCAACGCGAAGGGCTCGGCGGAAGAGCAGCGCAAGCATGAGGACTTTGTGAACCGGATGGTCGCGAAGGGCTATACGCCGAAGCAGGTGCGGCTGCTTTGCGACTGGTACCTGCGTGTGCGCAAGTCGTCATGACCTGCGTTGCGCAGCGCCCGTGCGGCTTGGCCGCACGGGCAACTTCAGAGACGCCGCCCGCGTGACGGGAGACGGCATGTGCGGCGAGCGTCCCGGCATATCGACTTACGAGCGGGAGACCGGGCGTGCTTCATCAAATCATCGACCGCAGGCTAGCCGGCAAGAACAAGAGCATTGCCAACCGCGAACGCTTTCTGCGTCGCGTCAAGAACTACATTCGTCGCGCCGTGTCGGACGCGGTGCGCGATCGTAGCATCAAGGACATCCAGAGCACGCAGAGCATCACGATTCCGCGCAAGGACATCGCGGAACCGACGTTCCGCCACGGTCCGGGCGGGCGCCGCGAGTACGTGCATCCGGGCAACGAGGACTACGTGCGCGGCGACAAGATCCCGCGTCCGCAAGGCGGCGCGGGCGGCGGCGGCAGCCAGGCCAGCAACGAGGGCGAGGGGCAGGACGACTTCGTGTTCGAGCTGTCGCGCGACGAGTTCATGCAGTACTTCTTCGACGATCTCGAGCTGCCGCGCCTCGTGAAGACGCACCTGCTGACGGTGCCGAGCTGGAAGAACGTGCGCGCGGGCTGGGCGGCGGAAGGCACGCCGAACAACATCGACATCGTGCGTTCGCTCAGGAGCGCGCTCGGCCGCCGCATCGCGCTCGGCTCGCCGCTCGTCAACGAGCTGCACGAGCTCGAGGCGCAGCTCGAAGCGCTGAAGCGCGACACCGAGGATCGCCGCGCGGAGATCGCGACGCTGGAAGATCAGATCCACCATCTGAAGGGCCGCATCTGGCGCATCCCGTTCATCGACCCGTTCGACCTGCGCTACATCAATCGCGTGAAGCAGCCGCAGCCGTCGAGCCAGGCCGTGATGTTCTGCCTGATGGACGTGTCCGGCTCGATGGACGAGCAGCGCAAGGATCTCGCGAAGCGCTTCTTCATCCTGCTGTACCTGTTCCTCAAGCGCAACTACGAGCGCATCGAGGTGGTGTTCATCCGCCACCACACGCGCGCGGAGGAAGTCGACGAGGATACGTTCTTCCATTCGACCGAAAGCGGCGGCACGGTCGTGTCGAGCGCGCTCGAGCTGATGCGCAAGGTGATGAACGAGCGCTACTCGCCGACCGAATGGAACATTTACGGCGCGCAGGCGTCCGACGGCGACAACTGGACCGACGATTCACCGAAGTGTCGCAAAATCCTGGAAGAGGATATCCTCACGAAGACGCGTTACTTCGCGTACATCCAGGTCGCGCCGGAAGAGCAGAACTTGTGGCTGGAGTACGCGCAGCTGATGCAGTCGCAACCGCATCTCGCGATGAAAAAAGTGGAATCGGCTGCCGATATTTACCCGGTGTTTCGCGAATTGTTCGAAAAGCAGGTGGAAATGTCATGACGAGCCGCCACCTGCACAGCGAATCGCGCGGCTACCAGCCGCGTCGATCCGGCGACGACACCGCAGGCCATGCCGCGACGCAGCAACGCGGCCACGCCGAACCATCGACGCCGTCCGCCGACTTGCCCGGTGCCGGGCAGAAGGAAGCGCGTATGAACGTTGCCGAACGCAAGCCGCTGCCGTGCCCGTCCGACTGGACCTTCGAACTGCTCGAGGAATACGACACGCACATCGCGCAGGTCGCCGAGCAGTATGAGCTCGACATCTACCCGATCCAGCTCGAGCTGATCAGCGCCGAGCAGATGATGGACGCGTACGCGTCGGTCGGGATGCCGGTCAACTACCGGCATTGGTCGTTCGGCAAGCACTTCCTGTCGACCGAGAAGAGTTACCGACGCGGCCAGATGGGCCTCGCGTACGAGATCGTCATCAACTCGAATCCGTGCATCGCATACCTGATGGAAGAGAACACGATGACGATGCAGGCGCTCGTCATCGCGCACGCGGCGTACGGTCACAACTCGTTCTTCAAGGGCAACTACCTGTTCCGGTTGTGGACCGATGCGCACGCAATCATCGACTACCTCGTCTACGCGAAGAACTACGTCGCGGAATGCGAGGAGCGCTACGGCCTCGACCGCGTCGAGGAGCTGCTCGATTCGTGCCACGCGCTGATGAACTACGGCGTCGACCGCTACAAGCGGCCGCAGAAGCCGTCGCTGTCGAAGGAGGCGGCGCTGCGCCGTGAGCGCGAGGCGTACCTGCAGTCACAGATCAACGAACTGTGGCGCACGCTGCCGCACCGGAAGCCCGAGCTGGCGGAGGAGCTGGAAGAGCGCTATCCGCCGGAGCCGCAGGAGAACCTGCTGTATTTCGCGGAGAAGAACGCGCCGCTGCTCGAGCCGTGGGAGCGGGAAGTGATCCGCATCGTGCGCAAGATCGGCCAGTACTTCTATCCGCAGCGGCAGACGCAGGTGATGAACGAAGGCTGGGCGACGTTCTGGCATTACACGCTGCTCAACACGCTGTACAACCAGGGCAAGCTGGAAGACGGCTTCATGATGGAGTTCCTGCATTCGCACAGCAACGTGATCTACCAGCCGCCCGTCACGAAGCCGTACTACAGCGGGATCAACCCGTATGCGCTCGGCTTCTCGATGATGAGCGACATCCGGCGGATCTGCGAATCGCCGACGGACGAGGACTACAAGTGGTTCCCCGAGCTTGCGGGCAGCCCGTGGCTGCCGGCCATGCACTACGCGATGCGCAACTTCAAGGACGAGAGCTTCATCGCGCAGTACCTGTCGCCGCACCTGATCCGCGAGATGCGCCTGTTCTCGGTGCTCGACGACGACATGCGCGACTCGCTCGAGGTGTCGGCGATCCACGATGACTCCGGCTACCAGTACGTGCGGCAGTCGCTGTCGCGGCAATATGACATCCACCATCGCGAGCCGAACATCCAGGTGTGGTCGGTCAACACGCGCGGCGACCGCAGCCTCACGCTGCGCCACTTCATGACCGACAACCGGCACCTGTCGAACGACAGCGACGAGGTGCTCAAGCACATGGCGCGGCTGTGGCAGTTCGACGTGTACCTCGAAAGCGTCGACGAGGCGGGCACCGTGCGCAAGCGCTACGAGTGCCGCTACACGCCGCCCGAAGTGCGCCTCTGAGCGCACCCGGGCGGCCCGCAACCTTGCATCCGGCGCCAGCCTGCGGGCTGGCGTTTTCATTGGATGAGCGGGAGATGGCCGGGAAGCGGGAGAAAAATTTTCTACATCCGGACGAACCCGGACAGTCCCTATCTTTACAATTCGCTAAAATTCGGTGGCGCATCGCACCGGAACCGGTGCCACGCGTGTCCGCACGCGGCGGTCCTGCGGCCGCCACGCCCAAAAGCACTACAAAGGAACAGACCAACCCATGGACGTCCAGACCGACCAAGCCGTGCCGTCCGCGCACGACACCCGGCGGCGTGTGTTCGCCATCGTCGGCGCCTCGTCGGGCAACCTCGTCGAGTGGTTCGACTTCTACATCTACTCGTTCTGCGCGCTGTACTTCGCGCCGGCGTTCTTCCCGAGCGGCAACACGACGACGCAATTGCTGAACACCGCCGGCGTGTTCGCGGCCGGCTTCCTGATGCGTCCGATCGGCGGCTGGCTGTTCGGCCGCATCGCCGACCGGCACGGCCGCCGCGCCGCGATGATGATCTCGGTGCTGATGATGTGCGGCGGCTCGCTCGTGATCGCGGTGCTGCCGACCTATGCGCAGATCGGCGCGTTCGCGCCGCTGCTGCTGCTGGTCGCGCGCCTGTTCCAGGGGCTGTCGGTGGGCGGCGAGTACGGCACGAGCGCGACCTACATGAGTGAAGTCGCGCTGAAGGGGCGGCGCGGCTTCTTCGCGTCGTTCCAGTACGTGACGCTGATCGGCGGCCAGCTGTGCGCGCTGCTCGTGCTCGTGGTCCTGCAGCAGACGCTGTCGGCCGCCGAGCTGAAGGCGTGGGGCTGGCGCATCCCGTTCGTGGTCGGCGCGGCCGCCGCGCTGATCTCGCTGTACCTGCGCAAGTCGCTCGACGAGACGTCGACGAGCGAGTCGCGCGACAAGAAGGACGCCGGCACGATCCGCGGCGTGTGGCAGCACAAGGGCGCATTCCTGACGGTGGTCGGCTTCACCGCGGGCGGCTCGCTGATCTTCTACACGTTCACGACGTACATGCAGAAGTACCTCGTGAACACGGCCGGCATGCACGCGAAGACCGCCAGCAACGTGATGACGGTCGCGCTGCTCGTCTACATGCTGCTGCAGCCGGTGTTCGGCGCGCTGTCCGACCGGATCGGCCGCCGCATGTCGATGATCCTGTTCGGCGCATGCTCGGTGATCGCCACGGTGCCGCTGATGCACGCGCTGAAGGAGGTGCAGAGCCCTGTCGCGGCGTTCGTGCTGATCACGGTCGCGCTCGCGATCGTCAGCTTCTACACGTCGATCAGCGGCCTCATCAAGGCCGAGATGTTCCCGCCGGAAGTGCGCGCGATGGGCGTCGGCCTGTCGTACGCGGTCGCGAACGCGCTGTTCGGCGGCACGGCCGAATACGTCGCGCTGTGGTTCAAGTCGATCGGCAGCGAGGAGACGTTCTACTGGTACGTGACCGCGCTGTGCGCGATCTCGCTGATCGTGTCGTACCGGATGCGCGATCCGAGCAAGGAAGGGTACCTGCGTCACGAGCCGTGATCGGTTGCGTACCGGCTCCGGCATCATGATCGACGTCCCGCCAATTGGCGGGACGTTTTTTTTAGGGCATGCAAGATGGCTTCAGGGCCGCCGCTTCGGAACCGGTCAGCCATTTCACGGACGGAATATGTTGCGTCGAGGTATGAGGAAAATTGATTGATTCACGCAAAAAATATCAATATCAATCAAGCCTGACCTCCCGCAAAATCGCCGTCGATCCCGGCTTCAAGGCGGCGAGGCCATGACGGGCCTGTCGCGAGGCCGGCGGAAATCGATGCAAGGGAGAGCAATACGATGACGACACGACGTCAGATACTGAAGCGCGGCCTGGTCGCGTCGGGCTCCGCGCTGCTTACCGGCACGCTGGGCAGCGCATGGAGCGGCGCGGCCCGCGCGCAAGGCGCGACGTGGCACATGCCGGACGAGGGCGCGCCGCACGCGGCGACCTGGATGGCGTTCGGTCCGAGCGAGGACATCTGGGGCGCGCGGCTCCTGCCCGTCGTCCGCGAGAACCTGGCGGCCGTCGCGAAGGCGATCGCCGCGCACGAACCGGTCAGGATGCTGGTGCGGGAACAGGACTACGCGATCGCGTCGCGCCTGTGCGGTGCATCGGTCGAGCTCGTTCAGCATCCGGTCGACGATCTGTGGATGCGCGACACCGGGCCCGTGTTCGTGAAGCATGCGTCAGGCCAGCTCGGCGGCGTGAGCTTCAATTTCAACGGCTGGGGCAACAAGCAGGAACACGATCGGGACGCGGAAGTGGCGCCGTTCGTGACCGAGCGCGCCGGCGCGCGGCTGCTCGACACGCGGCTGGTGCTGGAAGGCGGCGGCATCGAGGTGGACGGCGAAGGGACGGCGATCATCACGCGCAGCTGCGTGCTGAACCCGAACCGGAATCCGGGCGTCAGCCAGGCGCAGTGCGAGGCCGAGCTGAGCCGCCTGCTCGGGCTGAAGAAGATCATCTGGCTACCGGGCATCGCGGGCAAGGACATCACCGACGGGCATACCGATTTCTACGCGCGCTTCACGAGCCCGGGCGTCGTGGTTGCCGGGCTGGACCCGGATCCGTCGTCCTACGATCACGCCGTCACACGGCGGCATCTGGAGATCCTGCGGCAGTCGACCGACGCGAAGGGGCGGGCGCTGAAGGTCGTGGTGCTGCCGGGGCCGAAAACCGTGCGGCGCAAATACGAGAACGCGGAGTTCGCGGCCGGCTACATCAACTTCTACGTCTGCAATCGCGCGGTGATCGCGCCGGCATTCGGCGACAGCCGGGCGGACCGGAATACGCGCGATACGCTCGTCGACCTGTTCCCGGGCCGGGAGGTCATCCAGCTCGACATCGACGGCATCGCCGCGGGCGGGGGCGGCATCCACTGCACGACCCAGCAGCAACCGGCCTGAGCGCGGCCGCGGGCCGGCCCTTGCCTGGCCGGCCCGCACGCGCGCTGCGGGCCGCACGCGCGCTGCGGGCCGCATATCAATCCGGACAACTGATGAATAGCGCGGAATCCGTCCCGATGGACGAATACCGGCGCGCGCGCACGCGCACCGGCCGCGACATGGAGTGAATGAATGACGATGAAAGACAGCAAGACGAGTGCGCGCGAGCGCGCCCGGCGCATGCCGGATACGGGCCGCCGAGGATTCATCCGGCTTTCGGCCGCCTGGCTGGGCATGCCGCTGCTGGGCAGCCTGGCCGCGTGCGGCGGAGAGGGGGCGTCCGACCCGGCGGCGTCGCCGCGCACGCAGCCGTCGGCGCGGCAGGCCGCGTACCGGCTGCCGGCCGAGGATGCGCCGCATGCATTGACCTACATGGCCTTCGCGTCCGGCGCGGAAGGCATCTGGACACCGGTCACGCCGCAGAGCACGAATGCCGGCATCGACCGGGTTCGCGCGGACCTGATGGATGTCGCGAAGGCGATCGGCGCGTTCGAACCGGTCAACATGCTGGTGCTGCCGGGCGATCTCGACGCGGCGAGCGCGCTGCTCGCGACCGCGAGCGCCGCGAACCCCGACCTGCACGCGCGCTATGCGGCGCGCCCCGTGGGCACGGGCGGGATCAACCTGGTTTCGGTGGCCGACGGCTTCGACGATTTCTGGGTGCGCGACACGGGCTGCGTGTTCGTCAGGGACACGGCGAACGGCAATGCGCTGGGCGCCGTCGGCTTCAATTTCAACGGCTGGGGCAACGCGAACACCGATGGCGTGGGCGTCGGCCAGGGGGGGATCCCGCCGGCGGTCGCGGCCGCGAGCAACCGGTCGAAGGCGGGAAAGTTCTTCCAGCCGTTCGTCCGCGACAGCGGGGTGGCGGACCGGATGGCGCAGGCGCATGGCGCGACCCTGACCCGGAGCACGTTGACGCTCGAAGGCGGCGCGATCGAATTCGACGGCGACGCGACGGCAATCCTCACGGAATCCGCCGTGCTGCACGTGAACCGGAATCCGCAGCTCTTCGACATCCCGAACGGCTCGATCGCCGAAGCGACGCTGCTGCCGACGGCCCGGGACACCGTGCTCGCCGAACTGCAGCGCACGCTCGGCGTGCGCAAGATCATCTGGCTGCCGGGCACCGCGACCTATCCGCGCGGCGTCGCGACACCGGCCGCCGAGACCGACATCACGAACGGCCACGTCGATTTCTATGCGCGGTTTCTCGCGCCGGGCGTGGTCGCCTACTGCTACGACGCGGCGAACACGACCGGCGAGCAGGCGTTGACGGAGGTTCATCGGCAGCGCTTCGTCGGGCAGACCGACGCGAACGGCCGGCCGCTGCAGCTCGTCGAGCTCGTGCCGCCAGCCAAATTCGGCACGTCTGCCGGCACGAGCCTGACCGAGCGGCAGATGACGAATTTCGCGGCCGGGTACGTCAATTTCTACACCTGCAACGGCGCGATCATCGTGCCGAAGTTCAACCACGACGCGTCCGATGCGGCCGCGGTTGCCGCGATCCGGCCGTATGCGGGGAGCCGGGCGATCGTCCAGGTGGATATTCTCGGCATCGCGTCGGGCGGCGGCGGCATTCACTGCGCGACCCGGGAAGTTCCGGCGTGACGCCGTCGCGCGCTCGACGCGGCCCGCCCGCGGGCCGGTCGTGGCGTCATATCGATATCGAAATCGCTTCGTTGCCCGTGGCGCGCGTTTTCCTTAATCTGAACCCGTAGTTCGTGTGACACCTCCTTGACTGGGATTCGCGCCCGCTGGTTTCAGCGGGCGTTTTTTTGTGTGGCGCGCGGCGCGCTGACCTATGCTGGTTCCTGCATGTTCCGTGCGAAGCAATTTCGTCGGACCTGACCGGCGCGGCGCGCTTCGACGTGTCGGCGCGTCGTGCGCATGTCGATTCGATGGCACGTCACGTCAAGGAGAACCACGATGAGCAAACCCACGATCGTGCTCGTGCACGGCTTCTGGGGCGGCGCCGCGCACTGGGCGAAGGTGATCGTCGAACTCGCGCGCCTCGGGCATGCGTCGATGCACGCGGTCGAGCTGCCGCTGACGTCGCTCGCCGACGATGCGCAACGCACCCGCAAGATGGTCGCGCAGCAGCCGGGCCCGGTGCTGCTGGTCGGCCATTCGTACGGCGGCGCGGTGATCAGCGAGGCCGGCGACCTGCCGAACGTCGCGGGGCTCGTGTTCATCGCCGCGTTCGCGCCGGACGCGGGCGAAAGCCCCGGCGGGATCACGCAGGAACACCTGCCGGCGGCCGCGCCGAATCTCGCGCCGGACAGCGACGGCTATCTGTGGATCAAGCCCGACAAGTTCCACGAGAGTTTCTGCCAGGACCTGACGGCCGACGAAGCGCTCGTGATGGCCGTCACGCAGAAGGCGCCGCTCGCGAGCACCTTCGCGCAGCCCGTCAGCGCGCCCGCGTGGAAGTCGAAACCGTCGTGGTATCAGGTCTCGAGCGACGACCGGATGATCGCGCCGGAGAACCAGCAGCGGATGGCGGCGCGCATGCACGCGCGCAAGGTAGTCACGCTCGCGGCGAGCCATGCATCGCTCGCGTCGAAGCCGGTCGAGGTGGCCGCGTTGATCGACGAGGCGGCAAGCACGCTGGCCGCGTGATGATCAGGCGGGCGCCTTCATCACGAAATCCGCAGAGCAAAGCACCATTTCTTGGTTCGGCTGCAGCGAGCACGCTGATACGTTAGCGGCTTCACGGCACCACCCGCCGTGAATTTCCTCGAACCGGGCCGCCGCGCGATCCGCGGCGGCTCACATAACAATCAGGTCGTGCTCATGAAATTCCACACGCTCGCCAGCTGGCTCGTCGGTGCCGCGCTCGTCGCCGCCGGCACCGCCGCACACGCAGACCGTCTCGACGACATCAGGAAGGCCGGCGTGCTGCGCGTTGCAACCTTCGACAGCAACCCGCCGTTCGGTTACGTCGACGCGAAGACCAACCACATCGTCGGCCTCGACGTCGACTACGCGAAGGCGCTCGCCGACAAGCTCGGCGTGAAGCTGCAACTGCAGCCGACGAACCCGGCGAACCGCATTCCGTTCCTGACGTCGGGCAAGGTCGACCTCGTGCTCGCGAACTTCACGATCACCGACGAGCGCGCGAAGCAGGTCGATTTCAGCATTCCGTATTTCTCGTCGGGCCAGCAGTTCCTCGCGAAGAAGGGCGTGCTGAAGTCCGCCGAGCAGCTGAACGGGCTGCGGGTCGGCGCGGACAAGGGCACGACCAACGAGATCACGCTGCGCGACAAGTATCCGAAGGCGACGATCGTCGCGTACGACGACACGCCGTTCGCGTTCGCCGCGCTGCGCGCCGGCAACGTGCAGGCGATCACGCAGGACGGGCCGAAGCTGATCGGCCTGCTCGCGAACGTGCCGGACAAGCAGAACTACGAGATCCCGGCGTTCACGATCTCGAACGACTACATGGGCGTCGGCGTGCCGAAGGGCGAGACGCGCCTGCTCGGCTTCGTCAACGACACGCTGAAGGGGCTCGAGGCGAGCGGACGCGCGACGCAGATCTACGACGCGTGGTTCGGGCCGGCGACGAAGACGCCGCTCACGCGCATCTTCCACATCGGCGACAAGACCTGAGCGCGCGGCGACACGCCACGACGCGACACGCGCGCCGCGATGCGCCGCCGGGACGACCGGCGCGTGCATGGCGGCGCATTTCGTTGACTTCCGATCGCGGGCGCTACGCGTTCGCGCCACACGCATGCTCGGGTTGGCTCCCAAATACCTGTCCTGGCTCTGGCAGGGCTTCCTGCTGACGCTCGGCCTGTCGGCCGCGTCGGCCGTCGCCGCGATCGTCGGCGGTCTTGCGCTGTCGATCCTGCGCAACACACGTCACCGGGCGCTGCGCGCCGCGGTGGCGGCTTATGTCGTCACGTTCCGCAACACGCCGCTGCTCGTGCAATTGCTGTTCTGGTACTTCGGCGTCGCGTCGCTGCTGCCCGACACCTGGGTCGCGTGGCTGAACGCGGGCCATGCCTGGCATGCGGGCCCGCTCACGCTCGCGTGGCCGTCGTTCGAGTTCGTCGCCGGCTGGGTCGGGCTGAGCGCGTATACGGCCGCGTTCGTCGCGGAGGAATGCGAGGCCGGCCTGCGCGGCGTGCCGCTCGCGCAGCGCGACGCGGCCGCGGCGCTCGGGCTCACGCCGCTGCAGGCGCTGCGCTACGTGATCCTGCCGCAGGCGGTGCGCATCGCGTTGCCGCCGCTGTTCGGGCAGACCATGAATCTCGTGAAGAACTCGTCGCTGGCGATGGCGATCGGCGTCGCCGAGCTGTCGTATGCGTCGCGGCAGGTCGAGACCGAAACCTTCAAGACCTTCGCCGCGTTCGGCGTCGCGACCGTGCTGTACGTCGCCGCCGCGGCCGCGATCGAGGCGGTCGCGTATGCGGCCGCGCAATGGCGCGACCGGCTAGGCGCGGCCGGCTAGGCGCGGGGCATTGACGATGGAATTCTCGCTGTTCGCCAACAATCTTCCGTACCTGCTGGTCGGCGCATTCCCGGACGGGCCGCTCGGCGGCGCCGCGCTGTCGCTGCTGCTCGCGATCGCGTCCGCGTGCGCGTCGGCAGTGCTGGGCGTCGCGCTCGGCGTCGCGATGGCGCTCGCGCGCGGCTGGGCGCGCGTGCTGCTGCTCGCGTTCATCGGCTTTTTCCGCGCGATTCCGGTGCTGATGCTGATCTTCTGGACGTATTTCCTGATGCCGATGCTGCTGCACACCGACGTGCCGGGGCTCGCGACGGTCGTGTGCGCGCTCGCGCTGATCGGCGGCGCGTATCTCGCGCACGCGGTGCATGCGGGAATCGTCGCGGCCGGCGCGGGGCAGTGGCAGGCGGGGTTGTCGCTCGGCCTCACGCGCGGGCAGACGGTGCGCTACGTGCTGCTGCCGCAGGCGATCCGGATCATGACGCCGTCGTTCGTGAACCAGTGGGTGTCGCTCGTGAAGGACACGTCGCTCGCGTATATCGTCGGCGTGCCGGAGCTGTCGTTCGTCGCGACGCAGGTGAACAACCGGCTGATGGTGTATCCGGCGCCGATCTTCCTGTTCGTCGCCGCGATCTATCTCGTGCTGTGCACGTCGCTCGACGGCGCTGCGCGCTGGCTGCTGTCGCGTCGTCCGCGCGCGGAGCGCAGCGCGGGCACGACTGTTGAGCGCGCGCAGCCGGCGCGCGGCGCGACGCGTTGAGGCCGACCAGCAGGCGTCGTGCGCGTCAGGATGCGGTGTAGTGCGTGTTGAAGACCGCGCGCAGCGTCGATTTGTCGCTGGCGAAGTCGCTCCACAGCGGGCCATCGGTCTGCGCGAACGCGAACGGCGCGGTGTTGATCGACGCGAGGCGGAAGCGCCATTCGGCGGCCTCCTGGCGGAACGCGGTGCGCTGCATGTCGGACAGGCCCGTCTGCGCTTCGGCAAGCGTGACGAGCGGGTCGACCGGCTGGTCGGCGACCCGCACCTCGAAGTGCAGGTGCGGGCCCGTCGCCGCGCCGGTCATGCCGACCGACCCGATGCGCTCGCCCTGCCTGACCCGCTCGCCGACCTTCAGCCCGTGCGCGAACGCGGACAGGTGCGCGTAATAGGTCGAATAGCCGTCGGCGTGATCGACGATCACGTAGCGGCCGTAGCCGCCCGGATCGGTGCCGACGAACGACACGGTGCCGTCGGCCGCCGCCTCGACGCGCGTGCCGCTCGGTGCGGCGAGATCGACGCCGGTGTGGAACGACATCGCCTGCGACAGCGGATGGATGCGCTCGCCGAAGAACGAGCTGATGCGGGTCCACTTGACGGGCATCGTGAACGCGGCGGCCTCGAGCGGCGCGCCGTCGAGCGTGTAGTACGCGCCCTTGGCGGCGCCCGGGGGCTTGAACCACAGCGCGCCGAACGTGCGGCCCGCGACGCGCAGCTCGAGCGCGGTGAGGCGGGGCGCGCCCTGGTTCGTGTCGAACGCGAGGCGGTAGTAGTCGCCGCGATGCGCGCCTTCGCGCATCGGCACCTTGCCGCTGACGAGGTCGCCGAGCTGGATCCGCACTTCCGGCGGCAGGTCGAGACGGTTCAGCGTATCGGACAGCGTCAGCTCGATGTCGCCGGCGCGCAGGCCGTGCTCGGGCTCGGGCGGCGCGAGCGTGAACAGGTTCGCATAGCCGAGCATGTCGTTGCGGTGCGCGCTGAGCGGCGCGAACAGGCCCGGCTGCGCGTTGCGCTCGCCGATCGTCTGGACGAGCTCGTTCGTGACGAAATGCTGCGCGGTGGGAAACGGGGTGTCCGACAGTACGCGCAGCGGCGTCGCGGCCGCGCCGGTGTCGACGTCGCCCGGCAATTGCGAGACGGCCGGCAGCGTGACGGCGAGGCCGAGCGTGGCGAGGGCGCCGAGCACGGCGGCCGGCAGCATCGCGCGCACGAGCTGCCACGCGCGCGCGGGTCGCGGCACGGAAGAATCAGGGATTGCGGCAGACTTGACCAAGGGTGTCCACATCCAGGAAAACGGTTCGAGGGAAGGGTGTGGGCTGGGACCGCCGGCAGAGGGGGGATGGCGGGCGTGCAACAAAACAGGCCCCGTCAGGGGCCTGTGTCGTTTCCGTTCGACCCAACAGCGCGGGAGCAGCCCGCTTCGAACGGCGGCGCGATTGCCGGGTCAGGACCCGGATATCACGAAGACGCTAAATAAAGATGACAGCGTCAGTCTACCGATGTTCCGCAAATTGAAGAAAATTTAAAACAGGGTCGGGAATGTTGTTTCGCAGAGCGGAAAATTGGGATAACTCCGGTGTTTTTTGCGCATCCGGACCTCATTCCGGCAATTTTTGCGCGCAGCGCCGAAGCGCGGCGGACGTGCGCAACGCGTCGAAGCCGGCGTCGAGGATCGCCTCGGCGTCCTTCCACAGATTGCCGCGCAGGCGGTTGGTCCAGATCATCGACGCGAACACGCCTTCGAGCAGCGACACGAGGTAGACGGCCGCGAGATGCACGTCGAGCTCGGCGGCGACTTCGCCGCCCGCGGCCGCGCGGCGCAGCAGCGCCTTCGTGATCCGCAGCATCTGCAGCTCGAGCAGCAGGCGGCGCCGCAGCAGCGCGCCGTTCTCGTCGCTCTGTTCGCACTTCGTATACAGGATCACGAGCACGCGCTGCATCGAGCCCGGCTCGCCGCATTGCTCCAGGTAGTGCGACGCCGCGCGCCGCAGCGTGTCGAGCGCGGGCTGCCCGTCGCCGGCCTCGAAGCCTTCGGACGTGCGCGCGAACGCGCGGTCGCACATCGCGATGCACACTTCCATCTTGTTCTTGTAGTGGCCGTAGACGGCGCCCCGCGACATGCCGGCGGCCTCCGCGAGGTCCGCCATCGCGGTTTGCGCGACGCCTTTCTCGAGCAGCACGAGCTCGGCGGCATCGAGGATCCGGTGCTTGATGGCAAGAGATTCTTCCCGGGTCTTGCGGGCCATGTTGCGAAGTTCCTTACGTTTTGCTGTCGCTTTATTGAGACAATGTGGCGGTAAATTTAAAGCAGTGTGTATTTAATCAGTCGTGACTGATTATAATCGGCCACCCTGAGCCGCCGCATTTTACTGGCGGCGCACGATTCGAGGTCCATATGAAGAACAACAATCGCTCCCTGACGCGCCGCCGCCAGCTGGTGTCGTTCGCGCCGTTCGCGCTGGCGGCCGCGCTGGCCGTCGCCGGATGCGGAAAGGGCGAGCGCGACGCCGCGCCGGAGACCGCGCAACGCGCGACGGTGGTGACCGTGCGGCCGACCGCGATGCCGCTCTCCGTCGAGCTGCCGGGCCGGCTCGAGGCCTATCGGCAGGCGGAAGTGCGCGCGCGGGTCGCGGGCATCGTCACCGCGCGCACCTACGAGGAAGGACAGGAAGTGAAGCAGGGCGCGGTGCTGTTCCGCATCGATCCCGCGCCGCTGAAGGCCGCGCGCGATGCGGCGCAGGGCACGCTCGCGAAGGCGCAGGCCGCGTCGCTCGCGGCGACCGACAAGCGCCGCCGCTACGACGATCTCGTGCGCGACCGCGCGGTCAGCGAGCGCGACCACACCGAGGCGGTGGCCGCCGACGCGCAGGCGAAGGCCGAGGTCGCGTCGGCGAAGGCCGAGCTCGCGCGCGCGCAGCTCCAGCTCGACTACGCGACCGTCACCGCGCCGATCGCGGGCCGCGCGCGGCGCGCGCTCGTCACCGAAGGCGCGCTGGTCGGCCAGAACGAGGCGACGCCGCTCACGACCGTCGAGCAGCTCGATCCGATCTACGTGAACTTCTCGCAGCCGGCCGCGGACGTCGACGCGCTGCGCCGCGCGGTGACGAGCGGCCGCGCGACGGGGATCGCGCAGCAGGACATCGCCGTGACGCTGCTGCGCCCGGACGGCACCGCGTATCCGCTGAAGGGCAAGCTGCTGTTTCGCGATCTCGCGGTCGATCCGACCACCGACACCGTCGCGATGCGCGCGCTGTTCCCGAATCCGGACCGCGAACTGCTGCCCGGCGCCTACGTGAAGATCGCGCTCGACAACGCGGTCGACCGCCAGGCGATCCTCGTGCCGCGCGACGCGCTGCTGCGCACGGCCGACCGCGCGTCGGTGCGGGTCGTCGGCGCCGACGGCAAGGTCAAGGACGTCGAGGTCGCGGCCGACCAGATGAGCGGCCGCGACTGGCGCATCACGCGCGGCCTGAAGGGCGGCGAGCGCGTGATCGTCGACAACGCCGCGCAATTCTCGCCCGATACCGCGGTGCAGCCCGTCGAGCGGGCAGGGCCGGCCAAGGCGGGGCAACCCGCGGCCGCCTCCGCTCCCGGCGCCACCGCCCGCCAAACCTGACCGGTTCGAAACAACATGGCTCGTTTCTTCATCGATCGCCCCGTGTTCGCGTGGGTGATCGCAATCTTCATCATGCTGGGCGGCGTGTTCGCGATCCGCGCGCTGCCCGTCGCGCAGTACCCGGATATCGCGCCGCCCGTCGTCAGCATTTACGCGACCTATCCGGGCGCGTCCGCGCAGGTCGTCGAGGAATCCGTCACCGCGCTGATCGAGCGCGAGATGAACGGCGCGCCCGGGCTGATGTATACGTCCGCGACGAGCAGCGTCGGCATGGCGTCGCTGTACCTGACGTTCAAGCAGGGCGTGAACGCCGATCTCGCCGCGGTCGAGGTGCAGAACCGCCTGAAGACGGTCGAGGCGCGGCTGCCCGAGCCCGTGCGGCGCGACGGCATCCAGGTCGAGAAGGCCGCCGACAACATCCAGCTCGTCGTGTCGCTGACGTCCGACGACGGCCGGATGAACTCGGTGCAGCTCGGCGAATACGCGTCGGCGAACGTCGTGCAGGCGCTGCGGCGCGTCGAGGGCGTCGGCAGGGTGCAGTTCTGGGGCTCGGAATACGCGATGCGGATCTGGCCGGACCCGGTCAAGATGGCCGGCGACGGGCTCACCGCGTCGGACATCGCGTCGGCCGTGCGCGCGCACAACGCGCGCGTGACGGTCGGCGACATCGGCCGCGGCGCGGTGCCGGACAGCGCGCCGATCGCGGCGACCGTGTTCGCCGACGCGCCGCTGAAGACGCCCGCCGATTTCGGCGCGATCGCGCTGCGCGCGCGGCCCGACGGCTCGGCGCTGTTCCTGCGCGACGTCGCGCGCATCGAGTTCGGCGGCAATGACTACAACTACCCGTCGTACGTGAACGGCAAGGTCGCGACCGGCATGGGCATCAAGCTCGCGCCGGGCTCGAACGCGGTGTCCACCGAGCAGCGCGTGCGCGCGACGATGGACGAGCTGTCGAAGTTCTTCCCGCCGGGCGTGTCGTACCAGATTCCGTACGAGACGTCGTCGTTCGTGCGCGTGTCGATGAACAAGGTCGTCACGACGCTGATCGAGGCGGGCGTGCTGGTGTTCCTCGTGATGTTCCTGTTCATGCAGAACCTGCGCGCGACGCTGATCCCGACGCTCGTCGTGCCGGTCGCGCTCGCGGGCACGTTCGGCGTGATGTTCGCGGCGGGCTTCTCGATCAACGTGCTGACGATGTTCGGGATGGTGCTCGCGATCGGCATCCTCGTCGACGATGCGATCGTCGTCGTCGAGAACGTCGAGCGGCTGATGGTCGAGGAAGGGCTCGCGCCGTACGAGGCGACCGTCAAGGCGATGACGCAGATCAGCGGCGCGATCGTCGGCATCACCGTGGTGCTGACGTCGGTGTTCGTGCCGATGGCGTTCTTCGGCGGCGCGGTGGGCAACATCTACCGCCAGTTCGCGCTGTCGCTCGCGGTGTCGATCGGCTTCTCGGCGTTCCTCGCGCTGTCGCTGACGCCCGCGCTGTGCGCGACGCTGCTCAAGCCGGTCGGCGACGGCCATCACGAGAAGGGCGGCTTCTTCGGCTGGTTCAACCGTTTCGTCGCGCGCGCGACCGAGCGCTATGCGCTGCGCGTCGGCGGCGTACTGAAGAAACCGGTGCGCTGGCTGGTCGTGTACGGCGCGCTGACCGCGGTCGCCGCGCTGATGCTGACGCGCCTGCCGACCGCGTTCCTGCCGGACGAGGACCAGGGCAACTTCATGGTGATGGTGATCCGGCCGCAGGGCACGCCGCTCGCGGAAACGATGCAGAGCGTGCGCGAGGTCGAGACCTACGTGCGCACGCAGGAGCCGGCCGCGTACACGTTCGCGCTCGGCGGCTTCAACCTGTACGGCGAGGGGCCGAACGGCGGGATGATCTTCGTGACGCTGAAGAACTGGAAGGACCGCAAGCGCGCGCACGACCAGGTGCAGGCGATCGTCGCGCGCATCAACGCACGCTTCGCGGCGACGCCGAACACGACGGTGTTCGCGATGAACGCGCCGGCGCTGCCGGACCTCGGCTCGTCGAGTGGCTTCGACTTCCGGCTGCAGAACCGCGGCGGGCTCGACTACGCGGGGTTCGCCGCCGCGCGCGAGCGGCTGCTCGCCGAAGGCGGCAAGCATCCGGCGCTCACCGACCTGATGTTCGCGGGCACGCAGGACGCGCCGCAGCTGAAGCTCGACATCGATCGCGCGAAGGCATCCGCGCTCGGCGTGTCGATGGAAGAGATCAACACGACGCTCGCGGTGATGTTCGGCTCCGACTACATCGGCGACTTCATGCACGGCACGCAGGTGCGGCGCGTGATGGTGCAGGCGGACGGCCGGCACCGGCTCGATCCGGACGACGTGAAGAAGCTGCGCGTGCGCAATGCGCGCGGCGAGATGGTGCCGCTGGCAGCGTTCGCGACGCTGCACTGGACGCTCGGCCCGCCGCAGCTCACGCGCTACAACGGCTTCCCGTCGTTCACGATCAACGGCTCGGCCGCGCACGGCCACAGCAGCGGCGAGGCGATGGCCGCGATGGAGCGGATCGCGGGTGAATTGCCGGCCGGCATCGGCTATGCGTGGTCGGGGCAGTCGTTCGAGGAGCGGCTGTCGGGCGCGCAGGCGCCGATGCTGTTCGCGCTGTCGGTGCTCGTCGTGTTCCTCGCGCTCGCGGCGCTGTACGAGAGCTGGTCGATTCCGTTCGCGGTGATGCTGGTCGTGCCGCTCGGCGTGATCGGCGCGGTGCTCGGCGTGACGCTGCGGATGATGCCGAACGACATCTATTTCAAGGTGGGGCTGATCGCGACGATCGGGTTGTCCGCGAAGAACGCGATCCTGATCGTCGAGGTCGCGAAGGATCTCGTCGCGCAGGGGATGTCGCTCGTCGACGCGGCGCTCGAGGCCGCGCGGCTGCGGCTGCGGCCGATCGTGATGACGTCGCTCGCGTTCGGCGTCGGCGTGCTGCCGCTCGCGTTCGCGTCGGGCGCGGCGTCCGGCGCGCAGATGGCGATCGGCACCGGCGTGCTCGGCGGCGTGATCTCGGCGACCGTGCTTGCGGTGTTTCTCGTCCCGCTGTTTTTCGTGATCGTCGGCCGGCTGTTCAACGTCGGCCCGCGCCGGCGCGGTGCGCTGCCGGCGACGATGGAGGGTACGTCATCATGATGTTTCGCCTGAAGGCGCGCGCAAGCCTGCGCGCTCAGGTCGCGCTGGCCGTAGCGCTCACGCTTGCGGGCTGCTCGCTCGCGCCGCGCTACGAGCGCCCGGCGGCGCCGGTGCCGTCGACCTATGTGCCGGTAGACGATGTGCCGTCGGCCGCGCAGCCGTCCAACCCCGCGCTGCTCGACGACTGGCGCGCGTATTTCACCGATCCGGCGCTGCAGGCGTGGATCGATGCGGCGCTCGCGAACAACCGCGACCTGCGGGTCGCGGCGGGCCGCGTCGAGGAAGCGCGCGCGCTGTACGGCGTGCAGCGCGCGGACCGGCTGCCGTCGGTCGACGCGAACCTCGGCTACGAGCGCACGCGCGTGTACGACCCCGTCGTGCGCCAGAGCGCGGTGAGCGGGCTGTATCGCGCGGGCGTCGGCATCAGCGCGTACGAGCTCGACCTGTTCGGCCGCGTGAAGAGCCTGTCGGACGCGGCGCTCGCCGAGTACTTCGCGACCGCCGAAGCGCAGCGCACGGTGCGGATCGGCGTGATTGCGGAAGTCGCGAACGCGTATGTCGCGGAGCGCTCGCTCTACGAGCAGCTCGCGCTGGCGCAGCGCACGCTCGATGCGCGCGAGCGCATCGCGTCGCTCACGCAGCGCCGCTATGCGGCGGGCACGAGCGATGCGATCGAACTGCGATCGGCCGAGATGCTGGTGGCGGCCGCGCGCGCGTCGCAGGCCGCGCTGCAGCGCGAGCATGCGCAGGCGGTGCGCGCGCTGCAACTCCTGGCAGGCGATTTCGCTCGCGCGGCGCCCGGCGACGGTCTGACGCTCGACACGCTCGCGATCGCGCCCGTCGCGCCGGGCGCGCCGAGCGCGCTGCTCGAACGGCGGCCGGACATCCGGCAGGCCGAGGCGCGCCTGAAGGCCGCGAACGCGCAGATCGGCGCGGCGCGCGCGGCGTTCTTCCCGCGCATCACGCTGACGACCGACATCGGCTCGGTCGGCGACGCGTTCTCGGGCCTGTTCGCGAGCGGCACCGGCGTGTGGACGTTCGCGCCGCGCGTCACGCTGCCGATCTTCGCAGGCGGGCGCAATCGCGCGAACCTCGACGTCGCGACCGCGCGCAAGCACATCGCGGTCGCCGAATACGAGAAGAGCGTGCAGGTCGCGTTCCGCGAAGTGGCGGACGCGTTCGCCGCGCGCGACTGGATCGACGCGCAGCTCGCCGCGCAGCAGGCGGTCTACGAAGCGGACGGCGCGCGGCTGAAGCTCGCCGAGCGCCGCTACGGCAGTGGCGTCGCGACCTATCTCGAACTGCTCGACGCGCAGCGCAGCACGTTCGAATCCGGGCAGGAGCTGATCCGGCTGAAGCAGCTCAGGCTCGGCAACGCGATCACGCTGTATCGCGCGCTCGGCGGCGGCTGGTCGCTGGCCGAAGCCGACGCGTGACGGCGTCGCCCCGCGCGCGTCATATCCGGTAATGTGACCGCTGTCGTCGCGGCGCGGCGGCGGCGCGTTGGATACGCTTGTCGGCACGACGGAGCGGGGCACGCATGACGATCGATCCAGCACGACTCGGGGCGGCGCTCGCCGCCGGCATCGCGCTCGTGGCGGGGCAGGCGGCGCACGCGCAGGTGGCCGACGTCGCGGCGATTCCGCCTGGAGCGGCGGCCGCGACGGCGAACGTCGCGGGCGTCGCATTGCCGATCTTCACCTATCGCCCCGCGCATTGCGCGCCGGCGATGCTGCTCGTCGTATTCCACGGCGTGCAGCGCAACGGCGCCGCCTATCGTGACCACGCGATGCCGCTCGCCGAGCGCACCTGCGCGATCGTCGTCGCGCCGCAGTTCGACGCGGCGCGCTTTCCACGGAACGTCTATCAATATGGCGGCGCGAGCGCCGCGCACGGATTGTCGAGCGACCCGCGCCAGCCGCGCGCGCTCGTTGCGCCGCTCGTCGACTGGGCGCGGCGCGCGTCGGGGATCGCTGCCCCCCGCGTCGTGCTGCTCGGCCATTCGGCGGGCGCGCAGTTCCTCGATCGCGTCGCTGCGTACGGCGCGCCCGGCGTCGCGCGCATCGTGATCGCGAATCCGTCGACCTGGGTGATGCCGAGCGTGACCGACGCCGCGCCGTTCGGCTTCGGCGGCCTCGACCCGGCGCCTGCGGGGGACGCTGCTGACGCCGCGCTGCGCGCGTATCTCGCGCAACCGGTGACGGTGCTGCTCGGCACGGACGACACCGGGGGCAAGCACCTCGTCCACGGCAGCGAAGCGGACGGGCAGGGCGCCAACCGTTACGCGCGCGGCCTCAATGCCTTTCGCGCCGCCCGCACCGTGGCCGGGCAACGTGGCTGGACGTTCAACTGGCGCCTCGTCGAGGTGCCCGGTGTCGGCCACGATGCTGCCCGCATGTTTGCATCGCCGGCGGCGAGCCGTGCGGTGCAGGACGACCGCTGATTCCTTTCCCGACATTTTTCGACCGCGTTTGGCCGTTTGGCGGCCGCACTTCGCGCAATCGTTTGCGCGCCTTTTTCAGGTCGCGCATGCATGCCGGCGAGAAGCCGGCATGCATGCGTCATCACACCTACTTCATTTGGCGGGTTGACCTTTCAATTATGTTATGAATCGTCAATTCGGCGGCGGCAAAATGCCGCAAGTGAAACGTTAAAATCGGGTTCGCAAACGATTGCGCGATATTCTGATTAAGCGTCGATTGAAAATTAATTTCCCGTCTATTGAAAATGGCGGCGCGCCGTCGTTGTGAATCGACAACGTGTGGCGGATTGGGACAGGGTTGTGTCCTTGTGATGGGGTTCCGTCTGGAGCCAGCGTGGACAAGGCTGAGGCGAGTTTGACTGGAAGGGGGCAAGAAATGTCTTTTATTTTCAGTCATTTTCGACGCTGAAATCAGGATCGCAAAACAAAATAAATTGATTGTGAACTGTCGGGAAAGAATCGATTGAATGGCGACGAGTCGGACATTGTCAGCTGGCATTTAACAATGATTTACAGAATACTTTCGCGCTTATCTCGATAATGCCGCCTCGTGACGGACGGGGCGAGCCAAGCGCTACCGGTTGTGTCCGCCACGTCGTCCCTTTCCTTTGCAATTCATCATACGGAATCGATCATGAAGAAAACCCTCCTGTCCGCCGTCGCCTTCGCAGCACTGTCCTCGTCGGCCTTCGCCGCCGGCACCGGCACGATCAACTTCACGGGCGAGATAGTCGCCGGCGCATGCGGCATCGACTCGGGCTCGGTCGACCAGACCGTGCGCCTCGGCTTCGTGCCGACGAACGTGTTCAAGCAGGCCGGCGACAAGTCCACGCCGACCAACTTCGACATCAAGCTGACCGACTGCGACACCAGCATCGCGAAGAACGCGTTCTTCACGTTCACGGGCTCGTCGAACGTGAAGCAGCCGAAGCTGATCGCGACCGTCGGCTCGGCGACCAACGTCGGCATCCGCCTGCAAGCCTCGTCGGGCGAATACCTCGACAACGGCGCCGAGCAGAAGGCGCCGGTCGTGCTGCAGAACGGCACGAACGTCGCGCGCTTCGCGGCCATGTACGAAGCGACGGCAGCCGGCGTGACGCCGGGCACCGCCGACGGCGTCGCGAACTTCACGGTTCGCTACCAGTAAGCCTCCGCCCCTCGGGGAAGGGTGCACGCACCCTTCCTCGCGCCTTTTCCTTTCGTTTCCCACCCTGTTCAGGAACACCGGTAGCCTCTCGTGCGAATCAGACATTCCATCCTTTGCGTCTCCGTGCTGGCCGTCGGCAGCCAGAGCCATGCGACGGAATTCAATTCGTCGTTCCTGAGCATCGACGGCGCGAGCAACGTCGACCTGTCGCAGTTCTCGCAGGCCGACTTCACGCTGCCGGGCGAGTACCTGCTCGAGGTGCAGGTCAACGACGTGTTCTTCGGCCTGCAGACGATCGAGTTCGTCGCCGGGGACGCGTCGGGCGCGGGGCGGCCCTGCCTGCCGCCGGAGCTCGTCGCGCAGTTCGGCCTGAAGCCGTCGCTCGCGAAGGACCTGCCGCGCTTCCAGGGCGGCCGCTGCGTCGATCTCGCCTCGATCGAAGGCGTGACCGTGCGCTACCTGAAGGGCGACGGGCGCCTCAAGATCTCGATTCCGCAGGCGGCGCTCGAATACACCGACGCGTACTACCTGCCGCCCGAGCGCTGGAACGAAGGCATTCCGGGCGCGCTGCTCGACTACCGCGTGATCGCGAACACCAACCGCAACTTCGGCTCGGCCGGCAGCCAGACGAACTCGGTGCAGGCGTACGGGACGGTCGGCGCGAACTGGGGCGCGTGGCGCTTTCGCGGCGACTACCAGGCGCAATCGAACGCGGGCAATACCGTCTATGCGGACCGCACGTTCCGCTTCAGCCGGCTCTATGCGTTTCGCGCGCTGCCGTCGATCGAATCGACGGTGTCGTTCGGCGACGACTACCTGACCTCGGACATCTTCGACACGTTCGCGCTGACCGGCGCGACGATCCGCAGCGACGACCGCATGCTGCCGCCGTCGATGCGCGGCTATGCGCCGCTGATCTCGGGCGTCGCGCGCACCAACGCGACCGTGACGGTGTCCCAGCAGGGCCGCGTGCTGTACGTGACGCGCGTGTCGCCGGGCGCGTTCGCGCTGCAGAACATCAACACGAGCGTGCAGGGCACGCTCGACGTCGCGGTCGAGGAAGAGGACGGCTCGGTGCAGCGCTTCCAGGTGACGACCGCATCGGTGCCGTTCCTCGCGCGCCAGGGGCAGCTGCGCTACAAGGCCGCGGTCGGCAAGCCGCGCCTGTTCGGCGGCGCCGGCATCACGCCGTTCTTCGGCTTCGCCGAGGCTGCGTACGGCCTGCCGTTCGACGTGACCGTGTACGGCGGCTTCATCGCCGCGTCCGGCTATACGTCGGTCGCACTCGGCGTCGGCCGCGACCTCGGCGCGTTCGGCGCGGTGTCCGCCGACGTGACGCATGCGAGCGCGCGGCTGTGGTGGAACGGCGCGACACGCAACGGCAGTTCGTACCGGATCAACTATTCGAAGCACTTCGATTCGCTCGACGCGGACGTGCGCTTCTTCGGCTACCGCTTCTCCGAGCGCGACTACACGAACTTCTCGCAGTTCTCGGGCGACCCGACCGCGTACGGCCTCGCGAACAGCAAGCAGCGCTATTCGGCGACGATGTCGAAGCGCTTCGGCGAGACCTCGACCTATTTCTCGTACGACCAGACGACCTACTGGGCGCGGCAATCCGACCAGCGCGTCGGCCTCACGCTGACGCGCGCGTTCTCGCTCGGCGCGCTGCGCCGCGTGAACGTCAGCCTGTCCGCGTTCCGCACGCTGGGCGCGGGCAGCAGCGGCAACCAGTTCTCGGTGACCGCGACGCTGCCGATCGGCGACCGCCAGACCGTCACGTCGAGCGTGACGACGGGCGGCGGCAGCACGAGCGCGAGCGCCGGCTACATCTACGACGATCCGGCCGGCCGCACCTACCAGGTTTCCGCCGGCTCGACCGCGGGCCGCGCGTCGGCGAACGCGAGCTTCCGCCAGCGTACGTCGTCGTACCAGCTCACCGCGCAGGCGTCGACGGTCGCGAATTCGTACGCGGCCGCGTCGCTCGAAGTCGACGGCTCGCTGGTCGCGACGCAATACGGCGTCGCCGCGCACGCGAACGGCAACGCGGGCGACGCGCGCCTGCTGGTGTCGACCGACGGCGTGCCGGACGTGCCGCTGTCCGGCTCGCTGTCGCGCACCAATGCGCGCGGCTACGCGGTGCTCGACAGCATCTCGCCGTACAACGTGTACGACGCGACGGTCAACGTCGAGAAGCTGCCGCTCGAAACGCAGGTGTCGAACCCGATCCAGCGGCTGGTGCTGACCGACGGCGCGATCGGCTTCGTCAAGTTCTCCGCCGCGCACGGCCGCAACCTTTACCTGACGATGTCGGACACGAGCGGCCGGGCGCTGCCGTTCGGCGCGTCGGTGCAGGACCCGGCGAACGGCAAGGAGCTCGGCATCGTCGGCGAGGACGGCGCCGCATACCTGACCCAGGTCCAGCCGAAATCGTCGCTGGTCGTGCGCGCGGGCGAACGCACGCTGTGCACGCTCGACGTGCTGCCGGACCAGCTCCAACTCGAAGGCACGCCGATTCCGGTGACGTGCCAGCCGCCCGGCGCGTCGCATGCGGCGACCGGCCGGACCGAACGATGACTCAACGGACTTTGCGATGAAACCTTATTCCTTTCTTTCCCTGCGGCGCGCGACGTGCGCGCTCGCGGCCTTCGGCATGCTGCTGGCGGGCGCCGCGCACGCGTCGATCGTGCCGGACCGCACGCGCGTGATCTTCAACGAAGGCGAGCAGGCGGCGATCGTGACGATCACGAACAAGAGCGCGACCTATCCATACCTCGTGCAATCGTGGATCGAGGACGCGAAGGGCAACCGCATCACGTCGCCGCTGATGGTCGTGCCGCCGCTGCAGCGCGTCGAGGCGAACGAGCGCAACGTGCTGCGGATCGCGAAGCTGCCGGGCACAGAATTGCCGGCCGATCGCGAGACGGTGTTC
Source organism: Burkholderia ubonensis subsp. mesacidophila (assembly GCF_002097715.1). Taxonomy (NCBI): domain Bacteria; kingdom Pseudomonadati; phylum Pseudomonadota; class Betaproteobacteria; order Burkholderiales; family Burkholderiaceae; genus Burkholderia; species Burkholderia ubonensis. Next base: position 1,763,457 of record NZ_CP020737.1, read on the forward strand.
TACCTGAACATCCGCGAGGTGCCGCCGAAGACGGATACGCCGAACGCGCTGCAGATCGCGCTGCACACGCAGATGAAGCTGTTCTACCGGCCGAAGGGCGTGCAGCCGTCGCGCGACGAGGACCCGACGCTGCCGATGACGCTGCGCGTCGACGCCGCCGCGCACAAGCTGGTGTTCGACAACCCGACGCCGTTCCATGTGACGGTGGTCGACGTGGCGGCGGGCGCGCAGAAGACGCCGGTGCTGCCCGACCCGGTGATGGTGAGCCCGATGAGCACCGCGGACGTGCCGTTCAAGGGCGCGGCGAGCGCGACGCTGTTCGTCACGCATATCGATGACTACGGCGGCCAGGTCGCGGTGGAGTATGCGTGCGAGGCGGGTGTTTGCAAGAGCGTGAAGAATTGACGTCCCCCTCCGCCTAAAGGCGGAGGGTTCCCACAGCTGGCGATGCACGTCCGCATCGGAGAATGTTCAACGCAGCGTTGGTATCACGATCATGCACGACACCGCAGCCACTGCAGGTCCACTCTCTTATTCTCAGTCCCGCGATACCTTTCGGCCGCGTCGTGCTGTCTTGCGACCCGCACGACGAACAGGACCGGGTCGAACCGCTTTCGTCCACTTCCTCGAACGTGGCTCCGTGCGCCATCGCCTTGTAACGGAGCTTGTCCCGGAAGGACGACCAGGATGCGTCGTAGACGCTTTTCGCCATCCTGGTTCTGGCGAGTTTCGCGGCCGACACGTTGCCGACCGCGATGTAATCGAAGCGCCGCACCAGATCGAGCGCGAGCTTGTGCTGGAAATCGGCGCGGGCGTTCGCCACCTTGGCGTGCAGCTTCGCGATATGCCGCTTGTGCTTGCGTGCCCGCTGCGCTTTCGCCAGCTTGTCGGCCGCACGCCGGCCGAACCGGTCATTCGGCAGCTTCTCGCCGGTCGAAAGCGTGGCGAAGTCTTTCAGGCCGAGATCGATGCCGACGCCGGAACGGATCGGGCGTGCCGGAACATCGGGCCTCTCGATCACGATGTTGAGAAACCAGTTGCCGCGCGCATCCTGCGCGAAGTTGGTGCCGTCCTTGATCTTGCCGTCGGGAAGCGGCCGGCTGCTGAACACGCGGAAGGTATTGCCGGCGAAGCGAAACGCGTCGCCCTCACGCTTCAGGTCGCGCCCCTTCAGCGGCACCCAGCCCAGCGATTTCCTGCCGCGATAGCGCAGATAAGGGCGACGGTGCTGGCTGCGCGATTTCGCGTATTGCTCGCATGTGGCGTTGACCGTGCCGGAGTGGATGCCGAGAGCCTTGCTGCTGCCGGTCGTCAGCATGTTCAGGTCAAACCCCGTCGGCCACTTCTTGCCCCACTTGAGCGCGTGCTTCTGCGTGTCGTTGCAGAAGTTCCACACGTAGTTCACCGCTCGACTCTGTTTGTTCAGGAGTCCGTTGAGCGACTTCACCCGGTATCGGTAGACAAGGATCATGCCGGCCATCCTAACCTGTGGAAGAAGCGGCCTGTCAAGAGCGCTCCTTTCCTTCCCGCCATCAATGACGGGGTTTCTCGGAGCAAAGTCTGATGAGCGAGGGTATGCGACAACGGGTGTCGCCGGCGGTGGCGTGGCTGAGGTGGATCGTGCTCGCGGTGCTGGTCGCGGCGGTGCAGCCGGCGTGGGCGCTGCGCTGCCTGACCAACGGCGGCTCGCCGTCGCTCACCGAGCCGATCGGCGGCGTCGCATCGTATCCGACGGATGCGCCGGACGGGTACGTGATCTGGGTGTCGCCGCCGCGCACGACGTCAGGCTATTGCTACAAGGATCAGGACGGCGGGAAGAACCTGGAGGTCGTCGACCGCATCTATTTCTACGCGAATCCGGCTCACATGACTCCGGCGGATTGGGGCCTCGAGATCGGCATCCGTTACGGGGGCGTCGATTACTTCAATGCAACCAGCAACCCCGGCGGCGGCGTACCCACCAAATTCTCGGTGCCGCCGTGCACGCAGGAAGACTTCAACCGCAGACGCTGCGAGCAGACGAAGATAAGCATCGACTATCAAATCGTGGTGCGCAAGAAGGGCGCATGGGTGCAGCCGACGAACGACATTTATCCGGTATTCCAGTTCGACGGCGAGCTTGGCCTGAACGGCAAGGCGACGAGCTTCCGGTATCAGTTGAGCGGCATGCGGAACCTGAAGCCGACGCCGTGCCTCGTCGACGTGCTGGTCACGCCGGAGCCGGGCATCGTCAATTTCGGGCAGGTTCAGACCTCGGGCAGAGGGTTCCAGCCGGCCGTGCCGCGCAAGCGGTTTTCGCTGTCGCTGACCAAGAGATGCAGCATCCCGGTGCGGGTCGACGGCTACTTCGAAGCGACGAAGGGCAGCGTGCAGAACGGCTTGCTGGTGCCGGCGGCCGACAGCAACTTCGGCATCGGCATCGAAGACAGCCAGGGCAAGGCGATCGAGTTCAACAAGCAATTCATGCTCACGCAGTTTCCGGCCAACGTAGCCAACCAGAGCGTGATGCTCGACGCGGTGCTGAAGTCGTTCGGACCACCGAAGATCGGGCCGTTCAACGCATCGGCGACGATCCGGGTTTTCCTTTACTGAGTTTGAGGCGGGGCGGCGGCGTGCACGGCAATGCAAGTCGCTTGCACCGAATTTCATGACGGTGTTTCGGGGGAGGCGAGATGCAGTTGAGAAGCAGTGTGATTGCGGCAGTGCTGGCCGCTTCGGCAATGAGCGCGGTTCACGCGCAGACGGTATCGGCGGGTGGGTATTCGCTGACGTTGTTGGGCGATCTGGGCGGACCGCGCGATGGCCGTAACAGCGGGTACGCAGTCAGCACGGATGGCAGGACGATTGTCGGCTTTATGCAGTCTCGGCGCTTCTCGACCGTGTAAGCCATGAGGAGCGGGCGCTGATCGCTGTTACAGGACGACGCCGGCAGCTTCCAGTCGCTTCGTGATCGTGGAGATGATCGACAGGAACTGATTCGTATCGAGGAAGTAGTTCGGGTAGGCGCGTCGCAACGATTCGATCGAGTTGGTGTTCACCAAAACGACCTGCAGGTTCCCATCTTTACGGGCCTGTTCCTCCGCGCGTGCGTACTCGAGGTTCGCCTCCTCAATCCGACGCGTACCGTACGATGAAACCGTGACCGTTCGTTTGTCTGCATCGAGGATGACAAGATGGTAGCTCCCGCCGCTCATGTCCCGGCTGATGGCATTTGCGGCAACGGCAAATGCTTTCAGCTTGCGCACAACCTCGAGGCGATCGGCGCGCGTAACGAAGTCGATCCATATTGCTTGCTCGCTCATCCCCTGAAATGCCGCCGGTGGGACGCACTGCTCCATGTGCGAGATAGCAGCGCTCGCGACTTGGAAGAACTCCAGCCATTCCTGCGGACCCTCGTTCGCTTTGAGAGCATGGTCGATGAACGTGCCCATGGTTTCCACCGCCGTAGCCCAGGCGTGCTGTCGTCGCGTGCGAATCTGCAGTTCGAGGCACAGACCGTTGTAGAGCGTCATCGATGGATTGTTGTAGCGATAGATGAGGTGAACGCTCCGGTAGCCGGATTCCTTCGGCGCCGCGATGTAGTCGTCTTCGTCGACGAGTTCGTGCGTCAGATTTCCATTGACGTACAAATCGCGAAGCGTTCGAACCTGCGCCATCGTGTTGACTACGGCGCGAAGTCCTCCGATATCCTGCATCCGCGCGAGCTGCATGCCGGGATTCCGTTCCAGCTTGGCTGCAATGGACGGAACACGCTTCAATCGCTGCCCGACGAGCGCGTCCGTGCAGACTTTTTTAAGGCGTGCACGAAGAGTCGCCTGGAACGTGTTGATCGGATATGTGTGGCAAGCACGCCAGTGGTTAATCAGATCGAACGCTTCCTGGGCCGCGGCGGGAGTGACGCCGGCGGGGTTGATCAAAATGTTGCCAGCGCGCGTAACTCCCTTCCTCGAAAATTGCGGAATCGGAAAGGCCATGTCTTGTGTCCCCGGTCGGTATGGCTCCGGCTGGCGGGAGCCGGCTGGTCTTGACTATTCGATGCCATCAGCTCTGGTGTCTACGCCAAGGCACACGATAGTGATGCACTATCATTCCCGGATCGTTGATGAGATGCAATGAGGGGATATGCGGAAGTGTTCTCTGAGATGGATTCCGCTTTTTGTGTGTGCAGTGGGAGCAGGGGCATGCTGAATCCCTAGTTGACCATTTTCCGCCTTGGGACGAGGAACGACCGCTAGGGTGAGCGAGGTATTAGACAGCGTCTAATATCGACTGGGCGACAACAAAGAAAAAGGGCTTAGCATCGCCGCTAAGCCCTTGAATTCTTTGGTAGGCCGTGCGTGACTCGAACACGCGACCAACGGATTAAAAGCCCGCTGCCCTCTGGCGTGCGGGTTTTCGGCGGTTTACGGGGTGGGAGTCGTGCGTTTTGCTGCGCATACGAAGCGCAATTGTGTTGCTAGGACCAACTATATGGGCGGACCAGCTTTTCATCCATCTCAGCCACGTCACGGAGTGCCCCGCATTGTGATATGTCACCAAAAGCAGCGCCGATCATAGCGACGGCGTGGTTGAACTGAACGGCAAACACGGCGGCGGGCGGATCTGTCTCGGCAACGGTATATGCACAAGCGAATTGATCCCTGAGTTCACGATTGCGCTGCTGGATTGCTGGGAATTGCGCCAGCAGAGGACGCAGGGCCTCATTACCAAGGAACTCGTCGATGGAATAGGCGTTTGTCGTCCAAAACGAGATGATTCCACCACGCTCATCCAAGATTCGGCCAGTGCGTAGGTAGTAGAGTGCGCAAAATAGTTTACGAGCGACGGTCCTGGCCGCTTCACCAAATTCCGGATGATCAATAGAGAGAAGCGGAACGTCTCTCGACGTTTGCCCTGGACCGGGATGGGCGTCTATTTCGCGCATGCGAGCACGTTTCTCTGTGACGGACATATGCATCGACGCATAAACGTCCGGCATTACTCGGGCGATGCCACTAGCGATCTTCGTCCATTCTGCCGTTCCGTCTTCTTCCGGGATCCCGATTTGTGCAGGGCTGAATCGGATCCTACAGATCATCGCGAACAGCATTTCGTGCAGTCGGCTCACGTTGTTGCAACGTTCACACGCTGGAAAGATGTGATCATCAGGCCAGACTCGCCCGAGGAAAAAGCTCCGTGGCGGCCAATGGTCTTGCGTAGTAGCCCGCGTGGTGCCTCCGCAAAAGCAGCAGATCGGGTGCTCGGCGAAAAAGCGTTCTTTGCGCTGGCGTGCCTGTCCCATACGTTCCTCTCGGTCCCTTTACCAAGGCAATTATGCAGCGGCGCTGCCTGAAACTGTTCCTGGGATCGGTTCTGCCCCCGACGCGCTATGAGACCGGTCTAACGATAAAGCGCGCTGCAGTGAAATTGCAGTTCGGGCAGGCTGGGGCAGCCTTGACTGGCCTTGGGCAGCCTTGCTTTTGCAGCATGCAAGTTGTACAAGGCATTGATTTTTAAAGAGTTATGTTCGCCCGGCAATCATTCATACAAATCCGACCAATCCGAAGGGGTATTTAAGAATCGTATTGAGAATGATTTGCGTTTACGTTAAATTTTGCTATCTCGAAATTCGACGGAGCGAATCGATGGCAATGGCGGAAGTGCTCGAACGACCGGTCACGGCAGCGGCGAACCCGTTCCGCGGCAATCCATCCGATCGGCCGTCCCGGCCCGCGCCGCGGGCGCGCCGCGCGGCCCGGCCGGACGCGCAGGGCGCATTGCTCGACGTGCTGATCGCCCACCGCGCGATGCTCGTCAACGTCGCGCGCAGCTTCGTCGGCTGCGCGAGCCGGGCCGAGGACGTCGTGCACGACGTGTTCGTGAAGCTCGTCGATTTCCCGAACCAGGATGCGGTGCGCCAGCCGGTCGCGTACGTGACGCGGATGGTGCGCAACGCGTCGATCGACGCGTGCCGCCGGCAGAACCTCGAGAGCCTCTACCACGCGGACGAGGACGATGGCTTCGACGTGCCGTCGTCGGAGCCGACGCCCGAAGCGGCGCTGATGACGCGCGACACGCTGCGGCGCGTGTCGGCCGCGCTCGACGACCTGCCGGCGCGCAGCCGCGCGGCGTTCGAGCTGGTGCGGCTGCGCGAGGAGACGCTGCAGAGCGCGGCGCGCGCGCTGAACGTGTCGCAGACGCTCGTGCATTTCATGGTCCGCGACGCCGAGCGCCACTGCGCCGAATGCCTCGACGCATGCCATCGCGGCGTCGCGTGCCCCGAGTTCTGCGGCGGCCGCGCTCGGCGCCGGTAAAAAAGCGCGCGGGCCAATCGTCTATTCGACAGGGGCGGCCGAGCCGCTCCGCTTCCTTCAACCGCCTCCAGCGATTTCCGACCATGACGCAAGCCACGACGCCTTCCGCCGACACCGACGACCTCGTCTACACGGTCGTCATCAACGACGAAGAACAGTATTCGATCTGGCCGACGTTCCGAGCCGTGCCGGCCGGCTGGCGCGAAGTAGGCGTGCACGGCCCGAAGGCCGACTGTCTCGCGCACATCGAGACCGTCTGGACCGACATGCGGCCCGCGAGCCTGCGCCGCGCGATGGACGGCGAAACCGCGCGGCGCGCGTCGTGAGCGGCGCCGAGGGCCCATCTGAAGAGGACGTTGCATGACCCTGCTTTCGTTGCCGACGCTCGATGACCTGCGGATCGAGCCGGGGCTGCCCACCGTCGTGTCGCCGAAGGGCCGCGACGGGATGTCGCTCGACGAGGTCGCGCCGCTCGCGCGCGCGATCGCGGCCGACACGCTGGAGCGCGCCGGCGGCGTGCTGTTCACCGGTTTCCATGTGCTGTCGATCGACGCGTTCCAGCAGTTCGCGGCCGCGTTCGGCGATCCGCTGATCGGCTATGAATACGCGTCGACGCCGCGCAGCCAGGTCGAAGGCGCGGTGTATACGTCGACCGAATACCCGCCGCACCGCGCGATCCCGCTGCACAACGAGCAGTCGTACACGCGCGAATGGCCGATGCGGATCTGGTTCCACTGCGCGCTCGCGGCGACGAAGGGCGGCGCGACGCCGATCGCCGACAGCCGCGCGGTGTATCGCGCGCTCGACCCGGCGCTCGTCGCGCGCTTCGAGCAGCGCGAGCTGCTGTATGTGCGCAATTTCGGGCAAGGGCTCGACCTGCCGTGGCAGCAGGCGTTCGGCACCGACGATCCGCGTGAGGTCGAGCGGATGTGCGCGGCGCGCGGCATCGACTGCGCGTGGCGCACCGACGACGACGGCGAGCCGCTCTTGCGCACCCGCGAGCGCTGCCAGGCGGTCGCGCGGCATCCGCGCACGGGCGACCGGGTCTGGTTCAACCAGGCGAACCTGTTCCATCTGTCCGCGCTCGACGAGGACATGCAGGAAGCGCTTATCGACGCGGTCGGGCTCGACAACGTGCCGCGCAACGTCTACTACGGCGACGGCGCGCCGCTCGAAGCCGACGCGCTCGCCGAGATTCGCGCGGTGCTCGACCGGCAGCGCATCGTGTTCCCGTGGCAGACCGGCGACGTGCTGATGCTCGACAACATGCTGACCGCGCACGCGCGCGACCCGTTCGAAGGGCCGCGCAAGGTCGTCGTCGCGATGGCGCAGAGCTATACGGTCCCGCGCGACCGAACGGAGGACTGATGACGCGTAGTACCGCCGCGCTTGCCGCGCGGGGGCTGACGGTGGGTTATCGCGACCATGTCGTGATCGACGGCTTGGACCTGTCGATCGCGGCCGGTCGCGTGACCGCGCTGTGCGGTCCGAACGGCTGCGGAAAAAGCACGCTGCTGCGCACGCTCGCGGGCCTGCAGCCTGCGCTGGCCGGCCACGTCGAAGTCAACGGCAAGCCGCTCGCATCGTTCAAGCGCCGCGCGCTCGCGCGCGAGCTGACGATGCTCGCGCAGTTCAACCAGATTCCGTCCGGCCTGACAGTGCGCGAGCTCGTCGCGTACGGGCGCTATGCGTATGGCGGCTTCCTGCGCGGCTTGTCGCGCGCGGATCACGCTGCGATCGACGAGGCGCTCGCGACGAGCGGGCTCGCCTGCGACGCGGGCCGCGACGTCGGCGCGCTGTCCGGCGGCGAGCGGCAGCGCGCGTGGATCGCGATGGCGCTCGCGCAGCAGGCGCCGATCGTGCTGCTCGACGAGCCGACCACCTATCTCGACATCCATCACCAGCTCGACATCCTCGACGCGCTGCGCGAACTGAACCGCGCGCGCGGGCTGACGATCGTGTGGGTGCTGCACGACCTGAACCAGGCCGCCGCGTACAGCGACGAGATCGTGCTGATGCGCGCGGGCCGCGTCGTCGCGCAGGGCAACCCCGACGCGATGCTCGACCCGGCGCGCCTGCGCGCGGCGTTCGGCGTCGAGATGCTGAAGCTCGCGCATCCGCAGACGGGCGCGCCGATGTGCGTGCCGGCGTACGGGCCGTCCGTCGCCGCCGCGGCGCAGTCGGCCGAAACCTGCGACCGGAAGCTCGCCGTATGACGACGTTCGCGATGCGCAAGCGCCGCGCGGCAACCGTCGGCGGCAACGTGGCGCAGCGCAGCCGCGCCGGCGCGCTGGCGATCGGCATGCTGCTGCTGATCGCATGCGTCGCCGCGCTGCGTGCAGCGCCCGACCTGCGCGCGTGGTGGGCCGCCGCGCCCGGCAGCGACGCCGACGCGCTCGCGCGCGTGTTCCTGTTCGACCTGAACCTGCCGCGCGTCGCGGCCGCGCTCGTCGCGGGCGGCTGCCTCGGCATCGCCGGCGCGCTGCTCCAGTCGGCGACGCGCAATCCGCTCGCGTCGCCCGACCTGCTCGGCGTGACGGGCGGCGCGCAGCTCGGCCTGCTCGCGGCGATGCTCGTGCCGGCGCTCGCGGGCGTCGCGTCGGTGCCGCTGCTGTTCGTCTGCGGGCTGGCCGCCGCCGCGTGCGCGATGCTCGCGGCGGGCGGCTGGCGCGCGACGCCGCTGCGGCTCGTGCTCGCGGGCAGCGTCTGCATGCTGCTGTTCGCCGCGCTGTCGACGCTGCTGCTCGCGTTCTTCGAGCAGAACATCGCGGGCGCCGCGCTGTGGTCGAACGGCAGCCTCTATCAACCGGGCGCAACCGGCCTGAAGCTCGCGGCAAGCTGGCTCGTGCTGCCGCTCGCCGCGCTGCCGTTCGTGATCCGGCCGCTCGATCCGCTCGCGCTCGGCGATGACGCGGCGGCCGCGGCCGGCGTGCGCGTCGACGCGGCGCGGCTCGCCGCGACGGTCGTCGCGGTCGCGTTCACGAGCGTCGCGGTCAGCATCGCGGGGCCGCTGTCGTACGTCGGCCTCGTCGCGCCGAACCTGCTGCGCCAGATCCGCGGCGCGCGCGCCGCGCGGCTCGCCGCGCTGGTGCCGCTGTCCGCGCTGGCGGGCGGCGCGCTCGTGCTCGTGACCGATAGCGCGGTGCTCGCGTCGGGCCTCGACACGACGCTGTCGACCGGCGTCGCGATCGCGCTCGTCGGCACGCCGCTGATGCTCGCGCTGATCCGTCGCGGCGCCGCGTGGTCCGGCGTGCTGCACGCGGGCCCCGAGCGCGCGGCGCTCGGCCGCGCGACACGCTTCGTCGGCTGGCTCGACGGCCTGCGCTGGCCGCGGCGCACCGCGCTGTTCGCGCTAGCGGGCGTGCTCGTGCTGCTCGCGGGCACGTCGGCCGGCCCCGAATGGCTGACGCCCGCGCGCTGGCAGGCGGCGCTGTCGGGCGCCGACCCGGTCGCGCGGATGCTGATCGACCTGCGCCTGCCGCGGCTCCTGTGCGCGCTGCTGGCCGGCGCGCTGCTCGCCGCGAGCGGCGTCGCGATGCAGAGCGTCGTGCGCAATCCGCTCGCAGGGCCGGAAGTGCTCGGCGTCACGCAGGGCGCGGCGCTCGTCACGCTGTTCGCGCTCACGCGCTGGCCGCTCGCGGGCGGCGGCGTGCTCGCCGGCGCGGCGCTGGCGGGCGGCGGGATCTCGCTTGCGATCACGCTGGCCCTCAATCACCGTCACCGCTACGCGCCGCTCGCGGTCGCGCTGACCGGGATCGTGATCGGCACGTTGTGGACGACGCTCGCGCAATGGCTGATCACGCAGGAAAGCGTGCAGCCCGCGCGCTTCGTCGTGTGGCTCGCCGGCGGCACCTACGGGCGCGGCTGGGGCGAGGTCGCGATGCTTTTGCCGTGGTGCGTGCTCGCGGTACCCGTGTTCGCGTGGCTCGCGCAGCCGCTCGACATGCTCGCGCTCGGCGACGACCAGGCGGCGGCGCTCGGCCTGCCGATCGCCGCGTTGCGGCCGCTCGCGCTCGTGATCGCGACGCTCGCCGCGTGCGCGGCGGTCGCGGCGGTCGGGCCGGTCGGCTTCATCGGGCTGATGGCGCCGCACGTCGCGACGATGCTCGGCGCGCGGCGCCATCGCACGCGCCTGTGGCTCGCGGCCGCATGCGGCGCGCTGATCCTCGGGCTCGCGGACGTTGCGGCCCGCACGGCCGTCGCGCCGCGCGAAGTGCCGGCCGGCGTGCTGACCGCGCTGATCGGCACGCCGTACCTGCTCGGCCTGCTGATCGTCGAGGCGCGCCGCGCGCGGCGCGTGGGGCGATGACGCCGCCGGCTGTCGACGCGCGCGCGACGTGCTTCGCGTCGTTCGCGCCGGCCGAGTTTGCGCGGTATCTCGACGCGGTTTGGCTCGGCATGCCCGAAGACGCGCAGGCGCCGGGCGCACGCGTCGTGCCGGTGACCGCGCTGAGCGACCATCGCGATGCGCTGCTCGATGCGATGGTCCGCCACTACGGCGGCGATCCGGCCGTGCATGCGCGCGCGCTGCTGTCGCAATGGAGCAAGTACTACTTCGGCCGCGCGGCGCCCGCGGGCGTCGTCGCCGCGCTGCTGCTCGGCCGGCCGCTCGACATGGCGCCGGCGCGCACGTTCGTCGTGCTCGACGACGGGATGCCTGCCGGGCTGGTCTTCGCGCACGACGCGCTCGGCGAACCCTGCGACGATCCGGCGCCGCGCTACGCGGGCCTCGTCGCGCATCTCGGCGCGGTGATCGACCTGCTGGCAGAGATGGGCCGCGTCACGCCGCGCGTACTGTGGAGCAACGCCGGCAATCTGCTCGACTACCTGCTCGATGTCTGTCGCGCGCAACCATGCGCGGCCGAGCCCGCGCGCGACGCCGCGTGGCTGTTCCGGTCGGCGTGCGTCGACGGCGAATCGAATCCGCTGCGCACGCCGGTGCGCGATGCCGTGCCGCGCTCGCCGCTGCTGCCGACGCCGTTCCGCGCGCGCCGCGTGTGCTGCCTGCGCTACGAAATCCCTGGAGAAACGCAACTGTGTGGAAGCTGCCCCTTGCTACTGACGATGGACGACGCGGCGCTGGCCGGGCAGGACGCGATTCGCTGACGGCGCCTGGCCGGCGGCGCGCGCTTGCGCAGCTCGCCGTGCTTGGCGCGGGCTGGCCGCTGGCCGCGCAGGCCGCCGCGACCGATGCCGCGCGCGGGCAGGGCGGCGTGCCGCTGACCGGCAATCCGGTCGTCTCGCAATCCAGCGCGACGATGCCGGCGCGGGCGCAGCGCGTCGTCGTGCTCGAATTCATGTTCGCCGAAGCCCTCGCGGCGCTCGACATCACGCCGGTCGGGATGGTCGACACCGCGTTCTATCCGGGCTGGCTCGGCTACGACAACGCGCGCTTCGCGCACGTGACGGACGTCGGTTCGCGGCAGGAGCCGGGGCTCGAGGCGATCGCGGCGGTCAAGCCCGACCTGATCATCGGCGTCGGCTTCCGGCATGCGCCGATTTTCGCGGCGCTCGACCGGATCGCGCCGACGATCCTCTTTCAGTTCAGCCCGAACGTGAACGAAGGCGGCGTGCCCGTGACCCAGCTCGACTGGACCCGGCAGATCTTCCGCACGATCGGCGCGGTCACGGGGCGCGGCGCGCGTGCGCAGGCGGTCGAAGCGCAGCTCGACGCCGGCCTCGCGCGCAACGCGAAACGGCTCGCGGCGGCCGGCAGGCAGCACGAGCGCGTCGCGCTGCTGCAGGATCTCGGGCTGCCCGACCGCTACTGGGCGTATACGGGCAACAGCACGGCGGCCGGGCTCGCGCGCGCGCTCGGCCTCGACCTGTGGCCGAAGAAGCCGACCCGCGAGGGCACGCTCTATGTGACGTCGGCGGACCTGCTCACGCAGCGCGACCTGGCGGTGCTGTTCGTGACCGCGACCGGCATGGACGTGCCGCTCGACGCGAAACTCGATTCGCCGGTCTGGCAATACGTGCCCGCGCGCAAGGCCAGCCGGATCGCGCTGATCGAGCGCAACATCTGGGGCTTCGGCGGCCCGATGTCGGCGCTGAAGCTGGCCGACGTGATGACCGATACGCTGCTGGCGTTGCCGCGGGTGCGGTGACGTGAGGCCGCGCGTCAAGGCGACGCATTCGCACCTCGCGCGGTCGTCACGCGTGCGGAAGCTCGGGAGACGGGCCGCCGGTTACGCCCGATACGGCCGCTCGTCCAGGATTTCCACCAGACGCAGAAGATAACCGTCGGGGTCCTGCACCAGCATCTCGATTTGACCGTGCTCCAGATCGTCCTGGCGATACCAGGATGTCCGCGGCTCGGCGAACAGCGCGATGCCTGCGTCGCGCAAGCGGTGGTGAATGGGTTCGATCGAGTCGACCTCGATCTGCAGATTGATGCCTTGCCCACGCGGAAATTGCATCGGGCCGGTCAGCCAGCTCTCCGGATTCTGCTGCTCGAGCATCAGCTGGGCGTGCCCGAGGTCGAGATAGGCAAAGCGATCCTCGGGGCGCTCGAAGCGAACCCGGAAGCCAAGCAGGTCACGATAGAACGTCATGCTGCGGACGAGGTCCGTGCAGATCAGTTCCGGAACGAGAGCGGCCCATTCCATTGCGGGTCTCCTTGATTGATGCAGTGAGTCGCGTCGTGCGCAGTGGAAGCGGAAGATTCAGCGCAGGCCGTCGCGGCCTCGACGAAGGGTCGCCAATCATACCCGGCTATGTCCTGGCCGTCGCATGCATCCTGCGCGTCACGTTGGCCCATGTGCCCGGTCACGTCGAGCCGGGCTCACCGGCGCAGCCGCAAGCCGCCGCGCCGGCGCCCGCCCGTCACGCATTCACCGCATCGACCCGCTGCCGCGCCGGCGCCGTATCGCTGACGACCCGCCCGTTGTCGAGCTTCAGCACGCGGTCGGCCAGATCGAAGTAGCGATCGTCGTGCGTGATCACGACCACCGCCTTGCCGCGCGCGCGCAGCTCGGGCAGCAGCTGTTCGTAGAACACCGCCTTGAACGTCGGGTCCTGGTCGGCGGCCCATTCGTCGAACAGGTAGAACGGCCGGTCTTCCAGATACGCGACGACGAGCGCGAGCCGCTTGCGCTGCCCGGTCGACAGCGCGCGGGTCGAGAACGCGCCGTCGACGACCTTCACCTTGTGGTCGAGCGCGAGCTTCGCGACGAGGGCGTTCGCGCGCGCGTCGGCCTGCGCGCGCGCCGGATCGTCCGGGTCGACGATGCCGAGCAGCGCGTCGAACAGGTGGAAATCGTTGAACACCGCGCTGAAGCGCTGCCGGTACGCGGCGCGCTCGCGCCAGCCGACCGGCCGGCCGTCGACCTCGATCGTGCCTTCCTCCGGTTCGTAGAGGCCGGTGAGCACCTTGGCGAGCGTGGTCTTGCCGCTGCCGTTGCCGCCGACGATGAACACCAGCTCGCCGGGCTTCAGCGTCAGGTCGATCGGCCCGATGCGGAACATCCGCTCGTCGCGCTCGTGGAAATACGAATGCGTGACGCCGCGCAGCGTGACCGCGCCGGCGGGCGCGATGGTGGACACGGCCGAGGGCACGTCGCTCGCCGGCGGCGCGGTGCGCAGCGCACCGAATTCGGCCATCACGTCCTCGATGCGCGCGAGCGACACGCGCGCCGCGTTGACGGTCGGCAGGTTGTTCAGCAGGCCGTCGAGCGGCACCAGCATGAACAGGAACACGACGACGTAGCCGGCCGTCGCGCCCGGGTCCGCGTGCACGCCGAGCTGCGGCCAGAACGCGGCCGCGCCGAGGAACGCATAGAACAGGAAGATGATCCAGCCGACGCCGACCGCATACGCGCTGAACGCGCGGCGGCGGTGGTCGCGCACCTCGCCGATCGCCGCGCCGAGCTGGCCGTCGACGAACTGGCGCGCGCGCGCGTCGTGCAGCTTCAGCTCCTTCGCGCCGGAGAACAGCGCGCCGAGATAGCCGAACAGCTTGTCCTGCGCGCGGCCGGCCGCTTCGAGCGACGCGATCGCGCGGCGGTCGCCGGTGTGATAGCCGAGCGAGCCCGCGACGATCGCGGTGAGCGCAAGCACGCACACGGGCCACGACAGCCACGCGAGATAGCCGAGGCAGCCGAACACGATCGAGCCGTGCATCACGAGGTTCGGCAGCGCGAAGAACAGCATCGACACGTTGGTCGCGTCGTCGGTCAGCACCGACTGCACGGGCGCCGCGCCGATGCGCTCGACGTCGCGCAGCTCGGCCGCGCCGACGCGGCGCGCGAGATGCGCGCGCAGCCGCGCCATCGTGTCCTGCGACAGCCGCGCGAACAGCACGCCCGACACGATCCGCGTGACGAGCGCGATCACCGCGCACAGCGCGAAGCGCCACGCGAGCGCGGCGTCGGCGGCGACCGGCTGCGCGAGCGCGCGGTTCAGCGTCGCGACGAGCAGCACGCTCGCGATGCCGTTCAGGACGCACGCGACGAGCGCGAGCGCGAGCGCGGCGCGGCTTTCGCGCAGCAGCGCGAGGATCAGGCGCGCCGCCGGGCGCGCGGGCGGCGCGGCGTCGGCGGCAGGGGGGCGGGCGGGCGGAGGAGAAGGCTCGTGGGCGGCAGTCATCGGCAACGTCAATTGAGTGAGAACGAACAAACGGAAAACGATCGGCGCGCGGCGCGCCTCCTGCCGAATAGACGAATGGGCTGCCGAAATATTTAGTCATGCGCGGATTGGGCGCGCAGCGGTAAAAAATCGGCCGCGCCGTTCGTCACACCAGTGAAGCCGCCCAGCGCGGCGCCGTGAGTTGGCCGTAGCGGCCGGACCTGAAGGACTTCACGCCCATGACGAGTTTCCCGACTGCGTTGCATCACCGAATCCGCGAGCTGGCGCGCCGCGCGCCCGACGCGCCCGCGCTCGCCGTCTCCTTTCCGACCGACATCCGCCTGACGCGCGGCGCGCTCGACGCGCGTGCGTCGCGGCTCGCGCGGCGGCTGCGCGCGGCGGGCGTCGGCGCCGAGGTGCGGGTCGGCGTGTGCGTCGAGCGCTCGTGCGAACTGTTCGTCGCGCTGCTGGCCGTGCTGAAGGCGGGCGGCGTGTTCGTGCCGCTCGACCCGCGCCATCCGGCCGCGCGCCTCGACTGGATCGTGCGCGACGCGAACCTGCGCCACGGCATCGTCGACGCGGCAGGGCGCGCGGCGCTCGGCGCGCCGTTCGCGCACGCATTCGACGTCGCGGACATCGATGCCGACACAGCGGACGCAGCGCACGCGTGCGCCGATGAAGACGACGCGCCGGTCCATCCGCGCGCGGCCGCCTACATGATCTATACGTCGGGCTCGACCGGCACGCCGAAGGCGGTGGTCGTCGAGCACGGGCCGCTCGCCGCGCATTGCGATGCGCTCGCGGCCGCGCTGCCGATCGAGGCCGGCGACCGGCTGCTGCATTTCGCGTCGGTCAATTTCGACGCGGCGCACGAATGCTGGCTCGCGCCGCTCGCGGTCGGCGCGAGCCTCGCGGTCGCGCCGCCGCAGCCGTTCGCGCCGGACGCAGCGTACGCGCTGATGGTGCGCGAGCAGGTCAGCGTCGCGGCGTTTCCGCCCGCCTACCTGCGCGAGTTCGCGGCGCTCGCGGCGCGCGACGGCGTGCCGCCGGCGCTGCGCGTGCTCGCGTTCGGCGGCGAGGCGCTGCCGCAGCAGGCGTTCGAATTCGTGCGCGACACCTTTCCGGCGGTGCGGCTCGTCAACGGCTACGGGCCGACCGAAGCGGTGATCTCGCCGATGCTGTGGCCGGTCGAGCCGGGTGAGACGCCAGAACTCGCCGCGGACGACGCGTTCGCGGCGCTGCCGATCGGCCGGCCGATCGGCCCGCGCGTTGCCCGCGTCGACAGTATCGAGGGCGCAGCGGCCGGCGAGCTGCTGCTCGGCGGCGTCTGTCTCGCGCGCGGCTATCACGGCCGCCCGGCGCTGACCGCCGAGCGCTTCGTGCCCGATCCGGACGGCGCGCCCGGCGCGCGCGTCTATCGCACCGGCGATCTCGCGCGCGTGCGCGACGACGGCGCGTTCGATTACCTCGGCCGCCTCGACGATCAGGTGCAGGTGCGCGGCGTGCGCGTCGAGCCGGCGGAAATCGCCGCGTGCCTGCGCGCGCATCCGGCCGTCGCCGACGCGGCGGTGGTCGCGGAAACCGACGGCGGCCCGACGCGGCTCGTCGCGTGCGTCGCGCTGTGCACGGAGGCCGACGACGCGGCGCTGAAGGCGCACGTCGCCGCGCAACTGCCGGTCGCCTGGCAGCCGCACCGGTACGTGCGCTGCGACGCGCTGCCGTACACGCTGAACGGCAAGCTCGACCGCGCGGCGCTGCGCGAGCGGATCGCCGCGGACCGGGCGGACCGCGCAGCCGGCGACGCGCCGCGCACGGACACCGAGCGGCGCACGGCCGACCTCTGGCAGGCGCTGCTCGGCCTCGACGCGCCGCCGTCGCGCGACGACCGCTTCTTCGCGCTGGGCGGCGATTCGCTCGCGGCGATGCAGCTGCAGGCGGCGATTCGCGTCGAATGGCGCGTCAACCTGCGGCTCGACACGCTGTTCGCGGACCCGGCGCTCGCCGCGCTGGCCGACGCGATCGACCGCGCGGAGTGCGAAACCGGCGCGCCGCTCGTCGCGATCGCGGCGCGTGCCGGCGCGCCGGCCGGCGCACCGTATGCCGAGCGCGCGGCGTCGCTGGCGCAGCAGCGCTTCTGGGTGCTGGCGCAGACGCGCGACGCGAGCGCGGCCTATCACATCGCCGCGCACTGGACGATCGACGGCGCGCTCGACCGCGGCGCGCTGCAGTGCGCGCTAGATCACGTGATCGGCCGGCACGACGCGTGGCGCACGACGCTCGTCGAGAACGACGACGGCGTCGTGATGCAGCGGATTCACGCGCACCTGCCGGTGGCGATCGCCGAAGTCGACCTGCGCGGCCTGCCGCCGGCCGGCCGCGACGCGCAGGCGGCAATTCTTGCCGAGCGCGACGCCGGCGCGCCGTTCGACCTGGCCGAAGGCCCGCTCGTGCGCGCGACGCTCATCGCGCTCGCCGACAACCGCCACCGGCTGCTGCTGACGGCCCATCACGCGATCACCGACGGCTGGAGCTCGCGCTGCGCGTTCGAGGAGCTGACGGCGGCCTATGGCGCGTACGCGAACGGCGTCGCGCCGGCGCTGCCCGCGCTGCCGATCCAGTACGCGGACTTTGCGGACTGGCAGCGCGACATGCTCGCGGGCGGCGAGGGCGAGCGGCAATTGAACTACTGGCGCGCCGCGCTGCAGGACGCGCCGGGTCCGCTCGCGCTGCCGGTCGACCGGCAGCCCGGCGCAACGCGCACGCTGCACGGCGCGCGCACGTCGCTGCGCTTGCCCGACGCGGTCGCGGCCGACGTGCGCCGCCTCGCGCGCGACGCGCACGCGACCGTCTTCACGGTGCTGATGGCCGCGCTCGACGCATGGCTGTCGCGCCTGACCGGCGCGACCGACGTCGTGGTCGCCGTGCCGGTCGCGCACCGGCAGCGTCCGGAAACGCGCGCGCTGCTCGGGCTGTTCCTGAACACGGTGGCGCTGCGTGTGCGGGTCGCGCCGACGCAGCCGTTCGCGACGCTGGTCGACGCGGTGCGCGCGGCGGCGCTCGATGCGTATGCGCATCAGGACGTGCCGTTCGAGCGTGTCGTCGACGCGGTGAAGCCGCCGGTGCGGCGCGGCGACGAATGGTTGCGCGTCAAGTTCGCGCAGCAGTTCGACGCGCGGCTCGACAGCGCGCTGCCGGGCGCGACCGCGGTCGCGACGCCGGGGCCGGATCTCGCCGCGCGCTTCGATTTCGCGCTGGATTTCACCGACGAGGCGAGCGGCATCGAACTGGTCGCCGCGTATGCGACCGACTGCATCGACGCCGACACCGCGCGCGCGTGGCTCGCCAGCTACGCGGCGCTCGTCGCGGCCGCCGCGCGCGATCCGCAGTGCGCGACGACCGCGCTGCCGTGCGACGGCGCGAACGTGGCGCGGCAGCCGCGCGACGGCCGGGCGCTGACGCCCGAACACGCGGACGTCGTCGCGGCGTTCGCGCGGCAGGCCGCCGCCTATCCGCATCGCGTCGCGCTGACCGACGCGGCGGCGTCGCTGACGTTCGCGGAGCTCGACGACGCGTCGGACCGCGTCGCCCGCGCGCTGCAACTGCGCGGCACGGCGGCCGAGGAGCCGGTCGTCGTCTGCATCGAACGCTCGGCGCGCTTCGTCGTCGGCCTGCTCGGCGCGCTGAAGGCGGGCGCGCTGGCCGTGCTGCTCGATCCGGCGCAGCCGGCCGAGCGGCTCGCGGCGGCCGCCGCCGATTGCCGCGCGCGCTCGGCGCTCGTGGCCGGTGACGCCGCATGGCCGGCCGGCACGCTCGCACAGGCGCTCGACGTCGACACGCTCGCGGCCGACGCGACGCTCGCGCAGGCGGCCGCCGCGCGCATCGCGCGGCACCCGGACCAGGGCGCGTACCTGATCTACACGTCCGGCTCGACCGGCACGCCGAAGGGCGTCGTCGTGTCGCATCGCGCGCTCGCCGACTACGTGCAGGGCATGCTCGACGAACTCGCGTTCGCGCCGGACGCGTCGTTCGCGATGGTGTCGACGGTTGCGGCCGACCTCGGCCATACGACGCTGTTCGGCGCGCTGTGCGCAGGCCGCACGCTGCATCTGCTGCCGGCGTCGTGCGCGTTCGATCCGGATGCGTTCGCCGACGAGATGCGCCGCCGCGACGTCGGCGTGCTGAAGATCGTGCCGAGCCACCTGCAGGCGCTGCTCGACGCGCGCGCGCCGGCCGACGTGCTGCCGAGCCACGCGCTCGTGACGGGCGGCGAAACGCTCACGTGGGCGCTGGTCGCGCGCATCGCCGCGCTCAAGCCGGCGTGCCGCGTGATCAATCACTACGGCCCGACCGAGGCGACCGTCGGTGCGCTGACGTGCGACACGGCGTCGATGGTGGCCGACGCAGGCAATGCGCACGACGCGCCGAGCGGCGTGCCGCTCGGCGGGCCGCTGCCGAACGCGCGTGCGCTCGTGCTCGATGCGTTCGGCGCGTGCGTGCCGGCGGGCGCGACCGGCGAGCTGTATCTCGGCGGGCCGGGCGTCGCGCGCGGCTACTGGGGCCGGCCGGCGGCGACCGCCGAGCGCTTCCTGCCCGATCCGTTCACGCCGGGCGCGCGCGTGTACCGCACCGGCGACCGCGTGCGGCTGCGCACGGACGGCCGCATCGAATTCCTCGGGCGGATCGACGACCAGGTCAAGATTCGCGGCTATCGCGTCGAGCCGGGCGAGGTGAGCGCGGCCGTGCGCGCGGCCGACGGCATCGCGCAGGCGGAAACGCTGGCGGTCGAGCACGACGGCCGCCTGCGGCTCGTCGCGTTCGTCGTCGCGCGCGACGGCGCGGCATTTGACGAGGCCGCGCTGCGCGCGCGGCTCGCGGCGACGCTGCCGGACTACATGGTGCCGGCGCAGATCATTGCGCTGCCGCGCCTGCCGGTGACCGCGAACGGCAAGATCGATCGCGCGGCGCTGCGCACGCTGGCCGCCGCGCCGGTCGCGGCCGCCGACGGCGACGCGCCGCAAGGCGCGGTCGAGACGACGCTCGCGGAAATCTGGCAGGCGGTGCTGAAAGCGCCGCGCGTCGGCCGCGACGACAACTTCTTCGAGCTCGGCGGCGACTCGATCCTCGTGCTGCAGGTGATCGCCCGCGCGCGCAAGCGCGGCGTGCGCTTCACGCCGAAGCAGCTGTTCGACGGCCCGACGCTCGCCGAGCTGGCGCGCGTCGCGAAGACGGAAGACGTGGCGCCGCCCGCGCCGGTCGCGCAGGCCGCGACGACAGCGACCGCCCCGTGCGTGCTGACGCCCGCGCAGCAGCGCTTCTTCGCGCTCGACGTGCCGCATCCGGGCCACTGGAACCAGGCGGTCGCGTTCGACGTGCGCGGGTCGTTCGATCCCGCCGCGTTTGCACGGGCATTCGATGCGCTGCTCACGCATCACGAAGCGTTCCGCCGGCGCTTCACGCGCGGCGCGAACGGCGCGTGGCAGGCCGACGACGCACAGCGCCCGTACGATGCGCTGCCGTTCGTCGAAGTCGCCGCGCGCGACGACGCCGACGCGCTCGCGCGCTTCGATGCGCTGCAGCGCCGGCTCGATCTCGGCCGCGGGCCGCTCGCGTGCGCGTGCGCGGCGCGGCTGCCGGACGGCGCGACGCGGCTGTTCGTCGCGATCCACCACGCGATCGTCGACGGCGTGTCGTGGCGGATCCTGCTCGACGATCTCGACACCGCATACCGCGCGGCCTGCGAGCAACGGCCGATCCGGCTCGCGCTGCAGGGCCTGTGCGCCGACGCGTGGGCCGCGCGGCTCGCGCGCGCGGCGACCGATCCGGGCTCGCCGTTCGCGAACGAAACCGCGTACTGGACCGGGATGGCGCACGGCGACGACGTCGCACCCGACCATCCGGAGTCGCCGGCGACCAACGCGGACGCGGCCGTCGTCGTGCAGACGATCGACGCCGCGCTGACCCGTGCGGTGCTTACCGACGCGCACGCCGCCTACCGCACGCAGACGATCGAGCTGCTCGCCGCCGCGCTGGCCATCGCGCTGACCGACGGGCGCGACGCCGCGTCGTGCCGCGTCGAACTGGAAGGGCATGGCCGCGAGGCGCTGTTCGACGATGCGGATGCGAGCCGCACGATTGGCTGGCTGACGAGCCATTACCCGGTTTCGCTGCCGGTCGGGGCGACGCCGCGCGACACGCTTTGCGCGGTCAAGGACGCGCTGCGCGCAGTGCCGCACAAGGGGCTCGGCTTCGGCGTGCTCGCGCACTACGGCGATGCGGCGACGCGCGCGGCGCTGGCCGCGGTGCCGCGCCCGCGCGTGACCTTCAACTATCTCGGCCAGTTCGACGCGCCGCGCGACGCGACGCTCGTGCCTCACTTCGGCGGCGCCGGCGTCGAGCGCGATCCGCAGGGGCCGCTCGGCAACGCGCTCGCGATCCATGCATATCTCGACGAGGACCGCGACGAGGGCCGTAACGGCGGGCGCACGCTGAAGCTGCACTGGGTATACGGCGCGCCGCAGTTCGAGCGCGCGACGATCGATGCGTTCGCCGCGCGGTTCGCGGCGGCGCTCGCCGCGCTCGTCGACGCGTGCACGGCGCGCATTGCCCATCGCGGCGGCGGCGCGACGCCGGGCGACTTCCCGCTCGCGCATGCAGCCGGCCTCACGCAGGCGGCGATCGAGCGTGCGCCGCTCGACTGGCGCACGATCGACGACGTGTATCCGCTGTCGCCGATGCAGCAGGGCATCCTGTTTCACGCGCTGTTCGCGCCGGGCCATGCGAGCTACGTGAACCAACTGGTCGCGACCGCGACGGCGCTCGACGCCGGCCGGCTCGCGGCCGCGTTCGACGCGTCGATCGCGCGGCACGACATCCTGCGCACCAGCATCATGCCGGACGAAGCCGCGCCGCTGCAGCGCGTGCACCGGCAGGCGGCGCTGCCGGTCGAGCAGCTCGACTGGCGAGCGCGCGCCGCGACGCTGGACGCGGACTTCGACGCGTGGCTGGCGGCCGACCGCGCGCGTGGCTTCGACTGGAACCAGCCGCCGCTGATGCGCCTCACGCTGATCCGCGTGACGGACGACGCATGGCGCGTCGTGTGGACCCGCCATCACGTGCTGCTCGACGGCTGGAGCACCGCGCGGCTGCTCGCCGACGTACTGCGCGACTACCGCGACCCGGACGCCGTGTCGCCGTTCGCGAGCCGCCCGGCGCTGCGCTACCGCGACTTCATCGCCTGGCTCGGCGCGCGCGAGCGCGACGCGGACGAGCGCTTCTGGACCGGACGCCTCGCGCGGCTCGACGCGCCGACGCTGATCGCCGAACGCACGGCCGACCGCGCGGACGCGGCGATGCTCACGTGGCGCGTCCGCATCGATGCGGACGCGTTCGCACGCGTCACGCAGACGGCGCGCGCGCTGAAGCTGACCGTCAACACGCTGGTGCAGGGCGCGTGGGCGCTCGCGCTGCAGCGGATGACCCACCAGCCGGCGGTCGCGTTCGGCGCGACCGTCGCGGGCCGGCCGGACGCGCTGCCGGACGTCGATGCGGTGCTCGGCCTGTTCATCAACACGGTGCCGGTGATCACCGCGCCCGCGCCGCAGCAACGCGCGGCCGACTGGCTGCAGGCGCTGCAGCGCGACAACGCGGCGGCGGCCGAGCACGCGCATGCGCCGCTCGCCGACATCCAGCGCTGGGCGCGCGGTGCGGGCGGCGCGCTGTTCGACACGCTGGTCGTGTTCGAGAACTACCCGGTCGACGACACGGCGCACGACGCGGACCCGCGCGCGCTCGCGTTGCGCGACGTGCGCAGCATCGAGGCGACCGATTTCGCGCTGACGCTCGTGATCGAAAGCGGCGCGGACCTGACGATCGACTACGGCTACGACACCGCGCGCATCGACGCGCGGCAGGTCGAGACCTGGCATCGCGCGTTCGCCTGCGCGCTCGACGCATTGGCCCGCACGCCCGATGCGCTGCTCGGCGCGCTGTCGATCGGTGACGACGCGGCGCGCGACTCGCTCGCGCAGCGCGACGCGACTGCCCGCGCGTGGTCGGCGCATCGACAATTGCCGCTGCACGCGCAATTCGAAGCGGCGGCCCGCGCGACGCCAGGCGCCGTCGCGCTCGAATACGCGGACGCGCACGGCGGCCTGCAGCGGATGACCTATGCCGAGCTCGACGCGTGCACGTCGCGGATCGCCGCCGCGCTGCGGCGGCAGGGCGTGCAGCCCGACACGCCGGTTGCGCTGTGCGTCGAGCGCTCGTTCGACATGGTGAGCGCGCTCGTCGGCGTGCTGAAGGCCGGCGCCGCGTACCTGCCGGTCGATCCCGACTATCCGGCCGAGCGCATCGCGTACCTGCTGCGCGACGCGCGGCCCGCGGTCGTGCTGACGCAGGCGCACCTGCGCGCGCAGGTCGAAGCCGCGCTCGGCGACGCCGCCGGCACGCAGCTGCTGACGGTGACGGACCTGCTCGCGCAGGACATTGCACCGGACACGACCGAGCCGGTCGCGGTCGCCGACGCGCAGCTCGCGTACCTGATCTACACGTCCGGCTCGACCGGCAAGCCGAAGGGCGCGGGCAACACGCACGGCGCGCTCGCGAACCGGATCGCGTGGATGCAGCACGCGTACCGGCTCACGCGCGACGACGTCGTGCTGCACAAGACGCCGTTCGGCTTCGACGTGTCGGTGTGGGAATTCGTGTGGCCGCTGGCGCAGGGCGCGAAGCTCGCGATCGCCGCGCCGGGCGACCATCGCGACCCGGCGCGCCTCGCCGCCGCGATCCACGCGCACCGCGTGACGGTGCTGCATTTCGTGCCGTCGATGCTGGCCGCGTTCGCCGCGCATCTCGACGATTTCGGCGCGACCGCGCAATGCGACAGCGTGCGGCTGATCGTTGCGAGCGGCGAGGCGCTCGCGCCCGAACTGGTCGCGAAGGTCGCGCGGCTGTTGCCGCGCGCGACGCTCGTCAACCTGTACGGGCCGACCGAGGCGGCGATCGACGTGTCGCACTGGACCTGCGGCCCGGCCGACGCGCACGCGCACGCGGTGCCGATCGGCCATCCGATCGCGAACCTGCGGCTGCATGTGCTCGACGCCGCGTGGCAGCCGGTGCCGGCGGGCGCGACCGGCGAGCTGTACCTGGCCGGCGCGGGCCTCGCGCGCGGCTACCTCGGCCGGCCGGGGCTGACGGCCGAGCGCTTCGTGCCCGATCCGTTCGTGCCGGGCGCGCGCATGTACCGCACCGGCGATCTCGCGCGACGCCGCGCGGACGGCGCGCTCGACTACCTCGGCCGCGTCGACACTCAGGTGAAGCTGCGCGGCCAGCGGATCGAGCCGGGCGAGATCGAGGCGCTGCTGCGCGCGGCGCCGGGCGTGCACGACGCGGTCGTCGTGGTGCGCGACGCGCAGCTGATCGGCTACGTCGCGCGCGGCGATGCGGCCGCGCTCGACCCGGCCGCGTTGCTCGACGCGCTGCGCGCGCAGTTGCCGGCCTACATGGTGCCGTCGCAGCTGATCGCGCTCGACGCGCTGCCCGTCACGCCGAACGGCAAGTGCGACCGCCATGCGCTGCCCGCGCCGGTGCGCGAGTCGGCGGCGACGGCCGAGCTCGCGACCGACACGGAGCGCGCGCTCGCGGCGATCTGGCAGCGCGTGCTGCGCGTCGACACGATCGGCCGCGACGACGATTTCTTCCTGCTCGGCGGCCATTCGCTGCTCGCGACGCAGGCCCATGCGCAGGCGAACCTGCACTGGGGCCTCGCGCTGCCGCTGCGCACGCTGTTCGACACCCGCACGCTCGCGCGCTGCGCGCAGGCGCTCGACGCGGCCTGCGCGGCGCGCGGCGCGACCGACGCGGCGAGCGCGATCGACGCGCTGCTCGGCGAACTGGAAATTCAATAAGGACGACGGATGACGACGGTTCAACCCGACTGGCTGGCGCTCGCGACGCGTTTCGCGCAACTGCCCGACGCGCAGCGCGCGGTCTTCATCGACAAGCTCGGCGCGGCCGGCATCGATTTCCGCGTGCTGCCGATCCCGCCGCGCGCGCCGCGCGGCGAGCGCGTGCCGGCGTCGTTCGCGCAGACGCGGCTGTGGCTGCATCAACGGCTGATCGACGCGCGCGACGCGTACCACATCACCGAGCGGCTCGCGCTGACGGGCCCGCTCGACGCGCATGCGCTGCGGCTCGCGTGCGATGCGCTGATCGCGCGCCACGAGGCGCTGCGCACGACCTTCGACGAGGCCGCCGACGGCGTCATGCAGACGATTCATCCGCCGCTGCGCTGCCCGTGGCGCGAAACGGACCTGGCGTCGCTCGCCGAGCCGCAGCGCGGCACGCGCGCCGACGAAGTCGCGGCGGTGGACGAGGCGGAAGCGTTCGACCTCGGCGTCGCGCCGCTCATGCGTGCGCACCTGATCCGACTCGACGCGACGCATCACCGGCTCGCGCTGACCGTGCATCACATCGTGTCGGACGGCTGGTCGTCGGGCGTGATGCTCGACGAACTCGCGGCGTTCTATCGCGCGTACGCGACCGACACGCCGGTGCCGCTCGCGCCGCTGCCGATCCAGTACGCGGACTACGCGCTGTGGCAGCGCCGCTGGCTCGACGCCGGCGAGCGCGACCGGCAGCTCGCGTTCTGGCGCGAACGGCTCGACCCGCAGCGCGGCGTGCTGGCGCTGCCCGGCGCGGCCGCGCGACCGGCTCGCCGCAGCGCGCGCGGCGCGCGCCACGTGTTTTCGCTCGACGCGCCGCTCGCCGTACGGCTGCGCGCGTTCGCCGCGGCCACCGGCGCGACGCCGTTCGCGGTGCTGCTCGCCGCGCTCGACGCGCTGCTCGCGCGCGCGACCGGCGACGCGCGGATCTGCGTCGGCGTGCCGGCCGCGAACCGCGAACGCGCGGAAACGGCCGGGCTGATCGGGTTCTTCGTCAACACGCTGGCGATCGACGTCGACGTGACGCCGAGCGACGGCTTCGCGGCGCTCGTCGCGCGCACGCAGCGCGCGCTCGTCGACGCGCAGATGCACCAGGACGTGCCGTTCGAGCAGGTGGTCGACGCGCTCGGCGTGCCGCGCAGCGCGAGCCACCATCCGCTGTTCCAGGTGATGGCCGCCTACGGCGAGCGCCGCGCGCTGCCGCCGCTCGGGTCACTCGACAACGCGGCGGCCGTGGCGGTGCTGCCGTCCGGCACGCCGTCGGCGAAATTCGACCTGACGCTCAGCGTCGAGGCGACGCCGTCCGGCACGTTCGACGCCGCGTTCGTCTATGCGCTGGACCTGTTCGACGCCGACGCGATCGCGCGGCTGGCGCAGCGCTTCGTCACGCTGCTGGCCGACGCGCTCGCGCGGCCCAACACGCCGGTCGGCGATCTCGACTGGCTGCCGGAAGCGGAACGCGCGCGGCTGTTCGCGTGGAATGCATCGCCCGACGCCGGCGACGACGAACCGTTCATCCCCGTGCATGCGCGTGTCGCCGCGCATGCGCTGGCGCGCCCGAATGCGCGCGGCGTCGCCGACATCGATCGCGCACTGACGCGCGGCGAGGTCGATGCGCGCGCGGCGCGGCTCGCGCGCCATCTGGTCGCGGCCGGCGTGCGCCCGGAAATGCGGGTCGGCGTCGCGCTGCAGCGCTCGGTCGACCTGCTCGTCGCGCTGATCGCGGTGCTGAAGTCCGGCGCGGCGTTCGTGCCGCTCGATCCCGCGCATCCGCGCGAGCGGCTTGCGCAGATCGTCGGCGACGCGCGCATCGAACACGTGCTGACCGACGCGCACAGCGCAGCCGCGCTTCCGGAATCGCCGTCGCTGCGCGTGTGGCGCGCGGATGCGATCGACGCGCTCGACATGCTCGACGACGGGGTGCACGTCGCGCTGCCGGACGTGCTGCCGGGCCATGCGGCGTATGCGATCTACACGTCCGGCTCGACCGGCGCGCCGAAGGGCGTGATCGTCGACCACGCATCGTTCGCGCGGCACTGCGCGGCGATCGCCGAACGCTACGGCGCGGGCGAGGACGACGTGTTCCTGCTGTTCCAGTCGGTCAACTTCGACGGCGCGCACGAAGGCTGGTTTTCGCAATACATGTCGGGCGCGGCCGTGTCGGTGACGGCCGACGTGCTGTGGCCGCCCGCGCAGACCTGCGCGATGATGGTTCGCGACGGCGTGACGATGACCTACGTGCCGCCCGGCTGCGCCGCGCAGCTCGCCGAATGGGCGCTCGCGCACGGCGCGCCGCCGACGCTGCGCTCGCTGACGGTGGGCGGCGAGGCGACCTCGCGCGAGGCGTTCGCGATGCTGCGCCGCGCGCTGCCGAACGTGCGGGTCGTCAACGGCTACGGCCCGACCGAGACGGTCATCACGCCGACGCTGTGGATGTTCCGCCCGGACGACGACCTCGCGAAGCTCGGCGACGCCGCCTATTTGCCGATCGGCACGCTGGTCGGCGCGCGCACCGCGCACGTGCTCGACGCGCGCCTGCATCCGCTGCCGGTCGGCGTGATCGGCGAACTGTATCTCGGCGGCGAGGGGATCGGCGTCGCGCGCGGCTATCTCGACCGGCCGGCGCTGACCGCCGAGCGCTTCGTGCCCGATCCGTACGGCGCGCCCGGCGCGCGGCTGTATCGCACGGGCGACCTCGTGCGGCGCCGCGCGGACGGCGTGTTCGACTTCATCGGCCGCGTCGATCACCAGGTGAAGCTGCGCGGGCTGCGCATCGAGCTCGGCGAGATCGAGGCGCAGCTCGCCGCGCACGACGCGGTGCGCGAAGCGTGCGCGGTCGTGCACGGGCAGGGCGGCGACGCGCAGCTCGTCGCCTACGTCGAGCTGACCGACGACGCGCGCGCGGCCGCGCAGCCGGTCGATGCGGCGACGCTCGACGCGCACCTGCGCCGCACGCTGCCGGACTACATGGTGCCGGCGCAGCTCATCGTGCTCGACGCGCTGCCGCGCAACGCGAACAGCAAGGTCGATCGCGCGCGGCTGCCCGCGCCGGTGCGCGTCGAGCGCGCGTACGAAGCGCCGCGCGACGGCGACGAGGCCGCGCTCGCGGCGATCTGGCAGGACGTGCTGAACGTCGCGCGGGTCGGCCGCGGCGACCACTTCTTCGAGCTCGGCGGCCATTCGCTCGCCGCGGTGCGGGTCGCGACGCGCGTCGCCGAGCGGCTCGGCCGCGACGTGCCGGTGCGCGCGCTGTTCGAGGCGCCGGTGCTCGCGCAGTATGCGCGGCAGGTCGCCGACGCGCCGCGCGCGGCGCACGACGGCACGCGCGCGACCGGCGCGGCGGCGTTGCGGCCCGACGCGCACGGCGTGTGGCCGCTGTCGCCGGCGCAGCTCGGCCTGTGGTTCCTGTGGCGCGCGCAGCCGGACAGCGCCGCGTACGTGATTCCGATCGCGCTGCGCATGCGCGGTCCGCTCGACGTCGATGCGCTGCGCGCCGCGTTCGCGGACGTGGCGGCGGCCCATCCGGCGCTGCGCACGCGGCTCGTCGCACGCGACGACGCGCTGCCCGGACAGCGGATCGATGCTTTGGCGCCGGTCGCGCTGCCGATCGTCGACCTGTCCGCTTCGCCCGACGCGCTTGCCCGCGCGACCGCGCTGACCGACGACGATGCGCTGGCGCCGTTCGACCTCGGCGCCGCCGCGCCGCTGTGGCGCGCGCGCGTGCTGCGGCTCGGCGCGGACGATCATGTGCTGTCGATCGCGATCCATCACATCGTGTCGGACGGCGAATCGATCGAGCTGTGGCTGGATGCGATCCGGCGGCGCTACGTCGCGCGGGTGCAGGGCGGCCACGCGCCGGTGGTCGCCGACGCGCCGTTCGTGCTGCCGGCGCCGGGCGCGCCCGCGCGGGTCGCGTACTGGCGCGACGTGCTCTCGAACCTGCCGCGGCGCGTGCTGCCTGAGCGCGCCGACGCGCCCGCCATTCCGCAATGGCGTGCGACGCGCACCGCGTTCGCGTTCGATGCGGCGCTGGTCCGCGCTGCGCGCGACGCCGCGTCGGCCGCGCACGCGACGCTGCCGATGCTGCTGCACGCGGCGCTCAACGCCGCGCTGTTCCGCGCGACAGGCGCGGCCGACCAGCCGGTCGGCGTGCTCGCATCGACGCGCGAGCTGACCGGCGATGCGGCCCGCGACGCGCTCGGCCTCTTCATCAACGCGGTGGTCGTGCGCACCCGGCTCGACGCGGCCGACCGCCGCGCGGACGTGCTGGCCCGCGTGCGCGACGCGGCGCTCGCCGCCTATGCGCATGCGGACGTGCCGTTCGCGGACGTCGTCGCCGCGCTCGGCGCGCCGCGCGCGGCGGCCGCGAATCCGCTGTTCCAGGTGATGTTCAACTACCTGCGCTCGACCGGCGCGGCGGCGCGCGACTGGGCGGGCCTGTCGCTCTCGGGATTCGACGTCGTGCGGCACCGCGTGGTGTTCACGCTCGAGCTGGACGTCGTCGAGCATCCGGACGGCCGCGTGAGCGCGGCGTTCTCGTATGCGAACGAGCTGCTCGACGGCCGCTTCGTCGACGCGCTCGTCGATACGTACCGCGACGAGGTCGAGCGTTTCGCCGTGGCAGGCGGGATGGCGCTCGGCGACCCTGACTCGCTGTCCGCCACCGAAGCTGCGCGTGCCGGGGCCCACGCGCCGGCGCAGGTTTCGGTCTCTCGTACCGCTGCCACGCTCGCCGCGCTCTGGTCGGACACGTTCGGCTCGGCTGCGCCGGCGGCGGACGCGGATCTGTTCGAAGCGGGCGCGACGTCGTTCGACGTCGTGCGCTTCGTCGATGCCGCGTGCCGCGCCGGTCACGCGCTGACGGTGGCCGACGTGTTCGCCGCGCCGACGCTCGCCGCGCTCGGCGCGCGCCTCGACGCACCGGCGGATGCGGGCACGGAGGTGCGCCATGCTGGCTGAAGTGCGCCCGGACGGGCTGACCCCGATCGACACGTTCCGCCTCGCGCTGGCGGGCGGCCTGTTCGCCGCGCGCGACGGCGCGGAGATCCGCGTCGCGCACGGCGACGGCATCGGCGCGCAGCTGCTGCGCGCGCAACTGGCCGACGACGGCGCGCTGCGGCTCGTCGCGTACAACCATCGCGCGGCGCCGGCCGACCAGCGGCGCGCGCTGCTGGCCGCGCTCGCCGCCGCATTCGCCGATGGCGGCGGGCATGCGGCGGTGCGGCTCGATCCGGCCGCGTGGCCGGCGGCGGCGCTCGATGCGCTGCGCGCGAGCGGCGTGCTCGCCGACGGCGGCCGCTGCGTGCGCGACGGCTGGGCGCAGCAGGCGGACCTGTGGCTCGCCGGCGCGCGGCCGCTGTGCGCGACGCTCTACACGCTGACGCACGGGCGGCGGCATCCGCGCCGCCCGCCCGCGCCGCGCGGCGACGTGTACGCGCGCGACCTGCCGGCGCTCGGCGTGCGCTTCACGCTGCGCGGCTGGCAGCCCGACGAGGACGGCGCGCGGCTCGCGCGCTGGTTCGACGACCCGCGCGTGCGCTCCGGCTGGCCCGGCGAACCGGCGGGCACGACGCCCGCCGCCGAGCCGCACGTCACGCCGCTCGTCGGCTGCTTCGACGACGAACCGTTCGCGTATTTCGAGGTGTTCTGGCTGAAGGAAGACGCGCTGGCGCCGCACGTCGCGCCGCGCGACCACGACCGCGGGCTGCGGATGCTGGTCGGCGAGCCGCGCTGGCGCGGGCCGCACCGCGTCGCCGGCTGGCTGCCGTCGGTCGTCCATTACCTGTTTCTCGACGATCCGCGCACCGAGGTGGTCGGCTGCGCCGTGCCGGCCGGCCATGCGCGCGTCGTCGACCACCTCGCGCGCCACGGCTTCGCGCGGCAGCGCCGGCTGACGCAGGCCGCCGCGCAGCCGCTGTGGATGCGCACGCTGCGCGAGGCGTTCTTCGCCGGCCGTCACGTCTGACGCGCCGGTTTCACCGACAAGGGAGCTGAGAGACATGCAGAGAGAAACCGTATTCGACCTGATCGGCGTCGGCTTCGGGCCGTCGAACCTGGCGCTTGCCGTGCGGCTCGCGGAGCGCAGCGGCACGCGCGCGCTCGCGCATTGCTTCGTCGAGCGGCAGCCGGCGTTCGGCTGGCATCGCGGGATGCTGCTCGACGACTGCCGGATGCAGATCTCGTTTCTGAAGGATCTGGTCACGATGCGCGACCCGACGAGCCGCTACACGTTCATCAACTACCTGTTCCAGCGCGGCCGGCTGAACGAGTTCATCAACCTGAAGAACTTCTATCCGACCCGTGTCGAGTTTCACGATTACCTGAGCTGGGTGGCCGACGCGTTCGACGAGCACGTCCATTACGGCGAGACCGTGACCGGCATCGAGCCGGTGCGCGGCAGCGGCGCGCGCGTCGACGCGCTGCGCGTGTTCTCGCGCGACGCGGCGGGCCACGAACGCCAGCGCGTCGCGCGCGCGCTGTCGGTCGGCGTCGGCGGCGCGCCGGCGATTCCCGACGCGTTCGCCGCGCTCGGCCAGGACCGCGTGATCCATTCGTCGACCTACCTGGCCGACATCGACCGGCTCGCGCGCGCACCCGCCGGCGAGCGCCGCCGCATCGCGGTGATCGGCGCGGGCCAGAGCGCGGCCGAGGTGTTCATCGATCTCGCGCGGCGCTTCCCGCACGTCGACGCGAGCCTCGTGATGCGCGCAGGCGCGTTGAAGCCGGCCGACGACAGCCCGTTCGTCAACGAGATCTTCAGCCCGGCGTTCACCGACGTCGTCTACGCGCAGCCGCAGGACGCGCGTCGCGCGCTGCTCGAACGCTACCGCGACACGAACTACGCGGTGGTCGACCGGCCGCTGATCGAGCAGATCTACGAAATGCTGTACCTGCAGCGCATCGACGGCGCGCCGCGCCACGCGCTGCTCGCGAACCGCGCGATCGAGGCGGCCGCGCGCACCGCGACCGGCCAGATCGAGCTGACGCTGCGCGACCGCCTGAGCGGCGACGCGCACACCGAGCGCTTCGACGGCCTCGTGCTCGCGACCGGCTACCGGCGCGACACGCACACGGCGCTGCTCGACGGGCTCGCGCCGCATCTGGGCGACGCGCTCGCGCGCGGCGACGTGACGCGCGACTACCGGCTCGACACGCCCGAGCACTTCGCGCCGCCCATCTATCTGCAAGGCTACTGCGAAGGCAGCCACGGCTTGTCCGACACGCTGCTGTCGGTGCTCGCGCGCCGCGCGGACGAAATTTGCGCGTCGCTCGAAAGCGGGATCGCGCACCCGGGCGAAGACGCCCGGACACAACAGACCAGACATGAAAACGGGGTGAGCGCAGGCCGGCTGGCCGTAGCGCTTTGACAAAAGGGCGGCCGGGAGGCCGCCAAACAAGTGGAGCAACGAAAGATGGAGTGGGTAACAGGCACACGTCGAGGCACGCGTCGGCGTGCGATCGCAGCCGCGGCAGGCGTGGCGTTTTATGCGGCGGCAGGCCAGGCGATGGCCCAGGCGGCGCCGAACCCTGCGGCCAAGGCGGACCCCGCCGCGCAGGCGAACGGCGCGGCGCCGGGCACGCTGCCGGCGATCAGCGTCAACGCGGCGTCGGAAGGCAGCGGCACGGTCGGGCTCGTCGCGCGGCGCAGCCGGACCGGCACGAAGACCGACACGCCGATCAGCGAAATTCCGCAGACGATCAACGTCGTCACCGCGCAGCAGATCGAGATGACGGGCGCGACCGACGTGAACCAGGCGCTGCGCTATATCCCGGGTTTCTCGTCGTACGGCTCGGACAACCGTTCCGACTGGTACGCGGCGCTGCGCGGCTTCACGCCGACCGCGTACGTGAACGGGCTGCAGGTGCCGAATACGATCAACCTCGCGAGCTGGCGCGTCGATCCGTACATGATCGACAGCATCACCGTGCTGCGCGGGCCGACGTCGGTGCTGTACGGCGCGGGCGACCCGGGCGCGATCGTCGACGTGCAGACCAAGCTCGCCGACGGCGAGCGCGTGCGTGAAGCCGGCGTGGAGGTCGGCGACTATGCGCGCAAGCAGTTCATGTTCGACATCGGCGACAAGCTCGACGCGGACGGCAAGTACGCGTACCGCTTCGTCGGCGTCGCGCGCGACGGCAATGCGCTGATCGGCCCGAACAACGACCAGCGCGTCGCGCTCGCGCCGTCGTTTCGCTGGCGGCCGAACGCGGACACGTCGCTGACGGTGTCGGCGACCTACCTGCAGGACTGGGGCGACATCTCGTCGAACTTCCTGCCCGCGAGCGGCACGGTGCTGCCGAACCCGAACGGGCAGCTGTCGAAGGACGTGTACCTGGGCGACCCGAACTTCAACCACTACCGCAAGAAGCAGTGGTCGCTCGGCTACCAGTTCGAGCACAACCTGAACTCGATCTGGACGGTGCGCCAGAACGTCCGCTGGATGCATCTGTCGCTCGACAACGGCTCGGTGTGGGGCGCGGGCCTGGTCGACGGCAGCACGACCGACGTGTCGCGCTGGGCGGGCCTGTTCCAGATGAACTACAGCCGCTTCGACATCGACAACAACGCGCAGGCGCGCTTCGGCACGGGGCCGCTCGAGCACACGCTGCTGCTCGGCTTCCAGTACAACCGGCAGACGTCGACCGACAGCGAATGGGTGGCGGCAGCGCCGGCCCTCAATATGTACAACCCGGTCTACACGCCCGTCACGAGCGCGGTGTTCGCGGACCCGAGCACCACGGGGCGCACCGACACGTACACGACGATGAACACGTTCGGCGTGTATGCGCAGGACCAGATCAAGTGGAACCGCTGGGTGCTGACGCTCGGCGGCCGCGAGGACTGGGTCAACATGCGGCAGGACGACCGCGCGGGCGGCACGCAGTCGAAGGCGGACGTCACCGCGTTCAGCGGGCGCGTCGGCCTCGCGTACCAGGGCGACTACGGGCTGTCGCCGTATGTCAGCTACGCGACGTCGTTCAATCCGCTGATCGGCGTGAACCTGTTCGGCGGCGGGCTGGCGCAGCCGACCCGCGGCAAGCAGATCGAGCTCGGCCTGCGCTGGCAGCCGCCCGGCAAGAACCTGATGCTGAACGCGGCGATCTACCAGATCAACCAGACCAACGTGCTCACGCCGACGCCGACGAACCTCGATCCGGCCGGCACGACGTCGGTGCAGACGGGCGAGGTGCGTTCGCGCGGCATCGAGCTGAGCGCGACCGGCAAGGTGACGCCGAACCTGTCGATCATCGCGTCGTACGTCCATCAGGACGTGAAGAACGTGAAGGCGAACGACGCGTCGCTGGACAAGTGGCCGGTCGATATCCCGCGCCCGCGCCAGATGGCGTCGCTGTGGGCCGACTGGACGTGGCACACGGGGCCGCTCGCGGGCTTCGGCTTGGGCGGCGGCGTGCGCTACCAGAGCGCGTCGGCCGGCGCGGCCGACAACTCGCTGTCGGTCGCGAGCTACACGGTCTACGACGCGGCGATCCACTACGACGTGCGCAACTGGCGTTTCGCGGTGAATGCGACGAACCTGTTCAACCGCCATTACATCAGCGGCTGCCAGTCGTCTTCGGTCTGCATGTTCGGCAACGAGCGCACCGTGGTCGCCACCGCGAAATACAACTGGTGACGGCGCGCGCCGCGGCGTGCGGGCCGGTGCTTGCGCGTCGCGGCGGCGTTGTCCTTTTCTCACACGACCCATGCCGAAGAAAAATCTCGTCTACATCCAGTCGCTGCGCAACGGCGCGGCCGATCGCGCCGGACAGCCGGTCGCTTACCAGGGCGGCACGCGCTACATGAAGGCGCCGCTCGAATTCGTCGTCGAGCGGCTGAACGGCTCGGCGCTCGGCGAGCGCTACACGCTCGCGGGCGTGATCGTCGACGACGACGAAGGCTCGCCCGCCGACCGCGCGAAGCTCGCCGACTACGGCTTCGCGCGCACGCCCGGGCGGCCTTGGCTGCTGCCGGACGGCCTCACGGTGCAGGGCCGGCCGGTCGACGAACTGTTCTGCGCGATTCCGTCGACGTACCGCCGGCTGCCGCGCGATGTGCACGGCATGCGCGAGCGCGCGGCGGGCAAGGCGGCGTTCGAGCGTCGGCTGCTCGAGCGCCTGCTCGAACTGAACGCCGACATCGTCGTGCTCGACGGGCTGCTCGTGATCCTCGACGAGCTGGTGCGGCCCGGCGCACGCTTTCAGCGGCGCATCGCGAACATCCACCCGGGCATCACCGAGGACGGCTCGCCGTTCCAGCGGCGCGGCGCGTACGCGACGCTCGATGCGCTGCACGGCGCGCGCGGCGAGCGGGTCGACTGGGCGACCGGCGCGACGTCGGCGATCGAGCCGGTGACGATGACGGGCGCGTCGTTCCACTACGTCGACAACGGCATCGATTCCGGCGAAGTGATCTGCGACGTGCTCGACACGCCGATCGCGCCTGACGACACGATTCTCGAGCTGCGCTGGAACAACTTCCAGCGCAGCCTGTTCCCGGCGCTCGAGCGGGGGCTCGGCATCCTCGCGGACCGCCACGACGCGGGAGCCTTGTGATGACCGACACGCTGACGAACCCTGCCGATCCGGCGGAGGCCGCCGAAGACGCGACGGCGGCCGCCCTCGATTTCGCCGCGCCCGCGCCTGGGCCGGCATCCGTATCAACGTCCGCATCCGCGACGCATGACGCCGATCGCATCCTCGACGCATGGCGGCCCGACGATCCGCCCGCCGCGCTGCTCGCCGAATTCGTCGCGCTGTTCAACACGGAGACGCAGCGCGCGTCGGCGACGCTCGCGGTGCCGCTCGCGGGGGCCGATCCCGCGGCGGTCGCGGCGTATGTCGGGCGCGCGGTGCGCGAAGGCGTGATCGACGGCGCGCGGCCCGTGAATGGCCGGCTGCACCTGAGCGTGTCGCGCGCGACGTTCTGGCAGCATCCGCTGCCGTGGCTGAAGGCGCCGGGCTCGGGCGGCATGCCGCTGCGCTATGCGGTGACGAACGAGCGGCGTCATCCGGTGCGTCCGCCGACCGTGCCCGGCGAGATCTACGCGCGCTACATGCCGCAGGTCGGCATGACCTTCAGCCTGCGCACGGTCGACGTCGACGCGCACGCGGACCTGTTCAGCGACTGGATGAACCTCGACCGCGTCGCGCATTTCTGGGACCAGCGCGGCACGCGCGACGAGCACGCCGCGTATCTCGCGGAACGGCTCGCCGATCCGCACATGCACCCGATGATCGGCTACTTCGACGACACGCCGTTCGGCTATTTCGAGTTCTACTGGGCGAAGGAGGACCGCCTTGCGCCGTTCTACGACGCGCACGACTACGACCGCGGGCTGCATCTGCTGATCGGCGATTCGCGCTTCCAGAGCGCGGGCAAGCTGCATGCGTGGTGGAGCGGGGTGCTGCACTACATGTTCGTCGACGAGCCGCGCACGCAGCGGCTCGTCGGCGAGCCGCGCGTCGATCACGTGCGGCATATCGCGTACATGCACCGGCTCGGCTTCCATACGCTGAAGGAGTTCGATTTTCCGCACAAGCGCGCGGCGCTGACGGTGCTCGACCGGGATACGTTCTTCGAGACGTTCCGGTTGCCGTGACGGAGCGGGGCGTCCGCCGTCGCGCGAGCGGCGGGCGCGACTGCTCCCCGTCGAGGTCGCCAGCGTTGGCCGTTTGGTGTATGGACCGCGCGCAAGCAGACGCGAAAAATGGGGCCTTTCACATGACGAGGACTGCAAGCTCATGGACAAGGCACTATTTGCGACAAGCTGGCGCGCGGCGCCCCGCACGCGGGCACCGATATTGACATATGCAGGCATATGTCTAAAATGGTCGCATCGTTCGCTTCCGGAGTGGATCATGCGCACCGTTTCCATTTTCAAGAATGCCAGCAATCAGGCGATCCGCATCCCGAAGGACATGGAGTTCGAAGGGGTGACGGAACTCGAGATCCGCCGCGAGGGCGATACGCTGCTGCTTCGGCCCGTGCGCCCCACGTGGACGTCGCTCGCGCATGAACCGCTTGCGGATGCCGATTTCCTCGTCGAGCGCCCGGCCGTCGTCGAATCCGGCCGTTTCGACCTGTCCGGCCCGGACGATGAGCCGACGGAGTCCGGCCGGTGACGAAGCTCTACATGCTCGATACGAACATCTGTTCATACATCATGCGGGAGCGGCCGCCGGTCGTCCTGTCGCGGCTGCAGTCGTGCGTCGGCGCCCAGCACCGGATCGTCGTGTCGGCCGTCACCTATGCGGAGATGCGCTTCGGCACGATCGGCCGGAAGGCGTCGCCGAAGCATGCCGACCTCGTGACCGCATTCGTCGCGCGGCTGGACGGCGTGCTGCCGTGGGATGCGGCGGCCGTCGACGCGACCACCGCCGTGCGCGCCGAGCTTGCGGCGCGCGGCACGCCGATCGGCGCGAACGATGCGTCGATCGCGGGGCACGCGATCGCGGCCGGCGCGGTGCTGGTGACCCACAATACGCGCGAATTCGGCCGCGTCGACGGGTTGTCGTTCGAGGATTGGGCGGACTGAGCGGCTCGCATCTCTCGCCCGTTCGTGCGGTGGCGCCTGCGGGCGAGGCCTGCATCGAAACGGCCGGCAACCGTCGGTTGCCGGGCTGATGACATTTCGTCTATCCGGTTGACGTTCGACGGACTATCCTTGCCGCACATTCATTCGACACAGGAGACGAACCGTGACGCACAGCGTGATCCCCGCAGGCCTCGCCGACGAAATGATCGACATCCGGCACCGCATCCACGCCCATCCCGAGCTGGGCTTCGAGGAGTTCGCGACCAGCGACCTCGTCGCCGAACGGCTGCAGGCGTGGGGTTACGCGGTGCATCGCGGGCTCGGCGGCACGGGCGTCGTCGCGCAGCTGAAGGTCGGCGACGGCGCGAAGCGTCTCGGCCTGCGCGCGGACATGGACGCGCTGCCGATCCACGAGACGACCGGCTTGCCGTACCAGAGCACGATTCCCGGCAAGATGCATGCGTGCGGCCACGACGGTCACACCGCGATGCTGCTCGCGGCGGCGAAGCATCTCGCGCGCGAGCGGTGCTTCTCCGGCACGCTGAACCTGATTTTCCAGCCCGCCGAAGAGGGGCTCGGTGGCGCGAAGAAGATGCTCGACGAAGGCCTGTTCGAGCAGTTCCCGTGCGACGCGATCTTCGCGATGCACAACATGCCGGGCTTTCCGACGGGCAAGTTCGGCTTCCTGCCGGGGCCGTTCATGGCGTCGGCGGATACCGTGATCGTCGACGTGCAGGGGCGCGGCGGCCACGGCGCGGTGCCGCACAAGGCGATCGATCCGGTCGTCGTGTGCGCGCAGATCGTCGTCGCGCTGCAGACGATCGTGTCGCGCAACGTGTCGCCGCTCGACATGGCGATCGTCACGGTCGGCGCGATCCACGCGGGCGACGCGCCGAACGTGATTCCCGAGCACGCGCAAATGCGCCTGTCGGTGCGCGCGCTGAAGCCGGACGTGCGCGACCTGCTGCAGACGCGCATCACCGAAGTGATCCACGCGCAGGCCGCGGTGTTCGGCGCGAGCGCGACGGTCGACTACCGGCGCCGCTACCCGGTGCTCGTCAACGATGCGCAGATGACCGCGTTCGCGAAGCAAGTCGCGCGCGACTGGGTCGGCGACGCGAACCTGATCGACGAAATGGCGCCGCTGACCGGCAGCGAGGATTTCGCGTTCCTGCTCGAGAAGCGTCCGGGCTGCTACCTGATCATCGGCAACGGCGACGGGGAGGGCGGCTGCATGGTGCACAACCCCGGCTATGACTTCAACGACGCGGCGCTGCCGACGGGGGCGTCGTACTGGGTCAAGCTCGCCGAGGCGTTTCTCGTCTGATTGATGCGAACGTGATGCGAATGCTCGCGGCGCCGTATCGCGCGGGATTTGACGCTCCTTGACATCCCGGTGGCAGGTCGCGTGCTACGCTGCGTCGCGGCGACAAACCAGGGATCGCCGGTCCCGCCCGAGGCTCGCGCAGCCGCCTCGATCGGCGAGGCCGGCGCGTGGCGTCGAACCGGCGCAATTGATACGGCACATACGAAATGCGAAAACTTCTCCTGACCGCGCTGACGGCGTGCGTGGTCGGCTTGCTCGTAACGGGTTGCGACGACCAGAAGGTCGCCGACGCAGTCAATGCGATCAAACCGGATAACCTGGCGTTCGGCAAACTGCAGCCAGGCGTGTCGACGGTAGAGGATGTACTCCGCGACGCGGGCAAACCGGAGATGGTCAGGCAGAACGAAGACGGCTCGCAGCGGCTCGAGTACCCGCGCGGCCCGTTCGGCACGAGCACCTACATGCTCGATTTCGGGCCCGACGGCAGACTCGTGTCGATCACGCAGGCATTGACGGCGGAAAACATCGCGAAGGTTGCGCCGGGCATGACGAAGGACGATGTGCGGCAACTGCTCGGCAAGCCGACGTCGGTCGCGCAATACGCGTTGAGCCACGAAGAGGTATGGAGCTGGCACTGGGCCGAGGGCGGCGTATCGGGCGATGCGATGTTCAACGCGCATTTCTCGCCTGACGGGACCGTCACCAGAACGTCGCGATCGGAGGCGCCCGGACGGGAAAGGCCGTAACGGCGCAGTGCCGCGACGTGCCGGACTACTTCGGCCCATGCCTGCGCGGGTCTGCATGGCACGACGAACCGCACGCGCGGCGCTGCCGGGGCAGCGCGTTCT
The DNA here is from genome assembly GCF_002097715.1 of Burkholderia ubonensis subsp. mesacidophila. NCBI lineage: Bacteria > Pseudomonadati > Pseudomonadota > Betaproteobacteria > Burkholderiales > Burkholderiaceae > Burkholderia > Burkholderia ubonensis. Next base: position 1,802,967 of record NZ_CP020737.1, read on the forward strand.
TCCGCATGCCGCCCGCTTGATGGCGGACGCGTCCGTCCTTCAAAACGCCGCGCCGTCGAACAGTGCCGCCGTCGCAAGCGGATTCGACGGCCAATACATGTGCATGTAGGTTGCAACGATCGAGCCGGCCCGGTACACGGCCTCGCCGTCGGCTGCTCCATCGGAACGAACCGCGGCCGCGACCGGCGCAAGCGGCGTGTCGAGCCGCGAATAGTGGAACGTATGCCCGCGCATCGGCCCGGTGCGCGTATCGAGCTGCTGCATGCCCAGCGCAGCGAAGCGCCGCTGCATCGTCGCGCGTCCCGGCAGCAGGCCGAGCATCGGCGTCGTCGAGCCGTCGACGTTCGTCAGCGCATCGCACAGGTATACCATCCCCCCGCATTCTGCGACGATCGGCTTGCCGGCCGCCGCATGCGCGCGGATCGCGGCGGCGCTCGTCGCGTTCGCCGCGAGCGCCGCCGCATGCAGCTCCGGATAGCCGCCCGGCAGGAACAGCGCGTCGCAATCGCCGGGCACCGGCTCGTCGGCGAGCGGCGAGAAGAACCGCAACTGCGCGCCGAGCGTCTCGAGCAGCGCGAGATTCGCCGGATAGATGAACGAGAACGCGGCATCGCGCGCAATCGCGATCCGCTGGCCGGCGAGCGCGCGCGGCAGCGGCTCGGTGGCGTCCGGTTCCGCGAATGCGACCGCAGGCGGCAATTCCGCAAGCGCCGTATTCGCCAGCACGTCGGCCGCGCGATCGAGCCGCGCGTCGAGATCGTCGATGTCGTTCGGCTGATGCAGGCCGAGATGCCGTTCCGGCAGCGCGATGCCCGCATCGGCCGGCACGTGGCCGAGCCAGCGCAGGTCGTCGGGCAGCGCCTGCTGCAGCAATTCCGCGTGACGGGCGGAGCCGACCCGGTTCGCCAGCACGCCGTGAAACGGCAGGCCGGGCCGGAACCGCGCAAGGCCGAACGCGATCGCGGCGAAGGTCTGCGCCATCGATTTCGCGGAGATCACCGCGACGACCGGCACGCCGAACGCGACGGCCAGATCCGCGCTGCTCGGCGTGCCGTCGAACAGCCCCATCACGCCTTCGATCAGGATCAGGTCGGCGTCGCGCGCCGCGTCGGCGAGCAGCGCGCGGCAGCCGGCTTCACCGACCATGCCGAGGTCGAGCGCGTGCACGGGCGCGCCGCTTGCGCGCTCGAGCAGCATCGGATCGAGAAAATCCGGCCCGGTCTTGAACACCCGCACGCGGCGGCCGAGCCGGCGGTGCAGCCGCGCGAGGCCGGCCGTCACCGAGGTCTTGCCCTGGCCGGACGCGGGCGCGCTGACGAACAGCGCGGGGCAGGCGGGCATCGTTCAGAACTCCACGCCGCGCTGCGCCTTCACGCCTTGCTCCTTGTACGGATGCTTGACGAGCCGCATCTCGGTGACGAGGTCGGCCGCGTCGATCAGCGCGTCGGGCGCGTGGCGGCCCGTCACCACGACGTGCAGCGACGCGGGGCGCGCGGCCAGCGTCGCGAGCACTTCGTCGAGCGGCAGGTATTCGTACTTGAGCACGGTGTTCAGCTCGTCGAGGATCACCATCTGGTAGTCGCCGCTCTCGATCATCCGGCGCGCCTCGTCCCAGCCCTTGCGGGCGGTCGCGATGTCGGCGTCGCGGTTCTGCGTGTTCCACGTATAGCCGTCGCCCATCGTCACGAAATCGCAGTGCGCGACCGCGCCGAGGAAATCGCGTTCCGACGTGTGCAGCGCGCCCTTGATGAACTGCACGACGCCGAGTCGCATCCCGTGGCCGAGCACGCGCACGGCCATGCCGAACGCGGCGGTGCTCTTGCCCTTGCCGTTGCCGGTGTGGACCATCAGCAGGCCCTTTTCGTTGACGGCGGCGGCCTGCTTCTTCTCGTGGCCGGCGCGGCGGCGCTCGGTCATCCGCTGATGCGCTTCGGGATCGGTTTTCATCGGGAGTCGTCCTGTCGAAAGAATGGGTTCAAAGCGGGCCGGCGAGCGCGACCGTCACGCCGTCCCGCGCGAGTTTCGGGCCGAGCAGCCGGCCGCGCGGCGCCGCGAGCCGCGCGCACGGCTCGGCGACGCCGGCCACGCCGAAGCGGGCGAGCGCCGCGGGCGACGGCGCGCTCTCGGCCAGTTCGGGGTGTGCGGCGAGCTGCGTCGCGTCGAATGCGACGAGCGGCCAGCCGCGCCGCGCGCAGAGCGTGCGCAGCGCGCGTGTGCGGGATTTGTCGGCGAGCGTCGCGACCACGGCCGGCTGCGCGTGCGGGTGCCGCGCGAGCGCCGCGCGGACCGCGGCGTCGAGCTGCGCGGCGGTGACGCCCGCGCGAAAGCCGAGACCGAGCGCGACCCGCATCACGCGGGCTCCGGCGGCGCAGGTGCGGCCGGTGCGGCCAGCGCGGCCTGCACCGCGGGATCGGCGGCGAGCGCCGCGACGCGGCCGACCACGACGATCGCGGGCGAGCCGATGCCGGCCGCGCCGACGCGCTCGACGAGGGTGGCCAGCGTCGCCAGCACGTGGCGCTGCCCGGGCCGCGTCGCCGATTCGATCGCCGCGCACGGCGTGTCGTCCGGCAAGCCGCCCGCGCGCAGCGCGGCGGCGATCGAGGCGAGGCGGCGGATGCCCATGTAGATCACGAGCGTCATGCGGGTCGCGGCGAGCGCGCGCCAGTCCGGCTCGTCGTCGCCCGCGCCGTGCCCGGTGACGAAGATCACGCCCTGCGCGTCGCCGCGATGCGTGACCGGGATGCCGAGGGCGGCCGGCGCGGCGATGCCGGCCGTGATGCCGTTCACGACTTCGACCGGAAACCCGGCCGCACCGAGCGCGATCAGTTCCTCACCGCCGCGCCCGAACACGAACGGGTCGCCGCCTTTCAGGCGCGCGACGCTGCGGCCCGCGCGCAGGTGAGCAAGCATCGCGGCGACGATCGCGTCCTGCGGCGTCGACGCGTGGCCGCCGCGCTTGCCGACGTGCTCGATGTGCGCATCGGTGCGCGCATGCTGCAGCACCTCGGGATTCACGAGATCGTCGACGAGCAGCACGTCGGCCGCGCCGATCGCGCGGACGGCCTTGAGGGTCAGCAGGTCGGCGTCGCCGGGCCCCGCGCCGATCAGCCAGGCGCGGCTCATCGGGGGCAGCACGGCGCGAACCGTGTCGAAGACGGGGAAAGCGGCAAACGGGCGGCGCGCAGGCGGCCGGCAGGCAGGCAATGCATAGCGGATCGAACGAGGCCCGTGCGAACACGGAAGACACGCGCACGCAGTCCGTCCCCCGCGGACCGGGCGTTCGGCGAGCGCATCGCTCGCCCCTTGCGTCGGCCGGTATCCGGGCTGGCCGCTTGCCAGGCCGTGGCCTTCCCACCCGAGGCAGGCGGGCAGTGGCATCGTGGGCGGCATGGGCGCGCGTGCTTGAAAGCGCGTCGCGCGGGCGGCGTACCGTTGCGGGGACAGCACAGGCCGGGCGGACGTCCGCCTCCTGTTTCCCGTTTAACTGCGCCCGCCGGAGGGCGGGCGCGAGCACCGAACGCGGCGCATACGATAGCACAGGCGTTGCCGCGCGCGGGGGGCGAGCCTGGCGCGCACTTAGCGATACAGGATCTGCCGTTTCAGGTCCTTCGAAATGCTGCGCGCGACGTCTGACCACTCGGCGAGCTTCGCGCCGCTGCACACGTTGCTGCCGAGGTCGCGATCGAGCACGCGCGTCACGTCGACGGTCCGGCCTTCACGGCGATAGGTCGATCGATAGGCGATTTCCCCGGCCCGTACGGTCACGTCCGGCGGGATCGCGAGCAGGTCGACGTCGGTCGGCAACATGATCCGGTAGCGCTCCTCGAGCCGGGTTCCGGCGCACACGCCTTCGAATACCTTGCTTTTTTGCTGGAGGACGAAGTCGGCGAATCCGCGGATCTGGCCGAAATTGGGCAGCGACGGGACCGCAAATGCCGCGGGGCCCGGCATCAGCGCCAACTGGTTCAGATTGCCGCGCAGCGCGATCGAGAACGGCTGGTCGAGGTCGCCCAGATGACGCGGGCTCATCTGCAGTTCGCCCGCGAGGCCGAAGCGGCGCAGCATCTCCTCGGCGAGCCGTTTCGGCTGGACGTGAATGAACATCTGGCGTGCCCGTTGGACCGCCTCGCCGTCGAGCGTGATGTCGCCCGCCATCGTCGCATTGCCGTCACGATCGAGATCGACCGAATAGGCCAGCAGCGAGCGGCTGTTGTGGCCGTTCTGCGGCGGCGTGACGGTCAGCTTGCCGGTCGAGGTGTCGAGCGCGGGTTTGCCGCTCGCCTCGAACTGCAGTGCGCCGAACGGCAGCACGCCGACCGTGGTGTCGGCAAACACGTCGAATTCCGGCAGCCACACGATGGCATGATTGAACGTCAGGACATCGGGTGCGGAGGGCAGGCGATAGCGATTGCCGAGATTGACCAGCACCGCGTGGCTCTCGATCCCCTTGGCTTCGAGCAGCGCGGACAGCAGCGTCACCTGATCCTTGCAATCGCCGTAGCGGTTGGCGAGCACCTCGTCGGCGCGGTGCGGGACGACCGGCCCCGCGCCGAAGTACACCCCGACATAGCGGATGTTGCGCGCCACCCACGCGTACAGCCGCGTTGCCTGCTCGCGCCGGTCGTCGATCCCCTTGGTCAACTGATCCGCGAGCTGGCGGATCGCGTCGTCCGGCTTTCGCTTGTCGAACGCGCGCACGTCGTAGGCGTGGGCGATTTCCGCGTAGCCGGAGAAGTTGCTCGCGACGAAGACGGGGCCGATATCCGTCCACGCCACCGTGTTCGCTTGCTCGTCGAGCGGGCCGGACGGCGCGGTTTCGTAATGATAGGAACGGACCCGGCGTCCGTCGCGGGACGCGTCGGCCGACTGGCGCATGCCGCGCGCGTCGATCGCGACGGACATGTCGCCCGGCGTGTCGAGCGTGACGTTCGCCGAACGGTAGTCCTCGATCGGCGGAAACGAGAGCTGCACGCTGAATTTGCCGGGAAACAGCGTGTCGGTGTCGGCCAGCGTGTACGAAAGCCGGATCGAATCGCCTTTCGCGAGTGCGGGAAACGTGACGATGCGCAAATGCTCGGCGCTGAATTGCGGCGCCGCGATCGTGACGGGCGCCGGCCGGTCGAAGATGCCGCGCGCGACATCGACCGAAACCATCGAGCCGTCGGCGTGCACCGTCTGCGCCGAGTGGATGTCGAGCGTCTCGAACTGCGCGTTGTACGACAGCACGTACTGGCCGAAGCGGGCGATCGCCGCATCGGTCAGCAGCTTGATCGACAGATCGACCTTCACGACGCGTTTGCCGGATGCGTCGACCTTGATTGCGTTGTCGAGCCGTTCGACCTGATAGTCCGCCGCGAATGAAATCGCAAGCCGAAGCATCAGCAGAGCCGCGACGCCGTAGCGTGCGATGCGTGAGACGTTCATGTCGAATCCCCGTCGATGAAAGTGTGGTGATGCAGGCGGCTGCCGCAGCCGGTTCGTCCGGCGTTGTCTGAATTCGGCGGCACCGCGGAAGCCGGACAGACGGTATCCAAATCCCCGCAGCCATGTCAATCGTCTGATTGTTCGATCTTCGGCGCGTCTTCATCCGGCTGCGACGCGGCCCGACGCCGCCTTGACGCTCCCGCCACCGACGCCTGCACCCGCACGCGTTCTGGTACGCGCGCGCCCGCCGGCGCGCGCAGTCAAACGGGAAACAGGGAGCCTGCCTGCAACGCAGTCGGGCCAACCGTGCTGCCCCCGCAACGGCACGATGCTTGTCACAGTGTCAGAACTTGTACGCCGCCGTCAGCGTGAACATGCGCGGCGCACCGGGCATGATCTGCGCCAGGCTCGTCGCGCTGGCGTAATAGGCGCGATCGGTCAGGTTGACGGCCGCCAGCGTTACTTCGAGATCGCGCGTGCGGTATCCGGCCTTGCCATCCCAGCGCACGTAAGCGGGCAGCTTGAGCAGGTTGTCGCGATCCGCGTAACGCGCGCCTTCGTAAATCAGCCCGAGTTCGGCGAAAAAGCCGAGCAGCGGCGCATAGCCGACGAACAGGTTGCCGTTCGACGACGACACACCCGCAGAGCGCTTGCCCGCGTACTTCGGCTCGGCGTCGACGACCCGTGCGTGTTGCCAGCCGATGCCGCCACGAACGAACCAGTCGCCCGCGAGCCTGCCGGCGATGCCCAGTTCCAGGCCGCGATTGCGCTCGAGGCCGGTGAGGTCGAAGAATCCCGGCCGTAGCGGGTCGGCGACGCGGCGGTTGTACAGGTCGAGCTGAAACAGTGCCAGCGTGGTGCTCAACGCGCCGTTCATCCAGTCGCTCTTCACGCCGATCTCGTATTGACGGGTGTATTGCGGGCCGAGATCGTTGGCATTGCCGCGCGCGTTCGGCGTGATGCCGACCAGGTCGCCACCGACCGGCGCGAAGTTCCGGCTGTACGACGCATACACGCGGTGCGCGTCGACCGGCGACCACACGACGCCGAGCCGCGGGCTCCATGCATTCGTCGTGCGCTGCGATCGCAAATCGTTCAGCGTGTTGGTCGAATCGACGTCGAAGCGCTCCCAGCGCAGGCCCCCCAGCAGCTTCCACGATCGCCCGAGGTCGAGCCGGTCCTGCGCGAACACCGCGTAGTCGCTGACGCGATGGCGGTTCATCGCGAACGGGCGCGGCGCCGAGCCGGCGAACGCGAAACTGTCCGGATCGGTGATCGAGACCGGCGCCGCATCCGCCTGCCAAAGCTTCGGCACGCGCTTCTGCCAGCCGTATTCGACGCCGAACAGCAGGTGGTGGCGAACCGGCCCGGTCGCGAGCTTGCCGCTCAGTTCAAGGCCCGTCTGCACGTTGAGGTGCGTCATGTCCTGCAGGTAACGCGCGCGTTGCACGCGCCGATAGTCGCGCGGCTTCGCAATGTAGCTCTGCGTGACGTAGGTATTGTCGAACGTGCTGCGCAAATCCAGCACGCCCAGCGTGTGCTTCACCTGCCAGTCGCCACCGAGCGCGTGCGTGAAGACCGAACGCCAGTTCATGTTGGTGTCGCGCAGGGTATCGCGGCCCGCCGCGCCGAAGAAGGTTTCTCGTGACGCGGACGGCAGCGAGAACGCGAATGGATTGCCGGCCCGGTCGAGCGCAACGACCGGCGCCGGCATGCCGCGATCGGGCACGCGCTCGTATGCGTCGTATTCGAACTGCAGCAACCAGCTCCGCCGGGCATCCTGCCATTTGATCGATGGCGCGACGTACTGGCGGGTGCCGTCGACCTGATCGCGGAAGCTGCCCTCGTGCTCGCGTCCGGCGTTGAGTCGCACGCCCCATTCGCCGGACAGCGCGCGGTTGAGATCGACCGACGCCCCGAGACGGCCGGCACTGCCCGTCGTCGCCGAGACGTGGCCGAATGTCTCCGGCAACGGCTGCTTCGTGATCCGGTTGATCACGCCGCCGCCGCTGCCGCGTCCGTACAGCGCCGCGGCCGGACCCTTGAGCACCTCGACGCGCTCGACGTTGCCGAGGCTGCGCACGTACTGGGCATCGTCGCGCATGCCGTCGAGCAGCAGATCGCCCGCGCCGGAAAAGCCGCGGATGCGGAATGAATCGAAGCGCGTGTCCGACGTATTGGAAATGCCCGGCACGCCGGCCAGCGCGTCGGCGAGCGTGCGGCCGCCATAGGACATCGTGTCCTCGACCGACACGCTGTCGATCGATTGCGGCACGTCGCGCGGATCGCTTGCAACGCGGGTCGCCGTGCTCACGTGGTCGGGGCGCGGATCGTGCGGATGGCGGCGGCCGCGCACCTCGAGCGCAGGCAGCTCGTCTTCGAACTCGGCGGCCGGTGCAGGGCAGGAGGCTGTGCATGCGATCGAGCACAGCGACAGGGCCAGCGTCGGGAAGCGCCGCCCGGATGTCTGTCGTTTTGACATGGGAATTTCAGGATGACTGAATGACTGCCTCGTGATGCTGTTGCGCAAATCGTTTTCGTTATCGGGTGGCAAAGTTTATCTTGTTTGGTTGAAAACGACAATCGTTCGCATTTGCGGTCCGCCGCAACCTTGACGCTCCCGCCGCCGACGCCTACACTCGCACGCGTTTCGGTGCTCGCGCACGCCCGCCGGCGTGCGCAGTTAAACGGGAAACAGGGAGTCTGCCTGCACCGCAGTCGGGCCAACCTGTGCTGCCCCCGCAACGGTAAGCGAACGCATCGCGCCCGCCGCGATGCAACGCCGCTTCGCCGCATGCCTGCTGCGCATGCGGACGACCGCCACTGGACGCGTCACGCGTCCGGGAAGGCGAAGCGGCGTGTTCGTCAGCCCGGATACCGGCCGAGACGAGGGGTTCAGCGCCGCGGGGATGCGGCGCATCGTCCACGGCCGCAGCCACAGTGCGTCCGGCGCCCGGGCGTCTCCCGTATTCCGATCCGCTGCGCGCTTTGCGCGAGGCTGGCCCGGCATCCGGCGGCGTGCGCGTGTCCGGGCACCCGGTGCCGGCCGTGTTGGCATTCATCATGTCGACCGTTCGCCAAGGAGCACCATGCTCGACTCGCTTTTCCGCCTGTTCAACGACAGCCCGTCCGGGCTGCGCGGCAAGATCATTGCCATCTATTCATTGCTGGTCGCCTTCAACGTCGGCGCGTGGATCTGGGCGTTCATCGCGTTCCACGGCCAGCCGGTGCTGCTCGGCACCGCGCTGCTCGCGTATGTGTTCGGCCTGCGCCACGCGGTCGATGCCGACCACATCGCGGCCATCGACAACGTCACCCGCAAGCTGATGCAGGAAGGCCGCAGCCCGCTCGGCGCCGGCCTGTTCTTCTCGCTCGGCCATTCGACGGTCGTGATCGTGATGTCCGTCGTGGTCGCGCTGACGGCGGCGTCGCTCGCGCGCTTCGAGAGCATGAAGGCGTGGGGCGGCGTCGTCAGCACGTGCGTGTCGGCGTTCTTCCTGCTGCTGCTCGCGACCGCGAACCTGCTGATCCTGATCTCCGTGTACCGCACCTTCCGCGCGGCGCGCCGCGGCGAAGCGATCGTCGACGCGGATCTCGACATGCTGCTGAACCAGCGCGGCGTGCTCGCGCGCCTGTTCCGGCCGCTGTTCCGCCTCGTGTCGCGCAGCTGGCACCTGTATCCTGTCGGCTTCCTGTTCGGCTTCGGCTTCGACACCGCGACCGAGATCGCGCTGTTCGGCATCTCCGCGACCCAGGTGCAGGGCGGCCTGTCGTTCTGGTCGGTGATGGCGCTGCCGGCGCTGTTCACCGCGGGCATGACGCTCGTCGACACGACCGACGGCATCCTGATGATGGGCGCGTACCGCTGGGCGTACGTGCGGCCGATCCGCAAGATCTACTACAACATGACGATCACGTTCGTGTCGGTGCTGGTCGCCGCGCTGATCGGCGGCATCGAGGTGCTCGCGCTGCTCGCGGACAAGCTGTCGCTGCAGGGCCCCGTGTGGGACTTCGCGTCGATGGTGGCGTCGCACTTCGGCATGCTCGGCTACTTCGTGATCGGCCTGTTCATCGCGTGCTGGGTCGTGTCGGCCGCGATCTACCGCCTGAAGCGCTACGACGAGATCGACGTGACGATCTCCGCCTGACTCCCTTTTTCGACACAGGACTTTCCATGACCATGCGCAAGCTGCCCGTCACCATCGTCACGGGCTTTCTCGGCAGCGGCAAGACGACGCTGATGCGCCACATGCTGCAACACGCACAAGGCCGCCGCATCGCGGTGATCGTCAACGAATTCGGCGAGCTCGGCATCGACGGCGAAATCCTCAAGGGTTGCGGCGTCGGCTGCGACGACGCGCAGGGCGAGGCGTCCGGCCAGCTCTACGAGCTCGCGAACGGCTGCCTGTGCTGCACCGTGCAGGAGGAGTTCTATCCGGTGATGGAGGCGCTCGTCGAGCGCCGCGCAGACATCGATCACGTGCTGATCGAGACGTCCGGCCTCGCGCTGCCGAAGCCGCTCGTGCAGGCGTTCAACTGGCCGACGATCCGCAACAGCTTCACGGTCGACGCGGTCGTGACCGTCGTCGACGGCCCGGCCACCGCGAGCGGCCAGTTCGCCGAGAATCCGCAGGCGGTCGACGCGCAGCGCCGCGCCGATCCGAACCTCGACCACGAATCGCCGCTGCACGAGCTGTTCGCCGACCAGCTGTCGGCGGCGGATCTCGTGATCGTCAACAAGGCCGACCTCGTCGACGACGCGCAGCTCGCGCAGGTCGAGGCGGCGATCCGCGAGGAAATCCCGCCGCAGGTGAAGATCGTGCGCGCGACGCGCGGCGAGCTGGATCTGGCGATGCTGCTCGGGCTCGAATCGGCGTCCGAGGAAACCATTCACCTGCGCCACGATCACCACGGCTCGGCCGACGACGAGGATCACGATCACCACCACGACGACTTCGACTCGGTCGTCGTCAGCGGCGACGCCGGCTCGCGGGAAGCGACGATCGCGGCGCTCAAGCGCGTCGTCGAGACGCACACGATCTATCGCGCGAAGGGCTTCGCCGCGCTGCCGGACGCGCCGATGCGGCTCGTGATCCAGGGCGTCGGCCGCCGCTTCGACAGCTATTTCGACCGCCGCTGGCAGGACGGCGAGGCGCGCGCGAGCCGCTTCGTGCTGATCGGCGAGGACCTCGACGCGGCCGAACTGCAGCGCGCGTTCGACGCGGCGCTCGCGGCCGAGCTGCAACAGGCGTAACCCGCGATGCATCTGCTGCGCACCACGCCGGGCGGCTTCGTCGACGATACGCAGGGCGTCGTCCGGATCGACCAGCGGCCCGCCGAGATCGTGATCCTGAGCTCGGCGGACACGACGCTGTCGCTGCTCGCGAGCGTCGTGCCGCGTCTGCCGGCGGGCTTTCCGAGCGTGCGGCTCGCGAACGTGACGTTCCTGCGCCAGCCGGCGTCGGTCGATTTCTACGTCGACGACGTGCTGCAGCATGCGAAGACGGTCGTGATCGACCATCTCGGCGGCGAGGCGTACTGGCCGTACGGGATCGAACAGGCGATGTCGCTCGCGTCGCGTCGCGGGCAGCGGCTCGCGATGTTCTCGGGCGACCTGCAGGAAGATCCGAACCTGATCGCGAAGAGCACCGTCGCGCCCGGGCTGTGCCGCCTGTGGTGGCGCTACCTGCGCGAGGGCGGCGCGCACAACGCCGACGCGCTGCTGCGCAGCATCGCGTTTCACACGCTCGGCTTCGGCGACGAACCGGAGCCGCCGCGCCCGCTGCCGGCCGCCGCGCTGTATCACCCGGCGCGCGACCCGGCGAGCATCGACGACTGGCTGCCGCGCTGGACGCCCGGAGCGCCGGTCGTCGCGATCCTGTTCTACAAGGCGCACTGGCAGGCCGCGAACACCGCGGTGTTCGACGCGCTCGCCGACGCATTGATCCTCGAAGGATTGAATCCGCTGCCGATCGCGGTGACGTCGCTGAAGGATGCGGTGAGCCGCGAAGTGATCGCGCGGCTGTGCGACGCGCACGGCGTCGCGCTGGTGCTGAACACGACCGCGTTCGCGGCCGGCGCGATCGACAGCCCCGAGCCGGACATCCTCGCGGGCGATGCGCCGGTGCTGCAGGTGATCCTGTCCGGCGGCAACCGCGACGCGTGGGTCGCCGACAACCAGGGGCTGCATGCGCGCGACATCGCGATGCACGTCGCGCTGCCCGAGGTCGACGGCCGCATCGTCACGCGCGCGGTGAGCTTCAAGGGGCTCGCGTACCGCTGCGCGCACACCGAGGTCGACGTGGTGCGCTACCAGCCCGACGCGGAGCGCATCGGCTTCGTCGCGGCGCTTGCGCGCGGCTGGTGCCGGCTGCGCACGCTCGGGAACGCCGACAAGCGCGTCGCGCTGATCCTCGCGAACTATCCGCAAAGCGAAGGCCGGATCGGCAACGGCGTCGGGCTCGACACGCCCGCGTCGGCGCTCGGCGTGCTCGCGATGCTGTGCGACGCGGGCTACCGGGTCGCGGACCTGCCGGCCGACGGCGACGCGCTGATCGCGCGGCTCACCGAAGGCGTGACCAACGACCCGGCGCTGCACGCGCTGCGGCCCGCGTTCCAGAGCTTCGCGCTCGCCGACTACCGGACCCATTTCGAGCGGCTGCCGGCCGACGTGCGCGCTGCGCTGAACGATCGGTGGGGGCCGCCCGAAGCCGACCCGACGCTGCGCCACGGGCGCTTCACGATCGCGGGCTGGCGCGCGGGCAACGTGTTCGTCGGTATCCAGCCGTCGCGCTCGCGCGACGAGAACGACTACGCGAGCTATCACGACGCGGATCTGGTGCCGCCGCATGCGTATCTCGCGTTCTATTTCTGGCTGCGTCATGCGTTCCGCAGCGACGCGGTGATCCACCTCGGCAAGCACGGCAACCTCGAATGGCTGCCGGGCAAGAGCGTCGCGCTGTCCGATGCGTGCTGGCCGGATCTCACGCTCGGGCCGCTGCCGCACCTGTATCCGTTCATCGTCAACGATCCGGGCGAGGGCAGCCAGGCGAAACGGCGCGCGCAGGCGGTGATCATCGATCACCTGATGCCGCCGCTCACGCGTGCGGAGAACTACGGCCCGCTGCAGGACCTCGAGCGGCAGGTCGACGAATACTACGAAGCGCTGATGGTCGATGCGCGGCGCGCGAAGCTGCTGCGCAAGACCATCCTCGCGACGATCGCCGAACACCGGCTGCACGACGAGCTGAGCGTCGCGCAGCCGCGCGATGCGAGCGACGAGGACGAGCTGCTGACGCGCGTCGACGCGTGGCTGTGCGAGCTGAAGGAAGCGCAGATCCGCGACGGGCTGCACGTGTTCGGCCTGTCGCCGGCCGATCGCCAGCGGCGCGACACGCTGCTCGCGCTCGCGCGCTTCCCCGTCGGCGACGGCCAGCAGGCGCGCGCCGGGCTGATCGGCGCGCTCGCGCGCGATCTCGCGCTCGGCGACGATTTCGATCCGCTCGCCGCCGACTGGGCCGCGCCGTGGCAGGGCCCGCGCCCCGCGCTGCTGGCGGAGCTCGACGCTGCGCCGTGGCGTCACGCCGGCGACACGCGCGAGCGCCTCGAAAGGCTCGCGCAGCAGTGGCTCGACCGGTTGTGCGCGAGCGCGCCGCACGCGCCGTGCGAGCCGCCGCCGGGCGTCTGGACGCACACGTTGCCCGTGATCGAGCGCGTGCGTTCGACGCTGATGCCCGCGCTCGACGCGTGCGGCGGCGAGGAGCTGCGCCAGCTGCTGCGCGGGCTCGACGGCCGCTTCGTGCCGCCGGGCCCGAGCGGCTCGCCGTCGCGCGGCCGCCCCGACGTGCTGCCGACCGGCCGCAATTTCTACTCGGTCGACACGCGCGCGGTGCCGACCCAGGCCGCGTGGTCGCTCGGCCTGAAATCCGCGCAGCAGCTGATCGAGCGGCACCTGCAGGATCACGGCGACTATCCGCGCGCGATCGGCCTGTCGGTGTGGGGCACCGCGACGATGCGCACCGGCGGCGACGACATCGCGCAGGCGTTCGCGCTCATCGGCGTGCGGCCGAAATGGGCGCACGGCAGCCACCGCGTGACCGACTTCGAGATCCTGCCGATCGAGATCTTCGACCGGCCGCGCATCGACGTGACGCTGCGCGTGTCCGGCTTTTTCCGCGACGCGTTCCCGAACCTGATGCACCTGTTCGACGCGGCCGTGCAGGCGGTCGCGGCGCTCGACGAGCCCGAGCACCTGAACCCGATCCGCGCGCGCATCGAGCGCGAGCGCGCGACGTGGGTCGCGCAGGGCGTGCCGGCCGACGAGGCGCGGCGCCGCGCCGGCTGGCGCGTGTTCGGCGCGCGGCCCGGCAGCTACGGCGCGGGCCTGCAGGACCTGATCGACCAGCGGCGCTGGCAGACCGATGCGGATCTGGCCGACGCCTATCGGCAATGGGGCGGCTACGCGTATGCGCAGAACAGCGCGGGCGACGCGGCGCCCGACGTGTTCGGCGCGCGGCTCGCGACGATCGACGTCGTCGTGCAGAACCAGGACAGCCGCGAGCACGACATCCTCGATTCGAACGACTACTACCAGTTCCAGGGCGGCATGACCGCGGCGGTGCGGCATCTGTCGGGCCGCCAGCCGAGCCTGTATCACGGCGACCACGCGAACCCGGCCGCGCCGAAGATGCGCACGCTGCGCGAGGAAATCGCACGGGTGATCCGCTCGCGCGTCGTGAACCCGAAATGGCTCGACGGCGTGAAGCGCCACGGCTACAAGGGCGCCGCGGAAATGGCCGCGACGGTCGACTACCTGTACGGCTACGACGCGACCGCGCGCGTGCTGGCCGATCATCAATATGCGCTCGTCGCCGATGCATACCTGTTCGACGACGCCACGCGCGCGTTCCTCGAACGGCACAATCCGCGTGCGCTGCAAGGCATCTGCGAACGCTTCGTCGAGGCGATGCAGCGCGGCCTGTGGCAGCAGCCGGGCAACTATCGCGAGCGGATCGAGGCGGTCTGGTTCGCGAGCGAACACCATCTGGAAGGAGGTCGGCGATGACCGATCCGACGCACCGCCTGCGCGCAGTGTTTCCCGCCGTTTTTCCGTTTACCGCGCTCGTCGGGCAGGCGGCGCTGCAACGGGCGCTGCTGCTCGCGGCGATCGACCCGTCGCTCGGCGGCGTGCTCGTCAGCGGGCCGCGCGGCACCGCGAAATCCACCGCCGCGCGCGCGCTCGCGGCGCTGCTGCCGGAAGGGCAGTTCGTGACGCTGCCGCTGTCGGCGAGCGACGAGCAGGTGACCGGCACGCTCGATCTCGCGCATGCGCTCGCGGAGAACGGCGTGCGCTTTCGGCCGGGGCTGCTCGCGCGTGCGCATCGCGGCGTGCTGTACGTCGACGAGGTGAACCTGCTGGCCGACGGGCTCGTCGATACGCTGCTCGACGTTGCCGCGAGCGGCGTGAACATCGTCGAGCGCGATGGCGTGTCGCACGCGCACGACGCGCGCTTCGTGCTGGTCGGCACGATGAATCCGGAGGAGGGGGAGCTGCGGCCGCAATTGCTCGATCGCTTCGGGCTGATGGTCGAACTCGAGAATTGCTTCGACGCGGCGCAGCGCGAGCAGATCGTGAAGGCGCGACTCGCGTTCGATCTCGATCCCGATGCGTTCCGCGCGTGTCACGACGACGCGCAGCGCGAGCTGGCCGGGCAGATTCGCGCGGCGCGCGAACGCCTGCCCGCGCTGACGTTCGGCGACGCGGTGCATGCGCGGGTCAGCGCGCTGTGCATCGACGCGGCCGTCGACGGCCTGCGCGCCGATCTCGTGATGCTGCGCGCGGCGCGCGCGCTCGCGGCGCTCGAAGGGGCCGATGCGGTGACGGTCGAGCACGTCGAGCGCGTCGCGGAGCCGGTGCTGCGGCATCGCCGCGCCGCGCATGCGACGCCGCCGGCCGCGTCGGGGCCGCGCGACGCGGAGAACCCGGCGTCGCAGGCGAATGCGGGCGGTTCGTCCGCTACGCCGCCTGACGCGGCGCGGCCGAGCGATGCGGACGCGCAAGGCGACTGGGGCTATCTGCCGCCCGAACCCGCCGGCTTGCAGGCGGTGAAGGGCGTGGTGCCGCTGCCGCTAAAAAAACGCTGAGCCATCGAGCCGGCGCCGCCGCGAACCCGCTTCGCGGTCCTCGATGGCAGCAAGGCGCAACCGGACCCGCGCCGGGCGTCGCGCGCGCCGGCGCGGCCGTTGGCGCCGTTGCGTGGCCGGCGACGTTCGCGGTCAAGCGCGCCGGGCGATTGCAGGCCGAGCATCTGCGGTTCCGGAAGCAGGCCGGCGCGCCGCGCGCGCTGCATTGCTTCGTGCTCGACTGTTCGGCGTCGATGCTGTCGTTCGAGCGGCTTGCGATGGCGAAGGGGCTGATCGTCGCGTACTTCGACCAGGCGGCGCGCGCGCGGGCGGAAACGGCGCTGATCTGTTTCGGCGGGACCGGTGCGGAGCGCCGGTTCGGGCCGGCGGTGCCGAGGTGGTGGAACGCGCGCTGGCTGGAGCCGGTGGGCGGCGGCGGCGGTACGCCGTTCGCGGACGGGATCGATGCCGCCGCGCAGCTGCTCGCGCGCGATGCGCGGCGCGCGCCGGACAAGCAGCGGTGGCTGTGGGTGCTGTCGGATGGGCGGACGCGGGAAATGCCGGTGAAGCCGGCGGCGGCGGATCATGTCGTGTTCGTCGATTTCGACGATGCCGCCGTGAGGGTCGGGCGCGGGGCGCAGATTGCAGTCGAGTGGGGCGCGGAGTGGGTGACGCCGGAGGGGGTGGTGCGCGGTTGACGCTGCCCGAGTCGCCGGCGTGGGGGTGTCAGGATTTCCGTGTCCAAGGCGGGGATTTGATGTTGGGAAGGCAAGCTTGCGCAAGGCTGAGCGCGAAGCCTTGCAGTGCGCGCAGCGGCAGGTGAAAGACCTGCCGCAAACGGATTTATGCAGCAACGCCCAACAGACATTCCCAAATATGAGTGCAAGCGGCGTATCGTATTTGCATCTCCATTTTTCATCGGATGCGCATGAATTGTTATTGTTGCGGACGCCTCGCCTCTGAGCGAGGCGTCGTATTTAATTATTTATAAATTTACTCTCGAACTATTGTCGCGTTGGCGTAGCCTTCGTACCCGTAGCCAAGCATCCCGTCTGCGCGAACCTGGAAAACAACAATATCCGTTCCAACTCCCTCCACCCCCACCCATCCGGGGACGTTCATCGATGCGCCATAAATTCCTTGGATCTTGCTGCCAACCTTGACGGTGTAGACGTCAACTTTTCCCGTGATTCTTCCGGCGACATGTGTGATGATTGGCTGCGAAACACTACGAAGTGAAGCTGAGGGTTTTTGCTCTTGCGAAGAAGAGAGGGTCGTTCTGCTTTGAGGTGTGATGTCCATCTCGCGGCCGTTTTTATTTTCCGAATACCCAACCTTTTCCCATTTGCCGGAATTTCCGTCTCCCACATAGGAGAACGAGGCCAGGTAGACGGAATCATTGGCCCTCCAGCTAATGCTCAACTCGTCACCGTTCTTCACGTTGGTCCACGTGGGATAGGTGGTTTTGATTTCAACCGAAGAGAACGGGCTGTTTTGCGAATAGATTGCGGATGCGTCACCGCTTTTTTTGATGGCGTAAGCGATGGAATCGTAATCGCTTGCGGAATTTCTCTGGAAATTCAGTTTTTTCAGAAGGCTGTCTATGTCGGATTGGCCTTGAGCAGTTTGAATTGTTGTTGCGATCCTGTCGCGGCCCGGTGCCCCGGATTTAGGAGAAATTTCCGATGCTGCTGAGAATCCGGCTGCCGAAAATAACGCAAGTGAAGAACACAGAATCAATGCTGCTTTCTTGACTTTCATGAGCGCTCCAATTTGATGAGGTGCGCCTTGCATTTTGAAAATGAAAGACGCTGATTGAGGCTACAGGGATTATGGAAGAATTCAAACTGTTACCTTTGCTAGGGAGTTGAAAGGCGGGCGATTCTGGTGATGTGGGCTCTGGTAATCCGATGAACTTTCCGCCGTCCGGAATTCTTGTTTTATTGGAATGGACTGATTGTGGAGATTTTGTGGGGGAATAAGTGGGCGCCTTCGATATGGACCAAGCTGCAGGTTTGGCTGTATCCGGCCCCGACCGGCCTTCGGTGCTGCATGCGTGCATTCGGCTCGGCGAACAACTGGATCATTCTCATGGTTGCAGGACGAATCCTGAAATCGAGAGCCGTCCGGATCTCACCGGCGGTTCGCGTCAGCCCTTTCGTATGGGAGGCGACCGTTCGTATCACACGCCGTCGTTTGCGCGACATCTCCGCATGCTGCTATCGTTACGCGACCCGTAATCATCGGAGGAATTCGTGTCGCTGACCCACCTTCTCGTACCGACCTTCACCCAGTTCCTGCGCGGCCTGTCGTCGTGGCTCGACAAGGCCGCCGCCCATCGTCAGGCGGCAGGCGCCGAGCCGGATGCGCTGCTGTCCGAGCGGCTCGCCGCCGACATGTATCCGCTCGCGGCCCAGGTCCGGTTCGCCTGCTTTCAAGCGCTCGAGCCGGTCTGCCGGTTGCGCGGCGAACCGCTTCCGGACACGCTGCTGGCGGTGCGGCAAGAAGGATGGAACGCCAACGCGCAGCCGGGCACGTGGTCCGATGCGAAGGCGCGCATCGACGACGCGCTTGCGCTGCTCGACGGCCTGTCGCCTGACGCGCTCGACGCGGGCGGCGCGCTGCCGATCGCGCTCGAAATGCCCAACGGCGTCGTCTTCGACATGACAGGCGAGCAGTACGCGCGCGACTGGGCGCTGCCGCAGTTCTACTTTCACGTGGTGACCGCGTACGCGATCCTGCGCAACCAGGGCGTCGAACTCGGCAAGGCGGACTACGTGTCGTACATGCTCGCGTATCTGCGGCCCGGCACGATGCCGCAAGGCTGATCGCATCCGGCATGACGCGAGCACTCTTCATCTGCAGCCGGAACCGGCTGCGAAGCCCGACTGCGGAAGAACTGTTTGCCGGCTGGCCGGGCATCGAAACGGATTCGGCCGGCGTCGCGCCCGATGCGGAGTCGATCGTGTCGCGCGAGCAGATCGCGTGGGCCGACATCATCTTCGTGATGGAGCGCTCGCACAAGGCGAAGCTGTCGAAGCAATTCGGCGCAGACTTGCGGAACAAGAAGATCGTCTGCGTCGACATTCCCGACAAGTACGCGTTCATGCAGCCGGAGCTGATCGCGCTGCTCGAGCGAAGGGCCGGGAAATTCCTGCGATCGTGAACGGCGGGGCGCCGAGCGCCCCCGCGTCCGGGCTCAGCGATCGCCGTCATGCCATGTATGAACCTGCTTGCCGTCCTTCCGGAGCAGCGCCGACCTCAGCAAGCCGAACCCTTTCAGCCGGAAGAACATCGCGAAGTAGGCCTGCTCCAGCGCCTCCCAGGTGTCGTAGGATTCCGCGACGCCATCCGCGCCGTCGCAATAGAGGTCGCCGTTGGGCTGACCCGCGAACGGTTTGGATGTCCATGCGCCGATCAACGGCGCCTTCCAGAGGTCGCCCTTGATCGACCGGAGCACGGGTTGCGTTCCGGTCGTCTCCGGGGCGAACGCAATCAGCTGGCGCTCGTTGTCTTCGACGTGCAGCCTGCCGCATGACGGGCATTGATAGCAGGCGCGTGCATACGACCAATCGAGGCGGCCGCGCGACTCGCTCGCTTCGGCAAAGTCCTCCCAATCCTGATCAGCGATCAGACGCGCCTTGTTGGCGAGGAAATCGGTTTGGTCGTGGATGACGGTTCCGCAAGCGCAGGTGAAATTCATGGGTATCGGTGGTGGTTTCGGAAATCGCTTCGGTTGGCCGAAGTACAGCCTGAACAGGCGGACCGGATGATAGCAGCGCGGTTCCGCGTCGCGCCGAAACGACACCTCGCGCAAGCATCGCTGCGAAAATCCCCGCGCGCACGCCGGCCTATTTATGGCCGGATATAGTCAGGCACCAGAAGGCGACGACGCGCGGGCTCAGGCCCACTGCGCGTCGCGACCTGAGCAGAACAATATTGGCTACGGGTGTAATGACATGAGCGGTTTCGACAAGACCACTTCCGGATCGATCGGAGGACTGATCGCGGGCATCGCGATGATTGCCGCCGGCATCGGCGTCGGCATGTATCCGGGGTTGCGGCACGGCCCGGCGCGGCTGAGCGAGTTCGTGGCCGTCGGCGTCATGATGCTCGGCGTCTTTGTCGTCGTGTATCAAGGCCGCGAGCTGCGGCGCAAACGATTGCGCTGACGAACGCTTTCGAACTGCTCGCCGTTCCCGGGCTGCTTCAATACGCACCGGCGCTCGACAGCAGGTCGTCGACGATGATCTCGCCGGCCGTGCGCCCTGCGCTGAGCGCGTCCAGGCTGTCGGCGAACGGTTTCCCGCGATCGTCCGCGAGCCTCAGCGGCGAGAAGAAGATCGACGACGTATTGCCCTCCCGCACCTGGACCACGGCGACGTAGCCGGGGGCCGGCGCGGCCATGTCGACCGCCTCGGCCGGCTGATGCTCGCAGCGCACTTCGATCGTGTATCCGCGGTAGGTGTACAGGCTCGTCATGTCGGGCTCGCTATAAGTGGCGCGACGTCATGCGCGCGCCGTGGGGACAACCGGCTTCGTACGCACGGCATCGGCGGGAAACGCGATGCCGATCGCCGCGGTCCGCGTGACGACGGACGGCGGCTCGATGATGAATCCTGGCGGGCGCGCACGCGCGCGATGCTCCGCGCCTGCCGCACGCGAGCCGCTTGCAACAGGCCAATGACGGGTGACTGCATTTCGTCGGACATTTCGGCATGCCGCTGCCGACGACGCGTTCGGCGGCCGTTCTTCCCGGGACGCATGAAGACGCGTCCGACCGGGCGTCCACAGACCGCGCATTGCCGAAAGAATAGGTTAACTCGTGCGGAATGGTGAGCACAAATTGCATCGCCATCCGAAACAATCGATGGCGTGCCGCCGCTGCTTCACGAATACCGGTAGATCCCGTGCCGCGCCGGCCTGGCATGCCGCACGTGGTGGCGATGCCGCTTGACTGCCGCGTGGCGGTGATGCCGGTGCGCGCTCGCGTGCGGCCGCCGCGGCGCGGGCCGCGACGTCGGCACCGCGCCCTGCGGCAACGGCGGGGTCTGCATCGCGCCCGGCAGCGGCGCGGGTTGCGCCGGTTGCGCCGCGCCTTGCGGCTGCGTCCGGCCTTCGCCGAATTGATAGGTCTGGGTCTGCGCATGCGCGACGCTCAGCGTCGCCGCGATCGTCACGGCGGCCAGCAGCAGGCGATTCATGAAAGCTCCGGATTCTGGACCGTCGGAATGCCAGCTTAGCGAACGGCGGCGCGTCGCAGCAACCGGATTCCGATCCGTGCTGCACCCGGCTTGCCCGACACGCCTCCGTCGCGCACGTGCTCGTGCGATCGGCACTTCCACCGCTTGACACAAAAATTCCCATGCGTGAATATAAATTCACGTACAAGAATTTATTGCTCAATCGACCGGAGCAGGAGCGAGACACATGGCGGAACACGAGCAGCAGGGCGCGCTGACGGGCTTGCGCATCGTCGATCTGTCGCGGGTGCTGGGCGGCCCTTATGCGACGCAGATCCTTGCCGACCACGGCGCGGAAGTGATCAAGGTCGAGCCGCCGTCGGGTGACGAGACGCGCACCTGGGGGCCGCCGTTCGAAGGCGACACGGCGTCGTATTTCCTCGGCGTGAACCGCAACAAGCTCGGCGTCGCGCTCGACCTGTCGCAGCCGGCGGATCGCGAACGGCTGCTCGGGCTGCTCGAGCATGCCGACGCGCTCGTCGAGAACTTCCGGATCGGCACGATGGAGCGCTGGGGGCTCGGCTTCGACGCGCTGCATGCGCGCTTCCCGCGGCTCGTGGTTTGCCGCGTGTCGGGCTTCGGCGCGGACGGGCCGCTGGGCGCGCTGCCCGGCTACGACGCGGCGGTGCAGGCGTTCACCGGGCTGATGAGCGTGAACGGGGAGGCGGGCGGGCCGCCGCTGCGGATCGGCGTGCCGATCGTCGACCTCGTCACCGGGCTGAATGCCGCGCTCGGCGTGCTGATGGCGCTGCGCGAGCGCGACGCGAGCGGCAAGGGGCAGCTCGTCGAGGCGACGCTGTTCGACAGTGCGCTGTCGATCCTGCATCCGCACACGCCGAACTACTTCCATTCGGGCCGCGAGCCCGTGCGCACCGGCAACGCGCATCCGAACGTCACGCCGTACGACCGCTTCCGCACCGGCACGGTCGACATTTTCGTCGCGGTCGGCAACAACGGGCAGTTCGCGGCGCTGTGCGCGGAGCTCGGCGCGCCGGCATGGCCCGACGATCCGCGCTTCGCCGACAACCGCGCGCGCAACGCGAACCGGGCGGCGCTGCGCGCGTTGCTCGAAGCGCGGTTCGCCGCGCACGACGGCGCGGCGCTCGCCGACCGGCTGATCCGCCGCGGCGTGCCGTGCGCGCCGGTGCTCGGTCTCGCGGCCGCGCTCGACCATCCGCATACCGCGCATCGCGCGATGCGGGTCGAGCTCGGCGACCATCGCGGGATCGCGTCGCCGATCAAGCTCGGCCGCACGCCCGCGACGTACCGGTTGCCGCCGCCCGCGCTGAACGAGCATGCGCAGCAGGTGTTCGCGCCGGTCGACGAGCGCGCTTCCTGATCCGATCCGCTCCCGCGCCATGGCGGCGTGGCGTGGCGAAACAAGCACAGCCGGTTCGCGCCGGCGCACGCACACCTACCCGAGCCCCGGTCGTCCGCTCGCACCGCGGCGCGCCGGGAGAGGAGACGCATCATGCTCGCATTGACCGGCACGCTCGCCATCGTCGCGCTGTTCGTCCTGATCATCACGAAGCGCCTGTCGCCGCTCGTCGCGCTGATCGCGGTGCCGACGGTCGCCTCGCTCGCGGCCGGCTTCGGGCTGTCGACCGGAAAATTCATCGTGCAAGGCGTGCAGAACATCGGGCCGATCGCCGGGATGTTCGTTTTTGCGATTCTTTTTTTCGGGATCCTCACCGATGCGGGCATGCTGGATCCGATCATCGCCGGCGTGCTGCGGCTGATCGGCTGCCACCCGCCGCGCATCGTGATGGGCTCGGCGCTGCTCGCGCTGCTGATTCACCTCGACGGCTCCGGCGCGGTGACGTTCCTGGTCACGTTGCCGGCGATGATGCCGCTGTACGCGAGGCTGAACATGGACCGGCGCATCCTCGCGTGCGTCGCGTCGATGGCGGCGGGCGTGAACTTCCTGCCGTGGGTCGGGCCGATGCTGCGCGCGTCGGCCGCGCTGCATATTCCGGGCACGGCAATCTTCATGCCGATGGTTCCGGTGCAGATCGTCGGCCTCGCGTTCGTGTTCGGCACCGCGTACGTGCTCGGCGCGCGCGAGGCGAAGCGGCTCGGCCTCGATCGCGCCGGCGCGGCGGCGGTCGTTTTCGCGCCGCGCGAGCTGACGGACGCGGAGCGCGCGCTGCGCCGCCCCGGCCGTTTCTGGATCAACGCCGCATTGACGCTCGTCGTGCTCGGCATGCTGGTGTCCGGCATCGTCGATCCGGTGGTGATGTTCATGCTCGGCACGGTCGCCGCGCTCGTCATCAACTACCCGGACGTGCGCGAGCAGCGCGCGCGGATCGACGCGCATGCGAAGGCGGCGCTGATGATGGCGAGCGTGCTGCTCGCCGCGGGCGCGTTCACCGGGATCATGTCCGGCACGGGGATGCTGAAGGCGATGGCGGAAGTCGTCGTCGCGCACGTGCCGGTCGAGCACGCGCGCCACCTGCCGTTCGTGCTCGGCCTGCTGTCGATGCCGTTGAGCCTGCTGTTCGATCCCGACTCGTTCTACTTCGGCGTGCTGCCGGTGCTCGCGGAAAGCGGCAAGCTGCTCGGCGTGCCGCCGATCCAGATGGCGCAGGCGGCGCTGCTCGGCCAGATGACGACGGGCTTCCCGGTGAGCCCGCTGACGCCGGCGACCTTCCTGATCGTCGGCCTGACCGGCGTCGAACTCGCCGAGCACCAGAAGTTCACGATCCCGTTCCTGTTCGCCGCCACCGTGCTGATGGTGTTCGCCGCGGTCGCCACAGGCGTGTTCCCGTTGTGAGCGGCGCGGCCGCCCACGTTTCCCGAGAGGCTTCCCATGCAATTCGACCTGACCGACGACCAGCGCGCGATCGAAAGCGCGATCGAGAAAATCTGCGCGCGCTTCGGCGACGACTACTGGCTCGAGCGCGACCGTGAAGGCGGCTTTCCGGCCGATTTCCATGCGGCGCTCGCGCAGGCCGGCTGGCTCGGCATCGCGATGGACCCCGCGTACGGCGGCGCCGGGCTCGGCATGACCGAGGCCGCGTTGATGATGCGCACGATCAGCGCGTCGGGCGCGGGGCTGTCGGGCGCGTCGGCCGTGCACATGAACATCTTCGGGCTGAACCCGGTGCAGGTGTTCGGCACCGACGCGCAGAAGGCGCGCTTCCTGCCGCCGCTGATCGCGGGGCGCGACAAGGCATGCTTCGCGGTGACCGAGCCCGACGCGGGCCTCGACACGACGCACCTGACGACGCAGGCGCGGCGCGACGGCGACCATTACGTGCTGAGCGGCCGCAAGATCTGGATCTCGACCGCGCAGGTCGCGAACCGGATGCTGATCATCGCGCGCACGACGCCGCTCGAGCAGGTCGCGAAGCCGACCGACGGGCTGAGCCTGTTCTATACGGATCTCGACCGCACGCGCGTCGAGGTGCGCGAGATCGAGAAGATGGGGCGCAAGGCGGTCGATTCGAACATGCTGTTCATCGACAACCTGCGCGTGCCGCGCGACGACCTGATCGGCAACGAGGGCGACGGCTTTCGCTACCTGCTGCACGGCCTCAACCCGGAGCGGATCCTGATCGCCGCGGAAGCGATCGGGCTCGGGCAGGCGGCGCTGCGGCGCGCGACGCAGTATGCGCGCGAACGCGTCGTGTTCGGCCGGCCGATCGGTCAGAACCAGGCGATCCAGCATCCGCTCGCGCAGGCGTGGATGCAGCTCGAGGCCGCGTGGCTGATGGTGATGAAGGCCGCGACCCGCTACGACGCGGGGCAGCCGTGCGGCGCGGAAGCGAACGCCGCGAAGTACCTTGGCGCGGAAGCCGCGTTCCAGGCCTGCCAGACGGCGATCGCGACGCACGGCGGGATGGGCTACGCGAAGGAATACCACGTCGAGCGCTACCTGCGCGAGTGTATGATTCCGAGGCTCGCGCCCGTGAGCCCGCAACTGATCCTGTGCTACATCGCGGAGAAGGTGCTGGGCCTGCCGAAGTCGTACTGACCGTATCGACCGGGCGGCCCGTTCACGGCGCGGCGACCTTCCACCGTTTCGATCGCTCGTCATGGACGTCAAACTTGTCGCTCGGACGCTCGACCTGTTCGAGCTGTTCGCCGCCGAACGGCGGCCGCTGCCGCTCACCGAACTCGCGCGCCTGCTCAACGTGCCGGCGTCGAGCTGCCTCGCGATGACGCGCACGCTCGTCAGCCGCGGTTACCTGTACGAAGTGCGCAAGCGCGGCGGCTACTATCCGACGCGCCGCCTGCAGACGATCGCCGCCGCGATCGACGCGACCGATCCCGTGGTCGACATGGTGCATCCGCACCTCGTCGCGCTGCGCGACGCGAGCCGCGAAACCGCGGTGCTCGGCAAGATCCAGGGCGCGTCGGTCACGTACCTGGACGTCGTCGAATCGGAGCAGGCGATCCGCTATACGCGCCAGCCGGGCGAACTGCGTCCGCTGCATGCGAACTCGATCGGCAAGGCGATCTTCGCGGAATTGCCGGCCGACGCGCAGCAGGCGCTCGGCGGCGCGCTGTCGTTCGAGCGCTTCACCGCCGCGACGGTGGCGAATCTGGCCGCGCTGATCGAACAGGCCGCGCGGTGTCATGCGCAAGGGTGGGCCGACAATTTCGGCGAGAGTGCGCCGGAACTGTCGGCGGTCGCGGTCGCGCTGCCGATCGACGGCGACTGGTACGGCCTGTCGATCGTCGGGCCGACGGAACGGATTCGCCGGTATCACGACGCGCACGTCGCCGCGCTCGTCGACGAGAAGGCGCGCCTGCTCGCCGAGCACGCGCGCGGCTGAACGCTCGCGGTGAGCGGGCAGGGCCGTCGAGCCGCGCTCGCTGCCGGCCGGGCCGCGCCGGCGCAGACTGACGCCGACACGGCCCGATCAAGGGGCACTTGAGCGCGTCACCGGCCCGCGCTAACGGCCCGCATGCGCGCCGTCACGACTTCACCCACACGCCGCCCGCGCTCGGCGTATCGCCCTGGGTCCACCATTTCGCGCAGTACTTCGCGCCCTGGTACATCACGCACGCGCCGGCCTGATAGGCGGTGGTCGCCGACCAGGCCGGGGTGCCGCCGTTCACGGCCTTCCACACCGACGACTGGCCGGGAATGTCGCCCTTGGTCCACCATTGCGCCTGGTAGGTGACACCCTGATACGTGACCGTCGCGCCCGCGTTGTAGACCTGGCTCGCGGACCACGGCGCGCCCGGCTGCGGCGTGCCACCGCCATCCGAGCCGCCGCCGTAGTTCGGGTCCTGCGTGACGCCGGTGCCCCACTTGGCGTCGAGCTTCTTGAAGATCGACGCGAACGCGTACGGCTGCTGCGTGACGCCCGAGCAAATCGGCGACGCATAGCCGCTGTTGCTGTCGCACTGCTTGTCGCGGGTCGACGACCAGTAGCTGATGAAGCCGTAGCCGTTGTTGACGGCCGTGTTCAGCACGCTTTGCGCGTTGTCGAGCGTGAACGTCTCGCCCTGCGTGTCGTTCACGCCGATCATCGGCGTGACGCCCACCATCTGCCACAGCTGCGAGCTGCTCTTCGGCTGGCCAGCGGACTTGTACGCGGTGTCGAGCTGCGAGTAGAGTCCCTGCGCCGCGCTGATCGCGGCCGCGCCCATGTCGATGCCGGCGGGGCCGTAGTCCATCGTCATCACGTTCACCGCGTCGAGGTTGACCTGGCTCGCGATCGCCGCGTTGAGGACGTTCAGGCCGTCCTGGATGAGCCCGGTCGGCATCACCGGCAGCGTCAGCGTGACGTGCAGCGGCTTGCCCTTCGCCGCATAGTCGGCCTGCAGCTGCGCGACCGCCTGGAAGTTGCGGGCGACGGCCGCCGAATCCAGCTGCGACGAACCCTCGATGTCGAAGTCGACGTGCGTGAGGCTGTACGTGTCGATCACGGTCTGGAGCGCGGTCTTCAGCGCGGGGACGCTCGTGCACGCCTGCATCAGCGGTGTGCCGTTCGCGCCGCCGAACGACACGGCGACTTCGCCGCCTTTCGCGCGATAGTTCGTGATGGCGGTGCCGATCGACGTGAGCAGGTCGCCGGTCGCGCCGTTGCCGATGGCCTGTACGCCACCCCACGACGGCGTACAGCCGTTGCCCGCGACGACGAACGCGAGCGTGAATTGCTGGATGCCTTGCTGAACGCCGATGCGGTCCACGAGCGGCGTCGGGTAGAGCGTCACGTCGACGTAAGGCGCAAAGGCGCCCGCCGCCTGCGACACGCTCGCGCCGGCGAGCAGACAGCCCGCGGCGATCGCGCGCGGGATGAGATGCGACAACACGCTGTTTTGCATTGTGTTCTCCATGGTGATGAGCGATACGCCGGTGCGTATCACCGCCGTAATCGGACCGGGCATGGGATGGACCCGGACGGCGGCGTGCTCATCTTGGAGGATTGCAGATCAGTCGTGAATCCTTAATTACGTTTTTATTTTGTTTGGATCGCGGTGCGAAACAATTGCGTGAATTCGCTACGGCGCCGGGCACACGGCCCGGCGCGCATTCAGCGATACCAGCGCGGCGTGTAGACCCAATCCCGTCCATTGTTGACGGAAAAGCGCCGCGTGGTGGACGAGCCGACGATCACCATCGTGCGCATGTCGACCTGCTCGGCGCGCAATGCGCCGAGCGTCGTGTTGACGAGCGTCGCGCCGGGCCGGCCGATGTCGCGGCCGAGCACGACGACGGTGTCCGCCGCGCGATGCGCGCGCACGACGTCGAGTGCGCGATCGAGCTGCCACGGCCGTGCGCGCGAGATCGGGTTGTAGAACGCCATCACGAGATCGGCCTCGGCCGCGTGCGCGAGGCGCGTCTCGATCACGTCCCACGGCTTCAGGTTGTCCGACAGCGAGATCACGCAGAAGTCGTGGCCGAGCGGTGCGCCGGCCTGCGCGGCGGTCGCGAGCGACGCCGACACGCCGGGCTCGACGCGCAGGTCGACCGCGGCCCAGCGCGCATCGCGCGCTTCGTCGAGCGCTTCGAGCACGGCCGCGGCCATCGCGAACACGCCCGGGTCGCCCGACGACACGACCGCGACCCGGCGGCCCTCGGCCGCCAGCTCGAACGCATGGCGTGCGCGCTGCATTTCCTCGCGGTTGTCGGTGCCGTGCACGCGCTGGTCCGCCCGGAACGGGCCGGCCATGTTCACGTAGGTCGTGTAGCCGAGGATGTCGGTCGCGTCGGCCAGCGCCGCGCGCGCGGCGGGCGTCAGCCATGCGGCGGCCCCGGGCCCGAGGCCGAGCACGGTGAGGCGGCCGCGCGCGCGGCCGAGCGTCGCCGCATCGACCGGCTGCGCGGCGACCGCGCAGGCCATTCCGTCGAGCGGGGCCTGCCGCGTGTGCGGCACGCGCAGTGCGCGGTCGAGCACGTCGGAGGCGGTCGCGTCGGGTTCGGCGTCGGCTTCGGCATCGACGAAACGCAGCGGCGCGCCGAGCGCGTCGGCGGCCGCTTCGAGCGCGGCGTCGCCGACCATCGTCGCCGGCGCGACGAGCGCGGCCAGCGCTTGCGGCGCGAGACCCTGTGCGTCGAGCAGCGCGCCGATGCGCACGTCGAGCGGGGTGTCAGACGCGGGCAGATGCGCGCTGATGCCGATCACCACGCTGCGCGGATGGATCACGAGCTCGTCGCGCGCGCCGCGCCACGCGAGCGGCGTGACGCGGATCGCATGCGCGGCCATGTCGTCGCGCGGCAGCGCGACGTCGTCGAGCCACGGCGCGGCGCCGTCGATGCGCGTCGCCGCGCCCGCGAGCAGGTCGGACACGAAGCGCTTGCCTTGCGCGAGATCCGCGAGCGCGTAGCCGTCGGGCGGGTTGAGCACGCACGCGCCGAAGCGCAGTTCGCCGCTCGTCGTGATCGCGGGCGCGACGCCGAGGCACTCGGCCAGCTCGCGCGCGATCAGGTTCACGCCGGTCAGGCCGCCGAGCAGCGGCACGACGGCCGAGCCGTCTTCCGCGACCGCCAGCACCGGCGGCTCGACGCCCTTGTCGGCGAGCGCGGGCGCGATGCAGCGGATCACGATGCCGGCCGCGCACAGCGCGACGATCGGCAGGCCGCGCGCATACAGTTCGCGCAGATGCGCGCCGAGCTCGTCGAACGGCACGTCGGCGGCGACGCGCGACGCGAGGCCGTGCACCTGCGCGCCCGGATAGCGCGCCTGGATGCGCCGCGCGGTGTCGAGCGCGCTGGCGCCAAGCACCACGATCGCGGGCGGGGTCGTCATCCTTGCCATTTTTCCCCCGGCACGACGAGCAGCGAAAAATACGGCGACGCCATCGGATCGACGGCGTCGAGCGGCACGATGCGCTGGTTCGCCATCGTCGCGCGCTCGACGTACAGCGCGCGCTTCGCGAGGCCCAGTTCGTCGAGCACGCGCCGCACCTTGTCGAAGTTGCGGCCGAGCTTCATGATCACCGCCGCGTCGGCCTGCGCGAGCCGCGCGCGCAGCTCGTCCTCCGGCAACACGCCGGACAGCACCGACAGGCTCTGGTTGCGATACACGAGCGGCTGGCCGAGCACGGCCGTGCCGCCGAGCATCGAGCACACGCCGGGCACGACCTCGGTGTCGTAGCGCGGCGCGAGGCGGTCGTGCAGGTACATGTACGAGCCGTAGAAGAACGGATCGCCTTCGCAGATCACCGCGACGTCGCGGCCCGCGTCGAGATGCGCGGCGACGACGTCGGCGGCCGTGTCGTAGAAGTCGGCGATCACGGTTTCGTAGCAGAGCGGCGGCGGCAGCGCCTCGGTCGTTACCGGGTAGACGAGCGGCAGCTGCACCTGCGCGTCGCGCAGATGCGCTTCGACGATGCCGTACGCATTGCCTTTCTTGCCCTTCGCGACGAAATACGCGACCACCGGCGCGGCCTGCAGCAGGCGCACCGCCTTCAGCGTCATCAGTTCGGGGTCGCCCGGGCCGACGCCGAGGCCGAACAGGCGTCCGCGCGCGGCCGTCATTCGACCTCCGTCGCGAGCGCGTTGACCGCGGCGGCCGCCATCGCGCTGCCGCCGCGCCGGCCGAGCAGCGCGACGTACGGCACGCCGCGGCTGTCGGCGGCGAGCAGCGCCTTCGATTCGGCCGCGCCGATGAAGCCTACCGGGAAGCCGAGAACCAGCGCGGGGCGCGGCGCGCCCGCGTCGAGCATGTCGAGCAGATGGAACAGCGCGGTCGGCGCGTTGCCGATCACGACGACGCTGCCGGCGAGGTGCGCTCGCCACAGTTCGAGCGCGGCGGCCGAGCGCGTGTTGCCGAGCTGCTGCGCGAGGCCGGGGACGCCGGGCTCGCCGAGCGTGCAGAGCACGCGATTGCCGGCCGGCAGCCGTGCGCGCGTGATGCCTTCGGCAACCATCTTCGCGTCGCAGAGGATCGGCGCGCCGGCGGCCAGCGCTGCGCGGCCCGCCGCGCCTGCGCCGGTGGAGAAGCGCAGATCGTCGACGACGTCGACCATCCCGCACGCGTGGATCACGCGCACCGCGAGTTTCTCGAGGTCGGCCGGGATGCGCGACAAGTCGGCCTCGGCGCGGATCGTCGCGAACGACTGGCGGTAGATTTCCTGCCCGTCGCGTATGTAGTCAAGCATCGGTGGTGTCCTGGCTTTGCCGCGTATCGCCCAGTCGGGCCGCGGCTTGGTCGATCGTCAAGTGGCGCGCGAGCGGGGCGCCGAGGCCCGCTGCGTCGTCGCGCCGGTAAAGGTCGTAGCGCGCCGGCGCGACTGCGACGAGCGTGTGCGCCGCCGGATGCGGCAGCGCGCAGTGGCGCTCGCACCCGGTCAGGTGCGCGTCGAGCGCATGGCCGACGCGCGCGGCGAGCGCGAGCGCGTCGCGCTTCGTGTCGGCGCGCGCTTTCGCGCAGCCGGCGCTGCCCGCGCAGGCGACGAGCTGCGCGAGCGGATGGGTCGGCTCGCAGACGAGGCCGAGCGCGGCGAGCGCGTCGCGCAGCGCGGGCGCGTCGGCGGCGGCGACGCCGTGGACGAACACGCCTTGCCACGGCGTCATCGACAGCGTGCCGTCGCCGTGGGCGTCCGCGAGCGCCGCCAGTCGTTCGAGGCGCTCGGCGTCGAGACGGCCGAGCGCGAATTGCGCGCCGACGCTGCAGCGCGCGGCGTCGCGCGACGGGCGCGCGCCGAAGCGCAGCGCGGGCGCGGACGGTGCGCGCCGCCATGCGGCGAGCGCGGGATCGGCGGCAAGCGGAAACGGCAGGTAGGTCTGTGCGCGTTCGAGCAGCACGCGTTCGCCGCACGTGGCGAGCAGCGCGCGCATGCGCGTCGCGTCGGCCGGCGCGAGATCGAGGAACGCGAGCATCAGTGCCCGCACGAGCGCAACGGCGTCGCCGGGCGCGACGTCGGCGCACGCGGGCGCAGCGTCGGGGGCGACGGGCGGACAGCCGGCCAGCCCGGCCGCGACGCGCACCGCGCCGTCGCGGCGGCGCCACGCGGACAGCCAGATGTCGTGCGGATGATCGAGTGCGGCGACAGCCTCGCCGCCGTCGAGCTGGATCGAGAATTTCGGCGACAGCTCGAACCGGCGCGGCTCGCGCGCGAGCATGTCGAAGATCGGCGCGGCGAGCGCCGCGCTGTCGATGAGCGCGGCGGGGTCGCGTCCCGCGAGCGGGCTCAGCAGCAGGTTGCGGACGTCGTCGCTGGCGGCGAGCGCGGCGGCGTCGCCGCCGGCGTCGACGAGCGGGCCGAGGCCGGCGCCGAGCAGCGCGGCGGTCAGCGCGGGCGCTTCGCCGTCGCGGATGCCGCGCAATTGCAGGTTCGCGCGATTGGTTGCCTCGATCACCCCCGAGCCGTGCGCGCGGGCGACGGCGGCGATTGCCCGCGCCTGCCGCGCGTCGACGCGGCCGCCCGGCAGCTTGATCCGGCACAGGCCGCCGTCGGCGGCCGGGACGACGCGCACGAGCCCCGGGCAGGCCGACGGGCGCACGACGGGCAAAGCGGACGGAACAGGGATGGAATTCAACGGGGCACCGTGGCAGTGTCGCGCCGCGGCCAACGCATCGGTACACCCCGCCCGATGCCGGCTGGCACGCACGCACTTTCAGGCCGGCAGGTCTCCTGGCTGACAGGTCGACGCCCGCTCCAGGCCTTCCCGGACAAGCCAGTGGCGCGAGATGGAGGCGGGCTCGCTGACTACAGTTGCGGGGGCAGCCACAGCGGCGCGGCACGCGCCCTGTGTTCCCTCTTCGGCCCCGAAGGGCACCGGCGATCGAACGCTGTATTATGCCTTTTTTCGCAACACAGACATACGCGCGGCCCGCAGGCCGCTTGCGGCAACACAACGGAACGACGAACGATGGGGAAGGGTGCATGACGGCGTGGCTGACGGTGGTGGGTATCGGCGACGACGGTTACACGGGACTCGGGCGCGCCGCGCGCCGCGCGCTGCTCGACGCGACGCTCGTGGTCGGCGCGCCACGGCACCTCGACATGTTGCCCGCGCGGCTCGCGGCTGCGCGCGAGGCATGGCC
The DNA here is from genome assembly GCF_002097715.1 of Burkholderia ubonensis subsp. mesacidophila. Lineage (NCBI taxonomy): Bacteria > Pseudomonadati > Pseudomonadota > Betaproteobacteria > Burkholderiales > Burkholderiaceae > Burkholderia > Burkholderia ubonensis. The sequence continues at coordinate 1,835,206 of NZ_CP020737.1, forward strand.
GTCGCCGTTCGATCTCGCGGGCGTGCTCGCGCGCCGCGGGGCGCCCGTCTGTGTGCTCGCGAGCGGCGACCCGATGCTGTTCGGCGTCGGCGCGACGCTCGCGCGCCAGCTTGCGCCCGGCGAATGGCGCGTGCTGCCCGCGCCGTCGTCGCTGTCGCTCGCCGCGGCCCGTCTCGGCTGGGCGCTGCAGGACGTCGGCGCGGTGTCGCTGGTCGGCCGGCCGCTTGCGACGCTCGCCCGCCATCTGCTGCCGGGGCGGCGCCTGTTCGTGCTGAGCGCGGACGGCCGCACGCCCGCCGTCGTCGCGGCCGAGCTGACCGCGCGCGGCTTCGGGCCGACCCGCATCAGCGTGTTCGAACATCTCGGCGGCCCGCTCGAGCGGCGCATCGACGCACTCGCGCACGACTGGTCGGTCGACGAGACCGCGGCGCTGAATCTCGTCGCGCTCGATTGCCGCGCGGCGGCCGACGCGCCGCGCCGCGCGCTGACGCCCGGCCTGCCTGACGACGCATACCGCCACGACGGACAGCTCACCAAGCGCGACATGCGCGCCCTGACGCTCGCGCGGCTCGCGCCCGCACCGGACGAACTGCTGTGGGACGTCGGCGCGGGCTGCGGGTCGATCGGCATCGAATGGATGCGCGTGCACCCGTCGTGCCAGGCGATCGCGATCGAAGCGCACGCGGAACGGCAGCGCTTCATCGAACACAATCGCGACGCGCTCGGCGTGCCGGGCCTGCAACTCGTCGCGGGGCGCGCGCCCGATGCGCTCGCGGGGCTCGCCGCGCCCGACGCCATCTTCATCGGCGGCGGCGCGACCGTGCCGGGCGTGCTCGACGCCTGCTGGTCGGCGCTGAAGCCGGGCGGCCGGCTCGTCGCGAACGCCGTGACGCTGCAGGGCGAGATCGCGCTCGCCGCCTGGCGCGACGCGCACGGCGGCACGCTCACGCGCGTGTCGCTCGCGCACGCGGAGCCGCTCGGCCGCTTCGACACCTGGCGGCAGCCGTTGCCCGTCACGCTATACGACGTGTGCAAGCCGGCGCAGACCGACGCGACGGCGGCGTGATGCGCGACGAAACCCCCGAACAACCCGCGCCGCTGCGTTTCGGCTACACGACCGGCAGCTGCGCGACCGCGACCTCGCTGGCCGCCGCGCGGCTGCTGTTGACCGGCCACGCGGGCGACGCGGTCGAGATCGTGCTGCCGAAGGGACAGCGCGTGGTGATGCGCCTCGAGTTCTGCCGGTTGATCCGCGACGGGGCCGACGGCGCGGAGGCCGGCACGATCAAGGACGCCGGCGACGATCCGGACGTCACGCACGGCGCGCTCGTGTTCGCGCGCGTCGCGCTCGCGGCGGCGCCCGGCGTGCGCTTTCATGCGGGGCCGGGCGTCGGCACGGTCACGCGCGCGGGACTCACGCTGCCGGTCGGCGAGCCGGCGATCAATCCCGTGCCGCGCCAGATGATGACGACGCACCTGAGCGCGCTCGCGGCCGAACACGGCCATGCGGGCGGCTTCGACGTGACGATCGGCGTCGAGGGCGGCGAGGCGATGGCGCTGAAGACGATGAACCCGCGCCTCGGCATCGTCGGCGGGTTGTCGATCCTGGGCACGACCGGCATCGTGCGGCCGTTCTCGTGCTCCGCGTACATCGCGTCGATTCATCAGGGCATCGACGTCGCGCGCGCGAACGGCGTCGCGCACATCGCCGCGTGCACCGGCAACGCGAGCGAGGACGCGATGCGCGCGCACTACCAGCTGCCGGACATGGCATTGATCGAAATGGGCGATTTCGCGGGCGCGGTGCTGAAGCACCTGCGGCGCGCGCCGGTCGCGCGGCTGTCGATGTGCGGCGGCTTCGGCAAGCTCAGCAAGCTGGCGGCCGGCCACCTCGACCTGCACAGCCGCCATTCGAGCATCGACCTGCCGCTGCTCGCGCAATGGGCCGCGCAAGCGGGCGCGAGCGACGCGCTGCAGGCAGCGATGCTTGCAGCGAACACGAGCCAGGAAGCGCTGAAGCTCGCGCAGGCGGACGGCGTGCCGCTCGGCGACATCGTCTGCGCGCACGCGCTCGCCGTCGCGCGCGACATCGTGCCCGCGTCGGTCGCGGTCGAGATGTTCGCGATCGACCGGCAGGGCCGTTTCGTCGGGTGCGCGCGATGAGCCCGCGCATCCTGCTGCTCGGCGGCACCGGCGACGCGCTGAAGATCGCGCGCGCGCTCGGCCCGCGCCACGTGTACAGTCTCGCGGGGCTTGGCAAGGTGCCCGGCGATCTCTCGTGCGAGGTGCGCGTCGGCGGCTTCGGCGGCGCCGCGGGGCTGGCCGCGTACCTGCGCGAAGCCGGCATCGGCCTCGTGATCGACGCGACGCATCCCTATGCCGCGCGGATCAGCGCGAACGCGGCCGCCGCCGCGCGCGACGCGGGCGTGCCGGTGTGGGCGCTGCGCCGCGCGCCGTGGCAGCCGCAGCCGGGCGACGACTGGCGGATGGTCGACGACTGGGCCGGCATCGAGGCCGCGCTCGCGCCGTTTCGCCGGCCGCTGTTCACGCTCGGCCGCGAGCCGCTCGCGCATCTCGACGCGATTCCGGCGCACCAGTTCTGGCTCGTGCGCTGCCTCGAATCGCATCCGGGCAACGCGCGCGCGCAGATCGTCGCGGCGCGCGGGCCGTTTTCGCTCGACGGCGAACGCGCGCTGTTCGCGCTCGCGGGCATCGACGTCGTCGTCAGCAAGAACAGCGGCGGCGCGGCGACCGAAGCGAAGCTCGATGTTGCACGCGAACGCCGGCTGCCGGTCGTGATGCTGCGCCGGCCGCCGCTGCCCGACGCCGATCGCGCGTTCGATTCGGCCGCCGCGCTGCTCGACGCGCTCGATCCGGCCGCGCGCGCGTGACGCCGGATCGCGGGTCGTTCCCATGAACTGACGGAGTGTTTTCAATGACGGTGTATTTCATCGGCGCGGGTCCCGGCGACCCGGAGCTGATCACGGTGAAGGGCCAGCGCCTCGTGCGCACGTGCCCGGTGATCCTGTATGCGGGGTCGCTCGTGCCCGCGGCGGTGCTCGACGGGCATCGCGCGGAGCAGGTCGTCAACACGGCGGAGCTCGACCTCGACGCGATCGTCGCGCTGCTCGCCGCGGCCCATGCGAAAGGGCAGGACGTCGCGCGCGTGCACTCGGGCGACCCGTCGCTGTACGGCGCGATCGGCGAGCAGATCCGCCGGCTGAAGGCGCTCGGGATTCCGTATGAAATCGTGCCGGGCGTGACGGCCACCGCCGCGTGCGCGGCGACGCTCGGCTGCGAGCTGACGCTGCCGGGCATCGCGCAGACGGTGATCCTCACGCGCTTCGCGGGCAAGACGACGATGCCCGAGGGCGAGTCGCTCGGCTCGCTGGCCGCGCACCGCGCGACGCTCGCGATCCATCTGGGCGTGCGGCATCTCGCGCGCATCGTCGACGAGGTGCTGCCGCATTACGGGCCGGATTGCCCGGTCGCGGTGATCTACCGCGCGAGCTGGCCGGACGAGGCGCGCGTGACGGGCACGCTCGCGGATATCGTCGGGAAGGTGCAGGGCACGCGCATCGAACGCACGGCGCTGATTCTCATCGGCCGCGTGCTCGATGCGCAAGGGTTCGACGATTCGACGCTCTACGCGAGCGCCGACTGATCGGGCGGTCGGTCAAGCGCTCAGGCGCGCGCCACGCGCGCCGCCGCATGCGGCGCGAAGCCGGCCGCCAGCGCGCACAGCACGACGCACAGGCACGCCATCGCGATCCACGCGGGCGTCAGGTCCGCGAGATGCTGGCGCACGATGCCGGCCGCGAACGGGAACAGCCCCGCGATCAGATAGCCGATGCCCTGCACGAAGCCGGTCAGCGACGCCGCATCGGCCGGCGTCGCCGCGTGGTCGACCGTGACGATCAGCGACAGCGGGAACAGCGCGCCGATGCCCGCGCCCATCAGCAGCGCGACGGGCAGCGCGAGCCCCTCCGGCGCCGCGAGCATCAGCAGGAGCCCGACGAACAGCGCCGCGATCGCCGCGATCAGCGCCGGCCGGCGATCGGGCATGCGGTCGATCGTTGCGGACACCGTCAGCCCGGCGATGACTTCCGCGAGCGTGACGCCGCCGAGCAGGCCGCCGGCCGCCGTGGGCGACCAGCCGAGCCGCATGTAGAACGGCGGCAGCCACGCGAGCACGAGCGTGTACGCGCCGGTCGCGATCCCGAAGAACAGCGCGAGCCGCCATGCGCGCGGGGAGCGCGACGGCCGCGCGAGCACCGGCGACGCGGCCGTGATCGGCGCGCCGTCGCGGCTCGCGAACGGCCACACGGCCGCCGCGGCGATGGCCGGCAGCGTCCAGCACGCGAGCGCCGCGAGCCAGCCCCAGCGCGCGGCGGCCAGCGGCGCCGCGACGCTCGCCAGCACCGCGCCGCCCATGATCGACGTCGAGTAGACGCCCATCACGCCGCCGATGCGCGTCGCAAAGTTGGCCTTCACGAAGCCGGGCAGCAGCGCCTGCACCATCGCGATGCCGATGCCCGCGCAGCACGCGCTCGCAAGCAGCAGCCACGCATGCTGCGCGCCGACGCGCGCCGCGCACGCGAGGCCGATCAGCACGATGCCGATCCCGACGCCGACCGCGATCCCGGGCGAGCGCTGCAGGCGGCGCGCGCACAGCGCGCCGAGGCCCATCAGCACGATCGGGATCGTGGTCAGCAGGCTGGCGGTGCTGTCGTCGATGCCGGTCGCGCGCTGGATCATGTCGAGCAGCGGGCCGACCGCGGCGAGCGCCGGGCGCAGGTTCAGCCCGACCAGGACGATGGCGGCAAGCCGCCATCCGGGGGAAGTGAAGCGATTCATCGTATGGCCCTCGGTGACGTGCGCGGCGTCGAGGCGCACGCCGCGCGTTTTCATGTAAATTATCTTGACGTCAAGATAAATGCCAAATTATCTCGACGTCAAGATAACTTGTTTGCCGAGGAGGGTTAATGGATCGAGCCGCGCACGCGGTCGCGCAATGGCGCGACGAACGCCCGGATCTCGACGTGTCGTCGATGCTGGTGATGGGCAGGCTGCAGGAAGCGGCGCTCGCGATCGGGCGCGATCGTCTCAATCCGCTGTTTGCGCGCTACGGGATGCAGCCGGGCGAGTTCGACGTGCTGGCGACGCTGCGCCGCAGCGGCGCGCCGTTCGCGCTGACGCCGACGGCGCTGTACGACGCGCTGATGATGTCGTCGGGCGGGATGACCGCGCGCATCGACCGGCTGCAGAAGGCGGGCTGGGTCGAGCGCCGCCCGAATCCGGCCGACGGGCGCGGCACGCTCGTCGCGCTGACGGAGGCCGGCCGCGCGCTGATCGACGAGGCGGTCGTCGCGCACGTCGAGAACCAGCGCGCGATTCTGGACGCGCTGTCGGCGTCGGAGCAGACGCAGCTCGCGCGGCTGCTCGGCAAGCTGCTGGCGGGATTGGGCGATGCGGGCGGCGGGGTAGGCTAGCGCGCGTCGTGCGGCCGGGTGTCGATTGGCCGCATCGGCCCGCCGCGCGAGGCGGCGGGCTGTCCTGTTGCCGGCGCGACGGATGCGCGACCGGCCGCGCGGATCAGGTGCGCGCCGGGATGTTGAGCCCGCGCGCGACGGCCGGGCGGGCGACGAACGCGTCGAGCGCGCGCGCGACGTGGCGGAATTCGCTGAAGCCGACCAGGTCGCCCGCTTCATAGAAGCCGATCAGGTTGCGCACCCACGGAAAGATCGCGATGTCGGCGATCGTGTAGGTGTCGCCCATCACCCACTTGCGCTCGGCGAGGCGCGCGTCGAGCACGGCGAGCAGCCGCTTCGACTCGGCGACGTAGCGCTCGCGCGGACGCTTGTCCTCGTAGTCGCGGCCGGCGAACTTGTGGAAGAAGCCGACCTGGCCGAACATCGGGCCGATGCCGCCCATCTGGAACATCACCCACTGGATCGTCTCGTAGCGGCCCGCGAGATCCTTCGGGATCAGCTGGCCGGTCTTGTCGGCGAGATAGATCAGGATCGCGCCGGATTCGAACAGCGGCAGCGGCTTGCCGTCCGGGCCGTTTGGATCGAGGATCGCCGGGATCTTGTTGTTCGGGTTCAGCGACAGGAACGCGGGCGAGAGCTGGTCGTCGGTGCTGAAGCTCACCAGATGCGGCTCGTACGGCAGGCCGGTCTCCTCGAGCATGATCGACACCTTGACGCCGTTCGGCGTCGGCAGCGAGTAGAGCTGGAGGCGGTCGGGATGCTGGGCCGGCCACTTTTGCGTGATCGGGAAGGCGGACAGATCGGACATGGAGGGGTTCGCTCGTCGGGGTGGGTCATCTGCGGCTCGCCGTAGCGCCGCGCGTGGGCGGGCCGTTCGTGGAATCCGGAACGGCAGGCTCACGCGAGAGCGGGCGCGGCCGGCCGCGCCAAAGGGCCCACTGTAGCCGATTCGACGAATCGGTGCAGGCGTGGGGCGCGGGCGGTACCGCACCATTGCGTCACGATCGTGCGGCGTCGTCCGGATGCATGACCTCGCGATATATCTGCGCGAGCCGTTCGGGAGAGATGCCGTTGCGTTGCTCCAGTGCGAGCGGGTGATCGGTGGGTTCAAGTTCGATATACGGACGGATGCCGTTATCGCGCAGATGCACCATCGTCTTGAGATTGAGCGTGTCCGGGTAGATGGACAGCTGCGTGTTGAGCCAGCCGAAGAAGGGCCCCACGTTCGATCGCTTCGCGACGTGGTATGTCCTGCCCCACTCCTGAAAGCTGGCTTCGCTGAGGGAGAGCCATACTTTCTGCCTCTGGTACCTGGTAATAGCTGAAAGGCGCCAGAGCGCCAAAGCTTGGCATGCCGTGATGGGTTTTACCGCAGGTTACGCATCGGAATGAAAATTTCATCGACTGTTCACCTGGTTGGGAATGTCCACATTCTGGAGGAGACGCTGACATTCAATCCGATGCGAGAACCTGTCAAGCGGCGTCGATCCCAACGCCAGGCGCCCCCGGCTAGAGCCTGTTATGAACCTATATGAATGAAGTCGATGATTTTGGGCAGCGTCAGACAAGGCTCGCGGGTTTTCATCCCGACATCTTGTCTTATCAGCGGCAAGGTTCATAACGCCCTCTAAACGCGGGGAGCAGGTCAAGACCGCCGAAATGCGCAAAGGTTGACGTCTTTGTTTCATAAATGGTGGTGACGTTATTTATTTCATGTTAATTCGGTCGCTCATTTCGCATTTTTATACAATAAATTCGTCTGTGCGCAAGCTATAAATAAAAAAGCAAATTTCCTTTTTTAAAAAAAGTAAATAATTTGCTGGAAATATTTCGCCGATATTTGCCGGGATTGAGTATCTCTCTGGATCAATTGAGGTTGATATGAAATTTTGCGAGGTGTGCCATCGTGAACGCTGCTATGGTGTATCGCAGCGGTGACGTGCATGGTATGGCAGGCCTCGGGAAGCTGGCGTTGTCTGAGCATCTCGATGCGCTAATGGCGATTGCCGCATCGCCAAGTCAATCTGTTGATGCGGCATCCCTTACGCGGTGTGCCGCCGATGCGATGGGCGCCTCGCATTGTTCGATTGCGCTTCTATTTGAATTGAGATGGGAACAGCCTCAGATCAAACCCTGGGGATGCAGGCAAGGATGTCCGGATATTGCGTGGAGGGACGTCCTCCATTGCCCTGGAGACGTGGCTGGCGCCCGAAAGGCAGCCTTGTCGGAGGGGCCAGTGCGTCCGCTGCTGCGGACCGGTGCGCTGGACGGTGTGCTGTCGTCAGGCGATGGGGCGATTGGAAGATCTTTTCACGGAGAGTTGCCGAACTTCGCAGCGATTCACTATGCCTTCCCGGTGTCATTTGTCGCGATGAGCCAGACACGTTATGACGCGTTACCGGACGACTTGCGAGTTCAGCTCGATAAGGCGGCACTATCCATTCAGGTTTTAAATCCTATGAGAAGAGTGTCATGAGCAACCCGATCAAGAATATCGTCATCGTGGGCGGCGGCACCGCGGGCTGGATGGCCGCCTCGTACCTCGTCCGGGCGCTCCAACAGCAGGCGAACATTACGCTCATCGAGTCTGCGGCGATCCCCCGGATCGGCGTGGGCGAGGCGACCATCCCGAGTTTGCAGAAGGTGTTCTTCGACTTCCTCGGGATACCGGAGCGGGAGTGGATGCCCCAGGTGAACGGCGCGTTCAAGGCCGCCATCAAGTTCGTGAACTGGAGGAAGTCTCCCGACCGCTCGCGCGACGATCACTTCTACCATTTGTTCGGCAGCGTGCCGAACTGCGACGGCGTGCCGCTTACCCACTACTGGCTGCGCAAGCGCGAGCAGGGCTTCCAGCAGCCGATGGAGTACGCCTGCTACCCGCAGCCCGAGGCGCTCGACGGCAAGCTGGCACCGTGCCTGCCCGACGGCACCCGCCAGATGTCCCACGCGTGGCACTTCGACGCGCACCTGGTGGCCGACTTCTTGAAGCGCTGGGCCATCGAACGCGGGGTGAAGCGCGTGGTCGACGAGGTCGTGCAGGTTCACCTGAACGACCGCGGCTACATCTCCAGCCTGTCCACCAAGGAGGGGCGGACGCTGGAGGCGGACCTGTTCATCGACTGCTCCGGCATGCGGGGGCTCTTGATCAACCAGGCCCTGAAGGAGCCCTTCATTGACATGTCCGACTACCTGCTGTGCGACAGCGCGGTCGCCAGCGCCGTGCCCAACGCCGACGCGCGCGTGGGGATCGAGCCGTACACCTCCGCGATCGCCATGAACTCGGGGTGGACCTGGAAGATTCCGATGCTGGGCCGGTTCGGCAGCGGCTACGTCTTCTCGAGCAAGTTCACCTCGCGCGACCAGGCCACCGCCGACTTCCTCAACCTCTGGGGCCTCTCGGACAAGCAGCCGCTCAACCAGATCAAGTTCCGGGTCGGGCGCAACGGGCGGGCGTGGGTCAACAACTGCGTCGCTATCGGGCTGTCGTCGTGCTTTTTGGAGCCTCTGGAATCGACGGGAATCTACTTCATCTACGCGGCGCTTTACCAGCTCGTGAAGCACTTCCCCGATACCTCGTTCGATCCGCGGTTGACCGACGCATTCAACGCCGAGATCGTCCACATGTTCGACGACTGCCGGGATTTCGTTCAGGCGCACTATTTCGCCACGTCGCGCGAAGACACGCCGTTCTGGCTCGCGAACCGGCACGACCTGCGGCTCTCGGACGCCATCAAGGAGAAGGTTCAGCGCTACAAGGCGGGGCTGCCGCTGACCACCACGTCGTTCGACGATTCCACGTACTACGAGACCTTCGACTACGAATTCAAGAACTTCTGGTTGAACGGAAACTACTACTGCATCTTTGCCGGCTTGGGCATGCTGCCCGACCGGTCGCTGCCGCTCTTGCGGCACCGACCGGAGTCGATCGACAAGGCCGAGGCGATGTTCGCCCGCATCCGGCGCGAGGCCGAGCGTCTGCGGACGAGCCTGCCGACGAACTACGACTACCTGCGATCGCTGCGTGAGGGCGACGCGGGGCTGTCTCGCAGCCAGCCCGGGCCGACGCTCGCGGCGCCGGAAATCCTGTAGTGGAGCGCACCCTGGACCGGGTATGCGCATTCGCGGCCACGCACGCCGCGGTGGCGGCCTGCGATCCGCTGCGGGCGCGAGCGCTCGTTCTGCAGCTGCCGGGCCTGAACCGTAAAAAGGATGTGCCCGGCATCGTTGGCCTGTTGCGCGAGTTCCTCCCGGCGCGCGGCGTGCCCTCAGGCTGGGGCTTCGTCGAAGCCGCCGCCGCGATGCGGGACATCGGGTTCTTCCTGGGGTCGCTCAAGCGGCACGGACACGAGCCCGCGGACGTGGTGCCCGGGCTCGAGCCGGTGCTGCTCGACCTGGCGCGCGCGACCGACCTGCCGCCGCGCGAGACGCTCCTGCATGTGACAGTCTGGAACCCCGCGGCGGCCGACGCGCAGCGGAGCTACACCGGGCTCCGCGACGAAGCACACCTGCTCGAGAGCGTGCGCATCTCGATGGCGGCCCTCGAGGCGGCCATCGCGGTGACCGTCGAGCTGTCCGACGTGCCCCTGCGGTCGCCCGCGTTTGCGGAAGGGTGCGACGAGCTGGCGGCCTATCTTCAGAAAATGGTCGAATCGATCGTTTACGCTTACCGGTTCATCTCGGTGCAGGTCTTCTACGACGAGCTCCGCCCCTTCTACGAACCGATTCGAGTCGGGGGCCAGCGCTACCTCGGCCCCGGTGCCGTGGAAATGCCCCTCTTCGTGCTGGAGCACGTCCTGTGGGGCTCGCAATCGGACCACCAGGCTTATCGAGAATTCAAGGAGACGTACCTGCCCTACGTGCTTCCCGCGTTCAGGGCGGTCTACGCTCGGTTCGCCGGGGAGCCGGCGCTCGTCGACCGCGCGCTCGGCGAGGCGCAAGCGGCCGGCGCGCGGGGCGAGCCCGTCGGGGCCGGGCTGGCGGCCCTCGACCGGGTCTTCGAGATCCTGCTGCGCTTCCGGGCGCCTCACCTCAAATTGGCGGAGCGGGCGTACGAAGTCGGGCGAAGCGGCCCCACAATCGGCAGCGGGGGGTACGCGCCCAGCATGCTCGGCGATCTACTCACGCTCACGCGTGCCGCGCGGTCCCGCCTCCGCGCCGCGCTCGACGAGCCCTGACGCCTGACGCGTGCGGCCATGTGTTCCATCTCACAAGGAGAGTGTGCCCCATGACTCAGAAGAGCCCCGCGAACGGGCGCGACAGCAACCACTTCGACGTGATCATCCTCGGCTCGGGCATGTCCGGCACCCAGATGGGGGCCATCCTGGCCAAACAACAGTTTCGCGTCCTGATCATCGAGGAGTCGTCGCACCCGCGGTTCACGATCGGCGAATCGTCGATCCCCGAGACGTCTCTGATGAACCGCATCATCGCCGATCGCTACGGCATTCCGGAGCTCGACCGCATCACGTCGTTCTACGCGACGCAGCGTTACGTCGCGTCGAGCACGGGCATCAAGCGCAACTTCGGCTTCGTGTTCCACAAGCCCGGCCAGGAGCACGACCCGAAGGAGTTCACGCAGTGCGTCATTCCCGAGCTGCCGTGGGGGCCGGAGAGCCATTATTACCGGCAGGACGTCGACGCCTACCTGTTGCAAGCCGCCATCAAATACGGCTGCACGGTCCGCCAGAAGACGAACGTGACCGAATACCACGCCGACAAAGACGGCGTTGCGGTGACCACCGCCCAGGGCGATCGGTTCACCGGCCGGTACATGATCGACTGCGGAGGACCCCGCGCGCCGCTCGCGACCAAGTTCAAGCTCCGCGAAGAGCCGTGCCGCTTCAAGACGCACTCGCGCAGCCTCTACACGCACATGCTCGGGGTCAAGCCGTTCGACGACATCTTCAAGGTCAAGGGGCAGCGCTGGCGCTGGCACGAGGGGACCTTGCACCACATGTTCGCGGGCGGCTGGCTCTGGGTGATTCCGTTCAACAACCACCCGCGGTCGACCAACAACCTGGTGAGCGTCGGCCTGCAGCTCGACCCGCGTGTCTACCCGAAAACGGACATCTCCGCGCAGCAGGAATTCGACGCGTTCCTCGCGCGGTTCCCGAGCATCGGGGCGCAGTTCCGGGACGCCGTGCCGGTGCGCGACTGGGTCAAGACCGACCGCCTGCAATTCTCGTCGAACGCCTGCGTCGGCGACCGCTACTGCCTGATGCTGCACGCGAACGGGTTCATCGACCCGCTCTTCTCCCGGGGGCTCGAGAACACCGCGGTGACCATCCACGCGCTCGCGGCGCGCCTCATCAAGGCGCTGCGCGACGACGACTTCTCCCCCGAGCGCTTCGAGTACATCGAGCGCCTGCAGCAGAAGCTTCTGGACCACAACGACGACTTCGTCAGCTGCTGCTACACGGCGTTCTCGGATTTCCGCCTGTGGGACGCGTTCCACCGGCTGTGGGCGGTCGGCACGATCCTCGGGCAGTTCCGGCTCGTGCAAGCCCACGCGAGGTTCCGCGCGTCGCGTGACGAGGGCGACCTCGATCACCTCGACAACAACCCCCCGTACCTCGGGTACCTGTGCGCGGACATGGAGGGGTACTACCAGTTGTTCAACGACGCCAAGGCCGAGGTCGAGGCCGTGAGCGCCGGGCGCAAGCCGGCGGAGGAGGCCGCGGCACGGATTCACGCCCTCATCGACGAGCGGGATTTCGCCAGGCCGATGTTCGGCTTCGGGTACTGCATCACCGGGGCCAGGCCGCAGCTCAACAACTCGAAGTACAGCCTGCTGCCGGCGCTGAAGCTGATGCATTGGACGCAAACCAGCGCGCCGGCAGAGGTGAAAAAGTACTTCGACTACAACCCGATGTTCGCGCTGCTCAAGGCGTACATCACGACCCGCATCGGCCTGGCGCTGAAGTAGTCGGCCGACACCGACACGAAAACGATGAACGACGTTCAATTGGATCAAGCGGTCGCCAGGGAGCATGCCCCAGGGGCGTACGATGCGACCACGCGCCTGGCCGCGAGCTGGTACGTCGCGATGCGCTCGGACGACCTCAAGGACAAGCCGACGGAGTTGACGCTCTTCGGCCGTCCGTGCGTGGCGTGGCGCGGCGCGACGGGACGGGCCGTGGTGATGGACCGTCACTGCTCGCACCTCGGCGCGAACCTGGCCGACGGGCGGGTCAAGGACGGGTGCATCCAGTGCCCGTTTCACCACTGGCGGTACGACGAGCAGGGCCAGTGCGTTCACATCCCCGGCCACAGCCAGGCGGTGCGCCAGCTGGAGCCCGTCCCGCGCGGGGCGCGCCAGCCGACGTTGGTCACCGCTGAGCGATACGGCTACGTGTGGGTCTGGTACGGCTCCCCGCAGCCGCTGCACCCGCTGCCCGAAATCGCCGCGGCCGACGTCGACAACGGCGACTTCATGCACCTGCACTTCGCGTTCGAGACGACGACGGCGGTCTTGCGGATCGTCGAGAACTTCTACGACGCGCAGCACGCGACCCCCGTGCACGCGCTCCCGATCTCGGCCTTCGAGCTCAAGCTCTTCGACGATTGGCGCCAGTGGCCGGAGGTCGAGTCGCTGGCCCGGGCGGGCGCGTGGTTCGGGGCCGGGATCGACTTCACCGTGGACCGGTACTTCGGGCCCCTCGGCATGCTGTCGCGCGCGCTCGGCCTGAACATGTCGCAGATGAACCTGCACTTCGATGGCTACCCCGGCGGGTGCGTCATGACCGTCGCCCTCGACGGAGACTTCAAATACAAGCTGCTCCAGTGTGTGACGCCGGTGAGCGACGGCAAAAACGTCATGCACATGCTCATCTCGATCAAGAAGGTGGGCGGCGTCCTGCGCCGCGCGACCGACTACGTGCTGTTCGGGTTGCAGACCAGGCAGGCCGCGGGGTACGACGTCAAAATCTGGAACGGGATGAAGCCGGACGGCGGCGGCGCGTACAGCAAGTACGACAAGCTCGTGCTCAAGTACCGCGCGTTCTACCGGGGCTGGGTCGACCGCGTCGCCGAGGCGACCACTCGACCGCGCGGCCGCGAGTGAGCGGCGATGCGTGAGTCGGCGGCCCTGGAGGGCGTTATGAACGTTGCAGCTGATAAGACAAGATGAATGACTAACAACTAATACGACGGTCCGCCCCGACGCGTGGCGACCGTCATCGACACCAAGGCAGCAAGATGCCGACATTGCAAGTGATATTGAAGATGGCACTCTACGTTTCGCTGGTCCTGGCCACGCCAGGGCCGACAAATACTTTGCTGCTGTCCTCGGGAATCAAGGTCGGCTTCCGGCAATCGTCGCCTCTCCTGGTTGCAGAGGCATCGGGCTATGGCTTCGCGATATCACTGTGGGGTTTCTTCCTGGCGACATTCGCGGCCACACGGCCGTGGCTTTACGATGCGCTGAAGCTGGGGAGCTCGGCCTATATTTTCTATCTCGCCCTGCAGCTATGGAAAAGCCCACACTTTGAAGACATCCAGTCGGGTGCCATCGGCTTTCGCGACATGTTCGTCGCGACGACCATGAACCCGAAGGCGTTATTGTTCGCCACTGCGATCTTTCCCCCGCAGGCTTTCATATTGGTTCCGTTCTATCTCTGCTCGATCGCGGTCTTCACGGCGCTCGCCGTGACGATCGGTTCGATGTGGCTTACCATCGGCGGCGTCTTGACGGCGCGCCGGTCTCTGGCCACCCATACCGGAACGCTGCTTCGCGGTGCGTCGGTAGTGCTGTTGATGTTCTCGGGCACGCTGGCGTTTTCCGTACTCAACCGCTAGAGCGGCGTAATGAACTTTGCCGCTGATAAGACAAGATGTCGGGATGAAAACCCGCAAGCCTTGTCTAAGGCTGCCCAAAATCATCGACTTCATTCATATACGTTCATCACAGGCTCCAGGCGTCCCCGGCTACGCGCCCCGGGCTAGGCGCCCCCCTCAAAAGCTATGCCGCAAACCGATCATCGCCGCCGTCGTCCCGACGCCCGGCGCGACCGGCTGCCCATACACGAGCATCTGGTCCATCGTGCCGCGATTGTTCACGTGGCCGACCTGCGCATAGACCATCGTGCGCTTCGACAGGCTGTAGTCGGCCGCCAGCACGACCGACGTCGACTTGTTCGCCGAACGATTGCGGTCCTTCAGGTAGTACACGGCCGACGTGACCTGCAGCGCGGGCGTGAAGCGATAGCCGACGCCCGCCGACATCATGTCGAAATTCGCCTGGTCCGAGTGCGCGGGATTCTTGCCGTTCGCATACGACGCGGACACCGAGAAATCGTCAATCGTGTATTTCGCGCCGACGTACACGAAGCGGTTGTTGTTCACGCCGGTCGGCGTCGAGCCGGGCGCCGGATTGGCGTCGTGGCCGTTGTAGTAGACGGCGGCGGCATTCAACCCGTAGTTCGAATACTTGAGCACGACCGATTCGCGCGTGCCGCCCTGGATCTGCCCGGCGACGCCGCCCGGCGCGTATTCGAGCGCGACCGACACGCCGCCGAAGGTCGGCGACTGGTAGACGAGCGCATTGCTGTCGTACAGCGCGCCGATCGCGCCGTTGGTGCTCGTGCCGGGCCAGCCCGCCGCGGTGTTGATGCCGAGCCACGCGGTCAGGATGCTGCCGAAGAATTCCGCGTTGCGCACGTCGGTGTCGGCCATCGCGTAGATCATCGGCACGATCTGGCGGCCCGCCGTGAAGCTGCCGAACGGCCCCGACACGCCGACCGATGCGACCTGGTTGAAGATCGCGACCGCGCCCGGCGTGTCGCTCAGCTGGAACCGGCCGGTGCCGCTGTCGAACGAGCCCTGCAGCTTGAAGTTGACCGCATAGCCGCCGCCGATGTCCTCGCGCCCCTTGATTCCCCAGAAGCTCGAATAGATCCCGCCGTCCTTCATCCGGAACACCTTGCCGGTGTTCGGCGCGTTCGGGCTGAACGACGCGGCCGACGTGCTCTGGTACAGCATGCCCGTGTCGATCACGCCGTACAGCGTGACGGAGGATTGCGCGTGCGCGAGCGCCGACCAGGCGGCAAGCGCGGCAAGCGCGGCCAGTTTCGTCTTCATCCGAGTCTCCGTGATCGTGTTGTTCCCGGACGGGATCGAGCCCGCCCGGGCGATGCGCAAAGACTACGCAACGACGCGCGGCCGCTCCCCCCACGCGCGGGGGGGCAGGGTTGCGGAGAAGCGACGGGGGAAGGTGTGCAACTGCGGCGCGCTACGGCGCGTTTTCAAGCAGGCCGAGCACCAGCGCGCGGCGCACCGCGTGCTTGCGCGAGCTGGCGTCGAGCTTGCCGAACAGGTTCTTCAGGTGCCATTTCACGGTTTCCTCGCCGACGGCGAGCGCGACCGCGATTTCCTTGTTCGACAGGTTGCGCGCGAGCAGTTCGAGGATCGCGCGCTCCTTCGGCGTCAGCACGACGCTCGGCACCGCGCGCGGCCCGGCGGCGCTGCGCGGCGCGGGCGGCACGACGCGCGGCTGCGGCAGCGCATGGCGCGCCTGGCCTGTCTGGCCCGCGCCCGCGGCGTCCTCGTCGCCGACCCGGCGCGCCCAGTCCGCGACGGCCGGATGCGCGTCGGCCAGCGTGCGGGTGAGGCCGAACACGTCCGCGAGGTTCATCGCCTCGACGAGCCGCGCACGGCCGCCGCGGCCCGATTGCTCGAGCGCGAACGCGTTGAGCGCCATGATCTCGATGCGCGCGCGGCCGACGTTCATTTCGCGAGCGAGGGCGGCCGCCTCGTCGAGCGCCGCGCACGCGTCCTCCCAGCGGCGCGCGGCCAGCGCCGCGCCGGCATGCGCGGTGGCCTGCAGCAGCACGACGGGGCGCCGCCACAACGGCCCGTGGGCCGGGAACTCGGCGGCGGCGATCGCGTCGATCCGCTCGACCAGCGCGTGGCAGGTCGCCTCGCGATAGCGCGCCGCGTGGATCCGCACCTGCTCGGCGAGGCTCGCGACCGACAGGCGCGGCAGCCGGCGCGCGACGCCCATCGCGTCCAGCGCTTCGAGCAGGTCGATCGCGCGATGCTCGAGGCCGCGCAGCATCGCGACGCGCGCCGCGGTGCAGTAGCCGAGCAGCACCGTGTCGGGGATGCCCGCGTGCTCGAGCACGTCGAGCCGGTTCGCGAGCAGCGCGGCCGCCTGGTCGACGCGATCGGCCTCGTAGGCGAGCGCCGCGCACAGCGCCGCGAACATGCAGGTCAGCGGATGGCGGCGGCCGAGATCGGCTTCCGCGCGGGCCAGCGCGGGTGACAGCACGTCGTCCGCGAGCCGCACCTGCCCCTCCGACAGATAGCTGAGGCCCGTGATCAGCTCGCCCCAGCGCGCGACGTAGCCGAACCCGGCCGCCCCCTGGCCGCGCGCGCCGCGCGGCGCGGCCTGCTGGAAGCGACGCGCCCGCGCCGGCTCGCCGAGGATGATCGCGCGCGCCGACAGCCGGTTCGCGTGCATCTGCGCGAGCCAGGTCGCGGGCGGCGGCGCGAAGTCGGCCCACGGTTCGAACAGCTCGACGAAGCGGTCGATCTCGTCCGCGTAATACGCGGCCGCGCTCAGGATCAGCGCGCATTCGTAACGCATCGCGGGCGGCGTGTCGGGCGCGGCGAGGATGCCCGCGATCTGGCGGCGCGCCTCGACGTGCCGCTCGCCGAGCGCGAGCGCCCACGCGACCGCGATCCGCAGCGCCGGCCGCTTGTCGAGTTCCGCGTCGGGCAGGCGCGCGAGCCAGTCGAGCACGTCGTCGATGCGGCCTTCCTTGATCGCATCCTCCAGGCCGCGCTGCGCGAGCGCATAGGCGAGCGCGAGCTGGCCGGCCGCATACGCGTGGCGGGCCGCCTCGTCCGTCATCCCGTGCGCGTCGAGCCAGCCGGCCGCGCGCGCATGCAGCACGCTGCGCGCGGCGTCCGGCCCGGCCGCGAGGCGGTCGCGCAGCGCATCGCGCACGAGCGGATGCAGCCGGCACCAGTCGGAGTCGTCCGACGCGATGAAGAGCGGCGTGTCGCGTGCCAGGCGGGCGAGGCGCGCGGATGCGCCGGCGTCGTCGAGCAGCGCGTCGCAGAGTGACGGGTGCAGCCGGTCGACGACGCTCGCCTGCGTCAGGAACACCGTGTCGTCGGCCGACAGGTTCGCGAGCAGCAGCTCGACGAGCCGGTCGCGGGCGCCGCCCGCGCGCGCGGCGAGCGCATCGACGGCCTGGCGCGGATCGGCCGCGCGCGCCATCGCGGCCATCGCGAGCTGCAGCCCGAGCGGCCAGCCGTCGACGCGCTCGAACAGGCGCGCGCACGCGTCGGCGTCGACGCGCTGCGCGAAGCGCGCGCAGACGAGCGCGATCGTCTCGTCGAGCGTGAAGCGCAGCCAGTCGGGGCCGACCAGCAGGCATTGGCCGCCCGCGAGCAGGTCGGCCGCCGCCTGGTCGAGCCCGCGCCGCGCGGCGACGACGACGCGCAGGTTCGGCGGCGCGTTGTGCAGCACGTAGGTCAGCGCGTCGAGGCCGGCGGCGGGCAGCCGCTCCGCGTCGTCGACGATCAGCAGCGCGTCGATCGACAGTTGCGCGACTTCCGCGAGCCACGCGGTCATCCCTTCCAGCGCGCGCGCCGCATCGGGCGCGCCGCGCGCGATCAGGCGGCCGAAGCCGGGCCGCGCACAGCCGGTCCGCACCGCCTGCACGAGCCCCTGCAGCAGCCGCGGCGCGTCGTCGCGCTCGTCCGCCGACAGCCAGATGACCGCGCGGCCGAGCGCCAGCCATTCGCGGCGCCATTGCGCGAGCAGCGACGTCTTGCCGTAGCCGGCCGGCGCCTGAACGAGCGTGATCGGGCGTTCGTCGAAGCCCGGCGCGGCGAGGCTCAGCCGCGCGCGGGCGAGCAGCTGCGCCGGCACGCGCGGCGCGGTGGTCTTCAGGACCAGCTCGGTGGGGGCGGTGTCGGCGCGATCGGGTGGGTGGGCCATCGGGGGAGCAGGTCGGAATTCCGGCGATGCGTTGCAGGCCGGCGTCCGGTATGGAACGTGGGGGGAAGGATCGACCGAACTCCCTGCGGGCGTCAATCCCCCCCGACACGAGTGGGGCCGCAACGCGCCCGCGCCGATAGCATGGGTCCCGTTGAATCACGCATGCGACGAGGAGAGCGCCCATGACGACTGCATCGACCGGCACGCCCGCCAGCCTGCCGCTCGCCGGATAAGCGGAGCCGCGCGATGTATCGCCATCTGCTCGTGACGGTCGACGGCGCGCCCGGCGGCATCGACGCGGTCGGCCATGCGCTGGAGCTTGCGCGGGCCGTGAGCGCGCGGGTCACGTTCGTGCTGTCCGGCGCCGCGCCGCACGCGTATTTACCCGGAGCGCGGATGCCGGAGCACGGTGCGAAAGTGGAAGCGGCGGCGCGGGCGCAGGGCGTGTCGTACGCGATCGCGCCCGCCGGCGGCACGCCGCTGCCGGAGCTGGCCCGCGTGCTCGGCTGCGACCTGATCTGCGTCGCGGCGCTGCCGCACGGCGCGCACGCCGGCGCAGGCGCGCAGCGGCGGCGCCTGTTCGCGGCAAGCGGCGTGCCGGTGCTGGTGTGCGCGGCCTCGCATCCGCCGGCCGCGGCGCGCGTGATCGCCCGCTGTCTGGACGCGCATCGCGCGGTGGCCGCGCTGCTGCATGCATTGCAGCGGCATGCGGCGCACGCGGGCGAACCGGGGCCGGATGCCATCGCGTGCCGCCGCGTGCTCGCGGATCTCGCCGGCCTGCAGGCGCAGCGTTTCGGCGCAGGCGCGGAAGCGCGGCTGTTCGCGACGCTGCGCGCCCGAACCGAGAGCGTCGAAGCCGAGCTGGACGAGCTCGACCGCCAGCATCGCCGCGATGCGCAAGCGCTCGATGCGCTGGCGCGGATGGCCGGCGATGCGCAGCCGGGCACCGCGTTCGATGCGGCGCTCGCGTGCTACGCACGCGGCGTGTTCGAGCAGATGGGGCGCAAGGAGGGGGTGATTTTCCCGGCGGCGCGGCGCTACCTGAGCGACGCCGACTGGGCCGAACTGGATGAGGGCCCGGCGCAGCGCGCAGCCGCGACGCCGGGCGCGGACGAACCCGAGGACGCGCGGCGCGCGTCCGACTGACTTATCACGGAGACACACATGGCACATGCAGTGCGATTCCATCAGACCGGCGGCCCGGACGTGCTGCGCTGGGAGCGCGTCGAGGTCGGCGACCCGGGGCCCGGCGAAGTGCGCGTGAAGCACGCGGCGGTCGGCCTGAACTTCGCGGACACCTATTTCCGCAGCGGGCTTTACCCGGTGCCGCTGCCGTCCGGCATCGGCGTGGAAGCGGCGGGCGTGGTCGAAGCGGTCGGCGATGGCGTGACCCACGTCGCGGCCGGCGATCGCGTGACCTATACGGGCTTCATCAACACGCTCGGCGCGTACAGCACCGAACGCCTCGTGCCGGCCGCGCCGCTCATCAAGCTGCCCGACGCGATCGCGTGCGACACCGCGGCCGCGATGACGATGCGCGGCCTCACGTCCGCGTACCTGCTGCGCCGCATCCATGCGTTCAACGCGGGCGACAGCATTCTGCTGCATGCGGCGGCCGGCGGCGTGGGCCTGATCGTGTCGCAGTGGGCGAAGCTGCTCGGGCTGACCGTGATCGGCACGGTGTCGAGCGAAGCGAAGGCGGAAGTCGCGCGGGCGCACGGCTGCGATCACGTGATCCTCTACCGGCACGAAGACATCGCGGGTCGCGTGCGCGAGCTGACCGACGGCAAGGGCGTCGACGTCGTGTTCGACAGCGTCGGCAAGGACACCTTCGATGCGTCGCTGGATGCGTTGAAGCGCCGCGGCCTGATGGTGTGCGTCGGCACCGCGTCGGGCCCGATCCCGCCGTTCAATCCGCAGCTGCTCGCGATGAAGGGCTCGCTGTACCTGACGCGCCCGGCGCTTGCCGACTACATCGCCGATCCGGCCGAGAAGGCGGCGCTGGCGGGCGAGCTGTTCGACCACGTCGCCGCGGGCCGCATCCGGATCGAGATCAACCAGCGCTATGCGCTCGAGGACGCGGCGCGCGCGCATCGCGACCTGGAAGCGGGCAAGACCACGGGTTCGTCGGTATTCGACGTGTGAGGAGCCGGCCATGCGAGTCGAACCACTGACGTGCGCGATCGGCGCGGAACTGTCCGGCGTGAGCCTGGCGGACGCCGTGCACGACGACGACCTGTTCGCCGGGATCCGCGCACTGCTGCTGAAGCACCGCGTGCTGTTCCTGCGTGACCAGGACATCTCGCGCGCCGAGCACGTCGCGTTCGCGCGGCGCTTCGGCGAGCTGGAGGACCATCCGGTCGCGGGCAGCGATCCCGACCATCCGGGCCTCGTGCGGATCTACAAGTCGCCCGACCAGCCGAACGACCGCTACGAGAACGCGTGGCACAGCGATGCAAGCTGGCGCGTGGCGCCGCCGAACGGCTGCGTGCTGCGCTGCGTCGAGTGCCCGCCGGTCGGCGGCGACACGATGTGGGCGAACATGGCGCTCGCGTACGAGAACCTGCCCGAGCACGTGAAGCGGCAGATCGACGGGCTGCGCGCGCGCCACAGCATCGAGGCGAGCTTCGGCGCGGCGATGCCGATCGACAAGCGGCTCGCGCTGAAGGCGCAGTATCCGGACGCCGAGCATCCGGTCGTGCGCACGCATCCGGAGACGGGCGAGAAGGTGTTGTACGTGAACGCGTTCACGACGCACTTCACGAACTTCCACACGCCGGAGCGCGTGCGCTTCGGGCAGGACGCGAACCCGGGCGCGGGGCAGTTGCTGCAGTACCTGATCAGCCAGGCGTATATCCCCGAATACCAGGTGCGCTGGCGCTGGCGGAAGAACAGCGTCGCGATCTGGGACAACCGCAGCACCCAGCATTACGCGGTGATGGATTACCCGCCGTGCGTGCGCAAGATGGAGCGCGCGGGGATCGTCGGCGACGCGCCGTTCTGAGTAACCGTCTAGCGAGTCAAGCGGAATGAAGCGAACTGTCCCAAGGTGTGCTGGTTTTGACCATGGCGTTGAGCACGGTCAGGAGCTTGCGCATGCAGGCAACCAGCGCGACCTTGGGCGGTTTGCCTGCGGCGATCAGTCGTTGATAAAAAGCGGCAATAGCGGGGTTGCGTCGCGAAGCGGTGAGCGCTGCCATGTACAGGACGCGACGGATATCGAACCGTCCGCCTTGAATGCGCCTGTGCCCCCGGGTAGTTCCCGAGTCCCATGCCATCGGAGCGACGCCAACCAACGCAGCGATCTGGCGGCGATTGAGCCGGCCAAGTTCGGGCAGTTCTGCGATCAAGGTAGCACTGGCCACTGGGCTGATACCGCTTGCCGAGCGCAGCAGTTCGTCGAGTGCGCTGTAGTGCGCGCGGACGTGGGTAACCATCTGGGCGTCGACATCATCAAGCTGCTTGCGGATGGCGTCGATCATGGCTTCTATGCTCGGGCGTACGACCGGAATGGCCAGCTGCAAACGCTGCCGCTCGGACAGCAACATGCCGAGCAACTGACGACGGCGTGTGACCATGGCGGCCAGCGCTTGTTGCTGGGTGTCGGCCAGCGGTCGAATGAAGTTGGCCAGATCCTTGCGACGAACCAGTACCGATGCGAACTCCGCCAGCATGTGAGCATCGATCGTATCGGTCTTGGCCAGACGCCCCATCGACTTGGCAAAGTCGCGCGCCTGACGCGGGTTGATCACGGCGACCGGCAAGCCTGCCGCCTGCAACGCACACGCAAGCGCCGCTTCGTAGCCGCCCGTGGCTTCCATGACGACCAGAGCCACGTTCAGGGGTTGCAGGGCCGCTGCCAGGGCCGAATGTGCCTCGGCATCGTTAGCCCATCGCTGCGCAATGCGTTCGGCGCCCAATACCGCAATATCGACGTGCTCCTTGGCTACGTCGATACCCACCATTACTGAGGAAGCAGACATGATCTTCAGATCCCTTGCTTGTGCATGCGCCCTCGATCAGATCGGGGCGGGTAACCGTTCGGGTTTCGGGAAGACCAGCACGGCAACCGTGCGTTCTGTACTCAGAAACGGGCTCATTGGCCCAAGCGCGAATCAAACTACACGGTTCAGTCTGGTTGCTCCCAGACTTTACCGTACCGGTCAGGCTTGAACATACAAGCGCGGCATCGCGACACACACATACAACGATTCAAACTGGAGGACGACATGCAATTTCTCGACGATTCGCTGCACCCGGAAAACCAGGACAAGGTGGTCATCACGGTCGCGCCGTACGGCCCCGAATGGATGCCGGCGGATTTCCCGGAAGACATTCCGGTGACGATGGACGAGCACGTACAGAAGGCGGTGGATTGCTACAACGCCGGCGCGACCGTGCTGCACCTGCACGTGCGCGAGCCGGACGGCAAGGGCAGCAAGCGGCTGTCCAAATTCAACGAGCTGCTCGGTCGGCTGCGCGACGCGGTGCCCGACATGATCCTGCAGGTCGGCGGCTCGATCTCGTTCGCGCCGGAAGGCGAGGGCGCCGAAGCGAAATGGCTGTCCGACGACACGCGCCACATGCTCGCCGAACTGAGCCCGAAGCCCGACCAGGTGACGGTCGCGATCAATACCGTGCAGATGAACATCACCGAGCTGATGAACCGCGAGGACATCGCCGGCACGTCGCTGAACGACGCCGCGTACTGGGAAGCGTATCGCGAGATGACCGTGCCGGCCGGGCCCGGCTGGGCCGACGAGCACCTGCGCCGGCTGCAGGCGGCCGGTATCCAGCCGCACTTCCAGCTCACCGGCATGCATGCGCTCGAAACGCTCGAGCGAATGATCCGCCGCGGCGTGTACCGCGGCCCGCTGAACGTCACGTGGGTCGGCATCGGCGGCGGCTTCGACGGCCCGAACCCGTACAACTTCATGGAATTCGTGCGGCGCTGTCCGGACGGCGCGTGCATCACGCTCGAATCGCTGATGAAGAACGTGCTGCCGATCAACACGATCGCGATGGCGATGGGCCTGCATCCGCGCTGCGGGATCGAGGACACGATCATCGACCAGAAGGGCAACCGCATGACGTCGGTGCAGCAGGTCGAGCAGTGCGTGCGGATCGCGCGCGAGCTGGGCCGCGAGGTTGCGACCGGCAAGGAGGCGAAGGCGATCTACAAGATCGGCGTGCAGTACGACGGCGTCGACGAGACGCTCGCGCAGCTCGGGATGGCGCCGAACCGCCGGCCGGGCCAGGTGAACGTGCCGCTGCGCGCGGCCTGACGCGGCGCGCGGCCGGGCGGCCGGTGCTCGCGCCGTCGCCCGCGGATCGTTGTGGCGTGGCGCCCACCCTTGCGCATCGCGCAAGGCGGACTCCGGGAAACGGAGCGGGGCCGCGCAAACCGTGCCGAGGCGCGATGGCGCGCGGCACCGGAGGAGACACGCATGCTGATTCATCACGTCGAGCCGTCGTTGCAGGACCTGGCCGCGGCCCGCGGCCGCACGCCCGCGTTCGCGTGGCTCGTGTTCGGGCTGACCGTCGGCCTGTTGCTGTCCGACTACATGTCGCGGCAGGTGCTCAATGCGGTGTTTCCGCTGCTGAAACACGCGTGGGGCCTGTCCGACACGCAGCTCGGCTCGCTGAGCGGCATCGTCGCGCTGCTGGTCGGCGTGCTGACGTTCCCGCTGTCGGTGCTCGCCGACCGCTTCGGCCGCGTGCGCAGCATCGTGCTGATGGCCGCGCTGTGGAGCCTCGCGACGCTCGCCTGCGCGCTGTCGACCAGCTACGCGGAAATGCTCGCGGCGCGCGGGCTCGTCGGGCTCGGCGAGGCCGCGTACGGCAGCGTCGGCGTCGCGCTGATCCTGAGCATCTTTCCCGCACACCTGCGCGCGACGCTGACCGGCGCGTTCATGGCCGGCGGCGCGTTCGGCTCGGTGTTCGGGATGGCGCTCGGCGGCCTGGTCGGCGCGCATCTGGGCTGGCGCTGGTCGTTCGGCGTGATGGCCGCGCTCGGGCTCGTGCTGCTCGTCGCGTACCGCTGCGTCGTCACCGAACGGCGGCTCGCGGCGTGCCGCGCCGAACCATGCCGGCGCGAGGCCGCCGCGCCGCGCGGGATGCGCGGCAGCCTGCGCGTGCTGATGACGGGGCTGTTCGCGTCGCGCTCGGTGATCTGCGCGTATGTCGGCAGCGGGCTGCACCTGTTCGTGCCGGGCGCGATGTTCGCGTGGCTGCCGAGCTACCTGAACCGCTACTACGCGATGGCGCCCGACCGGGCCGCCGTGCTCGCGGCGGGTTTCGTGCTGCTTGCCGGCATCGGGATGGTCGGCTGCGGGATCGTCACCGACCGGCTCGGCAAGGCCGACGGCGCGCGCAAGTGGCTGACCGCGATCGTCTATTGCCTGCTGACCTGCGGCAGCCTCGCGCTCGCGTTCCGGCTGCCGCCCGGGCCGCTGCAGCTCGCGCTGATCGGCGTCGGAATGCTGGTCGGCGCGGGCGCGTCCGGCGCGTCGGGCGCGATGGTCGCGAACCTCACGCCCGCCGCGATCCACGCGTCGGCGTTCGCGACCCTCACGCTCGCGAACAACCTGCTCGGCATGGCGCCCGGGCCGCTCCTGACCGGCTGGGTGGCCGATCACGTCGGGCTCGGCGCGGCGCTGCAATGGATTCCCGTCGTGCCGCTCGCGGCGGCGGCGACGTTCGCGATCGGGCGCGCGAGCTACGCGGCCGATCTCGTCCATCTCGAACGCGTGCAGCGCGTGCCTGCTCATTCCTGAACATTCATGGAGACCGTATGACCCTGGCTAACCTGCCCACCATCCTGATCGTGCCCGGCTTGCGCGATCACGTCGAAGACCACTGGCAGACGCATCTCGAACGGCGCCTGCCGCACGCGCGCTCGGTCGCGCCGCTGGAGCACGACAAGCTGAGCCGCGCCGCGCGCGTCGCGGCGCTCGATGCGGCGCTGGCGGCGATCGACGGCCCCGTCATTCTGGTTGCGCACAGCGCCGGCGTGATGATCGCCGTGCATTGGGCGCGGCAGGCGACGCGCCCGATCGTCGGCGCGGTGCTCGCGACGCCGGCGGATCTCGAAACGCCGATGCCCGCGCCGTATCCGTCGATTGAAGCGATACGGGACAACGGCTGGCTGCCGGTTCCGCGCGAACGCCTGCCGTTTCCGAGCCTCGTCGCGGCGAGCCGCAACGATCCGCTCGCGCGCTTCGAGCGCGTCGAGGCCATGGCGGCGGAGTGGGGCAGCCGGTTCGTCGATCTGGGGAAGGTCGGGCACCTGAATCCGGCGTCGGGGTATGGCGAGTGGCCGGGCGCGCTTGCGCTGGTCGCGGAGGTGCAGGCGCTTGGGGCGGCGTGATGGCGAGCCGATTCGAGGAAATCGGGCGTAGCGGGACGCGATGCTTCAACCTGTGGACGAGAGCTATGATCACCGTCGTGACGGGCGTGAATTGACAGAGCCGCGAACCGTTTGATTCGATTGAATTTTCCGTATGAATGGAGTGCTGCCGTGACCGCTAAAAGGAAGGAATTGCATGGGGTCGAGTTGAAGCCTCGCACGATCATCCGCCCGAAGGTGGAAGTGAAAGCTTCGACTGCCACTGAAAAGAGCGACGTTCTTCGCGCGGCACGCAAGGTCATTTCCGAGCATCGAGACGTGCTGATCGCATTGAAGGATCGCTGACTTGCTCGACCTCGATTACGTCATCACTATCCATGACGAAATCATCAGGGACCTTGGCGGTCTTGGTGGTTTCGCGCATGGTGGCCGCGGCGGTGTCGAAGTCGCGCTGCATCGCGTCGAAAATCATGCGCATTATGCGGGCCTCGATGATGTGTTCGGCATGCCGCGACTTACGCCACAGCGATAGCACGTGGCCACGTCTTCAACGACGCAAACAAGCGCACGGGGTTGACTTGTGCGCTCACCTACCTTGAGCAGCAGGGGATTACGATTCCGCGTCTTGCTGATCTTGAGGAAATCATGGTCGAGGTTGCCGATGGCCAGGTGACGGGCGAAGAACTCGCCGAATACCTCAGCGCTGTTTGGGAATTGTCACAGTCACCTCGTTCCACTATCGACTAACCATTCGAGGACAGGCGAATGGCGCGCTATGCCAAGCTGCTGCGCTTTCGATGTACCAGTCGAACCGGTTCCATCTCTCCATTCGTTGATGTCTGACGTCCTAACACGCCAGGTCATCCCCGCCCGCCCACGCGCGAACCACGCCTGCACATGAATCGGCACACGGCAGACGGGTTTTTGTTAGGGAAACTCCCGTCCCGGTCGTCACGGTTTTTTGTTGACCGACATCGTATAACAAAGTCATGATTTCCCGAAAGAAAGGTCCCATCCACCTGACCGCAAGCGAGGAGACATGAACTCATCCAGGATCGCGCGCCGCGTCCGCCGCATCGCGTTGGCGCTGGGCTTCACGTTGTCGGCCACGGCCGCCGTCGCCGCGCCGGTGTCGATCAACGTCGTCGACGTCGCGGGCAACCTGCAGCTCACGCAGAAGGCGATCGAGGCGTTCAAGGAGAAGAACCCGAACCTCGTCGCGAACGTCACGTTCACGAACGCGCCCGCGCCGCAGCTGCCGGGCAAGATCAAGGCGATGCAGGCGGCCGGCCGCTCCGACATCGACCTCGTGCTGACCGGCACCGACGCGCTCGCGGCGGGCATCGAGCAGAACCTGTGGCTGAAGCTGCTGCCCGACAACGCGGGCGCGCTCCCCGGCGTGCTCGACAAGTACGCGCCCGGCCCGCGCAAGATGCAGGATCTCGCGCAAGGGTTCGGCCTCGAAGTCACGTACATGCCCGCCGGGCCGCTGCTCGAGTTCAACCCGGCGAAGGTCGGCGATCCGCCGAGAACGCCCGCGCAACTGCTCGCGTGGTGCAAGGCGCATCCGAACAAGCTGATCTACGCGCGTCCGGCGAACTCGGGCCCGGGCCGCACGTTCCTGATGGGGCTGCCGTACGTGCTCGGCGACAAGAATCCGCAGGACCCGATCAACGGCTGGGACAAGACCTGGGCGTTTCTTAAAGCATTGAACGACTGCATCCCGTACTACCCGGGCGGCACGTCGGCCGTGATGAAGGAGCTCGGCGAGGGCACGCGCGACATGACGGTAACCGTCACCGGCTGGGACCTGAACCCGCGCGCGCTCGGCATCGTGCCGGCCGAGTTCCGGATCCAGGCGTTCGACGACATGACGTGGGTGAACGACGCGCACTACATGGTGATCCCGAAGGGCGTGCCGAAAGAGAAGCTCGACGTGCTGTTCAAGCTGATGAACTACCTGCTCGAACCCGCGCAGCAGGCGATGACCTACGACGACGGCTACTTCTATCCGGGCCCGTCCGTGAAGGGCGTGACGCTGGAGATGGCGCCCGCGCACAGCCAGGAGGTCGTCAGGAAATTCGGCCGCCCCGAGTACGCGAAGCTGCTGGCCGAGCGTCCGCATATGCAGCCGCTCAGCGCGCAGGCGATGGTCGCCGCGTTCCAGAAGTGGGACCGGGAGATCGGCTCGCAGAAGTCGAAGTAACGCATCGAAGCAACCCGTCGATTCACGCATGACCTGGCGGGCGCCGCGGCGCCCGCGCCATCGGAGGCCGTCAGGAAGATCGCGATGAAGCACACTTTCGAACAGCTGCGCCTCGACGCGGTATGCCGCAGCTTCGCCAATGCGGAAGGCGCGCAGGTCGCCGCGTTGAGCGGGCTCGACCTCGACATCCGGCGCGGCGAGTTCATCGCGCTGCTCGGCCCGTCCGGCTGCGGCAAATCGACGGCGCTGAACTGCATCGCGGGCCTGCAGCCGCTCACGAGCGGCGGCATCTGGCTCGACGACGAACGCATCGACGTGCTGCCGCCCGAGCGCCGCGGCTTCGGCATGGTGTTCCAGAACTACGCGCTGTTCCCGCACATGTCGGTGCTCGACAACGTCGGCTTCGGCCTCAAGATGCGCGGCGTGTCGAAGCAGGACACCCGCAAGCGCGCGCATGCGGCGCTCGAACTCGTGCAGCTCGTTGGCCACGAGGGCAGGCTGCCCGGCCAGCTGTCCGGCGGCCAGCAGCAGCGCGTCGCGATCGCGCGCGCGATCGTGATCGAGCCGCCGCTCGTGCTGATGGACGAGCCGCTGTCGAATCTCGACACCAAGCTGCGCATCGAGATGCGCGCGGAAATCCGCCGCATCCACACGCAGCTCGAACGCGCGACGATCTACGTGACGCACGACCAGGACGAGGCGCTGTCGATGGCCGACCGGATCGTCGTGATGAAGGAGGGCGTCGTCCAGCAGGTCGCGTCGCCGAAGGAGGTCTACACGCGGCCGCACAACCTGCACGTCGCGCGCTTCATGGGCTATCGCAACGTGCTGCCGTTCACGCTCGAAGGAATGGCGGGCGAGCACGTGGCGGTCGCCGCTTCCGGCGTGCGGCTCACCGGCGTGCCGATGGCCGGCTTCGACCGCAAGGACGTCGCGGTCGCGCTGCGTCCCGACGATTTCGTGCGCGCCGACGCAGCCGACGACAACGCGTTCGACGCGACGGTCGAGACCGTCGAGTACGGCGGCCGCGATTCGCTGATCCGCGCGGTCGCGCCGTTCGGCAAGATCTGGGCGCGCGTGGCCGGCGAATTCGGCGAAGGCGAGCGGCTGCGTCTTCGTATCGCGCCGGAGCGCACGCTGGTCTATGCAGGGGAAACGGAATGAACCGCCCCCACGCTCACATTCGTTCGCTGCCCCGCAAGGGGGCGGCTGCCGTCCACGGCCGGCTTTGCAAAGCCGGCCGGCTGCGCGGGCGCGGAGCGGTGCTCCGCGAATTCCCCGCTACGCCCCTTGGGGCGGCCCGGCGGGAGGCGGCATGAGCACGCTCCTCGCGCCCGCCGCGCCGCGCGACGCGAAAGGCTGGCTCGTCACGCCCGCGCTCGGCTTCATCGTCGCGCTGTTCATCTATCCGTTCGCGTACGGGCTCGTGCTGTCGTTCCAGCCGATGAACGGCGGCGGCGCGCTCGCGAACTACGTGCAGTTCTTCACCGACACCGCGATGTGGCCGACCGTGATCGTCACGCTGAAGCTCGCGGTGCCGGCGACGCTGATCAACGTCGGGGTGTCGGTGCCGGTCGCGTTCGCGCTGCGCCGCCATTCGCCGTACCAGAAGCTCGTGACGACGCTGCTCGTGATTCCGGTTACGCTCGGCACGGTGCTCGTCGCGGACGGGATGCTCACGTATTTCGGCCCGAACGGCTGGTTCCCGCAGGCGCTGCAGGGGCTGCACCTGTACACGGACGAGGTGCGCCTCACGCACAACTACTGGGGCGTGCTGCTGTCGCTGATCGTGTCGGGCTTTCCGTTCGCATTCCTGCTGATGCTGTCGTACGTGAGCGGCATCGACCCGACGCTCGCGCGCGCGGCCGCGACGCTCGGCGCGAACCCGTGGCAGCAGTTCCGGCAGATCTACCTGCCGCTGCTGGTGCCGGGCCTGACGATGGCCGCGTGCCTGTCGTTCGTGCAGGCGTTCTCGGTGTTCCCGTCGGCCGTGCTGCTCGGCGCGCCGGCCGGGCCGACGCGGGTGATCTCGATCGCCGCGGCCGAGGCCGCGTTCGAGAGCTACGACTATGCGCTCGCGTCGGCGATCGCGATCGTGATGGGTTTCGTGCAGCTGGTGGTGGTCGCGTCGATGCTCGGCGCGCGCCGCTTCTTCTATACCGGGCCGGTGACGGGAGGCAAGGGCTGATGGCGACCGACAATCATGCCGCGCGGACGTGGCCGTCGCAGTCCGGCCCGCACGACGCGCGACGCGACGACGGCGCGCGGCCCGTCAACACGATGAAACCGCAGAAGGCGCGCCGCAGCGCGGCCGCCCGTGCGTGGCAGGCGCTCGTCTGGGGCGTGATGGCGTTTTTCCTGCTGAACGTGATGCTGCTGATCGCGACCGTCGCGGTGAACTCGGTGGCGACGCGCTGGTTCGGCACGCCGCTGCCGCAGGGCTTCACGCTGCACTGGTACGCGAAGGCGTGGGAGGACTTCCAGCTCGCGAGCGTGCTGTGGGTGACGGTCGAGGTGGTCGGCGCGGTCGTGCTGCTGTCGATCGCGCTCGGCGTGCCGGCCGCCTATGCGCTCGCGCGCGCGCAGTTTCAGGCCAAGCGCTTCGCGCTGCTGGTGTTCCTGCTGCCGCTGATGGTGCCGCCCGTCACCTACGGGATTCCGATGGCGACCGTGATGTACAAGGTCGGGCTCGCGGGCACGCTGTCCGGCGTGATCCTCGCGAACCTCGTGCCGGCGCTGCCGTTCGTGATCCTCGTGATGACGCCGTTCATCGAGCAGATCGACCCGAACCTCGAATCGGCCGCGCGCATCTTCGGCGCGAACACGTGGCGCTATTTCCGCTACGTGCTGCTGCCGCTGCTGGTGCCGGGCATGCTCGCCGCGGGGCTGCTCGTGCTGGTGCGCACGATCGGGATGTTCGAGCTGACCTTCTTCACCGCCGGGCCGAGCACCCAGACGCTCGTCGTCGCGCTGTACTACGCCGTGTTCTCGACCGGCGTGCGCGCGCCGCAGTCGATCGACGCGATGGCGATGATCTACATGGCGATCACGCTCGTGTGGGTCGTGATCGCGCTGCAGTTCGTGAGCCCGACGCAGCTCGTGAGCCGCGTGAAGCAGGAGCGGCAGTAGCGCGCAGCGCGAGCACGCAGTGCAATTGGTTACAAATGGATACCGTGTACGGGGCGCGAACGTTGCAGACTACGCGGCATACCGGCGCGCGCCCGGCGTCCTGCGGGGCGCGGGCTCGGCGCGCTTCCCATTGCTCACCGGATCACGGATCACCATGAAGTTCCACACGCTGCTGACGCTTGGCGTCTCGACGATGCTCGTCGCCGCCTGCAACCTGTTCCACGCCGGCCCCGGCGCGCGCGACGTCGACGCGGCCGTGCGCCGCGCGCTCGAAGCCGAAAACCACGGCGGCCTCAACGCGCTGCTCGGCCAGCCGCTGCCGGTGTCGGCCGACGTCGTGTCGGTCAAGCCGGACGGCGACTGCAAGAAGCTCGGCGAGCGCACCTACGCGTGCAACGTCGTGTTCACGTGGCGCGACCCCGACAATGCGCCGACGCGCGCGGAGCTGACCTTCGTGCAGGGCGCCGACGGCGCGTGGCAGACGTCGAACGTCGACGCAGCGCTTGCGACCGGCGCGGCGAAATCGCTGATCGACCGGATCGGCAAGGCGTGGCCGGGCAGCCCGGCGAGCGCAGCGTCGGCCGCGCACTGACGCAGCGGGCCGGCCGGCGCGGGTTGCCTGGTTAATGGTGGCTGAAAAGCGCATCGGCGCCGTGCGCCGGCATCATGCGATTGCCCGACTGGACCGTCGCGCCGGCTTCGCTGCCGATGCCCGAGGCGGGAGCGATGCGCGCCTCGGCCGCCTGGATGTCGTCCGGATAGTGGTTGCGCGACGGCTTGTAGCCGGACTGTTCGAGTTGCCGCAATTGCGACACGACTTCGGCGCGCGTGACCGGCTGGCCGGCGGATTGCGCAAACGAAGCGACGGGTGCCGCAAGCGCGGCGGCGACGGCGAGCAGGGAAAGGGCGGATTTCATCATCAGGACCTCCGAAAACGGGATAGCCGGCAGGGGCGACCGTGCCCTCAACCGACAGGCTCATCTTTGACGATCCGCACTTAAGCGAAGATTAACGGCGGCCACCCGCGCACCTCCCGCCCATCCTAGGGAAAACCCTTATTTGAGATATAATGTCGACCTCGAAGAAAGGTCGAATCATGCCTGAACGTTTACAAGCCCTTGAAAGAATTGCATTTTCGCTGGTCTGCATGTCCGCGGTCGTGTGTTCTGCATTCCTCGCCTACGCACAGCATCCTGAAATCAAGGATGCGCTCCGCGAGGGCGAAGTCCTGATGCGCGAAAGCGCCAAGTACTCGGTGATCTGCTCGCCGAGCAAGGTCGATCCCTGCGCCGAAATGGCTGCGTATTGAACCGGATCGCGTGATGCCCGCGCGCAGGTCGCCGAACCCGGCGCGCGTTGCATCGCCAGGTTTCCCTCCGGCGCCGTCTTGCGCGCCAAATCCTCCAGACTCCAATCTCCCGAGCCTGTTTCTGTTTCGTACCGCTCAACCCGCCGTCACGACATGGCGCGGCGCGCCGTCGACAAACGCGGCGATGTTGTCCACCAGCTGATCCGCGAGCGCCTGCACGGCTTCGTCGCTCGCCCACGCGACATGCGGGGTGAGGATGAACCCCGGATGCGACAGGATCGCCTGGAACGGATGCGCGGCCGGCAGCGGCTCCTCGCTGACGACATCGAAGCCCGCGCCTGATATCTGCCCCGACTGCAACGCCTCGACGAGCGCCGACTCGTCGACGAGCCCGCCGCGCGCGGTGTTGATCACGAGCGGCCGGCGCGCCATCCGCGCGAACGCGGCCGCGTCGATCAGATGCCGCGTCGCGGGCGTGAGCGGGCAGTGCAGCGACACGATGTCGCTGTCGCGCAGCAGCGCGTCGAGCGGTGCATAGCCCGCTTGCGGATCGGTGTGGCCGCCGTGCGCGGCGAACAGTACGCGCATGCCGAGCGCATGCGCGATGCCGGCCACCGCGCGCCCGAGCGCGCCGTCGCCGACGATGCCGAGCGTCGAGCCCGCCAGATCCCGGATCGGAAAATCGAAGAAGCAGAACTGGCCGCTGTCGAGCCAGCGGCCCGCGCGCACCGCGTCGCGATACGCGACGAGGCTGCGGCGCAACGCGAAGATCAGCGCGAACGTGTGTTCGGGCACCGTGCGCACCGCGTAGCCGCGGATGTTGCTCACGACGATGCCGCGCGCGGCGCATGCGGCGAGGTCGACGTGGTCGGTGCCGGTTGCGGCGATCGCGACGAGCCGCAACCGTTTTGCGCCGGCGAGCGCTGCCGCGTCCAGCCGGACCTTGTTGACGATCACGGCGTCCGCGTCGCGGATGCGATCTGCCACGTCGGCTGGCGCGGTGCGCTCGAACGCGTGCAGCGTGTGCGGAAACGGCAACGGCTTCAGCACGGTGCGCGGCGACAGCGTCGCGCGATCGAGGAAGACGATGTTCACGGGGGCATGGGTCATGGTCGGGCCTGTTGGTGTCGGTGACATGCGTCCGGAGGAGAGAGCGGACGCGGGAAGCGCACGATTGTGCGTGCCGCGCATCCGCGAGATTTGATCGTTGCGCCAGTGCGCTTTCCCGCGGGGAAAGTCGCGACCGACCATCCGCCCGGCACGAGGCCGGACTGCGCACCGCCAGCCTTTCCATTCCGGAAAGCCAGCTTGAGCATCGATCGATTTTCGGGCGGCGCGATCCCGGTCATGATCGCCGTCATGGACAACACGACTTCATCGGAGACAGCCATGACGAGACCGCTGGATGGCATTCGCGTGCTGGAACTCGGGCAACTGATCGCCGGGCCGTTCGCGGGCCGGATGCTCGCCGAGTTCGGCGCGGACGTGATCAAGGTGGAGCCGCCCGGCACCGGCGACCCGCTGCGCAAATGGCGGATGCTGCACGACGGCACGTCGGTCTGGTGGGCCGCGCAATCGCGCAACAAGACGTCGCTGACGCTCGACCTGCGCACGCCGGAAGGCCAGGACGTGATCCGCCGGCTCGTCGCCGATGCCGACGTGCTGATCGAGAACTTCCGGCCCGGCACGCTCGAGGGCTGGGGGCTCGGCTGGGACGCGCTCTCGGCGATCAATCCCGGGCTGATCATGCTGCGCGTGTCGGGCTACGGGCAGACCGGGCCGTATCGCGACCGGCCGGGCTTCGGCGTGATCGCCGAGGCGATGGGCGGCCTGCGGCACCTGACCGGCGAGCCGGGGCGCACGCCCGTGCGCGTCGGCGTGTCGCTCGGCGATTCGCTGTCGGGGCTGCACGGGCTGATCGGCGTGCTGCTCGCGCTGCGGCATCGCGAGCAGCAGGGCGGCAAGGGGCAGGTCGTCGACGTCGCGCTGTATGAGTCCGTGTTCAACATGATGGAAAGCCTGCTGCCCGAATACGCGGTGTTCGGCGCGGTGCGCGAGGCGGCCGGCAGCAGCCTGCCCGGCGTCGTGCCGACCAATGCGTACCGGTGCCGCGACGGCCGCTATGCGCTGATCGCGGGCAACGGCGACAGCATTTTCCGGCGGCTGATGGAACTGGTCGGGCGGCCCGATCTCGGCAACGATCCCGCGCTCGCGCACAACGACGGCCGCGTCTCCCAGGTCGAGCGCATCGACGCGGCGATCGGCGCATGGACGGCGCTTCAGGACCGCGACGACGTGCTGGCCGCGCTGAACGAAGCGCGGATTCCGGCGGGGCGGATCTACGACGTCGCCGACATCGCGGCCGATCCGCATTACCACGCGCGCGGGATGATCGTCGACGACACACTGCCGGACGGCACGCCGGTGCGCGTGCCGGGCATCGTGCCGAAGCTCGGCGCGACGCCCGGGCGCATCACGCGCTCGGCGCCTACGCTCGGCGAGGGCACCGACGCGGTGCTCGACTCGCTCGGCATCGATGCGGCGACGCGCGACGACTGGCGCGCGCGCGGCGTGATCTGAACCTTCACGGACGACATGACGATGACAGGCAAACGGCTTCACAAACGGCTCTACATCAACGAAGTCGCGACGCGCGACGGTTTCCAGAACGAGGCGCGCTTCGTCGACACCGACGACAAGATCGCGCTCGTCGACGCGCTGAGCGCATGCGGATACGCGAAGATCGAGGTGACGTCGTTCACGTCGCCGAAGGCGATTCCGGCGCTGCGCGACGCGGAAGTCCTGATGCACGGCATCGCGCGCGCGCCGGGCGTCGTCTACACGGCGCTGGTGCCGAACGTGCGCGGCGCCGAGCGCGCGCTGTCGTGCCGCGTCGACGAAGTGAATCTCGTGATGTCGGTGAGCGAGACCCACAACCGCGCCAACCTGCGGATGACGCGCGAGCAGTCGTTCGCGCAGCTGCGCGACGTGATCGACGCGGTGCGCGGCGCGGGCGTGGGCGTGGCGATCAACGTGTCGCTGTCGACCGCGATGGGCTGCCCGATGGAAGGCGACGTGCCGGCCGAAGCCATGCTCGCGTGGATGCAGCGCTTCGCGGACCTCGGCGTGCACGGCTTCACGTTGTGCGACACGACCGGCATGGCGTATCCGTCGCAGGTGCGCGAGCTGTGCGAACGCGCGGCCGAGCGCTTCGGCGCGTTCGCGCTCACGCTGCATTTCCACAACACGCGCGGCATGGCGCTCGCGAACACGCTCGCGGCGCTCGACGCCGGCATCGTCCGCTTCGACGCGTCGCTCGGCGGCCTCGGCGGCTGCCCGTACGCGCCCGGCGCGACCGGCAACGTGTGCACCGAGGAACTCGTGCACATGCTCGAACTCGACGGCTATGAGACGGGTGTCGACCTCGCGGCGACGCTCGCCGCGGCCGCGCGCCTGCCGGCGCTGCTCGGGCATGACGTGCCGAGCCAGATCCTGAAGGCCGGGCGCCGTTCGGACCTGCATCCCGCGCCTGCGTCGACGGCGGACGGCATGCCGGCGCAGCGGGCGGGCGCGTGACGCTTTCGATTTTCATCACAAGGAGAACAACATGGCGCTGATCGATCACCTCGACCACCTCGTGCTGACCTGCGTCGATCCCGATGCGACCAAGCACTTCTATGTCGACGTGCTGCAGATGCGGCTCGAAACCTTCGGCGCGGGACGCATCGCGTTCCGCTTCGGCAACCAGAAGATCAACCTGCACGTGCGCGGCGCGGAATTCGAGCCGAAGGCGCACCTGCCGGCGCCGGGCGCGCTCGATCAGTGCTTCATCGCGTCGGTGCCGCTCGATGACGTGATCGCTCACCTGAAGCGGATGAACTGGCCGATCGTCGAAGGGCCGGTCGAGCGCACCGGCGCGACGCAGAAGATTCGTTCCGTTTATGTGCGCGATCCCGATCTGAACCTGATCGAGATTTCAGAGCTGATCTGACGCGCGCTCGCGCCGTATCTGCCGATCAGGCCGCCTGGCGTGCCTGGTCCTTGCCATCCCCGATTCTCTCCCTTCGATCCGCGCCCGGTCCCGCCGCGACCGGGCTTTCCGCACTTTCGCCGCACGGCCGGTTGACGCACAATCGGTCACGGCGCGCCGGCCCGCGCGATGCGCATCGCGCCGCTCCCATTCTCGGTAGACACGCAATACGACATGGTGAATCCGCTTCATTTCGACCTGCAGTCGCTGCGGGTCTTCGTGCTGGTCGCGGAGCACGGCAGCCTGACAAAGGCGGCCGAGCACGGCCAGCTCACGCTGTCCGCGGTCAGCAAGCGCATCGCGGAACTCGAGAGCGTGACCGGCAGCGCACTGTTCATCCGGCACGCGCGCGGCGTCGAGCTGACGCCCGCCGGCCGCGCGCTGCTCGACCATGCGGCGAAGGTTATCGACCAGGTGAACCGGATGGCGCACGAGATGAGCGATTACGTCGCGGGGGTGCGCGGGCATATCCGCGTGTGGGCGAATACGTCCGCGATCGTTCAGTTCCTGCCGGTCGATCTTGCGGGTTTTCTCACGTCCAATCCGGGTATCAAGGTCAGTCTGGAGGAGAGACTGAGCCACGAGATCGTCGACGCGCTCGCGTCGGGCAAGGCCGATCTCGGCGTGTTCGCCGATAACGTGCCGGCGCCGGGCATCGAGCGCCGGCTGTATCGGCGTGATGAGCTCGTGCTGCTGGTGCCGCGTGGGCATCGTTTTGCGGAGCGGGGGACGGTTCGCTTTGCGGATACGCTGGACGAGGATTACGTCGGGCTCAGCGACGGCAGCTCGCTGCTCGCGCGGATGACCGACGCGGCGTTCGCGGTCGAGCGGTCGTTGAAGCTGCGGATTCAGGTGTCGAATTTCGACGGGGTCAGCCGGATGATCGAGGCCGGGTTGGGCATCGGGATTCTGCCGCGGGATGCGGTGACTACCGAGCGTGCCGGGTCGCGGCTGTGTGTCGTGAAACTTGACGACGCGTGGGCGACGCGCACGCTGTGGGTCGGGGTGAAGGCGGGGAGCGTGCTGACGACGGATATCGCGAAGCTGTTTGATTTCATGTCGGCGCGGTGACGGGGATCGGCGGGGTGGGGGTGCGGCGAGTATGAGTCGTTCAGAGCCACCGACCGCATATGGCTATGTCTAACCTGCGCGCCATGCCAGGTAGGGCGCGCAGCCAGGCAGGGCCGCATCGATTCGTCCGCAAAACTGACCGCCTGGTGAAACAGTTACAAGATAACTATTGACGCTGATGCTGCCCAGCGGTTAGTGTGTCGTCCGAAGTTCAAGAAGTTCGATTGCTGTTCATCAATTGCTCGCGCCTCAGCGGTATTCGTTGTCCTCTCCCTCCTTGACGCTTCACGCGCTCTTTTACAGAGCAAATCTTCGTATTTTTTTCTCAAGGATTCTTCATGGATACCGGTACCGTTAAGTGGTTCAACGACAGCAAAGGCTTTGGCTTCATCACCCCGGACAAGGGCGGCGACGACCTGTTCGCTCACTTCTCCGAAATCAGAGCCGACGGCTTCAAGACGCTGGCTGAAAATCAGAAGGTGAGCTTCGAAACGAAGCAAGGCCCGAAGGGTCTGCAAGCGGCTAACATCAAGCCGCTGTAAAGTGTGAAGGACCCGGCGTCCCGCGACGGACACCGGGTTGCAGCGACACCCTCGCGGAGCCTTGTCTCCCAAAGTTGGCGCGATCGCTCTTAGCTGCATCTGCTTTTGCAGCAACTGGCCAAGCGCCACACGCCTCGTTGCGCTTCATTCTCCCCCCTGGCTGCAACGCCCTTTTTTCGCTTTCCGGCTGCTTCAGATTCGGCTCGCAATGGCTTTGAATCGGCGCACCCGTGCACGTTTCGCACGGCACGCGCGCACTCGAACATCATTAAAATTAAAATGCAGAACAAACAAATTCAACAATACAACGGCTATGCCGTCCAACCCTCGGCGCATCGTTTGCCCGACGGTAGTTTTTCATCCAACCTGCTGCTCGAACGCACCGATAGCGCGTGCGCCGAAGGCAGCTACCAGTTCTATTCGCTCGATTACTTCACGAGCGAAGAGCAGGCGCTGCAGCACTCGACCCGCTGGGCACGCAACTGGGTCGACACGCGCGGTTAAAGGCGATACCCCAGTTCGAGACAGCCAACGCATTTGAGGCACCAGGGCGCGCGCAACAAAGCGCGCCCAAACATCACGCGCGATCGATCCGTTACCGTGCGATCCGATCCGCGCGCTCAGTTCGAACTTTCGGATTTTCCCTTTCGACGTCTTCGGCACGCTACGCTCTCTCGGCATCGAGGTCGACGACGCAGTCGAGATGGCGGAGCAGATCGAAGTGAGAACGCAGGTGTGGCCGGACGGCGATCACCCATCGGTCACGTCATCCACTCGAAGCATCGCCAGGACATTCAGGCGTTGGTTCCATCGAGGAACCGGCCATCCAAATTGCTTCGTTCCGTGTGGCGATATTGGGTCGGCAAGCGGCATCTACGGAAACCCACGAAGAACCGAACGAGAGTAGCGCTCAAGCGACGCGCACCGCCGTACCGCCGAGTGCCCCCTTTCCACATCGAATCACACCGGATTGATCTCATCCTGACTCCGCCGCGTAGTCAGCGGCCCGAGCACGCGCAACGTAACGGCGACGATCCCAAGCGCAACCGAGATCACCCCGAACATCGCACCAGCGCCGTACTGCACAAGCACTGGCAGCAGAATAAACGGCAGCACCCCACTAACGATTCGCGACAGCGCATACGTGCTGCCGATCGCAGTCGACCGCACGCGAGCGGGAAAAATCTCCGCCTGATAAACGTGATACGCGTTGCTGAACACATTTGACGCGCAAGTCGTCAACACGCCGAAGCAGACGATCAGCGCGGTGTTCCCCGAGTACGCGAAACCAAGACCAAACACCGCGATCGACAGAATCGACCCGATCACCAGCGTGCGGCGCTCGATCCAGTTGAGCAACGGAATCGACAGCAGCGAGCCGATCGGATAGCCGACGAACGACAGCGCGATGAACAGCGTGCTGCTGGTCACGTCGAAGCCGCGGCTCTTGACCACCGCGCCCGCCAGCGTGCCGAAGCCGTAATAGCCGAAGCCCTGGAACAGATGAAAGATCGTCAGCATGAGATAGCGCTTGTCATACGACTGGCGGCGCAGCAGCGCGATGCGCTCGCGCAGCGCCAGCGGCCGCTGCGGCTCCGCCGTGGTCGTGAAGCGCGCCGGCATGCTGACGCCTGCGCTGTCGGCGAAGCGGCGCAGCATCGCATGGGCCTCGTCAACGCGTCCTTGAGCCAGCAGCCAGCGCGGGCTTTCCGGCAGCCGGCGCTGAACGAACAACACGTACACGGCGCCGAGGCTGCCGATCGCGAGGATGATGCGCCAGCCGGCCACGCCGCCGACGTGCATCGGATTGAGCCACACCGCGAGAAAGCCGACGAGCGGCACTGCGACATAGGAAGTCGTGTAAGCCCACGCAGCAAGCCGCCCACGGCGTGCCTTCGGCAGAATCTCCGACAGGAAGCTGTCCGCGACCGGATAGATCGCGCCGACGCCGATGCCGGTCAGGAAGCGGCAGATCACCAGCATGTCGGCGTTGACCGAGAACGCGCCGATCAGCGAGAACGCGCTGTACCAGATGAGGGTCAGC
This sequence comes from Burkholderia ubonensis subsp. mesacidophila, assembly GCF_002097715.1. Classification (NCBI taxonomy): domain Bacteria; kingdom Pseudomonadati; phylum Pseudomonadota; class Betaproteobacteria; order Burkholderiales; family Burkholderiaceae; genus Burkholderia; species Burkholderia ubonensis. The sequence continues at coordinate 1,875,326 of NZ_CP020737.1, forward strand.
AGGAACGCCTTGCGCCGGCCGATGCGGTCGGCGAGGCTGCCGAGGCACATCGCGCCGAAGAACATGCCGATGAACGCGGACGCGAGCAGCAGCTTGAAATCGCCGCTCTGCGGGTTCAGCCCGTATTCGTGCTGCAGCGCGGTGCCGATCGTACTGACGAGGAAGATCTCGTACATGTCGAAGAACAGCCCGATGCCGATCACCCACACGACGAAGCGGTGCAGCGCGCCGACCGGCAGGTCGTCCATGAAATCGCCCAGCGTGACGTCGCGCGCGGTGTGGCGCGCCGCGGCTGCATCGGCGGCGCGGGCGGGCGACGCGGGCAGGCTCGCGTCGCCGCCCAGGTCGAGGAATTGGCTGTTCATCGTGTCTCCTGATTTTCGATATGCCGCGGCGCTGGGCCGGGAAGCGACGGCGTCCGGGATGCGCCGATCGTCCGGCACATAGTGGGCGACTTCGGCGCGCACGAAAATTGAGCAAGCCTCAAGCGTCCTTTCCCGGCGAGAAAGGCTGGCGAAGCGCCCGTCTGGAGGGGCGCGGCAGGCCGCACGCGGTGTCGGGTACCGGACTCGAACCGGAATGGCCATCGCGTCCCATCACACGGTGCGATCGCGCCTGTCTCCTTGTGTTTGTCTCGCCCTGATCGGGACGGTGGCTAGAACATCGCGTCCGCGCGCATCGATACGCTGTCGTCGGGCAGGGCGGTCCACAGCGCATAGCCGTCTTCGGTGCGCGTCGCGTTCAGCGTCAGCGCGTTGCCGAGCAGCGCCGGCTGCACGCCGCGGTAATGGAACGCGCGCAACGGCCTGCCGGCGACGCGCTCCGCGTAACCGGCGAGCAGCGTCGCATTGAGCGGACCGTGAATCACGAGGTTCGGATAACCCTCGACGTCGCGGCAGTAGTCCTGGTCGTAATGGATGCGGTGGCCGTTGAAGGTCAGCGCGGAGTAGCGGAACAGCGTCGTCGACGTCGCGACGAACGTGTCTCGATGCTCGGGCGCACAGGGTGCAGCGGGTGCCGGGGCCGGTCGCGCAGCGCCGCCCGGCGACGCCTCCTTGTAGACGATGTCGTGCTCCTCGGCGATCGCGACCGCGCCGGCGTGCAGGATCTCGTGCAGCACCGTGACGAACACGAGTTCGCCCGAGCGCCCGTGCTTGTGCTCGACGGCGCGGATCGTCGAGCGCTTGGTCACATCGGCGCCAAGCGGCAGCGGCGCATGGAACCGCACGCGGCCGCCGGCCCACATGCGGTTCGGCAGCGGCACCGGCGGCAGGAACCCGCCGCGCCGCGGGTGGCCGTCGCGGCCGAGCTGCTCGGGCGGCAAGCCTTCGAGGAAGTACAGCCAGTGCCAGAGCGGCGGCAGCGGCGCGCCGGCCGTGAGTTGCGCCGGGTCGCTGCCGACTGTCGCGGCCATCAGCCGCGCGTGACGCACCGACAGCACGTCGCGGTCTTCGATGGAGCGGCCGAGCCACTCGCGCAAGGTCACGATATCGACGCCGCTCATGCCGTCACCTCCGCGCCGGGCGCGCCGCTTACGCTGACGAGCCCGCTTTCGCACTGCACGAGAAAGTCGTACGCCTTCAGCGCGCTCACGCCGTCGCCCGTCCGGTAGCCGGTGATGTCGCAGGTGATCAGCCGCGGATGGCGCGCGCGCAGCGCCGCGCTGTCGAAGCCCGCGCGGGTGAGCGCGCCGGGCGCGAGGTTCTGCACGAAGATGTCCGCGCCCGCGATCAGCCGGTCGAGCAGCGCGGCGTCGTCCGGCTGCTTGAAGTCGAGCACGACCGACTCCTTGCCGCGATTGGTCCACAGAAAGTACGACGATTGCCCGTTCGCGGCCGCGTCGTAGCCGCGCGCGAAATCGCCGTCCGGGCGCTCGATCTTGATCACGCGCGCGCCCATGTCCGCGAGGCGGCAGGTGCACAGCGGCGCGGCGAGCGCCTGCTCGATCGCGACGACGGTGAGGCCGGCGAGCGGCGGCGGGGACAGGGGGTGACCGGCTTGACTCATTCGCATCTCCAGAACAGTGCGGGATTGCACGCAGTATCGTCCCGCACCGATTCGGCATACATCGGGAAATTTCAAACGGACCGTTTGCCAAATCCGAATGCCGGCCGCACAATCGGCGCAGATCGTTCCGGACACGGCTCATGCGTTACGAATTGACGGATCTCGCGGTATTCCTGGCCGTCGCGGAAGAGGGCAACCTCACGCGCGGCGCCGAGCGGTGCCATCTCGCGCCGTCGTCGGTGAGCCTGCGCATCAAGGGGCTGGAGGAGGCGGTCGGCGCGCCGCTGCTCGAACGGCTGGCGCGGGGCGTTACGCCGACGCCCGCCGGGCGCATCGTGATGGAGCACGCGCGCCGCTGCCTCGCGCAGCTCGAGCAGATGAACGCGGATCTCGCGCCGTTCGCGCACGGGCTCGTCGGTCACGTGACGTGCTTCGCGAACAACAACGCGATCCATTCGCACCTGCCCGACGATCTCGGCCGCTTCTTCGCGCGCTACCCGAACGTGCGGATCTCGCTCGAGGAGCGCACGAGCCACGACATCGTTGCCGCCGTCGCCGCGGGCCGCGCCGATATCGGGGTGGTGGCGCTCGAAGCCGACCACCCGGACCTCGCGTTCCATCCGTACCGGCAGGACGAGCTCGTCGTCGTCGCGCCGCATGACAGCGATCTCGCGAAGCGCGCGGAGATCGCGTTCGCCGCGTGTCTCGGGCGGCCGTTCATCAGCCTGCAGACAGGCGCGGCGCTGCATACGTTCCTGATGGGGCATGCGGGCGCGCTCGGCGGGCTGCTGGACGTGCGGGTGCAGGTGTCGAGCTACGCGGCGATCGTGAAGCTCGTCGCGTCGGGGGCGGGAATCGGCGTCGTCGCACGTTCGGCGCTCGCCGACGGCACGCCCGCCAACGTCGCCGTGCTGACGCTGTCGGAGACGTGGGCGCGCCGCGAGCTGCGTGTGTGCGTGCCGCGCGTCGCGAGCACGCCGAATCCGTTTCGGGACCGGCTGCTGGAGACGTTGACGGCGCCGCAATCGGCGGCCGGAGGTGATGAGACGGGGGGCGGCAGCGCGCCGAGGTGAGGGGCGCGACATGCGCGTGAGGTGAACGCCGGCCGCATGCGCGGCCGGCGGCGACCCATGGGCCGAATGCGTGCGCGCTCAGCCCGACGGCGTGAACGCGACGCCATGAAACACCCGCACCGGATTACCGCGTTCCAGCGCGAAATGCTGCATGCGCCGCTGCTCGCGCGCGTGCCCGGCCTGGCGGTCGGCCTGCTCCTGCAGGCGCGCGTGCAGCAGTTGCAGCGCCAGCCGCTTGTTCGCGTGCTGGCTGCGTTCGCTTTCGACCCGGACCGACGTGCCGGTCGCGAGATGGGTCGCACGAATCGCCGAGCTGGTCTTGTTGACGTGCTGTCCGCCGGGGCCGCGCGCACGCATCGCTTCGAACTTCACTGCGCCGTCCGGCAACGGCGGCGCGTCGGCGCAGCGGGTGACGCCGACGAACCAGTTCTTGCGCGAATGACGCAACCGGTAAGGGCTCGCGCAGATCCACTGCAGCGTGCCGGTCCAGCGGTCCGCGAGCGCGGCGGCGCCGGCCCCGTCGAGATCCAGCAGCACGGAGCGCAGCGTGCCCGGGCGCTCGCCCGGCTGCACGTCGAGCACCGTCAGCGCGACGCGGCACGCGTCGGCTTCGACCTGCAGGCGCTGCAGCGCCTTCGCCGCGGCGAGCTGGCACTCCGCCGGGCCGTGTGACGAAGAAATCTGGAGCAGCATCAGCAACACTCCCCGGACGTCTTGTAGGTCAGCACCGGCGCGAGCCGCGCGAGCTTGCGCACCAGGCCCGCCGCTTCGAGCGCGTCCACGACGCTGTCGATCGGCTTGTACGCCTGCGGCGCCTCCTCATACAGCAGCTCGCGATTCTCGCAGACGACCTGGCTGCCGAGCCGCGTGCGGATCAGCTGCCACGGCGCGAAGCGCCGTTCGAGCCGGCCCTTGCAATCGGCGCGCGACCACTTGCGCCCGGCGCCGTGCGCGAGCGAAGCGAGGCTGGCCGCGTCGTCGCGCGGCAGCGGCTCGACGAGGTAGCTGTAGTCGCCGCGCGAGCCCGGGATCACGACCGGCCCCGCGTCGGCGGGCGTCGCACCCTTGCGATGCAGCCAGCCCGGCACGCCGTCGACGACGGCGCGGCTGACCAGGTTGTGATTCACATCGAGAATGCGCTGGCCGCTGCTGCGCCACCGCGCGAGCATGCGGCGCGCGATCAGCTCGCGATTGGCGACCGCGTAGCGCAGCGCTTCGTCGTGACGCTGCAGGTAGGCCGCGCACTCGGCACGCGTGTCGTCGAGGGCGTTGTAGCCGTGCGCGGCCATGTGCCGCTCGAGGATCGACTGGCCGAAGCCGCGCGAGCCGCTGTGCACGAGCAGTTGCAGCCGGCCGCGATCGAGGCCGAGCGCCTGCACGGCCTCGGCGTCGTACACGGTGTCGAGCTTCTGCAGTTCTGCGAAGTGATTGCCGCTGCCGATCGTGCCGAGCGACGCGGCGAACGCGTGGCCGGCCAGTCCGGCGTCGGCGATCGACGCTTGCCAGCTGTCGTCGAGACGCGCGTCGATCGAGCCGAGTTGCCCGACGAGCCGCACGGCGCTCGCGCGCCGCGCGTCGAGCGCGGTTTGCCACAGCGCCATGCCGCAGCCGATGTCGCCGCCGATCAGCGCCGGATACAGGCAGCCGGTCGAGAAGAACGCGGCGCCGACCGGGTAGCCGCGCCCGGGGTGAAGATCCGGCATGCCGGCGACGCGCCGCATGCCGGGAAGGGTGGCAGCGAGTTGCAGCTGCCGGATCGCCTCACCTTCGATCCAGGTGTCGGCGGATGCGCACAGCGTGACGCCGTCCGCCAGATATTGCAGGGAATTGCCCATGAAAAAATCCGTTCAATGCAGAAAGGGAACGGCGGGCCATGGCACGGGCAGCGCGCGCGAATGCACTGCCTGACATCGGATGTCGGGAGAACGGCAGACGGAATCGGGTCAGGACGACCCGCGGCATCGCCGGAACGACGATGCAATCGACTGCGCTGCGTGAACGTTGAAACCGTTGAAACGAACGGACGCGATGAACCCGAACTACGACCCGCGACGGGAGGAGAGCTGGCGTGACGTCATGATTTTTTTCTCCTTGCGGTGAGTGGGGGAATCGGAATGGCCGCGACTCTAGCATGCGGCGAACGGGCGTCGCAAGAGGGCGGCGCGGCGCTTAGGCGCGGATGCGACAGCGGCGGCGCGGGCTGAGCGTGCCGGTGTTCGCGAAGGGGGAGTGGCGTGCGTGTCGAGTTGGGCAAGATCGGGATGACCGCGGTCGGTCGGCATGACCGACCGCGGCATCGCGTACAGGCTTGCATGGGGTGCGTCTTGCACCGCGTGTCTGAAACGATCAGCTTGGCTTCACCTTCCAACGCGTGTTCGACGGCAGATCCTTCGCGGGCAGGGCAACGGCCACCAGCGTGAACGTCGGCTGGCCGGTCGTCGGGTTCGTCGGGATTCCGCCATGAATCTTGTCCAGCACGGTACTCAACTCTTCGTTGGTCCGCGCCAGATAGCCAACCCCGCCGAAACCTTCCGCGAGCTTCACGTAATCCCAGATCTTGCTTTGCGGCACGCTGGTGAGCGGGCTGAAATGCGGCGGCGGCGCGTCGGCGGCGAACGCATTGGCATTGATCAGCCATTGTTCGATTGCAAAGACCCCGTTGACCATCACGAATATGACGGAATCGAGCCCGAGCTGGGCGATCGTCCCCAGCGCATTGACCGACTCGGAGAACGCGCCGTCGCCGCAGACGCTGATTGCCCGCCGATGCGCGCGACCGACTTCCCTGTTCGCCAGCTTCGCGCCGTAGTTGGCGCCGACCGTGTAACCGATGGCGCCCCACGCGAGCTGCCCGATGTAACCGGATTCAGGCAGTTTCAGGTTGTTGAGGGAATAAAAGGTCAAGCCGGTGTCGGCCAGGACGACCGGGGCGTCGGCTTCCTGGTAGCGGTCCAGGAGCTGGTGCTGAAACAGCGACTTGAAACTGTCCCAGGTGACGCTTGCGGAACCGGCGTACTGGCCGGGCGCCGGGATGTCCCACGGCGTGCCTGACTCCAGCCCGGGGAATGGCCGCTGGAGCTGGCTGCCGAATTGTTCGACGCGCGCGATCAACGCATCCAGGAAGGCGCCCAGATCGACATTGCCCCAGTACCGATTCGTTCCCGCGACCCACGCGGCATCGGCCCGGGCCACCACCCGGACCGCCGACGGAAACGCGTCGTCGCCCGGGCCGGGCTGAAAATCGGCGGACGCGAGGCCGGCGAAGTTGAAATCCGTATCCCGCGAGCCGATCGCCAGGATCACGTCGGCCTTTTTGACCAGATCGGCCACATTGGGCTGCGAGTTGCGGCCGTTGTACACGCCGCTGAAACGGATGTCGTCGCGATATTCGCTGAGGATGGTCTTGCCCAGCAAATCGGATACATAAGGCGCCTCCAGCAGCTTCAGCAGCTCGACGAATTTCTGCTGCAGGCCGTAGCGGGCGATTTCGACGCCACCGAGCACCACCAGCCGCTTCGCCGCGCTCAGGTGATACATCGCCGCATCCACGGCCGCGGTCAGCACCTGTGTCGACTGTGGGCGAGGCGCCCGCCTGAGCGGCGTGTCGGGCACCGGCTCGCACGGGCATGCTTCGATCTGCAGCGCGATCTCGATATAGACGGGCTTGCTTTCGGTGATGCAGGCGACCAGCGCGGCATCGATGAGCGCAGGCGCGGTGGCGGGATTATCGATCCGCACGGCCATCGTCGTGATGCCCTGGAAGATCCTCAGGTCGGTGTGGCTGCCATCGACCATGTGGTGCCAGAGGATGCCCAGGTCGCGCTGCGCGTCGAACTGGGCGACCGACGGGCTGCCGTTGATCACCACGAGCGGCACCGACTCGACCAGCGCGCCCGCGACCGCCTGCGCGGCATTCAGGCTGCCGACGCCGTACGTGCACGCGATGCAGCCGACGCGCCCGTTGGCTGCGCGCCCGTACCCGTCGGCGGCGTAAGTCGCGCACATTTCATTGTTCGGATGCACCCGCACCAGGCCCGCGCTTATCTCGCTGTCGTCGAGCGTTTCGACCCATTCGGCGATGTAGTCGCCGGGGATGCTCATCACGTACTTGACCCCGATCTGCGCCAGCCGCTTGTTCAGATAGGACGAAACGGTTTCGGTCCTGCCGGCGCGGACGAGCAGGCGATTGCCGGTCGTCGCATCCTGCAGATCGTCCGGCGTACGAAATAGATTCCAATGCTGATCGTTGCTCAGAAACTGATCGATGCTCATCGTGGAGCTCCCTGGATTAGATCTGAATGCACGCCATGACCTGACCAACCGACAGGTACGGATAAAGCACGCTGTTGGGAATCAGGTTCCGGTCGCCGCCCTGCGCGACGTAGTTCGCAATACGCTGCTTCCGGTTGGCCTCGATCGTGGTGTCGACGTTGGCCAGGTCGTCGTGGTAGCGGTTCACGGCCTGGACCTGCTTCGGCTGCGTGAGCGGATCGTAGCCATAGAGTTTTTGCAGCGCATCCGGGCTGCCGTCACCCCAGATCAAATAGTCCACTTCCGGCGTGCCGGCCATCACGAAGCCGATCTGCGGAAGGATCGTGCTGGACGGGTTCGCCAGGTCCAATGGATCGGGCAACGAGCGGATCACCATTTCATCGGACACGTCCGGCCCGGTCGGCGGCGCCGCGTTCATCGCAAAGGCGCCGTTCGGGATGAAGCCGTAGCTGTCCAGCATGGCATTGTTGACCGCGGTGTGTTTGACGGTCGCGAGAAACAGCAGCGTGGCGAGCTGCTGTGAAAATCCGGGCTTCCCGGCGGTGTAGGAGAAATGCGTCAAGCCATCGTGATTGAATGCCTGCGTGATCGTGTCCATCCAGTTCGTGATCGCGCTGTCGGCAGCCAACGCCTCATCGGATGCGTACGTCGCGTTGACGATGGCGTCCGTGAACCGCCTGATCGCATCCCACCAGGGCGCCCCGTCGTCCCGGTACGGGAAGTCACCGTCGAAGTTCTCCTTGAACATGCCGCTGCGAGAGAGCACGCCCCAGAAATACTCGTTATTGAAGTTATACGCGCCGAGTGGCGTGCCGGGGGGGCTCGCAAAGAACGCCTTGATGATCTCGTAGACACCGATGCGCCCGCCGGGCAGGACGGCATCGCAGAACTGACCGAGGCCATAGATGCCGCGGTCGGCGCCGTCGCCGTGAAAGTTGTACACGGCATTGTTGATGTCGAAGACCTTCTTCAGGTGGGGCGCAACCAGCTTCACGATCGGATGATTCGGGTCGAGCTTGTTCTGCGCCAGCAGCTGTTGCGTCGCGATCGAAAAAATCATCACGATGCTGTGCGTGCTGAACAGATGCGTGCCGGCGAACCAGCACTGGGCGTCTGCGGAGGCGACATGCAATTTCGCCAGCAGCCACGCATTCGGGCCGTCGTCCGGCGTAAACCAATACCCGTGCGGCTGGAGCTGGATGGCTTGCGGCGTCAACGATCGGCCTGCGCCGTCGCGGGTATAGAACACGCGCGGGACCGCGAGATACTGGCCGTTGCGAACACGCTTTTTATCCACCAAGGGGCCGAGAATATCCCGGTAGGCGTCGCTCCAGAACAGATCGCCGTCATTGGCAAAGGTGCCGGCGTTGTGGGCCCGCTTGAGTGTTTCGAGCAGCTTCGGCAGGTCATGCGCGCCGGCGCCGTCGTCGAGTATGTCCTTCAACACGTTGTCCGGCTCGATGAACACCCGGATCATGTCGGGATTGGCGCCGCCCAGTCGCTGCCGCGCGAATTCCGCATCGTCGGCGACCCAGAAGGACGTCAGCCTGGCGATCTGCTCCTGGGTGAAGACGCTCGGGTCATACATGCCCAGACTGAACGCCTGGGCGATATGGTCCTTCGGATCCGGGCCGAGCTGATCGGGCGGCGGCCGGTGAGCAAGCGCGTACGCGGCTTCGCTGTCCTTCTGCGCGCCGCGCCGCTGCATCGCGTCGAGATCGTCGGGGGTCCAGCGCTGGCTCGGCGGCACCGCGTCGATGTTGTCGAGCCACGGCGTCGTGGTTTCGTCGAATACGCCTGCATCGGCATATTCGGGCGGACCGTACTCACGGTCGTGCAGCAACCACGCGAACACGAATCCGGGAATGGTCGAGGGCAGTTCCTCGAGCGCGGCTCGCTCGATCCCGCTACCGGTCAATCTCGCGAAATAGTTGTCCAGCGCTTCGATCGCGCTGGCGGGGGCGACCTCGTTTCTCAAATCGGTAAGCTTGTTCATGGCGGAAATCCTCATCGAAAGAGTGGAGCGTCCAGCGTGCGCGACCGTTCAGGCCGTTGCCGCCGCCTCGAACAGTTGATTGAAGAGCTCGATCGATCCCTCGAGGTGAGGAATCATCGTCGGGTTGATGATGCCGCCGCCCAACGCCTCTTCGAGCGTCGCCAGGTTTGCGTCGCTGGCGAGGCCCTCCAGGATCAACGCTTCCCACACCACCCGGTACGCGGAGTTGAACGAGCCGGCAATCCAGTAGTGCACCATGTCGAGATGCTCGCCGGCAAAGTTGAACCGCCCGTCCGGCGCTTGAGCGTTCTGAAAGAGTTCGCCGAACTGCGCGGCCTGGAAGAATTCGAAGCCGCCGCCGATGTACTGTTCCTTGTTCCACACGATTGCCGCACCGTGTCCGAGGTATTGTTCGCGTGCGACCTCGCCGTGAAGGTGGACGACCGAGCGCAATGCAGCATCCAGCATGTCCGCGTTGCTCAGGTGCGAGAACTTGTCGGCGTCGTTTTGCCAGCAATAGCTGCCCAACAGATAGGCGGGGCCGGGTTCGCCGATGCCGAACGACGGGTAGACGATGCTTCGCACCGGCAGGTCGGTGTCGCTTTGTCCGCCTTTCATGCCGTCGCTGTAAGGTCCCTTTTGTTCCCAGAAGCGCGTCTTGAACCCCAGCGCGATCTTGGTCGCGTTGGTCATCTTCAGCATGCGAATGGCTTCGTACTTGCTCGCGGCCCACGTCGACGGCGTGTCGAGGAAACGCAACGCACTGTTCGACAGCGTGACGAACACCCGGTCGAACGTCGCCGTATTCGACTGGGTGCCGTCTCCCTGGTCGTAATGGATGATCGCGCCGTCGGCGCTCTCCTCGAGCTTGGTGACACGGGTGCGCGTGTGAACGACGGCTGACGGCAGGCGATTGACCATTTCGTCGGTGATCCGGCTCGTGCCGCCGTCCATGGCGAACCAGTCCTGGGTCGAGATGAAGCTGAACTGGTCGAGCACCATCTCGGTCAACGAAAGGTCGAACATGCCGCTATAGGACAGCGCGGTTTCCAGGTAGTCGACGATCCGGGACGGATAGGGTGTCTTGCCGTCGCCTATTTCCTCGAGATAGGACCGGACGGAATAGCTGTCATAGGTCTTCATGTAGGCCCATGCGCTGTCGATTCCCTCGGACTCGAACTTGTCGACGAATACGTCGATCGCCGCATTCATCAAGGTCTGCGCCGGCTTCAGTTTCCCGAACTGCTTGAACGGGTCGTATTCCGGACCGGAAAACGTCGGATCGAAGCCCAGCGTGGAATTGTCGATCGCCGCGCGATTACGCGTGATCGGCGGCATGCCGTTGTAGCACAGCAGATTGCCGGAGCCCTGCAGCCGGGTCGCGTCATGCATGACGTAGGGAATCCTGGGGATCTGCTTTGCGCCTGAGGTCTGGCCGGCGGTCTCGTTCAGATAATCCCAGAAACTGAACAACCGCGACTGCATGAAATTTTGCGGGAAGCGCATGGCCCCCATTTCGGCGTATTGATGCGAGCCGGAGTCGAAGTAATGGGTGCGAACGCGTCCACCGGGCGTGGCGGCGGCTTCGAAAATCTCGAACTTGATGCCGAGTGCCTGAAGCAACAGCCCCGCATAGAGGCCGGCCATGCCGGCACCGACGATGCCGATCCTGACGTCGCCGGCGCTCCGTCGTTCGGCAAGCCGCGCCGATGCCGTTGCTCGAGCCGGCTTGCCGGCGCGCTGCTTCAAAAGATGCTCCCCCCACCGATCGAACATCGCCTTCCGGAAGGTTTCGCGGCGCAGCGCGGCGGCCTGGGAGACTGGGTCTGCATGCGTCATTTCATTCCTCGCTATTGTTGGATGATCAGGAACGTGTGGCAAATTGCATGGGCTGAGCGCAAATCAGGCAAAAGCCGGCAGTTCAATCCTGGCCGACGCCGGCTTGATATTTCCCTGCCCTGGGAAAGCTGCGAAACGATTCAGAAGATGCGGATGCTGTCGTAACGAGCGCAACGCGAGATGACGCGAAAAACCAATGCCAATATAGAAGTCTCCACGTCAAGCGCGTTCACTGTCTATTGAGTCTTTGATTCTCTTGAATCTGAAAGAAAAATCACCTTTCAATCCGGGCTCAAAGGCGCGGATCCGGGGTGATGGCATTGCGTGACGCGATATTGCGGATTAATTCTGTTTCTAAAATTTGCGCGCCCGTCACTAAACTTCGAGTGATTTAAAATTCAAGATATCACTGCGAATTCAATCGCTGCATGATAAATGTCAATGTTTTAACGAAGCATTCCCCGGGTCTTTGGTGAAGTGGACTTTGCTTATAATCGTTCGCGTCATTAAACACGCGAGATGCAGGGCTTTCAAGTAGTCGTAAACCCTTGAGCATGGAATTTAAAAAATGCTCCAGTTTGTTTGAAAATTCATCAATATCGATTATCGGTGAAAACCCGGCAAGGTCGCTGCGAACGGCGCGCGGATGGGGCCTGCTTGCGTGATTCGAAGCAAGCCGTCTCACGCGCATCGACCGGCATCAATGGCCGCGATAGAGGGCGTTGCGGCTGTCCGCGATCAAGGGGCGGCCGGATTCGGTCGCGGCGCGGGCGTCGCTGCCGAAATCCGTCGCGGTGGAACCCTGCGCTGCGGTTGCACGGCTTTGTGTGACCGGCTGCGCGTTGACTCGCCGAAGCGCGGATTGAACATCGTCCGGATAGGGCGTTTGGGCCAGGGTCGGGTGGTATCCGACGGCCGCGAGGCGGGCGAGTTCCGCCTTGACCTCGGCGCGAGACAGCGCGTGATCGGCCTGCTGGGCGAACGAGAGAACGGGCGCTGCAAGCGCCAGCGCGGCGACAGTCGAGAAGACGAACGATTTCATGATGGGCACCGGTGTCGGTTGAGTCGGGGGCAATGACATCGACGTCGATGTCGCTGCGAATGGTGCCAATATAGGATTCACGTCGCCGCGGAAAAACCGGCTCTGCGCGAATTGAAATTTGATCTTTATTCAAGAGTCGGGCGCCGCCGACCACGCGCCAGCAACGACAACCCTGTCGGGCGCATGAGACCTTCGGCGACTCAAGTGTGTCGCATCGGGTCTTGGACACCCCTGTGCGGGCTACGTAGACTCGGCCCACGTTTTGTCACGCTTGGAGAAATTCATGAGTTTCAAAGGCAGGCTGTCCGCCGGCAACGCCTTGGGTTTCGGCGCCGCGCCGCTCGGCAACATGTACCGCAACATTCCCGACGAGGAAGCCGCGGCCACCATCGAAGCCGCCTGGCAGCACGGCATTCGCCTGTTCGACACGGCGCCGTCCTATGGCGCCGGTCTGGCCGAGCTGCGCCTCGGCGAAGCGCTGGCCGGCCGTTCGCGCGACGACTACGTGATCAGCACGAAAGTCGGCCGGCTTGTCCTCGACGAGCTCGAAGACGCGAAGGTGCGCGACTACGGCGAGAAAAGCGGGATCTTCGAGCATGGCCGGCCCAATCGACTCGTCAGCGACTACTCGGCCGATGCGACCCTGCGCTCGATCGAGGACAGCCTGAAGCGCCTGCGCACCGACCGCCTTGACATCGTCTGGGTGCATGACGTCGCGCAGGACATCTACGGCGACGAATGGCTCGCGCAGTTCGAAGTCGCGCGCAAGGGCGCGTTCCGCGTGCTGACGCGGCTGCGTGAAGAAGGGGTGATCAAGGCGTGGGGCCTCGGCGTGAATCGCGTCGAGCCGTGCGAGCTGACCCTGGATCTCGCCGAGGCGAAGCCGGACGGTTTCCTGCTGGCCGGGCGCTATACGCTGCTCGACCACGAGCGCGCGCTGCAGCGCCTGATGCCGGCGGCCGCGGCCAACGAAGTCGGAATCGTCGTTGGCGGTCCTTACAGTTCCGGTGTGCTCGCAGGCGGCACGCATTTCGAGTATCGGAAGGCCCCGGCCGAGATCCTGGCCAAGGTCGACCGGATCAAGGCGATCGCCGAGCGTCATGGCGTGCCGGTCAAGGCGGCCGCGCTGCAATTCGTGCTCGCGCATCCGGCGACCGCAGCCGTCATTCCGGGCGCGAGCCGTCCGGAGCGGATCGCGGAAGACCAGGCCGCGCTGAAGGCGGACGTTCCGGCCGACTTCTGGCACGAGATGCGCGAGCAGGGGCTCGTCGCGACCGATGCGCCGCTGCCGATCGATCGCTAAGCCCGACGCGATGAAACCGCACCGGCATTCGCAATGCATTGCGATGCCGGTGCGGTCAATCCGCGCTCGCGTCCCCGGTCGACTCGCGCCGGACGAGTTGGATCGGCAACACGTCACGTGACGGCGATCCCAGCCGTAGGGCGCCAGAGCAAGTGCGACTGACGCCAAAGTTGTGCGACTGGGCGACGGAGTTGGTGCGACTGGCCTACGTTGTTACGAATGCTCGTCCCGACGATTGTCCTGGTGCCGGTATGACAGCGAACTGGGAGCGTCAGCCTGGGGGTTGATGTCCGCACTTCCGTGCATCGGGTTGGCGCCTGAGCAAACCCGCCCCGTATCATCGGTCTGGATGCGGCCACTTCCGGACCTTCGCTCCTAGCGCTCAGACGTCCGTTATGCGGCGCACGGCGGACAACCCCCGATTGTTGCTGTACTTGCCGGTATCCGCAGTCCGTCCGGGCGCGTGAGGCGGTGCCGACGGAGCGCCAGCTCGACCATCCGACGATCTGGTAAATTGATCTGAATCTTCGACAGCCAGATGAGCGAATCTTGAAACCACACGACCAGAACTCGAATAATCTAATTTACGCACAGGATGGCCCGATAGCACATGGCCCCGAGTTGCAGGGCCGCCTTCAGCCGTTCACCGTTCCATTCTTCAGGTTCAAGAACGCCCCCGAGCCTGAGGATTGTGGATCGGGAGTGCTGGTGAAAATTGGGGGATTTTTCTTCGTGCTGACGGCTGGACATTGCGTGAGCGGCACCTTTGCGTCAATTGCGTTGGGCGTGCGCGATTATCCCCATCGGTTCAAATTCGAGCCGCTCAGATCTGGCTACATATGTTCCGGAGGCCGTGATTTTGGCTACTACGAGGTCTCCAAAGATACAGTTTCCTCTATCGAGGCGGGTAACCGGATTTTCCTGAGCGAACGGTCTATTGAAGTTCTTTCCGCGTCTGAACATGAAGCGAAGCGCGATTTTCTTGCACTTGCGGGATATCCACTGCAACTGATGCAAAATCCGGGCGGCGGTACCGGGGCCGCACTTCTAGTGTATTCAACGACGATGGCCGGCGGTGAACACGCGCCGGCCAGTAACTTGACGCTCGCTGTGCGGGGCGCTCATCTTGAGATTCACGTCTGGATTCCGCAGCAGGACAACGTGCATACCCTCGCGAACGATCCGACACCAGTGACACTATGCACATTCCGTGGCGCGAGCGGGGGCGGTTGGTGGAGTACGCATATGAACCGTCCTGCATGGAAGTCAACCGACGTAAAGCTCATCGGTACACACGTCGGATCGGGCAATGAAATAGAGACTCAAGACGGGCTGCGGCACAGGTTCTCGCGCGTGTCTTTAGTTGGAAATCACTTGGCGCTCATCGCCCGCGATTATCCCGCGCTTCGCAATCACATAAACACCACTTGGCCGACTGTCGAACAGTACGGTGTCGATTCGTAAGGGTACCTATAGCGGTCGATTCGCGAATTCGACGTAACGTCGGCTTAGGGTCGGCTACGGCCAATCGCGTCCGGCGAATTGCGACTACTTTGGCGCGAGAGTAGGCCAGTCGCACGAACTCTGACGCACCCGCCCGGGCACATATGGCGCGACTGCATATCAGTCGTTGATTTTCAGCGTGCACCGTTGCAATTGCCCTGGCCCCCTACGCATGCTGTGTTCGTGGAAAAACGGCGGCCGCCCGGGCTTGACGGAGCGGCGCGCGGAGAAGGGCAGCCCGTCGTGCGGGCAACCCGACATTCGACAAGCGCACGCGGCGGATGGGCCGCGCCGCTCGTCGGGATGGCTCGGCACCGGTTGCCGAGCCGCCCGTTACCGGATCGCGACCGGGTTGATGTTGACCTGCGTCGAGCCGATGTACAGCGGCTGGCCCAGCACGAACAGGAATTCCCATGCCTTGTCGCGCACGAGCGCGCGGCTGTCGATCAGCTCCAGGTTGTAGATGCCGCGCTTCGCGAGCATGTACTGGTTGATCGGGAATTCCTCCTGGGTGCCCGGGTTCGGATAGACCTCGGACGCCCAGGTGTCGCCGCCGAACGCGACGATACCCTGGTCGGCCAGCCACTTCGCGGCTTCCATGCCGATGCCCGGCTCGACTTCCAGGAACTGCTTGTTGTCCTTGCCGATCAGCTCCAGCCAGCCGGTGTTGAACAGCACCACGTCACCCTTGCGCAGGGTCACGCCTTCCTTCTTGAGCACGGCCTTGATGTCGGCCACGGTGAACTCGGTGCCGCCCGGGACGATCGGCTTGCCGTAGTACGCGGTCATGTCGAGCACGACGCCGCGCGTGACGATCGGCGGCACCTTCTCGACGCCGAGCTTCTTCACGCCGTCGACGGTGACGAAGTCGGCCGCCTTGTTGCCGTTGTAGTAGACGTTGTCGATGCCGATGTGGCCGATGCCGTTGAGCTGCGTGCCGACGCCGGTCCACGCGTTGACGAGCTCGTCGTTGAACGTGAACTTGTTCGGGCCGAGGCTCTTGCCGGCCTGCTGGCCGACCTGCACGTTGTACAGGCGGAAGCTGCGGTGGCGGAACGCCGGCAGGTTCTTGTCCACCGGCACGGCCAGCGGGTAGGTCTTGCCGGCCTTCACGAGGCCGACGGCCTGCCTGATGACGTCGGGCGTCAGCAGGTTGGCCGCGCCGATCTCGTCGTTCGGGCCGTAGACGGACGGATACCAGTCCGCCGCATGCGCCGCCTGCGAGGCGGCGAACGGCAGCAGCGCGGCGAGCGCGAGTTTCGCGAGCGTCTTCTTCATCTTGATGGGTCTCCGGTTTCGGTCAGGCGGCGGATTCGGCCAGCGTCGGGTAGTCGGTCAGGCCGCGTGCATCGCCACCGAACAGCGTGTTGCGGTCGTGCGGGGCGAGCCTGGCGCCGACGCGCAGGCGCTCGGGCAGGTCGGGGTTCGCGACGAACGGGCGGCCGAACGCGACCAGGTCGGCCCAGCCGGCGGCGATCGCTTCGCGCGCGCGTTCCGCGGTGTACGCGCCCGCGTAGATCAGCACGCCGGGGTAGGTGGCGCGCAGCTTCTGCTTGAATTCCACCGGCATCAGCGGCGCATCGTCCCAGTCCGCTTCCGCGATGTGCAGGTAGCCGACGCCGAGATCGGCAAGCAGTTTCGCGGCGGCGAGATACGTGGTTTCCGGATCGTCGTCGACGCAGCCGTTCAGCGTGGTCAGCGGCGCGAGGCGGATGCCGACGCGCGACGCGTCGCCTGTGCCTTCGATCAGCGCCTGCGCGACTTCGCCGAGGAAACGCAGCCGGTTCTCGAGCGAGCCGCCGTATGCATCGGTGCGCGTGTTGGCGTTCGAGTCGATGAACTGGTTGACGAGATAGCCGTTCGCGCCGTGCAGCTCGACGCCGTCGAAGCCCGCGTCGATCGCGTTGCGGGCGGCGGCGCGATACTGGTCGACGATTTCGCGGATTTCCTCGACCGACAGCGCGCGCGGCTCGGAGGCCTGCACGAAGCCGGGCGTGCTGCCGTCCTCGCCTGCAACGAACACGTTCACGCCCGTCGCCTGCAGCGGCGACGACGACACCGGCTGCTGGCCGCCGAGCAGGCTCGTGTGGCTCAGCCGGCCGACGTGCCAGAGTTGCGCGAAGATGCGGCCGTCGGCGGCGTGCACGGCGTCGGTCACCTTGCGCCAGCCGGCGACGTGCTCGGGCGTGTGAATGCCGGGCGTCCACGCGTAGCCCTTGCCGAGCGGCGCGATGTAGGTGCCTTCGCCGACGATCAGGCCGGCGCTCGCGCGCTGCGCGTAATACGCGGCCATCAGGTCGTTGGCGACGTCGCCGGGCTGGCTCGCGCGCGAGCGGGTCATCGGCGGCATCACGATGCGGTTCGGCAGCGTCAGCGCGCCGAGTCGCAGCGGTTGAAACAAGGGATCCTGGGTCATGATGGGTGTCCTGTCAGGCCCGCGGCCTGCGGGCCGCGGACGGGTCTAAGAAAGTGCCGGGGCGATCAGTCCCACTTCGGCGCGAGGCCGGCGGGGTCGACTTCGCGGCCGTTGCGCTCGAGCGCGGCGATCTGCGCCATGTCTTCGTCGGTCAGGCGCAGCGTCTGCGCGAGCAGGTTGCTCGACAGGTTCTCGCGCTTCGTCGACGACGGGATCACCGAGTAGCCGAGCTGCAGCGCCCATGCGAGCGCGACTTGAGCCGGCGTGGCCTGGTGTTTCTGCGCGATCGCGCCGATCACCGCGTTGCCGAGCACCTTGCCGTACGCGAGCGTCATGTACGACGTGACGTGGATGTCTTCGCCCTGCAGGAACTCGACCAGCTTGCGGTTCTGCAGGTACGGGCTCAGCTCGATCTGGTTGGTCGCGATCTCGCCCTTGCCGACGGCGGCGATCGCCTGCTTCGTCAGTTCGATGTTGAAGTTCGAGATGCCGATCTGGCGCGTCAGGCCCTTCGCCTTCGCGTCGGCGAGCGCGGTCATGAACTCTTCGATCGACACGCCGTTGCCGGGCGCCGGCCAGTGGATCAGCGTCAGGTCGACGTAGTCGGTGCGCAGCTTCTCGAGGCTTTCCTGCAGGCTCGGCACCAGCTTGTCCTTCGCATAGTTGTCGACCCAGATCTTCGTCGTCAGGAACAGCTCGTCGCGGCGCACGCCGGAAGCGGCGATCGCTTCGCCCACTTGCGCTTCGTTGCCGTAGATCTGCGCGGTGTCGATCGTGCGGTAGCCGAGCTCGAGGCCGTTACGGACCGAATCGATGACGACCTGGTCTTGCAGGCGGAAGGTGCCGAGGCCGAAAGCGGGAATCTTGCTCATGTTGTGCTCCTTGGAGTGAATGCGGACCGGGTTGGTCTGAGAGGCATTCTGGCGCTTGCCACTGATGAAATAAACGCCTCTAGAGGTCAAAAATATTTGATTTAAAGTCAAATATGGTTCACGCGACGGGCGCGTCCGCCGGCGCATGGAACGCCGGCAGGACTTCCGCGGCGATCTCGGCCAGCGTCTCGTCGAGCGGGCGGCGGTTGCGGCGGAAATGCAGGCCGATGTGCTGCACGCCCGCGTCGCGCATCGCCGCCAGCTCCTCGCTCAGCGCGATGCGTCCCGCGCGCGCGCCGAAGCGGTGGCGCTGCAGCGGCTCGTGCGGATCGGCGGCGAGGTCGAGATGGATGAAGCTCGTGTACGGCTTGTCGCCCGCCACGGCGCGCCACGCGGCGACGCGGTGCCCGTGGTCGGCCGGCGTGCCCGGATACGCGAGGCAGCCGTCCAGGTGCGCGCCGATCCAGGCCGGCGTCTGCTGCGCGAGGCCCGCGACGAGGAGCGGAATCGGCGTGCGCGCGGCGGGCAGCACGTCGAGGCCGGGCGGCAGATGCCCGCGCGCGCCGTCTCGCAACAGCGCGATCTGGTCGCGGAAGTTCGCGCCGCGCGATTCGAAGTCGCGGCCGAACAGCGGGTATTCGACCGGCCGGTCGCCGCTCGCGACGCCGAGCAGCAGGCGGCCGCCGCTCAGTTCCTGGATCGTCGCGGCCGACTTCAGCGTCAGCAACGGCTCGCGCAGCGGCAGCACGACGGCCGCCGTGCCGAGCAGGATGTCGCGCGTGATGCCGGCTAGGTAGCCGAGATACGAAAACACTTCGAACACCTGCGCGGCGTCGCCGAACGCGGGGTCATACACCGGCACGTCGCGCACCCAGAGCGCGCGAAAGCCGAGCGTGTCCGCGAGCCGGGCGAGTGCCGCGTGGTGCTCGAGGTCGGGCACGCCTGGGCTGCGCCGGTCGCGCTGGCGCTTCGCGTCGCCCGCCGGCGACCAGTCGTTGTCGAGCGGCAGCTCGATGCCGATGCTGAAGCCGCCGCGCGTCAGTTTGTCGAGGGGAGTGGACATGGTCGGGACGATCCGTTTCAGCGCGCGCGCAGGCTGCCCTCGAGCCGATAGAAGTCGAGCGACGGCGCGGTGAAGAACGAGCGCGACGTGCCGGCGGCGAAGTCGTCGATGTGCACGACGGTCGCGCGGTCGGCTTCCTGCCACGAGATCGCGTAGATCTCGCCGGCGACGTGCTGCCACGTATAGGCGACTTCGCCTTTCGCGCCGGTGAAATCGCCTTCGGTGATTTCGTAGCGCATGTGGACGCCGTCGTCGGCGTACGCGTTGATCGCGGTGAGCCCCGCGTAGCGGACTTCGAAGGTCTTGCCGGCAAACGGCGGAAGTTGGGTCGGTGCGTTCATGGTGGTGATCTCCTGCGGGTAGCGAAAAGGTTCAGTGAGCGAGTTCGGCGGCTTCGGCGGGCTCGGCGGTGCGCTCGGGCAAGCCCGCGCGCTGGTCGAGACGGCCGCTCAGCGCGGTGAGCGCGAACGCGCCGAGCGTGACGACCGCGGCGATCCACGGCGTATGGCCGAGGCCGGCGTGCGCGACGATCAGGCCGCCGAGCGACGAGCCGCCCGCGACGCCCAGGTTGAAGGCGGCGATGTTGAAGCCCGACGCGACGTCGGCGGCGTCCGGCGCGAAATGGCGCGCCTGCTTGACGACGTAGACCTGCAGGCCCGGCACGTTGCCGAATGCGACCGCGCCCCATGCGAGCATCGTCAGCACGGCGAGCCACCTGACGTGAACCGTGAAGGTCAGCGCGAGCAGCACGACGGCGAGCAGCAGGAAGATCCGCTTGAGCGCCTTGACGGGGCCGACGCGATCCGCGAGCTTGCCGCCCCACACGTTGCCGAACGCGACCGACACGCCGTAGCCGACGAGCACGAGGCTGACCTGCGACGGCGTGAAGCCGGCGAGCTGCTCGAGCAGCGGGGCCATGTACGTGAACGCGATCAGCGAGCCGCCGTAGCCGACCGCCGTCATCGCGAACACGAGCAGGAGGCGCGGCTGCGCCAGCACGCGGAACTGCCGGGCGAGCGGCGCGGGTTCCGTTTGCGGCAGGCCGCGCGGCACGAACGCAACCGCGCCGAGGAACGCGACGAGGCCGAACAGCGCGACGATCAGGAACGTCGCGCGCCAGCCGAAGTGCTGGCCGATGAAGGTGCCGAGCGGAATGCCGGCGACGAATGCGACGGTCATCCCGCTGAACATCGTCGCGATCGCACTTGCGGCCTTGTCTTTCGGCACGAGCGTCGTCGCGATGATCGAGCCGACCGAGAAGAACACGCCGTGCGCGAGGCCCGTGAGGATGCGCGCGACGATCAGCGATTCGTAGCTGGGCGCCTGCCACGCGACGAGGTTGCCGACGGTGAACAGCGCCATCAGCCCGGCGAGCAGCGTCTTGCGCGGCAGGCGGCCCGTCAGCGCGGTGAGCAGCGGCGCGCCGATCGCGACGCTGAGTGCATACAGGCTGACGAGCAGGCCCGCGGAGGGCACGCTCACGCCGAGATCGGCGGCGATCGTCGGGATCAGCCCGACGATCACGAATTCGGTCGTGCCGATGGCGAATGCGCTGATCGTCAGCGCGAGTAGGGCAAGTGGCATGAAGGGCGCTCCGGGTTCCAGTAACGATGGAGCGCAGTGTGCCCGGTTTATTTTTGCGGAAAAACCGGTCGATTCGGCAAATTGTTTTGATTTGAAGTCAAGAATTGAAGGGCGCGCGCGCGGGGGGCCGATCCCTCTGCGGAATTGTCCCTCCCGGTTCAAAAGAGTTTTCGTGACGCGCCCCTTTCCCGCGTATCGCCGAGCGCCGATACTGGCCGGCCGTCGACAGCTCCCCGTGTCGGCGATGGAGCGACACATGAAGATATTCATTACAGGCGTCACGGGCTATATCGGCGGATCGATCGCCGCGCGGCTGGTCGCGGACGGCCATGCGGTCTCGGGCCTCGTGCGCGATTACGAGAAGGCGGCGACGCTGGAGGCGGCCGGCATCACGCCGATCATCGGCGTGCTGGATGACGACGCGCTGCTGTATGCGACCGCGCGCAGCGTCGACGCCGTCATCAATGCGGCGAGCAGCGATCACGGCGGCGCCGTCGACGCGCTGATCGCCGGGCTGAGCGGATCGGGCAAGACGTTGCTGCACACGAGCGGAACCAGCGTCATCGCGGACGACGCGCAAGGCGAGCACGGCGCGGGCACGGTATTCGACGAGTCCACGCCGTTCGTGACGCCGCCGGAGAAAGCCGAGCGCCGCGCGATCGACCAGCGGGTGCGTTCGGCGGCGAAGCTGGCCGTGCGCTCGGCGGTCATCTGCAACAGCATGATCTACGGCGTCGGGCGCGGGATGCGGCGCGACAGCGCGCAGATTCCGCTGCTGGCCGCCAACGCGCTGGCATTCGGAGCGGTACGCGTGATCGGCAAGGGCCTGAACCGCTGGTCGAACGTCCACATCGACGACGTCGTCGAGCTTTACGTGCGCGCGCTGGAGGCTGCGCCCGGCGGTTCGTTCTATTTCGCGGAGAACGGCGAAGCGTCGCTGCACGAGATCGGCGCGGCGCTCGCCGAGCGGCTCGGCATGCCGTCCGTCGAGCGGTGGGATATCGCGGATGCGGCCGAGGTACTCGGCCATTCGCGCGCGCATTTCTCGCTGGCGTCGAATAGCCGCGTCAACGCGGATCGCGCGCGGCAGGAACTGGTGTGGACGCCGCGTCACGCGTCGGTCATCGACTGGATCCGCGACGAGATGCCCGTTCGGGCCTGAGTCTCTATTCGTCCGACGTTGCGCGGCCCGCGGGCACCGGGCCGTGATCGCCCGGCACTCTTGAAGCGAAATCAAAAATGATTCGCGCCGGCGCACGCTTATCAAAGCGGTGCCGCGGCTCTATCGTCTGGGCTCCGCAAACCCCGCAGAAGATTCCCCATGAAGACCACCCTCGACGAGATGCTCGCGTTCGTGACCATCGCGGATACCGGCTCGCTGACCGGCGCGGCCGACAAGCTCCATCAGCCGACCTCGGTGATGAGCCGGATCCTTCGCCGCCTGGAGGAAAAGCTCGACACGACGCTGATCCGGCGCACGACGCGCCGGCTGGAGCTGACCGAGGAGGGCAAGGTCTTTCTCGAGCGCGCCCGCGACATCATCGCGTCGGTCGAGCTGGCCGAGGAGCAGATCATCAGCCAGCGGGAGACGCCGGCCGGCCGGCTCAGGATCAACGCGGCGATGCCGTTCATGCAGCATGTGATCGCGCCGCTGATTTCCGGCTTCCGCGACGCCTATCCGGGGATCGAGGTCGAGCTGCATACGAGCGACGAAATCATCGACCTGCTCGAGCACCGCACCGACGTCGCGATACGCATCGGCGATCTGCGCGACTCGACGCTGCATGCCCGCAAGCTTTGCAGCAGCCGGTTGCGCGTGCTCGCGAGCCCGGCCTATCTCGCGAAGGCAGGCGTGCCGACGAGCGTGGCCGATCTGGCCAACCATACGCTGCTGGGTTTCGCGCAGCCCGAGACATTGAACAACTGGCCGCTGCGGACCGCGGACGGCGGCGACGCGTACCGGATTCGCCCCGCGCTGCAGGCGTCGAGCGGCGAGACGCTGCTGACCCTCGCGGTCAACGGCGCCGGCATCGTGTGTCTCGCGGACTACATGACGAGCACGCATCGCGACAACGGCAGCCTGGTCGAGCTGCTGGTCGACGACACCCTCGAATTTCGTCAGCCGATTCACGCGGTCTACTATCGCAACACGACGCTGTCGCTGCGCATTTCCAGCTTTCTCGACTATGTCAGCACGCAGATGAAGCATGGCAACGATATCGGCTGAGGCCGCCGCCCGGCCGCCTGTCGCGGCATGATGAGCACTGGCGGTGAGATATGATCGCGTTTTCTGCGTATTGGAAATGCCGCCATGCAAGTGCTGGTCGATGCTGACGCCTGTCCCGTCGTGATCAAGGACATGTTGTTTCGCGCCGCGCGTCGTGCCGAAGTCCACGTGACCCTGGTCGCAAACCAGTATTTGCGCACGCCGCCTTCGCCCTTTATCAAGGCGCTTCAAGTCCCGGCGGGTTTCGACGCCGCCGATGCCCGCATCGTCGAGCTGGTCGCGGCCGGCGACCTCGTGATTACCGCGGACATACCGCTCGCCGCCGCCGTCCTCGACAAGGGCGCCCATGCGCTCGACCCGCGCGGAAGCTGGTTCAGTCGCGAGAACATCGAGGAACGCCTGTCGACGCGTGCGATGCTGGATCAACTGCGCAGTACGGGTATCGACACGGGCGGGCCGGCGCCCTATAGCGCGCGGGACAGCAAGGCGTTCGCGGGGCAGCTCGACCGGTTCCTCGCACGTCGCGGCACGCTGCCTGGCGGAGCCGGTTGATATCCGCAAGCGATCGCGCTTCGTGCAGGGCGGCGGATGCCAAGGGTCGCCCCTCGGCATCCGTTGCGTTCAGCTGCGGATAAACGCGAGCAGATCGGCGTTGATCGTTTCGGCGTTGGACGTGGGCATGCCGTGCGGGAAGCCCGGATAGGTCTTCAGCGTGCCGTTCCTGAGCAGCTTTGCGGACAGCGGGCCGGAGTCCGCGTAAGGCACGATCTGGTCGTCGTCGCCGTGCATCACCAGAACGGGGATCGAGATCGCCTTGAGGTCCTCGGTGAAGTCGGTCTGCGAGAAAGCGACGATGCCGTCGTAATGGGCCTTCGCGCTGCCCATCATGCCCTGCCGCCACCAGTTCAGGATGACGCCTTCGGACGGCTTGGCGTCGGGGCGGTTGTACCCGTAGAACGGTCCCGCCGGAATGTCGTGGTAGAACTGCGCCCGGTTCGCCGCAAGCTGCGCCTGCAGATTGTCGAACACCTCCTTGGGCAGGCCGCCCGGATTGTTCTCCGTCTTCACCATGATCGGCGGCACGGCGCTGATGAGGACCGCTTTGGAAACGCGATCCTCGCCGTGGCGCGCGATGTAGTGCGCGACTTCGCCGCCGCCGGTGGAATGGCCGACGTGGACCGCGCCCTGGACGCCGAGGTGATTCACGACCGCGGCGACGTCGTCGGCATAGTGATCCATGTCGTGGCCGTCCCAGACCTGGCTGGATCGTCCGTGGCCGCGACGGTCATGCGCGACGACGCGGTAACCGTGAGCCAGGAAGAAGAGCATCTGGGCATCCCAGTCGTCGGCGCTGAGCGGCCAGCCATGATGAAAGAAGACGACCTGTGCGTCGCGCGGACCCCAGTCCTTGTAGAAGATGTCGACACCCTCTTTCGTTGTGACGTATCCCATGATTGCTCCTGTTCAGTGGGCGATATCTGTCAGTGACGTGCTTTCCGGTTGCTGCTGATCAGTGATGGCGTGCGGCTCCTGATGATGGCGGGTTGATCGAAGGGCAATGCGGCCGCCGCGTGTTCGTTGGCGACGCACCGACTCTAGGATTAAAGTTAGGTTTAATGTCAATACGGAGACGAGGCAAGCATGAAAATTGGGGAGCTGGCGAAGCTCACCGGCCTGGCGGCGTCCCGGATCCGTTTTTACGAGGCGGAAGGGCTGATTGCGGCCGTCGAACGCAGGACGAACGGCTATCGC
The DNA here is from genome assembly GCF_002097715.1 of Burkholderia ubonensis subsp. mesacidophila. Classification (NCBI taxonomy): domain Bacteria; kingdom Pseudomonadati; phylum Pseudomonadota; class Betaproteobacteria; order Burkholderiales; family Burkholderiaceae; genus Burkholderia; species Burkholderia ubonensis. The sequence goes on from NZ_CP020737.1 coordinate 1,900,275, forward strand.
GACTACGCCGAGGACGCGGTGCGGGTGCTCGAGATCATCTCCAGTGCGCAGCGCGCTGGGTTCTCGCTCGAGCAGATCCGTCACCTGCTGCCGGTGGGGGCCGGCAACTGGCAGCATGACGGGCTGGTGGAAGCGCTCGAACGGAAAGTCGCCGAAATCGAAGCGATGCAACAGCGCCTCAAGGAGAACAAGGCGCAACTGCTCGTCGCGATCGACAGCATCAGGAACCGGCCGACCGAATTGAGCTGCGCCGAGCGGACGCGGTGGGTGATGGATCGCCTGCGCGATCACGGGGTGGTGTCGACACAGGGCAAGGGCCGTCGCTCGGGCGCCGAATGATTCGACGATAAAACGACGACCGACGTGTTCCTCTATCCGGGCCCTTGACCTTGAAGTTGAGTTCAACCTTAAAGTGCTTGCCGACAGCAGTGAGTCAGCAGGCTTCGGGTGTTGCCTGCCACGGTCAATCATCGAGGAGGGGCAACGAACATGGACAGGCGGTTTGCACAGGTCGAATTCGGGCCGCACAAGGTCGACGTGCCTGAAGGCGGATACTACGACCGGTTCCGGATGAATCCGAACCTGGACGAGGTGGCGCGCGATCCCGCCGCGGGTAACATCGATTTTTTCCGTCGGATACCGAAGCGTCTGGTTGCTTCGCGGGTCGGCCCGACGTGGGCGCCGAACTTCTACTACCGTTCCAGCAACATCCAGCTGTTGTTCCTTGCGCCGCTCGAACGTTTGCGGGCCATGCTGCCGGCGCCGCTCGAGCCGCTGCGGGCGCTTCCCGGGTACGGGCTGGTGGCGCTGACGTTCTTTTCGTATGCGGTCTGCGACAACGATCCCTACGACGAAGTGTCCGTCGCCGTGGTCATCCGCAGGCCCGGTGCGCGAGGGTCGCACGCGCTGGAGCTGATCGATTCCATGCGGCGCCGGAGCTTCGTCGCGCATGTGCTGGCGCTTCCCGTCACCACGGAAATCGCGCGGGTTCGCGGCGTACATGGCTATCAGCTGCCGAAATGGCTCGCCGATATCGACGTGAACATCGGCGCCGACGCAAGCGCCCGCATTGCCGGTCCGGGAGGTCGGCCGGACCTGAGCCTGAGCGCGCCGCTGCCCGCGCTGAACACCGTTGCGCCGCAATCGCGGATGGGCACGACGACCATGATCAATCTCATCGACGGCGAATGGCACCAGACTTCGGTGCAGACCAATACGCTGTCGTTCGCGCAGCGCCTGTTGCCGCGAGACGTCCGGCTGGTGCGGCACGGCGGTCCGCTGAGCCAGTTGCTCGACGGACTGGGCGCATCCACCATGTTGCGTCTCGACGTGGTCAAGGACGCGCAACTGGTCCTGAACCTGCCGACGCCTTTAAAGGCGTTCGATGCACCCGGAAAGCCAAGGTAACGTCGCCGATGCCCCCGCCACGCCCGCTCCGAAGGAATCGTCCATGACCGCTCCGACCCATGATCTCGTCGTATTCGGCGCCACCAGCTTCGTCGGGCAGATCCTGACCCGCTACCTGTCCGAACACCTGTCGGGCGCCGGCGAGACGCTGCGCTGGGCCATCGCCGGCCGCTCGGAAACGAAGCTCAGGCGGCTCAGGGATACGCTGGGCGCGGCGGGGCAGTCGTTGCCGATCATCGTCGCCGACGCGGCCGACGAAGCGCAGCTGCAAGCGCTATGTGCGCAAACGCGGGTGGTCGTGTCGACCGTCGGACCCTATGCGCTTTACGGGGAGCCGCTGGTCAGGACGTGCGCGGAAAGCGGCACGGATTACTGCGACCTCACCGGCGAGACCCAGTGGATCAAGCGGATGATCGAGAAGTACGAACCCGCGGCCCGGCAATCGGGGGCGCGCATCGTCCATTGCTGCGGCTTCGATTCGGTTCCGTCGGACATGGGCGTCTTTTTCCTGCAGCAACAGGCAAGGCGGCAGTGGGGCGTGCCGGCCGGGCAGGTGAAGATGCGCGTCCGGACGCTGAAGGGGGGCGCGTCGGGCGGAACGGTGGCGAGCGTGATCAACGTCGTTCGGGAAGCCGCGGCCGATCCCGCGTTGCGCAGGGCGCTGCTCGATCCTTATTCGCTGTGCCCGAAAGGGCATGGATTCACGGTGCGGCAACACGCCGTCAGGTCGGCCGAGTTCGATCGCGACTGTGATGCGTGGATCGCGCCGTTCGTGATGGCGGCCGTCAACGAGCGTGTCGTGCATCGCTCCAACGCGCTTGCGGGCAACGCCTACGGCAGCCGGTTCACCTATGACGAAGCCGTCATGACGGGCGCGGGCCTCAAAGGCCGCCTGGCCGCCCTGACGATGGTGGCCGGCCTCGGCGCGTTCATGGCGGGCGTCGTCATCAAGCCGGTGCGCGGCCTGATGGAGCGGTTCCTGCTGCCGAAGCCCGGCGAGGGGCCGAGCGTCGAGGCCCAGTTGGCCGGCCGCTACGATTTGCGATTCTTCGGCCGCACCGACGACGGGCAGACCTTGCGCGTGAAAGTCACCGGAGATCGCGATCCGGGTTACGGCTCCACGGGCAAGATGCTCGGCCAGGCCGCGATCAGTCTCGCGCTGGATTGCCGCACGGACGGCGAGAAGACGGGGCGCGGCGGCGGCTTCTGGACGCCCGCCACGATGTTCGACGAGCGCTTCGTCGAGCGTCTGGTTCGCCATGCGGGGCTGCGTTTCGAGCTGATTTGAGCGCGCGTCGTATCCGGTCCGGCCGGGATTACTGACCCAGCGCGCTCATCAGCCCGACCTGGCTCAACTGCTCGTCGGTCTGCGCCTGCGCCAGCGAATCCTCGACTGCCAGCAGCGAGCGCTGCACTTCCAGCGTGTCGATGAACGCCGACTCGCCGCTGCGCCACGAGCGGTTGATCTGCGTGTACGCACCGCGCGCGCTCGACACCGCACGCTCGAGGCTTGCCACCCGGCTCCGGTTCCGCGCGGTCGCCGCGACCGACGTCTCGACGTCGTTCACCGCGGCGAGCACGGTCGCGCGATAGGCGTCGACCGCTTGGTCTGCCTGCGCGCGACGCAGCGCGACGACGCTGCGCCGCCGGCCGCCGTCGAACAGCGGCGCGCCCGCGCTGGCGCCCGCCAGCCACGCGAGCGACCGGGCGAACGTCGCGCCCGAGAAGCCGTCGACCGCCGCGCCGATGATGCCGATCAGCTGCAGGTGCGGCTTGAGGTCGGCCTCGGCCACGCCGATCCGCGCATAGGCCGCGACGACGCGCGCCTCGGCGGCGCGCACGTCCGGCCGCCGGCGCAACAGGTCGGCAGGCGTGCCGATGCCGGATGCGGGGGACGTCCACACCGGCGCGGGGGCGGGCGGGTCGAGCCGCGCATAGGCGTCCTGCGGCGTCGACGCGGTGATGATCGACAGCCGGTGAATCGCGGTCTGGCGCTGCAGCTGCAGCGCGGGCAGCTCGGCCAGCGTCGTCTCGGTCTGCGCGGTCGCGCGGTCGACGTCGGCGACCGGCACGACGCCCGCCTCGAACATGCGGCGCGTCGATTGCTCGGTGCCGCGCTGGCTCAGCGCGTTGGCTTCGACCAGCGCGATCCGCTGCTCGAGGCCGCGCACCGTCACATAGGTCCGCACGGTTTCGTCGATCGTCGCGATCCGCACCGCCTGCGCGTCGTTTTGCGCCGACACGATGTCCGCGTCGGCCGCCGACACGCCCTGGCGGATGCGGCCGAAGATGTCGACTTCCCACGAGAGGCTCGCATTGAGCCCGAACGCGTTGCCGGTCGTCGGCGTATTGGTCGGGAACGCCTGCGACGCGGACAGCCGCTGGCGGCCCGCATCCGCGTTCAGGTCGAGCGACGGGAGCCACTGCGAGGCCGCGCCGACCCGCACCGCGCGCGCCGCGTCGATGCGCGCGACCGCCGCCTTCAGGTCCAGGTTGTTCGTGAGCGCCGTGTCGACCAGCCGGTCGAGAATCGGATCATGAAAGCCATGCCACCATGCGCCGAGATCGGGAAGCGGGCCGCCTGGCGCGAGATCCCCGTTCGCATAGGTCGCGGCGAGCGGCGGCGGCGACACGTTGGCGACCGGCGCGCTCGTGCACGCGGTCAGGACGGCTGCCGCTGAAAGCGCGGCAACGAGACGGATGAACTTCATTGCGACACCTCCTCGGCGACTACCGCGACGCCGCCCTTGCGCATCGCGAGCCGGCGGACCAGCACATAGAACACGGGCGTAAACAGCAGGCCGAAGACGGTCACGCCGATCATCCCGAAGAACACCGCCGCGCCGACCGCCTGGCGCATCTCCGCGCCGGCGCCTTCGGAGATGACGAGCGGCAGCACGCCGAGAATGAACGCGAGCGACGTCATCACGATCGGCCGCAGGCGCTGCACGCACGCCTCGACGACGGCCTCGACGAGTTCCTTGCCTTCGGCCTCCAGCTGCCGCGCGACCTCGACGATCAGGATCGCGTTCTTCGCGGCCAGCCCGACCAGCACGATGAAGCCGATCTGCGTGAGGATGTTCACGTCCTGGCCGAGCGCCCGGACGCCGAGCGACGCGGCCAGCAGGCACATCGGCACGATCAGCAGGATCGACGCGGGCAGGCTCCAACTGCCGTACTGCGCGGCCAGCACCAGGTAGACGAGCAGCACGCACAGCGGGAACACGAGCAGCCCCGTGTTGCCGGCCGTGGTCTGCTGGTACGACAGATCGGTCCATTCGAACGCGATGCCGGGCGGCAGCACCTGCCTGGCGAGCGTCTCCATCGTCTTGATCGCGTAGCCGGAGCCGAGGCCCGGTTCCGTGTCGCCGTTGATCTCGGTGGCCGGATACAGGTTGTAGCGCGGCGCACGGTCGACGCCGAGCGAATCCGCGATGCGCGTCACGCTGCCGATCGGCACCATGTCGCCGTTCGCGTTGCGCACCTTCAGCCTCGCGAGGTCGGCGGCCGTCACGCGGAACGGCAGGTCGGCCTGCGCGGTCACGCGGTAGGTGCGCCCGACGATGTTGAAGTCGTTGATATAGGTCGACCCGAAATACGTCTCGACCGCATCGTTGATCTGCTGGCTCGGCACGCCGAGCATCTCGGCCTTCTCGCGGTCGAGGTCGACGTGTACCTGCGGGCTGGTCGCGGAGTAGGGCGTGTAGACGCCGACCATCCCCGGGGTCTGGTTGGCGGCCGCGACGAGATCCTGCGTCGCCTTCGCGAGCGCGGCGGTGCCGAGCCCGCCCCGGTCCTCGAGCCGCATCGCGAAGCCGCCCGTGCTGCCGAGACCCTGCACCGGCGGCGGCATCGCGACGACGATCGACGCTTCGGTGATGACGGAGAGGCGCTTGCGCAGCTCGTCCGCGATCTTGTCGATCGTCAGGCCCTGCGCCTTGCGTTCCGGCCACGGCTTGAACACCGGGAACAGGCCCGCGCTGTTCGCGGAATTCGTGCCGGTCGCGGCGTTGACGCCGGAGAACACCGGCACGCGCGCGACGCCCGGCACGGACAGCGCGATGTCCTCGATCTTGCGCGCAACCGCGCTGGTGCGTTCGAGCGTCGAGCCGTCGGGCGTCTTGACCAGCACGACCACATAGCCGCGATCCTGCGCGGGGATGAAGCCCTTCGGGCTCGACACCAGCAGATAGCCGGTCGCGGCGATCAGCACGACGTACAGCACGGTCATCGCCGGGATGATCCGGACGATCTTGCGCACCAACGCGCCGTAGGCGCCGGACAGGCGCAGGAACACCCGGTTGAACGCGTTCGCGAAGCGCTGCACGATGCGCATGAGCGGGTCGAACAGCGCCGCCGCGCGCGAAACCGACGCGTGGGCATCGTGCGCGTCGCCGTGCGCTTTCAGCATCATCGCGGACAGCGCGGGCGCGAGCGTCACCGACGTGAAGAACGAAATCGCGGTGGACACGGCGATCGTCACGCCGAACTGGCGGAAGAACTGGCCGGAGATGCCGGGAATGAACGAGGTCGGCACGAACACCGCGCACAGCACGAGCGTGATCGCGAACAGCGCGCCGCCGACTTCCTTCATCGTCACGAGCGTCGCGTCGCGCGGGTTCGCGCCCGACGCGAGATGCCGCTCGACGTTCTCGACCACGACGATCGCGTTGTCGACGACGATCCCCACCGCGAGCACGAGCCCGAACAGCGTCAGGTTGTTGAGCGAGTAGCCGAGCGTCGCCATCACCGCGAACGTGCCGACGAGCGACACGGGGATCGACAGGATCGGGATGATCGACGGCCGCCAGCCCTGCAGGAACAGCAGCACGACGAACACGACGAGCACGACCGCCTCGTAGATGGTCTTGACCAGCTCGTGGATGCTGTCGCCGATGAACGCGGTCGGGTTGTAGCCGATGTTGTAGACGATGCCCTTCGGGAAGTCCTTGGCCAATTCGGCCATCTTCTTCTCGACCGCATCCATCGTCGCGACCGCGTTCGCGCCGGGTTGCTGCAGCACCTGCAGCGCGATCGTCGGGTGGCGCAGCATGTAGCTGTCGGTCGAGTACGCGAGCGCGCCGACTTCGATGCGCGCGACGTCCTTCAGGCGCACCAGGCGCCCGTCCTGCCCCTGCTTGACGACGATGTTGCTGAAATCCTCCGGACGCTTGAGCCGCCCCTCGAAAATCAGGTTCGGCTGGAACGCCTGGTTCGTGATCGGCGCCTGCGCGACCACGCCGCCCGCGAGCTGCGTGTTCTGCGAACGGACCGCGGCGATCAGGTCGCTCGGGCTCAGGTTGAACGACGCGATGCGCTCCGGATCGAGCCAGATGCGCATCGAGTATTCGCGCGCGCCGAGCGGGTTGATGTCGCCGACGCCCTGGATGCGCTTGAGGGAGTCCGCCACGTTGCGGATCGCGTAGTTCGACACGTAGAGCTGGTCGTAGCTCTGGTCCGGCGAATAGATGAAGATCGTGCCGAGCTGCGTCGGCGACGACTTGCGCACCGACACGCCGCTGCGCTGCACGGGCTCGGGCAGGCGCGGCGTCGCGAGCGCGACGCGGTTCTGCACGAGCACCTGCGCCTTGTCGACGTCGGTGCCGGGCTTGAACGTCACGGTGATGTTCAGGCTGCCGTCGGACGTCGCCTGGCTGTACATGTAGATCATGTCCTCGACGCCGTTGACTTCGAGCTCGATCGGCGTCGACACGGTTTGCGCCACGGTTTCGGCGGACGCGCCCGGGTAGTTGGCCGTGATCACGACGGTCGGCGGCGCGATCTCCGGATACTCGGACACCGCGAGCGAGAAGTAGGCGAGCGCGCCGGCGATGGTCAGCACGATCGACAGCACGATCGCGAGCACCGGCTGCCGGACGGACAGGCTGCCGAGGTTCATTGCGGATTCTCCTTGACGTCGTTCGCCGCGACGGTCGCGTCGATGCGGCGCGCCATCGGCTTGACCTTGTCGCCGGGCCGCACGCGCTCGAAGCCGTCGACGATCACCTTGTCGCCGGCTTTCAGGCCGGACGAGATTTCGCGCAGGTTGCCGAACAGGCGTCCGGGCACGACCGGGCGCACGGACACGACGCCGCCGGCGTCGACGAAATACAGCACGCGCCGCGTCGCGTCCGTCGCGACCGCGGCGTCCGGCACCAGCAACGCGGGGTGGGCAACCTTGCTCGACAGGTAGACGCGGCCGAACTGGCCGGGATTCAGGCGCCGGTCGGGATTGGCGACGCGGGCGCGCTGCCGCAGCGTGCCGGTCGAGTTGTCGAGGCGGTTGTCGACGAAATCCATGGTGCCGGCCAGCGACGGCTGCGCGTCGCCCGGCAGCGCGATCGACACCTGCCGCGACGACGCGCTGCCGCCACTTTTCGCGGCTTCGCGCGTATAGCGCAGGTAGCTTTCCTCGTCGACGTCGAAATAGATGTCGATCGGATCCTGCGACACGATCGTCGTCAGCACCGTCGCATCGCTGTCGCCGCCTTTCACGAGGTTCCCTTCGCTGACGAGCTTGCGGCTGATCCGGCCGGACATCGGCGCGACGATGCGCGTGAACGACAGGTCGAGCTGCGCGCGCTCGAGCGCGCCCTGGGCGCTCGTCACTTCGGCCTGCGCGCTTTGCACGGCCTGCCGGCGCTGGTCGTAGAGGCTCTGCGCGATGGTGTCGGTCTTGATCAGCACGCTGGCCCGCTCGAAGTCCTGCCGGCTCAGCTTCAATTGCGACTGCGCGCGCTCGAGCGCGCCTTGCGCGGCCGTGACGGCGGCCTGGTAGGGACGCGGGTCGATGACGAAGAGCAGATCGCCTTTCTTGACGGACGCGCCGTCCTGAAACGCGACCTTCTCGAGATAGCCGCTCACGCGCGGGCGCACGTCGACGGTGTCGACGGCCTCGAAGCGACCGGTATAGACGTCGACGTCGTTGACGTTGCGCGCGACGGGCTGGCTGACGACGACGCTGGGCAGCGCCGCCGGCGTCTTGTCGTCCGACTGGCAGCCGGACAGCGCCAGCATCGCGGCCAGCGGGACGGCGAGCAGCCCGGCAGGCAGTGCGATGCGCTTGAATCCTGGGAACCTGTTCATGTTGATGCCACGTGTGAAATGGGTCGGCACATGCCGGATGGTGCGCAGTATCGTTGCCCGCGCGCGGCGGATAAACGCAGGCATCGGCATAAGAACTTGTACTGCGCAGTCACGAATCGCACCGCGTGGCGGCAGAATGCGCGTCGGCTTCGAGGAGCGTGGGACGGGTACGACGACGGGTGCAACGAAACGCGACCCGAACGCCTGTTCAGGCGAATCGGGCCGGTTTTTCAGAAGGGGCGAGCGGAGGCTGGCGCGATGCGCGGAATGCCGTGTCGCGCGCGTCGACCGGAATCAATGACGGCGATAGAGCGCATCGCGGCCGCTCGTCATCGCGGGCCGGCCGGATTCGGTTGCCGTGCGCGTCTCGCTGCCGAAACCCGCTGCGACGGGCGCGCTGGTTTGCACGACCTGCTGCTGGTCGACGCGTCGCTGGGCGGCCTGGATGTTCGGCGGATACCGGGTGTGATCCGCCGCGGGGCGATAGCCGGCGGCTTCGAGGCGGGCGAGTTCCGCCTCGACCTCGGCGCGCGTCGGCGCATGATCGGCTTGCTGGGCGAAGGAAAGGGCCGGCGCGGCAAGGATCAGTGCGGCGATGGTTGCGGATACGAACGATTTCATGATGGGCACCTGTGTCGGGTTAAGTGAGTCGCAGCGATGTCGTTGCGAGTGGCGCCACTATAGGTTTCCCGTCGTCGCGGAAAAACCGTCGCCCGGTGAAATGAATCTTGACCGGCAATCACGAATCGGGCGCGGTTGCCGGCGCCCGACGGCGTCACTTGCCCGAGAACTCGACGCTGTTCGCGGTGACCAGGATTTCCCGGAAGATGCCGACCAGCGGCCGCAGGTTGACCTTGTGCCACGCGGCCCACAGGGGCGTGCGGTAGCAGAACCACGGCAGCTCGCGCACCACGACGCCTTCCGGCACTTGCTCGCGCAGGCTCTGCTGGATCATCGTCATGCCGAGTCCGGCCGCGACCAGCCCCAACGCCGCCAGGGGCTCGGTCGCCTCGACGGTGATGTTCGGGGAAAAGCCCGCCTTCGCGCAGGCCGCCACGAACGCGCCGTGGCGCGGCGCGCTTTCCTCTTGCGTGACGCCGATCCAGGGTTGCGTGGCGAGGTCGTCCGCCGACAGCGTCCGCTTCCTGGCCAGCGGGTGCTCGTCGGGCATTGCCAGCAGCATCGGATCGTTCAGCACCAGCGATGACTCCAGCTCCGCGTCGTCGTCGGCAGGGGGCTCGCTGACGAGCGCGATGTCGAGGCTGCGTTCGCGCAAGCCCTCGAGCTGCGCGGTGGATTGATAGTTGTACAGCGCGATGTGCACGGCGGGACGGTCCGCGCGCAGCGCCTTCAGCGCGCGGGGCAGCACGCCCGAGTGCATCGACGTTTCCAGGTAGCCGATGCACAGGCCGCCTTCGTCGCCTTTGCCCAGCCGCCGCGCGAGCGATTCCAGCCGGTTCGCGTGCGTCAAAAAGGCGCGCGCCTCGCTCAGGAACGTGCGGCCGTCGCGCGTCAGCCGGATGCGCTGCTGGGTACGTTCGAACAGCGTCAGGCCGAGCTTTTCCTCGAACTGGGCGATCTGGCGGCTGAGCGGCGATTGCGAAATGTGCAGACGTTCCGCGGCGCGGCCGACGTGTTCCTCCTCCGCCACCGCAATGAAGTACTGGAGTTGGCGCATGTCGAGCATATAAGACCTCGTGTGACTCAAGTTTGTCGAATTATGTCTTGGACAGGCATAACTGCGCAACCTAGACTGGGCTCACTTTCCCCCACACATGGAGAAATTCATGAGTCTCAAAGGCAAACTCCCGGCTGGCGCGGTCCTGGGCTTCGGCGCTGCACCGCTCGGCAACATGTTCCGCAACATCCCCGAAGACGAAGCGCTGGCGACGGTCGAAGCCGCGTGGCAACAGGGCGTGCGTTATTTCGACACGGCGCCGTTCTACGGCGCGGGCCTGTCTGAAATGCGCGTCGGCGAAGCGCTGGCCAACCATCCGCGCGACGAATTCGTGCTTAGCACGAAGGTCGGCCGAGTGATCCTCGACGAGATCGAAGACGTCACGGCTCGCGATCTCGGCGAGAAGGGCGGGCTGTTCGAATTCGGCCGCCCGAACCGCATCGTCAACGACTACTCGGCCGACGCGACGCTGCGCTCGATCGAGGACAGCCTGAAGCGCCTTCGCATGGATCGTCTGGACATCGTCTGGATCCACGACATCGCGCAGGATTTCTACGGCGACGAATGGCTCGCGCAGTTCGAAGTCGCGCGCAAGGGGGCATTCCGTGTGCTGACCAAGCTGCGTGAAGAAGGCGTGATCAAGGCGTGGGGCCTCGGCGTCAATCGCGTCGAGCCGTGCGAGCTGACCCTCGATCTGTCCGAGGCACAGCCGGACGGGTTCCTGCTGGCGGGCCGCTATTCGCTGCTCGACCATGAGCGTGCGCTGCAGCGCCTGATGCCGGCAGCGGCGGCCCAGGGCGTCGATATCGTCGTCGGCGGTCCGTACAGCTCGGGCGTGCTCGCGGGCGGCACGCACTTCGAATACCAGAAGGCGTCACAGGAGATCCTCGCCAAGGTCGAACGGGTCAAGGCCGTCGCCGCGCGCCACAACGTGAGCGTGAAGGCTGCTGCGCTGCAATTCGCGCTCGCGCATCCGGCATCCGTCGCGGTCATTCCGGGCGCGAGCCGTCCGTCGCGGATCGCGGAAGACCAGGCCGCGCTGAAGGAGGTCATTCCGGCCGACTTCTGGCGCGACATGCGTGAGCAAGGTCTCGTCGCGGCCAATGCGCCGCTGCCGACCGATCGTTGAACAGGAGATGACGCAATGGCACAGGCATACGCAAGCATCGACATCCCGGCTTCGGCCGGCGAGGTCTGGACGCTGATCGGCGGGTTCGGGTCGCTGCCCGACTGGCTGTCGTACATTCCGGACAGCGAACTGAGCGAAGGCGGGCGCGTGCGCCGGCTGGCCAATCCGGCCGGCGCGACGATCGTCGAGCGCCTGATCGCGTTCGACGAAGCGGAGCGCAGCTACAGCTACGCGATCCTCGAGGCGCCGTTCCCGGTCGTGAACTATCGCTCCACGCTGCGCGTGCGCGAAAACGGCCCGAACGCGTCGAAAGTCGAATGGTCCGGCACCTTCACGCCGAACGGCTCGACCGACGAGGAAGCCGGCAAGCTGTTCCGCGGCATCTACGAAGACGGCCTGAACGAACTCGCGAAGCGGTTCTCGGCAACCGCGTAACGATGCGTCGGCCGGACGGTCGCCCCACAGCCGTCCGGCTGGCGTGCGATGTTGCGTGCGTCGTTGCGTGCGTCGTTGCGTGCGACCGAAGCGGGGCGGGCGGCTGACCGGCCGTCAGCGCCGCACGGCGCATCGACCCTGTGCCACGAAATCGATCGGAGACAGGGCGATTCCCCCCGCGTTCCCGACCCGCCGCTCGGGCATGGCGCCACGCGTGCCATGCCCGAGCGGCGTCTTTGCGTGCGGTAGACTGCACGATCGTTTTCCTGCCGACCCTCACGCGCCATGGACCGAATCGATGCGATGAAAGTGTTCGTCGCCACGCTCGACGAGGGCAGCCTCGCGGCGAACGGTGCATCGGCACACGCGTTGCGGGTGCTTCGCAGCGCCGTCGAGCGTGCCGGTGGCAGGCGTAGCATGAGCGCAGTGCCGGAATACCCGGCCGTCGGCCGGCCGACGGCGCGAAAGCCCATCCGCGCGCGCACGAGAACCGGCGTCGACAACCCGTTTCGTCAGGAGAGCAAGCGTCATGAACACGTCACCCGAGCACTCGCCCCTGTTGCACCGGCTCGGCATCCGGGCTCCGATCATCCAGGCGCCGATGGCGGGCACCAGCACGCCGGCGCTCGCGGCCGCCGTCTCGAATGCCGGCGGGCTCGGCTCGCTGGGCCTCGGCGCGACGAACACCGACGGCGCGCGCAAGATGATCCGCGACACCCGCGCGCTCACCGAGCGACCGTTCAACGTCAACGTGTTCTGCCACCGGCCGGCCACCGCGGATGCGGCGGTTGAGCGCGCGTGGCTCGACTGGCTCGCGCCGGTGTTCGCGCAATACGACGCGACGCCGCCGGCAGCGCTGTCGGAGATCTATACGAGCTTCGTCGCGGATCGCGCGATGCAGCAGATGCTGGTCGACGAGCGGCCGGCTGTCGTCAGCTTTCACTTCGGGCTGCCGCCCGCCGACGTGATCGACGCGCTGAAGCGCGCCGGCATCGCGCTGTTCGCCACCGCGACGAATCTCGACGAGGCGCGGCAGATCGCCGCGGCGGGCATTGACGCGGTCGTCGCGCAGGGCATCGAGGCGGGCGGGCATCGCGGCGTATTCGACTCGACCGCCGCCGACGACCGTCTCGGCGCGTTCGCGCTGACCCGTCTCCTGGTCAGCGAACGCGCGCTGCCCGTCATCGCCACCGGCGGGATCATGGATGGCGCCGGCATCGCGGCGGCCCTCGCGCTCGGCGCGCAGGCCGCGCAGCTCGGCACCGCGTTCGTCGCATGCCCCGAAACGTCGATCGACGACGGCTACCGCCGCGCGATCCTCGGCGAAGCGGCACGGCGCACCACGCTCACGACGGCGATTTCCGGGCGGGCCGCGCGGAGCATGGCGAACCGGCTGACCGAGCTCGGCGCCGCGCCGGATGCGCCCCGAACGCCCGCTTACCCGATCGCGTATGACGCCGGCAAGGCGCTGCATGCCGCGGCGAAGGCGAAGGGCGAGTTCGGCTACGGCGCGCAATGGGCAGGGCAGGCGGCGCCGCTTGCGCGCGCGTTGCCGGCCGCCGAACTCTTCGCGCAGCTGGAGCGGGAATTGCGCGACGCCATCGAGCGGTTGCAGGCGCGCTGGGCGTAACGCGTGCGGCCGCAAGCCGCGCGAAATGAATCGCTTCGTATCGGTCGGCGGCGTCGATACATCGCGATACAAGGCAGCCTGTCGCGTGCGCTATAACGCAATGCATGACCTCGATATGGAGCGCAACATGCAACAAACGCAACAAGCTGCCTGGCTCAAAGGGTCCTGCCATTGCGGGGCCGTGAAATTCGAAGTCCGCACCGCCGTCACGCCGGCGGGACGCTGCAACTGCAGCCTGTGCCGCCGCAAGGGCGCGCTGATGAGCCCGATGTTCGACGGTCGCGACCTCCGCATCCTGGCCGGCCGGGACGCGCTGACGGTCTACCAGTTCAACACGCGCGTCGCGAAACACTACTTCTGCCGGCACTGCGGCATCTATCCGTTCCATCAGACGCGCAAGGACCCCGCGTGCTGGCGCGTCAACCTCGGCTGTCTCGACGGCATCGATGCATATGCGCTCGAAGCCACGGTCGCCGACGGCGCCAGCCTGTCCGTGGTGGAGGACGCATGAAGCGCTGGCTGGCGATTCTCCTGTTCGCCGCGGGCGGATTCGCGACCGAGCTCGTTCATCCGGTGCAGTGCTCGCTGATGACGGAAAGCCGGCAGCGGGCCGACAGGAAAACGGACCGGCACGGCGACCCGCGACGGTAAGCGCCGGGGTGCAACCGGCTTCGTCCACATCGCTGCGCAACCACCGGCCGCGGCGAGCGCCGCGCGCCGGCCATCCCGATTGCTTCCGATAAGATCGCACGCGATATATAATGCGGGCATTCGCGCGCGATCTTTGCCACAAGGAGGCAGCTCATGAAACCGACCCAAGCAGCGCCCAAGCTGTCCGACTTCCTGTGCTTCGCCGTCTATTCGGCGAACCTGGCCTTCGGCAAGGCCTACAAGCCCATTCTCGAGGAGCTTGGCCTCACGTACACGCAATACATCACGATCATTGCGCTGTGGGAGGAGGACAACCAGACGGTCGGCAGCCTCGGCGAAAAGCTGTTCCTCGAATCCAATACGCTCACGCCAATCCTGAAGAAGCTCGAAGCGATGGGTTACCTGCAGCGTCAGCGCGATCCCGCCGACGAGCGCCAGGTGCTCGTCAGCCTGACGAAAACGGGCCGGCGCCTGCGCGAGAAGGGGCTGGGCATGGATCTCGTCGAGGCGACCGGGCTGAAGCCCGACGAGTTCGCCAAGATGCAGAAGGCGATCGTCACGCTGCGCAATAACCTGATCCGCTCGACCGAGGAGCAGGAACAGGTATGACGGCGGGTGAGCAGGCGGAAGCCGGAAACGCTTCCGGCTTCGTTCAAGACAAAAAGCGCATACGATTAAATCGTATGCGCTTTTTTGATGGGAATACAACGGCGTCAGTGCGGACGATTCCAGCCGCTGGTCCATTCAATGACCGAAGTAGATCGAGCGCTCGGCGCTGCGGATCACGCTGCGGCGACCGGTCTGCGTGGCTGCGTCGCCGTTGTCGCCGTAGCCGGATGCCGACATGTCGCCCGCGACTGCGTCATTCGCGTGAATGCGCTTCAGGGCCGCCTGCAGGTCGTCCGGATAGTGCGGATCGTTGGGGTGGCCGGGCTGGTAGCCCGCTTTCTGCAATTCGGCCAGCTCCGCACGCACTTGCGCGCGCGTGACGGCCGTACCGGACGGCGAAGTTTCGACGCCGGCGAACGCGGGCGCGGTGAACGAGGCCGAAACGGCGACGAGCAGGGCAGCGATCAGAGGGGTTTTCATGGTTGACCTCGACAAAGGATGTTCAATGATTGGGGCGCCGATTTCGGACCGACAGGCCGCGGGCATCGGCTCATGCGCGGACAGGCTCACACCAGATTGATGGCGACGTCGATGTTGCCGCGCGTCGCTTTCGAATACGGGCAGGTCTGGTGCGCGGCGTCGACGATGCGTTGCGCGACGTCGCGCTCCAGGCCGGGCACGCTGACGTTCAGCCGCGCCTGAAGGAAATACGCGTTGCCGGCCGTGCCCAGATCCACTTCGGCGTCGACCGCGAGATCCGGCGGCAGCGTGACTTTCGACGCGCGGGCCGCGAGCTGCATCGCGCCGATGAAACATGCCGACCAGCCCGCGGCGAACAGCTGCTCCGGATTGGTGCCGCTGCCTGCGCTGCCCGGCGACGAAAGCTGGAGATCCAGCCGGCCGTCGGAACTGCGCACCGCGCCATCGCGTCCGCCGGACGAGGTATGGGTTTTGCCGGTGTACAGCACTTTTTCGATCTTGCTCATCTTGAACTCCTGGAGTGGTGAAGCGGGTATCTGCTCATGCGATTCGATCGCATGCGATGCATTCTGCCGCTGGCATTTTTCGATGTCAAGCGGTATCGATTAAATCGTATGCGATGTATGTGAATGTATGCGAAGCAATGCGGGGAGGTATCACCGGACGGTCCGGCGGCATTTCCCCGCGGCGAGCGCATTGCGCCGTGAGGCGGCAGGGCTCAGGCCGGCAGGATCTGCGCGATCACGACCAGCGCGACGGCCGCGTCGGCCGGCAACTGGCGGTGCGAGAACGCCGAGCGCGCATGTCCGGCCTTGTCGCCGAGCACGGCGGCGAACAGGTCCGATGCGCCGTCGATCACCGCGGGCTGGCCGTGGAATCCGTCGGCCGAGCTGACGTGTCCTTCGACACGCACAATGTGATGCAGCCGGTCGAATCCGCCCAGGTGCCGGTCGATCTGCGCGAGCACGTTCAGCGCGGCCAGTTGGGCCGCCTGCTTGCCTTCGTTGAGGGTCAACTGCTCGCCGACCCGCCCCGTGTAGGCCATCCTTCCGCCGGCGAGCGGCACCTGGCCGGACACGAACAGCAGGTTGCCGGCTTCGCTGACCGCCGTGTAACTGCCCAGCGGTTGCGGCGGCTCGGGCAACGCGAGGCCGCGTTCGGCGAGTTTGCGTTCGACAGTCATGTCGTCCTCCTTTTCCTTGAATTCCCGTGAAGTGATGGGCGTGATCGGCACGAAGCGGATTAGCGCATGCCGGTCCGGATCCCTGTCAGTCACTGTAGTCACGCGTGCGGCGCCGGTAAATGTCGTCGGCGCAAATGATCCCGAACGTCATGTAATGAATGCGGCGCGATGCGAGTAGCCGGCGCGCAGGTTCCGGTCGCTGGTTTCCCGCTCGATAATCGTGCACACTCACTCATCCGATCGGCGTTGCCGCCGTCGCGGCGGAATCCGCAGGAACAAGCGCATGCAACGAAAATTCGACGACCTGCTGCTCGGCAGCATCGAGCTGTTCTGTCTCGCGGCGGAGCTCGGCAGCTTCACGCTGGCGGCGACCGCCGCGAGCGTCACGCCGGCCGCGGTGAGCCGGTCGGTGGCGCGGCTCGAGGAACGCCTCGGCGTGCGCCTCTTCGTGCGGACGACGCGGCAGATCCGGCTGACCGACTCGGGGCGGCGCTACTTCGAGCAGTGCCGGCAGGCGCTGTCGCAGCTCGTCGACGCGGAGCGCGAAGTGACGGGCCAGCAGACGACGCCCGCCGGCGTGCTGCGGATCAGCATGCCGACGCCGTATGGCCACTACCGCGTCTTGCCGCTGCTGCCCGCGTTTCGCGAACGGTATCCGGACGTGCAGGTCGAGGCGCACCTGAGCAACCGGAACATCGACTTTGCGGAAGAGGGGTTCGATCTCGCGATTCGCGGCAGCGCGCCTGCCGATTCGAGCCTGATCGCGCGCAAGCTGGAGGATGCGGAACTCGTTGCGGTCGCGACGCCCGGCTACCTGAAGCGCGCGGGCGCGCCGAAGTCCGTCGACGACCTGCACGCGCACGACTGCATCCAGTTCGAGCTGCCGAGCAGCGGCCGCAATATTCCGTGGCTGTTTCACGACGCGGCCGGCAACGAGCTCGACGTCACGACGACCGGCGGCTACGGCACCTCGGGCGACGTGCTCGCCGGCGTGACGCTCGCGCGTCACGGCGCGGGGCTGTTCCAGACCTACCGTTTCATCGTCGACCAGGACCTGCGCGACGGACGCCTCGTCGAGGTGCTGCCCGACCGCGGCGGCCGTTCGCGGCCGTTCATCCTGCTCTATCCGCACGGACGCTACCTGTCGTCGCGCGTCAGGGTGTTCGTCGATTACCTCGTCGATCAGCTCGCACACGCGCGAGCCAAACGGGCGCGATAGATG
Source organism: Burkholderia ubonensis subsp. mesacidophila (assembly GCF_002097715.1). Lineage (NCBI taxonomy): Bacteria > Pseudomonadati > Pseudomonadota > Betaproteobacteria > Burkholderiales > Burkholderiaceae > Burkholderia > Burkholderia ubonensis. The sequence goes on from NZ_CP020737.1 coordinate 1,917,785, forward strand.
AAGCGCCCGCAGAGAGCGCTTGCTCGGACTCAATGCCCGGCACTCTGGCCGCCGTCGACGTGCAGGATCTCGCCCGTCACGAACGGCGCGGCGTCGAGATAGAGAATCGCGTCGACGATGTCGCTCATCTCGCCCATGCGGCCGACCGGGTGCAGCGACGCAAGCGTCGCATGCATCTCGACCGCGTGCATCGGCGACTTGATGATGCCCGGCGACACCGCATTCACGCGAATCCCCGCCTTCGCATATTCGATCGCGAGCGATTTCGTCGCCGCGTTCAGGCCGCCCTTCGTCAGCGACGCGAGCACCGACGGCACGTTGCTGTTCGCGTGGTCCACGAGGCTCGTCGTGATGCTGACCACATGGCCGCCGCCGTGGCGCTGCATTGCTTCGATCGCACGCTGCGTGATGTGGAAGAAACCGTTCAGGTTGACGTTGGTGATCGCCGCGTAGTCGTCGGCCGTGTACTGCGTGAACGGCTTCGCGATGAAGACCCCAGCGTTGTTGACGAGCGTGTCGACCCGGCCGAAACGTTCGATCGCGGTGTCGACCACGCGCCGGGCGGTGCTCGGATCGCCGATGTCGCCGGCGATGGTGACGAGATCCGGATCGTGCGACGGCTCGATCGAACGGGACGTGGCGACGACGCGATGGCTGCGCGCACGGAAGGCGGCGACGGTTGCCGCGCCGATGCCTTGCGACGCGCCGGTGACGATGATGACTTTGGATGCGCTCATGATTTGCCTCGATGGGTGATGGGTCTCGGCGGTGTTGCCGACCGGATCGACGGATCCGATGGACAGGACTCTAGGCGCATCCGCGCCGACTTCGAACACCCACCGTGGACCAACAGTCTTGCGTCGAGGTAACAAATCGACGCGGGGGCCGACGCATGCCGCCGTCGGCCCCCGCGTTGCCGGCATCGCGTCAGCGCACCGTCGCGGCGGATTGCCCGAACAGGATGCTGCGCGATTGCGCGTCGACGACGGGCGTGACGTTGATTTCCTTCGCGCGTTCGTACGCGCGAATCGTCGCCGGCCGCGCGCCGATCCGCTCGAACCACCGCGCCAGATGCGGGAAATCGCCGAGACGCTGGCGCTGGCGCTCGTGCGGCACGATCCACGGGTAGCACGCCATGTCGGCGATCGAATAGTCGCCCGCGATGTAGTCGCGGCCGTCCGCCAGCTGCTTGTCGAGCACGCCGTACAGCCGCGACGTCTCTTTCACGTAGCGATCGATCGCATACGGCAGCGGTTCGGGCGCGTATTGCGCGAAATGATGGTTCTGCCCGGCCATCGGCCCGAGCCCGCCCATCTGCCAGAACAGCCACTGCAGCACGAGATTGCGGCCGCGCAGGTCCTGCGGAATGAAGCGGCGGGTCTTGTCCGCGAGGTACAGCAGGATCGCGCCCGATTCGAAGATCGACAGCGGCTCGCCGCCATCGGCCGGCGCCTGGTCGACGAGCGCCGGAATCCGGTTGTTCGGCGCGATGCGCAGGAACTCGGGCGCGAACTGCTCGCCGCGGCCGATGTTCACCGGGACGATCCGGTACGGCAGCCCGGCTTCCTCGAGGAACATCGTCACCTTGTGCCCGTTGGGCGTCGTCCAGTAGTAGAGATCGAGCATGTCACGCTCCGGTCGCGGCGCCGGCCTCGAGCCGTGCATTCTGCGGGAACATCGCGCGGCGGGCTTCGTCGTCCATCTCGATCTTGAACGCGTGACGCGCCTTCAGCGCCTCGGCGCGCTGCGCGGCCGGCCGCGCATTGATTTCGTCGAGCAGGCGCTTCACGTTCGGCAGCTGTTCCCAGGCGGTTTCGCCGAGCACGAACGGCGCCACGCGCGCCCAGCCCCACACTGCCATGTCGACGAGCGTGTACGTGTCGCCGAGCATGTAGCGCGACGTCGCGAGCCGCTCGTCGACGATGCGCCAGTGCCGCCACGCCTCGAAATCGTAACGGTTGATCGCGTACGCGTTCGGCTCCGGTGCGTGGTGCTTGAAGTGCACCGCCTGTCCCGCGTACGGGCCGATGCCGGTCGCGACGAACATCAGCCACGACAGCATCGCTCCGCGCGCGGCCGGCGTGTCGTCGGGGAGGAACTGGCCGGTCTTTTCCGCGAGATACAGCAGGATCGCGTTGCTGTCGAACACCGTGGCGTCGCCGTCGACGATCGCCGGCGTCTTCGCATTCGGGTTGATCGCCTTGAACGCGGCCGAGTGCTGTTCGCCCTTGCGCGTATCGACCGGCACCAGCTCGTACGGCAGCCCGGCTTCCTCGAGGAACAGCGCGACCTTGGCGGGATTCGGGGAAGGGTGGTAGTGGAACTGGATCATGGGCGTGACTCCTTCGTTGAAATGGGGTTGAACCGAGGGCCCCAATCTACCGGAATCGCCGGGATGAAAAGTTACAATAAGTCCGAAAATCGATACAGATCGTCCCATGCCAGATCGACTCTCCAATCTCATCAGCCGCTTCGACCTGCGGGCGCGCGTGTTTCCCGACCCCAGCACGAGCAGCGTCGACGAGGCCGGCAGCCACGACGGCGCCGGCCATCTGTACCTGTTGCGCGCCGGGCGGATCGTCGTGACCGGGCGCGCGCTCGGACGCCAGGTGATCGACGCGCCGAGCATGCTGTTCCTGCCCAGGCCCCAGTCCTGCCGGGTCGATTTGGGGGCGCATAGCGCGGCCGACCTCGTGTCCGCGAGCATCGCCTTCGGGTCTCGCGACGAGAATCCGCTGCTGCGCAGCATGCCGGACCTGCTGGTCACGCCACTGAACTGCGTGCCGTCGCTCGACGCGGTCCAGCAACTGCTGTTTGCCGAAGCGCTCGAGCCCGCCTGCGGCCATCACGCGATGGTCAACCGGCTCGTCGAAGTGCTGATGGTCCAGATGCTCCGCCATGCGATGCGCAAGCAGCTCGTCGACACCGGCTCGCTTGCCGGCCTTGCCGATTCGCGGCTCGGCAAGGTGCTGACCGCGCTCCATTCGGACCCGTCGCGCGGCTGGACGCTGGAGGACATGGCCGGGACGGCCGGCATGTCCCGGTCGCGGTTTGCCGCGCATTTCGCGGACATCGTCGGCGTGCCGCCGGGCGAATACCTGCTGCAGTGGCGGATCGGGCTCGCGAAGTCGCTGCTGCGCCGCGGCCGGCCGGTCAAGCTGGTTGCCGCCGAAGTCGGCTACGGCAGCGCCAGCGCGCTCGCGCGGGCGTTTGCGCAAGGCGTCGGGCTGACGCCCACGCAATGGATCGCGCAGCAGCGCGGGTAGGTGGTGCACGAGGTCACGCGTGTTTTCATGCCATCCAGTTTCGCTTTGCAATGCAGTCGTTAAGATAAGAAAACTTATCCTGACTGTCGCGACGAAATGCAAACTGGGGGCATCCGACATTCACTTTTGGTCGTATTCCGGGATTCCTATCCGGCGCAAGGGGGGGCGCCGACGCGCCCGGCGAAGCCTTCACGAATGCGAGTAGCCGAACGCCGGGCAAGGGCAGCGCATGGCCCGGACAGCCGCCCGGCGCGGCTTTCTCGCCCGGCGGGCGCACGCGCCGAATGCGAGTTGTTGGGGGCGGGCGTCCGCTTATATCCTGACGTCGTCGGGCGGTAACGGCATAGGGCCACCGCCCCTGTACGAGAGATTGAACATGACAGACGTCACCCGAAACATGAAGCTCAATCACCTGAGCTTCCCCTCCGCCGACACGCTCGCGACCGCCCGCTTCTTCGAGCGGTATCTGGGTTTCACGATCGCGGGAAGCTGGGAGCAGTCCTACATCCTCAAGCGCGCCGGCTTCGACGTGGTCATCGATCACGCCTGCGACGCTGCACCCACCTGGCCGAAAGCCTTCCATGCCGGGTTCGAGCTGCCGAGCCTCGACGCCGTTCGCGAGCTGCACGCGCGCTTCAAGGAAGAGGGCGTCGAGATGGAAACGGAGATCTTCAACAATGGCCGCGGGTCACGCTTCTTCTGCCGTGCGCCGGGCGGCGTGATGTTCGAATTGAACACGCGCTCGGACGCCGCACCGGAATATCGCGGCACGTTCGACGACTGAAGTCCGTTCGTTCGTCGGCCGATTCCGAACCTGGATGATCAGTTCTACTGCCGATTTCATGCGGCGGCGCGTAACGGTGCGATTGACACTGCCGTCCTGCGACCGTTACAGTCGCGTCGCGGGGCGGTGGGTCAAGCACACCCCCGGAGCAGGCAGTGCATGTTCCAGGACTACGGGGCTACCCCGTGGATGAGATCGGCTCCCCGATGCGTCGCAAGAGCCGCGATTGCGCGTTGCGCAAGACCGCTCTCGCAGCACCAAGCACGTTGACTCATCGTCCCGCCCATCCATACATATGCGTTCATCCGTCTACGACACCACGCGCGCGATCGCCGATGCGATGCTGGCCGGGCCGCCGGACCCCGGCGGCGTGGCCGCGCGCATGGCGGCCGTGCTCGGCGATGCTCCGCCGTGGGTGCACGACGTCGCGCGCGACGCGATCGCGCGCTTCGGCGGGCGCTGGGCCGCCATCGAGCCCGGCGACCTGGCGCGGCTCATCGCCGAAGCGCCGGGATTTGTCGCCGCGTGGCGCAGCGACAGCCCGCCCGCCATCGCCCGCATCCTGCCGCGCCCCGCGGTGCAGCGGCCGTTGCCGCCGGCGCTCGGCGCGCTCGATCTGCCGCAGTGGTCGACGCCCGGCGATCTCGCCGGCTGGCTCGGCGTCGCCGTGCCCGACCTCGACTGGCTGGCGGACCGGTGGCGCGTCGCAGCGCGCGGCAGCGACACGCCGCTGCATCACTACACGTACCACGCGTTCGACAAGCGCGACGGCGGTTGCCGCCTGATCGAGATTCCGAAGGGCCGCCTGCGCGAAGCACAACGCAGCCTCCTGCACGGGCTGCTCGATCGCGTTCCGCCGCACGATGCCGCGCACGGCTTCCGCAAGGGGCGCGGCATCGTGTCGTTCGCCGCGCCGCATGCGGATCGCGTCGTCGTGATCCGGTTCGATCTGGCCGACTTCTTCGCGTCGGTCAGCGCGGCGAAAGTTCATGCGCTGTTCGATACGCTCGGCTATCCGGTCGAAGTCGTCAGGACGCTGACCGCGCTTTGCACCAACCGCGTGCCGTCGACGCGGCTCTTGGCGCCCGACCTGCGTGACCGGCTCGACTGGTCCGGCCGCCAGCGCTACCGCAACCGGCACCTCCCGCAGGGCGCGCCGACGTCGCCCGCGCTTGCCAACCTGTGCGCATTCCGGCTTGACACGCGGCTGGCCGCGCTCGCGCGCTCGCTCGATGCGACCTACACGCGCTATGCGGACGATCTCGCCTTCTCGGGCGGCGCCGTGCTGGCGCGTGCGACGGAATGGCTGAAGATCAGGGTCGCCGCGATCGCGCTCGAGGAGGGCTTCGCGCTGCAATTGCGCAAGACGCGGGTGATGCGGCGCGGCGTCCGGCAGCGGCTCGCCGGCGTGGTCGTCAACCGGCACCCGAATCTTGCGCGCGATGAATTCGACACGCTGAAGGCGATCTTGACCAACTGCGTGCGCCACGGGCCGGCGTCGCAGAACCGCGATGCGCATCCGGATTTTCGCGGCTATCTCGCCGGGCGCGTCGCGCACGCGACGATGCTGAACGCGGCGCGCGGCATGAAGTTGCAGGCGATCTTCGACAGGATCGCGTGGGATGCGGGCGAGATCGACGCCTGAGTTGTTCGGTACTTGGCCGCATCCCGCGCAGGCCGGCCGCCGTCACAACGGAAGCGGCCGGTCCTGAAAAATGCTCTTCATCACGAGCGTGGAGGTCAACCGGAGTACGGACGGCAACGGCAGCAACCGGCGGTCATAGAGCGTCTGGAATGCCTTCAGGTCCCGCGTGACGACGTGCAGCATGTAGTCGGGCTCGCCGAACAGGCGCTCGGCCCGCGTGATCTCGGGAATATCGATGAGCGCGTCCTCGAACGACTGAACGTTCTCGCTGCTGCCTTCACGCAGGGTCGCAAAGACGATCGCGGAAAAATTCAGCCCGACCGTGGCGGGGTCGATCGTGGCGCGGTATCCGCTGATCACCTGCGCATGCTCGAGCGCGCGCAGCCGGCGCTGGCACGGCGAAAGGCTCAAGCCGACCCGTTCGCTCAGCTCCGTGATCGAAAGTCGTCCATCCTGCTGAATCTCGGCAAGAATCTTGCGGTCTATTGCGTCCATGCGCGAAATGTTAGCGCTGCAACCACCGATCTGGCAAGAAATAGGGAGCACCTTCCGGGGTCAAAACCGTACCATTTGCGCCCTCGGGCGGTGGCGCCCGCCTAACCGGAAGTGAAGCAGTGGAAGCTAGTTTGTTGACGGCGTTCTGGATCGTCTCGTTTTCGTTGGTCATGGTCCCGGGCGCCGACTGGGCCTACGCGATTTCGGCAGGCCTGCGCGGCAGCGTGGTCGCGCCCGCCGTCGGCGGGATGTTGCTCGGCTACCTCGCGATCACGTTGGTCGTCGCAGCAGGCGTCGGCACGCTGGTCACGAGTGTTCCGGCGTTTCTGTCCGTCCTCACCGTCGTCGGGGGCGCCTATCTGCTCTGGCTGGGCGTCAGGACGTTGCTGCACCCGTCGTCGGAACTCTCGGTCGGACAGGAGCAGGTCCAGAATAGCCGGCTGGGCTGGTCGTTCAAGGGGTTTGCGATCAGCGGCCTCAATCCCAAGGCCATTCTGCTGTTCGTCGCGCTCTTGCCGCAGTTCACGCGGCGCGATGCCGGATGGTCGGTCTCCGCTCAGATCGTCGCGCTGGGCCTGCTGCACATGATCAACTGCGCGGCGGTTTACTCCGTTGTCGGCCTCGGCTCGAAGGCCGTGCTGAGCACTCGGCCCAAGGCAGCACGGATGGTGAGCCAGCTTTCCGGCGCGGCGATGGTCGTGGTTGCGGTCATATTGTTCGGCGAGCAGGTTTTCGCATTCGCGCGGTAAGGGGTTGCCGGCATGTGCGGCCGTCGTCCCGTGACCCGGGTGACGGGTCGCCGCGGACCCGTCACCGCCCTCAAAGGCTCAGTACGGCGTGCGGGTCGAACGCCGGCGATATCTCGCAACACCTGTGGTTGCCTTCCGCTCAGGCTGAATCGCAGCCTTGATCACCTCGACATGTGCGTGCGCGTCCCCATAAAACGACGAAAGGTCCGCCTTCATTGCAGTTCTTGATGCATTGTCCAGGTAGATCATGTGGCCCGACGGATAATTCCTGATCGTCAGGTTGCTCACGATCTGTGCGTTGTCCAGCGGCATGCTCTCGAAAGTGAGTTTGGTTTGGAAAAATGGCGTCACCGCGTCGTAATACCCGTTTGCGGAAAACACCCTCAGGTAGGGATTGACGGCCATCGCCGCAGCAAGGTCGCCTGCCGTGTAGAGGCTCGCGATCCCGCCTTTTTCGGCTCCCGTCGGGTCGACATGGCTGAAGTCCCAGTTGGCGAACGCCTGGTCGTTCAGGTCCATGAACGGCGATATCGACGTGTATTGCAACTCGTCGTTCAGATACACGTTCCACATGGCTGTATACACGCCACCCACGGCAGAGATCGTCGGATCGTTGCCGCCTGAATTCGGCGAGATATTGCCGGCAATGCCGGTGTCTTTCCCGGTAACACGGCCGTCATACAGGCCGACAGCCAGCCCGGCGTCCAGCAGGAGACTCGTCAGGAACGTCGAGCCGTTTCCCGCTGACGGGTCGAGCCGCCAGTACCGCAGAACCACGGGCGGGATGCCGAGGATGTCGCTGAGATGCTGCAGCACCTCGGGATCGACTTTGGGGAAAGTGTCGAGTGCATTCGCATAGGGGCCGTTCGCGAATTTTTCCACCTTGTCCATGAAGCCGGGCAGGTCGTGAGGAACCGGAGACACGGTGACCTTCTTGTGGAACCAGGCGTCAGCCGCAAGCGTCGGGAGGAGTCCCGGCGGGTTGCTCTGCTGCGAATAATCGAGAATCGACGACTGCAGTACGACTCCGTTCAGATCCACACCGTCTTCGTGCAGCATCCAGGTGAGCACGGCGGTGCGTGGCGTTCCATAGGATTCCCCGAACAGATACTTGGGCGAATTCCATCGGTCGAACACGGTCAGGTAACGCTTGATGAATTGCTTGATGCAACCTGCATCCTGGTCAACGCCCCAGAAATCCTTGTTGACGTTGGGTTCAATCGCTGTCGAGTATCCGGTGCCAACAGGATCGATAAACACCAGGTCACTTTGATCGAGCAAGCTGTCCGGGTTGTCTTCCAGCGCGTAGGGCGCCGGCGGCGTGAAGCTCGGCATGCTCGTCTTTATCCGCCTCGGCCCGAATGAGCCCAGCAGCAGGAAAACCGACGATGAGCCGGGACCGCCGTTATAGAAAAAGGTGACCGGCCGCGTGGACGGCGCCGCGTCGTCGACCGTGAATGCCACGAAGAACAATTTGGCGGCCGGACGTGCGCTGTAGGCGTCGGTTGTCACGAGATGACCCGCTCGCGCCGTATAGGCAATCGACTTTCCGTTGAGCTTCAGCGTGTGATGAGTGATCGCGGCATTTTCGGTGACGTCGCTGACTGAATCGCCCGGACCGTACCCGTAGGGTGTCGTGTCGACAAGGGGTTGATCGGGTTGAGCTCCATTCCTTGCAATTGCATTCATCGCAGATCTCCGTTTTCGGTTCACGATTTCCATGCACTCGCAGCTCCGACGGTATCTCTTGCGCACCCGTCGGCACATCCGGGATCAGGTTTTATTAATAGTGTTTTCGTGTGTGGACATCGCGAAGTATAGGAAAGCGCCAGTCGTTTCCAAGCTGCGTTTCCACCATCCGCGCGCGCCATCGAACAGAGCGCTTTGAACCGGTCCGAAAATTCCAGGGCAGGCCGGACCGACGGCGACCGTTTCACTACCCGGCGCAATGGCTTTTATTGCTTCGCGTGTCCGTAGCCTTCTCGGGTATCGTTGCGGCAAGGTCGCCGTCAGGAAGCGCACAGGCCGAAGCGCGGCAGCAGGTCGTGCAGCACGAACAACCGCTGGTATTGCACTGCGTCGTGGAAGCGTTTCCAGTCAGACGTGAGGAAAGCGGGCGCAAATTTGAAAGTCTCCTCTCTTTCGGCTTCGGGATCCTGCGGATCCTTGCCGAGGGCGAGCATCTTCCACGAGGTCGGGCCTTGGCTGGCGTAGGCGATCTCAACCGGACCGAACGAGAACATACCGTTGGCGATCGCGGCAATCCAGGTCTGATGCCGCGCTTCGCCATCGATCTCCTGGGTGCCGCGCAGCAGGCCGTCGATTGCGGTCTCATCAGCGCTCGGCAGGGGCACGTCCACCAACGTCTCATCGCCGGCGACGTAGCGCCGAACCATATTGAAGGCGCCGCGCGCGGCAGCGAGGAAGTCGGTCGGGTTATCGCGCCGTACCTGTTCGCCATTCTTGCGCGTGAAGTGCCATCGAATGAACGGGAGGTCGGGAAACGTCGTGGCCGCGGCGTGTCCCACCGGGAGGAAATCGGCGAGGTATTCCGCCAGTTTCTGCTTGAGGCCGGTCATCTCGGCATAGGCGGGGGAGCCGTTGTAAGCGGGACTATCCTCCACGCCAACGTCGGCGAGGTCGTTGAGATCGCACCTGCCGCCCACGAACTGCTGGTGCGCCCACGTATCGACATAGGTATGCAGCGCCACGCCGAGCCGGTGCAGCGCAAAGGGCAGTTCGCGGCGACGGATGCAGTCCTCGACCATTGCGCGCGCGACCTCGCTATCCGGCTTGCACATCAGCCGATGCAGAAAATCCTCTTCGGGTGTGCCGCCCGGCGGCGGCGCGGCATTGCCGGGCAGAAAGTGGAAGGGCAGCCAGACCAGGCGGTTGTCCGCCGCTTCGGCGTTCTTCGTGACGTCCAGCATCTTGTGCGAAGACGTGACTCGCACGTAGCGCTCGCCGCTGTCGAACTGCAACGGGCCGTCACAGGTTGCGTCGTCGACATATTGGGCGGCTTGGGCCACCGTGCTCGCCTGATCGTGCGGCAGTCCGCCGAGCCGGGCGGCCACGTAGGTGACGGCGTGATGGAAGTCGATTTGCATGCGGCCCTCCGCGAAGGGGACTACGAGCACGAACGAACACGCCGGCACGGTCATACGGACGTGGATCGACGCTAGCCACGGCGCGGTTGACATTGTCAAGTACTTGTTCGATGCTGTCCATATAAGAAGTAAGAAGGGGACTCCCATGCGACAGGAAGAGGTTGTTGCGTTTCGCGCTGACGACGGCCATGGGTGCAACCTCATTCACGTCCGCGGCGCCAGCCGGCCGACGAAGGAGCCCATCCTCCTGGTACACGGAGCCGGTGTTCGAGCCGACATCTTTCGTCCCCCTAACGACACGACTTTCGTCGACGCATTGATCGACGAGGGCTACGATGTCTGGCTGGAAAACTGGCGCGCCAGCATCGATCTTCCACCCTGCCAGTGGACGCTGGACGACGCAGCCCTGTACGACCACCCGGCTGCCGTGCGTAAAGTCGTCGAGCTGACGGGCGCGGCTTCGATCAAGGCGGTGGTGCACTGCCAGGGATCGACCAGCTTCATGCTGTCGGCGGTGGCCGGTCTCGTTCCGCAGGTCGACACCGTCGTGTCCAACGCCGTGTCGCTGCACCCGCAGGTTTCGTGGATCTCGCGGCTCAAGGGGCGCTACGCACTGCCCATCGTCGGCTCGATAACCGACTACCTCAATCCTCAATGGGGCGAGCACGCCACGGGTGTCGTGCCGAATCTGCTCAAGGGCCTCGTGCTGCTCACGCACCACGAATGCGCAAACGGCGTCTGCCGCTTTTCCAGCTTTACTTACGGCACCGGATTTCCCGTGCTGTGGCGCCACGAAAATCTCAGCGATGCGGTGCACGACTGGATCCGGCAGGAATTCGCCAATGTCCCGATCTCGTTCTTTCGACAGATGACCCGATGCCTGGATGCCGGCCATCTGGTGTCGAAGCTGCCCGGACTGCAGGCCGACCCGACGGCGCAGCCGCCGAAGACGCGGGCGCGCTTCGCGTTCATCGCAGGCGAGCTCAACGACTGTTTCAAATGGCAGAGTCAGCAAGCCACGTTCGACTGGTTCGAGCGCCACCGGCCGAACTATCACGAACTTCACGTGCTGGGCGGCTACGGTCACCTCGACATCTTCATTGGAAAGAACGCCGCGCGAGACGTGTTTCCCGTCTTGCTCGCGGCACTGGCTGCGCGTCACTGATCCCTGGCAAGCAAAGGAGATCGCAGATGGCTATACCGAGGCGACAGACGTGGCTCGCGGGCCGCCATGCGTTGGTCGACGACATCCCGTTCCGGATGCCGGTCGCGTCCCAGACTTCGCCGGCGTTGATGGCGGTGTTTTCGATCGATCTCGAGGCGGCGCGCCGCGTGATTCCCGGCAACGAGATCCATCCGTTTCAGCTCTGGCGCCGCGGTTTGCTTGTCGTGACGGTGATCGACTATGTGATCACCAACATCGGCCGCTACGTCGAGTACTCGATCGCCATCGCGTGCACTCACGGTCGACGTCCGGCTCCGCGCCTGTTGCCGGGCCTGCTGATGAAGGCCTTCGGTACCGGCCAGTACGTGGTGGACCTGCCCGTGTCGACCGAGATTTCGGTCAAGGGCGGCCGCGGTATCTGGGGCATGCCCAAGCACCAGGCCAGTCTGGACTTCGTGATTGGCGAGCGCTGGGTGAGCAGCCAGTACGACCTCGACGGCAAGATGATGATGCGCATCGACGTGACGAAGCCGAATTCGGCGTGGTTGCCCGTCAGCACGGGCGCAGTCAATTACTGCTGCTTTCGCGGCATGCTCATGAAGTCCTACATCTATTTCAAGGGCAAGCTCGGATTCTCGCTGTTCGCACCCGGCTCGGCACGCCTGTTCATCGGCGACCACCCGCGCATGGCCTGGCTGAAGACGCTGGATATCGATCCCATCCCGGTCGCCACGGGTTTTTTCCCATCCACGGCGGGTGTACTCGACGACTATTTCGAATGCTGGTTCGTGACCGAGCCCGAGCCGCCCGCACAACCGATGCCCGGCCTCGAGACCACGTACCCGCTCGGCCAGTCGCAGCAATGGCTCGCACCGCCGGCCCGCCCGGCTGACTGGGAATCCGCGCCATGTCCGGCCGCCTGCTGATTGCCAACCACGCGTTCCTGCTGCTGTTTGCGTCGATGTTCGTCGCTTGGGGCGTGATGCACGGCGTATTCATTTGGGCGGCGCTGCCGGTGGCGGTATTCGACGGAGCCAGCGGCCTGCTCTATCTCGACTTGCGACGCAGAGGGGGATGACCGATGGTGCGGATCTCGCGCAGGTTCATTCGCGGAACGGCGTCATGAGCGACACGCATCGTCCCCCGATCGCCGCCAACGATCCCATGGCCCGGCGAGCGCTGGTGCTGGCGGGCGGCGGCATGCGCGTGGCCTATCAGGCCGGTGCGATCAAGGCATTGTTCGACGAAGGCTTGCGCTTCAGTCACGCCGACGGCGCGTCGGGCGGCACGATCAATTTGGCCGCTTTGCTGTCCGGCGTGCTGCCGGACGATCTCTGCGCGCGTTGGCGCGCGCTGCCCGTCAAGGCGTTCGCCGCGTTCAGGCCCGTGATCGAATATCTGCACGCGACCAACATGAGCGCGCTGGGCAGTGCGTCAGGTCTGACGGAGCACGTGTATCCCGCACTCGGGATCGCTGTCGAACGGATCCGAGCGGCCGTCGGCATCGATGGGTCGTTCAATGTCTGTTGCTTCGACGACAAGACCGTCGTGCCGATCCCGCACCCGCAACTCGATCTCCTGCGTCTGGTCGCGGCGGCTTCGTTGCCCATCTTCATGCCGGCCGTGGTGGCCGACGGCAAGACCTGGACCGACGCCGTGTGGATCAAGGACGCCAACCTGATGAGCTGCGTCGAGCGCGGCGCGCGTGAACTGTGGCTCGTCTGGTGCATCGGCGACACGCCCGTCTACCACAACGGCGCGTTCAACCAGTACGTGCACATGATCGAAATGAGCGCCGCGGGCGCGCTGAACGGGGAGTTGGCCATGATTGCCGACATCAATCGACGTATCGCGTGCGGCGAAACCGTCTTCGGGCACGATCAGCCGATCGTCGTGCACGTGATCAAACCGGAGGTGCCGCTGCCGCTCGATCCGGACTTCTACCTTGGCCGGATCGATGCGGCGACGCTGATCGACATGGGATATCGCGACGCGCGGCGCACGCTGCGCACGGGTACGCCGGCGCCGCTGGATCCGGCGGCGTCCGCGATGCGTGAGCCGGGCGCGGGCATCAGCTTCCGCGAGACGATGGCAGGCGGCTTCTGCCTGGGGGCGACGGATCCGCAAGTCGGCGAACGCGACGGCAGCGCGTCTGCGTTGACGATGAATGCGACGATCCACATCGAGGACATCGCGGCCTTCGTCGCCGATCCCCGGCACGTGGGCGGCCTGACGGGCCACATCGATTTCGCCCCGTTTGGCATCGCGATGCCTTCGGAGTCCGGCGTCTTCGGCTTGTTTACGCCGAGCGACGATCCACGATTGACCTACATGGTTTACGAGATCGGATTTCGCCATGAAGGGCGATCGTACTACCTGGCAGGCAAGAAGCATGTGCGCATCGGCAGTCCGCTCAAGATGTGGGGCGAGACAACGACGCTCTATACGACGCTGCACGAAGGCCCGGATGCAAGCGGCGCCGTGGTCGGCGCCGGCGTGCTGCATCTCGGCGTGCCGCAACTCGTGCGGCTGATGGGCACGGTGCACGCGACCAACGCCCGGGCGTCGGGCCAGGCGACACATGCCATTTGGCGGTTTTTCGGGTTTTTCGCATCGGAACTTTGGCGCACCTATGTCAGGAGATCGCCGTCATGAGCGCGATTGAATACGATGTCGTCATCGTCGGGAGCGGTTTCGGCGGCGCGGTGGCGGCCTGCCGTTTCGCGGAGGCGGGGTGGCGGGTGCTGGTGCTGGAGCGCGGTCAACGCTGGACGCCGGATACGTATCCGCGCGACGATACCGACCCGTGGCTTTGGAACCAACAGGACCCGCAACGATTCCATGGCTGGGCCGACCTCCGCGTGTTTTCCAATATGTCGGTGGTGGCAGCCGCGGGTGTGGGCGGCGGGTCCCTGATTTACGCCAACGTCTCGGTCGAGGCCAAACCCGACGCCTTCGAACGTGGTTGGCCGCCGGAGATCACGTACGACGCGCTCAAGCCTTACTACGAGCGCGTGGGCTGGATGCTGTCGGTCCAGGAGGTGCCCGACAACCAGATCAGCGAACGCACCCGCTTGTTGCGCGACGCCGCCGACGCCTGCGGTTGGGGCGATCGATATCGCAAGTTGCCGCTCGCGGTTTCCTTCTCGCCGACCTACGATCCGTCCTTGCCCGACGCGCGCGACGACCGGCATTCCGTCAGGCACGTCAACGTGCATGGGGTATCGCAAGGCACGTGCGTGCACTGCGGCAATTGCGACATCGGATGCCAGGTGTCGGCGAAGAACACGCTCGACCTCAACTATCTGGCCGTCGCCGAGCGCCATGGCGCAGAAATCCTGCCGCTGCACGTGGTGCAGAACCTCGAGCCGCTCGGCCAGGGATGGCGCGTGCATTTCAACGTCATCGATCCTGCCGCCGGCAGTTGCATACCCGGAACCGTCACGGCGGCCAAGGTGATCCTCGGCGCCGGATCGATCGGCAGCACCGAGTTGCTGCTCCGCTGTCGAGACGAGCATCGCACGCTGCCGAATCTGTCGCCGCGGCTTGGCTGGGGCTGGGCCTTCAATGGCGACTTCGTCACGCCCACGTTCTACCGCCGCCGCAAGATCTCGCCGTCGCATGGCGTCACCATTTCCGCTGCGATTGACCTGCTCGACCGGACCGCCAGTGGCCAGTCGCTGTTCGTGGAGGACGGCGGCGTGCCCGACCTCGCGCGCGATTTCGTGCGCCGTCGCCTGCAACGTTCGCAGGGTGGGGTGATGCGAACGTTTTGGCGGACCTTCGAGCGCCATTTCGATTGCGATGACCCGGTCGACAACATGATGCCCTGGTTCGGTCAGGCGGTTGATCCGGGGGACGGGCGCATGCGCCTCGGTCGCTGCTGGTTTGCCCCATGGCGTCGCGAATTGCGGCTCGACTGGTCGTACGCGCGATCACAGCCTGTCGTAGACGCGATGATCGATGCACACCGGCGCCTGTCGGCTGCCACGGGCGGTGAACCTTTCGTCCCTCCGACTTGGAGCGACTTCCGCAAGCTGATCACCCCGCACCCGCTCGGAGGTTGCAATATGGGTCTCACGCATGCGGATGGCGTGGTGAACGCGGACGGAAAGGTATTCGGTTACGACGGGCTGTACGTGATGGACGGTGCGGTGGTGCCGCGTGCTCTTGGGCTGAATCCTTCGCGCACGATCGCCGCGCTGGCCGAGCGCAATGTTGCCGTGTTGCTCGGCAAGACGTTGGAGCATCCAGCTAAATGAGGATGTCGGGGTGGTTTTGCCTTGGCTTTTTTATTTTTCAACGGGTTGGGGTGGGGCGGTGAAGTCGCCCCCCGTGCCTTCATTCCCTCGGCGCTGACTTCGAGCGTGAATTCGTGCGGCTTCTTCTTGCCTGGCTGAGTGCGCCTGGATTGCCTGCGCAACCTGCAGCACGTGGGTCAGGCGCTTATGTTCGACGACCGCGGCTGGTTGCGCGGCGGCTTTGCGAACCGCGCGTTATACGCGGCGATGAAGGAGGGCGCATACGCATTGGCGTCGGCCACCGTACTGATGCCGCGTAATCTCAGCTCCTTGACCAGCCGGTCCTGCAGCGTCAGGTGCGCACGCTCCACGCGCCCCTTGGTCGAACTGCTGTTCGCGCAGAACGTGTCGATGTTCAGCTCGTACATCGCGCGGCCGAAATGTGTCACCCGATTGCCAGTCTTGCCCGGGTTGACGTTGCGAAACACGCTGTACTTGTCGCTATACAACGCACCCGGCTTGCCGTGGCGTTCGATGTACGCGCGCGTCGCCTCGAAGTAGCTGAAGGTCGACTCCGTGATCGTGAAATGCAGATGCATCAGCCGGCTCGTTGCGTCGTCCACGTACACCAGCAGCGTGCATGGCGAAGCCCGATCCTCGAACCACCGATGCTCGCTGCCGTCGATCTGGATCAGTTCGCCCAGGCACGCACGTCGTGCCCGCGGCTGGTAGACCTTCGGCGGGCGCTGCCGGCGTGGCACCCACAAGCCAGCGTCCGTCATCAGCCGGCGCACCGTTTCCTTCGCCAGCTGGATGCCGTGGCATTCCCAAAGCTTCTCGCACGCCAGCGTCGGTCCGAAATCGGCGTAGCGATCACGGATGATCGTCAGCGCCCGATCGGCCGTTACCGCGTCCAATCGATTGTTGCTGGGCTTCGCGCGCCGCTGCGACACGAGACCTTGCGGCCCGTGCTCGCGCAGCCGGGCGACCAGCCGGCGAATCTGCCGCGTCGTCAACCCGAGTCGCTCGGCCGCGCGCCACGGCTTGAGCTTGCCGTCCGCCACATCCTGAATGACCTTGAGTCTGTCCAGTTCGCGCATCGTCATCGTGATCCGTTCTGTCGCAGCCATCGAAGCTCCCGGCGCCGGACCACCGGCGGCCGGATAGCTTACGCGGCACGAAAGCGGACATCTGAACTTAGCTAAAAGCGGACATTACTAAAAAGCCGTGACATCCGATTTGGTGATAATTGAGATTATGTCAACTTATGCGAAGCCGGCGCGTAGCCAACAGCGACGGATTCCGGGAACTTGCATAACCTTATTTTTCCCGAATTCCTGCCGTCATACCGGCTGGGTGCGCGCTGCTAAACTCACCGGAACATTCGAGTCCGCCATCGCGCGCGCCGTCGATCACCACGCGCATCTTTCCCGTCGCTTCGGCTTTCACCTATGAAAACTATTGCCGCGCTCGCCCTTGCAGCCGTCTGCCTTTCGGCTCACGCCGAAGACCTTTCTCCCGCCATCCTCAGCTGTAGCAGCTACACCAATGCTGGCGATTTCGTATCGTCTTTCTCGACCAAGAAACCCAGCCGGGTCATTGGTGGCGTGGGCTATTACACACCGCGCCGTCGCGTTACTTTCAGCGGTCAACCCGTACTCGCGCTGTTCGCCTATGGTTCTGGTGTTGATCGACGCGGCCCTGGCTATGGGTACGGCGTTGTCCTGGAGGGCACGCCTGCCTATGGCTCGATGCTCGTTAAAGATAGCCCCGCACATTCATGGACATCGAACTACGGCATGTCCGGCCACGAATTCATTGAGGTCGGTTGCATCAAATGAAAAGCCCGGCGTCGGCCGGGTTTTTTCAGCTTGCGGTTTCATCCTGCGTAAGCGCACGCGTCACGTGTCCAGGCATACCAATCACCAGCATGCGCGGCGGAATGTGCTCCCCGCAGAAACGACCGCGCATGCCCCGACAATTCGATCCTCACATCCCGGCAAGGTCATTGGCGAACTGATTCGTATAGCCAAGGGTGCCAACACCGCCGATGGAGTTGCACGTTGACGATGCAGCACCGGGTGGGCAATCGACGTCACGGTCAAACGACCAGAAGTGGACGCCCACGAGCCCATTCTGTTTCACAAACGCGGCCGTGACGTCTGCATCCGCAGGTGTGAAGGTTTCACCGGCCACATCGTTACCGCCAATCATCGGAGTCAGTTCAATCTGGCTGTACGGTACGCCCCAGTGATCGTGCAGGTTCATGGCCGCCTGAATGGCCGACTGTCCCATCTGGCAGGTACCGTTCGCGACCACGCAGTTCCCCGCCCCCGCCGAACCGTAGTCCATCGTCATCAGGTTGATGGTGTAGTTCTTCAGGCCGTACGCCTGGATAGCCTGCATGACCCAATCACCGTAAATGTTGAAGCTGTCCGGTGCGCTTGCGCCCCATGAGCTGGCCACGGCCGATCCCGGCTGGGACGGGGCAAGTGTCGCCAGGGTGAAGCTGAAACGCAGATTGGGGTAATTCTGCTGGGCCACTGCCACACGCTGCACCAGATCGTTGATCACCTGTTGCGACTGCCCTGCCTCGATATCGAAATCGATCCCGACGAGGTTATTTGATGCATAACGCTTGATGAAAGCCGCCATGCCGGCATCGCTACCGCACGTGAACGAACCCGCTGCGCCGCCGGTGGAAATCACGTAGTTCACGTTGGCCGCGGTGAACAGCGGCACATTTGCGGCGGCCAGCGCGCCACCATCGACGCCCGCCCAGTTCTCGCTGCCGCATTCGCCGGTTGCAAACGCGAGCGTCAGCGTACGAACATTGGTCGGAAGCACCGACAGCACCGGGCTCAGCTGGCCTGTGACGTTTGACGAAATGACGTTCGTGTTCCAGTTCATCGAAATCGTCGCGTCCTTGTACGGGCTATAAATGAATGCTGGAGCCGTGCCGGTTCCCGAGGTAGCTGAAGGCGGCGTGGTCGTGGCGGCGCCCGTGTCGAACGGCGCCCACGCCAACAGGAGCGCCGACGCGACACCCAAGGTCGATCGCCGCATGATGCCGGATTGTGCTTTCTTCATTTACCTGCTCTCTTTGAGTTGGGTGATTTATTTCATGCCTTTCACGTGAACTACCGAATCAATGTCGTAATCAGATCCGCCTTGGGACTGCCCCACCCGGTTACCAGGTCATAGCCCTTCACGGCCAGGTAACTTCCCGATATGCCGCTCGCAATATCGTGGAAACTTGCCGTATAAGCCGGCGTCAACGCGCCATTGACCTGGTTCTGCGCGTAGATCAACGGATTGAAGTAGCCGACAGGCGCCTTGCGCAAGGCGGCTGCCTGCTGGTTGGCCAACGCGATGAAGCCGGCCCACATGGGTGCGGCAAAACTGGTCCCGCCAAACTCGTTCGCGGTACAGTCGGTCTGGTTGGCGCACACGTAGAAGGTGAAGTCGGCGTTGGCGGAGACGTCCGGTCCATTGCGGTAGGTCGTCGAGCCCTTGTTGCTGGAATTGATCACGCCGCGGATCTTCTGCCAGGATGGAATCGCGATGCGGTCGGGGGAGACGCCGCCGCCGCTGTCACTCCAGGCCGTCTCGGCCTTCCATGCGCCTGCCGCAGAGCCAGTCGTCAGATCGGTCCCGCCGACGGAAATGACGTAGGCGCTGTCCGCGGGCCATGCCTCGTTGGTCGTCGACCAGGTCGAGCTGTCGCCGGACGCGGCAAAGAACGATTGCCCCTGGGCGGCCATTTTCTCGAAGTACGGATCCAGCGTGGACGGATCGGCCGGCGTCCAGCCCCACGAGCAGCCGATCGTCATCGGCAGCGGGTTGCGGGTCGTCATCGCGCTGAGGATGGCCGTGTCGGTGGAACCGACATACATCGTCAGACTCGCGAGGCCGGGCGCCATGCCGAGTGCCTGGGTCATGTCGAGCGTCTGTTCGCCGTCATCGCACACGCTGGGGTCGCAAGACGTCGCGGTCCCGTCGGTCGAGAGTAGCGTGATCGGGACACGATTGGTCTGGCCGGCGTTGCGGAAGTAGGTGTCGAGGTCAGCCAGCTCTGTTCCCGCGTATTCAAGCAGGCCGAGGTGTTGCCCCGCGCCCGTCAGGCTGGCGCCGCCATAGTAGGCCGCTCGCATGTCGCTTCCCAGGAACGAAGCGGACGGACCCGAACCGGTCGTGGCACGAGTGACGACGGAATCGGGACGGATGCCGTGCGCTTTCGCGTAGTCGCCCTTCTTGACGAACAGCGGATGCGGGATCGAATAGTTGTCGAGCCCCGAGACGTGCCAAAGCGGAACGTCCATCGAGGTTGTCGGCTCACGATCAGGGCCGAAAAAAAGCCGGCCCTCCGTCGGATGCTGGTAGTAGCGCAGCCTCAGGTTGAAGGCAGCTTCAATGACCGAAGCGGGTCCGCTCACCTGTACGTCCATGCCGTCGCGGCTGCCGCCTGTCAACGTCAGGCCGTGCTTGACGAGATATTGCACGGTCGAATCGTAGTCCGTTTGTGTCGGACCAAATCGCGCGCTGAACTCGGCAGGCGTCAGGTAATGACGGAAGTTCGGACTGGCCGGATTGGTCACATCCGCAACGAACGCGTCCAGGCCCTTCCGATCCCGCAGCGGGAGAACCACGTCGAGCACCATCCGCTGGTCTGCGGGGAAGTCTCTCACCGGTTCAGCCATCGCAATACTGGCGCCTGCCCGGACGTGGCGGGTCAGTACCTCCGCTGCGTGGCTTGCCGCCGCGCCAAGCGTGAGGAACAACGCGAGCGAAAATGAACAGGCACGTGGAATGCGGCCGGTTTTACTTTTGAAACATTGCCTTTCAGCAAATTTGACTTGAGTCATGGCTGCTCCTTGAGTTGACAATGAGCTGCTTGAGTCGCGCCTTAATGAATTGCAGATTTGGAATTGTGATTGGCATTTCTGGATGCCAATATTGGAAGCAAGTTTTTTATTATTGATCTTTTCGAAACCTCACCGGCCTGGCTGGCAATTTTTGCCTGAGACAAGCATAGAACGTCGCGAATAAACATCAAGCATTATTTAGAAGATTGTGCTCGGCCCCATCATGGCCAGCCGGGCCGCAGCGCGGAGTCGAATGAAAGGAAAGAAAGATTCGAAGTTCAAGGCATCAAACAAGCGCCCCGCCCCTCTGATCGTTGTTTTTCTCGGTGATTGTTTTGAAATATAAAAACCGCCTGCGGGCTGCGCAAAATTATTAGCGCAATTACCGATTTTTTATTCATTAAAAATATTTCGGCCCGCAACCAACGTCCTGGCCACGCTACCGCCCGCCCGGCGCATCATCGGCCTCATCCGCCTCGGCAGGAAACCGATGCTGCCCGAACCGCAGAATCAGCACGCCCACGGCAAGCAGCACGATGCCGAGCGTCGTCATCAGCATGTGTTCGGGGCTGTCCGTCACGCCGCGCAGGATCAGGTCCCGCGCAAGCGACGTCATCGCAATATAGAGCGGGAAACGCACCGGCAACCGCCCCAGACGCAGGTAGCGGACGGTCATCGCGAGCACTTCCAGGTACAGGAACATCAGCAGCAGGTCCGTCAGCGAAACCTCGCCGGCCACGACGACCTTCCAGGCTTCCTGTCCCATCGCGAACGACGTCGCGAGACCGATCACCACGAGCCCGGCGAGTTCGGCTGCATGAAGAAAGTGGTCGAAGCGCCGGCGAATGCGGTCTGCCGCGGTAGCCAGCGGCCGAGAGGTATTCAGTGTGTTCAAGGTGTTGGACAGCATAAAAAGTGGATCGACATCTCTATTCGCCCGATCGGCGGCGAAGCCTTCATCGATTCGTTATCCCGATCAACCTGCGCGCCACGCCCGACAGGCTGCCTTGCTCGACCACCGCGACAAGAACGCGCATCGCTTTCGGCAGCCTCACCGTGACGCTCGTTGCCCGATGGCAGCGGCCCTAATCTACTGCACGCGACACGCCGGCATCAAGAGCACAGCTGCCGCGGGTCTGTACTCCGATCCCGCTGCAATCAAGCTTTCGAATAACAGATCGGCGATTCGTGTTCCAAAGTCGCACCGAAGCTGCTAGATTGCTTTCGCATCGATATCCCGCGATGCGGCGCTCGCGCATGTCGCAATCGAGAACAGACGCCTGTCACACTTCTCCGATACGCTTTCGCAAAGCAGCGTTTCAACAACCCGCGTATCGTATCGGCGTAAATAACACCGACACACCCCGATGCAGACAAACCTTCCCTCCCCGCAGAACGTCCATAGCCCGCCGACCCGCAACGCGATCTTCCTCGTCGCGACCCTCCATCCCGGCGCCGACCACGCGGACACGGTCCGCGCGTGGTGCGGCGACATCGCCGCCTTCGTCCGCTCGGTCGGCAAGCGCGTGCCGTCCGGCAACCTGTCCTGCGTATGCGGCTTCGGCGCCGACGCCTGGGATGCGCTGTTCGGCGCGCCGCGGCCCGCGTCGCTGCACCGGTTTCGCGAATTCGGCGCAGGGCAGCGCGTCGCCGTATCGACGCCCGGCGACATCCTGCTGCATATCCGGGCCGACGCGATGGACCTGTGCTTCGAACTCGCGACCCAGCTGGTCGGGCGCCTCGGCGACGCGGTGCAGTTCGTCGACGAGGTGCACGGCTTCCGCAACTTCGACCAGCGCGCGATGATCGGCTTCGTCGACGGCACGGAAAACCCGGACGGGCGCGAAGCGGTCGATTTCACGGTGATCGGCGACGAAGACCCCGAATTCGCCGGCGGCAGCTACGTGATCGTGCAGAAGTACCTGCACGACATGGCCGGCTGGAATGCGCTGCCGGTCGAAACGCAGGAACGCATCATCGGCCGCACCAAGCTGTCGGACATCGAGCTCGACGCCGCGGTCAAGCCGTCGTCGTCGCACAGTTCGCTGACGACGCTGGTCGAGAACGGCGAGGAAGTGAAGATCCTGCGTGACAACATGCCGTTCGGCCGCCCCGGCGCGGGCGAGTTCGGCACCTACTTCATCGGCTATGCGCGCTCGCCGGCCCCGATCGAACAGATGCTCGAGAACATGTTCGTCGGCCGCCCGCCGGGCAATTACGACCGGCTGCTCGATTACAGCCGCGCGGTGACGGGCTCGCTGTTCTTCGTGCCGTCGGCGGACCTGCTCGACGCGCTCTCGACGCGCACCGCGCCGGACGCCGATGCCGGCCAGCCGGCCGCCTCCCCCTCGACCGAGCCGGCTTCCGACGGCTCGCTGAAAATCGGATCGCTCAAAGGAGCCCACCCGCATGAATAACCTGCACCGCGAACTCGCCCCCATCTCCGCCGCCGCCTGGGCGCAAATCGAAGAGGAAGTGGCGCGCACCTTCAAGCGCTCGGTCGCGGGCCGGCGCGTGATCGATGTCGAGGGCCCGGGCGGCGTCGAGCTGTCGGGCGTCGGCACGGGCCACCTGAACACCATCGCTGCGCCGCGCGAGCACGTCGGCGCGAAGCTGCGCGAGGTCAAGGCGCTCGTCGAGTTCACCGTGCCGTTCGAACTCCGGCGCGATGCGATCGACGCCGTCGAGCGCGGCGCGCGCGACGCCGACTGGCAGCCGGCCAAGGACGCCGCGCAGCGCCTCGCGTTCGTCGAGGACAGCGCGATCTTCGACGGCTATCCGGCCGCGGGCATCGCCGGGATCCGCGAGGCGACGTCGAACCGCAAGATCGCGCTGCCGAGCGACGTCGGCGCGTATCCGGGCGCGATCGGCGACGCGCTGGAGGCGCTGCGGCTCGCGGGCGTCGACGGCCCCTATTCCGTGCTGCTCGGCGCGGACGCGTACACGGCGCTTGCCGAAGCGCGCGAGCACGGCTATCCGGTCCTCGATCACATCAAGCGGATCGTCAGCGGCGAGATCGTCTGGGCGCCCGCGCTCAGCGGCGGCTGCGTGCTGTCGACGCGCGGCGGCGACTTCGCGCTGCATCTCGGCGAAGACGTATCGATCGGCTACCGCAGCCACGACGACGAGGTCGTGCGCCTGTATTTGCGCGAAACGTTCACGTTCCTGATGCTGACGAGCGAAGCATCGGTGGCCGTGGAGCCGCAGCAGACGGCTGTGTGACGATCGACAGATCGCGCGACAGGGGCTCGGCATGAGCTTCTAACGCCGACTGGACTGAACCCTTCCCGTCCCGCGATGCCCGGCGTCTAGCCACGGGCATCGCGGGCGCATCCCAGGCCGTGCGGTTGCCCGGCTATCCCCCTCCCCACGCGGGTGCCGGATCGCCTCCGGATTCGCGCCCCCTCCCGTCCGAACGCATTCGCACGACGAAACGACGCACGACGTTTCGCGTGCGTGACGAGCGCGTATTCGTCTGTACTCCATTTCAGCGCGCCCACCCTTCGCGCAAGGGTGCAATTCGCGCGCCACGGCGCCACCAACTGTGTCTTGGATGGCATCCGCCGATCCGCTATTTTTTGACGCAATCACCGTGATGCAGCGGGCACCTCGAAGCACTGCCCTGCACCGCACCGGACATTGCCCATCGACCTCTCTCACGGACCGGAGCCACCCCACCATGCCCGCCCTTTGCGATATCTGCCATGCCCGGCCTGCCGTCGCGCGCGCGACCGTGATGCAGGACGGCGAACGCAAGTCGATTTCGATCTGCGACTACCACTTTCGTCAGCTGATGCGGCATCAGAGCATGTCGAACCCGTTCGACGCGCTGCTGGGCGGTGGCGGCCTGCCGCCGCTGTTCGGCGGCGCAGGCGACGAACCGCTGTCCGCCGAGATCCCGCGCGAATCGGTCGACCCGACCGACGCATTCAGCGAACAGACCCTCGAGCTGCTGCAGCGCGCGGCGGAGAAAGCGCACGAGCTGCGCCGCAACGAGCTCGACACCGAGCACCTGCTGTACGTGCTCGCGGACACCGACGTGTGCACCGCGCTGCTGAAGGAACTGAAGCTCGCGCCGCAGGACATCAAGGGCTACATCGACGAGCATGCGCAAACGGGCAATGCCGATCCCGACGCGTCGCTCGACCGGATGTCGATCTCGCCGCGCGTGAAGAAGGCCGTGCAGCTCGCGTTCCAGGCGTCGCGCGATCTCGGCCACTCGTATATCGGGCCCGAGCATCTGCTGATCGGTCTCGCGGCCGTCCCGGACAGCATCGCGGGCGCGCTGCTGAAGAAATACGGCGTGACGCCCGAAGCGCTGCGCCAGAAGGTCGTGAAGGTCGTCGGCAAGGGCGCCGAGGACGGCCGCGTCGACCCGCCGACCGGCACCCCGAACCTCGACAAGTTCGGCCGCGACCTCACCGCGCTCGCCCGCCAGGGCAAGCTCGACCCCGTGCTCGGCCGTGCGCAGGAAATCGAAAGCACGATCGAGGTGCTTGCGCGGCGCAAGAAGAACAATCCGGTGCTGATCGGCGAGCCGGGCGTCGGCAAGACGGCGATCGTCGAAGGCCTCGCGCAGCGGATCGTCAACGGCGACGTGCCGGAAGTGCTGCGCGACAAGCGGCTCGTCGAGGTCAACATCAACTCGATGGTCGCCGGCGCGAAGTATCGCGGCGAATTCGAGGAACGCGCGAAGCAGCTGATCGACGAAGTCACCGCGAAGCAGGACGAGCTGATCCTGTTCATCGACGAGCTGCACACGATCGTCGGCGCGGGGCAAGGCGGCGGCGAAGGCGGCCTCGACATCGCGAACGTGCTGAAGCCGGCGCTCGCGCGCGGCGAGCTGAGCCTGATCGGCGCGACCACGCTCAACGAATACCAGAAGTACATCGAGAAGGACGCGGCGCTGGAGCGACGCTTCCAGCCGGTGCTCGTGCCCGAGCCGAGCGTCGAGCAGACGATCGTGATCCTGCGCGGCCTGCGCGACAAGCTCGAAGCACACCACCAGGTCACGTTCGCGGACGACGCGTTCGTCGCGGCCGCGGAATTCGCCGACCGCTACATCACGTCGCGCTTCCTGCCCGACAAGGCGATCGACCTGATCGACCAGGCGGCGGCCCGGGTGCGGATCGGCGCGACGTCACGGCCGGCGGAAATCCAGGAGCTGGAAGCGGAAATCGCGCAGCTCAAGCGCGAGCAGGACTACGCGTCGTCGCGCAAGCGCTTCGACGAGGCGAAGGACTTCGAGACGCGCATCGGCGACAAGCAGGCGCAGCTCGACGCACGCATGGAGGCGTGGCAGCGCAAGACCGGCTCGGAGACGCTCGAAGTGACGGTCGCGGCGGTCGCGGAAGTCGTGTCGCGCCTGACCGGCATTCCGGTCACGGAACTCACGCAGGAAGAACGCCAGAAGCTGCTGCAGATGGAAGCGCGGCTGCGCGAGCGCGTGGTCGGCCAGGGCGACGCGGTGGTCGCGGTCAGCGACGCGGTGCGGCTGTCGCGCGCGGGCCTCGGCCACACGCACCGGCCGATCGCGACGTTCCTGTTCCTCGGGCCGACCGGCGTCGGCAAGACCGAGCTCGCGAAGGCGCTCGCCGAGACCGTGTTCGGCGACGAGCAGGCGATCATCCGCATCGACATGTCCGAATACATGGAGCGGCACGCGGTCGCGCGGCTGATCGGCGCCCCGCCCGGCTACGTCGGCTACGACGAAGGCGGCCAGCTGACCGAGCGCGTGCGGCGGCGCCCGTACAGCGTGATCCTGCTCGACGAGATCGAGAAGGCGCACC
The DNA here is from genome assembly GCF_002097715.1 of Burkholderia ubonensis subsp. mesacidophila. Taxonomy (NCBI): domain Bacteria; kingdom Pseudomonadati; phylum Pseudomonadota; class Betaproteobacteria; order Burkholderiales; family Burkholderiaceae; genus Burkholderia; species Burkholderia ubonensis. The sequence goes on from NZ_CP020737.1 coordinate 1,943,891, forward strand.
CGGACGTCTACAACGTGCTGCTGCAGGTGTTCGACGACGGCCGCCTCACCGACGGCAAGGGCCGCGTGGTCGACTTCAGCAACACGATCCTGATCGCGACCAGCAACCTCGGCGCCGCGATCATCATGGACAACCTGACCCAGCCGGAAGCCGCGCGCAAGACCGACAAGGCGATCCGCGACGAGCTGATGCAGGTGCTCAAGGGGCATTTCCGTCCGGAATTCCTGAACCGGATCGACGAGATCATCGTGTTCCACGCGCTCTCGAAGGAGAACATCCGCGCGATCGTGCAGATCCAGCTCGATCGCGTCGTGCGCACCGCGGCCGCGCAGGACATCGCGCTCGTGATCGGCGCGTCGCTCGTCGAGCACCTGTCCGACGTCGGCTACCAGCCGGAATTCGGCGCGCGCGAGCTCAAGCGCCAGATTCGCCAGATCATCGAGACGCGGCTCGCGAAGGAGATCCTCGGCGACACGCTGAAATCGGGCGACCGCGTCGAAATCGACTACGACAAGGACAGCGGCGGCGTGAAGTTCGACAAGCTGCCGTCGGCCGACCAGAAGGAAGCCCGCTAGCGCGACCGCGCGCGAATCGAACGGCGCGCGCCCCCGCACGCGCCGCTGGCGCCGCCCCGCCCTCGCGCGGCGGCGCCGAACCCGGCCGCCACGCGGCCTAACCCGAGCCGAGATCCGGCCTGCCCGGAACGGCTCACGGAGCATTCACATGACAAATCGACGCGAAGTGCCAGGTATCAGGAAGTACGACGGGCCCGCCGGCGGTTGGGGCGCGCTTCGCGCCACGGCCGACGCCGTACGCACGCAGATGGACGCCATCGAGGCGCCGATCATCCTGATGCGGACCAACCAGCCCGACGGCTTCGATTGCCCGGGCTGCGCGTGGCCCGACAAGGAGCACAAGTCCACGTTCCAGTTCTGCGAGAACGGCGCGAAGGCCGTCACGTGGGAAGCGACGAGCAAGCGCGTGACGCCCGAGTTCTTCGCGGCGAACACCGTGTCGTCGCTCCTGCGCATGTCGGACTACGAGCTGGAGAACATGGGCCGGCTCACCCATCCGCTCGTCTACGATCGCGCGACCGACACGTTCCGCGCGGTCGAATGGGACGCCGCGTTCGCGCGCATCGGCGAGGTGCTGCGCGGCCTGCCGCCCGAGCAGGTCGAGTTCTATACGTCCGGCCGCGCATCGAACGAGGCGGCGTATCTGTACCAGCTGTTCGCGCGCGAGCTCGGCACCAACAACTTCCCAGACTGTTCGAACATGTGCCACGAGCCGACCAGCGTCGGCCTGCCGCAATCGATCGGGATCGGCAAGGGCACGGTGTCGCTGGAGGACTTCGACAAGTGCGAGCTGATCATCTCGATCGGCCACAATCCCGGCACCAACCACCCGCGGATGATGGGCACGCTGCACGAGTGCTCGCGGCGCCACGTGCCGATCATCGTGTTCAATCCGCTGCGCGAGCGCGCGCTCGAACGCTTCGCGGACCCGCAGGACATGATCGAGATGGCGTCGTTCGGCTCGACCCGGATCGCGTCGACCTACTTCCAGGTCGACGCGGGCGGCGACGCGGCCGCGCTCAAGGGGATCATGAAGGCGCTGCTCGCGCTGGAGGCCGAGCAGGGCAACGTGCTGGACCGCGCGTTCATCGCCGAGCATACCCAAGGGTTCGACGCGTTCGCGGCGGACCTGGAAGCGACGACGTGGGACGACATTGAGCGGGCCAGCGGCCTCAGCCAGGCGCAGCTCGAACAGGTCGCGCTCGCGTATGCGAAATCGAACGCGACGATCGTCACGTACGGGATGGGCGTCACCCAGCACAACAAGGGCACGGCCAACGTGCGCCTGATCGCCGACCTGCTGCTGCTGCGCGGCAACTTCGGCAAGCCCGGCGCGGGCATCTGCCCGCTGCGCGGCCACTCGAACGTGCAGGGCAACCGCACCGTCGGCATTACCGAGAAGCCGTCCGCGGACTTCCTGAAAAAGATCGAGGACGTGTTCGGCTTCACCCCGCCGCAACACCACGGGCACGACGCGGTCCAGGCGATGCAGGCGATGGTCGACGGCACGGCCAAGGCGCTGCTCTGCCTCGGCGGCAATTTCGCGGTGGCGCTGCCCGATCCGGAGCAGTCGTTCCCCGCGATGGGCAAGCTCGACCTGAGCGTCCACGTCGGCACCAAGCTCAACCGCTCGCACCTGCTGGTCGCGAAGGAAACCTACGTGTTCCCGTGCCTCGGCCGCACCGAGCTGGACGTCCAGGCGAGCGGCCCGCAATCGGTGACGGTCGAGGATTCGATGTCGATGGTGCATGCATCGGCCGGCAAGCTGAAGCCCGCGTCCGAGCAGTTGCGCTCGGAACCGGCGATCGTCGCCGGGATCGCGCACGCGACGCTGCCCGACAGCAAGGTCCAGTGGCTCGACGCGATCGCCGACTATGACCGCATCCGCGACATGATCGACCGGACGATCCCGGGCTTCGAGGCGTTCAACCAACGCATCCGCACGCCGGGCGGCTTCCGCATGCCGCTGCCGCCGACCGAGCGCGTGTGGCCGACGTCCACCGGCAAGGCGATGTTCTCCGTGTACAAGGGCGTGAAGGAAGACGCGGACGTGCTCGGCGCCGAGCAGGTGCTGCGGCTGATCACGCTGCGCAGCCACGACCAGTACAACACGACGATCTACGGGCTGGACGACCGCTATCGCGGCGTGTTCGGGCGTCGCGACGTGCTGTTCATGAACCCGGCGGACTTCACGAAGTACGGGCTCGAGCACGGCGACCTGGTCGACATCGAGACGGTCACGCCGTCGGGTCGGACGCGGCGCCTCGAGAAGATCACCGCGATCGAGTACGACATCGCGCCGGGGTCGGTCGGCGCGTACTATCCGGAAGCGAACGTGCTGGTGCCGCTCGACTACATCGACAAGGAAAGCGGCACGCCGTCGTACAAGTCGGTGCCGGTTCGCGTGACGCGCTCGGCAACCGTCTGACGACGGACGGCTCACGGCTGGGGTTCATGCCGCGAGCCGCCGATAGGAAAATGGCGCGTCGTCGGACGCGCCATTTTTTTGCTTGCGGGCGGCCGTCGCCGCGCGTCAGGTCAACTGGTAAGTATCCGTCGGCGCGACCTCCTTCGGCAACTCGGCGCCGCAAAGCTCGAGCACCGACCGCTCGATCGTGCGCGCCATCGCATCGAGCGCCAGCGCGTTGGGCGCCGTGCTGAACGGCTCGGCGACCTCGTTGGCGATCGCCTCCAGCGCGATCAGCGTATAGGAGATGAACACGCAGATCAGCGGCGTGAAGAATTCGGTCGAATCGACGAGGCCGAACGGCAGCAGCACGCAGTACGCATAGACGGTGCGGTGCAGCAGCACGCTGTACGCGAACGGGATCGGCGTCGACGCGATCCGTTCGCAGCCGCCGACCGCGTTGCCGAGCCGGTTGAGCTGCTCGTCGAACATCCAGAGCGTCGTGCCGGCGTCCGGCCCGCGCGCCAGCATCCGCGTCAGGTTGCCGCGAATCTCGTCGAGCATCGCGACCGGCTTGTAGCATTTGCGGGCGAGCGCGTCGGTGCGTGCGCGGCCGAGGATGCGCGTCAGGTCGTCGGCGGGATCGGTGTGGCGCAACTGATGCTTCAATGCGTAGACGAATGCGATCAGCAGGTCGGTCGTCTGGTTGCGCAATGCGTCGTCGACGTCTTCGGGCAGATAGCGCCGCATCTGCGACGTCAGCGTGCGCGACGCGATCAGCATGTCGCCCCACAGGTGCCGCGCTTCCTTGAAGCGCTCGAAGCTCGCGTTGTTGCGGAACGCGAGGAAGATCGCCAGCGCGAGCCCGAACAGCGTGAACGGCGCCGTGTTGAGCGGAATCTTCTCGCCGAAGATGCGGCCGTTCGTGAAGACCGCCAGCGTGCTGACGATCGCCATGAAAACCAGCTGCGGAATGATCGATTGCAATACCGAGCCGTTCCACACGAACAGCATCTGCAACCAGTTTTGTCTCGGTCTGACGATCATGATAGGTCTCTGCGGGTCGCGGCGCGACCGCGTTGCCCTTGCATAACGAAACCGGCCCCGCTGGGCGGGGCCGGATGGCTGGTGTTGGCTGATCCGGCCGCTTCCGCGCGGCCCCCGCCAGAATGCCTGCGCCCGCCGGCGTCAGTGATAGCCGTCCCCTTCCCGCACCTTGCCGCGGAACACGCGGTATTGCAGCGCGTTGTAGACGAGGATGATCGGCAGCACGATCACCGTGCCGACCAGCGCGAACAGCTGGCTCGAATGGCTCGACGACGCGTCCCAGATCGTCAGCGACGGCGGCACGATGTTCGGCCAGATGCTGATGATGAGGCCCGTGTAGCCGAGGAAGCACAGCGCGAGCGTCAGCAGGAACGGCGTCGCCTCGTGCCGCTGCCGCACCGTGTGGAAGATCCCCCACACGCAGACGAGCACCAGCACCGGAACCGGCAGGAACCACACTAGGTCGCCGCTGCCGAACCAGCGATGCGCGACGGCCGGCAGGCCGATCACGGTCCACAGGCTGACCACGGCCATCGCGCCGAGCAGCACGACCGTCAGCGGCTTCATCAGCAGCCGCATCTTGCGCTGCAGTTCGCCGTCGACCTTGAGGATCAGCCAGCCGCAGCCGAGCGTCGCGTAGGTCGCGAGCACGCCAAGCCCGCAGAACAGGCTGAACGGCGACAGCCAGTCGAACGGGCCGCCGACGAACTTGCCGTCGGCGATCTTGATGCCCTGCAGCAGCGAGCCGAGCACGACGCCCTGGCAGAACGCCGCGAGCGCGGAGCCGCCGATGAACGCGAGATCCCACATATGCTGGGTGCGCGTCGCCTTCGCGCGCAGCTCGAATGCCGCGCCGCGGAAGATCAGCCCGACGACCATCAGGATCAGCGGCAGGTAGTTCGCCGGCAGCAGCGTCGAGTACACGACCGGGAACGCGCCGTACAGCCCCGCCCCGCCGAGCACCAGGAACGTCTCGTTGCCGTCCCACACCGGCGCGACGGTGTCGAGCATCACCTGCCGCTCGGCTTTCGCGTCGAAGAACGGAAACAGCAGGCCGATGCCGAGATCGAAGCCGTCCAGCACCACGTAGATGAACACGCCGAGCCCGATGATCGCGGCCCATACGACAGGAAGATCGATGTGCATGGCTTACTCCGCTTCGGTGACGTTCAGCGGCGTGGACAGCGCGCTCTTGCGCAGCCCCGGATGCCGGTGCAGTTCGATGTACCCGGCGTTCGCGGCCGGCCCGTGATTCATCAGTTTCAACATGTAGTAGATACCCGTTCCGAATACGAGGAAATACACCACCACGAAGATCAGCAGCGACACGCCGACCTGCTGCGCGCTGAGCGGCGCGACCGAATCCACGGTCCGCAGCACGCCGTAGACCGTCCACGGCTGCCGGCCGACCTCGGTCGTGATCCAGCCCGCGAGCAGCGCGAGGATGCCCGACGGCCCCATGGCCAGCACGAACCACTGGAACCAGCGCGCTTCATAGAGACGGCCGCCCTTTCTCAGCAGCAGGCCGAGCAGCGCGGTGAGCAGCATCAGCATGCCGAGGCCGGCCATGATCCGGAACGTCCAGAAGATGATCGTCGAGTTCGGACGGTCCTGCGGCGCAAACTCCTTCAGCCCGCGGATCTCGCCGCTCCAGCTGTGCGTGAGGATCAGGCTGCCGAGGTGCGGCACCTGCACCGCGTAGCGCGTGACTTCCGCCTTCATGTCGGGCAGGCCGAACAGGTTGAGCGCGGTGCCGCCCTTCTCGGTTTCCCACAGCCCTTCGATCGCCGCGATCTTCGCCGGCTGGTATTCGCGCGTGTTGAGGCCGTGCGCGTCGCCGACGACGATCTGCACCGGCGCGAGCAGCAGCAGCATCCACAGCGCCATCGAGAAGCTGCGCTTGACCGGCTCGTCGCGGCGGCCGCGCAGCAGATGCCATGCACCGCACGCGGCGACGATGAAGCCCGCGACGATAAACGCTGCGATCGTCATGTGCACGAGGCGGTACGGGAACGACGGATTGAACACCACCTTCATCCAGTCGACCGGGACGACGATGCCGTTCTGGATCGCGTAGCCCTGCGGCGTCTGCATGAAGCTGTTCGACGACAGGATCCAGAACGTCGAGATCAGCGTGCCGACCGCGACCATCAGCGTCGCGAAGAAGTGCGCGCGCGGGCTCACGCGGTTCCAGCCGAACAGCATCACGCCGAGGAAGCCGGCTTCGAGGAAGAACGCCGTCAATACCTCATACGTCAGCAGCGGCCCGGTGATGTTGCCGGCGATGCGGGAAAACCCGCTCCAGTTGGTGCCGAACTCGTAGGCCATCACGACGCCGGACACGACGCCCATGCCGAAGCCGACCGCGAAGATCTTCGACCAGAACTGGAACATCGATTTGTATGCGGCGTCGCCCGTGGCCAGCCAGCGCCATTCGAGCACGGCGAGAAAGCTCGCCATGCCGATGCTGATTGCCGGGAACACGATATGAAAGGACACCGTGAACGCGAACTGCAGCCGCGCCAGGTGGAAGGCATCGAAGATTTCCATGATCGTTGTGTGCTCGTGGTTGTGAAGACGTCCGCCCGAAGCAGGAAATCCCCGCGAGGCTCGACGGCCGCCCCTGCGGCCGGCCCGGCGATTGCGCGTGAATCGCATCGCACCGACATCGAAGCGAGATGACGATATCGCGTTTCGAATCACGCTCGCAATCACTCGCGCGGCCTTGCGAACTGTGCTCGTTGCCCCCTTCGCGAGGTGTACATGTAAAAGATGATTGCCCCGCATCGCGCCCGCCATCTGTACTGCTTTTTCGGTCGCCGGGCTGTGCACGCGCGTGGCTGCCGAACGCCCGTAAGCTTGCAGCGGATTCGGGTTCCCGGCGCTCGGCGCATTGGCGCGACGGCCGTCGCGGGCCCCGACATCCGTCGGCGCGCCGCTCGTTCGGCCGCCTGTCGAAATTCGCCGGCTTCAAGCGCGTCGCGATGTTGCGATCGACGCCGCCGGCGCCGCCGAGAGGATTTTTCATGCAGCCATGCGCCCTTCCAGTCGAGCCGGTCGGCAGCGTCGCGTGTGACGTTACACGTCATCGTCACGGCGACCATGCGCGGGTCGTCGACCGCGTCGTCGAGGAGTGCCCGGTCGCCCTCGTATTCAACGATATTTCGCATGCCGTGATGATGGCGACGCCGATCGATCTCGACGAGTTCGGCCTCGGCTTCGCGCTCAGCGAAGGCATCGTCGAGCGCGCGTCGGACGTCTTCGACATCGAGAGCGAGTGCACAGCGAGCGGCGCCGTGGTGCGCCTCACCGTGTCCCAGCAGGCGTTCATGGCGCTGAAGGCCCGGCGGCGCGCGCTGGCCGGCCGCACCGGCTGCGGCGTGTGCGGCATCGAGAGCATCGAGCAGCTGGACCTGCATCCGCCACGGATCCGTCACGCGGGCGCGGCGGCCGGGATCGGCGCCGACGCCGTCGAACGCGCGTCGCGCGCGCTACCTGCGCACCAGGTGCTGATGCGCGACACCGGCGGGATTCACGCGGCCGCGTGGTGCAGCCGCGACGGCGCGGTCGTCGAGGTCTTCGAGGACGTCGGCCGGCACAACGCGCTCGACAAGCTGATCGGCCATCTCGCGCGGCGCCGCACGGACACGCGCGACGGCTTCGTGTTCCTGTCGAGCCGCGCGAGCTACGAGCTCGTGCGCAAGGCCGCGCGGCTCGACATCCCGATGGTCGCGACGATCTCCGCGCCGACCTCGCTGGCGATCGACGTCGCGCGCGAAGCCGGCATCCGCCTGCTCGGCTTCTGCCGCGGCGACGGTTTCGTCGAATACACCGCTCCGATCGCCCTTGAACAGTAACGCCGCAATGACCCGACCCATCGACTTCGATACCGCCCAGCAGCAATTCGCGCACGCGTTCGCACGGCCGCTCGCCGCGACGTCCGTCCCGACCTTCGACGCGGCGGGCCGCGTGCTGGCCGCGCCGCTCGTCGCCGTGCTCGACCAGCCGAGCGCCGACCAGAGCGCGATGGACGGCTACGCGGTGCGTTACGCCGACCTCGCGGCCGGCATGCCGCTGCCGGTTGCACAACGCTGCTACGCGGGCGATGCGCCGTTGCCGCTCGCGCCGCGCACCGCGGCGCGCATCTTCACCGGCAGCCTGATCCCGCCCGGCGCGGATACGGTCGTCATGCAGGAAAGCGCGCAGGAACGGGACGGACACGTGACGTTCGAGGCTGACGTGCGCTCCGGCACGCACATCCGCCGCCGCGGCGAGGAACTGCAGGCGGGCCGCGTGCTGATTCCCGCCGGCGTCCGGCTGCAGCCCGCGCATGTCGGGATGATCGCCGCGCAGGGCATCGGCTGCGTCGACGTCCACCCGGCGCTGCGCGTCGGCATCCTGACGACGGGCGACGAGCTCGTCGCGTGCGGCCAGCCCCGGCTACCGCAGCAGATCTACAACAGCAACGCGCCGATGCTCGCGGCGCTGGTCGCGGGCGCCGGCGCGATCGTCGCGGCGAGCGCGCATGCGCGCGATACCGCGGACGCGATCGATCGTGCGCTGCGCGACCTGCAGGCGCGCTGCGACCTGATCGTGTGCGTCGGCGGCGCATCCGTCGGCGACCGGGACCTCGTGCGCCCCGCGCTGACCGCGCTCGGCGCGTCGTTCGTGCTGTCCGGCGTGCGCATGAAGCCCGGCAAGCCGGTCGCGCTCGCGCGGCTCGACGGCAAGCCGGTGGTGCTGCTGCCCGGCAACCCGGGCGCCGCGCTGACGACGTTCGCGCTGTTCGTCACGCCGCTGATCCGCTGCCTGCAGGGGCGCGACGAGCGCCTGCCGCTCGCGCCAGCGCTGCCGATCGACGCCGACATCGAAGCGGACGCCGCGCGCGAGCGCTTCATCCGCGTGCGATGCGGCGTTGCATCGAACGGACAGCCGGTGCTCGATACGCTGCGGCAGCAAGGCGCCGGCACGCTGTGCTCGCTCGCGGACGCGGGCGGCGTCGCCCGGCTGCCGGCCGGCCGCGCGATCGCGCGCGGCGACGCGGTGCCGTACTACGATTTCGCGCAATGGCTCGCATGACGGCCGCGGCACGCGTCTTCATGCTGCGGCGCGGCGGCGAACTGTATTCCTGCGAATCGGCCGGGATTGTGTCTCTGCGCGGCCGTTGCGGCGGACTATCCTCCGGCTTGGCGCCTGTCACGGCCGCCGCGCCGTCGTCCCGACGCGGCGCGCGAGCCGCCGACGGCCCGATTCCTCTCATCCTGCGCAGGCCAACGGACAGATCGTGAACGTCATCGACTCCGTCACGCCGACCCTCACCGCGCCGAGCCGCGGCGCGGCGGCGGCGAGCGAACCACCCGGCACCGTCGACACGCTCGCCCGCCCGCTGCGCGACTTGCGCCTGTCGGTCATCGATCAGTGCAATTTCCGCTGCACCTACTGCATGCCACGCGAAAGCTTCGGTGCCGACTACGCGTTCATGCCGTCGTCGGAGCGCCTGTCGTTCGCGCAGCTGACCCGCATCGCGCGCGCGTTCGTCGCGCTCGGCGTCGAGAAAATCCGCCTGACCGGCGGCGAGCCGCTGCTGCGGCGCGGGATCGAAACGCTGATCGAGTCGCTCGCGGCGCTGACGACCGTCGACGGCAAGCCGGTCGAGATCGCGTTGACGACGAACGGCTCGCTGCTCGCCGCGAAGGCGCGCGCGCTGCGCGACGCGGGCCTCGGGCGCGTGACCGTGAGCCTCGATGCGATCGACGACGCGGTGTTCCGCAAGATGAGCGACGTCGACCTGCCGGTGTCGCGCATCCTGGCCGGCATCGAGGCCGCGCAGGCGGCCGGGCTCGCGCCCGTCAAGGTCAATTCGGTGATCGAGCGCGGCGTCAACGACGACCAGCTGCTGCCGCTGGTGCGCGCGTTCCGGCACACCGGCGTCGCCGTGCGCTTCATCGAATACATGGACGTCGGCGGCGCGCAATTCTGGGCGACCGACAAGGTCGTCACCACCGCGCAGATGCGCGGGATCATCGAATCGGCGTATCCGCTGCTCGCGGACGCCGCCGACGACGACGCGCACGTCGGCACCGCGCTGCGCTATCGGCATGCCGACGGCGCGGGCGAAGTCGGTTTCATCGCAAGCGTTTCGCATCCGTTCTGCGGCACGTGCTCGCGCGCACGCGTGTCGGCCGACGGCCAGCTGTACACCTGCCTGTTCGCGACGCACGGCACCGACCTGCGGCCGTGGCTCGACGACGCGGCGCCGCACGAGCCGCTTGATCCGCTCGTCGCCGCGATCCGCGGCCGCTGGCTGCGCCGCGACGACCGCTACTCGGAGCTGCGCGCGGCGCACCGCGCGCGGCGCACCGGCAAGACCTACCCGACGGTACGCATGTCGCTCGTCGGCGGTTGACGGACAGCTGACAGCTGCCGCGCGATGCGAGACGAACCGCCCCCTGGAGAACAGTCATGACGTCACTCATCGATCCGCAAGCCGAGCCGGACGACCCGGCACGTTCCGACCGCCATCCCGGCGACGCGCCCGCCGGGCCGCCCCCGCATTCGCCGCCCGCGATCTCCGGCGGCATCGAGGTCCGGGTCCAGTACGAACCGATCGACGTCGACGCGGAAATCACGCCGATCGTGCGCAACCCGCGGGTCGGCGCGGTCGTGAATTTCCTCGGCGTCGTGCGCCAGTGCGGCGACGTCGACGACATCGTCGCGCTCGACATCGAGCACTACCCGGGCATGACCGAACGGTCGCTGTGGAGCATCGTCGAGGAAGCGTCCGCGCGCTGGCCGCTCGAGGCGGTGAGGATCGTCCACCGGATCGGCCGGATCGCGCTCGGCCATCCGGTCGTGCTGGTGGTCGTCGCTGCGCCGCACCGGGCGGCGGCCTTCGACGCGTGCGAATTCATGATGGATTTCCTGAAGACACATGCGCCGTTCTGGAAGAAGGAAATCCGCCACGACGGCGCGGCCGAATGGGTCGAGGCCAAGACGCACGACGATCACGCCATGAAGCGCTGGGGCTGACCCGCCCGCCGCACCTTCCCTTCCCGCCCACGACCCATCATGAGACTGACGATCAAATATTTCGCGAGCATTCGCGAACAACTCCGCATCGACGAGGAAACCCTGGAGATCGACGCGCCCGAGCTCACCGTGGACGCATTGCGCGGCACGCTCGCCGCGCGCGACGAACGCAGCGCGCAGGCGCTGCGTGACGAGCGGCCGGTGCGCACCGCCGTCAACCACGAGATGGTGGCCGGCTCGTTCGTGTTGCGCGAGGACTGTGAAATCGCGTTCTTTCCGCCCGTCACCGGAGGCTGACCGCCGGCGCGGCGAACCCGCCGCGCCGTGCGCTCATCTCAGCGCGCGCAGATCACCGCCAGCTTGCCGACCGTGATGACCGCCTGCTCGATCTGGCTCGACCACGGGCTGCTGTAGTTCAGCCGGATGAAGTTCTTGTAGTTGTCGGAGATCGAGAACATGTAGCCGGGGCCGATGGTGATCCCCTGCTCCAGCGCGAGCTGGTACAGCCGCATCGCGTCCACCTTCGCGGGCAGCTCGACCCACAGCACGTAGCCGCCCGCCGGGCTCGAGATGCGCGTGCCCTCGGGGAAGAACCGCGATACGATCGCGCGCATCAGGTTCGCCTGCTGCGCATACGCCTTGCGGATCCGCCGCAGGTGATGCTCGTAGCCGTCGCGTTCGAGGAATTCCGCGATCGCGAGCTGCGGCAGCAGCGGCGTCGTCAGCGTGTTCAGGAATTTCAGCTTCTCGACCTGGTCGCGGTAGCGGCCCGGCAACGCCCAGCCGATCCGGTACGCGGCCGTCAGGCTCTTCGAGAACGACGAGCAGTGCAGCACAAGCCCCTTCTTGTCGAACGATTTCAGCGTGCTCGGATGCGTGTCGCCGAAGTACAGCTCGTTATACACGCCGTTCTCGATGATCGGCAGGTCCGCCTTCGCCGCGAATTCGACCAGCTCGCGCTTGCGCTCGTCCGGCATCTGGAAGCCGAGCGGATTCTGGAAGTTGGGCATCACCATGCACGCGGCGATCGGCTGCGACTTCATGATCGCCGCGAGCGCGCCGATGTCGATGCCGTATTCCGGATGCGTCGACACCTCGATCGCCTGCATCCCCATCCGCTCGATCGCGTGCAGCATCGCATAGAAGGTCGGCGATTCGACCGCGATCACGTCGCCGGGCTTCGCGACCGCCTGCAGGCACAGGTTGATCGCTTCCGTCGCGCCGACCGTGACGATGATCTCGTTCGGGTCGACCGACATGCCGTTCTCCAGGTAGCGCCGCGCGATCTGCCGCACGAGGCGCGGGCTGCCGGGCGGCAGCCCGTCCGTCACGCCCCACAGCGACTTGTCGCGGCCGGCCGCGTAGGCGTAGCGGTTCAGCTTCTCGAACGGAAACAGGCCGGGGTCGGGATACGGCGAGCCGAGCGGCACCGCGTCGTCGGCGTCGATCGAGCGCAGCGTCGACAGCACGAGCCGGCTGACGTCGACCGACGACGAGATCGCGATCGGTTTCGACGGGCGCAGCTCATGCACCTGCCCGTTGCCGTCGTCGCGCCGCAGGTTCACGAAATAGCCGGACTGCGGACGGCTTTCCAGCATGCCGCGGCTTTCGAGCAGCAGGTACGCGTGCAGGACCGTCGTGATGCTGAGCCGGTGCTGCTGGCTCGCCTGCCGCACCGACGGGATCCGGTCGCCGTGCCGGTACACGCCCTGGCGGATCAGGCGCTCGATGTCGTCCGCGAGCTTCTCGTACAGTTTCATCGTGCGCCTCCCGCCGGTGCGCCGCCCGGATCGTGATGCGTCGTGCGCTTTCCGTTCGATCTTGCCTTTTCCATCGCTTGACTCTCTGGTGGGTGCATCCGCAACGCCCCGAAACGTCGGGAGCCGCGGCGCTGTGCTTTTGATGATGGAAGAGTAAAAGGAGAACAGTCGCTCGCGAGCACACACATTCATCGTGCACACAAGAGTACAGTTTGAGCAATCAGGGTTTCTGTGCGCGAACTGTATGTCTTACGAATTCGCGACGGGGGCCGGCGGGCGGCGCTGTGATCCTTGTTTCGCCGGCGGCGCGCGCGATCGTCACCTGTCGGGATGCATGATCGAGATGCGGAAGGAAAAAGCCAGGAAGAGGAGTCCGAATCGAGGAAAGGCGGGAAGCGCGAACGGTTCCCGGCCGGCGGCGCAGGGGCTCAGGGGCGCAGCCGGTCCGGCACGCGATTCACGCGCGCGCACCCACCCGCCAGGCACGCGGCCTGAATCGACGCGTCGTGTCGCGCCCGCCGTCGGCCGCCGTTCCGGCCGACGACGATCGCCCGCGCCGGCTGCCGCTCAAGACGCCATGCCCTGCATCTTGTGCGAGAAATGCGCGCGCTCGGCGGTTTCCATCAGCTGCAGGAACTCGTCCTGCGTCATGTGGATCAGCGCTTCGTGGTCGCCGGCCTCGAAATAGACTTCCGGCTGCATCGCCAGGTTTTCCTCGAGGAACGTCTGCATGCCGTAGGCCATGCAGACCGGCGGCAGCGCGCCCGCATCGCAGTCCTTGAACAGCTCGCGCAACTCGAGTTCCTTCGCGAGCACGAGATGCCGGCCGGTCTTCGCCCAAAGATCGGACAGGCGCACCGCGTGCGTCGTCGGCAGCACGGCCGCGACGTAGCCGTCGTCGTCTTCGAGCAGCACGGTTTTCGCGAGGCGGTCGCCGGGGATATGCGCGGCCGCGGCGGTCTCCATGCTCGTATGGCTATAGGGGTGGTACACGACTTCGTACCGCGAGGACTTCTGGCGCAGGCAGTCCTGCAGGGTCGCAGACATGGACATGGCACACCTCGTCTGAACGAATCGGGCGAACGGCGTTCGCACCGGATTCGTTCAGCATAGGTCGCAATCGCGCGAATGGAAAATCCCGTTGCACCCCGTCGTCACGCCGGCTCCAGACCCTTCTCGCGCAGCCATGCGGGGTTGAACAGCCGTGCGCGATAGATGTCGCCGCGATCGCACAGCAGCGTCACGATCGTGTGTCCCGGCCCCATCCGGCGCGCAAGCCAGACCGCCGCAGCGACGTTGATGCCGCTCGATCCGCCGACGTACAGCCCCTCCTCGCGCAGCAGCCGGTAGACCATCGTCACGCACTGCACGTCGTCGATGCGCACCGCGTCGTCGATCGGCGCGCCGGCGAGATTCGCGGTGATCCGCGTCGAGCCGATGCCTTCGGTGATCGAGCTGCCTTCCGCCTTGATCTCGCCGGTTTTCACGTGGCTGTAGAGGCCGCTGCCGTGCGGGTCGGCAAGCACGATCCGGATCTCCGGGTCCTGCTCCTTCAGGTAGCGGCTCACGCCGGCCAGCGTGCCGCCCGTGCCGGTCGCGCACACGAACGCATCGACCGTGCCCGCCGTGTCGCGCCAGATTTCCGGCCCGGTCGTCTCGTAGTGCGCCTGCCGGTTGACGACGTTGTCGAACTGGTTGGCCCACACCGCGTTGTCGAGCTCGTCCGCGAGCCGTCCGGCAATCTTCTGATAATTGTTCGGGTCGCGGTACGGCACCGCCGGCACCGGCCGCACCTCCGCACCGAGCGTGCGCAGGATTTCCATCTTCTCCGGCGATTGCGTTTCCGGTATCACGATCACGCAGCGATAGCCGCGCGCCGCGCAGATGTGCGCGAGACCGATGCCGGTGTTGCCCGCCGTCCCTTCGACGACGGTGCCGCCCGGCTTCAGCACGCCGCGCCGCTCCGCGTCGCGGATGATGTAGAGCGCCGCGCGGTCCTTCACGGAACCGCCCGGGTTCATGAATTCCGCCTTGCCCAGGATCTCGCAGCCGGTCTCCGCGCTGAGCTTCGCCAGCCGGATCAGCGGCGTTTGCCCCACGCAGTCGACGAAACCGTGTCGCACGTCCATGCCAGCCTCCGTCGCGCGCCCAGCGCACACAACGAAGGATAGGACGCCGCGCCGCGGCCCGCTTTCGCCGCCTGCGATCGCGTACTAAGCTTGGAGAGCCCATTCGCGACGCCCGCGCCGCATCGCCCCAGACGAGGTCCGCCATGCTGCAACTGCACACCGTGACCGTTCACAAGCCCGAGACGATGAACTTCATTCTCGGCCAGACGCACTTCATCAAGTCCGTCGAGGACATCCACGAGGCGCTCGTCGGCACCGTGCCCGGCATCCGCTTCGGGCTCGCGTTCTGCGAGGCGTCGGGCAAGCGGCTCGTGCGGCGCTCCGGCACCGATCCGGACCTGGTCGAGCTCGCGACCCGCAACGCCAGCGCGATCGGCGCCGGTCACGCGTTCATCGTGCTGCTCGGCGACGGCTTCTACCCGGTCAACGTGCTGAACGCGATCAAGGCCGTGCCGGAGGTCTGCCGGATCTACTGCGCGACCGCGAACCCGACCGAAGTGATCGTCGCCGAGACCGGACAGGGCCGCGGGATCGTCGGCGTCGTCGACGGCTTTGCGCCGCTCGGCGTCGAAAACGACGACGACGTGCGCTGGCGCAAGGAGCTGCTGCGCACCATCGGATACAAGGCTTAGTGCCCGTTGCGCCGCGCGCGGGTCCGGATGCCGCTGGCCCGCACCGGGCGGTTCATGCAGGAGAGGCGGCAGCCTGACCGCGATTCGCGGCCGGGCGTGCGGCGCCCGCAGCGGGCGTCGCCGGAGTCGGCCGTGGCGCGGGATGTCCCGCTGCCGGGCTGCCGCCGACGCCGGCCGCCGCACCTGCACCTGCACCTGCCGTTGCACCTGCACCTGCACCGCTCGTGCCTGCCGCCCCCGCCCCGCCCGGCGTCCCGGTTCCAGCGCCCGCCCCGGCATGCGCGGCCGGCGCGGGCGTGCTCGAAGCCGCCGGCGCGGCCCCCGCGTCGGCGGGCGGCGCCAGGTCCTTGTCCAGCGCGGCGAGCCTCGACGCCTGCGCCTTTTCCGCATCCGCCTCGCGCTGGCCGCGCGCCGCGATTGCGGCCTTCTCCTCCGCGTCGGGATTCAGCGTGTTGGCCTTGATGCGGTCGACCTGCCCCTTGCCGGCGAAGCGATCGAGCGGCAGGTAGTCGGTCTTGAAATACAGCTCGACGCCCGAGTTCAGATCGAGGTCGGTGTTCATTTCCTCGGTGGTCTGGGTCTTCTGCGTCGACACGTACGCGATCGTGTTGCTCATCTTCGCTTCCGCTCCCCAGAAGCCGACGTTGAAGCTGCCTTTCGCATCGATCTTGTTCTGGAAATCGAAGCGGCTGCCCTCGTCCGCGGCCGCGGCGCTGCGCGTGTCGATGTGAAAGCGCATCGACGCGTTCAGCCGGCCGCTCTCGATCACGATCCGCTGCATGCCGAGCATCACCATCGTGCCCAGCAGTTGCTGGCGCTGCTGCGCGAGCGCCCTGCGCGCGAACGGCAGCAGCACCGCCTCCGGGTCGCCGCTCGGCACCGATTCGTTCGGGCCGAGCCCGAGCACCGCGCGCAGCGCGCCGTCGGGCGGCATCGCCGCGCCGTCCTTCAATCGCACCGTGCGCGACGCGTCCGCATCACCCGGCATGCGGTCGCCGCTGTCGTCGCCGGACGTGTCGTCGCCGGCCAGCTCGAACGAGCCCGGGAAGCTGTCGACGAGCCATTGCCGTGCGCGGTCCGGGCCGAGATTCGCGTCGGCGAAATCGTCGGTGGTCGACGCGACGTTGCGCAGCAGGTCGAGAAACGACTGCATCTGCTGCTGGTTCGAATCGGTGATTGCCTTGAACACGCCGTTGATCAGGTCCGACACGAAGCGCGGAAACGACACCGCGTTCAGGATCCGCTGCGTCGTGCTCGCGAGCTTGTCGGTCGCGACGCCGCTGAACGCCTGTCCGGCGTTGGCGAGCGCGGCCGCCGCCGGCGCGCGCGGCGCACGGCCGGGCGCCGCGCTGCGCTGCAGCTGGCGCGCGTCGGCGTCGCTGCGCGCCTCCTCGAGCAGCAGGTTCATCGCGGCCGCGCACACGCGCACCAGTGCCTGCGACAGCGTCTTGCGGTCGTCCGGCGCGAGCGCGCGAAACTCCGGCGCCCGGGACAGCAGCTCCCGCACCGCAAGGCGCACCGCGGGCAGCGGCTGAGGATCGCGGGCATCGGCTCGCATGTCAGCTCCCGGCCGCGCTGCCCAGCTTTTCGCTCAGGTCGAGACTCGACTGCAGCCAGGTCGCCGCGTTCACGCGCACCGGGTCGCCGGTCGCAACGGCGGGCGCCGAGCCGTCCGCGACATGCGGGCCGACTGACGCGAGCCACGTCAGCACCGCGAAGCCGGCCTTCGCGCGCTCGACCCGCGGCTCAATCACCGGCTGCGTGCGCAGGTAGCGCTGCGCGAGCGTGCGCACCACGTCCCACAGCGCGCGCGCGCCGAACGCGCGCTGCACGGACGCGTGCTGCAGCAGTCGGATCGCGGCCTGCACCGTCGACAGGATGTCGCCCGCCATGAACGCGCTGATGCCCGCGCCCCGCTCGATCAGGATGTCGAGCACCTGCCGCGCGGCGAGCGCGACCTGGGCGACCTGCGCGGGGTCGAACGCCCCGCCGGGCAGCTGCGCCGCATCGAGCCGGTAGAGCGCCTCGCACAGGTCGATGAACGCCATCTCGAAGCGTTCGCCGGCGCTTGCCGACACGGCGGCGCCGCGGCCGGCCTGCGCGTCGTCGCCGAACAGGTGCACGTAGAACGCGTGCCGCTCGGCGGCGCTCGCGCGCTGGTTGCGCCCGTGCCAGAAGGCCGCGACATCGTTCGCGGCGTCGCCCAGATCGGCGGCGAGGCCGCCCGCCATCGCGACGCCGCACAGCGCCTCCGCCGCGTTCACGAGGTCCGTGTTCTCGAGTTCCGACGCGAGATACAGCGCGGCGATCGCGTTCAGGTGCGCAGCGTTCGCCGTATCGGCGGCGACGGGCGGCAACGCGATGTCGCCGAGCACGTCGAACGCGAGCGCGACGCCCGCGGTTTCCGCGAGCCGCGCGAGATCGAGCGCCTGCGCCACCGCCAGCTCGACCGGCTGGCCGCGCACGTCGATGCAGCACGAAGAGGGAGCGATGTCGAACGGGGCCATGGCGGTCTACGGCTTGGCCGCGGCGGCCGCCTTCGGCTGCGGCTGCGGCACGGAGTTGCCCTGGATCGCGGCGATCATGTCCGGGCTCGCCAGCTTCTCCATCGGGAAATAGTCGCTCTTGAAGTTCACGCGGACCTCGCCGCTCAGTTGCGCCTTCACCTGGGCCTTCGATTCGGACGTGTCGTCGACGGCCGACGACACCGTGGTCATGTGATCGCTGGTCTGCGTCGAGCTGATGCCGGCCTGGATCGGATTGAACCAGCCGCCGGTGCTCGCGCTCTCGGTCGTCGTCGACGAATCGTGCTGCGCGTCGTACAGCGACGCCTTCGCGACGCGTCCCGCGGTGTCGGACGCGCGCATGTCGAACACGACCTTCGCGTTGATGTGGCCGTCGGTGATCACGATGCGGTTGATGCCGAGCATCACCATCGACGCGAGCAACTGCTGGCGCGAGCGCGCCATCTGCTGCCGCGCGGCCAGCACGAGCCGGGTTTCGTCCTCGGGACTCGAGATGTCGGTGACGGGCTTGTCGAGCCCGAGCTCGCCCGAGATGCGCTGCAGGCCCGCGGCCGGATCGTCGCCCTTCGCGACCAGTACCGGCTGCGGCGCCGGGGCCGCGGCGCCGTCGGCCTGGGCCATGTCCTGGCTGGTCGTATCGATGTCCAGCACGTCCGGGTACTTGCCCGACAGCCAGTCGCGCGCGTTGTTCTCGCTGATGTTGTCCTGCGCGAATTCGTCGACGGTCTTCGCGACGTTCGCGAGCAGCTCGCCGTACGCGCGCATCTGCTGGATCGACGAATCGACGATCGCCTGGAACACGTTCTGGATCAGCCCGCCGACGAACTTCGGGAAGTCGACCTTCTGCACCAGCTCGCCGAACTGCTGGACGCCCTGCCGGACCGCCGCCGCGTCGAACTGCTTGCTCGCGAAGCCGCGATTCTCGGTCGCGCGGCGGCCCGCCTCGGCCACGTTGTCGGCCTGCGCGGCCGCGACCGGCGGCGCGCCCGCCAATGCGCCGTCCGGATTGGCCATGTATGCGGCCACCTTGACCATCTGCGACGCGATCGCCTGCTGTTCGGCCGGCTTCAGATGCGAGAACGCCGGTACCGCCAGCAACATGTCCCTGACCTTCGGGCGCACCACCCCGAGGGTTGCATCGTCCGCCCACGCATGGGGCGCTGAGCGCGTGGTCATGGCGAATCCGCCGCCTCATGCGGCCGGCGCGGGCGCGGGCGCTCCGCCGGCAGGTGCGGCCGCGCCCGCGCCAGGTGTCGCGGCGGCGCCCGCGCCGGCCCCTGCTCCCGTCCCCGCCGCGGGCGTCGCGGCGCCTGCCGCCCCGGCCGGCGCGCGGACGCCGGCGCCGCGTCCCGGCACCGCCGCGAGCTGGAGCTGCGCGATCTGCGCGGGATCGACCATCTTCTCGAGCGGAAAATAGTCGCTCTTGAAATTCACGTCGACCGTGCCCGCGAGCGTCGCCTTGACCTTGAGTGATTCATCCTGCGTGTCGGACGCCGCGCTCATCGCGGTGACGATCGGCGTCTCGGTGTACTTGTACGTGCCCTTCGTGTACCAGCTCGCGTCGCGATCCTGCTGGTCGGGGCTCTGGCTCGCATCCTGGCCGTCGCCGCCGCCCGTGCTCTGGCTGGCGCCCCTGTCGTACGACCCTTCGGACCCGTAGCTCTTCTGCACGTTGCCGTACTGGTCGCGCGCGTAGTCGTACGCGGTCGCGCTGCGGCGCAGCTTGCGCGAGTCCTGCGCCTGGAAGTCGTACATGATCTTCGCGGAGATCCGCCCGTCGGTGACGACGATCCGGTTGATGCCCATCAGCACCATCGTCGCGAGCAACTGCTGGCGGCCCGTCGCGACGTGCGTGCGCGCCGCTTCGACGAGCGCGCGCTCGTTGTCGTCGTCCTCGGTGTCGAGGCTCGTGATCTTCGCGCCCGTCGACGCCAGCTTGTCGTTCACGCGCTTCAGCGCCGAATCCTCATCGACGTCGTCGCGCACCTGCAGCCGCGGCTGCGACTGCCCGTCGTCGCCGTCCGTGACGCCGATCTGGAAGATGTCCGGAAACTGCTCGACGAGATGGTCGCGGCCCTGGTTCTGCGTGACGTTGTCGTCACGGAAATTGTCGAGCGACTGCGCGACGCTCGCGACCAGCTTGCCGTACGCCTCCATCTGCTCGATCGACGACTGCACGATCGCATGGAACACGCCCTGGATCAGCTTCGCGACGAAGGTCGGGAAATTGACCTTCTGCAGGAACAGCCCCGCGACCTCCGCCCCTTCGCGCGCGGCGCCCGCCTTGAACTTCTGCGCGCCGATCGCCTGCACGGCCAGCCGGTCGGTCTGGTACTGTTCCGCGCCGGGCGGGTTGTCGAGCGCTTGCGCGCTGACGCGGCTGTTCGCGAGCGTGTGGCCGGGAATGCCTTCCGGCGCCGCCAGGTAGTCGGCGATTTGCGCGGTGTCGTGCGCGATCTGCTGCTGGACGTGGCCCGGCAGGCGCTGGAACGCCTGGCTCTGCAGCAGCAAGTCCTTGACCGCACGGCGCACCTCGGCGCGCGGGACGGCCGCCGGAGCCGGGCCGTCGCTCGCGTGCGCGCTGCGGGCAGGCTGGACGTGATTCATGGTGTGCCTCGCTGGGCGATGGGTGTCAGATGCCGGCGGCCTCGCGTTCGCGGTGCGCCTCCATCCGGTCGCGGATCTCGAACTCGACCGGCCGCAGATAGAGGCTCACGCGCGGCGGCGAATGCACGGCCGCGTGAATGCTGAGCACCGAGAAATGGCCGGGCCAGTCTTCCCGCTCCGGCGTGAACGCGCGCAGCCAGCGGCCCAGCGCCTGCAGTTCGCGCGGCCGCTCAGTCAGGCCCAGCGCGAGCAGGTCGAGGAAATTCGCGGGCACGTCGGGCACCATCCCGAGCAGCACGTAGATCTCGAACTCGGGGCCGTCCTCGCCGTGGCCGATCGCGAGCAGCACCGAGCGCTCGGGCAGGTCGAAGCGGCCGCCGAGCGCGACGCCGAGGATCTGCATGATGCCCGGCAGCTGATGGCCGAGCCCGAGCTGCTCGAGCACCGGGCCGAGCTCGCGCAGGCGCAGCGGCCCGCGATGCAGGAACGTCAGGCGCTGCTGGCCGCGCTCGCGCTGACAGCCGATCGTCGTGAACAGCGGCACGGCCTGCGGCAGCATCTGCTGCACGGTGGTCGCCACGTCGAGCAGTTCGAGCGGCAACGCGCGCAGCTGGTGCGGACCGATCTCGTAGTAGACCTTCGACGTGTACAGCCCGTCGCGATCGAACGAATTGCCGAAGAACGCGCCGTAGTTCAGCATCGCGCCGGAGCCGGCCGTGCGCCATTCCTCGCTGCGCTGGTCGAACCAGCGCAGCGCGTCCGGCCCGAAGCACGGCCGCACGAGCCGGCGCATCTCGCGGGTCGCCTCGTCGCGGCGGTCCTGGCCCGATGCGCCGGGGCCGAGCGGCTCGATCGTGAAGCGCAGCACGCCGGGCTGCAGTTCCGAAAACGACGGTTCGAACGGCGCGGTGCCGGGCGTCAGCGCGTTGTCCGCGTACTGACGGTCGCCTTCGGGCAGCGCGAACGTGCGGTCCATCAGCGGCTTCACGAACGGCGTCGGGTCGGCGGTGCCCAGCTGGCCCGCCGCGCGCCGCAACCGCTCGACGATGGCGTGGGACATGGGTCGTTGCGACATCTGTGCCTCCGTTCAGTGCCGGTAGCCGGTGCCGAGCGACATCGCCGGCACGCCGACCGAATCGAGCAGGTCGCGCGCGATCGACGGAATCTGGATCGGCCGCGTGGTGGTCATCGGCGCCTCGTGCGCCTGCGCGTACTGGTCGACGCGCGTCTCTTCGGTGCCGGTCACCGCGAGCCACTGGTCGCACGCGTTCACGAGGTCGTAGTCGGTCGGCGACACCATCGCGCTGACGCCGGCCGGACGCGGCACCGGGAAGCGGATCGCGTTGTCGTCGAGGATCACGTCGTAGCCGGTGCGGCCGAGCTTCACCGTGTTCTTCGCGAGCCACGCCATGATGATCGCGCCCGACGTCGCCATCGTCCGGTACTTGACGCTGTTCTTCGCCCCGCCGAGCTCGAGCGTCGCGACCTGGTCGATCACGCCCCACATGTCCTTCGCGCCGTACGACAGCAGGATGTCCGGATCCGACAGGAGCCCGATGAAATCCTTGATCAGCTGCTGCAGCTCGGTCGCGATGAAGTACGCCATCCCGTAGCCGTGCACCGACAGGTTGTTCGCGATGTCCCGTCCGGACTTGCGCACGAGCTGCTGGCTCACCGGGTTCGGAATCCGCGCGCGCAGCAGGTCGTCGACGCGCTGCTGGCGCACGTACGACGACACCGCCGACACGAAGCGCAGCCACAGGTCGTTGAAGTCGCGGTTCGGCGAGCCGCCGTCGTCGCCGCCCGGCACGCCGAGCGTGCGCGCGTAGAAGCTGCGCCGCTCGGCCTCGGAGATCCGGTTCGGCGTGTTCTTCCAGTACGTGTACAGGTAGTCGCCGGCCTTGCCGCGGCCGATCGGCAGCACGCCGTTCTGGAACAGCTCGGCGAGCTTGTCGACCACCTGGAACACCTTCAGCTCCTCGAACATCGCGGAGAAGTACGCGGGCTGCATCGCGCGGATGTTGTCCGCGATGATCTCGGTGTTGGTCGACGCCTCGAGGTCCGGCAGGTCGATGCTGATCTGCGACGTCGGCCCGCCGTTCGCGACGTTCTGCACCGCGTCGAGCGCCTCGTTGACCTTGCGCGTGAGCTGCGGCTCGTCCTTGTTGATCCCGCGTCCGATCAGGTTGCGCAGCACCTGCGCATATTCGGTCGCGTCGACCTCGAAGTTGCCGTTGGTCGCGCCGATCGTGACGAGGATCGGGAATACCAGCTTCGCGAGATCCCTGCAGCCGTTGAACTCGCCCATCGCCTTGAAATAGGCCTCGCTGAAGCTGCGGTAGACGGCGTCCGACTGGTCGATGCCGAGGATCCGCGCATGATCGGGCAGGTGTGACGCGATCGGCGGTATGCCACGCGGCGACGCCGCGTTCGGCACCATCTTCGCGAGCTGGCTCGGCGTGATCTCGGTCAGCAGGATCTGCGGCGTCTGCACGCTGTCGGCCGTCAGGTAGCCGTACACGGCGGCCATCTGCACGCCGTCGTCCGGATAGCTGGCGGGATCGCCGGCGGGGTCGTTGCCGTCCATCTGGAACGCGTTGGTGCCGTCGTCCTGCATCACGGGCTGGATCGGCAGCTTGACGAAGGCGAGGCCGTTCGTCGGATCGCTTGTCGTGTTGTAGCTCGCGATCGCGATGTACAGCGGATCGAACAGCGGCGGCGCAACTTTCGACAGCCATTGCGTGATGCGCGCCAGTTCCGCGAGCTCCTGCGGCATCAGCGCGCGCTGCTGCGCGACCTGGTTCAGCTCGGATTGCCGTCCCTCGAGCGTCAGCCGCTGCGCCGCGTCGGCGGCGCCCATGTCGGTGAAGATCACCTGTGTGGCCATGGTCTTGCTCCTTTCGATTTGAGTTACGCCGGTTCAAGCCCGCCCGGCTGCAGGTCCGATCCGTAACTCGATGCCCGACGGATCCGTCTCCACGCTGTGCCCCAGTCGCCCGCCCGGTGCGGATCCGGCGGGCGGTCCGGTCCGCACGATCGGCTATCCGTCATCGGCATCCCCATCGTCCGTCGCGCGGTCGATCCGGCGGTCGAGCGCCGCGAGCGCCCCGCGCACGTCGAGCACGCCGCTGCCGCAGCCCGGCGCGGGCCCGCCCGGAAACGGGCTCGCGCTCCCGGCGAGCAGCGCGCGAATGGCCGCGCCGTCGATCGGAAACGCGCGCCGCTCGGCGCGGCTGACGAGCAGCGCGGCGGCCCCGGCGACGAACGGCGCGGCGAAGCTGGTGCCGGTCGCGCACTGGTAGCCGCGCAGCGCGGCGGTGACGATGCGCTCGCCGGGCGCGCACAGCGCGACGTGCGCGCCCGAGGTCGTGAAATGCGCGGGCCGGCCCGACGCGTCGACCGCGCCGACCGCGATCACGCCGTCGAACGCGGCCGGCCAGAACGCCTCGTCGCGGCCGGAATTGCCGCTCGCGGCGACCAGCACGCAGCCGTGCGCGAGCGCATAGCGGATCACGTCCTCGTGTGGCTTCGCCCCGCCGTTCGCGAGCGCCGAATCCGGCGTGCCGAAGCTCATGTTGATCACCTTCGCGCCGAGGTCGACCGCGATCTTCATCCCGCAGTCGATGTCGGCGAGCGCGCCCATGCCGACCGGGTCGGGCCGGCCGGGCAGGCGCGCGGCGCCCAGCACGCGGATCGGCAGCATCGACGACGCGCCGGCGAGACCCGGCGGCAGGCGCGCGCCGGTCGCGCCGATGATCCCGGCGCAGCCCATCCCGTGGCCGACGAACGGGTCGTACGGCCGCCGGTCGAAGCGCGCGTGATCGCCGAGCAGCGTCACGCCCGCGGCGAGATCCGTGTCCTTCAGCTGCACCGTGTCGAAGCCCGCGCGCCAGCGATCGACGAATTCCGGATGAACGGGCGCGATGCCCGTGTCGACGATCGCGACGACGATCGCCGGATCGCCGGTTTCGTACGCGAGCGCATCGGGCGCGTTCACGCGCACGCGTGGCGCCCATGCGTCGTCGAGGTCGGCGGCGGCCGGCAGCTCGAACGGCGTGGTCGCGATCCAGTGCGGACACGCGTGCTCGACCGCGGGCAACTGGCGCAGCGCGTCGACCAGCGTGCCGATCGGCGTCGCGCGGTCGACTTCGACGAGGAAGGTGGCGGCCATCCCGAGCGCGTGCTCGACGTCGCCGTAGCCGAGATGGCGCGCGCCCGGCCGGTGCACGGACTGCGCGGCCGCGTACACGCGCGTGACGCGCGCGGCGCCGCCGTGCTGCCGCAGCAACCGGTCGATCGGCCCGCCGTCGAGCCCCTGCGCGGGCGCGCCGAGACGCCGGATCACGTCGAGCCGCGCCGGCACCGCGGCCGGCGCCTCGCCGACGCGCAGCTTCACGATCAGCGCGCCGGGCACCGCGTAGCCGGCGCCATGCGGCAGCCAGGGAGCCGGCGCGCTCATGGCGTGCCCTCGTCCGGCGCCTTGGCGCGCAGCGCCCGCGCCGGCGCGAAATCGAACGCCTGCGCGGCCGTGCGGCCGTTGCCCGGATCGACGACCACCTCGCCCGCGAGCTGATGCGCGGCCGGCGCGACGATCAGCTCGCCGTCGCGCGCATCCAGCACGCTCACCGGTTCGCCGCCGATCGTGACGCGCGGCGTGCCGCCGGCCGTCAGGTTGCGGCCGCGGATCCGCATCCACGGCGGCGCGGCCGGTGCATCCGCGGGCGCGGCGTCGCCGCCGCCGTCGCGGAAGATCGGCTCGACGTGCGTGACGAGCGGCTGCGACGCGCGCGCGAGCGCCGCGCGCAGCCGGTCGACCGGCAGGTTCGCGACGCGTTCGAGCACCCGTTCGCCGCCCTGCTCGAAGCGCCGCAGCTGCTCGGCGGTCTGCACGCCCGCCCATTCGAGCCGGCGCTGCTCCTCGTCGCTCAGCGTGTTGCCGACGACGTCGCGCAGCGCGGGTTCGTTGGCGGTCGTCGACGGCAGCGGCGCGTTCTCCTCGATCATCGGTCTCGTGATCGTCGTCAGCGACAGCCGGATCGTGCTCGCGTCGTGATCGCCGGGCCCGGCGGGCCGGATCCGCACTTCGCTCTGCACGAATTCGACATGGGTGCGCAGGTCGAGCGACAGGTCCTTCACCGCGAACGTCAGCGGCAGGTTCAGGTTCTGCGCCTTCACCGCCATCGCGGTCTGCGCATGATCGAGCTGCGTCGTCAACGCCTGGATGAACAGCTCGATCGGAAGGCTGTCGCTCGCACTCATCGCTCTGTCCTCACGGCGTCCGCGGCATGTCGCGCCACGTGATCGACACGCGCGCCAGCGGCGCATCGAACGCCGTCTGCCAGCGCCAGCGCGGCGGATTCGCGAGCAGTTCGCAGCCGGCGGCCGTGCGCGCCCAGGTGAGCTCGAGCGGCAGCTCGATCACCATCTCGCGCGCGTGCAGCATGCGATCCGGCGGCACGATCGTCGCCTGCGCGGCCGACGCGATCGCGGCAAGGCTGGCGGAGAACGGCATGCGTTGCATGGCGGCGGCCCTCACCTGACGGTGCCCGCCGGCGCGGGCGTGGCGGCGACGGCGCTCGCCGGCGCGGCGGCAGGCGCGCCCCCGGCCGGCGACGGCAGCGCGGGCGGCGGCGACGCCTTGTGCACGGGCGCCGGGCGCGCGTGCCGTTCGAGCAGCGTGCGGCGCGCGTCGTCGACGAACCGCTCGAGCGGCAGCGTCTCGCTCGCGAAATTGATCTTCACCTCGCCGAACAGCTCCGCGCGCAGCTCGCTGTCGGCCTGCACGTTCACGCCGACCGTCGACACCTGCAGCGACGGCGTCGCGTAGCTGGTGCTGCCGCGCGTGCCGAGATCGCTGCCCTGGCTCGGGTCGTTCGACACCGCGTAATCGACCTTCGCGGTGTCGGCCGCGACCGCGCGAAACCGCAGCCGCGCGGAGATCGTGCCGTCGCGCACGACGACGCGGTTCATGCCGAGCAGCACCATCGTCGCGAGCGTCTGCAGGCGGTTCTGCCCGGCCCGCTGCTGCGCCTTCGGCACCAGTTGCGTCTCGATCAGCTCCGGCGTCAGCGCCTCGCCCGCGAGATCGAACTCGCCGAGCCACGCGGGCGAATTCGGCTCGTCGGCGTCGCTGCCGTCCTGAGACGGCGCGCTTGCGCGCGGCACCACCTTCGGCTCGCCCGACGCGTGATCGAGCTCGAGATCCTGCGGATAGTGCGCGACCAGCCAGTCGCGCGCCTGGTTCGGCGTGATGTTCTCGCGCGTGAAGTCCTCGGCCGATTTGGCGACCGCGCTGACGAGCTCGGCGAACGCCTCCATCTGCCGGATCGACGCCTCGACGATCGCGTCGAACGTGCCGTGGACCAGCGCGGCGACGAATTTCGGAAAGTCGATCTCGTCGGACAACGCGCCGGCGCGGCGCGCGATCGTGTCGGTCGCCGCGGCTTTCGGGCCCGGCGTCTTCGCGGCGCCGTCGCCCTGCGCGGGCGCGTCCTGCGCCGGATCGCCGGGCGTGCCGGCATCCGCCGGCGCGGACGCCGGCGCCGCGCGACGCAGCTCGAGCGGCGTGCCCAGCGCGCCCGCTGTTGCCGCGGCGTCGCCGAGCCCGCGATGGATCCGGTCGAGATCGGCGAGGATGCCCTGCTGCGCGTGCGCCGACAGATCGCGGAACGCGGCGGACCGGTGGAGTGACGAACCGAGGTTCGCCGTCAATGCGCGGGCGGCCTCGACCTCCGCCGACGCGGCGGCGTCGACGGGCGGCCGCGCGGCGCGGCGAACGACGGGGAGCGGGGGCGCGGGGAGCATGACCATGGTCGCCGGGGTCGGGAATGCGCAAGGCCGGGCGCGCTCAGGCCGCGAGCGCAGCCCAGTGGCTCGCCTGCTCGTAGCTGCCGTCGCCGAACAGGTGCAGCTCGGTGGCCGCTTCGTGGACCGACGCGTCGGGCTCGACGAAGCGGTACGCGAAATGCACGCGCAGCGCGCCGAACAGCGGCTTGGCCGGCGGGTAAAGCTGCGGATCGTCGTCGATGCGCGCGCTCACGTGCAGCGTATGCCCCGGCGCGTCGCTCGCGCCGACGTTGACGATCTGCACGTCACCCACCGAGCGGCCGTCGAAATGCCAGTCGACGAAGAAATGCGCGCAGACGCGCTGGCCGCCGGGATCGTCGAGGTACGGCCAGTCGGCGATGCGGATCGTCGGGCCATCGACGAGCGGCCGGTTCGCCGCGTCCGCGCCGGGGACGGACTTCATCCCGTGGAGCTGGTCGAGCGCCCAGGTGACGCTGCCGGCCTCGCCCACCTGCGTGTCGAGCGTCGCGCCCGGCACCGCGCGCGGCGGCGGATCGGCCGGCGGCGCCGCCGGGTTCGGCGCGCTCGCGCCTTCGGCGAGCGTCAGCGTATGCGCCGCCCGCGCGTGGCGGTGCGCACGCGCCTGCGGCGTCGCGCCGGCCGCATACGCGAGCCCCTGCGACGCGCCCGCATCGCCCGCCCCCGCGTCGGCATCCGGGCTCGCCGCATCCTGGCCGCCCGCACCGGCGTCGGGCGTGCTCGCGGCGGGTGCGGACAGGCGGCTGCGGATGTCTGCCGGCAACGCGGCATCGTCGTAGGCGTACGAGGTGCCGGCGCCGTTCGGCCCGGTCTCGATCCGCTGGATCTCGGACGCGAAGATCCGGCGCTGGCCGTCGTCGAGCGCGCTGATCGGCGTCGTGACCGGCACGCCGAGGCGCGCGGCGATCGCGCGCGCGTAGGCCTGCGGGTCGTTGCCCTTCAGCATCGGATTCTTGCCGTCGTCGGCCGGCGCGTAGCGCGACATCAGCACGAAGATCGTGTCGCTCGCATGCTCGCCGATGAACGCGATCACCGCATCGAAGCCGGTCGCGTCGTCGGGGAAGATCGCGAAGCCGCCGTTGCGCTTGCCGGCATACGCGCCGTGCGCGTCCGCCCACTTGCCGGCGGTGATGTTGCCGGGGTTGTGGTTGCGCCACGCGGGCACCCCGCCCGAGCGCACCTCGTTCGCGAACACCACGTAGGTGCGCCCGCCCGACGTCGCGACGTCGCCCGGCTCGAGCGGCGGCGGCACATCGAGCGCGTGCGCGCGCGGCGAGCGATAGCGCGCATCCGTGCCGCCCGGCCCGGCGAGGGCGGCCGCCATCGCATAGTCGGCCGGCCTGCCGCGATTCGGCTGGCGGCCGAGCGCATTGTCCGGATGCAGGATCTGCAGGTTGACGTTCGGCATCGTCGCGGCGCTTTCGTATTCGCTGACGAAATCCGCCCAGCGCAGGATGTAGCGGCTGCCCGTCGCATGCGTATTCTGGTACGGCCCCGGCGCGCCGGGCGAGCCCGCGACGCGATCCCACGGATCGCTGATCCTCACATAGGTATCCGAACCGTCGTCCGCGCCGTCGCCGTACATCCCGGTGACGACGATCGCATGCAGCCCCGGCACGTCCGCGCACACCCACAGCGGGCCGTGGTCCTCGAGCAGTTGCCGGAACGCGTCGATCGTGTACGACTGCGGCGGCTCGAACGCGAGCCCCATGTCGTGCGCGAACGATTCGACCTGAGCGGGATTGAGGCCGGTGGCGGTCGTGCGCCCGCAGATCGACGCGATCGTCTCCGGCGTCAGCGACATCTGGTCGCGCCAGCCGATCACCATCGCGGCCGCCGCGGCCCAGCACGATTTGCCGGTCGGTTGCGGGATCAGCTCGACGCCGTCCCAGTTCAGCGTGTACGACTGGCCCCCGAGCGCCGTCGCGCGGACGTGCGCGTGGTGCTGCGCGGGGGGGGGGCCGGTCCGCGCGAGCCCGGCCGGCTGGCTGGCGGCGGCGAGCCCCTGGGCGGCCGCCGGATGCGCGCTGCCGGCGTTCTGCGCATCGCAGCTGCGCGTCGTCACGAGATGCATGTAGTAGTCCCAGTCCCACACCGCGTTCGGGCAGTTCACGTGCGACGTGTGCGGATCGGCCTCCGAGTGGCCGAGGATATGGGTGCGATCGACCGGAATCCCGTACGTGTCGCACAGCCACGCGACGAGCGCGGCTGACGCGCAGTACTCGGCCTGGGTCGGATTGAGCCGCCCCGCTTTCGCGACGTGCTCGATGCCGATGCTGTCGCCGTTCGCGCTGTGCGCATGCCACGCGACGTCGTTGTGATGGACCATCTGCACGACCTCGCCGTCGCGCCCGACCACGTAGTGCGCGCTGACGTTCACCGGGTTTCCGTTGATGCGCTGGGCCGGATCCTGGAACCAGCCGATCGTGCTGCCGATCGTCGTGGCCTCGGTGATGTGGATCACGATGCGCGAGATCGTGCGCGTGCCGGGCACGTGACGGTAGTTGACGGAGGCCGCCGGCACGAACCGGCTCGCCTGCGGATATTCGGGCGCGTCGGCGCCGCCGGCGAGCGCGCTGGCGCTCGCGGCCGTGGCGTCGCCCGGCGTGTCGTCGGGAATCGGCCAGTCGATCGCGTGCGTCGGCGCATCGTCGTCCGCGGCGGACGCCGTGCCGCCGTCGCCGGTGTCCGCCGCGGGCAGCGGGCCGTAGCCGTCGTCGTAGTCGGCAAGCGCCGCGGCATGCGCGACGCCATTCGCCGGCGCCGCACTGCCGCCCGCCGCGGGCGCAGGTGCCGACGGTGCCGCCGCGCCGTTGCCCTTGACCGCGACCGGCGCGACGTCGGGCTGCGCGACGTCGCCGGCCCATTCGAGCTCCTTCGGCGACGGTACGCCATAGCCCGCCGCGATCTGCTGGCGGTTCGGCAGGATCCGCACGCGGCGCAACGCGCGCTCGCTGAGCCCTTTCAGGCTGATGTACGGGCTGCCGTCGGTCGGAATGCTCGGTGTATCGCCCGTCTTGTCGCCGACGGCGGCGAGCCCGTAATACAGCTTGTCCTGGCCGATGAAGCGCGCGACGACGTCGGCCGGCAGCAGATACACGGCCTCGCCGCGCGCGGCGGTCACGGGGCCGCGCGCGCGGCTCGAATAGAAGTTCGAGCGCGTGCGCCGGGCCCGCGCATCCGGCTTGAACAGCGACGGATCGGTGGCGATCGCGACCTCGTACGACTTCGACCCGCCATCCGCATGGATGGTGAAACCGATCATCGGGAAGCGATCGCTGATCTCGATCCGGTTCGGGCGGATCTGGCTAGCCATGCCGTTCTCCTTTGGGCGACGGTTCGCACCGCGCGGTTGCGTGCCTAGGTCTTGACGGGTTTGACGCGGGCGTCGTCGTCCGGCGCGCCGTCGTATCCGGCGATCGATTGCTTGACGACCTCGAACGGGTCGAGCTCGTCGCCCGCTTCGCGGATCGCGCCATACGACGCTTCGAAGCGCTCCACCGATTCCTGCAGCATGCGCGCGAGCAGCTTCGCGTACGCGGGCCCGGTCACGACCCGGCTGCTCAGCAGCGGTTGCGCGATCTCGAAGTTGAACTGCCCGAGATCGATCACGAATTCGCAAACGTTGTGGCCCACTTCGAAATAGTTGACGTAGCGCCGCTCAGGCGCCCGCCGGGCTTTGGCCGAGGTCTTGTGCATCGTCACTGGTTCCGCGACGTGAGGGACGCGTGCGATCACGCAATTGCCGTACCACCCGGGAGCACCGGGCGGAAAGCGCCGTGCGCGCGGGCGCGGCGGGTCACGACGCCGCGTGCGCGACGCGGCGCACGGCATGAAGTGACAGGTCGATGTGACACCCGGCGGACAGGCGGCGGTGCGGCGCACCGCGCACACGGGCGCTGCGGTGATCGCGGCACTGTCACAGGCGGTGCAGCGGCGGTGTGACACAGTGACAGTGACAGCGCGGCGGGCGAACGCTCACGTCTTGTGCGGCGTGCGCTCGTCGAGCGCGTACTTGGAGAGTTTCCGGTAGAGCGTCATCCGGGACCAGCTGAGCTTTTCCGCCGCCTTGCTCTTGTTCCAGTTGGTCTCCTGCAGGATCGCGATCAGGCGTTCGCGCTCCGCGTCGCCGCTGCGCGCGTAGGCCGCGAACAGCCGGCGGAACGGCTCGCGCAGATGCTCGACGCCGACCGTGCCGACCGGCGGATCGATGAAGATCGATTCAACGAGATTGCGCAGCTCGCGCACGTTGCCGGGCCAGTGATACGCGCGCATGCAGGCGACGAGATCGGCGCTCGGCGCGCCCACCTTCGCGTCGTAGCGCCGGTTGAATTCGCCGACATGGTGCGAGAACAGCGCGACGAGATCCTCGCGCCGCTCCTTCAGCGGCGGCAGGCACAGCATCGCGACGTTGAGCCGGTAGTAGAGATCGCGGCGGAACGCGCGCGCCTCGACGAGCGGTTCGAGCTCCGAATTGGTGGCCGCGATGAAACGCACGTCGACGTTGACGACTGCCCGGCCGCCGAGCGGGAACACTTCACGGCTTTCGAGCAGACGCAGCAGTTTTGCCTGCGCGCACAGCGAAAGTTCGCCGATCTCGTCGAGAAACACCGTGCCGCGGTCCGCGAGCCGGACCTTGCCGGGATACGGCTGCTGCGCGCCGGTGAACGCGCCGCGATCGTAGCCGAACAGTTCGCTCTCGATCAGCGTATCGGGCAGCGCCGCGCAATTGACCCGCACCAGCGGATAGCGCGCGCGGCCGCTCGCGCAGTGAATCGCCTCGGCAACGCATTCCTTGCCGGTGCCCGTCTCGCCGGTGATCAGCACGTTGGCGTCGGTGCGCGCGAC
Source organism: Burkholderia ubonensis subsp. mesacidophila (assembly GCF_002097715.1). Lineage (NCBI taxonomy): Bacteria > Pseudomonadati > Pseudomonadota > Betaproteobacteria > Burkholderiales > Burkholderiaceae > Burkholderia > Burkholderia ubonensis. The sequence continues at coordinate 1,976,275 of NZ_CP020737.1, forward strand.
CTTGCCGATATCGGTGCGCAACCGCTCCATCGCCGCACTGGCGCCGACGAGAACCGGCGCATGCGAGGCGCCGCCCGACGATGCGAGCATGTTCGTCGTTCCCCAAAGCCACGCTCAATGCAACGAGACGACGACAGGTGAGGCCTCGTCATGCGGCGATTCATCTGATCATTCGCGCCGCCATCCGTCGGCTTCAGTCCCCTCACCCGCGATCGCACTTGATCCACGTTCAGCGCCGGGCGCGTGTCCCGTGTTGCGGTCTGGATTCCACCGGAATACTTGCCATTCCCCCGACTCTCTGTACTGAGGAAACAGGTTGAGCATAGGCGAGTTGATCCGATTTTCAACCTCGATTCCGTCGTGCCGCGCACGCGGGAATGCGGGCCGCGCAGGACGCCGGGCAACGCGCACGCATCCGGTCGATGACGCTCGTGCGCGAATGCGCGGACGAATGGCGACGGCGATTCCCCGGATGAATTTCGCCGCGGTTTTTCCGGTGAATTCCAAAGCGGCTGCATAAAACCATGCGGAACGACGCCGCCGGCGCCAGACGAACGGATCACGATCCCGTCCTCCCCCGGCGGCTCCGCTGCAGGCTTTGCTGCCTTGAAGGCGCGAGCTCGCCTCAGGATTGCCGGGCGTTGGAAAACCAGACCGTTAGTTGCGCTATAGCAGGCGGGTCGATGACACGGCTGCCTGGTGCCGCCGCTGCCCGCCTGCCCTATACTGCCCGCAGCAGACTGACGGCCGCGCCGGCGGCGGCCGCCGATTCTTCCGGGAGCGACGCATGCATTACCAGCTGATCTACGAACTCGTCGACGACTACCTGTCGCGGCGCGAGCCCTTCCGCGCCGAGCATCTCGCGCTCGCGCACGCCGCCACCGAGCGCGGCGAACTGGTGCTCGCGGGCGCGTTCTCGGACCCGGCCGACCAGGCCGTGCTCGTCTTCGAGGGGGACTCGGCCGACGTGGCCGAATCGTTCGCGCGCGCCGATCCCTACGTGCAGAACGGCCTCGTCAAGTCGTGGCGTGTGCGTCCGTGGCGCGTCGTGGTCGGCAAGCACGCGCCGCGCTAGCGTGCGCTACAGCCACCCTGCCCGCTTGAAGCGCCACCACAGCGCGAAATCGGCCGCGGCCATCACGCCGATGCAGCCGTAGAAGCCGTAGGTCCAGTGCAGCTCGGGAATGTTGTTGAAGTTCATCCCGTAGATGCCGGCGATCATGGTCGGAATAGCGAACAGCGCGGCGAACGAGCCGAGCCGCTTGGTCACCTCGTTCTCCGCGAGCGAGATCATCCCGAGATTGACCTGGATCGCCGTCACGACCATCTCGCGCCGCCCCTCGATCGTCTTCACGATCCGCTGCAGGTGGTCGTACACGTCGCGGAAGTAATGCTCCATCCCGCTGCAGACCTGCGGGATGCGCCCGCCGGTCAGCTTCGCGAGCGGCTCGAGCAGCGGCGCGGTGTGCTGGTACAGCATCACGAGCCGGCGCTTCAGCGAATATAGATCCTCGATGATCGCGCGCGACGCCGCCGGCGTCGCCTTCGCGAAGATGCGGTCCTCGAGTGCCTCCAGCTCGTTGCCGAGCGTTTCGAGGATCGGGAAATAGCGGTCGACGACCTGGTCCATCAGCGCGTAGAACACGAACGCCGAGCCTTCCTGCAGCAGGTGCGGCTCGCGCTCGCAGCGCGTGCGCACCGCGCGGAAATCCTGCTCGGTATGGTTGCGGATCGACAGCACGTAGTTCGGCCCGACGAACACGTTCAGCTCGCCGACGTTGAATTCGCCGTCCTGGTCGAGCTCGACCGTGTGCAGCACCGCGAACAGCGAGTCGCCGTATTCCTCGATCTTCGGACGCTGATGGCCCTTGCGGGCGTCCTCGATCGCGAGTTCGTGCAGCCCGAATTCCTCGCCCATCAGTTCGATCTCTTCCGGCGTCGGGTCTTTCAACGCGACCCACACGAAGCACTCGGGCTTCGACACGTAGTCGCTGATGGCGTCGATGTCGATGTCGGCCAGCTTGCGGCCGTCCTGGTATGCAGCACAGTTGATCAGCATGGTGTCCGTCATGTTGCGGTTTCGCCCGGCAGTTTACCGGTTTGTCGCAAGTCCGGTCCCGCTTCGACGCGGCTTGCGCCGTGCGCCGTTATTGGTCATGATCGGGCTGCGTGCGCCGCGGCATGCGCCCGCACGCCCGCACGCGGCCCGGCCGCGCGGCTTCACCGTCAAGGAGACAGACCCATGTGGTATTTCTCGTGGATACTCGGCATCGGCGTTGCACTCGGCTTCGGCATCATCAACGCGATGTGGCTGGAAGCGGAAGTGTTCCCGCTCGGCGCGAAGCGCAACGATGCCGCCCGGACCGGCTCGGGGAGCACGCATTCGTGACGCATCTGGTGTTCTTCTGCGGTCACGCCGGCACCGGCAAGACCACGCTCGCGAAGCGGCTCATCGGGCCGCTGATGCGCGCAACCGGCGAGGCTTTCTGCCTGCTCGACAAGGATACGCTGTACGGCCGCTACAGTTCGGCGGCGATGGGCGCCCTCACCCACGACCCGAACGACCGTGACAGCCCGCTCTACCTGAAGCATCTGCGCGATCCCGAATACCAGGGCCTGCTCGACACCGCGCGCGAGAACCTCGCGCTCGGCATCGGCGCGCTCGTCGTCGGCCCGCTGTCGCGCGAGGTGCGCGACCGGCGCATCTTCGACCGCGCGTGGCTCGGCATCGGCCCCGAGGTCACGCTGACGGTCGTCTGGGTCCATACGTCGGAAGACGTCGCGCACCAGCGGATCGTCACGCGCGGCAACCCGAACGACGCGTACAAGCTCACGCACTGGGACGAATACCGGCAGCGCCGCTTCGTGCCGACCGGCGCCGAATGCGAAGGGCTCGTGATGTTCGACAACACCGCGGCGACCGACGCGGACGTCGACGCGCTGCTGGCGCGGATCGTCCCGCCGCCACCGGCGCCGTTCGTCCCGCCGCTGCCCGCCTGAACGTTCCCGCCGAATGGAAAAAACGCCGGGCGGCGCATTGCGCCCCCGGCGTCGTCATGGCGTCGCGTGTCGACGCTAGGCCATCTGTCTGAACTCAGGCCAGCGCGTGCACGCGCTCCATCGTGCCGCCGTCGTACAGCTTGCCGAAACGGTTCGCGAGGAACGCCTTCAGCGACACCTTCTCCTGCGGGATGAAACCGTTCTGCGGCAGCTTCTTCTCGCGGAACAGGTCCAGCACCGCGCACATCGCACCGGCCGTCGTGATCTGGATCGCGCTCATATGCATCCCGCACACGTCCTTCGCGAAGATCTTTCGCGTGAACACGTCCTGCACCAGCTGGCCGTCCTTCACGCCCGTCACCGTGACGAACACGAGCACGACGTCCTGCTTGGTCGACGGCACCGCGCGGCGCATGATCGACTTCAGCGTGTCGCGGTCGGTCGACAGGCGCAGGTCCTCGAGCAGGAACTGCACGAGGTCGCGGTGGCCCGGGTAGCGCACCGACTTGTAGTCGAGCGTCTCGACCTTGCCCGACAGCGTCTCGCACAGCGTGCCGAGGCCGCCGGACGTGTTGAACGCTTCGTATTCGGTGCCGTCGAGCGAGAAGTGCTCGAGGCCTTCGAGCGGCTGCACCCACTGCTTGCGGCCGTCGCGGATCGCTTCGCACGGCTGGCAGTATTCGTTGATCAGGCCGTCGACGCTCCACGTCAGGTTGTACTTCAGCGCGTTGGTCGGGTACTCGGGCAGCGCGCCGACGCGCATCTTCACGTCGCGCACCTCGCTGAAGCCGTTCACGAGTTCGTGCGCGGCGATGCCGATGAAGCCCGGCGCGAGGCCGCACTGCGGCATGAACGCGCGATCGGAACCGTCGGCCAGCTCGCGGATCGCGTGCGTCGCGCGCACGTCCTCGGTCAGGTCGAAGTAATGGACGCCCGCGGCCTTCGCGGCGGCGGCGACGTTGACCGCGAGGTAGTACGGCAGCGCGTTGACGAGCGCATCGAAGCCCTTGACCGCTTCGCGGATCGCATTCGCGTCGGCCGAATCCACACGCTGCGTCGCGATGCCTTCGCGCGACAGCTTCGCGAGCGCATCCGCGTCGCGATCGAACGCGACGACTTCGTAGTCGCCGGTTTCACGCAGCATGTGAGCAATGGTGTGGCCGATCAGACCTGCGCCGACGATGGCGATTTTCATGCGCTTATCTCCTGATGATGGGTTGTGTTGTGTACGGCGTTGAGCCATGCACACAGTCTAGGGATGCGCAAAATCAGTTCCAAGACGAAGAATGATGCGAAACGACCGGCATCTTCGACGTTATGACGTTGCATTTCGTCGATTCGTCGAAACATGCCGTTTCAGCCGCGCCGCCCGCGCTATGGAAGGCCTAAGTTTCCCGCTTCAGACTGGCTGCCGATCACCCGACTTCCAAGGAGGCATCGGCATGCAATCCCCATCCGTCCATCACGCGTCGCACTGGCTGAACAAGGTGCCCGACGTCACCCTGTCGTTCTGGATCATCAAGATCATGTCGACCACGGTCGGCGAAACCGGCGCGGACTTTCTCGCGGTCAACGCGGGCCTCGGCCAGGCCGTCACGCGCATCGCGATGGCGTCGCTGCTCGCGATCGCGCTGTGGCTGCAATTGCGCACGCGCCGCTACGTGCCGTGGGTCTACTGGCTCACGGTCGTGCTGGTCAGCATCGTCGGCACGCAGATCACCGACCTGCTCACCGACGGCCTGAACGTCAGCCTCTATGTCAGCACCAGCGTGTTCGCGGTCGCGCTCGCCGCGATCTTCTTCGTCTGGCATCGCGTCGAGGGCACGCTGTCGATCGACGCGATCGTCACGCCGCGGCGCGAGCTGTTCTACTGGTCGGCGATCCTCTGCACGTTCGCGCTCGGCACCGCCGCGGGCGATCTCGCGACCGAAGCGCTCGGCCTCGGCTTCTCGGTCGGCGCGCTGTGCTTCGGCGCGCTGATCGCGGCCGTGTTCGCGATGTGGCGGCTCGGCGTCGACGCGGTCCTCGCGTTCTGGATCGCGTACATCCTCACGCGGCCGTTCGGCGCGTCGCTCGGCGACCTGCTCACGCAGGCCCGCACGTACGGCGGGCTCGGCATCGGCGCCGCGTGGACGAGCCTGCTGTTCCTGACCGTGATCGGGCTGCTCGTCGCCGCCGCGCAATTCGGCGTCGGCCAGCGCACGCCGGCCGACGCCGCCGAATGAATCTCAACCGTTTCCGTTCATCGACTCGAGGACACATCATGCGCATTCCGGACTCCCTTTCCCGTCTCGCCCTCGCCGCGGCCGCGGTCGCCGCGCTGAGCGTCGCCGCCGGCTGTTCGAAGCATCACGACGCGAATGCGTCGACCCCGGCGCCCGCGCCGGCCGCGTCGTCGTCCGCCCCCGCCGCCGCAACGAAGCTCGGCGACCTGTCGGCGTTCCGCACGATCGCCGCCGACGTGAGCGCGCGGGTCGGCCAGGGTGACCTGCCCAGCGCGAAAACCCGCATCAAGGACCTCGAGATCGCATGGGACTCGGCCGAGGCCGGCCTGAAGCCGCGCGCGGCCGACGACTGGCATGTGGTCGACAAGGCGATCGACCGCGCGCTCGCCGCGCTGCGCGCCGATCACCCGACCCAGGCCGATTCGGCCGCCGCGCTGAAGGACCTGCTCGCGGCCTTCGACCGGTTCGGCGGCAAGTAACCCCGCCCGGGCCGCGCGGCGCATGACGCACGTGACGCGCGGCCGGGAATCGCATACGCTGGCGGCGTTTGGGCGGCACGGAGAGCACGCATGCGAATACTGCTGGTCGAAGACGACCCGATGATCGGCGACGCGGTCCATGCCGCGCTGAAGGACGCATCGTATGCGACCGATTGGGTGACGGACGGCGCGCGCGCGTTGACCGCGTTCGCGGCGCAGCGCTACGACCTGATCCTGCTCGACCTCGGCCTGCCCGGCCGCGACGGCCTCGACGTGCTGGCCGGCATCCGTGCGCAGGACGCCACCGCGCCGCTGATCGTCGTCACCGCGCGCGACGGGCTCGACGACCGCCTGCGCGGCCTCGACGGCGGCGCCGACGACTACATCGTGAAGCCGTTCGAGATGGCCGAGCTGCTCGCGCGGATCCGCGTCGCGATCCGCCGCCAGGCCGGCTCGGCCGCGCCGGTGTTGAGCAACGGCACCGTGTCGCTCGACCCGGCGACGCGCGAAGCCGCCGTCGACGGAGGGGCGCCGGTGCAGTTGTCGAATCGCGAGTTCTCGCTGCTGCGCGCGCTGCTGGTTCGCCCCGGCGCGATCCTGTCGCGGCGCGAACTCGAGGACCGCCTTTACGGCTGGGGCGAGGAAGTCGAGAGCAATGCGGTCGAATTCCTGATCCATTCGCTGCGCCGCAAGCTCGGCAGCACCGTCATCAAGAACGTCAGGGGCGTGGGATGGATGGTTTCAAGAAGCGCCTGAGCGAGTCGATCCGGTTTCGCCTGTCGGCGGCGCTGTCGGTCGCGATCCTGGTCGTCGCGACGGTCGCGGCCGCGTTCGCGTTCTCGTCGGCGTTCGACGAAGCCCACGAACTGCAGGACGACGTGCTGCGCGAAGTCGCGACGCTGCTCGACCGTCAGCGCGCGCCAGCGCCGCCCGCCACCGGCGCCGCGCACGCACGCGAAAGCGACGAGCTGTCGCGCGTGATCGTGCAGCCGCTCGGCGGCGATGCGCGGCCGGCCGCCGGCGGCGAGCCGCGGCTCGCGCTTCCGGCCGCGCTCGCCGACGGACTGCATACGCTCGATGCCGACGGCAAGCCGTATCGCGTGATGGTCCATACGCTCGCCAACGGCGAGCGCATCGCGGTCGCGCAGGAAGCCGGCATGCGCGACGACGTCGCGCGCGAAAGCGCGTGGCGCACCGCGCTGCCGCTGCTGATCCTCGTGCCGATCCTGCTGCTGCTCGTCGCCGATCTCGTACGCAAGCTGTTCCGCCCCGTCGCGGCGCTGTCGGCCGGGATCGATGCGCGCGACGAGCACGACCTGCGCCCGGTGCCGGCCGGGCATGTGCCGGCCGAGGTGCGGCCGTTCGTCGTCGCGATCAACCGGATGCTGGAACGCGTCGCGCAGTCGGTCGACGCGCAGCGCCGCTTCGTCGCCGACGCCGCGCACGAATTGCGCTCGCCGCTCACGGCCATGTCGCTGCAGGCCGAGCGGCTCGCCGATACCGACCTGCCGGCCGACGCGCGCGACCGCCTCGCGGCGCTGCGCGGCGGGCTCGAGCGCAGCCGCAACCTGATCGAGCAGCTGCTTGCGCTCGCCCGGGTGCAGAACGCGCCGGCGACGGCACACGGCCCCGTGTCCGTGCATGCGGTCTATCGCCGCGTGCTGGAAGACCTGATTCCGCTCGCCGAAGCGAAGGCGCTCGACCTCGGCGTCGAGGAAGGTCCTGACGCCGACGCATGCGTCGACGCAATCGAGCTGGCGTCGCTGGTCAAGAACCTCGTCGACAACGCGATCCGCTATACGCCGCGCGGCGGCCGCGTCGACCTGTCGACGCAGGCGACGGCGTCGCACGTGGTCCTGACGGTCACGGATACCGGGCCCGGCATTGCGCCACACGAGCGCGAGCGTGTCTTCGATCCGTTCTACCGGGTGCCCGGCAACGAACAGATCGGCTCGGGGCTTGGCCTGTCGATCGTGAAAACGATCGCCGACCGGCTGGGCGCCGACGTCACGCTCGCCTACGCGGACGAACGGCAATGCCGCGGGCTGCGCGTGTCGCTGCGGATTCCGCACGACCAGCCGCCGGGCGCGGCGCCGGACGACGAGCACCCAACCCGCTGACCGCGCACGTCACCCGCCGATCGTGCCGCGGTCGATCTTGCGCGACAGGATGATCGACGTCGTCGTGCGCTCGACGCCTTCGAGCGCGCCGATCTGGTCGAGCAGGTCGTTGAGCCGCTCCGGCGAATCGGCGCGCAGCCACGCGACGTAGTCGTATTCGCCGCTCACCGCGCACAGCAGCTGCACTTCGGGCATCCGGTCGAGCTTGCGCAGCACGTCCTTGCCGTATTTCGGCGCGAGGATGATGCCGACGTACGCGTAGATGCTCGCGTCGAGCACATCCTGCCCGAGCCGCACGCTATAGCCCGCGATCACGTTGGTCCGCTCGAGCCGCGCGATGCGCGCGACGACCGTCGTGCGCGCGACGTCGAGCTGGCGCGCGAGATCCGCGACGCTCGCGCGCGCATCGGCTTGCAGCAGTGCGACGAGTTGCCGGTCGAGGTCGTCGAGTTGGTCGAGACGAGGTGGACGCATGAGGCTTGAGGCACGCGAGCGAGCGCGATTCGGATGGAAAGGTGACGGGATGATAGCGCCGAACGCCCGCCTGCCCAACCGGCGCGTGCATCGGCGACGGCGGGCAGCCCCGCCGAATGGAATGGTTACGCAACGATATCGATTCGTATCGGATGTAAGCAAGTGTCGCATTGGCTGAACGCCCGGCGCGCGGCGTGCTACTAATATGCTGCGACGCGGAACCCGCGTGCGCCGCAGAAGCGCCCGCGCCCGCTCGCACGACACTACCCGGAGAGCCACCATGAAGAAGATTTCGCTCACCCTCGCTGCGCTCGCGCTGGCGACCAGCGCATTCGCGCAAACGCCGGCGCAACCACAGGCGCCAGCGCAGCCGGCCGCCGCGCCGGCATCGGCCCCGGCCGCCGCCCGCCACGAAACGCGCCTCGAGGAACGCATCACGTACCTGCACAACCAGCTGAAGATCACGCCGGCGCAGGAGCCACAGTGGAAGGCCTTCGCCGACACGATGCGCGCGAACGGCGAAACGATGGGCCGCCTGTACCGTCAGCGGATGGAAAGCCGCAACGCATCCGCGATCGACGACATGAAGCAATACGCGGAACTCGCGCAGGCCAACGCGGACGGCGCGAAGAAGCTGGCCGACGCGTTCGCGCCGCTCTACGCGAGCTTCCCGGCCGACCAGAAGGCGCTGGCCGACACGACGTTCCGCAGCTGGCTGCAGCACGGCGGCGAGCCGCGCGGCAAGGCCAAGGCGGCGCCCGGCGCGGCCGCAAACGCGCCCGCGAAGCCCTGACGCGTCACGCGCAGCCGCCCCGCCGTTGCCGGCCGGGCGGGCTGCGCCGCTTCCTCCGGCGACCGGCGCCGATTTCACAGCGCGCCGATTTCGGGATAAGCTCCACGCTTTTCCCGCATTTCTTCGCCATGCTCGAACTCAAGCAACTCGATCTCAGCACCGATCCGCAGGCCCGGCGCGTCGTCAAGGACGAGACCGTCGCGGTCGCCTTCGCGGCCGCGGACGGCGAACTGATGAGCCTCGAAGGCCCGAACCGCTACGTGGCCGGCGATGCGCTGATCACCGGCTCGACCGGCGACCGCTGGGTCGTGTCGCGTGCGCGCTTCGACGCGAAATACCTGCCGGCCGATCCGGCGCTCGCGCACGGCGAGCCCGGCGCGTACCGGAACCGGCCGGCGGTCGTGCTCGCGAAGCGCATGGACGAGCCGTTCACGATCGCGCGTTCCGCGGACGGCGACACGCTGCGCGGCGTCGCGGGCGACTGGGTGATGCAGTACGCGCCCGGCGATTACGGCGTCGTGCAGGCGCAGCGCTTCGCGCAGGTCTACCGCGACGCCGGCTGACGGCTCAGCGCGCCGGCGACGCCGCTCCGCTCACGCGAACTCGTCGTCGAGCGCAATCTCCGCATCGCGCGACACCGCTTCGCCCGCCGCGTGACGCTCTTCGAGCGAACCCAGCATCGCTTCCACATACGCATGCAGCACCGCATGGCTGCGCGCGCGCTGCATCGGCTTCATCGCCAGATAGCGCGCGAGCGCGGCGGGCGCGATGCGCACGTCGAGCGTCATCCGTTTCGGCGTCGCGCCGAAGCGCATCGCGAGCCAGTGCACGGACAGGAAGCGGCCGCGTTCGTCGCGGCTTTCGACGAAACGGGTCTGCTCCGGGAACAGCTCGCAGATCACGCGCGCGAATGCATCGAATTCCGCGCTTTCGCATTCGATCAGATAGTCATCCATCTCTCGCCTCCCGTCAGGCCGCCGCGCGCGCCGGCCGGCAGAACTTCACCAGCACGCCGATCAGCAGCGCGGCCAGCATGAAATGCCACGCCTCGGTCCATGCGGCCGGCAGGATACGGACCTGATAGAGCATCCCCGGCACGTACGCGAGCGCATGCAGCGCGATCGCGAGCGGCAGCACGCCGCGCCGGCCGGCGCGCATGCCCCGCCACATCAGCAGCGACAGCGCGACCTGCAGCGCGAACGCCGCGATGCGCTCGAGCAGCAGCATCGCGATCGCCGGCGCCGACAGCGTCGCCAGCATCACGTGCAGGCGCAGCACGGCATCGCCCGGCAGCCCCGCGAGCTGTGCGTCGAGCTGGCCGTGATTCGCGAGCCAGGCGAGATAGGCCCACTGCCCCCAGACGATCACGCCGATGAACCACGCTTCCGCGCCGCCGTGGCCGAGCCCGTAGCCGATCGCACGGCCGTCGCCGGCCGCCGCGCCGTAGCGGCGGCTCAGGAAGCGCATCCCGAGATAGCGTCCCGCCTCCTCGAACACGCCGGCCGTGAGCGCGCCGTACGCGACGAACGCGAGCGGTTGCGTCAGCCAGCCGCCGGCGGACGCCTGGCTCAGCACGACGCCATGAAACGCGCGTTCGGCGACCATCGCGAACAGCGTGAACGCGGCGACGCCGACGATGCCGTCGCGCCGGTCGAGCGACAGCGGCTTGCGCAGGATGCGGTAGAGGACGAGCGGCAGCAGTGCGAGGATCAGCGTGGCGGCGATCAGCAACGCCAGCGTGAAGGGGGCGACAGTCATGTGAATCCTTGTTCGGGGCAGCGCACCTGACGCGCTGCGTGCCCCGAATGATACTCAGCTTGCGGTCGACGCGCGCGCGATCAGCTCGCCGGGCAGCAGCGCGACGCGCGCGTCGCCCGCCGCGCCGTCGATCCGCTCGTGGACGAATTCGACCGCCTTGTAGCCGATTTCGTAGGTTGGCTGACGAATCGTCGTGATGCCGATCAGCTCCGCCCACTCCGGATCGTCGATCGACACCAGCGCCGCCTGGGTCTGCCATGCGGAGCCGAAGCGCGCGCGCAGATGCCGCGCGAGCGCGAGCGCGACCGGCGCGTTCGCCGCGAACAGCGCCGCGCGGGTGCCCCGCTGCGCGGCCGCGTCGATCCGCGCATCGACCTCGGCGAGCGCGGCGGCGACGGCCTCGGGCGCATTCAGGTCGAGCACGACGGTCGGCGGCACCGGCCGGCCGTGCGCGACAAGCGCCGCACGGAATGCCGCCTCGCGCAGGCGCCGCGAGCTGACCCGCTCGAACGGCTGCACGACGAAGTGGATGGCATCGAAGCCGCGCTCGATCAGGTGCCGCACGCCCATCTCGACCGCGTCGCCGTTGTCGAGGCCGATCAGGTCGGCCTCGAAGCCCTCGACCGTCCGGTCGACCAGCACCGCCGGAATCCCGCCGCCGCGCAGCGGGCGCAGCACGTCCTCCTCGGCGCCGAGCGCGTTGACGATCAGCCCTTCGACGCGATACGTGGTGAGCAGCTGCAGGAAGCGGCGCTCCATCTCGACCTCGTTCGCCGCATGGCAGATGAGCGGCATGTAGCCGAGCGCGTGGCACGCGGCCTCGACGCCCAGCAGCACCTCGACGGTATAGGGATTGGTCAGGTCGGCGGCCAGCATGCCGAGCAGCCGGTTGCGGCCGCGCTTGAGGCCGCGCGCCATCTGGTTCGGCCGGTAGTTCAGCCGCGCGATAGCCGCCTCGATCCGCTGGCGCAGATCCGCGGACAGCACATGGGTCTCGCCGTTCAGATAGCGCGAGACGCTGGTCTTGCCGGTACCGGCCTCGCGGGCGACGTCGCTGATCGTCGCGGGACGCTGGCTGGTGGGGTGCGATTCGGTCACTGTCGTGCCTCGCGACGTGCGATCCGCTCTGCGACGTACGCGGGCGGATGTTTGTTGTTCGAAATGAAAGCCAACTGACGGACTCTCCTGTCGTCCTGTCGATCAGCGTCAGCGCTTTAGCGCTAACGCCGATCCCATGCTTCGCGGTCGATCGGAGCGAGCGCTTTGGCGCTTGCTCCGGTCCGATGCTTCGCAGTCGCCCGAAGCGGGTGGCAACGACTCCGGCTTCGATGCGACGAGCGGGCGATCATAACGCAGCCGACTGCCCGACACCAAGTCCGTCGACTCTAACCCATCGACGCGAAAAAAGCCCGTCGTACCCGGCCCCTCCCGGCCGCGTCCGCACGCTCAGCCGGCGCGCGCCTGGGTCAACGCGTCCGGATTGACCAGATTGACGCGCAGCGTGCCGGCCAGCGCGCCGACCAGGTTCTCCGCCGCGCAGCGCGCCATCGCGTGCCGCGTTTCGTGCGTCGCCGAGCCGATGTGCGGCAGCGCGACGACGTTCTTCATCCGCAGCAGCGGCGAATCGGCCGCGAGCGGCTCCCGCTCGAACACGTCGAGGCCCGCGCCGCGGATCGTGCCCGCGCGCAGCGCGTCGATCAGCGCCGCCTCGTCGACGACCGGCCCGCGCGACGCATTGATCAGGATTGCACCGCGCTTCATCTTCGCGAGTTCGGCCGCGCCGATCAGGTGGCGCGTCTCGTCCGACAGCGGCACCTGCAGGCACACGAAATCCGACTCGGCGAGCAGTTCGTCGAGCGTCACGCGGCGCGCGCCGTACTGCGCCTCGGCATCCGGCTGGACGGAGCGGTTCGTGTACAGCACCCGCATCCGGAAGCCGAGCGCCGCGCGGCGCGCGACTGCCGCGCCGATCCGTCCGAGCCCGACGATCCCGATCGTCTTGCCCTGCACGTCGGTGCCGTACAGGTCCGGGCCGATGCTGTGCCGCCAATGGCCGGCCTTCACCCACTCGGCCAGTTCGACGACGCGCCGGGCCGACGCGAGGATCAGCGAGAACACCGTGTCGGCGGTCGACTCGGTCAGCACGTCAGGCGTGTGCGCGAGCACGATGCCGCGCCGGGTCAGGTCCGTGACGTCGAAGTTGTCGTAGCCGACCGAGATCGTCGACCAGGCCTTCAGCCGCGGCGCACGCTCGAGCATCGGCGGCGGGATCTTCAGGCTCGCGCCGATCGCGCCGTCCGCGTCGCCGAGCGCTGCGGCGAGCGCGTCGGCCCCGTCGACCTGCACGACGTCGGCATGTTCGCGCAGGTACGCGAGGACGTCATCGGGCAGCGGCTTGTAGGCGACGATACGAGGCTTCATTGAGGCATTTTTCCTTGCAGCGGCGCGCCGAGCGGCTGTGCCTCGCGCGCCTGGGGTTTGACGGACAGCGTGAGGATCACCGCGGCGACCAGCGCGGCGCTCATGAACGCGTACGAGGCGACGGGCGAGCCGGTCGCGCCGTTCAGGTAGCCGACGAAATACGAGCCGACGAACGAACCGAGCGCGCCCATGCTGTTGATCAGCGCCATCGCGCCGCCCGCGACGTTCTTCGGCAGCAGCTCCGGCACGATCGCGAAAAACGGGCCGTACGGCGCGTACATCGCGGCGCCGGCGACCACGAGCAGCGCATACGAGATCCAGAAGTGCGTCGAGCCGAGCGCGTACGATGCGGCGAACGCGGCCGCGCCGATCAGCAGGAACGGCCACACGAAGCCGCGGCGCGAGCCGAGCTTGTCGGACGCCCACGACGCCGCGAGCATCGCGATCGTCGCCGCCAGGTACGGCAGCGCGGACAGCCAGCCGGTCGCGACCATCCCGAGCGCGGAACCGTTCTTGACGATCGACGGCAGCCACAGCACGAAGCCGTACACGCCGATGCTCCAGCAGAAGTACTGCGCGCACAGCTTGATCACGGCCGGCGAGCGGAATGCCTCGCCGTAGTTGCGCATCGGCTTGATCGCCGCCTGCTCGGCCGCGAGCGCCGCGTCGAGATCGCGCTTTTCCTGGTCGGTGAGCCAGGTCGACTGCGCGGGCTTGTCCTGCACGAGGAACCACCAGCACACGGCCCAGATGATCGCCGGCACGCCTTCGGCGATGAACATGTGGCGCCAGCCGAATTCGTGGACGAGATAGCCCGACACCACCGACATCCACAGCACCGTGACCGGGTTGCCGAGGATCAGGAACGTGTTCGCGCGCGAGCGTTCGCTCTTCGTGAACCAGTTGCTGATGTAGATCAGCATCGCCGGCATCACCGCCGCCTCGACGACGCCGAGCGCGAAGCGGATCGCCATCAGCGACGGGATGTTGCTGACGACGCCCGTGAGCGCCGCGCAGGCGCCCCACAGCACGAGGCTCCAGAACACCAGCGTCTTGACGCTGCGGCGTTCCGCGTAGATCGCGCCCGGGATCTGGAAGAAGAAGTAGCCGAGGAAGAACAGCGCGCCGATCAGCGACGACAGGCCCTTGCTGATGCCGAGATCCTGGTTGATGCCGGCCGCCGCCGCGAACCCGTAGTTCGCACGGTCGAGATAGGCGAGGCTGTAGGTGATGAAGATGATCGGCATGATCATCCACCAGCGTCGGGCGGCGAGATTGGCAGTCATGGATATGTCTCCTAAGTCGACCTGAGTGAGCGCTCCAGCGCTTTGTCGACCGGAACGGGTGCTTCAGCACCGGTTCCAGCCCCATGCTTCGCACCCAGGTCCCGTGCAAAGCGACGAAATAGCCCGCGATTGTGCCGTGCCCGGCATCTTATTGCGCGGCGAAGGTTTCCTCTACGCGATCGGCCGGATTGCTGACGTTTTCGAGACAGTCGAGCTGCTCGCGGGTCGGCAGGCCTTCCGAGTCGCCGATCACCTGGATCGCCAGCGCGCCGATCCGGTTGCCGCGCGCGACCGCGTGCTCGACGCTCCGGCCTTCGAGCAGCGCGCTCACGACGCCGACCGCGAAGCCGTCGCCCGCGCCGACCGTGTCGACGACGTTCTCGACGCACACCCCGTCGACCGTGCCTTCGCGGCCGTCGGCGGTCAGATAGTACGCGCCTTGTTTGCCCAGCTTGATCACGACGCCGCGCGCGCCCTGCGCGAGATAGAAGCGCGCGATGTCGGCCGGCGCGTCGCGTCCGGTCAATTGCCGCCCTTCCGCGAGGCCCGGCAGCACCCAGTCGGCGAGTGCCGCGAGCGCGTTCAGCGTGTTCGCCATCGCTTCGGCGGACGGCCAAAGCGTCGGGCGCAGGTTCGGATCGAACGAGATCGTCTTGCCGGCCGCGCGCATTTCGCGGGCCAGGTGGAACGCGAGCTCGCACGACGTGGCGGAAATCGCCGGCGCGACACCCGTCAGGTGCAGGTGGCGCGCGCCGAGCACGTAGTCGGCCACGTAGTCTTCGCACGACAGGTGGCTCGCCGCCGAGCCCTTGCGGAAATACTCGACGGTCGGATCGCTGCCGTCGTCGTTGCGCGACTTCAGCTGGAAGCCGGTCGGATAGCGGTCGTCGACCGTCACGCACGACGCGTCGATGCGTTCGCGCGCGAGCGTGTCGAGCACGTAGCCGCCGAACGAGTCGCGGCCGACCCGGCTCACGTAGCCCACATGGAAACCGAGGCGGGACAGGCCGATCGCGACGTTCAGGTCGGCGCCCGCGATCCGCTTCGTGAATTGCGACGCGTGCGTGAGGTGGCCGGTCTCGGCGGCGACGAACATCGCCATCGCTTCGCCGTAGGTGACGACATCGAGTGGTTGGTGCATCAGTGAATTCCTCCGGATCCTTCGCGCTTCAAGCGACTTCAAGCGGCTTCGAGCCAGGCGACGCGCCGGCGGGCATCGCGCCCCAAGTCGGCGGCGTCGAACGGAAACTCGATGCCGCGCGGCGCGTGCCGCGGCAGCGCCGCCAGCACGGCGGTGACGAGCGGGTCGTGCTGCGCCGGCGCGACCGCGAAACGGCGTGCGCCCTCGCCTTCGACGGCCTTGCAATGAATGTATTCGACGTGCGGCGCGAGCGCATCCGCGCAGGCGAGCGGCGCTTCGCCGGGCCATTGCCAGTTGCCGATGTCGAAGGTCATGCCGAGCGCGCGCGGCGCGCCGGCCGCGTCGAGCGCGGCGAACAGGTCGCGGAACTGCGCGAGCGAGCCGCCGACCGGCAGTTGACCGTTTTCGACGACGACCCGGGCGCGCGCATCCCGCGACAGCGCGACAATGTCGGCCGCGTGCGCGTTGCCGGCAAAGCCGCCGAGCTGGAATTTCACGAAGCGCGCGCCAAGCGCGTCGGCTTCGGCGAGCGTGTCGCGCAACGCGTCGGCGTCGAGCGCGCCTGCGTCGGTATACAAGTTGGCGGGCGTCGAATAGACCGACCACAAGCCGTGCGCCGCGACGTGCGCGCCGAGCGCGGCCAGCGCGTCATGCGCCGCGTCCGCATCGGACGCGAACAGCTCGCGCCGCACCTCGAACCCGGCCGCGCCCGCCTGCGCGGCGGTCTCGACGAATGCCCGGTGGCCCTCCTGTCGCACCCGGTCCATGCCGAATGCGCTCGCCACGATCACGATGTCTGCCATGTTGCCCTTTTATCACCGGAATGGAACCGGTTCCATTTGCGTGAGACGGATGGTGCGCCTCGTGCGGGGGGCACGCCATAGAGGAAATCCCTAGGAATTGCCCCGTGCGCGCATCACATGCCGTTTTGCGCAAGGCACAGCGCCAGGAACTGCGCCGCGACCCGCGACGGCGCGCCGCCGTGCGGCACAAGGATCGAGAAATGGCGCGTGAGCGGCGCGGGCGCGAACGAGCGCATCACGAGCGCGGCATCGTCATGCCGCAGCGACATCGCCGACACGAAGCCGACGCCCATCCCCGCCCGCACCGCCTCCTTCACGGCCTCGACGCCGGCGATCTCGAGCGCGACCCGCATCGGCGCGCCCGCGTGCGCGAATGCGCGCTCGACGAGCTGCCGCACGCCCGAGCCCTCCTCGCGCAGCACCAGCGGATGCGCGGCCAGCGCATCGAGCGTCGCGCCGCCCGCGTGCGCGGGCGCGGCCAGCGGATGCCCGGCGGGCACGATCGCGACGATCTCGTCCTCGTGCCACGCATGCACGGCCGTGCCGGGCGGCAGGGCCTCGCCCGGCGGGCCTTCGATCAGCGCGATGTCGAGCGACGGCAGCGCGGCGACCACTTCGGACGTGTTGCCGCTCATCGTCTGGATCGCGACGCGCGGCGCCGTCGGCTGGAACGCGGCGATCAGGTACGGCAGCAGGTAGCTCGCGGGCGTCGTGCTCGCGCCGATCCGCAGCGTGCCGGCGTCGAGCCCGCGCACCGCGTCGCGAAACGCGCGCGCCTGCGCGAACGTGTCGCGCAGCGCGTTCGCGTACTGCGCGAGCTGCTCGCCGGCCGGCGTCAGCCGGATGCCGCGGCCGTCGCGCTGGTACAGCGGCTCGCCGAACTCGTCCTGCAGCAGGCGCAGCTGGCCGGACACCGCGGGCTGCGACAGATGCAGCGCCAACGCGGCGCGGCTGATGTTCAGATGCTCGGCGACGGCCGCGAACGTTATCAGTTGATCCGGGGTCATGGAGATGAATTATCGGTTTTCCAGATAGTTTATGTCACAAATCACAATTTTTCATATCGATATAACCAAACTAGGATTAGGGCATTGAAATGACGATCCGATCCGGGTTCCATCATGTCTACCGCTCCGACTCCCCATCTCAGCCACGCCGCGCCGTCGATGCGCGGCCAATTGAACGGCATCCTGTTCGTCGCGCTGTTCGCCGCGGCCGTGACGAGCCTGTCCGAACTGCCCGCGATCGCCGGGCTCGGCCTCTCCCCGCTGATCGTCGGCATCGTCGCAGGCGCCTTGTACGGCAATGCGCTGCGCGACGGCATGCCGGCCAGCTGGGCGGCCGGCGTCAACTTCTCGGCCCGCAAGCTGTTGCGCATCGCGGTCGCGTTCTTCGGGCTGCGCGTGAGCCTGCAGGAAATCGCGCAGGTCGGCCTGCCGGGCCTGACCGTGTCGGTGCTGGTCGTCGTCAGCACGCTCGTGATCGGCACCTGGGCCGGCATGAAGCTGATGAAGCTCGACCGCGATTCCGCGCTGCTGACCGCCGCCGGCAGCGCGATCTGCGGCGCGGCCGCGGTGCTCGCGTTCGAATCCACGCTGCAGTCGAAGCCGCACCAGAGCGCGATGGCGGTCGGCAGCGTCGTGCTGTTCGGCACGCTGTCGATGTTCGTGTACCCGCTCGCGTATCACGCCGGGCTGCTGAACCTCGATCCGGCCGGCCTCGGCCTGTTCTTCGGCGGCACGATCCACGAGGTCGCGCAGGTGGTCGGCGCGGCGAGCGACGTCAGCCCGCAGGTCGCGCACATCGCGACGATCGTCAAGATGACCCGCGTGATGCTGCTCGTGCCGGTGCTGCTCGCGCTCGGCTGGTGGCTCGCCCGCTCGGCGAACGCATCGGCCAACGCAGCCGCCGACGGCGCGCACGGCAAGCGCAGGATCGCGGTGCCGTGGTTCGCGCTCGGCTTCCTCGGCTTCGTGATCGTCAACTCGCTGAACGTGCTGCCGGCCGAGCTCACCCACACGCTCAACGTGCTCGACACGTTCGCGCTGACGATGGCGATGACGGCGCTCGGCATCGAGACCCGCGTGTCGCAGATCCGCGAAGCCGGCCCCCGCGCGTTGACGACCGGCCTGATCCTGTACGTGTGGCTGATCGCCGGCGGCTACGGCATCACCTGGGCGGTCCAGCGTTGGCTCGGCTGAGCCGCCCGCCCGTTTCGCCTCGCGCGCCGCGCCCGCCGGGAAGGTCCCGCGGGCGCGGCGCAGTGCTATGCTTCGCGTCGTTTTCCACGGTCTTCGCTCAGTCGTGCTTTCTTTCCTGCTGAAGCTGCGCACCCGCGCCCAAACGCTGTTCCGCCTGTCGGACGCCCATACGATGCTGATCTGGTCGGTGATCGTCGGGATCGGCGGCGCGTTCGCGACGATCGCGTTCCGCGAAGGCATCGAGCTGGTGCAGCGGGTGGTGTCGGGCAGCAGCGGCAGCTTCGTCGAAATGGCGAAACGCCTGCCGTGGTACGTGCGCTTCTGGCTCCCCGCCGCGGGTGGCTTCCTCGCCGGCTGCGTGCTGCTGCTCGCGACCCGCGGCGACACGAAAACGCGCAAGACCGACTACATGGAGGCGGTCGCGCTCGGCAACGGCGTCGTGCCGGTGCGGCAAAGCCTGTGGCGCAGCGTGTCGTCGCTGCTGACGATCGGCACCGGCGGCTCGATCGGCCGCGAAGGCCCGATGGTGCAGCTCGCCGCGCTCGCCGCGTCGCTCGTCGGCCGCTTCGCGCACTTCGACCCGCCGCGGCTGCGCCTGCTCGTCGCGTGCGGCGCGGCGGCCGGCATCACGTCCGCGTACAACGCGCCGATCGCCGGCGCGTTCTTCGTGTCGGAGATCGTGCTCGGCGCGATCGCGATGGAGAGCTTCGGCCCGATGGTGGTCGCATCGGTCGTCGCGAACATCGTGATGCGCGAATTCGCCGGCTACCGGCCGCCATACGAGATGCCGGTGTTCCCGGCCGTCGCGGGCCCCGAGGTGCTGCTGTTCGTCGTGCTCGGCCTGCTGTGCGGGGTGCTCGCGCCGCAGTTCCTGCACCTGCTCGACGCGTCGAAGAACCAGTTCAAGCGGCTGCCCGCGCCGCTGCCGGTGCGGCTCGCGATCGGCGGCCTGATCGTCGGCGTGATCTCGGTGTGGATTCCGGACGTCTGGGGCAACGGCTACAGCGTCGTGAACCAGATCCTGCATTCGCCATGGACCTGGCAGGCGCTCGTCGCGGTGCTGGTGTTCAAGGTGCTCGCGACGGCGGCCACCGCCGGCTCCGGCGCGATCGGCGGGGTCTTCACGCCCACGCTGTTCGTCGGCGCGGTGCTCGGCTCGCTGTTCGGGCTCGGCATGCAGGCACTGTGGCCGGGACACACATCCGCGTACTTCGCATACGCGATGGTCGGGATGGGCGCGTTCATGGCGGGCGCGACGCAGGCGCCGCTGATGGCGATCCTGATGATCTTCGAGATGACGCTCAGCTACCAGGTCGTGCTGCCGCTGATGGTGTCGTGCGTCGTCGCGTATTTCGTCGCGCGCGCAACCGGCACGACGTCGATGTACGAGATCACGCTGCGCCACCACCAGGACGCGCAGGAACGCCTGCGGATCCGGACGACGCAGATGCGCGAGCTGATCCAGCCCGCGCAGACGGTCGTGCCGCTGACCGCGAGCGTCGCCGACATGACGCGCGTGTTCCTCGAATACCCGGTGAAATACCTGTACGTGACCGACGACGCGGGGTGCTTTCGCGGCGCGGTCGCGCTGAAGGACATCACGTGCGACCTGCTCGACAAGCGCGACACGGCCGACAAGACGGCCGCGCACTACGCGCACACGCCGTTTCCGCTCCTCACGCCCGACATGCCGCTCGGCACCGCGCTCGAGCTGTTCATGGGCTTCCAGGGCGAGCGGCTGCCGGTGATCGAGAGCACGGCGGAGCCGACGCTCGCGGGCGTCGTCTACAAGACGTCGCTGCTCGACGCGTACCGGCGGATGACGGGCGAGCGCTGATTCAGTCCGGCGCGCGCCCCAGCACCGCCCACGAGAAGAACCCCGCGAGCACGGCCTCGGCCGCCTCGGCCGACACCTGCTGCGGATCGGCCGTGTAGTACGACTGCACGCCGTCGCACAGGCTCATCAGCCCGAGCGCGAGCGTCTCGGCCGGCAGCCGCAGCGGCGTGCCCGAATGCTCCGCGAACGCGCGGATGATGTCGGCCATCCGCGCGCGCGATTCCTGCAGGAACTGGTTGAACCGCGCGCGGAACTTCGCGTCGCGCGCCGCCTGCAGCTTCGCCTCGACCCAGAGCAGGTAGCACCGGTCGTCGATATGCATCCGCCGGTAGTAGGCGAGCGCGGTCGCTTCCATTTCTTCGCGCGTGCCGCCGCCTTCAAAAATCTGCCGCAAATCCCCCTGCACGGACGCATGGTCCCGCTCGAGCAGCTCGAGCAGCAGCTCCGCCTTGCCGCGGAAATTCGAGTAGAACGCGCCGCGCGTATAGCCGGCCGCCGCGGCGATGTCCTCGACGCTCGCGGCGACATAGCCTTTCTTCAGAAAAATCGACTGTGCAGCGTTCAGCAGACGCTCGCGCGTCTGGTCCTTGCTCTGTTCCCGGGTCAAGCGCTTTGGTTTCATGGCGCGAAGTCTAGCACCAACCGGCTTTCAGATTCATCTTTGCATTCAGATACAGCACTGTATTAGAATTCGAAACAGTATCCGAAATATCTTGTCCGCGCGCATCGTGCCGCGCCGCTCGGGGCAAGCGCCCGCCGCTTGCCGGTTTCGCTCCGTTGTTACCGCCTCTGGGGGTTTCGTGAATTGCTCCGGTTCCCGTGCTGCGCTGCTGATCGGCGCCGCACTCGTCGTCGCCGCCTGTCATCCGAAAGAATCCGCACCGCCCGCTCCCCGCCCCGTCGTCACCCAGCCGGCCCGCGCCGACGGCGCCGCGGTGTCGCGCATGCTGCCCGGCGAGATCCAGCCGCGCTACGCGACGCCGCTGTCGTTCCGCATCGCCGGCAAGATCGTCGAGCGCAAGGTGCGGCTCGGCGACACCGTGAAGGCCGGCCAGGTCGTCGCGCTGCTCGATCCGTCCGACGTCGAGAAGAACGCCGCGAGCGCGCAGGCGCAGCTCGACGCCGCGGCGCACCGCCTCGCGTACGCGAAGCAGCAGCTCGAGCGCGACCGCGCGCAGGCCCGCGAGAACCTGATCGCGACCGCGCAGCTCGAGCAGACCGAGGACGCCTACACATCGGCGCTCGCGCAGCGCGACCAGGCGCAGCAGCAGCTCGCGCTCGCGAACAACCAGCTGCGCTACGCGACGCTCGTCGCCGACCACGCGGGCACCATCACCGCCGAACAGGCCGACACGGGCCAGAACGTGTCCGCCGGGCAGCCCGTCTACCAACTGGCGTGGGCGGGCGACGTCGACGTCGTCAGCGACGTCCCCGAAGCGGCGCTCGCGTCGCTCGCGCCCGGTCATGCGGCGAACGTCACGCTGCCGTCGCTGCCGGGCCGGCAGTTCGCCGCGAAGGTGCGCGAAATCGCGCCCGCCGCCGATCCGCAAAGCCGCACCTACCGCGTGAAGCTGGCGCTCGAGCGACCCGATCCGGTCATCCGCCTGGGCATGACCGCCGACGTCGCGTTCGACGGCCTGACGGCCGGCCGCGACGCCGGGACCATCACGCTGCCCGCGACCGCGCTGTTCCACGACGGCCAGCATCCGGCCGTGTGGGTCGTGCGCACGAAGGACGACATGCTGGAGCTGCGCCGCGTCGACGTCGCGCGCTTCAACGAGCGCACCGTGACCGTGTCGCACGGGCTGCAGCCGGGCGAGCGCGTCGTGCTGCAGGGCGTGCACACGGTCAGCGCGGGCGAGAAGGTCCGCGCGATCGCGCCGCTGCACCCGGAGGACTTCGCGTCATGAGCGCGTTTCGCGAAGAAAGCCGCTTCAACCTGTCCGCGTGGGCGCTGCGCCACCAGGCGCTGGTCGTCTACCTGATCGTGCTGGCGACGGTCGCGGGCATCCTCGCGTACACGCGCCTCGCCCAATCCGAAGACCCGCCGTTCACGTTCCGCGTGATGGTGATCCGCACGTTCTGGCCGGGCGCGACCGCGCGCCAGGTGCAGGAGCAGGTCACCGACCGGATCGGCCGCAAGCTGCAGGAAACCCCGGCGATCGACTTCCTGCGCAGCTACTCGCGCCCCGGCGAATCGCTGATCTTCTTCACGATGAAGGACTCGGCGAGCGTGAAGGACGTGCCCGAGACCTGGTACCAGATCCGCAAGAAGGTCGGCGACATCGGGTACACGCTGCCGCCAGGCGTGCAGGGCCCGTTCTTCAACGACGAGTTCGGCGACGTCTACACCAACATCTACACGCTCGAGGGCGACGGGTTCTCGCCCGCGCAGCTGCACGACTATGCGGACCAGCTGCGCACGGTGCTGCTGCGCGTGCCGGGCGTCGCCAAGGTCGACTATTTCGGCGATCCTGACCAGCGGATCTTCATCGAGGTCAACAACGCGCAGCTCACGCGTCTCGGTATTTCGCCGCAGCAGCTCGGCCAGGCGCTCAACGCGCAGAACAGCGTGGCGTCGGCCGGCGTGCTGACGACCGCCGACGACCGCGTGTTCATCCGGCCGAGCGGCCAGTACGACAACGTCGCCGCGCTCGCCGACACGCTCCTGCGCATCAATGGCCGCACGTTCCGGCTCGGCGACCTCGCGACGGTGAAGCGCGGCTACGACGATCCGCCCGTCACGCAGATGCGCAGCGCTGACGCAGGACCGAACGGCAAAGGCGCGGAAAGCAAAGCCGTCGTCGGCAAGGCCGTGCTCGGCATCGGCATCACGATGCGGCCGGGCGGCGACGTGATCCGGCTCGGCAAGGCGCTCGACGCGACGTCGAAGGAACTGCAGGCGCAACTGCCCGCCGGCCTCAAGCTGACCGAGGTGTCGAGCATGCCGGACGCGGTGTCGCGCTCGGTCGACGACTTCCTCGAGGCGGTCGCCGAAGCGGTCGCGATCGTGCTGGTCGTGAGCCTCGTGTCGCTCGGCCTGCGCACCGGGATGGTCGTCGTGATCTCGATTCCGGTCGTGCTCGCGGTCACCGCCCTCTTCATGTACCTGTTCGACATCGGCCTGCACAAGGTGTCGCTCGGCACGCTGGTGCTCGCGCTCGGCCTGCTCGTCGACGACGCGATCATCGCGGTCGAGATGATGGCCGTGAAGCTCGAGCAGGGCTACAGCCGCGCGCGCGCCGCCGCGTTCGCGTACACCAGCACCGCGTTCCCGATGCTGACGGGCACGCTCGTCACGGTGTCGGGCTTCTTGCCGATCGCGCTCGCGAAGTCGAGCACCGGCGAATACACGCGCTCGATCTTCGAGGTGTCGGCGATCGCGCTGATCGCGTCGTGGTTCGCGGCCGTCGTGCTGATCCCGCTGCTCGGCTTCCACATGCTGCCGGAGCGCAAGAAGCACGAGCACGAAGCGCACTTGCCGGACGACCATGAGCACGACATCTACGACACACGCTTCTACACGCGGCTGCGCGGCTGGATCCACTGGTGCATCGAGCGGCGCTTCGTCGTGCTGGCGATCACGGGCGCCCTCTTCGTCGTGTCGCTGATGGGATTCTCGCTCGTGCCGCAGCAGTTCTTCCCGAGCTCCGACCGGCCCGAGCTGCTCGTTGACCTGCGCCTGCCCGAAGGCGCGTCGTTCGCGGCGACGCTGCGCGAAACCGAGCGTCTCGAGCAGACGATCGCCGGTCGCCCCGAGATCGACCACGCGGTCAATTTCGTCGGCAGCGGCGCGCCGCGCTTCTACCTGCCGCTCGACCAGCAGCTGCAGTTGCCGAACTTCGCGCAGTTCGTGATCACCGCGAAATCGGTCGAGGATCGCGAAAAGCTCGCGCGCTGGCTCGAAACCACGCTGCGCGAGCGGTTTCCGGCGGTGCGCTGGCGGCTGTCGCGGCTCGAGAACGGGCCGCCGGTCGGCTATCCGGTGCAGTTCCGCGTCAGCGGCGACACCATCGCGACCGTGCGCGGCATCGCCGAGAAGGTCGCGGCGACGATGCGCGGCGACGCGCGCACGGTGAACGTGCAGTTCGACT
Source organism: Burkholderia ubonensis subsp. mesacidophila (assembly GCF_002097715.1). Taxonomy (NCBI): domain Bacteria; kingdom Pseudomonadati; phylum Pseudomonadota; class Betaproteobacteria; order Burkholderiales; family Burkholderiaceae; genus Burkholderia; species Burkholderia ubonensis. The sequence goes on from NZ_CP020737.1 coordinate 2,000,907, forward strand.
GGGACGAGCCCGCCGAGCGCTCGGTGCGCTTCGAGCTCGACCAGAAGAAGGCGCGCGAGCTGAACGTCACGTCGCAGGACGTGTCGAGCTTCCTCGCGATGACGCTGTCGGGCACGACCGTCACGCAATACCGCGAGCGCGACAAGCTGATCGCGGTCGACCTGCGCGCGCCGCGGGCCGACCGCGTCGATCCGGCGAAGCTCGCGGGCCTCGCGCTGCCGACGCCGAACGGCCCGGTGCCGCTCGGCTCGCTCGGCCGCTTCACGCCGTCGCTCGAATACGGCGTGATCTGGGAGCGCGACCGCCAGCCGACCATCACCGTGCAGTCGGACGTGCGCGCCGGCGCCCAGGGCATCGACGTCACGCACGCGATCGACGGCAAGCTGAATGCGCTGCGCGCGCAGTTGCCGGTCGGCTACCGGATCGACATCGGCGGCTCGGTCGAGGAAAGCGCGAAAGCGCAGAAGTCGATCAACGCGCAGATGCCGCTGATGGCGATCGCCGTGCTCACGCTGCTGATGATCCAGCTGCAGAGCTTCTCGCGCGTGCTGATGGTCGTGCTGACCGCGCCGCTCGGCCTGATCGGCGTGGTGTCGACGCTGCTGCTGTTCGGCCAGCCGTTCGGCTTCGTCGCGATGCTCGGCGTGATCGCGATGTTCGGGATCATCATGCGCAACTCGGTGATCCTCGTCGACCAGATCGAGCAGGACATCGCGGCCGGCCACGGGCGCTTCGACGCGATCGTCGGCGCGACCGTGCGGCGCTTCCGGCCGATCACGCTGACGGCCGCCGCCGCGGTGCTCGCGCTGATCCCGCTGCTGCGCTCGAACTTCTTCGGGCCGATGGCGACCGCGCTGATGGGCGGCATCACGAGCGCGACCGTGCTGACCCTGTTCTACCTGCCGGCGCTGTACGCCGCGTGGTTCCGCGTGAAGAACGACGAGCACGATGTGCCGGGCAGCACGCCGCCCGCCGCGCCGTCGGGAGCCTGACCATGGAATTGTCGATGAACCTGAAGACGAACATCGCGCGCGCGCTCGCGGCCGCTGGCCTCGCCGGCGCGCTCGCGGGCTGCGCGTGGTTCGCGCCGAGCGGCGAGCCGCCGGCGATGCCGTCGCCTGCGCACTACGGCGCGACGCCGCAAGCGGAGCAGACGGTCGCGGCGCAAGGCGTCGCGCAGCATTTCGAAGTCGGCGCGCAGCCGGTGCCCGACTGGTGGAAGCAATACCGCTGCGACGCGCTGGACGCGCTCGTCGACGAAGGGCTGCGCAACAGCCCGACGCTCGGCGCCGCCGCGCACACGCTGAACGCCGCGCGCGAGCAGCTGCGCGCGCAGATCGGCAGCTCGATGCTGCCGTCGATCGACGCGGGCGGCCAGGCCACGCGACAGCGCGCGCTCGGCGTGCCGATTCCCGCGCTCGGCGCGCCGACGCTGCTGTACGACACGTTCGTCGGCCAGCTCCAGGCGCGCTACACGATCGACCTGTTCGGCGCGTCGCGCTTCGCGAACCGCGCGCTGGGCAAGCGCGTCGACATCAGCGCGTTCCAGCTCGAATCCGCGCGCCGCGCGCTCGCCGCGAACATCGTCACCGCGTCGGTCACGACGTCGGTGCTCGGCGCGCAGATCGACACGACCGAACGGCTCGTCGCGCTCGCCGACGCGCAGGCGCGCGACGCGGAGCGCCGCCATGCGCTCGGCGCCGCGTCGCGCAGCGATGCGCTCAACGCGCGGCAAAGTGCGGAGACGGTCGCGGCCGGCCTGCCCGCGCTGCGCCAGCAGCGCGATTCGGCACGCCATGCGCTCGCGGTGCTGATCGGGCGCACGCCGGACCAAGCGCCCGCGGACCTCGCGCTCGCCGACCTCCATCTGCCCGCGCAGGTGCCGGTCGTGGTGCCGTCCGACCTGCTGCAGAGCCGGCCCGACATCCGCGCGGCCGACGCGGCGCTGCAGGCCGCCGCGGCCGAGGTCGGCGTCGCGACCGCGCAGCTGTTCCCGCAGCTGTCGCTGTCGGCGTCGATGGGGCAAGGCGGCTTCAACTGGCCGGCGATGCTGTCCGGCGCGGGCGCGATCTGGAGCATCGGCGCGTCGCTCAGCCAGCCGATCTTCCACGGCGGCGCGCTGCTCGCGCAGCGCCGCGCGGCGAAGGAAAGCTACGCGGCCGCCGTCGACCAGTACAAGCAGACCGTGCTGGGTGCGTTCCAGGACGTCGCCGACTCGCTCGCGGCGCTCGAGCACGACGCGCAGGCGCTCGACGCGTCGGGCCGCGCCGCGCTCGCCGCGCGCGGCGCGTATGACGATGCGGCCGCGCGCGTGCGGCTCGGCGCGCTGCCGCCGTCGGCGTCGCGCGCGAGCGAGCTGCAGTACCGCAACGCGCGGCTCGACGAGATCCGCGCGACGGGCGCGCGGCTCGCGGACACCGCGCGGCTGTACCAGGCGATGGGCACGCCGCCGGCCGGCACGGCGGCCGGCCAGCAAGCCCGCGCCACCACGCCGGACAGCCCGCCCTCGCCGCAATAAGCCGGCCCGTCCGCCGGGCGTCGGGCGCTGCGCCCGACGCCCGATCTTCCGCTTGACCCTCACGTAGCGTAACGTTCGAGACTCCAGTGTGCGCACCAAACGGAGGAACGAATGCGACTGAAAGTGGGAGAACTGGCGAAACGCAGCGGGCTGACCGTCCGCACGCTTCATCACTATCACGCGATCGGTCTGCTGACGCCTTCGGCGCGCGCCGACAACGGCTACCGGCTGTACGACCGCGACGACATCGCCCGGCTCCACCAGATCCAGGCCCTGCGTCGCTTCGGACTGTCGCTCGCCGAAATCGGCGACTACCTGTACCAGCCCGGCGCCCCGCTCGTCGACCTCGTCGCGAAGCAGATCACGCTGCTCGACCATCAGATCGAACAGAGCGCGCAATTGCGCGAGCGGCTCGTGCGCCTGCACGCGCAGCTCGCCGAAGGCACGGAGCCGGAACTGGCCGATTGGCTCACCACACTGGAGTTGATGACCGTGTACGACAAATATTTTTCCGAGGAAGAACTCGCGCGCATGCCGATGTACCGCAAGAGCCAGACCGGCGACGCGGAATGGATCGCGCTCGTCGGCGACGTGCGCGCACTGCACGACGCCGGCGTGCCGCCCGAGGACGAACGTGCGCGTACGCTTGCCGACCGCTGGATGACCCTGCTCGTGCGCGACACGAACAACGACCCGCGGCTGCTGGCGAAGCTGAACCTGATGCACGAACGCGAGCCGTCGATGCAGGCGCAGACAGGCATTTCGACCGCGTTGCGCGACTACGTGCTGCGCGCGGTGGCCGAAACGAAGATGCGGATCTTCGAGAAGTACCTCGCGCCGGACGAGATCCGCTTCATGCGCGCGCATTACGGCGAGCGTGCGATGGAATGGCCGCAGTTGATGGCCGACGTGCGCGATGTGATCGACGCAGGCGCGCAGCCCGATTCGCCCGAGGCCCGCGCGCTCGCGCGGCGCTGGCTCGACCTGTTCCGCGGCTACGCGGGCGACGATCCGGCCACGCACGCGAAATTCCGCCAGGCGATGATGAACGAGCCGGTGCTGACGAAGGACGCATGGGCCGACGAGACGCTGCTCGGCTTCATGCGGGAGGCGATGGCGCAGTTGAACCCGCAGCGTTGAGCGGGGCTCGGCCGGGTTGCATGCGCATTGCGTGCGGCCCGGCCGCCTGACCGGCGCGGACTGGCTGCGCGCGATTACGGATAGGCGCGCAGGCTGACGCCGCGCCAGTGCTTCTTCATGTAGCGGAGAAACGCGGGGTTGGCCTTCAGGTCCGCGTTCGGGACGGGCGGCGCGCCGCCGTCCATCACCTTGCCCTGCATCGTGATGAGCTCCTCGCCGCGCAGCACGTATTTCCTGCCCTGATCGATCAGGAAATACTTGACCTCGTCGGGGCTCACGTCGCCGCGGCAGCCGATCTTGTACGCGAACAGAAACTGCTTGCGCCCGTTGCCGAGCAGGTCGAGCATTTCGACCGACGACGGCACGACGGCGAGCACCTTGTCCAGATCGCATTGCGTCACGTCGTCGCGCACCTTCCAGTCCGGCTCTCCGTTCAGCGTCCCGACGATCCTCAGCTGCGCGCCGTCCGGCCGCGGGGTCTCCGCGATCGTGACCGCGTGCGCACCGGCCGTATCGGTCCACGTGTATTCGGTTGCAAGGACGGCGTGGCTGAACAGCATGGCGGCGAGAGCGGGCCAGGCGCGGCGGAAGCTTGTTTTCATTGTGGTGGCGAACCTCGGATGGAACGCGCCATTATCCCGAAAGGCGCACGCGGCCGCCATGCGACACGCGCCGCTCACCACTTGCAGCCGGCATCGCGCACCGCGTCGAGCGCGAGCGCCGGAATCGCGAGCAGCCCCATCCCCGAATATGCGTTCCGGCAGTCGGCGCGGCGGGCCTCCGACATCCCGCGCGCGAGCGTTGCGTCCACGGTTGCCCGCCGCGACACACCCGCGCCGGACGCCGCCCCCAACCCGCTGATGGCCACGGCAGCCGGACTGCGCCCAACCGTTCGCGGCGCGCCGATCGCATCGAGGTCGCGCCGCCAGTCGACGCCAGGGGCCTGCGCGTCGGCCGGGCTGTTTTCGTCGGCGCTCATGGTGTCCGCACGCGTGACGGCCTCTGCTTTCGGCAATCGAGCCGCCGCCTTGGCCGAACGCGCCGGCACGTGTGTGGTCATGCCCGCGCCACGATCGCGCAGCGGACGGGCGCCGCCGGACCCTGCGGCGCCCGTCCGGCCACGCATCGGCGCAATCGTCGCCGGTTCGCGCCGCGGCTGCGCCGGCGTCTGCAATGGAATCAGTTCGACGTTCAGCGCCCGCCTTTCAGGCTCCACGACCGGCAGTCGCGCGGCACGCTCAGCCATCGACGCCGAGCGCAGCGCCAGCCAGCCGAGCAGATGGAGCGACGCCACGACGATGAACGCCAGCGCGCCGACGCGCAGCCGCCGCGCATTGCCCGGGCGGACTGCGACGCTTCCCGTCATGGCCGCTGCGCGCGTCGCCGCGACGCGTCAGCCCGCGTCGGCGACGTCGTCGTCGCTGAATGCGAGCAGATCGCCGGGCTGGCAATCGAGATGGCGGCAGATCGCCTCGAGCGTCGCGAAGCGAATCCCCTTGACCTTCCCCTGCTTGAGCAGCGACAGGTTCTGTTCGGTGATGCCGACGGCCGCCGCGAGGTCCTTCGAGCGGACCTTGCGGGTCGCGAGCATCACGTCGAGCTTGACGACGATCGGCATGGCGCGCGCCTCACACGAATTGCCGGTGCTCGGCGTCGAGCACGCTCGCCTGCCGCAGGATGTGCGCGATCACGAGGATGCAGGCCGCGGTAAACAGCGCGACGACATACGGCATGCCGATGCTGATCGTGACGACATGGCGTCCGGCCGGCTCGCGCATCGTCGCCCACATGCTCAGGAGCGGCTCGCACACGATGCTCAGCAGGACCCAGAGGCCGACCGCGCGCCCCATCTTGCCGAGATGCCGGGCAGCATCCCCCGAGAAATAGTCGCCGCCCGCGTAGGTGCGAAACAGCCGGCGCAGGTGCCGCAAGCCGCTCGCCAGCGCGACGAGCGGCACGCTCGACAGCACGATGCCGCCGGCCTTCTGCCACCAAGGAAACGCGGCGACGTCGACGCCAAGCCCGGCGATCAGCGAATCGGTCAAGCCAAAGCTGAAGCCCGCGCCGGACGGCGTCGCGTTCAGCGATGGCGCGACCCAGCATGCGGCGTTGAGCAACATCATCGCGACGATGAAGCAGAGCGTGACGGCAGCCATCCGCTGGCTGACACGGGCAATGCGATCGGCTGGCATGCGAATTCCTCGCGGTAGGGAGAATATGCCCGGATTTTAAGCGAGAAATTATCGTAAAACAATCATTAATGATTGCTCAAGTTTGATTATTTATTGCAATGCATGCATGTGCAGCGACGGGATGCCGGCGCGGCGTCCCGCGTCGCGAGCCCGAGCGCGCGCAGCCGCCGGTACAGCGTGCGCTCGCTCAGCCCGACGCGTTCGGCGAGCGCGCGGCGTGCGAATGGCGGAGCTCGGCCACGGCAACATCCGCGCCGTGACGCACTGCCACCATTCCGCGCACGACATCGACCGCACGTTCGCGATCGTGCGTGAAATCCTGTCGAGCGCAAGCTGACGCTTCGCCGACGCCAAGCTTACGTAACCACGAAAACGCTGAGTACAATACCGGACCCGCGGCACGGCGCACGGCGCGTGCTCGAGCAACGGCGCATGCGCCGCATCGGTACGGCACGGCCGGTCCTCAACGGTTCTCGATGAGACATACATGAGCCAAGCAAAGGCAAGACACCCGCTCCTCGTCTGGCTGCTGATCGTCGGCACCGGCTTCGTCGTCATGGCGCGCGCGATGAGCCTGCCGTTTCTGGCGATCTACCTGCATGAACGGATGGGGCTCGACGCGGCGACGATCGGCCTGCTGCTCGGCACGGGCGCGCTTGTCGGCACGTTCGGCGGCTTCTTCGGCGGCCATCTGTCCGACGTGCTCGGCCGGCGCAAGGTGCTGACCGGCTGCCTGGTCGTATCGAGCCTGTCGTTCGCCGCGCTTCATTTCGCGGCCGACGCGTGGCAGATCTTCGTCATCAACCTCTTCATCAATCTCGCGAGCTCGTTCTACGATCCGGTCTCGAAGGCGACCATCAGCGACAATCTGCCGCCCGAGCAGCGGCTGCGCGCATTCGCGCGGCGCTACGTGGCGATCAACATCGGCTTCGCGATCGGGCCGCTGCTCGGCGCGTCGCTCGGCCTGCTCGACAAATCCCCCGTGTTTCTCATCACGGCCGCCGTCTACCTGCTGTTCTCGATCGCGATCTACGCGATCACGGCCCGGCTCGCGGTCGGCCGCGCGCCGCACGAAGCGGCCGCCTCCGAGTTGCCGCTCGCCGCGAAGCTGCGCGTCATCGGCACCGACCGGCGCCTCGTCCTCTTCACCGCGGGCAGCATGCTCGCGATCGCCGTGCACGGCGAAATGTCGGTCACGTTCTCGCAGTACCTGATCGGCGCGTTCGACGACGGGCTCAAGATGTTCGCCTGGCTGATGAGCACGAACGCGATCACGGTCGTCTTGAGCCAGCCGTTGCTGAACCGCATCGGCGAACGGCGCGGGCCGTTCACGTCGCTCACGCTCGGCGCGATCCTGCTCGCGATCGGCGCGGCCGGCTTCGCGAATTCACCGAACATGATCGCGCTCGTCGTGTCGATGGTCGTCTTCACGTGGGGCGAAGTGCTGCTCATCCCGTCGGAATACGCGGTCCTCGACAGCATCACGCCCGAGCCGCTGCGCGGCATCTATTACGGCGCGCATTCGCTCAGCAACGTCGGCAACCTGCTCGGGCCCTGGCTTGGCGGTCTCGTGCTGCTGCACTACGGCGGCGCCGCGATGTTCTACGGCATGGGCTTCATCGCGCTGCTCAGCCTGCTCACGTTCGCCGTCGGCTCGCAGATCAGGCCCGCGCCGGCGGGCCGGCTCGAAGTCCAGAACCGCTGACGGCCCCGCCCGCCGGCGCACCGCGCCTCGTCCGCTCCGCTTCCAGTGTCGATCATGAACGTCGGCAGAACCCTTCGCGCCGCGTTGTGCTTCGCATCGACCCGCGCCCGGCGGCCGTTCTGCCGGCTAGCAGAGCGCCGTCCCATTGAGCGCGCGTAAACGGTCGGACGCGTGAGGCCGCCGCGCCGGCCCTACGCGTCCCGCGTCGCGAGCCCGAGCGCGCGCAGCCGCCGGTACAGCGTGCGCTCGCTCAGCCCGACGCGTTCGGCGAGCGCGCGCCGCGTGCCGCGGAACGTGCGTGCGACGCGCACGAGTTCGTCGTCGGACGGCGCGCGCGACGCGTCCGGCAGCCGCGACGCCGCGTCCGCAAGCGCGATTTCGTCCGGCAGGTGCTCACTGCGGATCGTGCCGTCGTCCGCGAACAGGCACGCGCGTTCGAGCACGTTGCGCAATTCGCGGATGTTGCCGGGCCACGCATAGGCGTCGAGGCATGCGCGCGCGGCGTCGGTCAGCGTGTACGGCGCGGCGCCCGCCTCGCCCGCCCCGGCGCGCGCGTTCGCGATGCGCCGCAGGATCGACGCGGCCAGCAGCGCGACGTCGCCGTGCCGCTCGCGCAACGCCGGCAGGTGAATCGGAAACGCGTTGATCCGGTAATAGAGGTCCTGCCGAAACCGCCCGTCGTCGATCATCGCGCGCAGCGGCTTGTGGGTGGCGGCGACCAGCCGGAAATCCGCGCGCAGCGTCTCGACGCCGCCGACGCGCCGGAACGTGCCCGACTCGATCAGCCGCAGCAGCTTCACCTGCATCGGCAGCGGCACGTCGCCGATCTCGTCCAGAAACAGGGTGCCGCCCTGCGCGGTTTCGACGAGGCCCGGCTTGCGCGCCGCCGCGCCCGTAAACGCGCCCTTCTCGTAGCCGAACAGCTCGCTTTCGAACAGCGTCTCGGCGATCCCCGAGCAATCGACGACGACGAACGGCCCCATCGCCCGCGCGCTCGCCTCGTGCAGCGCCCGCGCGAACAGCTCCTTGCCGGTGCCCGACTCGCCGAGCAGCAGCACCGGCAGCAGCGACGGCGCGACGCGCTGCAGCGCGCCGAGCGCCGCGTTGAACGCGTCCGAGCCGCCGACGAGCCCTTGCGCGCTCGGCTGCGCGGACGCGCTCTTCAGCGTCGTCAGCCGCTCGACGTACGCGATCACGTCGCCCGCCGCATCGAAGATCGGGCGCAGCTCGACGTCGACGTGCTCGGGGCCGCGCGGCGTGTGATGGATGTGCAGCACGCGGTCGGCGCCGCGCGACTCGAGCGCCTGCTTCATCGGGCAGTGCTCGCCCGCCTGGTCGCACGGCACGTCGTAGTGATGCGACACGCGGTAGCAATGCCGGCCCACGTGCTCGACGCCCGCGACGCCGAACTGCCGCCGGTACGCGCCGTTCGCCGCGAGGATCCGGTAGTCTGGGTCGACCACGATCATCGGCTGCGGGTCCTGCTCCAGGTAGGAGACGAGCGCGCCCACGTCGGGCGCGGCAGCGCGCGGCGGCGCGGGAACGATCGGGATGATGTCGTGCTGGCTCATGGTCGGGTTCGGCGGGGCCTGTCATGCGAACTGCCAATTCTGCCACGACACTGCCGAAACTGGCAGCACGCGCGCGCCGCCTGGCGGTGCCGGGCACCGCCCACCGCATGCGTGCCCGCAAAAAACCGAACTGAATCAATCCCCTGGCGCGTTCCCCGGCGCATCGCGACCACCTGGCACGGTTTTTGTACTACCTGACGGATTGCAGAACCCGAATGAGGACGATCCCGTGAGCAACCTGCCCGTCATGTCGGTCGAAGGCTTCTTCGACCCGGCGACCAGCACCATCAGTTACCTGCTGCTCGATACGACGAGCCGCGAATGCGCGCTGATCGACAGCGTGCTCGACTACGACCCGAAGTCGGGACGCACGCGCACCGCCAGCGCCGACCGGCTGCTCGCGCGCGTGGCCGAGCTCGGCGCGACGGTGCGCTGGCTGCTGGAGACGCACGTGCACGCCGACCACCTGTCGGCGGCGCCGTACCTGAAGGCGCGCGTCGGCGGCGCGATCGCGATCGGCGCACAAGTGCGGCGCGTGCAGCACGTGTTCGGCCGCCTGTTCAATGCGGGCGCCGGCTTCGCGAGCGACGGCAGCGAGTTCGACCGGCTGCTCGAGGACGGCGACGTGCTGCCGCTCGGCGCGTTGTCGATCCGTGCGCTGCACACGCCCGGCCACACGCCGGCGTGCATGACCTACTGCGTCGACGGCGGCGACGAACGCGCCGCGTTCGTCGGCGACACGCTGTTCATGCCCGACTACGGCACCGCGCGCTGCGACTTCCCCGGCGGCGACGCGCGCACGCTGTACCGGTCGATCGCGCGCGTGCTCGGCCTGCCCGCCGACACGCGCCTCTACATGTGCCACGACTACCCGCCCGGCGGCCGCGACGTGCAGTACGTGAGCACCGTCGCCGAACAGCGGCGCGCGAACGTGCACGTGCGCGACGGCGTGACCGAGGACGACTTCGCCGCGATGCGCACCGTGCGCGACGCAACGCTCGACATGCCGGTGCTGATGCTGCCGTCGGTGCAGGTCAACATGCGCGCCGGCCACTTGCCGGAACCGGAAGACAACGGCGTGCGCTACCTGAAGATCCCGCTCGATGCGATCTGAGCGCCCCGCCGCCGCCCCAACCGAAGGACCCACAAGATGACTATCCGCAAGCTGACCGACACGCTGTCGGTCTCGCCCCAGATCACGGCGGCCGACCTGCCCGCGCTGCACGCCGCGGGCTTCCGCGCGATCGTCTGCAACCGCCCGGACGGCGAAGGCCCGGACCAGCCGACCGTCGCCGAAATTCGCGCGGCCGCCGCGCCGCTCGGCATCGCCGTGCACGACCTGCCGGTCGATTCCGGCAAGGTCACCGACGATCAGGCCGCGCGCTTCGGCGCGCTCGTCGCGTCGCTGAATGAGTCGCTGCATGCGCCGGTGCTCGCGTACTGCCGCACCGGCACGCGCTCGGCCACGCTGTGGGCGCTGTCGCAGGCCGGCCTGCGGCCGCTGAACGACATCGTCGCGACGGCCGCCGCGGCCGGCTACGACCTCGCGGGAATCGCGCCGCGCGTCGCGGCGCGCGGCCAGCACGTGGCCCAGGCCGTCGACGCCCGGCACGACATCGTGATCGTCGGCGCGGGCGCGGCCGGCCTCGCGGTCGCATCGAGCCTGCTCGCGCGCGACCGGTCGCTCGACATCGTCGTGATCGATCCGGCCGACGTCCATTACTACCAGCCCGGCTGGACGATGGTCGGCGCGGGCGTGTTCCGGCCGGAGACGACCGCGCGCCGGATGTCCGCCGTGCTGCCGCGCGGCGTGCGCTGGATCCAGGCGGCCGTCGCCGGCTTCGAGCCGGACGCGCATGCGGTCGTGCTCGACGGCTGCCGGCGGATCGGCTACCGGCAGCTCGTCGTCTGCCCCGGCCTCAAGCTCGACTGGCACGCGATCGACGGCCTTGCCGACACGCTCGGCCGCAACGGCGTCACGTCGAACTACCGCTACGATCTCGCGCCGTACACGTGGCAGCTGGTGCGCGACTTCAAGGGCGGCCGTGCGCTGTTCACGCAGCCGCCGATGCCGATCAAGTGCGCGGGCGCGCCGCAGAAGGCGATGTATCTCGCGTGCGACCACTGGCGGCGCACCGGCCGCCTCGACGCCGCGAACGTCGAGTTCTTCAATGCGGGCGCCGCGCTGTTCGGCGTCGCCGACTACGTGCCCGCGCTGATGGAATACGTGCAGCGTTACAACATCGCGCTGCAGTTCACCCACAACCTCGTCGCGATCGACGGGCCGGCGCGCCAGGCGACCTTCCGGCGCACGCTGCCGGACGGCGGCGCGGAAACCGTCGTGCGCGAGTTCGACATGATCCACGTGGTGCCGCCGCAGAAGGCGCCCGATTTCGTGCGCGCGAGCCCGCTCGCCGACGCGGCCGGCTGGATCGACGTCGATCCGGCGACGTTGCGGCACAAGCGCTTTCCCGACGTGTTCGCGCTCGGCGACGCGACCAACACGACCAACGCGAAAACCGCCGCCGCCGCGCGCAAGCAGGCGCCCGTCGTCGCGCACAACGTGCTCGCGGCGCTCGGCAAGGCGCGCGGCGATGCGGCCTACGACGGCTACGGCTCGTGCCCGCTGACCGTCGAGCGCGGCCGGATCGTGCTCGCCGAATTCCTGTACGGCGGCAAGGTCGCGCCGACCTTCCCCGCGTGGCTGATCGACGGCCGGCGTCCGTCGCGGCTCGCGTGGCTGCTGAAGGAACGGCTGCTGCCGCCGCTCTACTGGAAGGCGATGCTCAAGGGCCGCGAATGGCTCGCGAAGCCGACCATCGACGGCTGACCCCGCCCGAACGGATGACATCATGCTGATTTCTCTCGTGCTGGGCGGCATCGTCGGCGCCGTGCTCGGGCTCACGGGCGCGGGCGGCGGCATTCTCGCCGTGCCCGCGCTCGTCGTCGGGATGGGCTGGCCGATGCAGCAGGCTACGCCGGTCGCGCTCGTCGCGGTCGCCGGCAGCGCCGCGCTCGGCGCGCTCGAAGGCTTTCGCCGCGGCCTCGTGCGCTATCGCGCGGCGTTCCTGATGGCCGCGGCCGGCGTGCCGCTCACGACGCTCGGCGTGCGGCTCGCGCACGTGCTGCCGCAACGCGTGCTGCTCGCGTTGTTCGCGGCGACGATGCTGGTCGTCGCCGGCCGGCTGCTGCGGCAGGCGCTGCGCACGCCGCACGGCGCCGCTCAGGCTTCGCCGCTGTGCGTCGGCCGCGTGAACCCCGACACCGGGCGGCTCCTCTGGTCGTGGCCGGCCGGTCTCGCGCTCGCGTCGACCGGCGCGGTGACCGGCCTCATGACGGGCCTGCTCGGCGTCGGCGGCGGCTTCGTGATCGTGCCGATGCTGCGCAAGTTCACCGACGTGTCGATGCACGGGATCGTCGCGACGTCGCTGATGGTGATCGCGCTGGTCGGCACAGGCGGCGTGTTCGCGACGCTCGCCGCCGGCACGCACGCGCCGCTCGACGTGACGCTGTGGTTCACCGCGACCACCGCGCTCGGGATGGCGGCCGGCCGCGGCGTGTCGCGCTTCCTGTCCGCGCGCCACGTGCAGGTCGGGTTCGCGGCCGCGCTCGTGTGCGTCGCGCTCGGGCTGCTTGCGAAGGCGGTGTTTGGTGCGTGAGCGGAGGCGGCGGCTTCCGAATTGCCGGCGCCTATCCTCACCAATAAAAGGGACGAAGAATCCCATCCGAAAAATACCCCCGGCGCACTCTGATACTCACACGCACTGCGCCGAGTGGGTATGCATGCCCAGCGCCGCGTGCAGTCGGCCGGAGAACACGCCTGTCAACCCAAGTTCTGCTGCTGATACTCCAAAAGGGGAGCGGCTTACGGAGGATCTAGAGACTCTTCGAAAGCGTTCCCCTTGCGGCTCATGATTCAGATTCCGGGTCAGTCATCCACCATGTTGGATCCCCGGACTCCCCCCTCAACCACATCCACTGGCCTGCTACGAGCTCGCTGTGCCGCCGTTGTTCGTGTTCATCCTGATGCGTCAACGTGCGGATCATAGGAAATCTTTGCCCTTTCCGGACCACCAAGCGATTCGGGCTAGAGGTCTTGGTGTATCCCTGCCATAAGCCGGTTTCGGGGCAGAGCATGCCCGTGCACAGGTTCATCTCCCCGTATTTCTGGCGCTTTGCTTGCCGCTCTTCAAGGCGGCGTTGCTTGCGTTCTTCGGGCGTCAAAATCTTATAGGCGCGCCTTATCGCAATTTCGGCCAGCATCGGCGGAAATGATCCGTCCAGCGGATTTGCGTAGAAGAGTGTGACATTGATAGGAAATTTACTGCCGCGAGTGTCCATATTTCGATAACGGAAACTTTGCAAATTTGGGGTTTGAGGATGACGCCCTGGTATCTCGTTTTCATAGTGACGACTTCCGTTTGAATCGACCCAATAGTCATCCAGTTGAAGCAATTCCTTGATTTCCGTGTCGGGTAGGCCAGCGAGCATCGGGCTTAACCGAATCGTCACGCCCGCCGGGACGATATTCACCTTGGAGCGATCAGCACTGAAATCTTCCGGATCATCTCCAGTGGAAAATTCAATTCTCGCGTCAGGTAACACTGGATTGGCATAACGGTAAAGTTTTCCCTCTGCAGGAAGATGTGACTTTGCCGCGCACATCCGTCCGAAGACTGTGTTTTCAGGATCGAATGGTTTATCATCGCGTAGGATCCCCATCGCCGTTTTCAGCATGCTGCGCACCATCGCACGCTGTTCTTCCGCTTGATTTTGCATCTCAACTCCTTGCGCCAACGGCTCTGAGGGCATCGACATACTTGTGTGTGCATGTGCCGGGATTGTGCACGAAAGCACGATCAGAACGGTCCCAATAAGACTGCACCACATCCGCACACGCATAGGCATCTTCTTCATGTAACTGGCTCCGGTAGCCTTCTTCGAAACTCACCATTTTTGCTGCCGTCTCGGGCGACACGTTGAGCAATTTGCACACCTCGGCTTGTGCGACCGGAATATCCGGTGTCACATAGGTTCCACCTATCTGACTCTGCAAATGCGAAATCATCCAGTAGTAGTGAAACGTCAGCATTCGATGCAATCCAACCAGAACCCGGCTATCGTTTGGGAGATTGTTTTTTTCGGTTGCATCATAAATTTCCTCCTTGGTATAGCGCTGATAAACGGCGTGGATTTGCGAGAGCATGGCGTAGTCGCCACTGTGTTGTCGCAGCAACGCCATCATCCAGAAAGCCTGCTGGCAGTGTCGCGCCTCATGGTAAAGCAGGTCAGCAAAGGATTTCAGCCGACCGTCCAACGCCCCTATGTCACCCACAACCGCAATAATTTTTGCGATCTCTGTCTCTTGAATGGCTATGACCCAGCTGCTTTGGACAAATGACGCACTGACGTCGGGACGCATGTTGTATTGGGCTTGCCCTTGCTGCGCGTTGACAATATCAATGCGCGGCATCGCTCCGTTTGACTGCATCGCATCATTAACATTGCCTTTGGGCAAACCAAATGGCCCAGAGGCTAACGCCGCACTCAATATTCCACCAACCGTGTCGACAATCTTGTCTTTCAATCCACTTGAGATTCCACCGCGTACCGTGTTGAACTGACTCCACGGAATGCTCTTGAGTGCCGCCTTGATCGCCGCCGTATAGGCCTTCGTCACCGGATACACGACATCGTTGCGCGGCCGATTCTCATTCACATCGCTCTGCTTGGCCCCGTTGATGAAGTGATGGAAGCGCAGCCCGAAGTTAAGCGGGTCGCAAGTCGCGAACGTAGGTTGTTGATTCTCAGACGTTGCCCCCTGTTCCGGCGTGCTCGCCGTCTTGCCCCTGATCTTCGCGGTCCGTTTGTCGGCATTCGGTGCCGTGGCGGTATAGGGCGTCGTGTTGTCGCGCACGATCGCCGCATGATTGACCGCAATCACCTTGTCCGGGTCGCTTGCCGCCAGCAGTTCTACCGTCCCAAACGTCACGTCATGGTCGGTAACCAGCGACGTTTCACCACGCTCGTTACTCACCCCCTCGATCACGCGTCCGTTATCGAGCGTGATCCGGTAAGGCTGCTGCGGCAGCGCGAAGCCGCTGGCGTGTTCCATCAACACAAAGTGCGCGGCAAACTGTCCCGGATTGTCTGACGTGACCGGCAAGCGCATGGGCCGCGTCTGGGGAGCGTCGGTCTGATGACTGCCTGCATAGACCGTGTGTTCGCCGGCCGTGCGCACCACGTAGCCCCGTTCGCTGATGCGCACTTCCGTACTGCCGGCGTGCAGCACGATCTCCTTCGCTGCATGGAGATGAATGCGGTCGGTCGTGCTCGTGATCGTGATCGCTTGCTTGGCCGTCATGTCGATGCCATTGGTCTGCGCTTCGATGCGCACCTTGCCGGCGGCGGCAATCAGCTTCATCCCCGCCTTGTGTACGAACAACGAAAACCGGTTCGCCACGCTCGCAAACAACGACCGGCCGACCGCCAGACCAACATGCCGGCCGCTCGTCACGGCGACATCCTCGTTACTCGCGATATGGGCGCTTCGTTCCGCCGCGAGGCTGATTCCAGCCGCCGCCGACAGCACTATGTCGGCTTCCGCCAATTCCGGAAAATCTTGTTCTCCATCGGACGGCTTTCCCCGAATCGCATCGTTGCGCGCCTTGATGGCCTTCACAACGTCGCTCTGGTCAGCGTCCTGCTGCTGCGCCTCGTGCCGTTGCGCCAACCCGGACAGACTCTCTTGCAACTCGCGCGCTTGCGTGAGCCGGCCGACCGCCTCGCGCGCATCCTTTGCGTGGCCGGGGCCGCCGGCTCGGCCGTCCGTCGTGACGAACAGGCCCCTCAACGCCCGCACCACACCCCAAAAATCCGTGCGCAGCTCGAAGCCCTTGCCGCGCGCATCCGTGCGGCCTTTCTTCCTCACAATGCGCCGGATATTCCCGAGACTGAGTTGAGACGCACCTGCATCGCTCGCGATCTGCGTCTGGATTTGTCCCTGCGTATCGTCGATCGCCACATGGCCGGACGCGGTGCCTTGAAACTCCCGGCCGCGCAGCACCGTTACCGCCAGGTTGTCCGGCAGGTCCAGCGCCGGTTGGTGGAACGCATTCACGGCGCTGCCGACGATCACGGGCAAATCCGGGTCGCCGTAGTAGTGCTCCACAGCGACCTCGTGACCGACGCGCGGGAGGAACGTCGCCCCCATATCAATGCCTTGCCACGGCGACAGCACGCGAAGCCAGATTCCGGAATGCTCGTCCAGCTTGCCCAGACGATCCCACCCGAACTGCACCTTGACCCGGCCGTATTGGTCCGTCCAGACCGCCTGTCCGGCCGGGCCGACGACTATGGCCTTCTCCGGGCCGGACAGGCGCGGTTTCCGCACGCTTCTCGCGAGCCGGAACGGTTCGTTTGCCGGCAGCAGTTCAAACTGCGCTTCGGCGCGATAGGTCTGCCCGGTTCCCGTGCGGTCTCCCACTTCCTCGATGTCGAGCGTGGACGACACCACGACGTATTCCCGGTTAGCCGACTGCTGCGGGTAGCCCGTCAACGCAAAAGTGCGGCCCACCGTCAGCCCGCGCAGGTTGCCGCGCCCGTTGGCGCGTAGTCCCGCACAATGCTTCGCCTCGAGCTGTACGCGTGCGAAATGGCGCGCTTCCACATCGGTATCGTTGGGCTGGTACGCAATACCCTGCGCGCCGGCCAGCGGCTGACTGTAGTCGCCCCAGCCGTAGATCTCGCCGTCCGCGCTCGCGGTTCCGCGTGGGTTCTCCTCGGTAGCGGCCAGATTCGCATGCGGACGCGTGTAATCGTAGTCCGTCACGGTGACGCGTCCAGACGTGAGCCGGCTTGTCACCGACAGCGCATGAATGTGCTCCTCGTCGATACGCTTGCCGTCCGGCGGGAGATAGCGCAGCGTTTCGTAGGCGTCGCCATGCGGGTGGTGGCCGCCCATCGTGTCGCACAGCACGAGGCGATGGTAGCCGCCGTCGTGCTCGAACCACCACCAGATGCCCCATTCTTCCCATAGGCGTTGCAGGAATGCCCAGTCCGTCTCAAACGCCTGACGCTGCAAGTCCCGCTTCGGGTAGATTCCGCGAGATACGCCGGCCAGACGCTTGTCGACCAGGTACGGATATTTTGCAAGTACCGCGTCGGTAATCTCGACCACGCTCATATCCTGAAACAGACGGCAGTCTTGCGTCAATGTTGCCCGATAAAGCCACGGACGTAGTTCCAGCTCATACAGGATCGAATGACGATCCTGACCGGCAAGCCGTGCCGCCTCGATCAGCCCCGTGATTTCGCGTGTGTCCACGCCGATGTTGCCGAGTCCGGCATGGCCTGCAAGGCCCGGCTTGCCTTCAAGCTGGATCAATACGGTCGCTTCGGTGCCAACCATCCTGTCGAGTTTGATGTCGGCCGTCCGGCTCGGCGAGAATGTATAGGCGTCATCGATTCGCAGCGTAACCCGATAACGACATTCGTCGATGCGACCGATCGTTTCTCTCCCCCGCAATCGCACCGGAACGAATACCGGCAACCCGTCGACGCCATAGGCCGGCAGTGCCGCGCCGGAAATCGACAGCGTACGCGACTGAGCTAGCGTCAATATGACGTTGCCACCGGGGTGGGTCGCGTCGCCCAAACGGACCATGTCACGGCCTTGTTCGTTTTTCATCAACGACTCTTGCGAGGAATGAAAGCGTTCTTTTACCTCGACCGGAAATGCCGCGCAATTATTGAGATGATTATATTAAAATAGTGATAAATAAATTTAACAATAACAATTGTAAATTTTGTTTTATCCTAAATTTTCAGCATGATCTAGGATTTTGCGTATTCTCCTGAATTCCAAATCCGGCTGTCTAAAAAGAAGGACGCGAGGATATCGACAGCCATTTGACGAGCGAATTTCTCCTCAATTTCACTTGGCTATCGGGAGTCAGCTTTTGTGAAGCGGATTCGCGCGGCGCCCATCCCCCGCCGGCAAACTAGGACCAAACCAGGACTTTTGACAATTCGACACTATTGTCGGCGCGCGTGACATGGCGTCGCGCTGTTCGCACATACGTTCATTTCCGGCTTCGGGCCACCGCAGCAGCAATCGTCGCTATCGCAAAAATGCGGAGATGGTCATACTTGCCGCGACGCGCCCGCGCCCTCGCGCGGCATGCGCGTCGGCTACCCATGTCTCATGCCATCCAACAACAAGCCAGGAATCCGGCCATGCACATTCCGCCCGTCCGTCGCGCGGCACTCGCCGCATTGATGTTCGCTCCGCTCAGCGCCGTCGCCGCATCCGCCTACACCGCCACGCTGACCCTCGCCAGTCTCTCGCCTTCCGTCGGCGGAACCGACAAGGCGACGCTGCAACTCGCCAACACCGGCACTGCGCCGGCCGCCGCCGGCCTCGTGATCGACATGCCCGCCGGCTTCACGGCGGACGGCCTGACGAGCGCGTGCGGCGGCACGCTCACCGCCAACGACGCCGCGGTCACGCTCTCCGGCGCGACGGTGCCGGCCGGCGGCGCCTGCACGTTCACGTTCACGACCCATGTGCCGCCCGTCTCGTCCCTGCCGCCGCCGGGCGCGCGCAGCTTCAGCATCGCGGCCAGCGCCGCTCCAAACCTCGCGACGCTGTCGGCCAGCACCGCGCCGACGCTCAAGGGCTTCCTCGGCGCGACGCCGGGGCTGTACAGCAATACGTGGTTCCCGTCGACGGTGCGCAGCGTCGCGATCCTCGACCTGTTCATCACGCCGCAGACCGACCCCGGCCCGAACTCGAACGTGTTCTGGTCGAACCAGGTCAATTCGCTGCACGGCTACACGGGCCTGCAGTCGACCGAACTGGTGTCGGCCACCGAAGGCGTCGGCAAGCAATTCCTGTTCAGCCTGTGGGGCGCGACCGCCGCGAAGCCCGGCACCCCCGCGAGCGCCGGCATCGGCGCCGGCAGCTACTGCACGGTCAGCGGCTCGGCGACGGACGGCAGCGCGGGTGCGCAGTGCCGCTACCGCTACGACTGGCAGGCGGGCCACACGTACCGGTTCCGCATCACGCCGGACACGACCCAGGGTCCCGGCTGGTTCAAGAGCAACGTGACCGACGTGACGAACGGCACGACCGGCGACAGCTTCGACATCGGCAGCATCTACGTCGGCACGACGCAGACGCAGGTGCCGGTCTCGTCGATCAGCCAGTGGGTGGAGTACTTCGACTGGAATTCGAGCCGCACGAGCTGCGCGTCGGTCGCGTACACGAACGCGCGGTTCGGCGTGCGCGCGTACGACACGCTCGGCAATGCGGTGACGGTGCCGGCCCCGTCGGTGACGGTCAACAAGACCTGCCCCGCGATCTACGCGAACGCGTCGGCGTCGAACGGCGTCGCGACGCTGATCGGCGGCCCGCAGCAATCGGCGGCCGGTCTCGTCAAGGCGAACGGCGCATGCCTGACGGCCACGAGCGGCCTGCGCGACGGCAGCCCCGCGGCGCTCGCCGCGTGCCCGACGCTCGCGTCGGTGCGCGCATCGGGCGGCACGCACTTCAATTCGCAGCTGTGGGTCGCCGCCGGCGACGGCACGCTGCAGACCAAGTCCAGCTACTGCCTGACCGCGCCAGCGCCGGGCGCGGCCGGCGGCGCGTCGCTGCGCACCTGCGTGGCCGGCGAAGCGGACCAGCAATGGCAGGTGACGGCGGGCCCGCAGCCGGGCGCCGCGCAGCTCGTGTCGCTGCCGTCGGGCCGCTGCCTCGCGCCGGCCGGCAGCATGCTCGGCCTCCAGCCGTGCACGGCGGCCACGGCCGTCTGGACGACGCCGGGCAAGAGCTTCGCGTACTGACCCAAGCGGCGCGCCGCACGGCGGCGCAAAAGAAAACGCCCGGCCCGACTCGTCGTCGGCACCGGGCGTTTTGCGTGGCGTCGGGCGAAACGGCGTCAGGCCATCGCCGCCGCTGCCGCCGTCATCCTGCGCCGCTCCTGGCGCAGCATCACGAAGTTCGCGATCACGACGCCGGCCGTCACCGCGACGATCAGCAGCGTCGCGAGCGCGTTCATCTCCGGATTCAGGCCGAGCCGCACGCGCGAGAACACCACGAGCGGCAGCGTCGTCGAGCCGGGGCCCGACAGGAACGCCGACAGCACGAGGTCGTCGATCGACAGCGTGAACGACAGCAGCCAGCCGGCGATCAGCGCCTGCGAGATCAGCGGCAGCGTGACCGCGAAGAACACCTTGAGCGGCGTCGCGCCGAGATCGAGCGCAGCCTCCTCGAGCGACGGGTCGAGCTCGCGCACGCGCGACTGCACGATGATCGCGACGTACGAGATGCACAGCATCACGTGGCCGAGCCAGATCGTGAAGATGCCGCGCTCGGCCGGCCAGCCGATCCACTTGCCCAGCTCGATGAACAGCAGCAGCAGCGAGATCCCCTGGATCACTTCCGGAATCACGAGCGGCGCGTTGATCATCCCGCTGAACAGCGCGAAACCGCGGAAACGCCCCATCCGCGCGAGCACGAAGCCCGCCCACGTGCCGATCACCACCGACGCGGTGGCGGTCATGAGGCCGATCTTCAGCGACAGCCACGCGGCAGTCAGCAGCTCGTCGTCGCCGACGAGCGCCGAGTACCAGCGGAACGAGAAGCCCGACCAGACCGTGACGAGCTTCGACTCGTTGAACGAATAGACGATCAGGCTGACGATCGGGATGTACAGGAACGCAAAACCGGCAAAGAGCGCCGCGAACTGCAGGAAACGATTCGGCTTCATCGACGGCGGCCCTCCTGCTCCTTCGCCTGGAAACGCTGGAACATCGCCATCGGCACGAGCAGCAGCAGCACCATCGCCACCGTCACCGCGGACGCCATCGGCCAGTCGGCGTTGTTGAAGAACTCGTTCCACATCACGCGGCCGATCATCAGCGTGTCCGCGCCGCCGAGCAGCTCCGGAATCACGTATTCGCCGACCGCCGGGATGAACACCAGCAGGCAGCCCGCGATGATCCCGTTCTTCGACAGCGGCAGCGTGATCTGCACGAACGCCTTCCACGGCTTGGCGCCGAGGTCGTACGCGGCCTCGAGCAGGCGCAGGTCCATCTTCACGAGGTGCGCATAGAGCGGCATCACGAGGAACGGCAGGTACGAATACACCATCCCGATGTAGACCGCGTAGTTCGTGCGGTACAGCTCGATCGGCGTATGGATCAGGCCGATCCACATCAGGAAGTTGTTCAGGAGCCCGTTGTTCTTCAGGATGCCGATCCACGCGTACACGCGGATCAGGAACGACGTCCAGAACGGCAGCATCACCGCCATCATCAGGAGGTTGCGGGTCGCCGGGTTCGAGCGCGCGATGTAGTACGCCATCGGATAGCCGATCAGCAGGCACAGCAGCGTCGTGATCGCGGCGACCAGCACCGAGTTCACGTAGGTCGCGAAGTACAGGCTGTCGGTCAGCAGGAACGCGTAGTGCGACAGGTTCAGCGCGATGTGCACGATGCCGTCGGCGTACGTCGTGAGCTCCGAGTACGGCGGGATGCCGAGCTGCAGCTCCGCGAAGCTGATCTTGACGACCAGCACGAACGGCACGAGGAAGAACAGCACGAGCCACGTGAACGGGCCGGCGACGACCGCGGTGCGGCCGGTCAGGTTGAAGCGCCTCACCGGCCAGTTGAGCAGGGACTTGAGCGCGATCATGAGGTCAGCACCACGCCCGCCGATGCGCTCCAGCGCACGTAGATCTCGTCGCCGAGCGCCGGCGTCTCGAGCTCCGAGATCGCGAGGCTCGACACGTTCGCGATCACGGTCTTGCCGCCGTCGAGCTTCACGTGATACAGCGAATACCCGCCCATGTACGCGACGTTCGAGATCCGGCCGTGCGCCCAGTTGAACGCGCCTTCGGGCGGCTTGCGCGTCAGCGCGATGCGCTCGGGGCGCACCGACACCGTGACCGGCATGCCGAGCGGGCCGGTGATGCCGTGGTTCACGTACAGCCGGCACGGCAGGCCCGGCGACTCGATGAACACGTGATCGGGCTCGTCCTCGACGGTGACGCCGTCGAACAGGTTGGTCGAGCCGATGAACTCGGCCGAGAAGCGCGTGTTCGGATACTCGTAGACCTCGTTCGGCGAGCCGATCTGGACGATCTGGCCTTCGCTCATCACCGCGAGCCGGTTCGCCATCGTCATCGCCTCTTCCTGGTCGTGCGTAACCATGATGCAGGTGACGCCGACCTTGTTGAGGATGTTGACGAGCTCGATCTGCGTGCGCTGGCGGATCTGCTTGTCGAGCGCCGACATCGGCTCGTCGAGCAGCAGCAGCTTCGGGCGCTTGACGAGCGAGCGCGCGAGCGCGACGCGCTGCTGCTGGCCGCCCGACAGCTGGTGCGGCTTGCGCTTCGCGAACTTGCCCATCTGCACGAGCTCGAGCGCCGCATGCACGCGCTCCTTCAGCTCGGCCTTCGGCACGCCTTCCTGCTTCAGGCCGAACGCGACGTTCGCTTCGACCGTCATGTGCGGGAACAGCGCATACGACTGGAACATCATGTTCACGGGCCGCTTGTACGGCGGCATCTGCGCGAGGTCCTCGCCGTCGATCAGGATCTTGCCCGACGTGACCGTCTCGAGGCCGGCGAGCATCCGCAACAGCGTCGACTTGCCGCAGCCCGAGCTGCCGAGCAGCGCGAACAGCTCGCCTTTGCGCACCGTCAGGTTGACGCTGCGCACCGCTTCGGTCTCGCCGAATTTCTTGACGACGTCGATGATCTGGACAAAGTTCTCGGCGCGCGGACCGGCGCCGGACGAGGAAACGAAGGACGGCGCGCTCGCAACCGGCGCACTCGACTGGCTATTCATGATGTGCTGCTTCTCTCCTGCGTTTGACGAACAAAGCCCCCGGGGGCACCAGGGGCTTCATGACTGCATGTGCGACTCCGGCACGCTTGGCGTCAGCGTCCCGATTTCAGCTCGGTCCACAGACGCGTCTGCAGACGCTGGATTTCCGGCGGCAGCGGCTTGAGCAGGAACAGCGTCTTCACGACGTCGGCCGGCGGGTAGACGGCCGGATCGTTCGCGACGTCAGGCCGCACGTACTTGCGCGCCTCGGCGTTCGCGCTCGGGTAGTACACCGCGTTCGTGATCGCCGCGTGAACCTTCGGGTCCTCGATGTAGTTGATCCACGACAGCGCGGCTTCCTTGTTCTTCGCATCCTTCGGGATCGCCATCACGTCGAACCAGACCGGCGCGCCGCCCTTCGGGATGTAGTACTCGACCTTGTAAGGCTTCTTCGCTTCCATCGCGCGATGCTTCGCGATCACGACGTCGCCCGACCAGCCGAACGCGAAGCAGAGGTCGCCGCCGACCAGGTCGTTGATGTAGCCCGACGAGTTGAATTGCGTGATGTACGGGCGGATCTTCTTCAGCACTTCCATCGCGGCCTTGTAGTCGGCCGGGTTCGTGCTCATCGGATCCTTGCCGATGTAGTGCAGCGTCGCCGCGAACATCTGGTCGGGCGCGTCGAGCACCGACACGCCGCACGCCTTCAGCTTCGAGATGTTTTCCGGCTTGAACAGGATGTCCCAGTTGTCGAGCGGCACCTTGCCGAGGATCTGCTGGGCCTTGTTCACGTTGTACGCGAGGCCGGTCGTGCCGTACGCCCAGGGCACCGCGAACTTGTTGCCCGGGTCCGCGCCCGCGACGAGCGCCATCAGTTGGGGATCGAGATACTTGAGGTTCGGCAGCTTCGACTTGTCGAGCGGCGCGAAGATGCCGGCCGCGATCTGCTTGCCGGCGTAGTTGCTGGTCGGCACGACGATGTCGTAGCCCGAGCTGCCGGTCAGCAGCTTCGCCTGCAGCGTGTCGTCGCTGTCGTAGTTGTCGTAGCGGACCTTGACGCCCGTCTGCTTCTCGAAGTTCGGGATCGTGTCCTTCGCAATGTAGTCCGACCAGTTGTAGACATTGAGCTGCGTATCCTTCGCCGCCGCCGCCGATGCGCCCACGCACAGCGCGAGCGCCGCGAACCGGCCCACTACCTTTGCTTTCATCCCGTTCTCCCTCCGGCCGGACCGCTTGTCCGGCTGCCTCGTCATGGCGGCGCATTCTGGCGCTCCGCCCCTCGAAAACCCCGAAAACTACCATCATTCGCGCTCCGTCACAAAAAAATCATGCCGGTGTCGCGCAAACGGAACAGATTCCCGCCGCCGGCCGATCCGGCCGCCCGTGCGGCGGGGCATTCCGAGGGAAATTCTATCGGGTAATCGGCGGCTGTCCACCTGGAAAAACAGGCGGTGGCGAAACCGCCGTCGAGCGCCGGACGGGCGGCTTGCCCGGCGGCGGCGCACGCTGCCGTTTCACCGGTGAAATCGCGACGCGCCTCGCGCACCCGGCCCCAGCCGCCAGGGCCGGCCCGCTGTTGGCCGTGGCCCGTCATCGACCGCTTGGCCGCACTGTCACGACGACGTACCGGGACAGCATGCCGGCCGCACCCGCCAGGCCACCCGGCCCGATGCATTAAAATGATGACCTGACGATTCCACTGCGCCCCCCTCCGATGGCCTCCAATCTCCACGACCTGCCCGACAGCCCCTGCATCGGCGTGTGCTCGACCCTCTTCGACGAAGTCTGCAAGGGCTGCGGCCGCACAGCCGCCGAAGTCTCGAACTGGGTGTTCCTGAGCGACGACGAAAAACACGCGGTGTGGGAACGCATCACGCGCGAAGGCACGGCGATGCGCTTCCAGTACGACAAGCTGTAATCATTCTTCTCGCGCCGGCACATGCCGACGCGATGCACACGGCCGGGTTCCACCTGTCCGCGTGCGAGCCGCTCGTCGGCCGACTGAACGCTGCGTATCGCGCGCAGCCACGGCGTTGGCCACACGCCCCGCCCGGTTCCCTGCTTGCGTCGCCACCCGCCCCCAACGCGACAAACACGGCGACATCCGCTTCCCTTCCACCTTCCCGCCGCCGGCAAACGCCATGGCCGGCATGACGCCGCGCGTCGGCAATTCCGACCGGCGATTGCCGACCGACATGTCAAGGCCGCGTCACGCCCGATCTTCGACATCGTCCACCGAGATCGAATCCATACCGCTTTATCTTTATTGAAGCTGAAAAATATTTCATTTGACATTCGTAACGATCAAACCACCAGTTACCCCAAGACAAACCCAATTATTTTCACAAATAGAAATTTCAGATTCCATAAAAAAGTCGTGAAAATTTGTACATGTCCGATTTCAATTCCAGAATCTAATTGATAAATTCCACCTCGCTCACCGGAAATATCGGCGGGCGAATTTCCCTCCATTAGTCAAAAATCCGGATCACCCGAATCAAATTCGGAATTCCGGCTTATTACCTGGAACCCGTTCAGATGAAAGTTATTAATATGACGAACAAAATGTCCGGCCTCGTGACTGCGGGCCTGCTCGCGATGTGCAGCACATCCGCGTTCGCCGACTCGTTCGACATCAAGGTCACCGGCAAGATCAAGCCCGGCGCCTGCACGCCGACGCTCGCCGGTGGCGGCACGTTCGATTACGGACTCATCGGCGCGGCCGAACTCAGCCCGACCGAGCCCACGCTGCTCGCGGTCCGTTCGGATTCGATCACGATCACCTGCGACGCTGCCGCCCGCGTCGCACTGACGGCGCAGGACAATCGCGCCGGCACTGGCGCATTCTCCGGCAGTATCAATTTCTTCGGCACATCCAACTCAACCGGCACGCAATTCGGTCTCGGCACGGCCGGCGGCAAGAACATCGGCGCCTTTGCATTCCGGTTCAGGAAAAACACGTTCCAGGCAGATGGCGTGGCTGTCGATTCGATTTTTTCGAAGACCAGCGGCACCACCTGGGTCGCGTCCAACGGGATCGCCGACAAGACCGGAGGCTACGAGTCCTGGGCAACGAAAGGCCAGTTGGTGCCGATCGCGGCGAAGGTCTTCACCGGCACGCTCGACGTGCAGGCCGCCATCGACAAGACGTCGAATCTCGACATGAGCCAGGAAATCAATCTCGACGGCCTCGCGACCGTCTCGCTCGTGTACCTGTAATTCCGGTACGCCTCTTTCCGTCGATTGTCTTTATCGCCTGACAGGCGTTGACTGCGCCGCCGCTTCGACGAAGCGGCGGCGCAACGCACGCTTGCGCCAACAGATAGCCGAATCCATGAAATCTCCTGCGATCCATTCCCTGCGGTTGTCGTTGTTCGTCCCTCTCCTCGGTTGCCTGATCGGCGCGAACGCCGTACACGGAATGGGCGTCGTGCCCGATACGTCCGTGGTGATCGTCGACGAGGCCGATGGCGAAGGAACGATCTCGGTCAGAAACACCGACAACCAGCCGACGCTCCTTCATACGACGATCGAGCCCATTCCCGAAGACCAGGCCGAGCTCGTCATCGTGACGCCCCCGGTCGCGCGTGTCGAACGCGGCGCCGTGCAACTCGTCCGGTTCGTACTCGCCGGAAACGAACCGCTCGCAACGCAGCGCCTCGCCCGCGTGACGTTCTCCGGCATTCCACCGAAGCGCCAGGGCCGGAACGAGATCCGGACGATCCTTCGCCAGAACCTGCCCGTCCTGGTCCAGCCGCGCGACCTCGCGCGCAACGATGCGCCGTGGGAGTTGCTGAAGTGGTCGATCGAGGGCGGCGAACTGGTCGTGCGCAACGACAGCCGCTACGTGGTGCGCCTCGAACAGAAAGTGCAGTTGCTGCCGACGCAGCAGATCGTGTCGTTGCCGGCGCCCTACGTGCTGGCCGGACAGGCACGCCGGATCGCGTTCGCCAGCGGCGCTGCCGCGATGCCCGAGCGCGTCCGCCTGTTTCCCGCCACGGTCTATGGCTACTCGGTCGACCACTACGACGCGCCGCTCGACCTCGGTACGGCCGGTGCGGTCACGCGCCGGTAAGCGCCGCGCTGCCGTTTCCGGACCTGCAACGGCGGGCGCCGCTCGTAACCGGGACGTACTGCTTGCGTTCGGGCTGTACATCGCCGCAGGCAGCACGCCATGCGCCGCAACCTCCGGCGCCGGCGGCGCCCCGCCCGACGCGCTCGAATTCGATACGGGCGCGCTGCGCGAGCACCGCATCGACGCCACGGCCGCCCGCTACTTCGAGCACGCGCCACGCTTCGCGCCCGGCACCGCGTCCGTCAGGCTGACGGTCAACGGCAGGCGCGCCGGTCGCGCCGATGCGCGGTTCGACGACAACGGAAACCTGTGTGCCACGCCCGCCCTGCTGCATGCGGCCGGCCTCGTCGTCCCCGATGAGTTCCGCGACGCGGTCGCGCCGGCCACGAGTCCCGACGCGACCCCATGCTACGACTACCGGCGCTTCCATCCGCAGACGATCGTCACGCTGCGCCCGGCCGACGGCGCCATCGACCTCGTCGTGCCGGCCGACGCGCTCGCTGCGACCCGGCGCACGCCCGGCGCGTTCGAGCGCGGCGGCTTCGCGGGGCTCGTCAACTACGACCTGCTCGCGACGACGACGCGCAATCCCGCCGGCACATCGCATTACTGGCAGGCCACGACCGAAGCCGGGTTCAACGCGTCGGACTGGATCGTCCGCAGCAGCCAGATCGTCACGGTCGTGGACGGGCACGTTGGCGTCAACCATCAGGCGGCCTACGCGCAGCGCACGTTCGCGTCGCACGGCACGACGTTGCAGGCGGGGCAGATCGTCCCGCGCTCGACGCTGTTCGCGACCGGCCGGATGTTCGGCCTGCAGACGTTTCCCGACGAAGCGCTTGCTGTCGCGCCCGGGACGGGCGCACGGGTGACCGGGATCGCGCGTACGCAGGCGCGCGTCGAGGTGCGCCAGCTCGGCGTGCTGATTCATACGTCGCAGTTGCCGCCCGGCCCTTTTGCGCTGGGCGATCTGCCGCTCGTCAGCGGCACTGCGGATCTTGACGTGACGATCGTCGAGGCAACGGGCGACGCGCAGCATTTCATCGTGCCGGGATCGTCTCTGTCCAGCGCCGGGCTCGCCGCCGCGCAAGGGCTGGCGATCGCGGTCGGCCGCCTGCAGAACGACGGATACGCGCAGGCCCCATGGCTCGCGACCGCCACCCACGGCTGGCAGATCCGGCAACGCGCCCGGCTGAACGCCGGCATCCTGGTGTCGTCGCCCTTGCAGTCTGGCGCTGCGAGCGTCGAATTCGTCCCGCTTGCCGGCATCGATGCGGCCGTCGGCATCGACATCAGCCGTGCCGCCGGTCGACGCGGCACCCAGGCCCGTGTCACCGTGGCGAGCAACCGCGACACGGCGCTGAGCGCCAGCGTGTCGTTTGCACGGCGCACGTCCGGATACCGGGAGCTGACCGATGCCGTCCTCTCGATGGACGCATTCACGCCGCCGTCGCACACGCAATTCGCTGCCGCGCTCGGCTGGCACGATCGCGCGCTCGGCATGCTGTCGCTCGATTACACGCGTGTCTGGGTATTCGACGGCCCCGACATGCAACGCGTCGCCGGCACGTGGACCCGTCCGTTCGGGCTCGGATCGATTGCGCTGAACGTGAACCGTACGCTCGGCACCCGCGGCGCGGGCGGCACCCAGGTCTACGTCGGCGTGACCGTGCCGATCGGCAAGCGCAGCGTCAGCGCATACGCGAACGTCACCGGCGACTCGCTGCGCTCCGGCGCCCGCTATTCCGACACGTTCGGCCGCACCGGCAGCTACAGCGTCGCGGCCGACTACGACACCGCGATCCGTTCGCCGTCGATACGCGCGACTGTCAGCGCCACGCCAAGCCATGCGCGTGCGACCCTGAACGCCAGCCTCTACGGCGCCGGCCGTTCGACAATCGGTGTCAATCTGCGCGGCGCGGTCGCCCTGCTCGATGGCGTCGGCATGCTGTCGCCGTACGAGATTCGCGACACGTTTGCGCTCGCCAGCGTCGGCGATCGCGCCGGCATCGAACTCGCGACGCCGTCCGGCCCGGTCTGGACCGGTCGGCGCGGCCGAGCCGTCATCGCATCGCTGCCCGCATACGCGCTGACGTTCATTCGGGTCAACACGAAAAGCCTGCCGCGCAACCTCGACCTGAAGAATGGCCTGCAGACCGTCGAAGCCGGACGCGGCTCGGTCAGCCGCATCGAATTTGCCGTCGAGCAAACGCGACGCGTGTTGCTGACCGTAACGCAAGCGAACGGCGCGTTGCTGCCGACGCTGTCGACCGTCATCGACGACGGCGACCGGTTCGTGACCGTCACCGCAGGCGAAGGCAAGTTGCTGCTCACGGGCGCCCAACTGACCAAGCCGCTGCGGATCGCATTGCCGAACGGGAAGCGCTGCCGCCTGACGTTCGCGCTGCCGGACGTGCCGCCCGTCGCGACGCGCTACTACGAACGGGCCGACGCGCGCTGTGCGTCATCGCCCGATCCCGCCACGGGCAGCACATAAAAAAAAGCGGCACGCATACCGCCGTGCCGCCAACCCCAACTCTGTTCTATTGCGTCTGTCGCGTCAGTCGCGCGATCAGAACTTCATCCCGACGCCCACGCCGACGATCAACGGATCGATGTGCAGCGTGCCGATCGACTTGTCGCCGAGCGTCGCGTCGGTGCTCATCCAGATCTTCTTCACGTCGACGTTGACGAACACCTTCTTCGTCACCTGCACGTCGACGCCGAACTGCAGCGCCGGGCCGAAGCTGCTCTTCTCGATCGACACGCCCTGCCCGCCGACGTTGAGGCCGTTGTTGTAGAAGTACGTGTAGTTCAGGCCCGCGCCGACATACGGACGCACCTTGCCGGCATGGTTGAAGTGGTATTGCAACAGCAGCGTCGGCGGCAGCACGTTCACGCCGCCGAGGTTGCCGAGATTCGACGTCATCTGGTGCCGCGACGTGCCGAGAATCAGTTCGACGCCCAGGTAGTCGCGAATCATGTACGTGAAATCGAGCTCCGGCACGATCGCGTTCTTCACGCCGACGTTGATCGTACCCAGCGTGTCGCTGCCGCGCTCGTTCGGCTGAATGCTGATCGCGCGCAGGCGGGCCAGAAAATCGCCCTGGTAAATGCCGTCGCCCTGCGATGCTGCGTGCGACACCGACGGCATCGCGGCAAGACTCGCAGCGCATGCCGCGGCGGTAACAAATTTTTGAATCATTTTATGCATCTGTATGGACCCCCAAAGAACGGAATCCATTCTGCCGTCAGGGTCTTGGGTGCGTCTTGATGTTCGTCAAGCCAGCGTAAACGCCGGGCGGTTTGTCGCAGGCTCGCCCGCGCTGCCCGTGAGCAGCAGGTCGAGCAGGTCGCGCACGCTGCGGATCGCACGGCCGAACGGCAGCGCTTCGCGGCCGCGGAAGAACAGCCCGTTCGCGACGTCGCCGCGCAACGCGGCCGCGAGGCGCGTATCGATGCAGAAGTGCCCGAACTTCTCGATGCCGTCGCGCAGCCCGCACACGCTCAGGCATTCGAGCGCGGTCGGACAGCGCAGCTTCAGCGCGCCGAGCTTCTCGCGGATGCGCGTCTCGTTGCGCAGGTAGCGCTCGAGCCACGGCGTCTTCACCGCGCGCGCCGGCAGGCCCGTCACGCTGACGAACTCGACGATGTCGTCGGGGCTCGCGTCGGCGAGCACGCGCTTGAAATTCGGGTGGGCGTCGCCTTCCTCGGTCACCGCGAACGGCGTGCCGATCTGCACGCCGTTCGCGCCGGCGGCAAGCGCATCGCGCACCGCGTCGTGACTGTTGATCCCGCCGGCGACGATCAGCGGAATCCGCTCGCGCTCGAGGCCGAGCGACGCGATCACCTGCGTGGTCTCGTCGAGCACGCGCGCGAAATCGAAGCGCGCGTCGTGCATGTCTTCGAGCTGCGTGACGCCGAGATGGCCGCCCGCGTGCGCGGGATGCTCGATCACGATCGCGTCCGGCAGCCGGCCCTTCTTCATCCACTTCTTCAGCACGAGCGCGATGCCGCGGCTGTCCGACAGGATCGGGACCAGCGCGATGTCGCGGCCGTGCGTCAGGTCCGGCAGGTCGAGCGGCAGGCCCGCGCCCATCACGATCGCGTCCGCGCCCTCGTCGCAAGCGACGCGCACGTAGTCCGCATGCGCGCTGACCGCCTTCATCACGTTGACGGCGATCATTCCGCGCCCTTCGCCATAGGTCTTCGCGAGACGGATCTCGCGCGCGAGCGCCTCGAGATTCGCGGCCTCGAGCGTGGCGCGATCCGGTTGCGCGCGGCAGCGCGCGAGCAGGTCCGCATGGTGATGCCGCAGGTCGATGCTCGCGATCGTGCCGAGCGCGCCTTCGCGCGCGACGCTGCCTGCGAGGCGATGCGCGGACACGCCGACGCCCATGCCGCCTTGCACGATCGGCAGCAGCGAACGACCGCGTATCACGAGCGGCGGGAAGGAAGTGCGTGCGGACATCGGGTACCTCGTCGATCCATCGAAACTGCGATGATCGACGAATCGCCGATGCGCACCTTGAGCCGCGTCAAGAAAAAACGGCACGCGCGACGCGTGCCGTGTCGGGAATCGCGCGGCGGGCCGCTCAGGCCGGCTTCGCCGGCTTCAGCTGCATCGACTTGTATTCGAGGTATTCCTCGAGTCCGTAGACGCCGTTCTCGCGCCCGTGGCCCGACTGCTTAAAGCCGCCGAACGGCGCGGCCATGTTCCATGCGCCGCCGTTGATGTCGACCTGCCCGGTGCGCATGCGCCGCGCGACGCGCAGCGCGCGCTCGTCGCTGCCCGCCCATACCGCGCCGCCGAGGCCGTACGGCGAGTCGTTCGCGATGCGGATCGCTTCCTCCTCGTCGCGATACGTGATGATCGACAGCACCGGCCCGAAGATTTCCTCCTGCGCGATCGTCGATTTCGGATCGACGCGGCCGAACACGGTCGGCTTCACGAAGAAGCCCTTCTCGATGCCGTCCGGCAGGCCGACGCCGCCCGTCACGAGCTCGGCGCCTTCGTCGATGCCGCGCTGGATGTACGACTGCACGCGCTGCTGCTGCGCAGCCGACGCGAGCGCGCCGAGACGCGTCGCATCCTGCCGCGGGTCGCCCGCGACATACGCTTCGGCCGCGGTCTTCGCCAGCGCGCGCGCCTCGTCGTAGCGCGCTTGCGGCACGAGCATCCGCGTATGCGCGGAACAGGTCTGCCCGGCGTTCAGGTAGCACGCGTTGACCGTGCCCTTCACCGCCGCCGCGAAGTCGGCATCGTCGAGGATCACCGACGCCGACTTGCCGCCCAGCTCGAGCGCGACGCGCTTGACGCTCGCGGCGGCCAGCTCGGCCACGCGCTTGCCCGCGCGCGTCGAGCCGGTGAACGACACCATGTCGACGTCGGGATCGGTCGCGAGCACTTCGCCGACGACGGGCCCGTAGCCGCACACGAGGTTGAATACGCCGGCCGGCAGCCCGGCGGCATCGATCGCCTCGGCGAGCATGAACGCGTTGAGCGGCGCGACTTCGGACGGCTTGAGGACCACCGTGCAGCCGGCCGCGAGCGCCGGCGCGACCTTCAGCGTGATCTGGTTGAGCGGGTAGTTCCACGGCGTGATCGCCGCGACGACGCCGACCGGCTCGCGCACCACGAGCGAATTGCCCACTTGCGCGTCGAACCCGAACGACTCCGCGAGCTTCGCATACGCGTTCCAGTTGTAGATCGGCCCGCCGACCTGGATCGCGCGCGATAGCTTGATCGGCATGCCGACTTCACCCGTGATCGACTGGGCGAGCTCCTCGCTGCGCGCCTGCAGATGCTCGGCGATCTTGCGCAGATACGCGGCGCGGGTCGCGGGCGGGGTCGCGGCCCAGCCGTCGAACGCGGCGCGCGCGGCGCGGATCGCCGCCTGCGCGTCGGCCGGCTGCCCTTCCGGAATCCGGCCGATCACGGCCTCGGTGCCCGAGTCGATCACGTCGATCGTGCCGGCGCCCGCCGGTTGGCGCCACGCGCCGTCGATATAGAACTGGTCGTAGGTTTTCATCGTGTTCCGTCTCCTTGGAAGCGGCCATTTTAGCGAGTGTCGCGCTCGCCGGCCGACGCGCCCGCATCGTCGCCCTTCTTTCGATTGACAGCCATTAGAAAGGGTTTTAGCCTCTGGCGCCTCATTCATCATAAAAAAGGAAGATGCCTTGAGCATTCTGACCAAAATCGAGGGTGGTTATCTTCAGGTGCTGCGCGTGATCGTGCTGCTGTTCGCGACCGCGGTGCTGGCCGGCGGCGTCGTGTTCGGCGTGATCGGCCTCGACGCGCAGCTGTCGAAGGCGCCGAAGATCGATTCCAACGTCCAGATCGACCCGGCGTCGTTTGCATGGGAATCCGGCGCGCAGTCGCCGTCGAAGGCGCCGGACGACGCCCCGGCCGCGAAAACCGACAACGGCTCGCCTGCCGCGCGCCTGTCGGCGCAACTGAGCGGCATCGTGCAAAAGCACGGCCGCGCGGTCGTCTCGCCCAACTACACGGTCGAACGCGACGTGTATGAACCGTCGTTCGAGCAGGCCCTCGAGCGGGACGACCCACTGCCCATCACCTATTTCGAGCAGCAGGCCAGCTATCTCGACAAGGTGCTGTCGCGCCAGGACGTTGCGGCCGGCGTTAAACAGAAGGTCGCCGCGCACGG
The DNA here is from genome assembly GCF_002097715.1 of Burkholderia ubonensis subsp. mesacidophila. Classification (NCBI taxonomy): domain Bacteria; kingdom Pseudomonadati; phylum Pseudomonadota; class Betaproteobacteria; order Burkholderiales; family Burkholderiaceae; genus Burkholderia; species Burkholderia ubonensis. The sequence goes on from NZ_CP020737.1 coordinate 2,034,609, forward strand.
CGACGAAACCGCGCGCGAGGAAACGTACAACGAGGTCGTGTCGGCGATCATGCGGGACTTTGGCGAGCGCTACGGTGCGAAACGAACCGCGCTCGAGAACGAGAAGAAGGCGGCCGACGAAGCGGCTGTCGAGAACGCGCAGACCGCGCGCTTCGCCGGCGCCGCTGCGCTGATCGCGCTGTACTCGTTCGTCTCGCTCGCCGTGCTGATCATCCTGATCCGGGTCGAGCGCAGCATCCGCTCGATTGCGGCCGAGACGCGCGCGACGCGATAAGTCCGTAGGGGCCGCCCGTACAGGACCCGCGCCGCGGCGGCTGCCGCTGCGCCCCGCCGCCCCGTTCCCGGGCATTCGACTCGCCGCCCGCACGCCCCCCTCGACGCCTCACCGACTTCGTCACTGCAGCCTCCGCATCCGCCCGGGTGCGCGGCATGGTCCGCATCGTGCTATGTTTTTAGTATCGGCACCGGTGCCTTGCGCCCGGCCGCCACCCGGAACTGACGCTTTTCGTGAGCGCTGCCATGACCGACGCCCGTCCCACCCTCGGCTCGCACGACCGCCTGGAGCTCCTCTGCTGGCTCACCTGCGGCAATCTCGGCGCGTACTACCTCAATGAGGCATGGCCGGATTCCGCGTTCCAGGTTCAGGCCGCGCACCGCTGGCTCGACCGCCACCACCGCGTCGCCGACTGGCTGGCGATCGCGAAGCTGTCCGCGCTCGCGCAGGACATCGCGAAACGCCATGCCGGCTTCGTCGACGCGGCCTGGGCGCGCGACGCGGTCGAGGAGATCGTCGACACCGACGACCTGAACTATCAGGCGCGGCTCGTGCAATGGGTGTACGACGACTGCTGCAAGGCGCTCGCGGATCAGCGGCTGGCGGATTGACGACAAGGTGGATATGGGGCGCACGGATCGATGCCCGGGCGCCGTGCCTGCGGCCCAACCGAACCTCGAACATGCAAGGATGATCGCGTGACGCGCCCATACCGACTTCTGCTGCTGGCCGGCGCCTTCGCCGTGCTTGCCGCTTCCGCCGGCGCGGCCACCCCGGCGGTTCCGCTCGCGGCGGCGCCCGTCAGCGCATGCCCGTCGCCGTCGTTCGACCGGTATCCGGCACGCGCCGTGCGCGCGCCGCACGCGCTGCCCGACGCACCCCGGCTGCGCAGCAAGGTAGCCCGCCTCTACCGCACCGTCATTCGAGAAGAGTTCACGCAACCCGCCAATTTTGCCGGTCACTACCGCGTCGTCAGATGGGGTTGCGGAACCGACTGCCGGAACTTCGCGATCATCGACAAGTACACGGGAACCACCTACACGATGCCCGGCGTGCAGGAGATCTCGGGGGTCATGGGCAACGGCGACGAGCGGCTCGATTTCCGGGCCGACAGCAGGTTGCTGATCGTCTCCGGCTGCTTCGACGACGACTGCGACCACGGCAACGCGAAGGCGGCCCGCTTCTTTTACGAATGGACCGGCACGCGGTTGCGCGTTGCCGGCACGTGTCCGCTGCCGATCGAGCCGGTCGAGTGATGGCGGCCTGACTTGCCCGCCGGTCGGCGCGACGGCCAGTCTGGCCAGGTGCTCAACGCTGCAGCACGATCTCGACCCGCCGGTTGCTCGCACGTCCTTCGGCTGTCGCGTTGGTGGCGACCGGATCGGCATCGCCGCGCCCGGTCGCAGCAAACGCATCGGCCCGCACCCCATGATCACGAAGATAGGCGGCAACTGAATCCGCGCGTCGTTGCGACAACTGGAGATTGGCAGCCGTGGAGCCGACCGCGTCCGCATAACCCGTGACGGCCACCCTCGCGAAACGTGTGCCGGTTTGCCGGCTCAGCAGCGTATCGAGCGTGGCGCGTGCGGACGGCGTCAGCTTCGCTTCGCCCGACGCGAAGAATGCGTCGCCCGTCAGGGCGACTTTCTCGGCCGGAGCGGGCGCCTCCGCGGCGGGCGCCGGCGTGGGCGCGCCGCCGGCGGCGCCACACTGGAACACCAGCGTTCGTGGCTCGGCGCCATCGCGGTACGGCCTGGCCGAATCGATCACGCGCACCGGCTCGTCGCCGCACATGCGCTTCGCCGCCTTCATGCAGGTCGCGTGGCTTGAAACGATGCCGTGACAATCGACCTGGTAGGTGCGAATGCCTTCTCTCGGTTGCAGCTCGGATGCGCTGAACGTCGGCCCGGACGCGCTGGAGCACGCCGCAAGGGACAACACGGACAGAACGAGTGCGACGCGAATATGCTTCACTGTAGTACTCCGGAAAAGGGAGGGTGCGCAAGCGAACGCCGCCCGGCCATGCAGGCGGGTTCGCGCATCTCTGTGATCGGGCATCCGTTCGATGCCCGATCCCGCCGTTACTTCCACTGATACAGCATGCCCGCGCCGACGACGCGCTGGCTGCCGCTGAAACCGCCATTCAGCGTCGCCTTCAGGTTCTCGGTAATGCGCGCCTGCACGCCGATGGCCATCGCCTTCTGGCCTGCGAACGTCGCCGTGCCGACACCCATCGCGAAATTCGAATCGCGATCCATGTGCGGGATCGACGCCATCGCGGCGGTCGCGGCGATCCCCTCGCGCGCCATCGCGTCGGTCTGCTGGATCTGCTGCTGCATCTGGTTGACCTGGTTGCCCAGCGTGTTGACCGACGTCGACAGTGCCGTCGATACCGCGTTCAACTGGTTGACGTTGACCGCGTCGGTCCCTTGCGTCCCCTCGGCCACGTTGACGACCTGGCGCGCCGCCTTGTCGGAACCCACCGCGACGACGCCGGAGCGACCGCCGTCATCGCTGCCCGTGCCGATCGCCACCGAATGCGTGCCCGACGACGTCGCGCCGACGCCCATCGCCGTCGAACCGCTGCCGGTCGCCTGCGAGCCGTTGCCCACGGCCGTGCTGCTCGCCCCGGACGCCACCGCCCCCAATCCACCCGCGGAAGCATTCGAACCGCTCGGCGCCGGCGCGCTGTTCAGGCTGGACTGATTGGACGTAAACGATCCGCCAGTCGACCCGCCGGTATTGCTGGTCTTCTGACCGATCAGGGTGGTCAACTGATTGGCAACCGCATCCAGTTGCGACACGTTGACCGCATCGGTCCCCGCCCGCCCGGCGGCCAGGCCCGTGATCTGCCGATTGCCGACGTTGACCTCGCCCGCCGACGACTGCGGGCTGCTCAGCCCGTAGGCGATGTAGTTGTTCAATGCGCCAACCGCCGTCAGCGATCCGGCGCCGAGCGCGATGCTGTTCGCAAACGTCGCGCTGGCGCCGGCGCCCAGCGCCAGCGCATTGATCGCACTGCTCTGCGCGCCCGAACCGAGCGCCACGCTGCCGGCATTCAGCGCGCGCGCATTCGCGCCCTGCGCGATCGCCTGCGCGCCGCCGGCCGCCGCGCCGCTGCCGAGCGCGATCGCATCCGCCTGCGCCGAGCTCGAGCCCTGCCCGATCGCCACGCCGCCGGGCGCCGTCGCATCGACGATCGCGCCGTTCCCGATGCCCACGCCGTTATCGCCGTTCACGACGGTCGTCGGACCGACCGCGACCGACTCCGCGCCCACTGCCAGCGAGTCGGCCCGCGCGGAGTTCGCGTGGAAATACTTCTGTCCGCTCACCGCGAACGACGACAGCGCGTTGGCCAGTTGCCGCACCGTGACCGCGTCCTGCGCCTGCGTGCCGTCCGCGACGTTGGTCAGTTGCCGATAGGTGTTGCCGCTCGCGCTGCCGAACGACACCGCGCCGAGCAAGGTCTGGTCCGACGTGTTGTACGGAACCGCCCGGCTGCCGATCGTCACCGAACCGATGCCGGACAGCACCGCGCGATCCGATACCGAACCCGAGCCGATCGCGACGCCGCCCGCGATCGACGCGTTCGACTGTGCACCCAGCGCCAATGCATTCGCCGCCTGCGCCTGCGCGCCGTTGCCGGCCGCAAGGCTGCTCGCGCCGCCCGAGATCGCCAGCGGACCGATCGCGACGCTGTCGGTACCCGTCGCCTGGCTGTCGGCCGCGATGGAGTTCGCATGGAAGTACTTGACGCCGCCGCCGCTCTGGATGTTGTTGACGGCACTCGCCACGTTGGTCACGTTCTGGTTCGTCGCGTACAGTTGCGAGCCGTTGACCGCGTCCGTGCTCGTCGGGCTCAATGCGCCGGCCGCGACGTTCGTGATCGTATTCGGGCCGCTGCCGCCGTGCTTGGCACTGAAAGCGCCGGCGCCACCGTTCGCCGTCGGGTCCCACAGCAGCGCATCGTTCTGCACCTGGCTGACCTGCGAACTGACGGCCTGCAGCTGGCTCACGTTCACGGCATCGGTCGCCGCGGCGCCTGCCGCCACGTTCGTGATGCGTCGCTCTGCCCCCGCGGACCCCACCGACACTTCACCCGCGGGCGTCGCGCCCGCCAGCGGCGCGGTGCCGGGGTTGTATGCGGCAAGGCCCAGATTCGCGTTCGTCGTCGAATGCGCGCCGAGCGCGACCGAATTCGCGGTGGTCGCCTGCGCGCCGCCGCCGATCGCGACGCTGTCCGCGCCCGTCGCCTGGCTGTCCGGCGCCGTGGAATTGGCGTGGAAATACTTGATCCCGCCGCCGTTGGCCATGTTGTTGATCGCCGTGGTATTCGCGGTGACCTGCTGGTTCGTCGCGTAAAGCTGCGAGCCGTTGACTGCGTCCGTGCTGTTCTGGTTCAGCTGGCCGGCGGCGACATTCTGGATCTGCCGTTCCGCGCCGGCAGCGCCCACGCTCACCGCACTCGCCGGATTCGCACCCGCGAAGCCGTAGTGGGTGCCGCCGATCGTCGCGCCGGATGTCGGGGTCGCCGCCGCGGTCGTCGAATTGGCGCCAAGCGCAACATCGCCCGCATCGTTCGCGACGGCATTCGTGCCGATCGCGACACTGTCGGCGCCGAGCGCCCGGCTGTCGGGGCCGGTCGAATTGGCGTGGAAATACTTGACGCCCGCGGTCGTCCCGCCGCCACCGATCGCGTTCAGCACATTCTGGACGGAGCCATACGTATTGCCCGCATAGCTGAGGCTCGTCGTCACGGCGCCGGTCGCGCTGTTGTAGGTGCTGCCGCCGCCGAGGCTCGACGCGACGCTGTTGCCGAGCGTATTGACACCCGTCACCACCGAGAACAACTGCGATCCATTGATCGCATCGGTGCTCGCCGCCGAGATCACGCCGGCGGCGACGTTTTGCAGCTGCCGCTCCTGGCCGGCAGCGCCAACCGATACGACGCCGTTGGCCGCGCTCGCGATGCCGGCCGCGGTCCCGCCGTACAGCGCGGTCGCTCCCGTGTCCGGGGCGGCCGTCGTGCTGCCGGCGCCGAGTGCGACGCTGTTGGCGAGCGTGGCGTTTGCACCGGCGCCCAGCGCCAGCGCATTGATCGCACTGCTGTGCGCGCCGGACCCGAGCGCCACCCCGCCCGCGTTCAGCGCGCTCGCATTCGCGCCTTGCGCGATCGACTGCGCGCCGGCGGCCGTCGCGCCGCTGCCGAACGCGATCGCGTCCGCCTGCGCCGAGCTCGCGCTCTGGCCGATGGCCACGCCACCGGGCGCGGTCGAATCGACGATCGCGCCGTTCCCGATGCCCACGCCGTTGTTGCCGTTGACGACGGTCGCCGGGCCGACCGCGACGGAATCCGTGCCGACCGCGAGCGAGTCCGCCTGGGTCGAATTCGCATGGAAGTACTTCTGGCCGGTTACCGCAAAGGACGACAGTGCGTTGGCGAGCTGGCGAACGGTGACCGCATCCTGTGCCTGCGTGCCGTCGGCGACGTTGGTCAACTGACGATAGGTGCTGCCGCTTGCATCGCCGAACGACACCGCGCCGAGCAAGGTTCGATCGGACGTGTTGTACGGTATTGCACGGCTGCCGATCGTCACCGATCCGACGCCGGACAGGACGGCCCGATCCGATACCGATCCCGAGCCGATCGCGACGCCGCCCGCGACCGATACGGTCGACTGTGTGCCAAGCGCGAGCCCGTTGGTTGCCGTCGCCTGCGCACCATTGCCGGCTGCCAGGCTGCTCGTCCCGCTCGCGATGGCCGCCGGGCCGATCGCGACGCTATCGGTGCCCGTCGCCTGACTGTCCGCTGCCGTGGAATGGGTGTGGAAATACTTGATGCCTTGGGAATTGATGTTGTCGACGACCGAGCCGACGTTGTTGTTGATCGTCGTCGTGCCGTTCGCGTTGTACGTCGTGTACGTCGGAGCGGAGATCGTGCCGGTCGTCGAATTGTAGGCCGCACCGCCACCGAGTGCCGTCGCCGTGCTGTTGCCGACGTTGGTGGTCGTGCTGACGACCGTGCTCAGGCCGGTCGACAGCGAGCTGATGCCTGTCGACGTGGTGGTCGACAGCGAAGCGACACCGGTTGACAGTGAGCCGATGCCCGTCGACGTGGCGGTCGACAGCGATGCGACACCGGTCGACAGTGAGCCGATGCCTGTCGACGTGGAGGTCGACAGCGAAGCAACACCGGTTGACAGTGAGCCGATGCCCGTCGACGTGGCGGTCGACAGCGATGCGACACCGGTCGATAGCGAGCTGATGCCCGTCGACGTTGAGGTCGACAGCGACGCAACTCCGGTCGACAGCGAGCTGATGCCCGTCGACGTTGAGGTCGACAGCGATGCAACTCCGGTCGACAGCGAGCTGATGCCCGTCGACGTAGACGTCGATAGCGATGCGACACCAGTCGACAGCGATCCGATGCTCGACAGCGTCGACGTCGAAAGCGAGTTGATCGCGAGATTCGTCGCGTTGAGCTGCGAGCCGTTGATCGCGTCCGTGCTCGTGTCGCTGATCTGGCCTGCGGCGACGTTGGTGATCTGACGCACGCTGCCGTTTCCACCCACGCTCACGACATTTGCCGGGTTGTTGCCGGCAAAGTGGTATGTCACGCCGCCGATCGTCGCATTCGGCGTCGGATTGGGCGCTGCGGTGATCGCCCCGGAGCCAAGCGCGACATCGCCCGCGTTGTTGGCGACGGCGCCGGAACCGAATGCGAGCGCACCGGCAGCGGCAGCCGTCGACGTGTTGCCGAGCGCGATGGCGCCCATCCCCTGCGCGCTGTTCGAATTGCCGATCGCAAGTGCGCCGTTACCGTTCGCGATGTTGTTCGCCCCCATCGCAACTGCGCCGGTGCCGGTCGCCGTGTTCGGATCGCCGATTGCCACCGCGCCGTTGCCGTTCGCAGTCTGCCCCTGCCCGAGCGCCACCGCGCCGGTTCCGTTCAGCACTTGCGAGTTGTAGCCGCCGGCGATGGCCCCCGTGCCCGCCGTTGCGGCCACTTTGCTGCTTTCGCCGAATGCGACGGTCGATGCGGCAAGCGCGGCTGCATTCACGCCCAGTGCCACACTCCCGTATCCCCCGGCATTTGCGTTAATGCCCACGGCCGTCGAATTGTCGGCAGAAGCCGTGGCGCCCGCACCCAGCGCCGCCGCGGAAACACCGCTCGACTTCGCCAGGTTGCCGAGCGCGACGCCGAATTGCTTGGACGAAGTGGCCTGCACGCCGATCGCGATTGCGCTGGTGGCGGTGCTCACCGTGGATGCGAAATTGCCGACGGCGATCGACAGGTCGCCCGCGGCTGTCGATGACATGCCGACAGCGATCGACGTGTTGCCCGAGGCTGTCGTTGTCACGCCTATGGCGGTGGTATTAGCGCCGGAAGCCGACGCCTGGTTGCCCAATGCGACCGTATTCTGGTTTGATGCAAATGCGCTATTTCCCAGCGCCGTCGCGGAAGCACCACTCGCTGTCGCTCCGCTGCCCAATGCAACGGCTGCGTTAACGTTCGCAATTGCAGCATTGCCGATCGCAATGGTCGCTAAAGCGCTCGCAGTTGCGTGATTGCCGATCGCCGCCGAAATGCCGCCGGAGGCGGTCGACGAAATCCCGATTGCGGTGTCTGATCCGTTAGTTGTGCTGGTTCCGGCGCCTACGCTGGTTCCGGGGCCGACTTGCGCATGTCCATCCGGAACGGCAAGGCCCAGCCCGACAAGCATCATGGCCGCAGCGGCGTCTTTCACACGCTGGTCACGGAGCCCGGCGCTTCCCCCGGCTTTACCCTTGCCGCGCGCCTTGCTGGATTCCGACGCAGCCACAAACGTACCCAGCGCCTTGTTCCAGACGGTTCGATAAATCCTGTTCATCATTTCCCTCGTGACGAATAACCGTAAATGAAATATGGATAACTAACTTTGTCGCGACCGCTTCAACGTATTCCCGGATCGCGCGCGACATCGGTCCACCGCACATCCTGCAAACGTTTGCGAAATGGTCGACCAGTCCGGCGCATGACGGCCGGAACGGGTTCGCCTACATCGCTCGCAACGGACGAGCGCGTACGAAGCCGCGTCGGGCGTCAGGACGTCCGAAACAGGGATTCAAAAACCGGCGAATCTGACACGGCACTCGTGGCGGCCCGCCTTCTGCTATCGCCACGGGGCGATTGCTCAGGGCGGATCGTGGCGTCGGGCGACGCCTGCGACGGCACACGGCTTGATTGAATGATCGTCCCGGTGAGTGTCCGGCTCGATCGGCTTCCTACCCCTTCCTGTGGCGCTCCGATTGCTCATGATTCCTGTGCCTTTGCCCGTAGAGTGTTAGCGCGAGACGTCCCTGCATTCGAAACGACAAGTTTCTTCGCACCGGGCGAACCGCATCATTTTTCTATCCGGCCGATTCGTGAAAGTCACACGTACCAAAATCGTGCATCATGGATTCGGTATTTCTAATATTCTTTAAAAAAGCCTCGAATAATCACGCGTCAGCCAGAGAAATTCTGGGAAGGCACTCCCTGTTTGTCCAGCAAACCCAACGACTCTTTGTCCCATTTTTATCCATTCAACATCCCAAACCCGCAGCGCCGCCATCCCGGCAGCGCGCGATCGGAATCGCAATGCCTGCTCGTCGAAACGATCAACGACGCGACGACGACAAGCGACGAATGCCTTGTTTCGATATCTTTGACAATTGACTCGTCCTCATTTGATCTCTTATTCTCACGAAAAATCTACGTTCGCTTTTTAATCAATGATCAAATCCATGCTTTCAAAAGCCTGCTCACGGCCGCGTTGAGCGACAGACCACACGCTCGGGAGCGACACGACACGCGCCCGACGATCGCGGTTCGCCGGCCCTCGGCCCTCGGATATCTGCACATGGTGGCCGGCGCGCGCAACGTCGAAACGCATTGTGGTCAGCATTGTCAATGCATGCCTTTTCCTGAGCGCCCAAACCTTTTGCTCGAGAGGAAATTTTTGAGATTTCGCAGACAACTGCGATCTGATATTCTCCGCAGCGGCCGGCGATGAAATGATCCGGATCGGCTCGAGACCTTGCGCGTTGATTGCCCCGAACGCCCGCCGACAACGCACCAGAACGCAACCCGCAAGGCCTGCACGACTCCCCCACCATGCTGCCCCGACATTCCGCTCTTGCCGACGCTCACATTCTTGTCGTCGACGATCAGCCGGACCAGCTTCATCTGCTGATCGACATCCTGCGCAGCGCCGGGTGCCGGATCAGCGTGGCGTTCGATGGTTCACAGGCGTATCAACGGGCGCTGGCGATCTCGCCCGACCTGATCCTGATGGACGTCCGGATGCCGCGCATGGATGGTTTCGCGGCCTGCCGACTGCTTGCCGAAACTCCCGCCACCCGCGCAATACCGGTCATTTTCCTGACCGTGGCCGGCGACCTCCATGACCGTCTCGAGGGGCTGGATATCGGTGGCATCGACTACGTGACGAAGCCGTTCGAGCCTGCCGAGGTCCTTGCGCGGATTCGCGTTCACCTCGGCCGAGCGAAAGGCGACCGGCATGCCGAGGCCGATCCGCCCGTATCGGATCCAACGGGCAACCACGCCATCGTTCGCGCGGCCAAGCGCCATCTGGCGCAGAGACTGGCCAACCCGCCCACGGTCGAACAGCTCGCCCACCTGGTCGGCACCCACGAAAAGCGGCTGTCGCGCGCGTTCCGGGACAACCTTGGCCAGACCGTGTTCGAGTATCTCCGCAGCGAACGTTTGCGCATGGCTCAAAGCCTGCTAAGCAGTACGCCGTTGAGCATTGCCCACATTGCGGAAGAAATCGGCTTTTCGAACGCCGCGAATTTCGCCACGGCATTTCGGGAGCGATTTGGCGTCACGCCCTCGACCTACCGGGACGATTGTCGCGGGCGGGAGCCGGCCGGCGTCCTGCCGCCCAACCTTGATCTCGACTAACGCCGCAATGACGACCGCCATGTGGCGCCGACTGCTGCTCTTGTGCCTGAGTTGGTGGGCATCGTGCGCATTCGCCGTTCTGCCCGATACGACCGCCCAACCAGTCCGGCAGGCTCCATCGCTGGACCGAATACAGGTATTCGAAGACGTTTCAAGCCGGATGCGCGTGGACGACATACTCGCGCTGCCGACGGAACGCCCCGGCGGGTTCCTTGCCGTTCGGCAGGACGGGTTGAAACCCGGTTTCTCGCATTCGGCATGGTGGCTGCGCGTGGCAGTGAGCAACCGCAGCCCGGCGGAATCATCGCTCGTCCTAGCGCTGATGGAACCGCGCCTCGTGCACGTCGATTTTTATATCGGCAGGAACGGCCAGTGGACCCATGACGGCATCGATGCCACCGCGCCCCCGACCTCGCGGCCATCGATATCCCGCAATCCATTGGCGCGATTCACCCTCGGTCCCGACGAGCAAGCGTTCATCCTGGTTCGCGTGACCGGCGACACCGCGCTCTCGCTCGCGCCGAAACTGTATGCGTCGGCGGAGTATGACGCGCTCGAGCAGCGGGCGGCGCTTTGGGGCGGCGGCCTGATCGGCGGCGTACTGGCGCTCGGATGGTGTGCGTTGCTGATCGCCCTGTTCTCGCGAAGCGCCTCGTTCGTCGTGCTCGCGGCCGTCTGCTTCATGACGGCCATGTACGAAGCCGCCATTCGCGGTTATACGAAAGTCTATCTATGGCCCCACGCCGTCAAATGGAGCACCCGGAGCATTTCGGTGTTCGGCTGCATCAGCGTGCTGCTGTTCATCGTATTCATCCTGCGCATCGCCCGCGGCGAGCGAACCACCCTCCCCGCGCGCCGCGTGCTGTTCGGATTCGCGGTACTCGAGTGCATCACGGCGGCAGGCGCCGCATTCGGAAATCTGTACGTTTTCGCGCAGGCGAGCCTGATCATCAACGGATTGTTCGGCATTGTCGAAGTGGGCGTCGTCGCCGTGCTCGCGCGCCAGGCCGCGCCCACTGCGCGAGTCATGCTGATCACGATCGGCTTTGCGCTGTTCAACTTTGCATTGCGCCTGGTCGAGACGCTCGGCTTCCTGCCGGCCGGCCTTGCATGGCTGAATTCCGACATTCACCCGAACCCGGTCGTCGCCGCCATCGGCTTGGCCACCCATCTGGTCGTCCTTGCCGCATGGATCAATCATGTCGGGAAGCAGCGGCAGGAGGCGCGAGCAGACCTTGCCGACTGGCAAAGAAGCGAACACGAACGGCTGCGGCACGAGGTCGCGCAGCGCACGGCGGCATTGAACGCGGCATTGCTCGACGCGGAAGAGAAAAACCAGCAGAAGGTCGAAACGCTCGGCTATGTCAGTCACGACCTGCGTGCGCCGCTTGCGACGATTGCCGGTTACGCAGGATTGCTGCTGAACCGGGCCGATTCGAAGCAGGCGAGCCTGATCCACGCGATCGAGCGCAGCGTGAGCTATCAACTTGGCCTGATCGACGAACTGATCGGGTATGCGAAAGCCGAGCTGCAGCCGCTGGATATCGCCCCGGCGCCGGCGAACCTGCTCGCGCTGCTGAACGACATCGCCGAATACGCGATCGCACTCTGCGCGCAACTGAACAACCAGTTCCACTATCAGGCGCTGACATCGCTGCCCCGTGGCGTGACGATCGATGGCCGCCGGCTGCAGCAGGTGCTGCTCAATCTGCTGTCCAATGCGTCCAAGTTCACCCGCGACGGCATCGTCATGATGACTGTGCGAGCGCGCCGGCAGGACGGTTGCTGGCTCATCGGATTCGAAGTCGCGGATACCGGCATCGGCATCGACATCGCGCAACAGTCGAGCCTGTTTTCGGCCTTTCGCCGGATGCAGTCGATGAACGGCACCACGGGCCTCGGCCTTTTCATCGCGCAGCGCATCGTCACCACGATGGGCGGCGACCTGCGCGTGTCGAGCGCGCCGGGCCGCGGCACGTCGTTCTCTTTCGAGATCGTCGTTCCGGCGGCCGAGGCAGCAGCGACGTCGAACATCATCCCCTATTCGTCCTTCGGGGCCGCCGACATCCGCGTGCATCGCGCGCGCCCGCCGGAAGTTGCCGTTCCGCCCGAAAGCGACCGCCGGGAACTGGCGGTGCTCGCGAAAGACGGACGATTGACCGACATCGAGCGATGGATCGACTGCACGAGCCGCGTTCACCCTGCATCCGCGGCGTTTCTGACCGAAGTCCGGCTCAGTCTCGACGCACTGGATTTCTCGGGCATCGAGGCTCTCGCGCTGGCGCCTCTCGATCGTCCGGTCCATTGAAAAGCCAAAGGCCCGCACCGGCAAATTGCCAATGCGGGCCTCGGATGAGGTTCCGATGGCGTCAGCTTATGCGCTCGATCGCGGGTTTCTCGTAGACACTACTGGCACGACAACACCACAACGCCGCCAATCCCCGAATTAGGCTGCGAGGTTGTGTAGCCGAGCGCCACCAACGGCTGCTTCGGGTCATGACCGACGACAACCGATTGTACGGACAGGGTCCCTTCAGTCGAAACGCCATTTAACGGCGTCTGTGCCTTTGTCAACGTATATTGACCATACTCGCTGTGAATCGTCATGCTCAAGTTGTTCAGCGTGCGTGTACCGAGATCAAGCGTAGCCGAAGCCGTTCCAAGCGTGCCGGTAGGGCCGCTGAAATCGCTTGAGACCGTATCCGCGATCAGCTGAGTGCAGGCAAGCGTTCCGCTCGTCGCGGTGAGCGAAAGGGGCGTGCCCACTGCGTAGTGGACGCCCTGGTACATGGAATAGGTATTGCCATCCGTGTCCATGGCCATGTTCCAGCGACCAATCGCGACATCACTGGCGACGCTCTGGATGTCCGACACCAAGCCGTGTTCGAGTCCAAGGCAGTCGGCCCCAGCATCCGATGAAGCCAGCGTCGTCAACGCGCCGCTCGCTTGTTGCACCAGGCTCGATGCCGGCACGGCCGAGGCGGTGAAGTTCCGGTTCAGCTGATATTCCTTGGGCATGCTGGGCACCACCACCACGGCCAGCTTGCCGTTGCTGTCCTTGACCTGAGAGGCTGAACCGGAATAGGTGAATTTGCCGTTCGGCCGACACGCTGCCTGAACGGTTGGCTGTGGGGATGAGGGCGTGGTGGGCGACGCCGGAGGCGAGGATGATGCCGGAGGCGCGGATGATCCCGTGCCGGACGTATTGACATCGTCTCCGCCGCCACATGCGGAAAGCGCTGTCGTGACGAGTGAAACTGCGAAAAGGCAGGACCAGCGGGAAGATTGTTTCATTGGATTGGTCTCCAGGTTTTCCCAATATGATCGGGACACGGATTTCGGACGAGGTGCTTTGCCTCGCGGGTGATTGGGCGAGCGCGATGAGCGCTGCGATAACGCGCTGGATATGCCTGAAATTCTCCTATCGATCGAACACTCAAAACTGTCCCGTCAACTGGAATCCGACCGTCACGCGTGCGGTCGGGAATCCGGACGGCTTTATAGATCGGCGTGCCCGCGAACAGGCCATAGCCATATGCGCCAAAGCGCGTACCGATACTGCCTTTGATGCCGATCAGCTCAATCGGCTGCGGTCCCCATACATGGCCGTAGTCGAGTCCTGCGTAAAGGACTGGCCCGGTCTGCCTGATCGACATCTGCAATTCGTGGCAGATGTTTGTGACGTGTTATTTCTGAATATGGGTATGCCGATTCAAGATGAATGTGCGCTGGTTTGGCATACCGCATTTACAACGAATTTCAGCAAATGAGCGCGCGAGTATACGCGCAATTTGCGTGGGGCTGTTCACAGCGCCCGTTTTGCAAGATTGAAATGAAATGGCGCGAAGAAATCAGGCAGGTCACGACTACCGCGTTTCTCCGTTGTCAATGGAGTGCGGCCCGCCCATTGGATACAACAAATAAAACAAAAAGCCCGCCGGGTTGAAAACCGGGCGGGCCTCTTGGATACGACTGGGTAAATCAGGTCGGGTACATCGGGCGGATCGTTACGCCTGCCCCTGGCTCGCGAGGAACTCCTCGTAGTTGCCGCCGAAGTCGGTCAGCGTGCCATGCGTGGTCACTTCGATGATCCGGTTCGCGAGGCCGCTGACGAATTCACGGTCGTGCGACACGAAGATCAGCGTGCCTTCGAACTTCTCGAGCGCGATCTGCAGCGACTCGATCGATTCCATGTCCATGTGGTTGGTCGGCTCGTCCATCAGCAGCACGTTGTGGCGGCCGAGCATCAGCTTGCCCCAGATCATGCGGCCCTTCTCGCCGCCCGACAGCACCTTCACCGACTTCTTGATGTCGTCCGCCGAGAACAGCAGGCGGCCGAGCGTGCCGCGCACCATCGTCTCGTCGTCGCCGTCCTTGCGGTACTGGTCGATCCAGTCCATCAGCACGACGTCGTCCGGAAACTCCTCGTATGTATCCTGCGGCATGTAGCCGACGTTCGCGTTCTCGGACCACTTCACCGTGCCGTGGTCGAGCGCGAGTGCGCCGAGCAGCGAGCGCAGCAGCGTCGTCTTGCCCGCACCGTTCTCGCCGATGATCGCGATGCGCTCGCCCGGCTGCACCGACAGGTTGAAGTTCTGAAAGATCGTGCGTTCGTACTTCTTCGTGATCTCTTCCGCGACGACCGCGACGTTGTGCAGCTTCTTCTCGAACTCGAAGCGGATGAACGGGTTCTGGCGCGACGACGGCTTGAATTCCTCGATCTTGATCTTGTCGATCTGCTTCGCGCGGCTGGTCGCCTGGCGGGCCTTCGACTTGTTCGCCGAGAAGCGGCGCACGAAGTCCTGCAGTTCCGCGACGCGCTCCTTGGCGCGGGTGTTTGCCGCAGCCTGTCGCTCGCGCGCCTGCGCCGACGCGAGCATGTAGTCGTCGTAGTTGCCCGGCCAGACCTTCAGCGTGCCGAAGTCCATGTCGGCCATATGCGTGCACACCGAGTTCAGGAAGTGACGATCGTGCGAGATGATGATCATCGTCGAGTTGTACTCGTTGAGCATGCTCTCCAGCCAACGGATCGAGTTGATGTCGAGGTTGTTGGTCGGTTCGTCGAGCAGCAGCACGTCCGGCTTCGAGAACAGCGCCTGCGCGAGCAGCACGCGCAGCTTCCAGCCCGGCGCGACGTCGCTCATGGGGCCGGTGTGGAATTTCTCCTCGATGCCGATGCCGAGCAGCAGCGCGCCCGCGCGCGCCTCGGCGTCGTAGCCGCCGTACTCGGCGAACTTCGCCTCGAGTTCGGCCGCGTGCATGTAGTCGTCATCGGTCGCTTCGGGGTTCGCGTAGATCGCGTCGCGCTCGGTCATGGCGGCCCACATCTCGGTGTGGCCCATCATCACGACGTCGAGCACGCGCACATCCTCGTACGCGAACTGGTCCTGGCGCAGCTTGCCGAGGCGGACGTTCGGCTCGAGCGCGACGTTGCCGCCGCTCGCTTCGAGGTCGCCGCCGAGGATCTTCATGAACGTCGACTTGCCGCAGCCGTTCGCGCCGATCAGGCCATAGCGATTGCCCTCGCCGAATTTGACCGAGATGTTCTCGAACAGGGGCTTCGGCCCGAATTGCATCGTGATATTGGCAGTAGAAAGCACGGCAGAACCCGTTAAGAGGTAATCGACGGAAAACCGCGTATTTTAGCAGGAGTCGGTGAATCGCTGGGTCTCACCGCGTTCGGCTGCCGGTTAAACGGGGGCGTATCGCAATTTTCGCGGGGGCGCCAGCCGGCGCCGGAGGCGTCCCGGCCGCCGTGCGCTCCCGTCATTTGCCGACCTTGGCCGACACCTTCGTCGGCGTCTTCAGCTGAGCGAACAGCTCGCTGCACGGCACGTCCTTGTTGTTGCTCGGCGCGATCAGCGGGATCAGCGCGGCCAGCGGGTTGATCAGCCCGAGGCCGACCATCGCGCCGGCGCGCAGCGCGAGCGCGCCCGCATCGACGCCGACGTCCGGATTCTTGAACGTGCCCTTCACGTACAGCGGCGAGCGCAGCGAGAAGATCCGGAAGCCCTTCGTGTGCGGGTGGACCTTCAGGTCCATCGACTCGTCGCGCAGGCTGATCGGGCCGTCGACGTTGATCAGCGCATCGTCCGTATCGAACGCGAACACCTTCGTGTCGAGCACGCCGTTGGTCGCCCTGAAATCGACCGCCGCGCAGTTGATCTTCACGTCGCGATTGCCGAACATCTTCTCGTAGACGACGTTCGCGACGTTCAGGCCGGCCGCTTCCATCAGCAGCCGGCTGATCGCGCCGTCGGTCACGATCGCCTTCACTTCGCCGTTCGACGTCGCGGCGAGCGCGGCCGGCGAATTGCCGGTCGCCGACAGCGACGCATCGCCGTTGATCTCGCCGATCGCCGACTGCATCACCTTCTGCGCCGGGAACAGCTGCTTGAGCTTCAGATGCCGCGCCGCGACCGTGAAGCGGCCCTTGAGCGGCGCGCTGCTGCCGTCGAGGTGCGCGGTCGTCGCGAGCGAGCCGCCCGCGACGCCGAACTTCAGCGGCTCGAGCGACAGCACGCCGTCCTGCATCACGATGTGCGCGTACAGGTCGGTGATCGGCAGGTCCGTGCTCTTGATCAGCTTGCGGCCGGTGAACTCGACGTCCGCGTCGAGCGCGCGCCAGCGGTCGGTGCGGAACGTCTCGACCGGCAGCACGCGGCCCGCCGGCTGGCGCGTCGTGTCGCCGCGCTGCGCCTTGCTCGCGGCGGTATCCGCGCCGATCACCGGCGCGAGGTCGGAGAAGCGCAGCAGGTTCGACACCAGCTCGCCCGACAACTGCGGACGCGGCTCGCGCTGCACATAGGCGAGCGTGCCGCTCAGGTCGCTGCCGCCGACCCGGCCGTTGAAGTTCTCGTAGCGGAACGTGCTCGCGTGCGGCTTGAAATTGCCGATCAGGCGCCCTTCGGTCGCATACGGCGGCGTGTCCGGCAGCGTGATGCCGGTCAGCGCATACAGGTGCGACATCGTCGTGCCCTGGAGCCACAGCCGCAGGTCGATTGCGGCGAGCTTGCGCGGATCGGTCAGCGTGCCGACGATCGCGAGGCGCGTGTCGCCCGCCTTCACGTCGGCCTGCAGCGGGAACGGCCGCGACGCGTCCTCGAGCGCGAGCACGCCGCCGAGCTTGCCGGTTCCCGAGATCGGCACGTTCTTGTAGCGGCCGTCGACCTTCAGGCCGAACGCGTATGCGGGGCCCGCCGCCTTGGCGGTCGCACGGGCACCGCTTGCGCCGGAAGCGGACGCGGCTGTCGCGGCGGCCGATGCCTGCGTCGCGGACGAAGCGGCCGGCGCGGAGGATGCAACCGCCACACTCGCCGCCGCACTCACCGCCGGCGCAGCAGACGCGCCCGACGCCGCCTCGGCGCTCGCCTTCGCGCTCAACTGCGCGGCGCCATGCTTGCCGACGCGCTGCGCCGACGCGGCACGCGATGTTTCCTCCTGCTCCTTCATCACATCGCCGAGCGGAATCGGCTGGCCGAGCGTGTCGATCGCGATCGTCAGGTCGGCCTTCGTGATCGCGTCGCGATACGTGAGCACGCCCTTCGCGAAGCCGAAGCTGTTGAGCCGCACCTTCCACGGCGACGGCTGGTTCGACTGCTTGAACTGGAAGGTCCACGTATTGCGGCCGTCGGCGAGCCGTTCGAGATCCACCGCGGGATTGACGACGTCGATCGACGGGATGACGATTTCATGCGCAAGCAGCGGCAGGATCGCGAGATCGAAATGCGCGGCGTCGAGCGTGACGAACTTCGGCGCTTTCGCCCAGTCGGGGTTGCCGATTTCGATCCGTGTCGCGGAGAGGGTCGGCCACGGCACCCACGCGCGCCAGCCGGTCTCGCCGTCGGGGCGGCGCCAGTCGACCTTGAGATCGCCGTTGATCGCGAATGGGCGGCCAAGCGCCGCACTCACCTGTTCGTTGACCCACGGTTTCACGTGGTTCCAGTCGAACGTGAAGACAAACACGCCGGCCGCCGCGATCACGACCGCGACGATGCCGACGATCCATGCAGCCGATTTGCCGATGGCTCGGGTAAGCGTCATGGCGGTTCCGTTGTTGTTCTCGATGCCTGTCGCGCCATGCCGGGCCGCTTGCGTGTTGCGTGGGCAAACGACGCACGACACCCGCGCGAGCTTTTCACTGGGTATTATGACCCACGCTTCCGCGCCACTTCGGCGCCATTAACGCTTTTTTTCATTTGTGACATGACAGCGACCGGCCTCATCGACGCGCGGGGTGTGACCCGGCGCGACGCCAGAAGCGGCAAGATCCTGCTTGCCCCCACCGATGTCAGCCTGCCCGCGGGCACGCGCGTTGCGATCACCGGGCCTTCGGGGTCGGGAAAGAGCGTGCTGCTGCGCGCGCTCGCGCTGCTCGACCCGCTCGACGGCGGCCACGTGCTGTGGCGCGGCAAGCCGATCCGCCGCAGTGCGATTCCGCGCTATCGGCGCAGCGTCGCGTATCTGCGCCAGCGTCCCGCGCAGACGGACGGCACGGTCGAATCGCAACTGCGCTATCCGTATTCGCTCGCGGTCTATCGCGACGTGGCGTTCGATCGCGCGCGTGCAGAACAGCTCGCCGCGCGCGCGGGCCGCGGCGCCGACTTCCTCGACAAGCGCGCGAGCGAGCTGTCGGGCGGCGAGGCGCAGATCGCGGCGCTGCTGCGCGTGTTGCAGCTCGATCCCGACGTGCTGCTGCTCGACGAGCCGACCTCCGCGCTCGACCCGGACTCGACGCGCGCGATCGAGGCACTCGTCGGCGCGTGGTTCGACGCGGCGCCCGACGCACGCGCCTACATGTGGATCTCGCACGATCCCGCGCAGGCCGCGCGGATCGGCACGTTGCGGGTGACGATGCAGGCAGGCGTGCTGAGCGTCGCGCACGCCGCGGAGGTCCAACGATGAATTCCGTCCTGCAGGATCTGAGCCTCGTCGACGTCGGCATCGCGGCAGCGCTCGTCGCGGTCAACGGCGCGATCTCGGCCGCGCTGTCGCTCGGGCTCGGCCGCAAGCTCGCGCTCGCCGCGGTGCGCACCGTCGTACAGCTGCTCGCGATCGGCTACGTGCTCGGCTGGGTGTTCGGCCATGCGCACTGGTACGTCGTGCTGCCGCTCACCGCGCTGATGACGCTGATCGCCGGCTTCGCGGGCGCCGGCCGCGGCAAGCGCACCTATCGCGGGCAGCGCGTCGACAGCATCCTGTCGATCTGGGCCAGCAGCTGGATCGTCGCGGCGATCGGCCTGTTCGTCGTGATCCGCATTCATCCGTGGTACGCGCCGCAGTATGCGATCCCGATCCTCGGGATGATCCTCGGCAACACGCTGACCGGCGTGTCGCTCGGCGTCGAGCGGATGACCGAGGAACTCACCGCGCGCCGCGACCGCGTAGAGACGGCGCTCGCGCTCGGCGCGACGCGCTGGGAAGCTGCGCAGGACGCAGCGCGCCAGGCCGTGCGCGCCGGCATGCTGCCGACGCTCAACCAGATGGCCGTCGTCGGCGTGGTCAGCCTGCCGGGCATGATGACCGGCCAGGTGCTGGCCGGCCAGCCGCCGCTGCAGGCGGTGCGCTATCAGATCGTCATCATGTTCCTGATCGCCGCGGCCTCCGCGCTCGGCACGGTCGGCGCAGTGCTGCTGACCTATCGGCGGCTGTTCTCCGCCGATCATCGCTTCCTCGCCGCGCGGCTCGAAGAGCGCGCGCATTGACACGCATCGGCGTGCCGCTAACGCGCGCGCCGCTTGCCGAGCGCCTGCCGCAGCGCGCCGAGCACGTCGGCGTCGGGCGCCAGCGCGTCGACCGACGCGACGAGCCGCACCGCGCGCGGCGTCGTCACGTAGGCCTGCGCGCCGACATAGCCGCCGCTGCCGGCCGAGCGCGTCGTCACGACGAGCGCCTGCGGCGCCCGCGCGCCGAGATCGGCCGTGAACGCATCGGCGATCGTGCCGTCGCGCGGATGCAGCACGCCTGCCACGTAGTCGTCGGTGTCGAAGCCGGGCGCGGCGTGCGCGGTCGAATACACGCGCACCGCGTAGCTGCCGGTCGAGCACGGCTCGAGCGCGCCGCTCGACACGACGGCCGTCTGTTGCCGCGACGGCAACGCGACCTTCTTCACAAAGCTGCAGTCGTCGGCCGCATGCGCCGGCGCGGCGACGAGCGCTGCGGTGGCGAGCAGCGCGCGCATTCGGTCTTTCATCGGGATTCCGTTCGGAGACTGTGGATGATGCCGGGGAGGATAACGTGACGTCACGCTGGCGGTCACGCGACGCGGGACGCGAAACGCGTCAAGCAAAACAATCGATTGAAACGCTGCGGGCAACGGTCACGCGAGCGCAGCGTCGCGTGACCGTTGCATGTCATGCAGCGCGGCGCCCGCGCGCCGTTCAGCGCTTGATCGACACCGCCACCTTCGTGCCGTCGCTCATCGTGACGGTTTTCGATCCGCCGTTGGACGAGATCGTCAGCCACTTCACCTGGCTCACCGACACGACGTTCGGGCACAGCAGCGACTTGCCGCCTACCGTCACGCTGCGTGTGCCTTTCGGCGCGGCCGCCTGGAAGCTCATCTGCACGTTCGCCATCCCCTTCGCGTCGATCGACGGCGCGAGCCGGACCTGCGTCTGCCGGACCATCGCGCCGTTCGCGTCGCGCGGCAGGTTGCCGGCGTTCGGGCATTCGTCCGGCATCGCGACCGCGCCGTCGGGCGGCACCGATTTCCAGTTGAAGTCGTCCGTCTCGCCCGAGCGGATCTTGCGCGTCTCCTGCGTATTGCCGAACGTCTTCGAATCGACCTTGACGGTGTAGTCGAGCTGCCCGGTACCGCCGCCCTTCAGGCTGCCCTTGACCGGCGGCGCCGCGAACGCGCTCGCGCTGACGCACGCCGCCGCGATCGCGACCGACCACGCTGCGGCGACCGACACACTGCGTTGGCTCATGCTGACCTCCTTGTATTGCGGCGCTGGCGCGCGCCGCGCGGTTTTCGATGCATGATGCGCTGTCAGTCTACCGCCAAGCGGCCGGTCATGCGCCGCGATCGCATCGGGTGTTACCCCGCTTGCGCTCGCCGCGCGTGCCGTGCGTCCGATGCTGCGCTTGTATGTTTAAGCCTGACCAGTACGGTAAAGTCTGAGCGCAGCCAGACATGACCGTGCAGTTTGATCCGCGCTTGGGCGTGAGAGCCCGTTTCTGAGTACAAAACGCACGGTTGCCGTGCTGGTCTTCCTGAAACCCGAACGGTTACCCGCCCCGATTTGATCGAGAGCGCATGCACAAGCAAGGGATCTGAAGATCATGTCTGTTTCCTCAGTGGTGGTCGGCATCGACGTGGCCAAAGAACACGTCGATATTGAAGTCTTGGGCGCTGAACTGGCTTCTCAGCGATGGGCTAACGATGCCGAGGCGCACTCGGCACTGGCAGCGGCTTTGCAACCGCTGAACATTAGCCTGATCGTCATGGAGGCCACTGGCGGCTACGAAGCAGCGCTTGCCTGCGCGCTGCAAGCGGTTGGTCTGCCGGTTGCCGTGGTTAATCCGCGTCAGGCGCGCGACTTTGCTAAATCGATGGGACGTCTGGCCAAGACTGACACGATCGATGCCCATATGCTGGCCGAGTTCGCATCGGTACTGGTTCGCCGCCAGGATCTGGCCAGCTTCATTCGACCGCTGGCGGACGCCCAGCAACAAGCCCTGGCCGCCATGGTCACGCGTCGTCGTCAGTTGCTCGGCATGCTGCTCTCGGAGCGACAGCGTCTGCAACTGGCGATTCCAGTCGTTCGCCCGAGCATCGAGACCATGATCGACGCCATTCGCAAGCAACTCGATGATGTCGATGCCCAAATGGTCGCTCACGTTCGCGAGCACTACAGTGCGCTCGACGTGTTGCTTCGCTCCGCAAGCGGTATCGGTCCGGTAGCCAGCGCCACATTGATCGCGGAATTGCCTGAGCTCGGTCGGCTTAATCGGCGCCAGATTGCAGCCTTGGTCGGTGTCGCCCCGATGGCTTGGGACTCTGGAACCGTCCGCGGACGCAGGCGAATCCAAGGCGGACGCTTTGATATCCGCCGCGTTCTGTACATGGCTGCGCTCACCGCTTCGCGACGCAACCCCGCCATTACCGCCTTCTACCAACGGCTCATTGCTTCCGGCAAACCGCCCAAGGTTGCACTGGTTGCCTGCATGCGCAAGCTCTTGACCGTGCTCAACGCCATGGTCAGAACCAGCACTCCTTGGGACAGTTCGCTTCATTCCGCTTGACTCGCTAGACGGTTACTCAGAAGCCGCTCAGCACCAGCTTGCCGATCGCGCGCCCCGCCTCCAGCAGCCGATGCGCGCGCCGCACGTTGTCCGCGTTGATCGCCCCCAGGTGCTCGCCCAGCGTCGTGCGCAGCACGCCGTCGTCGACGAGCCGCGCCACTTCGGTCAACAGCTTGTGCTGCTCGATCATGTCCGGCGTCTCGAACATCGCGCGCGTGAACATGAATTCCCAGTGAAACGCGGCGCTCTTCGCCTTCAGCAGCTCGACCGGCAGCGGCTTCGCATTCTCGACGATCGTGCAGATGCCCCCCTGCGGCCGGATCACCTCGGCCGCCGCCGGGAAGTGCCGGTCGGAGTCGTTGAAGATCAGCACATAGTCGACCTGCGGGTAGCCCGCGTCGCGCAGCTGCGCGGGCAAATCGCCGAAGTGGTCGACCACCTGGTCGGCGCCGAGCCCGCGCACCCACTGCACCGATTCGGGCCGCGACGCGGTCGCGATCACGTGCAGCTTGCCGAGCGTCTTCGCAAGCTGGATCGCGATCGAGCCGACGCCGCCCGCGCCGCCGACGATCAGCACCGACTTGCCCGCGTCCGCGCCCTGCGGCGACACGCGCAGCCGGTCGAACAGCGCTTCCCACGCGGTCAGCGCGGTGAGCGGCAGCGCGGCGGCCGCCGCGAAGTCGAGCGTGCGCGGCTTCAGCGCGGCGATGCGCTCGTCGACCGCGTGGTATTCGCTGTTCGCGCCCGGCCGCGTGATGCTGCCGGCGTAGAACACCTCGTCGCCCGGCCGGAACAGCGTCACTTCCGCGCCGACCGCGACGACCGTGCCGGCGGCGTCCCAGCCGAGCACGCGCGGCGCGGTTTCGACCTGCGGCTTCGGTGCGCGCACCTTGGTGTCGACCGGGTTCACGGAAATCGCCTCGATCTTCACGAGCAGGTCGCGCGGGCCCGGCACGGGCTGCGGCAGCTCGACGTCGAGCAACGCCTGCGGATCGTCGATCGGCAGGTAACGGGTCAGTCCAACGGCTTTCATCTTGCGGCTCCTTGAAGGGGTCGATCGGACCGCGACGGCGGCCCTGTGAACCGCATCGTAGGCCGCGCGATCCTTCGCGAAAACCGCTATATTTCCTGAAACATTTTCCTGATTTTCCGAAGAATGACATCCGACCCGACATCGGCTCCGGCATTGCCCCCCATTCCCGGCCCCGACAAGCCGCTCGACCTGCTCGACGTCGGCCTGTTCGTGCGCGCGGCGCTGCTCGCGAACGTGACCGCCGCCGGCCGCGAATTCGGCGTGTCCGCCGCGGTCGCGAGCGCGCGCATCGCGCAGCTCGAACGCCAGCTCGGCGCCCGCCTGCTGCATCGCACCACGCGCCGCATCAGCCTCACGCAGGACGGTGAGGTCTTCATGGCGCGCGCCGAGGCGCTGCTCGCCGCCGCCGACGCCGCGCGCGCGTCGGTCGGCCACGGCCGCACCGAGCCGTACGGGCGCCTGAAGGTGTCGATGTCGTCGTCGTTCGGCCGCCAGCACGTCGCGCCGGTGATCCCGGCCTTCCTGCGCCGCTACCCGTCGGTGTCGCTCGACCTGCGGCTGTCCGACGAGATCGTCGACCTGGTCGACGAAGGCATCGACGTCGCGATCCGGCTCGGCGCGCTGAAGGATTCGACGCTGGTCGCGCGCAAGCTCGCCGCGAACCGCCGCGTCGTGTGCTGCTCGCCCGCCTATCTTGCCGAGCACGGCGCGCCGCGCCATCCGGCCGATCTCGCGCAGCACGAATGCGTGATCCTCGGCGACCAGCGCGACTGGTCGTTCGTCACGCCGCAGGGGCCGCTCACGGTGCGCGTCGGCGGCCGGCTCGTCGCGAGCAACGGCGAGGCGATCCGCGAAGCGCTCGTCGACGGCTTCGGGATCGCGATCAAGTCGACCTGGGACGTCGCGCCCCAATTGGCGCGCGGCGCGCTCGTCACCGTGCTCGACGACTACCCGCTCGCCGACGAGGTCGCGATCTGGGCCGTCTACCCGAGCCGCGCGCACGTGCCGCTGAAGACGCTCGCGTTCATTTCGTTTCTCGCCGGGCATTTCGGCGATCCGCCTTACTGGGATCGTGCGGATGCGCGATAGACGGCGCGTGCCTGGCCGGCACTGGCCGACCGGACGACTCCGCGCCGCCGTCCGGCACCCGGGCCGCACCGACCGGCTACAATGTCAGGTTTGCGGCGCAGCCGCCCGCCGCCGGCATCGGGCGGTCCGGTTCGGCGTCCGCAGGCAGCCACGGCTGCCCACGCATTCCATTCGCATTCCAACGTATCCGTCATGACTCAGAATCTCGTCATCCAGAGCGTCGCGCCGTTGTCGGACGCACATCACAAACCGTTGCTCGCGCTGGCGCGCGGCGCCCGCATCGTGCAGATCGACGCGCACGCGCTGCGCATCGAAGATGCCAATCCAGCGCAGCGGCCCGACATCGACGTGTACTGCGGCACGCACGCGCTCGACTTCGCGTTCGTCGATGCCGGCCGCACGCTGCACGACTTCGGGCTCGTCGTGATGGACATGGATTCGACGCTGATCACGATCGAATGCATCGACGAGATCGCGGATTTCTGCGGCTTCAAGGCGGAGGTGGCGGCAATCACCGAGGCGTCGATGCGCGGCGAGATCCGCGATTTCGACGAAAGCCTGACGCGTCGCGTCGCGCTGCTCGCCGGCCTCGACGCACAGGCGCTCGATCGCGTGTACGACGAGCGGTTGCGGCTGTCGCCGGGCGCGGAGACGATGCTCGCCGGCGCGAAGGCCGCCGGCCTGAAGACGCTGCTCGTGTCGGGGGGCTTCACGTTCTTCACCGAACGCCTGAAGATGCGGCTCGGCCTCGACTTCGCGCACGCGAACACGCTCGAAATCGTCGACGGCAAGCTGACCGGGAAAGTGATCGGCGAGATCGTCAACGCCGACGTGAAGGCGCGCATGCTGCGCGACACGTGTGCGTCGCTCGGCATCGCGCCAAGCCGCGCGATCGCGATGGGCGACGGCTCGAACGACCTGAAGATGATGGCGGAAGCCGGCCTGTCGGTCGCCTTCCGCGCGAAGCCGATCGTGCGCGACGCGGCGACGGTCGCGTTCGATCACGTCGGCCTCGACGGCCTGCTGCGCCTGTTCTGAAACAAAAACGCCGGCGCGACCTCAAGAAGTCACGCCGGCGTCCGGCCTGCCCGAGCGCCGCTCAGCCGAGCGTCGCCTGCATCGCGCGCTCGATGTCCGCGCGCAGGTCGGCTTCGGCCTCCAGGCCGACGTAGAACCGCACCAGCGTGCCGCGATGCGGCCACTCCGGCCGCATCGACGCGACGTCGTACGGCATCGCGAGACTGCACGCGCCCCCCCAGCTCCAGCCGATCGCGAACAGCTCCAGCGCCTCGACGAAGCGGTCGACTTGCGCCGCGCTGTAGCGCGCGTCGAAGATCACCGAGAACAGGCCGCCCGCCCCCGTGAAATCGCGCTCGAACGACGCATGGCCCGGACAATCCGGCAACTGCGGATGCAGCACGGCCGCGATTTCCGGCCGCGCCTTCAGCCAGTGCGCGAGCGCGAGCGCGCTCTTGCTGTGCGCGTCGAAGCGCGCCTGCATGCTCGGCAGGCTGCGCAGCACGAGCGAGCAGTCGTCGACCGACACGCCGATCCCGCAGCGCATCCGCGCGAGCTTCAGGTGTGCGTGCAGCGCCGCGTCCGCGGTGATCGTCGCGCCCATCAGCAGGTCGCTGCCGCCCGACTGGTACTTGGTCAGCGCCTGCACCGAGATGTCGACGCCGTGCTCGAACGGCTTGAACGCGAGCCCCGCCGAATACGTGTTGTCGATCGCGGTGACGACGCCGTGCTGCTTCGCGACCACCGTGATCGCCCGGACGTCCGGCACTTCCATCGTCACCGAGCCGGGCGCCTCGAGCCAGATCAGGCGCGTGTTCGGCCGGATCAGGTCCGCGATGCCGGCGCCGACGAGCGGATCGTAGAAACGCACGGTGATGCCGAAATCCTTTGCGAGCCAGTTGCCGAAATCGGCGTTCGGGCCGTAGACGTTGTGCGGGATCAGCACGTCGTCGCCCGCCTTCACCAGGCCGAAGTAGACGTTCATGATCGCCGCGAGACCCGACGGCTGCAGCAGCGCGTGCGTGCCGCCCTCGATCTCCGCGAGCCGCTGCGCGAGCGCGAGCGAGGTCGGCGTTGCGTGCAGCCCGTAGCGCCACTGGCTGTCCTGGCGCCAGTCGAGGTTGCGCATCGTCGCGAGGTCGGGAAACACGACCGTCGACGCGCGCGCGACCGGCGGAACGAACGAGCGGAAGCCTTCCGGAATCACGTCGTCGGGTTGAACGATGCGGGTTTGCAGTGCGCGTTTGGGAGTGGATGCAGTCATGGCGATGAGGCCGGAAGAAAGCCGAACGGTTGCTGAACAGACCGCCAGCATAGTCAAAACGGCCGCGCTTGGCCCGGTACAATGCGCGCCGCGCACACCGAGCCAGCGCGGGGCTCAGTCGTCGGCGCGCAGGTCGACGACGCCGCCGACCGTCTCGATTTCCTGCACGCGGCCGTCGCGCACCTGCAGCGCCGCGCGCGACCCGCGCGCCGGCCGCAGCACGACCGGCTGCGGATCCGATTCATCCGAGTTCATCCGGTCCGCCTTCAGGCCACCGGACGCGTCGAAGCGGCCGATCCACACGCCGGTGATGTTGGTGCCGTCGTTCGATTCCTCGATTTCGAGCGTATCGCCGTCGCGGTCGCCGGCCAGCAGGATCACTTCGCCCGTGTCGGCGAACTGGTACTCGCCGTGCACGCCCTCTTCGTTCTCCTTCGGACCGAGACGCACGACGATCGGCCGGCCGCCGAGCGTGCCTTCGTAGCGCGGCAGGCGGGCGAACTCGGGATTCGGCTTGAGCGGCCGCGCGGGGGCGGAGTCGTCCCGCTGCAGGTCCTGTTGCGGGTCCTGCTGCGCGTCCGGCGCGATGACGTGCGCCGCGAATGCATGCGGCGTCGCCATGCCCGCCGCCAGCGCGCATGCGACGACGAGTGCCCGTTGCCATCCCGAATATCGACCCACCTTGTGTTGCTCCTTGCTCTCAGATTCGCTCGAAAATCGCGGCGATGCCCTGCCCGCCGCCGATGCACATCGTCACGAGCGCGTAACGGCCGCCGATGCGCTGCAGTTCGTACAGCGCCTTGACGGCAATCAGCGCGCCCGTCGCGCCGATCGGGTGACCGAGCGAAATGCCCGACCCGTTCGGATTCACCTTCGCCGGGTCCAGCCCCAGCGCCTTCGTCACCGCGCAGGCCTGTGCGGCGAATGCCTCGTTTGCCTCGATCACGTCGAGATCCGCGACCGTCAGCCCCGCGCGCTCGAGCACCTTGCGCGTTGCCGGCACCGGGCCGATTCCCATGTACGCGGGATCGACGCCTGCGTGCGCATACGCGACGAGACGCGCGAGCGGCCGTGCGCCGCGCTTCTCGGCCACGCTGCGCTCCATCAGCAGCACCGCGGCGGCCGCGTCGTTGATGCCCGACGCATTGCCGGCCGTCACCGTGCCGTTTTCCTTGACGAACACCGGGCGCAGCTTCGTGAAGTCGTCGGCGCTCGCGTCGTGCCGCACGTGCTCGTCGCGGTCGAACATGACCGGCGTGCCCTTCTTCGAGCCGATCAGCTCGACCGGCAGGATCTGGTCCTTGAAGTAGCCGGCCTGCGCCGCATGCGACGCGCGCCGGTGAGATTCGAGCGCCAGCGCGTCCTGCTCGTCGCGCGAGATTCCGTATTTCGCCGCGACGTTCTCCGCCGTCACGCCCATGTGGATCGTCTGGAACGGATCGTTCAGCGCGCCGACCATCATGTCGACCGCGCGCATGTCGCCCATCCGCTGGCCGAACCGCGCGGCCGGCATCGAATACGGCGCGCGGCTCATGTTTTCCGCGCCGCCGGCGATCGCAACGTCCGCATCGCCGAGCAGCACGCCCTGCGCGGCCGACACGATCGCCTGCAGGCCCGAGCCGCACAGCCGGTTGACGGTGAGCGCGGGCGTGTGCTGCGCGACGCCGCCGTCGATCGCGGCGACCCGCGCGAGGTACATGTCCTTCGGCTCGGTATGCACGACGTTGCCGAACACCACGTGGCCGACCTCGTCGCCCGACACCTGCGCGCGCTGCAGCACTTCGCGCACGACCTTCGCGCCCAGTTCGGTCGGCGGGAAATCCTTCAGGCTGCCGCCGAAATCGCCGATCGCGGTCCGCACGCCGCTCACCACCACCACTTCACGCTGCATGCTGCCTCCTCATCCCCTGTCCGAATGAAACAACCATGTGGCGCGGCCGGCGTGCGCGTCAGCCCTGCATGAAGCGCTCCACCGCGTCGCGCCGCGGAATCGGCGCGACCGCGCCGTAGCCCGTCGTCGACAGCGCCGCCGCCGCGTTCGCGTAGCGCGCCGCCGTGAACGGATCGTCGCCCGCGACGATCCGCGCGACGAACGCGCCGCCGAAGCAGTCGCCCGCGCCCGTCGCGTCGATCGCGTCGACCGTGAAGCCCGGCACGACGCGCCGTTCGTGCGGCGTCGCAACATACGCGCCGTCCTTGCCGAGCTTCAGCGCGACGACCTGCGGCCCGAGTTCGAGCATCGCGTCGACGATCGCATCGCGGTCGTCCGCGCCTGTGATCGCCGTGACATCCTCCCAGCTCGGCAGGCAGATGTCCGTCTGGCGCAGCGCCTCGCGCATCACCGCGCGGGCGCGCGGCAGCGGCCACAGCTTCAGGCGCAGGTTCGTGTCGAAGCTGACCTTCGCGCCGTGCTTGCGCGCATGCTCGATCGCCGCGAACGCGGCGTCGCACGCAGCCGTGCCGATCGCGAGGCTGATGCCCGACAGGTGCACCGCCTTCGCGGCGGCGAGCGCGTCGAGCGGCAGGTCGCCGGTCGCGTAGCGGCTCGCGGCCGAGCCGGCGCGCAGGTAGTCGAACTGATGGCCGTTCGGGCCGTGCGTGACGAAGTACACGCCGGTCGGCGCCGCATGGTCGATGCGCACATACGTCGTGTCGACGCCCTCACTGCGCCACAGGTCGCTCAGCAGCCGGCCGAACGGGTCGTCGCCGACTGCCGACACGAAGCCCGCCGACGCGCCCTGGCGCGCTGCCGCGATGCAGAAGTTCGACGTGTCGCCGCCGAAGCCCTGCAGGAATTCGGGACGGCCCGGCTGCGACTGGTTGAATTCGACCATCGCCTCGCCGAGCGCGAGAATCTCCGGAAACGGCGCCGCCATCGCTTACACCTCGCCCCACAGATCGTGACCGTCGGCGCCCGTGATCTTCACGGACACGAAATCGCCGACCTTGTAGCGCTTCGACGCCTTCTGCGCCGGCTCGACGTAGACGACGCCGTCGATTTCCGGCGCATCCGCCGCCGTGCGGCCGATGCCGCCTTCGTCGCTCACTTCGTCGATCAGCACCTTCAGCGTCTTGCCGACCTTGCGCTCGATGCGCTTCGCCGACACCTCCTCGGCCACTTCCATGAAGCGCGCGCGACGCTCCTCGCGCACGTCGTCGGGCAGCGCGCCGTCCAGCTCGTTCGCCGTCGCACCCTCGACCGGCGAATACGCGAAGCAGCCGACACGGTCGAGTTCCGCCTCGCGGATGAAGTCGAGCAGCGTCTCGAACTGTTCCTCGGTCTCGCCGGGGAAACCCGCGATGAACGTGCTGCGGATCGTCAGGTCCGGGCAGAGCTCGCGCCACTTCTGCACGCGCTCGAGCACCTTCTCGGCGTTCGCCGGGCGCTTCATGCGCTTCAGCACTTCCGGATGCGCGTGCTGGAACGGCACGTCGAGGTACGGCAGCACGTGGCCCTTGAACGGACCTTCGGCCATCAGCGGAATGACTTCATCGACGCTCGGATACGGATACACGTAGTGCAGGCGCACCCACGCGCCGTACTGCGCCGCGAGTTCGCCGAGCGCGGCGACCAGGTCGGTCATGCGCGTCTTGATCGGCTTGCCGTTCCAGAAGCCCGTGCGATATTTGACGTCGACGCCGTACGCGCTCGTGTCCTGCGAGATCACGAGCAGTTCCTTGACGCCGGACTTGAACAGGTTTTCCGCTTCGAGCATCACTTCGGCGACCGGGCGCGACACGAGGTCGCCGCGCATCGACGGGATGATGCAGAACGTGCAGCGGTGGTTGCAGCCTTCGGAAATCTTCAGGTACGCGTAGTGGCGCGGCGTGAGCTTGATGCCGGCCGCGGGCACGAGGTCGACGAACGGATCGTGCGGCTTCGGCAGGTGCGAATGGACCGCCTGCATCACCTCGCCGACCGCGTGCGGGCCGGTGACCGCGAGCACCTTCGGATGCACCTCCTCGATCAGGCCCGAGCCGCTTGCGCTCTTCTTCGCGCCGAGACAGCCGGTGACGATCACCTTGCCGTTTTCGGTCAGCGCCTCGCCGATCGCGTCGAGGCTCTCCTGCACGGCTTCGTCGATGAAGCCGCAGGTGTTGACAACGACGAGATCTGCGCCGTCGTAGGTGCCGGAGATTTCATAGCCTTCGGCGCGCAGCTGGGTGATGATTTGTTCGGAGTCGACCAGCGCTTTCGGGCAGCCGAGCGAAACGAAGCCTACTTTCGGGGATTGAGACATCTGGAATGTGGGGCGTGGCAGCAAAAACGAGAGTTTACAGCCATTTAGGGTTCGGCGAGCCAAAATGAGCAGGTGGCGGCGGCATGGACCGGCGGCTTGAGTACGCCGATCGATGGGCGGTCGACCACGGACTGGAAATTGATGTGGCCCTGCCAGATCATCGACGCCGGCGCTTCTGCCCCGACGTCGAATTCAAGGTCGATCCAAGCAATTTGATGCTACGGAGTGACCTGCCCTGCTTTTTGATCACGGCGAGGCACCAGCGGGCATGCATCAGCGCAGCGCGAACTCGCGATCCAGTTTGTCGGCGAGCACCGAGAAGTTGACTCGCTCGAACACCACCTTGCTGCATCAGCCGCAAAAGCCGCCGCAGCATGTCAAACCTTTTACTTCCCGATCATTTCGTCAGCCGGATACAACTGCGGCATCGTGCACGCGGCCTCGACGTTCTTCGTGTGCAGCCAGTCGCCGTAGTCAGATTCAGCTCAATCCACAAATATTCAACAAAAGCAACGAGCATTTTAATTTACCCCCCCAAACAAACCCGACCTCAGACAATCAAACGCAGCCGCCACTCGAAAAATCCGCCTTGACCGGACGTTTACATCCCAACATCCACGACCTACCATCAAAATTCCAATGCGAACTTGATCGGACATTTCCACGTCCCGCACTTCTTGATCGCCTTGGTTTAAGCCGCCATGAATATGGAACAATGAATACCTTATTCACATTGGAGGAAATAATGTCTCGAATCATTTGGGGAACCATCGACAAAAACGGAAGCATACTCAACGGCAGCGGAGATTTCACCGTCGAGAACGTCAGCTCTGGCAAGTACGCGATCTCCTTCAGCCCTGGTTTCTCCGCACTCCCCGGAATTGTCGGATCTCAAAACAACTACAACGATTCAGGACAAGCCAATTCTGACGGAGTGGCCTTCCCGTTCGTCAACAAGAACTCCTGTCAAGCCAATACCGGCAACAGTACCGGCAGCCTCCAGAACAGAAGCTTTGCATTTATCGCAATTGGCAACTAGCAAAACCTGAAATTGCCGAACCGACCTTACGCCGGGCACGCCATTTGCAAGCTGGCGGCTTCGGCAGTTTTCGATTGATGCATTTTCGGGAATTGATCCGATGTCAGTTGCCCCAAGGCACAATGCTGGCGAACCGAGTTGTAATCGCTTCGCCACATTCCGATGCGCGTATGTGCCTGGACGAAGCTGTCGAACGCACACCGAGCCAGGCATTCTTCGCGCAATCGTCCGTTGAAGCGCTCACCTTGCGTGATGCGCTCGGACACGTCTTTCGCCGTTTCATGTGAAGCGGTACACCGTCTTGCAGTACAGCCGCCTCGTCCGTTTGTGGTTCCGTATCAAACCAGCGCCTCTCTTGCGCCGACCGCCGAAACATTCATCGATTGAAGCGGCGAACATCTTCAACACCTTGGCTTCGCCAAATGCCACGTCTCGACATTAATCTCCCGATTCAATATCGACGCCCACAACCGCGATCAAAGCATTGAACAATACCCACCAGAATATTACAGCACCAATTCAATTCCAACCTTATCAACCAAGAAAAACGATAAATTTATTTAATTGGAATTAGACAATTCCAAACCATAATCTCTGTTGCGCACCGCAGCACCGAAATGTTGCACCCAACCATCAAGCAGCACAAATTTGTCGACAATTCCCATAAGCAGACCAGTCAAATCCGGAAATCCAACAATCAAAACAAACCACAAAGACTCAGACCCTATTTGTCGATAAAAACAAACACCACCTCACCGGGCATCAACCGCGTCAAAAACCACATCATCAATTCACTCACAAAGGACAAGTCGTGAAAAAAATTGCAACGGTGCTTTTTACTGCCATGATGCTCGCGTCTTCCTACGCGTCTGCGGAATCCATCTGCAAAGCCGGCAGGATCGACAAGATCGAGTCTGACCCGAGCGGCAACCTTCTGGTCAGCATTGTCGACAACACCTACGTGTTCAACCAGAAGGAATTTTTCTCGATCATCTATTCCGTCTTCAACAGCAACCGGAATTTCATCATCTACGGGAATGGATGCGTCAACGGCATGGTAGCTACTCGCTTCGCCGTTCGATAATCGCGCATCACGGCTGATCAACAGAAACCACGATTGATTTTTGCCTTCATGTCGGCCGACCGGCATACGCCGGCCGGCCCATTTTTCATCTTTCCGACACCGCCGCTTTGCGGCGTACGGATTCCACGCTCATTTACCCTGTTCCCTTTTCAATCTCTCGCCGCCCCCACGCGTACAGCAGCTTGGGATCGAACACGCGCTCGTGAAGCTGTGTGAACGCAGCGTGAAATGGTTGTCGATGAACAGGCGCTTGCCGGGCGACACGTCGCACGACGGCCGAACGGACGGCATTGTCGTGCGCTCGTGCACGGGGGGGGAAATCGGGAGCAACTTGCTACGGCAGCGATTCAGGCTCGCTGCCGAGCATCATAGAACCACGAGCAGCCTGCAGGCGCCGATGCGAACGACCGGTCCTGGGTATCGATCGGCGCCACCATCGCAGCGGACCATGAGTCCGCACGACATTCGGCGACCTTGGCGCGGACCTTGACGCGATGCGACTGACTCGCGTCCATCCCGCGCGATGCCGGCGCGGCGCGTTGCGCGCCCGCACCGGATATCCGCTTACTTCTTCTCCGGCTCCGAGCCAGGCGGCTTGAACGGGAACGAACTGAACATCGACTTCGCCTGATTCTGCATTTGTTCCTGCATCTGGACGAACATGTTCTTCGATTGCTCGATGTAGCTCGTCATCATGCCCTGCATCATCGGCGCCTGCATGTTCATGAACTGCGACCAGATCTCCGGGTTCATCGCATTGTTCTCATACAGGTTCTTCGACTGGTCCGCGAGTTTGTTCTGGATATCGATGAACGCCTGGATGTTCTTCTCCAGGTAGGTGCCCATCATCCCCTGCATCGCATGCCCGTAGAAGCGGATGATCTGTGACAGCATCGACGACGAGAACATCGGCACGCCGCCGCTTTCCTCTTCGAGGATGATCTGCAGCAGGATGCTGCGGGTCAGGTCTTCGCTCGATTTCGCGTCGACGACCTTGAAATCCTCCTGTTCCAGCACGAGTTGTTTCACGTCGGTAAGCGTGATGTACGTGCTTGTCTCGGTATCGTAGAGCCGGCGGTTCGGATATTTCTTGATGAGCCGTTCAGCCGTTTTCTTTGTAGTAGTCATGTAACGCCTTTAAGTGCCAGCGCAGCGCAGTGACGATCCCCCGCCGCCCGAAAGACGGGTGGTGGGGCCCCTTTGTAAACGCCGATCCGCGCGGCCGCCCGGCCCGCGCGGTTCGGGGGCTCAGCCCATGTGCAGGCCGCCGTTCAGCGAGAAGTCGGCGCCCGTCGCGAAGCCCGAATCATTCGACGCAAGCCACGCGACGATCGACCCGATTTCCTCGGGTGCGCCGAGACGACGCACCGGAATCGTCGCGACGATCTTCTCGAGCACGTCCGGACGGATCGCCTTGACCATGTCGGTGCCGATATAGCCCGGCGACACGGTGTTGACCGTCACGCCCTTCGTCGCGACTTCCTGCGCGAGCGACATCGTGAAGCCGTGAATGCCGGCCTTCGCGGTCGAGTAGTTGGTCTGGCCGAACTGGCCCTTCTGGCCGTTCACCGACGAGATGTTGATGATCCGGCCCCAGCCGCGTTCGACCATGCCGTCGATCACCTGTTTCGTCACGTTGAACAGGCTCGTCAGGTTGGTGTCGATGACGGCGGTCCAGTCCTCGCGCGTCATCTTGCGGAACACGACGTCGCGCGTGATGCCCGCGTTGTTGACCAGCACGTCGATCTCGCCGACCTCGGCCTTGACCTTGTCGAACGCTTCCTTGGTCGAGTCCCAGTCGCCGACGTTGCCTTCCGATGCGATGAAGTCGAACCCGAGCGCCTTCTGCTCCTCGAGCCATTTCACGCGACGCGGCGAGTTCGGGCCGCAGCCCGCCACCACCTTGAAGCCGTCCTTCAACAGGCGCTGGCAGATGCTGGTGCCGATGCCGCCCATGCCGCCCGTTACGTAAGCAATTCGCTGAGACATAAATCTCACTCCATTTTTTTGGTTTCGAGAGCAGCCGGGGCCCCCTCTGACTTCACGCGGCGCCGGCCGGACCTGACGGCCGGCGCCGAGAACCGCACGAAGGGATTACGGACGCTCGACCGCGAGCGCGACGCCCATCCCGCCGCCGATGCACAGCGACGCCAGCCCGCGCTTCGCGTCGCGCTTGACCATCTCGTGCAGCAGCGTCACCAGGATCCGGCAGCCCGACGCCCCGATCGGATGACCGATCGCGATCGCCCCGCCGTTCACGTTCACCTTCGACGTGTCCCAGCCCATCTGCTTGTGCACCGCCAGCGCCTGCGCCGCGAACGCCTCGTTGATCTCCATCAGGTCCAGGTCGCCCGGCGTCCAGCCCGCGCGCTCCAGGCACCGCCGCGACGCCGGCACCGGGCCCATCCCCATCACGCTCGGGTCCACGCCCGCGTTCGCGTACGCCTTGATCCGCGCCAGCGGCGTGAGACCCAGCGCCGCCGCCTTCTGCGCCGACATCACCAGCACCGCCGCCGCGCCGTCGTTGAGCCCCGACGCGTTCGCCGCCGTCACCGTGCCGTCCTTCGCGAACGCCGGCTTCAGCCCCGCCAGCGCGTCCGCCGTCACGCCGTGACGCACGAACTCGTCGGTCGCGAACTGCAGCGGCTCGCCCTTCTTCTGCGGGATCGCCACCGGCACGATCTCGTCGTTAAAGCGGCCCGCCTTCTGCGCCGCTTCCGCCTTGTTCTGCGACAGCGCCGCAAATGCGTCCTGCTCCTCGCGCGTGATCCCGTATTCCTTCGCGACGTTCTCCGCCGTGATTCCCATGTGGTACTGGTTGTACACGTCCCACAGCCCGTCTACGATCATCGTGTCGACCAGCTTCGCGTCGCCCATCCGGAACCCGTCGCGCGAGCCCGGCAGCACGTGCGGCGCCGCGCTCATGTTCTCCTGCCCGCCCGCGATCACGATGTCCGCCTCGCCGGCAATGATCGCGTTCGCCGCCAGCATCACCGCCTTCAGGCCCGACCCGCACACCTTGTTGATCGTCATCCCCGGCACCGCGCTCGGCAGCCCGGCCTTGATCAGCGACTGCCGCGCCGGGTTCTGGCCCGAGCCGGCCGCCAGCACCTGGCCCAGGATCACTTCGCTCACCTGCTCCGGCTTCACGCCGGCGCGCTCCAGCACCGCGCGGATCACCGTCGCGCCCAGCTCCGGCGCCGCGATCTTCGCGAGCGTGCCGCCGAATTTGCCGACCGCGGTCCGCGCGGCCGATACGATCACTACGTCCGTCATTTCCCTTTCCTCCGGGCCGGCGCGACACGGCGCATCGCTCCCCGCCCTGTTAAAAAAACTGCGGCGCATCGGACAGCGTGCGCCGCTGTCCGGTTTTCGTCAATCGCGCTGCAACACGTAGCGGCCGGGCGCCGGTTCGATCACCGGGAACTGTTGCGAGCCGAGCTGCGCGTGCGGAGCGACCTTGCGGCCGCCGTACTGATCGAGCCATTCGATCCAGGCCGGCCACCAGCTGCCGGGCTGCTCGGTCGCGCCGGCAAACCAGTCGTCGGCCGATTCGGGCAGGCTGTCGTCGTTGACCCAGTAGCTGCGCTTCTTTTTCGCGGGCGGATTGACCACGCCGGCGATGTGGCCCGACGCGCCCAGCACGAACTTCAGCGGGCCCGTCAGGATCGACGTCGATGCGTAGGCCGTCTGCCACGGCACGATGTGATCCTCGCGCGAGCCGTAGATGAACGTCGGCAAGTCGATCAGCGACAGGTCGACCGCTTCGCCGCACACGGTCAGCGCGCCCGGCTCACGCAGCCGGTTCTCGAGATAGGTATTGCGCAGGTACCACGCGTACATCGGGCCAGGCAGGTTCGTCGAGTCGCTGTTCCAGTACAGCAGGTCGAACGGCGCCGGCGTGCGGCCCTTCAGGTAGTTGTCGACGACGTAGTTCCACACGAGATCGTTCGGGCGCAGGAACGAGAACGTGTTCGCGAACTCGACGCCGCGCATCAGCCCGGGCGGCGTACCGTTCTTGCCGCCGATCGTCTGTTCGCGCATCTGCACGTGCGCCTCGTCGACAAATACGTCGACGACGCCCGTATCGGAGAAGTCGAGCATCGCCGTGAGCAGCGTCATCGACGCGGCCGGATGCTCGCCGCGCGCCGCAAGCACCGACAGCGCGGTCGCCAGCATCGTGCCGCCGACGCAGAAGCCGAGCGTGTTGATCTGCTCGCGGCCGCTGACCTGCTGCACAGCATCGATCGCGGCCAGCATGCCTTCGTTCATGTAGTCGTCCCAGGTCTTGTGGGCGACCGACGCGTCCGCGTTGCGCCACGACACGAGGAACACCTGGTGGCCGCACGACAGCGCGTGCGCGACGAGCGAATTTTCGGGCTGCAGATCGAGGATGTAGAACTTGTTGATGCACGGCGGCACGATGAGGAGCGGCCTTTCGAACACCGTCTCCGTCGTCGGCTTGTACTGGATCAGCTGGATCAGGTCGTTCTCGTAGACGACCGCGCCCTCGGTGCAGCCGAGGTTCCTGCCGACCACGAACTGCGATTCGTCGGTCTGCGAAATCTTGCCGCGCTGCAGGTCGCCGAGCAGGTTCATCATCCCCTGCCGCAGGCTCTCGCCCTGGGTCTCGATGATCGACTTCTGCGCGTCCGGATTGAGCGCGAGGAAGTTGCTCGGCGCGGCGGCGGCCGTCCACTGCTGGACCGTGAAGCGAATCCGCTCGCGCGTCTTCGGATCGGTCTGGAGCGCGTCGGCGAGCTCCTGCAGGTAGCGCGCGTTGAGCAGGTACCACGCCGCGGCGAACGCGTGCGCGGGCGACGCCTTCCATGCGTCGCCGCTGAAACGGCGATCCTTCAGTTCGGGCGCCTCGAGCTTCGCCGCGCTCGCCTGCTGCATCAGCGTCGCGCAGTCGCGCGCATAGTCGGCCTGCAGCTTCTGCAGGCGCTCAGGGGCAATCGCGGCGACCGGCAGCTTCAGGCCCGCGAACGGCGACGCCGCGCCGCCGAAATCGGGCATCGACGGCACCTGGAACGGAAACGACTTGGGAAACTGGAACGTCGCGAACGGATTCGTCGCGGCCGATGCGGTCGCCGCGCGCGCCGGGTCCGCGAAGCCCCGCCATGCGTTCAACCACGCCTCGAACATCTGCTGCATCGGCTGGGCTGCCTGATCGAATGCCTGGCGGCCCGTGGAAGTGTCCGCCTGTGCGGACGTCGACGAGTTTTTCGATGCTGTCATTACCTGCCTTACCGGTGATTCCTGAGCGTCAATCGTGGAAATCCTGCTCGCGGCGCGGCGTGCCGGCCGAACGAGCCGGGCCGTCATGCACTGGAGGGGCGCCTCCAGATTCTGCCGCAGTGCGGTATTTTTATCATTATCGTTTTCCCCATGTGAAGCGTTGCATCAAACCGGCGCGCCGTTTAACCGCTAAATCGAGATAATCCGCACGAAACAGGCGGGACAAGGCTTCCGGCGAACCCGAAACATTTTCGTTCGCTTGACTTCACATATTTTCTTTTGCTTGCGGATGCGCGGCGCAACGCCGCGCAAATATCGAGACAATCCGATGCCGCGTCGCAGCAAGCTCGTCCGCGCGCCATGTCAGTCCGTCAGCCAGATCGCCGCCGCCATGCGGCCCGTCACGCGGTCGCGCCGGTACGAATAGAAGCGCGAACGCTCGGCGACCGTGCACGCGCCGCCGCCGGTCACGCGCACGACGCCCGCGCGCGCCAGGCGCAAGCGCGCCAGCGCGTAGAGATCGGCGAGATACTTGCCGGGCGCGCCTTCGATCGCGACGAACGCGCGGCCGGTTTCATCATGCTCCGACTGCGGGGCCGTGTCGAGAAATGCGTCGCGCACGTCCGCGCCGACCTCGAACGCATCCGGGCCGATCGCCGGCCCGAGGAACGCGTGCAGGCCGTCCGTCGCGCCGCCTGCAAGCGCCGCGACGCGCGCGGCGGTCTGTTCGACGATGCCGGCAGCGAGCCCGCGCCAGCCCGCGTGCGCCGCGCCGACCGCGCGCCCCTGCGCATCGCACAGCAGCACCGGCAGGCAATCAGCGACCATCACGACGCATACCGCATTCGCGCGGTCGGTTACGCTCGCGTCGGCCTGCGCCGGCGCAGCGGATCCGGAATCGGCTGCAATCACCTCGTCGGCGCGCACGATCCGCGCGCCGTGAACCTGATCGAGCCATGCGGCGCGCGGCTGGCCCGCAAGCGCAAGCAGCCGTGCGCGGTTCTCGGCGACGTGGGCCGGGTCATCGCCGGTATGCAGGCCGAGATTCATCCCGCCCGGCAGCGCGACGCCGTCCTGCCAGCGCCCGTAAGCGCCCTCGCTGACGCCGCCGTCGCGCGTCGTGACCAGCGCGCGCACGCGCGGCGACACCTGCCAGTCGGGCTGCACGCAGTCCTGCCACGTCAACGGCGCCAGGTTCGTCATCGCCACTCACTCCTCCTCGTCGTCCAGGTACGGCTCATCGTCGTGATAGTCGCCGCCGAAATCATCGTCGTAGACACCGTCGTCGTCGTCGAATTCCCCATCGTCCTGCCCGAATCCGAGCGCCGCGACGAGCGCGGTCATGTCGTCCGGCAACGGGCAGCGCCATTGCATCGTCTTGCCGCTCACCGGATGCACGAGACCGAGCCGCCACGCATGCAGCGCCTGCCGCGCGAAACCGTCCGGCAGCGGCGTCACCGAGCGCTTGCCGCGCGCGCGCCCGTACACGGGGTCGCCCAGCAGCGGATGCCCGGCGTGCGCGCAATGCACGCGGATCTGGTGCGTGCGGCCCGTCTCGAGATCGCACTGGATCGCGGAAACCGGCTGACGTTGCCACAGACATGTGTCAACCGTGCGGAAATGCGTGCGCGCCGGCTTGCCGGACGCTCCGGTCACGACCGCCATCCGGGTGCGCTCGCGCGGATCGCGGCCGATCGGCGCGTCGATCGTCCCGTCCTCCGGCATCGTGCCCCAGACGAGCGCGAAATAGCGGCGCTTCACGGTGCGGGCCTGCAGCTGGCGGACCAGGTCGGTCTGCGCGGCAAGCGTGCGCGCGACGACCATCAGGCCCGAGGTCTCCTTGTCGAGCCGATGGACGATCCCCGCGCGCGGCAGGCCGGCCGCCGCGTCGCCGTAGCGGTGCAGCAGGCCGTTGAGGATCGTGCCGCTCCAGTTGCCGGCGGCCGGATGGACGACGAGGCCGGCCGGCTTGTTGATCACGACGAGCGCGTCGTCCTCGTAGACGATGTCGAGCGGCACCGGCTCCGGCGTGAACGCGAGCTGCTCCGGCAGCAGGTCGGGCACGAGCTCGATCGTCGCGCCGAGCGGCACCGGCTGGCGGATCTTCGCGGGCGCGCCGTCGACGCGCACCCGCTGTGCGTCGATCCAGCTTTGCAGCCGGCTGCGCGAGAATTCGGGGAACAGTTGCGCGAGCGCCTTGTCGAGTCGTTCGCCGGCGAGCGACGGCGGGACTTCGACGACACGCGGCGCATCGTCGGCCGTGGCGGACGACGCAACGGACGACTGCAGCGCGTCGCCGATCAGGTCGTCATCGAGCGAATCGCCGGGAGCGGCGTCGGCGGGCCGATCGCTTGGGCTATAATCTTCGCGATTTGACTTGCCCTTCTGGGCATTCTGCGAATTTGAACGGGTCATTTAGACTGGGTCACCGAGACTTGAAGCTAGGACATGCGAGCATGATGAATTCGACCAAACGCGCGGCAATTACCGTCGCCGCCCGGGCAACGGCGGTTGCGGCCGCAGCCCTCATCGCGGGTTGCCACGGCTTGCCGCAGAAGCAGGACGAGACCGCGACCTGGTCGAACAACAAATTATACTCAGAGGCTCAGGATGCCCTGACCGGCGGCGACTGGGGCAAGTGCGCGAAGTACTTCGAGGCGCTGCAGGGCCGTGACCCGTTCGGCCATTTTGCGCAACAGGCGCAGATCAACGTCGCGTACTGCAACTGGAAGGACAACGAACCGGCTGCCGCCGACCAGGCCGTCGACCGCTTCATCCAGCTCCACCCGGATCACCCCGACATCCCGTACGCGTACTACCTGAAGGGCATGATCCACTTCAACGACGATCTCGGTCTGTTCGGCCGCTTCTCCGGCCAGGACATGAGCGAGCGCGACCCGCAGGCGCTGCGCGAATCGTATGACGCGTTCAAGGTCGTCGTCGACCGCTTTCCGAAGAGCAAGTACGCGCCCGACGCGGCGGCCCGGATGCGCTACATCGTCAACGCGCTCGCGTCGCACGAAGTGCACGCCGCCGACTACTACTACCGTCGCGGCGCCTATGTCGCGGCGATCAACCGCGCGCAGCTCGCGATCAAGGAATACAAGGGCGCGCCGGCGATCGAGGACGCGCTGCACATCATGGTCCTGTCGTACGACAAGCTGCAGCAGCCGCAACTCGCCGAGGACACGAAGCGCGTGCTCGCGGGTACGTTCCCGGACAGCCCGTACGTGACGGGCAAGGCCCGCCCCGGCGCGAAGAAGTCGTGGTGGCAGTTCTGAGCCGCCGCTGCAAATGAAGCGACAAAAAAACCCGGCCGATTGGCCGGGTTTTTTACTGGCGCCGCACCGCGGCGCTACACGGACGCCGCCGAGCGGCTACACCCGCTTCGCCGCGCGATGCTCTTCAAAGAACTCCTCGACGACTTCGATCTCGCGGGTCCGCTTGAACGGCGGCAGGCTCTGCCAGATCCGACGCCCATAAGGCTTGTCGACGAGGCGCGTGTCGCAGATCATCAGCACGCCGCGATCGGTTTCCGCGCGAATCAGCCGGCCCGCGCCCTGCTTCAGCGTAATCACCGCCTGCGGCAGCTGGTGCGCGGCGAACGGACT
This sequence comes from Burkholderia ubonensis subsp. mesacidophila, assembly GCF_002097715.1. Classification (NCBI taxonomy): domain Bacteria; kingdom Pseudomonadati; phylum Pseudomonadota; class Betaproteobacteria; order Burkholderiales; family Burkholderiaceae; genus Burkholderia; species Burkholderia ubonensis. The sequence continues at coordinate 2,076,697 of NZ_CP020737.1, forward strand.
CAAGCCCTTCTTCGTGAGCGCGTCGAGCCGCGCGGCCAGCACCGGATCGTCGGGCGGCGCGAACGGGAGCTTGTCGATCACGACGAGCGACAGCGCGTCGCCGCGCACGTCGACGCCCTCCCAGAAGCTCTGGCTGCCGACGAGGATCGCGTTGCCGTACGCGCGGAACCGATCGAGCAGTTCGGTGCGGCTTGCATCGCCCTGCACGAGGAGCGGCGTGTTCCACCCGCGCGACTCGATCACGTCGCGCAGCTTCGCGGCGATCCGGTCGACCGCGCGCAGCGTCGTGCACAGCATGAACACGCCGCCGCCCGACGCCTCGATGGCCGGCAGCGCGGCGTCGAACACCGCATCCGTGAATGCAGGCGACGACGGCTGCGGCAGGTTGCGCGGCACGTACAGCAGCCCCTGCGTCTGGTAGTCGAACGGGCTCGCGAGCGTCATCGAGCGGCGCGAACTGAGCCCCATCTGCGCCGCGTAGTGCGTGAAATCACCGCGCACCGACAGCGTCGCCGACGTGAACACCCATGCGCGCGGCACGCCCGCGCGCTGCTTCGCGAAGATCGGCGCGACGGACAACGGCGTCTCGTGCAGCTGGACCGTATGCGAGAACACCTCGACCCAGCGCACCTTCTCGCCGGCGTCACCGCCCTCGCCGGCCTTCGAATCCGCCGCCTCCGCGCTGGCGGCCGCCTGCGCGGCGCCGGGCGTGACCCAGCCGGCGAGCAGGTCCTGCAGCTCGCGCGCGCGCCGCAGGCATGCGCCGAGCGATTCCGCGCGTTCGGCCTGGCTCGCGAGCGCCGACGCCAGCGCGTCGAGCGCCGCCTCCAGATCGTCAAGCGCGCCGAACAGCGGATGGTCGTCGCCGAGCTGCGCGAGCGACATGCGCACGATCGTGTCGTCCGCGAACGCAAGCCGCAGGTCCCGCGCAGCACGCTCGAGCGCGCCGCCGAGCTTCACCCATTCGACCGCGTCGCGCGCATGGCTCAGGCCCTCCGCGACCGTATCGCGCGCAAGCTCGAGGATCTGCGTTGTCGACAGCGTTTCGCCGAAGAACAGCGTCGCCGTCTCCGGCAGCTGGTGCGCTTCGTCGAAGATGATCGTGTTCGCGTTCGGCAGCAGCTCGGCCATCCCCGTGTCGCGCAGCATGATGTCCGCGAAGAACAGGTGATGGTTGACGACGACGACGTCGGCCTGCTGGGCCTCGCGCCGAGCCTGCATCACGAAGCAGTCCTTGTAGTGCGGGCACTCCTGGCCGAGGCAGTTGTCGCGCGTCGACGTGACCATCGACCATACGGGCGCGTTCTCCGGCACGCTCGCCAGCTCGGCCTTGTCGCCGCTTCGCGTGATTTTCGCGAAACGGACGATCTCCTGCAGGTACGCGGTGTCCTGCCGCGACGGCAGCCTGCCGTTGTCCGCGGTGCGCTGCAGGTAGTAGTGGCACAGATAGTTCGCGCGCCCCTTGAGCATCGCGACCGTGACCGGCACCGCGAGGGCGTCGCGCACGGTCGGGAGGTCGCGCAGGAACAGCTGGTCCTGCAGGTGCTTGGTGCCGGTCGATACGATGACCTTGCCGCCCCACAGCATCGCCGGCACGAGATACGCGTAGGTCTTGCCGGTGCCCGTGCCCGCCTCGACGATCAGCGTGTTGTCGCCCGCGTCGCCGTCGGCCTCCGCTTCCGCGACGCCGTCCGCGCCGGGTTCGGCCGCGTGTTCCGCGTCATTCTGCAGGCGCCGCGCCGGGCGCTTGCGGGTCTCGAAGATCTCGGGTTCGGGCATCCGGCGCGCGGACGCCTCCATCGCGGCCGCGACTGCACGCGCCATCTCGATCTGCGATGCGCGGGGACGGTAGCCGTCGAGCGCGCGCGCAAACAGCCCGCCGTCGCCGAAGATCGCGTCGAGCTCGTCGACGCGCTTGCGGCTCAGCTCGAAGGTGGCTTCGGGCGCACGTGCGCGCCCGGCGGACGAGCTGTCTCGCCGGGCATCGGGGGTGGCTTCAAGCGGTGAATTCAAGGCAAGCGTTCCTGTGTCCAGCGCCCGAGCGGCGCCGGCGCTTGCCAGGCCGCGCTCAGGCGCGCTTATCCGGTTCCAGCTGCGATTGCAGCATGATGATTTTGTCTTTGGCCGCCAGCTTCTCTTTCTTCAGCCGGTGCAGCGTTATGTCGTCGATGTCGGACCGCCCTTCCTTCTGCTCGATTTCCCGAGCCAGCTGAGCGTGGAGCTCCTGCAATGAAGCCAACCGGTTGTGCAATTCCTGCTGCTGTTCCACTTGACGGCTTTGCATATGCGCCTCCTCATCGAAGCAGCGCGCCGGCCCGCGTGCCGGTGCGCTCGAGACTGCTTTCCGGATCAACCCAACACGTTACTGCCCCTGCATTTGCTGCTGTTGCTGCTTGGCCTTCTCGGCCGCTTCCTTCTGTCGCTGCTCCACGTCGGCCTTGTGCTGCGCGGCCTCCTTCTGCTTCTGCTCGTAGCGCGCGGCGTTGTCCGCCCGTTCCTGCGCCTTCTGGGCCGCCTGCTGGTGCGCGTCGTCGAGCTTGCGCTGGAAATCGGCCTGTTTCTGATCGTAGGCCTGCTTGTTCGCCGCGCGCTGCGGGCCTTCCGTGCCCCGCTGCGCCTGCTTCAGCGCACTCTGCTCCTGTTTGTCGCGGAACGCAGCCGCGTTCGCCGCTTCGTTCGCCGCGCGCTGCGGCGCCTCCGCCGCATTTTGCGCCTGTTTCAGCGCGATTCGCTCGTCGCGCTGCTGCGCCCGTACCGCGCGCTGCTCGTCGTCGAGCGCGAGCTGCTCCTGACGGATGCTCGCGCGCTCCTCGCGCATCTGGTCGCGCGCCTTGCCGAGGCAGTAGTTGACGAAGAACGTGCTGTAGCAGTCGTGTTCGGCCACCGCATAACGATAATCGTTTTTGGCCGTGCGTTGATCGAGCACTTTTTGACGTGCGTCGAAGTCGCGTGTGGTCGAGGCCGAGACGGGCGCGGCCGCGTCGGCGGCCGATGCGGCGACAGCGGACGCCTGCGCATGCGCACCGGCCGCCCCGAGGGACAAAGCCGCGGCAAGCGCTGCGCCGAGCGCGACGAGAGGAAAACGGGAGGTTGGCAACGTCGTAGGAAAGCTGCGGGACATGTGTCAAATTCTATCACCCCGCGGATGGACGCTCGGCCATTTATGGCAAAATGCCCCGCTTCATTCACCCGCGGCGTCTGGTTCGGCGGGCTCGCCGCGAGCGGCCCGCCAGGCGGGCCTCACGGGCCCGCGCCGCGATTTCAGCAGGCAGATCATCCACGACATGACGGAAACCGTAGCACTCAAGATCGTACAGCGCATCGCCACCGAACTGACCGTCCAGCCGCGCCAGGTCGCGGCGGCAGTGCAACTCCTCGACGAAGGCGCCACCGTTCCGTTCATTGCCCGGTACCGCAAGGAAGTGACCGGCAACCTGGACGACACGCAGCTGCGCCAGCTCGAGGAACGCCTGCTGTACCTGCGCGAGCTCGAGGAGCGCCGCGCCACGATCCTCGCGAGCATCGACGAGCAAGGCAAGCTGACCGACGAGCTGCGCGCCGCGATCGACGCCGCCGACAGCAAGCAGGTGCTCGAAGACCTTTATCTGCCGTACAAGCCGAAGCGCCGCACGCGCGCGCAGATCGCCCGCGAAGCCGGCCTCGAGCCGCTCGCGCAGGCGCTGCTCGGCAACCCGCTGCTCGACCCGCAGGCCGAAGCGGCCGCCTACGTCGACGCCGACAAGGGCGTCGCCGACGTGAAGGCCGCGCTCGACGGCGCCCGCGACATTTTGTCCGAACAGTTCGGCGAAACGGCCGAGCTGCTCGGCAAGCTGCGCGACTACCTGCACAACCAGGGCGTCGTGTCGTCGGCGGTCGTCGAAGGCAAGGAGAACGAAGAAGGCGAGAAATTCCGCGATTACTACGACTACGCGGAAACGATCAAGACCGTGCCGTCGCACCGCGCGCTCGCGCTGTTCCGCGGTCGCAACGCCGGCGTGCTGACGGTCAAGCTCGGCCTCGGCGAGGAACTCGACGCGCTGGTGCCGCATCCCGGCGAGGCAATGATTGCGCGCCATTTCGGCATCGCGAACCAGAACCGGCCGGCCGACAAGTGGCTGTCCGATGTCTGCCGCTGGTGCTGGCGCGTGAAGGTGCAGCCGCACATCGAGAACGAATTGCTGACGCAGTTGCGCGAGGACGCCGAACACGAGGCGATCCGCGTGTTCGCGCGCAACCTGAAGGACCTGCTGCTCGCGGCGCCGGCCGGCCCGAAGGCCGTGATCGGTCTCGACCCCGGCCTGCGCACTGGCGTGAAGGTCGCGGTCGTCGACCGCACCGGCAAGCTGCTCGCGACCGACACGATCTACCCGCACGAGCCGCGCCGCGACTGGGACGGCTCGCTCGCGAAGCTCGCGCGCATCGCCGCGCAAACCCAGGCGGAGCTCGTCAGCATCGGCAACGGCACTGCGTCGCGTGAAACCGACAAGCTCGCGAGCGAGCTGATCGCGAAGCACCCCGAACTGCGCCTGCAGAAGATCGTCGTGTCGGAAGCCGGCGCGTCCGTGTACTCGGCGTCCGAGCTCGCGGCGAAGGAATTCCCCGAGCTCGACGTGTCGCTGCGCGGCGCCGTGTCGATCGCGCGCCGCCTGCAGGACCCGCTCGCCGAACTCGTCAAGATCGAGCCGAAGGCGATCGGCGTCGGCCAGTACCAGCACGACGTGAACCAGCGCGAACTCGCGCGTTCGCTCGACGCGGTCGTCGAGGACTGCGTGAACGCGGTCGGCGTCGACGCGAACACCGCTTCGGCCGCACTGCTCGCGCGCGTGTCGGGCCTGAACTCGACGCTCGCGCGCAACATCGTCGACTATCGCGACGCGAACGGCCCGTTCCCGTCCCGCGAGCACCTGCGCAAGGTGCCGCGCCTCGGCGACAAGACCTTCGAGCAGGCAGCCGGCTTCCTGCGCATCAACGGCGGCGAGAATCCGCTCGACCGCTCGTCGGTGCACCCGGAAGCGTATCCGGTCGTCGAACGGATCCTCGCGAAGATCAGCAAGCGCATCGACGACGTGCTCGGCAGCCGCGAAGCGCTCGCGGGCCTGTCGCCCGCCGAATTCGTCGACGAGCGTTTCGGCCTGCCGACCGTGCGCGACATCCTGTCGGAACTGGAGAAGCCGGGCCGCGACCCGCGCCCGGAATTCAAGACCGCGACGTTCCGCGAAGGCGTCGAGAAGGTGTCGGACCTGGTGCCCGGCATGGTCCTCGAAGGCGTCGTGACGAACGTCGCCGCGTTCGGCGCGTTTGTCGACGTCGGCGTGCACCAGGACGGCCTCGTCCACGTGTCCGCGCTGTCGACGAAGTTCATCAAGGACCCGCACGAAGTCGTGAAGGCCGGTCAGGTGGTCAAGGTCAAGGTGCTCGACGTCGACGTCAAGCGCCAGCGCATCGCGCTGACGATGCGCCTCGACGACGATGCGACCCCGGGCACGGCGGCGCGCAGCGGCCAGGATCGCGGCGCAAGCCGAGGCGGTCAGGCGCGGCCGCCCCGCTCGCGCGAGCCGGAACCGGCCGGCGCAATGGCCGCGGCGTTCGCGAAACTCAAGCGCTGAGCATCGCACGCGCCAACAAAAAGCCCGCCTGACGGCGGGCTTTTTTCGTTCCGGGGGGGGCTGCGCGGGGCGCACGCCCGCAGCCGTCAAATCTCGATCTTCGTGCCGAGCTCGACCACCCGGTTCGCCGGAATCGCGAAGAAATCGGTCGGCTTCGCGGCGTTCTGGTGCATCCACGCGAACACGCGCTCGCGCCAGATCGACATGCCCGGCAGTTGCGTCGGCACGACCGTTTCGCGCGCGAGGAAGAACGACGTATCCATCAGCTCGAACGTCATGTCGTGGGTACGGCCGAACTCTTCCAGCACCGCCTTCACGTCCGGCGTCTCGTTGAAGCCGTATTCCGCCGTCACCATGTACAGCCCGCCGCCCGCGTCGCGCGCGCTCAGCCGCTTGTCGTCGCGCACGTACGGGATGTCGCGCGTGACGAACGTCAGGAAGATGGTCCGCTCGTGCAGCACCTTGTTGTGCTTCAGGTTGTGCAGCAGGCTGACGGGCACGAGCCTGTCGTTGCCGGTCAGGTAGATCGCCGTGCCCGACACGCGGTGCGGCGGATGCGCGAGCAGTCCCTGCAGGAACGGCTCGAGCGGGATGCCGTCGGCCGCCGTGCGCTCTTTCACGATGTGGCGCCCCTTGTACCAGGTCATCAGCAGGAAGAACAGCAGCGCACCGATCCCGAGCGGCAGCCAGCCGCCTTGCGCGACCTTCAGCAGGTTCGCGCCGAAGAAGCCGAGGTCGACCGCGAGGAACACCGCGATGATCCCGCCGACCAGCAGCCGGTTCCAGTTCCACACCTTCACCATCACGACCGCGGCGAGCACGGTCGTGATCACCATCGTCGCCGTCACCGCGATACCGTACGCCGCGGCAAGGTTGTCCGAGCTCTTGAAGCCGATCACGATGCAGAGGATCACGAACAGCAGCATCCAGTTCACGACCGGCACGTAGATCTGGCCGATCGCCAGTTCGGACGTGTGCAGCACCTTCATGCGCGGCACGTAGCCGAGCTGGATCGCCTGCGAGGTCAGCGAATACGCGCCCGAGATCACCGCCTGCGACGCAATCACGGTCGCGACCGTCGACAGCACGACGAGCGGCAGCAGCGCCCAGTCGGGCGCGAGCAGGAAGAACGGGTTCTCGATCGCCTTCGGGTTCTGGATCAGCAGCGCGCCCTGCCCGAAGTAGTTGAGCACGAGCGACGGCATCACGAGCCCGTACGCCGCGATCCGGATCGGCCTAGCGCCGAAATGGCCCATGTCCGCGTAGAGCGCTTCGGCGCCCGTCAGCACCAGCACGACCGAGCCGAGCACGACGTAGGCCTGCAGCACGTGGTCCGACATGAACGACACCGCGTAGTACGGATTGATCGCCGCGACGATGCCCGGCACGCGCACGATGTGATACACGCCGAGCGCCGCGATCGCGATGAACCACAGCACCATGATCGGGCCGAACAGCTTGCCGACCGTCGCGGTGCCGTGACGCTGGATCCAGAACAGCGCGATCAGGATCACGATCGTGATCGGCAGCACGAGATGGGACAGATGCGGGGTCGCGATCTCGAGACCTTCGACCGCCGACATCACCGAGATCGCCGGCGTGATCACCGCGTCGCCGTAGAACATGCACGCGCCGAAGATCCCGAGCGCCATCAGCGCGCCCGTCACGCGGCTCTTCGAATTGAGCGGCCGCAGCGACAACGCCATCAGCGCCAGCACGCCGCCCTCGCCGTTGTTGTCGGCGCGCATCACGAACAGCAGGTATTTGATGCCGACCACGAGAATGATCGCCCAGAACAGCAGCGAGATCACGCCGAGGATCGAGCCTTCCGTGAGCGGAATGCCGTGTGCGGGGCTGAACGCCTCCTTGAGCGAATACAGCGGGCTTGTGCCGATGTCGCCGAACACCACGCCGATTGCGGCGATCGCGAGCGCCTGCAGCGAATGTTGTTGCGTCGACGAATGCGGCGCATGGATCGCGTTAGTCGCGTGAGTCGTATCGTTCATATGCAGCGTAATAATCGGGTCCGGAATAGGACAAAACGAGCGCTATTCTACTCGCGCGGTGGGCGAATGCCGTCCTGTCCTGTTGCCGCGAAGCCACGAGGCCCGCTCTGCCGATGCAACGCGGCGCGAGCTGTGGCAGGGAGGCCATCATAGCCGTCACGCCAGCGGTTGCCTACCCGGGTCGCGACGCACCAATGAAAACGGCGCCGCAAGCGACGCCGTCTGGGTGGTTTGGCGATCGGCCGGCAGGCGCTTACGCGCGTGCGCCGTCGCGCTGCGCGTCGCCGCGCTTGATCCAGGCCTCGAGATTGTGCGGGCGAACCGTATCCCATTCCTCGAACGGCTGATGGATCCACGGATTCGTCGGCAGGAACTGCGTGTGGTAGTCGGGCTTCACCTTCGAGCAGCCCTTGTACCAGAGCACAGCCGAGCGCACTGCCGTGACGGCCGGATAGCGCTCCTTCAGGTGCTCCTGCACGCGTGCGAGCGTGACGCCGGAGTCGACGAGGTCGTCGACCAGCAGCACGTTACCCGCGAGATTGCCGCGCGTCATCGTGATGTACTGGGCGATATCGAGGTCGCCCTGCTCGCGACCGGCCGCTTCGCGATACGAGCTGGTCGCGAGGATCGCGAGCGGCACGTCGTAGATCCGCGACAGCTGGTCGCCGACGCGCAGGCCGCCGCGCGCGAGGCACAGGATCTGGTCGAACTTCCAGCCGGACTCATGCACCTGGAGCGCGAGCATCTCGATCAGACGGTGATATTCGTCCCAGCCCACCCACAGGTTCTTGTCGTCGTTGCGCGGATCGGTCATCACAAGCGTAGTCATCGTGTTCTGCTGCGTCATCGTGCGTTACACCTTGAACGGATGACGGAGCAGGATCGTCTCGTCGCGGTCCGGGCCGGTCGACACCATGTCGATCGGCACGCCGGCCACTTCCTGGACGCGAGTCAGGTACGCACGGGCGTTTTCCGGCAGCGCATCCCACGAGTTGATGCCGACGGTGCTTTCCTTCCAGCCGACAAACGTCTCGTACACGGGCTCGCAGCGCGCGACATCGGCCGCGCCGCGCGGCAGGATGTCCGCATCCTTGCCGTCGATCTTGTAGCCGACGCACAGCTTGACCTCGTCGAGGCCGTCGAGCACGTCGAGCTTCGTCATGCACAGGCCCGACACGCCGTTGATCTGGATCGAGCGACGCAGCGCGGCCGCGTCGAGCCAGCCGGTGCGGCGCGGGCGACCCGTGACCGAACCGAACTCCTTGCCGACGTTCGCGAGCGTGACGCCGACCTGGTCCTGGCGCTTCGGGTTGTCGGCGTCGTACAGCTCGCTCGGGAACGGGCCCGAACCGACGCGCGTGCAATACGCCTTCGTGATGCCGAGGATGTAGTTGAGCTTCTGCGGACCGACGCCCGCGCCCGCCGCCGCTGCGCCGGCAACACAGTTACTCGACGTGACGAACGGATAGGTGCCGTGGTCGATGTCGAGCAGCGTGCCCTGCGCGCCTTCGAACAGCAGGTTCTGGCCCGCGTTGTTCGCGTCGTACAGGCGGCGCGACACGTCGGCCACCATCGGCTTCAGGCGGTCCGCATAGCCGAGCATCGTGTCGAGCGTGGCCTGGAAATCGACCGCCGCGCCGCCCAGGTACTGGGTCAGCACGAAGTTGTGGAAGTCGAGGTTCTCGCGCAGGCGGTCGGCGAAGGTCTTCGCGTCGAACAGGTCCTGCACGCGCAGCGCGCGGCGGCCGACCTTGTCTTCGTACGCCGGGCCGATGCCGCGGCCGGTCGTGCCGATCTTGCCCGCGCCCTTGCGCGCTTCGCGCGCCTGGTCGATCGCGATGTGATACGGCAGGATCAGCGTGGTCGCTTCGGAAATGAACAGTCGGTCGCGCACGTTCACACCGGCTTCTTCGAGCTCGCCGATTTCCTTGAACAGTGCCTCGGGGGACAGGACGACGCCGTTGCCGATGTAGCAGGCGACGCCTTCACGCATGATGCCCGACGGAATGAGGCGCAAGATGGTTTTCTTGCCGCCGATGATGAGGGTGTGGCCGGCGTTGTGGCCGCCCTGGAAACGCACGACGCCCTGGGCGTGGTCCGTCAGCCAGTCGACGATCTTGCCCTTGCCTTCATCACCCCATTGAGTCCCCACGACGACGACATTGCGCCCGGGAGTCACATTCACTGCGCTGGCAGACATGTTGATTCGTTAGCTGGTTAAAAACGTATTCTACCTATGTTCGCGGGCGATTCCGAATTTTTCCGTTTCGCTTCAACGATATGGCACGCCAAAACGCAGCCCGCGAACGCTTTTTTAGCGGGGCTCGACCACCCACGCGCCGTTGCGCTCGACGAGCGAGCGGTCGCAGGCGAACTCGTCGAGCACATGATCGTGCCCCGGCAGCGCCTGGATCACGACCTCGCCCGCGTCGCGCAGCGCCGCGACGGCCGCGCGCAACGCGTCGTCCTGCGCCCACGGCGCGAGGATCGCGGTGCCGCGCGCTTCGACCGGCGAAATCCGCGCGAGCTCGCGCAGGTCGAGCGAGAAGCCCGTCGCCGGGCGGGCGCGGCCGTACGCCTGGCCGACGTGATCGTAACGGCCGCCGCGCGCGATCGCGTTCGGCACGCCGTCGATGTAGGCCGTCAGCATTGCGCCGCTGTGGTACGCGTAGCCGCGCAGGTCGGCGAGATCGATCGCGACTTCGACACCCTTCGCCTGCGCCGCGAGCTGCGCGAGATCGTCGAGCGCGCGCGTGATCTCAGGCAGCGCGGGCAGCCGCACGCGCGCCTCGTCGAGCACGCTCGCATCGCCGTACAGGTGCGGCAGCGCGAGCAGCGCGGCGCGCGTATCGGCGCCGAGATCGTCGGTCAGTTCGTTCAGCAGCGGCACGTCCTTGCCCGATAGCGCGTCGTACAGCGCCTCGCCGCGTTCGGCGGCCTGCGCGTCGCGCGCGAGCAGCGCCGCGAGCACGCCCGCGTGGCACAGGTCGAGCCGGATGCGCGACAGGCCTGCGAGATGCAGCGCATCGAGCATCAGTTGCTGGATTTCGAGATCGGCTTCCAGCCCGGCGTGACCGTAGATTTCGGCGCCGATCTGGATCTGCTCACGGGTCGCATGCAGGCCGCGCGGGCGCGTGTGCATCACGTGACCCGCATAGCAGAGGCGCGTCACGCCCTGGCGGTTCAGCAGGTGCGCGTCGATGCGCGCGACCTGCGGCGTGATGTCCGCACGCAGGCCGAGCGTGCGCCCCGACAGCTGGTCGACCAGCTTGAAGGTGCGCAGGCGCAGATCGTTGCCGCCGCTCGTCAGCAGCGACTCGAGGTATTCGAGCAGCGGCGGCATCACCATTTCGTAGCCGTACGAACGGAAGCGGTCGAGCAGCCTGCGGCGCAGCTCCTCGATCTTGCGCGCTTCCGACGGCAGCACGTCGGCGATATTCTCGGGAAGTAACCAGGTCGACATCGGTACGGTCCTACGACGGGAAACGCGGCGCGCGACACGCGCACCGCGGTGTGAATCGGAATCGGGTTCAGGCAGGCGGCCGGATGCGCCGTCCGGATCAGGTGGCGAGCAGCAGCAGTGCGAGCCCGAGCGCCATCACGATCAGCCCGCCGATCCGGATATGATGCGGCGGCCGCTCCGCTATTCTACGAAACGTGTCCCGCCATGCGGACGGAAACACGAAGGGAAATGCGCCCTCGATAATCAGCATCAGCGCAACTGCGAGCAACAACGAGCCAGCCAGGTCCATGCGAGCGACGGCGCCGCATGACGCGGCGCCCCAAGTTCAGTGTTTGCGGGGAGCAGCGGGCGCCGCCGGTGCGGCGCCGCCCGTCGGGCTGCGCATGAAACGGAAAAACTCGCTGTCGGGGTCGACGACGATGATGTCGTTGCGCTTGAACGTGTTGCGATACGCCTGCAGGCTCGCATAGAACTGGTAGAACTGCGGATCGCGGCCGAACGCATCGGCGGCGATCGTTGCGGCCTTCGCGTCGCCCTCGCCCTTGATCGTCTGCGCCGACTTGTACGCGTTCGCCAGCACCGCCTGCTGCTCGCGCTCCGCGTCGGCCTTGATCTGCTCGACGTCCGCCGCACCTTCGGCGCGCACCTGCGCAGCCTGCCCGCGCAGCGCCGCGATCATCCGCTGGTACGCGGCGTCGGTCTGCGCGGCCGGCAGGTCGACACGCGTGAGCTGCACGTCGACTACGTCCACGCCATACCCGGACGCCGTCGCCTGCACCGCGCCGCGGGCGGCGCCGGCGATCGCGCGCTGGCCGCCGATCACGTCGTCGCGCTCGTGCTTGCCAATCGCATCGCCGAGCGCGCCCTTCAGCGCGACGCCCAGGCGGTCGGCGGCCGCTGCCGGCTCGCCGCCCGTCGCGACGAAATACTTCATCGGATCGGCAATCCGGTACTTGACCATGTAGCCGATAAGCAGGTCATGCTTGTCCGCGGTCGCGAACTGCAGCGGATCCGCCGACTCCAGCGACTGCAGGCGGGTGTCGATCAGCGTCGCCGTCTGCAACGGCGGCGGCAGCTTGAAATGAACGCCGGGACCGGCCAGCGTAGGGTCAGCGCCGGAACGACCCGACAACACGGCCGCATGGCGCGGGTCGACGGTCAGGACGGTCGACGACGCAGCGAAGGCGACGATCACGATTGCAACGACGAGCGCAATGATTCGATTCATGACACGCGCTCCCGTTACTTCAGATCGTCTTCGCGCGACCGGCTGCGAAACGCTTCGCGCGATCGCAGCACATCGCTGCCGGACGCCGGTGCGGCCGCCGAAGCCGGCACGCTTGCCGACGGCGTCGATGCCGCGGCCGGCGCGGGCACTGCAGCCGCCGATGCGCCGGACGGCGCAGCGGCGCCCGCCGCATTCTGCCTGCCCTGCTCGACCAGCTTGTCGAGCGGGAGATACAGCACGTTGTTGCCACCCTTGCTGCCGACGAAGATCTTCGTCGAGTTCGAATAGATTTCCTGCATAGTCTCCAAGTACATCCGTTCGCGGATCACGGCCGGCGCCTTCGAATACTGCGCGTAGACCTGCTTGAAGCGCTCCGCGTCGCCCTCGGCCTGCGTGACGACGCGATCCGCATACGCCTTCGCCTCGTCGGTCAGCTTCGCGGCATCGCCCTGTGCCTTCGGCAGCAGGTCGCTCGCATAGGCCTGCGCGGCGCGCTTCGCCGCCTCGCGCTCGTCGCGCGCCTTCGCCACTTCGCTATAGGCGGCCTGCGTCTGCTCGGGCGCCGCGACGCTTTGCATCGTCACGGACGTGACTTCGAGCCCCGTGTGATAGCGGTCGAGATCGCGCTGGATCGCTTCGCTCACCTGCTGGCGCAATGCATCGCGATCCTGATTGAGGATGTCCGCTGCGCTGCGCGTGCCGACGATCGCGCGCACCGCGGCCTGTGCGGCCTGCGTGACGCTGCGCTCCGGATCGGCGCTGCGGAACAGGTAGTCGGTTGCCGAACGGATCCGGTACTGCACCGCGAAGCGCACGTCGACGATGTCGGCGTCGCGCGTCAGCATCGCGGATTCCTTCACGTTCGCGAGACGTACGACGTTGTTGCGGCCGACCTCGACCGAGCGGCTCTGCGACGTGTCGACGATCTCGTGCGATGCGAACGGATACGGTGCGCGCCAGTGCACGCCCTGGTCGACGGTGCCGGCGAGCCGGCCCATCTGCAGCACGACGCCCGTCTGACCTTCCGGCACGACGAACAGGCCGCTGCCCGCGTAGACCGCGACCAGCACACCGATCACGATGCCGACGCCGACTCTCGCGGCCCGGCCGTTATCCGGACGGAATCCGTTGCCGCCCTTGCCGCCGAACAGGCCGCTCAGGCGCCGGTTGAAATTGCGCCACATTTCGTCGAGATCGGGCGGGCCTTCGCCGTCACCGCCTGGCGGGCGCTTCGATTCGTTCGCGCGGGGCTGCGTCCCGCCATTGCCTTCGCCACGTCCCCAGCGGGGATCGTTGATCGACAGCAAGGCGTGCTTCCGCCGCCCGTTACTCCGCTCGTTGTATTCGTTCACCAGAGTTTGTTCACCAGATTAGACGCCGGCAAACCGGCCGGGACCGGCTAACGCCCGTGTTCGGAAAGCGTATGGTCTTCGTGTGATTCCGCGGGCGCGCCGTCGAGCGGCATCGCGCCGTCAAGGTGTTCCGCAGAGGCGATCTCGGCGATGGCGGCGCGCAGCGCGTCCAGCCCTTGACCGGTACGCGCGCTCAAAAAGACGCGCGAAATATTACCATACTCGTCCCGCTCGACCGCGTCGCCGCGGGCCGCCAGCTCAGGCACGGCGTCGATCTTGTTGAATACCAGGACCTGCCGGATCGTGTCCGCGCCGATCTCGTGCAACACGCCGTTGACCTGCTCGATCTGCTCGAGCCGCACCGCGCTCGACGCATCGACGACATGCAGCAGCAGATCCGCGTGGATCGTTTCCTCGAGCGTCGCGCGGAACGCCGCGACCAGCTGGTGCGGCAGCTCGCGAATGAACCCGACGGTGTCCGACACCACGATCTGGCCGACCTCGTCGCCGAGATACACGCGCCGCGACGTCGTGTCGAGCGTCGCGAACAGCTGGTCGGCCGCATACGCCTGCGCCTTCGTCAGCGCGTTGAACAGCGTCGACTTGCCTGCGTTCGTGTAGCCGACGAGCGAGACCGACATCGTGCCGCTGCGCGCCCGCTGGCGACGCTGCGTGCTGTGCTGGCGACGCAGCCGATCGAGGCGCGACTTCAGCATCTTGATGCGCTCGCCGATCAGGCGGCGGTCGGTTTCGAGCTGCGTTTCGCCGGGGCCGCGCAGGCCGATACCACCTTTTTGCCGCTCGAGGTGGGTCCACGCGCGGATCAGCCGGGTCGACAGATATTGCAGTTGAGCGAGCTCGACCTGCAGCTTGCCTTCGTGGCTGCGCGCGCGCTGCGCGAAGATGTCGAGGATGAGACTCGTGCGGTCGACGACCCGCCTGTTAAGCGTGCGCTCCAGATTGCGTTGCTGGGCAGGCGCCAGGGCGTGATTGAAGATGACGATGTCGACGTCGTTGGCTTCGCAGGCCAGCCGCAATTCTTCGGCTTTGCCGCTGCCGACGAACATCGCGGCATCGGGGCTGGACCGGCGGCCGGTCAGGGTGACGGCGGGATGCGCCCCCGCGCTGGATGCAAGAAGACTGAGTTCTTCGAGACTGGCTTCGAAATCGGTCTTGCCGAAATCGATGCCGACGAGCGCTGCGTTGATCAAATTGTCAGGTGTCAAGATATGGCGGCTGGCATCGGTCGCACGCGGCGACCGGATGCCGGCCGCTGCGATAGGTTAGGACGAGACTTCCGCGTCCGGGTGGAAGTTCACCGGGCGCGCCGGAACGACCGTCGAGATGGCATGCTTGTAGACCATCTGGGTCACCGTATTACGGAGCAACACGACGTACTGGTCGAACGATTCGATGTTCCCTTGGAGCTTGATGCCGTTGACGAGATAGATCGAAACGGGAACGTGCTCCTTGCGCAGTGCGTTCAAAAACGGGTCTTGTAACAATTGCCCTTTGTTGCTCATGGCGTACTCCATCTTGTTTTGCAGGTTGATCTGGATTGGCGACGAAGAAAAAGAGATCCGGCGCCAATCGCTACACTATAGCCGATTTTGCGTGCCCCGCCCGGGCGTCGGCCATGCGGCCTACCCCTTGCGGGACGTGCGTTCAGCTCTTGTCCGCGTACGGGTTGTGCGACGAACGGAACTCTATGCGCAATGGAGTCCCGGTCAGGGAGAAAGTTTCGCGGAAACGATTCTCCAGGTAGCGCTTGTAGGTGTCGGTCACCGCATCGAGCGCATTGCCGTGGATCACGATGACCGGCGGATTCTGGCCGCCCTGGTGCGCGTAGCGCAGCTTCGGGCGCACCGGGCCGCGACGGCGCGGCTGCTGGAACTCGACCGCCTCGATCAGCGCGCGCGTGAGCTTCGGCGTTGGCAGCTTCGCCATCGCCGCGCCGTACGCGTCGTCGACCGAACGCATCAGCGGGCCGATGCCGGTCTTTTCCGCAGCGGAAATGAAGTGGAATTTCGCGAAATCGAGGAATTTCAGCTTGCGGGTCAAATCCGCTTTCGTGCGCTCGCGCACGTGCGGGTCGAGACCGTCCCACTTGTTCACGCCGACCACCAGCGCCCGCCCTTGCTCGACCACGAACCCGGCGATGTGCGCGTCCTGGTCGGAAATGTCCTGGCGCGCATCCAGCAGAAGAATGACGACGTTCGCGTCGGCAATCGACTGCAGCGTTTTCACGACCGAAAATTTCTCGATCGCCTCGAACACCTTGCCGCGGCGGCGCAGGCCGGCCGTGTCGATCAGCGTGTACGGCTTGCCGTTGCGCTCGAAATCGACGTAGATCGAATCGCGCGTCGTGCCGGGCATGTCGAACGCGATCACGCGATCCTCGCCGATCAGCGTGTTGACGAGCGTCGACTTGCCGACGTTCGGCCGGCCGACGATCGCGATCTTGGTCCCGCGCGACGCCTTGTCCTCGTCTTCCTCTTCCGGCTGGCCTGCGTAAGCAACCCCGAGCGCCTCGTTGATCATCTCGGTCACGCCGTCGCCGTGCGCGGCCGAGATCGCGCGCGGATCGCCGAGCCCGAGCTCGTAGAAGTCGGCCGCGACGGCCGTGTACTTCATCCCCTCGGACTTGTTGACGACGAGGAAGATCGGCCGGCCGGTCTTGCGCAGGTAGTCGGCGATCGACTTGTCCTGCGGCGCGAGCCCGTTGCGGCCGTCGACGATGAACACGACGACGTCGGCCTCCTCGACCGCCTGCCGCGTCTGACGCGCCATCTCGTGCAGGATGCCGTCCTTCGCGACCGGCTCGAAGCCGCCCGTGTCGACGACGAGGTACGGCCGCTCGCCGACTCGCCCTTCGCCATAGTGGCGATCGCGCGTCAGGCCCGGCAAGTCGGCCACCAGCGCATCGCGCGAACGCGTGAGCCGGTTGAACAGCGTGGATTTTCCCACATTGGGGCGCCCAACAAGGGCAATGACCGGTTTCATCTGTGTTGTCTACGGTGAGGCGCAGCAGCGGGAGGCCCGCTGCTGCGGGCGGCTGCGCTGAATGAAAATATCACGAATTCGCGCCGCGCCGGATGCGCGCGCCCGGCGCGCGACGCGCGCCGTCCATCATTCGTCTCGTACTGCCTTCCAAATACCGAACGGCCGGGAGCACCCGGCCGCCTTCAAGTGATGCGCGGCGCACCGTGCGGCGATCCGCCGCGCTACGGCGCCCGCGCGCCGTCGCGTCAGCGCGGACGGAAGCCGTACAGGCCGCCGTCGTTCGTCTGCACGACGAGCGTGTTGCCCGCGAGGACCGGCGCCGCCGTGATCGGGCTGCCGTCAGTCTTCATCCGGGCGAGGAACGTGCCGTCTTCGCGCGACAGGAAATGCACGTACCCCTTGTAGTCGCCCATCACGACCGCATGACCGAGCAGGTACGGCACGCTGACGTCGCGGCTCTTCAGCTTCGTGTTGCGCCACAGCTCGTTGCCGCTCGCCGAGTCGTACGCGGTGACGACCGACCAGTCGTCGCCGCCCGCGACCACCGAGTCGTCCTGCGCGATGCCGCTGCGGCTCGAGAACGCCTTCTCCCACACCGGGCGGCCCGAGTTCGCATCGAAGCAGCCGAGCTGCCCCTGGAACGTCACTGCGCAGGCTTGCGCACCGACGAGCGTCGGCGGACCGCTGACGTCGTTGATCCGCTCGACTTCCGTCACGCCTTTCGGAAACGACACCGGCGTCTGCCAGTACGGCTCGCCCGTCTGCAGGTTGATCGCGACGAGGCCGCCGCCCGGGAAGCCCGCGAGCACCGCGGCGTCGCCCGCGAACGTCATGCCCGCCGACACGCGCAGGTTCAGCGGCACCGCGCGGTTGCGGTAGTTCCACTTCTGTTCGCCGGTTTGCGCGGAAAACGCGATCACCTGACCGTCGATCGTGCGGACGATCACGAGGCCGTTGCCGACGAGCGGCGGCGAGAAGATCTCGCCCTGCACGCTCGTCTTCCACAGCAGCTTGCCGTCCGCGCCGAGCACGAACACGCCGCCCTTCAGCGCGCCGACCGCGGTCAGGTTGCCGTCGCTGCCGACGCCCGCCGACAGGTCCGAGTCGAGCTTCGCGCGCCAGATCCGCTGACCGGTCTTTGCGTCGATCTTCTCGACCGAGCCGTTTTCGCCGGCCGCGAAGACTGCGTCGCCCACCGCCACCGGCGAGAACAGGTAGCGGCCGCCCTTGCCGACGCTCGACGACCAGACCTGTTGCACGTCGAGGACGGGTTTGAACTCGGTCAGCGGCGTCGGCACGCGACGCGCGTCCTTCGTCGACGAGCAGGCCCCCAGTGCCAGGACGGCCGCCGCGCAGGCAACGGGCACAGCGTAACGTTTCAGCAAATTCATCGATTAGCGAAGCAAAGTTAAGAGGTTGAGGGAGCCGTGGCTCAGCTGCCCAGCGCGTCCAGCTTGAACTGCACGAGCTGGCGCGCCGACATGTCTTCCTTCGGCAGGCTGTCGAGCGCGAGCTTGTACGCGGTGCGCGCATCGTCCGCCTTGCCTTGCGCAGCGAGCAGATCGCCGCGGCGATCGGCCACGAGGCCCTTGAATGCATCGATCGGCGTGCCGGACAGCAACGCGAGCCCTGCGTCGTACGCCTTCTCGTCGAGCAGCAGCGACGCGAGGCGCAGCTTCGCGATCTGCTTGTACTCGTCGTCCTTCGCGTGATCGACCGCCCACTGCAGCTGCGTCTTCGCGCCCGCGGCGTCGCCCGCCGCGTACAGCACCTTCGCAGCCGCGAGCGCCGTCATCTGCGCATACGGGGTGCCGCTGTACTTGTCTTCCATGTCGGCGGCAGCGCGGGCCATCGTCGCCTTGTCGTTCGACGCGGCGGCCTTCTGCACCTGCTCGTACAGCCCGGATGCCTGCGCGGACTGGCGACGCTGCCAGAAATTCCAGCCGTTGAAGCCGGCCGCGACAACGAGCGCCGCGAGGACGATCCACGTGGTGAGGTTGCCCCAGCGGGCCCACCACGCCTTGAGGCTTTCAATCGATTCTTGTTCGTCGTGGTAACTCATCGGCGAGCGATTCCTTCCTGTTCAGGCCTTTCTTGTCGAGCGAATGCCAGTGCGATCAGTCGTCGCCGTCTTCGGCGGATGCAACCATCGCATTGATTAGGAATTCGGTCAAGCTTTCGACCGGTACGGTCTGCTGAGCGTTCTTTTCCCCTTCCTCGCCCGTGCCGCGCAGCGCTTTCACGCCGACCGTGCCGTTCGCGATCTCTTCTTCGCCGAAGATCACCGCGAACGCGGCGCCGCTCGCATCGGCACGCTTCATCTGCGACTTGAAGCTCGCCGGCGCGCCGTCCGCGCTGCAGTGGAAGATCACATCGAGGCCGGTGTCGCGCAGACGCTCGGCGGCGATGAACGCCTGCTCGCGCGCCGCCTCGCCCTGGTGCACGACGTACACGTCGACGCCGTCCTGCTCGGGCACGAGTTGCTCTTCCTTCAGCAACTCGAGAATGCGCTCGACGCCCATCGCCCAGCCGCACGCGGCGGTCGGCTTGCCGCCGAGCTGCTCGATCAGCGGGTCGTAGCGGCCGCCGGCCGCGACCGTACCCTGCGCGCCGAGCTTGTCGGTGACCCACTCGAACACGGTCAGGTTGTAGTAGTCGAGGCCGCGCACGAGACGCGGGTTGATCGTGAACGGGATGTTGTTCGCCAGCAGCAGGCGCTGCAGCCCCTCGAAGTGCGCGCGCGACTGGTCGCCGAGGAAGTCGATCAGCTTCGGCGCGTTCTGCGCGATCTCCTGCAGCGCCGGGTTCTTCGTGTCGAGCACGCGCAGCGGGTTCGTATACAGACGGCGCTGCGCCTCCGCGTCGAGCGCGTCGACGTGCTGCTCGAGATACTTGATCAGCTCGACGCGGTGCGCCGCGCGCTCTTCCGCGAGGCCCAGCGAGTTGATCTCGAGCTTGATGCCGGTCAGGCCGAGGTCGTCCCACAGGCGCTGGCACATCATGATGATTTCCGCGTCCGCGTCCGGGCCCGCGAAGCCGAGGGCCTCGACGCCGACCTGGTGGAACTGGCGATAGCGGCCGCGTTGCGGACGCTCGTGACGGAACATCGGGCCGATGTACCACAGGCGCTTCGGACCGTCGTACAGCATGTTGTGCTCGATCGCCGCGCGCACGACGGCGGCGGTGTTCTCCGGACGCATCGTCAGGTGCTCGCCGTTCAGCGCGTCGGTGAAGCTGTACATCTCCTTCTCGACGATGTCCGTGACTTCGCCGATGCCGCGCGTGAAGAGCTGCGTGTGCTCGACGATCGGCGTGCGGATGTTCTGGTAGCCGTAAGCGCGCAGCAGCGACTTCACGGTGGCCTCGAAGAACTCCCAAAGGCCGGCATCCTGCGGGAGGATGTCGTTCATGCCCTTGACGCCCGTAAGCTTCTCGATCTTGCGTTTCTGTTCAGTCATCGTGTCTGTTACGAATTAGTTCTGGGCCGCCGCGCGGCCGTAGTTGCGTTCGACGTAGTCGCTGACGATCTGCTGGAATTCCTCGGCGATGCGCTCGCCGCGCAGCGTCCTGACCTTCTCGCCATCGATGAAGACGGGCGCGGCCGGGTTCTCGCCCGAACCCGGCAGGCTGATGCCGATGTTCGCGTGCTTCGATTCGCCCGGACCGTTGACGATGCAGCCCATCACCGCGACGTTCATCGTCTCGACGCCCGGATATTCCTTGCGCCAGGCCGGCATCTGCTCGCGCAGGTAGGTCTGGATCTGCATCGCGAGTTCCTGGAACAGCGTGCTGGTCGTGCGGCCGCAGCCCGGGCACGCGATCACCATCGGCGCGAACGAGCGCAGGCCCATCGTCTGCAGGATTTCCTGGCCGACCACCACTTCGCCCGTGCGCGACGCGCCCGGCTCCGGCGTCAGCGAGATGCGGATCGTGTCGCCGATCCCTTCCTGCAGCAGCACGCCAAGCGCCGCCGTCGACGCGACGATGCCCTTCGAGCCCATGCCCGCCTCGGTCAGCCCGAGGTGCAGCGCGAAGCCGCAGCGGCGCGCGAGTTCGCGGTACACCGCGATCAGGTCCTGCACGCCGCTGACCTTGCACGACAGCACGATGCGGTCGCGCCCCAGGCCCAGTTCAACCGCACGCTCCGCCGAGCCGATCGCGGACTGGATCAGCGCTTCGTACATCACGCTCTGCGCATCCCACGGCTGCGCGCGCGCGCCGTTCTCGTCCATCATGCGCGCGAGCAGGTCCTGGTCGAGGCTGCCCCAGTTCACGCCGATCCGCACCGGCTTGTCGTACTTGATCGCCGCCTCGATCATCTGCGCGAACTGCGTGTCGCGCTTCGCACCCTGGCCGACGTTGCCGGGGTTGATCCGGTACTTCGACAGCGCCTCCGCGCAGCCCGGATGGTCGCGCAGCAGCAGGTGGCCGTTGTAATGGAAGTCGCCGACGAGCGGCACCGTCACGCCCATCCGGTCGAGCTGCTCGCGGATCGCCGGCACGGCCGCCGCCGCCTCGGGCGTGTTGACAGTGATGCGCACGAGTTCGGAACCCGCGTTCGCGAGCTCCTTGATCTGGATGGCCGTGCCGATCGCATCCGCGGTGTCGGTATTCGTCATCGACTGCACGCGCACCGGCGAATCGCCGCCGATCGTCACCAGCGTTCCGCCCCAGCGGACATTCACCGTATGCGATACGCGACGCGACGCATGGCCGCCGAACACCGGCTCGGTTGAACAAATCTGACTGCTGCGTGGGGATTGAGCTTCGGATTGCATCGATAGATCCATTTACGCCGAATGCGCCGCGTCGCGGCGCATGAATTGAAAAAGCGCCGTGCCTTCTGGGTCTGTCGACACGCGTCACAGACCCTCGCCACGGCGCTTGCCGTCAGGGCAACGTGAACCGCGCCACGTTACCCCGCGCTGCCGAATATTTTGCCGGATCGACCGGTTTGCCGTCGAACGCGATTGCGTCGAGGCCCGCCTTGTTGCCGATCGTGACCTTGAACGGGCCGTCGCCCGCGACCTGCTTCGTCTCACCGCCGCGCACCAGCCCCGAGAACAGCTCCTTGCCGTTCTTGTCACGCACGCTGAACCAGCTGTCCTGCTTGACCTTCAGCTCGATCATCGACTGGCCGGCCGCGATCCCGACGCTCGCCGGCTGGGCCGTGGCCGCCATGGCGACGCTTGCCGCCGGCGCAACCGCCGCGGGCTGCGACACCGGCTCGGCTGCGGCCTGCGTGGCGGAAGCCACGACTTGCGGCGCGACCGCCGATGCAACCACCTGCGGCGCCGCGGCCGTCACGGCCGGCGCCGACGCCTCGACTGCGGTCGAGACGGATGCGCCGCCCGCGCTCGCCGCCTCGGCGGTCGCTGCCGACGCCACCGGCGCCGATGCCGCGGACGCACCGCCCTGCACCGCGCCGCTCTTGAAGCGTGCGAGCCAGTTCGACGAATCGCCGCCAGTGTGCCACATCGCCGCCGCGATCAGCGCGACGGCCGCCGCCGCCGTCCCCCACAGCCACGGGCGATGGCGCGACGAGCCGCCGAGCGGAATCGACACGCGGCCGCGCGGCAGATCCGTCCCCGACGACGCCGGCATCGACAGATCCACCTCCGGCTCGCCGCGCTCGCGGCGCAGCGCCTGCGCAAACGGTTCCGGATCGACGCCGAGCATCTTCGCGTAGCTGCGCACGACCCCGATCGCGAACGTCACGCCGGGCAGATGGCTGATATCGCCCGACTCGAGCGCCCGCAGCTTCTGCGGCGCGACCTTGAGCCGCGCCGACACGTCGTCGACCGTCCAGCCCTTCGCCTCCCGAAGCTGCGCCAGCCGTCCCCCGACGGCCGTCAGCGATTCCAGTCCAGCCGTTGCCGGCTTCGCGGCATTCGTCTCTGCGCCGTTTGACGGCTGCGGCTCACTCATCCTTGTCCTCGCGTCGATTCTTCTTCACTGGCGGGCGCGCCCGGCTTCTGCCGGCGCAACGCCCGCGCGTCGTCCATACCATGCGCGGCGCACGAGGCGCCGCGTCCGATCGCTATTCGCGTGTTGTACCGCCAAGAAGTCCGGGCATCCCGCCTAGGCGGCCCCGTCAAACCGCCCGAACCTCGATTATTTTTGCTGCTGCGCCCGTGCGCTCGGCAAGGCGCGTGCGATCCTTCACCGCACCGGCCAGCTGGCCGCACGCGGCGTCGATGTCGTCGCCGCGCGTCTTGCGCACCGTCGTGACGACGCCCGCGTCGATGAGGATCTGTGCAAAGCGCTTGATCTGCTCCGACTTCGAACGGATGAGCCCCGACTCCGGAAACGGATTGAACGGGATCAGGTTGAACTTGCACGGGACGTCGCGCGTCACCGCCAGCAGTTCGCGCGCATGCGCTTCGGTGTCGTTGACGCCGTCGAGCATGCAGTATTCGAACGTGATGAAGTCGCGCGGCGCGACCTTCAGGTAGCGCTGGCACGCGGCCATCAGTTCGCGAAGCGGATGCTTCTTGTTGAGCGGCACGAGCATGTCGCGCAGCGCATCGTTCGGCGCGTGCAGCGACACGGCCAGCGCCACCGGCAGCTCGGCGCCGAGGCGGTCCATCATCGGCACCACGCCGGACGTCGACAGCGTGACGCGGCGGCGCGACAGTCCATACGCGTTGTCGTCGAGCATCAGCCGCATCGCCGGCACGACCGCGCTGTAATTCAGCAGCGGCTCGCCCATGCCCATCATCACCACGTTGGTGATCACCCGTTCGGCCTTGCCGTTCGGGCCGGGCGCGCGACCGAGCGACTCGCGCAATGCAAATTCGGCCATGCGCAGCTGGCCAATGATTTCAGCCGTCGACAGATTGCGGGAGAACCCCTGCTTGCCCGTCGAGCAGAAGCGGCAATTGACCGCGCATCCAGCCTGCGACGACACGCACAGCGTGCCGCGCGTCTCTTCCGGGATGAACACGGTTTCGACCGCATTGCCGTTTCCGACGTCGATCAGCCACTTGCGTGTGCCGTCGGCGGAAACGTGATCGCTGGCAATGTCCGGCATCGTGATCGTCGCGCGGCCCTTGAGCTTTTCCCTCAGGGATTTCGCGAGATCGGTCATGCCGTCGAAATCGCCGGCGTTGTACTGATGGATCCAGCGCTGCAACTGCTTGGCGCGGAACGGCTTCTCGCCGAGGCTGCCGCAGTACGCGACAAGGCCCTCGGCGTCGAAGTCGAGAAGATTGACGGAAGTTTCGCTCGTCATGGTGCCCTGCCTTGCCGCGTGCGCTGAATCCTGCCTGCCTGAATGCTCAGTCAGTGCTTAACGCGAGTAGACGTTCATTTCCGGGAAGAAGAACGCGACTTCGACGCTTGCCGTTTCCGGTGCGTCCGAGCCGTGCACCGCGTTCGCGTCGATGCTGTCGGCGAAGTCGGCGCGGATCGTGCCCTTTTCCGCCTTCTTCGGATCCGTCGCGCCCATCAGGTCGCGGTTCTTCAGGATCGCGCCTTCACCTTCCAGAACCTGGATCATCACCGGGCCCGAGATCATGAAATCGACGAGGTCCTTGAAGAACGGACGTGCTGCGTGGACTGCGTAGAACTTCTCTGCGTCAGCGCGCGACAGGTGTGCCATGCGTGCTGCGATGACCTTCAGACCGGCGCCTTCGAAACGGCTGTAGATCTGGCCGATCACGTTCTTTGCCACCGCATCCGGCTTGATGATCGACAGGGTGCGCTCGATTGCCATAAAAACTCCAAGAAATTAAGAAGTTACACTTCCAAATGAATCCGCTATTGTAGCACGATCCCGTGTATCATTGCGATTGAACCCTTACACGCGTGAAAGGTTCCAAATCCATATGTTTTGCGCCGCCCCGCCATTGAAACCTCCCGGCGCGGAACGTATCTTAGCCATAGCTGCTCCGGTTTGCTGCGCCGCACACCGCGCGCGCCGAACCGGCCCCGGACGCCCATGCGTTCAATGTTAGGAGAAACCATGAACGATTATCCGTACAATTTCGGCCGCGGCGGCTCCGTCAGCACCGTCGAAGTTCGCAACCGCGTGCTGCGGAACACGTACTGGCTGCTCGCGCTGTCGATGGTGCCGACGGTGCTGGGAGCCTGGGTCGGCGTCGCGACCGGCTTCTCGCTGTTCGCGGCCACCAGCCCGATGATGAGCCTTCTCGCGTTCTTCGCGATCGCGTTCGGCTTCATGTTCGCGATCGAACGCACGAAGAACAGCGCGGCCGGCGTGTTCGTGCTGCTCGGCTTCACGTTCTTCATGGGCCTGATGCTGTCGCGCCTGCTCAGCTTCATCCTCGGCTTCTCGAACGGCCCGTCGCTGATCATGCTGGCATTCGGCGGCACCGGCATCATCTTCGCGGCGATGGCGACGATCGCCACGGTCAGCAAGCGCGATTTCTCGGGCCTCGGCAAGTGGCTGTTCATGGGCGTGATCGTGATCCTGCTGGCGTCGGTCGCGAACATTTTCCTGCAACTGCCGGCGCTGATGCTGACCGTGTCGGTGCTCGCGATCGCAATCTTCTCCGCGTACATGCTGTTCGACGTCCAGCGCGTCGTGAACGGCGGGGAGACGAACTACATCAGCGCAACGCTCGCGATCTACCTCGACCTGTACAACGTGTTCACGAACCTGCTCGCGCTGCTCGGCATCTTCGGCGGCAACCGCAACTGACGTTCGCCGCACACCAGCAAAAAACCGGCCCTCGGGCCGGTTTTTTTACGTCCGCCGCAGGCGCGCTCAGTCGCGCTCGAACAGCGCGATCGATTCGACGTGCGACGTATGCGGGAACATGTTGACGACGCCCGCTCCCTTCAGCCGGTAGCCGGCCTCGTGCACGAGCAGGCCTGCATCGCGCGCAAGCGTCGACGGGTTGCACGACACGTAGACGATCCGGCGCGGCAGCGGACCTTCGCCGCTCTGCGCGATGTCCGCAAGCGCCTTCGACACCGCGAGCGCGCCTTCGCGCGGCGGATCGATCAGGAACTTGTCGAATGCGCCCAGCGCGCGGATGTCGTCGGCGGTCACTTCGAACAGGTTCCGGCACGCGAACGTCGTATGGCCGTCGACGCCGTTCTCGCGCGCATTCGCGAGCGCGCGCGTCGTCAGCGTCTCGCTGCCTTCGATGCCCATCACCTCGCGCGCGAGGCGCGCGAGCGGCAGCGTGAAATTGCCGATCCCGCAGAACAGGTCGAGCACGCGATCGTCACGCGACGGCGCGAGTAGGCGCAGCGCGCGACCGACCAGCACGCGGTTGATCTGGTGGTTGACCTGCGTGAAGTCGGTCGGCTTGAACGGCATGCGGATGCCGAACTCGGGCAACGTATAGTCGAGCGGCACGTCGAGCGGATAGAACGGCGTCACCGTGTCCGGGCCCTTCGGCTGCAGCCAGAACTGCACCTTGTGCTCGTCGGCGAACGCGCGCAGCAGCGCTTCGTCGGCCTCGTTGATCGGCTCAAGCACGCGCAGCACGAGCGCCGTGACCTGCGAGCCGACCGCGAGCTCGATCTGCGGCATGCGATCGCGGATCGACAGCCCCTCGACCAGCCGGCGCAGCGGCACGAGCATCGCCGACACGTGCGGCGGCAGCACCTCGCAGCTCGTCATGTCGGCCACGTAGCTGCTCTTCTTTTCGTGGAAGCCGACCAGCACGCCGCCCTTCTTCACGACGTTGCGCACGGTCAGGCGCGCGCGGTAGCGGTAGCCCCACGACGGGCCGTGGATCGGCGCGAACATCGTCTCCGCACGCAGCTTCGCGAGGTGCCACAGGTTGTCCTCGAGCACGCGCTGCTTGATCGCCACTTGCGCGCGCATGTCGAGATGCTGCATCGAGCAGCCGCCGCAGGTGCCGAAGAACTTGCATTTCGGCTCCGTGCGCATCACGCTCGGGCGCAGAATATCGACAACCAGCGCCTGCTCGTAGCTCGGCTTGCGGCGGTAGCTCGAATAGGTCACGCGCTCGCCGGGCAGCGCGCCCTCGACGAAGATGACCTTGCCGGGCTCGCCCTCCTCGGTCGTCACGCGGCCGACACCGCGCGCTTCCATGTCGAGCGATTCGATCTCGAGAACCGGGGCGCTATCGGGCGCGGCGGGCACGCTTTTCAATTTGCGCGCAGAAGTGGGGGCAGCTTCAGACACCAGCTTTTCCTGACAAACGTTGAAAGGCGAGATTGTAGACGAAGGACCGCCTCACCATGGAGATTCGACCGTGCGACTGATCGACTGGAACATTCAATGGGGTCGGGACGCGGATGGCGTCGTCGACCTCTCCCGCACCATTGCCGCCGCCCGCGGGCTCGGCGATTTCGATGTGCTGTGTCTGCAGGAAGTCACGCGCGGGTTCGGCGCGCTGGCCGGCCATCCCGGCCCGGACCAGTTCGCGGAGCTCGCCGCGCTGCTGCCCGGCTTCACGGTCGTGGAGGCGATCGGCGCCGACCTGCCGCCCGCCGCGCCCGGCGCGCCCGGCGCGCCGCGCCGCCAGTTCGGCAACGCGATCGCCAGCCGCCTGCCGGTCGGGCGCGTGATGCGCCGGCTGCTGCCATGGCCGGCCGACGATGCCGCGCCTTCGATGCCGCGCGTCGCGCTCGAGGTCGAACTGGCGACCGCGTCGGGCCCGCTGCGCGTGACTACCACGCATCTCGAATATTATTCCGCGCGACAGCGGCGTGCGCAGGTCGATGCGTTGCGCGACCGGCACCAGGAAGCGTGCGCGCATGCAGACCGCCCCGCGCGCGCCGAGCATGCGGACAGCCCGTTCAGCGCGACCGCGCAGCCGCGCGACGCGATCGTCTGCGGCGACTTCAACAGCGCATACGACAGCGACGCGTATAGGCACTTTCTCGAACCGATCGACGGCACGCCGCGCTTCGTCGATGCGTGGGCGGCTCTGCACCCGGGCGTCGCGCCGCCGCCGACGGCCGGCGTCTACGACACGGTGCAATGGTCGGAGGGGCCGCTTGCGTGCGACTTCGTGTTCGTCACCGACACGCTGTTGCCGCGCGTCGCACGCTGCGAGATCGACGGCAACCTGCGTGCATCGGATCACCAGCCGATCGTGCTCGAGCTGGATTGACGGCGCGCGCTATGCGTCGAATGCGGCGAGGTACTCGGCCCAGTGCGGCGCAAGCTCCTGCGCGAGCGCGTTCTTGACGAGCAGGATCTCGTTCGCGTACTCGTCCGGCGTCAGGCCGCCGCGCATCAGCTGGAACCGGCAGTAGAGCAAATAGGTATTGACGACGTCGGTTTCGCAGTAGTTGCGGATCTCCTCGATCCGCCCGTCCTGGAACGCGGTCCAGACCTGGCTGCCGTCCATCCCGAGCTTGCCGGGAAAGCCGCACAGCTTCGCGAGCGCGTCGAGCGGCGCGTTCGCGCGCGCCTGATACATCGCGAGCAGATCCATCAGGTCGGTATGCCGCGAGTGATAGCGCGAGATGTAGTTGTTCCACTTGAAATCGCGGTCGTCCTCGCCGAGATCCCAGTAGCGCGTCGCGGGAATGCCGTGCACGAGCGCGCGGTAATGGAGCACCGGCAGGTCGAAGCCGCCGCCGTTCCACGACACGAGTTGCGGCGTGTATTTCTCGATCACGCGGTAGAACGACTGGATCAGCGCAGCCTCGCCGTCCTGCGGCGTGCCGAGCGAGCGCACGCGAAAGCCGCTGGCGTCGCGGAACACGCACGAGATTGCCGCGACACGCTGCAGATGGTGCGGCAGGAAATCGCTGCCGGTCTTCTCGCGTCGGGCGGCAAACGCGTGTTCGGCCACCGCGGCATCGTCGAGCGTCGCAGGCAGATCGTCGAGACGGCGAATGCCGTCGACATCGGGAATCGTCTCGATGTCAAAAACCAGAATCGGAGTCATCTTTACAGAACAGCGTCCTTGCGAACGCCATTGGAGGCGAAGAACCGCTTGAGGCGCACCAGCGCCTCCTGCTGGATCTGCCGCACGCGCTCGCGCGTGAGCCCCATTTCGTCGGCGAGCTCCTCGAGCGTCGCCGGTTCGATGTGGTTCAGGCCAAAGCGGCGCTCGATCACGTGCCGGTGCTTGTCGGACAGCCGCGACAGCCACGCGCGCGTGAGCGTCTCGAGCTCGCGGTGCTGCACTTCGGCGTCCGGCGACTGGCTCTGGTCGTCCGGCAGCAGATCGAGCAGGCTGCTCGCCGGATCGAGATCGAGCGGCGCGTCGAGCGATGCGGTGTGTTCGTTCAGCGCGAGGATGTCGGTGACTTCCTCGGCGGTCTTGCCGGTGAGATAGGCGATGTCGTCGATGCTGGCTTCGCGGCGCTCGGCCGCCTCGCCCGTCGACATCGAGTTCTTTTCGAGGTGGCGCTTCGCGCGCAGCACCTGGTTGAGTTCGCGGATCACGTGCACCGGCAGGCGCACGGTGCGGGCCTGGTTCATGATCGCCCGCTCGATGCTTTGCCGGATCCACCACGTTGCATAGGTCGAGAATCGGAAGCCGCGCGTCGGGTCGAACTTCTCGATCGCGTGCATCAGGCCGAGATTGCCTTCCTCGATCAGGTCGAGCAGCGGCACGCCGCGATTCAGGTAACCCTTCGCGATGCTGACGACGAGGCGCAGATTGCGCTCGATCATCACCTGCCGCGCCTCGAATTCGCCGGCCTTCGCGAGACGCGAATAGCGCTGCTCTTCCTCGACGGTCAACAGCGGCTTGACGCTGATGCGGTTCAGGTAATGCTGGATCGTGTCGGCGGTCAGCTCCGCCTGCAGCATCGCCCGGAAATCGTCCAGCTCGGGCGACGGTTCCGCGCTGCCTTCGCGCTCGTCGTCGCCGCTGTCCGCGTCGGCGTCGCGCGCCTCGAACTCGCGTTCGTTGTCCGCGACGTCGTCTTCGTCGTCCGTCGAAGCGCCAGCACGCCCCACCGATGCTTGCGTGGCACGACTGATGTTCTCAGATTCGGCTTGCGGCTCGTGGCGCTTCGATTTCGGCATGGTCGTCTCGGTTATTGAGGCGGCAAATACTTCAGCGGATCGACAGGTTTACCCTGACGGCGAACCTCGAAATGCAGCATCACGCGGTCGGCATCGCTATTACCCATCTCGGCGATCTTCTGCCCCTTCGTCACCGCGTCCCCCTCTTTTACCATCAAAGCGCGATTGTGTGCATATGCCGTGAGGTAAGTTGCGTCGTGCTTGATGATAATGAGATTGCCGTAGCCGCGCAGGCCGTTGCCTGCGTAGACGACACGGCCGTCCGCCGCCGCCTTCACGGTCTCGCCGGACGCGCCGCCGATGTTGACGCCCTTGTTCTTCGCGTCGTCGAAATTGTTCAGCACCGGGCCGCGCGCGGGCCATGCGAACGTGACGGGGCCGCTCGGCGCCGCCGACGTGTCGCTCGACGCTGCCGCGGCAGCGGGCGGCGCAGCAGTAACTGCCGACGCGCCGCGGGCCGGCGTGGCCGGGCCGCTGCTCAGCGGCGCGGTCGCGACGGCGCCGCCCGTGATGGGCGCGGCGCCCGGTGCAACGCTGGCGGCTGCCGCGCCGCCCGGCGGAGCGACGCGCAACAGTTGGTCGACTTCGATCTGATTCGGGTTCGCCAGGTTGTTCCACGCAGCGATGTCGCGATAGTTCTGTCCGTTCTCCAGCGCAATCCGGTACAGCGTATCGCCCGGCTTCACACGGTAGTAACCCGGGGGCGGCGGGCCGAGCGGAACCGCCGGCTGCGCGGCGGGCGTCGTGCCGAGCGAGCCGGAGCGGTCGACGACGGGCGCGTTGTCGAGCCGCGTCGCACAGGCGGCCAGTAGCGTGGTGAACGCGGCCACACAGATCGCGCGCTGGGCGAGCGTGAGCGGTTCCTTGGAACGTTTGTTTTGCATCGCGCGCAACATACTCATCGGTTTCAAATTACTCCGGATTTTAAAGGGACAAAGAAAACGCGATCAAGCCGCGACTCCCGCCACTGGGCGGGCGCGACGCGCTCGACGAGCGTGAGCACCTGCGGCTGCCCGCTCTGCCCGCCGACCGGAGCGACGAGCCGCCCGCCGATCGACAACTGTTCGAGCAGCGCCTGCGGCACGTCGAGCCCGGCTGCGGCGATCACGATCGCGTCGAACGGCGCCGCGGACGGCAAGCCCACGCGCCCGTCGCCGTAGTGGAGACGGATGTTCGGCACGCGCAGCGGCCGCAGATTCAGCTTCGCGCGCTCGTAGAGCGGCTTGATGCGTTCAATCGAATACACGTCGCGTGCGACATGGCTCAGCACAGCGGCCTGGTAGCCGCAGCCGGTGCCGATTTCCAGCACGCGCTCGAGGGTGCGGCCGGCCATCGCGAGCTCGATCATCCGCGCGACGACCGACGGCTTCGAAATCGTCTGCTGGTGGCCGATCGGCAGCGCGGAATCCTCGTAGGCCTGCGTCGCGAGCCCGGGATCCACGAACAGGTGGCGCGGCACCGCGGCCATGGCCTCCAGCACGCGCGCGTCGGCGACACCGTTCGCGCGCAGCCGTTCGACCATCCGTTCGCGCACGCGTTCCGACGTCAGCGCATGCGCGCCGGCGAGCGCGGCATTCTGCATTTGCAGCGCCGGCTTGGGGGCAGCCTTCGGCGCCGCTGGTGTCGCGGCAGGCTTGCCGGCCGCCGACCCGCGTGCAGGCGGCTTCGACGCAGCCGGCTTGCGCGTGGCCGCTACGGGCGTCGCCAGCTTGGGTGCAATCGGTTTCGGCACAGCAGCCGGCTTGGGTGCGGGCGCCGTGCCCGGTCTGGACGCGCCAGGCGGATCGGACGCCCGCGGCGTCGCCACCGCGCCGCCACGCGCGGACGCGCCGGCCGACAACCGCTGGCGCGTGCCGTCGCCCGCCGCATGGCGCTCGCCTGCCCGGCCCTCGGCCTTGCGCGGCGCCCGCTTGAGATCTTCGAGCGCGAGCGGGAACCGCTTCGCGCGCTCGCCGCTCATGAAGCGCGCCCCCCGGCGCGCACCCAGTCGTGCGTCGCGGGCAGCATGTGCGTATGCGTGAGATCGAGCTGCAGCGGCGTGATCGACACGAAACCGTTTGCGACCGCATGGAAATCGGTGCCTTCGCTCGCATCCAGCGCCGCCCCTGCCGGCCCGATCCAGTAGATCGGCTCGCCGCGCGGGTTGGTCTGGCGGATCACCGGCTGCGACGGGTGACGCTTGCCGAGGCGCGTGACCTTCCAGCCCTTCAGCTCGTCGTAAGCCAGATTCGGGATATTGACGTTCAGCAACGGCTGGCCCGGCAGCGGATGCGCGAGATAGTGCTGCACGATCTCGGCGGCGACGCGCGCGGCGTCGGCAAGATGGGCCCAGTCCTTGTCGACCAGCGAGAACGCGATCGCGGGCACGCCGAACATGATGCCTTCGGTCGCCGCCGCAACTGTCCCCGAATAGAGCGTGTCCTCGCCCATGTTCTGGCCGTTGTTGATCCCCGACACGACGAGGTCCGGCTTCGCATCGAGCATGCCGGTCAGCGCGATGTGCACCGAATCGGTCGGCGTGCCGTTCACGTAGAAGAAACCCGTACTCGCGGAGCGCTGGACCGACAGCGGTCGCGACAAGGTCAGGGAATTCGATGCGCCGCTGCAGTTCTGCTCGGGCGCCGTCACCGTGAGTTCGGCCAGCGGCTGCAGCGCGTCGTGAAGCGCCGCGAGACCGGGGGCGAGATAGCCGTCGTCGTTGCTGAGTAGGATTCGCATGCGGCGATTGTAACCGAGGAAAGATGGCGCGAGAGCGACAGTCCGGCCCGTGCAAACGCGCGCTCGCGCGGCACGCGCCGCCGCGTTGCGCAGCGGCCTTCCCGGTCAGATCGCGCCGGCTTCGCGCAGCGCCGCGATCGCCTGCGCGTCATAGCCGAGGCCGCGCAGCACCTCGTCGGTATGCTCGCCGAGCTCGGGCCCGAGCCAGCGCGTTTCGCCCGGCGTGCCGGACAGTTTCGGCGTGACGTTCGGCAGCGGAATGTCGGTGCCGTCGGCAAGCTTGAAGCGCTGGATCATCTGTCGCGCGACGAACTGCGGATCGGTGAACATGTCGGCGACGCTGTAGATCCGCCCGGCCGGCACGTCCGCCGCGTTGAGCACCGCGAGCGCTTCGTCGATCGTGCGCGGCGCGAGCCACGCGGCGATCGCGTCGTCGATCTCCTGCGTGCGCGGCACGCGCCCGTCGTTGCGCGCGAGCGCCGGATCATCGGCGAGGTCGTCGCGTTCGATCGCCTTCATCAACCGCTTGAAGATCGGGTCGCTGTTGCCGCCGATCACGATGCTGCCGTCGCGGCACGCGTAGGTGTTCGACGGCACGATGCCCGGCAGCGACGCGCCGGTGCGCTCGCGCACCATCCCGTACACGCCGTATTCCGGCACGACGCTTTCCATCATGTTGAACACCGCTTCGTACAGCGCGACGTCGACGACCTGCCCCGCGCCGCCGTTCATGTTGCGATGATGCAGCGCCATCATCGCGCCGATCACGCCGTGCAGCGCGGCGATCGAATCGCCGATCGAGATGCCGATGCGCGGCGGCGGCAAGTCGGGGTAGCCGGTGATGTGGCGCAGCCCGCCCATCGATTCGGCGATCGCGCCGAAGCCGGGCCGGTCGCGATACGGGCCGGTCTGCCCGTAGCCGGACAGGCGCACCATCACGAGGCCGGGATTCTCGGCCGACAGCACGTCGTAGCCGAGCCCGAGCTTCTCGAGCAGGCCCGGGCGGAAATTCTCGATCACGATGTCCGCGTCGCGGGCGAGCTGACGCGCGATCGTCTTGCCGGCATCCGATTTCAGATTGAGCGTGACCGATTTCTTGTTGCGCGCCTGGACCGACCACCACAGCGACGTGCCGCCCGTCTCCGGATGCAGCTTGCGCCACTTGCGCAGCGGATCGCCGCCGTTCGGATCCTCGATCTTGATGACTTCCGCGCCGAATTCGGCAAAGAGCCGCGACGCGAACGGTCCGGCGATCAGCGTACCGAATTCGAGCACTTTGACGCCCGCGAGCGGGCCCTGGCTGGTGCTCATGTGTCTCCCTGGCATGAGAAACGGCACCGCCGGACGGCGGCAGCCGTTGCGTTACATCGTGCGGCGGTCGAGCATCGCGCGCGCGATCGTGCCCGCATCGACGTATTCCAGCTCCCCGCCGACCGGCACGCCGCGCGCGAGACGCGTCACCGCGAGCCCGCGCGCCTTCAGCGTCTGGCCGAGATAGTGGGCGGTGGCCTCGCCTTCGTTCGTGAAGTTGGTCGCGAGCACGACCTCCTTGACGATGCCGTCTGACGCGCGCCGCACCAGCCGGTCGAAATGGATTTCCTTCGGGCCGATGCCGTCGAGCGGACTCAACCGCCCCATCAGCACGAAATACAGCCCGCGATAGGTCATCGTCTGTTCGAGCATGATCTGGTCGGCCGGCGTCTCGACGACGCACAGCAGCGTCGGATCACGCTCCGTGTCGCTGCAGACTTCGCAGATCTGCGCCTCCGTGAACGTATTGCACTTCTCGCAATGCTGCAGATGCTCGGTCGCGAACAGCAGCGAACGGCCGAGCCGCTCCGCCCCCTCCCGATCGTGCTGCATCAGGTGGTACGCCATGCGTTGCGCGGATTTCGGCCCGACCCCGGGCAGCACGCGCAGCGCTTCGACGAGGGCGGACAGGGCGGACGGCTGTTTCATACGTCGACGGATGCCGGGACGGACGCGCCGCTCAGAACGGCAGCTTGAAGCCCGGCGGCAGCGGCAGGCCGGCCGTCATGCCGCTCATCTTTTCCTGCGACGTCGCCTCGGCCTTGCGCACGGCGTCGTTGAACGCGGCAGCCACGAGATCCTCGAGCATGTCCTTGTCGTCCGCGAGCAGGCTCGGGTCGATCGCCACGCGGCGCACTTCGTTGCGGCAGGTCATCGTCACCTTGACAAGGCCCGCGCCCGACTGCCCTTCGACCTCGATCTGCGCAAGCTGCTCCTGCATCTTCTTCATGTTTTCCTGCATTTGCTGCGCTTGCTTCATCAGTCCGGCGATGTTGCCTTTCAACATGGGAATACTCCTTCTTGATCGTGTGAAAACCGGCACGCGACGCGTGCCGGCAGTGTGCATGGGCGTGATTGTGCCTGTCGCTGCGCAGTCCGTTCAATGCAGCGTCGGCGCCGCACTGTCCGCAGGCGCGACATCCGCAAGCGGACGCACCGAACCGTCGACGATGCGTGCGTCGAAGTCGCGCACGAGCTGCTGGACGAACGGATCCGCATGGATCTCCTGCTCCGCCTCGCGCTGGCGCGCCGCGCGCGCGGCCGCGTCGAGCGCCGCCGCGGTGCGCCGCGCGGGCCCGACCTCGACGGCGACGTCGACCGGCTTGCCGAGCGCATCCGCGAGCGCGGCCTTCAGTTTCGCGACCTGCGCGGCGTCCGCGTATTGCGGCACCGGCACGGACAGCTTGAGCGTCGTTGCGTCGACCGCCGTCAGCTCGCTGTTGAACGCGAGCTGGTATGCGACGCCCTTCAGCGGCAGCCGCGCGGCCAGCGCCGGCCACTCGCCGTCGAAGCCGATCGGATCGAGCGCGATGGCGGGCGGCAGCGGACGCGTGTCGACCGGCGCGGACACGGCCGGCTTCGGCACGACGCGCACGTCGTCAGGCCCGCTGTCGAACACCGGCACGAAGCCGTCGTCGGGCGGACCGCCGAACATCTCGTCCGCGCTGAGCGGCACGTACTCGTCCGGCGGAATGTCTTCCCACGGCGGCGGCGCCTGACGCGTGTCGGGCTGCGGCGCGCGAGCCGCGGCGCGCGGCGTCGGCACCTGCACCGCGGGACGCGGCGCAGCCGGTTTCGCAGCGGCCGGCGCGGCCGGTTTCGCCGTCGCGCCGGCGCGCGAGCGATCGGTCGACACGCGCATGCCGGCATTGCGCAGCACGTCGAGTGCGGCGGCAGCGCCGCCCGCGCGGGCAGCCGGACGCGAGGCGGCTTCCGTCGACGCGGCGCGCGGCGCGGATTCGGCCGGCGCGGCGTCTGCCTCGGCGTTACGGGGTTCGGATTCGGCCTGCGGTGCGGGTGGATCGCTCTTCACGGCGGCGCCGGGCGCAGCCGCGTCGGCTGCCGCAGCCGGCTGAGCCGCAGCAGTCGCCGCGGCGGGAGCCTCGTTTGTCGCGGGAGCGGCAGGCGGCTCGCCGGCGCGTTCGCCGGGTTGCGCAGACATATCGGCAGCCGGTCGCGCGAGCGGCGCGGCAGACGCCGTCGGCGCCGTGGCTGCCGCCGGCTTGCGCGTCGCCTCGGCGGGAGCGGTCGGCGCCGGCTTCACCACCGCCGGGGCCGCGGCCGACACGGCCGCACGCGGCCCCGGCACGGCGCGCGGCGCCGAGGGCTGGCCGACCGGCGCGCCGCCGGCAGCCCCCGCCGCCGGCTCGAACGCGAGCATCCGCAGCAGCGTCATCGTGAAGCCCGCGTACTCGTCGGGCGCGAGGCCCAGTTCCGCGCGCCCGACCGTCGCGATCTGGTAGAACAGCTGCACCTGCTCGGGGCTCAGCGTCTGCGCGAACCGGCGCAGGTCGGCCGCTTCCGGCCATTCGTCGAGCACCGAGCCCGGCGCGAACTGCGCCCACGCGATCCGGTGCAACAGGCTGGCGAGATCCTGCAAGGCGGTCGAGAACGACAGGCTGCGCAGCGACATTTCGTCGGCGATCGCGAGAATCTCCGTGCCGTCGCCGGCCGCGAGCGCGTCGAGCAGGCGCACCATGTAGGTTTGGTCGAGCGCGCCGAGCATCCCCGACACGGCCGTTTCCGTCACTTCGTTCGCCGAATAGGCGATCGCCTGGTCGGTCAGCGACAGCGCATCGCGCATGCTGCCTTGCGCCGCGCGCGCGAGCAGGCGCAACGCCTGCGGCTCGAACGTGATCTGCTCTTCGCAAAGAATGCGCTCGAGATGCGACACGATGTGCCCGGCCGGCATCTGCTTGAGGTTGAACTGCAGGCAGCGCGACAGCACCGTGACGGGAATCTTCTGCGGGTCGGTCGTCGCGAGGATGAACTTGACGTGCGACGGCGGCTCCTCGAGCGTCTTCAGCATCGCGTTGAACGCGTGGTTCGTCAGCATGTGCACTTCGTCGATCATGTAGACCTTGAAGCGCGCATCGACGGGCGCGTACACCGCGCGCTCGAGCAGCGCGGCCATTTCGTCGACGCCGCGGTTGCTCGCGGCATCCATTTCGACGTAGTCGACGAAGCGGCCTTCGTCGATCTCGCGGCACGCGCGGCACACGCCGCACGGCTGCGACGTCACGCCGGTTTCACAGTTGAGCGCCTTCGCGAAAATCCGCGACAGCGTCGTCTTGCCGACGCCGCGGGTACCTGTAAACAGATAGGCGTGATGCAAACGCCCGCCGTCGAGCGCGTGCGTGAGCGCCCTGACGACGTGCTCCTGGCCGACGAGCGAAGCGAAATCCTTCGGACGCCACTTGCGTGCGAGAACTTGATAGGTCATCGGGAAATTGTATCAGCAACGCTGCGTCACGCCGACACGCGAAACGGTACGGAACACGGATGCGAAAACGTGGAAAGCGCGTGGAAAGCGGAAATAAAAAACGCCCTGCGAACGGGGCGAGAAGGAAGGTGACGAGCCCGACCCTCGGCACTGGCGGAAAACGGCTGTGGCTGCTTCGTTCCCGACCTGACCAGGTTCACCGGCCCACCATGCGAGGAGGCCCGTCACGTCGCATTCTATCACCGCTTTGCGCCGAATGCGACCGTTTATTCGAACGAATATGCGAAAGCAGGCGCGCGCAACAGGCGCGACCGCCCTCTTGTATTTTGCGTGCCGGCCTCCACATGGGTGGCGCAACGGTCTTCAGCGTACGTGCCCCTACTCGCGAAGCGGCTACTATCGCCGTCAACAGCGGATAGCAATTTAGGCTAATATGACGCCCGAATGACCCGCGAGCCGCGCTATGCAGTGCTTACGCCCTTCTTTTCCGGAGTGCGGAGCTACCTGCCGCAGCGGCCGGCAGCCCACCGGGTGGCCGGCGCGCCGACAGGCGCCATGCAGGCAGTCCCCGAACCGAAAGAGGTATTGACCAAATGAGCGAACAGATCAAACACATCAGCGACGCATCGTTCGAACAGGACGTCGTCAAATCCGACAAGCCGGTGCTCGTCGATTTCTGGGCCGAATGGTGCGGCCCGTGCAAGATGATTGCGCCGATCCTCGACGAAGTCGCGAAGGACTACGGCGACAAGCTGCAGATCGCGAAGATCAACGTCGACGACAACCAGGCAACGCCTGCGAAGTTCGGCGTGCGCGGCATCCCGACGCTGATCCTCTTCAAGAACGGCGCGGCCGCCGCGCAGAAGGTCGGCGCGCTGTCGAAGTCGCAGCTGACCGCATTCCTGGACAGCCACCTGTAAAAATACCGGCAGGCTCGCGGACGTGTTGTCAACCGGCAACACGTCCGCCGCCAAGCCGCCGATCGGCTGCTCAAGCGCGAATCGGCGTATGCTAGAATCAAAAAACGTCTACAAGACGCATTTAAGTCTCTGAGCGATTCCGCTCGCCCTCCTCCCTTTTTTCTTTCGTCGCTTCTCTTCCCTGGCGGGATTCCCGTATGCATTTATCCGAGCTCAAGTCTCTGCACGTGTCCGAATTGATCGAGATGGCCAACGGCCTGGAGATCGAAAACGCGAACCGCCTGCGCAAGCAGGAGCTGATGTTCGCCATTCTCAAAAAGCGCGCCAAGACGGGAGAGACGATCTTCGGCGACGGCACGCTCGAAGTGCTGCCGGACGGCTTCGGCTTCCTGCGCTCGCCGGAAATGTCGTACCTCGCGAGCACCGACGACATCTATATCAGCCCGTCGCAGATCCGCCGCTTCAACCTGCACACCGGCGACACGATCGAAGGCGAAGTCCGTACGCCGAAGGACGGCGAGCGCTACTTCGCGCTTGTCAAGGTCGACAAAGTCAACGGGCAGCCGCCCGAGGCCTCGAAACACAAGATCATGTTCGAGAACCTCACGCCGCTGCACCCGAACAAGCCGCTCTCGCTCGAGCGCGAAATGCGCGGCGAAGAGAACGTCACGGGCCGCATCATCGACATGATTGCGCCGATCGGCAAGGGCCAGCGCGGCCTGCTCGTCGCATCGCCGAAGTCGGGCAAGACCGTGATGCTCCAGCACATCGCGCACGCGATCAAGCAGAACCACCCGGACGTGATCCTGTTCGTGCTGCTGATCGACGAGCGTCCTGAAGAAGTGACCGAAATGCAGCGCTCCGTCGCGGGCGAAGTGATCGCGTCGACGTTCGACGAACCGGCCACGCGCCACGTTCAGGTTGCCGAAATGGTGATCGAGAAGGCCAAGCGCCTCGTCGAAATGAAGCACGACGTCGTGATCCTGCTCGACTCGATCACGCGTCTCGCACGTGCGTACAACACCGTGATCCCGGCGTCGGGCAAGGTGCTGACGGGCGGTGTCGACGCGAACGCGCTGCAGCGCCCGAAGCGCTTCTTCGGCGCGGCGCGCAACATCGAGGAAGGCGGCTCGCTGACGATCATCGGCACCGCGCTGATCGAAACCGGCAGCCGCATGGACGACGTGATCTACGAAGAGTTCAAGGGCACCGGCAACATGGAAGTGCACCTCGAGCGCCGTCTCGCGGAAAAGCGCGTGTATCCGTCGATCAACCTGAACAAGTCGGGCACGCGCCGCGAGGAAATGCTGATCAAGCCCGAGATCCTGCAAAAGATCTGGGTGCTGCGCAAATTCATCCACGACATGGACGAAGTCGAGGCAATGGAATTCCTGCTCGACAAGATCCGCCAGACGAAGAGCAACTCCGAGTTCTTCGACCTGATGCGCCGCGGCGGCTGATCGCCCCGGCAGCGGATACGACGGCCGCCCGCGCATTGCGCCCGGCGGCCGTTTTTTCGCGCCAACCTGAACGTGAACGTACACGTTGATCTATAATCCATCCTGTCGCCTCCAACCCACTGACCCCGCCTCGATGACGACCGACACCGCCACCCCGCTGCTGACCGTGAGCGACGCCGCCGCGCGGCTCGGCGTCACGCCGCGCACCCTGAAGTACTACGAGGAGCGCGGGCTCGTCACACCATCGCGCAGCGGAGGCCGTTATCGCCTCTACGACGAAGCCGACCTCGAGCGCTTTGCGCGCATCCTGCGCCTGCGCGCGCTCGGCTTCTCGCTGCAGGGCATCACCGAAATGCTCAAGCGTCCGCTGGAAGAGACCGACGACGGCCGGCGCCGCTATTCGGACGCGTCGCTGCGGGACATCCGCACCGGTCTCGCGGAACAGATCGGCACGCTGGACCAGCGCATCGCGGCGGTCCAGCGCGAGCTGAAGGAAGCAATGGCGCTGCGCAAGGAACTGCAGCGCGACATCGACTACGTCGAGCGGCGCCTCGCCGGCGAAAGCGCGGACACGCTGATCGCGCAGCGGCGGGCCGAGGCGAGCGAGCGGCGGTCGCGCAAGGGCCGCGCATGAATACGACGCCGGACCGCCCACTGCAGTGGAGCCGCGCGAACCTGCGCGCCGACCTGTTCCCGTGGGCGCTCGCGCTCGTCACCGGCATCGACTATTTCGACAACGCGGCGTTCTCGTTCTTCGCCAGCTACATCGCGGGCGGCATCAACGCGTCGCCGGACGAGCTCGTGTGGTCGTCGAGCGCGTACGCGGTCGCGGCCGTGCTCGGCATCCTCCAGCAGCAATGGTGGATCGACCGCCTCGGACACCGCCGCTACGTCGCCGGCTGCATGCTGATGTTCTCGTTCGGTGCGATCGCGTCCGCGCTTGCCGATACGTCGCTGGCGCTCGCGTTCGCGCGCGGCTTCCAGGGCTATTTCATCGGGCCGATGATGGGCGCGTGCCGGATCCTGATCCAGATCAGCTTCACGCCGCAGGAACGGCCACCCGCGACGCGCGCGTTCCTGATCATGATCCTGCTCGGCAGCGCGCTCGCGCCGATCGCCGGCAGCCTGCTCGTCGCACATTCGACGTGGCGCGCGCTGTTCGCATGCACCGCGCCCGTGGGCGTCGCGTTCGCGATCCTCGCGCTGCTGACGCTGCCCGACACCGGCAACCTGCCCGACGACGAGCGCGGCACCGGGCATTTCTGGCCATACGTCGTGTTCGCGCTCGCGCAAGGCGCGCTGCAGGTCGTGATGCAGCAGGTGCGGTACCAGCTCTACAGCGGCTCGCCGATGCTGATCCTGCTGACGGTCGCGGGCCTCGGCGCGCTCGCGTGGTTCGCGCACCACCAGTGGCACCACCCGACGCCGCTCGTGCGCCTGCACGCCTTCCGCCAGCGCACCTTCCTGGTCGGGCTCCTGCTCTACATGTTCTATTACTACGAGTCGACAGGCTTCAGCTACCTGACCTCCCGCTTTCTCGAATCGGGGCTCGGCTATCCGGTCGAGAACGCCGGACGCCTCGTCGGCACGATGTCGCTGATCTCCGCGACCGCGCTGTTCGCATACCTGCGCTACGCGAAGCTGATTACGCACAAGAAATGGATCATCGTGCCGGGCTTCGCGGTCGCCGCGTTCGCCGTGCTGTGGATGACCCGCATGACGCCGCAGGTCGGCGAAGCCGCGCTGATCCTGCCGCTGCTGCTGCGCGGCCTGCTGCTGCTGTTCATCGTGCTGCCGGTCGCGAACCTGACGTTCCGGATCTTCGCGATCGACGAATACACGCACGGCTACCGGCTCAAGAACATCGTCCGCCAGCTGACGATCTCGTTCGCGACCGCGTCGGTGATCATCGTCGAGCAGCATCGGCTGGCCGTGCACCAGACGCGGCTCGTCGAGCGTGCGAACGTGTTCGACCCGCTGTTCCAGCAGACGGTCGACGTGCTGACCCGCAGCTACGCGGCCGCCGGCCATGCGCCAGGCGACGCCCACGCGCTCGCGATCTCGTCGATCGCGCGGATGGTCGCGCAGCAGGCGTCGTTCCTGTCGTCGCTCGACGGGTTCTATTTCCTCGCCGGCATCGCGATATGCGGCGGGATCTTCGCCGCATGGCAAAAAGACATCGATTGAGTTAAAAGACAGGCTTTGGGATTCCGTTGCCGTCTCCATGTTTTCGAAACTCACCCGCTGGCTCGACCATCGCCGCCGCGACCGCGCACTGCGCAGCCACCCGATCCCCGACGCGCTGTGGCAGGAGACCGTCGAGCGGCTGCCGTTCCTCGACTACCTGTCGCCCGACGACCTCGGCCGACTGCGCGAGCTGACGAGCCTG
Organism: Burkholderia ubonensis subsp. mesacidophila; assembly: GCF_002097715.1. NCBI lineage: Bacteria > Pseudomonadati > Pseudomonadota > Betaproteobacteria > Burkholderiales > Burkholderiaceae > Burkholderia > Burkholderia ubonensis. The sequence goes on from NZ_CP020737.1 coordinate 2,118,535, forward strand.
TTCCTCGCGCGGAAATCGTTTTCGACGGCGCACGACCTCGAGCTGACCGACGAGATGATCGTCAGCATCTCCGTGCAAGCCTGCCTGCCTGTGCTCAATCTCGACCTGTCGCTGTACGACGGCTGGAGCGACATCGTCCTGTACCCGGGCGGATTCCTGATCCGCAAGACCGTGCAGGACGAGGACGGCGTCGTCCACGAAGTCGAGGAGGAAGCGAGCGGCGAATCGTGGGAAGGCGGCCAGCTGTTTCTGTCGTGGGAAGACGCGCAGATCACCGACGGCCGCAGCGCGTACAACCCCGTGATTCACGAGTTCGCGCACAAGATCGACTCGATCAACGGCTGGGCCGACGGCTATCCGCCCCTTTTTCGTCGCTGGCATGCGCCGCGACTCGACGCACAGGCGTGGGCCGACGTGTTCGAGAACGCGTACGACCAGTTCTGCGCGCGCGTCGATGCGGTGTCGGATCGCGCGTGGGCGCGCTTCGAGCGGGATTCGGTCATCGATCCCTATGCGGCCGACCACCCGTCGGAATTCTTTGCCGTGTGCAGCGAGGCGCTGTTCGTGCGGCCGCGCGCGTTCGAGGCCGAATTCCCCGAGCTTTACCGGCTGCTCGCCCGCTATTACCGGCAAGACCCGGCCAAAACCGGCGCGCTCGACGCGCCCTGAAAATTAATCGTCAACCGTCTGATTTTCTGGCATAATCGCCGTTTTTCGACCTTAGGCAAGTGGCTCGCGCCGGGCTTGACGCCAGCCGACACGCGCAATTCGCGCGGTTCGGAGCGGCAAGCGGCGGGTTGGCTACCGCTCTCACCAAGGAAAGACCATGAAAGAAGGCATCCACCCGAATTATCGCGAAGTCGTCTTCCAAGACATGTCGAACGGCTTCAAGTTCATCACGCGCTCGACGATCCAGACGCGTGAAACCATCGACTTCGAAGGCAAGACCTACCCGCTCGCCAAGATCGAAGTGTCGTCGGAATCGCACTCGTTCTACACCGGCCAGCAGAAGATCATGGACACGGCCGGCCGCGTCGAGAAGTTCAAGAACAAGTTCGGCTCGCGCGCCAGCGGCAAGGTCGCGAAGTAAGTGTCGCGCCGCATCCGGTGACCACAACGCACCGGTATCGCACCAAAGGGCAGCCCAGGCTGCCCTTTTTCGTCTCTGCTCGCCCCCCGCGCCGTCGGCCGGCGCCCGGGCGCAACCGCTGACGCGCAACGGCCGGCGCGTCTACAATGCCGGATGCTCAAAATCGGCGCGCCGCGCAACATCGCGCGAGCCGCGCCCAGAACAAATCGCCCATCTGCATGAAGCCTGTCGTTCGTCTCACCGCCTCCGCCACGCGCGCGCTGCCGCGCTGGCTGCTGCTCACGCTCTGCCTCGTCTATTCGGCGTTCGGCCTGTTCGGCCGCGACCCGTGGAAAAACGAGGACGCGGCGGGCTTCGGCGTCATGTGGACGATGGCCAAGGGCGGCTGGCACGACTGGCTGCTGCCGAATCTCGTCGGCAAGTTCATCACGACCGACGGACCGCTGGGATACTGGCTCGGCGCGCTGTCGATCCGCGCGCTTGGGTCCTGGGTCGACGCGAGCAACGCGTCGCGGCTCTCCACCGGCATCCTGTTCTGCGTCGCCTGCGCGTTCGTCTGGTACGCCGCGTATCTGCTCGGCCGGCGCGCCGAAGTCCAGCCGTTCAAGTACGCGTTCGGCGGCGAGCCCGAACCGCGCGACTACGGCCGCACGCTCGCCGACGGCGCACTGCTGATCCTGCTCGCCTGCTTCGGCCTCGCGGAGCGCGGACACGAAACGACGCCGCAGCTCGCGCAGTTCGCGTGGATCGCGATGCTCGTCTACGGGCTCGTGCGCGGCATCGACAAGCCGCTGCAGGGCGCGCTGTGGTGGGGCGCGGCGATCGGCCTCGTCTGCCTGTCCGGCAACCCGGTGCTCGCCGTCGCGCTCGTCGTCGGCACCGCCGTGCTGTGGCTCGTCACGCCCGGGATGCGCAACCTGCACCTGCCCGTGGTCGGCGTGCCACTCGCCGCCGCGATCATCGCGCTGTGGGTGTTCGCCGCGTTCGCCGCGGCGCCCGACGACGCCGCGTGGTTCTTCGATCAGTGGGTGCGCGGCAGCCTGATGCGCTTTTCCGGCCCGCCGACCGCCGTGCTGATGTACGCGGCGAAGAACCTGCCGATCTTCACGTGGCCCGCGTGGCCGCTCGCGATCTGGGCATGGTGGAGCTGGGCCGGCCTGCGCCGGCGCGCGCACGTCGCGATCCCGCTGTCGGTCGTCGTGCCGCTCGTCGCGCTCGTGATCCTGCAGAGCCAGCAGTCGAACCGCATGTACATGCTGCTGCTGCCGCCGCTCGCGGTGCTCGCGACGTTCGCGCTGCCGACGCTGAAGCGCGGCGCGATCAACGCGATCGACTGGTTCGCGGTGTTGAGCTTCACGATCCTCGGCAGCTTCGTGTGGCTCGTCTGGCTGGCGTCGGTGACCGGTTTCCCGCACCCGCTCGCGCGCAACCTCGCACGCCTCCTGCCCGGCTACGAGCCGCACTTCAAGGTGCTGTCGTTCGTCTGCGCGGTCGCGGTGACGGTCTGCTGGTTCCTACTCGCGCGGTGGCGCGTGTCGCGCCAGCCGAAGGTGCTGTGGCGCAGCGTCGTGCTGTCGGGCGCCGGCACCACGCTGATGTGGGTGCTGCTGATGACGCTGTGGCTGCCGATCGTCAACTACGGCCGGACCTATCGCGACGTCGCGCAGCAGATCGCCGCGCACCTGCCGTCCGATTACGAGTGCATTTCGCCGGTGCGGCTCGGCGACGCGCAGATCGCGACGTTCGCGTATTTCGGCAACATGCACTTCGATTACGCCGGCGACTGCGACGTGATCCTGCGCCAGGACCGCGCCGATTTCGGTGAGCCGAGCTCGATATCGCGGTATGTGTGGCGTCTCGTCTGGGAAGGCCGACGCGCCGCAGACCGCGACGAGCGTTTCCGCCTGTACGAGCGCATCGAACGGCCGAAGACGCCGGTCAAGCGCCGGCCGCCGCGCCGCCAGGCCAACGATTGACGATGCTCGCGGACATCCGTCGCATCATCGGCCTCGCATGGCCGGTGCTCGTCGGCCAGCTCGCGATCATCGCGTTCGGCGTGACCGACACCGCGATGGTCGGCCGCTTCTCCGCCGTCGACCTCGCCGCGCTCGGGCTCGGCGCATCGCTCTACCTGTCGGTCTTCATCGGCCTGACGGGCATCCTGTCCGCGCTGCAGCCGATCACCGGCCAGCTGTACGGCGCGCGGCGCTACGCCGAGATCGGCGAGGAAGTCCGCCAGGCGCTGTGGCTCGCCGCGCTGCTCGCGGTGCCCGGCTTCCTGCTGCTGCATTTCCCCGAGCCGCTGCTGCGTCTCGCGCACGCGCCCGCCGCGCTGCACGAGCGCACCGTCGCCTATCTGCGCCTCCTGTCGTTCGGGTTGCCCGCGAGCCTCGTGTTCCGGATCTACGGCGCGCTCACCAACGCGGCCGGCAAGCCGCGCCTCGCGATGATCCTGCAGATCGGCGCGCTCGCGCTCAAGTTTCCGCTGAACGTCTGGTTCATCTTCGGCGGGCTCGGCGTGCCTGCGCTCGGCGGCCCGGGGTGCGGGCTCGCGAGCACGGTGATCAACTGGGCGCTCGCGCTGGTCGGCTTCACGCTGCTCGCGAAGCTCGACGTGTTCGCACCGCTTGCGATCTTCTCGCGCTTCTGCTGGCCGGTCTGGGCGCGCCAGAAGGCGATTTTGAAGCTCGGCGTGCCGATGGGCCTGTCGTACCTGATCGAGGTCACGTCCTTCACCTGCATGGCGCTCTTCATCGCGCAGTTCGGCACGACCACGCTCGCCGGACACCAGATCGCCGCCAACATCAGCGGCGTGCTGTACATGACGCCGCTGTCGATCGGTGTCGCGACGTCCACGCTCGTCGCCCGCGCGCTCGGCGCCGGGCAGCGCGACGAAGCCCGGCTGCTCGGCCGGCACGGCGTGACGCTCGCGGGCGGGATCGCCGTGCTGTACGGCGTGCTCGTGTTCGCGCTGCGCCCGCTGATCGTCGGCGGCTACACGCCGAACCCGGCGGTCGCCGCGGCCGCGATACCGCTCGTCGCGATCGTCACCTGCTATCACTTTTTCGACGCGCTGCAGGTCACATCCGCATTCGCGCTGCGCGCGTACAAGGTCGCGGTCGTGCCGACCGTCATCTACGCGGTCGCGCTGTGGGGCGTCGGGCTCGGCGGCGGCTACCTGCTCGGCTTCGACGTCGGCGGCTACGCGCCCGCGTGGCTGACCGGCGCGCGCGGCTTCTGGTTCGCGAACACGATGAGCCTGATGCTCGCGGGCGCCGGGCTCGCGCTGTATCTGCGCCACGTGAGCCGCACGCCGGCGCCCTCGCCCGAGCCCGCCTGAAAGCGCGCATGACGGGCACGCGCCGCCCGCGTCAGGCGGCCGCCTGTGCTGCCTATGCCGCCACCTCGCCGTCGTGCTGCCGGAACACCTCGTGCGCGGCGAACAGCGCATTCAGCGCGGCCGGAAAACCCGCGTAGACAGCCATCTGCATGAACACCTCGACGATCTCGTCGCGCGTGCAGCCGACGTTCAGCGCCGCCTCGATATGCACCTTGAGTTGCGGCTGCGCATTGCCCAGCGCGGCGAGCGCGGCAATCGTCGCGATCTCGCGCGCCCTCAGGTCGAGCTGCGGCCGGCTGTAGATATCGCCGAACCCAAACTCGACCAGCAGCCGGCCGAAATCCGGCGCGATCGGCGCGAGCGCCGCGATCACGCGTTCGCCGACGTCGCCGTCGATTTCCTTCAGTTTGTTCCAGCCGCGCGTGTAGCGGTCGTCAGCGAGTCGTTCCATGGCGTGTGTCCTGTTCCGGTTGTGGGGATGTCGCCTGTCGCCCCGCGTCGCGCTCCGCCGTCTCGTAATAGGCGATCTTCTCGACGATCACGTCGAGGCTCGCCTGCAGCTCCGCGAGATGCGCACGCACCGCGTCGCGATGCGCGACCAGCAGTTCGCGGCGCGCGCCGAGCGTCGGCTCGCCGCGTGCCCGCAATGCGGCGAACTGCTGCATCTGCGCGATCGGCATGCCGGTCGCCTTCAGGCGCATCACGAAGCGCAGCCAGTCGAGGTCGGCCGGCGCATACAGCCGGTGCCCGGCCGGCGTGCGCGCGATCGCGCGCAGCAGGCCCGCCTGCTCGTAGTAGCGCAGCGTGTGCGTCGACACGCCGATCAGTTCGGCAACCTGACCGATCGTCAGGACGCGTGCGGCGGAAGTCTTCGATACGGGTGACATGACAGACAGGCTCAAGGTTAGGACTTAGAGTTCACTCTAAGTCAAGGACTTGTCGACGGCCAGCGCAACGTGAACGGCGATTCCGTCAAACATCGTCAAAACCGCGGTCCGGCGGGGCCGGTGCCCTTTACAGCGGCGCAGGCGTTCAGCAAGATTCCGGCAGCCTGTCTTAAAAAGGGCACGCATTTGTCCTATCCTTAACGGCGACGCCCGGCCACGTGCCGCCTGCCGTCCGTTGCACCAGTCATTCATCCGTTCGAACCAGGGAGCCTTTGCCATGCTGAAAAAGCTGCTGATGCTGTTCGTCGCGCTATCGCTGTCGCTGACCGCGGCCTTCGCCGCGGCAGTCGAAGTCAACACGGCCGACCAGACCGCGCTGGAGTCCGTCAAGGGTCTCGGGCCCGTGAAGTCGAAGGCGATCATCGACGAACGCACCAAGAACGGCCCGTTCAAGGATGCCGACGATCTCGCGAACCGCGTGAAGGGCCTCGGCACGAAGTCGGTCGCGCATCTCGAGGAAAATGGCCTGACGATCGGCGGCTCGTCGACGCCGCCGAAAGGCGTGAAGGCGTCGAAGCCGGCCGCGACGGCGGGCACGACGGCTCCGGCGACGAAACCGGCCGCTACGCCGGCCACGACGGCTCCGGCCGCGACGACCACCGCGCCGGCGCCGGCCGCGAGCGCGCCGGAAGCGGCGTCGAAGCAGGCCAAGGCCAAGCGCGCGTCGAAGAAGGACAAGGTCGCAGCGGCCGCCGGCGCATCGGCGCCGACCGCGGACGCAAGTGCGCCGGCCGACGCGTCTGCCGCGAAGGCAACGAAGGGTTCGAAGAAGAAAGGCAAGAAAGACAAGGCTGCCTCCGCCGCTGCGGCGTCGGGCGCCTGATTCGCGCCGCGTGCGCAACGGTGCGCGCGCGGCTTCGTTCCACGGGCGCCGCCGTCGCGGCGCCGTTTCATTGAAGGTGAAGCATCATGGGTCTACTCGACATCGTCGGCGGTCTGCTCGGCGGCCAGGCCGGCGGCAATTCGCAAAGCGCGCTGCTGTCGGCGGCGCTCGAATTCATCAACAACCAGCCCGGCGGCCTGAACGGCCTGATCGAGAAGTTCAAGGCCGGCGGCGCCGGCGACATCATCGGCTCGTGGGTCGGCACCGGCGAGAACCAGCCGATCTCGCCCGACACGCTGCAGAACGTGCTCGGCTCCGACGCGGTCGGCGCGCTGGCGAGCAAGTTCGGCGTCGATCCGGCGCAGGCGTCGGGCATCCTCGCGCAGGTGCTGCCGCACGTCGTCAACCATGCGACGCCGAACGGCGAAGTGCCGGCCGACGGCCAGGTCGACACGTCCAACGTACTCGGCACGCTGACGCAGCTCGCGGGCCTGTTCGGCGGCAACAAGCAGGCGTAAGCCTGAGCCGGCAGCTGGACGCCGGATAAAAAAACACCCCGCCTCGCGGCGGGGTGTTTGCTTTTTGGCGACCCAGCATCCCGCGCCGGGTCCCGCACCGAGACGCGCGCGCTCAGTGAACGACGCGGTCGAACACGAACGTGCCGTCCCGGACATCGACCGGAATCACGTCCTTCGGACCGAAACGCCCCGCGAGGATCAGCTTCGCGACCGGGTTCTCGATCTCCTGCTGGATCGCGCGCTTGAGCGGCCGCGCGCCGAACAGCGGATCGTAGCCGACCTTGCCGATCTGCTCGAGCGCCGCTTCCGATACGTCGAGCGCCATGTCGAGCTTCGCGAGCCGGTCGTGCAGGCGGGCGAGCTGGATCTTCGCGATCGACTGGATGTTGCTGCGGTCGAGCGCATGGAACACGACGACGTCGTCGATCCGGTTCAGGAACTCGGGGCGGAAATGCTGCTTCACCTCGAGCCACACCGCGTCCTTGATCTCTTCCTGCGGCGAACCCGTCATCGCCTGGATCACCTGCGAGCCGAGGTTCGACGTCATCACGATCACCGTGTTCTTGAAGTCGACCGTGCGACCCTGCCCGTCCGTCATGCGGCCGTCGTCGAGCACCTGCAGCAGCACGTTGAACACGTCCGGATGCGCCTTCTCGATCTCGTCGAGCAGGATCACGCTGTACGGCTTGCGGCGCACGGCTTCCGTCAGGTAGCCGCCTTCCTCGTAGCCGACATAGCCCGGCGGCGCGCCGATCAGCCGCGCGACGCTGTGCTTCTCCATGAACTCGCTCATGTCGATGCGGATCAGGTGCTCCTCCGAGTCGAACAGGAACGCCGCGAGCGCCTTGCACAGCTCGGTCTTGCCGACGCCCGTCGGGCCGAGGAACAGGAACGAGCCGTACGGACGGTTCGGATCGGCGAGACCCGCGCGCGAACGGCGAATCGCGTCGGCGACCGCGTCGATCGCCTCGTTCTGGCCGACCACGCGCTCGTGCAGCTTCTCCTCGATGTGCAGCAGCTTCTCGCGCTCGCCCTGCATCATCCGCGACACCGGAATGCCGGTGGCGCGCGACACGACTTCCGCGATTTCCTCCGCGCCGACCTGCGTGCGCAACAGACGCGGACGCGTCGGGTTGTGCTGTTCCCGCTCTTCGGCCTGCGTGACCTGCTTCAACTGCGCGTCGAGTTGCGGCAGCTTGCCGTACTGCAGCTCCGCGACCTTCTCGAGCTTGCCTTCGCGCTGCAGGCGCGCGATGTCGGCGCGCACCTTCTCGATCTCTTCCTTGAGCTGCGCGCTGCCCTGCACCGCGGCCTTCTCGGCGGTCCAGATCTCCTCGAGGTCCGAGTATTCGCGGCCGAGCCGTTCGATTTCCTCCTCGATCAGCTGCAGGCGCTTTTGCGACGCCTCGTCCTGCTCCTTCTTCACGGCCTCGCGCTCGATCTTCAGCTGGATCAGCCGGCGGTCGAGCTTGTCCATCTCTTCGGGCTTCGAATCGATTTCCATCTTGATCTTCGACGCCGCCTCGTCGATCAGGTCGATCGCCTTGTCCGGCAGGAAGCGGTCGGTGATGTAGCGATGCGACAGCTCGGCCGCGGCGACGATCGCCGGGTCGGTGATGTCGACGCCGTGGTGCAGCTCGTACTTCTCCTGCAGCCCGCGCAGGATCGCGATCGTCGCCTCGACGCTCGGCTCGTCGACGAGCACCTTCTGGAAGCGGCGTTCGAGCGCGGCGTCCTTCTCGATGTACTTGCGGTATTCGTCGAGCGTGGTCGCGCCGATGCAGTGCAGCTCGCCGCGCGACAGCGCCGGCTTCAGCATGTTGCCCGCGTCCAGCGCGCCTTCGGCCTTGCCCGCGCCGACCATCGTGTGAATTTCGTCGATGAAGACGATCGTCTGGCCTTCGTCCTTCGCGATGTCGTTGAGCACCGCCTTCAGGCGCTCCTCGAATTCGCCGCGATACTTCGCGCCGGCGAGCAGCGCCGCCATGTCGAGCGACAGCACGCGCTTGCCCTTCAGCGTTTCCGGCACTTCGCCGTTGACGATCCGCTGCGCGAGCCCTTCGACGATCGCGGTCTTGCCGACGCCCGGCTCGCCGATCAGCACCGGGTTGTTCTTGGTGCGGCGCTGCAGGATCTGGATCGAGCGGCGGATTTCGTCGTCGCGGCCGATCACCGGATCGAGCTTGCCTGCGCGGGCGCGCTCGGTCAGGTCGACCGTGTACTTCTTCAGCGCCTCGCGCTGGCTTTCCGCGTCCTGGCTGTGCACCTGCGAGCCGCCGCGCACCGCGGCGATCGCGGCTTCGAGCGCCTTGCGCGTCAGGCCGTGCTGGCGCGCGAGCCGGCCGACCTCGCCCTTGTCGTCGGCGGCGGCGAGCAGGAACATCTCGCTCGCGATGAACGTGTCGTTGAGCTTTTGCGCTTCCTTGTCCGCCTGGTTCAGCAGGCCGATCAGCTCGCGGCCGAGCTGGATGTCGCCGCCCGTGCCCGTCACTTGCGGCAGGCGCGAGATCGCCTCGTTCAGCGCGCCCTGCAGCGCCTGCACATGGACGCCCGCGCGCGACATCAGCGAGCGCGCCGAACCGTCTTGCTGCGCGATCAGCGCGGCCAGCACGTGAACCGGTTCGATATATTGATTGTCGCGGCCTGCCGCGAGGCTTTGCGCATCCGACAGCGCTTCCTGGAATTTGGTGGTGAGCTTGTCGATTCTCATTTGGTAGAGACCTCCAATTTTCGATTAACACCAAAATGAGGATGGTTATGCGGCTTTCAAGCGGATTCCTGTTGATTCAGCGCAAAAGTGTTCACGGACCGGCGCAATCTGCGAACGGCGGCTCGCAGCGCACGGCGGGCGGACACGCGTCAGCCGGCGAGCGACGACGACTCGGCGGGCGCCGCCGCGTCCCGCACGATGGTGATCGGCTTGACGCCGAGCAGCGCCGCGAGCGGCGACGCGGGTTGCGCGAGCTCGCCGAGCGTGTGCTGGTCGAGTTCCGCGAAGAATGCGTCGCGCGCCGCCGCCAGCACGCCCTTCAGGCGACACTGCGGCTCGATGACGCACGCACGCGGCGATTCTCCGCCGGCAAAGCAGCCGACCAGCGCGAAATCGTTCTCGGTCTCCCGCACGACCTGGCCGACCGTCAGCCGCGCCGAGTGCGGGAACAGCCGCAGCCCGCCGTTGCGGCCGCGGACGGTATCGACCCAGCCGAGCTCGCCGAGGCGCTGCACGACCTTCATCAGATGGTTCTTCGAGATGCCGTAGGCGTCCGAAATCTCCTGGATCGTCGCGAGCCCCTCGCCGCGCACGGCGAGGTACAGCATGACTCTCAGCGAGTAGTCGGTGTAGTCGGTCAGTCTCATGGATGAAAGCGGTGTTTGATGATCGTGAACTGATTATGCGCGCCCCGGCGGACGGTCCGGCTCGCGGCCCCGGTTGCCGGGACGGCCGGCGCGCAATAAGATGCGTGGCATCAGCACGTTTATCGAGGGGTTGGCCGACGTTATTGTGCGTCAAAATCATGCCGGCGTCCCGCCCTTCTCCCGGCCCCTTTATCGTCATGACCGCCACGCCTACCCCGCCCGACGCCGCGCCGAACCGGCCCCGCGACGCGGAACCCACCGAAGACAACATCCGCGCGCTCGTCTACGCGTTCTACGACCGCGTGCGCGCCGATCCACTGCTCGGGCCCGTGTTCGACGGCAAGCTGGCCGGCCGCTGGGACGAGCACCTGCCGAAGATGGTGACTTTCTGGTCGAGCCTCGTGCTCGGCACCAAGGGCTATCGCGGCAACGTGCAGCAGGCGCACCAGCCGCTCGACGGCCTCGAGCCCTGGCATTTCAGCCGCTGGCTGGCGCTGTTCCTGAAGACGGTCGAAGCGCGCTACATGCCGCCTGCGGCGGTCCGCTTCATGGAGCCGGCGCTGCGGATCGCGCAAAGCCTGCAGTTGAGCCGCTTCGGCTGGGATTACCAGATTCCGCCCGAACAGCAAGCGCTGCTCGACGCGGTCGCGCCGCGCCGCCGCGACGATCCCGACCACCCGCCGTCGCGCACGCGCGGCGAGCCGTTCCCGGCGAAGATCATCGGGCGCCGCTCGTCGGAGGATTGAGCCGCGCGGCACCTTGACGCAGGTCAGGCCCCATCCTGCTGCGGCGCAGTGACGCAGCCCCTGCGTGGCCCGCGCGCAACGCCGGCCGGCGGCCGGCGGGGCCTTATCCCTTAAGCCCCGCTCAGCGCGGCGCGTTGCCCGATTCGACGCCCCAGCGCGCGAGCGCGGCGTCGTCGGTGCTGCGGGCATCCACCCAGCGCTCGCCGTCGGGCGTCGTTTCCTTCTTCCAGAACGGCGCCTGGGTCTTCAGGTAGTCCATCACGAACTCGCACGACGCGAACGCATCGCCGCGGTGCGCGGCGACCGTCGCGACCAGCACGATCTGGTCGAGCGGATACAGCTTGCCGACCCGGTGCACGATCGCGACGTCGATGCCCGGCCAGCGCCGGCACGCGTCGGCGGCGATCTGCTCGAGCGCCTTCTCGGTCATCCCCGGATAGTGCTCGAGCTCCATCGCAGCGACCGATTCGCCGTCGTTCAGGTCGCGCACCGTGCCGACGAAGCAGGCGATCGCGCCGATCCTCGGGTTGCGCGCGCGCAGCGCCGCCACCTCGGCATTCAGGTCGAAATCGTCGGTTTGGACTCGCACCATTGCCATCGCGCCTCCTCAGCCGCCCGTCACCGGCGGAAAGAACGCGACCTCGCAGCCGTCGGTGATCCGCGTGGCGGCGTCGGTCATTTCGTGATTGCAGGCCATGCGCAGCGCGCGGCCTTCCGCGAGGGTATCGGCCCACGCGCCGCCGCGCATGCGCAGCCAAGCGCGCACATCGCCGACGGTCGTCACGCCATCCGGCACGTCGACCTGCTCGTCGGCGACGCCCAGCGCCTCGCGGACGCTCGCAAAAAATTTCAGTTGAATCTTCATGTCGAAAGGAGCCGCCCCGTCAGGACAGCAGTTCGGAAAACGGCAGGAAGCGGACGGTCTCGCCCGCGCTGATCGCATGGTGCGGCGGATTGTCTATCAGGCCGTCGCCCCACACCGTCGACGTCAGCACCGCCGAGCTCTGGTTCGGAAACAGGTCGAGGCCGCCCGCCGAATTGATGCGCGCGCGCAGGAACTCGTTGCGCCGGTCGGACTTGCCCTGTGTGAAGTCGGCACGCAGCGACAGCGCCCGCGGTGCAACGTCGCGCACGCCGGACAGGCGCAGCAGGAACGGCCGGACGAACAGCAGGAACGTGACGAAGCTCGACACCGGATTGCCGGGCAGCCCGATGAAGTGCGCGTCGGGCCGGCTGTCGCCGCGCCGGATCGCGCCGAACGCGAGCGGCTTGCCGGGCTTCATCGCGATCTGCCACAGCGCGAGCCGGCCTTCGGCCTCGACCGCGGGCTTCACGTGGTCCTCGTCGCCGACCGACACGCCGCCGCTCGTGAGGATCACGTCATGGTCGCGCGCGGCCTCGCGCAGGGTGTCGCGGGTCGCCGCGAGCGAATCGGGCACGATCCCGTAATCGGTCACGTGGCAGCCGAGCCGCTCCAGCAGCCCGCGCAGCGTGAAACGGTTCGAGTTGTAGATCGCGCCCGGCTTGAGCGGCTCGCCGGGCATCGTCAGTTCGTCGCCCGTGAAGAACACCGCGACCTTGATCCGCCAAGCGACCGACAGCTGCGCGCAGCCGACCGAGGCGGCGAGACCCAGCGCCTGCGGCGTCAGCCGGGTGCCGGCGGGCAGGATCACCGCACCACGCCGAATGTCGGCGCCCTGCGCGGTGATCCATTCGCCGGGCTTCGGCGTATGCAGGATTTCGACCGCGTCGCCGTCGGCTTCGGTCTGCTCCTGCATGACAACCGCGTCGGCGCCGGGCGGCACCGTCGCGCCGGTGAAGATGCGCGCCGCGGTGCCGGCCGCAAGCGGCGCGGCCGGATGGCCGGCGGGAATGCGCTGCGACACCGGCAGGCGCCGCTCGCCGTGCAGCAGGTCGGCGACGCGCACCGCGTAGCCGTCCATCGCGCTGGTGTGCATCGGCGGCACGTCGAGCGGCGACTCGACGTCGGCCGCCAGCACGCGGCCGAGCGCGTCGAGCGTCGCGACGGATTCGGCGCCGGCAAGCAACGTTGCGGCGTCGAGCAGCGCGGCCAGCGCCTCGGCGGTCGACAGCATCGGCGCGCGCGGCGCCGCGGGATTCGGGTTCGACATCGATGGAATCGGGAATCGTGGGAAGCAATATGCCATTGTAGCGACGCGATCGGGCCGGCGTGCGATATGGCGGACATGCGGAAACCGTGATCCGCGCAACAGCGCGGGACTGTCGCTTATTTCAAACGGCGTTCTGCGGCAGGCCGGGCCGGTTGCCTCGCGGCCATCCTCGCAGGAACGGCCACGCCCGAGCGCACCACCAAGCAAAACGGCCGGAACGCCGATCCGTTCGACGAATCGGCGTTCCGGCCGTCCGGCGCTGCCGGGCCCGCAGCCCGGCAGCGCGTCATGCGCCCGTATGCGCGGCGATGAATGCCTTGACCTGCTGCGCGTCGGCGTTCACGACCTCGAAACGCTGCGGCAGCGCCTCGAGCCCGTCGAATGCGGCCGGCCGCTCGGCTTCGCGATCGAGCGCTTCGCGGATCGTCTCGCCGAATTTGATCGGCTGAGCCGTCTCGAGCACGACCATCGGCACGCCCGCGTCGAGATGCTCGCGCGCGACTTTCACGCCGTCGGCCGTGTGCGTATCGATCATCGTGTCGTAGCGCGAGAACACGTCGCGGATCGTCGCGATGCGGTCCGTGTGGCTGCTGCGGCCCGACACGAACCCGAACTCGGCGACGCGCGCGAAATCGCCGCTCGCGGCCAGATCGAAGCCGCCCTTCTCCTCGACGTCGCGGAACAGCTGCATCACGCGCGCCGGATCGCGGCCGAGCAGGTCGAACACGAAGCGCTCGAAGTTCGACGCCTTCGAGATGTCCATGCTCGGGCTGCTCGTGTGATACGTGTGCTCGGCGCTGCGCACGAGGTACGCGCCGGTGCGGAAGAACTCGTCGAGCACGTCGTTCTCGTTGGTCGCAACGACGAGCTTCGCGATCGGCAGCCCCATCATCCGCGCGATGTGGCCCGCGCAGACGTTGCCGAAGTTGCCCGACGGCACCGTGAACGACACGCGCTCGTCGTTGCTCTTCGTCGCGGCGAAATAGCCCTTGAAGTAGTACACGACCTGCGCGACGACGCGCGCCCAGTTGATCGAGTTGACGGTGCCGATCTTGTGCTTCGCCTTGTATGCGTGATCGTTCGACACGGCCTTCACGATGTCCTGGCAGTCGTCGAACACGCCTTCGACCGCGAGGTTGAAGATGTTCGGATCCTGCAGGCTGAACATCTGGGCCGTCTGGAACGCGCTCATCTTCTTGTGCGGCGACAGCATGAACACGCGCACGCCGGCCTTGCCGCGCATCGCATATTCGGCCGCGCTGCCCGTGTCGCCCGACGTCGCGCCGAGAATGTTCAGCGCTTCGCCGTGCTTCGCGAGCGTGTACTCGAACAGGTTGCCGAGCAGCTGCATCGCCATGTCCTTGAACGCGAGCGTCGGGCCGTTCGACAGTTCGAGCAGCGACAGCGCCGCACCGTTCTCGGTACCGAGCGTCTTCAGCGGCGTGATGTCGGACGCGTTCTCGCCGTGGCGCGTGTTGCTGTACACGGCAGCCGTGTAGGTGCGGCGCGTGATCGCGCGCAGGTCGTCGGCCGGGATGTCGTTGCTGAACTTCGACAGGATCTCGAATGCGAGATCCGCGTACGGCAGCGTGCGCCAGCGGGCGAGCTCGTCGGCCGAGACCTTTGGATACTCGGTGGGCAGGTAGAGCCCGCCGTCCTTCGCGAGGCCGCCGAGCAGGATGTCGGAGAACGTGTGGCGCTCGCCGATGCCGGCGCCGCGCGTGGAGATGTAGTTCATGTCTTCCGCCTCAGTTCAGCGCTTCCATGCGCAGCTTCGTGACCTTCGAGACGACCGTCGCGAGCGCTTCGATGCGCGCGATCGCCGCGTTGACGTTCTTCTCGATCGTCTCGTGCGTGATCAGGATGATGTCGGTCTCGCCGTTCGCGTCGTCGACCTGCTCCGACTCCTTCTGCAGCAGCGCGTCGATCGAGATGCCCGAATCGGCGAGGATGCGCGTGATGTCCGCAAGCACGCCGGTCTGGTCGGCGACGCGCAGGCGCAGGTAGTAGCCGCTCGTCACTTCCTCGATCGGCAGGATCGGCGTGTTCGACAGGCTGTCCGGCTGGAACGCGAGATGCGGCACGCGATGCTCGGGGTCGGCCGTGTGCAGGCGCGTGACGTCGACGAGATCCGCGACGACCGCCGACGCGGTCGGCTCCGCGCCCGCGCCCTTGCCGTAGTACAGCGTCGTGCCGACCGCGTCGCCGTGCACGACAACCGCGTTCATCGCGCCCTCGACGTTCGCGAGCAGGCGCTTCTCCGGGATCAGCGTCGGATGCACGCGCAGCTCGATGCCGTTTTCGGCGCGGCGCGTGATGCCGAGCAGCTTGATCCGGTAGCCGAGCTCTTCCGCGTAGCGGATGTCGGTCGCGTCGAGCTTGCTGATGCCCTCGACGTACGCACGGTCGAACTGCACCGGCACGCCGAACGCGATCGCGCTCATGATCGTCGCCTTGTGCGCGGCGTCGACGCCTTCGATGTCGAAGGTCGGGTCGGCTTCCGCGTAGCCGAGTTCCTGCGCCGCCTTCAGCGCGGTCGCGAAATCGAGGCCGCGGTCGCGCATTTCCGACAGGATGTAGTTGGTCGTGCCGTTGATGATGCCGGCGATGTACTGGATGCGGTTCGCGGTCAGGCCTTCGCGCAGCGCCTTGATGATCGGGATGCCGCCCGCGACGGCCGCCTCGAACGCGACCATCACGCCCTTCTCGCGCGCCGCCTCGAAGATCTCGGTGCCGTGCACCGCGAGGAGCGCCTTGTTCGCGGTCACGACGTGCTTGCCGTTCGAGATCGCGCGCAGCACGAGCTCGCGCGCGACGCCGGTGCCGCCGATCATCTCGGCGATGATCGCGATCGACGGATCGTCGACGACCGCGTTGAAGTCATCGGTGATCTGCGCGCTGCCGGCGTCGCCGGCGAGCGCGGCCTGCGCCTTGGCGGGGTTGCGCACCGCGATGCGGGCGACCTCGATGCCGCGCCCCGCGCGACGTTTGATTTCTTCCTGGTTGCGGCGCAGCACCTTGAAGGTGCCGCTGCCTACCGTGCCGAAGCCCAACAGGCCAACTTTGATCGGTTCCATGCTGCGTGTGATCGTGAGTAAAAGTTAAAAACGAATGGCGCGGTGTCGCCCGGCTCAGACCGAATGACGCTTGCGATAGCCGTCGAGGAAGCGCGCGATCCGGTTGATCGAATCGGTCAGGTCGTCGAGATTCGGCAGGAACACGACGCGGAAATGATCCGGCGTCGGCCAGTTGAAGCCGGTGCCCTGCACGAGCAGCACGCGCTCCTCGAGCAGCAGGTCGAGAATGAACTGCTGGTCGTTCTGGATCGGATAGAGCTTCGGGTCGAGCCGCGGGAACATGTAGAGCGCGGCCTGCGGCTTCACGCAGGTCACGCCCGGAATCGACGTGAGCATGTCGTACGCGAGCTCGCGCTGCTTGTACAGGCGCCCCGACGGCACGATCAGCTCGTTGATGCTCTGGTAGCCGCCGAGCGCCGTCTGGATCGCGAACTGCCCCGGCACGTTCGCGCACAGCCGCATCGACGACAGGATGCCGAGCCCCTCGAGGTAGTCCTTCGCGCGCCGGCGGTTGTCGCCGCCGAGGCCCGACACGGCCATCCAGCCCGCGCGGTAGCCGCATGAGCGGTAGCTCTTCGACAGGCTGTTGAACGTGACGGTGATCACGTCCTCCGACAGCGCGCCCATCGCCGTGTGCTCGCGGCCGTCGTAGACGATCTTGTCGTAGACCTCGTCGGCGAACACGATCAGCCCGTGCTGGCGCGCGATCTCGAGCAGCTCGAGCAGCAATTCGTCCGAATAAAGCGCGCCCGTCGGGTTGTTCGGGTTGATCACGACGATCGCCTTCGTGTTCGGCGTGATCTTGCGGCGGATGTCGTCGAGGTCGGGCATCCAGTCGTTCTGCTCGTCGCAGACGTAGTGGACCGGCGTGCCGCCCGACAGGCTGACCGCAGCCGTCCACAGCGGGTAGTCGGGCGCGGGCAGCAGCACCTCGTCGCCGTCGTTCAAGAGCCCCTGGGTCGCCATCACGATCAGCTCGGACGCGCCGTTGCCGATGTAGATGTCGTCGAGGCCGACCCCGACCACGCCCTTCTGCTGGGTGTAGTGCATCACCGCCTTGCGCGCCGAGAACACGCCCTTCGAGTCCGAATAGCCCGACGACGTCGGCAGGTTGCGGATCATGTCCTGGATGATCTCGTCCGGCGCGTCGAAACCGAACGGCGCGAGGTTGCCGATGTTCAGCTTGATGATGCGGTGGCCTTCTTCCTCGAGGCGCTTCGCGTGCTCGAGCACCGGGCCACGAATGTCGTAGCAGACGTTGAGCAGCTTGTTCGATTTCTGGATCGGTTTCACGACGACACGGTTCCTGGATAATGCCTGGCGGCCTGGGGACGGGAATCGAAACTGGAGAGCGGCCGGTGCGCGCGCTGTCTAGGCTGGACGATTTTGGGGCGGCCGGGCGCGGCTTGTGGCGACGCACGACGCGGATGCCGCCCGGGGGCGGCCAAAAAGTTATAATTTAGCGGATTTTGGCCGACTTTCGCAATGCACAAAGCCGCGCCGGGCCCGCGCCGTCAGGCGTCCCGCGCGCACCGCGCGCGAAACCGGCCGTCCGGGCCCGCGTGGCCCGGCTGGGTGGCCCGACCCGGGCGGCCCCGCCTGGGCGGCCCCGTCGAATCCCCCTATCGGAACTGCGGACATACTGATTTGAAACTGCACCAGGACGCGAGCGGCGCGCTCAACACCGTTACCGGCTATGGCCCCGATTATGTCGACGTCAATCTCCAGCGTCACGAACAGAGCGTCATCGTCCTGCCCGGCGGGCCGGTGCTCGCGTGGCCGGTGTCGTCGTTCGACGCGCTCGCGCCCGAGCATTTCGCGATGCTGCTCGAACCGGCGCCCGAGGTCGTGATCTTCGGCAGCGGCACCCGCCTGCGCTTCCCCCATCCGCGCCTCGTCGCGGCGCTCACCGCGCAGCGCATCGGCGTCGAGACGATGGATTTCCAGGCCGCCTGCCGCACCTACAACATCCTGATGGCCGAAGGCCGCAAAGTTGCCGCCGCGCTCTTAATTGAACGTAAATCCCCGATGCGGTAAAACTCTCGCCGGCGCACCGGGCCACGCCAGGCCGGGTCCGATCCCCGGTCCGGCGCATGCCCCGTCGCAAGCCGCCGGCGGCACATCACAACAACCAACAGGCTGAAACATCCATGAACGATACGCCGTCGAGGCTACCGCTCAATCGCACCGTGCTCGCCCTCCTGATCCTCGCGCTCGCCGTCATCTGGTTCGCGCCGATCGGCATGCGCCACCTGATTCCCAGCGACGAAGGCCGCTACGCCGAGATGGCGCGCGAGATGTTCGTCACCGGCGACTGGATCACGCCGCGCTACAACGGCTACAAGTACTTCGAGAAGCCGCCGCTGCAGACCTGGCTCAACGCGCTCACGTTCGCGTGGTTCGGCGTCGGCGAGTGGCAGGCGCGCCTCTATACCGCGCTCGCG
Organism: Burkholderia ubonensis subsp. mesacidophila; assembly: GCF_002097715.1. Lineage (NCBI taxonomy): Bacteria > Pseudomonadati > Pseudomonadota > Betaproteobacteria > Burkholderiales > Burkholderiaceae > Burkholderia > Burkholderia ubonensis. The sequence continues at coordinate 2,137,009 of NZ_CP020737.1, forward strand.
AGCTTCGCGGGCGTGCTGATCGTCGGCTTCACCGGCGCACGCCTGTTCAACCCGCTCTCCGGCTTCCTCGCGGCCGTCGTGCTCGCGTGCTCGCCGTACTGGAACCTGATGGGCCATTTCAACACGCTCGACATGGGCCTGTCGTTCTGGATGACCGTCACGCTCTGCTCGCTGCTGCTCGCGCAGCGCCCCGGGCTGCGGCCCGGCGCCGCGCGGGGCTGGATGTGGGCGTGCTGGGCGTCGATGGCGCTCGCGGTGCTGTCCAAGGGCCTCGTCGGCATGATCCTGCCCGGCGCCGTGCTGGTGCTGTATACGCTGATCGCGCGCGACTGGGCGCTGTGGAAGCGCCTGTACCTCGTCAGCGGGCTCGTGATCTTCTTCGCGATCGTCACGCCGTGGTTCGTGCTGGTCCAGGCGCGCAACCCGGAATTCTTCAATTTCTTCTTCATCGTCCAGCAGTTCCGCCGGTATCTGACCCCGGAACAGAACCGTCCCGGCCCGTTCTACTACTTCGTGCTGGTGCTGCTGGTCGGCTTCCTGCCGTGGCTGTCGGTCGCGTGGCAGAGCCTGCGCCATGCGCTGCGCATGCCGCGCCAGCCGAACGGCTTCGCGCCGATGCTCGTGCTGCTGATCTGGAGCGCGTTCATCTTCCTGTTCTTCAGCGCATCGCATTCGAAGCTGATCTCGTACGTGCTGCCGGTCGCGCCGGCGCTCGCGCTCATGATCGGCGCGTACCTGCCGCTCGTGTCGGCCGACCGGTTCCGCCGCCACCTGCTCGGCTACCTCGTGTTTCTCGTCGTCGCGGCGTTCGGCATCATCTTCCTCGCCTACCAGGGCGATGCGCGCACGCCGAACGCGCAGTACCGCGCGTTCCAGCTGTGGCTGTACGCGGGCCTCGCGGTCGCGGCCGCGCTGACGCTCGCCGCCGCGTGGCTCAACCGCCACGCGCGCGCCGGCGTCGCGGCCGCGATCGCCGCATTCGGCGCCGCGTGGCTCGCGTTCGGTACGATCGGCGGCACCGGCCACGACGAGTTCGGCCGCTACAGCTCGGGCGCGCTGCTCGCGCCCGCGGTGCGCGCCGAGCTGGCGAGGCTGCCGGCCGACACGCCGTTCTACTCGATCCAGATGCTCGATCACACGTTCCCGTTCTACGTCGGCCACACGACGATCATGGTCGAGCGCAAGGACGAGCTCGCGTTCGGCATTTCGGTCGAGCCGGACAAGTGGGTGCCGACCGTCGACCAGTGGATCACCCGCTGGAAAGAGGAGCGCTACGCACTCGCGATCATGCCGGCGAGCTATTACGACCAGTTCGCCAAGGCCGGCCTGCCGATGCGCGTGATCGCGCGCGACAACCGCCGCGTGATCGTCGAAAAGCCGCAATCGTAAGGACGCCGCCCCGTGAACCCGATCTCGCTCGTCTGCATCGTCACCGGCGTCATGCTCAACGCATGCGCGCAACTGCTGCTCAAGGCCGGCGTCAACGCCGTTGGACACTTCGAATTCACCCGTGCGAACATCGTGCCCGTCGGCCTGAAGATCGCGACCCAATTGCCGATCATCGGCGGCCTCGGGTGCTACGTGCTCAGCGTCGTCGTATGGATCGTCGGGCTGTCGCGGGTCGACGTGTCGATCGCGTATCCGATGCTGTCGCTCGGCTACGTCGTCAACGCGTTCGCCGCGTGGTACCTGTTCGGCGAGGTGCTGTCCGTCCAGCGGCTCGTCGGCATCGGCATCATCCTGATCGGGGTGTTCGTGCTCGCGCGCAGCTGAGCCGCCTGGCCCCCGGCCGTTAAGCACCTGCCTACAAAAAATCACGGTACGAATCCGCCAACCGGTGTTTAATGCCGGTTTCGGGCAAGCGCCCGACCCTTTTCACCCGCCATTACGAGTCACGCGTTCATGAGCCAGACTACCGTTCCGTTCCTGCCGTTCACGCGCCCGGAAATCGACGAGGAAACCATCCAGGGCGTCGTCGAGGTGCTGCGCTCGGGCTGGATCACCACCGGCCCGCAGAACCAGCGCTTCGAGGCCGCACTGTCCGAGTACTGCGGCGGCCGCCCGGTGCGCGCGTTCAATTCGGGCACCTGCACGCTCGAGATCGGCCTGCGCATCGCCGGCGTCGGCCCCGGCGACGAGGTGATCACGTCGCCCGCGTCGTGGGTGTCGACCAGCAACGTGATCCTCGAGACCGGCGCGACGCCGGTGTTCGCCGACATCGACCCGGTCACCCGCAACATCGACCTCGACCTGCTCGAAAAGGCGATCACGCCGCGCACGAAGGCGATCATCCCGGTCTACCTGGCCGGCCTGCCGGTCGACATGGACCGCCTGTACGCGATCGCGCGCGCGCACAACCTGCGCGTGATCGAGGACGCCGCGCAGGCGCTCGGCTCGACGTGGAAAGGCAAGCGCATCGGCGCGATCGGCGACATCGTGTCGTTCAGCTTCCATGCGAACAAGAACCTCACGACGATCGAAGGCGGCGCGCTCGTGCTCAACAACGAGGACGAGGCGACGCTCGCGCAGAAGTACCGGCTGCAGGGCATCACGCGCACCGGCTTCGACGGGATGGACTGCGACGTGCTCGGCGGCAAGTACAACCTGACCGACGTCGCCGCGCGCGTCGGCCTCGGCCAGCTGCCGCACCTCGAGCGCTTCACCGCGCAGCGCCATGCGCTCGCCCGCGCATACTTCGCCGCCTTCGAGGGCGGCCCGGCCGCGAAGCTCGGCCTCGGCCTGCCGCTCGCCGAATTCGAGCACGGCAACTGGCACATGTTCCTCGTCACGCTGCCGCTCGAGCGGCTGTCGATCACCCGCGGCGAGTTCATGGCGCAGATGAAGGAGCGCGGCATCGGCACCGGGATCCACTACCCGGCCATCCATCTTTTCTCGCTGTACCGCGCGCGCGGCTTCAAGGAGGGCATGTTCCCCCACGCCGAACGGTACGGCGCGTCGACCGTCACGCTGCCCCTCTTCACGCAGATGACGGAAGACGACGTGCGTCGCGTCGTCGACGCCATCAACCAGATTTGCGAACAATACGGAAAGTAAGCCTACATGAGTCACCTTGAAGCACGCGCCGGGCATCCGGGCGCCGGACGTCCGGGCGCAGCCAACCCGGAAGTATCGGTCGTCATTCCCGTGTACAACGAGGAAGACGGCCTCGCCGCGCTCTTCGCGCGGCTGTATCCGGCGCTCGACGCGCTCGGCACGTCGTACGAAGTGATCCTGATCAACGACGGCAGCCGCGACCGCTCGGCCGCCATGCTCGCGGACCAGTTCCACGTGCGCCCCGACACGACGCGCGTCGTGCTGCTGAACGGCAACTACGGCCAGCACATGGCGATCCTCGCCGGCTTCGCGCAGTCGCGCGGCGACATCGTCGTCACGCTCGACGCCGACCTGCAGAACCCGCCCGAGGAAATCGGCAAGCTGATCGCGAAGATGCACGAGGGCTACGACTACGTCGGCTCGATCCGCCAGCAGCGCCAGGACAGCCTGTGGCGGCGCAAGGCGTCGCAGATGATGAACCGGCTGCGCGAGCGCATCACGCGCATCAAGATGACCGACCAGGGCTGCATGCTGCGTGCGTACAGCCGCCGCATCATCGACACGATCAACGTGTGCGGCGAGGTCAACACGTTCATCCCGGCGCTCGCCTACACGTTCGCGCAGAAGCCGACCGAAGTCGAGGTCGCGCACGAGGAGCGCTTCGCGGGCGAATCGAAGTATTCGCTGTACAGCCTGATCCGCCTGAATTTCGACCTCGTGACCGGCTTCTCGGTCGTGCCGCTGCAATGGCTGTCGTTCATCGGCGTGATCCTGTCGCTCGGCTCCGCCGCGCTGTTCGTGCTGCTGCTCGTGCGGCGCTTCATCGTCGGCGCGGAAGTGCAAGGCGTGTTCACGCTGTTCGCGATCACGTTCTTCCTGCTCGGCGTGATCATCTTCGCGCTCGGCCTGCTCGGCGAGTACATCGGCCGCATCTACCAGCAGGTGCGCGCGCGCCCGCGCTACCTGATCCAGACCGTGCTCGAGCGGCACGGCAACGTGCAGGACGCGCCGGCCGACGAAGGCCGCCGGGAGGTCGCGCGATGAAGCCGCGCGCCGTCGTCTTCGCCTATCACAACGTCGGCGTGCGCTGCCTGCAGGTGCTGCTCGCGCGCGGCGTCGACGTCGCGCTGGTCGTCACGCACGAGGACAACCCGAACGAGAACATCTGGTTCGGCAGCGTCGCGTCGGTCGCGGCTGCGCACGGCATTCCGGTCGTCACGCCGGCCGATCCGGCGGACCCCGCGTTGCGCCGCGCGCTCGCCGATGCGCAGCCGGACTTCATCTTCTCGTTCTATTACCGGCACATGCTGCCCGTCGACCTGCTCGCCGTCGCGTCGCGCGGCGCGTACAACATGCACGGGTCGCTGCTGCCGAAATACCGGGGTCGGGTGCCGACCAACTGGGCGGTGCTCAACGGCGAAACGGAAACCGGCGCGACGCTGCACGAAATGGCCGCGAAACCCGACGCGGGCGCGATCATCGGCCAGACCGCGGTGCCGATCCTGCCGGACGACACCGCCGCGCAGGTGTTCGACAAGGTCACGGTGGCCGCCGAGCAGACGCTCTGGCGCGTGCTCCCCGCGCTGCTCGCGGGCGAGGCGCCGCACCTGCCGAACGATCTCGCGGCCGGCAGCTACTTCGGCGGGCGCAAGCCCGAGGACGGCCGGATCGACTGGGCGAAGCCCGCCGCGCAGGTCTACAACCTGATCCGCGCGGTCGCGCCCCCGTATCCGGGCGCGTTTACCGACCTGAACGGCGCGCGTTTCGTGGTCGCGCGCGCACGCGCCGCCTCGCCCGGCAGCCCGGCCGCGGCGGCGGCGGCGGATTTGCCGCCCGGCCTGCACGTAAGCGATAATGCGCTATTCGGCGTCTGCGGCGACAGCCGCGCCATTTCCATTCTCGAGCTGTGGCAACAGCGCGACGGTAGCGAAACCGTCGTGACGCCCGCGGAATTCGCGCAGTTCATTCATTCTTCCCGTCATTCATGAAAGCAAAAAAAGTCCTGATTCTGGGTGTGAACGGCTTCATCGGCCATCACCTGTCGAAGCGCATTCTTGAAACCACCGATTGGGAAGTGTTCGGCATGGACATGCAGACCGATCGGCTTGGCGATCTCGTCAACCACGAGCGGATGCATTTCTTCGAAGGCGACATCACGATCAACAAGGAGTGGGTCGAGTATCACGTGAAGAAGTGCGACGTGATCCTGCCGCTCGTCGCGATCGCGACGCCCGCGACCTACGTCCAGCAGCCGCTGCGCGTGTTCGAGCTCGACTTCGAGGCGAACCTGCCGATCGTGCGTTCGGCCGTGAAGTACGGCAAGCACCTCGTGTTCCCGTCGACCTCGGAGGTCTACGGGATGTGCGCGGACGAGCAGTTCGACCCGGACAACTCCGCCCTCACCTACGGCCCGATCAACAAGCCGCGCTGGATCTACGCGTGCTCGAAGCAGCTGATGGACCGCGTGATCTGGGGCTACGGGATGGAAGGCCTGAACTTCACGCTGTTCCGCCCGTTCAACTGGATCGGCCCGGGCCTCGACTCGATCTACACGCCGAAGGAAGGCAGCTCGCGCGTCGTCACTCAGTTCCTCGGCCACATCGTGCGCGGCGAGAACATCAGCCTCGTCGACGGCGGCTCGCAGAAACGCGCGTTCACCGACATCGACGACGGCATCAGCGCGCTGATGAAGATCATCGAGAACCCGAACGGCGTCGCGTCGGGCAAGATCTACAACATCGGGAATCCGAAGAATAACTTCTCGGTGCGCGAACTCGCGCACAAGATGCTCGAGCTCGCCGCCGAGTTCCCGGAGTACGCCGATTCCGCGAAGAACGTGAATCTCGTCGAGACCACGTCGGGCGCGTACTACGGCAAGGGCTACCAGGACGTGCAGAACCGCGTGCCGAAGATCGACAACACGATGCAGGAGCTCGGCTGGGCGCCGCAATCGACGTTCGACGAAGCGCTGCGCAAGATCTTCGAGGCGTACCGCGGCCACGTCGCCGACGCGCGCGCGCTCGTCGAGCAGCAAGGCTAAGCGGGACGCACGCTTGGCTCGCATCGTCCTCAAGATCGACGTCGACACGCTGCGCGGCACGCGCGAAGGCGTGCCGAACCTCGCGCGCATCTTCGACCGCTTCAGCGCGCGCGCGACCTTCCTGTTCAGCCTCGGGCCCGACCATACCGGCTGGGCGCTGCGGCGCGTGTTCCGCCCCGGGTTCCTGAAGAAGGTATCGCGCACGTCGGTGGTCGAGCATTACGGCGTGAAGCAGCTGATGTACGGCGTGCTGCTGCCGGGCCCCGACATCGGCCGCCGCGCTGTCGCCGACATGCGCGCGATCCACGAGGCCGGCTTCGAATGCGGGATCCACACGTGGGATCACGTGTACTGGCAGGACAACGTCCGCGAGCGCGACCGCGACTGGACCGCGCGCGAAATGCAGAAAAGCCACGCGCGCTTCGTCGAGATCTTCGGCGCGCCGCCCGTCACGCACGGCGCGGCGGGCTGGCAGATGAACGACGCGGCGTTCGAGCAGATCGACGCGTGGGGCATGCGCTACGCATCCGACGGCCGCGGTCATTCGCCGTACCTGCCGGTCGTCGGCGGCCGAACGCTCGATCACGTGCAGATGCCGACGACGCTGCCGACGCTCGACGAGGTGCTCGGCATCGACGGCGTCGACACGCGCAACGTCGCCGCGCATATCCTCAAGTTCACCGAAACCAATCCGCACGACCAGGTCTTCACGCTGCATGCGGAACTGGAAGGCCAGAAGCTCGCGCCGGTGTTCGAGCAGCTGCTCGCCGGCTGGCGTGCGCAAGGCCATACGTTCGCGACGATGGGCGACTATCACGCGACGCTGGACCGCGACACGCTGCCATCGTACCCTGTCACGTGGGGCGAGATTCCGGGCCGGTCGGGCGAGCTGATCGTCCAGCCCGACTGATCCACGCGGGCAGGCGACACCAGGCGCCTGCCCGTCGGCACGGCCCCTCCGCCGCGCCTTTCCCTGCGCGACGACGCGATCGCGTCGTCGCATAATGCGCCGTCACCCACGCGCGCCATTGCCAAGGCGCCCTCCCATAACAACAGGAGAAACACGTGTCCGTCGAAGTTGACCGTCAAGTTCCCGATTTCACCGCACCGGCCACCGGCGGCGATCTTTCGCTGTCCGACCTGCGGGGCAAGAAGCTCGTGCTGTATTTCTATCCGAAGGACAACACGCCCGGCTGCACGACCGAGGGGCTGCAGTTCCGCGACCTGTATCCGAAGTTCAAGAAGGCCGGCGCGGAAATCGTAGGCGTGTCGCGCGACAGCCTGCGCTCGCATGACAATTTCAAGGCAAAGCTCGAGCTGCCGTTCGCGTTGATTTCCGACGGCGACGAAGCGCTGTGCACGCTGTTCGATGTCATCAAGATGAAGAAAATGTATGGCAAGGAAGTGCGCGGCATCGAGCGCTCGACGTTCCTGATCGACGCCGACGGCGTGCTTCGCCAGGCATGGCGCGGCATCAAGGTGCCGGGTCACGTGGACGACGTGCTAGGTGCTGTACAAGCGCTTTGAGGCGCGCTATATTGGGCCGCAATGAATGCCAGTTCGCCCCATATTTCTCGTAGCTGCGCCGGTGCTCGTAGCGATGCTTTCCGGCACCTGACGCGCATCACGACGGTATCAGCCGAGCCGCATGTCCCGGTCGACGGGACAGCGGCTTTTTTTATGGTACGCGCGCCGGCACTCGGTCCGGCCCTTCACCCCGTCAAGGAGTTGACCGACACTTAGGCGAACCGGCTAAACGAAATTCATGTGCGCCACCGCGCGCAAACTGCACGCGTGTCCGTCACGCAGCAGGATGCGATCAGCGGCGCACCCCATGCGACACGATTCCTCCCGAGGGACACCATGCCTTTGCCTACCCCCCCAGCAAGCTCGGCAGCCTGCTGCCGCCCGACGAATACAAGGCGAAAGCGCGGCCGACGAAAGCCGCGAAGAAATCCGCCGAAGGGGACGTTTCCACGGCCGCTGACTACGGCCCGGCTAGCGTGGCCCAACCGATGACGCAAGCCGCCAACACCGCCGCGCCGTTGCGTGCGGTCGCGTCGGCGCCTGAAGCCGAGAGCGCGCCCGTGCGCAGCCGCAAGACCAAACAGACGGCCGCGCTGCTGCAGCCCGTGCCGGCGCCCGCGGAACCCGCCGCGCCGGTTGCGCGCGCAGAGAAACCCGCCGCCGCCAAACCGGTCGCGGCGGTCGCAACCGCCGCGCGCGACACCGGCGCGGCGACCAAGTCGCGCGGCCGCAAGGCCGCCGAGGCCGAGATGCAGAAGCTGTTCGTGCTCGACACGAACGTGCTGATGCACGACCCGAGCAGCCTCTTCCGCTTCGAGGAACACGACGTCTATCTGCCGATGATGACGCTCGAGGAACTCGACAATCACAAGAAGGGGATGTCCGAAGTCGCGCGCAACGCGCGCCAGGTGAGCCGCACGCTCGATGCGCTCGTCGCCGACGCGGGCCCGATCACGAACGGCATCCCGCTGTCGCGCCTCGGCAGCCGTGAAGCGCTCGGCCGCCTGTACTTCCAGACGACGCTCACCAACATCCCGCCGGTCGAAGGCCTGCCGGAAGGCAAGGCCGACAACCAGATCCTCGGCGTCGTGCGCGCGCTGCAGCGCGACCGGCCGGACCGCCAGGTCGTGCTGGTGTCGAAAGACATCAACATGCGGATCAAGGCGCACGCGCTCGGCCTGCCCGCCGAAGACTACTTCAACGACCAGGTGCTCGAGGACAAGGATCTCCTCTACACCGGCGTGCGCGAACTGCCGCAGGATTTCTGGACCAGGCACGCGAAGGGCATGGAGAGCTGGCAGGACACGAAGACGGGCACCACGTACTACCGCGTGACCGGCCCGCTCGTCGCGTCGATGCTGGTCAACGAGTTCGTCTATCTCGAACCGCAGAACGGCGAGCCGACGTTCCATGCGCTCGTGCGCGAACTGAACGGCAAGACGGCGCTCCTGCAGACGCTGCGCGACTACAGCCACCACAAGAACAACGTGTGGGGGATCACCGCGCGCAACCGCGAGCAGAACTTCGCGCTGAACCTGCTGATGAATCCGGAGATCGACTTCGTCACGCTGCTCGGCCAGGCCGGCACCGGCAAGACGCTCGTCGCGCTCGCGGCGGGCCTCGCGCAAGTGCTCGACGACAAGCGCTACAACGAGATCATCGTGACGCGCGCGACCGTGCCGGTCGGCGAGGACATCGGCTTCCTGCCCGGCACCGAGGAAGAGAAGATGCAGCCGTGGATGGGCGCATTCGACGACAACCTCGAAGTGCTGCAGAAGACCGACGACGCAGCCGGCGAATGGGGCCGCGCGGCGACGCAGGAACTGATCCGCTCGCGCCTGAAGGTCAAGAGCATGAACTTCATGCGCGGCCGCACGTTCGTCGACAAGTACCTGATCATCGACGAGGCGCAGAACCTGACGCCGAAACAGATGAAGACGCTCGTCACGCGCGCGGGCCCCGGCACGAAGATCGTCTGCCTCGGCAACATCGCGCAGATCGATACGCCGTACCTGACGGAAGGCAGCTCGGGCCTCACCTATGTCGTCGACCGCTTCAAGGGCTGGGGACACAGCGGCCACGTGACGCTCGCGCGCGGCGAACGCTCGCGGCTCGCCGACTACGCGTCGGATATCCTGTAACGCAGCCTGCCGGCCGATTCGGGCCGGTTCGCGAAAGCACACGGCGCTCCCGCAACGGAGCGCCGTTTTTATTTTTGGGGTCGAAAGCATTGCGCGACCGCGTCACGCAACAACCACATTTACGCGCGAAACTTCAAGTAAATTCTCAGGAATGGTTGCCTAAGCCCCGTCGGAGCGACTACCATCGGGTCTGTCTGTTGTCATACGATTGTCGAGCGCGCCGCGCTCGTCCCGCCTGTCATGCTTCGAATCTGGCTTCCCGTCGCCCTCGTCTCGCTGCTTGCGGCCTGTTCCAGCGTGCCGCCTCAGTCGGCATCGCGCTCGTCTGGCATGAAGATCACGACGCCCCGCGCGTTCGCCCCGCCCGCCAATTTCCCGAAATTCGTCGACCACAGCGTCGGCCAGGAAGAAATCTCGATCCAGGCGATGAGCCTCGTCGGCGTCCCGTACCGCTGGGGCGGCAATACGCCGGACAGCGGCTTCGACTGCAGCGGGCTCGTACGCTACGTGGTCGGCCGTGCGGCCGACGTGAACCTGCCGCGCACCACCGCCGACATGAGCGGCCGCGGCATGTCGATCGACCCCGACCAGGTCGCGCCGGGCGACCTGATCTTCTTCAACACGACCGGCCGGCCGCATTCGCACGTCGGCATCTATGTCGGCAAGCTGCGCTTCGTCAACGCGCCGTCGACCGGCGGCACCGTGCGGCTCGACTACCTGACGAACCCGTACTGGGCGAAGCGCTTCGACGGGATTCGCCGCGTCGCGCCGCCGAAGGCGACGCCAACGCCGTTCGACGCGCCGACCTATGAGGCGCAGCGCGATGCGCCGCGCGCGCAGCCTGCGGCGCCGGCGCCTGTCGTAACCGCAGCAGCGCCGCGGCAACCCGCTTTTGCGGCGGTGCAGCCGAGCGTGTCGCCGTCGCCGGCTCCGATCGTGCCTGTCGCGACCAGCGCGCCGGCCGCTCCCGCCGATCCGTACGAACCGCCGCCGCCGCGCATGGCCGTGGCCCAGCAACAGACGGCATCCGTGGGCGGCGGCGCCCAGGCGGCAAACGCGGCGCCAGCCGGCGCCCCGGAAGTCGGCACGCCGATTCCGACGACGGCACTGACGGCCGCCGAGGCCGCCGCATTCGATGCGGAATCGCCGCCCGCCGCCGCACCCCGTCAAGCGCGCGCCGCCGAGTCCGACACCGTGCAGGTGCTGCGCGCGTCGACGCAGTCCGCGCCGGTCAGCGCGCGCACCGGCACGACCGATGATCCGATTGCACGGTTCGCCAACGGCAATTATTGATACGCGCGGCGCCAACGCCGCGCGCTCGCCGCATGCGTTGTGTCGCGCCACGTTTTCATCGTGGACACGCTTCGCCCGATTGCGCTCCACCTGTGGACATCGACACATCGAACGGCAAGCGGTCGCCATAGCCGGACTCGACGCGCTGTCCTGCCTCCTCCGCCACGCACCTGATCCGCCGGGCCCGCATACGCACAGCCCGCCCGACCAAACAAAAAGCGCCGCAGCCTGTCGGCATGCGGCGCTTTCGATGTGAAGCGTCGTTCGGGCGAAATCAGAAGATCTGATGGCCGAGCCACCAGCCGCCGGCCGCGAACAGCGCGGATGCCGGCAGCGTCAGCACCCACGCCCAGACGATGTTGCCGGCGACGCCCCAGCGCACGGCCGACAGCTTCTGCGTCGCGCCGACGCCGACGATCGCGCCGGTGATCGTATGAGTCGTCGACACCGGAATGCCGAGGAACGACGCGATGAACAGCGTCATCGCACCACCCGTTTCGGCGCAGAACCCGCCGACCGGCTTCAGCTTGGTGATCTTCTGGCCCATCGTGCGCACGATCCGCCAGCCGCCGAACAGCGTGCCGAGGCCCATCGACAGGTAGCACGCGCCGATCACCCAGGCCGGCGGCGCGTCGGCGGTCGCCGACGCGTAGCCGGTCGCGATCAGCAGCATCCAGATGATGCCGATCGTCTTCTGCGCATCGTTGCCGCCGTGACCGAGGCTGTACAGCCCGGCCGACAGCAGCTGCAGGCGACGGAACCGGCGGTCGACCTTGCTTGGCGCGGTGCGGAAGTACAGCCACGACACGCCGAGCATGAACAGCGAACCGAGGATGAAACCGAGCAGCGGCGAGATGAAGATGAACGCGATCGTCTTCATCAGCCCGTCGATGTTCAGCGATCCCCAGCCCGACTTCGCGAGTGCCGAGCCGACAAGGCCGCCGATCAGCGCGTGCGACGAGCTCGACGGGATCCCGTAGTACCAGGTGATCACGTTCCAGGCGATCGCGCCGATGAGCGCGCCGAACACCACGTAGTGGTCGACGATCTCGGGGTCGATCGTGCCTTTGCCGACGGTCTGCGCGACCTTCAGGTGAAAGATGAAATACGCGATGACGTTGAACGCGGCGGCAAATGCCACCGCCTGCTGCGGCTTCAGCACCCCGGTGGACACGACGGTGGCGATCGAGTTCGCCGCGTCGTGGAAGCCGTTCATGAAGTCGAATACGAGCGCGACGAGCACCAGCGCCGCGACCATCCATAGGGCAAGTTGTATCGAATGCATCGTGTTCCGCTCAGGCGTTTTCCAGCACGATGCCTTCGATGATGTTGGCGACGTCCTCGCATTTGTCGGTGATCTCTTCGAGCAGCTCGTAGATCGCCTTCAGCTTGATGAGCGTCTTCACGTCGTTTTCTTCGCGGAACAGCTTCGACATCGCCGCGCGCAGCACGCGGTCCGCCTCCGATTCCCAGCGGTCGATCTCCTCGCACGCCTTGAGGATCTGCGCGGACTGCTTCATGTCCGACAGCAGCGCGACGGCCTGCTGCACGTGCTGCGCCGACTGCGTGACGATATGCGCGAGCTGGCTCGCCTCGGACGTCACCGCCTGCACGTCGTACAGCGACACGGCGGTCGCGACGTCCTCCATCAGGTCGAGGATGTCGTCCATCGTCGTGATCAGCTTGTGGATCTCGTCGCGGTCGAGCGGCGTGATGAAAGTCTTGTGGAGCAGATCGATGGCTTCGTGCGTCAGCTTGTCAGCCGCCTTCTCGGCCGACTGCACATTCTGCTTGTGAATCTCGGCGTCGGCGAGATTATCGATCAGCAGTTCGAGTTCGCGGCCACCGGAAACGATGTACTTCGCGTGCGCGTTGAAGATTTCGAAGAACTTGCCCTCGGTGGGCATGAATCGACCGAACATGGAATTCCTGAAAGATGGTCAAACGGCTGTCACAAAAATCGGCGACATTGTACGGCTTCCGTCAGGCGCGCGCACGGAACGCGCACGCGCGCGGCGACGAGATACAACGTTTCGTGAAATAGGGGTTTACAACCGGCTTTACTCGCCGTAGAAGTTCTGTGCACCTGCAAAGTTGTCGAACTTCGTGTATTGCCCCAGGAACGTGAGTCGAACGGGCCCAATCGGGCCGTTACGCTGCTTGCCGATGATGATTTCGGCAGTGCCTTTGTCCGGGCTGTCCGGGTTGTAGACTTCGTCCCGGTAGATGAACAGGATCACGTCGGCATCCTGCTCGATTGCACCCGATTCCCGCAGGTCCGACATCACCGGACGCTTGTTCGGACGCTGTTCGAGGCCGCGGTTGAGCTGCGACAGCGCGATCACCGGCACGTCCAGCTCCTTCGCGAGGCCCTTCAGCGAGCGGGAGATTTCCGAAATTTCGGTCGCGCGGTTCTCGCCCTGCGACGACCCCGACATCAGCTGCAGGTAGTCGACGATGATGAGGCCAAGCTTGCCGCACTGGCGCGCGAGCCGGCGCGCCCGCGAACGCAGTTCCATCGGGTTCAGACCGCCCGTCTCGTCGATGAAGAGCTGCGCCTCGCTCATCTTCTGCACCGCGTGGGTCAGCTTCGGCCAATCCTCGTCGGTCAGCCGCCCGGTCCGCATTCGGTGCTGGTCGAGCCGACCGACCGAACCGAGCATACGCATCACGAGCTGCGTACCCGGCATTTCCATCGAGAACACCGCAACCGGCAGCCCGTACTCGACCGCGACATATTCACCGATGTTCATCGAGAAGGCCGTCTTACCCATCGACGGACGGCCGGCGACGATGATCAGCTCGCCGCCGTGCATGCCCGACGTCATCTTGTCGAGATCGACGAAGCCCGTCGGCGTACCCGTGACGTCGCTCGGATTCGCGGTGTGATACAGCGTGTCGATCCGCTCGACGACCTGCGTGAGCAGCGGCCCGATCTCGAGGAAGCCCTGGTTGCCGCGCGCGCCCTCTTCGGCGATCGAGAACACCTTCGCTTCCGCCGCGTCGAGCAGTTGGCGGACTTCCTTGCCCTGCGGGTTGAATGCATCGGCGGAAATCTCGTCGGCCACCGACACGAGCCGGCGCAGCACCGCGCGATCGCGCACGATTTCCGCATAGCGGCGGATGTTCGCCGCGCTCGGCGTGTTCTGCGCGAGCGCGTTCAGGTACGCGAGCCCGCCGACGTCGTCCGCCTTGCCCGACGTGGTCAGCGCTTCGTACACGGTCACCACGTCGGCCGGACGCGTCGACGCGATCAGCCGGCCGATGTGCTCGAAGATGATCCGGTGGTCATAGCGGTAGAAATCGCCCTGCGACAGATAGTCGGCGATCCGGTCCCACGCCGCATTGTCGAGCAACAGGCCGCCCAGCACCGACTGCTCGGCTTCGACCGAGTGCGGCGGGACTTTCAGCGATTCGATTTGAGGATCTTGCGGCGCGTTCATGGGTTGGGATTATCGCGAATTGAGCACGGAGATGCCAGCGCGGTCGCCGGCTGCCGGGCAACAAAAAAGGCAGGCCCCGGTTGCCCGGGCGCCTGCCCTTCATCCGGGCGGCGGGAGCCGCCCGGCGAGACTGCCTGTCGCTTACGCGTGGTCGCCGATCACGTTGACCGTGACGTCGACGACGACGTCCGTGTGCAGCGCGACCTGAACGCCGTGCTCGCCGATCATCTTCAGCGGGCCTTCCGGCATGCGAACCTGCGCCTTCTCGACGTCGTAGCCTGCCTTCTTCAGCAGTTCAGCCACGTCGCCGTTCGTGACCGAGCCGAACAGACGGCCGTCAACGCCCGACTTCTGCGTGATTTCGAACGACTGGCCTGCCAGCTTCTCGCCGACTGCCTGCGAAGCTGCCAGCTTTTCAGCCGCGATCTTCTCGAGCTCTGCGCGACGCACTTCGAATTCAGCGATCGCTTCCTTCGTTGCACGGCGAGCCTTGCGGTTCGGGATCAGGAAGTTGCGAGCGTAACCGTCCTTGACCTTGACGATATCGCCGAGGTTGCCCAGATTGGCGACTTTTTCCAACAGAATGATTTGCATTCGAATTCTCCTTATTGCGTCGCCTGATTACGCCTTGTGCTGATCGGTGTACGGCAGCAGCGCGAGGAAACGCGCACGCTTGATTGCCGTGTCCAGCTGACGCTGATAGTGCGCCTTCGTGCCCGTCAGGCGAGCCGGCGTGATCTTGCCGTTTTCGCCGATGAAGTCCTTCAGCGTTTCCGTGTCCTTGTAGTCGATCTGCTCGACGCCGGCTGCGGTGAAGCGGCAGAACTTCTTGCGCTTGAAGAGCGGGTTTTGTTGCTGACGACGCTTGTCGAATTTCTTACCAGTGGGGCGGGCCATGTTCAGTCCTTTCCAATGTCCTGCAATGCTGTGATGTGAAACACCAAGGTGCGCGCGTTGCGGCTTTTCTTCGCCAGGAAGCCCGTGAACAGCGTCTCGACGCCCATTTCACGGCTTTCCAGCCTGCCGCTCGCCTCGCCGGCCGCTACCGCCTCGATCGTCATGTCGACCTGACGCGGAATGCCTGCCTCGACGACTTCCGTGCGGTGATGCAACGTGGCGCTTGCGATCGGAACGCCGGCGGGCGTGTACCGCACCGCTGCGCGCTCGACGACGCTCGCCGTCAATTGCAACCTGTTCACGTGAGTCGCGCGCTCCCTGATGGCTTAAAGGCTAGGCGCTTAAGCCTGCGCTTCGGTCGGCTGAGCTGCAGCCGCCTTCTTGGCTTCTTCGCGCTGAACTTCCTTCATCATCGGCGACGGGCCGGTCTCGGCCTTCTTCATCTTGACGATGAGGTGACGCAGCACGGCGTCGTTGAACTTGAACGCGTGTTCGAGTTCGTCGAGCGTCGTCTGGTCGCACTCGATGTTCATGCAGACGTAGTGAGCCTTCGCAAGTTTCTCGATCATGTAGGCCAGCTGGCGACGGCCCCAGTCTTCGACACGGTGGATCTGGCCGCCGTGCGACGTGATCGTGGTCTTGTAACGCTCGATCATCGCGGGCACTTGCTCGCTCTGATCGGGGTGCACGATGAATACGATTTCGTAATGACGCATTACACACTCCTTGTGGATTGAAGCCACCCGGGCGCCTGAACCGGTGTGGCAAGTGAGAAGCCGAAGATTCTAACCCGGATATGGGTCGCGTGCAAGGCGAACCGTTGATTCGCCGCGTGAATCGGCCATGTTTTCAACGACTTGAGCCCGGCCGGCGGCGGCGGCGCCACGCGGATCGTGATGGGGCCGCATCGCGCGGCCCGCCGTCACTCGGTGCGCGGCGCGGCAAGGCGCGCATTCAGCGCCGTCTTGAACGCCGCGAGCGCCGCCGGTTCGGCGTCCGTCACCGCCCACCACGTCATGCCGGCCGCGTCCCAGCGGTCGAGCGCATAGCCCTGCGACACGGTCGCATACGGCGCCGCCGCCCCGCCCTCGCCGGCCGGCCGCACATAGACGTCGATCACGTGCTGCCGGTAGCGGTAGACGAGCACCGCGACGCGACGCTGCCCGACGTAGTCGAGCCGCCCGCCCGCGAGCGCGAAGCCGCTCGCGCCCAGGTCCTTGACCGGCGGCGCGTAGTCGAGCCGCCCGTTGAACCACGGCTTGACCGTGTGACGGTCCGTCGAGATCACGTCGATGTCGCGCGCCGACAGGCCGGCCCGCACGTGGCTCGCGACGAGCTCGTCGACGGTGCGCTCCGTCGACGCGCGGTGCGCGGACAGCGCCAGCCCCGCCGCCGCGGCCAGCGCGACCACGAGCGCGACGCCCCAGCCGAGGCCCGGCAGCACGACGGCGCCCGCACGCGGCCGAACCGTCGCCGGGCCGCGCGGCGCGCCCCGCAGGCCGAGCCGTTCGAGCCAGCCGGGCCCGCGCGCGGCCACCCGGGGTTCGGCTTGGGCCGCCGGCAGCCCCGCGAGGATGCGCGCGCGCAGCGCATCCGGCGCGCGATGGTATTCCGCCTGCCGGACCGCCTGGCCGAGCGCGACGATCCGGTCGCGCTCGCGGCGGCACGCGTCGCAGGCGTCGACGTGCCGCTGGATCCGCATCGCATCGGGCGCCGGCAACTCGCGGTCGACATCCGCGCCGAGCAGTTCGCGCGCTTCGTTACAGTCCATCGATGGCCTCCGATGCGGTTCCGGCCGCCGGCGCGCCGCCCGACGCGGCGCCGGCCGGCGGCGCTTCCTTGCGGGCCGCGCCGCGCGCGCCGCCGAGCAGCGCGGCGAGCCGGCGGCGGCCGCGCGCGAGCCGCGACATCACGGTGCCCACCGGCACGTCCGCGATCGCCGCGATCTCGCGGTAGCTCAAGTCCTCCATTTCGCGCAGCACGAGCACTTCCCGATATTCGGCCGGCAGTTTCGCGAGCGCGGCATTCACGAGCCGCGCGTCCTCGCCGCGCAGCAGCTGCGCGAGCGGATCTTCCGCCGCCGGGTGCCAGTCGTCCGGCGCATCCGCTGCATCCAGCGTGTCGGGCAGCGCGACCTCGTGCGCATGCGTGCGCCGCCGCCATTCGCTGTACCAGGTGTGACGCACGATCGTCAGCAGCCACGGCCGCGCATTGTCGCCTCGGCACCCATCGACGAACCGCAGCGCCCGCACGCAGGCTTCCTGGACGACATCCTCCGCGTCGCCCGCATTGCCGGACAGCCAGCGCGCGAGGTTGTACGCGGCGTCCAGATGCGGCAGCACGAGCGTGCGAAAGCGCTCGCCGCGCGCGGCGGCGTCGCCCGCCGCGTGCTCGTCGACCGTCCGGCCGGATTGCCCCACGTCGCCTCCTGTTGATCGATGCGGCGCCGCCGCTTTGGCCCGGCGCGCGTCGCCCGGACTGACCGTCGCGATGCGCGCGGCTCACGATCCTTACCGCCCGTCGATCGAGTTTATTCCCGCCACGAGCGAGCGGAGACGAAAAATAAACCGGGAATGGCCGCCGCACGCCGCCGGTATCACAGGCACACGCCCCACCCATACTGGAACCGCCATGCCGTACGCTCTCCCGTTTCCGAAACATCCAGCTTCTGCCGCGGCGAGCCGCGCCCGCCGCGGCGGACTCCGCGTGCGCGCCGCGCGCCGCCGCGCCCGGTCGTGCCCCGGCCGCTGCCGCGTCCCGCGCGCCTACGGCGTGCCGCTCCAGTAGCCGGCGCGCGCGTACGCGTCGCGCAGGTAGTCGATGAAATAGCGCACGCGCGCCGGCACGTAGCGCTGCTGCGGATAGACGGCGAGGATGTCGTAGTCGGGCAGCGCATAGTCGTCGAGGACGGTCTCGAGCTCGCCCGTCTCGAGCTGCGCGGCGATCTCCCAGGTCGAGCGCCAGCCGAGCCCGAGCCCTTCCGACGCCCAGCGGTGCAGCAGTTCGCCGTCGTTGCAGTCGAGGTTGCCCGTCACGCGCATCGTGACGATCTTGCCGTTGCGCTGGAAGTACCAGCCGCGGTTCTGGCCGCCCTGCAGGTTGAACGCGAGGCAGTTGTGCTTCAGCAGGTCGTCGAGCGCCTTCGGGCGGCCGTGCCGGCGGAAATAATCCGGCGTGCCGCAAACGACCCGCCGGTTCGACGCGAGCTTCACCGCGACGAAGTTCGGATCGACCGCGCCGCCGATCCGGATCGACAGGTCGTAGCCTTCGCGCACGAGGTCGACGACCCGGTCGGTCAGGTTGAACGACAGCTGCATGTCCGGCTTGTCGGCGAGAAAGCCCGGCGCATGCGGCGCGACGTGCTTGCGGCCGAACGCGGCCGGCGCGGACACGATCAGGTGGCCGCTCACCGCGCGCCGCCCGGCGGCCAGCTCGTTCTCGGCCTGGTCCCACTCGGCGAGCAGGCCGCGGCAGCGTTCGAGGAACGCCGCGCCCTCCTCGCTGACGACGAGCCGCCGCGTCGAGCGGTACATCAGCTTCACGCCGAGACGCTTCTCCAGCGCGTCGATGCGCCGTCCGAGCACGACCGGCGACACGCCCTCCTCGAGCGCGGCGGCCGCGAGGCTGCCCGCGTCCGCGACCCGCACGAACGTCTCGATCTGCTTGAAGCGGTCCATCTCGTGTCTCCTGGATGACGACGGCCGGCAGAGGCCCGGCACACCGTCATTCAATACTTTTAGTTTCGAAAAAAGCGACTCCGGCTGATCTTATCAAACCTTTGATGCATCCCTAAAGTGTCTCCAACAGACCGATTCGCAAGATCCGCAAACATTCAAGGAGACATTCATGGCCAAGATGAGAGCCGTTGACGCCGCCGTGCTCGTGCTGGAGAAGGAAGGCATCCAGACCGCGTTCGGCGTGCCGGGCGCCGCGATCAACCCGTTCTATTCCGCGATGCGCAAATCGGGCGGCATCAGCCACGTGCTGGCCCGCCACGTCGAGGGCGCGTCGCACATGGCCGAAGGCTATACGCGCGCAGCTCCAGGCAACATCGGCGTGTGCATCGGCACGTCGGGCCCCGCCGGCACCGACATGATCACCGGCCTCTACTCGGCGTCGGCCGACTCGATTCCGATCCTCGCGATCACCGGCCAGGCGCCGCGCGCGCGCCTCTACAAGGAAGACTTCCAGGCCGTCGACATCGAGTCGATCGCGAAGCCGGTCACCAAGTGGGCCGTCACCGTGCGCGAGCCGGCGCTCGTGCCGCGCGTGTTCCAGCAGGCCTTCCACCTGATGCGCTCGGGCCGCCCGGGCCCGGTGCTGGTCGACCTGCCGATCGACGTGCAGCTCGCCGAGATCGAATTCGACATCGACACCTACGAGCCGCTGCCCGTCTACAAGCCCGCGGCGACCCGCGCGCAGGTCGAGAAGGCGCTCGCGATGCTCAACGACGCGGACAAGCCGCTGATCGTCTCGGGCGGCGGCGTGCTCAACGCGGCGGCCGAGGACCTGCTCGTCGCGTTCGCGGAAACCGTCGGCGTGCCGGTGATCCCGACGCTGATGTCATGGGGCGCGATTCCGGACGACCATCCGCTGATGGCCGGCATGGTCGGCCTGCAGACGTCGCACCGCTACGGCAACGCGACGATGCTCGCGTCCGACTTCGTGCTCGGCATCGGCAACCGCTGGGCGAACCGCCACACGGGCAGCATCGACGTCTATACGAAGGGCCGCAAGTTCGTCCACGTCGACATCGAGCCGACGCAAATCGGCCGCGTGTTCGGCCCGGACCTCGGCATCGTGTCCGACGCGAAGGCCGCGCTCGAGCTGTTCGTTGCCGTCGCGCAGGAATGGAAGGCCGCCGGCAAGCTGAAGGACCGCAGCGCGTGGGTGGCCGAATGCCAGGAACGCAAGCGCACGCTGCAGCGCAAGACCCACTTCGACAACGTGCCGGTCAAGCCGCAGCGCGTGTACGAGGAAATGAACAAGGTGTTCGGGCGCGACACGTGCTACGTGAGCACGATCGGCCTGTCGCAGATCGCCGCCGCGCAGTTCCTGCACGTGTTCAAGGCGCGCAACTGGATCAACTGCGGCCAGGCCGGCCCGCTCGGCTGGACGATCCCCGCCGCGCTCGGCGTGCGCGCGGCCGATCCGCAGCGGCCGATCGTCGCGCTGTCGGGCGACTACGACTTCCAGTTCATGATCGAGGAGCTCGCCGCCGGCGCGCAGTTCAAGCTGCCGTACGTGCACGTCGTCGTGAACAACTCGTACCTCGGACTGATCCGCCAGGCGCAGCGCGCGTTCGACATGGACTACTGCGTGCAGCTCGCGTTCGACAACGTCAACGCACCGGAACTGAACGGCTATGGCGTCGACCACGTGGCCGTCGCGGAAGGCCTTGGCTGCAAGGCGCTGCGCGTGTCCAGGCCGGAAGAGATCGAACCCGCGCTGAAGCAGGCGCAATCGCTCGCGCAAGAGTTCAGCGTGCCGGTGGTCGTCGAAGTGATCCTCGAGCGCGTGACCAACATCTCGATGGGCACCGAGATCGACGCGATCAACGAGTTCGAGGATCTCGCCGAGAAAGCCGAACACGCGCCGACCGCGATCTCGCTGCTCGACTGACCCGCAACATTCCTACTGACCGACCGAAGAGGCTTAGCTCATGCCGAAGTTTGCAGCCAACCTGACCATGCTGTTCAACGAAGTGCCGTTCCTCGACCGCTTCAAGGCGGCCGCGGACGCGGGCTTCGACGCCGTCGAGTTCCTGTTCCCGTATCCGTACGCGAAAGAGGAACTCGCCGAGCGGCTCGAAACGCACCGCCTGCGCCTCGTGCTGCACAACCTGCCCGCCGGCAACTGGGACCAGGGCGAGCGCGGCATCGCGTGCCTGCCCGATCGCGTCGGCGAGTTCCAGGAAGGCGTCGGCCGCGCGATCGAGTATGCGAAGGCGCTGAAGGTGCCGCAGCTGAATTGCCTCGTCGGGATTCCATCGGCGAGCACGCCGCGCGACACGACCTTCGTGACGATCGTCGACAACCTGCGCTTCGCGGCCGATGCGCTCAAGCGCGAAGGCATCCGCCTGCTCGTCGAGCCGTGCAACGGCTTCGACATCCCGGGCTTCGCGCTGAACCGCTCGACCGAAGGGCTCGACGTGATCCGCGCGGTCGGTTCGGACAACCTGTTCCTGCAGTACGACATCTATCACATGCAGCGCATGGAAGGCGAACTGGCCGCGACGATCGAACGCAACCTCGCGTCGATCGGCCACGTCCAGCTCGCGGACAACCCGGGCCGCAACGAGCCGGGCACGGGCGAGATCAACTACGCGTTCCTGTTCGCGCTGCTCGACCGGCTCGGCTACGGCGGCTACGTCGGCTGCGAATACAAGCCTCGCAGCACCACGACGGAAGGTCTCGGCTGGCTGCAAAGCGTCGCCGGCTGCGCGCCGGGCTCGGCGCGCCGCGCCGCCTGAGCATCGCCCTTTCCGTCATCGCCCAACAAGGAGACATTGAACATGGCAACCATCGGTTTCATCGGCCTCGGCATCATGGGCGCGCACATGGCGCGCAACCTGCTCAAAGGCGATCATCAGCTCGTCGTGAACGGCGCGTTCCCGATTCCCGACGACCTGCGCGCGAGCGCAAAGGTCGTCGCGAACTCGACCGAAGTCGCGAAGCATGCGGACATCATCGTCTCGATGGTTCCGGACACGCCCGACGTGCGCAACGTGCTGTTCGCGGACGACGGCGTCGCGAAGGGCCTCACCGCCGGCAAGCTCGTGATCGACATGAGCTCGATCTCGCCGCTCGACACGCAGGCATTCGCGAAGGACATCAACGCGCTCGGCTGCGACTACCTCGACGCGCCGGTGTCCGGCGGCGAAGTCGGCGCGCGCGAGGCGACGCTGACGATCATGGTCGGCGGCCCGGAGCAGGCCTTCGAGCGCGCAAAGCCGCTGTTCGAACTGATGGGCAAGAACATCACGCTCGTCGGCGACAACGGCGCGGGCCAGACCTGCAAGGTCGCGAACCAGATCATCGTCGCACTGAACATCGAGGCCGTCGGCGAAGCGCTGCTGTTCGCCGCACGCTCGGGCGCCGATCCGGAACGCGTGCGCCAGGCGCTGATGGGCGGCTTCGCCGCATCGCGCATCCTCGAAGTGCACGGCGCGCGGATGACGAAGCGCACGTTCGATCCGGGCTTCCGCATCGAGCTGCACCAGAAGGACCTGAATCTCGCGCTCGACGGCGCGCGCAAGCTTGGCCTCGCGCTGCCGCACACCGCGAGCGCGCAGCAACTGTTCAGCGTCTGCGCGTCGCACGGCGGCAAGGCATGGGATCACTCGGCGCTCGTGCGCGCGCTCGAGATCATGTCGAACTTCGAGATCGCGCAGCCGCAGGCGCAAGCCAAGGTCGCCTGACGCAACCGTGCGCCGTCCGCCGCCGTCGCGGACGCGCACCCACGCCACACTTGCGGTTCCGCGTGCCGGATCGCATCGATGCGCGCGTCGTCGCGCATCACCGTGGGGCGCCCCGCCACGCATCGCGGTTCGCGTGCGACGGGGCGAAAAACGCCGCTCTGGGCTGAGAGCGGCGAGGTGGGGTCCGCAGCGGCACCCGGCGACGCCGGGGAAGCCTTGGTCGGTCAGACGTCGTCGTCGGGTGTCCGTCTGTCGGATTTCACGTCTTACACTTCTTTACGTTCGCGCGCGCAATAAGTCATGCAATTGACGCCGCGACCGCCTACACTTTCGCCACGCCTTTCGAGAAAACCGCCGCGCGCGCATTCGTGCCCAGCGCGGTGTTTTTTTCGCCCCTTCACGGCGCGTTTTCTTTTCAACCACCTAAGGAGTGCAACGATGGGTCTTCTTTCGTTTATCAAAGAGGCGGGTGAAAAACTGCTGGGTCACGCCGACGCGCAAGCGGCGGAAGATCCGAATGCCGCAAACCAGACCGCGGCCGATGCGATCAAGAATTACATCAACACGCAAGGCCTCGACACGTCGAACCTGACCGTTGCGTTCGACGGCGCGTCGCGCACCGTGACGCTGTCGGGCAGCGTCGCCGATCTCGACACGAAGGCCAAGGTCAAGGTCGCGGCCGGCAACGTGCAGGGCGTCGCGGGCGTCAACGACGACGACCTCCAGCCGGACGATCCGGAAGTCCAGTACCACGACGTCGTGTCCGGCGACAATCTGTGGAAGATCGCCGAGAAGTACTACGGCGACGGCACGAAGAACACCGTGATCTTCGAAGCGAACAAGCCGATGCTGTCGAGCCCCGACCGCATCTATCCGGGCCAGAAGCTCGTGATTCCGCCGCAGTCCTGATCGCTCGCGCAGGGTCGCAAAACGAAAAGGCAGGCCATTGGCCTGCCTTTCTCATTGGCGCCGGACGCAACGCGTACGGTCAGCAGGTGTCGAACAGGCGCTGCAGGTCGTCGCGTGCGCCGATCCCGTTCGCGAGCGCAAGCATCAGCAGCACGCGCGCCTTGAACGGGTTCAGCGAGCCCGCGCTCACGAAGCCGAGCGCATCGTCGCAGGCCGCGCCGTTCTTCATCACGTGCCCCGAGCCGACCCGCGACGCGCGGACCACGACGACGCCCTGCTTCACCGCGTCGGCGAGCGCCGCCTGCAGCGTCGCATGGATCGAGCCGTTGCCGGTGCCCGCGACGACGAGCCCGCGCACGCCGGCCGCGACGAGCGCATCGACTGCGGTGCGCGTGACACCGGCATAGCTGGCAACAACCTCGACCGCCGGCCATTCATTACGCATCGCCAGTTGCGAATCGCGAGGACGCGTCACGCGCCGCGCGAATTCGACGCGGCCGTCCTGCACCCAGCCGAGCGCGCCGAGTTCCGGCGACTGGAACGCATCGACCGCGTAGGTGCTCGTCTTCACGACGTCGCGCGCGCCGTGGATCCGGTTGTTGAACGCGACCAGCACGCCCTGCCCGCGCGCGGCCGGATGCGCCGCGACCGTCACCGCGTTGAGCAGGTTGAGCGGGCCATCGGACGACAGCGCAGTCGCCGGGCGCATCGCCGCGGTCAGCACGACCGGCTTGTCGCCCTGCACGGTCAGGTGCAGCGCGTAGGCGGTTTCCTCGAGCGTGTCGGTGCCGTGCGTGATCACGATGCCGTCGACGGCGTCGTCGGCCATCAGCGCGCCGATGCGCGCGGCCAGCGTGTTCCACAGCGGCAGCGCGAGATCCTTGCTGTCGATGCTGGCGACCTGCTCGGCGTCGACGCGCGCGACCGACGCGAGCGCCGGCACCGCGTCGAGCAGGAAGTTGACGCCGAGCGCGCCGGCCTGGTAGCCGGCCGTGCTGGCGGCGTCCGGTGCGGCCCCGGCGATGGTGCCGCCGGTGGCGAGGACGGCGATGCGCGGCAGGGCCGGCGACGAAGCGGAAGCGGAGTGCGGAGTATTCATGGGCGCGATTGTAATGGCTCACGATCCGGGCACGATAGCCCGGCATGCGCGCCGTCGCATGCCCGGCGCGTGCGCATCATGGTTTGTCCCGATCGCCCGCGCACGCTTTTCGTCAACGCGGGTCCGGCCCGCCACGTTATAGAAAGTGCTGTTTTGGTGTTTTCACATTGAATCGCCATAATCGGAGCGCGCGGCGCGATGCGTCCCCGCTATGCGTCCCGCTTCGCCACGGCGTCAATAAAACGCAATTCACCCCATGGGAGTGTCAAATGAAAATCCAATCGCTCGTAGCCGCACTGCTCGTCGGCGGCATGCTCGCTTCCCCCGCATTCGCGGCGAACAGCCAGCAGGACAAGATGAAGGCCTGTAACACCCAGGCCGCCGGCAAGACGGGCGACGAACGCAAGGCATTCATGAAGGACTGCCTGTCGGCGAAGCCGGCGAAGGCGACGTCGCAGCAGGACAAGATGAAGGCCTGCAACAAGGACGCCGCCGGCAAGAAAGGCGACGAGCGCAAGGCGTTCATGAAGAGCTGCCTGAGCGCCCAGCCGGCCGCCTGATCCCGCCTCGCCCGTCATCAATGCCGCGCACCGTTTACGACGGGCG
The DNA here is from genome assembly GCF_002097715.1 of Burkholderia ubonensis subsp. mesacidophila. Taxonomy (NCBI): domain Bacteria; kingdom Pseudomonadati; phylum Pseudomonadota; class Betaproteobacteria; order Burkholderiales; family Burkholderiaceae; genus Burkholderia; species Burkholderia ubonensis. The sequence goes on from NZ_CP020737.1 coordinate 2,162,438, forward strand.
CGGCATTTTTGTTGCACGCGCATCGGCATCCGCACACGCCCGGCACAGGATGCGGCAATTCGCCGCGTTTTCTTCTATGATGGCTGCAATGCGGCCCATCCAAGCATAAGAAGCGCCATCGGGCCGCCCTCGACACGGACGCGCACACCGCGTCAAACGGAGGCTTGGATGGCATGGAGACAACACCGCTGGTTCCGCCGCTGGGTGCTCGTGATCGTATTCTGGGCCGTCCCCGTCGCGATCGTCGCGGTGCGCGAGATCCGCGAGGAAATGGCCTACAACAAGGCGGACCTGCAGCTCGCGCTGACCACCTGGCAGCTGACCGATGCGCAGCGCGCCGCCGGCGCCGCCGCGCGCTGTCACGGCGGGCCTGACGAAGCGCGCGCGGCCGGCTGCCCCGCCGACGTGCTCGCCGCCAATGCCCCCCGCCAGCAGGCCGCGCGCGACGAGTACGTGGTGCGTCGCAACACGCTCGCAAGCTACCTGTGGCATGCGTTCGTCGGCTACTGGGTCGTGCCGGCCGCGTTCCTGTTCGCATGCGGCGTCGTCATCGCGCTGATTCGCCGCGCGCTGCGGCGGCCGCCGATCAAGCCGCCGATGCCGCACTGACGCGCGCGTCGTCGCACCACGCCCGCCCTCCCATTGCCAGCAAGCCGTCGGCGCATTCGCTCGCCGCGCCGGTGAGCGTGTGTGCGCCGTTCGTTGACGTAGCGCGACACGACTTGACAATTTGACGCTTTTTCACCTCCGGATGAAAAGCCGCCTGTAATCCGCTGTGATATAACTTCCGACGTGATCCGCCCCTCGAGCGGCGCGACTCACCCTGAATATCACCCGATGGAGAAGAACGATGCAAAAACGGAATCTCGCACTGAAAGCCGCCGCCGCGCTCATCGTCGGCAGCCTCGCGCTCGCCGGTTGCACCACGACCCCCGACAAGCCCGACACCGCCGCGACCAATGCGTCGAAGCGCCAGGCGATCGATTCGAGCGTCGACGCAACGCTGTCGCGCCTGTATTCCACGGTCAAGGGCTCGCGTGAGCTCGTCGCGAAATCGCGCGGCGTGCTGGTGTTCCCGGAAGTGCTGCAGGCCGGCTTCATCCTCGGCGGCCAGACCGGCAACGGCTCGCTGCGCGTCGGCGGCAGCACGGTCGGCTACTACAACACGTCGTCGCTGTCGGTCGGCCTGCAGGCGGGCGCGCAATCGAAGGCGATCGTGTTCCTGTTCATGACGCAGGAAGCGCTCGACGAATTCCGCGGCTCGGACGGCTGGGCCGCCGGCGCGGGCGCGTCGGTCGCGCTGGTGAAGATGGGCGCGAACGGCGCGGTCGACACCAACACGGCCACCGCGCCGGTGCAGGTGATCGTGCTGACGAACGCCGGCCTGATGGGCGACGTGTCGATCAACGGCACGAAGGTCACCAAGCTGAAGATCTGACGCACGCCGCCCGCGCACCGCGCGGGCAACCCATGTGCAAACGGCGATGCCCTCGCGGGCATCGCCGTTTTTTTTGCGCCTGCGCGACACGCGTCAGGTCGTCGAATCGATCACCTTGAACCGCGCGCGCTTCTGCGCGCGGATCACCGACTGGTAGACGTCGACGTACTGCTGCGCCATCCGGCGCGACGTGAAGCGCTCCTCGAAACGTTGCCGCACGCGTGCGCGCGGCAGCAGGTGCAGCCGATTGACGGCCGCGACCGCGCTGATCTCGTCCTCGACGATGAAGCCCGACACGCCCTCGTCCAGCACCTCCGGCACCGAGCCGCGATTGAACGCGATCACCGGCGTGCCGCACGCCATCGCCTCGACCATCACGAGCCCGAACGGCTCCGGCCAGTCGATCGGGAACAGCAGCGCATGCGCGCCCGACAGGAATTCCGCTTTCTGGTGATCGGCGATCTCGCCGATGTATTCGACGTGCGGCAGCGCGAACAGCGGCTTGATCTCGCGCTCGAAATACTCCTGGTCGGCCGCGTCGATTTTCGCGGCGACCTTGATCGGCAGCCCGCACTGCTGTGCGATCCGGATCGCCGTGTCGACGCGCTTTTCCGGCGAGATGCGGCCGAGGAACGCGAGATAGCGCGGCTCGACCGGCTGCGGCGTGTAGAGCGTCTCCGGCAGCCCGTGATAAACCGTCGTCAGCCATTTCGCCTGCGGCAGCGGCTGGCGCTGCGCGTTCGAGATCGAGATCACCGGCGCGGTGTTGAACGTGTCGAACACCGGCTGCTGCTCGGGTAGGTCGAGCCGGCCGTGCAGCGTCGTCACGTACGGCACTTCCTGGCGGTTGAAGACCGAGAACGAGTAGTAGTCCATGTGGAAATGCAGGACGTCGAAGTCCTTCGCGCGGCGCGCGACCGTTTCCATCAGCAGCATGTGCGGCGCGATCCGGTCGCGGATCGACGAGTCGAGCCGCAGCGCGCGCGGCCACACCGCCTCGAGCTTCGCGCGCGTCGTCGAATCGCCGCTCGCGAACAGCGTCACGTCGTGACCGAGATCGACAAGCGCCTCGGTGATGTACGACACGACGCGCTCCGTGCCGCCGTACAGCTTCGGCGGCACCGACTCGGTCAGCGGTGCGATCTGGGCAATTCTCATGATCCACGTCTCCAAAGGGCCAGCGCAACGCGGGCCGGATATCTCATTATTAGCGATCCCGGCGGACGGCACCGAGGGTCTTGCATTTTATGGGTGTTGTTACAGACCGGATACACCCGGGCGCCCCGCCGATACAGGGGTCGGAGCCCCGATGGACGACGCGCCGAACGTCAGCGCGACGGCCATTTCCACGGCGGCAGGTCCCGCGAGTCGGCATCGACGAGCCCTGTCGCGCCGAGACGCTTGTCGAGCACCAGCGACTCGCAGCCGGCCTCGCGCTCGAGCGTCGCGATCAGCCGCGCCGCGTGCGACACGACGATCACCTGCGAATGCCGGGCCGCCTGCGCGATCAGGCGGCCGAGCGCCGGCAGCAGCTCCGGATGCAGGCTCGTCTCCGGTTCGTTCAGCACCATCAGCGCGGGCGGCCGCGGCGTCAGGAGCGCCGCCGCGAGCAGCAGGTAGCGCAGCGTGCCGTCCGACAGCTCGGCGGCCGCCAGCGGGCGCAGCAGCCCCGGCTGGCGCATCAGCACCTCGAAGCGGCCGCGGGCGCCCGGATTGTCGACCTCGACCGCCGCGCCCGGAAACGCGTCGTCGATCGCCGCGTCGAGCGCCGCGCTGTCGCCGATCTCGCGGATCGTCTGCAGCGCGGCGGCAAGATCGGCGCCGTCGTCCGCGAGCACGGGGGTGTGGGTGCCGATGTGCGACTGCCGCGCAGGCGCCTGCGCGTCGGTGCGGAAATGATCGTAGAAGCGCCACGAGCGGATCCGCTCGCGCACCGCGATCATCTCCGGCGCGCCGCGCGGGTCGGCGAACTCCGTCATCATGCTGTCGAAGCTCGCGACCGGCTGCGGGACGGTCGACCAGCCGCCCGACGCGTCGCGCGTGCGAATCTGCGCGCCCTGCCGGTCGACCAGCAGCGTCGACGGCCGCAACAGCGGCCCGCCCCAGATGCACTCACGCTTGACGACCGGATCGAGCCCGAACTCGGACTCGCTGTCCGGGGGCGGCAGCCCGAGGTCGATCGCGTAGCCGAAATCGTCGCACGCGAAACCGAGCTTGAGACTCACCGGTCCGTTGCGCACCGTGCCGGTGACGGGCGTGTCGCCCGCCAGCATCGACCGCGAGAACCGTTCGGGGCCCGCCCACAGCGTCGACGGCAGCCCGCCCTCGCGGGCCAGCGACGGAATCACGCGGCCCTGCGCGGTGTCGGCGAGCAGCCGCAGCGCGCGGTACACGCTCGACTTGCCGCTGCCGTTCGGTCCCGTCACGACGTTCAGCGCCGCGAGCGGCACGATCAGTTCGCGCAGCGAGCGGTAGTTGGCAATGGCGAGCGTATGGAGTGTCGTCATGGATGGGTGCGGGTCAGCGTCCGTCGGCGGCCTGCGGATCGGCCGCGGTATTCGCCGCCGTGCTGGCGGCAGACGCGCGCTCGCGCGGGCGTTCGGGGTTCAGCGCATCCGGCGCCGATGCGTGTGGAAATAATTCAGTGCGGTTGCGCGGCAGGCACTGCGGAAAATGCGACTGGATGTACGCGATCAGCCCCTCGCGCACGCGGCAGCGCAGGTCGAAGCACAGCGACGAATCCGCCGCGCTGACGAGCGCGCGCAGTTGCATCGTGCGCTCGGTCGCGTCGGTCACCTGCAGCACCTGCACGCGGCCGTCCCATTCGGGCGCGCCCTGCACGAGCCGCGCGAGTTCCTCGCGCAGCGGCGCGAGCGGCGTCCGGTAGTCGACGGACAGGAACACCGTACCGATGATTTCCGAGCTGTTGCGCGTCCAGTTCGCGAACGGATTCTCGATGAACCATTGCAGCGGCACGACGAGGCGGCGCTGGTCCCACAGGCGCACCGACACGTAGGTGCCGGTGATCTCCTCGATGCGCCCCCACTCGCCCTGGATCACGACGACGTCGTCGAGCCGGATCGGCTGCGTCAGCGCGATCTGCAGGCCCGCGATCAGGTTGCCGAGCACCGGGCGCGCGGCGATGCCGGCGACGAGGCCCGCGACCCCGGCCGACGCGAGCAGGCTCGCGCCGACCTGGCGCACGTTCGGGAACGTCATCAGCGCGGCGCCGGCGCCGACGATCACGATCAGCACCATCACGGTCCGCGACAGCACGCGCGCCTGCGTATGGATGCGGCGCGCCTGCAGGTTGTCCGCCGTGTCCAGCGGATGCGCCCGGATGATCGCCTCGCCGACCGCGGACGCGAGCCGCACGAGCAGCCAGGTCAGCGACACGATCGTGCCGACGGCCGCCGCGGTGCGCATGCCGCGCACGAACGCCATGCCGTCGTCGGCCTGCACCCACACGAATTCGAGCGCGAGCAACGCGAGCGTGACGAGCGACGGCCTGTCGATGTAGCGCAGGACCACGCTCAGCATCGGATAGGGGCTCGCGATGCGCTTGACGATGCGCGCGCCGATCCGGTGCGCGGCCGCGCCGACCAGCAGGATGAAGGCCGACACGATCAGCGTGCCGAGCCACGAATGCAACGGCGCATCGGCGATGCGCCGCAGTTCATCGAGTGAAATCATCGACGCCTGAGCCTCTTCGGTGCAGGAGGCACGTCATGCGCCTCGTCCTGGATGCATCGGCGACGCCCGGGCGCGGCACGCGCCCGGACACGGCTTCAGGTCAGTTGCCGCCCCTGCAGGGAAACGCCTTGCCGAGACCGAGCGACACCGCGGTGCTCGCGTTGTAGTCGGCCAGCTTCGGATTTTCCGCGATGTACTTGCGCACCGCGTCGGTCATCTGCTGCGCCTTGATGTCGGGCGGCAGGCAGAAATACTGGCCGACGCGCGGCCCGGTGGTGCCGCCGATCGCGTCGATCGTGTTGTAGACGCCGTCAGCGGCGCCTTCGATGTAGGCCGCGCACGACGCCCGCGATTTCACGTCCGTCTTCGCGCACAGCCGGTCGAGATCGCCGCCCGTGAAGGCTGCCGCCGTCAACGGCACGGCGAACGCCGCGGCACAAAACATAGCCCGCAACATGGTGTTCCTTATGTCAATGCGACCCGGGGCCGCCGGCCGCGCCTGGCCGGCAGCGCCTGGCCAGCCGCGCCCAAAACCGCTATTTTGCACTCTTTTGGGCGTTGCCCGGCGTCGCCGCCCCGATGCGCTCGGTGCGCTTGCTCAGGATGTCGATCGCATCCGGCGCCTTGTAGTGCTTCGCGAACTCCAGCGCGGTGATGCCGAGCTGGTTCTTCACCTGCGGATCGGCACCTTGGTCGAGCAGCAGGTTCACCGTCGACGCGTGGTTGCCGCGCGCAGCCATCATCAGCGGCGTCGTGCCGTTCGGCGATGCCGTGTCGATGTACGCGTCATGGTCGAGCAGCACCTTGACGACTGCGTCCTGGCCGCTGGTGGCCGCGTAGTGCAGCGGCGCCCAGCCCTTCTTGCTGACCTCCGCGCCCTTGTCGATCAGGAGCTTCACGAGGCCGACGTCGCCGTTCATCGACGCGAGCATCAGCGCGTTCTCGCCCGCCTTGTCTTCCTTCTCGAGGTCGACGTTCGGCGCCGCGGCGAGCGCCGCCGCGACCTTGTCGGACTTCTCGCGCGCGGCGATCACGAGGAGCGGATCGCCGTTCGGCGCGAGCGTGTTCGGATCGAGGCCGTTCTTCAGCTGCTTGCCGATGTCGGCGATGTCGTCGAACTTGACCGCCTTGACGATCGCTTCGAGCGACTCCGCGTGCGCGCCGGCGGCCGCGAACAGCCCGCCCGCGACCAGCGCGGCGGCGACGAGCGCACGTTTCGGCAGATGTTTGATCGGCTTGGTCATTGTTGTGGGCTCCTTCCCCTGGGTTGTCGGCTGCGTCGCGCCGCCGTCAGCGGGCGATCTTGAACAGCCGGAAAAAGTTCTGCGTCGTCGCGTCGGCCAGCGCCTCGACGGCGATGCCGCGCTCGGATGCGATAAAGCGTCCGACATGGCTGACGTACGCAGGTTCATTCGGCTTGCCGCGATACGGCACCGGCGCGAGATACGGCGAATCGGTCTCGATCAGCAGCCGCTCGAGCGGCACGCGACGCGCGACGTCCTGCACGTCGGTCGCGTTCTTGAACGTGACGATCCCCGACAGCGAGATATGGAAGTTCTGCGCGAGCGCCTGCTCGGCGACCGGCCACGGCTCGGTGAAGCAGTGCATCACGCCGCCCGGCACCTCCGCGCGCTCCTCGGCCATGATCCGCAGCGTGTCCTCCGACGACGACCGCGTGTGAATGATCAGCGGCTTCATCGTCGCGTGCGCGGCGCGAATGTGCGTGCGGAAGCGCTCGCGCTGCCATTCCATGTCGGCGATCGAGCGGCCTTCGAGGCGGTAGTAGTCGAGGCCCGTCTCGCCGATCGCGACGACCTTCGGGTGCGCGGCTAGCTCGATCAGCTCGGCGAGCGTCGGCTCCTGCGCGTCCTCGTGGTCGGGATGCACGCCGACCGACGCGTAGACGTTGTCGTGCGCGTCGGCGATCGCGAGCACCTCGGGCAAGGTCTCGAAATCGACGGACACGCACAGCGCGTGCGTGACGTCGTGCTCGCGCATGTTCTCGAGCACCGCCGGCAGGCGGTCCGCGAGACCCTTGAAATTGATGTGACAGTGAGAATCGACGAACATCGTGTTTCCTGAATACTGGTGACGGGCGGCCGCCCGGACAGCGCGCCGCCAGTTATGCACCCCGTGCGCGGTCGAGCCGCTTGCCGGCGCTCACGCGAACATTTCACGATATCCGAGAAACAGTTCCTCGAATACCAGCCGCGCATTGAGCGGGTGGTTTTCGACCATCCGCTGGCGCGTCACGGTCTTCATGAAGCGCGCGAACGCATTCGCGTCGAGCGCGCCCGCGCAGCGCGCAAGCGCGGCGGCATGGACCGGGAAATAGCGCGGCGTGCCCGCCATCCGCTGCGCGAGCAGGTCGTACAGCCAGCGCTGCAGCCAGCCGAGCACGAGCGGCACCGGCAGCTTCTGCAGCGCCTCGCCGCAGGCGAACGGGTCGCACCCCGCGCCGGCCGCGAGCTGGCCGAGCGTGAAGTCGCGCAGCGGCCGGTTCTCGTCGCTCGCCAGCGCCAGCGCCGCGAGCGGCGCGCCGCCCGCCTCGGCCAGCAGCGCCGGCGCGTCTGCGACGCCCTGCGCGGCAAGCCACGCGGCGGCCGCGTCCGGCGCCGGCACCGTCATCGGCCATTGCCGGCAGCGGCTGATGATGGTCGGCAGCAGGCGGTCGATGCGCGCCGACACGAGCAGGAACACGACGCCTGCCGGCGGCTCCTCCAACGTCTTCAGCAGCGCGTTCGACGCGGCGACGTTCAGCGCCTCGGCCGGGTACAGCACGACGACGCGCGCCCCGCCGCGGTGCGAGCCGACGCCACAGAAATCCAGCAGCGCACGCACCTGCTCGATCTTGATTTCCTTGCTCGGCGCGCGGGTCTTCTTGCCGCCCTCGTCGGCGTCCGCCGGCTTCGCGGCGTCATCCGCGCCCGGCGCTTCGCCGGCGAGCGCTTCCGGCAGCACGATCCGGTAGTCGGGATGGTTGCCCTGCGCGAACCACGTGCAGGCCGCGCACGCGCCGCACGGCGCGCCGTTTGCCTGCGGGGTTTCGCACAGGAAGCCCTGCGCGAGATGCTGCGCGAACTGCAGCTTGCCGATCCCGGCCTGGCCGTGCAGCAGCAGCGCATGCGGCCATTGCGCGCGCAGTTGCTGCAGGCGGTTCCAGTCGTCGGTCTGCCACGGATAGATCATGTGTGTTCCAAAGGTAAGCGGCCGTCCGGAATTTACAGCGCGGCGAGCACGCCTTCGAGCTGCCTGCGAATCTCGGGGATCGACTGCGTCGCGTCGACGATCGCGAAGCGGTGCGGCGCCTCAGCCGCGCGCCGCAGGTATTCGCCGCGCGTGCGCGCGAAAAACGCGTCGGATTCGCTCTCGAACTTGTCGGGCATCCGCGCCGCGCCGCGCCGCTCGCTCGCGACCTGCGGCGCGACGTCGAACAGTACGGTCAGGTCCGGCTGGAAGCCGCCCTGCACCCAGCGCTCGAGCGCCTCGAGCTTGTCGCGCGGCAGCCCGCGGCCGCCGCCCTGGTACGCGAACGTCGCGTCTGTGAAGCGGTCGGACACGACCCAGTCGCCGCGCGCGAGCGCGGGCTCGATCACGAGCGCGAGATGCTCGCGCCGTGCGGCGAACATCAGCAGCGCCTCGGTCTCGAGGTCCATCGGCTGGTTCAGCAGGATCTCGCGCAGCTTCTCGCCGAGCTGCGTGCCGCCCGGCTCGCGGGTGACGACGACCTGCCGGCCGGCGCCGGCCAGCTTGTTCTGGAGCCGTTCGCAGAACCAGTTCAGGTGGGTGGTCTTCCCCGCCCCGTCGATGCCTTCGAACGTGATGAATCTACCGCGCGCCATTATTGACCTCGTATGTATTTGTCCACGGCCTTGTTGTGGTCGTTGAGCGAGTCGGAAAACACGCTCGTGCCGTCGCCCTTCGCGACGAAGTACAGCGCGCTCGTCGCCGCCGGATTGATCGCCGCCTGCAGCGCCGCGACGCCGGGCAGTGCGATCGGCGTCGGCGGCAGCCCGCGCCGGGTGTACGTATTGTAGGGAGTGTCGGTCTGCAGGTCGCGCTTGCGCAGGCGGCCGTCGTACGCGTCGCCGAGCCCGTAGATCACCGACGGATCGGTCTGCAGCGGCATGCCGATGCGCAGCCGGTTCGCGAACACCGCCGCGACGAACGCGCGGTCCGCAGCATGCCCGGTTTCCTTCTCGACGATCGACGCGATCGTCAGCGCTTCGTAAGGCGTCTTGTACGGCAGGCCCGGCGCGCGGGCCGCCCATGCCTCGTCGAGACGCGTCTGCATCAGGCGGTATGCGCGCCGGTAGATGTTCAGGTCGATCGTGCCCTTGTCGAACAGATAGGTGTCGGGAAAGAACAGCCCTTCGCCGCTGCCCCGCTTGACCGCGCCGTCCGGCGCGCCGATCGCGCGCAGCAAGTCGGCGTCGCTCATGCCGGCGGTCGTGTGCACGAGATCCGGATTCCCGTCGAGTTCCGCGCGCATTCGCTTGAAGGTCCAGCCTTCGATCACGGTCGCGACGTATTCGTTGACGTCGCCGCGCGCGATCTTCTGCAGCACGTCGTACGGCGTGATGCCGGTCTTGAATTCGTAATTCCCGGATTTGAGCTGGCTGGACAGGCCGAGCACGCGCGTCATCGCGACGAACGCGAACGGCTCGACGGGCACGCCGCCGCGCTTCAGCTGCTGCGCGACGCTCTTCACGCTGCTGCGCGGCTTGATCGTGACGTCGAGCGACGCGGCGCCGAGCAGCAGCGGGCGGGTTGCCCAGTAATACGCGCCGCCCGCGCCGGCGGCGACTACAACGACGGCCAGCGCCGCAACCGTTGCGGCGCATTTCTTCAGTAGGGACATGGAAACGTGACTCAGGTAAGACCCATATAATACTTGCTCGCCTACGTCAAAGTCAGGGTTGACTGTTCCCTCATTCCATGAGCACACCGATCGCTTCACCCGCTGCCCAAGCCGCACCCGTCTCGCTTCCCGTCTTCCCCCGTCCGCCGGCCGCCGATTTCGACGCGGCGGGCGCGTACATGCCGCTGCCGCAGTTCGGCGTGATCGACGTTGCCGGCGACGATGCCGCGACGTTCCTGCACACCCAGCTGACCAACGATATCGAGCACCTCGACGCCGCGAGCGCGCGGCTCGCCGGCTACTGCTCGCCGAAGGGGCGCCTGCTCGCGTCGTTCCTCGCGTGGCGCTCCGGCCATGACGTGCGCCTGCTGGTCTCGAAGGACGTGCAGGCCGCGGTGCAGAAGCGGCTGTCGATGTTCGTGCTGCGCGCGAAGGCGAAGCTCGCGGACGCCAGCGACGCGCTTGCCGTGATCGGCTTCGCCGGCGACGTGCGCGCCGCGCTGTCGGGCATCTTCGACGCGCTGCCGGACGGCGTGCACGTGAAGGTCGACGGTCCCGCCGGCGCGCTGATCCGCATGCCGGACGCCGCCGGCAAGCTGCGCTACCTGTGGATCGGGCCGCGCGCGGAAGTCGACGCGCGGCTCGCCGCGCTCGACGGCAAGCTGCCCGCCGTGTCGCCGGCCGTGTGGGACTGGTTCGACATCCGCGCGGGCGAGCCGCGCGTCACGCAGCCGGCCGTCGAGCAGTTCGTGCCGCAGATGATCAATTTCGACGTGATCGGCGCGGTGAATTTTCGCAAGGGCTGCTATCCGGGCCAGGAAATCGTCGCCCGCAGCCAGTATCGCGGCACGATCAAGCGCCGCACCGCGCTCGCGCATGCCGCGGACACCGACGCGGTGCGCGCCGGCATCGAACTGTTTCATAGCGACGACCCCGGCCAGCCGTGCGGGATGGTCGTGAACGCCGCGGCCGCGCCGGCCGGCGGCGTCGACGCACTCGTCGAGATCAAGCTCGCCGCGCTGGAAAGCGGCAGCGTGCATCTCGGCGCGGCCGACGGCCCGGCGCTCGCGTTCGAGCCGCTGCCCTACGCATGGTCGACGGAGGCTTGACCGGCCATCCCAATGTTCAGGCGCCGGCCCGCGCTGTGCGGCCGGCGGCCGAGGTTTGAAGCGAGAGATTCGCCCGATGTGTCTGATTGCCTTCGACTGGCAGCCCGATGCCGCTGCCGGTCCCGTGTTCACCCTCGTCGCCAACCGCGACGAGTTCTTCCGTCGCACCAGTGCGCCGCTGTCGTGGTGGGAGGATGTGCCCGGCCTGCTGGCCGGCCGCGATCTCGAAGCCGGCGGCACGTGGCTCGGCGTGTCGCGCGACGGCCGTTTCGCCGCGCTCACGAACTACCGCGCGCCGTTCGACATCCGCGCGGGCGCGCCGACCCGCGGCAAGCTCGTGTCCGATTACCTCGGCGGGCAGCCGGTCGCGCCGCTCGACTACCTCGCGCGGCTCGCCGAGCATGCCGCGGTGTACAACGGCTTCAACCTGCTGGTCGGTGACTGGAAGCGGCGTGAGCTCGCGTGGTTCTGCAACCGCGCGGCGGAAGACGCGGCCGGCGTCGACGCGCCCGCGCTCGTGCCGGCCGGCGTGCACGCGCTGTCCAATGCGCGGCTCGACACGCCCTGGCCGAAGGTGGTGCGCAAGCGCGCCGAACTCGGCACGCTGCTGACCGACGACCCGACGCCGCCGCTCGACGACCTGATCGCGCTGATGCGCGACCCGCGCATCGCCGCCGACGACGTGCTGCCGCACACGGGCATCCCGCTCGAGCGCGAGCGCGCGCTGTCCGCCGCGTTCATCGAGACGCCCGAATACGGCACCCGCGGCACCACCGCGCTGCGGGTCACGATGAAGGAAGGCGTGCGGCTGACCGTGGAGATCAAGGAACGCTGCGACGACGACGGCTCGCACCGCATCGTCCGTCCCGGCGCGTTCGAGCGCGCATTCACGTTCGATATCGACGCGACGCAGGTGCGCTGACACGCGCGTCCCGCTGCACGAGGGCGACGGTCGGCGCGCCGGCCGACGCCGCAGCGCCGCTCACGGCGCGCGCGTCATCTCGACGTGCCGCACGCCAGCCTCGACGAACCATTCGCCGATCGTCGCGAAGCCGTGCCGCGCGTAGAACGATACGGCGGTTTCCTGCGCATAGAGCCGTACGGCGGGCTCGCCGCGGCGCCGCGCCTCGTCCAGCAGCGCCTGCAGCACCGCCGAGCCGACGCCCTGCCCGCGCGCGTCGGCCAGCACCGCGACCCGGCCGATCGTGCCCGACGGCAGCAACCGCCCAGTCGCGATCGCGCGGCGCGCGCCCGTCCCCGCGTCGATCCGGTACGCAACGGCATGGCGCGACAGCGGATCGTCGTCGTCGAGCTCCCACTCCGGCGGAATGCGCTGCTCACGCACGAACACCGCGTCGCGAATGCGCGCGGCGTCGCCGCCCAGCATCGTCCAGTCGCCCGTCTCCACCTCGCAGTTCGTCATTGCGCATCCTCCGCGCGGCCGAGCCGCCGTCAAATGTCGTCAAGCATCGTCGAATGCCACCTTCAGCGCCGCGACCGCATCCGCATGCGCGGCCAGCACTTCGGGCACGTAGCCGCCCATCTTGAAGAATTCGTGAATCATCCCCGCGTAGCAGGTCAGCGTGACCGTATTGCCGGCCGCACGCAGCTTGTCCGCATACGCGACGCCCTCGTCGCTCAACGGATCGTATTCGGCGGTCGCGATCCACGCCGGCGCGACGCCCGCGAACGACGGCGCATCGCGCGTGCCGTCGAGCGGCGCGAAACGCCAGTCGTCGCGATCGGACGGATCGCGCACGTATTGCGAGAAGAACCACTGGATCGTGTCCTGCGACAGCAGATAGCCGTTCGCGAGCCGCGCATGCGAGTCGGTCTGCTGGTGGCCGGTCAGACCGGGATAGATCAGCAGTTGCAGCGCGAGCCGGATGCCCGCGTCGCGCGCGAGCACCGCGCAGACGGTCGCGAGCGTGCCACCCGCGCTGTCGCCGCCGACCGCGAGCCGCGTCGCGTCGATGCCGAACGCGCCCGCCTCGCGATGCAGCCAGCGCAGCGCGTCGTCCGCGTCGTTCGCCGCGGTCGGGAACTTGTGCTCCGGCGCGAGCCGGTAACCGACCGACAGCACCGCGCATTGCGCGTCGCGCGCGAACATCCGGCACAGCGCGTCATGCGTGTCGATGCTGCCGACCGTGAAGCCGCCGCCGTGGTAGTACACGAGCGCCGGCAGCGGCTCCGCGAGGCTCGGCGCGATCGGCAGGTACAGGCGCGCGCCGATCGAACGGCCGTCGCGCGTCGGCACGACGCAGTCCTCGACCGAGTGCATCGGCGCCGGCGCGACGTCGAGGATCGGAGCGCTCTTCTCGTACGCCGCACGCGCCTGCTGCGGCGTCTGATGATGATAGGACGGACGTTTGGCCCGCTCGATCATGTCGAGTATCTGGGCGATCTTCGGATTCAGCGGCATCGGCAAGCGGGCGCGAGAACGGCGCGGGAACGGTCGACAAGCGCCGTATCATGCCACGCCCGCGTCAGACGAGCTGCACGAGCTGCTTGCCGAAGTTGTGGCCTTTCAGCATCCCGAGGAACGCCTCGGGCGCGCGCTCGAGTCCGTACGCGATCGACTCGCGGTAGTGCAGGTGTTTCGACGCGACGAGCTCGGTCAGCTCCGCGAGCGCGGGCGGCCACGCGTCCGGATGCTCGAACACGATGAAGCCCTGCATCTTCAGCCGCGAGCGCAGGATCAGCGCCGGCGCCGCCAACGGCGCGCTCGCGCCGTCGTACGCGGCGATCATCCCGCACACTGCGATGCGGCCGAACGCGTTCATCCGCGCCATCGTCGCGTCGAGCACCGCGCCGCCCACGTTCTCGAAGCATCCGTCGACGCCGTCGGGCGTCGCGGCCGCAAGGTCGTCGACGAGCCGGCCCGCCTTGTAGTCGACGCACGCGTCGAAGCCGAGCGCCTCGACGACGTAGCGGCACTTGTCCGGCCCGCCCGCGATGCCGACCGCGCGGCACCCGGCGCGCTTCGCGAGCTGCCCGACGACGCTGCCGACCGCGCCGCTCGCCGCGCTCACGACGACCGTTTCGCCCGCCTTCGGCACGATGATCCGGTTCAGCCCGTACCACGCGGTGACGCCTGGCATCCCGGTCACGCCGAGGCTCGCCGACAGCGGCACGCGCGACGTATCGACCTTGCGCAGCCCGTGGCCGTCCGACGTGCCGTATTCCTGCCAGCCGAGCGCGCCGACCACGAGATCGCCGACCGCGAAGCCGGGATGCCGCGACTCGATCACCTCGCCCGCCGTGCCGCCGATCATCACTTCGTTCAGCGGCTGCGGCTGCGCATACGACTTCGCGTCGTTCATGCGGCCGCGCATGTACGGATCGAGCGACAGGAAATGATTGCGCACGCGCACTTCGCCGCTCGCGAGCGGCGCGAGCGGGGTCTCGACGAGCCGGAAGTTGTCGACGCTCGCCGCGCCCTGCGGACGCGACACGAGCAGGATCTGGCGATTGACGATGCTCATCATGGTCTCCTGTCGGCCGGAGTTAGTGCTTTAGCACTTACTCCGGCCCCATGCTTCGCGGTCGATCCGGGTTGGCGCTTTGGCGCTTGCCCGGGTTCCATGCCTCGCGGCATGCGCGGGAGACGCGCCGCAAGAAAAAACGGCCCTGCCGGACCGGCAGGGCCGCGTGTCGCCAGGCTTACGCGTCGCTCGGGCCGGGATGCGCGTCCGGCACGGTGCGGTTGCGTTGCTGGCGGATGTCGCGGCCGACCGCGAGCCGCCTCATGTACTTGAACGTGCCGAGCGCCTTCGCGACGAAATGGCCCTCGCTGTCGCGCACCTCGCCTTCGCAGTACGCCATCGTCGTCGAACGGTGCATCACGCGCCCGTATGCGCGCAACTCGCCGCGCCCCGGCTGCATGAAGTTCACCTTCATCTCGACCGTGACGACGCCGACGCCGTCGTCGGTCAGGCTGCGCGCGGCCATCGCGAGCGCGACGTCCGCGAGCGTCATCGTCACGCCGCCGTGCGCGATGCTCCACGTGTTCATGTGCTGTTCGTCGAGCGGCAACAGGATCTCGCTGTTGCCGTCCTTCGCGGACACGAGCTGCACGCCGAGCATGTCGACGAACGGGCTCTCGATCTGCGGGCCGCCCGCCTGCTGTGCCGCGCCGCTCATCGTGCCGCGTCGACGAGGTAGTCGATGCACTGGCGCGCTTCGCGCACCGCGCCGACGAACTGCTTCACTGTCTCGTGCACCGGATGCACCTGGTACGCATCGAGCGCCGCCTGGTCGACGAAGTCGGACACCAGCACGACGTCGTAGGTCGCTTCGAGGCCCGGCGTCGCCAGACCGACTTCGAGATGAAGAATGCCAGGCACGATGTCGCGGCACGCTTCGAGCTTCTCCTTCAGCCGGAGCGCGTTCTGCGCGCGCGTCGCGCCTTCCGCGGTTTCCTTCAGTTTCCACATGACGATATGTCGGATCACTTCGTTTGCTCCCGTTCCAGGTCGTGATGATTTGCCATTGTGGCCCAAACCGTCGTCGGCCGGTAATCCAGCGAGCGAAGGCAGGCACCAGGCCTGCCAAACCGGACAGACAAACGCACGCGTACGTGATCCGCGCCGATTGGCTACACTGCCGACTTGTCCCTGTTTCACAAAACGCCCACCATGAATCCCCCCTATCTCGCGCACGCCGCGCTGCTGGAACTGGCACGCCAATCGGCGACCGTGTCGTCGCCGTGCACCTGCACGAAAACGCCGCTCGAAGGATGGACGAGCCTGCCGCTGTCGCTGCCGGAAGATCAACTGGAAGTGGTCGGAACGCTCGTGGCGCCGGACGAGACCGGCGAACCCGCCTTTGATGAATATCACCCGGACGGAACGCGCTACTGGTCGGCGAATGCACCGATCGCGGTGCATCACTTTCCGTACAACCGCTGCAACGTATCCCGGTGCCGGCCATGCGGGCGCATGTATCTGCGTTACCAGGAAGGTGGCGGCTACTTCATCGATCAGCGGATTCGCGCACTGGATCCGGAATTGATCGTCGACGCAGGCGGCTGACGCGCTCACATCGATCCATTGTGCAGTTCACGGCGACCGCTCCGCGGAGGGCGGCAAAACCGCCCCAAGCGCCGTCAATGCGCAACGACGCGATTGCGCCCTTCGCGCTTCGCCTGGTACAACCGCTCGTCCACCGCGCGCAGCAGCGCGTCGACCGTGCTGCCGTCGATCCCGTACTGCGCGACGCCGACGCTGACCGTCACCTGCACCCGCTTGAAATCGAGCCCGAACGGCGCGCTCGCGATCGACGAGCGCAGGCGCTCGGCCGTCATCCGCGCACCCTCGAGCGGCATCTCCGGCAGCAGCGCCATGAACTCCTCGCCGCCGACCCGCGCAATCCCGCCCGCCGGCCGGACCACGAACTCCTCGCCACCGCCCCGCGCGCCCCCGCTCACCGGCCGGATCGCCTCGATGCATTGCCGCACGACGCCGCGCAACACCTCATCGCCGATCTGGTGCCCGTACGCGTCGTTGATGTTCTTGAAGTTGTCGAGATCGAACGCGAGCAGCGAGAACGGCTTGCCGTCGCGTTCCGCGCGCTGGATCTCGCGTTCGACGAGGCCGATGAACTGGCGGCGGTTCGACGCGCCGGTCAGCGGGTCGGTCGCCGCCAGGTATTCGAGTTTCTGGTTGGTGCGCCGCAGTTCCTGCAGCGCGCTCTCGGTGCGCGACATCGATTCCGACAGCCGGCTCATCAGGTCTTCCTGGCTGTAGATCGCCGAAAACGAACGCGTGGTCTGCAGCGCCTGCACGACGCCGTAGCTGAGCAGGAAGAACCCGCCCGCGAAGATCGCATGCGCGAGCCACCACATGTGGTTCCACGGCTTGCCGAGAATGAACGCGAGCGACGACAGCGCGAACGCCGTGATCGACATCCCGTAGATCGCCATCAGCGGCGAGCGGATGCGCCGCGCGAGCAGCACGCCGACGTTGAGCATCGAGAACACCATCGCGCCGCCTTCCATCGACAGGCGGGTGCCGAGCGCGCCGGCGACGGGCGAATACGCGAGATACGCGACCGCGGCATCGACGACCAGGAAGAACACGACCCACGGCAGCCAGGTGCGCAGGCTCCTGCGCCGGTCGACGCGATCGGACGGCCGCGAATACGACATCAGGCCGGTCAGCAACAGGATCGCCATCACGAGCCGCGATGCCGGGCCGTACAACAGGAACAGCCAGATGTTGTGATGTGCCATCCCGGTGAAGAGGCCGTGCAGCGCATAGATCATCGCGAAGCCGAGAAAGCCGAGCGTCAGCCAGCGCAGCAGCGGTTCGCCGGACGAGCGGTAGCACACCCACGTCACGTACGTGACGAAGGCGCCCTCGAGCGTCGCCGCGGCAATCGCAATTTCATGGAACGCGTGGTTCTCGAACGTCAGGCGCGGATCGCCGAAGAACCACAGGTATGCAATGAGATAGGCTGGCAGCAGCGCGAACCCGATCAGCAGGCACTTCGCGTAGATCTTCGCGACGGCGCTGACAGCGCGCGGCGGCTCGCTTGCGGTGTATGTCGTGCTCAATTCGGCCCCCGATCGATCCGCTGCGTTGTTCGAACTCGAAACACGCCGGGTCACGACACATCGCCCGCCCCAGCCGACGGGGCATGCGCGGCGACTGTCTGCGCAACGCGCGATCCGGCCCTCTATACCGAAAGGCAAATGTCAGAGGCTAGTATAGGTGGGGGGATTCGTTTGACAAGTAAGGGGAAACAGCATCGATTCGGCCGCGCGGATTGATTCGCGTCCCTATCGGATCGCGCGGATCGGACACCTTGTCGTATGCGGGTCGAGGTGCCTGCGCGCGCTTGCGCGTCCGGCGTGCGGGCAACGCACGCCGGACGCGCCAAGGTCAGACGATTTCGAACAGGCCGGCCGCGCCCTGCCCGCCGCCGATGCACATCGTCACGACCGCGTATTTCACGCCGCGCCGCTTGCCTTCGATCAGCGCATGGCCGGTCAGGCGCGCGCCCGACACGCCGTACGGATGCCCGACCGCGATCGCGCCGCCGTTCACGTTGAGCCGGTCCTCGGGAATGCCGAGTTTGTCGCGGCAATACAGCACCTGCACCGCGAATGCCTCGTTGAGCTCCCACAGACCGATGTCCTCGACCTTCAGCCCGGCCTGCTTCAGCAGCTTCGGCACCGCGAACACCGGGCCGATGCCCATCTCGTCCGGCTCGCAGCCGGCGACCGCGAAGCCGCGGAACACGCCGAGCGGCTGCAGGCCTTCCTTGTGCGCGGCATCGGCGCTCATCACCACGCACGCGGATGCGCCGTCGGAGAACTGGCTCGCGTTGCCTGCGGTGATCACACCGCCCGGCACGGCCGAGCGGATCTTCGACACGCCGTCGAGCGTCGTGTCCGGCCGGATGCCTTCATCGGCCGACACCGTCACTTCCTTCGTGAAGAGCCGCCCGGTCGCCTTGTCGGCAATGCCGGCGCGCACGGTGATCGGCACGATCTCGGCATCGAAGCGCCCCGCCGCCTGAGCGGCTGCCGCCCTCAGCTGCGACTGCACGCCGTATTCGTCCTGCCGCTCCTTCGAGATCCCGTAGCGCTTCGCGACGTTCTCCGCGGTCTGCAGCATGTTCCAGTAGATTTCCGGCTTGTGTTCGAGCAGCCAGCCCTCGTACGCCATGTGCCGGTTCATTTCGTTCTGCACGCACGAGATCGACTCGACGCCGCCCGCGACGTATACGTCGCCTTCGCCCGCGATGATCCGCTGCGCGGCGAGCGCGATCGTCTGCAGCCCGGACGAGCAGAAGCGGTTCACCGTCATGCCCGGCACGCTCACCGGCAGCCCCGCGCGCAGCGCGATCTGGCGCGCGATGTTGCCGCCCGTCGCGCCTTCCGGGTTCGCGCAGCCCATGATCACGTCCTCGACACGCGCGGGGTCGAGCCCGGTGCGTTCGAGCGCGGCGGCGACCACGTGGCCGCCGAGCGTCGCGCCGTGCGTCATGTTGAAGGCCCCACGCCACGATTTCGCCAGCGGCGTGCGCGCAGTCGATACGATTACGGCTTCGGTCATGCGAGTCTCCTTCCTGTTCCTGCTTCCTGGATGAATGAGTGAATGCGCTACGCCGCCGGGCGCGCGCCGGCGGACGTGACGCGTGCCACGCCCGCCGCCTGCAGTTGTTGCCATGCGTTCGCGAGCGAGCCGTTCAGGTCGATCGCGCGGCATGCGTCGTCGATCACCGCTGCGTCGAAGCCGGCCGCGCGCGCGTCGAGCGCCGACCACGCGACGCAATAGTCGGTCGCGAGCCCGCAGCACCACACGCGCTTCGCGCCGAGTTCGCGCAGGTAGCCGGCGAGGCCCGTGCGCGTCGTGCGATCGGCTTCGACGAATGCGGAATAGCTGTCGACCTGCGCGTCACCGCCCTTGCGGATCACGAGCCGCGCGTGCGCAATGTCGAGGTCGCGATGCAGCGCCGCGCCGTCGGTGTCCTGCACGCAATGCACGGGCCACAGCACCTGTTCGCCGTACGGCAGCGCGAGCGTCGAGAACGGCTCGCGCCCCGGATGGTTCGCCGCGAACGACACGTGGTCGCGCGGATGCCAGTCCTGTGTCAGCACCACCTGGTCGAAACGCGCGGCGAGCGCATTGATGACCGGCACGACCGCATCGCCGTCCGGCACCGCGAGCGCGCCGCCGGGCATGAAGTCGTATTGCACGTCGATCACGAGCAGAACGTCGTCGGTGTGTTTCATCGCGTTTCTCCTAAATTCACCGCGCAGCCGCGCTGTCGCGCCGTCAGCCGTTGAAGCCGCGGCCGGCCTGCGCGAGTTCGGCGATCGACGGCGCGAGCTGCCACGCATCGCCGTTCGCGGCGGCCGCATAGCGGCGGATCGCCCGCTCGACGTTGTAGAGGCCGACCGTGTCCGCGTACAGCATCGGGCCGCCGCGCCACAGCGGGAAGCCGTAGCCGGTCAGGTACACCATGTCGATGTCGGATGCCTTCGACGCGATCTTCTCCTCGAGAATCTTCGCGCCTTCGTTGACGAGCGCGAACACGAGCCGCTCGACGATCTCGTCGTCGCCGATCTTGCGCCGCTCGACGCCGCGCTCCTGCGAATACGCGACGATCATCTCGTCGACGAGCGCCGACGGCTTCGCCTTGCGGTCGCCCGGCGCATAGTCGTACCAGCCCGCGCCGGTCTTCTGTCCGAAGCGGCCCTGCTCGCACAGGCGATCGGCGATCTTCGAGTAATGGAGGTCCGGCTTCTCGACGTAGCGGCGTTTGCGGATCGCCCAGCCGATGTCGTTGCCGGCGAGGTCGCTCATCCGGAACGGGCCCATCGCGAACCCGAACTTCTCGATCGCGCGGTCGACCTGCGCGGGCAGCGCGCCTTCCTCGAGCAGGAACAGCGCCTGGCGGATGTACTGCTCGATCATCCGGTTGCCGATGAAGCCGTCGCACACGCCCGACACCACCGCGGTCTTGCGGATCTTCTTCGCGATCGCCATCACGGTCGCGAGCACGTCCTTCGCGGTCGCCTCGCCGCGCACGACCTCGAGCAGCTTCATCACGTTCGCCGGGCTGAAGAAATGCATGCCGACGACGTCCTGCGGCCGCTTCGTGAACGCGGCGATCCTGTTCACGTCGAGCGTCGACGTGTTCGACGCGAGGATCGCGCCCGGTTTCGCGACTTCGTCGAGCTGGCGGAACACCTGCTCCTTCACGCCGAGCTCCTCGAACACGGCCTCGATGATCAGGTCGGCGTCCTTCAGGTCGGCGTAGGACAGCGTCGGCGTGATCAGCGCCATGCGCGCGTCGAGCTTTTCCTGCGTGAGCTTGCCCTTCTTCACCTGCGCGTCGTAGTTCTTGCGGATCGTCGCCAGCCCGCGGTCGAGCGCGTCCTGCTTCGTTTCGAGCAGCATGACGGGCAGGCCCGCGTTCACGAAGTTCATCGCGATACCGCCGCCCATCGTGCCCGCGCCGATCACCGCCACCTTGCGGATCTCGCGCACCGGCGTGTCGGCCGGCACGTCGGGAATCTTGCTCGCCGCACGCTCGCCGAAGAACGCGTGCCGCAGCGCACGGCTTTCCGGCGTCATCATCAGCGCGACGAACCCGTCGCGCTCCGCGATGACGCCCCGGTCGAAGCCGTTCAGCACGCCCGCCTCGATCGCGTCGATGCACTTGTGCGGCGCCGGGAAGTTCGGCGCGGCGGCTTGCGCCGAGTTGCGCGCGAACTGGATGAAGCCCGCGGCGTTCTCGTGGACGATCTTGCGGTCGCGCACGCGCGGATGCGGCCCCGCCTGCGCGCCGACCTTGCGGGCGAGCGCGACGGCCGCGTCGAGCAGGTCGCCCTCGGCCATCTCGTCGAACAGCCCGCTCTTCGCGAGCTGCTCGGACGGCACCGGCGCGCCCGATACGATCATGTTCAGCGCGGTCTCGAGCCCGACCGCGCGCGGCAGGCGCTGCGTGCCGCCCGCGCCCGGCAGCAGCCCGAGCTTGACCTCCGGCAGCGCGATCTGCGCGCCGCTCGCCGCGATCCGGTAATGCGCGCCGAGCGCGAGCTCGAGGCCGCCGCCCATCGCGACGCTGTGGATCGCCGCGACGACCGGCTTCGCGCTCGCCTCCACCGTGCGGATCACGGTGTGCAGCGTCGGCTCCTGCAGCGCCTTCGGGGTGTTGAATTCGGTGATGTCGGCGCCGCCCGAGAATGCGCGGCCTGCGCCCGTCAGCACGATCGCGGCGACCGCCGGATCCTGCGCGGCGCGATCGAGCCCTTCCATGATGCCGAGCCGGGTCGACAGACCGAGCCCGTTGACGGGCGGATTGTTGAGCGTGATGACGGCGACGCCGTCGCGAATCGAGTAATCCACTGCCATCTGTCTGCCTCCATGCGTCGCGCGCCGGGGTGGCTGCGCTTCATTGTGCGCGGGTGAACAGCCGCTTGTCCAAGACGAACGGAGGCAGCATACAACGAAAAAGCACGGTCGTTCAATTTGAATTTTGAACGTGATCCGGGGACGGATCCGCGCGCCGTGGAGCACGCGAGCGACGGCACACGGCCCCGCCGCGGCGAGCGCAGGCGGGCGTCAGGTCGGCAGCAGATGAAACGTGTCCCGGTGCGCCACCCGTCGGCACACCCGGGTGCGGTGCGAACGCTAGCAGACCGCCGTCGGCAGCGCGTAGTCCCGGAACATGTCGCGCAGCTTCAGCTTCTGCAGCTTGCCCGTAGCGGTATGCGGCAGCGCGTCGACGAACACGACGTCATCGGGAATCCACCATTTCGCGACCTTGCCGTCATAGAACGCGAGCAGTGCTTCGCGGCTCACGTCGGCGCCGCTCCGCAGGACGACGACCAGCAGCGGCCGCTCGGTCCACTTCGGATGCGCGCAGGCGATGCACGCGGCCTCGGCGACCGCCGGATGCGCGATCGCGACGTTCTCGATGTCGATCGAGCTGATCCACTCGCCGCCCGACTTGATCACGTCCTTGCTGCGGTCGGTGATCTGCAGGAAGCCGTCCGGATCGATCGTCGCGACGTCGCCGGTCGGGAACCAGCCGTCCGCGAGCGGCGACGCGTCGCTGCGGAAGTAGTGGTCGACCACCCATGGCCCGCGCACCTGCAGCTCGCCGAACGCGACGCCGTCCCACGGCAATTCGCGGCCGTCGTCGCCGACGATCCGCATGTCGACGCCGCAGATCACGCGCCCCTGCTTCTCGAGCAGCTTGCGCTGCGCGTCGGGCGGACGCTGCGACTGCGCCCAGGTCAGCTTCGCGAGCGTGCCGAGCGGCGACATCTCGGTCATGCCCCACGCGTGGATCACGCGCACGTCGTACTCGTCCTCGAACGTGCGCAGCATCGCCGGCGGGCACGCGGAGCCGCCGATCACGGTGCGCTCGAGCGTCGAGAAGCGCACGCCCGCCTCGCGCATGTAGTTGAGCAGGCCGAGCCACACGGTCGGCACGCCCGCCGAGAAGGTCACGCGCTCGGCCTCCATCAGCGTGTACAGCGACTTGCCGTCGAGGTCCTTGCCGGGCAGCACGAGCTTGCCGCCCGTGAGCGGCACCGAGTAAGGCAGCCCCCACGCGTTGACATGGAACATCGGCACGACGGGCAGCACCGCGTCCATCGCGGACAGGTTCATCGCGTCGGGCAGCGCCGCGCCGTACGCATGCAGCACGGTCGAGCGATGCGAATACAGCACGCCCTTCGGGTTGCCGGTCGTGCCCGACGTGTAGCAGAGCCCCGACGCCTGCTGCTCGTCGAGTCGCGGCCAGTCGTAGCGGCCGTCCTCCGCTTCGACGAGCGTCTCGTAGCATAGGTATGGCGTCGCGCCGGCGGGCAGGTGCGCGGCGTCGGTCATCGCGATCCAGCCCTGCACGTGCGGACATTGCGGCGCAAGCGCGTCGACGAGCGGCGCGAAATTGATGTCGAAGAAGACGTAGCGGTCTTCCGCGTGGTTGACGATATAGGCGATCTGCTCGGGAAACAGGCGCGGGTTGATCGTGTGGCAGACGGCGCCCATGCCGCTGATCCCGTAGTACGCCTCGAGGTGCCGGTAGCCGTTCCACGCGAGCGTGCCGACGCGCTCGCCCGCAGCGACGCCGAGCCGCGCGAGCGCCTGCGCGAGCTGCTTCGCGCGCCGTTCGCAGTCGCGATACGTGTAGCGATGCAGGTCGCCCTCGATCCGCTTCGACACGATCTCGACCTCGCCCGCGTGACGCGCGGCATGCGTGATCAACGAGGACACCAGGAGCGGCATGTCCATCATCTGGCCCAGCAACGGCTTACCCATCGTCTTGTTCTCCCGGAAGGACGCGAATCGGTGTACAGCCTCGGGCCGGCGCAAGCCCGTCAACCGCGCGGGCCGGCGCTGCGGCCCGGCGCGCCGCCATGCGGGCGGCGCGGCGCCGCCTTACAATATCGGCTAAACCAGAGGCGCTCAACATGTCGTTTTCCCGAAGCGCAGCCGATCCGGCTGACACCCTGCCTGACCTCCCCGATCTTGCCGCCACGCTCGGCGCTCCCGCCGACGGCGCATTCGTGCGGCTCGGCGCGGCGTTTCATACGCGCCTGCCGGCCGCGCCGCTGCCCGCGCCCTACGTGGTCGGCTTCTCCGACGAAGTCGCGCGGCTGCTCGGGCTGCCGGCGTCGCTCGCCGGCCATCCGCAGTTCGCCGAGCTGTTCGCCGGCAATCCGACCCGCGACTGGCCCGCGGACGCGATGTCGTACGCGTCGGTCTATTCGGGCCACCAGTTCGGCGTATGGGCCGGCCAGCTCGGCGACGGCCGCGCGCTGACCATCGGCGAGCTCGACGGCACGGACAGCCGCCGCTACGAGCTGCAGCTCAAGGGCAGCGGCCGCACGCCGTACTCGCGGATGGGCGACGGACGCGCGGTGCTGCGCTCGTCGATCCGCGAGTTCCTGTGCTCCGAGGCGATGCATCACCTCGGCATTCCGACCACGCGCGCGCTGACCGTGATCGGCTCCGACCAGCCGGTGGTCCGCGAGGAAATCGAAACGTCGGCCGTCGTCACGCGCGTGTCCGAGAGCTTCGTGCGCTTCGGCCACTTCGAGCACTTCTTCTCGAACGACCGCCCCGACCTGCTGCGCGCGCTCGCCGATCACGTGATCGACCGCTTCTACCCGGCCTGCCGCGACGCGGACGATCCATACCTCGCGCTGCTCGAAGCGGCGACGCTGCGCACCGCCGACCTCGTCGCGCAATGGCAGGCGGTCGGCTTCTGCCACGGCGTGATGAACACCGACAACATGTCGATCCTCGGCGTGACGATCGACTACGGCCCGTTCGGCTTCGTCGACGCGTTCGATGCGAACCACATCTGCAACCACTCCGACACGCACGGCCGCTACGCGTACCGGATGCAGCCGCGCATCGCGCACTGGAACTGCTACTGCCTCGCGCAGGCGCTGCTGCCGCTGATCGGCCTGCAGCACGACATCGCCGACGACGACGCGCGCGCCGAACGCGCGGTCGAGGACGCGCAGGCCGTGCTCGCGAAGTTTCCGGATCGCTTCGGCCCCGCGCTCGAACGCCTGATGCGCGCGAAGCTCGGCCTCGAGCTCGAACGCGACGGCGACGCGGCGCTCGCGAACCAGCTGCTCGAGGTGATGCACGCGAGCCATGCGGACTTCACGCTGACGTTCCGCCACCTGTCGCAGCTGTCGAAGCACGACGCGAGCCGGGATGCGCCGGTGCGCGACCTGTTCATCGACCGCGGCGCGTTCGACGCATGGGCGAACCTCTACCGCGCGCGCCTGTCCGTGGAAGCACGCGACGATGCGGCGCGCGCCGCCGCGATGAATCGCGTGAATCCGAAGTACGTGCTGCGCAACCATCTGGCCGAGATCGCGATCCGGCACGCGAAGGAGAAGGATTTTTCCGAGGTCGAACGGCTCGCGCACGTGCTGCGCCGGCCGTTCGACGAACAACCCGAATACGCGTCGTACGCGGCGCTTCCGCCCGACTGGGCCGGCTCGCTCGAAGTGAGCTGCTCGTCGTGACGCCCGCGTCCCGACCGTTCCATCAGGAGAAACGACCCATGTCCCACGATTCAGACGACAAGTCCTATCCGTACCAGAAGGACGACGAGGATCTGCGCCGCCGGCTCACGCCGATGCAGTACGAAGTCACGCAGCACGCGGCGACCGAGCGCGCGTTCACCGGCGAATTCACCGACACGGAAGACGCCGGCATCTACAAGTGCGTCGTGTGCAGCACGCCGCTGTTCGAATCCGGCGCGAAATTCCATTCCGGCTGCGGCTGGCCCAGCTACTTCAAGCCGCTCAACGGCGAGGTGATCGACGAAGTGATGGACTATACGCACGGGATGGTGCGCGTCGAGGTCCGCTGCAACCATTGCGGCGCGCATCTCGGCCACGTGTTCGAGGACGGCCCGCGCGACAAGACCGGCTTGCGGTACTGCATCAATTCGGCTGCGTTAAACTTCGACTCCCGACCGGAAGACGAATAAGCGGCGTCCGGGCGAATCGGACCGGCGCCTCGACCGGGCGCCCCCGATTCGCGACGACGGCGCCCGGCGGGTCCCTACAACGGTGAGAGGCCGCGCAAGCGGCCTTTCACGCAGCTGCGATCACCATGAAATTCCTGTTCGATCTGTTTCCGATCATCCTGTTTTTCGCCGCCTTCAAGGTGTGGGATATCTTCACCGCGACCGCCGTCGCGATCGTCGCGACGCTGATTCAAGTCGCGTGGGTGGCTTTCCGGCACCGGAAGGTCGACACGCTGCAGTGGGTCAGCCTCGGACTGATCGTCGTGTTCGGCGGCGCGACGCTCGTGCTGCACAACCAGAAATTCATTCAGTGGAAATTGACCGTGCTTTACTGGCTATTCGCAATCGGCCTGCTCGCCGCGCGCTATGCGTTCGGCAACAACCTGATCGAGAAGATGATGGGCAAGCAGCTCACGCTGCCGCATCCCGTCTGGGACAGGCTCAACGTCGCATGGTCGCTGTTCTTCGCGGCGCTCGGCGCGGTCAACCTGTACGTGATGCGCAACTTCACCGAGTCGCAGTGGGTGAACTTCAAGCTGTTCGGCACGACGGGCGCAATGGTCGTATTCATCATCCTGCAGAGCCTCTGGCTCGCGAAATACCTGAAGGACGAGTGACATGACGGACGCCTTCCTCCACGCGTCGCCTGACGCGCGCATCGCGCTGATCGAGGCGCGCCTCACCGCCGCGCTCGCGCCCGCGTCGCTCGCGGTGCGCGACGACAGCGCGCAGCACGCGGGCCACGCGGGCGCGGCCGCCGGCGGCCACTACACGGTCACGATCGTATCCGCCGCGTTCGCCGGCAAGGCGCGCGTCGCGCGGCACCGGCTGGTGTATGATGCGCTCGCTGATGCGATGCAGCGCGGCATTCACGCGCTCGCGATCGTGGCGTACACGCCCGAAGAATTCAACGAATCTTCAAACAAGTCGTCTCATTAGGAATTCCCGATGATCCTGAAATCCCCCCGCCTGTGGGCCGCAGCGGCCGCTCTCGCAGCAGCGCCGGCCTTCGCCCAGAACATCGCCGTCGTCAACGGCACGCCGATTCCGAAGTCGCGCGCCGACGCGATGGTCGCGCAGCTGGTCCAGCAAGGCCAGCCTGACAGCCCGCAGATGCAGCAGGCCGTGCGCCAGGAACTCGTGAACCGCGAAATCCTGATGCAGGAAGCCATTCGCCGCGGCATCCCGAACCGTCCGGACGTGAAGGCGCAAGTCGCCGTCGCGCAGCAGACCGTCGTGCTGCGCGCGCTGATCGAAGACTTCCTGAAGAAGAACCAGCCGACCGACACCGAAGTGAAGGCCCGCTATGACGAACTGGTGAAGGGCGTCGCGAACCGCGAATACCACCTGCACCACATCCTCGTCGACAACGAGCAGCAGGCGAAGGACCTGATCGCGAAGATCAAGGCCGGCGCGAAGTTCGAGGACCTCGCGAAGCAATACTCGAAGGACCCGGGTTCGGGCAAGAACGGCGGCGATCTCGACTGGTCCGATCCGAAGGCGTACGTGCCGGAATTCGCGACCGCCGCGACGAAGCTGCAGAAAGGCCAGATGACCGACGAGCCGGTGAAGACCCAGTTCGGCTGGCACATCATCCGCGTCGACGACATCCGCGCCGTCGCGCCGCCCCCGTTCGACCAGGTCAAGGCGCAGATCGCGCAACAGATGGTCCAGCAGAAGCTGCAGGCGTTCGAGGAAGGCCTGCGGCAGCAGGCCAAGGTGCAGTAACGCCACGCTGCGCCGCATACGAAAAAGCCGCTCCACGGAGCGGCTTTTTCTTTTTGCCGGCAGGCGATTCGCGGATCGCCGTGCCGCTACGCATAGAACGACGCGTGATACCGCACCTCGCCCGCCGGGCTCGGCGCCGCCGCATCGAACGGCAGCACCATCAGGTATTCCGGCGGCGCGTGCGGAAACACGAGGTCGCCTGCGGGCCCGAAGCCGAAGCGCGCGTAATAGGCGGGGTCGCCGAGCACGACGCAGCCGCGCGCGCCGAGCCGCCGCAGCGCATCGAGACCGGTGCGCACGAGCCCCGCGCCGACGCTTTGCCTTTGGCAGTCGGGCAGCACCGCGAGCGGCGCGAGCCCGTACCAGCCCGATTCACCGCCGTCGCCGATCGTCACCGGAGAAAACGCGACATGCCCGATGATGCGCTCGTCACGCTCCGCGACGAGCGACACGCCGAGGCAGCCGTCCGCACGCAGCGCGTCGACGATCCGCTGCTCGAACTGTCCGCGCTGCGGCGCGGCCGCGAACGCGGCGGCGATCACGCGGGCAATCGCCGCGACGTCGCTCGCGCGCTCGTCGCGCAGCGTGACGACGTCGACCGGCGCGTGCGGATCGAACATCGCGTCAGCCGATCCAGCGGCGCGCGTTGCGGAACACGCGCAGCCACGGGCTCGCCTCGCCCCAGCCTTCCGGGTGCCAGCTCATCGTGACCGTACGGTGCACGCGCTCCATGTGCGGCATCAGCACCGTGAAGCGGCCGTCGGCGGTCGTCACCGACGTGATGCCGGCGGGCGAGCCGTTCGGGTTGAACGGATAGCCCTCGGTCGCGTTGCCGCGATGGTCGACGTAGCGCATCGCGACCGCGACGCGATCGATGTCGCCCTGCTGCGAGAAGTCCGCATAGCCTTCGCCGTGCGCGACCGCGACCGGAATCCGCGAGCCTTCCATCCCCGCGAAGAAGATCGACGGCGACGACTGGACCTCGACGAACGAGAAGCGCGCCTCGAACTGCTCGGATTTGTTGCGCGTGAACTTCGGCCACGCTTGCGCGCCCGGGATCATCGACGCGAGGCTCGACAGCATCTGGCAGCCGTTGCAGATGCCGAGCGCGAACGTGTCCTGCCGCGCGAAGAATGCCGAGAACATGTCGGCGAGGTTCGCGTTGAAGCGGATCGTCTTCGCCCAGCCCTCGCCCGCGCCCAGCACGTCGCCGTACGAGAAGCCGCCGCACGCGACCGCGCCCGTGAAGTCGGCAAGCGTCGCGCGGCCCGCGAGCAGGTCGCTCATGTGCACGTCGTGCGCGTCGAAGCCCGCGCGGTCGAACGCATACGCGGTTTCGAGGTGCGAGTTCACGCCCTGCTCGCGCAGGATCGCGACGCGCGGACGCGCGCCCGTCGCGATGTACGGCGCGGCGATGTCGTCGGCCGGCTCGAACGTCAGCACCGGCGAGATGCCCGGGTCGGCCGCGTCGAGCAGCGCATCGTATTCGGCGTCCGCGCAGGCCGGGTTGTCGCGCAGGCGCGCGATGCGCCAGCTCACCTCGCCCCACGCGCGATGCAGCTCGGCGCGCGGCGCGTCGTAGATCTTCTTCGCGTCGCGGAACACTTCGATCGCATCGCGCTCGTTGACCGAGCCGATCACGTGCGAGCACGCCGACAGCCCGAACTCGCGCAGCGCGCCGAGCACCGCGTCGCGGTCCGCCGAGCGCACCTGCACGACGGCGCCGAGCTCTTCCGAGAACAGCGCGCGCAGCGTGCGGTCCTCGCGACGGCCGCTGGTCTGCTTCGCCCAGTCCTTCGCGTCGCCGTAGTCGGATTCATGATTGGCGTCGAGCGTCAGCATGTCGACGTTCAGCGACACGCCCGCATGGCCCGCGAACGCCATTTCGCAGACCGTCGCCCACAGGCCGCCGTCCGAGCGGTCGTGGTAGGCGAGCAGCAAGCCCCGCGCATTCAGCGACTGGATCGCGTTGAAGAAGCGCTTCAGGTCTTCCGGATCGTCGACGTCCGGCGTCGCGTCGCCGACCTGCTGCGTGACCTGCGCGAAGATGCTGCCGGCCATCCGGTTCTTGCCGCGGCCGAGGTCGATCGAGATCAGCACGCTGTCGCCGGCGTCGGCGACGCGCTGCAGCTGCGGCGTCAGGTGGCGGCGCACGTCCTCGACCGGTGCGAACGCGGAGATGATCAGCGAGACCGGCGCGACCACTTCCTTCGCGACGCCCTGCTCGTCCCACTTCGTCTTCATCGACAGCGAGTCCTTGCCGACCGGGATGCCGATGCCGAGCGCCGGGCACAGCTCCATGCCGATCGCCTTCACCGTGTCGAACAGCGCGGCGTCTTCGCCGGCGGTGCCGCACGCGGCCATCCAGTTCGCGGACAGCTTCAGCTTGTCGAGCGACGCGATCGGCGCGCTCGCGATGTTGGTGATCGCCTCGCCGACCGCCATGCGGCCCGACGCGGGCGCGTCGATCACGGCGAGCGGCGTGCGCTCGGCCATCGTCATCGCCTCGCCCTTGAAGCCCGCGTAGTCGAGCGCCGTCACCGCGCAGTCGGCCACCGGCACCTGCCACGGGCCGACCATCTGGTCGCGCACCGACGTGCCGCCGACCGAGCGGTCGCCGATCGTGATCAGGAACGACTTGCTCGCGACCGTCGGGTGCTTCAGCACGTCGACGGCGACCTGCGCGAGCGAGATGCCCGTGACGTCGACCGGCGCGCGCTCGGTGCTCACGCGCGTGACGTCGCGGTGCATGCGCGGCGGCTTGCCGAGCAGCACTTCCATCGGCATGTCGACCGGGTATTCGTCAGCGCCCGTCGCCTGGTCGTCGACGAGCCGCAGCTGGCGCTCGTCCGTCGCGACGCCGACCACCGAGAACGGGCAGCGCTCGCGCGCGCAGATCGCCTCGAAGCGCGGCAGGTCGGACGGCGCGATCGCCAGCACGTAGCGTTCCTGCGCCTCGTTCGACCAGATTTCGCGCGGCGACAGGCCCGACTCCTCGAGCGCGACCTTGCGCAGCTCGAAGCGCGCGCCCTTGCCCGCGCCGTCGACGATCTCGGGGAACGCGTTCGACAGGCCGCCCGCGCCGACGTCGTGAATGCTCAGGATCGGGTTCTCGTCGCCGAGCTGCCAGCAGCCGTTGATCACTTCCTGCGCGCGGCGCTCGATTTCCGGGTTGCCGCGCTGCACCGAGTCGAAGTCGAGCTCGGCCGTGTTCGCGCCGGTCGCCATCGAGCTCGCCGCGCCGCCGCCCATGCCGATCCGCATGCCGGGGCCGCCGATCTGGATCAGCAGCGAGCCTGCCGGCACATCGTGCTTGTGCGTGTGCGCGTCGGAGATGTTGCCGAGGCCGCCCGCGATCATGATCGGCTTGTGATAGCCGCGCACCTGGCCGCCGACGTTCTGCTCGTACACGCGGAAGTAGCCGCCGAGGTTCGGGCGGCCGAATTCGTTGTTGAACGCGGCGCCGCCGAGCGGGCCGTCGATCATGATCTGCAGCGGCGACGCGATGCGGTCCGGGCGGCCGTACGGGCCGTGCTGCTCGTTCGGGTTGCGCTCGGCGACCGGCTGCGCGGCGTCGCGTGCGTTTTCCCACGTCTGGCGCGCGTCGGGCAGATCGAGGTTCGACACCGTGAAGCCCGTCAGGCCCGCCTTCGGACGTGCGCCGCGGCCCGTGGCGCCTTCGTCGCGGATCTCGCCGCCCGCGCCGGTCGCCGCGCCCGGGAACGGCGAGATCGCCGTCGGGTGGTTATGCGTCTCGACCTTCATCAGCGTGTGCGTGAGCTCGGTGTGGCGGCCGTAGCGCTCGCCCGGCTCGCCGGCCGCACCCGCGCCGCGCGGGAACCAGCGCTCCGCTTGCGCGCCCACCATGATCGACGAGTTGTCCGAATACGCGACGATCGTGCCTTGCGGGCTCAGCTTCTCGGTGTTGCGGATCATCGCGAACAGCGACATGTCCTGCGCGTCGCCGTCGATCGTCCACTGCGCGTTGAAGATCTTGTGGCGGCAGTGCTCGCTGTTCGCCTGCGCGAACATCATCAGCTCGACGTCGGTCGGGTTGCGCTCGAGCTTGCGAAACGCGTCGACCAGGTAGTCGATCTCGTCGTCGGCGAGTGCGAGGCCCAGCTCGACGTTCGCGCGCTCGAGCGCGCCGCGGCCCTGCGCGAGCACGTCGACGGTCGCGAGCGGCTTGGCCGGCAGCTCGTCGAACAGGTGCTTCGCGTCGTCGCGCGACGCGACCGCGCTTTCGGTCATCCGGTCGTGCAGCGCGGCCGCGACCGCGGCGCGCGCGTCGTCGGACAGCGCCTTCTTGCCGCCGAGCAGGCCCGACTTCAGCGTGACCGTGTACTCGACGCCGCGCTCGATGCGGCGCACGTGCGTGAGGCCGCAGTGCTGCGCGATGTCGGTCGCCTTGCTCGCCCATGGCGAGACCGTGCCGAAGCGCGGCAGCACGACGAAGGTCTCGACCGCGCCCTTCTCGGCCGCCGGCTCGAACGGCGCGCCGTAGTGCATCAGCGCGTCGATGCGTGCGCTGTCATCGGCCGACAGCGGCTCGCCGGCATTGACGAAGTGCAGGTACTGGCCGCGCACCGCGACGATGTTGGCGTCGATTTGCCTGAGCGTGTCGAGCAGACGGGTTTGACGGAAATCGGAGAGGGCCGAAGCGCCGGGAAAACACGAGAAGTGAGCCATGGGCTGGACTGACGTCGATGAGTCGCGCAAGGTGGCGACGTGGGGCGAAAGGAAGGCCGTAATTATACCCGGAAGTCGGGCGCCCAAACCCGTCCGCGGCGCGCGCCGGGCATGCGCGAACCGGTCCCGGGCCGCCGCGCCGGCGGTTTGGCGCTATCATTGCCGGTTCACCGGGCCCTGCGGCCCGTCACGCGAATCACCCACCGGGCGGCCGGACGGCCGTCCGTCATCGAAGCAATCCATGGATGTCATCGTCATCGGCGGCGGAATCAGCGGCGTCGCCACCGCCTACCAGCTGCGCGCGGCCGGCCATCGCGTGTGCGTGGTCGAACGCCACGCGACCGTCGCGCAAGGCGCGACCTACGGCGATGGCGGCACGCTGCTGCCGAGCCCGCTCGACGTCTGGTTCGGGCCGACCTTCATGCGCCAGCGCCAGCCGCGCGACAGCGGCATCGTCTACAAGCCGGGGCTGAACGGCGGCGTGCGCCGCTTCGTGAAGCAGCTCGGCGCGCTGCGCGAGCCCGACGCGTTCGCCACCCAGTACGCGCGGCTGCGCCCGCTGGTCGACGCGTCGCGCGACGCGATCGCCGACATCGAGGCCCGCTTCGATCTCGACTTCGAACAGCGGACCGGCGTGCTGCACGTCGTGCGCGACGCAGGCGACTGGGACGCCGCGCAGCCCGCGCTCGAGCTGCTGCGCTCGCTCGACCTGTCGCACCGCGTGCTGACGGCCGCCGAATGCGCGGCGCTCGAGCCGTCGGTGCCCGCCGAGCCCGGCTTCGCCGGCGGCGTGCTGCTCGAGACCGAGCGCACCGCGAACTGCCCGCTGTTCACGAAGCTGGTCAAGCAGGTGCTCGACGAGCACGGCGTGCAGTTCCGCTTCGGCGCCGAGGTTGCCGCCATCCGCGCGGACGCCGGCCGCGCCGCGGTCGAACTCGCGCCGCCGGGCGGCGACCGGCGCGCGCCGAAGGCGCGCGAGGTCGACGTGATTTCCGCCGACGCGATCGTGGTCGCCGCCGGCGCGAGCAGCGTCGCGCTGCTCGAGCGGCTCGGCATGCGCGTGCCGCTGCATCCGATGCGCGTCCACACGTTGACCGCGCCGGTCGCCTACGTCGAGCACGCGCCGCACCTGGCCGTCGTCGATTCGATCAAGCGCATCTCGATGACCCGCACCCACCAGCGGCTTCGCATCGGTGGCGGCGCGGTGCTGCAGAGCCTGCAGGACACCGCGCGGCCGCTCGCCGAGCCGTTGTCGGAGGCCGCGCTCGCGCTGCTCGGCCAGGCCGTCCACGACTGGGTGCCCGGCGCCGCGAAGATCTCCGCGGCGCTGTCGTGGCAAGGCACGCAGCTGCTGTCGCCGGACGGCCTGCCGGTCGTCGGTCCGACCCCGCATCCGCGCGTGTTCGCCAATTTCGGGCACGGGCCGTCCGGTTGGGGGCTCGCATGCGGGTCTGCTAAAGTGGTGGCGGATTACCTCGGCGGCGATACGCAGCACTGGCCCGCCGACACGCTCGCCGCGCTGCGCGCCGAGCGCTTCTCGCACTG
The DNA here is from genome assembly GCF_002097715.1 of Burkholderia ubonensis subsp. mesacidophila. Classification (NCBI taxonomy): domain Bacteria; kingdom Pseudomonadati; phylum Pseudomonadota; class Betaproteobacteria; order Burkholderiales; family Burkholderiaceae; genus Burkholderia; species Burkholderia ubonensis. The sequence continues at coordinate 2,196,528 of NZ_CP020737.1, forward strand.
ACCGGCCGCGCGGGCTCGCCCGGCGGCGCCGACCCTCCTGCCGCCATGACGCTCGCCCGCCCGCTTGCCCACCCGCTTCCCGCCCCTGAACCGATCGCGCTGCTGCGCGTCGCCGACCTGCGCGCCGCCGAAACCGCCGCGGCCGCGGCGCTGCCGCCGCACACGCTGATGGCGCGCGCCGGCGCCGCCGCCGCGCGCTGGCTGTCGGAACGCCTGGGCGGCGACGCCCGCCCCGTCGGGTTCGCGGTCGGCCCCGGCAACAACGGCGGCGACGCGCTCGTCGCGGCGGCGGAACTGCAGCGGCTCGGCGTCGCGACGCACGCGTGGATGCCCGTCGCGGTGAAGCCCGACGACGCGCAATGGGCGCTCGGCGTCGCGCGCGCCGCTGGCGTGCCGGTCTCGGCCGAGCCGCCCGACTCGCTCGACGGCTACGCGTGGGTCGTCGACGGCCTGTTCGGCATCGGTCTCGGCCGTGCGCTCGACGGCGCGTTCGCGGACCTCGCCGAGCGCATCGCCGCGCGCGCCCGCGCCGTCGGCTGCGTGCTCGCACTCGACGTGCCGAGCGGGCTCGACAGCGACACCGGCCGGATCGTCGGCGCGGGCGCCGCTGTCGCCGCGACGCATACGCTGACCTTCATCGGCGCGAAGCCGGGCCTCTACATGGGCGACGGCCGCGACCTCGCCGGCGAGATCGCCGTCGCGTCGCTCGACGTTCCGCCGCCGGCCGCGCCCGCGGTGACGCTGAATGCCCCCGCGCAGTTCGCCGCCGCGCTGCCCGCGCGCGCGTTCGCGTCGCACAAGGGCACCTTCGGCAGCCTGGCCGTGATCGGCGGCGACACCGGCATGTGCGGCGCACCGGTCCTCGCCGCGCGCGCCGCGCTGTTCGCCGGCGCGGGCAAGGTGCACGTCGGTTTCCTCGGCGCCGGCGCGCCGCCTTATGACCCACCGTTTCCCGAACTGATGCTGCATCCTGCCGACGCGCTGGATCTCGACGCGATGACCGCGGTCGCGGCCGGCTGCGGCCTCGGCACGCGCGTAGCCGCGGCGACGCTCGTGCGCGACGTGCTGGCGCACGACGCGCCCACGCTGCTCGACGCCGACGCGCTGAACCTGGTCGCCGCGCACCCCGATCTCGCGGCAGCGGTCGCGGCGCGCGGCGCGCACGGCCGCGCGTGCGTCCTGACCCCGCATCCGCTCGAGGCGGCCCGGCTGCTCGGCTGCGACACCGCGGCCGTGCAGCGCGACCGCCTCGACGCCGCGCACGCGCTCGCCGCGCGCTTCGCGAGCGTCGTCGTGCTGAAGGGCGCCGGCACCGTGATCGCCGCGCCCGACGGCCGCCTGACGGTCAATCCGACCGGCAACGCGGCGCTCGCGACGGGCGGCACCGGCGACGTGCTCGGCGGCCTGATCGGCGCCCTGCTCGCGCAGCGCGTCGCCCCGTACGCGGCCGCGCTCGCGGGCGTCTACCTGCACGGCCTCGCGGCCGACACGCTGGTCGCGAACGGCACGGGCCCGGCCGGCCTGACGGCGGGCGAACTCGCGCCGGCGGTGCGCGCGCTGATCAATCGCCTTTTTTACCCGTCGACGCGCGCGGACACATAACGCCGCTATACTGAGTCCCCCGCCGCACGGCGGGCCCTTCGTCCGCCGGCGGTCCGCTTCCGACGCGCCGGCGCGGCCTTCCTCCGATTCACGCCTCACACGAACCGCCATGACGCTGAAATCGTTCCCCGCCTGGACTGCCCTGCAAAGCCACTTCGAACAAATCCGCAACGCCCGGTTGCGCGACTGGTTCGCCCCGGAAAACGATCCCGCGCCTACCCGCGCCGAGCGCTTCACGCTCTCGGGCGGCGGCCTTGCCGCCGACTTCTCGAAGAACCGCATCACCGACGAAACCGTGCGCCTGCTTGCGCAGCTCGCGCGCGACGCCGGCGTGGAGGCGCGCCGCGATGCGATGTTCGCGGGCGACATCGTCAACCCGACCGAAGGACGCGCGGCGCTGCATACGGCGCTGCGCGCGACCGATCCGCACGCGCCGTTCCACGCGCAGGTCAGCGCCGAGCGCGCGAAGATGGCGACGTTCGCGCGCGCGGTGCGCAGCGGCGCGTGGACCGGCCACACCGGCAAGCGCATCCGCCACGTGATCAACATCGGCATCGGCGGCTCGGACCTCGGCCCGAAGATGGTCGTGCACGCGCTGCACCACGTCGCGATGCCCGAGATCTCGACCCACTTCGTGTCGAACGTCGACGGCGCCGATCTCGCGCGCGTGCTCGAGCAGGTCGATCCGGAAGAGACGCTCGCGATCATCGTGTCGAAGACCTTCACGACGCTCGAGACGATGACGAACGCGCGCTCGCTGCGCGACTGGTTCGTCGCGAAGGGCTGCCCGGAGGATGCGCTGTCGAAGCACTTCGTCGGCGTGTCGGCGAACCCGGCCGAAGTCGTCCGGTTCGGCATCGCCGAGAACAACGTGTTCGAGATGTGGGATTGGGTCGGCGGCCGCTACTCGCTGTGGTCGGCGGTCGGGCTGTCGATCATGATCGCGATCGGCCCGGAACAGTTCGACGAGCTGCTCGCCGGCGCGAACGACATGGACCGCCATTTCCGCGACGCGCCGCTCGAGCGCAACCTGCCGGTGCTGCTCGGGATGATCGGCATCTGGTATCGCAACTTCTTCGGCTCGCAGAGCTATCTCGTCGCGCCGTATTCCGAAGCGCTGCATTTCCTGCCGTCATACCTGCAGCAGCTCGAGATGGAGAGCAACGGCAAGTCCGCGCGTCTCGACGGCACGTTCGTCGACTACCCGACGTCCGCCGTGACCTGGGGCGAGCCGGGCACCAACGGCCAGCACGCGTTCTTCCAGATGCTGCACCAGGGGCCGACGATCGTGCCGATCGACTTCGTCGCGGTGCTGACGCCCGAGCATCCGCTCGCGAGCCATCATCCGAAGCTGCTCGCGAACTGCTTCGCGCAGAGCGAGGCGCTGATGCTCGGCCGCACGCTCGACGAAGCGCGCAAGGTCGCCGGACCCGGCAACGAGGCGCTCGCGCCGCACCTGACGTTCCCCGGCAACCGCCCGACGACGACGCTGCTCGTCGACGCGCTGACGCCCCGCTCGCTCGGCGCACTGATCGCGCTCTACGAGCACAAGGTGCTGGTGCAGGCGTCGGTGTGGCAGATCAATCCGTTCGACCAGTGGGGCGTCGAACTCGGCAAGATCCTCGGCAAGGTGGTCGAGGCCGACCTGGCCGCCGAGGCAGTCGATCCGGCGAAGCACGATTCGTCGACCACCGCGCTGATCGCCCGCGCGCGCGCCGCGCTCAAGCACTGACGCGCACCGGCCGCGCGCATGCGCGGCCGGACCATCGATCCGTCAGGCGCCCCGCTGCGCCGCGCGCGGCGCCACGATCCGCCCCGCGTCGAGCGTCACTGTCGTCGCACAGCGGCGCGCGAGTTCCGGATCGTGCGTGACAAGCACGAGTGTCGAGCCGTGCGTGCGATTGAGTTCGAACATCAGGTCGATGACCGCGTGACCGGTCGCCGCATCGAGGCTGCCGGTCGGCTCGTCGGCGAACAGGATCGACGGGCGGGTGACGAACGCGCGCGCGAGCGCGACGCGCTGTTGCTCGCCGCCGGACAGCAGCTTCGGATAGTGCGTCGTGCGTTCGCCGAGCCCGACCTGCACGAGCAGCGCCCGCGCACGGTCGGCCGCGTCACGCGCGCTGACGCCGCCTTGCAGCTCGAGCGGCAGCATCACGTTTTCGAGCGCGGTCAGATGCGGCATCAACTGGAACGACTGGAACACGAACCCGACTGCGCCATTGCGCAATGCCGCGCGTGCATCCTCGTCGAGCTGGTCGAGCGGCTGGCCGAGCAGGCGAACCGTGCCGCTCGTCGCGCTGTCCAACCCCGCGAGCAGGCCGAGCAGCGTCGATTTGCCGGACCCCGACGCGCCGACGATCGCGAGGCTGCTGCCGGAGCGCACCGTGAGATCGATGCCGTCGAGGATCGTCAGTTCGCCCGTCGCATCGGCGACACGCTTGCATACGTGATGGACTTCGATGATCGGATCGCTAATCTTGAGCATGGATACGACAACTCGCAGGAATAGACGCGCGGCGCTGGCCGCACTGCTGGGCGGCGTGCTCGCCGCAACCGCGGCCGGGCTCGCTTGCGCCGCGACGCCGCCGGCCCAGCCCGTGATCGTGGTGCTGGGCGACAGCCTGTCGGCCGAATACGGGCTGCCGCGCGACACCGGATGGGTCGCACTGCTGCGGCAACGGCTCGCCACCGAGCGGATCGATTATAGCGTCGCCAACGCGAGCGTCAGCGGCGACACCACGAGCGGCGGACGCGCCCGCCTGCCCGCCGTCCTCGCGCGGCTCAAGCCCGCGGTCGTCGTCGTCGAGCTCGGCGCGAACGACGCGCTGCGCGGCGTGCCGCTCGCGACGACCGAACGCAACCTGCGCGAGATCGTCGCCGACGCCCAGCGGGCGCGCGCGAAGGTCGTGCTGGTCGGCATGTTCGTGCCACCCAACTACGGCCTCGACTACACGCAGAAGTTCCACGGCATCTATACGCGCCTGTCGAAGGATCTCCGCGTCCCCCTGGTGCCGTTCCTGCTGGCCGGCATCGAGAACCGTCCCGACATGTTCCAGGCCGACCAGATCCATCCGACCCAGCAGGCACAGGGCGTGCTGCTCGACAACGTGTGGCCGTCGCTGAAACCGCTGCTTGGCAAACCGCGCGGCTGAACGCGCGCCGCGCCGGCGGTCTGCAAGCGCCCGGCCAACAAAAAGCCCCGCTCGATGGCGGGGCTTTTTGCTGTCGACGAAGCGGAGATCAGTTTCCGCCGTCCTGCGCGGCATTGGCCGTCGAACCGTACAGCTTGACCTTCGAGCGGTCGCGCAGCGCGGCGAGATAGGCTTCGCCTTCGCTCTGCGCGTCGACCTGCGCCATCTGCTGCTGCGCGGCCGCGAGCTGCTGCGGATCGACCGCGGAGCCCGCGATCACCGCATTCACGCGGTAGATCGCATAGCCGTCCGCGCCGAGGTCGACACCGATGTAGGCCGGCAGCGCCTTCGCATCGACCTTGTAGACCGCGCTCAGCGCCGCGGGCGTCAGGCCGTGCGACTGCGTGCGCGACAGGGTTGTCGCCGCGGCGAAGCCCGTGGTCGCCTTGGACTTCTGCAACTCGGCGAGCTTTGCCGCACCGTCCTTCTTCGCGAGTTCCGCGGCCTGCTCGGCGACCACCTTCTGGCGCACCGCATCCTTGATCGCGTCGAGCGCGGGCACGGCGGCCGGCTTGTAGTCGGTCACGCGCGCCGAGATCAGCGTGTTGTTGCCGATGTCGATCGCCTGCGTGTTGTTCTGGCTCTTCACCGAGTCGGCCGCGAACACCGCAGCCAGGAACTTCGCGTTGTTCAGCGGGCTGGTGGGCGGCAGCGCGGGGTTCGGCGTCGGCGTGACGGTGGCCGTCTGGATCGTCAGCTTGTACTTGTCCGCAGCCGGCTGCAGGCTCTTCGCCTTCTCGTAGACGGTCGACGTGAAGCCTTCCGCGTTGTCCGAGAACGCCTTCGACGCGTACTGCTGCTTCAGCTCCACCGCGATCGCATCCTTCACTTCCGCGAACGGCTTCACGGCCGCCGGCTTCACTTCGGTCGCCTTCAGGATGTGGAAGCCCAGATCCGACTGCACGATGCCGCTCACGTCGCCCTGCTTCAGCGCGAACGCGGCATCGTCGAACGCCTTGCCGCCCGCGGTCGAGCCGCGCGTGATGAAGCCGAGGTCGCCGCCCTTCGCCGCCGACGGCGCGTCCTGCGAACTCTTCTGCGCGATCTGCGCGAACTGGTCCGGATGCGCCTTCACATCGGCGAGCAGCTGCTCGGCCTTCGCCTTCGCGGCCGCCTTGTCCGCGGCGCTGGCGTCGCCGGCCGCCGCGATGAAGATGTGGCTCACGCGCACCTGCGCTTCGGTGCGGAAGTGCGTCGGGTTGTCGTCGTAGAACTTCTTGATGTCCGCGTCTGTCGGCTGCGCGTTCGCCGCGGCCGCTGCCGGCGAATAGACGAGATACTGGATCGTCGCGGTCTCCGGCGTCGCGAAGCTCTGCTTGTGCGCGTCGTAGTACGCGGCGAGCTGCGCGTCGGTCGGCTGCACCTTCGACGCGTAGTCGCTCGTCTTCAGCACGAGCGCCTGCACTTCACGCTGCTGCGCGGCGAGTTCGGACAGCCGCTGCGCGAGGCTCTTCGGCGTGAACGCGCTCGACACGATGCTGGCCGGGATCTGCTGCAGCGCCAGGCTGTAGCGCACGCGCTCCTGGTACTGCTCGGGCGTCATGCCCTGGAACGACAGCAGCTGCGCATAGCGCTCGACGTCGATCGAGCCGTCCGGCTTCTTCAGCGACGCGATCATCGGGTCGCCCAGCAACGCCTCGCGCACCGCGTTGTCGGACGCGGTCAGGTGCAGGCGCTGCGTCTCGTCGGCGAGCACGCGCTGCTGGATCAGGCCGTCGAGCACTTCCTTGCGGTGCTCGGGCGTGTCGAACGACTTCAGGTCGAACTGCGCGCCGAGCATCTGACGCGCGCGATCGATCTGCTGACGGTACGTTCCGTCGAATTCGACTCGCGTGATCTTGTGCCCGTTGACCGCCGCGACGTTCGCGCTTTCATCGAAGAAGCCGCGGAAGCCTTGGATCCCGACGAAACCCAGCCCCGGCAACACGATCAGGAGCAGGAGCGCCATCATCAGGCGCTGGTGATTACGGAAGAAATCGAGCATGCGTGACGGGGTGTGTATTGGACAAAACGCCCGATATTACAACAGCGGGCAGGAAAAAAGGCGAAACGGGGGTTCGACGGCCGTGCGGACGGGCTCGCCGCCGCGCTGCGGGCCGCGGAACACGGGCAAAAAAGCGAGGCAGAAAAGAAAATGCCCGCACGAGGCGGGCACATTCTTTTGTTTTGGCGGAGCGGACGGGACTCGCCTGCATCCTGCAGGCCGCGGATGCGCCTGCAGGCGCATCCCTTCGGGTCCCGCCGGAAGCCGCGCAGGCGGCTTCCTCCACTCCGCAGCCACGTGCCCGCCCGCGGGCACAAAAAAGCTACAAACAAAAATGCCCGCACAAGGCGGGCATTTATTGTTCTGGCGGAGCGGACGGGACTCGAACCCGCGACCCCCGGCGTGACAGGCCGGTATTCTAACCGACTGAACTACCGCTCCTTGGTCTGGCTGAACCGCGAAACTGGTGGGTGCTGAGGGGTTCGAACCCCCGACCTACGCCTTGTAAGGGCGCCGCTCTACCAGCTGAGCTAAGCACCCGTTCCGGATTCATTCTGGCTGCGATCTGCGTTTCAGCATCAACAACCAGCGAGCCCGCTAGTTTAATTCATCCTTCAGAACTTTGCCAGCCCTAAATCTCGGAATTTTTGCAGCGCTGATTTCGATCGGCGCGCCGGTGCGCGGATCACGTCCCTGCCGTGCGCTGCGCTCGGCCACCACGAACGTGCCGAAGCCCGCGATCGTCACGCTGCCGTCCGACTTGAGCGTCTGCGTCACGGCCTCGATCACCGCCTCCAGCGCGCGGGCGGCGGACAGCTTCGACAGGTCCGCCTGCCGCGCAATATGCTCGATCAGCTCTGTCTTGTTCATCACCGTGCTCCCAGTCGTCGTGCTTGCGTACCGCGCATAAAAAAACCCGCGGACACGCCGCGGGTTTCGTGAACAACCGTCACATCAGGCTCAGTGCTTGACGACTTCCGTCGAGCCGGCATCCTTCGTCGCTTCCGCGACGGGCGCCGCAGCCTTCGCCTCTTCTTCCGGCGGCAGCGGGGTCGGCGTCCGCTCGAGCGCGAGTTCGAGCACCTTGTCGATCCAGCGGACCGGCACGATCTCGATCGCGTTCTTCACGTTGTCCGGAATCTCCGCGAGATCCTTCACGTTCTCTTCCGGAATCAGCACAAGCTTGATGCCGCCGCGATGCGCGGCCAGCAGCTTCTCCTTCAGGCCACCGATCGGCAGGACTTCGCCACGCAGCGTGATCTCGCCCGTCATAGCAACGTCGGCGCGCACCGGGATGCCCGTCAGCACCGACACCAGCGCGGTCGTCATCGCACCGCCGGCGGACGGACCGTCCTTCGGCGTCGCGCCTTCCGGCACGTGGATGTGGATGTCCTGCTTCTCGAACGCCTCGTCCTTGATGCCCAGACGCCGCGAACGCGAACGCACGACCGAACGCGCCGCCTCGACCGACTCCTTCATCACGTCGCCGAGCGAACCCGTGCGGATCACGTTGCCCTTGCCCGGCATCACCGCGGCTTCGATCGTCAGCAGGTCGCCGCCGACTTCGGTCCACGCGAGGCCCGTCACCTGACCGACCTGGTTTTCCTTCGCCGCGAGGCCGAAGTCGTACTTGCGCACGCCGAGGAACGTGTCGAGGTTCTCGCCGTCGACCTTGATCGCACCCGTTGCCTTCTTCAGCAGCAGCATCTTCACGACCTTGCGGCAGATCTTCGACACTTCGCGCTCGAGCGAACGCACACCGGCTTCGCGCGTGTAGTAGCGGATGATGTCGCGGATCGCCTGCTCGGCGACCTCGATCTCGCCTTCCTTCAGGCCGTTGTTCTTCTTCTGCTTCGGCAGCAGGTAACGCTGCGCGATGCTGACCTTCTCGTCTTCCGTGTAACCCGACAGGCGGATCACTTCCATCCGGTCGAGCAGCGGCGGCGGAATGTTCAGCGAGTTCGACGTCGCGACGAACATCACGTCCGACAGGTCGAAGTCGACCTCGATGTAGTGATCGGCGAACGTGTGGTTCTGTTCCGGATCGAGCACTTCGAGCAGCGCCGACGACGGATCGCCGCGGAAATCCATGCCCATCTTGTCGACTTCGTCGAGCAGGAAGAGCGGATTGCGCACGCCGACCTTCGTGAGGCTCTGCAGGATCTTGCCCGGCATCGAACCGATGTACGTGCGGCGGTGGCCGCGGATCTCGGCCTCGTCACGCACGCCGCCGAGCGCCATGCGGACGAACTTGCGGTTCGTCGCGCGCGCGATCGACTGGCCGAGCGAGGTCTTGCCGACGCCCGGGGGCCCGACGAGGCACAGGATCGGCGCCTTGACCTTGTCCACGCGTTGCTGCACCGCGAGATACTCGAGGATGCGTTCCTTGACCTTCTCGAGGCCGAAGTGATCCTCGTCGAGCACCTGCTCGGCGTTCGACAGGTCGTTGTTGACCTTGCTCTTCTTGCGCCACGGCAGGCCGATCAGCGTGTCGATGTAGTTGCGCACGACCGTCGCTTCGGCCGACATCGGCGACATCAGCTTCAGCTTCTTCAGCTCGGCGTCGGCCTTCTTCTTCGCTTCCTTCGGCATGCGCGCGGCGTTGATGCGCTTCTCGAGCTCTTCGAGATCCGCACCCTCTTCGCCTTCGCCCAGTTCCTTCTGGATCGCCTTGACCTGTTCGTTCAGGTAGTACTCGCGCTGGCTCTTCTCCATCTGGCGCTTCACGCGCCCGCGGATGCGCTTTTCGACCTGCAGGATGTCGATCTCGGCTTCGAGCTGCGCGAGCAGGTGCTCGAGGCGCTCGACGACCGGGAACATCTCGAGGATGTGCTGCTTCTGGTCAAGCTTGAGCGGCAGGTGCGCGGCGATCGTATCCGCGAGCCGGCCTGCTTCGTCGATGCCCGACAGCGACGTGAGAATCTCCGGCGGGATCTTCTTGTTCAGCTTCACGTACTGATCGAACTGCGACACGATCGCGCGGCGCAGCGCTTCCGTTTCCGCGCTGTCCGCGTGGTCCGGCTCGAGCGGCATCACCTCGCAGGAGAACTGCGTCTCCTGCTCCTCGATCGACAACGCCTTCGCGCGCTGCAGGCCTTCGACCAGCACCTTCACGGTGCCGTCCGGCAACTTCAGCATCTGCAGGATGTTGGCGACGCAACCGACCTCGTACATGTCCTTTTCGGTCGGCTCGTCCTTGGCCGCGGTCTTCTGGGCGACCAGCATGATGTGCTTGCCGCCTTCCATCGCTGCTTCGAGGGCCTTGATCGATTTCGGCCGGCCCACGAAGAGCGGAATCACCATGTGCGGGAAAACGACGACGTCCCGCAGCGGCAGCAGCGGGAGCGTGATGCGTTCCGGCGGGAGAAGTTGGGTGCCTGACATTTCATTTCCCCATGAGTGGAATCAATTGTTCGGTAATTGAGGCCGGCGCATCCGATTGCAAGGCCTCCAAGCGTGGGAAATATTCGGTAAGAAAGTAACCGCCGCGTGTTGAGTCAGATTACCCACAAGATAAACGAAAAAAAGCCGTTCACGCTTCGATGAACGGCCTTTTTTGTCTGAACATAGTCGTCAAGCCGGTCAATTCGAACCCGCCACCTTGGGCGTGTCCTCGTAGATCAACAGCGGCTTGCCGTCCCCATCGATGACGTTCTCGTCGATGATGACTTTGCTGACCCCTTTCATCGTCGGCAATTCGTACATCACGTCGAGCAGCGCCTGTTCGATGATCGAGCGCAGACCGCGCGCGCCCGTCTTGCGACGGATTGCCTTGCGGGCCACCGCCTGCAGCGCGGCCGGGCGAATTTCCAGCTCGACGCGCTCCATCGCGAACAGCTTGTGATACTGCTTGACGAGCGCGTTCTTCGGTTCGACCAGGATCTTCATCAGCGCGGCCTCGTCCAGCTTGCCGAGCGTCGCGACGACCGGCAGACGACCGATCAATTCGGGGATCAGACCGAATTTGATCAGGTCCTCAGGCTCGACCTCGCGCAGCACCTCGCCGGCGTCGCGCTCCTGCTTGCTCTTGACCGTCGCGCCGAAGCCGATGCCCGTCTTCTCGGTGCGGTCGGTGATCACCTTCTCGAGACCGTCGAACGCGCCGCCGCAGATGAACAGGATGTTGGTCGTGTCGACCTGGATGAAATCCTGGTTCGGGTGCTTGCGGCCGCCCTGCGGCGGCACCGACGCCATCGTGCCCTCGACGAGCTTCAGCAGCGCCTGCTGGACCCCCTCGCCCGACACGTCGCGGGTGATCGACGGGTTGTCCGACTTGCGGCTGATCTTGTCGATTTCGTCGATGTAGACGATCCCGCGCTGGGCCTTCTCGACCTCGTAGTTGCAGTTCTGCAACAGCTTCTGGATGATGTTCTCGACGTCCTCGCCGACGTAGCCGGCTTCGGTCAGCGTCGTCGCATCCGCGATCACGAACGGCACGTTCAACAGACGCGCCAGCGTCTGCGCGAGCAGCGTCTTGCCGGAACCCGTCGGGCCGATCAGCAGGATGTTGCTCTTCGACAGCTCGACGTCGTCCTTCTTGTCGAGATGCTTGAGACGCTTGTAGTGGTTGTAGACGGCCACCGCGAGGATTTTCTTCGCGCGCTCCTGCCCGATCACGTACTGATCGAGGATGTCGCGAATTTCCTGCGGGCTCGGCAGATCCGACCGGGACAGGCTGGCCTCGACGCCCGCGGCTGCCGCCTCGTCGCGAATGATCTCGTTGCACAGGTCGATGCATTCATCGCAGATGAAGACCGACGGGCCGGCAATGAGCTTTTTCACCTCATGCTGACTCTTGCCGCAAAACGAGCAATACAACAGCTTCTCGCTGTTCGAACCTTTTTTGTCCGCCATGAATGTATGAGCCTCCGGACAGGTAAATGACATGATACGCCGAATGCTCCGCGCGCCACGACCTAGGGCGCGACCTGAGCCGGCTGGATGCGATTGCCGCAGATGCTCGGGGCGTATCGGGCGTGCCGCCGCTAATGGGGCGGCACCCCACTAAGTTCACGGACGCTTCAACAGCACCTGATCGATCAGCCCGTACGCCTTCGCGTCCTCGCTCGACATGAAGTTGTCGCGGTCGGTGTCGCGCGCGATGCGCTCGACGTCCTGGCCCGTGTGCTGCGCGAGCAACTGGTTGAGCCGCTCCTTCAGGTAGAGGATCTCGCGCGCCTGGATCTCGATGTCCGACGCCTGACCGCGCGCGCCGCCGAGCGGCTGGTGGATCATCACGCGCGAGTTCGGCAGCGCGAAACGCTTGCCCTTCGCGCCCGACGCGAGCAGGAACGCGCCCATGCTCGCGGCAAGGCCCATGCACAGCGTCGACACGTCCGGCTTGATGAACTGCATCGTGTCGTAGATCGCCATGCCGGCCGACACCGAACCGCCCGGGCTGTTGATGTACAGGCTGATGTCCTTGTCCGGATTCTCGCTCTCGAGGAACAGCAGCTGCGCGACCACGAGGTTGGCGGTCTGGTCGTTCACTTCGCCGACCATGAACACCAGGCGCTCCTTCAGGAGACGCGAATAGATGTCGTACGAACGCTCGCCGCGGCCGCTCGTTTCGACGACGATCGGAACCAGCCCCAGCGCCTGGGCCTCGAAACCCTGCGGCGCGTTCGAAGCAAGCATGTCCAGCAATTCAGCGCGAGTGATCATTCAATGAACCTTGTTCGAATGGAAAATTGAACGGAAGGAAGCCGCCCGCTCAATCGCCATATTAATGGCAACCGTGCGCCTGACGTAAAAACGGCGTGCGGGCCGTCGCTCCGACAGCCGGCACGCCGCTAGAGCGACACTTACGCTTGCGCCGATGCGCTCGCGAGTGTTTCGAAGCTCACTTCCTTGTCCGTCACCTTCGCCTTGCCCAGCACGAAATCGACGACGTTGCTTTCAACGACGAACGCTTCCATCTCGGCGAGGCGCTGCTGGTTCGAATAATACCAGCGGACCACTTCCTTCGGGTCTTCGTAGCTCTTCGCGAACTCGTCGACTTCCGCACGGATCTGCTCCGGCTTCGCTTCCAGGCTGTTCGCCTTCACCAGCTCGGCGAGCACGAGGCCCAGCTTCACGCGGCGCTCGGCCTGCTCGGTGAACATCTCGGCCGGGATCGGCGCGTCCTTTGCGTTCGGCACACCGCGCTGCGCGAGGTCCTGGCGCGCCATTTCGACGAGGCGCTGCTGGTCCTGCTCGATCAGCGCCTTCGGCACGTCGAGCTCGGAGATCTTCAGCAGTGCGTCCATCACCTGGTTCTTGACGATCGCCTGCGTGCGGCGCTTTGCCTCACGCTCGAGGTTTTCCTTGATCTCGCCGCGCATCTTGGCCAGATCGCCGTCTTCGATGCCGAGCGACTTCGCGAAGTCGGCGTCGATCTCCGGCAGGTGCGGCCATTCGATCTTCTTCATCGTGACCGTGAACTGCGCGGTCTTGCCTGCCACGTCCTTGCCGTGATAGTCGTCCGGGAACTTCAGGTCGAATTCGCGCGCTTCGCCGGCCTTCAGGCCCAGCGCAGCCGTTTCGAATTCCGGCAGCATGCGGCCTTCGCCGAGCACGAACGGGAAGTCTTCCGCGGTGCCGCCCTGGAATGCGACGCCGTCGAGCTTGCCGACGAAGTCGACCGTCACGCGGTCGCCGTTCTGCGCTGCGGTGTCCGCGCCGCCGTCGCCGTGCTCGCCGCCTTCGCCGCGTGCGTGGAAGTGCACGCGCTGCTTGCGCAGGATGTCGAGCGTGCGGTCGATTTCAGCGTCGCCGATCGTCGTCGTCGAGCGCTCGACTTCAGCCGTCGCCAGGTCGCCGATCTTCACTTCCGGATAGACCTCGAACGTCGCGTCGAACGCATACGCGCCTTCCGCCTGCTCCTGCTTCGGCGCGAAGCTCGGCTGGCCCGCGACGCGCAGGTTCTCGGCACGGCTGATCGTGAAGAACTCCTGGCCGATCTTGTCGCTCAGGACTTCCGCCTCGACCTGACCCGCATATTGCTGCGCGACCATCTTCAGCGGCACCTTGCCCGGGCGGAAACCCGGCATGCGCACGGTCTTCGCGAGTTTCTGGATACGGGTGTCGATTTCCTTCTGAACCGTTTCTTTCGGCAGGGAAATCGTCACGCGGCGTTCAAGCTTGCCGAGGTTTTCAACAACGTTAGCCATGGCTTCAATCGTCCTAAAATTATTCGAGCGAATCGGGTTTTCCTTGCCGTGCCTGCCTGGCGGCGTCATACGCCGCACCGAAACGCCACGCCATCCTTGCATGCGCCGGGAGGGCTGACGCAAGCGGCTCGGAGCACGGCTTTGGCCGGAAGAATCGACTATTCTAGCAAACAATTTTCCCTGTACCGCCAGAACCGGCCACGCGCGTGCGCGGCCGTTGCGCGGCGGCCGCCGATGCGCATGGATCGCCGATATGCCGCCGCGCATATCCACGCCCGCCCCCGCATCCTGTAAGCTCCTTCGGATAGCGCATGCGCCGCCGCACGGCGGCCAATCGTCCGACCAATTACGCCAACCGGAGACACCATGCCGCATCACCCGTCCGCGCCCGTCGTCGTCATCGCGCCCGATTCGTTCAAAGGCTCGCTTTCCGCCGCCCAGGTCGCGGACGCGATCGCATCCGGCATCCGCCGCGCGCGCCCCGACGCTGTCGTGCGCTGCTGCCCGATGGCCGACGGCGGCGAAGGCACGCTCGACGCGATGCTCGCCGGCGGCGGCGCGCGGCGCATCGTGACGGTGGCCGGCGCGTCGCTCGCGGCGCGCGACGCCGCGGTCGGCGTCATCGATGCGCGCACCGCGATCGTCGAGACGGCCGAGATCGTCGGCATTACCGATCCGGTCGGGATGAGCGTCGCGGTCGACGCGCGCAGCACGCGCGGGATGGGCGAAGCGATCCGCCGGCTGCTCGACGACGGCGTGCGGCGGTTCTTCGTCGCGCTCGGCGGCAGCAGCACCAACGATGCCGGCGCGGGGCTCCTCGCCGGGCTCGGGCTGCGCTGCCTCGACGCCGCCGGCCAGCCGGTCGAGCCGGTGCCGGCGCGGCTCGCCGAGATCGCGCGGATCGACGCGTCGGGGCTCGACCCGCGCATCGCGGAGGCCGAGTTCATCGGCATGTCGGACGTCGACAACCCGCTGACGGGCGCGCATGGCGCGACCGCGGTGTTCGGCCCGCAAAAGGGCGTGACGCCCGAGCAGGTTGCGACCCTCGACGCGGCGCTCGGCCATTTCGCCGACCTGCTCGAAGCGGCGCTCGACCGGCGCGGCCGCGACCTGCCGGGCGCCGGCGCGGCCGGCGGCCTCGGCTTCGCGCTGCACATGCTCGGCGCGCGCTTCGAGGCGGGCGCGGAAGTCGTCGCGCGGCAGGTCGGGCTCGACGCGGCGCTCGCGGGCGCGGACTGGCTGATCACCGGCGAAGGCCGCTCGGACGTGCAGACGCTGCACGGCAAGGCGCCGTTCATCGCGTGCCGCCATGCGCAGGCGGCGGGCGTGCCGGCGTCGCTGCTGTCGGGCGCCGTCGATCCGGCCGCGCTGCCGCGCCTTGCCGAGCATTTTTCCGGGTGCTTCTCGCCCGCGCCGGGCCCGATCACGCTCGACGTCGCGATCCGCGACGCCGCCAGCCTGCTCGCGAACGAGGCGGAGCAGCTGACGCGCCTGAAATACGGCGGGCGCTGACCGTTGACCCGAGCGCGCGATACGGGAACAATCGGGCCCGCCCTTTATCTTCAGGATTCGACATGAAAGGCCGTCCAGCCGGGCTCGATCAGTTTCTGACCTACCGCCTCCACGTACTCACGAAGCGTTCCGACCGCGGCATCGGCGAGGTCTACCGCGACAAGCTCGGCATCTCGCTGCCCGAGGCGCGCGTGATCGCAGCCGTCGGCGCATTCGGCCCGTTTTCGATCATGGATCTCGCGCGCCACACCAACCTCGACAAGAGCCAGGCGAGCCGCGCTGCCGAGGCGCTGCTGCAGCAGGGGCTCCTCGAACGCAGCGCCAGCGAGGCGGACGGCCGGATCGTGCTGATCGCGCTCACGCCGGACGGCCGCGCGCTGCATCGCAAGATCATGCCGATCGTGCGCAAGTGGAACGACGGGCTGCTCGCCTGCCTGTCCGACAGCGAGCGCAACACGTTCGAACGGCTGCTGGAGAAGGTGCTCAGCCACGCGCTCGAGCACGACTGAGCCGCGCGGGGCAGCCCGCCCCGCTCCGTTCACCCCGCCTGCAGCCCGCTGTTCGCGGCGCGCTGGCGCAACAGGCCGAGCACCGCGTCGCAATACGGCGTCGGCACGTCCAGCTTGCGCCCCAGTTCCGGAAACACGCCGAGGATCGGCCCGATCTCGAGCGCTCGCCCCGCTTCGAAATCCTGCAGCATCGACGTCCGGAACGCGCCGAGCTTGCGCGTCAGCGCCATGCGCTCCGGCGCGCTCACACCGGTATCCAGGCCCAGCTTCGCGCCGATCGCGGCCGCCTCCTCCATCATCCGCAGCGCGAGCGCATGCGTGTAAGGATCGTCGAGCAGGCGGTCGGCCGTCGAGCCCGTCAGCGCGCTCAACGGATTCATGTTCATGTTGCCCCACAGCTTCGCCCAGATCTCAGTGCGAATCGCCGGCGTCGTCTCGACGTCGAAGCCACCCGCGGCCAGCGCCGCCGCGAAGCGCGACGCAGCCGCGTCGCGCGCCGGATCGGGCGCGCCGACGATCAGGCGATTGCCGCGTCCGCGCCGCACGACGCCCGGCGCGTCGGTGCTCGACGACAGGTGCACGACGCAGCCGATCGCCTGCGCCGGCGGCAGCGCCGCGGACACCGCACCGCCCGGATCGACCGCTTCGAGCGGCACGCCGTCGAGCCGCCCGGCCAACCCGTGAGTAAACCACCACGGCAGGCCGTTCATCGCCGCGACGATCACCGTCCGCGGTCCGACGAGCGGCGCAATGCGCGCCGCCAGATCCGGCAGCGCCTGCGCCTTCAGCGCGATCACCACGTAGTCCTGCACGCCGAGCGCGGCCGCGTCGTCGCTGGCGTCGACCGGGACCGACGACATCGCGCCCGTCTCGTCGAGCACGCGCACGCCGTGCGTCTTCAGCGCGTCGAGCGTCGCGCCGCGCGCGTAGGCGCTCACGCGCATGCCGGCCTGCGCAAGCGCGGCCGCAAGCAGTCCGCCGATCGCGCCGACGCCGACCACCGCCGCGCGCACCGACCCTGAATTTACGTCGTTCATGATGGGGTTTCGTCTCCTGAGAGCTGACGAGCATAGCGCGCCATGGTTGCGCATACAACCATCTGCACGAGTGGATCGACTCAGCGCGGCCTGTCGCCTGCGGACGCAGTCGCAGGCACGTCGCACGGCGGCTCGACGGCCGCGCCGAGCACGCCCGCGATCTGGCTCTTGTCGTGCATGCCGAGCTTGCGATACGCACAGCGCAGATAATGCCGCACGGTCGTCGGTGAGATGGCCATCTGCTGCGCAACCTCCTTGTGCGAGCGTCCGGCGCCGTAATAGCGGATCGCCGCGAGCTCGCGCGGGCTCAGCCGGTCGAGCAGCGAGCGGGGCCGCGCGTCGAGCTGGAACAGGCCCGCGACCGGCACGCACCGGATGCGCAGCGCAGCGCCGACAAACGGCTGCGCAGGCTGGCGCCGCAGGTGCGCGACGAGCGGCTCGGGCAGGCGCGCGCCTGTCCATCCCGGCCACTCGGCCTGCATGACCGCGTCGAAACCGCGGTCCGCGTGGTGCAGCACGCCAAAGTTGTCGCACAGCGCACGCGCGGCCGGCACGGCCGCATCGCCGCCGACACGCATCAGCTGCGCGGCGCGATTGATCGTCAGCGCGGCGGCCAGGTGCGGGATCACTTCCTCGAAGCGGCGCGCGTCGTCGTCGTCGAACGGGCAATGCAGCCCCTGGCGGTAGATCGACAGGAAGGTTCTCAGGCCGAAGCGGCGGTCGAGCGTGCACACGCACATCAGTTGCGCGAGCCCGTATTTCACGCACCAGTCGCGAAAACGGCCGTCGAGCCCGCGCTCGACGACCGACAGCCGCACCGCGCGGCCGTCGGCGCCGTGCAACGTACGGCGCGCGAGCGGATCGCAGTCGCGCACGCGCTTCCAGTCGCCGAAGAACGCATGCGGCAGGCGGTACAGGAAGCTGTTGTGCATCACGGGGCCGGCCGCCGTGTGCGTCGCGACGCCCGTCCACGCGGCGTCGAACGGAATCAGCGCGCGCAGCAGCCCGAAGAAACGGCATTCGAATTCGCCGATGCCGGCCTGCCCGGCAAGCGCGTACAAGTCGAGCAGCAGCAGGCCGAGCGCGCGGCCGCGCACATCGTCGCGATCGACGCCGTCGAAATCGGTGCGTCGCGGCGGCAGCGCGGGCCATGCGGATTCGTCCAGCACGATCGCGGCCGGCACGTCGCGCAGCACGTCGAGGTCCTGCCCGATATCCGTCGTGATCCTCACTTCCCGCTCCCCTGCCCCGACCGGGCTGATCTTGCGCACGGCCGATTATAGCGAGCGGTTTTTTTGGCGAAACCGTGCGCCGCGACGCGCGGCGGCCCCATCCAATTGAACGGGGCGCAGCGGATTGCTGCTCCGCATCACGCCCCTTTTCACGGCCGCAGCGCCCGGCGGCGCGCACCTCGGGGGTTTTCCGCACCGTTCATCTGAACGACTTTCGCGCGGCTTCCCCACTACCGACACTGCATCGCGACAACAGCCGCAACGACGGCACGCGACATCGGTATGGAGAACTCAACGTCATGAACCCGCGCTTCATCCGCACGGCCTCGGCCGCTGCGGCGCTCGCCGCCTGCAGTGCGTCCGCGCACGCGCAGTCGACCCTCACGCTGTACGGCGCGCTCGACGCCGGCGTGCAGTACCTGACGCATGCCGACGGGCATCGCGCCGCGTGGCAATTGCAGAACTATGGCATCGTGCCGTCGCAGATCGGGCTGAAAGGCCGCGAGGATCTCGGCGGCGGCTGGCTTGCGCTCTTCAAGCTCGAACAGGGGATCAACGTGAACGACGGCACGTCGACCGCGCCAGGCTACGCGTTCTTCCGCGGCGCGTACCTGGGCGTCGCGGGTCCCGCCGGTACCGTCACGCTCGGCCGGCAGTTCAGCGTGCTGTTCGACAAGACGCTGTTCTACGACCCGCTGTGGTACGCGTCGTACAGCGGCCAGGGCGTGCTCATGCCGATGTCGGCCAACTTCATCGACCATTCGGTCAAGTACCAGTCGCCGACGTTCGGCGGCTTCGACGTCGAGGCGCTCGCCGCGACCGCCGGCGTCGCCGGCAACACACGCGCCGGCCGCGTGCTCGAACTCGGCGGCCAGTACACGAGCAACAGCCTGTCGGTCAGCGCGGTATTGCATCAGGCGCACGGCGACGCGCCCGCCGCGAGCGACGCCTCCGGGCGCCGCCGCGAGCTCGGCACGCTCGCCATGCGCTACGCGTTCGACGCACTGCCGCTAACCCTCTACGCCGGCGTCGAGCGGCTCACCGGCGACCTCGACGCGGCGCGCACGATCGCCTGGGGCGGCGCGCGCTACCTGACGTCGAACGGCATCGGCCTGAACGCCGGCGTCTATCACACCGACTCGCGCACGCCGGCGATCGGCCATCCGACATTGTTCATCGCGAGCACAACCTACGCGTTGTCGAAAGGCACCGTCGCGTACCTGAACCTCGGCTACGCGCGCAACAGCGGACAGAGTTCGCAGACCGTCTACGAATACGACCCGACGCCGCTCGCCGGCGCATCGCAGTTCGGCGCGATGGTCGGCATGTATCACCTGTTCTGACCTGCCCCACGACCTTCACGAGACCCCGCCATGAAAACCCTCTCCCCGGATGCCGCGCTGCCGCCCGCCGGCCAGGCGTCGACGTTCGCGCGCCCGACGCTCGTCGCGCTCGTCGTGTTCGCCGCAATCACCCCGCTGCTGCTGCTCGTCGCGCCGGCCGTCGCCGGACAGCTCACGACCCAGTTCGGGCTGTCCGCATCGCAGATCGGCACGTACTTCTTCGTCGAGCTCGGCGCGTTCAGCCTCGCGACCGTGCCGTCGTATCTGTGGCTCGGCCGCGTCGATACGCGCCGCGTCGCCGCATGCGCGATCGCGCTGTTCGGCGCGGGCAACCTGCTCACCGCATTGTGGATGCCCGGCTTCGGCCCGCTCCTCGCGCTGCGCGCGGCGACCGCACTCGGCGGCGGCTCGCTGATGGTGCTCTGCATGACGAGCGCGGCGACGAGCGACAACAGCGACCGCGTATACGGGCTGTGGGTCGTCGGCCAGCTGATCGCTGGTGCAATCGGGCTGTTCGTGCTGCCGCACGTGTTCGCGGCGTTCGGGTTGCGCGCGCTGTACGCGGCGCTCGCCGTGCTCGCAATCTGCGCGGCGCCGCTGGCGCGCGGCTTTCCGCCGTCGCTCGGCGAACGCGCGTCGGCTGCGCAGCCGTCGGGCGCGCGCACGATCCGCGCGCCGGGCCGTCTCCTTGCGCTCGCGATCGGTGCCGTGCTGACGTTCTACCTCGCGATTGGCAGCGTCTGGACGTTCGCGAGCCGCGCCGCCGCCGATGCGGGGCTCGATCCGCAAGCGACCGGCAACATGCTCGCGATCGCCAGCGTGATGGGCATCGCCGGCGCGGCGCTCGCGTCGTGCCTCGGCGGCCGGCTCGCGCGGCGCGCGATGCTGGCCGCCGGCTACGCGCTGCTCGCCGCGTCGCTCGTCGCGCTGGCCGGGCGGCCGCACGCAACAGGCTATGGCGCCGCGATCTTCGCGTTCAAGTTCGCGTGGACGTTCGTGCTGCCGTTCATCCTCGCGACCGTCGCGCAGATCGACGCGTCGGGCCGCCTCGTCGCGACGCTCAACTTCGTGATCGGCGCCGGTCTCGCCGCCGGCCCGCTGCTCGCCGGGCTGATGCTCGATGCCGGCGGCACGATGCGCGTGCTGTTCGTCGCCGCGACGGCCGTGTCGGCCGCTTCACTCGCCGCGCTGCTGCACATCGACCGGCGCGCGCGCCCTTCCGTTTCCCCACAACCGTGACAGGTCACGCACATCCATGAATCGCACTGCCTTCTTCACCGACGAACGCACCTTCTGGCATACGGGCGGCACGCATGCGCTGTTCTTCCCGGTCGGCGGCTGGGTGCAGCCGCCGTCGGCCGCGAGCTACGCGGAATCGCCCGACTCCAAGCGCCGCTTCCTGTCGCTCGTGCAGGCGTCCGGCCTCGCCGCGCAGCTCGACCTGCGCGGCGCGCCGGCCGCGACGACCGACGACCTGCTGCGCATCCATCCGGCCGGCTATCTCGACGCGTTCCGCGCGCTCAGCGACGCGAACGGCGGCGATCTCGGCGATCTCGCGCCGTTCGGCAAGGGCAGCTACGAGATCGCTGCACTGTCGGCAGGCCTCGCGATCGCCGCGGTCGACGCGGTCGTCGCAGGACGCGCGCCCAACGCGTTCTCGCTGTCGCGGCCGCCCGGCCATCATTGCCTGCGAGACCGCCCGATGGGCTTCTGCCTGCTCGCGAACATCCCGATCGCGATCGAGGCCGCGCGCGCGACGCACTGCGTCGGCCGCGTCGCGGTGATCGACTGGGACGTGCATCACGGCAACGGCACCCAGTCGATCTATTACGACGATCCGCGCACGCTGACGATCTCGCTGCACCAGGACCGCTGCTTTCCGCCCGGTTACAGCGGCGCGGACGACCGCGGCGCCGGCGCGGGCAGTGGCGCGAATATCAATGTCCCGCTGCTCGCGGGCAGCGGCGACGATGCGTACCGCTATGCGTTCGAGCGCATCGTGCTGCCCGCGCTCGAGCGCTTCCGGCCGGAACTGATCGTCGTTGCGAGCGGCCTCGACGCGAGCGCGGTCGATCCGCTCGCGCGCATGCAGCTTCACAGCGACAGCTACCGGTTCATGACGCGCGCGGTGCGGGACGTCGCGCGGCGGCTCTGCACAGGGCGTCTGGCGATCGTTCACGAAGGCGGCTACTCGGAGGCGTACGTGCCGTTCTGCGGACTCGCGATCGTCGAGGAGCTGGCGGGCGTGCGCACCGATGTCGCCGACCCGATGCTCGAGCTCGCGATCGCTCAGCAGCCCGGCGAGCGGTTCTGTACGTTCCAGCGCGGGCTGCTCGACGAACTTGCGGCGTCGTTCGATCTGTGACGCCCGTTGCGCGCGGCAGCGCGGCCCTTGCGTAATCGGCGCGAATGCGGTTTCCTGTGCGTTTGCACAAGCGGGGCCTGGAGCCGCACTCATCCGATGAAATCGTCTCCGCGCGAGAAGACGCGCCGCAGGCCGTCCAACCTGGTGCTGAATATCGCCGCCATTCTGGTTGGCCTCATCACGTTCGGAATCGGCGCGGCCTGGCTGATCTACAGCTGGATCGTCGACCGCGAAGCGCAATATTTCGCGATTCCGCTGGTGTTCTCGGTGCCGGTGATTGTCGCGGTCGCGGTGCGGAGTTTCTGGGATTAGTGTCTGTTCGCGCCCATCCCGGGCTTGCGCCGGCCGCGCAAAAAACAAAAAAGCGCTGCGGTCGGCCGACCGGCAGCGCTTCTTCGACGGACCGCCCGTCAAGGGCGGTGTCCAACTGGTGCGTGAGGCCGGACTCGAACCGGCACACCCTTGCGGGCGTCAGGACCTAAACCTGGTGCGTCTACCAATTTCGCCACTCACGCGCATCTCTGTCGCCTGCCCGCGCGAGGTGCGTCGGGCGCCCGGGCCGTCACGCCGACATGAAAAACCGGCGCGCCCGATCAGGCGAGCGCGAGATTCTACCCGATCTGCGCAGCATTGTCTGCATCGGCCGACGAGGTTCACGCGCCGGTGCTAGAATGCCGCGCTTGATGCTTCCGGCGGTGCGCAACCGCACGTCCCCGATTCCGCCCCCGACCCGATTCCGCACGTGAATTTCGACGACTACTGTCAGCAGAAAGCCGCGCCCGCCGGCTCCAGTGTCTACTACGCGTTGCGGCAGGCGCCGTTCGCGGTCCAGCCGCGCCTCACCGCCCTCTTCGCGCTGCGCCGCGAACTCGAGGAAACCGTCAAGGAAACCAGCGACCCGACCGTCGGCCATACCAAGCTCGCGTGGTGGCACAAGGAACTCGCGGCGCTGGCCGCCGGAGAACCGTCGCATCCGGTGACGAAGGCACTCGCGCAGCACCATCCGTCGATCGTGTCCGAAGCCGATGCGCTGCGCGCGCTGGTCAGCGGCTACGGAATGGATCTCGAACAGGCGCGCTACCTCGATTTCGCGAACCTGCGGCGCTACATCGTGCAAGTGGGCGGCGGCTTCGCGTCGCTCGTCGCGCGGGCCAGCGCCGCGCGCCCGGCCGAGCCGCAGCCGTGGGCCGACGAAGTCGGCCACGCGCTGATGCTCGCGCAATTCGTGCAGGAGCTCGGCAACGACGCACGGCACGGCCGCATCTACCTGCCGATCGACGAGCTGCAACGCTACAACGTGACGGCCGCGGACCTGCTGAACCGGCGCTACAGCCCCGCGTTCACCGAACTGCTGACGTTCCAGACCGCTCGGGCGCGCGACGCGCTCGCGGCCGCCGACGCAGCAATTCCCGCCGCCGAGCGCCGCGCGCAGCGCACGCTGCGCGCGCAACTCGCGCTTGCCGGCGCGTTGCTCGTCGAGATCGAGCGCGACGGCTACCAGGTTCTGCACCAGCGCATCGCGCTGACGCCGATCCGCAAGCTGTGGATCGCGTGGCGCGCCGCGCGCCGCCGTTGACATTCCTGCCGTCGACGCTCCGCTACACCCTCAAAAGCGGCAGCGGCTCGAAGCGCTGCTGCAGCACGCGCGTCGCATCAAGCCCCCACCAGGACCCAAGCACCGTCGCATAGAGCTGGCGGAAGTCGACCGCGACCGGCAGGTTGCCGTTGCCGTCGAGCCGCCCGAGCGCGGGCGGCGCACCATACAGGCCGCCGGCCACGCGCCCGCCCATCACGAAATGCGGCGCGGCCGTGCCATGGTCGGTGCCGTTGCTCTGGTTCTCGCGCACGCGCCGCCCGAACTCCGCATACGTCATCACGAGCGTCTCGTTCCAGCGCCCGAGTTCGAGCAGCGCGCCGCGCATCGCGCTCATCCCTTCGGCGAACTGCTTGAGCAGCGCCGCCTGCTGTCCCGGCTGGTTCTGGTGCGTGTCGAAACCGTTGAGCGTGAGCCGCAGCACCGCAACCCCGTCCTGCGCGGCCTGCCCCGATGCTTCGCACGCGGCGAGCACCTGCATCGCGGTCTTCACCGCGGTGCCGAACGCGCCGCCCGGAAACGCCGTCCTGAATTCCCGCATCCCGCCGCGCGGCCGCAGCCGGTCCGCCGCCTTCACGATGTCGTTCTCGACGTCGATGATGTGCGCGAGCGCCGGGTTCTGCTCGCGCAGCGACACAGGCTCGGCGAGCCGCGCGGCGCGAATGAACTGCGCCGGATTGACGAGTGCGATCGCACGCGCGCCGTTCGCGAGCGGCCCCATCTCGGCGCTGCCGAGCACCACGCCGTCCGCCGCGAAGCCGGGCGGCACCGGCGCCTGCGCAAACGTACGCGTGAGCCAGCCTTCTCGCAGGTATTGGTCGGAACGCGACGCGGTATCCCAGATCTCGATCGAGCGGAAATGCGACAGGTTCGGCTGCGGATAGCCGACACCCTGCACGACCGCGACCTGCCGGTCGCGCCACAGCGGCATCAGCGCGGCGAGCGACGGATGCAGCCCGGTGCGTTCGTCGAGCTGCAGCACCTGCTCGCGCTTGATGCCGATGCTGCGGCGGAACTGGTAGTACAGCGGGTCCGCATACGGCACGACGGTATTGAGGCCATCGTTGCCGCCCTTCAGCTCGACGAGGATCAGCACGTTCGCATAGCCCGCGCCCGCCTTCGTCGCCGCGAGCGGGGCCGCCAGCGCGCCGGGCTGCCACAGCGACACGCCTGCCGTCGCGGCGGCACCGGTGAGCGCGAGGAAATCGCGTCGGTTCATCGTGGGTCCTTTGCCGGCCACAGCGCATGCATGCCGCGCCGGCGACTCGTCGTCATTTCAATTGATAGGCCGGGTCCATCAGCAGCGCCTCGAGATACGCGCTGCCGGTCGACCCGGTGTCGATCGCCGCGACGGGCGGCACCGGCAGCACCGCGTGCTGCAGCTGAAGTTCGGTCGACAGCCCCGCAGGCGCCTGCGGCCGCGCACGGTATTGCGCGAGCCAGCGTTCGAGATCGAAACGCAGGCCGCCGCGCGCGGGCTTCGCGGGCGTCGCACGCGGGCTGCCACCCATCATCGTCGCCATCCCGCCGGAAGTTCCGCCGAGCGCCGCGGGACGCATGCCGGCCGTCTCGGTCGCGCGGAACAGCTGCTCGACGAACTGCTTGCGCGCAAGCAGCGTCGAGCTGTTGATCCAGATCGCGCCGCCCGGCCAGCCCTTGACGTTCGGCGGATAGAACAGGTTCTGCCCGAGCGTGCGCACGGTGTTCGCGAGCATCTGCGGATCGCCGTAGCCGACGTCGAACAGCCGCACCGACCCGACGACGAATTCCGCCGGCGACTTGACCAGCACGCCGCGATTGCGCGGATCCCAGAACGCGTCGGTCGACCACAGTGCGCCGAGCGCCGCGGGAATCTCGTAGCCGCTCGCGCGAAAGTGCTCGGCGACCGTCTCCAGTTCGCCTGTGTCCGGCGTATCGGACACGAACTCGCGCCACAGCTTGCCCGCGATGAAGCGCGCGGTTTCCGGACGCTTCAGCAGGATGTCGAGGAAGCCGTCGCCGTCGAACGGCCCCGTCTCGCCGAGGATCGTCTTGTCGCCGGCATCGTGCCACTCGGGCCGCACGGCAACGCGCAGCGTGTCGGGATCGATCGTCCAGCCGGTCATCGCGCGCGCGGCTTCGGTCACGTCGCGCTGCGTGTAATGCCCTTCGCCGAGCGTGAACAGCTCCATCACCTCGCGCGCGAAATTCTCGTTCGGGCGCCCCTTGCGGTTGCTCGCGCCATCGAGGTACTGCAGCATCGCCGGGTCCCTTGCGATCGCATGCAGCAGCGTGCCGAAATTGCCGAGCGCCTCGCGGCGCAACAGCGCGTTCTGCGCGGCCATCGTCTGCGGAAACGGCACCTTGTCCTGGCCCGACGTGAAATGGCCGTGCCAGAACAGCGTCATGCGCTCGGTCAGCGGCGACGGCGTCGCGACCATCTCGTTGACCCACGCCGCGCGCAATGCCTCGTAGCGCTGATCGCGCGTGCGCTGCTCGTCGCGCCGCTGGTCCGGCGTCTGCGCCTGCCGTTCGGCGCGCGTCGGCGGCAGTTCGGCGAGCCAGTCGGGCCACGTCGCGGCCGGCTCGCGCCGGACGTTGCCGAGCACGTCGGCCACCGCCTGCGCGCGCGTCAGGCCGACGAGGCGCGCCACGTCGGCAGGCGCCGGCGTGAAGCCGGTGCGGCTCAGGAAGAACAGCGCATCGTCCGCCTCGAGGGGCGTTTGCATCGCAGGCGGCAATGCCTGCGCGGCGGCGTTCGCTCGACTCATCGTGAATGACTCCCGAAGCGCGCGATGCGCGCATGTGCCGGTTAAACGGCATCCGGTGAGCGAAAGTTGACTGCAAAATTGCTACGGAATTTTTCCGCGCGACGGGCTTCCGGCGGCGGGCGGGAGCGGCGCAGGTCAGCGCTTGTAAAGTTCGCGGACGGCGTCCTCGATGTGCTGGCGCAGCAAGTGGCGCTCCTCGGGCGTCATGTGCCCGTCGCGGCGGCGCTGCTCGAGATCGGGAGGCACGGCGGAGCGGGCAACGGCATCGGCGCGGTCAGCCTGCTGCGCCGCCTTGCCGCGGGGCAGCTTGCGCGACGAAGCGCCCGGCTCGGGGCGTTGAGCATATGCGAAGTTCGACGCACACGGACCGGCGAGCGCGATCGTCAGCATCAGTGCAATCCGGGCAGATCGCATGACCGTCCTCGCTTCTTTGGTCGATTTGTTCCCTACGTCACGCGGCAACCGGCTACCTCTGGTACTTGAAAAACCCTGCGGAAATCGGGTGTGCAAACCATGAAAGATTAAGTGGAGCGAGTATCTACCGAATTTCGTCTTCGAGTAAAGGAATCTCTATAGCGTGCCTTTACTCCGCGTCACACCACGGGTAAATTTTGTAACTGACTGTAACGCGCCAAAATCCCCGGCCGCGCGCCATTTCCCATTCGCGATAAGATGCCATTCATGGAAACGAAAAACCCCTCCAAGATTCTCGTCGTCGACGACGACCCGCGCCTGCGCGATCTGCTGCGCCGCTACCTGGGCGAGCAGGGCTTCAATGTGTACGTCGCGGAGAACGCGACCGCGATGAACAAGCTGTGGGTCCGCGAGCGTTTCGACCTGCTCGTGCTCGACCTGATGCTGCCCGGCGAGGACGGCCTGTCGATCTGCCGCCGCCTGCGCGGCAGCAACGACCGCACGCCGATCATCATGCTGACCGCCAAGGGCGAGGACGTCGACCGCATCGTCGGCCTCGAGATGGGCGCCGACGACTACCTGCCGAAGCCGTTCAACCCGCGCGAGCTCGTCGCGCGCATCCACGCGGTGCTGCGCCGCCAGGCGCCGGCCGAGCTGCCGGGCGCGCCGTCGGAAACGACCGAGGTGTTCGAGTTCGGCGAGTTCTCGCTGAATCTCGCGACCCGCACGCTGACGAAGTCCGGCCAGGAAATTCCGCTGACGACCGGCGAATTCTCGGTGCTGAAGGTGTTCGCGCGCCATCCGCGCCAGCCGCTGTCGCGCGAGAAGCTGATGGAGCTCGCGCGCGGCCGCGAATACGAAGTGTTCGACCGCAGCCTCGACGTGCAGATCTCGCGCCTGCGCAAGCTGATCGAACCGGATCCGGGCAGCCCCCGCTTCATCCAGACCGTCTGGGGCCTCGGCTACGTGTTCATTCCGGACGGCGCGGCCTGACCCTCCCTTCTTCCGGCTTCGTCTGTCCACGGCCCGTCCCATGCGTATCGACCGGCGCCTTCTGCAGCTCGCCTTCGGCGGGCTGTTCTGGCGCACCTTCCTGCTGATCGCGCTGCTGATCTCGGTCAGTCTCGCGGCGTGGTTCCAGAGTTTTCGCGTGATCGAGCGCGAGCCGCGCGCGCAGCGCGTCGCGCTCCAGCTCGTCGCGATCGTCAAGCTCACGCGCACCGCGCTGCTCTACTCCGACCCCGACCTGCGCCGCGCGCTGCTGCAGGATCTCGAGAGCAACGAAGGCGTGCGCGTGTATCCGCGCGAGAAAACCGACAAGTTCAGGCTGCAGCCCGACGAGTCGCTGAACCGCCTGATCGAGCACGACATCCGCAGCCGGCTCGGCGACGATACGGTGATCGCGCAGACGGTCAACGACATCCCCGGCGTGTGGATCAGCTTCAAGATCGACGACGACGACTACTGGGTCGCGCTCGACCGCGATCAGCTCGACACCGTCACGGGCCTGCAGTGGGCCGGCTGGGGGCTGTTCGCGCTCGCGCTGTCGCTGTTCGGCTCCGCGTTCATCACGAGCCTCGTGAACCGGCCGTTCTCGCGCCTCGCGCTCGCCGCGCGCCAGGTCGGCTCGGGCCAGGCGCCCGAGCGGCTGCCGGAGCGCGGCATGGGCGTCGCCGCAGACACCAACCGCAGCTTCAACCAGATGGTGCGCGACCTCGAACAGCTCGAGGCCGACCGCGCGCTGATGCTCGCGGGCATCTCGCACGACCTGCGCACGCCGCTCGCGCGACTGCGCCTCGAAACCGAGATGAGCCCGTCCGACCAGGCGACCAAGGACGCGATGGTCGACGACATCGAGCAGATGGACCGCATCATCGCCGCGTTCATCGACTACGCGCGCCCGACGCAGCGCCGGCCCGAGCCCGTCGACCTGTCGACGATCGTGCAGGAAGTCGCCGCGCGCATCGCGGGCGAGGACGGCGTGCAGATCCAGACGCGGCTCGCGCCCACCGCCGTCATCGAGGCCGACGAGACCGACATGCGGCGCGTGATCGGCAACCTCGTCGAGAACGCGCGCAAGTACGGCCAGAGCCGGCAGGACGGCGTCGCGCGCATCACGCTCGAGACACGCGTGTCGCACGCGCGGGTCGAGCTGTCGGTCAGCGACGAAGGCCCCGGCATCCCGGAGGACCAGCTGCCGCTCGTGATGCGGCCGTTCTACCGCGTCGACACCGCCCGCACCAAGGCGGACGGCACGGGCCTCGGGATGGCCATCGTGCAGCGCCTCGTCGGCCGCTACCGCGGCGCGCTGCGCCTGCGCAACCGCAGCCCGGAACCCGGGCTCGAAGTCACGCTCGAATTCCCCGGCGGCAAGGCGCGTGCGACCGCGTGACGCGCACAGGCACGCGTATTGCGCCGCACACTATCGATCCGGTTGAAAAAAACTATGAGGATCATTAGTTAAAATCTATTGAAGTACTTAATCAATAGTGTTATAGTCTCGCCCATGCTGTCACATCACCGTTGCAGCACCGAGGTAGCTTGACTCAAGTCTTCTTCCCAACTCATTCACACAGGAGTAGCCGCATGAAAACCGTGGGCGATAAACTCGACGCTTTCACCGTCGTAGCCGCGAAGCCGGGCTTCAACCACCACGAGGAAAACGGCCAGTCGGCGTTCGAGACCGTCACCGAAGCGTCGTTCCCGGGCAAGTGGAAGATCATCTACTTCTATCCGAAGGATTTCACGTTCGTGTGCCCGACGGAAATCGTCGAGTTCGCGAAGCTGACGAAGCAGTTCGAAGAGCGCGATGCCATCCTGCTGGGCGGCAGCTCGGACAACGAGTTCGTCAAGCTCGCATGGCGCCGTGAGCACAAGGACCTGAACAAGCTGAATCACTACTCGTTCGGCGACGTCAAGGGTGAGCTGATCGACCAGCTCGGCGTGCGCGACAAGGAAGCCGGCGTGGCCCTGCGCGCGACGTTCATCGTCGATCCGGACAACACGATCCAGCACGTTTCGATCAACAACCTGAACGTTGGCCGTAACACGGACGAAATCCTGCGCATTCTGGACGGCCTGCAAACGGACGAACTGTGCCCGTGCAACCGCTCTGTCGGCGGCGCGACGCTGTAAGCGCATCGATGCACGAAGCCCGCGGCGCACGTCCTGCCTGCGGGCTTTTTTAACGGCCAACCCATAGGAGATATCAATGGAATTCATCGACTCGATTAAGGCACGCATCCCCGACTACGCGAAGGACATTCGCCTGAACCTCGACGGCACGATCTCGCGCTCGTCGCTCGAAGGCAACGACGCGGTCGGCGTCGCGCTGGCGGCGGCGTTCGCGGCCAAGAGCACCGCGATCGTGAAGACGATCCGCGAAGCCGGCGTGCTGTCGCCCGAGGAAACCAACGCGGCGCTAACCGCGGCCGCGCTGATGGGGATGAACAACGCCTGGTATCCGTATGTCGAGATGGCCGACGACGCCGACCTGAAGACCCAGCGCGCCGAGCTGCGGATGGGCGCGTATGCGTCGCACGGCGGCGTCGACAAGCGCAAGTTCGAGATGTACGCGCTCGCCGCGTCGATCGTCGGCAAGTGCCACTTCTGCGTGAAGTCGCACTACGCGCTGCTGAAGAACGAACAAGGCATGACCGTCACGCAGTTGCGCGACGTCGGCCGCATCGCGTCGGTGATCAACGCCGCCGCGCAGGTGATCGCCGCCGAAGGCGAATAAGCCGCGCCGCGCGAGCCGTACGGCGCGCGCAACCAGCAAAAACGCCACGCGGGCCCGCCTCGCGTGGCGTTTTTCATTTTCGCAAGCGTTTGTGCGGCGCGGGACAAACCCGCGCCCGCCCGGTCGCGGCCCGTCAGCCGCCCTGCTTCACCAGCAGCGCGGCGGCCTGCGCCTCGATGCCCTCGCCGCGGCCGAGATAGCCGAGCTTCTCGTTGGTCTTCGCCTTCACGTTCACGCGGTCGAGCGGCAGGCCGAGATCCTCGGCGATGTTCGCGCGCATCCCGTCGATATGCGGCGCGAGCTTCGGCGCCTGCGCGATCACGGTGCTGTCGACGTTCTGGATCGTGAAGCCCGCGGCCTTCACGCGCGCCGCGCATTCGCGCAGCAGCACGCGGCTGTCCGCGCCCTTGAAAGCCGCGTCGGTGTCGGAGAAGTGGCGGCCGATGTCGCCGAGCGCCGCCGCGCCGAACAGCGCGTCGGTGACCGCGTGCAGCAGCACGTCCGCGTCCGAGTGGCCAAGCAGGCCGCGCTCGTACGGAATCGTCACGCCGCCGATGATGAGGGGCCGCCCGGGGACGAGCTGGTGCACGTCGTAGCCTTGTCCGATTCTGAAATCCATGCGTGTTCCGATTGAAATTGAGTGGGGGTCAGGTGGATTGCGGGTCGCGCGCGAGGATCGCTTCCGCCAGCGCGAAGTCTTCCGGATAAGTGACCTTGAAGTTGCGCAGGCTGCCCTGCACGACGCGCGGCGTATGGCCGGCCCATTCGATCGCGCTCGCCTCGTCGGTCAGGTCGTGCCCTTCCCGCTGCGCCTGCAGGATCGCTTCGCGCAGCATGCCGATGCGGAACATCTGCGGGGTCTGCGCCTGCCACAGCGCGTCGCGCGACTCGGTGCGCGCGATCGCGTCGCCGCCGGCCGGCACGCGCTTGAGCGTATCCGCAACCGGCAGCGCGACGATGCCGCCGACCGGGTCGTCCTTCAGCGCCGCGACCAGCGTGCGGATCAGCTGCGGCGTGATGCCGGGGCGCGCGGCGTCGTGCACGAGCACCCAGTCGTGGTCGGTCGCGCCGAATTCGGTCAGCTCCAGCAGCCCGTTCAGCACCGACGCCTGCCGCGACGCGCCGCCGCAGCGGCGCACCGCGAAGCGCAGGCCGGCAAAGCGGCGCGCGTCGAAATGCGTGTCGTCGGGCGCGAGGACGACGAGCGTCTGCGCGAATTCGCTGCATGCGTCGAACGCGGCGAGCGTGTAATGCAGGAGCGCGCGCCCGGCGAGCGTGCGGTATTGCTTCGGCACGGCCGAGCCGGAACGGCTGCCCGTGCCGGCGCATGGAATCAGGGCAAAAAGTCGGGGAGTCACGAAATGAAACGCCGGAAAGGTGAAATCAAGAAGCGGATTTTATAATAGGTCTTTCGTCTCGACCGGCGCACCGCGATGCGCCTCGCGCCCGCTACCCTGCCGTCCCTATGCCAGACAACGCTTCCAACCCGTCCGCCTCGCCCGTCGCGCGCGTCAAGCCCGGCCAGCGCTTTGCCTTCGACGGCGCGCACGGCTCCGCCGATGCGCTCGCCATCGCCCGCTATCTTGCCGACAACCGCCACGACCTGCCGCTGCTCGCGGTGATCTGCGCGAACGCGGTCGACGCGCAGCGCCTCGCGCAGGAGATCCGCTACTTCTCCCCCGACGCGCGCGTGCGCCTGCTGCCGGACTGGGAAACACTGCCGTACGACACGTTCTCGCCGCACCAGGACCTCGTGTCCGAGCGGCTCGCGACGCTGCACGACCTCGGCGAAGGCCGCTGCGACGTGCTGCTCGTGCCCGCGACGACCGCGCTGTACCGGATGCCGCCCGCGTCGTTCATGGCCGCCTACACGTTCGCGTTCGCGCAGGGCGAGCGGCTCGACGAGGCGAAGCTGAAGGCGCAGCTCACGCTTGCCGGCTACGAGCACGTGAGCCAGGTCGTGCGGCCCGGCGAATACTGCGTGCGCGGCTCGCTGATCGACCTGTTCCCGATGGGCTCGCCGCTGCCGTACCGGATCGACCTGTTCGACGACCAGGTCGATTCGATCCGCGCGTTCGACCCGGACACGCAGCGCAGCCTCTATCCGGTGCGCGACGTGCGCCTGCTGCCGGGCCGCGAGTTCCCGTTCGACGAGGCCGCGCGCACCGCGTTCCGCAGCCGCTGGCGCGAGACCTTCGAAGGCGACCCGAGCCGCGCGCCGATCTACAAGGACATCGGCAACGGCGTGCCGTCGGCCGGCATCGAGTACTACCTGCCGCTGTTCTTCGACGAGACGGCGACGCTGTTCCACTACCTGCCGCAGGACGCGCATCTCGTGTTCACGGGCGACCTCGACGCGTCGATCCGCCGCTTCACCGCCGACACGAAGCAGCGCCACGCGTTCCTGGCGCACGACCGCGAGCGGCCGATCCTCGAGCCGCAGCGCCTGTTCCTGTCCGACGAGGATTTCTTCGCGTTCGCGAAGCCCTTCGCGCGCGTCGTGCTGCCCGCGCAGCCGGCGGGTGGCTGGGCGACCGGCCTGCCCGAGCTCACGGTCGACCGCCATGCCGACGATCCGCTCGCCGCACTGCGCACGTTCGTCGACACGTCAGGCAAGCGCGTGCTGCTGACCGTCGAATCGGCCGGCCGCCGCGAGACGATCCTGCAGTTGCTCGCCGAGCACCACCTGCGGCCGGCGTCGAACGACCATTTCGCCGGCTGGCTCGCGAGCGATGAACGCTTCGCGCTCGGCGTCGCGCCGCTGTCGAGCGGCTTCGCGGTGCCGGGCGAAGGCTATGCGATCGTCACCGAGACCGAACTCTACGGCGCGCTCGGCCGCCGCGCGGGGCGCCGCCGCCAGGAGCAGGCGAGCAACGTCGACGCGATGGTGCGCGACCTGTCCGAGCTGAAGGTCGGCGACCCGGTCGTGCACGCGCAGCACGGCATCGGCCGCTACATGGGCCTCGTGTCGATGGATCTCGGCGAAGGCGAGACGGAGTTCCTGCACCTCGAATACGCGGGCGACAGCAAGCTCTACGTGCCGGTCGCGCAATTGCACGTGATCTCGCGCTACAGCGGCGCCGATCCGGACAGCGCGCCGCTGCACGCGCTCGGCTCGGGCCAGTGGGAGCGCGCGAAGCGCAAGGCCGCGCAGCAGATCCGCGACACCGCGGCCGAGCTGCTGAACCTGTACGCGCGCCGCGCGGCCCGCGAAGGCCACGCGTTCGCGCTCGAGCCGCGCGACTACGTGAAGTTCGCGGAGAGCTTCGGCTTCGAGGAGACGCCGGACCAAGCCGCGGCGATCGCGGCCGTGATCGGCGACATGACGAGCGGCAAGCCGATGGACCGCCTCGTGTGCGGCGACGTCGGCTTCGGCAAGACGGAAGTCGCGCTGCGCGCCGCGTTCATCGCGGTGATGGGCGGCAAGCAGGTCGCGCTGCTGTCGCCGACCACCCTGCTCGCCGAGCAGCACACGCAGACCTTCGCGGACCGCTTCGCCGACTGGCCGGTGCGGACCGTCGAGCTGTCGCGCTTCAAGACCACGAAGGAAGTCAACGCGGCGATCGCGCAGATCAACGAGGGCAGCGTCGACATCGTGATCGGCACGCACAAGCTGCTGTCGTCGGACGTGCAGTTCAAGCGGCTCGGCCTCGTGATCATCGACGAGGAGCACCGCTTCGGCGTGCGCCAGAAGGAGGCGCTGAAGGCGCTGCGCGCGGAAGTCGACGTGCTGACGCTGACCGCGACGCCGATTCCGCGCACGCTCGGGATGGCGCTCGAAGGCCTGCGCGACTTCTCGGTGATCGCCACGGCACCGCAGAAGCGGCTCGCGATCAAGACCTTCGTGCGCCGCGAGGAAGAAAGCGTGATCCGCGAGGCGATGCTGCGCGAGTTGAAGCGCGGCGGCCAGGTGTACTTCCTGCACAACGAGGTCGAGACGATCGAGAACCGCAAGGCGATGCTCGAGGAGCTGGTGCCCGAGGCGCGCATCGCGATCGCGCACGGCCAGATGCACGAGCGCGAGCTCGAGCGCGTGATGCGCGATTTCGTCGCGCAGCGCGCGAACGTGCTGCTGTGCACGACGATCATCGAGACCGGCATCGACGTGCCGAGCGCGAACACGATCATCATGCACCGCTCGGACAAGTTCGGCCTCGCGCAGCTGCACCAGCTGCGCGGCCGCGTCGGCCGCTCGCACCACCAGGCGTATGCGTACCTGCTCGTCCACGATCCGCAGGCGCTGACCAAGCAGGCGCAGCGCCGGCTGGAAGCGATCCAGCAGATGGAGGAGCTCGGCTCGGGCTTCTACCTCGCGATGCACGACCTCGAGATCCGCGGCACCGGCGAGGTGCTCGGCGACAAGCAGTCGGGCGAGATCCACGAGATCGGCTTCCAGCTGTACACGGAGATGCTGAACGACGCGGTGAAGGCGCTGAAGAACGGCAAGGAGCCCGACCTCACCGCCCCGCTCGCCGCGACGACCGAGATCAACCTGCATGCGCCCGCGATCCTGCCGGCCGACTACTGCGCGGACGTGCAGGAGCGGCTGTCGCTGTACAAGCGCCTCGCGAACTGCGAGCACGGCGACGCGATCGACGGCATCCAGGAAGAGCTGATCGACCGCTTCGGCAAGATGCCGCCGCAGGCGCACGCGCTCGTCGAGACGCACCGGCTGCGGCTCGCCGCGAAGCCGCTCGGGATCACGAAGATCGATGCGAGCGAGGTGGCGATCGGGCTGCAGTTCGTGCCGAATCCGCCGATCGATCCGATGCGGATCATCGAGATGGTGCAGAAGCATCGCCACATCAAGCTCGCGGGACAGGACAAGCTGCGGATCGAGACGCGCTCGCCGGATCTCGCGGTCCGCGTGTCGACGATCAAGGAGACGCTGCGCGCGCTCGGCCATTCGAACCGGCAGGACGCATCTGCCGCGTCGCGCTGAGCGGACGGTTCGACGGCCGGTCGATCTGAAATGCGCCGCGTTGCTGCAGCGCATCGCGGCCCGCGAGAGCGGGCCGCAGCGTTTTTGAGTATGATTTTCGCATTCATCCGACGGAGTTGAGCCATGCCCACCCTCGACGCGACGGCGCAGGTTGCCGCCGACCTCGCCGACCACGACGACGCATCGCTCGTCAGCCTGCCCTGGATCAAGCAGCTCGTGTCGATGGACACGACGAGCCGCGTGCCGAACCTCGGCCTGATCGAAACGGTGCGCGACGCGCTCTCCGCCAAGGGCATCGCGTCCGTGATCACGCACGATCCGCGCGAAGGCTGGGCCAACCTGTTCGCGACCGTCCCCGCGCATGACGGCGCGACCGACGGCGGCATCGTGCTGTCCGGGCACACCGACGTCGTGCCCGTCGACGGCCAGCAGTGGGACAGCGACCCGTTCCGCCCGGAACTCCGCGACGGCCGCCTGTACGGCCGCGGTACCTGTGACATGAAGGGCTTCATCGGCGCGGCGCTCGCGCTGTTGCCCGAGATGCAGGCGACGAAGCTCGCGAAGCCGATCCATTTCGCGCTTTCCTACGACGAGGAAATCGGCTGCGCGGGCGCGCCGCTGATGATCGCGGATCTGGTCAGGCGCGGCGTGAAGCCGTCCGGCTGCATCGTCGGCGAGCCGACCGGGATGCGCCCGATCATCGCGCACAAGGGCATCAACGCGTACCGCTGCTGCGTGCGCGGCCACGCGGCGCACTCGTCGCTGACGCCGAAGGGGCTGAACGCGATCGAGTACGCGGCGCGCCTCATCTGCCACATCCGCGACATCGCCGATCGATTCCGCGCCGAAGGCCCGTTCGACG
Organism: Burkholderia ubonensis subsp. mesacidophila; assembly: GCF_002097715.1. Taxonomy (NCBI): domain Bacteria; kingdom Pseudomonadati; phylum Pseudomonadota; class Betaproteobacteria; order Burkholderiales; family Burkholderiaceae; genus Burkholderia; species Burkholderia ubonensis. Next base: position 2,232,758 of record NZ_CP020737.1, read on the forward strand.
CGCTCTACGACGTGCCGTTCTCGACCGCGCAGACGAGCACGATCCAGGGCGGCAACGCGATCAACACGGTGCCGGCCGAATGCCGTTTCGATTTCGAGTTCCGCAACCTGCCGACGCTCGATCCGGAGCAGATCTTCGCGCGCATCGAAGCCTATGCGCAGGAAACGCTGCTGCCGCAGATGCGGCGCGAGCATCCGAACGCGGCGATCGAATTCTCGAAGATCGCCGCAGCGCCCGGCCTCGACGCGACCGAGCAGGCGGCGATCACGCAACTCGTGCGCGCGCTGACCGCCGACCAGGACAAGCGCAAGGTCGCGTACGGCACCGAGGCCGGCCTGTTCGAACGCGCGGGCATCCCGAGCGTCGTATGCGGGCCCGGCTACATCGAGCAGGCGCACAAGCCGAACGAATACGTGGAGCTCGCGCAACTGGCCGAATGCGAGCAGTTCCTGCGCAAGTTCATCCGCAGCATGTCGGTCGACGCGCACTGACCGTTTCCCGCCACGCCGGCTCGCGTGGGCGGGCCGGTTCATTCCCCCACACGCCAGGCCATGTCGACTACACAACAGGGCACCGCCCACACGATCGACGGCGAGCCGATCCCGACGCTCGACGAAATCGCCGCGCAGCACTTCGCGCTGTCGCCATGGGTCTCGCGCACGCCGGTGTTCGAGCGCGCCGACCTGCCTTCGCTCGAAGGCACGCACGTCAACTTCAAGTTCGAACTGCTGCAGGCGAGCGGCAGCTTCAAGGCGCGCGGCGCGTTCACGCACCTGCTCGCGCTCGACGAGGCGCGCCGCAATGCCGGGGTCACCTGCGTGTCGGCCGGCAACCATGCGGCGGCGGTCGCGTATGCGGCGATGCGGCTCGGCAGCAGCGCGAAGGTCGTGATGTTCCATACCGCGAGCCCGACGCGCATCGCGCAATGCAAGCAGTACCGCGCGGAGGTCGTGCTGGCGGCGAGCGCGTCGCAGGCGTTCGATCTCGTGCGCCGGATCGAGGCCGAGGAAGGCCGCTTCTTCATCCATCCGTTCAACGGCTATCACACGATCCTCGGCACCGCGACGCTCGGCTACGAATGGGCGACGCAGACGCCCGACCTCGACGCGGTAATCGTGCCGATCGGCGGCGGCGGGCTCGCGGCCGGCGTGTCGACCGCGCTGCGGCTCGCGAATCCGCGCGTACACGTGTACGGCGTCGAGCCGGAGGGCGCGGACGCGATGAGCCGCAGCTTCGCGGCCAACCACACGGTCAAGATGGCCGCGATGCACACGATCGCCGATTCGCTGATGGCGCCGCACACCGAGGAATACAGCTACCAGCTATGCCGCCGCCACATCGACAGCGTCGTCACCGTCTCCGACGACGCGCTGCGCACGGCGATGCTGTACCTGTTCTCGCACCTGAAGGTCGCCGTCGAGCCCGCCTGCGCGGCGGCGACGGCCGCCCTGCTCGGCCCGCTGCGCGAAACGCTGCAGGGCAAGCGGATCGGCGTGCTGCTGTCTGGCACCAACACCGATCCGGTCACGCTCGGCATGCACCTCGCGCACGCGAAGCTGCTGCGCTGACGCCGCGCGGGGTTATCCACGGTTCGTGTTGAAGAGCCTGTTGAAAAGTTTCTGGAAACTGCGCCAACGCGTTGATCGGACAGCGCTTTCCCCGCGCGACGCGGTTTGCGGCAGCGGCCGTGCGCGGCCCGTCGCGCAGCTTAGGGTTATCCCCAGTTTTTGTTGACAGGACTGTGGAGAACTCGCCGACAAGCACCCCAAGCCATTGTTTCCATTAATAAAACAAACATCGCCCCCGGGCACGCCGCCGATTGGGCAATGTTCGCCGTCACCGCAGGTTATCCACAATTTCTGTTGACAGGCATGTTGATAAGGGCGGGATCGGCGCGCCAAGTCGTTGATGCGCAAGGATTCGTCCGGCGCGCCCGCGGCGCGGGCCGGCGCCTGCGGCACGCCCTTCCGTCATCGCAATAAAAAAACGGCGACCGCATCGCGCGGCCGCCGTTCGTCGTGTCGTCGCCGGGCGCTGCCGCGCCCGCCGTCGTCGATCAGGGCTTGTTGCTCTCGAACATGTCCATGATCTGCTGCTTCTCCTGCGCGGTCACCGGCGGCGGCGCCAGGCCCGCCGCGCCGGCCGAGCCGAGCGCATCGTTCGCATTCATCGCATTGGCTGCCGGGTTGATGTCGACGCTCGCGACGAAGCCGGCGCCCGGCGTGCGATCCGCGTAGTACAGCTCGCCGTCGATCGACGTCAGCCCGTCGGGCATCGGCATCGGCTGCTCGGGCACCCCCTGCAGCGCGGTGCGCATGTAGCCCACCCAGATCGGCAGCGCGAGCTGCGCGCCGAACTCGCGGCTGCCGAGGCTCTTCGGCTGGTCGAAGCCCATCCACGCGACCGCGACGAGCGACTGCTGGTAGCCGGCGAACCAGCCGTCCTTCGCGTCGTTGGTCGTACCGGTCTTGCCCTGCAGGTCGCCGCGGCCCAGCGCGTTGGTGCCCGCGCCCGTGCCGGCCGTCGCGACCGTGTGCAGCAGGCTGTTCATCACGTACGCGTTGCGGCCTTCGATCGTGCGCGGCGCGGTGCCGCCGGCGATCACCGGCTGCGCCTTCTGCAGCGGCTGGCCATGCGCATCGTCGACCTCGGCGATCAGGTACGGATCGACCTTGTAGCCGCCGTTCGCGAACACCGCGTAGCCGGTCGCGAGCTGCAGCGGCGTCACGAGGCCCGCGCCGAGCGCCATCGGCAGGTACGGCGGCGTCTTCGCCGGATCGAAGCCGAAGCGCTGCGTCACGTACTCCTGCGCGTACTGCGTGCCGATCGACGCGAGAATGCGGATCGACACGAGGTTCTTCGAACGCTGCAGGCCGGTGCGCATCGACATCGGGCCGTCCGGCTGGTCGTCGTCCTTCGGCTCCCATGCGGTGCCGCCCGGCACGCTCGGCGGGAAGTACAGCGGCGCGTCGTTGATGATCGTCGCCGGTCCGAGCCCCTTGTCGAGCGACGCGGAGTAGACGAACGGCTTGAACGACGAGCCCGGCTGCCGCCACGCCTGCGTCACGTGGTTGAACTTGCTCTTGTTGTAGTCGAAGCCGCCGACGAGCGAGCGGATCGCGCCGTCCTGCGGCGCGATCGCGACGAGCGCGCCCTCGACCTGCGGCAGTTGCACGACCTGCCAGCCCGTCTTCGCCTCCTTCAGCACGCGCACGATCGAGCCCGGCTTGAGCTTCAGCGTGGCGTTCGCGCGCGGCCCGAGCGCCGCCGCGACGAAGCGCAGCCCGCTCGCGCCGATCGTCGTCGTCGCGCCGCCGACGAACTGCACCTCGACCGCGTTGGGCGCGGCGGACAGCACCACCGCCGACTGCAGGTCGCCGTTGTCCGGGTGGTCGGCGAGCGCGTCGTCGATCGCCTCGTCGCGTTCGTCGCCGGGCGCCGGCAGCGTGATGAAGCCTTCCGGCCCGCGATAGCCGTGGCGGCGCTCGTAATCGAGAATGCCGCGCCGCACCGCCTGGTAGGCCGCTTCCTGGTCCGCCGCATTGATCGTCGTCGTGACCGTCAGGCCGCGCGTATACGTCTCGTCCTTGTACTGTGCGTACATCATCTGCCGCACCATTTCGGAGACGTACTCGCCGTGCACCGCGTACTGGTTGCCCGGGGTACGCACGTGGATCTCTTCCTTGAGTGCCTGGTCGTACTGCGTCTGCGTGATGTAGCCGATCTCGAGCATCCGCTTCAGGATGTATTCCTGGCGCACCTTCGCGCGCTTCGGATTGACGACCGGGTTATACGCGGACGGCGCCTTCGGCAGGCCGGCCAGCATCGCGGCTTCCGCGAGCGTGATGTCCTTCAGGTCCTTGCCGAAATACACGCGCGCGGCCGCGGCGAAACCATACGAGCGCTGGCCGAGGTAGATCTGGTTCATGTACAGCTCGAGGATCTGGTCCTTCGTCAGGGCCTTCTCGATCTTGTACGCGAGCAGCATTTCGTAGATCTTGCGCGTGTAGGTCTTCTCGCTCGACAGGAAGAAGTTGCGCGCGACCTGCATCGTGATCGTGCTCGCGCCCTGGCGCGCGCCGCCGTGCATCAGGTCGGCGACGCCGGCACGCAGGATGCCGAGGAAGTCGACGCCGCCATGCTCGTAGAAGCGATAATCCTCGATCGCGAGCACCGCCTTCTTCATCACGTCGGGAATCTCCTGGAAGCGCACGAGGCTGCGGCGCTCCTCGCCGAATTCGCCGATCAGCACGTGATCGGCCGTGTAGACGCGCAGCGGCACCTTCGGCTGGTAGTTCGTCAGCGCATCGAGCGACGGCAGCTGCGGCGCCATCACGACGAGCGCATAGCCGACGATCAGCGCGCCGATGACGGCAAGCGTGGCGAACAGGCCGACGAACCACAGCGCGACACGCGAGCGGAACGAGCGGCGGCGGCCCCCGCCGCCGTCATGCTGCGGCTCGCGGTGCGCATCGCGGTCGTCGTCATCGGTGTAATAGGCTCCCGCAGGCGAACGGCGCAGCGTGTAGTGAGGTTCGTTCCTGGCGGAAGAAGAAGGTGGTCGTTTGATAATTGGCATGTCGGAATGGCGGGCGCGCATCGCGCCCTCGGACGCATGCGGAATGCAAGCGGATGAATCGAGAGAGAGTGCATCGTGACACATTCGTCACGTCGACAGACCGCGTCGCGCGGCGATCCGTTCCCGCGACGTGACAGCGCATTTTAATGAAATCAATCGATTAGCTTCGCGATTTTTTGTAAAAATTCCCGCGTCGCGGCGCTGCGCGCGTCTTTTTGCCCGCTTGGCCGGCCTATCATGAACACGAAATCACGCGCGCCCGAGCTTTCAATCGTGAAAGACTCGACGCGCGATTTCTCGGCCCGGAATTCGCATCGCTTGAACTTGCGGGTTTAAGCCGTATTTAAGTGATCCGGTGGTGTAATATCCGCCGGCAATCGCGGGCCGAAACCGCGGGCCGGAACCGGCACCGCCGCGGGCCACGCCGCCGCTACGCGGCGTCTTTTATACACGGAGGATTTCATGTCGCTTTTCGACTCTGTTTCGCGCACGATCAAGGGCCTGCTGAACGATGCGGCCGACTCGGTGCAGGACCCGTCGCGCGACGCACGGCAGATCGTGCGGGAGCTCGACGACAGCATCGGCCGCGCCGAAAACTCGCTGATCGAGATCGAAGCGCAGGTCGCGACCCAGCGCAGCAAGCGCGATGCGGCCGACGACAAGGTGAAGAAGTACGAGGACGGCGCCAAGCGCGCGCTGCAGTCGGGCGACGAGTCGCTCGCGCGCGAAGCGCTCGGCGCGCAGGCGAATGCCGAGGCGGAGCGCGACGCGCTCGCCGCGGAACTCGCGACGCTCGAGCCGTCGGTCGACAAGCTGAAGGGGCAGATCGCCGAGATGCGCCAGCGCCGCAACGACCTGAACGCCCGCTCGAACATCCTGCAGGCGAAGCAGGAAATCGCGCAGGCGAAGGACGTCGCGGCCACCGCGCTCGGCGGCATCGGCGGCAAGAACCTGTCGGAAGATTTCCAGAAGCTCGAGGACAAGGTCGCGTTGCAGAACGCGCGTTCCGACGCCCGCCTCAACTCGGCCGACACGTCGAGCGGCAAGGCGCTCGACGACAAGCTCGCCGCGCTGAACAAGGGCCCGTCGGTCGAGGATCGCCTCGCCGCACTGAAGAAGCAGCTCGACACGCCCGCGCAGTAACCGGCGCGCGCCGCCCCGGGTTTCGGCGCGGCGCGCATCGATCGCAAGGAGACGGGCGAACGCGCCCGGTTCGATCATGAAGAAATCCCTCGCCGCTCTCGGCTTCGCGCTGCTGACGCTGTCGTCCGCCGCGTTCGCGGTACCGACGCTGCAGCAGGTCGAGCAGTCGATCGCGCAGCGCGACTGGCAGCGCGCCGACACGCAACTGTCGCAAGTCATCGACGCGCACCCGAACAACGCGCACGCGCACTACCTGTATGCACAGGTGCTCGACCGCGAAGGCCGCACGTCCGACGCGCTCGCGCAGCTGCAACGCGCGAAGACGCTCGATCCGCAGCTGCGGTTCACCGATCCTTCCCGTTTCGCGCAGACGGAAGCGCGCATCCGCGCGGACGCTGGCCGTGTGAGCAACGCGCCGTCGGCAGGCGCTCAAAGCGGCACGCTGCGGTCGTCGCTCGCGCCCGCCGTGGCGCCCGCCGAAAAGCACGGGCCGTCGGCCGGCATGTGGATCGGCCTTGGCCTGATCGTCGCGGTGATCGCGCTGGTGCTGCGCTGGACGCTGCGGCGCGCGCGCTCGGCCGGCGACACGCGCGCCGACGACGAACGCCGCGCGCAACTGAAGCGCGCGACCGACGTGCTCAACGACATCCGTCCGCTCAAGCTCGACGCGCGCCTGTCGACGGCGCCCGGCGCCGCCGCGCTCACGAGCGAGCTCGAGGGGATCGAGACCGATGCGCGTGAACTCGTCGAAGCGCTGTCGAACGGCAAGAACCCGGTGCCGTCGTACCGCGTCGACGAACTCGAGAAACGCCACGCGAGCGTGAAGGCTCGCGTCGAAGGCCGGCCCGATCCGGCTGCGCCGGCGAGCGCGCCGGCCGGCGGCAGCGGCTCGGTGTTCGCGCAGGAAGCGGACCGTCTGAGCGGCGCGCAGGGCCAGCCCTACCCGCCGCAGCAGGTTCCGCCGCCCTATCCGCCGCAGCAGCAACCGCCCGTCGTGATCCAGCAAGGCGGCGGCGGCTTCGGCGGCGGCATGGGCGGACTCCTGACCGGCGTGCTGCTCGGCCAGGCGATGTCCGGCGGACGCGACCGCGTGATCGAGCGCGAGGTGATCGTCGACGACGAGCACCGCCGGCGCGAAGCCGATCCGGGCTTCGACCTCGGCCGCGGCGACGATACGAACTGGGATAACGGCAGCGGCAGCAGCGGCGGCGTCGATCTCGGCAGCAACGACGACGGCTGGACCGACACCTGATCGTCGCGGTTCGGGCGCTGCGCATCGCGCGTCAGCGTCCCGCGCGGTCGGGCTCCAGCGGATGCGGAGCCCGACCGTCGCGCCGATTTGTCAATCATTCAAAGATGGGCTATCGGCAATGGGGCACGTTCGCTATCATGCGGCCATCGGCGTGCCACCGACCCTGAATTCGACGCAGCGCGTCGCGGCACGCCTCCACTTGCCCCAACCAGGAGAAAGCCGCTCATGAGCATCATCAAGGAATTCAAGGAGTTCGCCGTCAAGGGCAACGTGATGGATCTCGCCGTCGGCGTGATCATCGGCGGCGCGTTCTCGAAGATCGTCGACTCGATCGTGAAGGACCTGATCATGCCGGTCATCGGCGTCCTGACGGGCGGCCTGGATTTCTCGAACAAGTTCGTACTGCTCGGCACGATCCCGCCGTCGTTCAAGGGTAATCCCGATTCGTTCAAGGACCTGCAGGCCGCGGGCGTCGCGGCGTTCGGCTACGGTTCGTTCATCACCGTGCTGATCAACTTCATCATCCTCGCGTTCATCATTTTCCTGATGGTGAAATTCATCAACAAGCTGCGCAAGCCCGCGGAAGCCGCGCCGGCCGCGACGCCGGAAGACACCGTGCTGCTGCGCGAGATCCGCGATTCGCTCAAGCAGCGCTGAGCACCGCCCGACATCGTCAGCCAGGCCCGCCGCGTGCGGGCCTTTTTGTTGCCGCGCGCCATCCGGGACGCCGCGCCGGCGCCTCGCATTTTTTTGTGACGAGCGGATGCACGCACCGGGAAACCGGGTCTATGATGGAGACTAAACGACAGTACAGGCGCCAAGCGCTGACTGTGTCGATCGTGGCGAAGCGGGTCGACGGGAGACATCGATCGTCGCACCGCACGAATGCAGCATCTTCGTGTGCTATAAAGGATCGACATGCGGCGTACATAGCCGGGAGTGGGTCGCATGAAAATGCCGCATTTCTTGCAATTGTTTTTGAGGCGAGTGTTTATGTCCTTCCCGAAGAAACGCCGACGCGCGCAGCAGGATGGCCAGGAATCGTTCCTCGCGGTATTGCGCCACTCGAAACCGTTCGCCCAGCTCGACACCAAGATCGCACGCGCCCGCGCGCAGGACGAACCGGTGCTGTACGCGCATGTGCTTCCCGGCCTGGACGTGCTCCTGTGCAGCATACGCGGCGCACAGCCGCCGTACCCGGCCATCGCCGAGTTGCGCAAGCGCTGCATCGAGTCGATCGCCAATGCGCTCGAGCAGCCGCTCGACGGCCTCGAAAACGGCGGCTACTGGTACGAGTCCAACGGCTTCGGCTTCCTCGTGTTCGCGAGCCGCGCCCGTGCGCGCATCCTGCCCGAATTTGGTGCGGGCACGAAAGCGAGCCTGCGCAGCGGGGTCGGGCGACAGAACGCCGGGGACACGACGCCCCGCTCTCTCGGCTGATTCAACGCCGGTTTTCGATGGGCCGCCTCCGGGCGGCCCATCTGTCATTCGCGCGCCGCACGCACGGCCTTCACGCCTGCCGGCGCCCGTTTCCCGGCCTGACGATATCGATGAACGCGGCGAAGTCGGCGTCGGCAAGCCCCATCGCCGCGCCTAGCCGCAGCACCTGCTGGACGGTGGCCGACACCGGCATCACCGCGCCCGTGTCGCGCGCCGCGTCGGCAATCGTGTCGACGTCCTTCTGAAACGTGCCGAGCGCGCCGATCGGCGGATGGCCGCCCGAGGTCATGCGCGGCACGAACGTCTGCAGCAGCACCGAATCCGCCCAGCCGCCGGCCAGCGCTTGCGCGAGGCGCGCGGCGTCGATGCCGCTCGCCTGCGCGAGCCCGACCGCCTCGGCGATCGCGGTGACGGTCGCGGTGACGATCGCCTGGTTGCACAGCTTCGCGGTCTGGCCCGCGCCCGCGTCGCCCATGTGCGTGATGCGCGCGGCGTACGCGTCGATCAGCGGCCGCACCGCATCGAGATCCTCCGCGCAGCCGCCCGCCATCACCGCGAGCGTGCCGGCCTGCGCGCCGGGCACGCCGCCCGACACCGGCGCGTCGACCCAGCCGACGCCGAGCTCCGCCGCGCGCTTCGCATAATCGCGCGTCACGCCGGGCGGAATGCTCGAGTGATCGACGATGCGCCGCACACGGCGCGCCGCCGCGTCGCCGGACAGCAGCCCGTCCGGGCCGAACACGACATCGCCGACCGCGCGCGCATCCAGCACGCACAGCAGCACCGTTTCGACCTGCTCCGCCAGCGCGCGCGGCGTATCGACGACCTGCGCGCCGTCGGCCGCGAGCGCCTCCGATTTCGCGCGCGTGCGATTCCACACGCCGACGCGATGGCCCGCCGCCAGCAGATGCCGAATCATCGGCGCGCCCATCAGTCCCGGTCCGCAAAATCCGACTTCCACGATACGCCTCGTCTCCGATATGGGTTGAACTTGCCGCCCATCATACCTATCACTCAAGAAGCCGGGCGCATTCCGCACGTGGCTGCGCTTGTGCGCTGCGCCCGCGGCGGAACCCGACACGACAGGGAGCGCATCATGAGCGACCACACTTATAAGCTGATCGAACTGACCGGCTCGTCGCGCGAATCGAGCGACGACGCGATCCGCAATGCCATCGCGAAAGCCGCGTCGACGCTGCATAACCTGCACTGGTTCCAGGTGACCGAAACGCGCGGCCACATCGAAGGCAACCAGGTGATTCACTGGCAGGTGACGCTGAAAGTCGGCCTGCGCATCGACGACTGACGCGCGAGCGCCGCGTCACGCCTCATCCCGCCCCGGATGCGCGCCCCGCGCATCCGCGCGCCCTTCGTGCGCCCCGTGCCTGCCGCGATCGCTGCCGTGCCGGCGACCTCCTGCGGGTATCCATCTCTTGACGCTCTTTTTCGTTCATATTAAAAACCATATACCCCCTTCCCCCTCGATCAGCCTGGGCATATAAACGGAGAAATCATGAGTCAGCAACGCGAGGCGATCGACACGTACCTCTTGCGCGTCTTGCACACCCTGTTGATGGAGCGCAGCGTCACGCGCGCGGCCGTCAAACTGAACCAGTCGCAGCCGGCGATCAGCGCCGCGCTGCGGCGCCTGCGCGACATCACCGGCGACCCGTTGCTCGTGCGCGGCAAGTCCGGCATGGTGCCGACCGAATACGGGCTGCGCCTGCTGGAGCCCGTGCAGAACGCGCTGCGCGAGATCGAGCGGATCAAGTTCCAGCAGCACAGCTTCGATCCGGCGACGTCGATCCGCTGCTACCGGATCGGCTGCCCCGACTACCTGAATGTGCTGTTCGTGCCGACCGTCGTCGAGCGCTTCCGTCTGGCCGCGCCGAACGCGACGCTCGAGTTCCACTCGCTGGGCCCCGCGTTCGACTACGAGCTCGCGCTCGAGGACGGCAAGCTCGACATCGTGGTCGGCAACTGGCCGGAACCGCCGGAGCAGCTGCACCTGTCGAACCTGTTCGTCGACGAGATCGTCTGCCTGATGAGCAACACGCATCCGTTCGCGAAGCGCGGCGGCCTCACGCTCGACCAGTACCTGAACGCACCGCACCTCGCGCCGACGCCCTACTCGGTCGGCCAGCGCGGCGCGATCGACGTGCACCTCGCGCGCGAGCGGCTCAAGCGCCACGTGGTCGTCACGCTGCCGTACTTCAACCTCGCGCCGTACGTGCTCGTGAAGTCCGACCTGATCTTCACGACGACGCGCCTGTTCGCCGACCACTACGCGAAGTTCCTGCCGCTGTCGGTCGTGCCGGCGCCGCTCGACTTCCCGCCGATGCAGTACTACCAGCTCTGGCACGAACGCTGCCATTACTCCGACGAAGTGCGCTGGCTGCGCAGCCTCGTCGCCGAGGCCACCCGCACGCTGATCGAGGCGTAACGGCGCGCTTTGCCTGCCGCCGCCGCGCGCCATGGCGGCGCGTGGCGGAGGCAGGCGCGGGTCAGCGCGACGCGTCGACCAGCGCCTGCGCAAGCGCGTTGTGGCGCGCGATGACGGGCGGCAGGTCGAGCGTCGCCAGGCGTCCTTCGCGCACGACGACCTTGCCGTTCACGACCGTGTACGCCGTCTGCGACGGCGCGCAGAACACCAGCGCCGCGACCGGATCGTGCAGCGCCCCGGCAAACAGCGGCTGGCGCAGGTCGAACGCGGCGAAGTCGGCCGCCATGCCGGGCTTCAATGCGCCGATGTCGTCGCGGTTCAGCACCTGCGCGCCGCCCAGCGTCGCGATTTCGAGCGCCTCGCGCGCGGTCATCGCATCCGGCCCGAAGCCGACCCGCTGCAGCAGCAGCGCCTGGCGCACTTCCGCGACCATCTGTGCACCGTCGTTGGACGCCGAACCGTCGACCCCGAGCCCGACCGGCACGCCCGCGAGCCGCATCTTCTTCACCGGCGCGATGCCCGACGCGAGCCGCATGTTCGAGCACGGGCAGTGCGCGACGCCCGTGCCGGTGCGCGCGAACAGGCCGATGCCGGCGTCGTCGAGCTGCACGCAGTGCGCATGCCAAACGTCGTGCCCGACCCAGCCGAGATCCTCTGCATATTCGGCGGGCGTCATCCCGAACTTCTCGCGGCTGTACGCGATGTCGTTGACGTTTTCCGCGAGGTGCGTGTGCAGCGACACGCCGTGCTCACGCGCGAGCACGGCGGCGTCACGCATCAGTTCGCGGCTCACCGAGAACGGCGAGCACGGCGCGACGACCACGCGCAGCATCGCGTAGCGCGCTGCGTCGTGGTAGGTCTCGATCAGCCGCTGCGCGTCGCGCAGGATGTCCGGCTCGCGCTCGACGACCGAATCGGGCGGCAGGCCGCCGTCGCGCTGGCCGACGCTCATCGCGCCGCGGCTTGCGTGAAAGCGCATGCCGATCCGCTGCGCGGCCGCGATGCTGTCGTCGAGCCGGCTGCCGTTCGGGTAGATGTACAGATGATCGCTCGACGTCGTGCAGCCGGACTGCAGCAGCTCGGCCATCGCGGTCAGCGTCGACACCTCGATCATCTCGGGCGTCAGGTGCGCCCAGATCCGGTACAGGTTCGTGAGCCAGCCGAACAGCTCGGCGTTCTGCGCGGCCGGAATCGCGCGCGTCAGGCTCTGGTACATGTGGTGGTGCGTGTTCACGAGCCCCGGGATCACGAGGTGCCCGCGCAGGTCGAGCACCTCGTCGGCCGTGTCGGGCAGCTCGGCGCTCGGGCCGACCGCGACGATCCGGTTGTCTTCGATGTAGAGCCCCGCGTCGCGCAGCTCGCGGCGCGTATCGTCCATGGTCACCAGCACGTCGGCGTGCTTGACCAGCAAGGTCTTCGGGCGGGATGGGGAATCGTGCGGCGCGCGGGCGGGCGCGCCGGAGTGCTGCTCGAGGTTCATGCGTTCTCCGCGTCGGTCTGCCCCAGGGCGGTGCCTGTGGGCGGTCACAAAGCCGTTCGAACGCTGATTCGCGGCACGCCCGGTGCCCGCGTCCGTTCGAACGCCATGGCCCGGTTACCCGGCGTGCTCGCCGTCTTCGGGGTACGCGTCGGCCGGAGCCGACGCGCACGGCGGGAGGATCGCGCAAGCGCGTGCGGCACACAATGCGCGACCCCGAATACCCAGGTTCACGGTTCCGATATGGTACGCGCGCAGCCAGTGCGCGGCGGCGTCCGGCCGCGCGCGGAACGGTGCTGAAACAGCGTTGGAACGGCGTTTTTCGCGCCGTCGACAGCGGCTCATGCGTAGCGCATTATCTTTGCTATCGCTCGCGGTTTTGCATGGTGAACCTTCTTAAAATGCCTGCACGGCGCTCGCTTCAACTTCGCCGACGGGTATGTAGCCACGTGACGTGGAGCCTCGATCCGCCGCACAGTCATTGGATCGGGCCGCCGCCGAACCTCGCATTCACACAAGGACACTACGAATGGGAAAGCTCACTACCCACGTACTCGATACGGCGCACGGTCGTCCCGGCGCCGCGCTCAAGGTGGACCTCTACGCGCTGGACGGCGAATCGCGCCGCGCAATCAAGACCGTGCTGACCAATAGCGACGGCCGCTGCGACGCGCCGCTGCTCGAAGGCGCCGCGCTCGCCGCCGGCGAATACGAGCTGGTGTTCCATGCCGGCGACTACTTCGCGTCGATCGGCGTGCAGGTCCCCGAACCCCGTTTCGTCGATCGCGTCGTGCTGCGCTTCGGCATCGCCGACCCGGGCGCGCACTATCACGTGCCGCTGCTCGTGTCGCCGTGGTCGTACAGCACCTATCGCGGCAGCTGACACCGTATCGGCCGCCCGCAACAAGACAACGATCTGAGTCTGGAGGAGTTTCATGGAAGGCTTCATCACCGACTGGCTGAACCTCGCGCTGCGATGGCTGCACGTCATCGTCGCCATTGCGTGGATCGGCGAGTCCTTCTATTTCGTCGCGCTCGACAACAGCCTGAAACCGCCGACCGACCCGAACCAGCGCAAGCGCGGTGTGTTCGGCGAGCTGTGGCACGTCCACGGCGGTGGTTTCTACAACATGCAGAAGTACACGGTCGCCCCGCCGGAAATGCCGGATGACCTGCATTGGTCCAAGTGGCCGTCGTACACGACCTGGCTGTCGGGCTTCTCGCTGTTCTTCGTGCTGTACCTGCTCGCGCCGAACACGTACCTGATCGACAAGAGCGTGCTCGACATGGGCCCGGTGGTCGCCGTCGCGTCCGCGCTCGGCTTCCTGATGGCCGGCTGGATCGTCTACGACTCGCTGTGCCGCATCCTCGGCACCAACGACCGCGTGCTCGGCATCTGCGTCGGCATCTATGTCGTCGCCGCCGCGTACCTCGCGTGCCACATCTTCGCAGGCCGTGCCGCGTACCTGATCGTCGGCGCGATGCTCGCGACGATCATGTCGGCGAACGTGTTCTTCGTGATCATCCCCGGCCAGCGCAAGATGGTCGACAAGATGCTCAAGGGCGAGGAGCCGAACCCGATCTACGGCAAGCGCGGCAAGCAGCGCTCGGTGCACAACACGTACTTCACGCTGCCCGTCGTGTTCGCGATGCTGTCGAACCACTATGCGATGACGTACACGAACAAGTTCAACTGGGTCGTGCTCGTGCTGATCATGCTGGCCGGCGCGCTGATCCGCCAGTTCTTCGTGATGCGTCACCGCGGCAAGCAGCTGTGGTACCTGCCGATCGGCGGCGTCGCGCTGCTGGCAGGCGCGCTGGTATGGACGACGCCGAAGCCGGTCGCGCCGGAAGCGCAGGCCGCGAACGCGCCGAAGGTCGTGATCAACGACATCATGCCGATCCTGCAGCAGCGCTGCGTCGAGTGCCACTCGGCCAAGCCGACGCTGATGGGCAGCGCGCCCGCCGGCGTGATGTTCGACACGCCGGACGAAGTGTCGAAGAACGCGCAGCGGATCTACGAGCAGGCCGTGCGACTGAAGGCGATGCCGATCGGCAACGTCACGCACATGACAGACGACGAGCGCACCAAGCTCGCCGCCTGGTTCGAGGGTGGCGCGAACAAGTAAGCCGCCGTGCGCCGCTTGCCGGCGCAATCCTCTCCGTTCGCGGGCCCGGTGACGGGCCCGTTTTTTTTTGCGTGTCCCGGATGCCCTTCGCGCTTCAGCCGCGCATCGCGTCGCGCTGGAGCGCGACGAGCGCATCGAGCGCGCGCGGGCCGTCGTCGAACGGCACGAAGATGTGATCGTGGTAGGCGGCCGCCATCACGTTGCAGCTGATGCCGGCCGCGCCGAGTGCCCGCGCGAACGCCGCCGTGAGACCGACGGCCGCAAGGTCGGAATGCACGGTCAGCGTGATCCAGGCAGCACGGAACAGCACGGGCCAGCCGCGACGCGCGGCCGTTTCCTCGCTGACGACGACAGTCAATCCCTCCGCTTCACGGAACGTCGCAATCGTTTCGGATGACGATACGTCTACGTCATGCGACAGCGATACGAATGCGTAAGCGCCCGGATGCAGTTCGGGCTGCATCGTGCGCAGCAGGATCGCGAGGTCGGTTTCGGGTCGGCTCATTGGACAATGATGCGTCCGGATCGGACGCCGTACGGTGGCGATGCGGGCACGATAGCACGCGCGACGACGTACTGGGGCGCTACGTCGTGGCGGTCGATGACGGCAACGCGTACGTCGGAGCCGGTCTCGGCATTCCGTGGCTGCCGGACTACGTGGCCGCCGCGCCTCGGACTCGCGGCGAACTGTGGTGCCGCTGTTCGAGCACTGGCAACTCGATCCGATGCCGATGTACGTGGCCTTTCCGCCGAACCGGCACGTCAGCGCGAAGCTGCGCGTGTTCATCGACTGGATCGCCGAGCTGATGGCGCTGCATGCGCCGGTCGCGAACCCGCGTCGCAAAGCGACGACGCTCGCGCAGACATGAATCGGCCGCCTCGGCGAACACAAAAAACCCGCGCGATATGCGCGGGTTTCGGTAGATCCGTGAGCCGCGTCGCCGACTCAGTCCGTCATCGCGTGCAGCGCCTCCTCGGTCAGCCACAGCGATTCCTGCAGGTCCTGCTCGTTGAGGTTCATCCCGTCCCCGCCGCGATCGACGACGATGAAGTCGCTGACGTCGCCGAGCGCGATCAGCGGGTGATGCCACACGCCCTTCGCATAGTTGACGCCCTGCCAGCCGCTCGTCACGAACGCGCGAATCTGCGCCGGGTCGAGCTCGCCCGTGGGCGCGACGACGACGAGATACGGCTTGTCGTTCAGCGGCACGAACGCCTGGCTGCCGAGCGGATGCCGCTCGAGCATCTTCACCTCGAACGGCAGCGTGCGCGGCTGGCCGCGAAACAGGTTGACGAGCGTGCGGCCGCCTTCGTCCTCGACATCGACCTTCGCGAGATCGTGAAAGCGGATCGTCGTGCCGAGGTTGATCGGGATCTGCTTTGCGCCTTCCGTCTCGATCACGTCGCCGAACGGCGCGAACGCTTCCCTGGTCAGCGGTTCGATGACGAGCGTCTTCATTTGTCGAGCGTCCCGAAGAGGCGCAGGCGCGACACGCCGCCGTCCGGAATGATGTTCAGGCGCACGTGCGTGACGGGCCCGAGCGACGCGACCTCGTGCTCGAAATAATGCTGCTTGTCCATCTGCAGCTTCTGCTCGCCGAGCAGCGCCGGCCAGAACATCGACTGCGTGATCAGCGAGCTGTCGGTGCCGCCCGTCACGTACGCGGCCTGGATCGAGCAGCGGTCCGGATAGTTGCCCTTGAAGAACGCGGTGTCGACTTCGATCTTGCGGATCACGCCCGGCTGCGCGAGCGCGATGATCGCCCAGTCGTTGCCCGGCTCGCGGCGGCGGCGGGTTTCCCAGCCGTCGCCCATGTTCACGCCGCGGCCCGGCAGCAGCAGGTTCGATGCGAGGCCGAAGTGCTGGTTGTTCGCGGCGACCACGTAGCCGCCGTTTTCCGTCGCCGCGAGATCGAACAGCTCGGTCGCGCTCGCGCCGGCCCAGTCGAGCTGCGGCTGGCCGTACACGCGCAGGCGCGCGATGCCGCCGTCCGGGTAGATGTTCACGCGCAGGTGCGTGAACGCGCGCGCGTCGCTCGCCTCGACGTAGTGGTGGCTGTTGCCCTGCAGCGTCGTCGACGGCACGATCTCGACCCACTCGGTCGCCTGCGTCGGCGCGCCGTCGGCCACGTGCGCGGCCTCGATCGACGCGGCCGGAGGGAAGTTGCCGGTGAAGTGGCTCGTGTCGATGTCGAAGCCCTTGATCACACCCGGGCGCGCGAGCTTGACGATGCACCAGTCGTAGCCGGTCGTGCGCTTGCGGCGCGTTTCCCAGCCGTCCATCCACTTGCCGTGGTCGTCGTACTTGCCGGGGATGAACACCGCCGGCTCGGGGTTCAGCATGCGCTCCTTCGGCGCGAAGAAATCGTCGCTGGCCTCGAGCGCCTGCGCACCGAGACGCGGGTCGGCGAGATTCACGTAGCGGCGCGTGAAGTCAGGTGCGTTGGGGTCGAGAAGCGGGATTGCCATGGTGTGTCCTTGTCAGTATTGCGAAGCGGCCGCTGCGATGCAGCCGGCCATATTGTGGTGTCACGCGTCGATCAGGTCGTCGAGCCGGAAGCGCGCAATCCGGTAGATCTGGTCGAGGCTCGCGCGCAGCTCTTCGGTGCGCGAATGATTCACGCGCGACTCGAAGTTCGCGATGATCCCGTGCCGATCGTAGCCACGCACCGCGAGGATGAACGGGAAGCCGAACTTCTCGCGATAGGTGCGGTTCAGCGTCTGCAGCCTGTCGAATTCTTCCTGCGTGCACTGGCTGAGGCCCGCGCCGCTCTGCTCGCGCGTCGATTCGACGGTCAGCTCGCCGCGCACCGCGGCCTTGCCCGCGAGCTCCGGGTGCGCGTTGATCAGCGCGAGCTGGCGCACTTCGCCTGCCGACTCCACCGCGCCCGACATCGTCTCGTGCAGCGCGTCGATGCTCGCGTACGGCCGCGCGCCCGCGGCCGCCTCGGCGACCCACGGCGAATGTTCGAAGATCCCGGACAGCGCCGCGACGAATGCGCCCGGCGCCATCGTGTTCAGTTGCTCCAACGTGTAACGCATCGCCTTCATGCTTTCCCTTGGTTCCGTTGATTGGGCTGATACGGATGATGTTCATGCCAGTGACGCGCGATATCGACACGCCGCGTCACCCATACGCGATCGTGCTGCTCGATGTGGTCGAGGAACCGTTGCAGCGCGCGGAACCGGCCCGGCCGGCCGAGCAGCCGGCAGTGCATGCCGATCGACAGCATCTTCGGCGCCTCGTCGCCCTCCTCGTACAGCACGTCGAATGCGTCGCGCAGGTAGTGGAAGAAGTGATCCGCGGTGTTGAAGCCCTGCGGCGTCGCGAAGCGCATGTCGTTGGTGTCGAGCGTGTACGGCACGATCAGCTGCGGCGTCGTGCCGCCGCCCGACACGTCGACGTCCATCCAGAACGGCAGGTCGTCACCGTAATTGTCCGAGTCGTACAGGAAGCCGCCGTATTCGGCGACGAGCCGGTGCGTGTTCGGGCTGTCGCGGCCGGTGTACCAGCCGAGCGGCCGCACGCCGGTCACGCGCTCGATCGCCGCCATGCCGAGCCGCATGTGCTCGGCCTCGAGCTCGGGCGTCATGCCCTGGTAGTGGATCCACCGCCAGCCGTGGCACGCGATTTCATGGCCGAGCTCGACGAACGCGCGCGCGAGCTCCGGATGCCGCTCGATCGCCATGCCGACGCCGAACACGGTCAACGGCAGGCCGCGCTTCTCGAACTCGCGCAGGATGCGCCACACGCCGGCCCGCGACCCGTATTCGTAGATCGACTCCATGCTCATGTGGCGGTCCGGATACGCGGCCGCACCGACGATTTCCGACAGGAACTGCTCGGAGCCGGGGTCGCCGTGCAGCACGCAGTTCTCGCCGCCCTCTTCGTAGTTCAGCACGAACTGCACCGCGACGCGCGCCCGCCCGGGCCAGTTCGCCTGCACCGGATGGCGGCCGTAGCCGATCAGATCGCGTGGATAGTTGGGATCGAGTGACATGGTTCGATGTGCGACGAAAGCCTGCTGAAGTAATGGGTATCGATCGGCCCGGCCGGCGGGCCGCCGCGTTCGCACCGGCTGCGCGGCGCCCCCGCGAGCCGATGCGAACGACGGCCCAGTGTAGCGAAAACGCCCATATGCGCCCATACAGCGGCGCAGATAGTGCGTGTCAGACGGTGTGTATGTGCGGGTGCGGCAAAGCGGCGGCGTCCGCCTGCGGCGCGGCCGCGCCCGGCCGGCCCGGCGCCGGGTCCGCCGCGTCCCCGGGCGGGCTGAAGCGCGCGAATTCGCCGTCATAGCGCTTCGGCAGCGGGCGCGCGTAATCGCCGCGCTTCGCGGTCGCGAGCCGCAGCGCGACGAGCGCCTCGGCCCACTTCACCGCCGCCGTGACGCCTTCGACCACCGGCGCGCCGATCTGCTGCTCGATCTCGTGCGCGAATTCGGCCATCCCCGCGCAGCCGAGCACGATCGCGTCGGCGCCGTCCTCATCGAGCGCGCGCCGGCATTCGTCGACGATGATCCGGCGCGCGGCCGAGCCGGGCCGGTCGAGTTCGAGCACCGCGACGTCGGTCGCGCGCACGTTGCGGCAGAACCGCTTCATCCCGTAGCGTTCGGCCAGATGCCACGCCATCCCGCAGGTGCGCGCGAGCGTCGTGACGACCGAGAAGCCGGGCGCGAGCACGCTCGCCGCGTGCATCGCCGCCTCGGCGATGCCGATCACGGGCCCGCGCGCGAGCTCACGCGCCGCATGCAGCCCCGGATCGCCGAAGCATGCGATCACGTACGCGTCGAAGCCGTCGCGCTCGCCCTGCGCGATCTCGGCCAGCAGCCCGGGGGTGGCGAGCGCCTCGTCGTAATAGCCTTCGATCGACGGCGGGCCCATCGGCGGGCTGACCGCCACCACCGCGGTGCCGGCGCCCGCGACCTCGCGCGCGCAGCGGCCCATCGCGTCGGTCATCCGCCGCGTCGTGTTCGGATTGATCAGCTTGATCTTCATCGCGCGCTCCTCAGGCCTTGCCGTTCGCCAGCAGGCGGTAGAACCCGAACCCGAGCGCCGCGCCGATGAACCACGAGAAGTTCGCGACGCCCTGCCAGCCCGGCATCATCACGCAGACGATCGCGATCAGCGCGGCCGGAAGCAGCGCGGCGAGCGCGCGACGGTTGACGCCGCCCGTGTACCAGTACGCGCCGCGCTCGGACATCGTGTACAGGTCGTCGCGCACGATCCGGCCGCGCTTGACGAGGTAGAAGTCGGCGATCAGCACGCCGTACAGCGGGCCGATGAACGCGCCGAGCACGTCGAGCGTGTAATGGATCACGGCCGGGTTGTTGAACAGGTTCCACGGCGTGATGAAGATCGACGCGACCGCCGCGAGCATCCCGCCCGCGCGCCAGCTGATGAGCCGCGGCGCGACGTTCGAGAAGTCGAACGCGGGCGACACGAAGTTCGCGACGATGTTGATGCCGATCGTCGCGATCGTGAACGTCAGCGCGCCGAGGATGACCGCGGTCGGATGATCGATGCGCCCGACCGTCTCGACCGGATCGGTGATCAGCTCGCCGAACACCGGCAGCGTCGCGGCGGTCGTGATCACCGTGACGAGCGAGAACGCGAGGAAGTTGACCGGCAGACCCCAGAAGTTGCCGCGCTTCACGTCGCCGAAGCTCCTGCAATAGCGCGAGAAGTCGCCGAAATTCAGCATCGGCCCGGAGAAGTACGACACGACGAGCGAGATCGCGGTGATCATCACCGGGATCACCTCGGCGCCGTGATACTTGACGCCGCCGAGGTTGATGCCGATGTTGCGCCAGCCCGCGCGCCACACCATGTAGCCCGCGAGGATGAACATCACGACATAGACGGCCGGGCCCGCGAAGTCGATGAATTTCTTGATCGTCTCCATCCCGTTCCAGAACACGAACGCCTGCAGCACCCACAGCAGCATGAAGCCCGCCCAGCCGACCGCAGACAGCCCGAACAAGCCGTAGCGGTGCACGTCCGCATACGGCAGCCACTGCGGAAAAAACTTCAGCACGACGATCACGAGCGCGCTCGACGCGAGATAGGTCTGGATCCCGTACCACGCGATCGCGATCAGCCCGCGGATCACCGCCGGCACGTTCGCGCCGAGCACGCCGAACGTCGCTCGGCACGCGACCGGATACGGCACGCCGATCTGCTGGCTCGGCCGCGCGATCAGGTTGCACAGCACGTTGACGAGGCCGATGCCGACGATCAGCGCGATCAGCACCTGCCAGCTCGTCAGACCGAGCGCGAACAGGCTGCCCGCGAACACGTAGCCGCCGACGCTGTGCACGTCCGACATCCAGAACGCGAAGATGTTGTACGAACCCCATTTCTGATTCTTAAGGGGTGCCAAATCTTCGTTATACAGACGTTCACTGAAACCACCCGGCAATGGCGGGCTGCTCTCCTCGCTGCCGCCCTCCGCCGGATATGCGCTGTCGTGCACCACACTGAACTGAGCCATGACCTCTCCTTGACCGCGGCCGCAGGGCCGCTTCATCGTCGTCGAAATCGCCCCGGACCGTCGTCCCGGGGTCGGACCTGCGGCCGCGGCGCGAACCGCGGACCGGCACTGCTTCAGTTCGGGTGGCGCGTGAATCCGGTTCCGTCGCCGCTTACGCGGCGCCGCCGAACACCTCGCGCAAATCGACCGCCCCGGGCGCGGGCCGGTCCAGCATCTTCAATTCGACGTGTTGCAGGTGGTGCGCCATCAGCTCCGCCGCGCGCTTCGCGTCCCCCGCTTCCAGCGCGACGAGGATCGCGCCGTGATCGTCGAACGAACACGGGCTTCGCCCGTGCGATTCGTACAGCGCCGACATCAGCGTCGAGCGCGCGACGAGGCCGTCGAGGCACGCGCTGAGCGTCGCATTGCCCATCAGCGCGGCGAGCGCCGTATGGAACTCGCCCGACAGGCGGATCCACGCCGGGACGTCACGCCGCTCGAACGCCTTGCGCTCCTTGTCGATCAGCGCCGCGACGCCCTTCAGGCGTTTCGCGCCCGGCCCGGTCGCAAGCCGTTCGACCACCGCCAGCTCGATGATCCGGCGCATCTCGAACACCTCGTGCACGTCCTGCAGCGTCGGGCTCGCGACGAACGCGCCGCGATTCGGCTCCAGGTCGACCAGCCGGTCGGTCGCGAGCAGCGCGAGCGCCTGGCGGATCGTCCCGCGCTTGACGCCGAACACGTCGCACAGCTGCGCCTCGGTCAGCTTCGCGCCGGGCGCGAGCCGATGCTCGAGGATCGCCGTGCGGATACGCTCGGCGATCGCTTCGGGTCCGGGCGCGCCGGACGGGACGGATTCGGGCTCGTTCATGATCTGCATCGTCTGATGGTCCTCATCGTAGAACGGACACAAAGATTGTCAACAATTCATTTCGTCAATTTTGCACAATCGGCGCGCATCGCGGTGAGCCGGCGTGGTGCAATCCACGCCAAATCCCTGCGCTACAAGCCTGAATCGCCTGTCGACAGTGATCCTTGCCCGCATTGACGCCGGTAATTTTGTTGACAAAATTGGTGCACGGCAGAAGCGGCACCGCGTTGCGCGGCGCCCGAATGCTTGACCGTTAGTTGCGAGACCGCGTAAAGAAAAAGGCGGAAGACCCGCCCTTTCGATCGTGCGTCCCGGCATCAGCCGAGATGCGGATAGTCCGACAGCGTGAGCCGGAAGCCGTGCGCGTTCGCGACCAGCTGCGCCTGTGCGCCGAACGGCAGCGTCACCAGGTCCGGCACGTGACCGAACTGCAACCCCGTGATGACCGGGATGCCGATCACCGCGCGCACCTGCTCGATCATCGTCTGCATGTCGTAGCCATTGTCGTATTCGAACGGCCGCGCGCCGGTGAACTGGCCGAGCACGAGCGCCTGCTGGCGCGCGAGCAGCCCCGACAGGTGCAGCTGGTAGATCATCCGCTCGATGCGGAACGGCTGCTCGTTGACGTCCTCGACGAACAGGATGCCGCCCTCGATGTCGGGCATGTACGGCGTGCCGACGAGCGACGTGAGGATCGCGAGGTTGCCGCCCCACAGCGTGCCGGACACGTTGACGCTCTGCGCCTGCGGCGCGTCGGCCATGAGCGTCGTGGACGGCTGCGCGATCGTCCGCCAGAAGTGGCTCATCGTGAAGTCGCTGGGCGTCTGAGCGCCGAAATCAGCCGACAGCATCGGACCGCCGAACGTCTTGATCCGCGCCTTCGCATACAGCGCGAGCTGGATCGCGGTGAAGTCGCTGTGGCCGACCAGCGCGATCGGCTGGTCGCGCAGCCGGCGCTCGAGCCCGCGATAGTCGAGCCCGTGCAGGATGCGCGCGGCGCCGTAGCCGCCGCGCACCGCGAGCCCGATGTCGGGCAGCGGCCGCGCGGGATCGGCGAGCCGGTTCAGGTCCCCCGCCCGTTCGCCGTCGGTGCCGCCGAAACGCTGGTAGCGCCGCTGCGTCGCCTCGACGTTCTCGATGCGGTGCTGCGCGTCGCTCAGGCGCTCGAGCGCGCGATTGATCGCGTCGGGATCGTGCGGATAGCCGGACGGCGCCAGCAGGCGGATGGAATAGGATGCGGTGGGCGGAGCGGACATGGGCAGGACGTGTCGGTGATCAAACCAGCTTAGAGGGCCCGAACCGCGCCGGGTTCATCACGTGCCGGACGCGTCGTCGCGCGCGAGGCGCGCCTCGCGCAGCGCACGGCGACGCTCGGCGAAGAACGACTTCAGCGCCGCGCCGCACTCGTCGGCCAGCACGCCGCCGACGACCTCGGTGTGATGATTGAGCTGCGGATTCGCGAACGCGTCGATCACGCTGCCGCAAGCGCCCGTCTTCGGATCCGCCGCGCCGTACACGACGCGCGCGATCCGCGCGTGCATGATCGCGCCCGCGCACATCAGGCACGGCTCGAGCGTCACGTACAGCTCGCAGCCGGGCATCCGGTAGTTCTGCAGATGCTGGGCCGCCATCCGCAGCGCGGCCATTTCGGCGTGGGCCGACGGGTCGTGCCCGCCGATCGGGTGATTGAAGCCGCGCGCGATCACTTCGTCGCCGCGCACCAGCACCGCGCCCACCGGCACTTCGCCGGCCGCGCGCGCCTCTTCGGCGGCGGCCTGCGCGAGCCGCATGAAATGCGTGTCGCGCGCCGACACCGGCGCGGCGGCGGGTGCGGGAGAATCGGTCGTGGGTTCGGCAGGCGCGCCCGGCAGCACGTCGGGCGTCACATCGGCCCCGCTTCTGCAGGCCCGTCGTCGTCGAGCCCGCGCTCGCACAGGCGTTCGGCGATGCGGCGGCAGTATTCGCGGGGCACCGTCATCGGGCCGCCGCGCAGCGATTCGAGCGCCATGTCGAGCGCCAGCATCTTCGCCTGCAGCTGGCAACGCGCCGCGCGGTCGCTGACCGCGCGCAGTTCGTCCTGCAGGTTGCGCAGCGCGCGCAGTTGTTCGACGGCCGGCGGCACGAAGCCCGCATTCTTCAGGATACGGTTGGCCACCCGCACCTCCTCGGGTACGAGCAGGTCGTCGTCCAGCGCCTGCGGCGCGCCGGTACCCGGCAAATCGTCGAACGCGCCCCGCGCGGCGGCGGCGGCAATACGCTGTTCGACCAGGGCGTCAAGCAATCTCATTGGTCAATCGAAACAATGCGGCAGCCGAATTCTAGCAGGGTGACGCGCATGTGACAGGCCCTTCGAGAGAATGCTCGATATTGCATCGGCGACAGGATTGTGCTGCGTCGGCGCACGCGTCGTTCTTCCCCCATTTACAACGATGCGCGGCGTGCGGCATCGCATAATCGCACCGCATCGCCGCGCATTGCCCCGTCAGCGCCGCCGGAAGACGCGACCGCCCGCGCCGCCCGGCGGTCGGCGGTCGGACCAATGACTATTGACCGCCCTGGTAGAGCTGGTTCAAGCGTTCCAGTTCGCCCGACTTCTGCGCGCGCAGCAGTTCCTGCTTGACCTGCGCCCGTGTCAGGCCGGTCGGGCTGCCCGACTGCGTACCTGCGGCGGGCATGCTGCCCACCGACGTCGAGCTAATCGCGGCGTCGGACGGCGACGCCGGTGTGCTTCCCTCCTGCGCCCGGGCGAGCCCCATCGCACCCAGCACGCAGACTGCGGCCAACGCCGCCTTGAATACGGTCTTCATCGTGGCACCTCACATGAAGCAGCAATGCGATCTGTTCGACGCGGGCGGCGCTGATGTCCGCCGTCCGCGCGCTTCGACATCCGCCTCATTGCGATGCGCCGGCCGAGCCTGTCCATGGCCGTTGCCGACGCCATGCAGCCGCGCGCATTCGACAGGCCGGCCGGCGACCGGCTCGCGCGCCCGAGGCTTCGTCGATCTTTTCCAGCATTCCCCCTATGAATTCCCCCGGGTCAGCGCATCGGGATGCGCAAAACCGCTTCGCGGCCGCATCGCGCGTTTCGTGTCGTCCTGTTCGCACGTTTCGCCGCATCGCGAATCGAATCTTCCTGTCGTGCTCGCGTTGCTTCGGACTCCTCTCTCGCATCGCGCGCGACAGCGTGCGGCATCGGTCGTACGGCAGGAATGGGGCAATGATAGGGACCACGGGTGCGCTTGACGCCCCCTTGAAAGGGGGCAATTGCGCGAGTTGTCATCTTTTCCGCCTAAGCTCAACACATCGCGCACCGCGACGCTGTCGCGAGCAGGTCCGTCGTACGCTCGAGGGACGTCTTCATGTCTGACAAGCACGCCGCGCTTGCAGGTCACATTCGACGACTGTGTTCGCTGGGCGTCGAGCCGCGTCTCGTCATTCCTCACGTGATTGAAGCGGCACGGCACATCGTCGGCGCCGACTGGGGGATGTTCTTCTACGCGGACGACCGTCATGCGCTGACCGACGTGTACAGCGAAAACGACGCGGTCTACACGGTGCTTCCCGCCTACTTCGCGAACGTCCACAACACCCGGCAACAGGAAGTGCTCGGCGTCACCTTTTCCGACGCGATGCGTCGCGGACGCGGCTTCGACAACAGCGCGCGCTACGACAGCGCGCTATTGTCGAGCGCCATGTATGCGGACCTGTGGCGGCCGGTATCGATGCGGCACTGTCTCGAGCTGACCGCGACCGACGGCACGCGCGGCTGGGGCAGCCTGCAATTGTCCCGTTCACCGGGCAGCCCGCCGTTCTCCGAACGGGATCACCGCGACCTCGAACCGTTCGCGCGGCATCTCGCACATGCGCTGTCGCGTCCCGTGCAGCCGCCGCTGCATGAAGCGGAAGGCAGCCTGTCCGCGATCGTGGTCGTCGACGACGCCGGCCGGGTCCTGCTGCACAATGCGGACAGCATCCGGATGCTGGCGCTCGCGACCGGCGAGCCGCTCGCGTTCTATCGCCACGACCGCGTACCGGACTGGCTCGCGCCGCTGCTGACGAACGTCAGCCGGATCTGGCGAGGCCACCCCGCGCCGCCCGCCACGCTGGAGCGCCGCACCACCGCGGGCCGCTTCCGCTTCAAGGCGTATCGCTTCGCCGACGCCGGCGCGATGCGACGCGAATTCGCGATCGTGATCTACATCGAGCACTTCCCGCCGCTCGAACTGGAAATCGAGCGGCTCGGCTTCCGGCTCGGCCTCACCGAACGCCAGCGCGAGCTCTGCACGCAGCTCGTGCTCGGCCGCTCGCACAGCGAGATCGCGCGTTGCCTCGCGTTGCGCGACAGCACGGTCGTCGATCACGTCCGCAAGATCTATCGCAAGCTCGACGTCCACAACCACGACGAGCTGCGCAGCGTGTTTCGTCTCGGCGCGCAGGGGTAGCCGCGCGGCGCGCGCGTCACGCCGCCGCCGGCATCGAGCGATCCTTCGGAAACGGCCGGAACGTCAGCGCGATCAGGAACGCGCCGATCCCGATGCCGAACGACCCGACATAGAGCCAGCCGTAGCCGCCGAGCGCATCGAAGATCAGGCCGCCGGCGACCGGCCCCGCCGCCATCCCCAGGCTGCCGGCCATCGCACTGCCGCCGATCACGGTGCCCATCATCCGCAGCGGGAAGTTTTCGCGCGCAATGACCGGATACAAGGGCATCACGCCTGCGTAGACGAAACCGAACAGCGTCGCGACCGCATAGAACCCGCCAAGGCCGCGCACGAAGAAGTAGGCGAGCGCGCCGACCGCCTGGATCAGCAGGCCCGCCACCAGCATGCGTTTCGCGCCGGCGCGATCGCCCAGGATGCCGAACGCGATGCGGCCTCCCATGCCGGCCAGCCCTTCCACGCTGTAGATCGACACCGCGGCGATGAGCGGTATCCCGCAACTCGTCGCGTAGCTCACCGTATGGAAGATCGGGCCGGAGTGCGTCATGCAGCAGAAGAAGTTCGTCAGCGCCAGGATCATGAATTGCGGCGAACGCAGCGCCTGCCCGACGGACATCGCGGTGTGCCGCGCGTCCGCCGGCAACGCCGCGCCCTGCCCGCCGTCGAGCGCCGGGGCGCGGCGCACGAGGCACGCCGCCGGAATCATCAGGACAGCCGCCAGCGCGGCGATGATCTGCATCGACGTCCGCCAGCCGTGCACCGACACGAGCCACGCGGCCAGCGGGGACATCGTCATCGGCGCCATGCCCATGCCCGCGGACACGAGCGACACGGCGAGGCTGCGATGCGTGTCGAACCAGCCCGTCACGCACGCCATCACCGGCGCGAAGATCGCCGCCGTCGCACTGCCGACGAGCAGGCCGAAGCTCAGCTGAAACGCGGCCAGCGACGGCGCGCGGCTCGCGAGCGCGAGACTCGCGGCCAGCAGGACGGCCCCCGCCATCACCACGCCCCGCGGGCCCACGCGGTCCGACAGGCTGCCCCATGCGATGCTGGCGAGCGCCAGCGCGACGAAGCCGATCGTCATCGCGCTCGAGATGCCGGTCACCGACCATCCGGTGTCGCGCGCGATCGGCCTCAGGAATACCGGCAGCGAAAACATCGCGCCGATCGCGACGCAGCCCAGCAGGCCGCCCGCGGCGACGATCACCCAGCGGTAGCGAGAAGCGTGCATGTGGCATCTCCTTGTATCTGCGTCTATCCGCGATTTGACCCGGGTCTCGAGCACGGCCGGCGTCGACGTAGATACGACGAATGAGGTGCGCGCAAATCGACATGTCCGCCTGTTTTTTTTCGGCGCGTTCCGGTTCAACCGACCGCGCGGCATCGAAACCGACGAATGCCGGTCCGGAAGTTTTTTCAGTCGTCCAGGCGCGAATCGCGCCGGACGGCCTGCGGCGGCAGGCCAAATCCGCGCATGAAGGCTTCGCGCATGTGGCGGCGATCGCGAAAGCCGGTCTCCCTCGCGATGACGTCGAGCGGATGCCGGCTCTGCTCGACCATCAGCCGCGCGGCTTCCAGCCGCAGCCTTTCGATGGCCTTGGCCGGGGACTGTCCGGTTTCGAGCGTGAACACGCGGCTGAACTGGCGCGGGCTCAGATGCACCGTCTCGGCCAGTTCCTCCACCGTCAGCGGGCGGCCCAGATTCTGGCGCGCATAGTTCAGCGCATTCTGGATGCGGTCCGATTTCGGCGCGAGCTCCAGCATTTCGGAATGCTGAGACTGTCCGCCGGCCCGCCGCTGGTGCATGACCAGCTTGTGCGCGACCGAACGGGCCGCCTCCGCCCCCAGATCCTTTTCCACCATCGCGAGCGCGAGGTCGAGGCCGGCCGTCATGCCGGCGGACGTCCAGATCGGCCCGTCGACGATGTAGATCCGGTCTTCCTCGACGCGGATGTCCGGAAAGCGCTTCTGCATGTCGCGCCCGAACGCCCAATGCGTCGTGGCGCGCCGCTGCGCCAGCAGGCCCGCTTCCGCGAGCACGAATGCGCCGGTGCAGATCCCGGCGATGCGCCTCGCGCGATGGCCCGCCCGGCGCAGGTACGCAAGCAGCTTTCCCGGGGGCGGCGAATCGAGCGGATCATTGACCCCGGCGACGATCCACGTGTCCACGTCGAGCTTTCCGCGCAACGACCGCGTGCCCACCGCCACGCCGAGCGACGAGCGCACCTCGCCGCCGTCTACCGAGAAGTTCTCGAGCGCGTAGAACGCGTCGCCCGCCACCATGTTCGCGTACTCGAACACCGACTGCGGCGCGAGCGCCATGATCTGAAAACCGTCGCTGATCAGGAAGCCAATCCGGTGCATCTCCGTTCTCCCGTGTCGGTCAAAGCCGTCAAGCCATGTCCTGAATCATACCCATCTACGTCATTTCCGTCGCGCCGAATCGAAGCCAGAATGCACTCACGCATTCACCAACCCCTTCGGAACGGAGTGACATCATGGCTCAAGCACATCAAGGTACGGCCGTCGTGACCGGCGCGTCGACGGGTATCGGCGCGATCTATGCCGACCGGCTGGCACGCCGCGGCTACGACCTGATCCTGGTCGCGCGCAACCGCGACCGGCTGGCGGCCCTCGCCGAGCGCATCACGAACGACACGCGCCGCAGCGTGGAAATCATCGCCGCGGACCTCAACGACCGCGCGGCACTCGCCGGCGTCGAAGCCAAACTGAAACAGGACGCCAGCATCACGCTGCTGGTCAACAACGCGGGCGTGGGAACGCATACGCCGCTCCTCGACAGCGACGTCGATGCGATGACGCGGCTGATCGACCTGAACGTCACCGCCCTCACCCGCCTCACGTATGCGGCCGTCCCGGGCTTCGTCGCGCGCGGCAAGGGCGCCGTCATCAACATCTCGTCGATCGTCGCGATCTCGCCGGAAACGCTCAACGGCGTCTACGGCGGCAGCAAGGCGTTCGTGCTCGCCTTCAGCCAGTCGCTGCATCACGAGCTCGCCGACAAGGGCGTGCAGGTGCAGGCGGTGCTGCCCGGCGCGACCGCCACCGATTTCTGGGAGACCGGCGGCCTCCCGCTCGAGCACCTGCCCAAGGCGATCGTCATGTCGGCCTCCGACATGGTCGACGCCGCGCTGACGGGCTTCGACCGTCGCGAACTCGTGACGATCCCGTCGCTGCATGCCGGCGAAGAGTGGGACGCCTATGAAGCCGCGCGGCAAACGATGGCCCCGCATCTGTCGACCAACGCGCCCGCACCGCGCTACGCGACGGCGCGATAAATCGCGGCAATCGCCCCCGCACCCGATCCATCCTGACAAGGAACGCCGAACATGAAACTCAGCGGAAACACCCTCTTCATCACCGGCGGCACGTCGGGCATCGGTCGCGCGCTGGCGGAAGCCTTCAGCCGGCGCGGCAACAAGGTCATCGTTGCGGGCCGGCGCAAGGCGTTGCTCGACGAGATCTCGAAGCTGAATCCCGACATCGACACCGTCGAGCTCGACGTGAGCGACGCCGCGCGGATTCGCGAGGTCGCCAGCGAGTTGATCGAACGCTATCCGGCCTTGAACGTCGTGATCAACAACGCGGGCATCATGCCGTTCGACGACGCCGGCGGCCCACTCGACGACGATCAGGCCCTCCGTCTCGTCGACACGAACCTGCTCGGCCCCGTGCGCGTGAGCGCCGCCTTCGTCGAGCATCTGAAGCGGCAGCCCGAGGCGACCCTCATCAACAACAGCTCGGTGCTCGCCTATGTGCCGCTCGCGGCGACCGCGCTGTACTCGGCCACCAAGGCCGCGATCCACTCGTACACGCTGTCGCAGCGCTTCATGCTGCGCAACACGAGTGTCCGCGTTCTCGAGATCGCACCGCCGTGGGTCGACACGGATCTCGTTCTCAAGAGCGGCGACCCGCGTGCGATGCCGCTCGACGCGTTCATCGCCGAAACGATGACGCTGCTGGAAACCGCCACGACCGAGATCGTCGTCGACGCTGCCCGGCCGCTGCGCGATAACGCGGGGCCGAACGAGCATGCGTTCGTCGACCAGTTCAACCAGTTCATCGTCGACAACCCGATTCCTGTCGCATGACGGCTGCACGCGCGCGGCGCCTGCGCCGCGCGCGACCACGCTGATCGCCCCGGATATCGTGCGGATCGAGGACGGCACGCTCGCCGGGCATGGGGACGTGTTGCAGGATGCGTCGTGATGCCCGCGGTACACGGACTTCAGGTCGACTCGGCGCCATAGGCCCGCGTCAAACAGTACGATCAGGGTTTGTGCTGACGATGACGGTCCACCGGATTGATATATTAAAAAATGGGTTCAATTCCTGGGTAAAGCGCTCGCAGACAGTGATTTGTTTGGCGCGGAATTCCGAATGGCAATCGACACCTTACCGGCCGCCGTTGGTTAACGCGCACAGGCGGCCGCCAAACAGGGTGAGCGTCAGATGATCGATCCTCACGAGCGGTTCTGGGAAGATCTCCTCCTCCTTGTCGAGGAAAGCCGCGTCATCCCCGTGATCGGTCCTGACCTGGTGACGGTTTACGACGACGGCGTGGACCTCCCGATCGGTCGCTGGATTGCCAGGCGGCTACAGCAGGTGCTTGACCTGCCGGTCGCCGGGCTGCCGGAGCGCTTTCAGCTGAACGACGTCGTCTCCTTGCACTTGAGTACGGGCGGCGACCGCGAGGAACTGTATCCGAGAATCTTCAGCATCGTCCGGAACGCCGCGCTGAGCCCATGCGAATTGCTCAGCGATCTCGCCAGCATTTCCCGCTTCAATTTATACGTGTCGCTGACTTGCGATTCCCTGCTCGCGGATGCGCTGGCGGCAGCCCATCCGGGATCGCGCGCCGACCAGATCAGCTACGCGCCGAATGCCCTGCGGGACATGACCTGTTCGAAGGCCGAGCTGACGAGGCCCCTCGTCTTCCATTTGCTCGGGCGCGCATCCTGTTCCCCGGAATTCGTGATCTGCGACGAGGATCTGCTGGAGTTTGTCCATGCGATGCAGGACAAGCAGCGCCAGCCGGCGTTCCTGTTCGACGAATTGCGCCGCCATCACCTGCTGTTTCTCGGTTGTGGCTTTCAGGACTGGCTGACGCGCTTTTTCATTCGCGCGGTGCGGAGCGTCGAGCTTTCACAAAAGCGCAGGCGCTGGGAGGTCCTGGTCGACGACCGGATCCAGAACGAGGCGGATCTCACCTTCTTTCTCAAGAACTACAGCCATGAAACACGCGTGGTTCCCATTACGGCTCACGCCTTCGTGTCGGAACTGACGCGGCGTTGGCGCGAGCTCCACCCCGTCGACGCGCACGATCCACCGCAATCGTCCAGGATTCCTGACACCGTGCATGTGCCACAGGGCGCCATTTTCATCAGCTACGCCAGCGAAAACATCGGGGCCGCAGAACGCCTCGCGAGCGGACTCCAGGCTGCCGGGCTGGACGTCTGGTTCGACAAGGCCGCCCTGCACGCCGGCGACGATTGGGCGCACATGATCCGTCAAGGCGTCGAACGATGTTCATTGTTCGCGCCGGTCATATCGCATGAGGCGCTGAGCGAAAGAAACCATCGACGCTATTTCTGGCGGGAATGGAACTACGCGCACGATATCGCCAGCGGAATGTCGCGTGATGAGACATTCATCGTACCTATCGTGATCGACGACACGCGAATCGACGTCGCCGATGCGCTGCCCGACACGTTCAAGCGCTCGCAGGCCATGCGCCTTTCCGGCGGAACGCTGACATCCGAATCGGCCAATCGACTCGTCGAGCTGGTGCGCGATTTCCATCGCAGACAGCAGGCGACCTGACATGCTCGGCCCCGGACGCGAGGCGCTGACACCGGACAATCCGTGGCCCGGCCTGGATCCTTTTGACGAGGCGGATCGCGCCTACTTCTTCGGAAGGACCGTCGAGTCGCGCGAACTCTACCGCCTCGTTCAGCGCGAGAACCTGACCGTGTTGCTCGGCCGGTCGGGACTGGGCAAGACGTCACTGCTCAAAGCGGGGCTCTTTCCGCTGCTGCGAGATCACGACTACCTGCCCGTCTACGTGCGTCTGGATCATGCCGAGAATGCGCCGCCCCTCACCGAGCAGGTGTTTCGCACGCTACAGACGGAATGCGAGGCCTATCACGTGCACGCCACGCAACCGGTGGCCGACGAGAGCCTGTGGTCGTTCTTTCACCGGCGCGACGTCGAATTCTGGAGCGCACGCAATCGGCCGGTCACGCCCGTCATCGTGCTCGACCAGTTCGAGGAAATATTCACGTCAGGCCTGGATGCCGACGGGTCGCGAAATCGCCTGGCGCAGTTCGTCGCCTCGCTCGGCAACCTGGTCGAAAACCATCCGCCGGAGACGGTCGCGCAGGCACTGGAGGCGGATCCCTCGCATGCCGGCCGCTTCGAGTTCAAGCGGTCTCGCGCGAAACTCCTGCTGAGCTTTCGCGAGGACTTCCTCGCTGAAGTCGAGAGCTTGAAGGAGCAGATACCATCGCTCATGTACAACCGCTTTCGGCTGCTGGCGATGGACGGAGCGCAGGCGTATCGCGTCGTCACCGAAGCCGGCGGGCATCTCGTCAACGACGAAAGCGCGCGCAGCATCATTCGTCTGGCCTGGCAGAACAAGGCCACGCCCCCCGTCGATCGATCGGAATTCGAACGCATCGAAATCGACCCTGCCCTGCTCAGCGTGATGTGCAGCGAACTGAATCGCAAGCGGCGTGAAAGCCGTCCGCCGCGCGAGTCCATTACGTTTGACCTGATCGAACGCGCCGACGGCGAAATCCTCTCGGGATTCTATGCGCGCAGCATGGACGGCTGTGATCCGCACTTGCGGGCCTTCGTTGAAGACGAACTGATTACCGACCGCGGGTATCGCGACAGCTACGATTTCGACGACGCACTGGCTCGGCCCGGCGTGAGCGCGCAGGGCCTCGAACAATTGGTGCGCCGCCGCCTGTTGCGAATCGACGAGCGGCGCGACGTTCGCCGCATCGAGCTGACTCACGATGTGCTGACGCGCGTCGTCAAGGATAGCCGGGACAACCGTCGTGCAAGCGAAGCCGAGCAGGCAGCGCACGCACGTGAGCAAGCCGCCCTCGCCCAGCAGCGCGTCAACCGGCGCAACTCCTTCTTCGTGCTCGTCGGTGCGTTGTCCGCCGCCGCGCTGATTGTCGTCGCCGCCGTTTCCGTACGGCAAAGCTACGCGTTGCGCACGCGCACCCAACACGATGCGCTTATCGCCAGCGCCGACAAACTCGAAAACCGCCAGTACGACACTGCCTTGTTGCTGCACCTCGAGGCGCTGCGGATGTCGAACACTCGGCCTGATGCGATGGCTTTCATCCCGCGCTTCCTTCGCCAACCCGCTATTTCCGCGTATTTGCACGGTCATCGGAAGCCCGTATTCAGCGTTGCGTTCAGCGAGGACGGCAAGACGCTCGCCTCCGGCAGCTACGACGGCAGCGTCATGCTGTGGGACGTGGAACAGCACAAGCCGATTGCGAACATGACCGGGCATGGCGAGGAGGTTTACGGCGTTGCGTTCCGCCCGCACGCCAGGCAAGTGGCCTCCGCAAATGAGGATGGCACCGTGACGCTCTGGGACGTGGATAGCCGCAAATCCGTCGCCGTCTTTCGAGGACATCAAGGCACCGTCACCAGCGTCGCATTCAGCCCCGACGGCAAGTTGCTGGCTTCCGGCGGCGCGGACCGAACCATCATGATCTGGAGCGTGGAAAGCGGCAGGCCTGTTGCCACGCTTGACGGACACACGGACATGGTGACCGGCGTCACCTTCAGTCCGGATGGCACGCGGGTCGCATCGTCGAGCTGGGATGGAACGGTCGCCATCTGGGCGCTAAGCGACAACACGCGTCAGCGCAGTCTTCCGGTTCATATCGGCAAAGTGTTGAGCGTCGCATTCAGCCCGGACGGCAAGTACCTTGCGTTGTCGGGTGCGAATGGTTCCGTGGTCGTCTTGAATACCGACAGCTATGCGGGTGTGCGCTTCTTCGTCGGGCATACGGCAGCGGTTCACGCCGTTTCATTCAGCCCCGACGGCAGGCGAATCGTGTCCGCCGGCGCGGACCGGAGCCTGATCGTATGGGACATTCTGACCGGCGCACCCACCGCCACCCTGAAAGGGCATTCCGCAATGATCTTCTCGGCGGCGTTCAGCCCGGATGGACTACGGCTTGCGTCGTCCGGCGCCGACCAGTCGGTGATCTTGTGGGAATTGCCCGATACGCGATTCGCCGCGCCGCTGCAGGACCTCGACGGCCGGGTCATGAGCCTTGCATTCAGCGCCGACGGCAAGCATCTTGCGTCATCAGGCTCCGACAACGCCATCACCATTTGGGACGTCGAAACCCGAAAGCGGGTGGCAACGCTACCCCGTCTGCACAAGAACATGGTCAGCAGCATCGCCGTCAGTCCCGACGGGAAATGGCTCGCGTCAGGCAGTTGGGATGGCACGGTAGCGCTTTGGGACCTCGACCACGCAACACCGTTGAAGTCGTTCGATGCATCGAGTGGAAGGATTTCGGGCGTTGCGTTCAGTCATGATGGCCGGTTCGTCGCCGGAGCCGGCGAAAGCGCCGTCACGATCTGGGACGTCAACGCGCATCGTCCGCCCGCAACCTTGCCGATACAGGCCGGCCCTTACTTGTCCGTGGCGTTCAGCCCCGACGGTACGACACTGGCAATCGCGAGCGCGAAACACGGCGTGCTCCTGTGGGACATCAACAGCCATCGCCAGATCGCGAGACTCGAGAAGCATGGCGATGCCGTCTCGAGCGTCGCATTCAGCCGGGATGGCACCCGACTCGCGTCCTCGAGCTGGGACGGCACCGTGTGCCTGTGGAACACGACCGACAACACCCTGCTGGCAACGCTCGAAGCGCATTCCGAGCCGGTGCTCGGCGTTGCGTTCAGTCCGGACGGCACGCAACTGGCATCGGTCGGCTGGGACAAGAAGGTGATCGTCTGGGACCTGAACAGGGAAACACCCGTTGCGACCGTGCTGGAGGGCCACGACGAGCGGCTCCAGAGTGTTGCGTTCAGCCCGGATGGCATACACGTGGCCTCCGGAGGGCTTGACAGCAAGATCATGCTTTGGCGCGTCGACCCGGCGGCCGCTACTTCGGAAGCTTGCCGAATTGCCAATCGGAACTTGAGTTGCGACGAGTGGAAAAGATATGTGCGCACGGGCAGCTATCACAAGACCTGCGCATCACTGCCTGCTCCTGAGAAGTGCGATTAAATGCCTGGAATGACGCCATTATTTGGCCTACCTTAATACTGCGAAGCGCGCGGCACGTATGGGTCTCACTCTTCCGCGCCGCTTGCAGAATCAACAGAAATACCATGCATCCCACGACATTCCAGGTCTTCAAGCTGAAGCACTCCCTGAACGCGGAGCATCCATGCAACGTTTCGGTGATGCGGACGACCCCCGTCGACGGATTCTGATCCGCGCGCTTGCCGCCGGATTTTTCACCGCATCGACAGGTGCGGGCAATGCGATTGCCGCCGGCATTTTCGGCGGCAGGCCGGCCAAGCTCCCGCCGGGTCAATCGATATACAGCGTTGACGGCGCTTGCAAGATCAACGGCAAGCCGGCGACCGTCGACTCCCCTATCAGACCCGGAGATACGGTGGAGACCGGGCCTCGCAGCCAGCTCATCTTTGTCGTGGGCGAAACGTCGATGCTCCTGCGCAACGACAGCAACCTCGTGCTGTCCGCAACGGCTGGAGATCCGGCATCCGAAATCGTCGGCAGCATGAAGCTGCTCAACGGAAAGCTGCTTTCCGTGTTTGCTCCGGGGCGGCCGGTTCGGATCGAGACGCCCTCGGCATCAATCGGCATTCGCGGGACAGGGTTGTATCTCGAAGCCGACCCGGAACAAACGTATTTTTGTACCTGCTATGGCGCTACGAATGTCGCCGCAAAGGATGACCCGCAGAGCACGGACACGGTTGTGTCGACGCATCACAACAGACCGCTCTATATCCTTCCAGGCAACAAGAATCCGGGAAAGAGCATTCTTCCCGCGCCGTTCAAGAACCACACCGACCAGGAACTCGCGCTGATCGAAACGCTGGTGGGACGGGAATTGCCGCGATCCTTTCCGGCATTGCCGGATGCGCGGTATGGCGTGCCGTCGACGCGAAATTACACGCCGTGAAGCGGCCTTCAACGCCGAGGCGTGGGTGCAGACCACGCTACGGCCGCTATTTCTCGGGCGCGCCATTCATGATCCAATTGACAAGGAGATCGTAGGATTCGCGCCCAACGGGCATCGCGCTCGCCTGGGTCGGCGGCCCGGACAGGTCGAAACCGCTCTGAAGACCACCACCGTGGCCCTCGAGTCCAGCGGGCTTCTGCAACAACGGGCTCGCGTTGATGTCGGTAAAGTTGATGCGGCTGCGGATGTTCTGATACAGGCCGACAGGATCCTGGTAGTTGAGCGGGGGAATCAGCCCGGAAAGCGGGGGCAATCCATGACATGACAGACAGCGCGGGTTGGTCTGCGTGCCCTGCAGGACGGCGAGGATATCAGCCAGGCGGAGCTGGCTCGGATCAGTGACCCCGGAGCCGTTGACGCTGATTCTCAACTGCGCCGGCGCGCTTGTTGCCGTGCCGCGACTCACGACGAGCTGCAACACGTAAAGCCCTGTCCCACCCGGCGTAAAGATGGGTGAAGGACTGTTGGCATCGCTCAGCACTCCACCGGCCGGACCGCCGACAATGGTCCAGCGAAAAGTGTCCGCGAACCTGCTGTCCGCGGCGCTCAACCGGGTCGGGCCTGAATTGACCGCCCGGTCCGGCCCGGGATCGGCGATCGGCCGCCCGGGCTGCAGAACCGCACCACTTGCATCCCGTACGACCTGGGCGTTTGGCGGCGACTCGAGAAAACTGGCGAGCAATTCAGGTTCGCCCGACTTCCAGAAGTTGTCGTAGACGATCCTGGCCAGTGGCATCGTTCCGCGATCGATCACGTCGTGCTTGATCAGCTGCTGGTACGTCACGAAACCCTTGAAATCGTCGAAGTCGATTTCGTCGCTGACCTTGCTTCCGCGCAGCATGTGGCACGCACGACACGATTGCGCGACGACGTTGCGGTACAGCGCTCCCTGGCCCGCGTTTGACCAGGTCTGAGGAAGATACGAATCCAGATAGGTGGCGGCGGGCAAACCGTTGCCGCCGTATGCGTTCCGTATCAGCATGGCTGGCTTGCCCTGCCATTCGCTGGAGTTGGCCTGGCGATTGAACACCGGATAATCCGGGCAATTGGTTTGCCCGGCGGGCGCGCCCGCGGCCACCGGATAAGTGCATAGCACCAACTTGTTCATCGCCTTCAGGATTGCTTCGTAGTCCACACGCGTATGTCCCGACATGGTGGAAAAATCGAAGCTCCCTACTTCAAACGGCTGCAGCCGGGCCTGTGCGTCACCGTCGGCTTGGGACTGCGCGTACTGCACGTGACCGAACACGGGATTTCCGTTCATATCCCGTGTGAGCGCGTCGGCGCGTCCGCCATGGCACGAGAAGCAGACGGCAGGCATCGCCTTGCGGCCACGTCCATCCATATCGATCGTCAGCTGCCGCTGCCCGGTGACGGGATCGAAATTGTAGAACTTCGCAAACGGCACACCGCCGTTAGGACCCGGACTGAATTCAATGGCGTTGTAATGGATGCGCCAGCGCGCATCGCTCAGTACCGCAGCGTCCATGCTCAGGCTCGAGAAACCGTACGATCCGCCAGGACTGGTCAGGTAGTTCTCGACGAGAAATGCAATGCTCTGGCGAGCGGGATCGACCCGGGCAACCATACGGCGGCCGTAGCCGAGATCCCGAACGTCACCGAATACGGCGGTCATCTCCGTTCCCGTTCCGC
Organism: Burkholderia ubonensis subsp. mesacidophila; assembly: GCF_002097715.1. Taxonomy (NCBI): domain Bacteria; kingdom Pseudomonadati; phylum Pseudomonadota; class Betaproteobacteria; order Burkholderiales; family Burkholderiaceae; genus Burkholderia; species Burkholderia ubonensis. The sequence goes on from NZ_CP020737.1 coordinate 2,270,942, forward strand.
TGCCGAAGCCGTTTGCCGCCTTCCACTTGTCCAACGTGTCCTTCGCGTTGGTCGGATCGATCGCCGCATAGTAAGCCTGGGCGTAGGCGTCGGTATTGGTCTGGAACGAACCGTCAGGCTGCACCTGCGGGTTCGGGAACAGGAGGAACATGTCGGCTCCCGTCGGCGCGGCAATGGGCGGAGCCGCCGGAGACACGTCGTTGCTGCTCCCGCCGCTGCACCCCGCCAGCAGGAGCGCCGCCACCGCGAACACCGCGCAACCGATGAGCCAATTTGAGCGCATGGCTATGTCCTCAGAAATGCATCTGGTAGGCGATCGTGAACTGGTTGTCGGTATAGGGTGAGTTGCCCGCGCCGAGGAAATTCGGTGTTGCAGTGGGCGTCGCGTGCGCATATCGCCAGGAAAAATCGAGCGAGCCTTTCTCGCCGACCGGGTAGCTATAGCCGATTGCGGCAAACACCGTCCTGGCTCTGGTTCGATAGCTGAAGAAATCGCTGCGGTTGAACGCGTCGTCCCGGACGAAAACCTCTGCGATATCGACATTTGCAAGCGACATCCGTCCTGACGAGACCGTATCGCCGAGATGGTATTCCGCGCTCACATAGAACGAGCCCGTTGCCACGGTCGCGTAATCAAGGTTGAGCCGTACCGCGTTGTCACTGATGTCGAACACGGCGCTTTTCGCGTCGCGCCGATTGTGTGCAATGGATCCGGACAGCGTGATGCGATCCGTCAGCGGCTGCTCTATTGAAGCGCCGAAGGAATAGCGATAGCCCCTGCGCAGATCGGAACCGTACTCCTCTCCAGAGATGCGAGAAAACAGCGCGAGCGTCGGGCTAAAAAAAGACGACGAGTGACGATAGCGGATCTCGCCGTGAAGACCGACAAACAGGCGCGACAATTTCGTATAGGTGCGCACGGCGTCGCCCCCGGCAAAGCCATTCAGCATGATTTGCCACGAGCCGCTCAACGGAAGGAGAAAGACCTTGCTTGCGGTTGCACCGAGCGACTGGCTCGATAGCTTGTCTTCGGCAACGCGCGCGCGCGACACGTTATCGTCGTAGGTCAGGCCTGCGTTCACGGCGAGTCCAAGCGGCTGCCCGGAAGTGTCAGCGCGTTCCGGCAGTGAGGAACGCGAGTCGGACGTAGCGGCATTCGCTGCCGGCGCCGTCTGCGCGTCGGCAATCTGCCCGGTGTTCGTTTCCGGTGCGCCACACGCGTCCCGGCTCCCCGATACGCAATCCGCGGCGGTGCTGGTGGCGCCATCGTCAGCCGCCCCGGACCCGAGTCCTTGTGCATGCGCAGCGCTACTGACCGCAATTGCACCGAGAATCGCGCCGAGCATTGCGCCAAACGCCGTCCTGGAGTACCCAAGCACACAAGACGATCGCCGAACCGGGCAATTCGACGGGGCAACACTCCGAGAAATTCTCATGGCGCTCCCCGGGCGAATTGCCTTCGCTTGGGTTAGACAGCAGTACGGCCTGTGGCGGAAAGCGCCGAGGGCTTCAAGGACGCATGGGCTTCAACCTGCCGTGTCGAGACCCCGAGGCGACCGCATCTGCTCTTGCGTTGAAACCCATTTTGCGTGCTCCTGGGATATCAGCCCTTCGATGCGATCCGCCAGCGTCGCCAATCGGTCTTCGGCGCCCGCATACGGACCCGCCGACGCGAGATAGGTGTATTTTTCGTGCTTCAAGGATTCGCACGTCGAGCGGTAGGTAATCCAGTTGTGCTGATATTGATTGAGTTGCTGGACACCTTCCAGGATCAACACGCACAGACCGAGTGTCGCGTTCACCTTCTGCCACTGTTCGACAGAGAGGATGGCGAGCAGCGGGATCACCGCGGCGGTAACCATCTGGAGCAGTTTCAGCAATTTGTAGTGTCGCTGTGCCGAAAGGCTTTTATGGTCATACCATTTGATCTGATCTTCCAGACGGTCAAGCGTCACGGTCCGCTCGTCGCTCATTCGCGCGCTCCGTTTATTGTGTTGATCCCGGAACTTGATCAGTACTCCGTCGGGTCCCGGCGACAGGTCATACGCACGAAGAATTCAGCGGGTATGGCTCCCGCCGGCACGACACGCAAACGCGTCACACGGTGACGTCAGTCGCTTTCGCTATCAGAGCATGCTGGTCATCATTTCGCCGGTCGGTCGCGGTGTACCGAATGCGGAATGCAAGTTGCAATTTCATTTGTCTAATTGGATCGACGATCGGATTCTTCGTTGTAGTAAGGCTAGTAACTCCAATCGGCCGATACAGCTAGCATTTTCCCGAGCGTCCAGCCAGTTTCCTTAGGCATCGATTTTGCCGGCATATTTTTTCAATGCGCTGACACATTGCTGACCAATGAGCGCGGATTCGATTCATGTTGGTGCAATGAAACGACATGCTATCGATGCGTTGCTGCAAGCGAAAAGGCAAATTGAAAGGGCTGAGTTCCGTGCAATACGGAACTCAGCCCTTGGGAGCCTGGCCTTCAACCGTCCAACTGTGCCGTGGTTTTCAAAGAAAAAACCAGCGCACCCGGAACGAGTTGGGAGCCGTCTAGATCATTCCCACTCGATCGTCGCCGGCGGCTTCCCGGAGATGTCGTACACGACCCGGTTGATCCCGCGCACTTCGTTGATGATCCGGTTCGACGCGCGGCCGAGCAGCGCGTACGGCAGGTGCGCCCAGTGCGCGGTCATGAAGTCGGTCGTCTGCACCGCGCGCAGCGACGTCACGTAGTCGTACGTGCGGCCGTCGCCCATCACGCCGACCGACTTCACCGGCAGGAACACCGCGAACGCCTGGCTAGTGAGGTCGTACCAGCTCTTGCCGATATCGGCTTCGCCGCACAGGCCCGCCGCCGCATCCTGCGCGGTCGCGGTCGTGTTGCGCAACTCCTCGATGAAGATCGCATCCGCGCGGCGCAGCAGGTCCGCATACTCGCGCTTCACTTCGCCGAGAATCCGCACGCCGAGGCCCGGGCCCGGGAACGGATGGCGGTACACCATCTCCGGCGGCAGGCCGAGCGCGACGCCCAGTTCGCGCACTTCGTCCTTGAACAGGTCGCGCAGCGGCTCGAGCAGCTTCAGGCCGAGCGTTTCCGGCAGGCCGCCGACGTTGTGGTGGCTCTTGATCGTCGTCGCCTTCTTCGTCTTCGTGCCGCCCGATTCGACCACGTCCGGATAGATCGTGCCCTGCGCGAGCCACTTCGCCTTCGACAGCTTCTTCGCCTCGGCCTGGAACACCTCGACGAACTCGCGGCCGATGATCTTGCGCTTGGCTTCCGGATCGGTCACGCCGGCCAGGTGGCCGAGGAACTGCTCCGACGCGTCGACGTGAACGACCTTCGCATGCAGGCGGCCCTCGAACATGTCGAGCACCATCTGGCCTTCGTTCAGGCGCAGGAGGCCGTGGTCGACGAACACGCAGGTCAGCTGGTCGCCGATCGCGCGATGGATCAGCGCAGCGGCGACGCTCGAATCGACGCCGCCCGACAGGCCGAGAATCACTTCCTCGTCACCGACCTGCTCGCGGATCTTCGCGACGGCTTCCTCGATGTGGTTGCGCATGATCCAGTCCGGCTTCGCGCCGGCGATCTGCAGCACGAAGCGTTCGATGATCTGGCGGCCCTTCACGGTGTGCGTGACTTCCGGGTGGAACTGCACCGCGTAGTAGCCGCGCGCCTCGTCGGCCATGCCGGCGATCGGGCAGCTCGGCGTCGACGCCATCAGCGCGAAGCCCGGCGGCAGCTCGGCAACCTTGTCGCCGTGGCTCATCCAGACCTTCAGCATGCCGTGGCCTTCGGCCGTCGTGAAATCCTCGATGCCGTCGAGCAGGCGCGTATGGCCGTGCGCGCGCATTTCCGCGTAGCCGAATTCGCGATGGTCGCTCCACTCGACCTTGCCGCCGAGCTGCACAGCCATCGTCTGCATGCCGTAGCAGATGCCGAGCACCGGCACGCCGAGATCCCACACGGCCTGCGGCGCGCGCAGCTGATGGTCTTCGTACGTGCTCGCGTGGCTGCCCGACAGGATCACGGCCTTCGGCGCGAACTCGCGGACGAAGTCGTCGGACACGTCGTTCGGATGGATTTCGCAGTAGACGTGCGCTTCGCGCACGCGCCGCGCGATCAATTGGGTGACTTGCGAACCGAAGTCGAGAATCAGGATTTTGTCGTGCATGGCTGCGGACGGGATGAAGAACAAACGGATAAGAAAAGCAGCGCATCGCGCGCTGCGTCAAAAGCATGGACGGCGGCGTCGGGCGGAACGGGCGCGCGACGCACGGCGATCATTCCTGCATCGGCGGGCGCTCGTCCAGCGCGACGTCGCCTGACGCCTTGCCGGGCGCGGCAGGCGCGCTGGACGGTGCAGACGCCGCTGCGGCGGGCGTTGCCGCCGGCGCCGCCGGACGGGCGACGACCGGCTCGACCCGCTGCGGCGAACCCGCCGCCGGCTCGGCCGATCGCTGCGCCACACGGCCTTCGAGCGTCTGCGCCCGCTCGCGCCGCCGCACGGCCGAAGCCAGCCGCACGCCGCCGAGACCGAGCACGAACAGCACGGCGCCGACCGCCGCGGACAGCAGCTGGCCGGCCGCCGCCAGCGCCGGACCGTGCGAGCCGATCGCCCACACGATCGTCAGCACGCCGGTCAGCCAGTTCACGTGGCCGACCGTGCGCGCGACAGGCGCCGTCAGGTCGCCGTTGACCGCCGCATGCGCCGCGAGCCACGCAAGGCCGAGCAACGCGATGCCGAACGCCTGGCCAAGCATCGCCGGCTCGACGTTCGCAAGCTGCAGCGCGTTGAACAGCGCGTGCCACGGCGTCAGCACGAACAGCACGCCGAACGCCAGCAGCAGCACGGCATCGACGACCAGCACGGCTCGCAGCAGCGGTTTCATCGGCTTTAGTCCACGTGGTAGTTCGGCGCTTCCTTCGTGATCTGCACGTCGTGCACGTGCGACTCGCGCATGCCCGCCGCGGTGATCTGGACGAACTCGGCCTTCTCGTGCAGCTCGGCGATCGTCTTGCAGCCGCAGTAGCCCATGCTCGCGCGCACGCCGCCGATCAGCTGGAAGATGATGGCGTTGACCGAGCCCTTGTACGCGACGCGGCCTTCGATGCCTTCCGGCACGAGCTTGTCGATGTTCGCGGAGTTGTCCTGGAAGTAGCGGTCCGCCGCGCCGTCCTTCATCGCGCCGACGGAGCCCATGCCGCGGTACGACTTGTACTGGCGGCCCTGGTACAGGAACACGTCGCCCGGCGCTTCTTCGGTGCCGGCGAACATGCTGCCCATCATCACCGCGTTCGCGCCGGCGGCAAGCGCCTTCGACACGTCGCCCGAGAAGCGGATGCCGCCGTCGGCGATGCACGGCACGCCGGTGCCGCGCAGCGCTTCCGACACGTTCGCGATCGCGCTGATCTGCGGCACGCCGACGCCCGCGACGATCCGCGTCGTGCAGATCGAGCCGGGGCCGATGCCGACCTTCACCGCGTCCGCGCCGTACTCGACCAGCGCCTTCGCGGCCGCGGCCGTTGCGATGTTGCCGCCGATCACCTCGACGTGCGGGAAGTTCTGCTTGACCCAGCGCACACGCTCCAGCACGCCCTTGCTGTGACCGTGCGCGGTATCGACGACGATCACGTCGACGCCCGCCTGCACCAGCAGCTCGACGCGCTCTTCGTTGTCCGGACCGACGCCGACCGCCGCGCCTGCACGCAGCTTGCCGTGCTCGTCCTTGCACGCGTCCGGGTGCTCGGTCTGCTTGGTGATGTCCTTGACGGTCATCAGGCCGCGCAGCTCGAATGCGTCGTTGACGACCAGCACGCGCTCGAGGCGGTGGCTGTGCATCAGCGCCTTCGCTTCGGCGAGCGGCGTGCCTTCCTTGACCGTCACGAGGCGCTCGCGCGGCGTCATGATCGACTTGACCGGCTCGTCGAGGCGGGATTCGAAGCGCAGGTCGCGGTTCGTGACGATGCCGACGAGCTGCGGGCCCTCGACGACCGGGAAGCCCGAAATGCCATGCTGGCGCGACAGCGCGATCACGTCGCGCACCTTCATCTGCGGCGGCACCGTGATCGGGTCGCGGACGACGCCGGACTCGAAACGCTTGACCTTCGCGACTTCGCGGGCCTGCTCGGCGGGCGTGAGGTTCTTGTGAACGATGCCGACGCCGCCTTGCTGCGCCATCGCGATCGCGAGGCGACCTTCAGTGACCGTGTCCATCGCGGCGGACACGAGCGGCATGTTCAGGGAGATGTTGCGGGTCAGCTGGGTTTTGAGGCTGGTGTCGCGCGGCAGAACGTCGGAGAAGGCCGGGACGAGGAGCACGTCATCGAAAGTGAGTGCTTTTTGGATCAGACGCATGGCAAATCCTATGGGCGCAAAATCGAATTATACGCGATGTGCGGCTGAATTTCACAACACGAACAATGGCTTAGCCGTTTTCAGGCGGTTGGGGCCCCGAATCGTTCGGATCGCCGTTCGAGTCGTTTTCGATCCGGTTTCGTTTTGGGTGCCGGCGCGTCCGCTCGCGCGGACCTTCACGCCAGCCCGGCCGCATGTGCGATCAGCCACGCGCCCGCCCCGACGGCCGCGCCGCCGCCGACCCGCGCCGCGCGAGCGCCGTGCGGCGCGACACGTTCGGCGGTGATGGCGGCCGCCACCGCGGTCATCACGCGCAGGTCCATGATGCCGGCCGCGAGCGCGATCGCCATCAGGTTTGCGCAGCACGCGCCGCAACGGCAACCGGCGCGCAGGCCGTCCCGCCACGCGCTGCCTGCGCTCGCGGGCAGCGACGCGGCATGCGCCGCCCCACCCCGGCAACAGGCGAGCCGGCGCGCCTTCCACGCAGTGAACTGCAGTGCGCCCGCGAGCAGGACCACGACGCCCGCCAGAACGGGAAACGCTCGCGCCACGCCGGGCAGCCGCGCCGCAAGGCCGGCCAGCGCGACACCGGCCGGATAGACGAATACGCCGAGCGCGCCCCATGCCGCGAAATAGCCGGCGCCGGCGAGCACGGTCAGCCATCCCGCGCGCGCGACGCCGGCCGCGCCGAGCGCCTGCCGGTAACGCCACAGGGTCGGCGCGAGCGAAGGCAGCATCATCGCCACCGTCATCGCGCCCCACATGCCGAGAAACGATGCCGTAGCGCCCGGCCACGTCTGTCCGCACGCCCGGCTCCACGCCATCGACACCGTCCAGCCGCCCGCCATCGGCACGCCGCCCATCGCCGCCATCGACGCCCCCTGCGCGATCGTCGCCGCCACGCCGACGGCGAACAGCGCGGCCAGCGCGCCGACGAACGCCCGCCGGGAAGCTCGCCCGCCCGCCACGGAAGGCGGCGAGGCGGCCGCCTCGCATCGACGGCCGCACCCGAATCCCGGCTCAGCGCTGGCCGTATTCGTCATGGCGGCGCCACCAGACGCCCTGCTCGTTGCGCCCTTTCGGCGCGCGGTCGAGCCACTGGTACATGCCCCACAGGCCGTCGAGCCCGCGCGCGTAGGTCGAATAAGTGTGATAGACCGCGCCGTCCTCGAGCACGAACGCGCTCATCCCGGGCCGGTCGAGCGAAAACGTGGCGGCATCGGTGCCGCAGGTGGCCGCGAACCGGGCGACGGGCTCCGGCGGCGGCGTCAGGTCCATCGCGTGGCCGGCGCGCCGGTAGTTGTATTCGAGGTCGCCCGTGCGCTGCTGCGCGTCGGTGAACGACACGTTGAAATCGAAGTTGAAGTCGCTGTCGACCGAGGACGCCCACGGGAATGTCCACCCCATCCGCCGCTTGTACGCGTGCAGCTTCGCGAGCGGCGCCCGCGACACCGCCATCAGCGTCACGTCGTGGTTCGCCAGATGGACGACGAAGCCGTCGAAGCCGTCCGCGATCGACGAGCACGACGGGCACCCGGCCTTGTAGTCGGGCCCGAACATGAAGTGATAGACGAGCAGTTGCGAGCGCCCGGCGAACAGGTCTTCAAGCGTCGCGGGGCCGTCGTCGGTGTCGAACCGGTAGGCCTTGTCGACGCGCACCCACGGCAGCGCCTGACGCCGCCGCGCCAGCTCGTCGCCCTGCCGCGTCAGCGCCTTCTCGGCGTCGAGCAGCGCGAGCCGCGCCGCCAGCCATTCGTCGCGCGTTCCGGTGAGATGTGTGGCCATCGTGGGGCCCTCCTTTCGGTGTCCTGCATCGCATGGCCCGCGGCCGGCACGGCGTGCCGCGCGGGGGGTGTGGTGCTAGATTAGTGCCGGGCCACGAACGGCGGGAGTGACAAGTGTGTCGGGATTCGAATGGATTCGCTGATTACGGCCGCGGCCCGCGCGCTCGCCGCGGGTGACCCGCTCGGCGCGCTGAACCGGGTCGCGCTGCGCGACGACGCGCCCGCGCTCGCGCTGCGCGGCATCGCGATGGCGCAGCTCGGCGACTTCGAGCGCGCGAAGGCGCTGGTGCGCAGCGCGGCGCGCGCGTTCGGCCCGAAGGAGGTCGTGGCCCGCGCGCGCTGCGTCGTCGCGGAAGCCGAGATCGCGCTCGCGTCGCGCGAGCTCGGCTGGCCGACCCGCGCGCTCGACGCCGCGCGCGCCACGCTCGACGCGCACGGCGATCGCGTCAATGCCGCGCACGCACGCCACCTCGAAGTGCGCCGGCTGCTGCTGATCGGGCGCCTCGACGACGCCGAGCGCGCGCTCGCCGGCCTCGATCCGGCGCCGCTGCCGGCGGCGTCGCGCGCGGCCCACGAGCTCGTCGCCGCGGGCATCGCGATGCGGCGCGTCCGGCCCGGCGCCGCGCGCGCGGCGCTCGCCCGCGCACGCCAGGCCGCGCAGGACGCCGGGATTGCCGCGCTGACGGCCGAGATCGACTGCGCGCGCGGCATCCTCGACGCGCCGGCCGCCCGCCGAATCGCGCGCGGCGCCGCGCGGCTCCTGCTGCTCGACGAAGTGGAAGCGCTGCTGGCGTCGGACGCCGTGGTCGTGGATGCGTGCCGCCATGTCGTGCGCGACACGCGCACGGCGATCCCGCTCACGCGGCGGCCGGTGCTGTTCGCGCTGGCGCGTGCGCTCGGCGAGGCGTGGCCGGCGGACGTGCCGAGAGACGCGCTCGTCGCCCACGCGTTTCGCGCGCGGCACGCGGACGAATCGCATCGCGCGCGCCTGCGCGTCGAGATCGGCCGGCTGCGCGCGATGCTCCGGCCGCTCGCGAACGTGACCGCGACCGCGCGCGGCTTCGCGCTCGAGCCGCACGGCGCGCGCGAGGTCGTCGTGCTCGCGCGCCCGGTCGACGAGAAGCATGCGGCGGTGCTCGCCCTCCTCGCCGACGGCGAAGCGTGGTCGAGCTCCGCGCTGGCCCTCGCGCTCGGCGCGAGCCAGCGCACCGTGCAGCGCGCGCTCGACACGCTCGCGGCGGCCGGAAAGGTGCAGACCTTCGGCCGCGGGCGGGCGCGCCGCTGGACGACGCCGTCCGTGCCGGGATTCGCGACGACCTTGTTACTCCCCGCGCCGCTGCCGGGCGACTAGGATGGCGTTACCGAACGACGAGGACGAGGACGGCGACATGAAACGATCCGCGGCAGACATCATCCGTGAATACGGCCCCTTTCCGGGCGTCGACGGCGTGCACGGCGTCACGTTCGACGGCCGGCAGGTCTGGTTCGCGTCCGGCGACCGGCTGAACGCGCTCGATCCGGACAGCGGCGAGACGCTGCGCGCGCTCGACGTCGCCGCGCATGCGGGCACGGCCTTCGACGGCCGGCACCTGTTCCAGATCGTCGAGAACCGCATCGAGAAGATCGATCCGCAGACCGGCCGCGTGCTCGCGACGATCCCCGCGCCCGGCGGCGGCGCCGATTCGGGCCTCGCGTGGGCCGAAGGGACGCTGTGGGTCGGCCAGTATCGCGAGCGGAAGATTCATCAGATCGATCCGCAGACCGGCGTGGTGCTGCGCACGATCGAGTCCAACCGCTTCGTCACCGGCGTGACCTGGGTCGACGGCGAGCTGTGGCACGGCACCTGGGAAGGCGACGCCAGCGAGCTGCGGCGGGTCGATCCGCAATCGGGGCAGGTGCTCGAACGGCTCGAGATGCCGCCGGGCGCCGGCGTGTCGGGGCTCGAATCCGACGGCGGCGACCGCTTCTTCTGCGGCGGCGGCAACAGCGGGACGATCCGCGTCGTACGCCGCCCCGCACACGGCACAACCGCGCCGGCCGATTCGACGGATCACTAGGTCCTGTTCACGCTAATAACGGGCTTGCGAACGTGCCTTGCCGGTCGGAGTGCAAGGAGGAAGGAGCGCCGTTTGGCCGAGCCAAACAAGCGACGCGCGACGCAGCAATACGGCCGGCAAGGCACGTTCCCCTGATCGTGGAAATTCATTCTTGGGGCTGGCCGCCAGAAGGGCCCGTTATTAGCGTGAACAGGCCCTAGCCGAAATCCGCCTCCGATCACCCGGGTGCGATTCGCCAACGCCGCACCGCGCCCCGCGGAGTGCAGGAATGAACAAGACGACGCCCCGCCGACACCGTTAAGATGCGCGCTCGTCAGTGATTCAGTCGGAGAAGTCGATGCAGCGCGGTGTGGTGTACGGAGTGTTGGCGGGCGCCCTGTGGGGCATGGTGTTCCTGGTCCCGCGGCTGTTGACCGACTTCTCGCCGCTGCTGCTGAGCGCCGGCCGCTACGCGATGTACGGCCTCGTGTCGCTCGCGGCCGCGCTGCCGGTCGCGCGCTCGCTGCTCGCGCGCCTGACCCGCGAGGATTTCATCGCGCTCGCGAAGCTCGCGCTGGTCGGCAATGTCGCCTACTACATGCTGCTGTCCGGCGCGGTGCACCTGATCGGCATCGCGCCCAGCTCGCTGATCGTCGGCGTGCTGCCCGTGACCGTCACGCTCGCCGGTCTCGGCGACCGCGGCGCGGTGCCGCTCAGGCGGCTGGCCGGCCCGCTCGCGCTCGTCGTCGCGGGCATCGCGTGCATCAACGTCGACCTGTTCACGTCCGAAGCCGCGCACGCGACGACGCTCGCGCAGAAACTCGCCGGCATCGCGTGCGCGGCGGGTGCGCTCGCGAGCTGGACCTGGTATGCGGTCGCGAATGCCCGCTACCTGCAGCGGCATCATCATTTCAGCGGCAACGAGTGGTCGGTGCTGTGGGGCGTCGTGACGGGCCTGATCGGCGGGCTGTGCTGGCTCGGCATCCTCGCGGCGCCCGCCGGCACGCTGCAGGCGGCGCTGCCTGCGTCGCGCTGGCAGCTGTTCTGGCTGCTGAACCTCGGTCTCGCGATCGGTGCCTCGTGGCTCGGCAACGGGCTGTGGAACGCCGCGTCGAAGCGCCTGCCGCTGACGCTGTCGGGCCAGCTGATCGTGTTCGAGACCGTGTTCGCGCTGCTGTACGCGTTCGTCTTCGACCACCGGCTGCCGCGCGTGCTCGAGATCGCGGCGCTCGTGCTGCTGCTCGCGGGCGTCTACGGCTCGGTGCGCCGGCACAGCGATACCCACACGAAGGACGACCCGCTGAATGCGAACCTCACCGCGCACTGAGCGCGGCGGGGTTTGATCGGACGAATCGGATAAATCAGCGCCGGATCGCGCGAATCAGCGCGAATCCTTGTGTTGCCACTTGCGGCCCTCGACGGAGCCTTCGCGGCGCGATTTCTCGACGCGGCGCTGGCGCGCGACCTTCGGATCGACGATCAGCGGACGGTAGATCTCGACGCGGTCGTGGTCGGCGAGCGGCGTGTCGAGCGGCGCGAGCTTGCCGAACACGCCGGTTTTCGCGTGTTCGAGATCGATTTCCGGATGCAGCGCGAGCACGCCGCTCGCGACGATCGCCGCGCGGACGGTCGCGCCGTCCGGCAACGTGACCGGAATCAGCGTCTGGCGCTCCGGCAGCGCGTAGCAGACTTCGATCGACAGCATCGCGTCACCCCTTCCCGTAGCGCTGGTCGGCGCGCTTCACGAACGAATCGACGAACGTGTTCGCGATGTGGCTGAACACCGGCCCGATGATCTTCTCGAGCAGGATGTTCGAGAACTCGTAATGCAGCGAGAATTCGATCTTGCACGCATCGGCGCGCAGCGCCGTGAAGCGCCATGAGCCCGTGAATTTCTTGAACGGGCCGTCCGCGAACTCCATGTCGATGCGCGTCGGGCGCTGCTGCGTGTTGCGGGTCGCGAAATGCTGCTTGATGCCCTTGAAGTTGATGTCGATGCGCGCCTCCATCCCGTTCTCGTCCTGGCGGCGGATCTCGATGCCGCCGCACCAGGGCAGGAAATTGGGGTAATCGGCAACGTCGGTGACGAGGTCGAACATCTGTTCCGCCGAATGGCGGATCAATACGGTTTTCTGGACATCTGCCATAAATCACGCGGCATCGCAAAGGTGGGAAAGCAAGCCGGGCGATTCCCGCCCTGCTTTGCTAAAATCGTGATTTTAAACGAGTTGGCCCGATCCTTTCATGAGCATCATCGACAACAGGAAAGCGCACTTCGATTACCACATCGAGGAACGCTACGAGGCGGGGCTCGTGCTCGAGGGCTGGGAAGTCAAGGCGCTGCGCGCCGGGCGCGGCCAGATCAAGGAAGGCTACGTGGTCGTGAAGAACGCCGAGATCTTCCTGATCGGCACGCACATCAGCCCGCTGCCCGAGGCCTCGACGCACATCAAGCCCGACCCGCTGCGCACCCGCAAGCTGCTGCTGCACGCCGAGGAGATCAAGAAACTGATCGGCAAGGTCGAGCAGCGCGGCTACACGCTCGTGCCGCTGAACTTCCACTACAAGGGCGGCCGCGTGAAGTGCGACATCGGCCTTGCGAAAGGCAAGAAGCTGCACGACAAGCGCGAAACCGAGAAGAAGCGCGACTGGGAGCGCGAGAAGGCGCGCATCATGCGCGCCGGCACCTGACGCGCAAGCCGTTCCCCCGCATGCAAAGGCCCGCTCGAAGCGGGCCTTTGTCCTGTGGCGCAGCGTGAAGAGCCGGCGAGCGGCTTGGCGCGCACTTCGCCGCGCGGCAATCCGCCGCACGCCCGGCGCACGACATAAGCCGCGGCAAAACCGCCGCGGCGACGCCGCTCAGGCCTTGCCGGCCGGCGTGCCGGCTCCGGCCGGCCCCGCGCGCTTGACGATCGACAGCGCCGACGCGATCGCGGTGCCGAGATCCGACAGGTTCGAGGGCACGATCAGCGTATTGCCCTGCTTCGCGAGATTCGAGAACGCGCCGACGTACTGCTCGGCGACCTTCAGGTTCACCGCATCCATCCCGCCCTGCGACTGGATCGCGTTCGCGATCTTCTGGATCGCCTGCGCGTTCGCCTCGGCGACCGCGAGAATCGCCGCCGCCTCGCCCTGCGCCTGGTTGATCGCTGCCTGCCGCTCGCCCTCGGACTTCTGGATCGCGGCTTCGCGCGCGCCGGACGCGAGGTTGATCTGCTCCTGCTTGCGGCCTTCCGACGCGGCGATCAGCGCGCGCTTCTCGCGCTCCGCGGTGATCTGCGCCTGCATCGCGTGCAGGATTTCCTTCGGCGGCGTGAGGTCCTTGATCTCGTAGCGCAGCACCTTCACGCCCCAGTTCGCCGCGGCCTGGTCCAGCGCCGACACGATGTTGTGGTTGATGAAATCGCGCTCCTCGAAGGTCTTGTCGAGCTCGAGCTTGCCGACCACCGAACGCAGCGTCGTCTGCGCGAGCTGCGTGATCGCGAGCACGAAGTTGCTCGCCCCGTACGACGCCTTCATCGGATCGGTCACCTGGAAGTACAGCACGCCGTCGACCTGCAACTGCGTGTTGTCGCGCGTGATGCAGACCTGGCTCGGCACGTCGAGCGGGATTTCCTTCAGCACGTGCCGGTACGCGATGCGGTCGACGAACGGCAGCACGATGTTCAAGCCCGGCGACAACGTCGCGTGATAGCGCCCGAAGCGTTCGAGCACCCACGCATGCTGCTGCGGCACGATCTTCACCGTCTTCGACACGATCACGACGGCAATGACGAGCAGGACGACCCAGATGGTCAGCGAGTCCATGAAGCGTTCCCTCCTTGTTGTCAGCGGACGATCAGCCCGCGGGTTTCGCTATGACGACGAGACAGTTGCCGCGCACGGCGTGCACCTGGTAAAGGCGCGCGTCGTCGCGCTCGCCTTCGGCCAGCTCGACATCCCACTCGGCGCCCCGGTACTGGACGCGCGCGCGGCGGTCGCGCCACGCGTCGACCGTGAGGGTCGCGCCGATGTCGAGATTGATGTCCGGATTGGACGACGCGTCGCGCTTCTGCCTGCGCCCCAGCCCCGAACGGCGCAGCGCGACCATCGCGCCGATCGCGACCACCGCGGCCGCCCCGAACTGCACGTGCGGCGCGACGCCAGCCACCTGCAGCAGGCCGCCCGCGAGGAACCCGAGCGCGATCATCAACAGATTGAACGTGCCCGTCAGCAGTTCGCCGACGACCAGCACGCCCACCCCGATCCACCAGAACAGATGCCCCGACATCATGTGGTCTCCTACAAACGAAAACACCCCGGTGCTTACCGGGGTGTTTATAGCATGAAGCTTGCGTTTTGCCTCCAACCGGCAGGCGAACGCACCGCCCGCCTGCCGGAGGACCGCCGCCGATCTTACTTGCGGTTGGCGAGCGCCTGCCACGTATCGATGATCGTGTCCGGGTTCAGCGAGATCGACACGATGCCTTCGTCGGTCAGCCACTGCGCGAAGTCCGGGTGATCGGACGGGCCCTGGCCGCAGATGCCGACGTACTTGCCCATCTTGCGGCAGGTGTCGATAGCGCGCTTCAGCAGGAACTTGACCGCCGGGTCGCGCTCGTCGAAGTCGGCTGCGAGCAGCTCCATGCCCGAGTCGCGATCGAGGCCGAGCGTGAGCTGCGTAAGGTCGTTCGAGCCGATCGAGAAGCCGTCGAAGTGCTGCAGGAACTCTTCGGCGAGGATCGCGTTCGTCGGCACTTCGCACATCATGATGAGACGCAGGTCGTTCTCGCCGCGCTTCAGGCCGAACTTCGCGAGCAGGTTGACGACGCGCTCCGCCTGCTTCACGGTCCGCACGAACGGCACCATGATCTCGACGTTGGAGAGACCCATCTCGTCACGCACGCGCTTGAGCGCGAGGCACTCCATCTCGAACGCCTGCGCGAAGTCGTCGGCGATGTAGCGCGACGCGCCGCGGAAGCCCAGCATCGGGTTTTCCTCGTCCGGCTCGTAGCGCGAACCGCCGATCAGCTTCTTGTACTCGTTCGACTTGAAGTCGGACATCCGCACGATCACGGGCTTCGGATAGAACGCCGCGGCGATCGTCGCGATGCCTTCCGTCAGCTTGTCGACGTAGAACGCACGCGGCGACGCGTGGCCGCGCGCGACGCTCTCGACCGCCTTCTTCAGGTCCTGGTCGATGTTCGGGTACTCGAGGATCGCCTTCGGGTGCACGCCGATGTTGTTGTTGATGATGAACTCGAGGCGCGCGAGGCCGACGCCGGCGTTCGGCAGCTGCGAGAAATCGAACGCGAGCTGCGGGTTGCCGACGTTCATCATGATCTTCACCGGGATTTCCGGCAGTTCGCCGCGCTGCACTTCGGTGACTTCCGTCTCGAGCAGCCCGTCGTAGATCTTGCCTTCGTCGCCTTCCGCGCACGACACCGTGACGAGCGCGCCGTCCTTCAGCACGTCCGTCGCGTCGCCGCAGCCGACGACTGCCGGCACGCCGAGCTCACGCGCGATGATCGCCGCGTGGCAGGTACGGCCGCCGCGGTTCGTGACGATCGCGGCGGCGCGCTTCATCACCGGCTCCCAGTTCGGGTCGGTCATGTCGGCGACCAGCACGTCGCCCGGCTGCACGCGTTCCATTTCCGACGGGTCCTGGATCACGCGCACGGGGCCCGCGCCGATCTTCTGGCCGATCGCGCGGCCCGTCGCCAGCACCTGCGACTGGCCCTTCAGCTTGAAGCGCTGCTCGGCCTTGCCGCTCGCCTGGCTCTTCACCGTTTCCGGGCGCGCCTGCAGGATGAAGATCTTGCCGTCGCGGCCGTCCTTGCCCCACTCGATGTCCATCGGACGCTGGTAGTGCTTCTCGATGATCACCGCGTACTTCGCCAGCTCGATCACGTCGGCATCGGTGATCGAGTAGCGGTTGCGCTGCTCGTGCGGCACGTCGACCGTCTTCACGCGGCCCGGCTCGCCCGGCTGCGTGAACTCCATCTTGATCAGCTTCGAGCCGATCGAGCGGCGGATGATCGGGTACTTGTCCTGCGCCAGCGTGGTCTTGAACACATAGAACTCGTCCGGGTTCACCGCGCCCTGCACGACGGTTTCGCCTAGGCCGTAGCTCGACGTGATGAACACGGCGTCCTTGAAGCCCGATTCGGTGTCGATCGTGAACATCACGCCGGCCGCGCCGACGTCCGAGCGCACCATGCGCTGCACGCCGGCCGACAGCGCGACCTCGGCGTGCGTGAAGCCCTTGTGGACGCGGTACGAGATCGCGCGGTCGTTGTAGAGCGACGCGAACACATGCTTCATGCGGTCGAGCACGTCCTCGATGCCGACGACGTTCAGGTACGACTCCTGCTGGCCCGCGAACGACGCGTCAGGCAGGTCTTCCGCGGTCGCGGACGAACGCACGGCGAACGACAGCTCTTCCGGCGAGCTGGCCTTCAGGATCTCGAACTGGGCACGGATTTCCTGTGCCAGGCGCGCCTGCATCGGTGCTTCGACGATCCACTTGCGGATCTCGGCGCCGGCTTCGGCGAGCGCCTTCACGTCGTCGATGTCGAGCGACTCGAGACGCTTGGCGATGCGGTCGGTGAGGTCGTTGTGCTTGAGGAAATCACGGAAAGCGAGCGCGGTCGTGGCGAAACCGGTGGGTACGCGAACGCCTGCTTCGGAAAGCTGGCTGATCATCTCGCCGAGCGACGCATTCTTGCCGCCGACGATCTCCACATCGGTCATCCGCAACTGCTCGAACGGAATTACATACGCCTGGTCCTTTGCGACGTTTGCTGCGTTAGTCATACAAGCCCCTAAGTGTGAAAAAAATGCTCGATCGCGCAAGTGGGCTTGAACGCGGGCGCTTGCAAAAAGGCGCGGCGCGTCTTGTGCAACCTGTTAGATAAACAATCGCCGAGCCCGTAAATCTTCCGACCCGATTTACAAAAATCCCGGCAGAAGGGCGAAATTTTCAGTCATATCGCCGAACTTGCCGGGAATTTTGAATCGCTTGCGGCAAGCGCGCTGTGCGCGTCGCGCACGGCCCCCGCAATTGCTTATCCAACAGGTTGCCGCTATTCTACCGTGCCGGCTGCCGGATGTGGCGCGACCTTGTCACTGCGCCCGGAGGGCGACCTCCTGCCGCCCGCGCAACCGCCCTTCACGTTCGACGTCCAGATTCATGCTGCCTACCGTTTTCATCGTCTCCGACGGCACCGGGATCACTGCCGAGACCTTCGCGCACTCGATCCTCTCCCAGTTCGACCAGAAATTCCGCCTCGTGCGCGTGCCGTTCGTCGATTCGCTCGACAAGGCGTATGCGACCGTCGAGAAGATCAACGAAGCCGCCGTGCACGACGGCCGCCGCTCGATCGTGTTCACGACGCTCGTCGACAGCGAATCGAACGACATCGTCAAGCGCTCGAACGCGCTCGTGCTCGATATGTTCCAGCGTTTCGTCGAGCCGCTCGAGCAGGAACTGCAGCTGAAGTCGAGCCATGCGATGGGCCGCGGCCACCAGAACGCGGACACCGAGGAATACAAGACGCGCATCGAGGCGATCAACTTCTCGCTCGCGCACGACGACGGCCAGTCGAACCGCAACCTGTCGGAAGCCGACGTGATCCTCGTCGGCGTGTCGCGCAGCGGCAAGACCCCGACGAGCCTGTACCTCGCGATGCAGTATGGCGTGAAGGCCGCGAACTATCCGCTGATTCCGGAAGACTTCGAGCGCGGCAAGCTGCCGTCCGCGCTCAGCGCGCACCGCGACAAGCTGTTCGGGCTGTCGATCGATCCGCAGCGCCTGTCCGAGATCCGCAACGAACGCCGGCCGGGCAGCAAGTACGCGGCGCCCGAGAATTGCCGCTACGAGATCAACGAAGCCGAGGCGATGATGCGCCGCGAAGGCATCAAGTGGCTGTCGTCGACGCACAAGTCGATCGAGGAGATCGCGACGACGATCCTGCAGGAAATCCGCCTCGACCGGCAGTCGTACTGACGCGACGCGGCGCGCTCGCGCCGCCCTTCCTGCTCCGGAACGGCAAAAGGCCGCGTGCGACACGCGGCCTTTTTTTCGTTTCGCAGCGGCGCGGCGTCAAACCGCCCTGCCGCCCCGCACCGTCACGCGCGGCGCTGCTGCCGCACCTGCTCGAACAGGCAGACCGCGGCCGCGGCCGCGACGTTCAGCGACTCCATCCCGCCCGGCTGCGGAATCGTCACGCGATGGGTCGCCGCGTCGCGCCAGAACGCCGACACGCCGGCGCCCTCGTTGCCGAACACCCACACGACCGGCCCGGCCAGGTCGCAATCGTAGATCGCCTGCGCGCCGTGCGAATCCGTCAGCGCGACCGGCACGCCGATTCGCTCGGCAAGCGCGCCCGCCTCGACGTCCTCGTGGATCGACAGCAGGAAATGCGCGCCCATGCCCGAGCGCAGCACCTTCGACGACCACGCGTACGCGGTGCCCGGCGCGCAGAACACATGCTTCACGCCCGCCGCCGCCGCGCTGCGCAGGATCGAGCCGACGTTGCCGGCGTCCTGCACGCCGTCGAGCACGACCGACGTGTCGGTCACGCGCGCGGGCAGCGGCTCGGACGGCCGGTCGACGAGCAGCAGGAAGCCCACGCCGTTGACGACGTTCGACAACTGGCCGAACAGCGCGTCGGGCAACGTGACGAGCCGGTGCGCGTCGATGCGGGCGACGATCGCCTGTGCCTCGTCGTGGCGCAGCGCGCCTTCGGTCGCGACGCACAGCTCGGGAATCGCGCCCGTGTCGAGATACGCGCTCGCGAGATGGAATCCTTCGAGCAGCGCCTGGCCGTTGCGGCGCTGATGCGACGTCGAACCCGCGAGCGCCTTCAGGCGCTTGTAAAGCGGGTTGTCGCGAGAGGTAATGACTTTCATCAGAGGGCCTGTTCCCGCTAATAACGGGCTTGCGAACGTGCCTTGCCGGTCGTCCCCCAAGGGGACTTCCTTCGGGGCGCGTGCAAGAAGCAAGGAGCGCCGTTTGGCCGAGCCAAACAAGCGACGCGCGACGCCGCAATGCGGCCGGCAAGGCACGTTCCCGTAACTAAAAAATTCCTGCTTGGGGCTGGCCGCTATTAGCGAGAACAGACCCTCAGATCGAGCGCCGCGCGCACCGGCGCGAACGAGCGGCGATGCGCTTCGCACGGCCCGTGCTCGCGCAGCGCGGCAAGGTGTTTCGCGGTGCCGTAGCCCGCATGCACGTTGAACCCGTAGACTGGGAAGCGCTCGTGCAGGTCGACCAGCATGCGGTCGCGCGTGACCTTCGCGAGAATCGACGCGGCCGAGATGCTCGGCACCAGCGCATCGCCGCTGACGATCGCCTCGGCGCGCACCGACAGCGTCGGGCAGCGGTTGCCGTCGATCTGCGCGAGCGTCGGCACGACCGCGAGCCCTTCGACCGCCCGCTTCATCGCGAGCATCGTCGCGTGCAGGATGTTCAGCGTGTCGATTTCCTCGACGCTCGCCGACGCGATGCAGTACGCGCTCGAACGCGCGACGATCAGCTCGTACAGCGCGTCGCGCTTCTTCGCGGAGAGCGCCTTCGAATCGTCGAGCCCGTCGATCGGCTGCGCGGGATCGAGAATCACCGCGGCGGCCACGACCGGGCCCGCGAGCGGGCCGCGCCCGGCTTCGTCGACGCCGCAGACGATCTCGTCGGGCCGGCTGAAGTCGAAGCCGCCCTGCGCGTCGGCCGGCGTGCGGCGACGCGATGTGCGTGCTGCCGTCATGCGCGCCGCCCCTTGCGCTGTTCGATCACGCGTACGACCGCCTCGGCGGCCTTCGCGGCTGTGTTCTGTCGCAGGGAATGATGCATTTCGGTAAAGATTTCGGTGAGCGTGCGGCGGTTCGCGTCGTCGCGCAGCTGCGTCAGCGTCGCGTCGGCCAGCGCCTCCGGCGTCGCGAAATGCTGCAGCAGCTCCGGCACGACGAAGCGCCCGGCGAGGATGTTCGGCAGGCCGACATACGGCAGGTAGCCCTGCCGGCGCATGATCTGCCCCGTCAGCCAGGGCACCTTGTACGAGATCACCATCGGCTTCTTCAGCAGCGCGGCTTCCAGCGTCACGGTGCCGCTCTTGACGAGGATCGCGTCCGCCGCCGTCATCGCGACCTGCGAACGGCCTTCGGTGATCGTCAGCGCGAGTTGCGGATGCGCGTCGACGAGCGGCTGCAGCAGCGCGCGCAGCGCCGGCGTCGCCGCCGGCATCACGAAGCGCACGCCCGGCTCGCGTTGCTGCATCAGCGCCATCGCCGCGAAGAACGTCGGGCCGATCAGCGCGATTTCCGAGCGCCGGCTGCCGGGCAGCACGGCGATCACCGGGCCGTCTACGGCCAAGCCGAGCGCGATCCGCGCGCCATGCGTGTCGGGCTCGAGCGGGATCTCGTCGGCGAGCGGATGGCCGACGTAGGTCGACGCGACGCCCGCCTTGTCGAGCATCGCCGGTTCGAACGGGAACAGGCACAGCATGTGGTCGACCGACTTGGCGATCTTCTTGATCCGGCCGCCGCGCCACGCCCAGATCGACGGGCACACGAAGTGGATCGAAGGAATGCCCGCGTCGCGAACCGCCTGCTCGACGTTGAAGTTGAAGTCCGGCGCGTCGACGCCGATGAACGCGTCCGGCCGGTCGGCGAGCAGCTGGCGCTTCAGTTCGCCGCGGATCCGCAGGATCTCCGGAATCTGGCCGAGCGCCTCGACGTAGCCGCGCACCGTCAGCTTGTCCATCTGCCAGTGCGAGTCGAAGCCGTGCGCGATCATCCGCTGGCCGCCGATCCCGTAATAGTGGGCCGACGCGGGCAGCCGCTCGTGCAGCCCGCCGAGCAGCGACGCCGCGAGCAGGTCGCCCGACGGCTCGCCCGCCACCATCGCAAGCCGGAGCTGGTTGGTCGGGAGCGACATCGCTTAGCGGATGATGCCGCGCTGGGACGCGTCGATGAACGCGACGAGCGCCTTGACCGGCGCGTCGCCGTCGCCGCCGGCTTCCGCCAGCTCGCGCAGTTGCACCTTCGCTTCCTCGAGCGACAGGCCGTTCTTGTACAGCAGGCGGTACGCGCTGCGCAGCGCCGAGATCGCATCGGGCGAGAAGCCGCGGCGGCGCAGCCCTTCGACGTTGATCCCGTGCGGCTCCGCCTTGTTGCCGGCCGCGATCACGAACGGCGGCACGTCCTGCACGAGCGCCGACGCGCCGCCGAGCATCGCGTGCGCGCCGATGCGCACGAACTGGTGCACGCCGGACATGCCGCCGACGATCGCCCAGTCGCCGATCTCGACGTGGCCCGCCATCTGCGCGTTGCTCGACAGGATCACATGGCTGCCGATGCGGCAGTCGTGGCCGATGTGCACATAGGCCATGATCCAGTTGTCGTCGCCGAGCGTCGTGACGCCCGCGTCCTGCACGGTGCCGGTGTGGATCGTCGTGAATTCGCGGATCGTGTTGCGATTGCCGATCACGAGCCGGGTCGGCTCATCCTGGTACTTCATGTCCTGCGGCCGGCCGCCGACCGACGCGTAATGGCCGATGCGGTTGTCCTCGCCGATCGTCGTGTGACCTTCGATCACGCTGTGCGAACCGATCGTGGTGCGCGCACCGATCGTGACGTGCGGGCCGACGATCGCGTACGGGCCGATCTCGACCGATTCGTCGATCTGCGCGCTCGGCTCGACAATCGCCGTGGGATGAATCCTGGTCATGCGCCGTTGCCTCTCAATGTGATGTGTCGCGTTGCGTTGCCATGCGTGACGCCGCTCAGGGCGCCGCGTCGGCCGTCTTGACCGTGCACATCAGTTCGGCTTCCGCCGCGACCTTGCCGTCCACTTCCGCCACCGCCTTGAACTTCCAGATGCCGCGGATGTAGCGTTCGAACGTCACGTTCAGGATCAGCTGGTCGCCCGGCTCGACCACGCGCTTGAAGCGCGCGCCGTCGATGCCGACGAAGTAGTACAGCGTGTTTTCCGGGTCCTTCGGCTGCTCTTCCGCGAACGTCAGCAGCGCGGCCGCCTGCGCGAGCGCCTCGAGAATCAGCACGCCCGGCATCACCGGCCGCTTCGGGAAATGCCCCTGGAAGAACGGCTCGTTGATCGACACGTTCTTCAGCGCCTTGATGCCCTTGTGCGGCTCGAGCTCGAGCACGCGGTCGACGAGCAGAATCGGGTAGCGATGCGGCAGCAGCGTGAGGATCTTGTGGATGTCGAGATTGATTTTTTCAGTGCTCATGATGGTTCGTCTCACGCAGAGGCTGCGCGGTGGTGATGCAAGTGCTGATGCGGGCCGGTGCCCGGCCCTGTCGGTCGAACCGGGCGGCACGCGCCGTCCCTGCCCGGTTCATGATGTCGGTTACGCGTCCGCGCCGCCGCCGTGGGCGGCCAGTGCGGTCTCGAGCGCCTTGATGCGGTCGCGCAGCTTGTCGAGATTGCGCACGAGCGCGGCGCTCTTGTTCCAGTCGCCGTGGTCGACGGCCGGGAACGCGCTCGTGTAGATGCCTGCCTTCGGCAGCGACTTCGATACGCCCGACTTCGCGGTGATGATCACGTAGTCGCCGAGCGTCACGTGGCCCGCGATGCCGGCCGCGCCGCCGATCATGCAGTGGCGGCCGATCGTCGTGCTTCCTGCGATCCCCGCGTTGCCGGCGATCACCGTGTACGCGCCGATCCGGCAGTTGTGGCCGATCTGGACCAGGTTATCGATCTTCACGCATTCCTCGATGACGGTGTCCGCCATCGCGCCGCGGTCGATCGTCGTGTTCGCGCCGATCTCGACGTCCGGGCCGATCGCCACGCCGCCGACCTGCGGGATCTTGACCCAGCTGCCGGTGCGCGCGTCGCCGTCGCCGACGAAGTCCGGCGCGAAGCCGAAGCCGTCCGAGCCGATCACCGCGCCCGAATGCACGATCGCGCGCGGGCCGATCCGGCAGCCGTGGTAGACCGACACGTTCGGGTACAGGTGGGAATCGGCGCCGATCCTCGTGCCGCGCCCGACGAACACGTTCGCGTCGAGCTGCACGCCGTCCTCGATCACCGCGCCCGCGTCGATCGTCACGTGCGGGCCGATCACCGCGGTCGGGGCCACCTGCGCGGCCGGATCGATCGTCGCGCTCGGATGCACGCCCGCGGCGCGCGGCGGCGCGGCGAGGTCGATGAACATCTGCGCGACGCGCGCGAAGTACGCGTACGGATTCGGCGTCACAATGAAGCTGCGGCCGCCAGCGGCCGCGCCCAGCTTCTCCAGATCCTTCGGCGCGATCAGCACCGCGCCTGCCCGGGTCGTCTCGACCTGCGACAGGTATTTCGGGTTCGCGAGGAACGCGAGCTGCTGGGGGCCGGCCTGGTCGAGCGGCGCGAGGCCGCCGACCTGACACTGGTGGTCACCGGCGATCTCGCCGCCGAACCGCTTTACGAGTGCCTCAAGCGTCAATGCCATTCGTCGTCCGCTCCGTTCAGTTTATCGAGCCGGACGCGAGCGCCTTGAGCACCTTGTCTGTGATGTCGATGCGCGGGCTGACGTACACGGCTTCCTGCACGATCAGGTCGTAGTTCTGCTGCTCGGCGATCTGCTTGATGACCTTGTTGGCGCGCTCGAGCACCGCCGCCAGCTCTTCGTTGCGGCGCTGGTTCAGATCCTCGCGGAACTCGCGCTGCTTGCGCTGGAAGTCGGTGTCGAGCTGTGCGAGGTCGCGCTGCTTCTGCGCGCGATCGGCCGACGACAACGACGAGCCGTTCTTGTCAAGCGAATCCGACATCGATTTCAGGCGCTGCGCCATGTCCTGCAGATCCTTGTCGCGCTTCGCGAACTCGGCTTCGAGCTTCGTCTGCGCCGCCTTCGCGGGCACGGACTCGCGCAGGATCCGATCCGAATTGACCGCCGCGATGCGGGCGACGTCCTGTGCGTGCACCGTCGCGGCGCCCAGGGCCAGCGCAACGGTCAGCGCGCACATCACTCGTTTCGAAAACTTACCGGTTAGCAAAATTACCCTCTCGTTGCTGTTGTCATGAGCGTTCGATCAGAACGCCGTCCCGATCTGGAACTGGAATTTCTGGTACTTGTCGCCTTCGTGCTTCTGAACCGGGAAGCCGAGGCTCAACTTGAGCGGCCCGATCGGCGAGATCCACGCGAGGCCGACGCCGTAGCCGTAACGCAGGCCGTTCGCGCCCGTGCTGTTGCCGCCCGGCGCGTTGCCCCACACGTTGCCGCCGTCGACGAACGTGAACACGCGCAGCGTGCGGTCGTAGCCGGTGCCCGGCAGCGGGAACGTCAGCTCGATGTTGCCGACGACCATCTTCGAGCCGCCGATCGGGTCGTTCGTCTTCGAGTCGCGCGGGCCCAGCGAGCTCGGCTCATAGCCGCGCACGGAGCCGATACCGCCCGCGTAGTAGTTCTTGAAGATCGGGTACGGGTTGCCGATGCCGTTGCCGTAGCCGCCCTGCAGGTTCATGCCCAGGATGAAGCCGCGCGAGAACGAATAGTAGTACTGCGCCTGCAGGTCCGCCTTGTAGTACTGGATCTTGCCGACCGGCACGCCGTACTCCATGTTCGCCTGCGTGAAGTAGCCGCGGCTCGGGATCAGCGCGCTGTCGCGCGCGTCGCGCGACCACGCGACTGTCAGCGGCACCGTGTTCGACACGCGGCCGAACTGGTTCACGTAGTCCTGGTAGCTCTGCGGCGTGTTCGAATCGACGTCGAGGCGGTTCTGCTCGAAGCCCGCGCCGAAGTACACGGTGTCGACTTCCGAGAACGGGATGCCGAACTTCATGTTGCCGCCCGCGCTGACGATCTTGAAGCTCGAGTTCGTCGAATAGTAGAGCGGCTGGTACGTGCGGTAGTAGACGTCCGTGATCCGCTTGATGCCGTCGACCGTGAAGTACGGGTCGACCTGCGTGACGGTCAGCGTCCGGTAGCTCTTCGCGGTGTTGACGTTCACCGCGAGACTCGTGCCCGAGCCGAACACGTTGTCCTGCGACACGCCCGCCGACAGCACGACCTTGTCCGTCGACGAGAAGCCCGCGCCCAGCGTGATCGCGCCGGTCGGCTTCTCGGCGACCTTCACGTTCACGTCGACCTGGTCGTTCGTGCCTTCGACCGGCACCGTCGCCACGTCGACGTCGGTGAAGTAGCCGAGGCGGTTCACGCGGTCCTTCGACAGCGCGAGACGGCTCGAGTCGAACCAGGAGCTCTCGAGCTGGCGCATTTCGCGGCGCACGACCTCGTCGCGGGTGCGCGTGTTGCCGACGATGTTGACGCGGCGCACGTACACGCGGCGGCTCGGATCGACGACGAGCGTCAGGTTCACCTTGTGGTTCGCCTGGTCGATGTCAGGCTGCGCATTGACGGCCGCGAACGCGTAGCCGTATTCGCCGAGCTTGTCGACGATCGCCTTCGTCGTCTGCTGCAGCTTCTCGGCCGAGAAACGGTCGCCCGGCTTGATCTTGATCAGCTTGGTCAGCTCGGCCTCGCGGTCGAGCAGGTTGCCCGCGAGCTTGATGCCGGACACCGTATACGGCTCGCCTTCGTGCAGCGTGACCGTCAGGTACATGTCCTTCTTGTCCGGCGAGATCGACACCTGGGTCGACTCGATGTTGAACTCGAGGTAGCCGCGGTTCAGGTAGTACGAGCGCACCGCCTCGAGGTCGCCGGTCAGCTTTTCCTTCGAGTACAGGTCGTTCTTCGTGTACCAGGAGAACCAGTTCGGCGTCGACAGCTGCATCTCGTCGCGCAGCGTGCTCGTCTTGAACGCCTTGTTGCCGATGAAGTTGATCTGGCGGATCTTCGCGCTCGGGCCTTCGGCGACCGCGAACAGGATCGACACGCGGTTCGCGTCGACCGGCGTGACCGTGGTCTTGACCTCGGCCGCGTAGAAGCCGCGCGTCAGGTACTGGCGCTTGAGCTCCTGCTCCGCCTTGTCGACGAGCGCCTTGTCGTAGTAGCGGCCGTCCGCGAGACCGACGGCGCGCAGCGCCTTCGTCAGGTTGTCCTTGTCGAATTCCTTCGTGCCGGTGAAGTCGATCGACGCAATCGCCGGACGCTCCTGAACCTGCACGATCACGACGTTGCCCTGGGTGGCGATGCGCACGTCGTTGAAAAAGCCCGTCGCGTACAGCGCGCGGATTGCTTCGGATGCCTTGTCGTCCGTGAAGGTATCGCCTTGCTTGATCGGCAGGTACGCGAACACGGAGCCCGGTTCGACGCGCTGCAAGCCCTCGATCTTGATGTCTTGCACCACGAACGGCGCGGCTGCATGCGCCGCGAGTCCGTGCGCGGCGAGCGCCGCCGCTGCCATTGTCTTAGGTACAAAGCGATGAGGTTTGAACAACATGCATCCCCAATATTTAGCTGCATCAAATCAGGCGGCTGCCCGTGGCCGCCGCCTGACGCTTCAGAAATGGATTAACCGAGCCAGATCGTTGAACAGCGCGATCGCCGACAATGCGACGATGCAGATCAACCCGGCTCTTTGCAGAATCAGTTGCCAGCGCTCCGAAACGGCTTTCCCGGTCGCGGCTTCAACCAGATAATATAACAGATGCCCCCCGTCCAAAACGGGAATCGGCAACAAGTTCAGTACGCCAAGGCTAATGCTGACAAGGGCGAGGAACGATAGGAACGCCGACGGACCCAGCCGAGCGCTCTTGCCGGCGTAGTCGGCGATCGTCACCGGACCCGACAGGTTTTTCAGCGAAGCGTCCCCCGTGACCATCCGCCCGAACATCCGCACCGAGTACACCGCGATGTCCCACGTGCGGCGCGCGCCCAGCTTCACGCTGTCGATCGGACCGTAGCGCACGTCGACGCCCGGCGTCTGCATCGACAGCGCCGCGCCGATGCGGCCGACCTGGCGCCCGGTTTCGTCGTCCGGCTGCGCCTGCGGCATGATCGTGACCGCCTGCGTGACGCCGCCGCGCTCGATCTTCAGCGTCAGCGTCTTGCCCGCATGGTGCTTGATCGCGTCGATGAAGCGCGACGCGCCGCCGATCCGCTCGCCGTCGAGCGCAAGCAGCTTGTCGCCGCTCTTCAGCCCCGCCTGCTGCGCCGCGCTGCCCGGCTGCACCGACGCGACCGACAGCGTGCCGCCCCCCGTCTCGAAGCCCAGCCGCGCCATGAAATCGTCGTCGATGTCGCCTTCCGCGATATTGCGCAGATCGACGCGGAAATCGAACGTCGAAGCGCCGCCGTCGCGCGCACCGAGCACGACCTCCCGGTGATCGAACGCCGCTGCGAGGAGCTTCCAGCGCAAGTCCGGCCACGAGCGCACCGGCTGCGTGTCGCCGCCTCGCGCGTCGCGGATCGACACGATCGTCTCGTTGCCGTCGAAGCCCGCGCGGGCCGCCGCCGTGCCGGCCGCCGGCGGCGCGATGATCGCCGCGGGCTCGGTCACGCCGGATGCAAATACGACAGAAAACAGCAGAATTGCCAACAGGAAGTTGGCAATCGGCCCCGCCGCGACGATCGCGATGCGCTTGCCGACCGACTGGCGGTTGAACGCCTGGCCGAGTTCCTCCGGCTTCACGCCGGGGCCCGGTTCGCGTTCGTCGAGCATCTTCACGTAGCCGCCGAGCGGCAGCGCGGACAGCGTCCACTCGGTGCCGGTCTTCTTGCTGACCCAGCGCGCAACCGGCTGGCCGAAGCCGATCGAGAAGCGGAGCACCTTCACGCCGCACCAGCGCGCGACGCGATAATGACCGTACTCATGCACGACAACCAGCACCCCGATCGCCACCGCAAACGCGATCAGTTCGACCAGCACGTTCATGAGCACCTCATTCAGGCAGTGCGCTCCACGCGTGGCGCAGGCGCTTTCGCAATGATTTCGGCGGCGAGGCGGCGTGCCTCGGTATCCGCCGCCAGGACGTCGTCGAGCCCGTTCGGCGCGCGGTTCGGCAGCGCGTTGAGCACCGCGTCGACCGTCGCCGCGATCGCCATGAAGCCGATCCGGCGCTCGAGAAACGCTTCGACCGCGACTTCGTTCGCCGCGTTCAACGCAGCGCTCGCGATGCCGCCTTCAGCCATCGCCTTCAGCGCGAGCGCGAGGCACGGGAAGCGCGCGTAGTCGGGCTTCTCGAACGACAGCTGCGCGATCTGCGCGAGGTCGAGCTGCTCGACGCCCGCGTCGACGCGGTCCGGATAGGCGAGCGCATGCGCGATCGGCGTGCGCATGTCGGGATTGCCGAGCTGCGCGAGCACCGAGCCGTCGCGATACGACACCAGCGAATGGATCACGCTCTGCGGATGGATCAGCACGTCGATCCGGTCGCCCGGCAGCCCGAAGATCCAGTGCGCCTCGATCACCTCGAGGCCCTTGTTCATCATCGTCGCGGAATCGACCGAAATCTTCCGGCCCATCACCCAGTTCGGGTGCTTGCACGCCTCGTCGGGCGTCACGTCGACGAGCGTCGCCGGTTCGCGGGTGCGGAACGGGCCGCCCGACGCGGTCAGGATGATCTTCGCGATCCCGCCGTGCTCGGCCGCGTCGCGCGGCATGCACTGGAAGATCGCGTTGTGTTCGCTGTCGACCGGCAACAGGATCGCGCCGTGGTCGCGCACCGCGTCCATGAAGATCGCGCCCGACATCACGAGCGACTCCTTGTTCGCGAGCAGGATGCGCTTGCCGGCGCGCGCGGCCGCGAGGCTCGGCGCGAGGCCGGCCGCGCCGACGATCGCCGCGACGACGGTGTCGCACTGGTCGCTCTGCGACACGTCGACGAGCGCCTGCGGCCCGTAGGCGACCGCGGTCTTGCTGCCGGCCGCGCGCAGTTGCGCTTCGACGTGCGCGGCCGTCTGCGCGTCGCCGACCACCGCGACCTCGGGCGCAAAGCGCAGGCACTGGGCGACCAGCTTGTCGCCGTTGCGATGCGCGGTCAGCGCATAAACCGAGAAGCGCTCCGGATGGCGCGCGACCACGTCGAGCGTACTGTCTCCGATCGAGCCCGTCGAACCGAGCAATGTCAGGCGTTTTTGCATAACTGAAGTGTAGGGTTTAACCGTGAAACAGCAGCATCGCGAGCGGCAGCACGGGCAGCAGCGCGTCGACGCGATCGAGCACGCCGCCGTGCCCCGGCAGCAGACCGCTCGAATCCTTCACGCCGGCCTGGCGCTTCAGCAGCGACTCGAACAGGTCGCCGATCACGCTGTACGCGACGAGCAGCGTCAGCGCCGCCCAGGCGCCCGGCCCGCCGAACTGCGCGGCGAAGGCAGAAAAAAGGGTCGGCTCGAACAGGTGCGCAGCCATCGCGACGCTCGCGACGACCATCACGGCGAGCCAGCCGCCCACCGCCCCTTCCCAGCTCTTCCCGGGGCTGATCGTGACTGCCAGTTTACGCTTCCCGAAGGCCTTGCCCGCGAAATATGCACCGATATCGGCCAGCCACACAACGAGCAGCAGCGACAGCACGAACGGCACGCCTTGTGCGCGCGCCGCGACGAGCGCGTGCCAGCAGGCGGTGAAGATCACGAGGCCGGCCGCGAGCAGGAACGGCCGCCACACGCCCTCGGCGAGCACGGGCTTGCGCCGCAGCGCGAACGGGCCGACCAGCAGCCAGAACACGCCGGCCGCCGCAAAAAGGGGGCGGGATGAAGAGGTGCCGATGCCGAGGCGCGTGGTCGCCAGCAGCGCCAGCGCCGCGACGATCGCGTAGACGACCGGGCCGGCGCCGCCGAGCTTCAGCAGGCGCGCCCATTCCCAGGCGGCGAACACGAGCACGACGCCGATCAGCGCGCCGAACGCGCTCAACGGCGCGAACAATGTCACCGGCAGCAGCACCGCCAGCAGCACGACCGCCGTGATCACACGGGTTTTCAGCATGAAAGGGAATCGGCGTTCTGGGATTGCGGCTCGAGCTGCGCGCTCGTGCGGCCGAAGCGGCGCTCGCGATCGGTGTACGACGCCAGCGCGGCGGCCAGCGCTGCGCCGTCGAAGTCCGGCCAGAATTTGTCGGTGAAATAGAATTCGGTGTACGCGAGCTGCCACAGCAGGAAGTTGCTGATGCGCTGTTCGCCGCCGGTGCGGATGAACAGGTCAGGCTCCGGCGCATAGGCCATCGCCAGGTGGGGCGCGAAGCTGTCTTCGCTGACTTCCACCTCGCAGCCCTCGCGCACGGCCTGCTCGACGAGCTTGCGGGTCGCTTGCAGGATGTCCCACCGGCCGCCGTAGTTCGCGGCAATGGTGAGCGTGAGGCGCGTGTTGCGCGCCGTCTTGGTTTCGGCGCGGCGGATCAGCGCCTGGATCCGCGGCTCGAAGCGATCGAGATCGCCGACGACGCGCAGGCGGATCCCGTTCGCATGCAGCTTGCCGACCTCGCGCTCCAGCGCGGTGATGAACAGCCGCATCAGGAACGACACTTCCTCGGTCGGCCGCCGCCAGTTCTCCGAGCTGAACGCGAACAGCGTCAGGTATTCGACGCCGACGCGCGCGCAGCCCTCGACCACCGCCCGCACCGCGTCGACGCCGCGCGTATGCCCCGCGACGCGGGGCAGGCGGCGTTCGGTCGCCCAACGGCCATTGCCGTCCATGATGATCGCGATGTGACGCGGCACGGCGCCGACGTCAGGCACGCGAACGGTAGAGCTGGTATAAGTCATGGCCGTTGAGACAGTAATGCGGGAAGAAGGCGGTACGCGAGAACGACGGTCAGACCGTCATGATCTCCGCTTCCTTGCTCTGGACGAGCTTGTCGATTTCGGCCACGTGCTTGTCGGTCAGCTTCTGCACGTCGTCGCCCGCGCGGCGCTCGTCGTCTTCCGAGATTTCCTTGTCCTTGACCAGCTTCTTGAGCTGTTCGTTCGCGTCGCGGCGCAGGTTGCGGATCGCGACCTTCGCGGTCTCGCCTTCGCTCTTCACGACCTTCGTCAGCTCGCGGCGGCGCTCTTCCGTCAGCGGCGGCATCGGCACGCGGATCAGGTCGCCGGACGTCGCCGGGTTCAGGCCCAGGTCGGCTTCGCGGATGGCCTTCTCGACCTTCGCGACCATGTTCTTTTCCCACGGCTGCACGCCGATCGTGCGCGCGTCGACGAGCGTCAGGTTGGCCACCTGCGAGATCGGCACCATCGAGCCGTAGTAGTCGACCTGCACGTGATCGAGCAGGCCCGTGTGCGCACGGCCCGTGCGGATCTTCGCCAGATCGTTCTTGAACGCTTCGATCGAGCGCTGCATCTTCTGCTCTACGCCCTTCTTGACATCAGCGACACTCATTTCAACCTCCGAACCTTCAAATCTTCAATGGACGCGGACTCGTCGCGTGCGCAGCGGCGCCGCGCGGGCGCGCCAACCGGTTGCCCGGCCGGTCGCCCGCATCCGCGGGAGTTTACACGTGGACGAGCGTACCCTCTTCCTCGCCCAGCACGATGCGCTTGAGCGCACCCGGCTTGTTGATCGAAAACACGCGAATCGGCAGCTTCTGGTCGCGGCACAGCGCGAACGCGGTCGCGTCCATCACCTGCAGGTTGCGGCTGATCGCCTCGTCGAAGCTGATCGTCGTGTAGCGCGTGGCGGACGGATCCTTCTT
This sequence comes from Burkholderia ubonensis subsp. mesacidophila, assembly GCF_002097715.1. Lineage (NCBI taxonomy): Bacteria > Pseudomonadati > Pseudomonadota > Betaproteobacteria > Burkholderiales > Burkholderiaceae > Burkholderia > Burkholderia ubonensis. The sequence continues at coordinate 2,302,626 of NZ_CP020737.1, forward strand.
CGGATCGGCGGAATACACGCCGTCGACCTTCGTCGCCTTCAGCACCACCTCGGCGCCCACTTCCGAGCCGCGCAGCGCAGCAGCCGTGTCGGTCGTGAAGAACGGGTTGCCGGTGCCGGCAGCGAAGATCACGACGCGGCCTTCCTCGAGCTGGCGGATCGCACGCGGGCGGATGTACGGCTCGACGACCTGGTCCATCCGCAGCGCGGACTGCACGCGCGCCTCGATGCCGGCGTGGCGCATCGCGTCCTGCAGCGCCAGCGCGTTCATCATCGTCGCCAGCATCCCCATATAGTCCGCCGTCGCGCGGTCCATGCCGGCCGCGCCGCCCGCGACGCCACGGAAAATATTGCCACCGCCGATCACCACCGCGAGCTGCGTGCCGAGTCGCACGACTTCGGCGATATCGGCCACCATCCGCTCAATCGTAGCGCGATTGATGCCGAAGGCATCGTCGCCCATCAGCGCTTCGCCGGAAAGTTTGAGGAGGACGCGTTTATAGGCATTGGACATAGGGGCTTCCGAGCGACGAGAGGATGACAACCACGAACTGTAGGGGCGAAATACTGATTCGGGCAAGCGCCGCCGGCCAGACCGGATTCCGGCCGACCGGCAGCGCCGCCGGCCGCGGCGGGAGCGGACGCCCGCCGCGGGTGCTGCCGGACTGCTTACTGCTGCTTTGCTGCTGCGACTTGCGCGGCCACTTCGGCGGCGAAGTCGTCTTGACGCTTCTCGATGCCTTCGCCGACGACGAACAGCGCGAACTTCTGCACTGCAGCATTCGCAGCCTTCAGCATCTGCTCGATCGTCTGCTTGTCGTTCTTCACGAACGTCTGGTTCAGCAGCGACACTTCCTTCAGGTACTTCTGGACGCTGCCGTCGACCATCTTCGCGACGATTTCAGCCGGCTTGCCCGATTCCGCAGCCTTCTGCTCGGCCACGCGGCGCTCCGTCTCGATCAGCTCGGCCGGCACGTCGGCCGACGACAGCGCGACCGGCTTCATTGCCGCGATGTGCATCGCGACGTCCTTGCCGACCTGCTCTTCCGCGCCCGTGTACTCGACGATCACGCCGATGCGCGAGCCGTGCAGGTAGGTCGCGATCTGGTTCGCGGTTTCGAAACGGACGAAACGGCGGATCGAGACGTTCTCGCCGATCTTGCCGATCAGCGCCAGACGCACTGCGTCGACCGTCGAACCCTCGAGCGGCAGCGCCGACAGCGCAGCCACGTCGGCCGGGTTTTGCGTCGCGACGAGTTCTGCAACCGTCTTCGAGAATGCGAGGAAGTCGTCGTTCTTCGCGACGAAGTCGGTTTCGCAGTTCAGCTCGACGAGCGCGCCTGCGTTGCCGCCGACGAACGATGCGACGACGCCTTCGGCCGTCACGCGCGATGCCGCCTTGCTCGCCTTGTTGCCGAGCTTGACGCGCAGCAGCTCTTCAGCCTTGGCCAGGTCGCCGTCGGCTTCCGTCAGCGCCTTCTTGCACTCCATCATCGGTGCGTCGGTCTTTGCGCGCAGTTCTGCCACCATGCTTGCGGTAATTGCCGCCATCATTCGCTCCTTGAGTCTGTATTCACAACGCCGCCCGCTTGGACGCGAACGGCCGAGATTCGTTTCCGGACCCGCGCCGATTCGGCGCGATCAGGTCCGGCGCACAAGCTTAAAAAAAGGGGGCCTGTTGAGAGCCCCCTTTTTGCGCCGGCTCGGGGCCAGTTACGCGTTTTCCTCGACGTACTCGTCGTCGCCGCCACGCACTGCCTGGACCACTTCGTTGACCGCGTTCGCACGGCCTTCCAGGATCGCGTCGGCCACGCCTTCCGCGTACAGCGCGACGGCCTTGCTCGAGTCGTCGTTACCCGGGATCACGTAGTCCACACCTTCCGGCGAGTGGTTCGTATCGACCACGGCGATGACCGGCACGCCCAGCTTGTTCGCTTCGGTGACGGCAATCTTGTGGTAGCCGACGTCGACGACGAAGATTGCGTCCGGAATGCCGCCCATGTCCTTCACGCCGCCGATCGACTTCTGCAGCTTGGCGATTTCACGTTCGAACAGCAGCGCTTCCTTCTTGCTCATCTTCTCGGTTTCGCCCGATTCGACGGCCGCTTCCATGTCCTTCAGGCGCTTGATCGAAACCTTCAGCGTCTTGAAGTTGGTCATCATGCCGCCGAGCCAGCGTGCGTTGACGTACGGCATGCCTGCGCGCTGCGCTTCCTGAGCGATCGTGTCGCGCGACTGGCGCTTCGTGCCGACGAACAGGATCGTGCCGCGGTTCGCTGCCAGCTGACGCACGTACTTCTGTGCGTCCGTGAACATCGGCAGCGTCTTTTCGAGGTTGATGATGTGAATCTTGTTGCGGTGACCGAAAATGAACGGTGCCATCTTCGGGTTCCAGAAACGGGTCTGGTGACCGAAGTGGACACCCGCTTCCAGCATTTGGCGCATCGTAACTGCCATGTAAATTCTCCACGAGGGTTGGGTCTTAAGCCGGCTGCCGTACCGCCGCGCGAGGCTTTCCGCTCCGCGCGGCCGGCACCCTGGTTGCGCCGGCTTGCGATTCGGCACGTGCAAAAACGAAGCTGCCCGTGCCGCAAGCCTTTCACCGCAAACGCCGCCCCAGCTTGGGACATGCGAGGCATTTGAGTGTCGACTTAGCCAAAGAGTATAGCACGCCGAGTTGTCCGCCCTCAAGTCGCCCGACACTTTGCCGGGCCGGCGGCGGTGCCCGCGGCAATCCGCAAAAACCCGCATCCACGCGGGCGCCGGGGCTGCGACACCCGCCATAAGGTGCGATAATCCGTCAATTCACCGCTTTCCAGGCACACCTCGATGGCTATTACGCTCAAAAACGAACACGATATCGCGCAGATGCGCGTCGCCTGCCGTCTGGCGAGCGAACTGCTCGACTACCTGACCCCGCATGTCGTCGCCGGCATCACGACCGCCGAACTCGACCGCCTTTGCCACAACTACATGGTCGACGTGCAGGGCACGGTTCCCGCGACGCTGAACTATCAGCCGCCCGGCTACCCGCCCTACCCGGCGTCGTGCTGCATTTCCGTCAACGACGTGATCTGCCACGGCATCCCGGGCGACAAGGTGCTCAAGAACGGCGACGCGCTGAACATCGACGTCACCGTGATCAAGGAAGGCTACTTCGGCGACACGAGCCGGATGTTCATCGTCGGCGAAGGGTCGATCCTCGCGAAGCGCCTCGTGCAGACCACCTACGAGTGCATGTGGCTCGGCATCGACCAGGTCAAGCCGGGCGCGCACCTCGGCGACATCGGCCACGCGATCCAGAAGCATGCGGAAGCGCAGGGCTACAGCGTCGTGCGCGAGTACTGCGGCCACGGCATCGGCACGGTGTTCCACGAGGACCCGCAGGTCGTCCACTACGGCCGCCCGGGCACCGGCGTCGAACTGAAGCCGGGCATGATCTTCACGATCGAGCCGATGATCAACGCCGGCAAGCGCGACATCCGCACGATGCCCGACCAGTGGACGGTCAAGACGCGCGACCGCAGCCTGTCCGCGCAGTGGGAGCACACCGTGCTCGTCACCGAAACCGGCTACGACGTGCTGACCGTGTCCGCCGGCTCGCCCGAGCGCCCCGTCTTCGCCCATTCGACCCCGGCGGCCTGAGCGCGCCCGCGCCCGCCCGCTTCCGCCCCGCCGCCCATGAGCGCTCACGCCGCCCCCTCGACCGAAGCGCTCTCGCGGCGCGCCGAATTCAAGGCCGCGAAGGCCGACCTGCTCGCACGCTTTCGCAGCGCGACCAACGTCGCGTCGCTGATGCACGCGCTGTCGAAAGCCACCGATGATGCGCTCAGGCAAGTCTGGGACGATTGCCGGCTGCCCGCGACGCTCGCGCTCGTCGCGGTCGGCGGCTACGGGCGCGGCGAGCTGGCCCCGTATTCCGACGTCGACATCCTCGTGCTGCTGCCCGACGGGCACGCCGCCGAGTTCGACGCCCGGATCGAGCGTTTCATCGGCATGGCCTGGGATCTCGGCCTCGAGATCGGCAGCAGCGTGCGCACGGTCGAGCAATGCATCGAAGAGGCGTCGCAAGACGTCACGGTGCAGACGTCGCTGCTGGAAGCACGCCGCATCGTCGGCAGCACCGCGCTGTTCGAGCGCTTCACGGTGCGCTACAACGAGGCGCTCGACGCGCGCGCGTTCTTCACCGCGAAGGTGCTCGAGATGCGCCAGCGCCACGCGAAGAGCCAGGACACGCCGTACAGCCTCGAGCCGAACGTCAAGGAAAGCCCGGGCGGGCTGCGCGACCTGCAGACGATCCTGTGGATCGCGCGCGCGGCCGGCTTCGGCAGCAGCTGGCGCGAGCTCGACACCCGCGGCCTCATCACCGAGCGCGAAGCGCGCGAGCTGCGCCGCAACGAGGGCTTCCTGAAGACGCTGCGCGCGCGGCTGCACGTGATCGCCGGGCGCCGCCAGGACATGCTCGTGTTCGATCTGCAGACCCAGGCGGCCGAAAGCTTCGGCTACCAGCCGACGCCCGCGAAGCGCGCGAGCGAGCAGCTGATGCGCCGCTACTACTGGGCCGCGAAGGCCGTCACGCAGCTCGCGACGATCCTGATCCAGAACATCGAGGCGCAGCTGTTCCCGGCCACGAGCGGCATCACGCGCGTGCTGTCGCCCGAGCGCTTCGTCGAGAAGCAGGGGATGCTCGAGATCGTCGACGACGACGTGTTCGAGCGCCATCCGGACGCGATCCTCGAGGCGTTCCTGCTCTACGAGACGACGCGCGGCGTGAAGGGCCTGTCGGCGCGCACGCTGCGGGCGCTGTACAACTCGCGCGAGATCATGAACAACGCGTGGCGGCGCGATCCGCAGAACCGCCGGACGTTCATGCAGATCCTGCAGCAGCCCGAAGGCATCACGCACGCGTTCCGGCTGATGAACCAGACGAGCGTGCTCGGCCGCTACCTGCTGAATTTCCGCCGCATCGTCGGCCAGATGCAGCACGACCTGTACCACGTGTACACGGTCGACCAGCACATCCTGATGGTGCTGCGCAACATCCGCCGCTTCGCGGTCGCCGAGCATGCGCACGAATATCCGTTCTGCAGCCAGCTGATCGGCAACTTCGAGCGGCCGTGGGTGCTGTACATCGCGGCGCTGTTCCACGACATCGCGAAGGGCCGCGGCGGCGATCACTCGACGCTCGGGATGGCCGACGCACGGCGCTTCTGCCGCGAGCACGGCGTCGCCGGCGACGACGCGGCGCTGATCGTGTGGCTGGTCCAGCATCACCTGACGATGAGCCAGGTCGCGCAGAAGCAGGACACGAGCGATCCGGAAGTCATCAAGCGCTTCGCCGATCTCGTCGGCAGCGAGCGCCGGCTGACGGCGCTCTACCTGCTGACCGTCGCCGACATCCGCGGCACCAGCCCGAAGGTCTGGAACACGTGGAAAGGCAAGCTGCTCGAGGACCTGTACCGCGCGACGCTCGCCGTGCTCGGCGGCGCGCAGCCCGACACGCATTCCGAGTTGAAGTCGCGCCAGGAAGAGGCGCTCGCGCTGCTGCGCCTCGAGACCGTGCCGACCGACGCGCATCGCGCGCTGTGGGACCAGCTCGACGTCGGCTTCTTCCTGCGCCACGACGCCGCCGACATCGCGTGGCAGACCCGCGTGCTGTACCGGCACGTGAACGCCGAGACCGCGATCGTGCGCGCGCGGCCGTCGCCCGTCGGCGACGCGCTGCAGGTGCTCGTCTACGTGAAGGATCGCGCGGACCTGTTCGCGGGCATCTGCGCATACTTCGACCGCAACGGGCTGTCAGTGCTCGACGCACGCGTCAGCACGACGCGGCACGGCTATGCGCTCGACAACTTCATCGTCACGCAGACCGAGCATGACGTGCAGTACCGCGACATCGCGAACCTCGTCGAGCAGCAGCTGGCAATGCGCCTCGCCGAAGCCGCGCCGCTGCCGGAGCCGTCCAAGGGCCGCCTGTCGCGGCTGTCGCGGACGTTTCCGATCACGCCGCGCGTCGACCTGCGGGCCGACGAGCGCGGCCAGTACTACATCCTGTCCGTGTCCGCCAACGACCGGCCGGGCCTTCTTTATTCGATCGCGCGCGTGCTGGCCGAGCACCGGGTCGGCGTCCATGCGGCGCGGATCAATACGCTCGGCGAACGCGTCGAGGACATCTTCCTGCTCGACGGCGCCGGCCTGTCCGGAAACCGTCTGCAGATTCAGGTGGAAACCGAGTTGCTGCGCGCGATCGCAGTCTGAAACAGTCTGAAAGTATCCCAGCGTTTATGCGCACCAAATTGACCGTCAAGAATCCGCGGCCGGCGTCGCCGACCCGCGCACCCGTCCGTTCCGGCAGCCTCGTCGCCCGCAAGCCGGTGCGCGCCGCTGTACCGGATGCGGCAGCCAAGCCGGCCCGCCCGAAGAAGGCGCCCGCACCGACGGCCGCCGGCGAGCGCGCGTTCAAGCCGCGCGCCGCCGGTGGCGCGGACCGTCCGGGTGCGGATCGCGCACCGGCGAAACGTCCGCCGCGTGACGGCGGCGCCGAGCGCAGTTATCGCGGCGGCGATGCGAAGCCCACCGGCCGCACCGAACAACGCGGCGCGGGCCGCCCCGGCGAAAACCGCCCGTATCGCAGCGCGGAAGGCAAGCCCGGTGCGCGAGGCGAGCGCGGCGAATCGCGCCCGTATCGCGACAAGGATGCGAAACCCGCGGGTCGCACCGAACGCGGCGAGCGCCGCCCCGGCGAAGACCGTCCGTATCGCAATGCGGAAGGCAAGCCCGCCGCGCGCGGCGAACGCGGCGAATCCCGCCCGTACCGCGGCACGGACGCGAAACCTGCGGGCCGCACCGAGCGCGGTGAACGCGGTGAACGCGGCGAATCACGCTATCGCGACAAGGACGCGAAATTCGCAGGACGTACCGAACGCGGTGACAGCCGCCCGTATCGCAGCGCAGAGGGCAAGCCCGCTGCACGCGGCGAACGCAGCGACACCCGCCCGTATCGAAGCGCGGACGCGAAACCCGCAGGCGAAGGCCGCAGCGCCGACGGCAAATTCGGCCGCGGCAAACCCGATGCACGCCCGGCCCGCCGCGGCGACGACAATGCGCGGCCCCGCCGCGCGGGCGCCGAAGGCGGCAAGCGCACGCCCTATCGCGACACGACCGGCGGCGAAGGCGCGAAGCGCAGCTTCGGCGAGCGCCGCACGTCGTCCGACCGCCCGGCCCGCGCACCGCGCGACGGCGATCGCGCCACGCGCAGCGCTAACGCTCCCGCCCGCCCCCGCAGTGCCGAGGGCGCGGGCTTCAAGACCGCGCGACCGGTGAAGCAGCGGGCAGCCGACGTGGATCGCGGCGACGAGTCCGGCCTGATGCGCCTGTCGAAGCGGATGTCCGAACTGGGCCTGTGCTCGCGCCGCGAAGCCGACGAATGGATCGAGAAGGGCTGGGTGCTGGTCGACGGCGAGCGCATCGACACGCTCGGCACCAAGGTGCGCGCCGACCAGCGCATCGAGATCGACGAACGCGCCAGTGCGGCACAAGCCGCGCAGGTGACGATCCTGCTGCACAAGCCGGTCGGCTATGTGTCGGGCCAGGCGGAAGACGGCTACGAGCCCGCGACCGTGCTGATCACGCGCGAGAACCACTGGAGCGGCGACCGTGCGGGGCTGCGCTTCTCCCCGCAGCATCTGCACTCGCTCGCGCCGGCGGGCCGGCTCGACATCGATTCGACCGGCCTGCTCGTGCTGACGCAGAACGGCCGGATCGCAAAACAACTGATCGGCGAGCAGTCGGACATCGACAAGGAATACCTGGTGCGCGTGCGCTTCGGCGAGCGCCTGCTCGACATCGACCAGCACTTCCCGGCGGAATCGCTCGCGAAGCTGCGCCACGGCCTCGAGCTCGACGGCGTCGCACTGAAGCCCGCTATGGTGAGCTGGCAGAACGGCGAGCAGTTGCGTTTCGTGCTGCGCGAAGGCAAGAAGCGCCAGATCCGCCGCATGTGCGAACTGGTCGGCCTCGAAGTGATCGGCCTCAAGCGCGTGCGCATGGGCCGCGTGATGCTCGGCGCGCTGCCGCAGGGGCAATGGCGCTACCTGTCGGCCGACGAGACGTTCTGACGGTAATACGCGGCGCGTTTGCGCACGTTACGAAAAAGCCCGCTTGCGCGGGCTTTTTCATTCCGGCCGGCGTGACGCGCGATTGCGCCCGCCCGTCCCGCGTCAGTCATCCTCCGCGTCAAGCCCCGGAAACAGCACGTCGGTAAACCCGAAGCGCGTGAAGTCGGTGATCCGCATCGGGTAGAGCTTGCCGATCAGGTGATCGTATTCATGCTGGACGACCCGCGCGTGAAACCCTTCGGCGACACGGTCGATCTTCGCGCCGAACTGGTCGAAGCCGCTGTAGCGGATCTTCGCGTAGCGGCTGACGACGCCGCGCATGCCCGGCACCGACAGGCAGCCTTCCCAGCCCTCCTCCATGTCCGGCGGCATGAACTCGACCTTCGGGTTGATCAGCACGGTCTCGGGCACGGGCGGCGCTTCCGGGTAGCGGTTGTTGTTGCCGAAGCCGAAGATGATGACCTGCAGGCCGACGCCGATCTGCGGCGCGGCAAGTCCCGCGCCATTCGCGTGATGCATGGTCTCGAACATGTCCGCGACCAGCTCGTGCAGCGCCGGCGTGTCGAAGCGCTCGACCGGCTGGGCAATTTCGAGCAGGCGGGGATCGCCCATCTTCAGAATCTCGCGAATCATGGCGCGTGGCCCTCCAGAAGTTGGTGTAGTCCGTCTTCGTCCAGCACGGGGATGCCGAGTTCCTCGGCCTTCGCGAGCTTGCTGCCCGCCTCCGCGCCCGCGACAACGTAATCCGTTTTTTTCGACACCGAGCCCGCGACCTTCGCGCCGGCCGCCTCGAGCATCTCCTTTGCCGCATCGCGCGTGAGATTCGGCAGCGTGCCCGTCAGTACGACGGTCTTGCCGGCCAGCACGCCCTGCGGCGCCTTCGGCGCGGGCGGCCCTTCGGGCCACGTGACCTTGCCCGGCGCGCGCAGCTGCTCGATCACCGTGCGGTTGTGGTCCTCCGCGAAGAACTGGTGGATCGACTCGGCGACGATCGGCCCGACGTCGTTGACTTCGAGCAGTTCCTCGAGCGTCGCATCCATGATCGGGTTCAGCGAGCCGAAATGCTTCGCGAGATCCTTCGCGGTCGACTCGCCGACGTGGCGGATGCCGAGCCCGTAAATGAAGCGCGCGAGCGTCGTGTGCTTGGCCTTCTCCAGCGAATCGAGCAGGTTCTGCGCGGACTTCTCCGCGAACCGGTCGAGTTCCGCGAGCGTCGCGAAGCCGAGGTTGAACAGGTCGGCCGGCGTGCGCACGAGGTTCTGCTCGACCAACTGGTCGATGATCTTCTCGCCGAGCCCGTCGATGTCGAGCGCGCGCCGCTGCGCGAAGTGCCACAGCGCCTGCTTGCGCTGCGCCGGGCAGAACAGGCCGCCCGTACAGCGGGCGATCGCCTCGTCCGGCAGCCGCTCGATGCGCGAGCCGCACACCGGGCACTCGGTCGGCATCACGAACTCCGGTGCGGGGTCCGGCCGCCGGTCGAGCACCGCGCCGACCACTTCCGGAATCACGTCGCCCGCGCGCCGCACGATCACCGTGTCGCCGATCCGGATGTCCTTGCGGCGCACCTCGTCCTCGTTGTGCAGCGTCGCGTTGGTCACGGTCGCGCCGCCGACGAACACCGGCTCGAGCCGCGCGACCGGCGTGATCGCGCCGGTGCGGCCGACCTGCACGTCGATCGCGACGAGCGTCGTCAGCGCTTCCTGCGCGGGGAACTTGTGCGCGAGCGCGAAGCGCGGCGCGCGCGACACGAAGCCGAGCCGCTCCTGCTCGTCGCGGCGGTTCACCTTGTAGACGACGCCGTCGATGTCGTACGGCAGCGACTCGCGCTGCTCGCCGATCTTGCGGAAGAACCCGAGCAGCCCGTCCGCGCCGCGCACGACCGCGCGCTCGCGGTTCACCGGCAAGCCGAGCGTCTCGTACCAGTCGAGCAGCGCGCTGTGCGTGTCGGGCATCGGCGCGCCGTCGAGCACGCCGATCCCGTACGCGAAGAACGACAGCGGGCGCTGCGCGGTGATCTTCGGATCGAGCTGGCGCAGGCTGCCGGCCGCCGCGTTGCGCGGGTTCGCGAATTCGCGCTGCTCGGCCGCGCGCTGGCGTTCGTTCAGGCGCGCGAAATCGCGCTTGAACATCAGCACCTCGCCGCGCACGTCGAGCACGGCCGGCAGGTCCTTGCCCTTCAGCTTCAGCGGCAGCGAGCGGATCGTGCGGACGTTCTGCGTCACGTCCTCGCCCGTCGCGCCGTCGCCGCGCGTCGACGCCTGCACGAACGTGCCGTTTTCGTAGCGCAGCGAGATCGCGAGGCCGTCGAATTTCAGCTCGCACGCGTATTCGACCGGGTCGGTCACCGACCCGGCGAGGTCGACGGCCTTGTCGAGCGCGTCGGCGATGCGCTTGTCGAACGCGACGATGTCCTCGTCCTCGAAGCCGTTGTTCAGCGACAGCATCGGCGCGTCGTGGACCACCGGCGTGAAGCCACCCGCGGCCTCGCCGCCGACGCGCTGCGTCGGCGAGTCGGGCGTCACGAGTTCGGGGTGGTCCGCCTCGAGCTGTTGCAATTCGAGAAACAGTCGGTCGTATTCGGCGTCGGGCAGGTCCGGCTGGTCGAGCACGTAATAGGCGTGGTTCGCCCGCTCGAGTTGGTCGCGCAGCCACGCGGCGCGCGCGTCGGGCTGGCTGGCTGGCGGTTCGGCTTGGGTTCGGGCCATGCTGGCGGCAGATTCTTTCTGAGACAATCGAATGCCAGATTATCTCAGTTTGGCGTCGCGCCGGGGGCCGGAAACGGCCTGGCGCGCGATGCGGCCGACGGCCGCCGACAGCGGGTCGCGGCGGCGGATCGCGCGCCGCGACCGGTGGTTCGCCGGTGGTTCGCGTTACTGACTGAACAACCGCCGCGTCACCGGCGAACCGGCCGGAATGCCGGCTTCTTCCAGCTTCGCGTACAACTTCATCAGCTGCTGCTCGATCGCGAGCAGCGTCGATTCCGGCAGCGGCCGGCGCTGGTCGTCGACCACCCGCGCACCGATCCGCTCGGACAGCGACTTCGCGTAGTCGCACATCAGCCGGAACGGCAGGATGTCCTCTTCCGCGACCGGCACGTCGAGCACCAGCGTGATCATGTTGCCGCCCTTGTAGGTCAGGTCGTCGCGCAGGAAGTTGGTGTCGCCGAACTGCAGCATGAACACCGGATTCTGCTTCGCGTCGAGCTTGACGAAGCGCGTGCCGTCGCGCGACAGCAGCAGCCCGTCCTGCGACGCCACCGCCTGCACGTAGTTGGCCGACCACGGCGCGCCGTCGGACATCACGTTGATCGACAGCTGCGCGTCGCATTGCGCGGCGAAGCCGTCGAGCTCGCGCGCCATCGACACCGTCTCCATCATGTCCGGGAATTCGGGCGCGCCGTCGATGGCGTCGGCGAACTGCTGGACGCCCGTCACGAATTCCGAGAACTCCAGCTCGTTCAGCGGGCCGCTGCGGTTCGCAAGCTGCGCGGCCGCGCGCAGCTCCTCGTAGCGCACGCCGTTCTGCAGCAGCTCCCAGTGGCCGCCTTCCGGCTTGCCTTCGATGTGCACCGGCTTGCTGCCCGCGCGGCGCAGACGCTGCGCGGCCGGCAGGATCTTGTCGCCCGGCAGCGGCGACGCGAGACGGATCGGCACGATGCAGTCGATCCGGCGGTCGACGACCGCGGGCGGGGCCGCGGAGATCGTCGTCGCGGCCGGCAGCACCGGCTCGACCGGCTCAGCCGGCTCGCTCGCGCCGCTTTCGTCGACCGTCTCGGCAACCGGCAGGTCGGCCGACGTCGCCTCGGTCTGCAGGTCCGCCGGCATGTCGGCAGGCGCCGCGCCGCCCAGGGCGGCCGCGCCGAACGTCGGCTCGACGCGCGCGGCCTCGGCCGACGCGCTCGCAGCACCCGTAGCGCCCGTTGCAGTCTCGGCGTCCGGCGCCGCCGATTCGCGGCGCGCCGGCTGGCGCACGGGCTCGATGAACGGCAGCTCGTCGTCGCGCTCCGGGCGGTGCATCGTGTCCGCCGTCTCCTGCGGCATCGGACGCGGCATCTTGCGCCGCACCTTCGCACCCTGCCACGCGTTGTAGACCACGACGCCGCCCACCACGACCGCGCCTGCGCCGATCAAACCGAGTGTCAACTCGTCCATGCACGCTCCATCACAATTCTTTTTCGTTGGGCTCGCAAGCGGGGCGCGATTGCGCCGGGCGGCTCGGTGCCGCACGCCCGCGAACCCGGTTCGTAAACGTCAATTCTGGGCAAAACCCGCGGCGGTTTCCATGTCCACCGCGACGATCCGCGACACGCCCTGCTCCTGCATCGTCACGCCGATCAGCTGCTGCGCCATCTCCATCGCGATCTTGTTGTGCGAGATGAAGAGGAACTGCGTCTTGTCCGACATCGCGCGCACGAGGTTCGCGAAACGCTCGGTGTTCGCGTCGTCGAGCGGTGCGTCGACCTCGTCCAGAAGACAGAACGGGGCCGGATTCAGCTGGAACATCGCGAACACCAGCGCGGTCGCGGTCAGCGCCTTCTCGCCGCCCGACAGCAGGTGGATCGTCGCGTTCTTCTTGCCGGGCGGCTGCGCCATCACCTGCACGCCGGCGTCCAGGATCTCGTCGCCCGTCATGATCAGCTTCGCCTGGCCGCCGCCGAACAGGCGCGGGAACAGGTCGCTGAAGTGACGATTGACTTCGTCGAAGGTTCCCTGCAACAGCGTGCGGGTTTCCTGGTCGATCTTGTGGATCGCGTCCTCGAGCGTCGTGATCGCGTCGTTCAGGTCGGCCGATTGCGCGTCGAGGAACACCTTGCGCTCGTTCGCGGCCTTCAGCTCGTCGAGCGCGGCCATGTTCACGGGGCCGAGCGCATTGATCGCATTGTTGATCCGCGTGACCTCGCCCTGCAGGTACGACGGTTTCAGGTCCGGCGTCAGCTTCTCGCGCAGCGCGGCCTCGTCGACCTCGGCCGTCGCGAGCTGCTCGGCGAACTGCTCGACCGACAGGCGCGCCGCCTGCTCCTTCAGCTGCAGCTCGGTGATGCGGTCGCGCAGCGGCTGCAGCGAACGCTCGGCGACGAGGCGCGCCTCGTCCGCCGCGCGCAGCTTCGCGGTCAGGTCGTCGAGCTCGATGCGCGCCGCCTGCAGCGCCTCTTCCTTCACCGCGCGGATCTCGAGCGCGTCCTGCAGGCCCGTATGCGCGGTCTGCTCGTTGATCGTCTCGAGCTCGGCGCGCGCGTCTTCCAGCGACGCGGCGACGCGCTCGCTCTGCTCGTGCGCGACCTGGATGCTGCGCTTCAGCTCGTCGATCCGCGTCGCCGCATTGCGCGCGGCGAAGCGCGCGTCGTTCGCGCCGCGCTCCAGATCGCGCGCCGCCTGGCGCGCCTGCGACAGCGATTCGTCGAGCGACTCGAACGCGAGCTGGTTGTCCTCGAAGCGCGCCTGCAGTTCCGCGAGCTCGCCGTCGAAACGCTCGAAGTTCGCTTCCGACTCCGCGCGCAGCGCACGCTGCTCCTCGACCTGCGCGCCGATTTCCTCGAGCTCGTCGCGGATCTGCGTGCTGCGCTGCGTGTAGCGCTCGTGCGCCTGCGCGAGCTTCAGCACGTCCATCTGCAGCGCATGCACCCGCTGCGTCGCGCGCTCGGCCTGCGCACGCACGTCGGCCAGCACCTGCGTCGCCTGCGTGTGCGCGGCTTCCGCGCGCACCACGGCCGATTTCGCCTCGTCCGCGAGCAGCGCCTGCGCGCGCACCTGGCGCGTCAGGTTCTCGATTTCCTGCTGGCGGGCGAGCATCCCCGCCTGTTCCGAATCGGCCGCGTACAGCTGCACGCCGACGCGCGTGACGACATGACCCGCCTTGACGACGAACGAGCCGCCCGCCGGCAGCTGCGTGCGCGTCGCGAGCGCCTGCGCGACGTCGTCGGCGACGTACACGTTGCCGAGCCAGTCGTTCAGCACCGCGCGGATGCCCGCGTCGTCGATGCGCACGAGCGACAGCACCGGACGCAGCCCGGCCGCCGCCACCGGCGGCTCGCCGGCCGGCGGCGGCGCGTAGAACGCGAGCTTCGCGGGCGGCGCGTCGGTCGCGAACGCCTTCACCCAGTCGAGATTCGACACTTCGAGCGCGGCGAGCCGCTCGCGCAGCACGGCCTCGAGCGCCGTTTCCCAGCCCGGCTCGACATGCAGCTTCTTCCACAGCCGCGGCAGCGTGCCGAGCTCGTGCTTGTCGAGCCACGGCTGCACCTTGCCCTCGGTCTGCACGTTCTCCTGCAGCTGCTTGAGCGCGGCGAGGCGCGCCTCGAGCTGATGGATCTGCGCGCTTTCGGCCTGCACGCGCTCGTGCGCGCCGCGGCGCTCGGCATCGAGGCGCGGCACGGTTTCCTGCGCGTCGGCGAGCCGCGCCTGTGCGTCGGAGAGAATTTCTTCCTGTTCGGCCAGCTGCATGCGCAGCTCCTCGAGCTGCGCCTCGTCCGGCGCGTCGAGGCCGCCCGCTTCCGCCTTCAGGCGTTCCTGCCGCTGCTGCAACTGCTGCAGCTGCTGGTCGGCGTTGCGCTGGTGCGCGGCCTCGAGCTTCAGCGACTGCTCGGTCTGCGCGATCCGCGCGCGCTCGTCGTTGAGCTGCGCCTGCGCATCGCGCCAGGTCGCCTCGAGCGCCGGCAGCGCGTCGTGCTTCGCCGCGGCGTCATCCTCGGCGAGCGCGGCTTTCTCGTCGGCGATCGCGCGCGCTTCCTCGGCATCCTCGAGCTCGTCCTGCGCCTTCTCGGCCTGTGCACGCCACTGCTCGCGCTGCGCATTGAGCGCGGCAATCTGCGCCTGCACGCGGTTGCGCGATTCGACGATGAACTTGATCTCGGCCTCGAGCCGGCTGACTTCGGCGTTCGCTTCATAGAGCGAGCCCTGCGCGCCCTGCATCGCGTCGCTCGCCGCATAGTGCGCGACGCGCAGCGTCTCGAGCTGCGACTCGACCTCGCGCAGCTTCGCGGTCTGCGCCTCCAGGTCGATCTGCGCCTGCTCGATCGCGCGCTGCTGCTTCTGCTGCTCGCCGCCGGCCTCGTTCTTGCGCAGCAGCCACAGCAGGCGCTGCTTTTCCTCGCCGTCGGCGACGAGTTCCTTGTACCTGGTCGCGACGACGGCCTGCGCCTCGAGCTTCTCGAGGTTCGCGGTGAGCTCGCGGACGATGTCCTCGACGCGGGTCAGGTTCTCGCGCGTGTCGTGCAGGCGGTTCTCGGTCTCGCGGCGGCGTTCCTTGTACTTCGACACGCCCGCGGCTTCCTCGAGGAACACGCGCAGTTCTTCCGGCTTCGCCTCGATGATCCGCGCGATCATGCCCTGCCCGATGATCGCGTATGCGCGCGGGCCGAGACCGGTGCCGAGGAAGATGTCCTGGATGTCGCGGCGGCGCGCCGGCAGGTTGTTGATGTAGTAGCTCGACGTGCCGTCGCGCGTCAGCACGCGCTTCACGGCGATCTCGCCGTACTGGCCCCACTGCCCGGCCGCGCGGCCGTCGGAGTTGTCGAAGATCAGCTCGACGCTCGCCCGGCTGCCGGGCTTGCGGGCGGTCGAGCCGTTGAAGATCACGTCCTGCATCGACTCGCCGCGCAGCTCGGACGCGCGCGACTCGCCGAGCACCCAGCGCACGGCGTCGATGATGTTGGACTTGCCGCACCCGTTCGGGCCCACCACGCCGACAAGCTGGCCCGGAACCTGGAAATGCGTGGGATCGACAAAGGATTTGAAGCC
The DNA here is from genome assembly GCF_002097715.1 of Burkholderia ubonensis subsp. mesacidophila. NCBI lineage: Bacteria > Pseudomonadati > Pseudomonadota > Betaproteobacteria > Burkholderiales > Burkholderiaceae > Burkholderia > Burkholderia ubonensis. The sequence goes on from NZ_CP020737.1 coordinate 2,318,478, forward strand.
AGCGAGTTTGATCGAGCTCAGACGCACGGCGGTATCGGATGTGAAGAATGTGTGAAACGGACGACGACACGCCGCGCCGGACCAGCCGGCCCTTGCGCGCGGCGCGCCTCGGAATTCAAAAACGGGGCCGCGCTCTCGAGCGTCGGGCCCCGCAAACGGCACCCATCATACCATCGCGCGCGCGCCGTCCCGCCCGTTCCCGGGTTTGTCCTGCGCAGCGCGCGGCCGGTGGACCCGGCTCGACAGCAGCGTCGCGAGCACGATGCAGGCGCCGCCCGCCCATTCCCGCGCGGTCGGCAGTTCGTGGGCGAACACCCACGCCGACAGCGCGGTGATGACGATCTCGAACAGCATGATGATCGACGCCCGGTTCGCCGGCACGCGCGCGAGCCCGTACTGGACGAGCAGGTTGTTGGACGCCACCGTTACGCCGATGCCCGCGATCAGCAGCGCCGCGAAGCCGAGATTGCCGCCCGCCGGCACGGCCGGCAGCCCCTCGAACAGGGACGCGATCGCGCCGAACACCGCTGCGCCGCCGAACAGCGTCGCGGTGCGCATCTCGGCCCGCATCTGCGGCAGTTCGCGACTCGCCTTGACGACCAGCACGTTGCTCATCGCGAAGCTGAGCCCGGCCGCGAGCCCCGCCCATTCGGCCGGGTTGGCCGGCAGCGGCACGCCGAGCCGGGGCGACCACAGCATCAGCATCGCGCCGCCGATCGACAGCGCGGCGAGCCCCACGCCCGCCCAGGTGAGCCGCTCGCGCAGCAGGAAGTGCGCGTAGATCGCGGTCCACGCGGGGGTCAGATAGAACAGCAGCATCACGCGCAGCACCTCGCCGTGGATCGTGCCCCACACGAAGCCGAGGTTCGTGATCCCGGCCGTCACCGCGATCCCCGGCAACACCCAGTGCCAGCGCAAGGTTGCGATCGTGCTGCGCCTGGCGACGATCACGAACAGGAACGCGACGAGGCTCGTCAGCGCGCTCGCCGCGGTGCCCGTCAGGCCCAGCGACGCCAGGATCCGCAACGGATACCAGATCAGGCCCCACACCGATGCGCCGACCAGGATCGCCAGCGTCGGCAGGCTGCCGCGTACCGCATTGTTCATTTGCTTGAAACCCTTCCGTTGTTCGTTGCCCGGCCGGCGTCTGCGCCCGCCGTGACCGCATTTCGTCACGCTATAATCATTGGTTGCGAAACCCGCCGCACGACCGGCGCCCGTTCGCAGCCGCGCGGCGCGCCCGCCGCTCCTTTCGCTCCAACCGGCCGCGATGGCCGCTTCGCCCGTGAACCCTCGACTCGATTCGCTCCAGCCCTATCCTTTCGAAAAGCTGCGCGCCCTGTTCAAGGACGTGACGCCTGCCGCCGGCCTTCAAGCCATCAGCTTCGGCATCGGCGAGCCCAAGCACCCGACCCCGGCGCTGATCCGCGACGCCGCGGTAGCCGCGCTCGACGGCCTCGCCGCGTATCCGCCCACGGCCGGCTCGGACGCGCTGCGCACGTCGATCGCGCGCTGGCTCGAGCGCCGCTACGGGCTGCCGGCGATCGATCCGGCGACGCAGGTGCTGCCCGCGTCCGGCTCGCGCGAGGCACTGTTCTCGCTCGCGCAGACGGTGATCGACCCGAGCCGCTCCGCCGGCGGCGAGAAGGCGATCGTACTCTGTCCGAATCCGTTCTATCAAATTTACGAAGGCGCGGCGCTGCTGGCCGGCGCCGAGCCGTACTTCGCGAACAGCGATCCGGCCCGCAACTACGCGTGCGACTACGCGGCCGTGCCCGACCACGTGTGGGCGCGCACCCAGCTGCTGTACGTGTGCTCGCCAGGCAACCCGACGGGCGCGGTGCTCACGCTCGACGACTGGCGCGAGCTGTTCGCGCTGTCCGACCGCCACGGCTTCGTGATCGCGTCCGACGAATGCTATTCGGAGATCTATTTCGACGAGGCCAATCCGCCGCTCGGCGGGCTCGAGGCCGCGCACCGCCTCGGCCGCGGCTTCGAGCGGCTCGTGATGCTGTCGAGCCTGTCGAAGCGCTCGAACGTGCCGGGCATGCGCTCTGGCTTCGTTGCCGGCGATCCGGCACTGCTGAAGAAATTCCTGCTGTACCGCACGTACCACGGGTCGGCGCTGTCGCCCGTCTGGCAGCAGGCGAGCATCGCCGCGTGGAACGACGAGGCGCACGTGCGCGAGAACCGCGCGCTGTACGCGCAGAAGTTCAACGCCGTGACGCCGATGCTCGCCGACGTGATCGACGTGAAGCTGCCCGACGCCGCGTTCTACCTGTGGGCCAACGTTTCGCGCACCGGCCTGTCGGATACCGAGTTCGCCCGGCGCCTGTACGCCGACTATAATGTGACGGTTCTGCCCGGCTCGTATCTCGCGCGCGACGCGCACGGTACGAATCCGGGCCGCGATTTCATCCGGATCGCGCTCGTCGCGGGCACCCCCGAATGCGTCGAGGGCGCGCAACGCATCGTCGATTTCTGCCGCGGCCTCGCCCGTTAATCGACCCTCCCGATCAATTCCATCCATCTCCTGCGAAAACGAACATGTCGCAACAACTTCAGCAAATCATCGATACCGCCTGGGATAACCGCGCCGAGCTGTCGCCGAAGGCCGCGCCCGCCGAAGTCCGCGACGCCGTCGCGCACGCGATCGAGCAGCTCGACAAAGGCGCGCTGCGCGTCGCCGAGAAGATCGACGGCAACTGGACCGTGCACCAGTGGCTGAAGAAGGCCGTGCTGCTGTCGTTCCGCCTGGAGGACAACGCGCCGATGCCGGCCGGCGGCTACTCGCAGTTCTACGACAAGGTGCCGTCGAAGTTCGCGAACTACACCGCCGAAGACTTCGCCGCGGGCGGCTTCCGCGTCGTGCCGCCGGCGATCGCGCGCCGCGGCTCGTTCATCGCGAAGAACGTCGTGCTGATGCCGTCGTACACGAACATCGGCGCGTACGTCGACGAAGGCACGATGGTCGACACCTGGGCGACCGTCGGCTCGTGCGCGCAGATCGGCAAGAACGTGCACCTGTCGGGCGGCGTCGGCATCGGCGGCGTGCTCGAGCCGCTGCAGGCGAACCCGGTCATCATCGAGGACAACTGCTTCATCGGCGCGCGCTCGGAAGTCGTCGAGGGCGTGATCGTCGAGGAGAACTCGGTGATCTCGATGGGCGTGTATCTCGGCCAGAGCACCAAGATCTACGACCGCGAAACCGGCGAAGTCAGCTACGGCCGCATCCCGGCCGGCTCGGTCGTCGTCGCGGGTAACCTGCCGTCGAAGGACGGCTCGCACAGCCTGTACTGCGCGGTGATCGTGAAGAAGGTCGACGCGAAGACCCGCGCGAAGGTCGGCCTGAACGAACTGCTGCGAGGCGACTGATGGCGAAGCCGCGCACCGTGGTCGTCTACGGCATTCCGAACTGCGACACCGTGAAGAAAGCCCGCGTGTGGCTCGACGACCACGGCGTCGAATTCGAGTTTCACGATTTCAAGAAAGCCGGCGTCAGCGTGCCGCTGGTCGAAGACTGGCTGAAGGACGTGCCGCTCGACGCGCTCGTGAACAAGCACGGCACCACGTGGCGCGGCCTGGACGACGCCATGAAGGCGGCCGCGGAAACGCAGGCCGGCGCGGTCGCACTGATGATCCACAAGCCGTCGGTCATCAAGCGCCCCGTGCTCGTCGTCAACGGCCGCGTGAAATCGCTCGGTTTCGCGGCCGACCAGTACGCGGCCCTGTTCGCCGCATAGGGTCCGTTCCCGCCGCACGGCGCCCGAACACATCGCTGCCGGCCACCGCGCCGGCATTTTTTATCGAAAGTGGTCCGAACCATGTCCGCCACCCTAGCCCTTACCGAACAGCTGATCGCGCGCGCGTCCGTCACGCCCGACGACCAGCACTGCCAGCAGATCATGACCGAGCGCCTCGCCGCGCTCGGCTTCGACATCGAGACCATCGCGTCGCACGGCGTGACCAACCTGTGGGCCGTCAAGCGCGGCGCCGCCGGACGCGACGGCAAGCTGCTCGCGTTCGCGGGCCATACCGACGTCGTGCCGACCGGCCCGCTCGAGCAATGGACGTCGCCGCCGTTCATTCCCGCGCATCGCGACGGCAAGCTGTACGGCCGCGGCGCGGCCGACATGAAGACCTCGCTCGCGGGCTTCGTCGTCGCGACCGAGGAATTCGTCGCCGCGCACCCGAACCACCGCGGCTCGATCGCATTCCTGATCACGAGCGACGAGGAAGGCCCGGCGACCGACGGCACCGTGAAGGTCGTCGAGCTGCTCGAAACGCGCGGCGAGCGCCTCGACTACTGCATCGTCGGCGAACCGACGTCGACCGCCGAGCTCGGCGACGTCGTGAAGAACGGCCGCCGCGGCTCGATGTCCGGCGAGCTGATCGTCAAGGGCGTGCAGGGCCACATTGCGTACCCCCACCTCGCGAAGAACCCGATCCACCTGCTCGCGCCGGCGCTCGCCGAGCTCGCCGCCGAACAGTGGGACGAAGGCAACGAATACTTCCCGCCGACCACCTGGCAAGTGTCGAACCTGCATGCGGGCACCGGCGCGACCAACGTGATCCCGGGCCATATCGACCTGCTGTTCAATTTCCGCTTCTCGACGGCGAGCACCGTCGAAGGCCTGCAGGCGCGCGTGCACGCGATCCTCGACAAGCACGGGCTCGACTACGAACTCAACTGGTCGATCAGCGGCCTGCCGTTCCTGACGCCGCGCGGCGAGCTGTCGAATGCGCTCGAGACGGCGATCCGCGCCGAAACCGGCATCACGACCGAGCTGTCGACGACGGGCGGCACGTCGGACGGCCGCTTCATCGCGCGCATCTGCCCGCAGGTGATCGAGTTCGGCCCGCCGAACGGCAGCATCCACAAGATCGACGAGCACATCGAGGTGCGCTTCGTCGATCCGCTGAAGAACGTGTACCGCCGCGTGCTCGAACAACTGATCGCCTGATGGAGCTCCGAATGACGACGACACCTTTTGCAACCGTTCGCGACCTGCTGCGCTACGCGGTCACGCGCTTCTCGAAGGCGAAGCTCGCGTTCGGCCACGGCTCGGACAACGCTTACGACGAAGCGGCCTATCTGGTGCTGCGCACGCTCGACCTGCCGCTCGACACGCTCGAGCCGTTCCTCGACGCGCGCCTGCTGCCGGACGAAATCGACGCCGTGCTGGCCGTGATCGAGCGGCGCGCGACCGACCGCGTGCCGGCCGCCTATCTCACGCACGAAGCGTGGATGCACGGCCACCGCTTCTATGTCGACGAGCGCGTGATCGTGCCGCGCTCGTTCATCGGCGAACTGCTCGACGACGGCCTGCAGCCGTACGTCGCCGATCCCGAGCAGGTCGGCGCGGTGCTCGAGCTGTGCACCGGTTCCGGCTGCCTCGCGATCCTCGCGGCGAGCGCGTTCCCGAACGCCGAGATCGACGCGGTCGACCTGTCGGACAAGGCGCTCGAGGTCGCGGAGATCAACGTGCGCGACTACGCGCTCGAGGACCGCATCTCGCTGCACCGCGGCGACCTCTACGCGCCGCTGCCGCTGTTCCGCTCGTCCGAGCCGGGCGCGCGCTACGACGTGATCCTGACGAACCCGCCGTACGTCAACGCGGCGTCGATGGCCGCGCTGCCGCCCGAATACCGGCACGAGCCCGAGATGGCGCTCGCCGGCGGCGAGGACGGGATGGACATCGTCCGCCGCATCATCGGCGAGGCGCGCAACTGGCTGCAGGACGACGGCGTGCTCGTCGTCGAGATCGGCAACGAGCGCGAGCACGTCGAAGCGGCATTCGGCGGCCTCGAGCTGACGTGGCTGCCGACCAGCGCCGGCGAAGACAGCGTGTTCCTGATCCAGGCGTCGGATCTCCCGCGCAAGGCCTGACGCCCCGCCAGTCCGGACCGCGCGGCGCCCCGCTGCGCCGCGCGGTTCGGTAAGATGCGCGTAAGCGGCCGCGGTGCCGCGCATCAGGAGTCCGCCACGCGCTTATGACACTCGACTGGCTACACCTCGGCACGCTCATCCTGGCCATCCATGTGCTCGGAATTGTCGCGGCCTGCCACGCCATCCTGAACACGCGCACCTCGCAAGGCGCGATCGCGTGGGCCGTATCGCTCGCGGCGATGCCCTACCTGACGCTGATCCCGTATCTGTTCCTCGGCCGCAGCAAGTTCTCCGGCTACGTCGACGCGCGCCGCCACGAGACCGAAACGCTGCGCACGTATACGCACCCCGTCCCGTGGGCGGCCACCGATTCGACCGACGGCGCGGCCGCGAGCGCGCTCGGCCAGTCCGCGGTGCACGCGCTCACGCGGCTCGGCGGAATGCCGTTCCTCGCCGGCAACGCGGTGCGCACGCTCGTCAACGGCGAGGCGACGTTCGCAGCGATCCTGTCGGCGATCGACGACGCGCGCGATTACGTGATCGTCCAGTTCTTCATCGTTCGCGACGACGCGCTCGGCCAGATGCTGCGCGACGCATTGCTCGCGCGCGCGGCCGCGGGCGTGCGCTGCTATCTGCTGTACGACAGCATCGGCAGCTTCGACCTGCCGCACGGCTACGTCGACGCACTGCGCGCGGGCGGCGTCGAGGTCCACCCGTTCGCGACCAAGCGCCAGTTCGTCAACCGTTTCCAGCTCAACTTCCGCAATCACCGCAAGATCGTCGTCGTCGACGGCCATCGCGCGTTCGTCGGCGGGCACAACGTCGGCGTCGAGTATCTCGGCGCGAAACCCCGGCTGTCGCCGTGGCGCGATACGCACATCGAGTTGCGCGGCCCGGTCGTCGCGAGCATCCAGTACGTGTTCGCGGAAGACTGGCACTGGGCGACGCAGAAGCTGCCGCCGCTCGCGCCGCCGCCCGCCGCGCTGCCGGACGCCGGCATGCACTGCCTCGCGGTGCCGATGGGGCCGGCCGACAAGCAGGAAACCGGCTCGCTGTTCTTCGTCGAGACGATCAACGCGGCGCGCGAGCGGATCTGGATCACGACGCCGTATCTCGTCCCCGACGAAGCGGTGATCGCCGCGCTCAAGCTCGCGGTGATGCGCGGCGTCGACGTGCGCATCCTGATCCCGAGCCGGCGCGACCATGTCGTCGTGTTCGAGGCGTCGAAGCTGTACGCGCGCGACCTCGTCGACGCCGGCGTCAAGGTGTTCCGCTACCGGCCGGGCTTCCTGCACCAGAAGGTGGTGCTGATCGACCGCACCGCGGCCGCGATCGGCAGCGCGAATCTCGACAACCGCTCGTTCCGCCTGAACTTCGAGATCATGGTGCTGACCGTCGATCGCGCGTTCGCCGGCGAGGTCGAGGCAATGCTTACGACCGACTTCGCGCTCGCCTACGAAGTCGACGCGAGCGAATACCGCTACTCGCCCGCGTGGCGGCGGGTCGCGATGCACATCGCGCGGCTGTTCGCGCCGATTCTGTGAGCGCCCGCCTGCGGCCCGGGCGCCCCGCCCCGGGCGTCACAGCAGCTTTTCGACGTCGGCGGCGATTTCGTCGGGCTTGGTCGACGGCGCGTAGCGCTTGACGATCCGGCCGTCGCGGTCGACCAGGAACTTCGTGAAGTTCCACTTGATCGCCTTGAGCCCGAGGATGCCGGGCGCTTCGTCGGTCAGGTAGCGGTACAGCGGATGCGCGTTGCCGCCCTTCACGTCGATCTTCGCGAACATCGGGAACGTCACCCCGTAGTTGCGCTCGCAGAACGTGCCGATCTGCGCGGCGTCGCCCGGCTCCTGCTTGCCGAACTGGTTGCACGGGAAGCCGAGCACGAAGAAGCCGCGCGCCGCGTACTGGTCGTAGAGCGTCTGCAGGCCCGCGTACTGCGGCGTGAATCCGCACTCGCTCGCCGTGTTGACGATCAGCAGCACCTTGCCGCGATACGCGTCGAGCGACACCGGCGCACCGGCGAGCGTCTCCGCGCTGAAGGAATACAGTGTGGACATCGTGCCCCCTTTCGAATTCGGACCGACGTGAGTCTAGGCGAAATCGCACAGAAACGGCATCTCCCGAACGGCCAATGCCCGGTGTGCGGCCCGCAGTCTAGAATAGCGGTTTTGCCCAGTCATTTCCGTCGTGATCCGTTTCAATCAGTTCAGCCTAGCGCGCGGCACCAAGCCGCTGTTCGACGCGGCGTCGTTCGTGCTCAATCCCGGCGAGAAGGCCGGCCTGATCGGCGCGAACGGCGCCGGCAAGTCGACGCTGTTCGCGGTCCTGCGCGGCGAGCTGCACGCCGACGCAGGCGATTTCTCGATGCCGCCGTCGTGGCGGATCGCCCAAGTGTCGCAGGAAACGCCGGCCGTCGAACGCTCGGCGCTCGACTACACGCTCGACGGCGACGCCGCGCTGCGCGAGATCGAAGCGCGTATCGCCGCCGCTTCGGCCGCGCATGACGGCTCGGCCGAAGCGGAAGCCCACGCGGCGTTCGCCGACGCCGACGGCTATACCGCGCCGGCGCGTGCCGAAGCGCTGCTGCTCGGCCTCGGCTTCACGCTCGCGCAGACGCGCGAGCCGGTCTCGAGCTTCTCCGGCGGCTGGCGCATGCGCCTGAACCTCGCGCAGGCGCTGATGTGCCGCTCCGACCTGCTGCTGCTCGACGAACCGACCAACCACCTCGACCTCGACGCGATCGTCTGGCTCGAAGACTGGCTGCACCGCTACCCCGGCACGCTCGTCGTGATCTCGCACGACCGCGAATTCCTCGATTCCATCTGCAACGTCACGCTGCACCTCGAGAACCGGCAGGTGAAGCGCTACGGCGGCAACTACTCGCAATTCGAAGTGCTGCGCGCGCAACAGCTCGCGCTGCAGCAAAGCGCATACGAAAAGCAGCAGAAGACGATCGAGCACCTGCAGAGCTTCGTCGACCGCTTCAAGGCCAAGGCCACCAAGGCGCGCCAGGCGCAGAGCCGGATGAAGGCGCTCGAGAAGATGGAACTGATCGCGCCGGCGCACATCGCATCGCCGTTCACGTTCGAATTCCGCACGCCCGACGCCGCGCCGAACCCGATGATGGTGATGGAGGACGTCCGCTGCGGCTACCACGGCGACGACGGCGCCGAGATCCCGATCGTCGAGCGCGTGTCGCTGTCGATCCAGAACGGCCAGCGCATCGGCCTGCTCGGCGCGAACGGCCAGGGCAAGTCGACGCTGATCAAGACGCTCGCGGCAACGCTCGAACCGCTGTCCGGGCACGTACGCGAAGGCAAGGGCCTGACGATCGGCTATTTCGCGCAGCACCAGCTCGAAACGCTGCGCGAGGACGATTCGCCGCTCGCGCACCTCGCGCGGCTCGCGCCCGACACGCGCGAACAGGAGCTGCGCGACTTCCTCGGCGGCTTCAATTTCTCGGGTGACATGGCGACGAGCCCGGTCGGGCCGTTCTCGGGCGGCGAGAAAGCGCGCCTCGCGCTCGCGCTGATCATCTGGCAGAAGCCGAATCTGCTGCTGCTCGACGAACCGACCAACCACCTCGACCTCGAAACGCGCCACGCGCTGACGATGGCGCTCGCGCAATTCGAAGGCACACTGATCCTGGTCTCGCACGACCGGCACCTGCTGCGCGCGACGACCGACCAGTTCATGCTCGTCGCGAAGCACCGGCTGCAGCCGTTCGACGGCGATCTCGACGACTACCGCGACTGGCTGCTGCAGCACGCGGCCGAGCAGCGCGCGGCCGCGAAGGCCGACAGCGCAGCCGCAGCCAGCGCGGAACCGACCGTCAACCGCAAGGACCAGAAGCGTCAGGAAGCCGAGGCACGGCAGCGGCTGTCGCACCTGAAAAAGCCGCTGCAGACGCGCATCACGAAGCTGGAAAAGGAAATGGACGCGCTGCACGCGGAGAAGGCCCGCCTCGACGCATTCGTCGCCGATCCGGCGAGCTACGAAGCGGAGCGCAAGACCGAACTGACCGACGCGATCCGCAAGCTGGGCGACGTCAACGCGCGGCTGGAATCCATCGAGGGCGACTGGCTCGCCGCGCAGGAGGAGCTCGAGCAGATCGGCTGACCGCCGCGCGGCAGGGCCGGCCGGGTGCGGTACATGCGGACGCCCTATGCAACAAAGCCGGGCGCGAAGGCCCGGCCGATTCCCTCACCCGCCTGGCTCGGCCCGGCGGGCCGCCAGCTCAGCGCCGCGGCAGCGTATCCCGCGGCATCTGCTCGTCGTCGCCCATCAGGTGGCGGCGCCCTTCGGTCGGCCGCCGGATCACCTCGACGACTTCCGCTTCCGTCACGTCCTCGGCAACGACCCGTCGCGCGAGACGCCCTTCCGCGTCGATCCATTCGACGATCCGGCACCCGCCGCCCCACGGCTGGCGGATCGGCTCCGACACGCGGCAACCGCGCAGGTTGTGAAGGTCTCGGTCCGGCGCTTGCCCGTACTGTTTCAACATAGGTCCCTTTCGCTTTGCACGGTTCGGCTGTCCGCAAAAGGATAGGGAAAAGCGATGTCCGCCGGGTTACACAACCCTACAAAACATTTACAGCACATTACGCGACAGATCTCCGGGGGCGCTCCCCCGGCGATCCGTCGCGCTCATTCGAGGCCGCGCACCCGGTCGATCGCCTGTTCGAGCCGATCGACCGCCATCACCTCCAGCCCGTCGATGGGCTGTTTCGGCGCATTCGCCTTCGGGATCAGCGCGGTCGTGAAGCCGAGCTTCGCGGCCTCGCGCAAGCGCTCCTGTCCGCGCGGCGACGGTCGGATCTCACCGGCCAGCCCGACTTCGCCGAACACGATCAGGCCCTTCGGCAGCGCCTTGTTGCGCATTGACGAATGGATCGCGAGCAGCACCGCGAGGTCGGCGGCGGGCTCGGCGATCTTCACGCCGCCCACCGCATTGAGGAACACGTCCTGGTCGAAGCACGCGATGCCCGCATGGCGGTGCAGCACCGCGAGCAGCATCGCGAGCCGGTTCTGCTCGAGACCGACGGCGAGCCGGCGCGGATTCGGGACGTGCGCGGTGTCGACGAGCGCCTGGATCTCGACGAGCAGCGGGCGCGTGCCCTCCTGCGTGACGAGCACGCATGAGCCGGGCACGACCTGCTCGTGCTGCGACAGGAACAGCGCGGACGGATTGGCGACGCCGCGCAAGCCGCGCTCGGTCATCGCAAACACGCCCAGCTCGTTCACCGCGCCGAAGCGGTTCTTGAACGCGCGCACGAGGCGGAACGACGAATGCGTGTCGCCCTCGAAGTACAGCACGGTGTCGACGATGTGCTCGAGCACGCGCGGGCCGGCCAGGTTGCCCTCCTTCGTCACGTGCCCGACCATGATGATCGCGGTGCCCGACTGCTTCGCGATCCGCGTGAGCTGCGCCGCGCACTCGCGCACCTGCGCGACCGAGCCGGGCGCCGACGTGAGCGCCTCCGAATAGACGGTCTGGATCGAGTCGACGACCGCGACGTCCGGCCGCTCCGCGTCGATCGCCGCCTGGATCTTCTCGAGCTGGATCTCCGCGAGCAGCTTCAGTTCGGCCGCCGGCACGCCGCCGTCGAGCAGCGCGAGCCGTTGCGCGCGCAACGCGATCTGCGCAGCCGACTCCTCGCCGCTGATATAGAGCGTACGCCGTTCGCTCGCGATGCCCGCGAGCGACTGCAGCAGCAGCGTCGACTTGCCGATGCCCGGATCGCCGCCGATCAGCACCACGCCGCCCGCGACCAGCCCGCCGCCGAGCACGCGGTCGAATTCGCCGATGCCGGTCGAGAAGCGCGGCACGTCGGCCGCCTCGATGTCGACGAGGCGCTGCACCGGCGCGCGCTTCGCGAGCGACTGGAAGCGGTGCGCCGACGGCGCTTCGGCAACCGCTTCGACCAGCGTGTTCCAGGCCTGGCACGACGGGCACTGCCCCTGCCACTTCGGGGACTGGCCGCCGCACTCGCTGCAGACGTAAACCGTTTTCTGTTTAGCCACGCGGTGCGCCCTTATTCCGCGCGCACCGGTACGCGGCCCGCCACCGCGCACATCAGTTCATAGCCGATCGTCCCGCAGTGGCGCGCCACGTCGTCGATCGGCAGTTCGTTGCCCCACAGCTCGACGCGCGAGCCGACGCCGGCCTGCGGGCACGGGGTCAGGTCGACCGTGATCATGTCCATCGACACGCGGCCGACGATCCGCGTGCGGATGCCGTCGACGATCACCGGCGTGCCCTCGGGCGCGACGCGCGGATAGCCGTCCGCGTAGCCGCACGCGACGACGCCGATGCGCATCTGTCCCTGCGCGGAGAACGTCGAGCCGTAGCCGATCGACTGCCCCTTCGCGATCGTCTGCACCGCGATCAGCTCGGACGCGAGCGTCATCGTCGGCTTGAGCCCGGTGTCGGCGATGTCGGCAAAGCGCCCGGACGGCGACGCGCCGTACAGCATGATGCCCGGACGCACCCAGTCGAAATGCGTGCCCGGGTGCCAGAGCACCGCCGCCGAATTCGCTAGGCTGCGCGCGCCGGCGATGTGTTCCGCGCCGCGCTGGAACGCGGCCAGCTGCTCGGCGACGCCGCGTTCGCTGTCCGCATCCGAAAAATGGGTCATCAACGTGATCTGGCCGATGCCGGGGCAGGCGCGCGCGCGTTCCCACGCGGCGCGATACTTCTCGGGCACGTAGCCGAGCCGGTTCATCCCGCTGTTCATCTTCAGCTGGACGTTGACGGGCTTCGACAGCCGCGCCGTTTCCAGCATCCGCATCTGCTCGTCGTTGTGGACGGTCGTGGTCAGGCTGTAGCGGTCGATCACGTCGATGTCGGTCGAACGGAAGAACCCTTCGAGCAACAGGATCGGGCCGGCCCAGCCGAGCTCGCGCAGCTTGACGGCCTCGTCGAGGTCGAGCAGCCCGAAGCCGTCGGTGCCGCGCAGGCCGGGAAATGCACGCGCGAGGCCATGCCCGTACGCGTTGGCCTTGACGACCGCCCAGACTTTGGACTGGCCGGCGTAGCGTCGGACGACGGAGAGATTGTTCGCGAGAGCGGCGGTATGGATGGTGGCGGAGATCGGGCGCGGCATGGGAAATTTACGTAAAGACGCTTGCGAATCATCAGCTTACTGCGCCTTTTGGGCGCCGAAGCCGACAACTTGCGGAACGATCGGGGAATCTTGCTAGTCCGAATCGCTGTATTTTCGTGTTATAAAGCCGTGCGCACAACCCATTTCGAACGGAATAAGCCGATCGCCTACCCGGCGGCCCATACGGCCGGACCGCAGCGACGAAAGCATCGCATCAGATGAAAAAAGGTTTTTACACCATCATGGCCGCGCAGTTTTTCTCGTCGCTGGCCGACAGTGCGCTCCTTATCGCCGCCATTGCCCTGCTGAAAGACCTCCACGCCCCGAACTGGATGACACCGCTGCTCAAGCTGTTCTTCGTGTTGTCCTATGTCGTGCTCGCGGCGTTCGTCGGCGCCTTCGCGGATTCGCGCCCGAAGGGCCACGTGATGTTCATCACCAACTCGATCAAGGTCGCAGGCTGCCTGATCATGCTGTTCGGCGCGCATCCGCTGATCGCCTACGGGATCGTCGGCTTCGGCGCGGCGGCCTATTCGCCCGCCAAGTACGGCATTCTCACCGAGCTGTTGCCGGCCGACCGGCTCGTCGCGGCGAACGGCTGGATCGAGGGCACGACCGTCAGCTCGATCATCCTCGGCACCGTGCTGGGCGGTGCGCTGATCAGTCCGCACATCGCGTCGCACGTGATCGCGCACACGCCGGCGTGGATCAGCACGCCCGCCGAAGCCGCGATCGCGGTGATCCTCGCGATCTACGTGGTCGCCGCGCTATTCAACCTGCGCATTCCCGACACCGGCGCACGCTATCCGAAGCAGCAGCACGGCCCGATCAAGCTCGTCACCGACTTTGCCGACTGCTTCACGGCGCTCTGGCACGACAAGCTCGGCCAGATCTCGCTCGCGGTCACGACGCTGTTCTGGGGCGCCGGCGCGACGCTGCAGTTCATCGTGCTGAAATGGGCCGAGGTGTCGCTCGGCATGTCGCTGTCCGAAGGCGCGCTGCTGCAGGCGGTCGTCGCATTCGGCGTCGCGGCCGGCGCAATCGCCGCGGCCAGCCGGATCCCGCTCAAGAAGTCGCTGACCGTGCTGCCCGTCGGCGTCATCATGGGCATCGCGGTGATGCTGATGGCGTTCTACTCGCGCGACATGATCCCGTCGAACTGGATTGTCCATCTCGGCCACATCCGGCTGCCGGTCTACCTGATCATCGCGTACATCTTCCTGATGTGCGTCGGCGCGCTGTCCGGCTACTTTGTCGTGCCGATGAACGCGCTCCTGCAGCACCGCGGCCACGTGCTGCTGTCGGCCGGCCACTCGATCGCGGTGCAGAACTTCAACGAGAACCTGTCGGTGCTCGTGATGCTGTGCCTGTACGCGGTGCTCGTGTGGCTCGACGTGCCGGTCGGCGTCGTCATCGTGCTGTTCGGCACGTTCGTCTGCCTGACCATGTGGCTCGTGATGCGCCGCCACCAGGCGAACCAGCGCCAGTTCGATTCGGTCGCGCTGATCGGCGAGGCGAAGCACTGACGCGCCCCATTCCGTTCCCGCCTGCCCGCGCCGGTTCCCGAACCGGCGCTTTGCCATCATGACGCATCCGATCCCCAACGTCCTGACGATCGCCGGCTCCGATTCCGGCGGCGGCGCAGGCATCCAGGCCGACCTGAAGACCTTCTCCGCGCTCGGCGCGTACGGCGCGAGCGTGATCACCGCGCTGACCGCGCAGAACACGCGCGGCGTGACCGGCGTGCACGCACCCGACGCCGCGTTCGTGACGGCGCAGCTCGACGCGGTGTTCGACGACATCCGCATCGACGCGGTGAAGATCGGCATGCTGGCGAACGCGGCGATCGTGCGCGCGGTCGCCGACGCGCTGCGCCGCTACGCACCCCGCTACATCGTGCTCGACACGGTGATGATCTCGAAGAGTTCGCACGCGCTGCTCGCGCCGGATGCGGTCGATGCGCTGCGCAGCGAGCTGCTGCCGCTCGCCACCGTCGTCACGCCGAACCTGCCCGAAGCGGCCGCGCTGCTCGGCGACGCGCCGGCGACGACCGAAGACGAAATGGTCCGGCAGGGCCAGGCGCTCGTGAAGGCGGGCGCGCACGCCGTGCTGATGAAGGGCGGCCATCTGCCGGTCGCCGACGCGAGCCCCGACTGGCTCGTCGACGCGACCCGCACCGTGCGCTTCGACGGCCCGCGCGTGCGCGCGAACAATACGCACGGCACCGGCTGCACGCTGTCGTCCGCAATCGCCGCCTTGCTGCCGCGGCATCCCGATCTGGAAAGCGCCGTGCGCGACGCGAAGGCCTACCTCACCGGCGCGATCGCCGCCAGCGACCGCCTCGACGTGGGCCGCGGCGTCGGCCCCGTGCATCACTTCCACCGCTGGTGGTAAGCGGCGGCTGACGCCGCGTCAGTCCACCTTCGCCGCGAACGCGCGCGCCTGCTCCGGCCAGTCGTCCGGCACGACGAAGCCGCGCGCGGTCTCCCGCCACACGCCGTCGGCAGCCGGCCCGTAGACGCCGATCAGCGCCGGCGCCTGGCGCGCCGACAGCACCGCCGGCAACGCATGTGCGGCCGCCAGCGGCTCGGGCTCGCCGGCGCCCGCCGCGATGCGGCGCGGCGCGAGCCACGCGAGCCGCGGCAGCACCGCCCATCCAGCATCGGCCGGCTGCGCGGCCGCCCACCCGGCCCACTGCGCGTGGGTCAGCCAGAAGCCGTGCGGATGATCCGGCGCGATTTCCCCGTCGAGTGGCGGCAGCGGCGCGCCGTGCGGATAGAACAGCCATCCCTTGATGAACATCTGCGCGTCGGACGGCGCGCCGTAGCCGAGTAGCGCGAATCCGTCGCGCGCGCTCAGGCGCAGCTGGTGATCGATCAGGCGGGCGCGCTTGCGATCGAAACGGTCGACCAGGTTCGGCCCGACGAAGTCGGCGAGCGACGCCGCGTCGCCGTCGCCCATTGGCGCGCACAGATAGCACTTCACGGCCAGTTCCCAATGCAGGCGCCGGCCGCCGGGCGTATCGACAAGGAAGTCCACCTCGCCGAGCGTCCGGCCGTGGCTGCGCAGTGCGAGGTTGGCCGCGACGAGCCGCAGCGACGGCCCGTGCGTGAGGAAGAATTCGACCAGGCACTCGGCATAGCGGCCGAGGCGCACCGGCCGCAGCCCTTCGAGCGCGCGGTGCAGCGGCTCGGGCGCCGCATCGAGCGCGGCCAGCCAGGCTTGCGCGGCGGCTCGCTCCGACGCATCGGACCACGGCTGCGCAAGCGGCGCGCCTGGCGCCGCCGTCAGCAGGCCCGGGCTCGTCAGCAGCCACGCCAGATCGCGTACCACAGCGTCGCGCAGCGTTTCGACGAACGACAACGCCGCGCCGGCTGTCATTGTTCGGACCGCTCGTCAGCCCCACGGATGGCCGTCCCACGGAACGTATCGCGCGCGAGGCACAGGTCGGCCCATGCCTTCGACTTGTCCTGCAGGCTGCGCAGCAGATAGGCCGGGTGATAGGTGACGATCACCGGCACGCCTTCGTAGGTGTGCACGCGGCCGCGCAGCGACGCGATGCTCGCGTCGGTCTTCAGCAGCGTCTGCGCGGCGAAGCGCCCGAGCGCCACGATCAGCTTCGGCTTCACGAGCGCGACCTGGCGCTGCAGATACGGCTCGCAGCGCGCGACCTCGTCCGGCTCCGGGTTGCGGTTGCCCGGCGGGCGGCACTTGATCACGTTGGCGATGTACACGTTGGTGCCGCGCGCGAGCGACAGCGACTGCAGCATGTTGTCGAGCAGCTTGCCCGCCTGGCCGACGAACGGCTCGCCCTGCTTGTCCTCGTTTTCGCCCGGCGCTTCGCCGACCAGCATCCAGTCGGCCGCGCGATCGCCGACGCCGAACACGGTGTTGGTGCGCTTTTCGCAGAGCCGGCAGCGCGTGCAGTCGGCCACGCGCGCGGCGAGCGCGTCCCAGTCGAGCTCGGCGACCGGCGTCTCGGCCGCGCGCAGGTCGGCCACCGGCGCGAGATCGGCGGGCGGCGCGGCGTCGAACCACGCGAAATCGTCCTCTTCGAGCGGCCGCGCATCGGCCGGCGGCGCAACGTCGTCCGTGCGCGCGACGTGGCGGGACGCGACGTGCTCGCCCGCGACGGACTGCGCGCGCGCTTCAGGCGGCTGCGTCGCGGCCGGCGACTCGCCGGCGTCGCACGCGTGCTCCGGCGCATTCGCCCGCGCGGATGGCGGCAGCGGGCGCGTCGGCGCATCGACCGCCGGCGTAACGGCCACGGATGCCACCGGCTCCGACACGACGGAGCGCGCCGCGCCACCCTCGCCTGCCCGCCCCGCCGGAGCCGCCTCCGGCGCTTTCGTCACGACATCCTGCGCGGCGGCTGCCGGCACATCGGCCGCGTGCAGCCCGCGCCGCACCCAGATCTGCGCCAGCCCCATTTCCTCGAGTGCCGCTTCAGCCAACGCCATGCGCGCCTCCGTCCTTGTTCAGCGTCAGACGCATCACGATCGCGTCCTCCCGGCCGCGATGCCGCGCCGGATAGTAGTTCTTGCGCCGCCCGATCGTCGCGAAGCCGAAGCGTTCATACAGATGGATCGCGCGCGGATTCGACGGCCGCACTTCGAGCAGCATGCCGTCGAGCCGCTCCGCCTGCGCGATGCGCACCGCCTCGCGCAGCAGCGCGAGGCCTGCGCCCGTGCATTGCGCGGCCGGTGCGACGCACAGGTTCAGCAGGTGCATCTCGTCGATCACGGGCATCAGCACGCAATAGCCGACGAGCGTCCCCGTCACGTGACGCAGGCACACGCCGAAATAGCCGTTGCGCAGCGAATCCTCGAAGTTGCCGCGGCTCCACGGGAATTCGTATGCGGCATGCTCGATCGCGACGACTTCGTCGAGATCGGCATCCGTCATCGGCGACAGGTACCGATCGCTCAGCAACACACCCGTCATTCCCGCGCTCCGCCCGGTTGCGCCGCACGCGCCGCCATCCGTTCGGCGGTGGTCTGCGCGACCTTGTCGCGCACGTACTCGGGCGCGGCCTGGTCTGCCGGCACCGTGCGCCCGGCCCGGAACGCGCGCAACGCCGCGTGCGCGACCGCCAGCGCATGCGGCATTGCGTCGCCGTCGATCGCCGCGGCGCGCGCAACCGCCGGCAGTTGCGCGCCGAATGCGGCCGCTGCGTTGCCCGCGAGCGTGAACGGCACGTCGGGCACGCCGACCGCGCCGGGCGCATCGAGCGCGGCCGGATGCAGCGTGCGCCAGTCGCCGGCGCCGTCGTCCCACGCGAACTCGGCCCAGTAGACCTCGTCCATCCGCGCGTCGAGCGCGGCCAGCACGCGCGCGGTGCCCGGCGCACGCAGCCGCGCATGCTCGGCGCACGCGAGCAGCGTGCCGATCGGCACGACCGGCAGCCCGCGCCCGAACGCGAGGCCTTGCGCGATCCCGGTCGCGGTGCGCAGGCCCGTGAACGAGCCGGGGCCCGCGCCGAACGCGATCGCGTCGCAGTCGGCGAGCGTCAGCCCGGATTCGGCGAAGAGTTCCTGGACGGCCGGCAGCACGCGTGTGCTCGACACGGCGCCCGTCAGTTCGTGGCGGACCCAGCTTTGCAGGGAGGAAGCGGCGGATTCGGCCGTGGCCGAGCGCAGCAGCGCGACCGAGCAGTATTCGGTCGACGTATCGATGGCGAGGAGCACTGTTTGCGTCATGGCCGACATTGTAATGCGACGCCCCGCTCCCACGGGCGACGCGCAGCAGATCGCCGTGCGCACGGGGCGCGCGCGCCGGTTTGGAAGGATCGCTCGACCCGCCGCGGCGGCGCGCTTGTTAAGATCGCCCGACTTGAAACCTCCACGGAGACACCCGATGAGCGACATCACCGCCCAGTTCAACCAGGCCCAGGAAGACGTGAAGCAACTGTCCGAGCGTCCGGGCAACCTCACGCTGCTGCGCCTCTACGCGCTCTTCAAGCAGGCGACCGACGGCGACGTGCACGGCGACAAGCCGGGCTTCACCGACATCGTCGGCAAGTACAAGTACGACGCGTGGGACGCGCTGAAGGGCACGTCGCAGGATGCCGCCAAGCAGCAATACGTCGAACTCGTCGAATCGCTGAAGAACGGCACCACGTCCTGATCGCGGCTCGTCGTCAAATCAGCAAAATCAGCAGTGGCGCAGCGCAGCAAAAATCTCTATAATGCCGGCTGCGTCACTTCCGCGCTCGGCCCATTGGCCGAACCGGCCGGACGCCTCGTAGCGTTAAGCTCCAATCCGGTTTAGAACCTGTCCCCTTCCTGCTTCGGCTCTAGCGGCCGTCAATTATCAGGCTGGCGGCAACGCGTCATAGCACGCCGCACCCAAAACAGCTTCTAGCCTCATCCGCCTCATGACTGGCGGATTGCACCCGTTTTCCGATTTGCTCGTTGAATCCGACAACTTGGGCATGCGCGATTGGCGCCGACGTTTCACCCACTGTGTTTCAAGGATTGTTATGACTTCGAGCATTTCCACCAGCCCCCTCAACGCGACCGCCGACAAGGCACTCGGTCTCGACGACGCCGCGCCGGCAGCAGCCGCGCCGGCCGCTGACGAGCCGACGTTCGCGTCGCTCGGGCTGTCGCCGGAGATCGTCTCCGCGCTGGAGGCCGCCGGCTACGTGAAGCCGACGCCGGTGCAGCAGCGCGCCATCCCGGCCGGCATCGCCGGCCGCGACCTGCTGGTGTCGAGCCCGACCGGTTCGGGCAAGACCGCCGCGTTCATGCTGCCCGCGATCGAGCGCTTCGCGCAGCTCCAGAAGGCGCAGGCGCAGCAGCCGCGCGCGCCGCGCGAACCGAACAATGGCGATCGCCGTGCCCGCCGTCCGCAGCCGGTCGCGCGCCCGGGCCTGCTCGTGCTGACGCCGACCCGCGAACTCGCGATGCAGGTGACGACCGCCGCATCGACCTACGGCAAGCACCTGAAACGTCTGCGCACGGTCAGCATCCTCGGCGGTGTCGCCTATGGCCAGCAGCTGATGCTGCTCGCGAAGAACCCTGAAATCCTCGTCGCGACCCCGGGCCGCCTGCTCGACCACCTCGAGCGCGGCCGCATCGACCTGTCCGAGCTGAAGATGCTCGTGCTCGACGAAGCCGACCGCATGCTCGACATGGGCTTCATCGAGGACATCGAGACGATCGTCGACGCAACGCCGGAATCGCGCCAGACGATGCTGTTCTCGGCCACGCTCGACGGCAAGATCGGTTCGCTGACGAGCCGCCTGCTGAAGGATCCGGAGCGCATCGAGATCCAGCAGCGCCTCGAGTCGCGCGCGAACATCGCGCAGACCGTGCACTACGTCGACGACCGCGATCACAAGGATCGCCTGCTCGATCACCTGCTGCGCGACAACGCGCTCGACCAGGCGATCATCTTCACGGCGACCAAGATCGACGCCGACCAGCTCGCCGGCCGCCTCGCGGACGCAGGCTTCGAGTCGGCCGCGCTGCACGGCGACCTGCCGCAGGGCGCCCGCAACCGTACGATCCGCGCACTGCGCGAGCGCCGCGTGCGCGTGCTCGTCGCGACCGACGTCGCGGCGCGCGGCATCGACATCCCGGGCATCACGCACGTGTTCAACTACGACCTGCCGAAGTTCGCGGAAGACTACGTGCACCGTATCGGCCGTACCGGCCGCGCGGGCCGCTCGGGCATCGCAGTCAGCCTCGTGCATCACGCCGAGCAAGGCGCGCTGAAGCGCATCGAGCGTTTCGTGCGCTCGCCGCTGCCGGTCAACGTGATCGAAGGCTTCGAGCCGCGCAAGGCGCCGCCGCGCAACGATCGCGGCAACGGCGGCCGCGGCCGTCCGGGTGGCGGTAACGGCGGCCGTCGTTTCGGCGGCAAGCCGGGCGGCGGTCACGGCAACGGCGGCGGCCGCAGCTACGGCGGCGGCAACGGCGGCAACGGCGGCTGGAGCGGCAAGCCGGGCGGCAGCCGCGACGGCGGCAACCGCCGCGGCGACGGCCAGCGCGGCGGCCCGCGACGCAGCAATTCGGCGTCGTAATGGCGCGCGGGCGGCCTCATCGGCCGTCCGTCACCCGCCCGCAACACGCAACCGGCGCACCCGCGCCGGTTTTTTTTCGCCCTCGCCGACATTTCACGATACGAAAAATTTTTTTGTGTCGTAAAAAATCATGCTGCGTGGCACAACACACGACATTGCGGAATGGAAAAAGGCATTTCTTATCTCGAAATGCACATCTCAAACAATTGATTTATAACGATTAAAAATTTCCGCACTCCCTGACGAAGCCCCTGTTTCGCAACCGGCGATTTGCCTAGACTCTTATACAAGACTTCGCGAACCGGAACGCCCCACTCCCCGCCTCGCGAACTGCACCACCGTTCGATTCATCCCGATTCAGGCAACACCACGTCAAGGAGCACATCATGTCGCGTCAGCAACAGGCACAGGAACTGCACAAGCAGTGGGAAACCGATCCGCGCTGGAAAGGCATCAAGCGCACCTATTCGGCTGAGGACGTGGTCCGCCTGCGCGGCTCGATCCAGGTCGAGCACACGATCGCGAAGCGCGGCGCGGAAAAGCTCTGGACCCTGATCAACAACGAGCCGTTCGTCAACGCGCTCGGCGCGCTGACCGGCAACCAGGCCATGCAGCAGGTGAAGGCCGGCCTCAAGGCGATCTACCTGTCGGGCTGGCAGGTCGCGGGCGACGCGAACCTCGCTGGCGAAATGTATCCGGACCAGTCGCTGTACCCGGCGAACTCGGTGCCGCAGGTCGTGAAGCGCATCAACAACACGCTGACGCGCGCCGACCAGATCCAGTGGTCGGAAGGCAAGAACCCGGGCGACGAAGGCTACGTCGACTTCTTCGCGCCGATCGTCGCCGACGCGGAAGCCGGCTTCGGCGGCGTGCTGAACGCGTTCGAGCTGATGAAGGCGATGATCGAGGCCGGCGCGTCGGGCGTCCACTTCGAAGACCAGCTCGCATCGGTGAAGAAGTGCGGCCACATGGGCGGCAAGGTGCTCGTGCCGACGCGCGAAGCCGTCGCGAAGCTCGCGGCAGCGCGTCTCGCGGCCGACGTGATGGGCACGCCGACCGTGCTGGTCGCGCGCACCGATGCGGAAGCGGCTGACCTGATCACGTCGGACGTCGACGACAACGACAAGCCGTTCCTGACGGGCGAGCGCACGGTCGAAGGCTTCTTCCGCACGAAGCCGGGCCTCGAGCAGGCGATCTCGCGCGGTCTCGCGTACGCACCGTACGCCGACCTGATCTGGTGCGAAACGGGCAAGCCGGATCTCGAGTACGCGAAGAAGTTCGCGGAAGCGATCCACAAGCGGTTCCCGGGCAAGCTGCTGTCGTACAACTGCTCGCCGTCGTTCAACTGGAAGAAGAACCTCGACGACGCGACGATCGCGAAGTTCCAGAAGGAACTCGGCGCGATGGGCTACAAGTTCCAGTTCATCACGCTGGCCGGCTTCCATGCGCTGAACTACTCGATGTTCAACCTCGCGCACGGCTATGCCCGTACGCAGATGAGCGCGTTCGTCGAACTGCAGCAGGCCGAGTTCGCGGCAGCCGACAAGGGCTTCACCGCGGTCAAGCACCAGCGCGAAGTCGGCACCGGCTACTTCGACGCGGTCACGCAGACGGTCGAGCGCGAAGCGTCGACGACCGCGCTGCACGGCTCGACCGAAGACGAGCAGTTCTTCGACGGCAAGAAGGTCGCGTAACACGCGTCGCGGCATCATGCCGACGCCCGCCGGTCATGCGACGGCGCGGCATCGGCAGCCGAAAACGCGAAGGAGCAACAGGGAGGAGACGGCATGCGCGCGACGGCAGGCGCACGACATGCCGCACGGCCTGCGGGCCATATACGACAAAACGCGCGCCGGCCCTGCCCGGCGCGCGCTGCTTTCAGCGTCGGCCGACCGGCCTGTGCCCGCCGGTCGCCGCGCCTACCGATAAACGATCACCGGAATTTTCGTATGGGTCAGTACGCGCTGCGTCTCGCTGCCGATCAGCAGGCTGCCGAGCCCTCGGCGCCCGTGCGACGCCATGAAGATCACGTCGCAGCCGCCGCGCTCGGCCGCCTCGATGATGCCGAGGTACGGCGACGGATGCACGCTCGTCCAGGTGTCGCAGTCGACTCCCGCCTCCCGCGCGGCGGATTCGACCTCGTCGAGATGCGTGCGCGCCTCGCGCTCGCTGCGCGCCCTGAAATCGGCGGGCGGCTCGATGATCACTTCGGAGAACGGCGAGTAGGGATACTGCGGCAGGCACGCATAGGCGGTCACGCGCGCGCCGACCGCCCGGGCGAGATCGATCGCGCCGTCGATCGCCTTCTTCGACAGGTCGGACCCGTCGGTCGGAACGAGGATGTGCTTGAACATCGCGCCCTCCATCGCCAGTCACACCCCGCGCGCCGCACGCCCGGAGTGCCTGTTTCGATTGTAGTGTGCGAAAACCGGCCGCCGGCCCCGGCAGCGGGTTCGCCCTCATATCGGAAACGCGCGGGCGGCCGAGCCCGCGACGATCGAGCCATCCTACCCCCAATACCCGGGCCGCTCGTACGTGTGCTTCAGGTAATCGAGGAACAGCCGCACGCGCAACGGCAAATGCCGGCGCTGCGGGAACACCGCATGAATGCCGATCGGCGGCGCCGCGAACGCGTCCAGCACGCTGACGAGGTGGCCGGCCGCGATGTCGTCGCCGACCTCCCACCACGAGCGCCACGCGAGGCCGTACCCCGCCAGGCACCACTCGTGCAGGACTGCGCCGTCCGAGCATTCCATCGTGCCGCTCACGCGGATCGACACGACCTTGCCGTCCTCCTGGAACGACCAGCCGCGCTGCTGGTTCGCGTTCGCGGCAAGCGCGAGGCAGTTGTGCCGCGCGAGTTCCGCGAGCGTGGCCGGCGTGCCGCGCCGCGCGAGATACGCGGGCGACGCGACGCACACGCGGCGGTTCTCGCCGAGTTTCAGCGACACCAGCGACGAGTCGGGCAGCTCGCCGAGCCGCACCGCGCAATCAAAGCCCTCGTTGACGAGGTCGACCATCCGGTCGGACAGGTCGAGCGTGACCGACACGTCCGGATGCGCGCAGCTGAATTCGGGCACGAGCGGCGCGACGTGGCGCCGGCCGAAGCCGGCCGGCGCGGAGATCCGCAGGTGGCCGCTCGCCTTCACCCCGCCCGCGGACACGCTCGCCTCCGCGTTCTGCATGTCGTTGATGATGCGCTGGCAATCCTCGAGGAAGGCCGAGCCCTCGAAGGTCAGCGTGAGCCTGCGCGTCGTGCGCACCAGCAGCTTGACGCCGAGCCGCTCCTCGAGCGCGTCGAGCCGGCGGCCGATGATCGCGGGCGCGACCCCTTCCGCGTGCGCGGCCGCCGACAGGCTGCCTTTCGCCGCGACCGCGGCGAACGTTTCGATCTGTTTGAACCGGTCCATGAATCGGGAGGACGGCCGCAACCGTCCTTCACGTTGACTGAAGCGGCTCCAGATTAGGTATATGAAAGTAAAAGATCAAGTGATGTTTAGCGTCTTTTTTGGCACTGACGATCACGAATAAAATCGTTTCCGACCTCTGATACTGGAGCGCAAGGCTATGTCGGCCACAACGACACTCTCTCCTACCGCCATCCTCTTCGACGCTTACGGCACGCTGTTCGACGTGCACGCGGTCGTGGCCGCGGCAGAGCAGATGTTCCCCGGCCACGGGGACCGGTTGTCGCAGCTGTGGCGACGCAAGCAAATCGAATACACGCAACTGCGCACGCTCGCCGATCCGGCCGGCGCGCGCTACCGCCCGTTCTGGGACATCACGCTCGACGCGTTGCGGTTCGCCGCGCGCGCGCTCGGCCTCACGCTGAACAGCGCCGCCGAGAAACGCCTGATGGACGAATACGCGTGCCTGTCCACCTATCCCGACACCGTGCCCGCGCTGCGCAAGCTGCGCGCGCTCGACCCGCGTCCGCCGCTCGCGATCCTGTCGAACGGCAACCCGCAGATGCTCGACATCGCGGTGAAGAGCGCCGGCATGACCGGCCTGTTCGATCGCGTGCTGTCGGTCGACGCGGTGCGCGCGTATAAGCCGTGCCCGGCCGCCTACGCGCTCGGCACCGACGCGTTCGGGCCGAACCCGCGCGACATCGTGTTCGTGTCGTCGAACGGCTGGGACGTGACGGGCGCCGCCTGGTTCGGCTACACGACGTTCTGGCTCAACCGCACGGGCGCCCCCGCCGAGGAGCTCGGCGCGCCGCCCGACGGCGCCGGCGCCGGCATGGCCGACCTGCTGGCTTTCCTCGCCACCCCGACTCCGTCCGGCAGAAGTGCCAGCCGCGCGCGCCCCGGCCCGGGCGCGTAACGCTCGCATCGATGCCGGCCACTTCCCCCTTTCACCGAAACCGCAACTGACCGACCAAGGAGATGAGACTCATGACCACCACGCTCACGCTGCCGCAAGGCATGGCGATTACCGGCGAGATCCGTCCGGGCTACGAAGCAATCCTGACGCCCGCGGCACTCGAACTCGTCGCGGCGCTGCATCGCACGTTCGAGCCGCGTCGCCACGCCCTGCTGCAGGCGCGCGTCGAACGCACGAAGCGCCTCGATGCCGGCGAGCGCCCCGATTTCCTGGCCGACACGAAGGCGATCCGCGAAGGCGACTGGAAGGTCGCGCCGCTGCCCGCCGACCTGCAATGCCGCCGCGTCGAGATCACCGGCCCCGTCGAGCGCAAGATGATCATCAACGCGCTGAACTCGGGCGCCGATTCGTACATGACGGACTTCGAGGATTCGAACGCGCCGAGCTGGACGAACCAGATCGACGGCCAGATCAACCTGAAGGACGCGATCCGCCGCACGATTTCGCTCGAGCAGAACGGCAAGTCGTACAAGCTCAACGACAAGGTCGCGACGCTGATCGTGCGTCCGCGCGGCTGGCACCTCGACGAGAAGCACGTGACGGTCGACGGCCAGCGCGTGTCCGGCGGCATCTTCGACTTCGCGCTGTTCCTGTTCCACAACGCGAAGGAACTGATCGCGCGCGGCTCGGGCCCGTACTTCTATCTGCCGAAGATGGAAAGCCATCTCGAGGCGCGCCTGTGGAACGACATCTTCGTCGCCGCGCAGGAGCAGGTCGGCATCCCGCGCGGCACGATCCGCGCGACCGTGCTGATCGAGACGATCCTCGCCGCCTTCGAGATGGACGAGATCCTGTACGAACTGCGCGAGCACAGCTCGGGCCTGAACGCCGGCCGCTGGGACTACATCTTCTCGGCGATCAAGAAGTTCAAGAACGACCTCGATTTCTGCCTCGCGGACCGTTCGAAGATCACGATGACGGTGCCGTTCATGCGTGCATACGCGCTGCTGCTGCTGAAGACCTGCCACAAGCGCAACGCGCCGGCGATCGGCGGGATGAGCGCGCTGATCCCGATCAAGAACGATCCTGAAGCGAACGACAAGGCAATGGGCGGCGTGCGCTCGGACAAGCAACGCGACGCGACCGACGGCTACGACGGCGGCTGGGTCGCGCACCCGGGCCTCGTGCCGATCGCGATGGACGAATTCGTGAAGGTGCTCGGCGACAAGCCGAACCAGATCGCGAAGCAGCGCGACGACGTGCAGATCGAAGGCCGGAACCTGCTCGACTTCCAGCCGGAGGCGCCGATCACCGAAGCCGGCCTGCGCAACAACATCAACGTCGGCATCCACTACCTCGGCGCGTGGCTCGACGGCAACGGCTGCGTGCCGATCCACAACCTGATGGAAGACGCCGCGACGGCCGAGATCTCGCGCTCGCAGGTGTGGCAGTGGATCCGCTCGCCGAAGGGCGTGCTCGACGACGGCCGCAAGGTGACGGCGGAACTCGTGCGCGACTACGCGAAGGCCGAGCTCGAGAACGTGAAGCGGTCGGTCGGCGGCAATACGCAACCGTACGAGCGCGCCGCGGCGATCTTCGAGCAGATGTCGACGTCGGAAGGTTTCACCGAATTCCTGACGCTGCCGCTGTACGAGGAGATCTGACCGCGTCGCGCCCGAATGAAACATGCCCGATCGGCTTACGCAGATCGGGCATGTTTCGGTCAGACTAGCCGTCCGGTTCGAGCGCCCCGCGGGGCGCTTTTTCCTTTGCGCGACGCGCGCCCGCTCAGGCGGCTTCCCGCTCGCGCCGATGCTGGACCCAGTCGCCCGACACGATGCGCGGCTGGTCCGACACCGCATGCGCGGCGACCGGGTAATACAGGCACGCATACTGCCGGCCGCCGAGTTCGACGTTCGCCGCTTCCTGACTGAACAGGGTATCGACGCCCGGATACACGCGCTCGATCTCGTCGAGCACGGGGACGAGCCGTTCGTCGACTTCATAGACGTCGCCCCAGACGAGCGTCTTCCTGTCGGCCACCGCGACCATGCCCGGATACGTGCCGAAATCGTACAGTTCGCCCGGCAGCGCGGCCGCGCCGACCAGCGTCGGCGCTGCGATGCCGTGCCGCGCAGCCGCATGGGCGATATCGTTGGCCTCTCCCGCTCTCAACGTGCCGTAGACGAATACGTGGCGCATCGTGTTTCTCCTTCTTCTATTCGTGTGTTGCCGTGTCAGGTCAGCGGCGTCGCGCTGACGAGCACGCCGTCTTCGTCGGCGTAGATCCATTCGCCGGGGGCGATTCGCGTGCCGAGCACCGTGACGGGAACGTCCCGTTCGCCGGCGCCGCGCTTGTCGCTCTTGCGCGGATGCGTCGCGAGCGCGAGCACGCCGACGTTGCACGCGCGCAATTCAGCCGAATCGCGCACGCATCCATAGACCACGATACCGGCCCAATGGTTCTTCTCGGCCAGCGCGCCGAGGTTGCCGCCGACGAGCGCGCAACGCTGGCTGCCGCCGCCGTCGACGACCAGCACGCGCCCGGCGCCGTCCTGCTCGAGCGCGGCGCGCACGAGCGTGTTGTCCTCGAACAGCTTGAGCGTCGCCGCAGGCCCCGCGAAGCGCGCCGCGCCGCCGTACGGGCGCAGCGCCGGCGCAAGCACGCGCAGGGTGCCGGCCGTGAGCCGCTCTTCGTGGGCGTCGCAGAGGTCGGTTGTCGCAAACGTCGTCATGTCGTCTCCGGTCTCATTCAAGGTTCATTCGAACGTTGCATTATCGACTGAAAAAAAGCCGCCGCGTGCAGGTGTGCGGGCCTTCTAAAATAACGGCATCGCTGCCGCACAGTCCGAATCGCCCATGAATCCGTCCGCCCGCGCCGACGAGCCCGCTCATCGCGACACCATCGACATCCCGCCGGAATTCGCGCCGACGCCTGTCCACCCGATGCGGGTGCGTGCGCGGCCGGTTCCCGCCGGCGCGCGCATCCCGCGTCACACGCACGCCTGGGCGCAGCTCGCCTATGCGTCGCGCGGCGTGCTGCGCATGGCGACGACGGGGACGACGTGGATGGTGCCGCCGTCGCGGGCCATCTGGGTGCCGCCGCACGTGACGCACGAGGTCTTGATCGTCGAGGACGCGTACCTGCGCACGCTGTACATCGACGAGTCGATCGTGCCGGGCGGGCTCGACGCGTGTCGCGTCGTCGAAGTGACGGGGCTGCTGCGCGAGCTGATCGTCGCGCTCGACGCACGCGACCTGGGCGCGGCCCGCGAACGCCTGCTCTGCGCGCTGGTGCTCGACGAATTGAGCCATGCCGAACCGTTGCCGCTGTCGGTGCCGATGCCCGACGAGAAGCGACTGCGCACGCTGTGCGAAGCGGTGCTCGCGCAGCCCGCGCACGCGGAATCGCTGGAACACTGGGCGGGCGAGGTCGGCGCGAGCACGCGCACGATTTCACGGCTGTTCAAGCAGGAGCTGGGCGTGAGCTTTTCGCAATGGCGGCAGCAGGCACTGCTCGCGCGCGCGATTCCGCTGCTGAACCAGGGGCGTCCGTTGTCGCATATCGCGCGCGAACTCGGCTACCAGAGCCAGAGCGCGTTCTCCGCGATGTTCCGGCGCGCCTTCGGCGAAAGCCCGCGCGCGTTCATGCTGCGCGGCCACGCGCACGAGGCCGCCGAAGACGTGACGGGCAGCGACGGACACCCGAACGACGACGCGGCGGACCGCCAGCCGTGACGGCGGCGCGAGCGTCAGACCCGCCGCACCATGTGCCGGATCGCACCGAACTGCGCGAACCGCGACCCGGTCACGCGATAGCCCATGCGCAGATACAGTCGCGCGGCGGGATTGTCGACGAACACGCGCAACTGGAGTTCGTTCAGCCCGCGCGCCCTCGCCCAGCGGTGCGACATCTCGAGCAGGTAGGTGCCGGCGCCGTGTCCGCGATGGCCGGCTGCGATCTGCACGTCGCGGATGTGCAGCGAATCGCCCTCTTCCGTCACGCGCAACACGCCGATCCGCTCGCCGTCGGCTTCGAGGATGAAGTTCTCGGACTCGCGCCAGCTCGCGTAGAACAGGTCGCTGCGCCACACGAGCCCGTGGCGCTTGTAATAGCCGCCCATGTTGCCGTGCGTCAGCGCTTCGGCAAACGGAAAATCGCCGGGCTCCGCGGGGCGGAGCTGATACAGGAGTCGCAGGTCGGTGGGATCGAGCATCGCGCGATGGTCAAGGACGCATCTCGCCACGATAGCGCAGTCCGGTGCGGATGCAATCGTGATTTGTTCGTATCGCGCCGGGCTCAAAAGAAGAAAACCCGCTTGAGCGGGCTGGAGACTGAAGGTCTGACGAGCTACAAACGAAAATGCCCGCACAAGGCGGGCATTCTCTTTTTTGGCGGAGCGGACGGGACTCGCCTACGTCCCGCAGGCCGCGACTGCGCCTGCAGGCGCAGCCCTTCGAGTCCCGCCGGAAGCCGCGCAGGCGGCTTCCTCCGCTCCGCAGCCAGATGCCCGCCAGCGGGCATGGATGAGCTACAAACGAAAATGCCCGCACAAGGCGGGCATTCTCTTTTTTGGCGGAGCGGACGGGACTCGAACCCGCGACCCCCGGCGTGACAGGCCGGTATTCTAACCGACTGAACTACCGCTCCAGTCTTGCTGCTTGCCTGGCAGGCGTCGGTTACTTCCTGCCGGCGCATCGTTTGTTCGAACGACGCCGAAATCTGGCGTCCCCTAGGGGATTCGAACCCCTGTACTCACCGTGAAAGGGTGATGTCCTAGGCCTCTAGACGAAGGGGACAACGTACTGCTTACATCTTTAATACAAAAGCCCGCTCAAATGACGTCTTGAACGGGCTTCGTTCTGGCGGAGCGGACGGGACTCGAACCCGCGACCCCCGGCGTGACAGGCCGGTATTCTAACCAACTGAACTACCGCTCCAGCTTTCTTCACCCAAGCCCGCAGACGTCAACGACTGTCCTGCAAGCCTTGCGACACTTCCAACGAAACGCCGCTGAATCTGGCGTCCCCTAGGGGATTCGAACCCCTGTACTCACCGTGAAAGGGTGATGTCCTAGGCCTCTAGACGAAGGGGACAACGTACTGCTTACACCTTTAATACAAAAGCCCGCTCAAAAACGTCTTGAACGGGCTTCGTTCTGGCGGAGCGGACGGGACTCGAACCCGCGACCCCCGGCGTGACAGGCCGGTATTCTAACCGACTGAACTACCGCTCCAACTTCTCAACCCTAACCTGCAGGACGTCGGTTACGTTCCTGCAAGCTTCGCGACACTTCCAACGAAACGCCGCTGAATCTGGCGTCCCCTAGGGGATTCGAACCCCTGTACTCACCGTGAAAGGGTGATGTCCTAGGCCTCTAGACGAAGGGGACAAAATCTTTTCAGATCTGTCTGGCTTACGCTATTAATTTCTCATCAACAGCGAAGGCCGAAATTCTAACTGCTTTAAATCGTTTTGTGAAGCATTTTTTAAACTGCCCTGCTTCGCGAATCGATTTGTTTGTTCTGTTGGTGGAGGTAAGCGGGATCGAACCGCTGACCTCTTGCATGCCATGCAAGCGCTCTCCCAGCTGAGCTATACCCCCTTGCAGAACAGAAATGAGATTATATGGACCAACCTTGAACTTGTAAATACCCTTTTTGCGATTCGAGCAAAATTTTTTGCGAAGCCGCCCACCGGCGGCTTCGCGAATGCTCGAACCTCAGGCCAGCGCGGCCTCGATGCGCGACACGACAGCGTCACGGCCGAACAGCATCAGCACCGCGTCGATCGACGGCGTATGCGTCGTACCCGCCACCAGCAGGCGCACGGGCATCGCGAGCTGCGGCATCTTCAGCTTGTGCGCGGCCAGCGCGGCCTTCAGCGCGGCCGAGATCGCCTCCTTGCTCCATTCGGCCGTCTTCAGCGCCGCCGCGAGTTCGGCCAGCGCCGGGCGCACCGCATCGGTCACGTGCTGCGCGAGCGCTTCGGCATCCGGCGCCGGCGCGCGGTAGAACATCGCCGCGCCTTCCGCGATTTCCTTGAGCGTCGACGCGCGATCCTTCATCAGGCCGATCACCGCGTCGAGGTCCGGGCCGCTCGCGAGCGCCGCGTCGTCGATGCCGAGCGCGTCGAAGAACGGCTTCGACAGCGCGGCGAGACGCGCGTTGTCCGCTTCCTTGATGTAGTGGTTGTTCAGCCAGTTCAGCTTGTTGTGGTCGTACTGCGCCGGCGACTTGCCGAGGTGCTCGAGGTCGAACCACTCGACGAACTGCTCGCGCGAGAAGATCTCCGCATCGCCGTGCGACCAGCCGAGGCGCGCCAGGTAGTTCACGACCGCTTCCGGCAGATAGCCCGCGTCGCGGTACGCCATCACGCTCATCGCGCCGTGACGCTTGCTCATCTTCTCGCCCTGCTCGTTGAGCACGGTCGGCAGGTGCGCGTACACCGGCACTTCGCCGCCGAGCGCGCGCAGGATGTTGATCTGGCGCGGCGTGTTGTTCACGTGGTCGTCGCCGCGGATCACATGCGTGATCCCCATGTCGAGGTCGTCGACCACCACGCAGAAGTTGTACATCGGCGTGCCGTCCGGACGCGCGATCACGAGATCGTCGAGCTCTTCGTTCGAGATCTCGACGCGGCCCTTCACGGCGTCGTCCCACGCGACGGTGCCCGTCAGCGGGTTGCGGAAACGCAGCACCGGCTTCACGCCCGCGGGCGGCTCGGGCAGCACCTTGCCCGGCTCCGGACGCCACGTGCCGTCATAACGGGGCTTCAGGCCGGCTTCGCGCTGGCGCTCGCGCAACGCGTCGAGCTCCTCGGTCGACATGTAGCACGGGTACGCGAGGCCCTCTTCGAGCATCTTCGCGAGCACCTCGCGATAGCGGTCCATCCGCTGCATCTGGTAGAACGGGCCTTCGTCGAAATCGAGGTCGAGCCACTGCATCCCTTCGAGGATCGCGTCGACCGCTTCCGTCGACGACCGCTCGACGTCGGTATCCTCGATGCGCAGTACGAACGTACCTTTCATCTTGCGGGCGAACGCCCACGGATAGAGTGCGGAGCGGATGTTGCCGAGGTGGATGAAGCCGGTGGGGCTCGGCGCGAAGCGGGTACGGACAGGACGGGTCATAAACGGTAACTCGAACGCCTGGGGCGCGTGAATGATTCGACGCGGGGTCGGCAGCGGCTGCCCGAAGAGCAACGAGGCCGGCGACGCCCGGAACGGAAAAGAAGCCGAAATTATACCCGCGCCGGACTTCGCGCCAAGCGCGGCGCTTGCTTTATGATGTGCGCGCCGCGGCCGCCTTGCCGGCGCCGCACCGCCCCAACCTACCGACGCGGCGGGCCCGTTGCCCGCCGCCCGACGCTGGAGAACCTTCGATGTCGTCCCCTCGCCTGTCGCGCCGCCAGTTCACGATCGCGTGCGCTTCCGCCAGCCTTGCCGCCTGCACGTCGCTCGGCGGCAAGAGCCGCCCCGACAACGCCGCCACGGGCCAGCCGCACGACAAGCCGGTGAAGATCGCCATCGCGCTCGGCGGCGGCGCGGCGCGCGGCTTCGCGCACATCGGCGTGCTGAAAGGCCTCGAGGCGCGCGGCATCCCGATCGAGATCGTCGCCGGCACGAGCGCCGGCTCGGTGGTCGGCGCCCTCTATGCGTCGGGCATGAACGCGCTGCAGCTCAACAAGCTCGCGCTCGAGATGGACCAGTCCGCGATCAGCGACTGGGCGCTGCCGTTCCGCTCGCGCGGCCTGCTGCAAGGCGTCGCGCTGCAGAACTTCATCAACAAGTCGCTGAACAACCGGCCGATCGAGAAGATGGCGAAGCCGCTCGGCGTCGTCGCGACGGATCTGCAGAACGGCCAGCCGATCCTGTTCCAGCAGGGCAACACGGGGCTCGCGGTGCGCGCATCGTGCAGCGTGCCGTCGGTGTTCGAGCCGGTGAAGATCGGCAACCGCGAGTATGTCGACGGCGGCCTCGTGAGCCCGGTGCCCGCGTCCTACGCGCGCAAGATGGGCGCGACCTTCGTGATCGCGGTCGACATCTCGTCGCGCCCGGACGGCGCGCCGACCGGCAACCCGATCGAGATGCTGCTGCAGACGTTCACGATCATGGGCCAGACGATCAAGACCTACGAGCTCGACAAGTACGCCGACGTCGTGATCCGCCCGAACCTCAACGCGATGGGCGGCAGCGACTTCAACCAGCGCAACGCGGCGATCCTCGCCGGTGAGGAAGCGGTCGCGCGCATCATGCCCGAGCTGCAGCGCAAGCTCGCGGCGGCGACCGCCGCGACTGCCGCATAACGCAGCGCCGGGCTTCGACCGCCCCAAAAGCAAAAAACCCTGCCGCCTTTCGGGCGACAGGGTTTTCGATCCGGCTGTCGGGGAACGCTCAGTTGCTGCCGTTCGCCGCGTCGTCGCCGAGCGTCGCGCGCACGCGCTGGCGCAGATCGTCGGCCTTCATCGGAAACTGCGTCTCGATCCGGCGCGCGCCGTTGAAACGCTTTTCCCAGTAGGTGCTGTCGAGATCGTCGACGCGAATCGTGCTGCCCGTCGACGGCGAATGCACGAACTTGTTGTCGCCGATGTAGATGCCGACGTGCGAGAACGTGCGGCGCATCGTATTGAAGAACACCAGATCGCCCGGCTTCAGCTCGCTCACGCGCACCTTCTCGCCGACCCGGCTCATCTCTTCCGCGCGGCGCGGCAGCGACATGCCGAGCGTGTCCTGGAACACGTAGCGCACGAAGCCGCTGCAGTCGAGCCCCGAATCCGGCGTGTTGCCGCCCCAGCGGTAGCGCACGCCGATCATGTTCAGCGCGCCGACGACGACGTCGCCCGCCTTGCCCGCCATGCCGGACAGGAACGACTTCGCGCCGCCGGTCGACGACGATGCGTTGGCTTGGGTATTCTGGGTGGAAGCCGACCCGGATTGAGTCGAATTCGTGGCATTCTGATTAAAACTGCCGGCTTCGTCGGCGAACGCGCCGGAAGTTGCAGCGAACAGGACGCCGATAAACATCCCGGCGACGGCGCGCGCGCATGCCTGGGTCAGGGATCGGTGCTGCATTGGTCGATGGATTGTGCTTAAAAATCAGCTGATTGGCGGAAAATTTCGGTCGATACTAGCCAGCGCGTATCCGTTTGTCAAAACAAATTAAAAAATACAATCGAGATAGTCAGACCATTGGTGCCTTATCACGCTTTCCAGACCGCTTTCAACAGCTTTTGTGTGTAAGGATGTGACGGCTTTGTGAAGATGTCGGCGACGTCGCCGGACTCGACGATCGCCCCGCCCTGCATCACCGCGACACGGTGCGCCATCGCGCCGATCACCTCTAGGTCGTGGCTGATGAACACGTAACCGAGGTTGTATTTCTGTTGCAAACTCGCGAGCAGCTTCAGCACCTGCTGCTGGATCGACACGTCGAGCGCCGACGTCGGCTCGTCGAGGATCAGGATGCGCGGCTCAAGCACGAGCGCGCGGGCGATCGCGATCCGCTGGCGCTGCCCGCCGGAGAACTCGTGCGGATAGCGATGCATCACCGTGCGGTCGAGGCCGACCTCGCGCAGCACCGCGAGCGACTTCGCGCGCCGCGCGTCGGCCGACAGGTCCGGGCGGTGCAGCTCGAGCCCCTCGCCGACGATCCGCTCGATCGTGTGGCGCGGCGACAGCGAACTGAAAGGATCCTGAAACACGACCTGCAGGTTCGAGCGCAGCGCGGCCTGCTCGCGGCCGCGATAGCTCGACAGCGCGCGCCCCTGGAATTCGATCTCGCCGTGCGCGGTCTTCTGCAGCCCGAGCAAGGCCATCGCGAGCGTCGACTTGCCCGAGCCGGACTCGCCGACCACGCCGAGCGTCTCGCCCTGCCGCACCGACACGGACACGTCCGACACCGCCGCCACCGGCGCGGACTTGAACCAGCCCGCGAGGCCCGGGCGCTTGCGCGCGAACTGCACGCTCACGTGGCGCGCGTCGAGCAGCACCGGCGCGATCGGCATCACCGGCACGACCGCGCGCTGCGGCCGGCTGTTCAGCAGGCGCTGCGTATACGGATGCTCGGGCGCGGCGAAGACCCGCTCGACCGCCCCGCTCTCGACGAGCCGGCCCCGTTCCATCACTGCGACGCGCTCGGCGAAGTGCCGCACGAGGTTCAGGTCGTGCGTGATCATCAGGATCGCCATCCCGCGCTTTTCGGCTTCCTCGCGCTGCAGTTCCAGCAGCAGCTCGACGATCTGCGCGCGGATCGTCACGTCGAGCGCGGTGGTCGGCTCGTCGGCGAGCAGCAGGCGCGGCCGGCACGCGAGCGCCATCGCGATCATCGCGCGCTGCCGCTGGCCGCCCGACAGCTGGTGCGGATAGCTGTCGACGCGCCGCTCCGGCTCCGCGATGCCGGTGCGCGCGAGCAGTGCGATCGCGCGCCGACGGGCCTGCGCCGCCGGCACGCCGTCGTGCAGCTGGATCGTCTCGCCGATCTGCGCGCCGATCGTATACAGCGGGTTGAGCGCCGTCATCGGCTCCTGGAAGATCATCGCGATGTCGGAGCCGCGCAGCCCGCGCATCTCCCGCTCGCTGCGGGCCGCGAGGTCCTGGCCCGCGAAGCGGATCGTGCCGCCGACCTCGGCATCGCGCAACAGGCGCAGGATCGCCAGCGCGGTCACGCTCTTGCCCGACCCCGACTCGCCGACGAGCGCGACGCGCTCGCCGTGGCCAATCGCGAGCGTCACGTCGTCGACCGCGACGGTGTCGCCGAAGCGGACCTGCAGGCGCTCGAGCGACAGCAGCGGCTCGTCCTGCGACGGCGCCGATACGGTGGCGGCGCTCATCGCTGGCCTCCCGCCGCCCGCACGGAATCGGCGATGCGCGTGTCGAGCGCGTTGCGCAGCGCGTCGCCCATGAAGGTCAGCAGCAGCAGCGTCGCGACCAGCACGCCGAACGTCGACAGCGAGATCCACCATGCATCGAGGTTGCCCTTGCCCTGCGCGAGCAGCTCGCCGAGGCTCGGCGTCGGCGGCGGCACGCCGAGCCCGAGGAAGTCGAGGCTCGTCAGCGCGAGGATCGCGCCGCTCATCCGGAACGGCAGGAACGTAATCACCGACGTCAGGCTGTTCGGCAGCACGTGGCGCCAGATGATCTGCCAGTTCGTGAGCCCCATCGCGCGCGCCGCGCGCACGTAGTCCTGCGTGCGGTTGCGCAGGAACTCGGCGCGCACGTAGTCGGCGAGCCCGATCCAGCCGAACAGCGACAGCAGAACGATCAGCAGCACGAAGCTCGGCTCGAAGATCGACGCGAAGATGATCAGCAGGTACAGCTCGGGCAGCGAGCTCCAGATCTCGATCAGCCGCTGCCCGACGATGTCGACGCGGCCGCCGAAGAAGCCCTGCACCGCGCCCGCGGCTATGCCGAGGAGCGTGCCGATCAGCGTCAGCACCAGTCCGAATTCGACCGACACGCGAAACCCGTAGACGAGCCGGGCCAGCAGGTCGCGCCCCTGCGCGTCCGTGCCGAGCCAGTTCTCACGCGACGGCGGCGCGGGATTCGGCACGTTCGAGAAGTAGTTCAGCGTGTCGTAGTGGTAGCGGTTCGGCGGATAGACGACGAAATTGCCGGGCGCCTCGAGACGCTTGCGGACGTACGGATCGAGATAGTCGGCGGGCGTCGGGAAATCGCCCCCGAAGGTCGTCTCCGGATACGTGTTGAACATCGGGAAGTAATAGTGGCCGTCGTAGCGGACGACGAGCGGCTTGTCGTTCGACCACAGCGGCGCGGCGAGACTCGCGGCGAACGCGACGATGAAGATCACGAAGCTCCAGTAGCCGAGGCGCTGCTGCGTGAAGCGCCGCCACACGCGGCGCGCGGGCGACGGCGACACGCGCGCGCGCGCGGCATCGAGGCGGGACGGAGCGGCAGCCTGGCTCATGCGCGCCCTCCGCGGGCGGCGGGGCGCACGCCGGCATCTTCATCGAAACGGTGCGGGCACAGCGAGCGTGGGGGTCGTGCCAGCCTCCGCCGGGCCGCCCCCAGGAGGCTGGCCGCCCCCTCGGGGGGCAGCGAGCAAAGCGAGCGTGGGGGTCGTGCCGGCCTCCGCCGGGCCGCCCCTAGGAGGCTGGCCGCCCCCTCCGGGGGCAGCGAGCAAAGCGAGCGTGGGGGTCGTTGCATGTCAGCGCTCCAGGTTCTCGAATTGAATGCGCGGGTCGACCCACACGTAGCAGAGGTCGGAGATCAGCTTGGTCGCGAGGCCGATCAGCGTGAACAGGTACAGCGTGCCGAGCACGACCGGGTAGTCGCGGCGCACGACCGACTCGTACGACAGCAGCCCGAGTCCGTCGAGCGTGAACAGCGTCTCGATCAGCAGGCTGCCGGTGAAGAACGCGCCGATGAACGCGCCCGGAAAGCCGACGATGAGCGGCAGCATCGCGTTGCGGAACACGTGCTTCCACAGCACGCGGCGTTCGGACAGTCCCTTCGCGCGCGCAGTCAGCACGTACTGCCGGCGGATCTCGTCGAGGAACGCGTTCTTCGTGAGCATCGTGATGATCGCGAAGTTGCCGACGACCGACGCAGTGATCGGCAGCGCGATGTGCCACAGGTAGTCGAGCACCTTGCCGGCGATCGACAGCTGCGCGAAGCTGTCCGACGTGAGCCCGCGCAGCGGGAACAGCTGCCAGAACGAGCCGCCGCCGAACAGCACGAGCAGCAGCACGCCGAGCACGAAGCCGGGAATCGCATAGCCGACGAGCACGACGAGGCTCGTCGCGACGTCGAACGGCGAGCCGTTGCGCACGGCCTTCGCGATGCCGAGCGGCACCGAGATCAGGTAGGTGAGGAAAAACGTCCACAAGCCGATGCTGATCGACACCGGCAGCTTCTGCACGATCAGCGACCACACGCTCTGGTGGCGGAAGTAGCTGTCGCCGAGATCGAAGCGCGCGAAGTGCTTGAGCATCAGCACGTAGCGCTCGAGCGGCGGCTTGTCGAAGCCGTACAGCACCTTCAGCTGCGCGACCTGCTGCGGATCGACGCCGGTACGCGCGCGCATCCCGAACGGCGCCGCGCCCTGCTCCGTCGCGCCCTTGCGCAGTTCCTGCACGGCCTGCTCGACCGGGCCGCCCGGCACGAACTGGATCACGACGAACGTGAGCGTCAGCACGCCGACGAGCGTCGGGATCATCAACAGCAGGCGTTTGAGGATGTAGCTCCACATAAGCGTCGACTCGCGATCGATTGAACGGTTGGGACGGCGGGGCGCGCGGCGCTCAGCTGCCCGGCTTGACCCACCAGGTCGACACGACCCAGCTCTCCGCCGAATAGTACAGCGGCAGCGTCTGCGGATAGCCGAGCGTGCGCTTGTACGCGACCCGGTGCG
The DNA here is from genome assembly GCF_002097715.1 of Burkholderia ubonensis subsp. mesacidophila. Taxonomy (NCBI): domain Bacteria; kingdom Pseudomonadati; phylum Pseudomonadota; class Betaproteobacteria; order Burkholderiales; family Burkholderiaceae; genus Burkholderia; species Burkholderia ubonensis. The sequence goes on from NZ_CP020737.1 coordinate 2,357,203, forward strand.
TCGTGCTGTACCACTGCGGGACCGCGTAGTAGCCGTGCATCAGCACGCGGTCGAGCGCACGCGTCGCATCGACCAGCTGCTCGCGGGTCTGCGCGGCGTCGAGCGCCTTCAGCAGCGCGTCGACGGCCGGCGACTTGAGCCCGATGACGTTGTCCGACCCCGGCTGGTCCGCGAACTTGCTGCTGTAGCGCGAAAACTGCTCGGCGCCCGGCACCTGCACCCCGAGGTAGCGGATCGTCGTCATGTCGTAGTCGAATGCGTCGAGGCGTTTCTGCAGCAGCGCGTAGTCGGCGGTGCGGAACTTCACGGTGATGCCGAGCTTCGCGAGATTGCGCTGGTACGCGATCACGACCGGCTCGAATGCGGAACCCGCATCGTCGAGGATCTCGAACGTAAACGGCTCGCCCTGCGCGTTGCGCAACGCGCCGTCACGATACGTCCAGCCAGCCTGCGCGAGCAGCGCGCGCGCCTTCAGCAGGTTCGCGCGCAGCGAGCCGGGCGGATTCGTGTTCGGCTGCGCGACCATCGGGCCGAACACCGCCGGGTCGAGCTGCGCGCGCAGCGGGTCGAGCAGCGCGAGCTCGCCCGGCCCCGGCATGCCGGTCGCCTGCAGGTCGGTGTCGGCAAAGTAGCTGTCGAGGCGCGTGTAGCCGCCGTAGAACAGCTGGCGGTTCAGCCATTCGAAGTCGAGCGCGAGGTCGAGCGCCTGGCGCACCCGCACGTCGCGGAACAGCGGCCGGCGCAGGTTCATCATGAAGCCCTGCATGCCCGCGCCGTTGTGCTGCCGGAACTCGCGCTTCACCAGCTCGCCGCTGTCGAAGCGCTTGCCGACGTCGTGCCGCACCCAGTTGCGCGCGATGTTCTCGACGAGCACGTCGTACTCGCCCGCCTTGAACCCCTGCAGGCGCGTGACGTTGTCGCCGTACAGCTTGTAGACGATCCGCTCGAAGTTGTGGGTGCCCACCCGCACCGGCAGGTCGGCGCCCCAGTACGTGGGGTTGCGCCGGTACGTGATGTTGCGGCCATTGTCGTTACGCTCGATCAGGTACGGCCCGCTGCCGATCGGCTGCTCGAACGCGAGCTGGTCGAACGCGATGCGCGTGCCGTCCGCGCGCAGCCCCCATTTGCGCGAGAACACCGGCACCGAGGCCGCGATCAGCGGCAGCTCGCGGTTGCGCTGGCGGAACTCGAACCGCACCGTGGCCGGGTCGACGATCACCGCGCGCGCGATGTCGCCGAGGTACGCGGCGAACTGCGGCGCCGCCTGCTTGCTCTTCAGCGTGTCGAACGAGTACTTGACGTCGGCTGCCGTCACCGGGTCGCCGTTCGAGAAGCGCGCGCGCGGGTTCAGGTGGAACGTGACCGACAGGCGGTCCGGCGCGACCGCGATGTCGTCGGCAAGCAGCCCGTACGCGGACGCGGGCTCGTCCAGGCTGCCCGTCGCCAGGCTCTCGAACAGCATCTCGATGCCGGGCGCGGGATTGCCGCGCATCGTATACGGGTTGAACTTGTCGAACGACGTCATCCGGCTCGGGTTCGCGAGCACGAGCGTGCCGCCCTTCGGCGCATCCGGATTCACATAGTCGAAATGCGTGAAGCCCGGCGGATATTTCGGCTCGCCGTACTGGGCGATCGCATAGGCGGCATGCGCGGCGCTCGCGGCAAGCACGGCCTGCATCAGCAGCGCGGCCGCGGCGCGGCCGGCAGCCCGCGCGACACCGGAACGGGCGGGCGCGGCGGCGCTCCGGGGCGAACCCTTCGTCATAAAGTCCTGTCGATCGATTGAGGGTGGCAACGTCCGCGCATTCTACCCATTCGGATGGACCTGCCACCATTCGGCATTCGCCTATGCTTGCGGTTCGAGCCGGAAAAAACAAAAACCCCACGCTTTAACCAGCGTGGGGTTCGTCGGCGGCCTGAACCGCCCCGGCGGCGGCGCGGAATCGACGCGTAGTTGGCGCGCCCGCCTGCCGATCAGCGCCAGCCGTTGTGACGGCCGCGATCGTGATCCCAGTGGCCGCGGTCGTCCCAGCCGCGATGGTGGCGATACCAGTCGTCGCGCCCCCAGTAGCGGCGGCCGTCCCAATAGCGATCGCCGTGCCAGCCGATCACGATGGCCGGCGCGGGCGCCGCATACACGGGTGCGCCATACACCGGCGCCGGCTGGTAGACGACCGGCGGCGGCGCGTACACCGGCGCGGGCGCGACGTAGACGGGCGCCGGCACGCCGACGTTGATCCCGACATTGACACCCGCCATTGCTGCGCCCGACAGGAGCAACGCCGCGGTACCTGTGATGAGCGACGCAACACGCAAGGTCTTCATGGATTCCTCTTCTGGTTGTTTCATGGGTGATTCGACTATAGCGACATGCGCCGCGCGCGCATATTTCAAGTTTGTAAGAAATGATGCGCGGGATCGCAACCCGGACGGGCTTTAACGTCTTGTAACATTCGCGCCCGTGCCGCACCCCTGCCGCACCGGTGCGGCGGGAATGATGGCGCAGCGCGCGGAGACATCCCGCACGCGGACGGGCAATAAAAAAAGAGCGGCACATCGCGTGCCGCTCTTCTTGTTTCGGGAACCGCTGCCGCGTTATCGCGACATCATGTTCATGGTCACGTTGTGCATCACCCACAGCGTGCCGACGATCAGGATCGCCGCGGTCAGCACCGTGTAGCTGAACGCCATCACGTTCCAGCGCTGCCCCGACGAGCTGTTCATGTGCAGGAAGTACACGAGGTGCACGACGATCTGCACGAACGCGAGCACCGCGAGCGCGATCAGCGACGCATGCGGCGACAGCACGCCGCCGAGCACGAGACCGAACGATGCGGCCGTGAGCAGCACCGACAGGATGAAGCCGGCGATGTAGCCGCCGACGCTGCCGTGCCCTGCTTCGAGTTGAGACGAATGCGAATGGGCCATTTAGATCACGCTCGCAAGATAGACAAAGGAAAACACGCAGATCCACACGACGTCGAGGAAGTGCCAGAACAGGCTGAGGCACGTCAGGCGCCGGATGTCGCGCTCGGTCAGCGCGTGGCCGAACGCGATCTGCGCGGCCAGCACGATCATCCACACGAGACCCGCGGTCACGTGCAGCCCGTGCGTGCCGACCAGCGTGAAGAACGCCGACAGGAACGCGCTGCGCTGCGGGCCCGCGCCTTCCGCGATCAGGTGCGAGAACTCGCGTAGCTCCATCGCGAGAAACGCCGCGCCGAGCACGAACGTCACCGCGAGCCAGACGAGCGTCGTGCCGCGCTTGCCGCGGTGCGCGCCGAGCATCGCGAAGCCGTACGTGATGCTCGACAGCAGCAGCGCGGCGGTTTCGACCGCGACGCCCGGAATGTCGAACAGGTCCTTCGCGGTCGGGCCGCCGGCGTACTGGTTGCCGAGCACCGCGAACGTCGCGAACAGCGCCGCGAAGATCACGCAGTCGGTCATCAGGTACAGCCAGAAGCCGAACACCGAATGCGACGGCGGATGGTCGTGGTCGTCCGCGTGGTCGACCAGGTTTGCGCTCAAGGTTTTCTGCAACATCAGTTGGTCTCCAGTTCCACGTCGTCGACGCGCTGCGCGGTCGTGCGCGCAGCGTGTCGCGGCTCTTCGATTCGCCGCACCGTGGAGGCGGGAATGTAATAACCGTCGTTATTGCGCGAGCTGTAGATCACGAGCGTCGCGACGATGCCGGCCAGCCCGGCGATCGCGAGCCACCAGATGTGCCACACGAGCGCGAAGCCGAGCGCGAGGCTGAACACGCCGATCACGAGACCCGCGCACGTATTCGACGGCATGTGGATGTCGCGGTACGCCGCGCTCTTCCCCTGCCCTTCGCCGCGCGCCTTCATGTCGGCGAACGCGTCGAGCGCCCGCACCTGCGGGATCGTCGCGAAGTTGTACGCCGGCGGCGGCGACGTGGTCGCCCATTCCAGCGTGCGGCCGCCCCACGGGTCGCCCGTCGTGTCGCGGTTCTCGGGCAGGTTGCGGTTGCGGATGCTGACCACGAGCTGCAGCAGCTGGCACGCGATGCCGATCGCGACCAGCACGGCGCCGAACGCCGCGACCAGCAGCCACGGATGCCATGCCGGATTGTCGTAGTGGTTCAGGCGGCGCGTCATGCCCATGAAGCCGAGCACGTACAGCGGCACGAACGCGACGTAGAAGCCGACCTGCCAGAACCAGAACGCGGCCTTGCCGAGCTTCTCGTTCAGCTTGAAGCCGAACGCCTTCGGGAACCAGTAGTTGAAGCCCGCGAGATAGCCGAACAGCACGCCGCCGATGATCACGTTGTGGAAGTGCGCGATCAGGAACAGGCTGTTGTGCAGCACGAAGTCCGCGCCGGGAATCGCCATCATCACGCCGGTCATCCCGCCGAGCGTGAACGTGACCATGAAGCCGATCGTCCACAGCACCGGCGTCGTGAATTCGATCCGGCCGCGGTACATCGTAAACAGCCAGTTGAACACCTTCACGCCGGTCGGGATCGCAATGATCATGGTCATGATGCCGAAGAACGCGTTGACGTTCGCGCCCGAACCCATCGTGAAGAAGTGATGCAGCCACACGAGGAACGACAGCACCATGATCGCGCAGGTCGCGTACACCATCGTCTTGTAGCCGAACAGCGGCTTCTTCGCGAACGTCGCGATGACTTCCGAGAAGATCCCGAACGCCGGCAGGATCAGGATGTACACCTCCGGATGCCCCCACGCCCAGATCAGGTTCAGGTACAGCATCGCGTTGCCGCCGGCTTCGTTCGTGAAGAAGTGCATGCCGAAGTAGCGGTCGAGGCCGAGCAGCGCAAGCGTCGCGGTCAGGATCGGGAACGACGCCATGATCAGCACGTTCGTGCACAGCGCGGTCCACGTGAACACCGGCATCTTCATCAGCGACATGCCCGGCGCGCGCATCTTGATGATCGTCACGAAGAAGTTGACGCCCGTCAGCAGCGTGCCGACGCCGGAAATCTGCAGCGCCCACAGGTAGTAGTCGACGCCCACCCCGGGGCTGTACTGCAGTTCCGACAGCGGCGGATACGCGAGCCAGCCCGTCTGCGCGAATTCGCCGATCACGAGCGAGATGTTGATCAGGATCGCGCTGACCGCCGTCATCCAGAAGCTCAGCGAGTTGATGAACGGGAACGCGACGTCGCGCGCGCCGATCTGCAGCGGCACGATCAGGTTCATCAGGCCGACCATGAACACCATCGCCATGAAGAAGATCATGATCACGCCGTGCGCGGTGAAGATCTGGTCATAGTGATGCGGCGGCAGGAAGCCGGGCGCGTTGTACGAGAGCGCGAGCTGCAGGCGCATCATGATCGCGTCGGCGAAGCCGCGCAGCAGCATGATGAATGCGACGATGATGTACATCACGCCGATCTTCTTGTGATCGACCGACGTGAGCCATTCGCTCCACAGCCATTTCCACCGGCCGGTGATCGTCAGTGCGGCGAGAATGCCCAGCACGACGAGCCCCATGAAGGCGCCCGCCCCCATGATGATGGGCTGATCGAACGGGATCGCCGAAAGTGTCAGTTTGCCGAACATGCGTTACCCCTTCGTGCCGCAGGCGGCGTCCTTCAGGTCGAGGACGTGGCCATCGTTGTATTTCGCGATGATGTTATGGAAGAGCTTCGGATCGACCGACGAGAAGTAGCGCACCGGCGCCTTCTCGCTCGGCTGCGCGACCGTGCCGTATGCCGTCATGTCGAGCCGGTCGGACGACGCCTTCACCTTCTGCACCCATGCATCGAACTGCTCGCGCGGCTCGGCGAGCGTGCGGAATTTCATGTCGGAGAAGCCGCGGCCGCTGAAGTTGGCGGACGTGCCCGCGTAATCGCCCGCTTCGTCGGCGATCAGGTGCAGGCGCGTCTGCATGCCGGCCATCGCGTAGACCTGGCCGCCGAGCTGCGGGATGAAGAACGAGTTCATCACCGAGTCCGACGTGATGCGGAAATTCACCGGCGTGCCGACCGGAATCGCGAGCTGGTTGACCGAGGCAATGCCGAGCTCCGGATAGATGAACAGCCACTTCCAGTCGAGCGCGACCACCTCGACGTCGATCGGCTTGACCGACGACTCGAGCGGCTTGTACGGGTCGAGCTCGTGCGTGGTCTTCCACGTGAGGACGCCGAGGAACAGGATGATCAGCGTCGGCACCGTCCAGATCACGACCTCGATCGCGGTCGAGTGCGACCAGTCCGGCGCATACGTCGCGTTGCGGTTCGACGCGCGGTAGCGCCACGCGAAGAACAGCGTCAGCAAAATCACCGGCACGACGACGATCAGCATCGCCCACGTCGACGTCGCGATCAGCGACTTCTCGGCAGCGCCGATGCTGCCTTTCGGATTCAGCACGTCGAGGTTGCAGCCGGACAAACTCAAGGTCACGGCGAGCGGCAGCAGTCTCGACGCGCCTTTCAAAGCCTTTCTTTTCATTACACAGCCTGGTTGTCTATGAATCCATCCACGCCCGATGCGCATTCGATCCACGAAAGTGGCGGCATCTTAAGGCGACTGGATTTGTTGAAAATCAACAAATGCGGCAAATGATCATTGCAAAATTTGCTGTGTGTCAGATTGTCGCGGGGCTGCGACGCATGCGCGCAAGCAGCCCCCGACACATCGGCGCCGCGGCGATCAGTCGTGCACCGACGCCACGAACGACGACTGCGCCGGCGTCGCGCCGTCCCCGTCCGGCACCTTCGATTGGCCGGCCTCGTCGATCAGGCGCGCGACCGTCGGATCGATCGCGTCGGTGAACGGCTTCGGATCGACGCCGACCATCAGCACGATCAGCGCGAGCGACGCGAACACCACGATCTCGCGGCGGTTCAGGTCGACGAGCTGCGCGATGCGCGGGCTCGCGACCTTGCCGAACACGACCCGCTTGAGCATCCACAGCGTGTACGACGCGCTGAGGATCAGCGTCAGCGCCGCGAGCGCGCCGATCCAGAAGTTGAAGCGGATCGCGCCCATGATGATCATGAACTCGCCGACGAACCCCGACGTGCCCGGCAGCCCCACGTTCGCCATCGAGAACAGCAGCGTGAACGTCGCGAAGCGCGGCATCACGTTCGCGACACCGCCGTACTCCGCGATCGCACGGGTGTTCGTGCGGTCGGACAGCACGCTCACGCAGAGCAGCATCGCGCCCGCGACGAAGCCGTACGACACGAGCTGCACGATCGCGCCTTCGACGCCGATCCGGTTGAACAGGAACAGCCCGAGCGTGACGAGCCCCATGTGCGCGACCGTCGAATACGCGAGCAGCTTGCCGAGATCGGTTTGCGCGAGCGCGAGCAGGCTCGCGTAGATGATCGCGAACAGCGACAGCGCGATCACGGCCGGCGCGAAGAAATGGCTCGCGTCCGGCGTGATCGGCAGCGCGAAGCGCAGGAAGCCGTAGCCGCCGAGCTTCAGCATGCCGAGCATCAGCGCGGCGCCGGTCGGGCCATCCGAGTAGACGTCGCGCAACCACGTATGAACCGGCCACATCGGCACCTTGACCGCGAAGGCCGCGAAGAAGCCGAGGAACACCAGCAGCTGCGGCGCGAAGCCGAGCTGCAGCGTGCGCCACACGCTCATGTCGAACGTGTGCGACTTCGCGTACAGGTACAGCATCGCCATCAGCAGCAGCAGCGAGCCCGCGAACGAGATGAAGAAGAACTTCACCGCCGCATGCACGCGGTTTTCGCGGCCCCACGTGCCGATCAGCAGGTAGAGCGGGATCAGCGTCGCTTCGAAGAAGATGAAGAACAGCAGGCCGTCCTGCGCGGCGAACACGCCGACCATCAGTCCCGACAGGATCAGGAACGACGCCAGGTATTGCGCGACGCGCACCGTGACGGACTCCCACGACGCGACGACGATCACGAGCGTCGTGAAGGCGGTCAGCACGACGAGCCATAGCGACGCGCCGTCGATCCCGACGCGCCAGCCCGAACCGAACGCCGCGAGCCAGTCGTGGTGCTCGACGAACTGCATCGCGGCCGAATGCGTGTCGAAGCCCGCGACCAGCGGCACGACGGCCGCGAGCCCGGCGAGCGCGCCGGCAAGCGCGATCAGCCGCGTGCGGCGTGGATGGCGGTCGGAACCGGCGCGCAGCAGGAACGCGCCGAACAGGATCGGAACCCAGATGGCCAGGCTCAGAATGGGGAAAGCTTGCATGTCAGTAAAGCCCTGAGAGTGCCGCGCGCTGGATCGGGGACAGGCGCAACGAAAGGAACGAAATCGACTTGAAAGGTAGATTTCGTGGATCGCCGGTGTCGGGCAAATGTAAAGCGGCATCTCGCGAGAACTTGATGCCGGTCAAGCGCAGCCGGGTTAACCAGCATAAAACGGTTGATTATTTTTTGCAGCGCAGCAAGACGACCGTTTAAAACGCCGTTCCAGATAATTGATTTTAATGATTAATTTTTTTGATCTGGAACGAGTAAATAGCGCACTTCCGACGCATTGCCGCATTTTTTGACGCCATCGGCTGTCGTCGCACGCAAGACGGCTCTGCGGAGCGCGCCCCGAATCTGCACGGCGGCCGACTCGGAATCCTTACAGTATTTATTACATATTTATTTCATTTTGCTGCCGTGCGCGCCCGTCGACGGCTAGCGATTCCGGCAAAGTTCGGCAAGCACCGCCAGGCGCCGGCCCGGTTCCCGGACGAACGGATTCGACTCGTCCCAAGCGTAGCCCGCGAGGATCGAGCAGATCATCCGCCTCACTTCCTGCGCCTTGTGGTCGTAGAAGACGACATCCTGCAGCGCGCCCGAATACCAGTGCTCGACGAACTCGCGAAACACGTCGATGCCCTTGCGCAGCGCGACGTCGTAATCACGATGCCAATCGACCGCCTCGCCGCGCAGCTGGCGCTCGAGCGCGCGCACCGCCAGATGCGACGAACGCAGCGCGATCGTCACGCCCGACGAAAAGATCGGGTCGAGAAACTCGCCGGCATTGCCGAGCAGTGCATAGCCCGGCCCGTGCAGGCGCTCGACGTTCGACGCGTAACCACCGATATGCCGCACCGGCATCACGAACGGCTTGTCGCCGACGAGCAGCGCCAGCGTCGGCTCGGTCCGCAACAGCTCGCGCAGCAGCGGCTCGCGACGCGCTTCGGGGACGTCGAGGAAACTGGCCTCCGCGACGCATCCGACCGACGAGCGCCCATTCGTCAGCGGGATCATCCAGAACCACACGTCGCGCCGCTCCGGGTGCACCGCGATGCAGATCTTGTCGCGATCGGTCGAACCTGCGGGCAGCCGGTCCTCGACGTGCGAGAAGATCGCCGCGCGCGTCGGCATGCGCGTCGGCGCCTCGAGATCCAGCAGGCGCGGCAGCACGCGGCCGAAGCCGCTCGCATCGAGCACGAACGACGCCTGCACGCGATAGTCGCGGCCGGCTTCGTCGACGACGTCGAGCGTCGGCCGGTCGCCGGGCGCGAAGGCACGCACCGTATGGCCGAACCGCACCTCGGCGCCCTGCTGCGCCGCGCAGCGAATCAGCAGGTCGTCGAAGGCCGCGCGCTCGACCTGATACGCGGTGCCCCACCCCGGCGTGAACTTGTCGCGGAAGTCGAACGACGCCATCCGGTCGCGATGCACGAAGTACGCGCCGTTCTTGAACTGGAATCCGGCTTCGATGACCGGCTGCAGCATGCCTGCCTCGTCGAGGTATTGCATGCTCTGCGGCAGCAGGCTTTCGCCGATCGAGAAGCGCGGAAAGTGCTGCCGCTCCAGCACGAGTACCGATCGGCCCGCCTTGCGCAGCAGTCCCGCCGCGACCGCACCGGCAGGCCCCGCGCCGATGATCGCGACGTCGACCTCGACCGGACCGGAGTTCGTTTCATTCATGTTTGCTTGCCCTTTGTTGCTTGCCCTTTGTTGCCCTTTGCGCGTGATTGTTCAGACGGAATCTCCACGCCGCGCCGGCACGATGCCAATTACGATAAGCGACCAATAAACCGAAGAGTCTAACAAGGGCCCCATGCCGTCTTCCCGCCTGCACGCCGCCACCTATGTTTCTGAGACCGCCTTCGGCGTCTGGTGGCTGCGCACGGACACCTGGGAACATCGCGTGCTGCGCGTGGCAGCCAAGGCAAATCGTTCCGGCTGCTGAACGACGGTTCGCGCCCGCCAGGATCGTCGGCATCGCCTGCCCGATCGCCAGCGCGGCGCTCGGGCACGCGGACGCCGTGCTGCTCATCGCCTTGGGCACGACATAAGGCGGCGTCTTGTCGATGCCGCGCTGCGCGCCGATCGCGATCGCGTCGTCATAGGCCGCGATCGAGCCGATGCCTGAGCCGACGATCGCGCCCGCGCGCGGCGCCGCCGACACGTCGTCCAGCGCATTGCCGAGACACGACACGGTGCCGAGCCCCGTGACGACGACGCGTGAGCCGCCCTCCTCCGCGGTCAACTTCGCCGCAACAACACGACGAAGAACAGGCTGCCGAACAACGCGGTCACCACGCCGATCGGCAGATCCTCCGGCGCCGCGAGCGTGCGCGCGGCCACGTCGGCCCACACCAGCAGGATCGCGCCCGTCAGCGCGGCGACGGGCAGCAGCCTCCCATGTTCAGCGCCGACGATGCGCCGGCACAGATGCGGCGTCACCAGCCCGACGAAGCCGATCGCGCCGCTCACCGCGACCATCGCGCCCGTCGCGAACGACGCGATCACGAAGACCTCGCGGCGCATGCGCGCGCTCGGCACGCCGAGCGCCGCCGCCGCGACGTCGCCCGACATCAGCGCGTTGAGTTCGCGGCGGCGCGCATACAGCGCCACGCCGGCCAGCACCGCACACACGGCCGGGACCGGCAACAGGTCCCAGCGCGCGAGGCCGACGCCGCCGAGCATCCAGAACAGCACCGACGCCGTCGCGCGCGGGTCGCCGAGATACAGCATCAGGTTGCCGAGCGCGGCCATCATGAACGACACGGACACGCCCGCGAGCAGCAGCCGGTCCGATTCGAGCCGGCCGCGCCGGTACGCGAGCGCGATCACGCAGGCCGTCGCGGCGAGCGCGCCCGCGAACGCGGCCATCGACAGCGTGAACGGCCCGAACGCCGCGCCGAACCCGAGCGTCGCGGCGACCGCGCCGAGCATTGCACCGGCGCTGACGCCGAGCAGGTGCGGATCCGCGAGGCGATTCGCGGTCGCGGCCTGCAGCGCGACGCCGACGCTCGCGAGCGTCGCGCCGACGAGCGCCGCGAGCAGCGCACGCGGGATCCTGATCAGCCAGACGATGCTGTCGTCGCCGAGGTTCCCGGCGAGCGCCCCGTCAAGCGGCGCCGCGTGGCCGAAAGCGGCCGCGACATGCGTGACGACGATTCGCACCGCCTGCGCGGGCGCGATCGGCGCCGACCCGAACGCGGCCGACAGCACGGCCGACACCGCCAGCAGCACGGCGAGCAGCGGCAGCGCGATGCCCGCGCGCAGCCGCGCGACCCGGACCGGCGCGCTCATCGCGGCGCGCGCGCGAACGCGGCCGGATACAGCGCGCGCGCAATCGTCTCGACGGCCGTGACATTCTCCGGGCCCGGCGTCGCCGCGTCGTACGGCACCACCACGAAGCGCCGGTCGCGGACGGCGGCGACGCGCGCCAGCGCCGGCTGGCTCATGAGGAAGCGCTGCTTCTGCTCGGCGGTCACGGCCGAGTAGTCGACGATCACGATCGCCTGCGGATCGCGTTCGACGACGCTCTCCCAGCTCACCTGCGTCCAGCTGCGCGGCAGGTCGTCCATCACGTTTCGCGCGCCGGCCGCGGCCAGCAGCGCGGTCGGCATCGCGAGGCCGCCCGCCGTCGTCGGCTTGTCGGTGCCGCTGTCATAGACGAACACCCGCAGCGGCGGCCCGGCGGCGGCGACCGTGCGCGCAACCGCCGCGAGCCGCTTGCGCATCGCATCGACGACCTGCCGGGCGCGGGCTTCCACCGCGAAGATGCGGCCGAGGTTCTGCAGGTCGCGGAATACGTCGTCGAACGACGCGGGCGGCCGCGACATCACGTGCGAGCACGACTCCGTCAGTTCATACGTGCGGATGCCGAACGGCGCGAGCGTGTCGGGCGTCACCGGGCCGCCGACGTTCATCCCGTAGCCCCACCCGGCGAGGTAGAAATCGGCGCGCGCCGCGACCAGCACCTCGAGCGACGGATACTGGCTCGCGAGTTCGGGCACGCCGGCGAGCGCGGCGCGCAGCCGCCCGTTGCCGGTTTTCCAGCCGCCGATGCCCGTATACCCGACGAGCCGGTCCTTCAGGCCGAGCGCGAGCAGCATCCCGGTCAGGTTGGCGTCGTTGCTCACGGCGCGGGTCGGCGCGCGGTCGAACGTCACGTCGCGGCCGCAGCTGCGCACGGTGACGGGATAGGCGCTTGCGTGCGCGGCGGCGCAGCCCAGCGCGACGGCGGCGACGAGGCGCCGCAGGTCGGGGATCGGCATGAGAGTCATTCCGGATGAAGCGGCGTATGAAGGGGAGTAATGCGCGGCCGGCCCGTGACGGGATGACGGTCGACGAGCGCGGCGACGCCGAACACGCCGCGCAGCATCGCTTCCGTCAACACGTCGTCCGGCGCGCCGGACGCGACCACCTGGCCGTGCGCGAGCACGTAGAGCCGGTCGCAGTACGCCGCCGCGAGGTTGAGATCGTGAATCGTCGCGAGCGTCGGGATGCCGAGCCGCCGCACCCGCGCGAGCAGTTCGAGCTGATGGCGCAGGTCGAGATGGTTCGTCGGCTCGTCGAGCAGCAGCAGCTCCGGCTGCTGGACGAGCGCGCGGGCCAGCAGCGCCCGCTGCTTCTCGCCGCCCGACAGCGATGCGAACGACTGCGCGCGCCGCGCCAGCAGGCCGACGTCGTGCAGCGCGCGCTCGACGATTCCTGCGTCGTCGGCCGTATCCGCGTCGAACAGCCCCTTGTGCGGCGTGCGGCCCATCCACGCGAGCTCGTCGACGGTCAGCCCGAAGTCGTCTGGCGTCTCCTGCTGGAGCACGGCGATCCGCCGCGCAACCGCGCGCGGCCGCATGCGCCAGACGTCCTGCGCATCGAGCGCGACGCTGCCGCCGTCGGGCCGCGTGTAGCGGAACACGCAGCGCAGCAGGCTCGTCTTGCCGCTGCCGTTCGGGCCGACGAGCCCGACGAACTCGCCCGCGCCGACCGCAAGCGTCACCGTGTCGAGCACGGTCGGCACGCCGGCGGGCGACCAGCTCACGCGATCGATCGACAGCATCGGCGTCGGCATGCGCACCGTCATCGCTAGAAGCGCAGCGTCGCGACGAGCTCCGCCGAACGCGCGGGGCCGAGCAGCCATTGCTCGCCGCCGTTCGACGTCGTCACCGCATATGTGCGGTTCGCGAGATTGCGCAGATAGAGCGCGAGGTCGACGTGCGACGTCGGGCGCCACAGCAACGACGCGTCGAACACCGTGTACGACGGCGTCGACACGCGGTTCGCATCGTCGCCGTAGGTGCGGCCGACGTAGCGCACGCCGGCATTCGCCTGCCAGCCCTCCGCGAACGCCCAGCCGAGCCACAGATTCGCGGTCTGCTGCGGCACGTTGGCCGGCACGTTGCCGGCGCGCGAATGCGCGACGCCGCCGCTCGTCTGGTTGAATTCGTCGTAGCGCGCGCGCAGCAGCGCGACGTTCGCGTCGACCGTCCAGCCGTGCGGCAGCCGCGCGCCGCCCGTCAGCTCGACGCCGCGCGACGACTGCCGGCCGACCTGCTGGCGCAGCGCCGGGTTGAACGGGTCGGTGCTGAGCAGGTTGCGCTTCGTGATGTCGTATACGGCGAACGTCCAGTACGCGCGGCCGTCGGCGAGCGTCTGCTTGACGCCCGCCTCCCACTGCTCGCCCGTCGCGAGCCGGTAGTTCGCCTGCGACGCCGACAGCGTCACGAGCGAGCCGAGCCCCTCGGCGCCCGTCGTGTATTGCGCGTATGCGGACAGCGTCGGCGTGACCTCGAACACGAATCCGGTGCGCCAGCCGACGTTCGCGAAGCGCTTGTCGAAGCCGGCGCCCGTCGCCGCCTGCTCGCGGCGATACGTGACGTGGTCGTAGCGCAGCCCGCTCACCCAGGCGACGCGCGGCAGCACTTCCAGACGGTTCTCGGCGAAGATCGCGGCCTGGCGCGTGCGCGTGCTGAATTGCGGCACAGTCGGATCCGGGCTCGCGAACACGCCGGGATCGAAGCCATGCGCGTCCACCGTCGATTCGCCGCGATACGGCGAATTGTTGCTGCCGTCGAACGTGATCTGGTTGAGTTCCGCGCCGATCACGAAGCGGTTCGCGCGGCCCAGCACGCGGCCGTCGAGTCGCGCGCTGACGCGATCGCCGATCTGCCGCTGGTGATGACCGATCTCGAGGTAGTCGCTGCGCGTCACACGGCCGGTCGACGCATCGAGCGCGTAGGACTCGGCATTGCGCCAGTGGCGATTGGACGTCAGGTAGTAGAACTGGTTGTCGATTCGCACGCCGACCGTCGGCCGGTACGTGGCCGACAGCCGCGTCCACTGGTCGTAGTAGGCAATCGTCGCATCGCCGACGTTGTAATTGAGCTTGCGCAGCGTCGAATCGAGCACGCCGTTCGGGGCCGGCACGCCGTAGTAAGTCGCCGGCTTCTGGCGGCCGTAGTCGTAGTCGAGCGTCAGCGTGAGCCGCGGGCTCGCGTCGAACTTCAACGCGCCGCCGAACGCGGTCGTATGCGTATCGGCCCGTGCCGCGAGGCCGTTCGCGCGCGCATCGCTCGCATAGAACCGGTACGACAGCCGCGAACCGAGCGCGCCCGTCGTGTCGAACGCGACGCGCTTGCCGCCGCCGGTCTCGAAGCCCGTCTGCAGCGTCGTCTCGCGGACGGACTGCGGCCGCTTCGGCACCACGTTCACGACGCCGCCGATCGCGCCCTCGCCATACAGCACCGACGCCGGACCGCGCAGCACCTCGATGCGGTCGACCGACCACGCATCGAACGGAAACGTGATCGTGCCCGCGGCGGGAAGGAGCCGTACCCCGTCGAGCAGCGTCGTGACCGACTCCTGGCCGCCGAAGCCGCGCACGCTCAGCGCGGTGCCGCCGTTGCCGGGCGAGGCCGCGCTCGAGAAGCCGGTCGCGCGGGTCGCCGCGTCGAGCACCGTGTGGTCGCCGCGCGCGGCGATCGCCTCTGCCGTGACGGTCTCGACGCTCGCCGGCGTATCGAGGCTCGACAGGCCGAGCCGCGAACCGGTGTCGAGCACGCGCGACAGCGGATCGAGCGGCGCGCCTTGCGCGGTGACGTTGATCGCCGGCAGCGCGTGCGGGGCGGCATCGGCCGCTGCGGCCTCCGCGGCAAGCGCGCCGGAAGTCGTCATCGCGCAGGTCAGCATCGTCGTGCAGCCGCGTCGCGTGTGCTTGAGCGTCAGCCAGGCCGCCCCGCTCCCGCGCGGCGGGCTGCGTCGCCGCGCGTCGCGGGTCGGTGGTCGCGTTGTTTTGGTCACTGTGTATCGATCTTCGTGTGGTTCCGCCGCGCGCGAAACCACGCACCGGCAGGCAGTCGCACCGGTCGGCGATGCAATCCTGCGATGATACATTATATCGTCAGGCAATTGTCAGCAAGACGACCTGCGTTGCACGCGATACCGGCGCGCGTCGCGAAACGGGAGCGTGTTCACCCCCGATCTCCGGATCGGACCCGCACGACAAATCCAAACCACATGTCAATACATTTGATTGGAATAACCTAATTCAATTTTCATGCAGTCGATTGGCTGCCGTCGGCCGATAAGCGACGAAATGAATTGCGCGCCCATTCGCTCAGCCGTCATTCGATTTTAATTAAATAATCGTAATGCGGGCGACGCCTCGCACCATCGCAGATCAACCGGCGTCCGCTTTCGGAGCATGCCGGCTCGAGCGTGGTGCCATCGCCCAACAAGAGTGCGTGCAAGCCATCCAGCAAGGCGCTTTCCGCATCGGCCCGCGCGTCGACCAGGCGCCATTGCCGAAAGCAGCCAGCTGCAATCATCCTCAAGGATGATGACGCCCCTTGTTTCATCACTTAAATTCACCTCCAGCAATCGACAACAAAAGATCAATAAAAGCAGGATACCTGCGCCATATTAGAAATTTGCATTTCGTTTCGTTTTCCCAACTTTTTAAACGAGGCATAGAAATGAACGACATCATCATCACCGACGTGACCCTGCGGGATGGCGGCTATCGGAACAACTTCAATTTCACGACCGACTTCGCCGTCGAGACGACGCGCAGGCTCGCGCAGGCGGGCGTCCCGTACGTCGAGATCGGGTATCGGAAAGGGTCGTTCGTGCGCAAGAGCGAACACGGGCTCACCAGCGCGGTCGACGAAAGCTATATCGACGCGCTCGTCGACGCCGCAGACGGAAAAACGAATCTCTGCGTGATGGTGCACCCGCGGAACATCGACGACAGCGACCTGGCGATGCTCGCGGATCGCGGCGTCGCGATGGTGCGCGTCTGCCTGCGCCGAGATCAGCTGGACGACGGTGTCGCCACGATCGCGAGCGTGAAGCGGCACGGGCTGAAGGTCAGCGCGAACGTCACGCACGTGACGACGATGCCGCTCGCCGCCATCACCGAAATGTCGGTGCGCGCCGAGGATGCGGGCGCGGATATCGTCGTCTATGCCGACTCGAACGGCAACATGATCCCGTCGGACACGGAGCGGCTGATCAGCAAGCTCGCGAGCCGCGTCGCGGTGCCGCTCGGCTTCCATGCGCACAACAACCTGTCGCTCGCGCTGTCGAACGCCCTCGCCGCGGTCGACGCCGGCGCCGAGTACATCGACGCGTCGCTGTGCGGCATGGGCAAGGGCGCCGGCAACCTGCACCTGAGCATGATCGCCGCGTACCTCGACCGGCTCGACGCGCCGACCCGCTACGACCTCGTCAAGGTGCTCGAACTGTCGTCGTACGCCGCGCAGCACGTCACCGAGAGCAGCCAGCCCGCACCGCTCGTCGACATCATGCTCGGCGCGTACAACATCTCGTTCGACGCGAAGCAGAAGATCGCGGCGACGATCGCCGACAACTCCGAATCCGAGTGGTTCCGGACGCTGCGGCGCGTGCGCGACCAGCGCAAGGCCGGCGAAGCCGACACCGCGCAGCAACACGTGGCGCCCGCACGCCGCCAGACCGAAGCGCGCGTAGGAGCACTCTGAATGAATGCGCGCAACAACATCGAACCGGGCCGGCCGCAGTCGCCGCTGCGCATCTGCGTGCTGCCGGGCGACGGCATCGGCGTCGAGGTCACGCACGCCGCGCTGCCGGTGCTCGACGCGCTCGGCATTCCGAGCCAACTGAGCCTCGGCGAAATCGGCTGGGAATGCTGGCGCGCCGGCGGCGACCCGATTCCCGACGCGACCTGGGACAAGATCGCCGCGAGCGACGCAACGCTGCTCGGCGCCATCACCAGCAAGCCGATGCGCGAGGCCGAAGGCGAACTCGCGGCCGAGCTGCGCGGCACGGGGTTGCAGTACGTATCGCCCGTCATCCAGCTGCGGCAGAAACTCAGTCTCTTCGCGAACGTGCGGCCGATCGTCGACGTGCTGGGCCCGGACCGCTACCGGTTCGCGGTCATTCGCGAGAACACCGAGGGCCTGTATGCCGGGCTGGATTTCCCGGCGATTCCCGCGGAATTCGAGCCGGTGCTGGCGCGGCACGAAAAGGCCGGTGCGCCGTGGAAGCACGTCGCGGCGGCGGACGCCACGATGGCCGTGCGGCTGCAGACCCGCGACGGCCTCACCCGCCTGTTCCGCTTCGCGTTCGACTACGCGCGGCGACACGGCTTCGACAAGGTGACGCTCGCCGACAAGCCCAACGTGCTGCGCCATAGCGGCGCGTTCGCGCGGGACATCATCGAAGCGGTCGCCGCCGACTATCCGGGGATTGCCGTCGGCATCGACAACGTCGACGCCGTCGCGCTGTGGATGGTCAGGCGTCCGGAGCGGTTCGGCGTGATCGTCGCGGAAAACATGTTCGGCGACATCCTGTCGGATCTCGGCGCAGGCGTCATGGGCGGCCTCGGGCTCGCGCCCAGCGCGAACATCGGCGAATCCGGCGCGTACTTCGAGCCGGTGCACGGCAGCGCGCCCGCGCATGCCGGGCTCGGCAAGGCCAACCCGAGCGCGATGTTCCTCACGATCGCGCTGCTGCTCGATCACTACGGCTACGCGAACGAGGCGGTTGCGATCCGCTCGGCGGTGTGCGACGTCGCGCGCTCCGATTGCCGCACCTACGACCTGGGCGGCGCGTCGACGACGCGCGAGGTCGCCGACGCGATCATCGAGCGCTGCGCGCTCGAACTGTCGTCGATCCAATCCTAGGACGCCCTTCTCTACGGGACTCACCAAGATGACCAGCACTCCACCCGTCGCGAACGACCACGCGCTCCTGGCCGCCTGCCGGAATCTCGACACCGCCTGCCTGTCGGATGCGCTCGACAGCCTGCGCATCTCGGGCGGCCTTCACGGCCTCGCGCCGCGCGTGCCGGGCGCCCGCTGCGCGGGCTTCGCGTACACGGTCCGCTACGAGCCGGTGAGCGACACCGCCGGCTTCAGGAACGCCGCGAACTACATCGACGACGTGCCCGCCGATTCGGTAGTCGTCTCGAGCAACGCGGGCCGCACCGACTGCACGGTCTGGGGCGACATCCTCACGCACGTCGCGCTCAGCCGGAACATCCGCGGGACCGTCATCGACGGCGCCGCGCGCGACATCGGCACCGTCCGGCAATTCAACTACCCGCTGTTCAGCCGCGCGGTCTTCATGCAGACCGGGAAGAACCGCGCGCAGCTTCAGGCCACCCAGGTGCCGGTCGACGTGAGCGGTGTCGTCGTGCATCCCGGCGACCTGATCGTGTGCGACGACAACGGCTGCATCGCGATCCCGAGGCAGCACGCCGAAGAAGTGATCAGGCGCGCGCTCGCGATCGAGCAGACCGAATCGCGCATCATCGCCGCGGTCACCGAAGGCGCGAGCCTCGCCGACGCCCGCCGCCTGCATCGCTACGACCAGCCGTGGCTGCCGGCCACCGGCGCGAACGCGAGCTGACCCGACGCCTGGTGCCGATACGCATGAACTTCGCTCTCCCGGTATTCGCCTTTTCGAGGATCAATCCATGACTGCCATCACTTCGCCAATCACCCGCCTGTTCGGCATCCGCCATCCCGTCGTGCTCGCCCCGATGGGCGGCGTGTCGGGCGGCCGCCTGGCCGGCGCCGTCTCCCGCGCCGGCGGCCTCGGCCTCGTCGGCGCGAGCTACGGCGACCCGGACTGGATGCGCGCCGAGCTCGGCCTGATGTCGGACGTCGACGCGCCCTGGGGCGTCGGGCTCGTGATGTTCACGGTCGAGAAGAACATGCAGCTGCTCGACCTCGCGCTCTCGTATCGCCCGAAGGTCGTCGCGCTGTCGTTCGGCAATCCGAACCTGTTCGTCGGCAGGATCAAGGCGCAAGGCGCACTCGCCGTCGTCCAGGTGCACGATGTCGACCAGGCGCTGCTCGCCGTCGACGCGGGCGCGGACGCACTGATCGTGCAAGGCGCCGAAGCGGGCGGCCACAACCTGCGACGCGCGCTCTTTCCGCTGCTTCCCGCGGTGCGCGACGCGGTCGGCGACGCGTACCCGCTGATCGCCGCCGGCGGCATCGCGGACGGGCGCGGCGCGGCCGCCGCCCTCGCGCTCGGCGCGAACGCCGTGATGCTCGGCACGCGCTTCGTCGCGACCGACGAGTCGCTGGCGACCCCGAAAATGCGGCAGCGCCTCATCGACTCGACCGAAAAGGACACCGTGCGCACGCGCGCGTTCGATCTCGTCCGCGGGATCGAATGGCCGGCCCAGTATTCGGGCCGCGCGCTCGCGAACGACTTCTCCGCACAGTGGGTCGGGCGCGAACACGAGCTCAAGAACGCGCCCGACGCCGTGCGCGAAGCCTATGTGCAGGCGATTCGCGACGACGACGTCGGCACGCGTGCGATCTGGGCGGGCGAGGTGTCGGATCTCGTGCGCGAGGTCAGCCCGGCGGCCGACGTCGTGCGAAGCATCGCGCACGATGCGGCCCGTCACCTGACGCAGCTCGGCGAAGCGTTTCAGCCCGAGGTCGCCTGACCTCTCGCCCATGCACGCCGGCCGCTCGCACCACCGCGCCGGCTCAAACCGCCAACCGCCAGATGAAACCCATCGAACCTGTCCATGTGCGTTACGGCGACGGCCCGCTGCAGGCGGCCGTCCTGTCCCCGGTCCTCCCGGCCTGGGACGAAGGGCGCTTCTTCGAGCCGCTCGTGCGGCCACTCGTCGACGCCGGCTATCGCGTGACGATCTACGACACGTTGTCCTTGCTGTCCGAACAACCTGAACGCCTCGACGCCTTCGCCGCGCGCTGGTCCGCCCTCCTCGCCGCATCGGGGCGCATCGACCTGCTCGCGGGCGGCGCGCTGGGGGGCGCCGTCGTGCAGGCGATGCTCGGCGCACCGTGGGTCGCTGACGTGCCGAAGGTCCTGCTGATCTCCGCGCCGAGCCTCGCCGACGAGACGCTCAACACGCGGCTCGGCGCCCTCGCCGAGCTCGGCCGCCGCGGCGACGTCGCGCACGCGCTGACGATGCTCGACAGCCTCGTCGCCCCGGAAGGCGCCGCCGCTTCGCCCGTCCCCGCCGCGCCGCCCGCGCCCGGCTCGCGCGCCGCGGAAGCCGCACGCCTCGCCCGCGGTTTCGCGTTGCTCCACGACATCGACGTCAGGGCGGCCGTGGACCGCTACGCCGGCCGCCTGCTGAACGTCTACGGCGAGCGCTCGCAACTCGTCCGGCGCGGCAACATCCATCTGCGCGACACGCCCGCGCAGGCCGCGCTCGGCATCCCGAACGGCGGCATGCGTCCGCTGACGGACGATCTCGTCCGCGTCTGCGCGGCCGTGCGCGCGCACCTGGACATCGCCGTGCCGCAGCCGCACCTGACCTGACCGGAACCGAACATGACCGATATCACCCAGGCCACGTTCATCGACGTGCACTACCACGCGGGGCCCGACGCATACGTGCGTCGCCGTTCCGCGCTCGACGCGGGCGCGCGCTACCGCGAAGCCGGCGGCTGGGTCGTCCTGAAGAATCATCTCGGATGCACGGCCGCGCAGGCCTGGGAAGCGCAGCAGGCGGGCCTTCCCGTGTCGGCGTCGATCGTGCTCAACGAGATCGCCGGCGGCATCGACCGGCGCGCGGTCGAGCGCTCGCTCTGCCAGCACGGCGAGGGGCCCGTCCGCCTGGTCGTCCACCTACCGACCGTGACGGGCCGCAAGCATGCGAGCCGGCTCGCGCGGGAACGCAGCCACCCGATTCTGGACCGGCGCGCCATCGCGCCCTGCACCGTGTCGGACGCCGACGGCCGGCTGAAGGACAGCGTCGTCGACATCCTGCGCATGGCGCGCGACTACCCGCTCGTGATCTCGACCGGCCACGCGAACCGCGACGAGGTGTATCGCCTCGTCGACGCGGCGCTTCACCACGACGTGCCGCGGCTGATGCTCAACCAGCCCGCGAATCCGCTCACGGGGCTTCGCGCGGCCGAATTGCGCGACATCGCGAGCGCGCCGATGGTGTACGTCGAGCAGACCGCGCTCACCTACCTGCTCGGCTACCAGGACGCCGAGGATTTTCGCGCGGTGCTGGCCGACGTCCCGCGCGTCGTCTACAGCTCGGATCTCGGCCAGACGAGCCAGCCGGACATCCCGGACTGGCTGCGGACGTCGTCCGGGTGGTTCGACACATTCGGGCTGTCCCGCGAGCGCATCGACGCCATCACCCGCGTCAATCCGCTCGCGCTGCTGACCTAGGCCCCCGTCGCCCGGTCGCCCCATCCGTTCCGTCGTATCAGCGTATTCCTCTCACATGCGTTGCCCTTTTCAAGGAGAGCTTCATGGCCAATCAGACTTACGCGTCCCGCAAGCCCAACCCGATGCTGACGAGCACCAATCAAATGAAGCTGGGCGTATTCGCGTTGAACATCGAAGGCGGCTGCACGTTCACCCGCGCGCCCGAGCGCCTGAAGGCGGACGACTGGCTCGGCAACCTGAAGGTCGCGAAGGCCGCCGACCGCGCAGGCTTCGAGGCGCTGCTGCCGGTCGGCCGGTGGCGCGGCTTCGGCGGCGACAGCAACCCGATGGGCGTGTCGTACGAAACCTATACGTGGGCCGCGGGGCTCGCGTCGGTCACCGACCAGATCGGCATCCTCACGACGTCGCACGTGTCGACCGTGCACCCGCTGTTCGCGGCCAAGCAGGCCACCACGATCGATCACATCAGCGGCGGCCGTTTCGGGCTGAACATCATCTGCGGCTGGAACAGCGCGGAGATGAAGATGTTCGACGGTACGATGCGCGAGCACGACGAGCGCTATGACCACGCGGACGAGTGGATCGAGGTCGCCCGCCGCGCATGGACCCATCAGGGCGAGTTCGACCTGAAGGGCAAGTACTTCAACATCGAGCGCGGCTTCTCGGAGCCGAAGCCGCTCAACCGGCCGTTCCTGATGAACGCCGGCGGCTCGCCGCGTGGCAAGCGGTTCTGCGCGCAGCATTGCGATGCGGCGTACCTGATCGTCAAGTACCAGGACGGCGAGGACGTCGCGCGCGCGCAGATCCAGTCGTACCGCGATCTCGCCCGCAAGGAATTCGGCCGCGACCTCCAGATCTGGTGCTATGCGTACGTGATCCAGCGCGACACGCTCGCGGAAGCCGAACGCGATCTCGACTACTACGTGAACCAGATGGGCGACGAGCTGGCCTGCACGAACGTGACGAAGGAAATCGGCATCGAAAGCGGCATGTTCAAGTCGACCGAGGACGCCGAGCGCTTCCGCTACCACATCAAGGCCGGGTTCGCCGGCGTGCCGCTCGTCGGGACGCCGGAAATGATCGTCTCGCAGTTCCAGAAGTATTCGGACTGGGGCATCGACGGCATCTGCCTCACGTGGCTCGACTATCACTCGGGCATCCAGGACTTCGTCGACGGCGTGCTGCCGCTGATGGAGGACGCAGGCCTGCGGGGCACGTATCCGCAGGCGCGCGTGCGGATCGCGTGACGGCAGTCGTCCGCTCCCGCTACAACGCACAACCCACTGCGACACTCTCATGAAGGGTCAAGCCATGCTCGATCACTCCCAGCCCGACGACGCCGTCGTCGCGAGCTTCAAGAAAGCGATGCGGCGTCTGACGTCGACGATTTCCATCATCGCGACGCACGAAGGATCCGAGCGGTTCGGGATGGTGGCGACCGCCGTCAGCTCCGTTTCGTCGGATCCGCCGGCCATCCTCGTCTGCATCAACCGGTCGGCGAGCATCTGCGAGCCGCTGCTGCGCCGGCGGCGCTTCTCGGTGAACCTGCTGCGCTCCGATCAGAGTCACCTGATTCCGGTGTTCTCCGGCAAGGTGCCGAGCCGCGAGCGCTTCGCATACGGCACGTGGGACGAGCGCCACGCGCTGCCGTTCCTCGCCGGCGCGCAAGCGAACCTGTTCTGCGACGTCGACGGCCAGTTCGCGTACGGCAGCCATGAGGTCGTCGTCGGCCGGGTTCGCGCGGCGAGCGCGGCGGACGCCGTTTCCCCGCTGTTGTGGCAGGACGGCATGCCCGCCGGCGCCTGTGCGCTGCCGGAGCTGCGCGCGCCGGCACACGGCATCCATGAAGCCGGGCTCGCGACGCCGGCGTGACGCAACCGGCGGCCGCCGATGCGACGACGGCCGCCGCTCTCATCTTTCTCAACTCGACTCGAGGTTAGCTATGGCCAATGACACGCTTTCGACGACGCCCGATTCCAACCACGCCGACGAAGTCGTGCTCGTCAACGTCGTGCACGTCTTCGACGGCAAGCAGGATGCCGCGCTCGACGTGCTGCGCGTGACCGTGAATTACGTTGCACGGACCTATCCGGACTTCCAGTGGAGCCGCCTGTACAAGAGCGTCGACGGCAAGACCGTCATCAATCAGGCGAAGTGGACGAGCAAGGCCGCCTTCGACACGCTCTTCACGGACCCGGAGTTCCTGTCGCGCTATAACGGGCTGAAGGAAACCGGAACCTGGGAATATCACCTTTATCAGGTGACCGATCTGATCACGCCGGAGTCGGCCGCTGCGGCTGTCAGCGCCTGAGCGCGCCGCGTTTTCGCCGTCCGTACCGGGCGGTCCGCCGCAAGCGGACCGCCCGCTTTCGTTGCGGGCCTACGTTGCGTGACAGAGCCGCATGTCGTGCTGCGGCAGCGCCGCGAGCGTCCGGATCAGTTCGCTCTGGCTGCTGATCCCGAGCTTCGCATAGATCTGGGCGCGCTGGGTCCGAACCGTATTGACCGACACGTGCCGGCTTTCAGCAACGCGCGACACCTCCGCCCCCGTGCCCAGCGCGATCGCGATGTCGACTTCGCAGGGCGTCAGTTCGTAAAGCTCCTGCAACGCGTGCAGGTTGTTCTTCGGCCGCTCCAGATCGTTGATGATGATCATCGTGTACGGCGGGCTTCGGGACGCGTCCGGCCGCGCATGCTCGACCGGCACGCTCCACGCGATATACGGGCGCTTGCCGGACGGGCGGGGGATCAGCACCGTTTTCGCGCTGTCGCCGCAAGACCGGAATACGCTGCGACGCAGCGTATCGGCGAGGCTGCGATCGCTGTCGGCGTCGACGCAACGCAAGCGGCGCTGCGCGATCGTGACGCCGTCGGACGCCGTGCAGATCCGGTCCGCTTCGTGGTTCGTGCGGATCACTTCGCCGGTGGATGCCAGCAGCACCGCGCCGTAGGACAGCCGGCCAAGCGCAAGCAGCGCGGTCTCGTTCACGCCGGCGATATCCTCGAACCGCGCCTTCAATTCGTGAGCGCGGCGGATATGCGGCAGCAACAGCGAAAGCAGCTGCATATCGCCCTGCGAAAACGGCTCGCTGCGCACGCGCGACTTGAAACCGATCGCGCCGACGAAGGCATCGTTCCGGGAAAACACCGCAAGCAGCAGTTGTCCGCTCTCCGGTCCGCCCGTCGAGCCGACGAGCCACGGCAAGCCTTGCCCGTCGGCCCCCTCCTTCACGTCGATCCTGACGACCTCGCCTTGCGGATCGACATACTCGAGCGGCTGGCAACCCTGCCCGCGGCTCAATTTTTCCGTCAGTGTCCTAAACGTGTCGTCGGGCACCCCGTAGATGATCTCGATCGGCTGGCAGCCGCTTCCCGGCAGCGGGACGTAGAGCAATGAACCGGACTCGGCCTGCAGCTTCCGGCACAACGCGGCGAGCGCGATGTGCCAGAGGGAGGCATCGTGAGCCGTATCGTATATCTTCGACAGAAGATCATCGAGAATCTCAACCTTCATTATCAATGCCCCTAAGGCGTTCGACGCCTTTGATATTCGTTTGGATAGTCAGGCACTCTCATGAAACGGCGCGCACCAGGACAACATTCGGACAATCACTCATCGCCTCGGTCGCTGCATTCCTGTAACGTGCTCATCACACCGGCACACATTAAATTAGGAACACAAAAGAAACTGCCGAAAGCCATCCCCACAATCATGCTGCGCTGCCGCGATCATAATACATACAAATCAACAAAATTGCGTCCATTTCAGTCCATTGTTAACAGAGTAAATATCCACAATCCGTCGATTCATATCCCGATTCGAATATATCGATTCGCGCGCCGCCGATAACGCGAAACCAGGCATTTCCGGAAATGAATCCGGTGATGCGCCGGCGGCAATCCACGCGCTCCGCCACCGCCACCACCCAACCCCCAATCGCCCCGCCGGAGGCGGCTTCCCGCGCGATTGCGGACACCCGCGTCGTCAAACCACGGAACTAGAGACTATTTTTCTTTCTTCCGTCCCGACATACCATCCACGCATCGAATCGAGTCCTTGAATTATTCGAAGCCTGCGGGCAACGAATGAAGGAGATTGTGTGAAAAAACTGCATCCCATATTCTTCATTGCGCTTGGCCTGTTCGGCGTCTATTCCATCGAATTCGGCGTGGTCGGCATTCTCCCCGTCATTACGCAGCGCTACGGCATCACGGCGTCGCAAGCCGGATTCCTGGTGGGTCTGTTCGCGCTCGTCGTCGCGGCGGGCGGCCCGTTCATGGTCCTGCTGATGTCGCGCTTCAATCGCAAGAAAGTCCTGATGCTTTCGCTGCTGATATTTTCGGCGAGCAGCGTGCTGTCCGCGTATGCGCCCAACTACACGGTGCTGACGATCTCGCGGATCATCCCGGCGCTGTTCCACCCCGTGTATTTCTCGCTGGCCTTCGTCGCGGCCGCGTCGCTTTATCCGAGGAACATGGCGACCCATGCTTCCGCCAAGGCGTTCGTCGGAACGAGCATGGGCATGGTGCTCGGCATTCCGATCACGACGTGGATCGCCGCGCGCGTGTCCTACGAGGCATCGTTCCTGTTCAGTACCGCGGTCAACTTCATCGCCGCGCTCGGCATCCTCGCGAGACTGCCCGATGCCGCCGCGACCGAACGCATTTCATACGGCAAGCAGCTCGCGATCCTGCGCAAGGTCCCGCTGTGGCTCAACATCGCCGCGTCGACCGCGATATTCGGCGCGATGTTTTCGGTGTACAGCTACTCCGCCGAATACCTGCGCGTCGAAGCCCACATGAGCGGCGAGCTCATCAGCGTCGTGCTGGTGATATTCGGGATCGGCGGCGTGACCGGCAACCTGCTCGCCGGCAAGCTGCTCGCGAAGGACAAGGTGCGAACGACGGTGCTGCATCCGCTGGCACTGAGCGCCGCGTACCTGATTCTTCACTTCTTCTGTACGTCGTCGCTGCCGCCGATGATCGTGATCGCGCTGCTCTGGGGCGCGATCCATACGAGCGGCCTGATCGTCACGCAGATCTGGCTGACGTCGGAAGCCCCGGAAGCGCCGGAGTTCGCGACCGGCGTGTACATCTCGTTCATCAACCTCGGCGTCGTGTTCGGCTCGACCGCCGGCGGATGGTTCCTCTCCAGATTCGGGATCCAGGGAACCATCTGGAGCGGCCTGCTGTTCGCCGCCGTCGCGCTGGCTTTCATCGGCATCAAGGTCCTCTACTACGGCGACGCGCCGCGGGAGGGCGCCCTGTCCGCCGCGCGCTGACGTCAACATGCGTTCAGAGGTTGCCATCGTGAATCCGGCCGGCGATCCACCGCTCGCTCGTGCGTTCGCCGCGCGAGCGCGCCTACCGCGACGGCGCGAGCTGCTGCAGCGCGGGCCGGTCCGCGGCCAGGGTCTCCAGGATGCCCGGCGCCCCACGCATGTCGCTTGCCGGCGCAAACAGGTGCTCCGTCAAATGATCGATGAAGGCGCGCAGCTTCGGCGACTCGTGACGGCTCGACGGCCACAGGATCCAGAAGACATTCGGATCGCCGGCATGGTTGTCCAGCACGGTCCTGAGCGAGCCGTCAAGCAACGCATCGCGCACGGCGAAATCCGGCAGGCACGCGATGCCGTGCCCCTGCCTCGCCAGATAAACGAGCGTCGTCACGTTGTTGCAGGCCATCGTCACGGGCAGCCGGAAGTCGTACGCACTCGCGCTGCGTTCGATTGGCCATTGCTCGAGCTTGCCGGACGTCGCGAACTTGTAGTGCAGGCACGCGTGGCGCATCAGGTCGTCCGGAAGCAGCGGGACGCCATGCTGGTCGAGATAGCGCGGCGACGCCACCAGCAGCATCCGGAACGCGCACAGCTTGCGCGACATGAGCATCGAATCGCGCAACTCGCCGGTGCGGATCACGGCGTCGAAACCTTCGTCGATGATGTCGACCAGCCTGTCGCTGAAATCGAGCTCCAGCTCGATTTCCGGATAGCGCGCCATGAACGACGACAGCGTCGACAGCAGCAAGCTCTCGACGAGCGGAAGACTGACGCGCAATTTGCCGCGCGGCGCCGTTCTGGCCTTGGACAATTCCCGCTCGGCGTTTTCGATTTCGCCCAGGATGCGCCGGCAGTGCCCGAGAAACAGCGAGCCCTCCGGCGTCAGGTGAATGCTGCGGGTATTCCGATAGAAAAGCCGCACGCCAAGCCTTTCCTCCAGACGCGAAATGCTTTTTCCGACCGCCGACGCCGATATTCCGAGAGACCGGCCGGTTGCAACGAAACTGCGTGTCTCCGCTGCCTGTACAAAAACAGTAACGCCGTTTAGCTTGTCCAATACGACTCCCTAATTTGCGCGTGTTCAATGTGGGCTCTCGTTCGATATTTTAAGATAGTTGCGGCGTTTTCATTGGGCAAAATCCTCGGCAAAGGACAATGCACGGCGATACCGGTCCGCTCTCGGGCTGACATAGCGCGCGAGCGGCGATCATCTGTGATCGCAGCGGTCGCGACGCTGCGCGCGATGAAATGGCGGCGGCGATCGGTGCGTTACGGGG
Organism: Burkholderia ubonensis subsp. mesacidophila; assembly: GCF_002097715.1. NCBI lineage: Bacteria > Pseudomonadati > Pseudomonadota > Betaproteobacteria > Burkholderiales > Burkholderiaceae > Burkholderia > Burkholderia ubonensis. Next base: position 2,385,585 of record NZ_CP020737.1, read on the forward strand.
AGGATGTGAGCGCGGAATGTCCGGACGTGGCAATGGCCGGTCACGCGCGGATTGCCGCGTCCGACCTCGATACCGGGCGCCAGATGCGGTCGGCCTGGCGCTGATGCGCGCCTGACATCGGCGCGCGTTTTCCAGTCGGCGGATGGACCGCTCAGACCAAGGCCGGCGACCAGGTCTCGTACATCAACCCGTAAGCGGCCCCGCGCCGCTCGATGCGGGCACACGCAGGCAGGTTGAAGTGCATGCCGCTGACGAGCAGGTCGTCCGAGCTCACACGATCGAGCAGACGACGTCGCGCCACGGCCGCTTCGTCGGGCGCATGATCGAACGCGATCGTCACTTCCGGACGCTCGATTTGTACGTGAGGAAAATGAACGACATCTCCCCACACCAGGAGCGCCTGCCCGCTGTCCGAAATCAGGTATCCGGTGTGCCCCGGCGTATGTCCCGGCAACGGAACGGCCTGAATGCCGGCCAGTACGTCTTCCGAGTCAAAGGCCACCAATTGCTGCCGATACGCTTGAAAGACGTTCTGCGCAATATCAAAGAACGGTCGAATTTCCTCGGGCGACTGCGGCCGATTGGCATCGTCGTTCCAGAAATCGAACTCGGCGCGATGAATCAGCAGCCGTTCGACGTTCCGGAACAGCGGTGTGGCCAGCGGGCCGGCGAGGCCGCCCACGTGATCGGGATGGGCATGCGTCAGCAGAATCGTATCGATATCGAGCGGGTCGATGCCGGCGGCGGCGAGCGCAACCGGCAGCCTCCCGCCCCAGCCGTTATACCCGCCGCCGCCGCCGTCGATCAGGATCGTGCGCTTCGCGTCCTGCACGACATACACGTTGATGTTCATGCGGGACACGTCGGATACGCCTCGCTTGCGCAAAATCTCGTCGGCCGACGCGCGATCGATTCCGTTCAGCAGATCGGTCGTGGCATCGAGATAACCGTCGCTGATCATCGTGACATGGAGGTCGCCGATTTTCCGACGATTCAGGCCAGGCGTTTGATAGTTGCGGGGGGACGTCATTTGAGCTTCCTTTACGCTGTTGCGCTTGTCGATATGCCGGGGCAAATCATTTCTCTTCGTGCGGTAACCCAGGGACGCACGCTTCGCTTCGACTGCGTATCGAGAAAATGCTTCGGCGACCGCTAGGCGCAGGCCGCTCGAACGTGATGCCCGACCGAGCGAGTCGAGGTCGTCGACACATGAACGGATCTGCACCGTATAGATTGAATGGATAACGCGAAATGTCGGATTGGCGCGATCGATGCGCGTCGATGCCGGGCCGCGGTTGATCGATCGGTGCGGCGAATCACGCTGGCGGGACAGCGGCGACTCCCCTGCTTCGAAGGCTCCCGATTGCCGTTGGATGGTATCTCAACGATCAAAGGGCATAAACGGCCCGACGGTATTTTCATAGACGACAGAAATGTCGCGAATCGGCGATCGATCACGCGAGCCGTTTGCTCAGCGCCGCCAAGCCCACGAACAGAAACGACGCATACATCACCAGGATGTACCACGCCGCATAGCGCAAGGGCCACCGGGGCAAGGCAGGATCGCTGAATTTCACTCGACCGATCACGACCGGTATCAGCGGAAGCAGCGCTGCCCAGCCCCATGCGCTGCGCGACGGACTTGCCCACGGCTGAAGCAGCGCGACGACGATCAGGCTCGTGAGCACCGCACAGGCCGACGCGATCCGGATGGTATTGCGCACGCCGAAGATGCGCACGTAGGTCCGTTCCCCGTCCTTGGGCCTGCGCGTGACCTTTCGGGCCAGCTCCAGGTGCAACAAGCCGATGGCCGCCGCCAGGATCACGAACGCACCGGGCCACGTCGGCGCGAGCGTGTAGATGCCCAGCAAGTCCGCATACAGGTAGACGCTCAACGCGAGCTGAATCGGATAGCTGACCGCGAGGTTCGTCAACAGCTGTCCGTCGCCTGGCCAATCGAAGCGCTTCTCGATCGCCGCCAGCAGGATCAGATAGAGCAGCTGGATCACCAGAATCAGATCCGCGATGCCGCGACCGGCATTGATCAGCAGAACGAAGGCCGCACCGCACAGGATGAGGACGATCAGGTCCGAACGATTGACCGCGCCTCGGGCGAGCGGGCGCGCCGGATTGTAGCGGCGGTCGTATTCGAGGTCGCGGATGTCGTCCAGCGCCCGGATGACCAGTTGATCGACCGCCAGCGTAGCGGCGCTGATCAACAGCCTGAGATCAGGCGTCCAGTCCGTGATCCTCCCGTCGGTCGCGGCGAGCAGCCCCGTTAATCCGAACGCGTAAATGAGCGAATAGGGAATGAAGAATCGCAACGGAAACGACTCGCCGACGAACAACCTCAAACGCGCAATCACGATGTCACCTCCTCTTGCTGCAACAGACGCACCGTGCCGGTCGCGCCGTCGAGTTCGATCCACGATCCGTCGGCGATGCGTCGCGTGGCATCGGTCACGGACACCACCGTCGGTATGCCGAGGACGCGCCCGGTAATGGCCGTATGCGAGAGCAATGTCCCCCGCTCCGCGATCAGCCCCTTGGCCGCCAGCATCAGGAAGAGCCAGCCCGGATCCGTTTCCTTCGCGACAAGGATCTGGTCGTGCACGGAGCTCGGTTCGATGGTCGCCGGATCGAGCACGACCCGCGCCCTGCCGCGCACCACGCCGCTGCTCGAAGGGATTCCCTGCAGACGGACATCCGTGGATGCCGCGGCCGCCGCGTTGCCGTGCGCGTCCTCGCGACCGCGCCGCATCGTCGACGTGCGCAGTCCGGCGCTCGAACGCCGGATCGTCGTCGGCGGGTCCGGCAATAGCGCCTGGCTCCGTCGAATCGCGGCGCGCTCCTCGGCAAGGACACGCAGTGCGCTGTCGGGAACGGTGCCGCCGGCGCTGAACGCGCCGAGCACCTCGTCGACGGACAAGTCGAAAACGTCGTCGGGCCGATCGAGCAACCCGGCGTCGGCCAGGGCCATCCCGAGCCGGATGAAGACTTCGCGAGATATCCCGAACAGTTCGCTGCGACAGAAGCGCGTGTCCTCGCGCATGCGCATGAACCAGCGCATCGCCTTCACCAGGCTGCGCAGCACGACGCGCTTGCCCCACGACCGGCAATGATCGCGGAGCTCGGATTCGGCGTCGCGCCGCGCCTGCGCCTCGATCCGGCGGCTGCTCTCCACGGTCAATTGCTGCCGGACGAACGGACGCAGTTGTCCGATCAACCTCCAGGGCTGTTGCCGTGGCGTCAGGGCCTCGAGTTTCAGGTCGCTGAGATTGCGGTCGCCGAACTCGCGCAGATGCCGGTCTGCCGCATCCGCCAGCACTTGACCGTAGCGGCCCGCCTTGAGATCGCGCCAGATCGCCGACTCCGGTGCGGGCCCGAGAAACGCACGCAGCAACTCGGGATGCGCTCGCACCTGTTCGGACAGGGCAAGGGTCGATCTCAGCGCGGCGACGGAGCGATTCTCCGTGCCGCCGCACAGCAGTCCATTCAGCAGTCCCGGGCTTGCGGACGGCGTCCATCGCTGAATCAGCGCGCGAACCCAGCCGGTCAGCGACACCAGGAAGAAACCGTTCACCAGCGTCACGCCCCATTGAGCCGCGACGATCGCCCACATCCGGCGATAGACGGCAATCAACGCCGACGCATCGAGCCCATCCAGATCGCGGTGAGCATGCACGAACGCACGCCATTGCTTTAGGAAGCGGGAAATCAGCAGCGGATGCGCGATCAGGCGCGACGCAATGCCGAGGTAGTCGCGACACGCGCCGGCCGTTCGCGACAGGACAGACGCGCGCCGCGTGGCGGGTGCGGTCGCGACGGAATCGGGCTCCACGCCGAAGAAGGAGCGTTCCCACGTCTTGCGCATCATCCAGAAGATCGGCACATGGCCGTGAAGGTGGTACCAGACGCTCATGCAGCAATAAATCCGGCCGTCGAACTGCCCGATCATGTTGCTCAGGTGGTGCGCATTCTGCTGGAGTATCCGCCGCGGGACACCCCAGCGCCGGTAGCCGTCGGTCAGGAACACGTCGTAGTAGTTCGCTGCCAGCGAAAAGGTCAATGCCGACGTGACGCCGGGGAAGCTCTCCGTGATATTGCTGTTGCTCCATATCATGTCGACCGGAGCCGACGGGCCCGGCCGCGGGTAGTCGCTCCGGTCCCGCGTTGCCAGCGCGATCGGCCGGGCCTGCAGCAGATGCATCGCGCCGTCCGCCGAGATCGTGCCTTCGATATCCTGAGGCACGCCGAAATGCTGCTCGACGCGGGCCGCCAGCCCTGCCACCGACCGCGCGGCTTCGTCGCTCAACACCGGCTGGTCGACCAGGTCCGGCGGAACGTCGAGGGCGGCGATCGCGCCGGATCGTCGATCGAGTCCCACCATCCGCTGCTTCGGGACGAGCTGCGACGCGACCGCCCCGGAATGGGGCTCGACAAAGAAATGATCGATGTCCGCCTTTTCCTGGACCACGCCCTCGCCAATGCCGTATGCCGCGGCGATCACGCACCGCTCCGACGCGTCTCGCGGGTCCCGGGTAAAGGCCACGAAGGAGCGCGCGCCGAGGATCATGGTCTGGATGCCCACCGCGACGCGCGCACCGGCCGGATCCAGTCCGCGCGTGTGCCGGTACAGCATCATCTCGACGTTGAATGCCGACGCCCAGCATTTCATGACCGACGTCACCAGGCCGCCCAGCGGCACGTACAGAAAACTGTCGGAGAGTCCGGCAAATGGATCGTCGGCCGAATCCTCGCCCGGCCCGCCGTCATCCGCGACGACACAGGCCCGAACCGCAACCAGCTTGTCGTCCGTGGCAATGCGCTCGAACACGGTCACCAGTTCGCCGGCCAGTTCGGCCGGGAAGGTCACGGCCTCCAAGCGGGCCCTGATGTCGAGCGACCATCTTTTCAGCGGTGCCAGGTCGCCGTCAGCCAGGGACGGCCTGGGCAGCCCGCCCAACACCGCACCGACCGTCGAATCGAACACCGACACCGGCACGCAATGGAATCGCGGCACCGGAAATCCCGCCGCCCGCAGTTCCGCCTGACGCGAAAACTTGAATCCGACCTCCCTGGGATCGAGACATTGCGTCTCGGGCAAGAGAATCGTCATGATGGTTTCTCCCCAGACAGTAGTAAGGTTATTCTTGAATCTGCTTCACGCCGCTCGACATATTAGTTATGCAAATCATTCGCCTGATGCGCCCTCACCCAACCCGTTCCCAACCCGACCTGATGCCACGCGTCAGCCGCTACCCGTCAGCCAGCGGCGATATCCTTGCCAGTAATCGCCGCAGCTCTCGGTCAATTTCACGGCCGGCGGCGCGCCGAGTGCCTGCCATAACCGGGTGCCGTCGTACCAGTGATCCTCCGCGAAAAGACGGGCTTGCCGTTCGCTTACGCCAGACGGCAATCTCCGGAGCGCTTCGGAAAGACTGACCGACCTTCGCGGCATCGTGAAATCGACGTGGATCGCAGCCGCCTCGACCAGGTCGCGCACGCGAACGGGCTCGGGATGCGTGCAGTGATAGACGCTCCCCTCCGCGACGCGGGCCGAATCGAGCGCAATCCCGGCCAACGCGGCGGCAACCGTGTCCACCGTCGTGCACGACAAGACGGCCTGCCCCTCTTCGATCCACGCGTCCAGCCCGCGGATCAGTCGCAAGAGCGTCGGCAAGAACCACTTGTCGCCCGCGCCCAGGATGAACATCGGCCGAAGCACGATCCCGCCGGCGGCCAGCACGCACGCCTCGGCGGCCAGCCGTGAGCGGCTGACCGCCGACACCGGAACCGGCACGATCTCGTTCTCCCGGATGCCGCGATGAACGCCGGCACCGTATACCGCGGCCGTACTGACATAAATCACTCGCCGCACGCCGGCCCGCCGCGCTTCATCGATCAATGCCCGCGTGCCCGACCGGTTGACCGCGTCGCACGCGTCGGCATCGGCGCCGACATCCGAAGCCGCATGAATCACCGTCTCGATGCCGTCGCACGCCCCCCGCAAACCGGCGGGCCGAGTCAGGTCGCCGTGAACGCAATCCATGCTGCCCGCGTCGCTAAAACCAGGCGCACGTCGATGCACCAGCACGCGCAGGCGCGACGCGTGCCCGAGCCCGATCATCCGACGGCAGACCGCCTCGCCGATGAAGCCGCTTGCCCCGGTCACCAGGATCGTCGATCTCGTCATTCCTTCACCACACGAACGGCATCAGCCGAAATCGCTCGCGAGCGTAGTCCGCGTAGCCAGCCACGTCGAACAGGATCCGTTCCTCGCACCGGATGCGCACCACGATGGACGGCAGGAGCATGGCCAGGAATGCAGTGGCGCTATAGCCATTCAGGAAGTACGCGACGAACGACGCATGCGCAATCAACATCCCCGCGTAAGCCGGATGCCTTACCCACCGATACGGGCCGGTGCGCACGATCCGGTGATCGGCAAGCGTGCGTATCTTGTGGGTATAGAATTTCCCGAGTGTGCGAATCGCGACGATCCGCAACGCGACGCCAATGAAGAACAGCACCGGCAATACCGGCATCCAGGGTCGATAGTCATCCCAGTGACTCGGCACGAAGCAGGCGCTCGCGACTGTCACCACCCTGGCGGCCCCGTAAGCCAGAACCGTACCGCGATCGCTCGACAGATTGCTTTCGACCGAGCTGCTCATCGCGGTCCGCGCCTCGCATGCGAGCCAGACCAGATACATCGCGACCAACGCAATGCCGGTCCGATGAAGGGGCGATGCATAGCGGGGCGCTTCGCCGATCGCGGCGATCAGCAATACCAGGCAACACGACAAGAATACGAGCAGCGGATACTTGCGCAAGAACCATTGCACGATGTCCCTCCTCAGGGTCGATGTTCGGTGCATTCATTCCTTCGAATCGGCACGGGCGAGGCAGGCCTTCAGGCGCCTGACCGTGCGGGCGGCCTGCTTCATTTCATACCGCGTCAGGTACGTCGTTTCGAAAACGGTGAACACGATGCGAATCCTGGCGGCGACCGAGTCGGCCTGCTTCACGAGGATCTCCACGCGAAACCGCAATCGATCGCTCTTGTCTCGGACGATCTCGTCGATCCGGTACTCGATGACGGCATCCAGCGGAAACAGGAAATGCTCGAACGACGCCTGCCATTCGTTGATCACGAAACGGTGGCGCCCGGCCGCCGCCCCGCCGAGGAAATACTGCTCGGTCACCGCGAGAAACATCTGCCGGGCAGCCTCCGTCAGAACCATCGCGGAGATATGGCAGCCGGTGACGTGATCGAGCAGCAGCTCGTTGTTGCTGTTCAATCGCAGCGCTGCCTGGTAACGTGTGTCGTCGAGGCGTTCGAGCTTCGCGAGCAAGACGTTCTGCGGGTTCCGTTTATGCGTATGCGCAATCTCGACGCAATCCGGCTCGCGCATCTCGCTCAACGCGAACGGGTCCAGGCCGATCCGCTCCAGTTCGTGGCGCAGGACGTCGAGCTCGTGGTGCTCCACCCCGAATCCGGATCGCAGCATCGGCAAGGGCTCGTGATAACGTCCCGCGCGCAATCCGGAAATGAAATCCGAAACGCTGACCATGCCGTCGTCGATCAGGCCGCTGCCCCAACAGTCGCCAACGATAAACAATGCGTCGTTCAGGCGATCGTGAAACGGTCCCTTGTCCATAGTTCCCTCGCATTATTTCGCCGCGCATCGATCCAGTTCTTTTAATGGAAGATCCGCATTGGCCGCGCGGCGGCCCAACCGGTTTCGCGCGCAAGCGGAATGCGTCGCGCGAATCCGGCCCCGATGCCTGCGACGCTACGCTTCCCCCCACCCGCCGCCCAGCGCACGAATCAGGTTCACGGTCGACACCGCCTGCGTGCCCGTCAGCGCATTCGCCTGTAACTGCGACACCAGCACCGAACGCTCGCTGTCGATCACGTCGAGATAGCTGACCGCGCCCTCCTGATACTGCGTGCGCGACAGCTTCGCCGCACGGCGCGACGCGTTGACCGCCGCGTCCTGCGCGCGAATCTGGTCGTCGAGCAGCCGCAGGTCCGCGAGATTGTCCTCGACCTCGCGGAACGCGACGAGCACCTGCTGCCGGTAGTTCGCGACCTGCTCGTCGTACTGCGCGCGCGCCTGCTGCACGCCCGCCGCACGCCGTCCGCCGTCGAACAGCGGCAGCGTCAGCGCGGTGCCCGCGAACGGCCCGAGCAGGAACGTGCGGCTCGACCACATGAACAGGCTGCCGAGCGTCGACGCTTCATAGCCGAACGCCCCGGTGATGTCGAGCTTCGGGAAGTACGCGGACTTCGCGAGGCCGATCCGCGCATTCGCCGCCGCCATCGCGCGCTCGGCCGCCGAGATGTCGGGTCGCCGTTCGAGCAGCGCCGACGGCAGACCCGCCGGCACCTTCACCGCGACCGGCACGAGCGGCGTTTCCTTGAACGCGAAATCCGCCGGCGCCTTGCCGAGCAGGATCGCAAGCGCATGCTCGGACGCCGCGCGACGACGCGCGACGCCGACCGCATCCGCCTGCGCGGTCGCCAGCTCGTTCTTCGCGCGCGACACGTCGAGCTCGCTGATGTCGCCTTCGTTGAAGCGCCGTTGCACGAGCTTCAGCGCCTGATCGCGCAGCTCGACCGTGCGGCGGTACAGGTCCTGGTCCGAATCGAGCTGGCGCAGCTCGAAGTAGTTCTGCGCGACGTCCGCCTGCAGCGCGAGCTGCACCGAGCGGAACAGCGCCTCGCTCTGCGCCTGGTCCGCACGCGACGCCTCGACGTTGCGGCCGACGCGGCCGAACAGGTCCGCTTCGTACGACACCGTGCCCTGCGCGCGCCACAGCGTCGAGGTAGTCGGGCCGCTGCCTTGCGGCAAGGACTGCGAAGCAGACGACAGCCCCTGGCGCGTCGGCCCGAAGCCGGCGCCGACCTGCGGGAACCACTGCGAACGCGCCGCGCGGGTCGACGCGCGCGCTTCCTCGACGCGCGCCGCCGCGGCCTTCAGGTTCTGGTTCGCGGCCAGCGCCTGCGCTTCGAGCGAATCGAGCACCGGATCGCCGAACGCCTTCCACCATTCGCCGCGATGCGCGGCGTCCGACGGCTCGGCGGTCTTCCACGTGCCTGCCTGCTCGCCCGGCGCGAGCGGCGGCGCTTCCTTGAACGCGGCGGGCGTCGCGACGTCCGGCCGCTTGTAGTCGGGCCCGACCGCGCATGCGGCCAGCAACGACACGAGCAGGCCGCTCGCCGCCGCCAGCTTCGCGATGCGCATCAAGCCAGATTGAGTCTTCGAGTTATCCATGTTGTTGTCCTCAAGCATCCGGAGCCGGTACGCCGTAGCCTGCCGAGTCCTTGCCGGCGACGTGGATCTTGCCGCCCGCGAGCGTGCGCAGCACGACGTAGAACACCGGCGTCAGCATCAGCCCGAACAGCGTCACGCCGAGCATCCCGAAGAACACCGCGACGCCCATCGCGTGGCGCATCTCCGCCCCCGCGCCGGTCGACGTGACGAGCGGCACGACGCCCATGATGAACGCGATCGACGTCATCAGGATCGGCCGCAGCCGCAGCCGGCTCGCCTCAATCGCCGCCTCGAGCGGCGTCCTGCCGTCGTGCTCCAGCTCGCGCGCGAACTCGACGATCAGGATCGCGTTCTTCGCCGACAGCCCGACCAGCACCATCAGGCCGATCTGCGTGAAGATGTTGTTGTCGCCCTGCGTGAGCCACACCCCCGTCAACGCCGACAGAATGCTCATCGGCACGATCAGGATCACCGCGAGCGGCAGCGTCAGGCTCTCGTACAGCGCGGCGAGCACGAGGAACACGAGCAGCACGCTGATCGGGAACACCCAGAACGCCGCGTTGCCCGCGAGGATCTGCTGGTACGTGAGATCGGTCCACTCGAAGCGCACGCCGCGCGGCAGCGTCTCGTGCGCGATCCGCTCGATCGCCGCCTGCGCCTGCCCCGACGAGAAGCCCGGCGCCGGCCCGCCATTGATGTCCGCCGCCGTATAGCCGTTGTAGCGCACCACCATCTCGGGGCCGAACGTCGGCGCGACGGAAACGAGCGACGACAGCGGCACCATCTCGCCCGCGGCGTTGCGCGTCTTCAGCTGCCCGATATCCTCGGCATACGCCCTGAACGGCGCGTCGGCTTGCACGCGCACCTGGTACACACGGCCGAAGCGGTTGAAATCGTTCACGTACAGCGAGCCGAGATAGATCTGCATCGTGTCGAACACGTCGGTGACCGACACGCCGAGCTGCTTCGCCTTCACACGGTCGAGATCGACGTTGAGCTGCGGCACGTTGATCTGGTAGCTCGTGAACAGCGGCCCCAGCTCCGGCGCCTGCTGCGCGCGCTTGATGAAGTCGTTGGTCGCGTCCGCGAGCCGCGCATAGCCGAGCGCGCCGCGATCCTCGATCTGTATCTTGAAGCCGCCGAGCGTGCCGAAACCGAGAATGGGCGGGGGCGGAAAGATGGCCACGAAGGACTCCTTGATGTCCGCGTACTTGCGATTCAATGCGTCGGCGATCGCCTGCGCGGACAGCGCCTTGTTACCGCGCTTGTCGTACGGCTTCAGCGTGATGAATACCGTGCCCGCGCTCGACGAGTTCATCAGGCCGTTCACCGACATGCCCGGGAACTCGAGGATGCTTTCCACGCCGGGCTGCTTCATCGCGATGTCGGCCATCGTGTCGACCACCTTTTCGGTGCGGTCGAGCGACGCGCCGTTCGGCAGCTGTGCGAACCCCACGAGATACTCCTTGTCCTGCGCGGGCACGAACCCGGTCGGAACCACTTTGCCCACCAGGATGGTGATGCCGATCAGCACGGCGTACAGGCCCATCACCAGCGCCTTGTGGCCGATCAGTCCGTCGAGCCCCGTTCCGTATGCCGTCGAGCCGCGCTTGAACAGCCGGTTGAACGCGTCGAAGAATCCGCCCAGGTAACGCCGGATGAAACGGGTCGCGCCGTCCTCCGGATCGCCGTGCCCCTTCAACAGCAGCGCGGACAGCGCGGGCGACAGCGTGAGGGAATTGAACGCGGAGATGATCGTCGAGATTGCAATGGTCAGCGCGAACTGCCGGTAGAACTCGCCGGACAGGCCCGGCATGAACGCCAGCGGAATGAACACGCTGGAAAGCGTCAGCGCGATGGCGATGATCGGCGTGCTCACCTCCTTCATCGCGAGATAGGTCGCATCCTTCGGAGACAGCCCCTTGGCGATGTTGCGCTCGACGTTTTCCACGACCACGATCGCGTCGTCGACGACGATCCCGATCGCCAGCACCATCCCGAACAACGACAGCGCGTTGATCGAGAATCCGAACATCAGCAGCAGCGTGAAGGTGCCGACAATCGAAACGGGGACCGCCAGCAACGGGATGATGGACGCGCGCCAGGTCTGCAAGAACAGGATGACGACGACCACGACCAGCGCAATGGCTTCAAGCAGCGTGGACACCACGGCGGAGATGCTCGCGCGCACGAACTTGGTCGGGTCGAAAACGATCCGGTAATCGACGCCGGCCGGCATCTCCGCCTTGATTTCCTCCATCGCCTCGCGCACCTTGTCCGAGATCGTCAGCGCGTTTCCGCCGGGCGCCTGAAAGATGCCGAACCCCACCGCGGGCTTGCCGTCGACCATCGATCTCAAGCCGTAATCCGATGCGCCGAGCTCGATGTGCGCGACGTCGCGCAGATAGGTCACGCCACCGGCTTGCGCCGTCCTGACCACGATGGCGCCGAATTCGTCTTCCGATTGCAAGCGTCCGCGCGTATTGACGGACAGCTGCAACGGCACGTTGCCGCGCATCGGTTGCGAGCCGATCACGCCGGCCGCGACCTGCACGTTCTGCTCGCGGATCGCGTTGACCACGTCGGTCGCGGTCAGCCCGCGTGCCGCGATCTTTTGCGGATCGAGCCAGATCCGCATCGAATAGTCTCCGCCGCCCCAGATTCTGACTTCGCCGACGCCGGCAATGCGCTCCAGCCGGCTCTTGATATTCAGTATCCCGTAGTTGCGCAGATAGTTGACATCGTAGCGATTGTTGGGCGACACCAGATGCACGGCGATGGTCTGGGTGGTGGACGATTTGACGGTCGTCACGCCGAGCCTCTGCACATCGGCGGGAAGCTTCGGGAACGCCTGCGAGACCCGGTTTTGAACCAGCTGCTGTGCCTTGTCCGGGTCGGTGCCGACCTTGAAGGTGACCGTGAGCGTCAAATTGCCGTCGCTGTTCGCCTGCGACTGCATGTAGAGCATGCCCTCGACGCCGTTGATCTGCTCCTCCAGCGGCGACGCGACCGTCTCCGCAATCACCCTCGGGTTCGCGCCCGGGTATTGGGCATTGACGGCGATCACGGGCGGCACCACCTCGGGGTACTCCGCGATCGGCAGGAAATACAGCGATATGACGCCTGCCAGCAAGACCAGCGTCGACAGGACGCCGGCGAAAATCGGCCGGTCGACGAAAAACCTCGAAACGTTCATGATCAAGTTTCCATCATTCTGGATTGGCTCCTGCGACGACGCACCGCCGAAGCCGAAGCACGCCGCCGGAACGCGCGGCTTTGGTCGCCGCTTCCCGGCCGGATGCAGTGCGCCGTCGTTCGAAGGCGGGCTAGACCTCGGCGCCCATCAGCGCGGGCTTGCGCGGCGCGGTCTTCCCCCACCGGCGCATGACCGGCCGCTCGATGCAGACAAAAAGCAGCCAGCCGCCGAGCACCGACGCGCCGAACACCGCCAGCACCAGCGCCGTCGCCGCAGGCGTGGCCAGCAAGCGGCCGTTCAGCCAGTTCGTCACCGCCGTCAGGATGACCAGATGGATCATGTACATCCCGAACGAGAGGTCGCCCAGCCAGTTCATCGTCTTTCCGGCGAATCCGGTTCTGCGTCCGGCCACGTCGGCCGCCGCCACCGACGTGATCAGGAAGGCGACCGGAATGACCGTTGCCACGTTGAAGCTGTATTGAAACGGCACGAACATCGCGAAGACGTATCCGGCAACCATCAGTCCGAACGCGGGCGCGAGTCCCAGGCCGATCCAGCGCCCCGTCATCAGGATGCGCGCCATCAGCATGCCGAGCACGAACTCGAACAATCGAAACGGCGGGAAGAAGTAGGACAGCCACCAGCGCTCCACCGAAATCGGCCAGGCCGTCACCCAGGGCGTGCCCGGCACGAGCAGATTGATGGCCAGCTGGCTTGCGAACAGCCCGACCACCATGGCCGCCGCCCAGATCCACAAGCTGTTTTCAGGAATCCTTTTTATATAGATCAAAAGAAATGGGAACATGACATAGAAGAACAGTTCGCAGCAGAGCGACCACGATGGGCCGTTGACGCCGAGATAGACTTCGTCTTTCGGAATCCATGCATGAACCAGCAGCAGGTTCGGCAGCCAGACGGAAGCCGACGTGACGGATGCGCCGAACAGAATCATCGTCAAGGCCCAGGTCGCGAAGTGATTCGGGTAGATTTTCAGAACGCGCCGGTAGATGAAGCTGCCGACCGTGTCGTCCGGCCTGGCCGACCACGTGATCACGAAGCCGCTGAGCACGAAGAAAAACGAGACGCCGATCCACCCGCCTTCTCCGAACAGCACCTTGAATATATGCGAGGCCTGGTGGTCGGCATACGGGTTGAAGCCGATGATCTTGGTCAACGATGCATGAAAGCCGAAGACGAGCGCGGCCGCGACGAAACGCAACCCGGTCAGCGACGGCAACTTCCTCGCAGGGTAATGCGGCAACGCGGACGAAGTCCTGATCACGTCACTCATGAAGCACTCCTTATAAATATGGCTTAACCACGACAGATCGATGCAATTATTCGGTGGCGCATGTTTTCAGTGAACGGACGACCTCGGCCGCGGCATTCGCTGCCGCGATCCGGGACGGCATGGCGCCGCCCTCTTTCCTGAAGTGCCGAGGACAATCTCGTCGCGCGGCGATTGCCGCGATGTTGCGATCCGCGCGCCGGATCCTGCAGTGGTTGCGATTGGTGCTTCGCTAGCCGCTGACGCTGTCGGCGGCCATGGAAACCAGGTTCGGTTTCACGCTGCTGCCGGGACGAATGCGCTGCAGGCCGTTGACGACGATGCGTTCGCCCGGCTGCAAGCCGCGGGAGACAATGCGCAGCCCATCCTGCAGATGCCCCGGCAGGATCTCGCGATACTGCACGCGATTCTGCGCATCGACCACCATCACGAATTTCTTTTCCTGGTCGGTGCCGATCGCGCCATCGCTGATCAGCACCGCGGGATGCAGCGTGCTGCCGCTGATTTTCACGCGGGCGAACAATCCGGGCAGCAGCGTGCCGTCGGGGTTGTCGAAGATCGCCCGCACACGAACGGTGCCCGACCCGCTGTCGATGCGATTGTCGATGGATGAGACCGAACCCGGATGGGAATAGCCGCCCTCGTCGG